>NZ_JAHCQH010000016.1 GCF_018449475.1 Ancylobacter radicis | reverse complement strand
GTTGGTCACGCTCATCAGCGGCGTGTGCAGCGCCGGGGTCACCGACCACACCACGTAATAGCCGACGAACACCGCCAGCACGAAGATGGCGAGGCGGAACACGAACGGGTCGATCGCCCCGCCCGACAAGGCGTGGGCGGCGTTACCCGCGATCTCCGCATAATGCTGCGCCGCCGCTTCCGCATAGGCCTGCGCCGCGTCCGCCGCCTGCCGGGCGACCTCCGCCGCGACCCGCGCGCCCTCGGCTGCGTTCTGGGCGACCGGATCGCCCACTACCGGATTGGCCATGTCCTGTTCCCCTGAAGCCTCGACGCCGTGCCGCCAGCATCTGCCGCGCCGCGACCGGCTATTCCCCTGAAGCTGCCGGGCGCCACGCGCCCGGATGTTCGTCATGTCCGGCGCCAAGCGCCCGGTGGTCTGGTGGGCGCCGCGCGCCCGGAAGGTCGTGCCGTGATGCGAGGCCCTGTCGGCCCATCCACCCCTGCCCGATCCTGTCCCACCCCTCCCGCCCTCATCCCCGGGATTGACCCGGGGATCCAGCCGATCCACTGGAGGGACGAAGCCAGGTGCGCCCGGACATGGATCCCCGGGTCAAGCCCGGGGATGAGGGAGTTGGAAAGGGCGGGAGGGCGCGGGACCGGCCCTTACGCCGCGCTCGCCGCCGCGTCCGCCGGCTTGAAGTTCGGGTGCACGATGGCCCCGTCCTTGGTCAGCAGCGTCGCCTTCACCAGCTCGTCGTCCCACTTCACGGCAAGCGCCTTGCTGCCCTTGTCGATCAGCGTCTCGACGAAGGCGTAGAGGTTCTTGGCGTAAAGCTGCGAGGCGGTGGCGGCGAGACGGCCGGGCACGTTGAGATGGCCGACGATCTTCGCCCCGTTCGCCGTGACGACGATCTCGCCGGGCACCGCGCCCTCGACATTGCCGCCGCGCTCGACCGCGAGGTCGATCAGCACCGAGCCCGCCTTCATCGCCGCGACCATCGCCGCCGAGACCAGCTTGGGCGCCGGCCGGCCGGGGATCAGCGCCGTGGTGATGACGATGTCCTGCTTGGCGATGTGGCTGGCCGTCAGCTCGGCCTGCTTGGCCTGGTACTCCGCCGACATCTGCTTGGCATAGCCGCCCGCCGTCTCGGCCTGCTTGAACTCCTCGTCCTCGACGGCGATGAACTTCGCCCCGAGGCTCTCGACCTGTTCCTTGGCCGCCGGGCGCACATCGGTGGCCGAGACCACCGCGCCGAGGCGCCGGGCGGTCGCGATCGCCTGAAGACCGGCGACCCCGGCGCCCATGATGAACACCCGCGCCGCCGGCACCGTGCCGGCCGCCGTCATCATCATCGGGAAGGCCCGGCCGAACTCGGCGGAAGCGTCGATCACCGCGCGGTAGCCGGCGAGATTCGCCTGGCTGGACAGCACGTCCATCACCTGCGCCCGGGTGATGCGCGGCATCAGCTCCATGGCGAACAGGCTGGCCCCGGTGGCCGCGATCTCGGCCAGCGCCGCCTCATGGCCATAGGGGTCGGCGATCGCGATCACCAGCGCGCCGGGCTTGATGCCGGTGAGCGCCGCGGCCTCCGGCCGGCGCACCGCCAGCACCACATCCGCGCCCGCCACCGCCGCCGCATTATCCGCCGCGATCGACGCGCCCGCGCCGGCAAAATCCGCGTCGCTCACGCCCGAAGCGAGACCCGCCCCCGACGCCACAACAACCTCCGCCCCCAGACCAACAAACCGCTTCACCGTCTCAACAGACGCCGAAACCCGTGGCTCGGTCGCGGCCGTTTCCTTCACGATGGAAAGGCGCATCTTCATCCTCCTCCCGAAGGCCGTTTAGTCGGCTGTTATTCTCTCTTGCGAGGCCGCGCCAGCGTTGGCGGCGCCGGACATGGGGTGTCCCCCGGCGGCCCCTCGTCGAAGCGGACAGACCCGCCGGAACCGCGCCGCGGACCGGGACTATCCCACTTCATCCTTATTGGTATACAGAATTACGGATGCCAGCAAGCCCGATTCCGCCCGGCATCGCCGGGGCGGCACGGGTGACGCCTTGATGGTTAAGACAGGCCGTCTCGCCTCGTCGGCAGGTGACCTAAGGTCGGCAGGTGACCTCCGGTCCGAGCTGTGCGAGGATCGGACCGCACATTCGCGGCGCCAGAGCGCCTGCGCGCCCTTCCATGTAAGGGCCCAAGTCACCGACAGGTCAAGCACGCCAGGCGCGCGGTCCTGCGAAGATTTGAACACGGCGTCGCGCCCGCGACACGTTGCAGTGCAAGATAACACGCCAGAGACAGCGGCGGGGTTTTGGTTCATATCAGGGCGTGCCGACCACATCGGCGCACGCCAGACGGAGGATAAAATGGTGATCAGGCGGGAACGCGCGACCAAGATCGTGGCGACCCTGGGTCCGGCTTCTTCGAGCCCGGAAATGATCAAGGCCCTTTACATGGCCGGGGTCGATGTATTCCGGCTCAACTTCAGCCACGGCACGCAGGAAAACCATGGCCGCGTGCTCGGCGCCGTGCGCGCGCTGGAGAAGGAAGTCGGCCGCCCGATCGGCGTGCTGGCCGACCTGCAGGGCCCGAAGCTGCGTCTCGGCAAATTCGCCGAGGGCGCCATCACCCTGACCGCCGGCACCACCATCCGCTTCGATTCCGACCCGACGCCGGGCGACGAGAAGCGCGTCTCCATCCCGCACCCGGAAATCCTCGAAGCCCTGCATGAGGGCTCGACCGTGCTGCTCGACGACGGCAAGGTCCGCGTGCGCGTGGTCAAGAAGGGCGCCGGCTATATCGACGCCGAGGTGATCGCCGGCAACCGCCTGTCCAACAACAAGGGCTTCAACGTCCCCGACGTGCTGCTGCCGGTCTCCGCGCTCACCGACAAGGACCGGTCCGACCTGTTCTTCGCCCTCGATCTCGGCGTCGAATGGATCGCGCTCTCCTTCGTGCAGCGCCCCGAGGATGTGCTGGAGGCCAAGGAACTGATCCAGGGCCGCGCCCAGATCAACCTGAAGCTGGAAAAGCCCAAGGCGGTCGAACACCTCACCCGCCTCACCGAACTGTCCGACAGCATCATGGTGGCGCGCGGCGACCTCGGCGTCGAGCTGTCGCTGCCGGAAATCCCGGCGCTGCAGAAGCGCGTGATCCGCGAATCGCGCCGCCTCGGCAAGCCGGTGATCGTCGCCACGCAGATGCTGGAATCGATGATTTCCGCTCCCGTGCCGACCCGCGCCGAAGTCTCCGACGTCGCCACCGCCGTCTATGACGGCGCCGACGCGGTGATGCTCTCGGCCGAAAGCGCCGCCGGCCAGTACCCGGTGGAAGCGGTCGCGATGATGGACCAGATCATCAAGAACGTGGAGCGCGATCCCGGCTACCGCGCCATCATCGAATCGCAGCGCCCGGAGGCCGGCACCACGGTCGCGGACGCGGTGACGCACGCGGCCTATCAGGCGGCGATGTCGGTCGATGCCGCCGCCATCGTCACCTACACGCTGTCCGGCACCACCACGCTGCACGCCGCGCGCGAGCGGCCGCGCGTGCCGATCGTCGGCATTGCCAGCCAGCTCTCGACCGCCCGCCGCCTCGTCATGTCCTATGGCGTGCATGTCGTGCACGCGCCGGAGGAAATCCACACCTTCGGCGAAATGGCGACCAAGGCGACGCAGATCTCGCTGGAACACGGCTTCGCCCGCGAGAACGACCGCATCGCCATCACCGCCGGCGTGCCCTTCGCGACGCCCGGCACCACCAATGTCATGCGCCTCGTCACCATCGACAAGGTGATGCTGGCCCGCCTGCCCGCCAACAAGACGACCGAGCCGGCCGCCCCGCGCGCCGCCGCCCGCAATAATCGCGGCGGCGACGTCGCCCGCTCGAAGCCGATGGCGAGGGACGGCGGCAAGCCCGCCGCGAAGGCCGGCACGCGCCGCGGCCCGGATCGCGGCAGCCGCAAGCCGGCCTGACGCATCGGGCTGTCGTGCTTCATGACGATAAAAGGCCCTCCCCGCGGAGGGCCTTTTTGTTGAGCTGACCGAGGGGGGGCCGTTCAGCGCGGCGGTGCGGGAAGGCTGCCGGCGCCCTCGCCGAGCGGGCGCTGCATCAGCACCGAATCGAGCCAGCCGCCGAACTTGAAGCCGACATCGCGGAGCACCCCGACATGCGAAAAACCGTGGCGCGCATGAAGGGCGATGGAGCCGGCATTGCCGCTGTCGCCGATCACCGCCACCATCTGCCGCCATGGCCCAGCCTCGCAGCGCGCGATCAGCGCCGCCAGCAGCGCGCTGCCGATGCCGCGCCCGGCCTGATCGGGAGCGACATAGACCGAATCCTCAAGTGTGTGACGATAGGCCGGGCGCGGGCGGTAAGGGGTCGCGTAGCAATAGCCGACAACCGCACCGCCCGGCTCACCCGCGACCTCAGCGACCAGATAGGGCAGGCCGTGCGAGCGCACAGCGGCACGGCGGGCCATCATCTCCGCCAGCGTCGGCGGCACCTCCTCGAAGGAGGCGGTACCGGTCAGCACATGATGGGCGTAGATCGCCTGCACCGCGGCCATGTCGGCCTCGGTCGCGTCGCGCACAAGCAGCGTTGAAGGAGATGGTTGCGGGCTCATGAAAGGTCCGGCATCGGGCGGTGATTATTTACTGCGCCGTCGTCGTGGACGGCGCGGCCGCGAGCGGGCGGCCGGAATAGGGATCGGCCAGCGCGGCCTCCGGCTGGCTGACCGGGATCTTGCGCGAGGTGTAGGCGGCGAGCTTTTCCGGGCCGGCGGAGCGCAAAATGTCGCGGAAGCTGCGGTGCATGCCGCCATCGACATAGTTGGGTGCCGGCGGAATCGCGGCGGCGAGCGCGGCGGCCTCGGCATCCTCGGCCGCCTGACGCTGCTTCACTGCCTCCGCCACCTCGACGCTGCCGGGGACAGCGGGGCACGGCCCCAGCGGATCGAGCAGCGCATCGGCCGGCGTCGGCCCGTCAGTGAAGCGGTAGCGCCCGGCGCAGGCCGTCACCACCGGCGGGCGGCGGGTGACGTTGAAATATTCGACGCCCTCCTGAAGGTTGCGCCAGAAGGCGAGATTCGGGTCGCGGCGATGCGCCGCCAGATTGGCCGGCGTCATGCGGAAGGGCAGCGCCTGCACCTGGAAGCTCTCCTGCCCGCCCTTCAGGGCCTCGCGGGCGATAGCGTAGATTTCCGTCACACCCGTATCGGTCATGGCATAGCAGCCGGCGGAGGTGCAGGCGCCATGCACCATCAGCGCGCTGCCGGTATAGCCGAGCGCGCTCTCAAGCTGGTTGGGATAGCCGAGATTGAAGGCGAGGTAATATTGCGAGCGCGGGTTCAGCTGCGCCGGCGTCACCGAATAGAAGCCTTCCGGCGCCTGGCGGTCGCCCTCGCGCATCTTCGGCCCGAGCTTCCCCGACCAGCGGCACATCGGATAGGTCTTCAGCAGCGCGTATTGGCCGGTGTGGGTGCGCTTCCACACTTCCAGCTCGCTCTCCTGCTTGTAGATGCGGATCATGATCGGGTCGGCCGGCGTCATGCCCTTCTTGCTCATGTCCGCCACGATCGCCGGGCTCAGCGGCACGGAGCCGCGATCATCGGCGGAATCGTAGGACGCGCAGCCACCCAGCATGGAGGCGAGGCCGAGAAGGACGAAAAGGCCCAGACGGGCCGTCAGCTGGTTCAAACGCACACTCAGGCTCCCGACGGGCATCAGGATCACAGCAAGGCCGGCACGCGGCCGCCCTGCCGACAGCCGGTTCCGGCCGTCATCTGCCCCATCATGGTTTGTCATTCGTGAAGAAAGTGGCACCACGGCGACCCTGTCCGCGCCACATCACCCTGCGGGGCTTGCGCGGGAAGGGTTTCACCGCCGCCGCCCCCGCAACGCTCACGCCATCGTGAGGATACGGCTGCTGCGCTGCAACATTATTGGCTCGGCGCCGGGTAGCTGGAAGCGCCAGGGACCAGACGCACGGGATCGCCGACGCTGGAGGACGGCGCGGTGCGGTTCGGCAAGGCCGGCGAGACGCCCGGCAGCGTGGGCGGCGTGGCGAAAGGCGAACTCTGGCTCGGCGACTGGACCGGGCGCGCGGGGGCGCGGTCCACCACCGCCCCGGCAGGCACCTGGCCGGGCGTGACCTTGGGCGTCGTGCTCGGCGCGAGCTGGCTGGAGACGCCAGGGCCGGGCACCTGCGGATAGCCCTCCACCGGATCGACCAGATTGCCTTGCGGGAACGCTTCCACGGCTCCCGGCTGATAGACCGGCTCCGCCTGCGGCACCGGGCTGCCATAGCGCCGGGCGCTGCGCACCCGCGTGCGGGACGCGGGCGCCGGCGCACCGCTCACCTGATTGGGATCGGCGCCCATCCAGCCATCGAGCACGGTACCGTCACCCTGCAGGCCGGAGGGATAGGAGAGCGGCCCGCCGATCTGGCCGAGGCCCAGCGGCTCGCCCATCGGCTTGCCATAGGGCTGCCAGGCCTGCGGCAGGAAATAGCCATTGATCGAATAGCGGTACATGACGCGCAGCAGATCCTGCTCGCTCGCGCCGACCTGACACAGGCGCAGACGCATGGAGAGGATGCCGCGGTCGCGCCAGATCACATAGAGCGGGACCTGCGACTGGATGCGCTGCCACGCATAGATGCACAATTCGCCGTTTCCGGCATTGCCGATGGCGTAGTTGAACGGCCCGTAGCGATTCTGCACGAAATAGTTGGACACGTGCATGGTGACGCCGGGGACGCGCTCCAGCATCTCCTCGTCCAGCAGTTCGTCGTTGAGATAGTCGTCCTTCTTCAGGTTTTCCCAGCCGGTGCGGCCCTTCACCGGGCCGAAGAACACGACATGGATCGCGTTCTGGCCGAGGCTGCGGGCCTGCGTTTCCAGCACGATCTCCTGCTCGACCGCGTTGATATAGTCGGTCTCCAGCACGGTGATGACGCGCGGGGTCGAGCCGGGCTCTGGCAGCACCAGGGCCTCGGACACCGGAACCTCGACGGTCGCCGTGGCCACCTGCGGATTCTGCCCGACCAGCGGGTACGGGGCGCACCCCGCCACGCCAAGGGCGACGGACACCGCAAGCAACCCGAGGCGAGCTATGCGCCTGTTCCGTCCGATCATGAGCCCTTCAAGCGTTTTGAGCCGTCGTCGTGACGACACCCCCAACTCCGCCGCATCGATGCGAATCGCCGCGAAACGCCCCCGAATCACGTGCGTTAACGGACTTTATCCTGCCCGTCCCTCCGGTGGAATCGAGCAAACGCTTGATATGCGACAGGTTGGATAGATTTCCTCAACCTCTGGGGCGTAAGACACGCTTAGTATTGCACCGCCCTGCACGGCTGGAACCGAGGCTAAAGACACGATGCGTAAGGCATGGGTTGCCGGCTTGTGGGCCATTTCCTCGATCATCGTGGTGTTCCTCATCACGCTGCCGATCAGCCTTCAGGCCCATCTGATCGCCGGCTGCATCGTCGTGCTGGCGATGATCCTGCTGAAGACGTTCGGTCCGCCCGTCGGCATATTCCGCATGATCGCGCTGGCGCTCGGCACCGCCATCGTGCTGCGCTACGTCTATTGGCGCACCACCTCGACGCTGCCGCCGATCTCGCAGATCGAGGACTTCATTCCCGGCTTCATGCTCTACATCGCCGAGATGTACAGCGTGTTCATGCTGTTCCTCAGCCTGTTCGTGGTGTCCTCGCCGATGCCCTCGCGGGTCTCTCCGGCCATCCCGCCCGGCGAGGAGCCGACCATCGACGTGTTCATCCCGACCTATAATGAGGACCCGCATCTGCTGGCCTCGACGGTCTCGGCCGCGCTCAGCCTCGATTATCCGCAGGACAAGTTCACCGTCTGGCTGCTGGATGACGGCGGCACCGACCAGAAATGCGAGCAGGACGACAGCACCAAGGCGCTGGAGGCGCAGCAGCGCCGCGCCGAGCTTCAGGCGATGTGCGAGGGGCTGGGCTGCCGCTACCTCACCCGCGCGCGCAACGAGCACGCCAAGGCCGGCAACCTCAATAACGGCCTCAAGCACTCCACCGGCGAACTCGTCGTGGTGTTCGACGCCGATCACGCGCCCACGCGCGACTTCCTGAAGGAGACGGTCGGCTTCTTCCTGCAGGACGAGAACCTGTTCCTGGTCCAGACCCCGCATTTCTTCATCAACCCGGACCCGCTGGAGCGCAACCTCAACACCTTCGAGTTCATGCCGTCCGAGAACGAGATGTTCTACGGCATCATCCAGCGCGGCCTCGACAAATGGGACGCCGCCTTCTTCTGCGGCTCGGGGGCGGTCATCAACCGGCGCGCGCTGGCGGAGACCAACGGTTTCCAGGGCATCACCATCACCGAGGACGCCGAGACCGCGCTCGAACTGCATTCGCGCGGCTGGCACTCGATCTATGTCGACCGCCCGCTGATCGCCGGCCTGCAGCCGGAAACCTTCGCCAGCTTCATCGGCCAGCGTTCACGCTGGGCGCAGGGCATGATGCAGATCCTGCGCTTCCACTTCCCGCCCGGAAAGCGCGGCCTCTCGCTGCCGCAGCGCCTGTGCTACTGCTCGTCGACGCTGTTCTGGCTGTTCCCCTATCCGCGGCTGATGTTCCTCATCTCGCCGCTGTTCTACCTGTTCTTCTCGCTGGAAATCTTCAACGCCTCCGGCGCGGAGTTCTTCGCCTACACCACGACCTACATGCTCGTGAACCTGCTGATGCAGAACTATCTCTATGGCCGCTACCGCTGGCCATGGATTTCCGAGCTCTACGAATACATCCAGGCGATCTATCTGTTCCCCGCACTGGTGTCGGTGATCCTCAACCCGCACAAGCCGACCTTCAACGTCACCGCCAAGGGCGAGACGCTGGATGAGGGCCATGTCTCGGAGATCGGCCGGCCCTTCTTCATCATCTTCGGCGTGCTCATCCTCGGCCTGCTGGTGACGATCTGGCGGCTGTTCACCGAACCCTTCAACGCCGATGTCATCGTCGTCGTCGGCGCGTGGAACGTACTCAACATCATCATCGCCGGCTGCGCGCTCGGCGTGGTGTCGGAGCGGCGCAACCGGCGCCGCGCCCACCGCGTCGACCTGCTGCGGCGCGGCGAACTGATCATCGACGGCACCGCCTATGGCGCGATGATCGACGACGGCTCGCTTGGCGGGGCGCGCATCCGCCCCAATGCCAATGTCACCCTGCCCGATCTGACGCGCGGACAGGCGGCGGTGCTGCGCTTCAAGCCGGTGGCGTCGAACATCGCCATCGATTCGCTGCCGATGACGATCCGCAATGTCGAGCGTGATCCCGATGGCGTGCTGATCGGCGCGGAATTTGCGCCGACCGAGCCCATGCATCATCGCCTCATCGCCGATCTGATCTTCGCCAATTCCGACCAGTGGAAGAAATTCCAGGAGTCGCGGCGCCGGAATCCGGGGGTTCTTCGCGGAACCGTCAATTTCGTGCGCACCTCCATCTTCCAGACCGGCCGTGGCCTGTCCTATCTGGTTCACCTGCACAAGCTGTGGCGGGAGCGGCGCCAGCGTCCGGTGCTCGCCCCGGCCAAACGCGGATGATGACAATGCGCGCTCTCCCTTCGATCGCGGCGATCGGCCTCCTCGCGGCGCTGGCCGGCGCCGCCGCCGCGCAGCAGAGCGGTTTGGCCGGACAGGGCACCGGCTTCTCGATGACGCCGCCGCTCTCCGGCTACGCCGCGCCGTCCGGCCAATCCGCCAACAACGCGCCGGTGATGGCGCCGGCCGCGGGCAGCCCCCAGGCTCCGGCGCGCAGCCCGAGCGCGCAGGCCGCCGGCAACGCCGCGCCCGGCCCCTCCAGACCCGGCCTGGGCGAACAGGACGGCCCCGCGGCCCCGGCCAGCGGCGAGCGCCAGCCCTCGACCGGCGTCGGCGTGCCCGGCGAGGCCGGCGCCCCGGCCCCCTCCGCCGCGCCGTTCCAGATGCGGCCGGGCCAGGCGGCCCCGGCTACCGCGACGCGCGCCCCGGTCGTCGCCGCGTCCACCGCGCCGCCCAAGCCCGATCGCTTCATCATCCCGCAGAGCCGGATGATCTTCGCCGGCGAGGCCGCCGCGCGCGCCTGGACCATCAACCTCACCCAGGAGGAAGCGAGCCGTCAGGCGAACTTCCTGCTGAGCTACATCAACGCCGTCGTGGTGATGCCGGAAACCTCGCGCATCCGCGTCACCATCAACGGTCAGGCCATCATCGAGACGCCGATCGCCTCCTCGCAGGAGCCCTCGCGGTTCAGCGTCCCGGTGCAGCGCGGCACGCTGCGCGCCGGCGCCAACCTGATTCGCATCGACGTGGTGCAGCGCCACCGCACCGACTGCGCGGTCACCGCCACCTATGAGCTGTGGACCGAGATCAACAGCGAGGGCACCGGCCTGTCCTTCGCCGGCGGACGTCCGCCGCTCACCGGCGGGCTGGACGACCTCCCCTCGGTCGGCTTCGATGCCAAGGGCGTCACCACCATCCGCGTCGTCACCCCCGGCCCGATCGAGGGCGGCGGCTCGACCCGCGTGCTGCGCGTGGCGCAGGGGCTCGCCGTGCGCGGCCAGTTCCCCAATCCCTCGGTCACCATCGGCGATGGCGCGCAGGGGCCAACCCCGCCCGGCGGCCTCACCGTGGTCATCGGCACCGCCGCCGAACTGCCCCGGCTGATGGCCACCGTGCCCGGCGATGCGCGCCAGCGCCCGATCACCACCTTCCTCGAAGATGACCGGCTGGGCGCCCCGACCCTCGTCATTTCCGGCCCGACGCCGGCCGATGTCGACCGCGCCATCGAGCGGCTCAACGACATTTCCTTCCCGCGGACCGATTCGATCAACACGCTGAGCCATTGGGCGCCGAGCGCGCCGCTGTTCAACGGCGCGCGCAATGTCCGCCTGGCCGATCTCGGCGTGACGACGCAGGAATTCTCCGGTCGGCGCTTCCGCACCGAGTTCCAGATCGCCCTGCCGCCAGACTTCTTCGCCGAGGCCTATGGCAACGCCAATCTGTATCTCGATGCCGCCTTCACCTCGGCGGTCCGGCCGGGCAGCCATGTCGACGTCTATGTGAACCAGCAGATCGCCTCGACCCTGCCGATCACCGCGCGCGGCGGCGGGCTGTTCCAGCACGAACCGATCTTCATCCCGCTGCGCAATTTCCGGCCGGGCATCAACCGGCTCTGGCTGGAAGTGGTGCTCGACACCGAATCCGACGCGCGCTGCCTGCCCGGCGCCACCCTGCCGGCGGACAACCGCTTCGTGCTGTTCGATTCCTCCGAGTTCAGCATGGGCAGTTTCGCCCGCATCGGCCGGATGCCGGATCTGGCCGCCTTCACCGGCAGCGCCTTCCCCTATGATCTCGACGGCAGCCCGATCGCCGTGGTGCTGGCCCGTCAGGACGCCTCCACCCTGTCCGCCGCCTCGACGCTGATGTCGCGCCTCGCCCTGTCGCATGGCGCGCCGCTGCCGATCGACGCCGCCCCGGCCTCCGTCACGCTGGGCGAGCGCAATGCCATCTTCGTCGGCGGCATCGACCAGATCTCCGCCAGCGTGCTGGACCAGATGAGCATCGCCGAATCGGTGCGCGCCAACTGGGTCGTCTCGGCCGGCGACGAGGGCGGCAATGCCGGCTCATCCGACAGCGCCAATTACAACAACGTGCTGGAACGGTTCCGCAACCGGCAGGCCAATGAGGCCACACCGACGCCCTCGACCCCGCCCCCGCCGAGCGCGCAGACCACCCCCGAAGTGTATGAACGCTGGCGCGACAGCGTGCAGGGCCGGGGCGGCATCTATGCCGTCGTCGACAGCATCGAGGCCTGGCTTCAGCGCACTTTCTCGATCGGCTTTGATTCGCTGCGCATCAAGGAAGGCCAGCGCACGCTCTACGAGCCGCCGCCGCGCACCTCGGTGCTGATGGCGCAAGGCAACAGCACCAATGGCGCCTCGGCCTGGACGCTGGTGGCCGGCCGCACCTCCGAGGCGCTGGCCGCCAACATGGTGCGCTTCACCGCGGACGATGTGTGGAACCGGATCGGCGGGCAGGCCAGCGCCTACCAGTCGGCGACCGGCGAGGTGGAACGGCGGGACGTGTCGAGCTACCGCTTCATCATCACCCAGCCGCTCACCTTCGCTAACTTTCGCATGATCGCGGCAAACTGGCTCTCGACCAACATCATGCCCTATGCGCTGATGCTGCTTCTGGCCGGCACCGTGCTCGGCACCGCCACCGCCTTCCTCCTGCGACGCCTGGGGCGCCCGACATGATGAGACTCCTCGTAGCCGGCATCTTCTTGCTCGCCTGCGGGGTGTTACCATTGAGGGCGCAGATGGCCGCCACCATCCCGATCGACGCCTGGAACGCCTATATGAAGGCGTTCGTCGACGAATCAGGGCGGGTGGTCGACACCGCCAATGGCGGCATCAGCCACAGCGAGGGCCAAGGTTACGGAATGTTACTGGCCTTTTTGGCTGGTGACAGAAGTAACTTTGAGCGCATATGGAGCTTCACGCGTACCGAGTTGCTGATTCGCGACGACGGACTCGCTGCATGGCGCTGGGACCCGAATTCGAAACCGCACGTTACCGACGTCAACGCGGCGAGCGATGGCGATTTGTTAATTGCCTATGCATTGGCTCGGGCGGGCAGGTCTTGGGGCTTTCAACCTTACATCGACAGTGCGCAGAAGATCGCACGGGCCATCGGGCGCAAGCTTGTGGTGCGCGATGGCGGGCGCCTGATCTTGTTGCCGGGCGCCACGGGCTTCAGCTCGAAGGACCGGCCGGACGGCCCCATCCTCAATCTATCCTATTGGATTTTCGAAACTTTTCCGGTGATGAAGCAACTCGCGCCGGAAACCGACTGGGACGGCGTCTCGCAGTCCGGGATCGAGCTTCTGCGCATTGCGCAGCTCGGCCCGGCGCGGCTGCCGCCGGATTGGATCTCCGCGCCGGCCAATGCCCCGGTGACGGTCGCCGACGGCTTCCCCCCGGTCTTTGGTTACAATTCGTTAAGGATATCTCTTTACCTATTGCGGGCAGGGATTGCGGACGCAGAGCTGCAGGAGTCCTTCCGGCGGAGTTGGCTGGCCGAAAACGGGGGGACACCCGCGGTCGTCGATATTCCATCCGGGCGCGTGGTCACGCGGCTGACCGAACCGGGCTATCGCATGCTCGGAGCGGTTCTCGCCTGTGCCCTCGCGGCGACCCCGATCCCCGACGATTTGCGGCGGTTTGAGCTCACGCTCTATTACCCGTCGACACTGTTTCTGTTGAGTTGGGCCTTGGTCGCGGAGAAATATCCGAGATGTCTCTAAAGAGAGCTGCTCTGCTGATCTTGCTGGGAGGCGCCGTCCTCCCCGCGATCGCTCAGCAGATCGAGCTCCCTGTAGGCCCCGGATCGAACCGCGCCAACGACAATAATCGCCCCAAGGTAGACGAGACCGCCCTGCGCTACTTCGCCTCCCAGGGCGACACGCGCCGCCTCGAAGCCGAAATCGCCCGCCTGCGCGCGCTTTACCCGGACTGGTCGCCCCCCGGCGATCTGTTCGGGCCGCAGTCCGATGTCGAACTCGAGCGCATGTGGAAGATGTATGCCGAGGGCAAGTACAGCGATGTGCGCAGCGCCATCGCCGCCCGGCAGGCCGCCGATTCCTCCTGGGAGCCGCCGGCCGACCTGATCGCCCGCCTCAACGAGGCGGAAACCCGCCAGCGCCTGATCAACGCCTCGGATGCCGAGCAGTGGGCGACCGTGCTGCGGCTCGCCACCGACACGCCGGGCGTGCTCACCTGCACCAATGTCGACATTCTCTGGCGCGTGGCGGAAGCCTTCGCCAAGACCAACCAGGTGCCGCGCGCGCTCGACGCCTATACCTATGTCCTGACCAACTGCACGGACGCGAACGAACGTCTCGCCACCATGCAGAAGGCGATCCCGCTGCTGACCGACGATCAGATCGCCAATCTGATGAAGCTCGAGCGCCAGGATGCCGAGGGCAAGCCGGAATTCGACGTGCTGCGCGATGACCTCATCCGCCGCCGCATGGGCGTGGCCGCCGAGAACCCCGAATATTCGGTTCCCGATGCCGACATCAAGCGGCTGGAGACGCTCGCCAAGCAGAACGACGCGCCGGGCGATCCGCTGCTGCTCGGCTGGTACCTGTTCCGCCATGACGAGGCGCAGCGCGCGCTCGAATGGTTCAAGCTGGCGCTCGACCGCAAGGGCGGCCCGAAATCGGCGGAAGGCTATGTGCTGGCGCTGAACTTCCTCGGCCGCGCGCTGGAAGCCGAGCCGATCGCCTTTGAGTGGCGCGACGCCGCGCCCGAGAACAACAAGGCCTATCTCGACGTCGTCATCAGCCTGCTCACCGCCGATCCGCCGCCGGTTCTCGACGAGATCGTGCTGGCGCGCTTCAGCCCGGTGGTGATGCGCGACAAATACGTGCCGGGCGCGCAGGCGCTGGGCTGGTACGCCTACAATACCGGGCAGATCGTCACCTCCCAGTCCTGGTTCGAGACCGCGCTGAACTGGGATCCCAATGACGAGCCCTCCGCCTATGGCCTGTCGCTGACCTTCTGGCGGCTCGGCGACGGCGCGCGGCTGTCCGCCATCGTGCAGAGCTGGGGCGCGCGCTCCGAGCGCATCGTCGCGCTGGTCGATCCGGTGGTGCGGGCACGGCTTGAGGCGCGCAACGCCCAGACCGCCATCAACCGCTACACCGATCCGCTGGTCGCCGCCGCCGCGCGTCTCACGCCCACCCCGACGCTCAGGCCGCCACCGGTCGGCGTGCCGACCATCGGCGCGGGCCGCACCTATGTGCCGGGCGCCGGTGTCGCCTATCCGACCACGCCGAGCGCGACCACCGCCATGTCCTATGCGGGCCAGGGCTTCCAGCCGATCCCGCAGCAGTTCCAGGGCGTGCCCGCACAGGGCGCGGCCGTCGGCACGACGCAGTTCCAGCCCATTCCGCAGGCCGGCACGGCCTATCAGCCCTCCGCCCAGTTCACCCCGGTCGCGGCGGTCGCCGCCGACCAGACCTATGCGACGCAGGCCGCGCCGACCCCGCCGCGCCGGCGTAACCTCGCCCAGTCCACCGCCCGTTCCGGCAATGCGTCGGAAAGCGCGGGCGGGGCGGCCAGCGCGGCGGTTGCGCGCGGCTGGAAGCTGATGGAACTGAACCGGCCGATGGAGGCGATCTCCTCCTTCGACTACGCGATCCAGTACGGCTCCGGCCGGGTCGCCGAGGACGCCGCCTATGGCAAGTCGCTGGCCTATATCCGCAAGGGCATGACCAATCAGGCGCAGGCCGCCGCGCTCGAAGCGCCGCAGAACCCGCGCCGCTCGCTCCAGCTCACCGGCGACCTGCTGGCCCAGCGCGCGCTCGAATTCTACCGCGACGGGCGCTATGTCGAGGCGATCATCGCGCTGGACGAGCGCGCCCGGCTCGGCCCGGAGCAGCAGGACCTGATGATGCTGCGGGCGTGGAGCTATTACCACATCCACGACTACCAGTCGGCCAACCGCATCTTCAAGGCGCTCTCCCAGCAGGGCAACAAGGAAGCCATGAACGGCATGAGCGCGGTCGATTCGGTCACCCGCAAGACCCGCGACTCCTACTGAGCCGCCAGCCCCTTTGGGGCCCGGCCATTGCGCGCCGCGCGCCGGATCGCGGAAGCCATGCGCGAAAACAGGCGCAAGGAAGTGGCGGAAGAGAGTGGGAGTCGAACCCACCAAGGACCGTCTCGCGGCCCCTACCGGATTTGAAGTCCGGCCCCATCACCGGATGGGACGCTCTTCCATCGCCCGCCAGCGGCAGGGTCTTCACTCTGGCCGATCGCGCCGAACAGGTCCAGCCGGTGCGGGTTGATGCGGCGCAGATCTCCCCGGCGCAGCGTCACGCCGTGCCGGTCGAGAAATTCGAGAATCTGGATCGCCACCTTGCGCCCCACCGGCGCGCTCACCTGTTCGATGGCATCGCGATAGGCGCTGGCGCCGAACTGGCGACCCGGCGCGGCCGCGCTCAAGGCGCGCGCCACCGCCACCAGTTCCCCGACGCTGGACCGCAGGAAGAAGTGGTCATGCGCCACCTCATCCACCCGCCCCATGCGGGCGAGCAGCTTCATCAGCCGGCGCACATCCCCTTCCGCCTCGCCCAGCGCCCCGGCAAGGTCGCGCACGCGCGGCGGGCGGAAGCGGTCCACCCCAGCGAGCCGGGGCGCGATGGCCTCCCACAGCATCTCGTCCGGCTGGGTGAGGCGTACCTCATGGCCGGCAAGACGCACCCAGGCGCCCTCCAGCACCAGTGCCCCCTCCCCCGCCAGGCGCCGCAGCGCCTCGGTGAAGACCGGCTTGGGCAGGCGCGGGGTGAGGGACAGGCGCAGCTTTTCCGCGCCGATGCCGGCAAGGTCGGGATTGGCCGCGTGGAAATGTGCGAGCCCGTCGCCCAGCGCCTCGCGAAACAGCGCCCAGCGCCGGGCGGACAACCCGGTGCGCGCCCCCGCCGCGCCCAGAACGACAAGCCCCAGCGCCGCCGCCCACCGGTCCGGCGCGCCGGCATCGAGCGCATGGTCGCGGGCGAAGGCGTCGAGTTCGAGATGGAACGGCTCGCCTTCCACCAGCCGCGCCACGGCGCGCGCGGGCGCCTCCTCGGCCATGGCCGCGAGCTGGGCCAACCGCTCCGGCGTGCGCCGCTTGCGGGCCGGGGCGCGCAGATCGAGAAAGCGCCCCCCGCCAAGGGTGCGCTGGGCCGAGGTGTCGCGGATGACGAAACGGTCCCCGGCGGCGGCGGCGATGGGCCGGTCGAGCACGAGCTGCGCCATCCCTTCCCCGCCCGGCGCCAGCGCCTCATCCGAGAGCGGCACCAGCCGCGCCCCGACCTCGACGGAGGCGTGGTGCAGCCGCACCGGAAACCAAGGACCGAGCGGCTTCGGCTCGCCCGCCAGCACGCTCACACGGGCGTCGATACGGGCGGTAGGCGCGTGCAGCAGGGAATCGAGCACCATGTCGCCGCGATGCACCGCGTCATGGCTGATGCCCTCGCCGGCGAGGTTGAGCGCGCAGCGGTCGCCGGCGCGGCCCTCCTCCGCCTTGCGGTTCTGGGCATGGATGGAGCGCACCCGCGCGGCAAGGCCGGTTGGGCTGACGCTCACGCTGTCGCCGACCCGCACGGCGCCGGACAGCACCGTTCCCGTCACCACCGTGCCCGCGCCGGCCAGCGTGAAGCAGCGGTCGACCGCGAGGCGGAACCGGCCTTCCCCCGCCCGCCCGTGAAAAGCCGCGGCCATGGCGATGAGCCGCCCGCGTAGATCCTCCACCCCCTCGCCGGTGAGAGCGCAGACCGGCACGATCTCCGCGCCCTCCAGCCCCGTGCCTTCCAGCAGCGCGGCGATCTCGGCGCTCACCTGCCCGCGCCGGGCCTCGTCGGCAAGGTCGGCCTTGGTCAGCGCGACGAGGCCCTGCCTTATGCCGAGCAGGTCGATCAGCGCCAGATGCTCGCGCGTCTGCGGCATCACCCCGTCATCGGCGGCGACGATCAGCAGGGCGACATCGATCCCGCTCGCCCCGGCGAGCATGGTGTGGATGAACTTCTCATGGCCGGGCACGTCGATGAAGCCGAGCGTGCCGGCCTCGGTGGGCAGATAGGCGAAGCCGAGGTCGATCGAGATGCCCCGCGCCTTCTCCTCCTTCAGCCGGTCGGTATCGACCCCGGTGAGCGCGCCCACCAGCGCGGTCTTGCCGTGGTCGATATGGCCGGCCGTGCCGATGATCATGCGGAAACGACCAGATGCGACAGGCTGTCGAGGAACCCCGCTTCATCTTCCAGACAGCGCAGGTCGAGCCGCAGCGCGCCGTCGGAAATGCGCCCGATGATCGGCAGCGGCAGGTCGCGCAGCGCCGCTGCCAGCGCGTTGAGCGCGCCGCCCGAGGCGATTCCCACCGGGCGGATGGCCAGCGCCGCGCTTGGCAGCGTCTCCAGCGGCAGGGCGCCGGAGCCGATCTGGCTCGCGCACTCCGCCACGCTGACGCCGAAACCGCTGCCCAGCCGCTCCCCGACCGGGCCGGCGAGCCGCTCGGCCAGCGCGCGCAGCTCGTCCCGCGTGCGGGCGAGCAGACGCAGCGTCGGCAGGCGCTGCGCCAGCCGGTCCGGGTCGCGATAGAGCTTGAGCGTCGCCTCCAGCGCGGCGAGGCGGATCTTGTCGACCCGCAACGCCCGCTTCATCGGGTTGCGGTTGATCTGCGCGATCAGGTCCTGGCTTCCGACGATGAAGCCGGTCTGCGGCCCGCCCAGCAGCTTGTCGCCGGAGAAGGTCACGAGGTCCGCCCCCTCCGCCACCGCCTCGCGCACGGTCGGCTCATGGGCGAGGCCGATCCGGGCGAGGTCGACCAGCGTGCCCGAGCCGAGATCATTCACCAGCGGCACGCCCTTCGCATGGGCGATCTCCGCGAGGTCGCGCGCGCCCACCTCCTTGGTGAACCCCTCGATGCGGTAATTGGAGGTGTGGACCTTCAGCACCAGCCCGGTTTCGGGCGTGATCGCCCCCTCATAATCGCGGGCATGGGTGCGGTTGGTGGTGCCGACCTCGACCAGCCGCACACCGGCGCGGGCCATGATGTCCGGCATGCGGAAGGCGCCGCCGATCTCGATCAGCTCGCCGCGCGAGACGATGGCTTCCCTGCCCAGCCCCAGCGTGTTGAGCACGATCAGCACGGCGGCGGCGTTGTTGTTGACGACGGTGGCGTCTTCCGCCCCCGTCAGCTCGATCAGCAGCGCGCGCACATGGTCGTCGCGCTCGCCGCGCGTGCCGGTGGACAGGTCGAATTCCAGCGCGACGGCGCTGCGCATGGCGGCGGTGGCGGCCTCCACCGCCTCCTGCGCCAGCAGGGCCCGGCCGAGATTGGTGTGCAGCACCGTGCCGGTGAGGTTGAACACCGGCCGCAGGCTGGAGCGCGCGCTGTGCTCCAGCACCGTGCCGGCCGCCAGCGCCACATGGTCGGGCGAGGGCAGGCTGGCGAGCTGTCCCGCCAGCAGGCAGGCGCGCACCTCGTCGAGCGCGGTGCGGATCGCGGCGATCATCGGCGCGCGGCCGAACCGCTCAATGGCGAGCTGACCCGAGGCGGTCTTCACCACCAGATCGACCGAAGGCAGGTCGCGCAGGGTGGGCGGGGCGGGCGTGTCCATCGCCATCCCCTCAATAGCCGAGCAGGAACGGGTTGAACGCGGCCCGCCGGTACGGACCCTGCCGCATCATCAGGTCGAGCCCGAGCGAGCCGGTATCGTCCGCCATCGGCTCGATCGCGACATCCTTGTTCTGGTAGAGCACCTTCACATAGGTGCGGCACTCGTCGCAGGTCTCGGCCTTCACCGTGCCGGGGCTGCCCTCGATTTCCTGATAGCCGATGCCCTTGGTCGAGCCGCAGGAGCAGCAGCGTATCCGCACATAGTTCCACAGCGTCGAGCAAAGCGAGCAGGCGCAGAACCGGTTGCCATGGGCGTTCGGCCATTCGACCACCAGCGACGCGACCGGCGGCCCGCCGCAGGCCGGGCACACGCCGTCGCCCACGGGAACCAGCGCCTTGGCGTCGAGTCCATGGGCGAGGCGGGCAAAATGCACCTGAAGCCCCGCCGCGACATAGACATGCTCGGCCAGCGTCTCCATCGGCAGATCATGGGCCAGCACGTCGCGCACCATCTGCGCCCGCAAGGGTCCATCGGCGAGCCGCACGCGGGTCAGCGCCGCCTCGGCCTCGGGGGGCATGCGCAGCTTGGCGGCAGCGTCGAACAGCGCCTCGAGCGTGCCCTCCAGCGTATCGTCGAGCGTCATCCCGGCGCGGTCGAGCGGCGGCATCTCGAAGGAGCGCGCCCGCTCCACCGCCTCCGGCGCGGGCATCACGACCGGGGCCAGCGCCGGCACGATGGCATGCTGGGCGTCGACGATACCGGCCACGAAATTGAGGAACGGCGCCATCGGGCTCACCGCCGCATAGGCGCGCAGCCTGTTGGCACGGCCGGCAAACAGCGTCGACGGGTCAGGCAGGACCGCGAAGGGCGGGGTGGAGACGGCACCGATCACGGACGGATCGGGCTGGAGATCGGCAGACATGCACACCTCACGAACCGCACGGGCCACGTGGAAAGGAGAAGACGTCCGGGAGGAGCCCGGACGTCCTTGTTACTCGGCCGGCCCGCGCGCGCCGGGGTCCGGCTTGCGCACCAGCTCGCGCAGCCATTTGCGGTGATGGCGCCAGGCCCAGCCGCCGGTGACCTCGCCGCGCGTCATCGCCCCGATCGTGCCCTTCACCCAGATCGCCGCATAGACGTGGATGATCCAGACACAGATGATGCACACCGCCGCCACCGCATGGACGAGGATCGCCCACCGCTTCTGCGGGATGGTGGTCAGATCATAGAAATACTGATCCCACATCACGATGCCCGAGCCGATGAGCACGATGATGAGGCCGGACATCGCCCAGAATACGCCCTTCTGGCCGGCATTGTACTTGCCGACCTCCGGCATCTTCTCCTCGCGCCCGGCCAGCAGATCGGCCGAATGCGCCACCCAGTCGACATCCTCGCGCGCCGGCAGATTGGCGCGCCAGAAGCGGATGAACAGGATGGCGAAGGAGACGAACAGCACCACGCCGATCCAGGGATGGATCGCCCGCGTCCACTGCCCGCCGCCGAACAGGCCGGTGAGGAAGAACAGCTTCGGCGTGAACAGCGCCATGCCGGACAACGCCAGCAGCACCAGGCTGATGGCGGTGATCCAGTGGTTGATGCGCGCGCCGACCGTGTAGCGTTTCACCTGCACGGGATGGCCGGGCCGGACGGCATCGCCCGGCTCGACATCATCGGGCACGGGAACAGCGGCGCGGGCATGCGGATCGATCGCCACCATCACACTCTCCCTTCAGGCTGGCCGGCCGGAGGCGCGGGCGGGGGAGCGCCCGTGCCGTCCACCAGCTTCTCGGCGTTCTCCTCATCCTCCGGCGCGACCTTGTTCGGGCCGGCCACCACGTAATGGAGGAAGCCCGCCGCGGCGGCGAAGCCCATCACGGCGAGACCGACATATTTGGTCACGCCCTTCCAGGTCTCGACGATCGGCGAGATGCGCGGATTGTCCGGCAGCCCGGCATAGAGCGAGGGCTGGTCGGCATGCTGGAGCACATACATGACATGGGTGCCGCCGACGCCCGGCGGGTCGTAGAGCCCGGCATTCTCATAGCCGCGCGACTTCAGGTCCTTGATGCGGCCCTCCGCCCAGCCCTTCATCTCGTCCTTGGTGCCGAACACAATGGCCTGGGTCGGGCATGCCTTCTGGCAGGCCGGGCCCTGGCCCACCGCCACGCGGTCCGAGCACAGCGTGCATTTATAGGCGGTGTGATCGACCTTGGAGATGCGGGGTATGTTGAACGGGCAGCCCTTGATGCAGTAGCCGCAGCCGATGCAGTTCTCGTGCTGGAAGTCCACGATGCCGTTCGAATACTGCACGATGGCGCCGGGCGAGGGACAGGCCTTGAGGCAGCCCGGGTCCTCGCAATGCATGCAGCCATCCTTGCGGATGAGCCATTCGAGATTCTCGGTCTCGGGGTTCTCCCACTCGGTGAAGCGCATCAGCGTGAAGGTGTTCGGCGTCAGGTCCATCGGGTTGTCATAGACGCCGTGGTTGAAGCCGATCTCCTCGGTCAGGTTGTTCCATTCCAGGCACGCGGCCTGGCAGGCCTTGCAGCCGATGCATTTGGACACGTCGATCAGCTTGGCGACCTCGGTCAGCCGCTGCGCGGGCGGCGTGACCTCGGAGGCCGAGCGGCGAAGAATGTCCTTCTCGCCGAAGGTGGGCTTGGCGGCCTCGGGGGCGAGCGACGGGTTGGGAATTGGGGGAAACATCTGCGCCGCCTCCCTATGCCACCGGCCCGGTGGACGCTTCGACATTCACCAGAAACGCCTTGAACTCCGGCGTCTCGATGTTCGCATCACCCACAAAGGGCGAGAGCACATTGGCGGTGAAGCCCTTGCGGGCCGCGCCGACAAAGCCCCAATGGATGGGAATGCCGACCACATGCACGATCTTGCCGTCGATATTCATCGGCTTGATGCGCTTGGTGACGACCGCCTTGGCGAGGATCTCGCCGCGTGTCGACCACACCCGGACCCATCCCCCCTTCTCGATGCCCTTGTCCCGCGCCAGTTCCTCGGAAAGCTCGACGAACTGCTGCGGCTGA
Source organism: Ancylobacter radicis (assembly GCF_018449475.1). GTDB lineage: Bacteria > Pseudomonadota > Alphaproteobacteria > Rhizobiales > Xanthobacteraceae > Ancylobacter > Ancylobacter radicis. The sequence goes on along the minus strand of NZ_JAHCQH010000016.1, from coordinate 175,811 downwards.
AGCACCGCGTTCACGTGGTTGTTCTTGGTCCAGTAGTGGAAGTGCTCGGTCAGGCGATAGGTCGTCGCCGCATAGGGGAAGTCCGGCGAGGCGGTCGCCGCGAAGGACTTCCAGTCGTCCTGGAACACCCGCGCCACCGGATTGCCGACGATCTTCGGGGCGATGACATTGGCCACCGGGCTCTCGAACGGCTCGTAATGCACCGGGAACGGCCCGTCCCGCATCATCTTGCGCACGAACAGGCGCGAGACGCCCTCCGGGTTCATGATGAAGGGGCCGACATCGCGCGGCTTGGCGGTCGGCGCGATGTCCGGCACGTCATAGCCGCTCCATTTGGCGCCATCCCACTCGATCAGCTTGCGCGAGGGATCCCACGGCTTGCCGTCGAGGTCGCAGGAGGCGCGGTTGTAGAGGATGCGCCGGTTGGCCGGCCAGGCGAACGACCATTTCAGGAAGGCGCCGGTATTGTCCGGGTCGGAATTGTCCCGGCGCGCCATCATGTTGCCGGCCTCGGTGAAGCAGCCCGAGAAGATCCAGCAGCCGCAGGCGGTCGAGCCGTCGTCGCGCAGCTGGCCGAAACCGGACACTTGCTTGCCGGCCTCCAGCACCTTCTTGGTCGCGTCGTTCGGGTCGAACACGTCGGTCAGCACCGACCCGTTCATCTCCTTCGCCAGTTCCTCCGGCGAGGGCTCCTCGGGGTTCTTGTAGGCCCAGTTGAGGTTGAGGATCGGGTCGGGGAAGGCGCCGCCTTCCTTGCGATAGAGATCCTTCAGCCGCAGATGGATGCCGGACATGATCGCCACATCCGTGCGCGCCTCGCCGGGAGGCGAGCCGCCCGGCCAGTGCCATTGCAGCCAGCGGCCGGAATTGACCAGCGAGCCCTCATCCTCCGCGAAGCAGGTGGTGGGAAGCTGGATCACCTCGGTCTTGATGCTGGCGGGGTCGGCCTTGTTGTAGATGCCGTGGTCTTCCCAGAAGCGGGCCGTCTCGGTCTGCAGCGGGTCCATGATGACGAGCAGCTTGAGCTTGCCGAGCGCCTCGGCGAGCTTGGCCTTGTTCGGGAAGGCCTGAAGCGGGTTGAACCCCTGGCAGAAATAGAGGTTCATCTTGCCCTGCTTCATCAGCTCGAAAGCTCGCAGGACGTCGTAGCTCGCCACGTCGAGCTTCGGCAGGTAGTTGTACCCCCAGTCGTTCTGCGCCGTCGCCGCCGAGCCGTACATCGACTTCATGAAGCTGACGAAGAACTTGCGGTAGTTCTGCCAGTAGCTCATCTGGTTCGGTCGCAGCGGCTTGAAGGCGCGCGTCGACATGTAGGTGGCGAGGTCCGCCTCCTTCTCCGTGGGGATGTTGAGATAGCCGGGGATGAGGTTGCTCATCAGCCCGAGATCGGTCAGCCCCTGGATATTGGAATGGCCGCGCAGCGCGTTCATGCCGCCCCCGCGCACCCCGATATTGCCGAGGATGAGCTGAAGCATCGCCATGCCGCGAATGTTCTGCGCGCCCTTGGAATGCTGGGTCCAGCCGAGCGCGTACATGCTCGTCATGGTCTTGGTCGGCGAGGAGCACTCGCCGATCATCTCGCAGACCTTCAGGAACTTGTCCTTCGGCGTGCCGCAGATGCGCTCGACCATTTCGGGCGTGTAGGTGGCGACGTGCTGCTTCAGCAGGTTCCAGACGCAGCGCGGGTTTTGCAGGGTCTCGTCGACCACGGCATAGCCGTCCGGGCCGATCTCGTATTCCCACGTGTCCTTGTTGTAGTCGCGCTTGGCCTCGTCATAGCCGGTGAACAGGCCGTCCTGATAGGCAAAGCCCTCCTTCACCAGATAGGCGGCGTTGGTGAAGGCCTTGGTGTAGTCCCACTGCACCTTGTCGTTCTGCATGCACCAGTTGATCACGCCCATCAGGAACGCGATGTCGGAACCGGGGCGGATCGGCGCGTAGAAATCCGCGACCGCGGCCGAGCGGGTGAAGCGCGGATCGACGACGATCAGCTTGGCGCCGCGATTGGCTTTCGCCTCGGTGACCCATTTGAAGCCGCACGGATGCGCTTCAGCGGCATTGCCGCCCATGATCACCACGAGGTCGGTATTCTTGATGTCGGTCCAGGAGTTGGTCATTGCTCCACGGCCAAATGTTGGGGCGAGACTCGCCACCGTCGGGCCGTGTCAGACGCGTGCCTGGTTATCGAATGCCAGAATGCCGGTTGAGCGCACCACCTTGTAGGTGGCGAAGGCGGATTCGTTGGTCGTGGCTGAGGCCGCGAGGAAGCCGGTGGTCAGCCAGCGATTGACGGTGACGCCGTCCTTGTTGGTGGCGATGAAATTGGCGTCGCGATCGTCCTTCATGGCGCGGGCGATCTTGTCGAGCGCCGCCTCCCAGGAGATCGGCTCGAACTTGTCCGAACCCGCCTTGCGGATCATCGGCTGGGTGAGCCGCGTTTCCGATTTCACGATGTCGCGCAGCGCCGCGCCCTTGGGGCAGAGCGTGCCGCGATTGGTCGGGTGATCGGCGTCGCCCTCGATATGGACGATGTCGGCCGTCTCACCCTTCCGCAGGTCGCCCTTGGAATAGATGATGATGCCGCAGGCGACGGAGCAATAGGTGCAGGTGTTGCGGGTCTCGGTGGTGTTCGCCAGATGGAATGGCTTGATGTAGGCGGCCACCGCCGCTTCGGCCTCGCTGAAGCCGAAGGCTCCCAGCGTCGTACCCGCGATCCCCGCACCCGACGTTTTCAGAAACGTGCGGCGCGAGAGTTCCATATTCATGGAGTCCCTCCCGAGTTACCTCTAAAACCCCATCGGCCGATAGGGTAATCCAATGGAGAGGCTAGTTTTGAGCTAGTCCAATGTCAAACGAATCCGCGCGCGGATCGGTTGGAAAAAATCGTTTATTTTCAGAGAGTTCTTGGCATACCAGAGCGGCGGACGTGCCTTCTGGCAATGATGCGGCGCAGCATCGGCGCGGATGAACAGGAGACGGATTGACGCAGGCGACGACCCGGCGCAGCATCGCCGCCGTGTTCGTACCATCGGCTCCCGCGTGGCGGGGCGCGACCAACATCATGGCCGGCCTTGTGCTTGCTTCCCTTGCGTCACTGACGCCGGGAGCGGGAGTGGCCGGCGTGTTTCCGGCGTCCCCCGCAAGCCCCGCCCCAAGTCTCGCCCCCAGCCCCGCCCCAACTCTCGAACTCCCCTCCCTCGATGGCGGCATCGCCGGCCTTGCTGCATTGCGGGGCCGGCCGGTGCTGGTTCACTTCTTCGCGACCTGGTGCGAACCCTGCCGGGAGGAACTCGGCGGCCTGTCCCGCCTCGCCGCCACGCGCGACGCATCGGCGCCGGACGGCGGCCTTGCCGTGCTGGCGGTTGATGTCGGCGAGGTGAAGCTGCGCCTGCGCCGCTTCCTCGACCGCGAATTTGCGGGCCGCCCGCCCGCCTTCCCGATCCTGCTGGACGAGGACCGCGCCGTGAGCCGCGCCTGGAACGTCTCGGTCCTGCCGGCCAGCCTGCTGCTCGATTCCGCCCATGCCATCCGCCTCACCGCCGACGGCCCGGTCGACTGGGACGACCCCGCCGCCCGCCGCGTGCTCGACGCCCTCACCGCCCCTGCCACCGCCCCTGCCACCGACCCTTCCGCCGCCGCGACCCTCGCCCGCGGCCTGCCACCTCTCATCGACTGACCGGGAGCCTCTCATGACCAGCCGTCGTGATTTCCTCAAATGCGGCGCCGCGCTTGCCGCCGCCACCGCCCTTCCCGCCCACGCCTTCGCGCAGGCCGGCACGGCGGGCGCAGGATCGGCGGGCGCCATCTTCGCCCCCTCGCCCGGCAAATGGCGGCAATTCGAGGTGGTGACTGCCCTGCGCGTCGCCCCGGCGGAGGGCAAGGCCGGCCCCGCTCAAGCCTGGGTGCCACTGCCCTCCTACAGCGCCGCCGACTGGTTCAAGCCGGGCGAGAACCGCTGGAGCACCAATGCGGCCAGCGCCACCGTGGTCACCGACCCGCATTATGGCAGCCAGATGCTGCATCTGGTCTGGGCGCCGGGCGAGGCCGCGCCGGCGGTCGAGATCACCTCGACCTTCGCCACCCGCGACCGCGCCACCGACCTCACAAAGCCCGGCAGCGTGGCCGCGCTCTCGGCGCAGGAGCGCGCTTTGTTCCTCAAGGCGACCGACCTGATCCCGACCGACGGCATCGTCAAGGCGACCGCCGACAGGATCACCGCCGGCAAGACCAGCGACCTCGAGAAGTCCCGCGCCATCTATGAATGGGTGGTCGAGAACACCTATCGCAACGCCGCCACGCGTGGCTGCGGCAGCGGTGACATCGCCGCCCTGCTGACCAGCGGCAATCTCGGCGGCAAATGCGCCGATCTCAACGCGCTGTTCGTCGGCCTCAACCGCGCCGCCGGCATTCCCGCCCGCGACCTTTACGGCATCCGCGTCGCCCCCTCCGCTTTCGGCTACAAGAGTCTGGGCGCCAATTCGCCGACCATCTCCAAGGCCCAGCATTGCCGCGCCGAGGTGTGGCTGGACGGCTTCGGCTGGGTCGCCACCGATCCGGCGGATGTGCGCAAGGTCGTGCTGGAGGAGCCGCCGGGCAAGAACGCGATGGACGACGCCAAGGTGGTCGCCGCCCGCACGGCGCTGTTCGGAGCGTGGGAAGGCAACTGGCTCGCCTATAATGACGGCCACGACATCGCCTTGCCCGGCTCCTCCGGCCCCAAGCTCGGCTTCCTCATGTACCCGCAGGCCGAAGTCGCCAGCCTGCGCCATGACTGCCTCGACCCGGACGCCTTTACCTACACGATCAAGGCGAGCGAGATCGCGGTGTAAGCGCAAAGGCTCCCTCTCCCCCACGGGGAGAGGGGTGGGGTGAGGGGGCGCACCGCCCGACCATCATTACAAGCCCCTCACCCGCCGCTGCGCGGCGACCTCTCCCCGGCGGGGAGAGGTGATAACCCACGACAAGGACCTCCCCATGCTCGACACCCCCGCCCCGTTCCGTCTCACCAGCCTCGCCCATGGCGGGGGCTGTGGCTGCAAGCTGGCGCCGTCGGTGCTGCGCGAGCTTCTGGCCGAGCAGCCGGGCACGGGCGGCTTCAGCCAGCTCCTGGTCGGCACCGAGACCGGCGACGACGCGGCGGTGTGGCAGCTGGATGACGAGACCTGCCTCATCGCCACCACCGATTTCTTCATGCCGATGGTGGACGACCCCTTCACCTTCGGCCGCATCGCCGCCACCAACGCGATTTCCGACGTCTACGCCATGGGCGGCAAGCCGCTGCTGGCGCTGGCCATTCTCGGCATGCCGCTCGGCAAGCTCGACACCGCCCTGGTGCGCGAGATCCTCAAGGGCGGCGCGTCCATCGCAACTGAAGCGGGCATTCCGGTCGCCGGCGGGCACTCCATCGATTCGCCCGAGCCGATCTATGGCCTCGCCGTCATCGGCACCGCGCACCCCTCCCACATTCGCCGCAACAACAGCGCGCAGGACGGCGACGCGCTGATCCTGACCAAGCCGCTCGGCGTCGGCGTCTACTCGGCCGCTTTCAAGAGACAGGCGCTGTCGCCCGAAGCCTATGACGAAATGGTCGGCGCGATGACCCAGCTCAACAAGGTCGGCACCGCTTTGGGCAAGGACAGCGAGGTCCACGCCGTCACCGATGTGACCGGCTTCGGCATTCTCGGCCATGGGCTGGAAGTCGCGCGCGGTTCGAAGCTGCGGCTGGAGATCGAGGCGGCCGCCCTGCCCTTCCTCGATGAAGCCCCCGCGCTGGCGCAGGCCGGCTTCGTCACCGGCGCCTCGCACCGCAACTGGGAGAGCTATGGCGCGGGCGTCACCCTGCCGGCTGATCTGCCGGAGGCCCGCCGCCATCTGCTCACCGATCCGCAGACCGCCGGCGGGCTGCTCGTCGCCTGCGCGCCCTCGGCCGCCGCGCGGATTCTGCATGAGATACAGGCCGCCGGCTTCGCGCGCGCCGCGCTCATCGGCCAGGCCCGCGCCGGCGATCCCGGCATCATCGTGACCTGACCCACGCCGCGCGCCCGGCCTCTTCCGCCGCGACACGCCACCGCGCCGGGAGAGATGCGTGTTGTTTCTGATTTGAATCCCGTCCGGATTATGCTGTCTGCACAAGGGGCAAGGCATAATCTGAAGCGGAGGTGAGGGTGCGGGTCAGCAAGGCGAAGGTTGCGGAACACCGCAGCGCGATTTTGCAGACGGCGTCCCGCCTGTTCCGCGAGCGCGGCTTCAAGGATGTCGGCGTCGCCGAGATCATGCAGGCGAGCGGCCTCACCCATGGCGCCTTCTACGGCCATTTCCGCTCCAAGGCCGAACTCGCCAAGGCCGCCTGCCAGGATGCCTGCGCCCAGTCGCTGGAGCGGTGGGAAAAGAGCGACGACATCACGGCCATTCTCGACCGCTATCTCTCCCCGGCCCACCGCGACGCCCCCGCGCGGGGCTGCGCCATCTCCGCCCTCGGCGCCGAGGTCGCCCGCCAGAGCGTCGAGCTGCAGCAGGATTATGCGCAGGGGCTGGAACGCTTCATCGCGGCGCTGGAAGGGCACATCAAGGCCGAGGACGCGGACGCACGCCGGCGCAAGGCCACCACGCTGTTCGCCGCCATGGTCGGCGCCGTCACCATGGCGCGCGGCGTCGCGAGCGGCGATCCCGCCCTGTCCGACGCGATCCTTGAGGATGTACGCCAGCAATTGCGGGCCTGCTTCGAGGTCTGATGACGTATTGCGCAGCGCCCTCAGGAGAGGCAGAACCGCAGGGTGCTGTTTCCCATGAGGTCCGCCGCGCCGATGTCAGACGCCTCTTCCGCGCCCCCCTGGCGGGTCGGCCTGCTCTATTCCGCCACCGGCGTGACCGCGGCGATCGAGATTTCCCAGCAGCGCGGCGCGCTTCTGGCGATCGACGAGATCAATCAGGCCGGCGGCGTGCTGGGCCGCCCGGTCGAGGCCGTGGTCTATGATCCCGCCTCCGACCCCAAGGCCTATCGCCGCTATGCCGAGACGCTGCTGACGCAGGACGAGGTCCGCATCATCTTCGGCTGCTACATGTCCTCCACCCGCAAGGCGGTGCTGCCGGTGGTCGAGGCGCTGCGCGGCTTGCTGTTCTACCCCACCCTCTATGAGGGCTTCGAATATTCCCGCCACTGCGTCTACACCGGCGCCGCGCCGAACCAGAACGCCATCCAGCTCGCCAAATATCTGCTGGCCACCCATGGCAACCGCTTCTTCATGATCGGCTCGAACTACGTGTTCCCCTATGAGTCGAACCGGATCATGAGCGACTTCGTCACCCAGTCGAGCGGCAAGGTGCTGGACGAGGTCTATGTACCCGTGGACCCCACCCCGCAGGATTTCGAGCGGGTGATGGCGAAGATCCGCAAGACCGGCCCCGATGTCATATTCTCCACCGTGGTCGGGCGCGGCACGGCGATGCTCTATGAGGCCTATCGCGCCGCCGGCTTCGATCCCGCCACCATGCCGATCGCCAGCCTCACCACCAGCGAGGCGGAGGTGGCCGAGATGGGGCCGGAGGCGGCGCGCGGGCACATCACCGCCGCGCCCTTCTTCGAGACGCTGGGCACCAGTGCCGCGCGCCGCTTCGTCGCCGCCTTCAAGGCCCGCCATGGCGCCGACGCGCCGGTGACGGCCTGCGCCGAATCCGCCTATTTCCAGGTCCATCTGGCGCTGCGCGCCCTCGCCCGCGCCGGCACGGATGCGCCGGAGCCGCTGCTCGCCCACCTCGCCGATGCCGAGATGGACGCGCCGCAGGGCCGGGTGCGGATCGACGCCAGCAACAACCACACCTATCTGTGGCCGCGCGTCGCCCGGCTGGACGCGCAGGGCCGCTTTCAGATCGTCTGGAATCCGGGCATCCGGGTGAAGCCCGATCCCTATTGCGTGGTGCAGCGCCTCGACGACTGGTCGGCCGACGGCCTCAACGCCGCCTCGCCCTCTTCCCCTGAAGGTTGAGACGGCGATGGCGATCGAGATCCTCAAGGAATTGCGGGGCCTGCGGGTCCATGTCATCCACCCGCCGGACGAGGAACGCGCCAGCCTCGTCGAGCATCTGCGCCGCATCGGCTGCCATGTCGACATCATCTGGCCGGTGCCGGCGGAGTGGCCGGCGGCCGATATCGTGCTGCTGGCGATCGAGCAGGATGCCCGCGCCGCCATCATGAAGCTGCTGAAAAGCGATCCGCACGCGCGCCCGACCCTCATCGCCATCGTCGGCTACGAGAACCCCTCGACCCTTCAGCTGGTGCTGGAATCGGGCGCCGTGGCGGTGGTGGAGCGGCCCATCCGGCCCTTCGGCCTGCTGACCAACCTCACCATCGCCCGCAGCCTCTGGCTGGAGCGCGAGGACGCCCGCCGGCGCGTCGCCAAGCTGGAGCGCAAGCTGTCCGGCATCCAGAAGATCCAGAAGGCCAAGAGCATCCTGATGGACAGCCAGGGGCTTTCCGAGGAGGAGGCCTATCAGAGCATCCGCCGGCAGGCGATGGCCAAGCGGATGGCGATGGAGGAGATGGCGCTGGCCATCATCAACGCCAACGAGCTCTTGAACTACCGCCCCAAGGATGGTTAGATCGCAGGCATGAACGCTTTGAGGGCAAGGTCGCCCGCGCGCGTTCCCTAAAGTCTGGCCACCAAGGATGTTGGTCAGGCGTGGCGGTGAAGCCCGGAAGGCTCGTGATAGCCTGTCGGGCTTTTTTTGTGCCTGACGTCCGGCGCGGACAGCGACGTCCCGCGCTTCAGCGCGCCCCCGCCCGTCCTGCCGGCCCCTGCCGGCGCCCTTTCCAGACCTGAGACAACGCAATGGCCCCGCCGCTTGCGAATGCGGCGGCACGCCCCTTCACGCGAGGAGAAGCCCGATGATGCACGGCGACGTTTCCAGCAGCAAAGACACCGTCGGCGTGGCGGTGGTGAACTACAAGATGCCGCGCCTCCACACCAAGGCCGAGGTGCTCGACAATGCCCGCAAGATCGCCGACATGCTGGTCGGCATGAAGGTCGGCCTGCCCGGCATGGATCTGGTGATCTTCCCGGAATATTCGACCCACGGCATCATGTACGACTCCACGGAGATGTACGAGACCGCCGCCACCGTGCCGGGCGAGGAGACCGAGATCTTCGCCGAGGCCTGCCGCAAGGCGAAGGTGTGGGGCGTGTTCTCGCTCACCGGCGAGCGCCATGAGGAGCACCCCAACAAGGCGCCCTACAACACGCTCATCCTGATGAACGACAAGGGCGAGATCGTCCAGAAATACCGTAAGATCATGCCCTGGGTGCCGATCGAGGGCTGGTATCCCGGCAATTGCACCTATGTGTCGGAAGGCCCGAAGGGGCTGAAAATCTCGCTCATCATCTGCGACGACGGCAATTACCCGGAAATCTGGCGCGACTGCGCGATGAAGGGCGCCGAGCTGATCGTGCGCTGCCAGGGCTACATGTACCCGGCCAAGGAACAGCAGATCCTGATGTCCAAGGCGATGGCCTTCGCCAACAACACCTATGTCGCGGTGGCCAATGCCTCCGGCTTCGACGGCGTCTATTCCTATTTCGGCCACTCGGCGATCATCGGCTTCGACGGGCGCACGCTGGGCGAATGCGGCGAGGAGGATTACGGCATCCAGTACGCCGCGCTCTCCACCTCGCTGATCCGCGACGCGCGCAAGAACGGGCAGTCGGAGAACCACCTCTTCAAGCTGGTGCATCGCGGCTATACCGGCATGATCAATTCCGGCGATGGCGACAAGGGCGTCGCGGACTGCCCCTACGACTTCTACAGGAAGTGGATCGCCGACCCGGAGGGCACCCGCGAAATGGTGGAATCCTTCACCCGCCCGATGGTCGGCACCGAGGAATGCCCGATCGAGGGCATCCCCAACCCCGACACCGCGCATCGGTGATCTGCGACGCTCTCCAGAACAACGTCATGGCCGGGCTCGTCCCGGCCATCCACGTCTAGGGGCCGGGCGCGCGGGCGGCCGGCGAAGATGGCACGCGCGAAAGGCGTGGATGCGCGGCCCAAGGCCGGGCATGACGGCCGCTGAGGTGGCGAGCGACGCTTCAGCTCCCTCTCCCCGTCGGGGAGAGGGGTGGGGTGAGGGGCCTTCACCGCTCCCCACCGGCAGCCCCCTCACCGACCCGCTGCGCGGGCCACCTCTCCCCAACGGGGAGAGGGATGACGTCGCGGCACTGAGGGCACCCCATTGCTCCCCAGTCCCGCCCCCTACCGCCGCGCCAGCCGGAAATACAGTTCCGACAATCGCGCCGGCAGGTCCTCGACCCGGCGGATCGGCAGGACATTGGCCTTGCCGAAAATCGCTGTCGCCTCGTTCGCCGCACCCTCGCCCACCGCACCCTCGCCACCCCCGGCCGGATCGAGCGTCACCCCGAAACTGTCGATCCCACGCCCGCGCAATTGCAGCACCGCGCGGCGGGCATCGGCCACCAGATCGGCGCTGGCGGTGTCGATGTCCGAGGGCTCGCCATCGGTGAGCACCAGCACCAGCTTGCGGAAGCTGCGCACGCCGCCGATCATCGCCCCGGCATGGCGCAGCGCCGCCCCGAGCCGGGTGGAGAGCCCCGACGAGAGCCCGGCGAGCCGCGCCGCCGGCTCCGGCCCATAGGGCTCGGCAAAACCCTTCACCTCATGCACCCGCACCTCGCCGCGCCCATTCGAGGCGAAAGCCATCAGCGCGAAGGCGTCGCCCAGCCCCGCCAGCGCCTGCGCCAGCAGGGCCACCGCGCGCTTTTCCACGTCGAGCACGCTGAGCCCCCCGGCGAGGCGATCGCGCGTCGACTGGGAGATGTCGATCAGCACCAGCACGGCGAGATCGCGCTGGGTCAGCACTGAGGAACGGAACACGCGCAGATCCGGCACCAGCCCGGCGCGGCGGGCGATCGCCACCTCGATCACCGCGTCGAGGTCGAGATCATGCCCCTCGCTCTGCCGCTTCAGCCGGCTGGCGCGCCCGACCTTGGCCGCCTTCACCAGCCGGGCGATGCGCGCGCGCAAGGCACCGTTCGCCTCCAGCTGCCGCGCCAGCGCGGCGCCATCGCCTAGGGACGGCGGCATCGCCTTGACCGTCACCCAGTCCGCCCGCTCGATGCCGGCCGGTGCGTCCCATTCGGGATAGGTGGCGACCACCACACCCTCCACGCCCGCGCTCACCGGCCGGGCGCGGCCGACCGCCGAGCGTTCCGGCGGCCCGTCAGCCTTGCCGTCCTCGCCCGCGCGCCGGTCGATCCGGGCGGCCTCGACGATCATCTCGACCTCGGCCGTCACCTCAGGATCGACGGCGGAGAAATCCCACAGCCCCAGCCCATCATCGCGATAGGCCGGCTCGGTGACATGGCCGCGCGCGTCGAAGCGCAGCCGGCGCTGGCCGATGTCATTGGCCAGCCTTGTGCCGATCTCCCGGCTGATCGCCGGGTTGTCGATCTCGCCCAGCGCCGCCCGGAACAGCGCCTGCGCCTTGCCGACCAGCGCGTCCGGATCGGCATAGGCGGGATCGAACAGCCCGCGCGCCAGCCGCGCCAGCAGCGCGGCGACCGTCGGGCCGTCATCCGCGCTCGCCCGGTGATAGGGTGCCCAAAGCCGGGCGAGGCCGGGATAGCGTTGCATCGCCAGATGCTCGATGCGGGCATCCTCGACCAGCGTGGCGAGCGCGATCTGCACCGGCTTGTCCCTGCCGACCGGAAAGCGCGGATTGCCAAAATGCAGATGCGCCCCCGCATGCACGGCGCTGGCGACATAGAGCCGGCGCGCCGCCGGTGCATTGAGGCCGGGCCAGGCATCCGGCAGGCGCAGCACCGGCCCGGCAATGTTCACCCGGCGCGGCACGTCGCGCCCGGCCGGCGGCAGCGTCTGGAGCTGCGGGGCGCTCCCCCACAGCGCGGTGAGCACGCGCCGCAGCTCGCCTTCCATCTCGGCAAAGCCGATGCCGGCGCCGATGCGGCCAGCCAGCGACAGCGCCAGATCATCCTCCAGCGCGAAAAAGGCCCGCCGGCGCGCCCGCCCATGAGCCGTCGCCGGCCCGCTCGCGCGCAGCCCGGCCTCGATGAAGCCGGCGAAGTCCGCGCCATGGCCGGCGCGCCAGACCTCGCCCACCCGCCCCACGAACGGCACCACACAGTCCGGCGCCGCCGCGGCGAGGCGGATCAGCCCGGCCCAGAACAGCGCCCGCTCGCCCGGCCCGTCCATCGCGGGGGCCAGACTCTGGAACGCCTGCAACGCCGCCTCGGTCGCCTTAGCCCCCGCCTGCCGGCACAGCTGCGCCGCCGCGCGCGCCACCTCCCCGAGCACGGCGCCGCCGAGGCGGTGCCCCTGTTCCTCGCTGAGCCGGGCATAGGCGAGCAGGCCGAGCGCCCCGGCATTGGCGTCGAGCAGGGCAAGCGCGCCCTCCGCCCACAGCTCCAGCCCGGCGGGATCGCGTGCGGCGACCAGCCGGCGCCGCGTCGCCGCAAAGGTGGCGGCCAGCCCCTCGCGTCCGGCCAGCAGCCCGGCGAGCCGCGCGCTGTTGGGGCCGGGCCGCTCCATCACCGCGCCCACCTCGCCCACCTCCCCCGCCTTCATGGCAGGCAGGCATTGATGGCGACGCGCAGCGCCGCGCGCATGTCGGCATCATCGGTGATGGGCAGCACGATAGCTGCATTCACTGCCGTCTCCAGCCCGACCCCGCCGGAGGCGAGCCGGCCGGCATGGATCAGCATCCGGGTCGAGGCGCCCTCATCCAGCCCCTGCCCGCGCAGCCGGCGCGAACAGGCGGCAATCGCGACCAGCGTCGCCGCCAGCCCGGCCTCGACGCCCGCCTCGCGCCGGATGATCTCGGCCTCGATCTCCGGCGCGGGATAGTCGAAATCAATGGCGATGAAACGCTGCTTGGTGGATTCCTTCAGGTCCTTGACCGCGCTCTGGTAGCCGGGATTGTAGGAGATCACGAGCTGGAAATCGGCATGGGCGGGGATCAGCTCGCCGCGCTTTTCCAGCGGCAGCACGCGCCGCGCATCGGTGAGCGGATGAATGACGACGGTGGTGTCCTGCCGCGCCTCGACGATCTCGTCGAGATAGCAGATGGCGCCGTGGCGCACCGCCTGCGTCAGCGGCCCGTCATGCCAGACCGTGCCCTGCGCATCGAGCAGGAAGCGCCCGGCAAGGTCGGCGGCGGTCATGTCCTCATGGGCGGCGACGGTGATCAGCGGGCGCCCCAGCCGCCAGGCCATGTGCTCGACAAAGCGCGTCTTGCCGCAGCCGGTCGGGCCCTTGAGCATCACCGGCAGGCGGTGCGCCCAGGCCGCCTCGAACACCGCGATCTCGTCCCCCACCGGGCGGTAATAGGGTTCGGCTGCGATGCGATGGGCGGCAAGGTCGGGGGAGGTCAGCATTGAAGGTCTCCGCGTGGCGAACTCCGCGGTCATCCTCCCGGCAGACAGGGGCGGACGGCCCCGGAAAGGGCTGTCGGCAATCCCTGCCGCATCATGGCGCGTGACGTCCCTGTCGCGCGCCGGCTCACATTAGAGGGGCATTCGCCGGACCGGGCAAGGGGGCGAATGGCGTAGACGGCGCGGCTACTGCGCCGCCTGCAACGCCTTGCGGAAGCGCAGCCGCGCCAGCGCGAAGAAGGCGAGGCCGATGCCCGCCAGCGCCAGAAGCTGCGGCCAGATGATGGAGAGCCCGGCGCCGCGGTAGAGGATCGCCTGCGACAGCGCCACGAAATGGGTCGAGGGCGAGAGCTGCATCGCATATTGCAGCCCTTCCGGCATGCTCTCCATCGGCGTGGTCGAGCCGGACAGCAGGTTCATCATGATGATCACCGGCATGACGATGAGGCCGAACTGGCCCATCGAGCTGGAGACGGTGGCGATCAGGATGCCGAGCGCCGTCACCGAGAACTGATAGATCACCATCGCCCCGACAAACAGCGGCACGGAACCCGCCACCGGCACGCCGAGCAGCCGCTCGACCACGACAACGAGCGAGAGCGTCGCCGCCACCACGATCACCAGCCCATTGGCCCAGATCTTCGCCAGCATGATCTCGGTCGGCGTCACCGGCATCACCAGCAGGTGCTCGATCGTTCCATGCTCGCGCTCGCGGATCAGCGCCGCGCCGGACAGGATCACGGCGAGCATGGTGACATTGTTGATCACCTGCATCACCGCGTTGAACCATTCCGACTTCAGGTTCGGGTTGAACTTGGCATGGATGACCACGCTCACCGGCGCGGTGCCGGTGGAGCTGGGATAGGCCGCCGCCACCTCCTGCAACAGGATGTTCTGGATATAGGAGGCGCCGTTGCCGGCCTGCGACATGGCGGTCGCGTCGATGTCGAGCTGGATCACCGGATCGCGCCCGGCGATCACGTCATGCTCGAATTTCGGCGGGATCTGCACCACGAAGACGTAGCGCCCCTCATCTATCGCCCGGTCCATCTCGCTGGCGCCGATCAGCACCGGCTCCTTGAAGAAAGGCTTCAGCAGCGCGTCGCGCATCCGCCGCGACAGCGCCGTCTGGTCCTCGTCGACCACCGCCACGGCGGCGTTCTCCACCTCGAACTTGGCGCCCGAGGCGACGGTGTAGACGGCAATGGTGAAGGTGTAGACGATCAGCGCGACCAGCACCGGGTCGGCCTTGAGGCTGTAGAGTTCCTTGATGCCGAGACGCCAGATGCGCATGAGCCGTGCCAGCATGACCGTCAGGCCCCCTGCTTGCGCAGCGCCAGCATGGCCGCGCCGATGAAGACGAGGGCGAGCAGCCCGGTGACGGCGATGTCGCGCCACAATTCGGCAAAGCCCAGCGCCTTGGTGAAGGCGCCGACGCTCACCTGCTGGTACCAGGAAGCCGGGAAGGCGAGGCCGATATAGCGCCCCGCCCCGGTCAGCGAGGAGACCGGCACTAGCAGCCCGGAGAAATTCACCGCCGGGATGATGGCGATGATGGCGGTGGCGAACACCGCCGCCACCTGGCTCTGCACGAAGCTGGAGACGAACAGCCCGAAACCGGTGGTGGCGCAGACATAGACCAGCGAGCCGAAGGCCAGCGTCAGCATGGACCCCTTCACCGGCACGCCGAACACCAGATAGGCGGTGATCACCAGCGTGACGAAGCTGGCGAAGGCGATCGCCACATAGGGCAATTGCTTGCCGAGCAGGAATTCCAGCCGCGTCACCGGGGTCGACTGGAAATTGCTGATCGAGCCGCTCTCCTTCTCCTTCACCACGCCGAGCGCGGTGGTGATGGCGGGGATCAGCACCAACATCAGCATGATGACGCTGGGCACCATGGCGTTCACGCTCTTGAACGCCTGATTGTAGCGGTAGCGCGGCTCGATCGAGATCGGGTAGAGCGAGGTCGAGACGCCCTGCGTGCGCATCTGCGCATCCGCGAGATAGCTCTGGGCGATGCCCTGCACATAGCCGCGCGTGGTCTCGGCGCGGAACGGCATCGCGCCGTCCACCCACACCCCCACCTCCGGCACCCGCTCGCGCATCAGGTCGCGGCCGAACTCGGGCGGCACCTCGATGGCGAGCTTCAGTTCGCCCGTCGCCAGCCGCCGGTCCAGCTCGTCGGCCGAGCCGATCGGCGCCTGCCGGTCGAAATAGCGCGAGCCCTCGAAGCTCTCCAGAAACTGCCGGCTCTGCACGGTCTGGTCCTGGTCGAAGGCGGCATAGGGTAGATCCTCGACATCGAACGAGATGCCGTAGCCGAAGGCCAGCAGCAGCAGGATCGGCCCGAGCAGCGCGAAGGCGAGGCGGGCGCGATCGCGCACCAGTTCCAGCGCCTCACGCCACGCATAGGCCCAGAGCCGGCCGGGATCGAAGCGGCGCACCCGCCCGACATGGGTCGGCCGGTCGGCCAGTTCCACCGCGCCCTCGTCGCGGCCCATGCCGGCCTCCTCCAGCACGGCGATGAACACCGGCTCCAGCGAATCCATGCCGCGCGCCTGCTTCAGCTCGGCCGGCGTGCCGATGGCCAGCACCCGGCCGGCATGCATCAGCGAGATGCGGTCGCAGCGTTCCGCCTCGTTCATGAAATGGGTGGAGAGGAAGATCGTCACCCCATCCTGCCGCGACAGGGTGATGAGCTGGCGCCAGAAGCCGTCCCGCGCCACCGGATCGACGCCCGAGGTCGGCTCGTCGAGGATCAGGATTTCCGGCCGGTGGATCAGCGACGCCGCCAGTTGCAGCCGCTGGCGGATGCCGAGCGGCAGGCTCTCGGGGCGGGCCTCGCTGACCTCCGCGAGGTCGAAGCGCGCCATCATCTCCGCCACCCGGCCGGCGACGTCGTCGATCTCGAACAGCCGCGCGTGCAGATCGAGATTCTGCCGTACCGTCAGTTCGGCATAGAGCGAGAACGCCTGCGACATGTAGCCGACGCGCTTGCGCGTGCCCATGTCGTCGCCGGCGAGGGGAGCGCCGAACAGCTTGGCCTCGCCCTCGCTGGCCGGCAACAGGCCGGTGAGCATCTTCATCGTGGTGCTCTTGCCGCAGCCATTCGAGCCGAGAAAGCCGAAGATCTCGCCCTTCTCGATGCGGAAATTGACATGGTCGACGGCGACGAAATCGCCGAAGCGGCGGGTCAGCCCGGTTGCCTCGATGGCCGGCGGGCCCTCGCTGGGGCGGCGCGGCAGGTCCGGCATCGGCCCGTCGCCCGCCCGCTCGGCTTCGGGGAGCAGGGCGACGAAGGCACGCTCCAGCGTCTCCTCCCCCGCCTGCTGGCGGATCGCGTCGGGGCTGCCGGTGGCCAGCACCCGGCCGGCATTCATCGCCGCCAGCCAGTCGAAGCGTTCGGCCTCCTCCATATAGGCGGTGGCGACGATCACGCTCATCGACGGGCGGCGCGCCCGCAGCCGGTCCATCAGCTCCCAGAACTGCCGGCGCGACAGCGGATCGACGCCGGTGGTCGGCTCGTCGAGGATGACGAGGTCGGGATCGTGGATCAGCGCCGCGCAGATGCCGAGCTTCTGCTTCATGCCGCCCGAGAGCTTGCCGGCCGGGCGGTCGGCGAAGGGCGCAAGCCCGGTCGCGGCGATCAGCTCGGCGATGCGCTCGGCCCGCTCGGTGCCGCCCTGGCCGAACAGCCGGCCGAAAAAGTCGAGATTCTCGCGCACCGAGAGCGTGGGGTAGAGATTGCGCCCCAGCCCCTGCGGCATATAGGCGATGCGCGCCCCGGCCTCGCGCCGCCAGCCGGCCTGCGCCATGTCGCCGTCCAGCACCGCCAGCGTGCCGCCTTGCAGCCGCGTCACCCCGGCGGCGAGCGACAGCAGGGTCGATTTGCCGACGCCATCCGGGCCGATCAGCCCGGCCATGCAGCCGGGCGGCACGACGAGATCAACATTGTCGAGCGCCAGCGTGCGCCCATAGCGGTGCGTGACGCCCGCCAGCGCGATGGCCGCGCCGGTCATTGCGGCAGCTTCACGCTGAGCGCCTCGGGCCATTGCGCGGTGCTGACGGTGCGGACATAGGCCTCCCCGCGCACCCCGGTCTTCACCCGGTCCTCATAGGTCTTCAGCAGTTCCGAGGCGATGCGCAGCTTCACGCGGAACATCAGCTTCTCGCGCTCATCCGCCGTCTCCACCGTCTTCGGCGTGAACTGCGCGCCGGAGGCGACGAAGCTCACCTTGGCGGGGATCACATAGTCCGGCGCCGGGTCGAGCACGATCCGCGCCTCGTCGCCCATGGCCAGCCGCCCGGCGACACGGGCGGGCACGAACACGGTCATGTAGACATCGCCGAGATCGAGCAAGGTGACGATCGGCGCGCCCGCTGCCACCACCTCGCCGGTGCGCACCAGCTTGTATTCCACCCGCCCGCGGCGCGGCGCCTTCAGCACGGAATCGTCGATCTGCGACTGGATGCGCGCGACCTCGGCCCGCGACGTGTCCGCCGACGCCTCCGCCTCGTCGAGGGAGGCCTGCGCCGCGTGCAGGGCGGCGATGGCGACGTTGAGCTGGCTCTGCCTCTGGTCGGCCGACTGGATGGTGCCGTAGCCGCTCTGCCTGAGCTTGGCGGCGCGCTCATATTCCTGTTCGGCCAGCGTGCGCTCGGCCTCGCGCTGGACGATCGCGGCCTGCGCTTCGGCGATGGCCTTCTCGGCGCGGCGCACATCCGCGTCGGCGCCGGAGAGCTGGGCCGCGAGCTCCGTCGTGTCCATGCGGGCGATCACCTCGCCCACATCCACCGTCTGCCCCTCATCGACCAGCACCTCGGCAACGCGCCCGGCGAGCTTGGAGGCGATCAGCACCTGCTCGGCCTCCAGCCGTCCATTGGTCTTGAAGATCCCCTCGGGCAGCGCGTTGCCGCGCAGCTTGCCGATGAGGGATTGCAGCCGCGCCCCGAGCCCGCCGCCATCCTGGGCCGACGCGGGCACGCTGCAGAGCGTCGCGGCGACGACGCCGGCGAGAAGAACGGAAGAAAGGCGAGCCTGCCCGTGCGGCCGAACCGTCATCGGACCTCCTGTTGGAAATCGTGCGGCGGCGCCTCGCCCGTACGAGACGCCGTCAAGAACCCGCCACCCGGCCGCTATGCCGAAGGATCAGGCGAAATCGAGCACCATGCGACCCTCGACCTTGCCGGCCTTCAGGTCATCGAAGATATCATTGATGCTCTCCAGCGGCGCCTTGTGAATTTCCGCCTTCACCTTGCCTTCGTTGGCGAAGGCGATGGATTCGGCGAGATCGCGCCGCGTGCCGACGATGGAGCCGCGCACCGTGATGCGCTTCAGCACCACATCGAAGATCGGCGTGGCGAAATGGCCGGGCGGCAGGCCGACCAGGCTCACCGTGCCCTTGCGGCGCACATAGCTCAGCGCCTGGCTGAAGGCGGGCGGCGAGACCGCCGTCACCAGCACGCCATGCGCGCCGCCGCCGGTGACCTTGATGATTTCCGCCACCGCATCGGGCGAGGAGGCATCAACCGCCAGATCCGCCCCGGCCGCGCGGGCCAGCGCCAGCTTCTCGGGGGAGATGTCCAGCGCGGCGACATGCAGGCCCATCGCCTTGGCGTATTGGATCGCGATATGGCCGAGCCCGCCGACGCCGGAAATGGCCACCCACTCGCCGGGCTTGGCCTCGGTTTCCTTCAACCCCTTATAGGTGGTCACCCCGGCGCACAGGATCGGCGCCATGGCGGCGAAGTCGACACCCACCGGAAGGCGGGCGACGAAGGGCGCGGCGGCGATCACATATTCGGCGAAACCGCCATCGCAGCTATAGCCGGTATTGTGCTGGTGCTCGCACAGCGTCTCCCAGCCGGTCTCGCAATACTCGCAGCACAGGCAGGCATCGTGCAGCCAGGCGACGCCGACCGGATCGCCTTCCTTCAGCCCGGTGACGCCCGGCCCGAGCGCCGCCACATAGCCGGCTGCCTCGTGACCGGGGATGAAGGGCGGGCTCGGCTTGACCGGCCAGTCGCCATCGGCGGCGTGCAGATCGGTGTGGCAGACGCCGCAGGCCACGACCTTCACCAGCACCTCGCCGGGACCGGGCACCGGCACCGGCACCTCCTCGATCGTCAGCTTCTTGCCGAACTGGCGAACCACCGCGGCCTTCATCATGTCTGCCATTGCTGTGACCTCTGTGCCCCGCGGCGCACTCTAGCGGGCGCGATTGTGTCGTCCTTGATCCCAATCAATCCTGAGCCGCCTCATCCATGCATGATGAAGCGGTCCAGCGGACCATTCGCCGGCTATTTATCGGTCGCGGACAATGATCCGTGGCCGGGGATCGCCTTCTCGCGATAAGGTAGTTAGGGCGCAGCCAGGGAAATGCCATGCAGGGCAAGGCCACCGCAGCCGGGCAGATGAGAGCCATGGTCCTCCACGCCCATGGCGCGCCGCTGCGGCTGGAGGAGCGGCCCTTGCCGATGCCGGGGCCGGGCGAGATCCGGGTGCGGGTGGAAGCCTGCGCGGTCTGCCGCACCGACCTTCACGTGGTCGATGGCGATCTGCCGCCCGGCCCGCTGCCGATCATCCCCGGCCACGAGATCGTCGGCATCGTCGACATGCTGGGCGACGGCGTGAGCGCGCCGGGGATCGGGCGCCGCGTCGGCATTCCCTGGCTCGGCCATAGCTGCGGCACCTGCCCCTATTGCACGCGCGAGCAGGAGAACCTGTGTGACGCGCCGCTGTTCACCGGCTACACCCGCGATGGCGGCTTCGCCTCCCATGTCGTGGCCGATGCCGCCTTTTGCTTCCCGCTCGACGGGTTCGACGACCCGGTCGCGGCGGCGCCGCTGATGTGTGCCGGGCTGATCGGCTGGCGCACGCTGAAAATGGCCGGCGACGCCCGGCGCGTCGGCATTTACGGCTTCGGCGCCGCCGCCCATCTCATCGCGCAAATCTGCCGCTGGCAGGAACGCGAGGTCTATGCCTTCACCCGCGCGGGCGATGCGGGCGCGCAGCAACTCGCCCTCTCGCTCGGCGCCGTCTGGGTGGGGGCGTCGGAGGAGGCGCCGCCGGTGCCGCTCGACGCCGCCCTCATCTTCGCCCCGGTCGGCGCGCTGGTGCCGGCCGCCCTGCGCGCGGTCCGCAAGGGCGGGCGCGTGGTGTGCGGCGGCATTCACATGAGCGACATACCGTCTTTCCCCTATTCCATTCTGTGGGAGGAGCGACAGGTAATGTCCGTCGCCAATCTGACACGCGCCGACGCTACCCAGTTCCTCGCCCTCGCCCCCGTGGCCGAGGTGCGGGCGACGACGGTGACCTATCCGCTGGCGCGCGCCAACGAGGCGCTGGCCGATCTGCGTGCCGGCCGCTTCCAGGGAGCCGCGGTGCTGCTTCCCTGATGACCCACTCTGGACAGATGAGCCTGACTGTTCACCTCACTGCACTGACGCTCCGCCCCATAGAACGCCCTTTAGGAGACCGACACGATGCTGACAGAGCAAGGTAGCCCCCCGGCTCCGCTGAGTGCCGACCTGGTCGAGCGCATGAACGCCTGGTGGCGCGCCGCCAATTACCTCTCGGTCGGACAGATTTATCTGCTCGGCAACCCGCTGCTGCGGGAAAAGCTTACATTGCAACATGTTAAGCCCCGTCTGCTGGGCCATTGGGGCACCACGCCGGGCCTCAATTTCATCTATGTCCACCTCAACCGGATCATCCGCGAGAGAGGTAACAATATACTTTTCATCGCCGGCCCCGGCCATGGCGCGCCGGGTGTGGTGGCCTCGACCTATCTGGAGGGCACCTATTCCGAACTCTATCCCGACGTGTCCCAGGACAAGGAGGGATTGTGCAGGCTTTTCAGGCAGTTCTCCTTCCCCGGCGGCATCCCCAGCCACGCCGCGCCGGAGACGCCCGGCTCCATCCATGAGGGTGGCGAACTCGGTTATTCGCTCTCCCACGCCTATGGCGCGGTACTCGACAACCCCGATCTGGTAGTTGCCTGCGTGGTCGGCGACGGCGAGGCCGAGACCGGCCCGCTCGCCACCTCCTGGCACGGCAACAAGTTCCTGAACCCGGTCGGCGACGGTGCGGTTCTACCGATCCTGCACCTCAACGGCTACAAGATCGCCAACCCGACCGTGCTCGCCCGCATTCCTCATGAGGAATTGAAGGCGCTGATGGTCGGCTATGGCCATGAGCCGATCTTCGTCGAGGGCGACGACCCCGCCACCATGCACCAGAAGATGGCGGCGGCGATGGACGAAGCCTTTGGCAAGATTGCGCAAATCCAGAAGGCCGCGCGTGAGGGCGGCACCAGCGAGCGCCCGCGCTGGCCGATGATCGTGCTGCGCAGCCCCAAGGGGTGGAGCGGGCCGAAGCTGGTGGACGGCAAGAAGGCGGAAGGCACCTGGCGCTCGCATCAGGTGCCGTTCTCCGACATGTCCACACCCGAGCACCTCACCCTGCTGGAAGACTGGCTCAAGAGCTACCGGGCCGAGGAGTTGTTCGACGATGCGGGCCGGCTGCGGCCGGAGATCGCGGCGCTCAATCCTGCGGGCGAGAAGCGCATGAGCGCCAATCCCCACGCCAATGGCGGCGCGCTGCGCCGTCCGCTGCGCATGCCGGACTTCGCGGATTACGCGGTAAAGGTGCCCTCACCCGGCGCGGTGGAGCTGGAATCCACAGCCGTGATGGGCACTTACCTGCGCGACGTGATGAAGGAGAACCTCGCCAGCCGGAACTTCCGCGTGTTCGGCCCGGACGAGACGGCGTCGAACCGGCTGCAGGCGCTGTTCCAGGTCACCAACCGCGCCTGGAACGCCGAGACGCTGCCCGGCGACGATCACCTCGCCCTCGACGGCCGCGTCACCGAGATGCTCTCCGAGCATATGTGCCAGGGCTGGCTGGAAGGGTATCTTCTTACCGGGCGCCATGGCCTGTTCTCCTGCTACGAGGCCTTCATCCACATTGTCGACTCGATGTTCAACCAGCACGCCAAGTGGTTGAAAACAGCCAGCGAAGTGGAATGGCGCCGGCCGATCGCCTCACTCAACTACCTCCTCACCTCGCATGTCTGGCGGCAGGATCATAATGGCTTCAGCCATCAGGACCCCGGCTTCATCGACCATGTGGTGAACAAGAAGGCGGAGATCGTCCGGGTCTATCTCCCGCCGGACGCCAACACCCTGCTCTGCGTCACCGAGCATTGCCTGAAAAGCTGGAACCGGGTGAACGTCATCGTCGCCGGCAAGCAGCCCGCGCCGCAATGGCTCGACATGGAGTCGGCGATCAACCATTGCTCGACCGGCATCGGCATCTGGGAATGGGCTAGCAATGACCGGGGCGGCGAGCCGGATGTGGTGCTTGCCTGCGCCGGCGACGTCCCGACGCTGGAAACACTGGCCGCCGTCGACCTGCTGCACGGCTATTTCCCGGACCTCAAGGTCCGCGTGGTCAATGTCGTCGACCTGATGACGCTGCAGCCGAAATCCGAGCACCCGCACGGACTCTCCGACGCGGAATTCGATGCGCTGTTCACCACCGACAAGCCGGTGATCTTCGCCTATCACGGCTATCCCTGGCTCATCCACCGCCTCGCCTATCGCCGCACCAACCATGACAACATGCATGTGCGGGGCTATATCGAGGAGGGGTCCACCACCACCCCCTTCGACATGGTGGTGCGCAACAAGCTCGACCGTTTCCACCTCGTCGATGACGTGATCGACCGGGTGCCGAAGCTCGCCCGCGACGCCTATGTGCAGCAGGCGATCCGCGACAAGCTGGCCGAGCACGACCGCTACATCCGCGCCCACGGTATCGACATGCCGGAAATCCGCGACTGGCGCTGGCCCTCGGCCAAGTAAGCCTCCCCCGCAACCTCATGGCCGGGCTTGGCCCGGCCATCCACCCCTTGGACAAGATGCGTCATCCCGGACGGCCAAAGGCCGATCCGGGATCGCGACCAAGGTGGCGCTCCGCCTACACCCGCTCGATCAGCGCCATGGCGGCGGCGGGGTTCTTCGGCTTGAAGCCACTGATGACAAAGAGGAAAACGTCGCGCGGCGTTGTCTGCGCCGGCGGCGCGAGCAGCTGGTTGGCGAGCGGTGCCGGCGTCTCGCCCTGCGCCCACGCCTTGGCGATGCCGGTCCAATGATCGATCGCGGTATTTTTATACCCCGTCGCCTCATCCTCCTGCGTGCCCATGATGCGGGCATAGACGAAGGGCGCCGTCACATCGGCGATGGAGGGAAATTCCGAGTCCCCGGCAAAGATGATGGCGACGCCATAGGCCCGCGCCATCTCCACGAACTCGGCATTCTTGAAGCTGTCATGGCGCACCTCCACCGCGTGGCGGATGTCGCGACCGTCGACCCTCGCCGGCAAGAGCTTGAGAAAGCCCTCGAAATCGGCCGGATCGAACGTCTTGGTGGCCATGAACTGCCAGTTGATCGGCCCCAGCTTGTGCTTCAGCTCGGTCACGCCGCTGGCGAAAAACCGTTCCATGGACTCGCCGGCCTCGCTGAGCACCCGCCGATTGGTGGTGAAGCGCGGGCCCTTCAGCGTGAAGACGAAATCCTCGGGGGTTTCATCGTACCATTTGGCGAAGCTCGCCGGCTTTTGCGAACCGTAATAGGTGCCGTTGATCTCGATGGCGGTGAGCTTGGACGCGGCATATTCCAGCTCGCGCTTCTGGGTGAGACCCTGCGGATAAAAGACCCCGCGCCAGGGCTCGAAGGTCCAGCCGCCGACGCCGATGCGGATACGTCCCGTCTCGCTCTTGCTCATGGCAACCTCGCTGACCCGAAGGGCCGGCAGGATAGGCAGCGGGCCAGTCGATGGGAAGTCACTCGATCGGCAGTCCTTGGGCGTGCTTCACCTGGCTCAGCGCGAAGCTGGATTCGATCGAGGCGACGCCGTCGAGGCGCGTCAGGGTGCGCTTGAGGAAGGCCTCATAGGCGGGCAAGTCCTTGACCACGATACGCAAAAGATAATCCCGCTGGCCGGTCATGAGATAGCACTCGACGATTTCCGGCCAGCGCGCGATCGCCTTTTCGAAGCGGTCAAGCTCATCCTCGCGCTGGCGCTCCAGCTTGATCGAGGCGAAGACGCTGACCGGCAGACCGACCTTGTCCTGATCCACCACCGCCACATAACGCTTGATGATTCCGACCGCCTCGAGGTTGCGCACCCGCCGCGCGCAAGGCGAGGGCGAGAGGCCGACGAGAGCGGCGAGCTTCTCCATGGTGATGTGGGCATCCTCCTGCAGCGCGGCGAGGATGCGCCGATCAAGGGCATCGACGGCAACGTCTGGCATGATTCACCCCGAAAGCCGCATCTGATGGCTGGTTTCGCCAATCTAGCCCGCATAACTGGCCAAGAATAGCTGCAACCCGCAGGCGGCCGGCGCTAGCCTATCTAACCTAGCGTTACCGGGAGCGCGCGCATGGCCGCCAAGAAGCCAACCGCCCACAAGCCGACCGCCCACACCACCGCCGATCTCGCGCTGCTGGAGGAGCTGGAGCGCAAGATCCTCTGGCTGGCGACCTGGACCATCCACAACGCCAATCACATCCGGCCCAATGTCGACGGGCTGAAGGTCGGCGGCCATCAGGCCTCCTCCGCCTCGCTCGCCACCATCATGACCGCGCTCTATCTCAACGCGCTGCGGCCGCAGGACCGGGTGGCGGTAAAGCCCCATGCCAGCCCGATCTTCCACGCCATCCAGTATCTGCTCGGCAACCAGACGCGGGCGAAGCTGGAGAATTTCCGCGGCTATAAGGGCGCGCAGTCCTATCCCTCGCGCACCAAGGACGTGGACGACGTCGATTTCTCCACCGGCTCGGTCGGCCTCGGCGTGGCGCAGACGCTGTTCGCGTCCCTGGTTCAGGATTACCTGACCGCCAAGGGGCTGTCAGGAGCGGGTTTGGGCCATGGCCCGGAAGGCAAGATGGTCGCCCTGGTCGGCGATGCCGAGATGGACGAGGGCAACATCTTCGAGGCGCTGCTGGAGGGCTGGAAGCACGGCCTGCGCAACACCTGGTGGATCGTCGACTACAACCGCCAGAGCCTTGATGCCGTGGTCCGCGAGGGGCTGTGGCAGCGTTTCGAGAGCATTTTCCGCAATTTCGGCTGGGATGTCGTCATCCTCAAACATGGCCGCCTGCAGCAGGCCGCCTTCGCCGAGCCGGGCGGCGAGGCGCTGCGCGACTGGATCGATTCCTGCCCGAACCAGCTCTACTCGGCGCTTACCTTCCAGGGCGGCGCGGCGTGGCGAAAGCGCCTGCTCGACGAGATCGGCGATCAGGGCCCGGTCACCGCGCTGATCGAGCGCCGCACGGATGAGGAACTCGCCGCGCTCATGGGCAATCTCGGCGGGCATGATCTGCCCTCCCTGATCGACGCCTTCGCGCAGGCCCGCACCCATGACCGGCCGGTCTGCTTCATCGCCTACACCATCAAGGGCTTCGGCCTGCCCCTCGCCGGCCATAAGGACAACCATGCCGGTCTCATGACACCGGCGCAGGTGGAGAGCCTGCGCGCCCGCCATGGCGTGCGCCCCGGCCATGAATGGGAGAAGTTCGAAGGCCTCACAAAGCCCGCCGCCGGCTTTGAGGCGTTCCTCAAGGCCGTGCCCTTCAACGCCAAGGGCACCCGCCGGCATCAAGCGCCGCGCATTACCGTGCCGGAGACGCTCGACGTGCCGCTCCAGCCGGCGATGTCGACCCAGCAGGGTTTCGGCTTGCTGCTCAATGAGATCGGCAAGCAGGACAGCGCCTTTGCCAGCCGCCTCGTCACCACCTCGCCGGATGTGACGGTCTCGACCAATCTCGGCGGCTTCGTGAACCGGCGCGGCCTGTTCGCCCGCGAGGAACTGGCGGACACGTTCAAGAAGGAACGCATCCCCTCCACCTTCAACTGGGAATTCTCGCCCAAGGGCCAGCATCTCGAACTCGGCATCGCCGAGATGAACCTGTTCATCATGCTCTCGGCGCTCGGCCTCTCCCATTCGCTATTCGGCGAGCGGCTGCTGCCCATCGGCACGCTCTATGATCCCTTCATCGAGCGCGGTCTCGATGCGCTGAACTATGCCTGCTACCAGGACGCCCGCTTCATCATCGCCGCGACGCCCTCGGGCGTGACGCTGGCGCCGGAAGGCGGCGCGCACCAGTCCATCGCCACCCCGCTGATCGGCATGGCACAGGACGGGCTGGCGAGCTTCGAGCCGGCCTTTGTCGACGAACTCGCGGTCATCCTGCGGCACGGGCTGGTGAATCTTCAGGAAGAGGACGGCCAGTCGCTCTATCTGCGGCTTTCCACCCGCACCATCGACCAGCCCGCGCGCACCATGAACGCGGCGCTGGCGGCCGACATCGTCAAGGGCGGCTACTGGCTGCGTCGGCCGGGGCCGAACGCGCAGGTCGTCATCGCCTATCAGGGCGCGCTGGCGCCGGAAGCCGTCGAGGCGGTCGGGCTCATGGCGGAGGACCGGCGCGATGTAGGCCTGCTCGCCATCACCTCGGCCGACCGGCTCCATGCCGGCTGGAACGCCGCGCAGCGGGCGCGGGAGGATGGCGCGGCGTCGCCGCCCAGTCCTGTCGAGGCGCTGCTCGCCGAGGTGCCGGCGGGCTGCGCGCTCATAACCCTCGTCGACGGCCATCCCGCGACGCTCGGCTGGCTCGGCGCCGTCCATGGCCACCGCACGCGGGCGCTGGGTGTGGAAAAATTCGGCCAGACCGGCACGCTGGCGGACCTTTACCGCCATTACGGGCTGGACGCGCAGGGCATCGTCCGCGCCGCGCAGGCCGTCGCGCCGGGGCGACCCATCCAGTATCTTAGCACCGTCGGCGGTTGACAAAAAAGCGCCGGTTCGCGAGCGAGCCAGCGCCGAGAGGAAGTTCGGGGGGCGACGGTGCCGAAGGGACGGCGCCGTCAGAAGTGAAGCGGGCGGCGCCGCGTCCAGCACCGCCCGTTGAGGCGGATGGTCAGCCCGCCTTCTTGAACTTCGCCGCCTCTTCCGAGCCGCCGGTGGCATTGCCCTTGGAGTAGGAATGCGCCCCGGTGCCGGCGAGCGCGCCGCCCTGCACGATCAGGTACTCGTCGCGGATCGCCCTTCCCTCGAAGAAGCATTCGAGGATTTCGCGCGTGCCGGCCGCATAGCGGGTCTGGGCGGTCAGCGAGGTGCCGGAAATGTGCGGCGTCATGCCGTTCCACTTCATCGTGCGCCAGGGGTGATCCTGCGGCGCCGGCTGCGGGAACCACACATCGCCCGCATAACCCGCCAGTTGGCCGCTTTCCATCGCACGGGCAATGGCGTCGCGGTCGCACAGCTTGCCGCGCGCCGTGTTGACGATATAGGCGCCGCGCTTGAACAGCTTCAGCGTCTCGTCATTGATCATGTGCTCGGTTTCGGGGTGCAGCGGGCAGTTCAGCGTCACCACGTCGCAATGCGGGTACATCTCCTCGCGCGTGGCGTGGAAGGTGAGGTTCAGCTCCTTCTCCACCGATTCCGGCAGGCGGTGACGGTCGGTGTAGTGCAGCTTCACGTCGAAGGGCGCGAGGCGGCGCAGCACGGCGAGGCCGATGCGGCCGGCCGCCACGGTGCCGACGCTCATCGCTTCCAGATCATAGGAATGCGCCACGCAATCGGCGATGTTCCAGCCGCCCTTGCGGGCCCAGTCATGCGAGGGGATGTAGTTGCGCACGAGGCCGAGGATCATCATCACCACATGCTCGGCGACGCTGATCGAGTTGCAGTAGGTGATTTCCGCGACCGTGATGTTGCGGTCGATGGCGGCCTGAAGATCGACATGGTCCGAGCCGATGCCGGCGGTGAGCGCCAGCTTGAGATTCTTCGCCTTGGCGATGCGCTCGGGCGTCAGATAGGCCGGCCAGAAGGGCTGGGAGATCACCACATCGGCGTCGACCAGTTCCTTCTCGAACACCGAATCCGGGCCGTCCTTGTCGGAGGTCACGACCAGCGTGTGGCCCTGCGATTCCAGATATTTGCGCAGGCCGAGCTCGCCGGAGACCGAGCCGAGCAGCGTGCCGGGCGTGAAGTCGATGGCCTTCGGGGTCGGCAGGGTCTGGCCGCCCGGATAATGGTCGATCTTCGGCAGATCGTCGCGCGCATAGGTCGTGGGGTAGCCGTCGATCGGATCGTCGTACAGAACGCACAGAACCTTGGCCATGGGGCGTCTCCTCTCCTTGGGGTAAGCGGGGACGCTTCCGCCGTGCGCACGGCAGACCGTTCAAGCCATCACAGCCTGGCTACCGGCACGCGCTCCAGCGTGCCGCTGGATCGGAGCGCAGTGCGGCGGGCATCCTCCACATCGTCCGGCTGGGTCTGCGAACCGCCCCGGATCGACATGATGAGACTGCCGGTCGACGCGCCAACGTGCAAATTGAAAGGGAGCAACAATTGATAGATGGCGTCGATGAAGATCGTTTAATTTAAATCATTCTGAAGTAAATTAATGCTCTCAACTCCGCCACGTTGAAGAGAGCGAGCGAATTTCAGCAAGGCTCCCGCCACAGGACTGAGAGGATCACGCTCCGTCAGCACCAGACCCACCGGCTGTACATGGACAGGATCGACCAGCGGCACGGCGACGAGATCACCGGCATCGCCGAGTCCCCGGAAGCTTGCCTCCGGCACGATGCTGGTCCACGGCCCGCGCCGCACGAAGGACCACACGCCCATGAAGGAGTTGGTCTCGATGGCCGGCTGCGCCGCGAGCCCGGCCTCGACCATCACATGGTCGATGATGCGGCGGTTCTGCATGTCCGGCGTGAGCAGGCACAGTGGCTGGCGCGCCGCCTCTTCCCAGCGCAGCGAGCGGCGGCGGGCCAGAGAATCGTCAGCGCGCGTCACGAAGACATAACGCTCGACATAGAGTTCCAGCCGCCGCACCCGGTTGAGCGGCTCGTTCTCCAGATAGGTGATGCCGGCGTCGAGATCGAGTTCGTCCAGCCCGCGCTGGATCGCGGCCGAACTCAGGGTCAGCATCTGCACCTTCACATCGGGATACCGGTCGCGGAACGGCGCCAGCAATGCCGGGGCGGCGGCGGTCGCGGCCGGAATGGCGCCGACGCGCAGCGTGCCCGATAGACCGGCTCCGGTTTCCGCCTTTTCCTGCCGCAGGCTCTCATAATCCGCGGCGATCTGCCGGGCCCAGCCCAGCACCCGCTCGCCCTCCGCCGTGAAGCCGAGAAAGCGGTGCCCACGCACCACAATCGGTAGGCCCAGTTCCTGCTCCAGCTTGCGGATGCCGGCGGAAAGCGTCGGCTGGGTCACATTGCAGGCGTGAGCCGCCCGGCCGAAATGCTTCTCGCGCGACAGCGCGACGAGATAGTGCATCTGGCGGACGAACATGGGCGCACTCCTGCGGACGAGGTGCGGTGAGGCGAGAGACCGGCGCGGTCTTTTTATTCCTTTTCGGATACAGGTTTCAAATAGGCAGCGATCCGCTGACGGAAGGCGCGCGGCTTTTCCGCGAACAGCCGCCGGTGCAGCCGCAGGGCCGAGAGCACCAGGCGATGCTGACGCGCGGCGATGGCGTCGGCCAGCGGCTGCCGCCAGCCCTGCCGCCCCGCCGGCAGGCTGGCGAGTTCGGCGGCGAGCACCGCGAGGTCCTGATGCTTGCCGAGCTTCTCCCGCAGGCGCTGCAATTCCCCGACCCACACCTTGCCGAGCGCCGGCCAGGCCTCGCTCACCAGTTCCATCTGGTAGCGTTGCGCCACCACAGCCTTGCGCAGCTCATGCAGGCTCTCGGGCTCAGTGGGGTCGACATGGCGCACCAGCCGCCGGCCGCGCGCATATTCATCGCGCAGGGCGCGCAGCAGCGCCGTGCGGTCCATGCTGGCAGCAAAGCGCGGCCCCGCGTCGCGGCAGGCGGCGACGAGGGAGGTAAGATCATCCCGATGCGGCGCGAGCCCAACCGCCTCATGTGCGCCTCCCGCCGCCAGCGCGCGCGCGGCAGCGCGGTGCGCCGATGCCGAGAGGTATGATTTAGCCGTGAGATCAACCAACGCATCGCGTCGCGCCTGCGTATCGCGCGCCCCGGCCAGCCGGCGCGCCACCTCCCCCAGTGCCGCGCGCAACGCCTTCGCCTCGGCCCGATGCTCTCCATCGACCAGCCGCAGCAAAGCCCGCAGCCGCTTGAACGCCTTGCGCAACTCATGCACCGCCCGCACCGGGTCTTCCAGCCCCAGAGCCGCCTCCGCCTCGGTAGCGGCCTGATCGAACGGCCTCTTAAATACCGTCGGGGATGATAGCGGTGGCGGGGTATCGGCGGACGCAGAGCGGCCATGCACAGTTTCGCTCATCTCGCTTTGTCCTTGCGGCTCAACGGTTTGAACGCCATCTTGGCACAGGCTGCGACGCTGCGATGACAAAAACGACGCCGCCCCCCTTTCAATTGGCCATGCGGATTGCTAGATACCCGGCGTCGGTGGCGCCCTGGTGTCCCCCGGCTCTGACGCGGGGTGGAGCAGCCCGGTAGCTCGTCAGGCTCATAACCTGAAGGCCGCAGGTTCAAATCCTGCCCCCGCAACCAAAATACAAAAGCTAATTCAACAGCTTATGCAAAGCCCCGCTTGGCTCTCGCCAGCGGGGCTTTTGCTTGTGTCCGCACTGTGTCCGTTTTTTGGGCCATTCAGAAACACGAACCGTCACTAAAGAGCAGCCCTGTTGGGGCGCGAGACCTCAAGGGATCGCCAGCCAGGCACATGCGCAGTCATCAACGCCTTGAACAGGCGGCCGTGGTTCGGCACGCGCAGGTGAAGCAGTTCGTGGGCAACGACGAAATCCTGGAAGCTGTCCGGCTCATCGAGAAGGTCGGCCGCCAGCGTGATCGTGCCCGCGCTTGAGCACGAACCCCATTTGCGCGTCATCCGTTGAACGCGGACAAGGCGGGGATTAACTCTTAGCTTGATCGCCCATCGGGCGACGCGCTGTTTGAGCGCGTCTTGTTCTGATAGATACTTTGCCATGACCAAATCATTAGCCCAACACGTTCGCCATGATCAGATCAACGACGCTGGCGCGGGCATCTTTTGGTAGGCTGATCAGCGGCCGATATAGCGATGCACGAAGCTGCCGCTGTTCGTCGGGATTGACCCTCGCGTTCGGGAACCGCGCCAAGAGCTTTTCGATCTCCTTGGCCAGTTCAAGCGCATCGATTCCACTGCTCTTCAGCGCCGGGTTTTCTCGAAGCGCCCAGAAGGCAGCGAAGGCCTTCGGCGTTAGGCCCGTGTCTTTTGCGGCCTTTGATGCGGCGTCCTTCTCAGTGGCCAGCGCGGCAAGGAGGTCCATCGCAGCGAGGCCGGTCGTGTTCCGGTTCTCGAGGTCTTTGAGAATACGCTCGGCACGATCCTTTAGCGGCTGAAGCACCGGCGCGGCCTCAGCGTTGTCGTCGATCTCCTTCTGCAAGCCCCGAACGAGATTGAACACCTTGCCTTCGTCGGAACCCTTGTCCGAGCGCAAGGCCTCAAGCGTTTTGACATCAAAGGTGACGCTTTTAGTCAGGCGGCCCAGGCCATCCTGCGTTGCGTTCTGCTCAACGAGCTGGCGCGTCTTGTAGGCAAGGTCCGCCACGAACCCGATCTTGTCAGCATAAGCGTTGCGCACCGCGGCGTAGAGCTGCGCCAGCCGCTTGAACGTGCCGATGTGGTCGACGAGTTCTTTTGACGGCGACAGAATTTCCCAAAGGTTCTCGATATCCTTGTAGGCCTCAAAGAACGCCTTTCGCGGTTCCGGCTCCAGGAAACGGCCATAGACGAGCCGTTCTAGGCGTTCGTCGGCATCGCCGCCTTCGCCGGCATCGAGATAGTCGACGGAAGCCTTTGCGATCTTTTCCAGGAAGTCCTTCATCAGGAGATCGAGATCCTCGATCACCCCATCGACATCTGACGAGTCGAATTGCAGGGCCTTCTTGAGTTCGCGCAGCACGCCGACAAAATCGATGACGAGGCCGATCTTCTTCTGAATGCCTTCCTTGTCGACATATGGCCGGTTCACACGGGCGACCGCTTGAAGCAGAACGTGATCCCGCATCGGCTTGTCGAGATAGAGACAGTAGAGCAGCGGCGCGTCATAGCCGGTGAGCAGCTTGTCGGTAACGATCAGGATTTTCGGGTTCTTGTCGGCCTTCTTGAACAGCAGGCGGACATCTTCCTCGCGTTCGTCACTGAGTTGCAGCTGGGCGACCAGCGGCCTATCCACCACGTCGGCGGCGTTTTCCGTATAGACGGCTTCGGTCCATTCCGGCGGCAGCAGCTTGTCGAGCGCCTGCTTGTATTTGGCGCAGGCCTCGCGATCGACCGCGACCACAAACGCCTTGTAGCCGAGCGGCAGCACGTTTTCTCTGAAGTGCTCGGCGACGAATGCGGCCACCTTTGCGACGCGATCATCCGCCTTCAAGAAGGCGCGAAGGCCCACGGCCCGATCCAGAACCTTGTTCAGCTCCTCGATGTCGGTCACGCTCTCGGCGGCGGCGAGTTCGAAGAACTCCTTGTCCAGCCGGTCAACCGGCACCGTCATCTCGCTTGGCGCCAGGACGTGCTTGATCGGCAGTGTGGTTTCGTCGGCGATCGATTCTTTGATCGAATATTTGTCGAGATAACCGGTTTCGTCCTCGGCGCCGAAAATCTTGAACGTGCCCGTGCCCTGTTCGGTGTTGGCGATCGGCGTGCCAGTGAAGCCGATGATGGTGGCGTTCGGCACCGACGCCATGAGATAGGTGCCGAGATCCTTTGCGACCGACCGGTGAGCTTCGTCGATGAACACATAGATGTTGTCGCGGACGGATGAATCTTTTCGGATCGCCTCGAACTTATGGATCATCGCGATGATCAGGCCGCGAAAGTCGGCGTCGAGAAGCTGCTGAAGCTCGGCCTTGGTGTTCGCCCGCTTGATGGCGATATCCTGGTTCTGCATTTCGCCGAGCACCCGCTCGACCCAGCCCTTCAATTGCCCTTCAAGCTCAGTGCGATCAACGACGAGGATCACCGTCCCGTTCTGGAAGCGCTCCTTCTGTTCGAGGATCAGCTTCGCGGCCGTGAGCAGCGTGAACGTCTTGCCGGACCCTTGCGTGTGCCAGACAAGGCCGCGGGTCTTGGTGGGATCAGCGCAGCGGGCGACGATCGCATCGATGGCGCGGCGCTGGTGCTGGCGCAGGATAGATTTCCGCGTCTCGCTGTCCTGAACATAGAACAGAATCCAGTGCTGGAGCGTGCGCAGGAAATCCGTGCGTTCGAAGAATGCCTGCACCGCGAAGCGATAGGCTTCGTCCGGCGTCTGCTTCCAGCGCGCCATGTCGCGGCGGGTGGCGTTCCAGGTGACACCATACCAATAGTCGAGCAGGTGCGTGACGTTGAAGATCTGCGGGGCGCCGATCAGTTCCGGCGTCTCGATTTCATAGCGGCGCAGCTGCTTGATGCCGCGTTCGATGGCGTCACCGTCCTTCGGGTTCTTGTGTTCGACGATGCAGACCGGCACGCCGTTGATGAGAAACATCACGTCCGCCCTGTTGCCTTTACGGGCGGGCGGCTTCAGCGTCCATTCCCATGAGACGTGAAATTCGTTGGCGTCGGGATGATCGAAATCGATCAGCTGAACGCGGCGATGGCGCTTTTCGTCTTCGTCGTACCAGCCGCGTTCGCCACGCAGCCACATCAGCATTTCGCGGTTGCCATCGACCGTTGCCGGGATGGCGTCGAGCGTCTCGATGATCGAGCGCAGCGCATCGGCCGAAAGCCAAGGGTTGAACTCCGAGAGCTTCGCTTCGAGCTCGTCGCGTAGCAGCATTCCCGCTTCGCCGCCGCGCTTCTGTTTAGCGACTTCCGGCGTGAGCGGCGTCCAGCCGATTTCGGCGGCGTGCTTCACCATCGGAAACTGAACGGTGCCGGCTTCGCTGATCTTGAGGTCGCTCATGCCGCTACTCCTTCGAGCGGAGCGTTGCTGAGCGCCGACAAATCGAGATCGGCCACGCGGATTTCGCCGGTCATCAGCTTGTGCAGTAGCGCCTTGAACAGGTCTTCGAGCACGGCTCGCTTTCGCTGATGCAGGCCAATTTTCTGATCGATGGCGTCGAGAATCTCGACGATCTCGCGCTGTTCTTCCAGCGTAGGCGGTATCAGAACAGGAAATGCCTTCAGCTTGGTGCTGTTGATGCACGCAAGATTGGTCGTCTTGTGAGCAACCTTCAGGAAGTAGGCTTTGCCATAAGCGCTTTGCGCGAGGTAGGCGAAAAACTCAGGCAGAAGGCGCTTACGATCTGGCCGCACTGCGAAGACATGATTTTGATGAACGCAGAGGTCCAACTCGCCGCGCCAAATGAAGCCGCGTCCGAGTTTGTCGAAGTCGCCGCCCTCCGTGAGAACCACATCGCCAGTTTGTAGACGATACCTCTCCACCTCAGACCGGCGAATATGGATTTGCTTCATCTCAGAGAGATCAAGGTGACCATCCTGAACGTTGGCAACACGCAGATAGGGCACGTCCACCATCTCAGCGTCAGAAAATTTGCGTCCTTTTGCGACACCTGTTTGCACGGTCGCACAATGGTCTAGTGCCAGAGGCTGCCAACTATCTGGAACAAGCCCGAATTCAGTTTCTTTTTGCTCTTTATTTCTTAGGCCTCTGGTAAATACATCGCGCATTGTAGCGCGCTTGATTTCCAAGAAATTATCGATCTGAGCTTCTTCGAGTTGATAAGCTTCTCGTGATGCTCCGATCAATCTCACAATTGCACGTTGCTCTTCGATAGAAAGCGCCGGTACCTCGAACTTGAGATACTCGTTCCAGTCGAGATTTCGAATACCAGTTGTCGCTCGTTGGAGCGTTTCTGTGGCACCCGATTTGTATAGCGCGTGAAGGTAGAGGGAGACGTATTTCGAATCGAACCTCTCTGGATCGACGACACGGATAGCGGTGGTAAAATTGCTTGTGCAAAACACTCGATTATTAGGAGGATCAAAGTAGCCCACGCGTCCCACAGGCTGCTTCGGTCCTCCGCCTGACCGTTCGATTATGATGTCTCCAGGCGATAGACGACGGTCAGCTAAGAGGCGCGTCTCAACTTCGAGTTCAGCGATATCGGAATAGTCCAACAGGCCGTCGCCTCTAAAATTTGTGCTTCGAAGAACAGCAGACGCCTCCAACGGCGAACGCATGCCTTTCCAAAGTCCGCTTACGAGCGAAAACGAATCTCGATCGCTCAAGGGCACCGAAGGTAGTTTGCTCATCGAGAACCCCCCAATTTCAGAAGCATAGGCTGTAGTTGGGACCACAACCGCGTGCTTTCTTCCGACAATTGATCGGCACGGGCTACTAGCTCTTGAATACTGGTGTGCGTTTTATCTTCCTGCTGTCCAACCCATCGGCTTGGGCCGAGATTGTAATCGGCGTCTTCGGCCTGCTGGCGCGTGATCACTACAATCTCACCATCAATGGGTTCGCCTTTGAGATATGCAGCAGCCAGGGGGCGGATCGCGTCTTCAGGAATGTAGTTCTTCGGCTTGCCTTTCCTTACGATTTTACTGGCATTGAAAAGGACGATTTTGTCCTTGCGCGTGGCAGGCTTGCGCTTGTTCAGCACCACGATCACGCCGGCGGCGTTGGTGTTGTAGAAGAGGTTTTCCGGCAGCAGGATCACGCCATCGATCAGGTCGTGATCGACGAACCATTTGCGGATGTTGCGCTCCTTATCCTCGTTCTTCGAGCCAGAACCCCGCGTGACCGCGCCAGTATCGAGCACCACCGCCGCGCGGCCATTGTCGCCTAGGCAAGCAAGGGTATGCTGAAGCCAGGCCCAATCGCCCTTGCCGGTGGTGACGCCACCCGCGGTACGGAAGCGATCGAACGGATCATTGGCGAACACATCCGGCGCAAAAGGCTGGTTCCACATCGGATTGGCGACGACGATATCGTGGCCGCGCACCTTGCCCTCGTTGGTGCGGAATTTCGGATTGATCATCGTGTCGCCGCGGGCGATCTCGATCTCCATGTCGTGGATGATGCCGTTCATCTGCGCGACAGCGTAGCTTTCGGCCTGAAGCTCCTGACCGGTGAGCTTCAATGGCACCTTGGCGGTCGGATCGAGCTCGCGTGCGACGAGTTGCAGCTTAACCAACAGGCCGGCCGATCCGCAGGCATAGTCATGGCAATCCTCGCCGGGGCGGGGCCGCATGATATGCGCCATCAGGAAGCCGACTTCGGTCGGGGTGAAGAACTCGCCTGCGCTCTGGCCCGAGCCTTCCGCGAACTTCCTAAGCAGATACTCATAGGCGCGCCCGAGGAAGTCAGGCTGCACATCGGCTAAGCCCAGCCTATAGCGCGGATCGGAAAACGTCTCGACTACGAGGCGCAGCTTCGCCGGGTTGATATCTCGCTCGCCGTTCCGCTCGGCGGCGAAGTCCACCACATCGATCACGCCGGAAAGCATGGGGTTCTGCTTGACCACCGCGCGCACCGCCTTGGTCAGGTGCTCGCCGATGTCCCTGGGCTTGGTGCTCTGGCCCTTGTCGTCCAGCGGCCATTCGATGGCTTCGCGCCCGCTGATCGCGCCCCATCGCGCTTCCGGCGGCATATAGAAGCGCAGGAGGGAATGATCGCCCTCGGCGATCTCAAGCGCCGTATCGCGGTCGCCGTAATCTTCCGCGAGGCGCGCGATCTCGTCGTCGAACACATCGGATAGCCGTTTGAGGAATAGCAGCGGCAGCAGATAGTCCTTGAACTTCGGCGCGTCCTTCTCGCCGCGAATAGAGCAGGCTGCGTCCCAAAGCATTTGCTCCATCGGCTTCGTCGAGGGCGCCGCCGTTGCCGATCCCCGGCGCCGTCGCGTTACGCCAGCAGCCGGATCGGACGACTCGCCCGCGTCGCCGTCAGTGTCGATCCCGGCCTCCTGCGCCAGGGCCATGATGACCTCCCGGGCGGCTTTCTGCGGCAAGTTCGATCCGCCTTCCCAGCGGTTCACCGTCGCAAAGGACACACCGAGCCGTTCGGCAAGCTGTTCCTGCGTGAAGTTCATTTTCGATCGAATCGCGCGAAGGGTCGCGGCTACGGCTTGTGCGTTTGTCATGTCTGCTATATTTGCTATAATGCAGAGCATGTCAAGGGCGAGTCGCGAGGCTCAATCTAGCATGTGGACGAAGCGACCCGCGCATAACTTGACAGCGTGAGCCGATTTGATCCTATTTTCGGAACGTATTGCTTGATCCTGAAACGGGAACGCTTTATATGAAGCTGGTCGGCGTGGAGATTATCGAGGAGGCGCAGAAGCGCCACGCCGACGTGGCCAAGCGCCTCTCGGCGTGGAAGGCCGAAGTTGCGTCGAAAACGACGGTCTGGACGTCCTTTCAGGATCTCCGGGACCGCTATCCGAAGACCGACAAGGTCGGTGAGCGGTATGTTTTCGACATCGGCGGCAACCGGTTTCGATTGATCGTGAAGGTCAATTTTGCAGCCGGTGTTGTCGCCGTCCGATGGTTCGGCACACACGCCGAATACGACAAGATCAACGTAGCGGAGGTTTAGACATGGCGCGCATCACCCCGATCCGAACGGAAGCCGACCACAAGGCTGCCCTGGCGCGGATCGATGCGCTCATGGATGCCGTGGCCGGGACTTCCGAGGCCGATGAGCTTTCCGTTCTGGCCGACCTCGTTGAAGCCTACGAGGCGAAACATTTCCCAATTGAACTGCCGACGCCAATCGAAGCGATCCGCTTTCGCATGGAGCAGGCCGGGCTCGAACCGCGCGATCTCGAGCCCTATATCGGCAGTCGCGGGAAGGTGTCGGAGGTTCTTTCCGGCAAGCAGCCTCTGACGTTGGCGATGATCCGTGCGCTTCACACACACCTTGGCATTCCCGCCGAGGTTCTGGTTGCTGATGCCTCTTCGGCAGGGAACATCGCAGAGACATCTTCGCTCGATTGGGGCCGGTTCCCGATCAACGAAATGGCGAAACGTGGCTGGATTCGCTCGGTCGCCTCCGCGAAAGCCAAGGCCGAGGATTTGATCGGCGAATTGATTGCGAGCGCAGGTGGCATGAAGGCTGTGCCGATGCCTCTGTGCCGACGCAACGACGCGATGCGCCAGAATGCCAAGACCGATACCTATGCCCTGTTGGCATGGTGCTTGAAGGCGCTCGCGGCTTCTCGCGATCAGAAGTTGGCGGGAAGCTACAAGACCGGTTCGATCACGCTTGAGTTGCTCACCGAGCTTTCAAAGCTGAGCGCGCATGAGGACGGGCCAAAGCGTGCAAGAGACGCGATGTCTGGCCTTGGCGTTCACCTTGTCTGCGTTTCTCACTTGCCGAAGACTTATCTGGACGGCGCCGCCTTGCGTGGAGTGGACGGCGGCGCACCGATCGTTGCGCTGACTTTGCGTTACGACCGGATCGATAACTTCTGGTTCTCACTCCTGCACGAACTTGCCCATGTCGGGCGCCACTTCAACGGCGCAGCCGAGGCATTCGTCGACGATTTCAGCCTTCGCGAAGCGCCGTCTCGCCACGAAGACCCTCGCGAAAATGAGGCCGACGAATGGGCCGAGGAGGCATTGATCTCGCGGGACCTATGGGCGACCGCCGGCCTGACATCACACGCGAGCTATTCCGGAATAATTGCCTTCTCGCAGCGGATCGGCGTGCATCCGGCCATCGTTGCCGGACGGGTTCGCCACCAAACACGTAACTTCCGTGCGTTCGCGCCACTGCTCGGAACAGGAGAAGTGCGCAAGCAGCTCGAAGTAACGCAATAAAAAAGGGCGAGGCATCGCC
Organism: Ancylobacter radicis; assembly: GCF_018449475.1. GTDB lineage: Bacteria > Pseudomonadota > Alphaproteobacteria > Rhizobiales > Xanthobacteraceae > Ancylobacter > Ancylobacter radicis. The sequence continues at coordinate 136,627 of NZ_JAHCQH010000016.1, read as the reverse complement.
TCGCCCCGAAGGAGATCCGGCAAGGTGATGACGCACCCTTGCAGGTGGCCGACCCGAACCGAACGTATATTGACAACGCCATTAAGGCGCACGGACTCGGGAAAGCAAGTTCAATCTGCGTCAGATTGAAAGGAGGTCCGCCATGAGCGGTCCTTTGAAGCCGGGGACGAATGCGCCCCGTTCGGGTCAGTATGAGATTGTTGGTCCCCGCGGCGGCGGCACCGGCCAGGAGCGTACCGTTGTTCGCAACGAGCCGCTTCCGCCGACGCCGAAGCCGGGAATGGGCTACAAGCTCGTCGATCCCACCAAGAACGGCTCCGGCCGCAAGTAACAGGGAGGCGTCGCAGTTCGCTGCGACGCCTTTCTACTTGAGGGCTGGCCTTCCGACGCAAGCCCGCGCCTGATCGCGCAGGCGAGCATAGTCCAGCATCGCCCGTTCGAGCGCCGCGCCGGGTGGCAGGCGTTGGATTTCGTCGGCAAGCCGTGCCTGGAAGGCGCGGTCGTAAGCCGCGACCGGCGGGCAGACGATGGACGGCCTAGAAGGTGCCGTCGCGCAGGCGGTCAGCGAGAGCGTCGCGATCACGAGGAGCGGCAGCGCCCGCTTCGAGCATGCGGTCCTTTGCATCGGAAGCCTCCTTCTGGGATTTGAGTTCGGCCTCGCGGGCTTTCGCCGCCTCGGCGGCGGCGCCTGCCTTGCGGCCAGCGGCGAAGATCGCCGCGGTGGCGATGACCACCGCGACGATGAGGACCAGAGCGAACCAGCCGGTCACTTGGTCGCCCCGGTGATCCCGGCCCGCAGGGTGCCGAGGCCGAGCGCGGCGAGGATCTGGGTGAGCCAGTCGGAACCGACATCGACACCCGGCACATCGATGCCGAGGCCCTTCTCGACGACCACAACGAGAACGAGCACGGCGGCGATGATGTAGGTGCGGTAGCCCGCACCGAACTGAAGAACAGCGTTCATAGAAATCTCCTTGGTTGGGTTGGATCAGGCCTCATTGACGGAGAGGCTTCCGCTCGCAGCGAGAGAGATCGGGCGGACGTTCGCGGGCTGGGCGCGATAGGCCGGGCGGCGCACCGCGACGAGCCGGTTGCGCGACAACCGCGTGATCGAGACGCGATCGGATTGATTGCCGCCTAGAACGTGGAAGGCCGAGGCGTCGTGGCCGACATAAAGGCCGATATGCCCGCCACCCTTGCGCTTGAAGACGAGCACGTCGCCGAGCGCCGCGGCACCCTTCGGAACCGACGTGCCGAATGCCGCCCATTCGAGCGCCGAGAGATAGAGGCGCGGCGGATTCCGCTCGGGGCGGCGTTCGATGTTGGCGCGGTGGGCGACGATCGCCATGAACAGGCCGCACCACGGGATCGCGTCGTGGCGATAGACGCCGGCATAAACACGGCCGAGGCCGGCGGCTTCGAGTTCGTCTTGCCAGCCGATGATCTTCGGATTGTCGGTAGCGCCTGGCGCTTCGAGCGTGCCGTATTGCTTCAGCGCCTCGATGATCATGCGCGGGCCGGGCTCGACTTCGAGCCATCGGTATTGGGCAGGCAGCATTGCGACCTCCTGAAACGACGAAGCCCGCCGGAGGGCGGGCTTTCGGTCGGGTTGCGGTTGGGGTTGAGGGCGGCAGATCAGGCGTGTTTGCGCCCGTCCTCGTTGGCTTCGATCCGGTCGATGCGTTCCCGAAACTCGATCAGCGTCGCCTTGATCTGGGCGATGTCGCCGCGCGCATCGGCGACGGCGCGACGCCCGGCGATGTCGTTGCCGATATCGGCTTTCAACTGGGCCACGTCCTTGCCAACGGTCATGAAGCTGGCGTCGATCATGGTGAAGCGATGCGACAGCCACCACGACACGCGAACGAGGAAGACGATCAGGACAAGCAGTTCGATGACGATGCTGCCGACGACGACCCATGTGAGCGTGAGCGCTTCAGGGGCGACAGCGATTGAAGGTGGTGAGGGGTTCATGGGGCGCTCCTGTTCTCACGAGGTCGGGGCGGCGAAGGCGAGTGCGTAGAGGACGACGCGCACCTTGCCGCCGGTGAAGTTGCCGCCGGCCGCAGTGACGCGGATCGGCGTGTTGGCGTAGAAGGCGGACGGGCCGATCACGCCGATGTTGTTCGAGCCGAGCGCGATGCCGAGCGAACCGCCGAACTGGCTGGTATTGCCCGCCACACCGACGCCGTAGGAGGTTGCGCCGGTGATCGCCTGTGTCGTGCGCGAGGCGACTGCCAGCACGATCATGCGGTCGGCAATCACGGCGGTCGTGGCATCGACAAAGGCGCCGGTGAGCGTCAGTTCCTGCTCAAGCGCCACAAGCCGGATCGCACCGCCATTGGCGGTGCCGACGATCCGGTCGCGCCAGGCGCCATTGGTCCAGACGACGGTGAGGCGCTCGTCCTCGACATGGACACGCCAACCGACGACGGGCACGAAGAATGCCCATGCACCCTCGCGCCAGAACGCGATCTTGTCGGTCTGGCCAGCCCAGACGCCGGTTGCACCGGAGGGCACGATCCAACGGTCGCCGTTCGCTGGGCTTCCCGGCGGCGTCGCCAGCGCCCGGCTCTTGACGCTGGTTTGCACAAGCGCGTCGAGGCGCAGCAGCGCATCGTTGTGGGCAATCTCCTTCTGCGCCTGTCCTTGCGCGAGCGTGGGCAGGCCGAGATTCGGCGTCGGCATTGGTGTGATCCTTCAGATGATGGCGGAGCCCGGCCAGCCACGCCCGACGGAGGCGGAGAGTTGGTAGACGCGCACCGAGACCGAGCTTTGCGCCGATCCGAAATCCGCGACCTGCTGGGCGGCGGAGTAGCTGGCGGTCGGCGTGGTCGTGGCGATGGTGCGTACGACGATTGCGCCGTTCATTACATCGACCTCGTAGCGCTCACTTTCCTCGTTGAGAGGAACATCGACGCCATCGGCCCAGACGCCGCCGAAGCGGGTGCGCCGAACCCAAGTGATAGTGAGATCGCCGCCGCCATTGCGCGCGCCCGCGATCTGGACCGGAGACCACGGCATGCGGCCGACGGCCTTCGTGGCGAAGGTCGTCTGCTGCCAGGCGGGATCGGCGATATTGAGCGCCTGTGGTCCCCATCGATAGAAGCGGGCCGCGAGGCGTTCGGCGGGCTTGCCGTCGATCTTGGCGACAGCTTCGTTCAACAGAACCACAGGCGCGCCGAGGGCCAGCGGCGAGCGGATGGCGTGTTCGGTGCCGAGGCGTCCGCGCAGCAGCTTCGTCAGCCGATAGGTCTGCGATCCGGTCAGGGCCGCATCGGCGAACTGGACGATCTCCCAATCGCCGTCGGGCGTGCCGAGCGCCAGGCTGTTCGTGCCGCCGCTCAGAATTGTGTCGGGCGTGGCGCTTGCCAGTTCCCCGGCATAGAGTTTCACCTCGAGGACGGAGCCTTCGTCCCAATATTCTGTCGGCCCTGCGGAAAGCGGCTGGATGGTTTCGCCAACGGTGGCCCGAACAGCGAGCGTTGTATCGAGCACGAAATCCGAGCCGGTGGCGCTGTCCATCACCACAACGCCGCCCCAGGGAGAAGCCGATGCCGCGGCATAGGGCGAGAAGCCATCGTCGGTGTCGCGCAGCAGCGGCATGTCCATCAGCCGCAGCACCGCCGCGCCATAGATTGGCGGCGGTGTCAGAGTCGGCGGCGCGATGCCGTTCAGCGGCGGCGCATAGATCGCCGCTTCGGCGCGCACGGCTTCGGCTTCGCGCGCGCCCTTGTCGAGCACGCGCGTCAGCCGGAACGATCGCGCCCGGCCGTTGATGACGAGATCGATGACGTCGCCAGGATCGAGTGCGATGCGTGACGGCGGCAAGGCCAGTTGCGCCGTCTCGCGGGCAACCCAAGCCTCGACCAGCGCCCGATCGGCGATCGATTGCGCCTGAACCTGATCCATCACCAGCGCGAGCCGCAGATCGCTCTTGCGCTCGGAATAGCCGGCAAGCCTCTTCGCCGAGACTGCGCCGGATTTGTATTCGTCCACCGCATCGGTGAAGCCGACCGCCACCTCGTTCGGCAGTTCGGTTTCCTGGCCGCGCGTCAGCGTGATCTCTTCGCCCTGATCGGGAACAGCGAGTTCGGGCAAGGTCAGCGTTGCGACCGAGGCCCGCCCGCGCGGCACGAAGCGGATCACGCCGTCGGTTTCGACCGCATCGAAGGAATAGGCGGACGCCAGGGCTTCGATCTCGGCGCGCGGGCTCATGGGCCGGTCGCGCAGATATCCGGTGACGACGCCGACCAACGCCGACACATCATAAGCCGTGAAGCCGACGCGCCGGCAGCGTTCGGCGACGAGCGCCGCCAGATCGGCGAGGCCGACCTTTCCGTTCAACCAATGGCCGAGCGGATAGAGATCACCGTCCGACCAGAGATCGGCCCGGCCCGGCCAGGCCGGATAGGGCCGTGCGTCCCAGGTCCATATGCCGAAGGCCTCGATCATCCGGCCGCTATAGACGCCGGAAGTCGGATTATTGGCGCCTGAAGGCGCCCAATAGGCGAGAACCGCTTCGAGCGCGCGGCGTTGGATCAGATCGTCGCGCGTGCCCTTCGAGAAGTAGGGCAGGAAGCTCTCGGATGACTTCGGGTCATAGAAGACGTTAGGCTGGTTCGCGCCCTTGTCGGCCGAGGGCACGCCGAGTTCGCAGAACCAGATCGGCTTCATCTGCGCCAGCCACGCCGTCGGCGATCCGCTTTCGACGCCGCCCGGGCGGTCGTAATGCCGGTTCAGCCACCAATTCCGCAGATCCTTCGAGCGGAACACCCAGGGTTTGCCATAGGCGCCGTCGGTGATGGTGGTGCGGGCCTGATTGTTGCGCGCCGTGTCGCTGGCATAGAACCAGCTGAAGAACTCGCCGCCCTCGATGTTCGATTGCAGATAGGCGCGATCATAGATCGACGGCGCGCCTGCGATGCGGTCGAGATGGCCGGTGCCGTCGCGCCAATCGGCAAGCGGCGCATACCAGTCGATGCCGACGAAATCGATATTGCTGTCGGCCCAGAGCGGATCGAGATGGAAGAAGACATCGTTCGAACCATCGGCAGGCCGATAGCCGTTGTAGTCCGACCAATCGGCGGCGTAGCTCACCTTCACGCCGCCGCCGAGAATGCCCTTCACATCGGCGGCGAGGGTCTTCAGCCGCGCCACTGCTGGGAAGTTGGTGGCGCTGTCGCGGACCGAACAGAGCGCGCGGAACTCCGATCCGATCAGGAAGGCGTCGATGGTCCCTGCATCGATTTCGTTCACCGCCGCGCAGAGCTTGGCATAGTGCAGGATGAACCGGCGCAGGCCCCATTCGGCCGGGCCGGAATAGCTGGTCGTCACAGCATCAGTGCTGGCGTTGACCGACACCGTGACGTGTGAGGCGAGGCAGGCGCCGAAGAAGGCCGCAACCTGCGTTCCCGCCGTCGCCGTTTTGTCCACCGTGCCGGATTGGCCAGCGGCGGGATGGCAGGTGATCCTCCCACGCCAGGGATAGACGGGCTGGCCGGTGCCGCCATAGGGGTTCGGGAGCGCGTTGCCGGCGGGCACGTCCATGAACACGAACGGATAGAAGACGACGGCATAACCGCGGGCTTTCAGATCGCGGATGGCGCGAACGACGGTATCGTCTGAAGGGGTGCCGCCGTAAGCGGGCTTGCCCGAGCTGAGCGACATGACGAGCGCGCCAGATCGCGCAAGGCCGTGAACCATCCAGGCGTCGGGCGTCGTCACCTTGTTGGCGACCTCGACTTTCGGGCGGATTGTACAGGAGCCGCAGCGAAGATCGTCGCCGAACCAGCCCACCACCAGAAACACCGTGTCGACATTCGGCAGCGAGGCCTTCAGGTCGTCTAGCGCGACCGACCAGTCGGAGGTCGAGCGCCCGGCGCTGTCGTTCTCGGGCGTGGTCGAGCCGCCGCCGAGATCGCGCTTCTGGACTTTGGTGTCATAGGCACGCTCGCCCGCGCCCGGAATCATGGTCACGGCGCGCACGATGGTCTCAAGGCTGTCGCCGGATGTGGAGGAGACGCGCCGGAACACCTCGAAGGTCAGCTGCGGCAGGCGATTGCCGAACTTTTCGAGCGCGAGATTGTCGAAGACTACATAGGCCGTGCCGCGATAGGCGGGCGCGTTACCGGTGCCTTCGACGCCTTCGATCAACGGATCGGGCGACTGGCTCGTCGTGCCGCGATAGACCCGCATGGTGATGCCCGCGAGCGAGAGCGGCTTGCCGTCGGCCCAGATGCGGCCGATCCGGTCGATCGGCCCCTCGCAGAGCCCGACTGCGAAGTTCGCGAAATAGGAATAGGTCGTGGACGTGACCGATCCGCCGCCACCGCCGCCGCCCTTGCCGCCGCCTGAGCGCTGCGTGGTCGTGGTCGCTACTTCCTTGAACTTGGTCGCCCAGATGATCTGGCCCGCGATCCGCACCCGCCCGGCGATCTCGGGGATCGCCGCGCCTTCGGTTGAGGCCTGAACCTGCAAGCTGTCGAGGCGCGGTCCTTCCTGCGTCGTGTTGCCCATCGACGGGCCGAACAGCCGGTTGTCGATGAAGCTGCCGACCGCAGTTGCCGCAGCCGCAGCCGCGATCTGGACAAATGCCGAGGCGCCCGCCGTCAGCGCGGAGGCTGCGGCGGTGAGGAGCAGAACGGCCATTTGAGGATCGGGTCCGGATCAGATCTCGGGAAAGCGGAAAACGAAGCGCAGGCGGTTGCGCCACCACGGCACGAGCGAAACTTCCGCCACCGGATGAGATTCGATGGCGTGGATCATGCGGTCTGCGGCGACGAGAATCGCGCAATGCTTGGCGGGCGCGTTGTCGTTGATGGCGAAGAGCAGGAGATCGCCGGGCTCGAAGCCATCCAGCGCCAGCGGGATCAAGTGGCGGCCGGCGGCATCGGCCAGAGTCTCCTCGCGCAGCGTCTCGGCCCAATCGCGTGAATAGGCGGGCGGGTGTTCGGGATCGGCGCCATAGACGACCCGCCAGACGCCGCGCACGAGACCGAGGCAGTCGCAGCCGACGCCCTTGAGCGCCGCCTGATGATGATAGGGCGTGCCGATCCATGAGCGCGCCTCGGCGATGATTGTTTCCCGGCCAGAAAACGAAATGCTCATGTGATCTTGCCGCCGTCGTTTCCGGCGCCCTGGTTCGGATAGGACATCGCGAAGTCGGTGCCCGGCATGTGCGGGAAGCCGCCGAAGTTGACCGTGTTGGCGAAGCGATCCCGGCAGGTGGCAAAGGTGCGGTCGCAGCCGGCCGTGGCGCTGAATGTGTCGCCGACCACCACCGGTGCGCCCATCGGCAGGGCGCTGGCGATCCGCGAAACCCCGGCGCTGGAGGAATGCGCCTTGATCTCCACTGCCAAGCCATTGTTCACGCCGGAAGTCCAGACCAGCTTGCCGCGCGTGAGTACGCCCGATGCGACACCGGAAAGGCCGGAGGCGAGAAATTCAAAAGCATCCAGGACCTGCGTCACCGCGCCAGTGCCGTTGCGCCCGGCCGCGTTTAGATCGATCCCGCACCGCGCGTCGCCCAAGTCCCAGGCGCAGGAGCGCTGGAAGATGCGGCCTGCCGGTTGATCGAGCTTGGCGGCAAGGCCGCGCAATTCGGCGGAGAAGGCGAGCTTGCCGCGCGAGACCTGCCCGAGATTGCCGGCGCGCAGCACCACGCGCTGCGCCACATCCGCCCAGTTCACCAGATAGATTGTGACGGCGGCATCGTCGTAGCGCCCGCCGTGCAGATCGTCCTCGGTGAGCGCGTCGGATGACAGCGCGCCCTGCACATCGAGGTTGGAGACTGCCAACCCAAGCTGGCCCTCGATCGCGGTAGCAGTGAACCCCGAAGCCGCCTTGTAGGTGACGGCATCGAATGCGAGATCGCGGTCGAAATCTGTAAAGCCCATCACCACGCCGTCGCGGCGATCCACACGCCAGCAGCGGCACAGCGTCGTGAGCCCGCCCGCAACGTGGGTTGCGAGCGCGGGAGGAAGAGCTTTCAAGTGATTGGCTTTCTGTTTCAGGCCACAAAAACAAAAAAAGCCAAACAGCAACCTGCTTGGCTTTTTAGGGCATGAATTTCTTTGCAGATGCCTTTGATCAGCATCCTAGCTGTTCGTGCAAATTACCCCATTCAGGAAACGGAAAATTTCCTCCATTGCCATCTTTCACGTCGGTAAGAACGCTGCAAAGGCAAGTTTTCCGACTTTGACCACTGCCTTCGCGTATAAATCGATCTTTGCAAGAACGAATGCGTTTTTCGATGGCTTCAATTTCGTCATCATCGTAGGAAGAAAGAGCCTTTTGTAAAGCTTCACCGCGAGAAACGTAGTCTTTTGCATTTTCGCGTTGGATCAAATATTGTGAAAATGTCGCTCTTCCTATAGAGTAAACATCAGCCATCGCGCTTACGATCGCTGCAATCTGTGAAGCGTTCTCAAGAGAAATCATCAGCACTCTCAATATTTGAAGGTCATCGTCGATTGATAGCCAAAAGCTAAAATTGAATCAACGATCGGTTTGGCCATTCATTCCAGCACCTCCACGAGGTCGATATTGTTGACAATCTGCAAGTCCCAGGCGTTCGCCTGAACCGGCAAACTGTCGGTGTCGAAGCGGACGGGAACATCGAACTGGAATGAGGCGGTCGGCGCTGATCCCGGCGCGGAGGCGAAGGTGATCCGGCCCGTCTGCGTATCGATGGCGGCGGGCGTAACCGGGCTTCCGGCGATCTTCACCGCGACCGATCCGGCAACCGGCTTGGTAATCGTGCGGACGTGCTCATAGCCCGAGCGATTGTAGCGCTTGACGATCTGCCAGACCGCCGGCGTGATCTGCACCATCGCCTGATCGGCGGCGTCGAAATCGTTCCAGTCCTTGAAGCGGAACGAATAGGCTCGGCCTTTCACGACATGGAAGTGCGCGATCACCGCCGCCATGTCGACGCGGCTGCGGATGCCGGTCGAAATGTTCCAGCGGCCTCGGGCCTGTGACCAGTTGACGTTGCGCTGCTCGGCGCCCGAGGCGAGCGTGACGATCAGGGTCGAAAATCCCGGCCCGCCGGTCGCGCCCCGGCCGACTGAGCCGGGGAATGCGAGGTCGAGAAACGGCTGCGGCATGGAAAAATCCTGAAGAACAGAGCAAGCTTGACGGCGTCGCTATTCTATAGCACTATAGCGCTATAGGCATTAAGCGAGGGGGCGAGAATGCACACCGTCGAAATCGACTTTGAAGTCTTCAAGGCCTTAACCGTCCGTCGTGAGACAGAGGCAACGTCCTACAACGATGTTATTCGAGAGCTCTTGAAGCTCGGCACCCCCGCGCGGGTTGAGCAAAGCGTGGCGCCCGCGGCTTCCGAAGCCTCTGCGCATGACTGGTTATGCAAAGGCGTTCGCTTCCCGGCTGGGACCGAGTTTCGCGCCAACTACAAAGGCGGCGTGTACTACGCGAAGGTCGAAGGCGGCTCGCTAGTCGTGGATGGGAAGTCAGTCACGAGTCCATCTGATGCGGCGAAGATCGTCACCAACACGAACGTGAACGGTTGGACGTTCTGGGAGTGCCGCTTTCCTGGCGAGAGCCGTTGGAAACTGATCAAGGGCCTTCGTAGTCAGCGCTGAGTTACATCCCTCGCATGCCGGAGCGAACGGCGCGGGCAAGCCCTGCCGCGATCTGGGTGCGGCTGGCGTCGAAGGCGGTCGGGTTAGGCGTTTGGATCGTGACGTTGACGACCGCGCCGCTGGATCGCGGATCGCCGCGTTCATAGGCGCGCGCCTCCTTGCGGTTCAGCACGCGCTCGCCCCGTTGCAGGATCGCCGGCACCTCGTCGGGCTTGAGATACGCTCCGTCATGGAAGCGCGGCGCACCCGCAAAGACGTGGACCGGAACCGTGCGGCCGACGCCCCCCGCGCCGACCAGCCCGCCGTCGTGGAACAACCGCGAGAAGATGCTGCCGAGGATGCCGCCGCCTTGCCCGAAGGTCGGCAGGTTCGAGCCGAAGAGCAGGTTCTTCAGCGGATTGAGCAGCGCGAGCTTGATCATCTCGCGGTTCAGATCCTGAAGCGCGAGGCGTCCCGCATCGGCCCATGATTTCCAGTCGAGTTTGCCCTGCGCGAGCACATCGGCGAAGCGATCGAGCGCGGAACCGACAGCGGACTCGATCGCGCGATAAGCTGCATCCTGCCGCTGAAGTTCCTGCGTCAGCCGTTCGATCTTGCCGGCATTCTCTACGATGGCGCGGCCTTCCTCGCTCGCAAGATCGATCCCGCGCGAGCGCAAGCCCTGCTCGGCGCGCAGCTGGGCGATGATGACGGAACGCTCGGAGGCGCTCTGGCCGATCAGCCCGATCTGCCGTTGCAGAAGGGTGATCTCGTCCTTCTGGTTCTCGACGGCCTCACGGCCAGCGAGTTGCCGATTGAGCTCGTCGATCCGCCGGGCATTACCGATCGCGGATTGTCCTTCCGGGCTTGCCGCATCGATTCCGCGCTGGCGCAATTGCTGGATGGCGCGAAGGGTTGCCAGTTCCTCGGAGCGCTTGGCGACCGAAGCGCCGACAAGTGCGACCTGCCGTTCCAGCAGAGTGATCTCGTCGCGCTGATCGCGCAGCTGTTCCTGGCCGCGCAGCGTCCGGTTCAGGCCTTCGATCTGGCGAGCGGACTCGATATAGGCGAGGGCCTCCTCGCTCGCGAGATCGACGCCGCGCCGTCGGAGTTCCTGTTCGGCGCGCATCACGGCCAGCGCATCGCCGCGCGCCGAAACAGTGGCGTTGATCAGCGCCACCTGCCGCGTCAGGAGTTCGATCTCCCGGCGTCGATCCTCGTTCGCGGATAGGGTCTGCGCGCGTTCCTGTTCGACGAAGAGCCGACCATAGGCTTCGCGCATCCGCTCGATGATGCGGGTGAGGGTTTCCTTCGCTTCGCCCTCGGCCAGCGCCTGTGCCGTCAATAGCGGGCGAAGCGCCTGCTCGACCTGCATCACCTGTTGGGCCTTGGCCGAAGCCAGCGAGCCAGCTGCGACCGCATCATTGACGCGCTTCTGGGCGGACGCTTCTGCCGTCAGATCGGCAACCTGTTTTCCCGCTTGCGCCGCCTGCTCGGCGATGCGTTCGCGCAGCGCCTGGCGCGCACGGGCTTCGGCATCGATGCCTTCGCGGGCCTGATCGATCAGGCCGGTCTTGCGGGCTTCCGCGCGTTCGGCCGCCGAGGCGCTTTCGAGATAGGCGTTGGCCAGAGCCAGCGTCGAACGGATCGACACCTCCGTGACCGACGATTGCGTGACGACGGCCTGCGTGGCTGCATCGACCGCCGGTCGGAAGCGGGCCAGTTCAGCCGTGACGCGCCGATAGGCGGCTTCGACTTCGGCGACATCGGCAAGCTTAGAGCGCGAGAGGGGATCATCAAGCGCCGCACGCAAGGTCGCCTGTTCGCGGCGCAGGCGTTCGAGATCGCGCGCGCCGGGAATGATATCGCGGGCGGTTTCTCCGGCCCGGACCGACAATTCGTTCGCGCGGGCTTCTGCGGCGAGTCGAGCAGCGCGCTGCTGCTGATCGGCAAGCTGGGCTTCGATCTCGGCGATCCGACGCTCGACCTGCGGCAGCATCAGCGGCACGACATTGCCGCGGCTGTTCTCGCGCAGACGGTCGCGCTGCCATTTCAGGAGATCGAGTTCTTCGGACGGATTGCGGCCATCGACCGCGCGATCCACCGCCTTGCCGATGGCGTCAAAGGCGTTCGAGGCCTGCCGGGCGACATAGTTCCAGGCGCGTCCAAAGGCGTTGGTCGCCTGTTCGGCGTCGGCAAGCGCCGGCACGAGCGCGTTCAAGAGAACCCGCTGCGCCTCGGTGCGATTGTTCTGGTCAGCCAGCGTGCGGATATACTGCCGCGTCCGGTCGTCGAGAAAGGCGAGGCGAGAATTCAGCTCATCCGCGCCGCGCACCGGATCGGCCAGGGCGGTGGCGAGCTGCTCGGCTCCGGCCTTGGTTTCGAGCGCAAACGTGACCGCAAAATTGCGGGCGATGCCGATGGCGCGGCCCATTTCTTCTGCGCCGACCTTGCCGGTGCGCAAGAAGGCGACTTCCATCTCGCGCGCGGCGGTGACCGAGACCTTGCCTGTAATGCTCGATGCCTGGGCAACCCGCTCAAGCTCGGCGGCGGTCGCGCCCGAAGCGCGCCCAGCGCCCATCAGCGCGGTGGTGACAGCGCGCGTTGACGCGTCATTCGCCACCCAGGCGGCGGTTAGGCCGACGACCGCCGCCGCAACTCCGATTGCGATCCCGCCGACAACCCCGAGCGCCGAGCCGAAAGCAGCAATCGTTCCTCGCAAGCCGCCGAAGGCCTGCGTCACCTGACCGCCTTGCTGCATGAGGATGGTCATCGGCGACATGCCGGTCGACATCGACGCCACCACGTCGTTGAACGTGTATTGCAGCGTCAGAAGCTGATTGCGGGTGAGGCCGGTTGCGCCGCCCACACCCTTGATCGCCTGCGATGTCTGGTCGAAGCGCTGCTTCGCCAGCGACTGCGCGGCGGTATGTTCAGCCGAGGTGATTGCGCCACGCTTGGCGAGCGTGGCGTATTCGGCGAGTTCCTGGTTCAGGCGGGCCTGCGCCGCGCCGAGCGGATCGATCGCGGCGCGCAGCGCATTCGCTCGTGCTGCGAAGTTTTCTGCTTCCCGCGCTGCTTCCTCGAAAACACCGGCGGAGTCGCGGGCGGATTTCGGGATCGGGCGGTCAACGTTCAAAACGGTGTTGAACCGCTTCTGCGATGCGTCGGCTTCGCCCGCCATGCGCGCCGCTTCGGCGAGGCGCTTCAGCCGCGCGACCTCGCGGTCGGTCGCAGCGCCCGTCCGGTCCAACGCTTTTTCGACCGAGCCGAAGGCCGACTGACCGGATTGCCCGACCTCCTCGAAGGCGCGCTTGATCTCCGCCTTCCCCTCAACGCCGAGGCGGATGGAGACATTCGTGGCGCTCATGATGGATCAGCGTTCCGGCGATAGGCGTTGACGACGATGGGTTCAATCTCGGGCAGGACATCGACGAGAAGCGGGTTGAGCGCGCCCATTGCGTGGGCGAGCATCAGGATCGCGCCGAAATCGAGCGCATAGACGCCGCCCATCACTGCCCGAACCTGTCCGGCCGAACGGCGGATCACTGCCCACGCCAGCATTCCCTCGGAAGTCTCGGGTTCGTGCTCGTCATAGGGACAGCCGACGCAGCGCGAAGGACAGGCGGCGCAATAGCTTTCGCCGCCGTCGAATTGCCATTCGGCGAGGGCGATCAGACGTTTTTTTCGTCGAGCCTCGTCAGCGCCGGGCCGACATAGAGACGGTCGATGGCGTCGAAGGCGGGCCAGAGTTCAAGCAATTGCTCGATGGCCTCATTGTCGGGGTCAACCGGCTTGCCCTTGGCGTCGCCGATACCCTCCCAGGCGACAATGCCGGTATGAGCGAGCGCGCGGGTGAAGGCCGCGCCCGCCTCGATCGTGGCCTGTTCGCCGCCAGCCTTCAGCGCTTCACCAGCAGCGCCGCGCGCGATCAGCATTGCGGCGACCGAGACGGGGCGGAACTGGATGCGCACGCCGGGCAGCACATTGAGCCAGAAGGGTTCGGCGGACACGGGTTCGAGCTTGAGCATGGTGGCTCCTTGGTTTGGGAGGCGATTTCGGGGAAGGAAAGATCAGTAGGAGGCCACGTCGTTGGTCAGAACGACGGTGCAGGTCTTGGTGAGAACTGGATCGAGCGCAGCCTGCCAGGCGAAGGGCATTTGGATGCCGCCCGGCCCCTGAATTTGCCGGTTGCCGCGCGGCAGGAACACGCGGTGCGCGGTGAAGAGCAATGAGCGGCTGGCGTCGATGGTCCAGCCGAAGGCGATCTCGCAGGGCGTGCGGGCGGTCGCCTGATCGAGGAGGCTCGTGTCCTGAAACCGCGCATTGAGATTGCCCGAGCATTTGACGATGCCGGGATCGATATCGGCGATGCGCCCGTCGGATCGGATGACCTCGATCTTTTCGAGGTTGTTCGAATACATCAGTTCCGCCGAGACGATGTTGCCGAGCACCGCGCCGTTGCGGGTGATCGATCCCTGAAACTGGCTGAACCGCTCGACATCGAGAACGGTCGGCGTGCCTGCCGCCGTCGCGGTGGCGGTCGCCTCGCCTTGGGCGATCACGTTGACCGTCGCGGACAGAAGCCCGGAACGCTGCGCCTGGACGGACAGGCTGTTCGCCCGCGCGCCATAGTTCATGCCGAAGAACGGCACGTCGGGAAGGCCGACTTCGATCGACATCGACGGCAGGGTCTGCGTGCCCGAAACAAAGGTGTGGCCGTTCGCCCCGCCAGTGAGCGTCGCGCCCGAGACCGTGCCATTCGAGGCAGGCGTGGTGGACGCGGCGATCGTGAAGCTGTTGCCGCCAAGACCGAGCGTATCGTGCGTGATCGTCAGCGTGTTGCCACCGGTCTGGGCATAGGTCGCCGCCGCGACTGCTGGCACGACGCTGGCGTTGAGGGCGGTAACGGCATTGGTCAGCGTCGCGCCAAGATTGGCCCCGATCTGGATCTGGTTGCCGGTCGGCGCGGCGGAGACGAAAGTGAAGGCGGTTCCGGCTATCGTGATCGTCGCGTTCGCCACGGGCTGCGCGGAGAACAGGATCGAGCCCCTTGCGGCGACCGTCGCGGCGGTCGTTGGGTTGCCGAACAGGCCCTTGAGCCAGAAGCCGATGTTCCGGTGATCCATCGGAACGACGATGTCGCTTTCGTTCGACACCACGTCATAGGCTGGCGTCAGCGGATCTCGGCCATAGCCGAGGAGATCGCTCTCGATCAGGGATTGCTCTTCGCCGAGGTTGGCCGAGACGAAGGGCAGCTTGCGAAAGCCCGTGCCGGGCGTGATGCCATAGGTGGCTTCAAACACCGCAGCCATGACGGCGTTGGCGCCGCGTGCGCGTGCCATGGGAATACTCCTATCGTTGTGGGTTCAGTTCAAAGGATCGGTCGTCGCGTAGACGGCGAGGATCGCGAGATCGGCGAAGCGTCCGGGCAAGGCGCCAAGTGCTTCGATATCGTCCGTCACCGGCGCTTCTGCTTCTATCCAGTCGCAAAGCCCGCCGAGCGTCCGGTTCGCCATGACCGCCGCGCCGATCGCCCCCAGCATGGCGTCCACCACCTGCTCGCGGCTGAGCGTCGCGCGCTCGTAAGCGGCGATCTCAAGCGGGATGCGGTGCGAATACAGATAGGTCAGTGGCGAGAGGCTGACCTCCGGTTCGCCCGGATCGCCGTCGCGGATCACGACCAGCCCACCGGGCGGAATGCGCTCGGCCTTGGCCAGATTGCGCTTCACTTCCGCGCCCGGCAGGGCAGCGGCGACAAGCGACTTCACCGCCGCAAGGACGGTTTCGCGTTTCGAAGCCATGGTGGACCAAGCCTTCAGGATTGCGGCCAGTGCCGCGCGATCAACGAGGGCACGCGCGCGGCTTGGCGTTTGGCGGCGCCCTCTACATCGAGCCGTTTCTTCAGGGCGACCTGCGGCACCAGAATGAACACGATGACACTGACCTGACCCGTCTTGCGGCGATTGCGGGCGGCAAGCCCGCGCGTGTTGATCCGGGCATCATCCGCGACCAGCAGCGAGGGACGGCCACGGCGATAAACGAACCGCAGTTTCAGACCGGTTCGCCGTTGCCAGCCTTCCGGCGTGATCTTTTCGCGCGAGCCCGCAGCGCTTCGTCCGCTCTTGCCGGCGGCGGCAGTCGGGATCGCCAGGAACGGGCCGCGTACTGAGCGGATCACCACGCCCCGGTCAAAGGCATCGACAATCTTCGGCGCGCGCGACCAGACATAGGCAGCTGCTTCGGCACTCTCGCCGACCTCGGGGAAGGTCTTTCCCCGCCACGTTCGTGACAGCCGTTCACCGAACCCGGCCGCGACGACATCTTCGCGGAGATCCTGTTTCAGGCCGGCTGTAGCATCGCGCATTCCCGACGTGACGGCGCGTTCGATATCCTTCTCGGTTTCAGCAAGCGCTTTGCCGAGATCGGGGTGCTTGATGGCGAATTTCATAGGCGCACTATTGACAGATATCCATAATAGGCGCATATGTAACATCTGTTCCAACAGGAGGGCATGATGAAGGCGCACCTACCAAACATTGACGTCAAGTATGATCCCCAGAATTTCCGTGACCTGTTCGAAACCGAACTCGGCGCGGGCGTTTGGAATTTCCTCATTCGGCCCGACAACGTGATCCGAATGGAGACCGCGAGCTTCCTAGAACGGGCAGCTGTTGAACCCTTAGCGCCAGGGTTGGTCGCAGAGTTCGGTCCTGACATCGCCCAAGATCGCATCAAGCAGATGATTGGGCACATGGTCCGTCAAATCATGGAGGCGGTCGGCTACGAGATTGATCGACCTGGGCTTCGCATCACACGGGAAAGCCTGTTCTCTAGTGGTGCACGGTATCAGCCGCAGGATCAAAGCCGCGACCGGACGATGAAAATTACACCCGAACAGAGGCAGGCTTGGCTCGAACGGACAGCTAAGAGTCCCTTCAATATCTGGCTCGATCAGCAGGTGAAAGCGCCTGATGGCAAGCTCGACCTTGAGCGCCTTTACGAAGTTGCCCGCCAGCATGGCATCGAGAAGCGGTATGATCATCTCAATCCGGGCCAGCAGCGCATGAACATCGGGGTGATGCTCCGTTCGCGTGTCACTCAAGAAGAAATCTTGGCTCAATAAGGGAGGCGTATCGTGCTCATTGATTTGATGTCCGGGAAAACGATCGCGCGCGTCCCTTATGAGAGCGAATTCAGGGCATTTATGTCTCGGATGACTGTCGATGAAATTGCGGCGATCAAGTCTGAACTGAATGGCATGATCGAAGGCACAGAAATTCAGACAGCCGGGTGGATGCCGGGATCGAACTGGGGCGGCACGGTCTATCAGCCGATCTATGAGAAGGCCGCGCGCCGAGACTACAGCGCATCGGCCCGTTGCTTTGGGCTGATGGTCTGGGAGGTATTCATGGAGCGTCCCGAACGATGGTCGTCCGGTCGGTTCGAGAAGAACGGTGAACCAATCGGGAGCCGAACTTACTTCCGTATTCAGTAGCACTAGACCTTTACAGCCTCGCAGGCCGAAACGAGCCCGAGCGCATCGCCCATCGGTTCGCCGATGATCCGGTAAGTCTCGGTGCCGATCAGGATCAGATCGCCCTCAGTGATCGTTGCGGCCTGCGAGCGGCGGATATCGATGCCGATTGTCGGCAGAACTGCGCGGCTTTCTCCAAATTCCGCCATGCGGTCGGGCGACTTGCAGATGATGCGGACAGCGACGCCAGCGCCGACGCCGCCCGCCTTCCACAGCGCGTCTTCGCCGATATTGGGATCGGCGAAGAGCGCATCGATGGCCGAGGCGAAAGCGTCGATCACGGATCGTTCGCCCGGAAGGAGGCATTGAGCCGAACACGGCCGGTGGTGTTGCCCGCACCGCCCGCGACAGCCGCCGCCGCGACGCCGATCAGAAGGTTGGCGGTGGCAACCGTCGTGCAGCGCTTGTTGGTGTCGTCCCAATAGACGAGCGCGCCGACCGTCCAGGCCTGCGAGCCAATCTTGGTGAGCTCGAACACGCCGGTGAGATCGAGCGCGACATCGGCAGACAGCGCGGCATCGTTGGTGGCGACGCCGAAGAGCTGGCCGACTTTCGCGCCCTGGCCAGACGTGAGGGCATAGGGCGCGGGCACCACCACGGTGTTGCCCGCCTGGATGAAGTTCCGCATGGGATGGGTCTCCTTGACTTCGGGTTAGGCTGGCGTCGCCGTCATCAGACGCCGGCGTTGAAGAACAGGCCGCGGAAGTCGATCGCCTTGGCCGCGAAGTCGTGCCTGATCTTGAATTCGACGCCATCGACCTCGAACCCGACGCGCTGATCGAGGAAGGGCTCGGACTGGCCTTCGAGGCGGCAGTACTCGATCGTGTCGATGGTCGCGGGATCGGCCGCCAGCCACCAGCGCTGCGGACCCGCCGTGTTGAAGAGGCGCGGCTCCTCGATCACGTCGAAGGCGTTGGCGTAGGGGTTGACCTGAGACGCCTGGGCGGGCGTCGTCTGGGCAATGATTTTGCGCGCTTCGATCGCGCGCGTGCCCGGCGCCACCAGAATATAGCGCGGGTAGTTGTTGATGATCTGATCGCCGGTGACGCCGGCAGGCGTCATCTCGCGCTGCTGCGTCATCAGTTCGATCGCCTGCGTCAGCGAGGTCTCGGTGATCGCCGCCGCTGTGCCCTGGTTGGCGCGGCCCGCGGCCGCCGAGAACAAAGCGACGCCATCGGCCAGAAGCGGGTTTGCGAGAATCTCGTTGTAGACGAGACCGCTTTCGAGATCGGAAGCCTTCATGCCCGCCGTGCCGAGCGCCCGGTCGAAGGCCCGCAGATCGTCATTGACGATGGCCTGCCGAGTGAGCGCGACGATGCGGCCGAAGGTGGCGAGGCGATAGGTTTCCCGGCTTTCCGCGATGGTGCCATAGCTGAACTCGGCGCCTTCCATGACCGGCAGTAGGCCGGGGAAGTTGCCGATCTGCGTCGGGAACAGCGGCTTGAAGTCGGTCGTGGTGATGCCGCGCGTCCAGCGCTCGAAGGTGCGGGGCGCGGTCGTGTAAGCCTGCCGCAGACGCTTGCCCGCGACGTTGGCGAGGATCAGCGGGAAATCGCTGGTGCCATGCGGCCCGGCATTGCGGAGCGCAAGCTGCACCACCTCGTTCGCGGTCATGCCGCGCGTGCGCACGCCAACCTGTTGCAGAGTTTCGCGGGCGATTTCGACCAGCGACATGCCGCGATATTCCCGAGCGCGATCCGGCAGGGCATTCGCCGATGGCGCGAGGCGATGGGCAATCGCTTCGGTGATGGCCTCGCGTCTTGTGACGGTTGCATCGAGCCCGCCCGCCGGGAAGGAGACGGCAGTATGGCCGACGCCGCGCTCATCCCGTTCGGCAAGCTTGTCGAGAATGACACGGCGGGCTTCCTCGATGGCGACGCCGCGCGTGACGAGATCATCGGCAAAAGCGCGCTCGAGGCGGAAGCGGTCGGCCAGGCCAAAGATCGCCGCCACACGCTCGCGCTCTTCCGCGCGAACCTGATCGGCGTTCGGTGCGACAGGCGCCTGATCGAGCGGCGCGGGATTGGTGCGTTCATTCGCGGTGGGCGCGGGCGCAGCTTCCGGCGCGGCATCACGGGTCTGGACAGGTTCGTCCATGGCGGCAGTCTCCATCGTTCGGGTGTTGGAATTGACGAGTTCAAAGGGAAAGGTCGGCGCCTCGTCCGCCGCGCGGACTTGCGCGCCGGGATCGGCGCCGACAGCCACGAAGGACAGTTCGTGAGGCGTCCAGCGTTCGACGAACCAGCGTTCAGGTTCGCCGACACGTTCGGGCCGTTCGACGCGCACCTTGTCGATGCGGTAGCCGACCGAGATGTTGCGGACGATCCCGTCGGTGACGAGCGCGAACAGGCGATCGGCGGCTTCATCGACGCCAAGCTTCGGGAAGCGCAAGCTTGCGCGGCCTTCGCCCTTGTCGATCCAGGCGCGTTCGACGACGCCGACAATCGCGCGCGTCGTCCATTGCGAATGGCTGTCGAGCACCGGCGCGCCGGCATCGAGGCGGGAGAGATCGACCGCATCGCGCGAGACCACGAGGATTTCCTCGTAGTCGATTGCGGTATCAAAGCCGGTCCAGCGACAGCGGCGCACGGACGCTCCGGTGGTCCAGACGACTTCGACGGTTCGGCTCTCGGCCTCGATTGAGGCGACCGGCGCAAGCCGGGTCTGCATCGGCAGCGCGTTGGCCATAGGCGGCGCGCCGCGCAAAGGCGGTTGAGCAGGTTTCATGGTTTCCTCGAAGTGGATCAGTCGCCGGGCTTGGGCTTCGGCTTGCCCGGCGGCTCGTTGTCTGCGGTGTCGCCGGCCGGGTCGTTCGGATCGGGCTGCGCCGTTCCGGCCTTGGTCATCATGCGTGGATCGCTATCGAGCACGATCTTCAGCCGATCGAGCAGCGCATTCATTTCCGCAATTTCGCCCAGCTGTGAGGCCGGATCGTAGCCCTGCCGGGCGATGGCCTGGGCAAGCGTCATGGTGCCCGAGCGCAGCATCAGAAGATCGGCCTGCGCGTCCTTCAGGGGATCGACGGCATCAAAGCGCGGCGGTTGCCATTCGACCTTGACCACCGGGTTCGGGATCAGTCCGGCAACCCAAGCCGCCTCGGTGAACCAGCGCCAGACCGGTTCACAGAAGCCCGGTATCACCAATTGCCATTGCAGAGCGTCGACCATGCGCCGGAATTCGACGAGACCGCCGCGCAGGCTCGAATAGTTGACCTGAGACAGATCGCCGGTGAGCAGCTCGTAAGGCACGCGGTATCCGGCGGCGATGATGTGAAGCTGCGCCCGTAGCCATTCCGAGACGCCAGCCGTGGAGGCCGGCTGGTTGAACTTGATGTCCTTGCCGCCGCGCGCATAGGCGATCAGTCCGGGCTCGAACTGCTCGATGGTCTTGCCTTCGGCATCGACGACGGTCGGCGCCACGCCCTGATCGGCCTCATCCGCGCCGAGCACCACGCCAACGAGGCAGGCTTCGGTTTTCTTGCGGACAAGCTCCGCGTTGGTCCAATCATCAAGATCACGCATCGCCCGCATGGCCGGCGCGCCCCAGGGCACGCCGCGGCTCTGCACGCGCTGGCGCTCGAAGAGGTGGGCGATGCCATCTGCAGGCACGCGCGCCGAGGTGAGGCTGCGCGAGAGCGGCACGCTGGTATCGCCGGGATGATCGGGAAACAGCCAATAGGCGCGGCGTCGGCCGATGGCGTCATATTCGATGCCGCGCACGATCCGTCCGCCGTCGGGAAGTGCGCCGATCTTGGTATCGTCGAGGTGATCGGCTTCAAGCAGTTGAAGCTGCAGGGGCACCGGCAGCTTGTCTTCAGTGCGGCGGATACGACGGCGTACAAATACGTCGCCACCTTCGATCATCTCGCGCACGGCGAGCGTGGTAAGCCCGTGGAAATCGGCGAGACCATCGGCGTCCGATCGCGCTGCCCAGGGCTCCCAGAGTTCATTGATCCGGTTGTCGAGCGCGTCGGTTCCGGTCGCCGCGCGCGGCCTGATCCCGGCGCCGACGATGTTGTTCACCAGCACCGCCACGGCCTTCGCCGCATGCGGATTGTTGCGTGTCAGATCCCGCATGCGGTCGCGCAACCGCGACGCGCCGGAAGCGATCTCGCTATCGGCAGAGCTGGACGACGACCGCCAGCCGTCGGTGCGCCGTCCGACCGCAGCACCGTCATAGGCGCGCGCCAGCTTCTCGAACGCCTGGCGTTCCAGAAGGCGCTTGCGAGCGGCGCCCGGCGCGACGCTGGCGAGGGCGCGATCGATCCAGTTCGCGGCCATCAGCGATCACCGCGGCCGAAGCTGGCAAATCCGGCGATCGGGCGCGGATTGCCGGAGGTGGCGGCGATCTCGGTCTCGATGGTGCGGATACGCTTCAGGAGATCGTCCGCCGAGCCGTATTCGACGGTCTTGCCGTCATAAGTGACGCGCAATGTTCCGCCCGCGAAGGCGCGCTTCAGCGCATCGAGTTCGGTCTGCGTCCAGGGCATCGCAAATCCCGCAAGAAGTTAGAACCATTTGTCGTGCCGCCCGAGCCAGTCAGAGCGGCGCACGGGCGCAGTCGTGGGCGTGAGGCCGCGTTGATCGGCGGGCCGCGCTTCGTCCTCGGCTGCGACCCGAAGCTCTTCTTCGAGCGTCTCAAACTTGGCGTCGTCGAAGCGGTCGATCCCGAGCAGCCACGCGGCGGCGCGGGCATAAACCCGGCAATCGAGCGCCTCGTTGCGCTCGCGCATCTGCCGCCATTCGAGCTTCGAGAAGCCGCGGCGGTCGCGCACCGTCACCAGCTGCTCGGCGACAAGCTGCTTCACCCATTCGGCGGTGACGCTCTTCGGCAGATGCACGAAACCGTCCGGAAACGGCGTGTCTGCGGCGAGTTCTTCATCGGTAGGGCGGTCAAGCCGCAGGAAGCGATAGGTCTCGGACTTGAAGACGGCGACCGACACCTTCCAGAGTTTTACGCCGCGCCGGATCGTGCGGCCGTGCTCGTTGACATCGACATAGGTCGGGCCATCGACCGGAGTGGACCGGTCGAAGCCTTCAACGCCCTTGATCGCGAGCGCCTGGCCGACCCCGACGCGCCGCACCCAGCTGTATACGGCGGCGGTGTTGCGCCCATCGCCCGAGTCGATCGCAAGCCGCGCGATCCGCATCCGTGCGCCGTTCTCATGACGCCAGGTCTGGCCGAGCAACGCGGTCAGCTTTCCCCAGACCTCCTCGCGGCACGTGTCGCCTTCGAGGACAATGTGTTCGACGAGCGCGCTGGTGAGCCTTCGGCCCCACGCCCAGATATCGACCTCGATCCGGTCGTGCTGAACGTCGGCGCCTGCCGTGAGGATCAGGCCACACCCTGGCACCAGCGGTGCGAAATCTTCCCGCCGCTCATAGAGCCGCTGCCAATCCGGCGCTTCGCCGCGTTCCTGCCACGTCTCGCCGAGCAGCGTGTTCTTTGCGGCTTTGAGCGCCGCATCGTCGCCCTGAGCCGCTTCCCATTCGCGGGCGATATCGGCCCAGCCGAGCCAGCCGACCGGCGAATAGAGCCCGGAGATGTGAAAGCCGACGCAATGCGGATCAGCCGGCGTCGCGGTGGCGCGCCATTCACCTGCCGACAGCATCGCCGTCTTGTGGTGCTCGGCGATCGGTTGATCGCAGCCCTCGCAGTGATAGGCGGCGCTCGACGGTTCGCCGCTGGTCCACTTGAGGCGCTCGAACTTGAGCCATTGCAGCATCCCGCAATGCGGGCACGGCACGAAGAAGCGGCGCTGATCGCTCGCTTCGAATTCGCGTTCGATCCGCGACAGGCCCTTGATCGTCGGCGTCGAGACGAGAAACACCTTGGCGCGGTGACCGAAGGTGCGTGTGCGGGCGACGGCGAGCGCGACCGGATCGCCTTCGCCGTCGACATCGCCCTCATAGGCGTCCACCTCGTCGAGGAAGACATAGCGGGCGGGCATCGAGCGTAGGCCGACGGCGGAGTTTGCGCCGGTCAGGACAAGCTGCCCGCCCGCGAATTTCTTGGCCAGCACCGTGTTGCCGCTATCGCGCGAGCGCGACGGCAGGATGAGCGCCCGAAGCTCCGGGCTTTCGTCGATCAGCGGCTCGATGCGCTGTTGTGACAGGCGCTTGGCGAGATCCGTCGTCGGCTGGACGCCGAGGAATGGTCCCGGCGCCTGATGGATGCAATAGCCGATCCAGTTGTTCCCCGCCTCGGTCGCGCCGACCTGCGCCGCCTTCATGAAGACGATCCGCCTGGCCGAACTGCCGGGCGAGAGCGCATCCATGACGCCGCGCATGTAGGGCGTGCGGTCGGTTCGATAGCGGCCCGCCTCGGACGAGGCGCGAGAGGACAGAAAGCGATAGCGATCCGCCCAGGCCGAAACCGTCAGTGCCGGATCGGGCGCAAGGCCTCGGTTCCAGGCGGTGATGATCTCCGCGCGACCGTCGAAGCCCTCATCGAAGCTCGATGCCGATTTGGCTGAGTTCTTCGAGATGGCGTCGGACATGAGCTTCGAGAACCTGCTCGCAGCGATGAGGATCGATTTGCAGTTCGGCGGCGATCAAGGCGGCGGCGCGTGCCGGCCATTGCACCCAGGCGTCGCGTTCGCGCCTGGCCAGCGCAAACACCGTTGAGACCGCGCGTGACCGATCGACGAGATCGCCCTTGAGCTTACCAAGGCGGATGCGGCGCTCCTGCGCCTTGATCACTTCGTTCGCCGTGCGCGCCTGGACGAAGGTCATGTTGCCGGCGGCGGGCGCGGGCTCGCCGCTCTCGCGCAAGGTTTCACGCACGGCTTCGACCGCCGCCATGGGCACTGGACGCGGCGTGCCGCGCGGCGGCGGTGCCGATTTGGCAACGGGGCGAACCTGCGCGGGATCGGAGCTCGATCCCCAGGCGCGATCGGCCTTCTCGGGATCGATCGTGCCGTCCTCTTCTACGGCGATCCGGCCCGAGGCGATGGCCTTTCGAACCGCCATGTCGGAGACGCCGCGATGGCGCGCATAGGCCCTCCGCGACAGACCCATGGGCTGCGCTCCCAACCTTAAAATAATGAGCGATTAGAGCGACTTAGGAGTTGCTCCGATTTGTGTGTCGAGGCTGTCTGCGACCCGTCCTAACCCACGGAGATCGCTCATGAAAAGCCGCCGCAAAGTTCATCCCGCCGACGCCGCTAACGCTGCCGTTCTTGCCCAAGCCGTTCGCTACGACGTTGCCCTGTTTCTCGGAACCGGGCGCTACGCCCGGGCGAGCGCACTGAGCCTTGAAGATGCGCGGATCGAGGCGATGCGACTCGTTGCCGAGAACCCCAGCCCGTTCGGCAAGCGCCTTCCGCTAATCTACGGCGTCACCGCCGAAGGCCGCTCGGCGCTTGTCACTTCGAACTGAACCCAATCCTGAAGGAGCACGACCATGACCACGGAAGCCACGACCTACGACAAGAAGTTCAACGCCCAGCGCGGCGCGCAGCGCACCGGGTTGAAGCCCGGCGAGTTCGAAGTGTTCAAGACGCTTGATGGCCGGTTCGGCTGGCGGGCAATGGCGACCGACACCGATGGCCAGCCGCCAATCCAGATCACTGAGCCCGAGCAGGCAACACCGCCAACCAGCCCAAAGCCCGGCAAGCGCAAGGCAATTATCGAGCAGGCGCAGGCGGGCGCGCTTCCGACAGCGCCGGATTTCTCAAAGCCGACACATGCGCGGTTTCGGGCGAAGCTCGCCAAGCTGGTTGCGCTTGCCGAGGCGGGCGATCTCGAAGGCCTCAAGGCCATCGAGATCAACCCGGTTTCAACGAGCCCGAAGGCCATGGCGCGCTATCGCGATCTGGCGATCATCGCCATCGAGGCGCGTCGGGGTCCTTCCTGAGCCAATGCATGATTAACTAGCCGGGGAGCGAGAATTTCCGCTCTACGTCAAGGAGGTATGTATACGGTGACGAAGCACGTACCTTCGATTTGGCCAAATACGATTTCATCCCAACATCAGCGAGGGTAATGAACGCAGCGGCACCTAATAGCATTGGACCTGTATATCCGGTGATATACGCAAGTGCACCACCGCTTGCTGCGGATACAGTAAAACCTCGCTGGACTCCATCCCAAACACTTTGAATTGACTGAGACTCCAATTCCTTCTTTAGCTTCTCAAGTCCAGGATGGATTTTGTTTTCGAATAGCCGCTTCGCACCCTCTTCGAGTTCCTTCGGAGAAGATGATTTCTCAATTTTTCCTTTGAGATCATCGAAGTGGCCAGACAACTCGGCAATCTGATCCTTTCGTCCTCTTCGAAAGGCTATCATTTTCTTAACAGATGATTCAGGATCGACTTTCAGGCCTTTCATGACGACGGAAACGAGTGCGCCTCGCGCGGCAGTTTCGCCACTGGCCGCAACGTCATCAACCAAACACCGTAAATTGACCCCAGAAGACGGCTCTTCGTTTGTAAGTGCAGAGACTTGAACTTCCTTCGAGAGTAGAGCAGCCAGAGCTGACATGTAAACTTCAGCGAAGCGCCCATTGACCATTATCCACTCACCGTCTTGATCGTGACGGTATCGCCCAAGCATGTGTCGGATCTCATTGGAGAGTTTTTCCGGGTGCATCCCATACATACCAAAGTCACGAAGCATATGCCGTAGATGCGGTGGCAGCTTGTCGGCCGACAACATTTCAAGCCCGCCTGATTGGACCAAAAACGACCGCAAAGCGGGAGGCATTTTGTCTGGATGCAATCCGACCAGCTCTTCCAGTCGCCACTTCATTTCGTGGCCGAGTTTGTCAGCGTGCATAAGTGCGTTGCCAGCTGGAGCGTTTCCGCTCTCACCCCAGACGATGTTGTTTTGCCATTCCTGATCTTCAAGGAGCTTAAAAACACGCCTGCCCAGGTCTTCGAGTAACTCGGGATGCAAGTCACACCTCAATGGTCGCAGGTAACCTTCCTGCTCGCATATCTTGGTATCTTTGGTCTCATAAGGGTTTCTAATTGATGTCGGGACGATCGTTTGGACTTCATCCCAGAACAAAATCGCTGATCTAAGCCATCCGCCGTCACGAATGTCTATGTGCGGGTAATAAAGCGCTGTCCCGAGCATCCATGGCCCCTCTGCGAACTAATTGAGCAAAGACTAGCGCGTTCGACGCCACATTTCTATTGGATGGATGCCGATAAGAAGTTAGGGCCGAGCAGGCCCAGCGACATTCCAGAACACGACGCAGCCCGGACCCTTCCGGGCCGTCATCGTCTCCCAAGCCTTGGCGTCATAGTGCGGATCGGACGGAAACGGCGATGTCTCTTTCGCGACATCGGAGAATGGGCGCGGATAGACGTGGATCGTCGCACCCGCCACATCCTGCGGCTCAAGTTCTCGCCCGACCTGAACGACATGGCGGCGGGCACGCGGCCACGCCTGCGCCAGCGCCCGGGCAAGCACGCCGGAGCCAGCCGCACACCAGACTTCATCGGGATCAAGCCCTGTCGCAAGCGCGGCGTCTGCGAGGCGCGTGATGGCTTCGGGCAAATCGACGCCGAAGGGCACAAGCCGCGCGCCGCTCGTTTTCGCATAGTCCTTCGCGCGAGCTTGCACGACCGAGAGATAGCCGGGCCGAACCGGCACCACCTTCGCGCCAAGCCTTGCCGCTTCCAGTGTTCTAGGATGAAGCTTCGCCCGCGCCGCGACGAAGATCGTCGCGCGCTTGCCGAGATCCTTCGCGACGGTCGCGAGCGCGGTTTGCGCGCCGCCCTCAGCCGGGCTTGCATAAACGGCTTCCTCGGTGCCTTCGAACAGCACCGGCATGAACCGCGCTTTCGTTCCGCCCGGGAATAGATCGTCGCGGACGACCCAAACGGCGCCATGCTCGCGAATGATTGGCGCCGTCATAGCTGCACTTCCTCGATCTCGCCGAATTCGACTTCGCCGCAGGCTTCCGTCGCGCGCCGGGGATCGCCTTTGACGAAGACCAGCACGCTTTGATGGGTGCGGCCAAGTTTGCGCGCGGCGGTGAACTGTCGGCCGGTGCGGATGGGCAGCGACCCGACGGCGGTCACGAGGATCGCCTCGTTGTAGAATCGCGCGCCTGCCGCCTCAAAGGCTTCAACCGTTCGGCCTGGCAGGTTGACATAGAAACCGCGGCCGTCGCGCACATCGCCGACAATCCAGACCGCGAAACGGTCATCCATCAACCGGGCGACAGCGGCGGCAATGATCGCGGCCTGTGCCTCGAAGAACGCGGCCTCGTCCATCGTCGATAGATCGGCGGGATCGTCGGAATAGCGTTCGAGGTTCCAGTAGGGCGGGCAGGAGAAGATCAGGTCCGCCGCGACATCTGCGGCAATGGCACCGAGATCGCGTGCGTCGCCGACGCGCCATTCCGGCAATGGTTCGGCGGCGATAGCGACCTGCGCTCGGTTCGCCTCGACTTGCTCGGGCCGAAGTTCGATCCCGACGTAGCGACGCCCCAGGCGCGAGGCGACGATGCCGCGCACCGAACCGCCTGCAAATGGATCGAGCACGGTTCCGCCTTGCGGGCAGAACCAGCGATAGGCGATTTCGCACAAGACTGGATCGAAAATCGAGGTGCCGGAAGCGGTCGGCGCATCGGACGCCTCATAATGCTCCGCGAGGAATTCTTCCGTCGTCAGCTCGCGGCCGATCTCGGCCTCGCGAGCCCGTTTCTTCGCGTAGAAACTCGGATCGCCCGACGTGTGCGACGGCATCAGGACGCCGCCGTTCGAAGGCGCGCCGACTTGATGCTCGCCGCGCATCAGATCCTGGCCGAACGTGCGGGCGAGACCCTTAGCCATGGGCGGGTTTGTCCTTCTTTCCGGTCCATCCGCGATCCAGCGGGCGGGGTGAGCCGCCTGGCGTCGCATTGTTCCGGTTGCGATAGTGGTTGAGGCCGGGCTCGGTCACGCCGTTGGCGACGCCATAGGTCGCGCCTTCGCCGCGTCCAAGTTCCGAGCGGATGCCGAGATCGATCCAGGCGCGCTTGCGATCCTGCCACCAGCCCTTGCGGGCATCGAGCACCGAGAACGGCGGAATGCCGAAGCGCTCGGCAAGGGTCGCGCGTTGAGTTTCGGTCGAGGCATCGGAAGTCTGCTCGCCATCCGCCGCGCCATCGCCGCCGGCATCGCCGTCAAGGCCATCGAGCAACCGGCCGAGTTCTTCTTCGGCAAAGCCCAGAAGATCGAGATCGAAGGCGTCTTCGCGCAAGGCGGCGATTTCGGCTTTGAGCATCGCATCGTCCCAGCCCGCATTTTCCGCGATCCGGTTGTCGGCGATCACCAGCGCCCGGCGCTGCGATTCCGAAAGATGCGAAAGCACGATGACCGGAACTTCGGCGAGACCCAGCTTCTCGGCGGCTAGAACGCGGCCGTGGCCGGCGATGATCACATCGTCGGCGCCGATCAGCACCGGGTTCACGAAGCCGAACTCGGCAATCGAGCCCGCGATCTGCGCAATCTGATCGCCCGAATGCGTCCGTGCGTTGCGGACATAGGGGATCAGCCGCGCAATCGGGCGGGTCTCGATGGCGAGCATTGTGTCTCCGTTGAATGCGAACCGGGGTGCGAACCCGCGAACCTCAAGGGCGGGGTGCGAACCCGGTTCGCGAACCTGCCGCTAGCAAAGGATCGCGCTGCCGCCGCCCGCATACGTTGAGGGCCGGGAAGAACCTAGAAGGGGCGGGGATCGGCGGCTTCGCGCCGCGTGCGTGCGTCGAATGCGCGTTGTCGTCGGGATAAGCGTTTGAGTGCGAGCGTGCCGAGGATCATGGTGTCGATGCCTGCACCTCTCGCGATCATGCCAACAAATATCGCGAAAACCCCTGAATTTGTCTCGCTCGAAGTTCGACGAACTGGCATCAATGCGCGCCTGTTGAACGCAGGTGAAAGCCGCCCCCACGTCGTCGAATGCGCGTTCAAGTCGTCCCTACGCGCGCGCGAAGAGGGGCGCTTCATGACGCCTGTTTCCTCGGCTTCGACGTGCGCGCCTTGTCGTCGGCCTTGAGGCGATGGCTGATCTTGATCAGCGCGGTTGCCCACCAGCGCCAGGCTGTAGCTCTGCTCACGCCGAGCCTACGGCAGATCGGCTTCCACCGCATGCCCTCGGCCCGCAACCACACGACGCGCGCCTCGTCGGGTTCGAGCCAGAACAGCCAGGCGAAGCATTCGTCCATCCGGTCGATGGATTGCGGCGTCGCCCAGACCTTCATGGGCTGGCGTTCCATGGCCATGATCTCCCACGTCGTTCGCACGATGGCGGGCCAGACGTTGAAGTAGCCCTGCGGCTTGTCGTCAGGCAGGCGCCGCAGGGTGCGCGCAGCCTCCTCGAAGCGGTCCTCGATCTCGTTCGGCGATAGCGGTCCAGACAGGCGCTTGCTCATTGTGCGCCTCCGATCTCATTGGCGATGGCCCAGGCGAGAAGCGCCAGAGCATCGGCCTCGTTGTCGTCCTTGGGCAGGAAGCCTTGCGCCCGCATGGCGCGGATCACGTCCTCCTTTGGCGCGTTCCCCTTGCCGGTCGCGTGGCGCTTGATCGTGGCCACGGGCACGCCGAGATAGGGCGCGGCCTTGCGCTCGCACCACGCGGTGAGATGGGCGAGGAAGCCGCCATACACTTGCGCGGCAAGAGTGCCAGCGTGGGCGCGGACTTCCTCGAACACCACGGCGTCGAACGGACCAGCGTCGCGGTTGAGATCGGCGAGGAATTTTTCGAAGCGCAGGAATGCCATGCCAGCGCCTTCGAAGCGGCCGGGACGGAATTCGGTCACGCCCGAAGCGATCCGACCCGAACGCGGCAGCACGGCCCATCCGGTTCGGGTTCCAAGATCGAGGGCGAGGATCGTTCGCGACGGCGGCGGCGTCACGGCGGGCGCCGACGGGATGGCAGGGTTTTCAAAGGCGAGGGCAAGCATGGGTTCCTCCTGAGCTAGAACGGGATGTCGTCGCCGCGTTCCCAATCGATCGGCGGCTTGGTGGACGGGATTTCTGGGCGGGGATCGAGCAGCGGCGCGTAAAGCCCAGCGAAGCCGACAGAACGGTTTCGGCGATTGCGGGCAGGCAGTTTGCGGGCAGGCTTCGTCTCGCGTTCTGTGGCCACGACAGGCGCGGCAGAACCGATCGCAAGTTTGGCGGTTGTGCCTGCGGGCCGAACCGCGGTGACTTCGGCGCCGGGGAAGGCCTCTTTCGTCGCGCGCACCGTGTCGCCGAAGGCTTCGATCGCAATCGCCACTTCGGCGAGCGTCCACACCGCGCCCTTGCGCTCCTTCGCCAGCGCGAAGGCCTCGTCGGAATCGCGCACGATGGCGACGACCTCGCCGGTCTCGGGCAGCACGGCTTCCCAGATCGTCGGCGCGAGCGGTTTCCAGCCTCCGGTGATCGCGGCGGCGTCGAGCGCGTTCCAGGCCCGCAGCATGGCTTCGGCCTGGGCCGAGATCGCGGCCGAAACATCCGAACGGATCGCCTCGTCGAGACGTTCGGCTTGGCGTCGAAACCGAACGGCGAGGGGCGCATCGACAAGCTTCGGGAGGCGATCAATTCCCCACTTCCGTTCCATTGCCGACGCGACCGCATCGAGGCGATCGAGCGAGACCTTCGCCAGATCGGCGGAGGGCATCGGGTTCAGGGCGGAGGTCATGCCATCGCCCTCCGATGGGAGCGCGGCGCGGCACGCCCTCGCGTGCGCGCCCGCGCGGTATCCCCGAAGGGGATACTGACCTGTCTCCGTTTCCGTCTCCGCTTTGAAATCAACGGGTTAGTGGGACGTTTCCGCGTCTCCGCGACGTTTCCGCCTCCAATGAAATCAAGTACTTGGCGGATGTCTCCGCCGCGTCTCCGCAGGCATGTTGCGGTCATTCGAACTCCTCCGCAGGTTCATGATTTCGGCGCTGGTCGGAGCGCATATCGCGCTCGTCCAAAGGGACGATCCTCAGGCCGTAGGTTTTGGTTTTGGCGTCGAAGAGCGTCCGTTCGATCGCACCGCCGCCCATCAGGCGAGCCAGCACATCCGCGACGGTTTCAGACGCGACGCGCAGCGCCTTGCCGACGATCCCTGGCGCATAGCGATCCTTCGCCCGCGGTTGTTCGGAGAGCGGCGAGCCTGCGCTCCAGGCGCTTCGGATCGCCTCGAACAGCGCGCTTTCAATTTCGGCGGCGCGATCCACTTGCGGCGCGCGCTCATTCGGATCGCCGGGCACCAGCGCGCCGACTTCCTCGCCATTGGCGATGATGATCGAGACGCGCTTGAACCAGCGCGCCGAACCGGACGCGAGCGACAGGTTCGCCTTCGCATCATCGAGACGCACCCACAGGCGGCGCTCATCCGTATCCAGGGCGAACTTGTCGGCGTCGCTCTGCGACATGGCGAAGAGCGTGCGCATGATCCGAGCGACACCGCCGAGCGACGACGCACCACGCGAGGCCGACAGCGATCCTGTCCACGCATCGGGCGAAGCCGATGGCGGCTTGCCGGTGTGGTGGACGATGACGACCGCGCAATCGCCGCGCCGGGCCACTTCGCGCCACATGGCGGCGACGGCCTTGATCTGGGCGTTGTTGTTTTCGTCGACCTCGTGGGTCTCGACGAAGGGATCGACGATCAGCAGGCCGATGCCTTCGGCCTGCACCCGCTCGATGATGGCTTCGATATCCGGCAGTCGCACCACCGCGCCGTCCTTGGTCGCCTTGGCGATGACGAGTGGGCGCTCCGAGCCGGAGTTGAGACCGAGCTTGCCGCGCAGATCAGCGGGCGCGACGTTCCATTGCTGCATGATCGCAGCCAGGCGACGACGCAGTTCGTTGCGGTCGTCCTCGTTGTTCCAGACCCACGCCTTGATGGTCTCGTGAACGGTTTCGCCGACGATCTCGCCGCGGCCCGTGACGCCGGCCACCGCCAGCGCGATGCCGAGCGTGGATTTGCCCGCACCGGGCGGCGCCACGAGCACGGTCAGATGGCCGCGGATCGCAAAGGAGCCGACCAGCCAGCGGCGGCGCGGGATCATGGCGGCGCTAGCGCCGTCCTCCCATTCGATTTCGATCGGAGGCGGCGGAAGCTTGTCGTCGATCGTCACGACCGGGTTTGGCAGGTTCCACTTGCGCCGCGCGCCCGTGATCATCGAGTTGAGTTGAAGGCACGTCTGGTCGACTGTGTAGCTTCGCCCGTCCGGCCCGTTGCCGATGGTCAAGGCGGGCGCGAATGCCAGGATCTCGGCGTTCGACAATCCGCGCGCCACCCAGTTGCCGACGAGCCGCACGGTGTTCTGATGCCAGTGGTCGTTGCGCTGGATCGCGGCCAGGGTCGCCTCGACCGACAGACTGCCGATAGGCAGTTCGAGCGGCTTCGGCGTCGAAGGCGCCACTGAGGGCGCAGACGGCTCCGAAGCTGCCGGAGCAGCCTGTAGGAGAGGAGCGGGCGCGGCGAAGGCTTGCGCGAGCGCAGATGCCCAATAGGCCGGCGGACGATCATCCTCGGGAATATGAACTTCGGTGGCTTCACGCACGCGCCCGGGCTTGGCCGGCCAGGCGATCGAGCCGCCGAGCCGGAGCACGCGGCCGGGGTTCGAAACAGTGCTGTCGCCGCCAAGCGCGAGGCCGATGCCGGAGCACAACGCCTTGATCGCCGCGCCGTCCCGCTCGGCGTCCACAAGCCGCCACCAGAATTGCGCGCGCATATGGGGATGGCGACCGGTGACGACCGTCATGGTCGCCGGTACGCCCGCCGCCTTCGCCGCCCTGATGGCCGCTTCGACGCAATCATCATCGATATCGGCCCAGGCGAAGGGCGCGGAATAAAAATCGGAATCAGCCGTGCGCTTCGCGAGCGCAGTGCCGGGTTTGCGGAGCGCGGCGCCGACATAGACGTTGCAACGCTCGGTGCGGTTCAGTTCAGCGGCACGCTCGACCAGTTCTTCGAGCTGATCGGTGCCGAACATCTGCGCGTTGCGAAGCGAGCCGGTCGCCGGATCGGTCCACGCCAGTTCGACGAGCCCATCGAGCGCACCGTCGAAGCCGCCGCCGAACACCAATTCGACATGGCGGAGCATCGCAGTGGGATCGGGCTCGGATTCTGGCGCGTGAGTCGTCATTCGCGCTCCGGCGCGTTGAAGGGATCGGGGCGGATGGAAGAAAAGGCGGCGCTCCCGGCGATCCGGGAGCGCCGGAAGGTCAGAAGTCGGTTTCGTAAACCGGCTGCGGCGCGGGCTTCGCGGCGGGCGGCGGTACATGGGCGACGGGCGCGGGCTTCGACGCTGCGGCGGCGTTGCCTTTCCAGACCTCGCTCTCTTCGACAGCCGAGGCGTCCGGAAACTCGGCCGGGCGATCGACCCACTTCGTCAGCTCGAGCTTCGGGCGATAGTTGGTGCCGTATTTGTCCTTCATGGCGTCCGCGCCGGTGCAGGCGATCACCGGCACCTTGCCGCGGTTCTCCGTGCGCCCGGACTGTTCCTCGAACACCGCGTAGACATCGCGGATCGCGTTCGAGACGTGGATCGACGCCGATGCCATTTCGACGGCGCCGCCGAAGAACTTCGGCGAGAAGGCCATCACGACGAATCCGCGCTTGAAGCCCTCGCCGGGAGTGGGCGCGACCTTATCCAGTGCCGGATCGATCAGCCGTTCCGGCGCCTGGCCTTCCTGAAAGCGCAGCCAGCCGGTGCGGATGTTGGCGAGATCAAGCAGGAAGGTGGGACGGGCGATTTCCAGATCGCCGCCCCCCTCCGCGCGGATAAACCACTTGTCCGATTTGGCGTTGTATTTGACGTAAGGGCGGATGATGCCGGAAGCGCCGATATTGAGTGCCATTGTTCGTCTCCTTGAGCGTTGAGCCTTGAGCGGTTGAGGGTTCAGAACCCGAAGACATCCCGACCAGCCGCGCGAACGGATGGGTCCGACCAGTAGAAACTGTCGAAGTCCGGGACGATGAGACCCGCGAGCTCGCGGGCGTCATGGGAGAGGGCGAGGAAGCGCCCGAGCGAGAAGGCGATAAGCCGAAGTGCCGCGAGGTGCGCGCGCACGTCATCGCCCGACATTTCGAGAACCTGGACCTGCCGCCCATCGCCCTTGGCCGGTGCGGGCTTGGCGTAGGCAAAGCGCATCCCGAAATTGCCATGGGCGGTGGCATAGACCGCGCCCTGGCGCCCGTGACTTGCGCCGATCGCCGAAGGCAATCGTTCGGTGGTCTTGAGATCGACGATCAGGCCATGGGCCGAGAAGCGCCAATCGACGAAGCCGATTACCGGAACGGCGATATCGTCCAGGCGGATTTCGACCTTGCCCTGATAGCCATCGGCATCGGGCAGGCCATATTGCCGAAGTTCGGCCAGCGCGCCGCGCACATAGCCCGGCAGTTTCTTGCGTTCCTCGTCGCGGCGCGGATCGGGATTGAGCGTGGTTTCGCGATCGAAGGCGCTTTCCGCTTCCGCGATGCAGACCTCAACGGGAAGCGCCGGATCGTGTAGGCCGATATTGACGCCGGCCTCGACCGCCTTGCCGCGCACGGCGGGAATTCCCGAAGGCGAGCGGCGCCCGAGCAGGCGTTCCATGATCCAGAGCGCAGGTTCCGCTGCCCAGAGATTAAGGGACGAGGCGGACAGATGACCGATGCCATGCCGTTCGAAGGGATTGCTCATCGCACACCCCCACGGATCAGGATCTCGGCGCCGCGTTCGATCAGGTCGGACGGGGTTTCAAGGAACTCGACATCCTCGTCGCGGAAGGCCACGCCGAGCTTGAGTTCGACATCGCCGACGAAATCCAGCCGGGCGATCGGATCGATCTGCCACAGGCGATCTTCAGCGGAAGGGTGTTCGCCGAAGCGCTCATAGAAGGCGGCGCGGACGGCATTGGCGGCGAGCGCGCGGGCTTCAAGCCGCTCGGCAATCATCAGGGGCGCGATCATCGGGCGGACCCCGTGCGCTTCGAAACCACCGGCCCGCGTTCCTGGGAGATCATCCATTCGCGGAAGGCATCGGCGCGATAGAAGACGCGGCGGCCGATCCGGACTTGAGGCGGGCCGATCCGGCGGGTCTGCCAGCGTTGCAAGGTTGCGGTCGAGATTCCGAGCGCTTCGGCGACCTCGCGCCGCCCCATCCAGCCTTGCATCAGTTCGGCAGAAGCGGCTCCCGTTCGTTGCGCGTTAA
Organism: Ancylobacter radicis; assembly: GCF_018449475.1. Taxonomy (GTDB): domain Bacteria; phylum Pseudomonadota; class Alphaproteobacteria; order Rhizobiales; family Xanthobacteraceae; genus Ancylobacter; species Ancylobacter radicis. The sequence goes on along the minus strand of NZ_JAHCQH010000016.1, from coordinate 101,382 downwards.
CTTGATCGTCCATGCCCGTTTCCTTGTGTCCTTGCGGTTCCGATGACCGCAAAGGGACCACGGCGGGCCGGCGTCAGGCAGGGTTGAAACGGGCGCAAACGGGGCAGAAACAATAGGGCGCGGGCGCAAAGACGGGCCGAATACGGGCGGAAACACGGGCATAAACAACCGCAAGCGTGTTTTGGCCGCTTCAGTCCACCGTCGGCGGCGGCGTGGTCCCTCGTACCAATCCACAACGCGAAAGCGCTGGCGCCGAAAAATCGACTCGACTCCGGAGCAGAAAGAACATATCAAGAACTGACTGTTGACCAATCGGGTTATGAAAGGAGGCGGAGATGGTTCTGGCCATCGCATATCCAAGCACGGCTGCGGGCGATCCCCATCGCTTGAGCGCCCAGAAGATCGCGAGCATCGCCAGCGATATCCGCAGCCGCCTGTTCGGGATTCAACCAAGGCCGGTCGATGTGGCGGCGCTGATCGCAAAGACGGCGCGCCTTGTGGTCAACGGCAAGCCGATCACCCTGTCCTGGGGCCTCGATCGACCGATCCACGACGAGAACGGCCACGAGGCGCTCGGCGTTTGCGAGAACGATCCCGAACTGCCCGACACCGTGATGATCAGCGTCAACGCCAGCCTGCTGGCCCATCAGCCGGAGGTGATCCGGTCGACCGCCGCGCACGAGTTCGCGCACGCCATCTTCGACATGCCGGCGGCGATGGGCGGCAATATCCGGAGGACGTTCCGAACCTCGGTGGCACCCGCCATCGCCAAGCCAGGCGCACCGATCAATTGGGTCGAATGGCGGGCCGACGAGTTCATGGGCGCGTTTCTGGTTCCGGCCGACAAGCTCGCGCGCGTGCTGCCGAAGCACGCAAGCGCTCTTGATCTGCCGTTCCGCTGGCGCGCTGCGCCCGATGGCCGCTCCGTTCCCTTCGTCGATCTCGATCCGAGCGAGGGCACACTCGGCCTGCTGGTCGATGACCTCGCCGAAGCCTTCAGCGTGACCGCCGCCTTCATGTCGGTGCGGCTGGCGAAGGGCGGCTTCATCGGTCGGCGCTTTGAAACCGGGAGCACGCTCTGATGGCCTTCGGTCAAACCGTCCGCTTTCACCGCAACCAAAAGGGCTTCGGCCTGAACGAGTTCGCCGAGCGTCTCGGCGTGTCGCCCGCCTATTGGAGCCGCGTCGAGCGCGAACAGGAAAACCCGCCGCGCGACGATCTCGTTGAGCGCGTCGCCGCCATCCTTGAAGTGAAGCTCGACGATCTGTTCTGCGAGGCCGGGCGCCTGCCGCCCGATCTTCGCGGCGATATCAAAGCCGTGGTCACGCTCTATCGACGCAGCCGCGACGCAAGGAATACCACCAGCAAATGATGACCATGATCAGATAGCGAGTGTTTCGAGATGCCAGCGCCGCCCCGTTCCTTTCTGACTGTTATCGACACCGCGATCCGCTGGCAGGTTCCCGCACTCGACATCGCGGGCTGGGCGATCGATGGCGAGATCGCGCTCTCCGCTGTGCTGCCGACCGTCGAGACGGCCGAAAAGCAGATTGCCTCGGGGATCGTCGAAATCGACGGCGCGGATGTGGTGGCGCTGTTCCGGCGCGACGGCGCATCGCGCAAGCCGGCGCTGGTTCGGCGCTTCCGCCGTTCGCAGAAATCCGAATGGGAATGGATCGCGCGCCCGATTGATGGCGTCGCCGTCACTGCGGCGGACGTGATCATTCTGCGCAAGGAATTCGAGCGTTGCGAGCGCGCCTGGGGATTGTTCGACGCGGGTGCAGCGGACTGCGGCGTGAAGGCGTCAAGCCCGGCAAAGCGCATCGCCGGGCCGGGCGCCCCGCCCAAGCACGATTGGGATGCCTTCGCAGGTGCCATCGCCCGGCGCGTGCACGATCATGGCATGCCGGTCAGCCAGGGCGAGCTCGTGCGGGATATGATGGACTGGTTTGCGGGCCGGGAGGATTTCCCGCCTCCGGATGAACGGACCGTGCGAAGGAAAGTGTCGGCGATTTGGAAGGAAATGAAGATTATATAAGGGTGCTCTTGACAGCTAACACTTCATGCCGTCTTTTTAACCTGAATGTTGAAAGCATATTAAAAGGGGGGGGGGGTAAAATGGCTACGAGCCGTCCAACTGCAGAGTCTCTTAAAACAAAACTGCAAACGTTTCACGGCACGTTGACCGACGATGAAAAGAAAGCATTAGAAGACATCCTTTCCACGGCGGCTGTCACGCTTAATGCACATAGTGTCCAACCTATGTCTGGTTCGCCGTCACCAGAAATACAGCAGCTTAATCAACTGCTTTCGGATGCCCGTGCTGCAATGGGACCTGAGGGTCCGGTCGCCGCAACTTGGACAACAGTGACGATAACCACGACAATCGCAAGTCACCCGAGGATCGGCTGCTAAATAGCGGAAACAAGCCATTTAGGCTTAATACGAGACGTGCAAAAGCTCTGACGAGGAAGCTTCTGCAGCCGCACGGTATAATCGGTAAGTCGGTCAAACATAATCAATACGGTCGTAATAGACTATTCGTAGTCAATGGCTCTTTATTCGTTAAGCAGATCATATCACAAGAGCGCTCTGCGGCTGAGCATGACGCGATCCTGAATTTTACCGGATCACAATTTTTCCTCTCCCCTAGCTTTGTATCGCACTCCCTCGGTATTTTTGTTTATCCTTATATCAAAGGTTCGATTAACCTTGATGAGCTTGCACGCCACGATAGTTTATCAGCGCTCTCGCGCCTAGTTTCTTTATCAGAAACCTATTTTATTGCTGCCCAGAATGTTAAATGTTCAGCGCCAACGATACTGAAAAAATTTATTGATGGTCCTATCCCTGCTGCTAACTCTTTTTTCGACATGAGTCCAGCGCTTAGACACATGTATGCGAAAGTACAAGCCAGCTCTATTATTAATATAGCGTCTTTCAGTAGCTATACTGGACCATTTCATCCATCTCATGGGGATTTAAAACTCGATAATTTTCTTGTCGAGGGCACAAACACGCTAGTCGTCGATTGGGAGATGTATTCCCTAGCTCCATGCGGATGGGACTTAGCATGCATCATTGGGTCAACGTTCTTTGCTTGTGCTAGGCATGCGTCGACAGGAAAGTCTCAAGCGAATTTTTTTGACGCCCTAGCTGCTGTTCACGCGATCATCAAAAATTTTAACTCAGCAAACAACGTTAAATGGGCGCTCTCCGATGTCCATTTAATTTGGCTAATTGTACACTATTTCCTAGAACGCTTATGTTCCGAAGCAGTGTTAAAGCAGCTTCTTAATCCAATGGATGAGGTTCTGTTTGAGCTGATGCAGGCCATCTACCTAGGAAAGGTCTAGTCAGCATGAACGAGACCGACACGTCCGAGGAAATTTATGAAGCGATTCTTATAATTGAAGGCTGGAAGAAGATCGGCATATCAAAAGAACTTGCCCGTATATATTCATACTCAGGGATTTATTGTCGACGGATATTTGGATTAACTGAGATAGAGCAGTATCTATATCGATCTGTGGTGGACTTTGGTTTCATAGATTCGGTTTTTAAAAGGTCAAATTTGGGTCATAAGATACTGCGGCTGCCAATAGTGAAGTCAATTGAACTCGGTTCTGTTGTAAATTTGGGTGGTATTTTGTGTACGCCGATAGAAGATGATGATATATTTGCTAATATCACGATATCTAGTCTTTCATTCTTAGCAAATCCTGGCTTTATCGCTACTACTTCGCAGCAATCGAATAAATTGGTAAGGATTTACTTATCAATTAGTCCTAGCCGGGCAGTCTGGGTACTTAACGCTGTTTACGCTGCAGTCGCTGCTAAAGTCGTGTCCTGCGGTGTTAAGGTATTGGCCGACCCGAAAGGTTACAGTCGATGCGATGCAGCTGTTATTTATGTTGATGCGGCTTCCAAAGATGTCGCGCTTGCAGTCATACGAGGGATGTTGGCAAGCGACGAAGTGGTGCTTAGGGACCAGACGCCTTTTGGAACTTGCCGAGCTGACCGCGGAGTGGCTTGGGCCATAGCGCCTGATGCGCGCACCGGGGGCACGAGCAAAAGTTTCGGCCAGTGGATCGCCGACAGTTTGGTGGAATATGTCTACAATGATGACATGATAGAAGCTTGCGATGTTACTAGCTACTTTTTGGCGCAGGGAAGAGAGCTCTCCGCCGTTTATGTTGCGATCTAAGAATAATAGATCTAGGTCCGTACGACAGTATAGGTCTTAATTTGACGTATCGGTCTGCACCCGTTACCTTGTCACAAAATATTGTCTACATGTTCGAGGCCCGAGCGAAGGGGGCCGTCGAGAAGATGAGCGTAGCGCTGCGTGGTTTGCACCTGCGTATGGCCGAGGAGCTTGCCGATCATGGGCAACGTCATGCCGCCCGAAACGAGCAGCGAAGCGAAGGTGTGGCGCAGATCATGGATACGGACGGCGGGCAGTTCGGCCTTCGCCCGGACATCTTCCCAGAACCGCTTGATGTCCTGAAGCGGCTTGCCTTCGGCCTCGCCGGGAAACACCCATGCGCAATCTTCGGGCACGCGCAGCCGGATCGTGCGCAGAAGCGCGGCGGCGGAAGCGCGGCGGCGGAAGCGCTGATCGGCGCACGATGCAGGCGGCGCTGCTTAGTGGTGGCCGCAGGTTTGATCCAGACAGCGGCTTCGAGATCGAATTGATCCCAGCGCGCGCAGAGCACTTCGCCGCGCCGCGCGCCGGTCAGCAGGATCAGGCGGACCGCATCGGCGGCGCGCCGGTTTGGATGGGTATCGAGCGCGGCGGACAGCCGCCCGATTTCATTGGATGAAAGATAGCGGTCCCGAGGTGCTTCGGCATTCCGGGCAAATCCGGCAGCGGGGTTGTCGGAGCGGATGCGCCAGCGGATCGCAAGGTTGAACATCTTGCGCAGAATTTCGCCGACGCGGTTCGCCCGCACCGGCGTGGGCTTGCGGCCCCGCTTTCCCGGCGTGCCACCGCCGATCCGACGCAGCAGCCGATCGACATCATCCGGCTGGATCTCCGCTGCCTTGCGCGGTCCCCAGGCGGGCTCGACCAGTTTGCGCAGCATCGACGCCTGATCGTCGCGGTTACGCTTTGCAAGCTTGGCTGCGTGCTCTTCGAGATAACGGTCGATGAGCTGCCGCACGTTGGGCGACTCCCTGGCCTCGTCGCGTTCCGCCATCGGATCGCGGCCCTGATCGATTTCGCGCTTGAGGCGCTTAGCCTCTTCCCGAGCGGCGGCGACCGACCAATCCGGCCAAGCGCCGATGGTAAGGCGGCGCTCCCGCGCTTCGATCCGATAGGTCAGGATGAAGGCGCGCGTGCCGCCGCTCGTGATCCGCACACCGAAGCCGACAACCTCCTCGTCATAGACGATGATGTTCTTCTGCTTCGGCTGAAGCCCTTTCACGCTGCGCTCGGTGAGATGCGCCTTCATGCTTTCGCCCCTTTCCGCGCTACTCAGCCGCGGTCATTCCCGGTCAGCAAGATGCTCTCGGCGGGTCTCCTTATGAAGGGCGGGAACGGGCGCAAACCGGGCGGAAAGGGCAGGCGCGGATAGGCGCTTGGCTCCTGCGGAGGAGCGATTTCGTGTCCGCACTGTGTCCGTCGTCTTCCCGGTTTCGAACGACGGTTCGCGGCTTGTTCCGCCGCCGAATGCGCATTGTGCTCCGATTGCTCCGGGGCGGAGCCTGTCCGGCTTGCGTTCCTAGTCGACGCAGAGGCGACAGAGATTCCCGAATGATATCAATCTGTTACAAAAGGGGTTGCGTTTGCGTGCTGCGGCGCATACAAGCCCACCACACTTTGACGCGGGGTGGAGCAGCCCGGTAGCTCGTCAGGCTCATAACCTGAAGGCCGCAGGTTCAAATCCTGCCCCCGCAACCAAAATACCAACAAAACCCGCAGCCTCGGCTGCGGGTTTTGTTGTTTCAGACCCCTTTCGACTGGCCTGACGCTTCGTCCCATCGAGAATGACCCGCCGTGAGGCGCCGCGAAGATATCGCCCGTTCCCGGCCACGCGGCAGCACGATCGGCCTCGCCCGTTGCACCGTCGAACGGCTGATGAGGGCGCAGGCCTCGCCGCATCCGGGGCGCTTCAGCGCCGTGCAGCGTCACGCAAGCTTGTCTTTGTACTCAATGCCGCTTCTACATTAGATTACCTTAGGATAGCCTCAGGGTTCCTGGCGGGACTTCCGAAAGTGGGACGGGTCCAGGATCGAGCCGGGAGAGTAGCCGTTGACGACGCTGACGCTCAATCTGACTGCAACCCTGCAATCCACGCTTACCGCCGGCGGCGCAAGCAACGGCGTGTCCGCCTATGCGGTCTATTTCGACACCAGCGGCGCGGCGAACTTCACCACGCTGGTCGATAATGGCGCGCTGCAGAGCAGTGGCAGCTATGTCATCAACCTGCCGACCATGCCCGCCGGCAAGATCTATTTCCTGATCCAGAGCCAGGACAACTCCGAGCCCTATGACCTGACCACGCTGATCCAGGCTCAGGCCGATATCAACTGGGACAACGCCGCGACCTGGGGCGTGCGCTATGACAGCTTCGAATTCTCGCTGGAAGGTCAGACGGGCGATGCCGGCAACCTGACCTCGGTGGAGAGCTTCGGCCTGCCGATGGAGGTCGAGGTCGAGTATCAGGACGGCACCGGAACGGTGCAGGCCACCGATACCCGTGGCTACAACCTCTCGGGCAGTACCTTCTTCACCGACCTCTCCGGGACTGCCTCCGGCGTCCTGTACACCTATACGGATGGCGCGCTCGCTGGCGATACCCGTATGGCCATCGGCCCCGCCACGGCCGTCGTGCCGGGTTCCGGGTCCACATCCTTCCAGGCGAGCGACTGGAACAGCTACATCGCCAGCCTGCAGACGCCATCCGGAACCACCGGCGTCTTCCTTTCCGGCTTCTTCAACGGCGCCGTCGACGCCAACAAGGTCTATCACAATGCGGGCTATTACAGTTACGAGCTGACCTGGGATCCGACGCATCAGAACGCGGACAGCACGGTCGGAACCTTCTGGCTCTCGCCGACCAACAGCCAGATTTCGGGCTACAGCACGATCACCGGCTACAGCCAGATCCAGGGCTACATCCAGATCACCCCGGACCAGCTGGCCAACAGCATCTATTCGACGCTGGGCTCGGCCTATATCTACGCCGATCCGACCGACGCGCAGCCCTACGACATAGCGCTGGCCCCGGGAGCGATGAACACCGGCGCCAACAACCAGTGGGGCGAGGTTCTCACCCAGCTGCTGACCGGGCTCTCCGCCGGCTATATCGGCATGAGCGGGACGTCGCTCAATTCGGGCGTGACGCAGGCGATCGATCTCAGCAATAATTCGAACTGGGACCCGACCTACGCCTTCGGCCGCAATCTCGCGACCGGGGATGTGCCCGACCACGTCGATCCCTATTCAAACCTGTTCTTCCTCAACACCAATTCCTACGGGTCGAACTACTCCGACAATCTGATGTCGGCCTATAGCAATGGCGGGCCGCTCATCAGCCTGTACAGCCCCTACAGCCAGACCGATGTCGCCAACATCAACCTGACCATCTTCGACGACAGCGAGACGCCCACCGGCTACGTGACGCCCACCATCTACAACTATATCAATGCATCGGGCGGCTTCGATACGGCGGTGGCCACGACGTCGGGCATCAGCATCGGGCTGAATTTCTTCAACCAGCTGGTGATGCTGGACGACACGACGGCGAGCCTCACGCTGCGCTTCCAGACCGCGGATGGCTGGCAGGAACTCGAGCTTTCGGCGGCGGCCAATACCAGCACCGGCAATCCCGGCAGCCTGTGGGACGACTGGACCATCGTCCAGAACGGCGATGGCAGCTTTTCCGTCAGCGCCGGCGGCGTTGCGAAGACCACCGGCTCGCTCGTGATTACCAATCCCCCCGCCCCCGCCAATGGCGTCGGCTGGTATCAGATCGTCGTGCATGATGTGGACGATCCCGATGGGACGGCGGCGAACGCCAAGACCTTCAATCTCTACGCGACCACCGTCAATTCGCTGTTCTCCAATCCGGCTTATAGCGGACAGGCCGGGTCGCTGGCGGTGGACGGGTTGGCGATTGTCGCGCCCCAGGCGAGCAGTGCTTCCACCATCCTCACTTTCGCGGTGGACTTCCTCTACGCGGCGACCTCAACCGTCGATGCCTCGCTGCTGACCACCAATGTCACGGATGCGCTCACCCTTTTCGCCAGCATGCACGGCAATGGCACGCTGCCGACCGCGGCCGTGGTTGGCGACATGTCGAGTGGCAGCTTCGTCGCCGGGACCGGGCAGACCACGACCACCGCGCCGGTTGCCACGCTCCAGTCGGGCGAGCTCGCCTTTGGCTGGACGGGCTACAATCCCCTCGCCTGGACGACCAATTCCAATAACGACCCCATCGGGTCGTCCTGGATCAGCCAGTACAGCAACAAGATCGGCGCCGGAAACCTGGCGCGGCTGACCTTCGCCGGCACCTCCCTGATGCCGCTGGCGGCCATCGGCGATATTGACGGACAGTGGATCTCCGGCACGCACGCCTTCGGCAACGGCACCTACTCGGCGAACTTCACGGAATATCTTGCCAGCGACACGGTCTTCGCCAACCCGCTGACGCCCGCCTCCAGCACGCTGACCTTCACCGTCAATGTCGCCGAGGTCGACCTGCTCACCGCCGCCAGCGGGCTTGCCCTGACGCTGGACGACGGGGGCATCGTCGCCGGCAACTGGATCTTCTTCGAGACGCTGACGAATGGGCTGAGCAGCCTTCCCGCTGACTCCACGCTGATCCTGTACGCGACCGACGCCAGCGGCAATCTTGTCGCCCGCGACGGCACGATCGGCCCGGGCGTGACCTTGTCGGACGCGACGCTCGGCAATATCGGCACGATCCTGAACGACTCGGACGTGCAGATCATGTCCGGCAGCCAGCACGTCTATCTCGGTGCGGACCAGCAACTGCGCTTTGCGGTGCAAAGCGGCAGCGGCGCCATCGACATGGCGCCCGATGTGGCGATCGACGTTCAGTCCGATGGCAGCGCCAACATCAATGTCGGGAATTTCCGGTTCTCGGCCGTGAGCGACAATACGCTGAGCGCCGCCGCTGAAATGGCGTCGGGCCAGCATTTTTACGATGAGCCGCTGTTCTACCTCACCAACGGCGCCATGATCGAGGTGGAACTCACCGGCAGCTCCGCGAATACCAATATGCTCGGTTTCGTGCGTTTCGACGTGGACACGCAGGGCAATCTGAGCGTTGACGGCGTCGCCTATGGCGACAACGACGCCTTTCGCGCGGCGGTGTCCGACAATCTCGATCCCGGCTTCCTGGTGGCGCGTGGCGGGCAGACGGCAATCGACCAGATCTGGACCGTTCAGGGGGCCGACGGCTACTACGCCCCGGTTCTGCTGACGCCTTATGGCGAGTTGCTGGTGGTCGGCGACGCGAACGAAGGCGGCTATGAATACATCCGCATGTTCGGCCAGAACACCTTCGCCTTTGAAGACCTGACCGCCGGGCGCAATTCGGATTTCGACTACAACGACATGGCGATGAAGCTGACGCCCGTGCAATCGTTCTTCTGAGGTTGCTGGATAGGGCGCCGCCTTTCGCGAGAGGGGCCGTCGACCCGCGCGTGGTGGTGAAAAGCGAGACTGAGGGCGTTAAGTGTTCGTGCATCGGGGCCAAACAGGGCCGGCGGAAAAGAACGAGACGGCGCTGACCGCCGCCCTGCGCTCCGCCCGACGCGGCTTTACGGCCGTCATTGTCTTCAGCTTCTTCATCAATGTTCTCGGCCTCGCCGGCCCGATCTACATGATGCAGATCTATGACCGCGTATTGGGGAGCCGGAACCTCTCGACGCTGGCCGTCCTCACATTGCTGATCGCCTTTCTCTACGCGGTCAGCGCCATCCTCGAATGGCTGCGCGCGTCGCTGCTGGTGCGGGCCGGTCTCGGCTTCGACCGCGAGGTCGCCGGTCCTGTCTTCAACGCGGTGCATCGCGCCTGCCTGCGCCGGCCGTCCTCCGCCCATACGCAGGCGCTGCGCGATGTCGATACCGTCCGCGACTATCTGTCGAGCGGGCTGATCGTCCTGTGCGACCTGCCCTGGGTGCCGATCTACATCCTCGTCGCCACGGCACTCAGCCCCTGGTATGGCGCCATCGCGGTGGTGAGCTGCCTGCTGTCCGGTGCCCTCGCCTTCGTCAATGACCGCTGGACGCGTGGTCTGTTCGATGAGGCCACCCGCGCCGGCATGTCCGCCGCCAATCAGGCGATCACCACCTTCCGCAATGCCGAGGTGCTCCGGCCCATGGGGATGCTGGGCAATCTGCGGGCGCAATGGGGCCAGCGCCGCGACACCGCGCTGGCCTCGCAAGCCACGGCGATGGACCGGCGCGGCCTGTTGCTGGCGGCCTCGCATTACAATCGCCTGCTCACCCAGAGCCTGATCCTCGGCCTCGGCGCCTATCTCGCCATCCAGCGGGAGATTTCGCCCGGCGTGATCATTGCCGGCTCCATCATCGTCGGCCGCTGTACCCAGCCGATCGAGATGGCGATCGGCAACTGGAAGGCTCTGCTGGGGGCGCGCTCGGCCTTCCGCCGGGTGCAGGACATGCTGCGCGCGGTGCCCGACGAAGCGCCCGCCATCCGCCTGCCGGACCCCAAGGGGGCCTTGCAGATGGAGAACGTGTTCGCCCACGCCCCGGGCACCGACGTTCCGGTGCTGCGCGGCATCAGCTTCGCCCTGCCGGCGGGAAAGGTGCTCGGCATCATCGGCCCAAGCGCAGCGGGAAAGTCGTCGCTGGCCCGCCTCATCGTCGGCGCCTGGCAACCGACGGCGGGAACGGTCCGGCTCGACGGATCGGATCTGCGGCACTGGGATCCCGATCAGCTCGGCCCGCGTCTCGGTTATCTGCCGCAGGATGTGGAGCTGTTTCACGGCAGCATCGCCGACAATATCGGCCGCTTCGGCGTGCGCGATGACGCGAAGGTGGTGAAGGCAGCGCAGATCGCCGGCACCCATGAACTCATCCAGCGGCTGCCACGCGGCTACGCCACGGATATCGGCGAGGCGGGCGCGTCGCTGTCCGGCGGCCAGCGCCAGCGCATCGCTCTCGCCCGCGCGCTCTACGACTTGCCGGCTCTGGTGGTGCTCGACGAGCCCAATGCCGGCCTGGATGCCGCCGGCGAGCAGGCGCTGATCCGCGCGGTGCAGGAGCTTGCCCGCGCCGGACGCACGGTCGTGCTGATCACGCATGTGGCCAGCATGCTCGGCCTTTGCGATGTCGTTCTGGTCCTCAATGAAGGGGTGATGAGCGGCTTCGGTCCGCGCGACGAGGTGCTCGCCAAGCTGCGCGCGCCGCGCCTCGTGGCGACACCGGCTACGGCCCCGCCAGCCGGCCGGTCGGCGGGCAGCGCGGCAGCCGGAGAGGGGTGAGGTCGGACATGGCGTTCACGCTCGATCAAGATCCGTCGCGCGCGTCGGTGTCGGCCGGTGCCACGGGCGCGGAGCCGGCCCCACCGCCGCGGATCAGCAGCGATGTCCGGCCCATCGCCCTCATCGGCTATGCGGTGATCCTGCTGACCTTTGGGCTCGGCGGCCTCTGGGCGGTGATGGCCGAGATCGACAGTGCCGTCGTGGCCGTCGGGGTGGTCTCGGTCGAGAGCCGGCGGCAGGTCGTCCAGCATCTGGAGGGCGGGATCATCGCGGAAATCGCGGTGAAGGACGGTGACCGCGTCGCCGCCGGCGATCTGCTGTTCAGCCTCGATCCGACGACCTCGCGGTCGGCCTACGTGGTCCAGCGCACGCAGCTGGATACGCTGCTGGCGATCGAGGCGCGCCTGCAGGCGGAACAGACGCATGCGGAGACGATCACCTTTCCTGCCGAACTTGAAGACCGCGCGGACGATCCGGCGGTCAGGGCGGTCCTCAACGACCAGCTCACACAGTTCCGCGATCGCAAGGCCTCGCTCGACGGCAAGATCGCGATCCTCAACAGCCGCGCGGAGCAGGTGGACCGGGAGATACAGGGGCTGGACCGGGAGCGGGAGGCGCTCGACAAGCAGCTTTTCTACATCGACGACGAACTGGATGGCATCAGCGCGCTGAGCAGCAAGGGGCTGGTCTCGAAACCGCGCCTCGCCGAGCTTCAACGCGAAAGATCGCGGCTCGATGGGCTGGTCGGCCGGAACACGGCGGAGATCGCCAAGGCCTTCAATTCCGTCGGCGAGGTCAAGCTGCAGATACAGGATTTGCAGCAGCGGCAAAGAGAGGAAGTCACCGCCCAGCTCGTGGAGACGCGCCGGCAGATTTCCGATACCCGCGAGAAACTGGCGGTCTCGGAGAACGTGCTCAAGCGCATCGACCTTCGCGCGCCGCGCGCGGGGATCGTCCAGAACATCAACGCGAGCGTGCGCACGCGGGGCGCGGTGGTGAAGCCGGGCGAGACGCTTCTGGAGATCGTGCCGCAGCAGGAGGATCTGATCGTCGATGCGCGGGTTCCCACCACCGATATCGACCGGCTGCATGACGGGGTGACCGGCGTCGAGATCCGCTTCCCCGCCTTTCATTCGCGCACCACGCCGCTGATCCTCGGCCAGCTGCAGAGCGTGTCACCGGACCGGTTGATCGACGAGGCGACCCAGCAGCCCTATTTCCAGGCCGTGGTGTCGATCCCGCAGACCGATGTTCCCGACGATCTGAAGGCGCGTCTGCGGCCGGGCATGCCGGCGGAAGTCATCTTCAGCACCGGCGAGCGCAGTGTGCTGAGCTATCTGACCCGCCCCCTGACGGACGCCTTCTCCCACGCCATGCGGGACCGGTGATGCCTGCCGGTGCTCCAGCGATTGGGGTTCACCAGTTGCCGGATTTGAGTTGCGCTAGGAGGACATGGACGGTCGCGAGCGCTGGCGCGACAACGTGTTCATCGAGCGGCTCTGGCGCTCGCTCAAATACGAGTGCATCTCGACCTCAACGCCTTCGAACCGGATCGGAGTGCCTGCCCAGGTCGATGGAAGCCTGCCACCCCGCCAGCCGCCCCCCTCTCAACATACTCGATCGCCGCATGCCATCAGCACTCCCTCACCGCGGGAGGCGGCATTCATCGAAAGCCGCTTCTGGAATGACTTATCTCGATGCGCTTCATGCCAGTCAGGCCTTGCGGTTGCTCGATGCATTCGATCCGCATGTCGCAGGCACGCTGCCCCTCGGCATATCGGTCCCGGGAAGCGACATCGATATTCTCTGCCATGCACCCGACCTGGATCTTTTCGCGCAGGTGGTCTGGAGACATTTCTCGCATCAGCGGGCCTTCTCCATGCACCAATGGACCCACAACGGGCGCGCCATAATCTCCCGCTTTGAAAGCAATGAATGGCCATTCGAGATTTTCGCAGCGAACCAGCCCGTTCGGGAGCAGATGGGCTGGCGTCACTTCGAGATCGAGAAGCGCCTGCTGAAACTCGGCGGCCGGGACTTGCGCGCCGCCATCTGCGCCCTGCGCGCCAACGGCATGAAAACGGAGCCCGCCTTCGCCCAAACCCTTGGACTTGAAGGAGACCCTTATGCTGTGCTGCTGAATTTGCACGAACGAAGCGATGCAGAGCTCATCCCGATGATCGGCCGCACGCGTCGCCACGCCGCTGATCCGAATTACGCTCCGTGAATGGCACCATCAGTAGCCGCGCGAGAGCGGCATACGGTTCGGTGTCGAGGGCAAGATTTCGGTGTTGCAAGACCCGCATGCGGGTGGTCGCTCATCTCGATGTGAGCCGGGAACAAATACTCCGCGCCGAGGAAGCCTTCATGCGCATCGTCGAGCAACATTGAGACTCCACGCAGCGTCATCAAGACGGCCGCGTGAGGCGTGGATGGGCTTTGCCCGCTCAGGCCATCTCGGCCTGAGCGGGCTGGCTTTGCTACACGAGGAAATCGAACTGCGTGCTGTCGAAAGTGCCGTGTCCCACCAGCTGGAAGCGGACATCCGCGCCGTGGTCGAGGGCGGCGGTGGCGGCGAGGTTGCGGACGACATAGCCGTCCGCGTCGCGCGAGATGATCTCCGCCCCCTGGATCTGCGCGATCTCATAGGGCGTGTCGATCTCCAGCGTCCAGCCATTCAGCGCCGTACCGTCATTGTGCAGCGTCACCTCGGCGGTGAAATCGGCGGTACGGCTTTCGACAAGCGCGATGGACGCGTCGATCAGGTCGTTGCTGAGCGGCACGGAGGCCGTGCGCAGGGCACTCGTCTCCTCCCCGCCGACCGCGCGCCCATTGACGATGAAATCGTCCACCGTGGCGCTGCCGCCCGAGGCCTGAAAGCCGAAGCTCACCTCGCCATCCGCCGCAACCTTGCCGTTCCACGCGGCGTTGCGCACCACATAGTGGTCGCCGACATGGCTGACGATCTGGGCATTCCAGATGTTGGAAATGTCGAAGGGCGCGTCGAACTCCACAGTCCAGCCGTTCAGCGCGGCCTCGGGCTTCAGCGTCATCGCGGCGGTAAAGCCGGTGCCCCAATTGCTGGCGACGGTGAACGCCACAGCGTCACCGCCGGCGGGCGGGGCGGCATCGTCATTCTCGATGGTGCCCCGTCCCGTGCCATCGGCAAGCGTGGCACCGGTGGGGCCGGAGAGAACGAGGTTGAAGGTCTCGTTGCCCTCCAGCACGCCGTCGCCGATGGCCGCCACCTTGATCGTCTTGCTGGTCTCCCCGGCCGCGAAGGTCAGGGTGCCGGAGGCCGCCTGATAGTCCTGGCCGGCCACCGCCGAGCCGTTCGCGGTCGCGTATTTGACGCTCACTGGCCCGGTCGCGGCTTCCGACAGGGTGATGGTGAAGGTGAGCATGCCCGCCGCGCTGGCGCTGCCTTCGAGCGCCGTGGCATCGCTGATGCTGAGCATGGGCAGGGTTGGGGCCGCCGCATCGTCATCCGTGATGGTGGCGCTCGCCTGTGCGACGCCGATGACCGCGCCCTGCGCATTGCTGAGCAGCAGCGTGAAGCTCTCATCCGCCTCCGCGAGATTGTCGCCGGTGATGGCGACCCGCACGGTTTTGGTGGTTTCCCCCGGCGCGAAGCTCAGCGTCCCGCTGGCCGCCGTGAAATCGCTCGCACCCGCATCGCCCGCGAGTGTCTGGTAGTTGACCGTCACCGTCTGCGTCGCGGCGGCGGAAAGGGTCACGGTGAACACGGCATAGGCGCCGGCGCCGCTGCCGCCGTCCTCCTCGAGATCGAACTGGATCGGTTCGAGATAGGCCAGCTTGTTGGTGTTCACCGTGCGCCAGTCATCGGCGAGGATACCGCCCGTGTCGGTGGAATTGGGATTCCACGACCAGTAGGTCCAGCTGATGCCCTCCTGTCCAGCGGGGATGTCGATGGTGCCGTCATTGTCGAAATCGCCGGCCATATAGGAGGTCAGCGCCTCCAGCCAGGGGGCATCCTTCGGGTCGGTCAGCTTGGTGCCGAACTCACCGATCAGCACCGGCGCGATGTTCTCGCGGTAGATATAGCCCCACATCTCGTCGAACTTTTCGGGGAGCTGTTCGGCGAAGTTCGGATCGTTGAACCAGGGCTGCTCATAGACCGAGTTGCCGTAGTCATGCGCCGAATAGACCAGCTTGTTCGGCACATCGAGCTCGATCGGCCGGTCGCGCACGCCCTGAAGGTTGCCGCCCCACCAGTAATTGTCGCCCTCATAGGCCGCGATGCCCTCGACGAAGATCAGCCAGTTCGGATTGACCTCGCCGATGGCGTTGCCGGCCCGCTCGGCCGCCGCCGCCCAGTCCCTTGCCCCGCCGCCGCCCCAGGTGCCGTTATAGGGCTCATTGTGCAGATCGGCGCCGATGACGGCGGTGTTGTCGGCATAGCGTTCCGCCAGCATCTGCCAGTCGTCGATCCACGCCGCTTCCGTATAGGCGCTGTCGTACCAGAGTCCGTTCTCGGATGTGCCGGCGCCGAAGGAGGAGCGGTGATGGTCGAGAATGACCTTCATCCCGATCTCCTCGGCATAGGCGACGATCTTGTCCATGATCTGCAACGGCGTCAGGCCCTTGAGATCCGGGTTCTGGTTGTAGTCGATGCCGCTGGCGCTGGTGGCGTGCAGGGTGGCGCTGGCGAAGGGCAGGCGGATCGTATTGAAGCCGAGATCCTTCATCTGGTCCATCATGTCCGTATAGGACCGCGTCCAGACGCCATGCGGCGAGGCATTGGTGGATTCGAAGCCGAACCAGTTCACCCCGGCGATCTTCACCGAATTGCCAGCGGAATCGATGATCTGGTTGCCGGAGGTCGAGAACCAGCCATCCGCCGCGCCACCGCCTGTACCCGCGTCGCCTTCCACCACGGTCGTGCCGGCCACCGAGACTGTGGGCGGCGGCATCACGTCGTCATTGGTGATGGTGCCAGTGCCGCTGGCATCGGCCAGCGTCGCGCCGGAGGGCTTGGAGAGGGTGATGGTCAGCGCCTCGTTCGCCTCCACCACCTTGTCGCCGATCACCGGCACGCGGATGACCTTGGAGGTCTCGCCCGGCGCGAAGGTCAGCGTGCCCGACACCGCCTGATAATCCTGCCCGGCGGTCGCCGTACCGTTGGCGCTGGCATAGGCGACGCTCACCGCGCTGGTCGCGGCCTTGGAGAGAGTGACGGTGAAGGAGAGATAGGCCGTGCCGTCATTGCCCTCCGCGACGCTGGCGTCGCCAATGGCGAGCGTCGGCAGGGTGGCCGCGACGTCGTCATTGGTGATGGTGCCGGTCGCCGTGCCATCCGCCAGCGTGGCGCCGGAGGGGGTGGAGAGAGTGATCGTCAGCGCCTCATTGGCCTCTACCACCTTGTCGCCGATCACCGGCACGCGGATGACCTTGGAGGTCTCGCCCGCCGCGAAGGTCAGCGTGCCCGACACCGCCTGATAGTCCTGCCCGGCGGTGGCCGTGCCGTTGGCGCTGGCATAGGCGACACTCACCGCGCCGGTCGCGGCCTTGGAGAGGGTGACGGTGAAGGAGAGGTAAGAGGTGCCGTCATTGCCCTCCGCCACGCTCGCATCGCCGATGGCGAGGGTGGGCAGAACCGGCACCGGGTCCGTCCCTCCGCCTGCCGGGGTTCCATTGATGACGAAATCATCGGCGACGATCGCCGTGCCGCCGGGCGAGGCCTGGAAGCCGAAGCTCACCTCGCCATTGGCCGCTACCTTGCCGTTCCAGGAAGCGTTGCGGATGACGTAGCGGTCGCCGACATGACTGACGATCTCGGCGTTCCAGATATTGGAGATGTCGAACGAGGCGTCGAACTCCACCGTCCAGCCATTCAACGCCGCGACGGGCTTCAGCGTCATCGCGCCGGTGAAGCCCGCGCCCCAATTATCCTTCACCGCGAAGGCGAGGCTGTTGCCGGAGGGGGCTGGCGTGGCGGCATCGTCGTTCAGCAGCGTGCCGGTCGCTTCGCCATCGGCGATGGTCGCGCCGCTCGGGGTCGAGAGCTGGACGGTGAAGCGCTCATCAGCCTCAACCACCTTGTCGCCGACCACGTCGACATGGATCTGCTTGGCGGTCTCGCCCGGCGCGAAGGTGACCGTGCCGCTGGTCGCCTCGTAATCCGACCCGGCGAGCGCGGTGCCGTTCGCCGTGCGGTATTGCACCGTCACGGGGTTGGTGGACGCCTTGTCGAGCGTGACCAGGAACATGAAATGCACATGCGCCCCATCCCCCTCGGTGACCGACAGATCGGCGATGGAGATGGCCGGCAGTACGTTGGGCGCCTGCGCGTCGTCATTGACGATGGTGCCGGTCGCCCGCTCATCCGCCAGCGTCGCGCCGGAGGGCGAGGACAGGACGAGATCGAACGCCTCGTTGAGCTCGAATGTGGCGTCGCCGTTGATGGTGACCTGCACGGTCTTGGTGGTCTCGCCCGGCTGGAAGGTGAGCCGGCCGATAGCCGCCTGATAGTCGGAGCCGGCCAGTGCCGTGCCGTTAAGCGTGGAGTAATCGACACTCACCACCCCGGCCGCCGCCTGGGACAGCGTGACGGTGAAGCTCATCACGCTGGTGCCGCTCTGGCCCTCGGTGAGCTGCGCATCAGCAACGCGAAGCGTCGGCAGGCTGCCACCGGCATCCGCCGCCTCGATGAGGCCGCGCCATTTCTGGTAGGTGGCGTCCTCCACCGCGACGATGTTGTTGTAGTCCAGCTCCGCCAGCGAGACGCCGGTGAGCGTGTAGGTCTGGTTCTGCCCGACAATGGTGATGACCGTGGAGCCGTTCACCTCCGCGACGGTGAACTCGGCCGGGCGAAAATATTTGAAGTCCAGCTTGTCCGTCGCCGGGTCGAAGTCGAGAACGGTCTTGGCACCGTAATCCCAGTCGATGAGATAAGTGGTGCCGGCAACGCCGCTCGGCGGGGTACCAGGGCCGGCGGTCGTCGGCCACATATTGGTGCCGACGGTCGGAATGTCGGCCCGGCTGATCACCTGCGACTCCGGCACGGAGTCGAGGCCGAGCTGGAGGAAAATGCGGTCTTCGCGCACCTGCGCGGCATGGAACAGGAAGTTATCGGCCGAGAGGTCGGCCACGCTGGTGCCCAGCAGGATCAGCGTCTGGCCGGTCGTGTAGTTGCCGATGACCACGCCCTCGGCGCCGTCCACCATGTAGATCTGTTCGCGCGTGCCATAATAGCGGAAGTCGACCACGTCCGTGTCTGCGTCGAAGGCTACGCGGTCGATCTGGCCGACCTCGTGCGAGCGCGCATAGACCGTGTTCGGCGCCTGGGTGATGCCATGCTCCCAGGCCAGCGCGCCGCTGAGATCCTGCCGCAGATGATCATTCTCCACCGGCACGAAGCTGTTCACGGTGAGCTGGCCGAGCGAGACGCCGACGATCAGCGTCTGCTTGCCGCTCCACGGATCCATGAAGGCGACGCCCTCGGCGGTATCGACGACGATGTAGCCATGGACGGAGTTGGAGCCGAGGTCGAGCTTGTCGGTGGCGGGGTTGAAGCCCTCGACACGCCGCTGACCGGACTCAGGCAGTTCCGCGGAATAGATGGTGCCGGCCATGTTGTGCCTCCTGTCGTCATGTCGTCGCTCTCGCCGAGCGGTAAAAGAATGCACGTGCCGCTGTCATCATCACCGGGGCGCGCGCCGCCACTCGACGAAGGCGGCGCAGAAATCGACGAGCCGGGCAGCGAGAGGCCCGCTTATCGCTCGCGAAAGGCACGGGCGATCTGATCCTGCAACGGCTTGGCGATGTATTGCAGCGGCGTGCGATCCTGCGTGCGCACGAACACTTCGGCCTGCATGCCGGCGCTGACCGTCTGCGGCGCCAGCCGCGCCAGCTCCTCGGGCGGGATCGCCACCCGGATCGTGTAGAACACTGCGCCGGTCTGCGGGTCGCGGCTGGTGTCGGGCGAGACCCGCGCCACCGTGCCGGCAAGCTGCGGCGTGGTGCGCTGGTTGAAGGCATGAATGCGCACCTCAGCCCGCTGGCCGGGCGCGATCTGGTCGATATCCGGCGGGTTCACCCGCGCCTCGACCTGCAACGCCTCCCGGGCCGGCACGATCAGCATGGCGGGTTCCGCCGGGCTGATGACGCCGCCCACCGTATGGACCGCGAGCTGGTGCACATAGCCGGCGCTCGGCGCTCTTATGTCGACGCGTTTCAACTGGTCCTGCGCGGCGATGCGGCGCTCGGCGAGTTCGGCCGCCTTCGCCTGAATCTCGCTCAGTTCCTTCATCACTTCCTCGCGCAGCACATCGTCGATCTCGATGATCTGGAGCTGGGTCTCAGCGATCTTGCCCTCGGTCTGCGCGACAGCCGCAATGAGACGGCCCTTCTCGCCGTCGAGCTCCGCCGCTTCGCGCTCCAGCGCCGCCTTGCGGCTCAGCGCCACGAGATTCTTGGCATAGAGGTCGCGCACGCCCTCCAGCTCCTCGGCGATGAGCGCCGCCTGCCGGTCGCGCGCCACCTGCTGCGCCCGCAGGCCGATCACCTCATCATCCAGCTGCGCGATCCGCCGGGCGAGCTGTGCCTTGCGCCCTTCGCGGGCAGCGCGGCGCGCCTCGAACTGATTGTGCTCGGTGGCGATCAATGAGACGATCGCCGGCTCGCCGCTGCGGGCCGCAAGCTCCGGCGCGATCGCGATCACCGCCAGCCGGTCCCGCTCGGCCATCAGCCGGCCCTGCCGCGCGGCGAACTCGTCGAGCTGCTGGCTGACGATCCCGAGATTGGCACGGGTGATGGTGTCGTCGAGCCGGATCAGCACCGCGCCCGCCTCAACCTGGTCGCCCTCGCGCACGTGGAGCTCGCCAACAACACCGCCCGTGGCGTGCTGCACCTTCTTCACATTGCCATCGACGACGAACTGGCCGGAGGCGACCACCGCGCCGGTCAGCGTCGAGGCAACCGCCCAGACGCCGACCGTGCCGGCGAACAGCAGCACCGCTGCCCCGCCCGCGAGCGTCAGCCGGCGTAGCCCGCGGCCATAATCTGATCGCGTCCCAGCAGGAGTTTTCATGATGCCACCGCGCGCTTGATGCCCGGCAGGCCGCCCTGCCGGGCGAGTTTCGCCAGCACCTCCTCCTTCGGGCCGATTGCCTGAAGACGGCCCTCCGCCATCAGCGCGAGCCGATCGAGGCCAGCGATGGCGGTCTGGCGGTGGGTGACCACGATCACGATGCCGCCGCGCGCCCGCACCCCGCGCACCGCCGCGCCCAGCGCCTCGTCGCCGTCCTGGTCGAGATTGGAATTGGGCTCATCCAGCACGACGAGAAAGGGCGCGCCATACAGCGCGCGGGCGAGGCCGATGCGCTGGCGCTGCCCGCCGGAGAGCGCCATGCCGGCTTCGCCGATGCGGGTGTCATACCCCTCTTCCAGCCGCAGGATCAGCTCATGCGCGCCGGCCGCCCGCGCCGCCGCAACGATGGCCGCGCTGGACGCGTCCGGTGCGAAACGAGCGATGTTCTCCGCCACCGTTCCCTCGAACAGCTCGACATCCTGCGGCAGGTAGCCAATGTGCCGGCCGAGCGCGTCCGGCGCCCATTGGTCGAGGCTGGCGCCGTCGAGCCGCACCTCGCCCTTGAGCGGGCGCCACACGCCGACCAGCGCCCGCACCAGCGTCGATTTGCCGGAGGCGCTCGGCCCGATGATGCCGAGCCCCTGCCCCGCCTCCACCCGTAGCCCGACGCCGGACAGGATCGGCACCGAGCGACCCGGTGCGGCCACGACCAGATTGTCGGCGGTCAGCGCGGCGACGGGCGCGGGCAGCGCCGTATGACTGCGCTCGGCCAGCGCGGGCGAGGACAGCACCTGTTCCAGACGGCGCACGCCGAGCCGGGCGGCGACGAAGCCCTTCCAGTTGCCAACGGCAATCTCGATCGGGGCAAGGGCGCGCGAGGTCATGATGGAGGCGGCGATCATCGCGCCGCCGGAGATTAGGTCGTGAATGGCGAGATAGGCGCCGAGCCCCAGCACCGCCGATTGCAGCACCATGCGGAACACCTTGGCGAAGGCGCCGCTGGCCCCGGTGACGTCGGCCCCTTCAAGCCAGTCGCTCACATGGCGCCGGTTCGCCTCATGCCATTTTCCGGCGAAGGCGCCGCCCATGCCCATGGCGGTCAGCGCCTCGGCATTGCGCCGGCTCGCCTCGGCGATAGCCTCGCGCGCGGCGCGGCTGGTCATCTGCGCCTTCATCACCGCGCGGCTGGCCCGCTCGGTCGCCCAGGTCAGCGCGACGATGACCACCCCGCCGACCAACGCCAGCGCGCCGAGCCAGGGATGCAGCAGGAAGCAGCCGGCGAAGAACAGCGGCATCCACGGCATGTCGAACAGCGCCGTCGGTCCGAGCGAGGAGAGGAAGGCGCGGATCTGGTCAAGGTCGCGCACGGGCTGGAGCGCCTCCTCGGCGCGCCGGCCGGCCAGCGAGAGACGCCGCGCCGCGCCGAAGGCCGCGGGCGAGACCTGCTCGTCAAAGCGCGCCCCGATGCGCGCCAGCATCTTTACCCGCACCGCATCCAGAAAGCCTTGCAGGGCATAGGCGATGAGCAGCAGCACCGACAGGCCGATCAGCGTCGGCACGCTGCGCGAACTCAACACCCGATCATAGACCTGGAGCATGTAGAGCGAGCCCGCCAGCATCAGCAGGTTGATGACCGCCGAGAACGCCCCCACCGCGACGAAGGCGCCGCGGCAGTCGGACAGGGCACGAGAGACGGGCGAGGCAGCGGCCATCGGAAACCTCGATAGGGCAAGCACACGCGGCTCGTCCGATTGCGGGCCGGCGCGACCGTCGGGTGGCTAGGCACCGGGCCCGAAAGATGCCATGGGCTAAGCACCCCGGCACCGCCACGGCGGCACCAACTCGATGAACGGGGCGTAGAAATCGACGAGCCCGTCAGGCAAGCCGACCTTTGCGCCGGACGGCCCCCGCGCCTAGCCTCTGGAGGACCCTTGTGACGGCCCGTCTCATCCGTCCGTTCGGCCCGCTGGGCAAGCCATGGTGCCGCCTGACCCCGTTCACGCGGGCGCAGATCATCGGCTGGGGCCTGTTCACCCTGGTCGATCTGGTGAATCGCCAGCTCACCTATCAGGACCTCACGGCCGCGCTGGCGATGAGCGCGCTGATTTACCTGCTGCTCGCCGGGCTCTCCACCGGTCTCGGGCGCCTCTATGACTGCGCCTTTCCCGGCACGGTGCTCGGACCATGGAGCGTCGCGGTCATGGCGCTGCTCGCGAGCGGCGCGTCCGCGGTCATCGTCCTCGTCACCGTGCTGGTGCGTCAGGCCTTCGGCTGGAGCATCCCGGACTGGGGAACGCTGGAGGAGATCGCGCTGCCCTTTACCCATTACGCGGTGGCGCTGACCGGCTGGAGCCTGCTGTTCTTCTGGATCCGCGCCGACCGGCAGCGTCAGACCGCGCATGCGGCGGCGCTGGCCGCAGAAGCCGAGGCGCTGGCTGCCAAGGCGGAGGCGCTTGGCGCCGAAATCCAGCAGCTCCGCCTGCAGATCAACCCGCATTTCCTGTTCAACGCGCTGAACGGCATCGCCGAGGAGGTGCCGGAACATCCCGCGGCGGCGCGGGCGATGCTGCGTGACCTGACCGACTATCTGCGCCATGTGCTCACGGGCATCCGCACGCCGGTGGTGCCGGTCGAGGCGGAAGTCGCCGCGCTTGCCGCCTATCTGCGCATCCAGCAGGCTCGGTTCGGCGAAAGGCTGCGGATCAGCGTCGAGCTCGACCCCGGCGCCACCGGCCGGCGGATCGCCAACAGCCTGCTTCAGCCGCTCGCGGAGAACGCGGTCGAGCACGGAGATCGCTCCGATGTGCTGGAACTGGCGGTCGCGGTGCGTCTTGAAGGCGATAAGCTGCGCATTGACATCACCAATTCCGGCCGGCTGGAGCCCGCCCATCGCCTGCGCGCCGGCCACGGCCTCGGTCTCGCCAATCTGCGCCGCCGGCTTGACGTCCATTACCCCGGCCGTCACTCCTTCAGCCTGCGCGAGATCGAGAGCGTACCGGGCGGCGCACAGGTAATGGCGACGCTGCTGCTGGAGGGGGAAGCGTGCTCCGCGTCCTGATCGTCGACGACGAGCCTCTGGCCCGCCGGGCACTGCGCCGTCTTCTGGCGCCCCATGCGGATGTCGACATCGTCGGCGAAGCCGATAGCGTGGCCCAATCGGCGGAACTGGTTGGCCGGTTCCGGCCCGATCTCATCCTGCTCGATATCGAATTGGCCGGCGGCGACGGATTCGATCTGCTGGCCGCCATGGAGGCCCCGCCACGGGTGGTCTTCGTCACCGCCTATGCCGAATATGCGGTCGAGGCTTTCACGGTGGAAGCGGTGGACTATCTGCTCAAGCCCGTGGCGCAGGAGCGTCTCGACGCCGCGCTCGACCGGGTGCGGCGCCTCGCGGCCCCCGTCCCGAAGGGCGTGGAGGTGATCGAGCTGCGCGCCCCCGGCAGGGTCGTGCGCTGCGGGCCCGGCGACATAGTGGCGGTGCTGGCGGAAGGCGATTTCAGCCATGTCCACCTCGCCGATCAGCCGCCGCTGATGATCCTGCGCAGCATCGGGCAGTTCGAGGAACAGCTTCCCTCGCCGCCCTTCCTGCGGCTGGGGCGCTCGATCCTTGTCAATGGCGACCGCATCCGCAGCGTCGACACCCGCTCGCGTGACGATGTCCGGCTCGCCCTTGAGGGGAGGGCCGAGCCGATCGTGCTTGGCCGCGCGGCGGCGGCACGCCTGAAGCAGGCTCTTTTGAAACCGGACCGTCGCGGCTAGCCAGGCAGCGCGCGCCGACGACAACCCGTCACTGCTTGGGGTGTCAGAAGCCCATCCGCTCTCGGCGGGCGGCGACCCAGCGGCCGATCATGCGGTCGGCGAGGATGCCGAGAAAGGCGATGGCGAGACCGGCGGAAAGTCCCTTGCCCGGATCGGCCTGCGAGATGGCGACCTGAATCTGCTTGCCCAGATCATTGGTCCCGACAAAGGACGAGATCACCAGCATCGACAGCGCCATCATGATCACCTGGTTCACCCCGAGCATGATTTCCGGCAGCGCATAGGGAAGCTCGACCTTGGCGAGGCGCTGCATCCCGGTGCAGCCCGCCATGGTGCCGGCCTCCTGCAGGCTGGGCGGCACGCGGCGCAGCCCATGGTCGGTGAAGCGGATCGCCGGCACCATGGCGTAGAGCACGATCGCCACCAGCGCCGAGACGTCGCCGATGCGGAACAGCATGACGACGGGGAGCAGATAGACGAAAGACGGCAGCGTCTGCAGCGTGTCGCACATCGCGCCGAGGAATTTGTGCATGCGCTCCGAACGGCTGCCGAGGAAGCCGAGCGGCAGGCCGATCAGCGAGGCGATCACCACCGAGATCGAGCACAGATAGATCGTCGTCATGCCCCGCTCCCACAGCCCCGCCACCGGGATGAAGGCGATGAGCGCGGTCATGCCGAGGGCGAAGCGCCAGCCACCGAGCGACCAGGCGCCGCCCGCCACCACGGCGAGCAGGCCGACCCAGGGAAAGCCGATCAGAAAGGTCTTCACCGGCACGAGAATGTAGATGAGCAGGAAGGTACGCAGCGCGTCCGCGGTCGAGAACAGGTTGATGTTCACCCAGCTCACCACATCCGACCACATGCTGCCGGTCGTGATCCGCCATTCCGGCGGCAGCGATTCCAGCGCCGGAAAGGCGAAGGACAACAGGGTGAAGCCGATCAGCGCCGCAAGGCCGGCCCAGAACAGCCGCCGGCGGTGCTGCGCCGCCGCGCCATGCACCGGGCGCAGTTCGACCAGCGCCCGGCTCATCCGGTCGAGCACGATGGCAAGCGCCACCACGGCGAGGCCCGCTTCCAGCCCTTTGCCCAGCCCGTTGGCCTGGCGCAGCGCGTTCAGCACGTCGAAGCCGAGCCCGCCGGCGCCGATCATGGCGGCGATGATGATCATGTTCAGCGTGAGCATGATCACCTGATTGACGCCGACCAGCAGATCGTCGCGGGCGGAGGGCACCAGCACCTTCCACAGCACCTGACGCGGCTGGCAGCCGGTCATGCGGGCGAGTTCGTCCAGCTCCGGCGGCACCCGCTTCAGCGCCATCATGGTCACCCGCACCATGGGCGGCATGGCGTAGAGGATGGTCGCCAGCATGCCGGAGACCGGGCCGACGCCGACGAGGAAGACCAGGGGCACGAGATAGGCGAAGGTCGGCACGGTCTGCATGAAATCGAGCGTGGCCACCACCGCGCCTTCGAGCCGGGGAACGCGAAAAGCGAGGATGCCGAGCCCGATGCCGCCAGCGACACCGCAGAGCACGGCGAGCAGCACCTGCGACAGCGTCACCATGGCGCTGTCCCACTGGCCGAACACCAATATGTAGGCAAAGCCGACAAAGCCGAGCACGGCGAGGCGCAA
The DNA here is from genome assembly GCF_018449475.1 of Ancylobacter radicis. Taxonomy (GTDB): domain Bacteria; phylum Pseudomonadota; class Alphaproteobacteria; order Rhizobiales; family Xanthobacteraceae; genus Ancylobacter; species Ancylobacter radicis. The sequence continues at coordinate 75,455 of NZ_JAHCQH010000016.1, read as the reverse complement.
CCCGCCCAGCATGTAGCTCCAGACCGTTACCGCCGCGATCAGCCCGGCCCAGGAGACGCGCGGAATGTGGAACGCGCCATCCTCGTCGCCAAAGGTGATCCCGGTGGAGAACACCGCCTTCGGCACGGCGAGCGCATAGCCGAACAGGCTGGAGATGAAGCGCGTCATCTCCTTGAAGGTAAACAGGCCGAAGGTGAGGTCGCGCGCGAGCCAGTAGAGGAAGGCTTTCAGCCAGTCGCTCACCGGCACGATCCACGTCGCCGGATAGGCCTTGGCCCAGGCGAAGGTCTGCGGCGCGGCATAGGGCACCAGAACGGCGAGGGCGACGAGAACGGCAACGATCCAGCCGGCGGGAAGCCGCAGATGCAGGCGGCCCTGTTGCAGCGCCACATCGCTCATTGGCCGCCCCCGACGAGATCGGCGATGAGGCTCGCCTTCACAAGCTTGCCCAGCAACGCGCCGTTGGCATCGACCACGGCGGCCGGCGCATCGGCCGAGAGAACGGCGGCGGCCACCTCGGCGAGCCGCGCGCTGGCCGGCACGATCGGCCCGAGCGGCTCGCCCGGGATGACCGGGACGCAGACCCCGCCCGCCGTCAGCACCTTGGCGCGGGCGACATGGCGGGTGAAAGCGGCGACATAGTCGGAGGCCGGCTTCAACACCAGTTCCTCGGCGGTGCCGACCTGGATGATGACGCCGTCCTTCATGATGGCGATGCGGTCGCCGAGGCGGATCGCCTCGTCAAAATCATGGGTGATGAAGACGATGGTCTTCGACAGCATGCGCTGCAAGCGCAGGAACTCGTTCTGCATCTCGTGGCGGATCAGCGGATCGAGCGCCGAGAACGGCTCGTCGAGGAACCACAGCGCCGGCTCGGCGGCGAGCGAGCGGGCGATGCCGACGCGCTGCTGCTGCCCGCCAGAAAGTTCGCGAGGATAATGGCCGGCGCGCTCCGTGAGGCCGACGAGGTCGATCACCTTGCGGGCGCGTTCCTCGCGCTCCTCCTTCGGCAGGCCCTGCACTTCCAGCGGAAAGGCGACATTGCCGAGCACGGTGCGATGCGGCAGCAGGGCGAAGTTCTGGAACACCATGCCCATCTTGTGCCGGCGCAGCTGGATCAGCTCGTCCGGCGTCATCCGCAGCAGGTTCTGGTGCTCGTAGAAGACGAGACCCGCCGTCGGCTCGACAAGGCGCGAGAGGCAGCGCACGAGGGTCGACTTGCCGGAGCCCGACAGCCCCATGATGATGAAGATCTCGCCCTGACGGATCTCCAACGTCGCGTCGCGCACGGCGGCGAACAGGCCGGCCGCGCGGATCTCGGCGGGCGTTGCTTCAGGGTTTTCGCGCAGGAACGTCTCGGCATTGGCGCCGTAGACCTTCCACAGATTGCGGCAGACAAGAGCGGGCGGCGCGTCGGCGGAAAGCCGTGTCTTGCCGGGCGAGGAGTCTGGCGTCGGCGCGAGCGTGACCATGGCCATGGCAGGGCCCTTTATCTGTCAGGACGGCAAGGAGGGATGCCGCCGCGCGTGCGGCGGCATCGGATCGCGCAGGGGACCGACGCCCGGCGCCGGCCCGGCACCGGGCTCAGTACTCGCCCTTGTGCTTGGCGACATAGGCCGCGACGACCTCGTCGAGCTTCTTGCCGTCGACGTCGACTTCCTTGACCATCAGGTTCAGCTCGCCGCCGTCGATCTTGAGCTTCTTCAGCACCTCATAGGCACCGGGCCACTTCTTCTTGGTCTCGGCGGAGGTGTATTTGAAGATGTCGCCATAGGGCTTGCCGCAGTCAAACGCCTTGTCGGGGTTGATGCCCCATTTCGGGTCGGTGTAGCAGGCGGCGTCATATTCGGGGAACTGCACCCACTCGCCTTCGAAGACCGAGGGCACCCAATGCGGCGAGTAGACCCACAGCATGATCGGCGCCTTGCGCTCGTAAGCTGACTTCAGTTCCGCGAACATGGCGGATTCGGTGCCGGCATCGACCGCCACGAAAGGCAGGCCCAGCGCCTCGATGCGCTCGGGATCATGCCCACCCCAGGTCGCTTCCATGCCGAGATAGCGGCCCTTGGGCGCGGTCTCCGGCGCGGAGAAGGCTTCGCCGCACTTCAGCAGTGCCTTCCAGTCCGGCAGGCCGGGGCACTTTTCCTTCATGTAGAGCGGGTACCACCACTCTTCCTTGGCCGCCGGGCCGAGCGCGCCGAGCTTCTCGGTCTTGCCGGTGGCGTCGGAGGCCTTCATGGCGTCGCCGGCCGTGGTCGCCCACAACTCGGTCATCACGGTGACGTCGCCATTCTCCATGGCGGTGAGGCCGGTGAGATAGTCGATGGTGACGTATTCGACCTTGTAGCCCTTGGCCTTCAACAGATCGCCGGCGATATGCGAGGTGATGTGCTGCCCGGTCCAGTCATGCAGGGCAATGATGATGGGATCCTTGGATTCCTGGGCGCCAGCAGCCATGGGCGTCATGGCGAGGCCGGCGATCATGCCGCACAGGGCGGCGGCCTGGGAGAGACGGTGAACGCGCATCGTGTTTATTCCCTCGGATTGGTTTTTGAAGGCAACGCGTCGTCTTAAGTGTCCCTTGAGGAACATCTCTTTCTTGAGAGGCAAATTGCAGGCCATATGGCGGCGGGTGCGACAGCCGGGGAAAGGGCGCGGGGGCGCTCACTCCTTCGGGTAGACAATGATCGACAGGTAGCTCATGGGCAGGGCGTAAAGCTCCTCCGGCCCGTGCTGCACCGAGGCGTCGAAGTAGAGCGTGTCGCCGGGCTCCAAATGATAGAGCTTGTCGGCGTGGCGGTAGCCGACCGAGCCGGAGAGCATGTAGATCATCTCCACCCCGCTGTGGCGAAACGCCGAGTAGGGTGCGGCCCCCTCCGGCAGCGTGATCAGGAACGGCTCCATCGCCACGTCGGTGCCCAGCGACTGCGCCAGCAATTCATAGATATGCCCGGCCTTGGTGCCCCGGCGTTCGGTGGCCGCACCCTGCCCCGCCTTGACGAAGGAACAGTCCCGCCGGTCGTCATAGCCGGCGAACAGCGAGGCGATCGGCACGTTCAGGGCGCTGGCGATGGCGGTGAGCGTGGAGAGCGAGGAGGAGATCTGCCCGTTCTCGATCTTCGAGATCATGCCCGGCGAAATCCTCGCCGTGGCCGCCAGCTCCGCGCTGGTGATGTCGAGCCGCTTGCGGTGCTGACGGATCTGCGCGCCGATCGCCTGCTCGACGGTGAGGCTAGCCACGCGGGGTTCGCTGGAAGGTGCAGCGGGCGCCGGCACCAGCGCCGGCTCGGGCGCCGTGGCCGGCGCGACGGCCTCCCCCTCGGCAGGAAGGGCCGGAGGGCGGGTCAGGCTACGCAGGGGCATACGCATCAACGATCAACCCTTGGGCGGCAAGGTGGCCTGCCGGGGCGCCGTGCCGCTCGGCAAGGCGGCGCCATCGTCAAACGCGGCGAGATAGGCCACCGCCAGATCGCGATAACGGGTCGTACCCTTGTAATCGGCAATGTCGGGATGCAGGTCGCGCAGCACGCGATGCAGGCGCTTGCCCCACACCTCCACGCGCGCCAGATCCTCTATGCTGCACAGATAGCAGCGTATGCCGAAAAGAATGGCGTTGGAGCGCGGCAGGCGGAACAGCGACTGCAGTTCCACCCGCAGATGCAGCTTGGCGCCGATATTGTCCGCCGTCAGCGTGGTGCGGTCCGGGCCCCATTGCGGGTAGTTCTCCGGGCTGGTGTCGAGCCGCGGATTGACCGTCATGGTCCAGTTGAGCCGCCGCACCGGCGCCCCGAACTGAAGCCGCAGCAGGAATTTCAGCGCCCGGTCGAACACGCCCTTCTCATGGGCCAGCGGCACCGGGCCGTGCCATTGGTGGAAGGTCATGCCGACATTGAAGTCCATCGACCAGTCGGCCTGCGTCGTCACCATGCCGCCATCGACGAACAGATTGTCCTCGCGCTGGTCCTGCAGGGTGAAGTCGCCCTGCGCCTGCCGGGTGATGTACTCGAAGGGCGGCAGCGGCAACGTCGAGGCATCGCCGAAGACGAAGCTGTCGCGGATGCCGAGCGGGCGGTTCTCCCAGGTCCAGTTCGTGCCCTCGCGGGTCAGCGTGAAATGCGCGGGATAGGAGGCGGCGAAGCTCTCCATGATCAGTTCCAGCGTGTCCCACTGCGCCGCCATCATGTGCGGCAGCACCTTGCAGCGGCTGGGATCCTGTTCCAGCACCTTCGCCCGCTCGCGGCATTCGGCGACATAGTGCTCGTCGACATCGAACGGGTTGTCGAAGGCCGGGGTCGGCCCGCCCGGCACATGCGGCTCGATGTTCACCGAGTACATGTAGACGTCTTCGGGGAAGGGAAACGGGAAGCGCAGCACCGCCGCGTCGGAGTTCGAATAGGTGAAATCCTCGCGGAAGGTCTCGTCCGGCTTGAACTGGATGGTCATGGCGCGGCTCCGGTCAGAGATCGAGAACGATGCGCGGCGTCTTCGAGCGCGACACGCAGGTCATGATGAAGCGGTTGGAGGCGCGCTCCTCGTGATCGAGGAAATGGTCGCGGTGCTCGGGCACGCCGTCAGCCACCTCGATCAGGCACTGGCCGCAGGCCCCGCCGCGGCACAGGCACGGCGCCTCGACGCCCGCCGCCTCGATGGCATCCAGCAGCCCGGTCTCGGCATCCACCGCGACCTCGATGCCGGAACGGCGCAGCACGGCGATGAAGGGCGCGCCCCCCGCCACCGCGCCGCCAAAGGATTCCGAATGCAGCCGTGCCTTGGGCCAGCCAAGCTCCGCCGCCCGCTCCAGCGCACCGGTCATCAACGCGTCCGGCCCGCAGGTGTAGACATGCGTGCCGAGCGGCTGGTGACTGAGCGGGCCGTCGAGCACGTCGAGCGTGCCGCCGCTATGGATGTGGACACGCGTGCCGGCATAGGGATCGAGCAGCGCCTCGAACACGCCGCGCTCGTCCGGTCGGCAGAAATGGTGCAGTTCCCAGGGCGTTCCGCCCGCCTCGAAGGCGGCGATATAGGCGAGGAAGGGCGTGAGGCCGATGCCGCCGCTCACCATGAAATGCCGGCGGGCGGTGCGGATGACGGGAAACAGGTTCGCCGGCAGCCCGGCCTCGATCACATCGCCCTCCCTCACCTGCTCATGCAGGAAGGCCGAACCACCCTTCGAGGCCGCGACCCGGCGCACGATGATGGAGAGATGGCTGCGGTCATCCGGGTTGGCGATCAGCGAATAGGCGTTCCTGTGCACCTTGTCCCCATCGCGCAGGAACAGGCGCAGATGCGCGCCGGGCCCGGAGGCTGGCACCAGACCACCCTCGGCCGGCACAAAGCGGAAGGCCTTGAGCGTCGGGGCGAGCGTCACCGCCGAGGCGACGCGCAGCTTCAGGGTCTGACCCATCATGGAAAAAGCTCCTCGACCGGCGGCAGGTCGCCCGGCGCCTCGGCATCGGCCAGCACGCCCATGAAGGCGGCATGCGTGCGGGAGAAATGGTCGCGGACCACCAGATGTGCGCCGCAGCCATCGCAAGCGACGAGGCTGGTGGTGACGCCGGAGGTGATGGTCTTGCAGTGAACGCAGAACACCTTGCGCCGCATCGAGCCGGCGTGGGCGGTCTGGCATTCATAGCTCTCCAGACCCGCCTCCCGCGCCAGACGCGCGATCTCCCAGATGAAGCCTTCCTCGCCAATGGCGTAGAGCCGGAAGCCGACGCTTTCCTGCGCCAGCCGGTGCGTGAGCCGGTCCATCAGGTGCGACACGGCGCGGAAGGCCCGCGTCTCGACCTCACCGGCATTGCCGCCGGCGCTTGCCGTCTGCGGCTGGCCATCCACCGTGGCGGTCGACGCCACCATCCAGTAGCCGAGCAGCCCCCCGGCGCTTTCCACGCCGTCGATCACCTCCGGCAGATCGCGCGGCGCGTCGGAGACGACGAGATGGCGCCGCCCGGCGCCGTCCAGCCGGAGGCGCTCATAGACGGGCCGGCTCTTGATGTTCGAAATGAGCATGGGAGCGGTCTCTGGGGCCGTTTGGCACGAAGCATGCTCGCGGAGGAATGGCCCCGGCGGAGCCCTCGAAAGTTTCCCTGCGATAAACTGAAGTGTTTCTCAGGAAACTAGAACCGTCAAGAAGCCGCCCTGCTCATTGTTTAGGCGCGCTGATGAAGCGGGCGGCGGGCCACCTGTCAAATTCTTTGCAGGAAACTTACTTGACAAACAAGAAATATCGGCGAGGCTTTGATCAAAGATCGGACCAACGCTCCATCCCGTGAAGGATGGGCGAACCGGCGGCCTCCAGACGATTGTCCACCAGGACCACGGGAACACGCACATGAGCATCCGCGTCGCCATCATCGGTGCCGGCCCCTCGGGCATGGCCATGCTTCGAGCCTTCCAGTCCGCGCAGAAGAAGGGCGCGGAGATCCCGGAATTCGTCTGCTTCGAGAAGCAGTCCGACTGGGGTGGCATCTGGAACTACACCTGGCGCACCGGCCTCGACCAATATGGCGAGCCGGTCCATGGCTCCATGTATCGCTATCTCTGGTCGAACGGCCCAAAGGAGTGCCTGGAGTTCTCCGATTACACCTTCGAGGAGCATTTCGGCCGCCCCATCCCGTCCTATCCGCCCCGCGCCGTGCTGCATGACTACATCATGGGCCGCGTCGAGAAGGCCGGGCTCAAGCCGAGCGTGCGCTTCAATTCACCGGTGCGCTGGGTCGACTACTCCGACGAGACCGGCAAATTTACCCTGACGGTGAAGGACCTCGTCAAAGACCACCTCTATTCCGAGGCGTTCGACTACGTCATCGTCGCCTCAGGCCATTTTTCGACGCCGAACGTGCCCTATTTCCCCGGCATCGACATGTTCCCCGGCCGCGTCATGCACGCTCATGATTTCCGCGCCGCCGACGAATTCGTCGGCAAGGACCTGCTGATCGTCGGCTCGTCCTATTCGGCGGAAGACATCGCCAGCCAGTGCTACAAATACGGCGCCAGGTCGATCACCTTCAGCTACCGCACCCGCCGCTCCAATTTCAAATGGCCGAGCTGCTTCACCGAGAAGCCGCTGCTGGAGAAGCTCGACGGGCGCGTGGCGCATTTCATCGACGGCACCACGGCGGAGGTGGACGCGGTCATCCTGTGCACCGGCTATCTCCACCACTACCCGTTCCTGCCGGACGACATGCGCCTCAAGAGCGCCAACCGCATGAACCCGCCCGATCTCTACAAGGGCGTGATGTGGGAGAAGAACCCCAAGCTGTTCTATCTGGGCATGCAGGACCAGTACTACACCTTCAACATGTTCGACGCGCAGGCCTGGTACGTGCGCGACATCATCCTCGGCCGTATCGCCCTCCCCCCGGCCGAGGCGATCAGCGCCGACATCGCCCGCTGGCTGGAGAAGGAAGGTACGATCGAAACCGCCTTCGACGCCATCGACTTCCAGACCGACTACATGAAGGAACTGATCCCGGCGACCGACTACCCGATGTTCGACCTCGATGCCGTCGCCGCGCTGTTCAAGGTGTGGGAGCACGACAAGGAGCGCGATATCATGGGCTACCGCGATAATTCCTACACTTCGATCATGACCGGCAACCAGGCGCCGCCGCACCACACCAAATGGCTGGAGGCGCTCGACGATTCCTTCGAGGCCTTCATCAACCCGGCGGCGGTGGCGGCCGAGTAGGCGAACCGTCGCCCGAGGAACGGACAGAGGAACGACGCCATGAACCTTCCGTTCGCGCCCGCCATCGGCAAGGACGGCGTGCGGCGCCTCAACCCGGCGCGCCAGCGCCATGTCGCGCCGGGCGGCGGCCTCATAAGCTTCGAACTGAAGCCGGGTGACCGCGCCCATATCCTGGACCCGGAAGGCGGCCAGCCCGGCCTCCTGTTCCTCGCACCCACCGGCGCCGGCACATCATGCGACCTGCCGGAAGAACTGAAAGGTCTGGCCTCCGCCCCCGGCGATGCTCTGCCGGAGCCGGCCCGCGCCTTTCTCGGCACGGACGGCCCCGGCCTCGTGCTGTTCACGGAGGGCACGGCGCCCGGCGCCCACCTCCATTTCACGGCCACCACGCCCCTGCGCTGCGTATTGCTGGCGCCCGGCGGGCCGATGGACCCGGGCGCGCAGGACGCGCCGACCGATCTGATCGTCGAGATCGAGCCCGCCGCGCCTTCCAGCGGCACGGTGCCGCCGCCGCTCACTGAGCCCAAGCTCGATCTGCGCATCCGCGCCGCCTCGGCCAGCGCCTATGAGGTGAAGGCGGGCGACTACATCCAGATCATCGACGTGGACGGGCAGCAATGCTCGGACTTCCTCGCTTTTGACGCCGCCAAGCTCAGGTCAGGCCGCGAGAAGGGGCTGGACCCCACCACCACCCGCACGCTGATGGGCTCGGCCAGCCCAGGCCCCGGCCTGCACTCGAAATATTTCGACGAAGACCAGACCGCTCTGGTCGAGGTGATCCGCGACACGGTCGGTCGGCACGACACCTTCATGCTGGCCTGCAACGCCAAATATTACGACGACATGGGCTATCCCGGCCACGACAACTGCACGGACAATTTCAACCGCGCGCTGGAGCCCTATGGCATCGCCCCGAAAATGGGCTGGCCGGCGGTGAATTTCTTCTACAACACCTTCGTCTCGCCGGGCGACCGCATCGGCATGGACGAACCCTGGTCACGCCCCGGCGACTATGTGCTGCTGCGCGCGCTCACCGATCTCGTCTGCGCCTCCTCCTCCTGCGCGGACGATATCGACGCCTCCAATGCCTGGCACCCGACCGACATCCATGTGCGCGTCTATGACGGCGCCAACAGCTTCTCCAGAGGGATCGCCCACCGCATGACGCCCGATTCCGCCCCGCGGCTGACGCGCGAGACCGGCTTCCATGCCCGCACCTCGGCACTCACCCGCAAACTCGTCGATTATCGCGGCTTCTGGCTGCCGGACTGCTTCTCCTCGGCCGGGCCGATCGCCGAATATTGGGCCTGCCGCGAGCGCGCGGTGGTGATGGACCTCTCGGCGCTGCGCAAGTTCGAGATCCTCGGGCCGGACGCGGAAAGGCTGGTGCAGCTCGCCGTCACCCGCGACATCCGCAAGCTCGCGGTCGGCCAGGTGGTCTACACCGCGCTGTGCTACGAGCATGGCGGCATGCTCGACGACGGCACGGTATTCCGCCTCGCCGAGAATAATTTCCGCCTGGTCTGCGGCGATGATTATTGCGGCGTGTGGCTGCGCGAACTGGCGGCGGAGCATGGCTTCAACGTCCATGTGAAATCCTCCACCGACCAGTTGCACAATCTCGCGCTGCAAGGCCCGAAATCGCGCGACATCCTGCGCGACATCCTCACCACGCCGGCGCACCAGCCGAGCGCCGATGAGCTGAAATGGTTCCGCTTCACAATCGGCAAGGTCACCACCAAGACCGGGGCGGACATTCCCGTCATGGTCTCGCGCACCGGCTATACCGGCGAACTCGGCTTCGAGATCTGGTGCCATCCCAGCCGCGGCGTGGAACTGTGGGACGCCCTCATGGAGGCCGGCGCGCCGCACGGGCTGGAACCGCTCGGCCTGCTGGCGCTCGACATGGTCCGGATCGAGGCGGGGCTGGCTTTCGCCGGCTATGAATTCTGCGACCAGACCGACCCGTTCGAGGCCGGCATCGGCTTCACCGTGCCGGAATCCAAGCAGGATGATTTCATCGGCAAGGAGGCCCTCGCCCGCCGGCGCGCCCACCCGTCACGAAAGCTGGTCGGCCTCGCCTTCGAGAGCAACGAGCCGGTCGGCCATGGCGACCCGATCTATAACGGCCGCGCGCAGATCGGCGTCATCACCAGCGCCACCCGCTCCCCGACGCTCGGGCACATCATCGCGCTGGCCCGGCTTGATGTGAGCCTGGCGGAGGCGGGCGGCAGTATCGAGATCGGCAAGCTCGACGGCCACGCCAAGCGCATCACGGCCAGCATCGTCCCCTTCCCGCATTACGACCCGGCCAAAAGCCGCGTGCGGGCGTAGGCGGGCGCGAAGAGACTGAAACGACAAGGCCGGAGCGAGAGCACTCCGGCCTCGTCACATCCTATTGCGTCATCCCGGCCAAAGCGCAGCGCAGAGCCGGGATCGTATGACGCCCCTCCCCACCCGCGCACCGTCATGGCCGGGCGTGGCCCGGCCATCCATGACTTCCTTCCGCCGCACCCAGCCCAAGACGTGGATGCCCGGGACAAGCCCGGGCATGACGGTGTTCTGGGGGAGTGTTCTGGGGGACCCACGCGCCCCTCCTGCCGACGATCCTGGATCGGTCTTTGGCCGTCCGGGATGACAACGAGGGATTTCAGCCCCGCTCCTCGAGCGGGTGCGTCCTCAGCCGCAGCGGGTCGTAGAACGGCGTCTTGACCAACCGACCGATAAACGTGCCCTGCGGGCCGACCACCTCGAACTCCGTGCCGAAGGCGCCCAGTTCCGGCACCACATGCACCAGCGCGATGGAGCGCATCAGGTGCCGGCTGTAGATCGACGAGTTGAGCGAGCCGACCTCCACGCCGTCCTTGACCAGCTTGGCGCCGGGCTCGATCTGCTCGTGATGGTCGATCTCCATGCCGCGCTGGACGACGCGCGCCTCGCTCTTGCGGCGGATCAGCGCCTCCTTGCCGCGAAAGGACGGCTTGTCGAGATCCACCGTCCAGTCCGCGCCGACCTCCCAGGGGGTCTCGTCGCCCTTCGGCATGTCATAAGGGAAGAACAGCAGCGCGCCCTCGACGCGGACGATGTCGAGGCTCTGCCAGGACACCGGCATGGCGCCATAGGGCTTGCCGGCCGCGAGGATCGAATCCCAGATGAACACGGTGTCGGCCGCCGTGCTGAACACCTCATAGCCGCGCTCGGCCGAATAGCCGCCGCGCGCCAGCGTGACCTCCCGACCGAACAGCGTTGCCGGGGCGTGCTCGAAATATTTGAGCGTGGTGAGGTCGATCGAGGCATGGGGCTTGAGGATCTCCAGCGCCAGCGGGCCCTGAAGGGACAGCACATGCGTGTCGCCATCATTGGCGACCGTGACATCGCGCCCGGCGCTGAACTCCGCCAGCACCTCCTCCAGCTTGCCCGAGCCATGCGAGAGCCGGAAATCGGCCGGGCCGTTGCAATAGACCAGCACGTCGTCGATCAGACAGCCGTCTTCGTCGACGATGTTGCTGATGGCCGACTGGCCCGGCTTCATCTTGGCGATATCGGAGGTCAGCACCGCGTTGAGCAGCGCCACCGCGTCCGGGCCGGTGACATTGACGAGGTTGAGCGAGGAGACGTCGATCAGCCCCGCCTTGGAGCGGATGGTGGCGACTTCCTCATAAGGGTCGGTCGCATAGAATTGCGGAAGCGGCATCCCGTTCCACGCGGATTCGAACTTGGTTCCGAGCTGGACATGCCGCTCGTTCAGAATGGAATTGCGAGGGAATGCAGCGGTCATATCTGAGGAAACCTTCGTTCACCGAGGCCTGCAGCGCGATGGATGGCATTTTCACTGGAAAAGTGAGACCCCGTTGCCGCAACTAGCCACGCGGCACCGCAAACTCACCGTCAAGATGCTTGCATCGCCCTTTGAGGCTGTCAACAAAATTTCTCCAAGAGAAACGCTTTTTCTCGCCATGAAGCGACCCGGCAACGATCCGGCTGGGAAGGCCTTTAGCCGGCCTCACTTTTCGCTCCGAGCCCCACAAGGATCCGCCGATCCTTGCTAAGGATGTGGGATTGTGTGGAATTGACCGCCCCAAATCGGGGCCGTGCGACGGAGGCTCAATGTCCAGGCGGCGAAGCGATCTTCTTCAGGCCGTGCGCGCCAGCGGCAGCTGCTCCGTCACGGAACTCGCGCTGCGGCTTGGCGTGTCGACCGAGACCATCCGCCGCCACCTCCAGCCGCTGATCGAGGAGGGCACGCTGCTGCGGTTCCATGGCGGCGTCATGCTGCCGGAGCGTGCCGAGGAACCTCCGTTCCAGCGCCGCATGCAGGTGAACCGGGAGGCCAAACTCAGGATCGCGCAACTGGTGAAGGACCGCGTCGAGGATGGCGACAGCCTGTTCCTCGACAATGGCACGACCACCGCCTATGTCGCCGACGCGCTTGCCGCCCGCTCGCGGCTCACCATCGTCACCCATTCCGCGCACATCGCCTATCGCCTCGCCTCGCGCAACGGCAACCGGGTCTTCATGGCCGGCGGGGAACTGGGCGGGGAGGACGCGGCGGCCTTCGGCGCGTCCGCCATCGCCTTCATCAGCCAGTTCAAGCTGCGCTACGCGCTGCTCTCGGTCGGGGCGATCACGCGGGCCGGCGAATTGGCCGACTTTCATCTGTTCGAGGCGGAGTTTTCCCGCGCCGCCATGGCGCAGGCGGAGGAAACCTGGGTCATCGCCGATCACAGCAAGTTCGGCCGCGAGGCCTCCGTCACCGTCTGCCCGCTGGCGGCGGTCGATGCGGTCCTGACCGACAGCGCCCCGCCCGAGGCCTTCGCCGCACAATGCCTGGAGGCCGGCGTCGCCATCGTCACTCCGGCCGATCAGCACGCATAGCCACATTATATGCGGCTTCATGTGGATTTTCGTTGACATGACACGGACTCGCGACAGACGCTCCTGACAACAGCCCTTTCTCGTGAGGAATACCGGATGGCCGCCTTCCCGACGCAGGCCCGCATCGTCATCATCGGCGGCGGCATTATCGGCGCCTCCACCGCCTATCACCTCGGCAAGCTCGGCTATCGCAACACGGTGCTGGTCGAGAAGCACAAGCTGACCTCCGGCTCTACCTTCCACGCCGCCGGCCTAGTCGGGCAACTGCGCTCCAATGCCGGCATCACCCAGCTGCTAGGCGAGAGCGTGAAGCTTTACCGCACGCTGGAGGCCGAGACCGGCCTTGCCACCGGCTGGAAGATGAATGGCGGCCTGCGCCTCGCCTGCAATGCCGAACGCTGGACCGAGGTGAAGCGCCAGGCCACCACCGCCCGCTCCTTCGGGCTGGAGATGCACCTGCTCACCCCGATCGAGGCGCAGAAGCTCTGGCCGCTGATGGATGTGTCGGATGTTGTCGGCGCCGCCTTCCTGCCGACCGACGGGCAGGCCAATCCCTCCGACATCACCGCCTCGCTCGCCAAGGGCGCGCGGATGAACGGCGTCACCATCTGCGAGGACACGCGCGTCACCGGCCTCACCGTGGAGAAGGGCCGCGTCACCAAAGTGCGCACCGACCGCGGCGACATCGCCTGCGAGATCGTGGTGAACTGCGCCGGGCAATGGGCGCGCGAGGTCGGCGCCATGGCCGGCGTTAATGTCCCCCTCGTCTCGGTGCAGCACCAGTATATGGTGACCGAGCGGATCGAGGGCGTGACGCCGGACCTGCCGACCCTGCGCGATCCCGACCGGCTGACCTATTACAAGGAGGAAGTCGGCGGCCTGGTCATGGGCGGCTATGAGCCGAACCCCATTCCGTGGGCCGAGGACGGCATTCCCGACGGCTTCAACTTCCAGCTCCTGCCCTCGAACTTCGATCATTTCGAGCCGATCATGGAGCTGGCGCTCGGCCGCGTGCCGGCGCTGGAGACGGCGGGCGTCAAGGAACTCATCAACGGGCCGGAGAGCTTCACGCCGGACGGCAATTTCATCCTCGGCCAGGCCCCGGAGCTGACCGGCTTCTATGTCGGCGCCGGCTTCAACGCCTTCGGCATCGCCTCGGGCGGCGGCGCCGGCAAGGCCCTGGCGGAATGGATCGCTGGCGATGGCCGCCCGCCCTATGACCTCTCGCCCGTCGACATTCTGCGCTTCGGCCGCAACCATCAGGATGTCGGCTGGGTGCGGGCCCGCACGCTGGAGGCCTATGGCAAGCACTACACCATTGCCTGGCCGCATGAGGAGCACGCCAGCGGGCGCCCGCTGCGCCGCTCCCCGCTCTATGACCGGCTGGCCGCGCAGGGCGCGGTGTTCGGCGAGAAGCTCGGCTGGGAGCGGCCGAACTGGTTCGCCGCGCCCAATGAGGCGCCGCGCGACATTTACACCTATGGCCGGCCGAACTGGGCGGACGCCGTGGCGCGCGAGAACCGCGCCGCCCGCGCCTCGCTCGCCATTCTCGACCAGAGCTCCTTCGCCAAGTTCCTGGCTGTCGGCCGCGATGCCGAGGCGGCGCTGTCGCTCATCAGCGCGGCCGATGTCGCGGGGCCGGTGGGCACTGTGACCTACGCCCCCATGCTGAACCGGCGCGGCGGTATCGAATGCGACATCACCGTCGCCCGGCTGTCGCCGACCTCCTACTACCTCATCGCCGGCACCGGCGCGGCGACGCATGATTTCGACTGGATCCGCCGCAACATTCCCGCGGGGCTCGATGCCCATCTCATCGACATCACCTCGGCCTATGGCGTGCTGACGCTGATCGGCCCGAACAGCCGGGCGCTGCTCGAAAAGCTCTCCGGCGACGATGTGTCGAATGCCGGCTTCCCCTATGCGTCGCTGCGCGAGATCCGCCTCGCCGGCGCGCCGGTGCGGGCGCTGCGCCTCACCTATGCCGGCGAGCTCGGCTATGAGCTGCATATGCCGACCGAATTCACCGCCAGCGTCTATGAGGCGCTGATGGCGGCGGGGGCGGAATTCGCCATCACCAATATCGGCTACCGCGCGCTGGAAAGCCTGCGGCTGGAAAAGGGCTACTGGGCCTCGGGCTCCGATGTCGGGCCGGACCATTCCCCGCTGGAGGCCGGGCTCGGCTGGGCGGTGAAGCTCGGCTCCGGCCTGCCCTTCATCGGCCGCGAGGCGCTGGAGGCCAAGGCCGCACAGCCGCTCACCAAGCGCCTCGCCGGCTTCACCGTGACGGACCCCGCCATCATCCTGCTCGGGCGCGAGACCATCTACCGTGACGGCGTGCGCATGGGCTGGCTGGCGTCGGCCGGCTTCGGGCCGACCGTCGGCCTGCCCATCGGCTATGGCTATGTGCGCCGGCCGGAAGGCGGGCTCGACGACGCCTTCCTGCTGGCGGGCAGCTATGAGCTGGAAGTCGCCGGCGCGCGCGTGCCCGCCCAGCTGCATCTCGGCCCGCTCTACGACCCGGAGAATGCCCGCATTTTCAGCTGAGAGAGGGAACAACGTCATGCCCGGCCTTGGGCCAGGCATCCACGACTTGCCCTCGGCGCACAGCCCAAGTCGTGGATGGCCGGGCCAAGCCCGGCCATGACGGCGGCAGGGCGGCTAAGGCGCGGCACGCGGATTGCCTCGCCGGCCGGCAGCACGCAACCTCTCTCGCCCACCGGACAGCACGCCCATGACCGACGCCGTCGACCGCATCCGCGCCTTGCCGATCTGGCGCTCCCGCGTCGAGCCGTGCCCGCTCGGCGGGGGCATCACCAACACCAATTTCGTGGTGGAGGATGAGGGGGCGAAATATGTCGTGCGGCTCGGCGACGACATTCCCCGCCATAACGTCATGCGCTTCAACGAGCTCACTGCTGCCCGCGCGGCGGAAGCGGCGGGCATCTCCCCTCGCCTGCGCCATGCCGAGCCGGGGCTGCTGGTCATCGACTTCATCGAGGGCCGGACCTATGGCGAGGCCGATGTGCGGGCGAACCTGCCGCGGGTGGTCGAACTGGTGCGCCGCGCCCATGTCGAGGTCACCCGCCAGCTGCGCGGGCCGGCGCTGGCCTTCTGGACCTTCCATGTGCTGCGCTCCTATCTCCACGCCCTGCGCGACGGCGACCACCGCCTGAAGCACGACCTGCCCGCCTATGCGGCGCTGGCCGCGCGGGTGGAGGCGCTGGTCGGGCCGAGCGAGATCGTGTTCGGCCATAACGACCTGTTGCCGGCCAATTTCATCGACGACGGCGCCCGGCTCTGGCTGATCGACTGGGACTATGCCGGCTTCAACACGCCGCTGTTCGATCTCGGCGGCCTCGCCTCGAATAACGGCTTCGACGCCGCCCAGCGCGAGGAGATGCTCGGCCTCTATTATGGCCGGGCGCCGGATGATCAGCTGATCCTGAAATTGCAGGCGATGCTGGTCGCCTCGCTGCTGCGCGAGGCGCTCTGGAGCATGGTCTCCGAGATGCACTCGACCATCGATTTCGACTACCGCGCCTATACGGCCGAAAACCTCGCCCGCCTCGCCGCCGCCGCCGCCGAGCTGGATGCGATGGACGCCCGCTGATTCACGCGCCTTCCGCTCATCAGGCCCCGGCCGCGCTGCCGAAGGTGGAGCGCGTTCCACGCCACCCTCTTTCGCCTTGTCCTGACGCCATCACATGATACCGTGTGCAGTTACTGCACATGTACGGACATGTTCAGCAAATTCTCATGCGCGACGCCTGTTGCGGGCAATCGGCCTGCGCATGAGGGATCAAGTCGGGTGAAAACGGGCTGGCGATACCGGCCCGAAGATAACTCAACCGCCGGAAAGGCGGTGGGCAGGGGTGGATGTACATGACTGGTTTCCGGCGGACGCTGCTGGCGTCGACGGCTGTGGGTTCGTTTGCGCGCGGGACATTTGGCGCGCCAGGTCTGGTTTCCGCCGCTGTTGTCGGCAGTCTGGCTCTCGCGGGCGGCATGAGTAGCCCGGCTTTGGCAAATGGCGGGAACTGCGACGTAACCGGCACCACGACGCTGATCATCTGCGATTCCACCAGAGCGCAGGTCAGCATGACGCCCGGCACGGGCTCGCTCACCGTGACCGACCTGACCACGGGGTCGGTCTATTACAGCTCGCCCACGACGCTGGGCACCTATGACCAGACCATCCTGATCACCGGCACCACGGTCATCAACCGGCCGGACTATAGCGCCCTGTTCCTCCAGTCCGGCACGGATTCGAACAACGATCCCATCGCGGTGACCGTCAATGCGGACGTCACCATCGGCGCCGATGTGAGCATCACATCCTTCGATGGTTTCGGCGCGGTCTGGTTCCGCAACGATTATGGCGGGTCGATCGAGATCGACAATGCCGGCACCTTGTACAGTTCCTGGACGGGAACCTACAGCGATAGCGCGGCGTTGAATGCCACGACCAATCTCGGGCCCGTCACCATCACCAATAGCGGCTCGGTGACCTCGACCAATGGGCGCGGCATCTACGCGGATGGCAATTATAACGGCACCAGCCCAGAGACGGTCTCGGTGACCAACGCCCCGACGGGCCTCGTCACTTCCCACCTCGCCGGCATTCGCGTCATCGCCTGGCACGGCCTCGCCCAGATCATCAATGAGGGCACGGTCAACGCGACGCTGCAGCAGGGCCTCATCGCCTGGTCGAACGATGGCGATTCCTCCATCACCACTTCCGGCACCGTGACCTCGGGCAATGACAACGCGGTCTATGCCGCCACCGAGATCGGCGACGCGACCATCATCAACAGCGGCACGGTCACCGCCACCGGCGATCCGAGCCTTGATGCCGCTCACGCCGCCGTGCGCGCCATCACGGGCATGAATGGCCTGCGCGCCGCGGCCTATACGTCCGGCGACATCAGCGTCACCAACACCAGCACGGGCGTGGTCACCTCGAACCGCGACGCCGGCATCCGGGCGGAAACGCCGACGGGCAATGCGCAGGTCGTCAATGCGGGCTCGGTAACCGGTGTCAACGGCATCGTCGTCGACAGCGGCTTCACCAGCGGCGAGACCTCTGCCACCGTCGCCACCATCACCGGCACCGCGACCGTGACCAATTCCGGCACGGTGAATGCGTCGGAACTGGCCGTGCTGATCGACGCCACCACCAATTCGGTGGTGAACAGCGGCACGCTGGCGACCACCGGCGCGGTAGCGGTGCAGACCGGCAACGGCAATTCGACGGTCGAGACCAGCGGCACCATCTCGGCCGGTTCCTCCTCCGGCACGGCGATCGCCTTCGGCTCCGGCAGCAACCGCCTCATCCTCGCCGACACGGCGGTGCTGGTCGGCAACGTCACCAATGTCAGCAGCGGCAACACGCTGGAGCTGAACGGCAGCGCCACCGGAACACTCGATCTCGCCACCGTCTCCGCGTCCGGCCAGTTCCAGGGCTTCTCCAGCCTGGCGAAGTCGGGCACCGGCACCTGGAGCCTCGTCGGCAGCAGCGACAGCCTGACCGGCGCCTTCAGCGTCCTCAGTGGCACGCTGCAGATCGGCACCGGCGGCACCTCCGGCAGCATCGCCAGCGACGTATCGATGGCGAGCGGGGCCACGTTGGCCTTCAACCGCTCCGACGATATCACCTATGCCGGGTCGATCACCGGTTCCGGCGCGCTGGTGAAGACCGGGGCGGGCACGCTGATCCTGACGGGCGACAGCACCTATACCGGCGGCACGACCATCGCCGCGGGCACGCTGCAGATCGGCAATGGCGGCACGACGGGCTCGGTGATCGGCAGCATCGTCAACAATGCGGCGCTGGTCTTCTACCGGTCCGGCACCTATGACTTCCCCGGCACCATCACCGGCTCGGGCTCGGTGACCATTCTCGGCGGCACGGTCAATTTCACCGGCTCCGGCGGCTATGACGGCCCGATCGCGGTCGAGGAGGCCAGCCTCGTGCTGGCGGCCGGCTCCACCACCGGTTCGAGCTTCACCGTCGAGAGCGGCGGCACGATCGGCGGCACCGGCACCATTGGCGGGCTCACCGTGCTGAGCGGCGGCACCGTCTCGCCCGGCTATTCGCCGGGCACGGTCACGGTCGCCGGCAATGTCAGCTTCGCGGCCGGCTCGACCTACACGGTCGAGGTGTGGGCCGACGGCACGCATGACCTGATCAGCGCCACCGGAACCGCCACTTTGTCGGGCGGCACCGTCGCGGTGCTGGCGCAGGCCGGCTATGCCAACCCGCTCGCCACCTACACCATCCTCACCGCGCAGGGCGGCGTGACCGGCAGCTTCGCCACCGTCACCACCAATTACGCCTATCTGCTGCCCTCGCTGAGCTATGATGCCAGCAATGTCTATCTGACGCTGGCGCGCAACGATGTGCGCTTCGCCTCGCTGGCGCAGACGCCCAATGAGGTGGCGAGCGCCAATGCCACGGAATCGCTCGGCCTCGGCAATGCGGTCTATGACGCGGCGCTCCAGCTCACGGCGGCGCAGGCGCCGAACGCCTTCGACCAGCTCTCGGGCGAGGTGCACGCCTCGACGCAGAGCCTGTTCATGGAACAGTCCTCGCTGATCCGTGGCGCGCTGAATGACCGCCTGCGGGCGGCTCAAGGGGGCGTCGGCGCCTCTTCCGGCCAGGTGGTGAATGTGATCGAGACCGCCTCGGGCGCGCTCGCCTATGCCGCGCCGTCCCAAGCCCCCTCGCCCGTGCAGGTCGCGGCCGATATGAGCATGCCGATGAAGGCGGCCCCCGCCTTGGCGCCGGTCGAACGCTTCGCGCTGTGGTCGACCGCCTTCGGCAATTGGGGCGAGATGGACGGCAATTCGAACGCCGCCGGCGTCTCCGATTCCACCGGCGGCTTCCTGATCGGCGCGGACACATTGGTCGGCGAGGGCTGGCGCCTCGGTCTGGCCGGTGGCTACAGCTACACCGACTTCTCGATTTCCGGCCGCAACTCGTCGGGCTCCAGCGATAACTGGCACATCGGCCTTTATGCCGGCAACACCTGGGGCCCGCTCGCCTTGCGCACGGGTCTGGCCTATACGTGGCAGGACATCTCGACCAACCGCTCGGTCGCCTTCACCGGCTATTCGGACAGCCTGTCGGCGGATTACACTGCCGGCACGGTGCAGGCCTTCGGCGAACTCGGCTACCGGTTTGACGCCGCCGGCATCGCCTTCGAGCCCTTCGCCAACCTCTCTTATGTCAGCCTCGACCAGGACGGCTACACGGAAGAAGGCGGCGCTGCCGCGCTCACCGGCGACTCCCAGACCATGGACACGACCTTCACCACGCTGGGCCTGCGCCTCGCCAAGGAGATCGCGTTCGGCTCCACCGCGGCGACGCTGCGCGGGGCGATCGGCTGGCGGCACGCCTTTGGCGACATCGACCCGACGGTGACGCAGGCCTTTGCCGGCTCGGACGCCTTCACCATCACCGGCGCCCCGATCGCCGAGGATGCGGCGGTGCTGGAGGCCGGGCTCGATGTCCTCATTAGCGCGACCTCGACACTGGGTATCGCCTATACCGGCCAATATGGCGACGGCGTCACCGAGAACGGCTTCAACGCACGACTGAGCATCCGGTTCTGAGGCGGGGGCGGTTCTGAAGTGGGGGCGGGTCGCCGCCCCCTCACCGACCATCCAAACGAAAACCGCCCCGCATCGCTGCGGGGCGGTTTGCTTTTAAGGCGCGTGCCGAGGCTGAGCGATCAGCCGGCGCGCAGGTTCTTCACGAACTCGGCCACCTGGCGCTGCAGGTCGCCGGCCTGCGAGGAGAGCGAGGTCGACAGCGAGGAGAGCTGGGTCGAGGCCGCCCCGGTCATCTCCGCCGCGCGCCCGACGCCGGCGATGTTATCGTTCACCGCGCCGGTGCCGCTCGCCGCCATATGGGTATTGGCCGCGATCTCCTGCGTGGTGGCGGTCTGCTCCTCCACCGCCGAGGCGATCATCGAGGTGGCATCGCGGATCTGGGTGATGGTGCCGACGATCTTCTCGATCGAATTCACCGTCCGCCCGGTGGCCTGCTGGATGTCCTGCACCTTGGACGCGATCTCCTGAGTGGCGCGGGCGGTCTGCTCGGCGAGCTGCTTGACCTCCTGAGCGACCACGCCGAAGCCGCGACCGGCATCGCCCGCGCGCGCCGCCTCGATGGTGGCGTTGAGCGAGAGCAGGTTGGTCTGGCCGGCGATGTCAGTGATCAGGCTCACCACTTCGCCGATCTTGTTGGCGGCCTCGGAAAGCTCGCGGATCTCGTTGGCGGCACGGTTGACCTCTTCGGAACCGGCCGAGGCGATGGTCGCCGCCTGGGTGACCTGGGTGCCGATCTCGCGGATCGAGGAGGTCATCTCCTCGGTCGCCGCAGCCACCGTCTGCACATTGGTCGAGGCTTCCGCCGCCGCATTGGTCACGGCTTCGGCCTGGCGCGAAGTTTCCTCGGCCGTGGCCGAGAGGTTGCGCGCCGCCGTCGAGACATCGCCGGAGGAAGTCGCGAAGGCATCGGCCAGCGTGCCCATCTTCACCTCGAAATCATCGGCGATGGCGTTGCGCTCGGAGGCGAGGCGCTGGGCGGAGCGCAGCTCGGCCATGCGCGCTTCCTCGCGGACCCGCTCGGCTTCTTCCAGGGCGATGCGCAGGCGCTCGGCCGCCTTGGCCATGCCGCCGATCTCGTCCTTGCGGTCGGTGCCCTCGACCGTCAGGTCGAACTTGCCGTCGGCCAGCAGACCGAGGACATCCGCCGTGCGGGTGATCGGGCGGACGATGCCGAGGCGGGTAACGAAGAAGGCAATGGCGAGAACGAGGACAAGGGCCGCGGCGGTGCCGAGATAGACCATGTTCTCCGTGCTCTCGGCGGTCGCGTGCAGTTCCGCGGCGAGGGTGCCGAGATCCTGTTCGCGCGTATCGACGAATTTGGAGATGTCTGCGACAAGGGCTCGCGAGAGCGGAATACAGGTCTGGTTGTACTCCACACCGATCGCGACAGCCTCCTGCGCATTGGTGCTCTCATTGGCGCGCTTGACGATGCTGGCGCAATCGACATTGACCATCTGGTCGAAGCGACGGACCAGTTCGTCCAAGGTAGCCGACTGGGTCGGATCAAGCTCACGGGCACTGGCCATGCGGCTATGGAAGCTGTCCACGGCCTGCTTCTGGACCTCCATGGCCCGGTTGTTCTCTTCCGCCGAAACCGCGGAAATCGACTGGAAGACGGCCTGATTGTACCAGACCACGAAGCGGTTGGCGCGGGCGGCGGCGACGGTGGCGCGGGCGGGACCGGCCAGCGCCGCGCCATAGGCGTCGTCAATGCTCTGCATCTTGGTGCCGGCCAGGTAGACGAGGCCGGAGGCGAAGAACGCGAGCAACAGCAGAAGCGACGAAATCTTTCCGATCAACGGCAGGTTCTTGAAGGACATGGGCGATCCATAGGGGTGCGCGACGATTTTCGCCTGTCCGATCCACCCGGCATCGGACATGACGTTCCGCCGCGTTGTCGCGCGTGTGGCTTGCACGGACCTGTTGCGGGCACCCGGAAGCAACGGCGCCCGCGGGTTGCCCCTGCGCAACGCAAAACCGCCCCGCATCGCTGCGGGGCGGTTGTTTTTGGGATACCGTCGGGTCCGCGCGGGGCGCGGGCGGATCAGCCGGCGCGCAGGTTCTTCACGAACTCGGCCACTTCGCGCTCCAGATCACCGGCCTGCTGCGAGAGCGAGCTGGAGAGCGAGGAGAGCTGGGTCGAGGCCGCCCCGGTCATCTCCGCCGCGCGCCCGACGCCGGCGATGTTGTCGTTCACCGCGCCGGTGCCGCTCGCCGCCATATGGGTATTGGCCGCGATCTCCTGCGTGGTGGCGGTCTGCTCCTCCACCGCCGAGGCGATCATCGAGGTGGCATCGCGGATCTGGGTGATGGTGCCGACGATCTTCTCGATCGAATTCACCGTCCGCCCGGTCGCCTGCTGGATGTCCTGCACCTTGGACGCGATTTCCTGAGTGGCGCGGGCGGTCTGCTCGGCGAGCTGCTTGACCTCCTGAGCGACCACGCCGAAGCCCCGGCCGGCATCGCCCGCGCGCGCCGCCTCGATGGTGGCGTTGAGCGAGAGCAGGTTGGTCTGGCCGGCGATGTCGGTGATCAGGCTCACCACTTCGCCGATCTTGTTGGCAGCCTCGGAGAGCTCGCGGATCTCGTTGGCGGCGCGGTTGACCTCTTCGGAACCGGCCGAGGCGATGGTCGCCGCCTGGGTGACCTGGGTGCCGATCTCGCGG
The DNA here is from genome assembly GCF_018449475.1 of Ancylobacter radicis. Lineage (GTDB taxonomy): Bacteria > Pseudomonadota > Alphaproteobacteria > Rhizobiales > Xanthobacteraceae > Ancylobacter > Ancylobacter radicis. The sequence continues at coordinate 52,607 of NZ_JAHCQH010000016.1, read as the reverse complement.
ATCGAGGAGGTCATTTCCTCGGTCGCCGCAGCCACCGTCTGCACATTGGTCGAGGCTTCCGCCGCCGCATTGGTCACGGCTTCGGCCTGGCGCGAGGTCTCCTCGGCCGTGGCCGAGAGGTTGCGCGCGGCGGTAGAGACATCGCCGGAGGAGGAGGCGACCTGGCCGACGATGGACTGCATGTTCTGGGCGAAGGACTGCGCCAGCTTCTCGCGCCGGGCCAGCGCCTGCCGTTCCTCTTCCTCGCGGATGGTCGCTTCCCGGCGAGCGGCATCGGCAGCGGCGAGGCTGTTGCGGAAAGTGAGGAGGGCGACGCTGATGGCGCCGATCTCGTCCTTACGCTCCGTATAGTCCACGGCGGTCGCGAAATCGCTGTCGCGGATGCGGTCCATGCCGGTGACCGTGGCGCGGATCGGGACGGCAATCAGCTTGTTCAGGGTAAACGCGGCGCCGAGGCCGATGACAAGGATAGCCACGACGGACAGGCCGACGGAGAACACGATCACGCTTTCAGCCGCGTGCATCGCCTCATTGCGCGCGCCGAGCAGGGAGGCCTCGGCCTCCTTCAACTCCGCGACCTGGGAGCGGATCTTGTCGAAATAGCCCTTGCCCTTGCCGCTGCGCTCGACATCCCGGGCAACCTCTTCGGAGCCGGGCTTCTTCATCAGGTCGATGGCGTAATGGGAGACCTCGCGCTGCCATCCGTCCACCTGCTGACGGACCGAATCGAGCCGCCCCTGCTGGACGGGATTGTCTGACGTCAGGGACTTTGCCTTGCTCCAGTTGTCGTCGAAGGCCTTCTCTCCGGAGCGGAGCGGGTCCAGGCTACCGTCCTTGCCGGTGATCAGAAAGCCGCGCAGGCCCGTCTCCTGATCCACGAGGGCGGCCATCATCCCGTCGACGCTCTCCAGCACCTCATAGGTATGGAGCGTCCAATCGACATTCTTCTCGACAGTTGATGCGGCATTGAGGATGACGCCGCCAGTGACGATGCTGGCGAGAAGGACGAGCCCAAACGCCAGCATGATCTTGGTGCGTATCGCGATATTTTTCAGGCTCATTCTACGTCTCCGGTCCAGGCGGCCATATCGCCCGCGTTGTTGCGCACCGGCCTTGCGCGAGACTGTCGAACCCTATGAAAAAGGCGCCCGGAGATGCCCCGAGCGCCTGTCCGCCGTCCGATCGCCGGCCGGTTGCCGGCCTGTCGCGCGCGTCAGATGTCGAGCGTGTTGTCGCGCTCCCACTGGGTGAGGTGGCGCGAATAGGCGTTCCATTCCTCATTCTTCAGCTTGATGTAGCCATCGACCAGCGGCGCACCGAGCGCGTTGCGCAGGATGGAGGATTTCTCCAGCGCGCGGATCGCATCCAGCAAGTTGAGCGGCAGCTTCTTGGCGCCGCGCACCTTGTGGCCGTCCGTGTACATGTTGATGTCGAGCCGCTTGCCCGGATCGCGCTGGTTCTGGATGCCGTCGAGCCCGGCGGCGAGCATGGCGGCGGGGGCGAGATAGGGGTTGGCCGCGCCGTCCGGCAGGCGCAGCTCCAGCCGCCCGCCATCGGGGATGCGGATCATGTGGGTGCGGTTGTTGCCGGTATAGGTCACGGTGTTCGGCGCCCAGGTGGCGCCGGAGACGGTGCGCGGGGCGTTGATGCGCTTGTAGGAATTCACCGTCGGGTTGGTGAAGGCGCACATGGCGTCAGCCGAGTGGATCAGGCCGCCGATGAAATTGTAGCAGAGATCGGAGACGCCGAGCTCGCCCTGCTCGTCGGCGAACAGGTTCTCGTCGCCATGCCACAGCGAGGTGTGCATGTGGCAGCCCGAGCCGGTGAGGTCGATGAACGGCTTGGGCATGAAGGTGGCACGGAAGCCGTGCTTCTCGGCGATGGAGCGGGCCATGTATTTGAAGAAGACATGACGGTCGGCGGTGACCAGCGCGTCGGCGAAGTCCCAGTTCATCTCGAACTGGCCGTTCGCGTCCTCATGGTCGTTTTGATACGGGCCCCAGCCCAGCGCCAGCATCGAGTCGCAGATCTCCTTGATGACCTCGTAGCGGCGCATCAGGGCGGACTGGTCGTAGCAGGGCTTGGTGGCGGTGTCGGCGCCGTCGGAAATCCGCGTGCCGTCGGCATTGGTGAGGAAGAACTCGCACTCCACGCCGGTCTTCATGTGGTAGCCGATGGACTCGGAGGCGAGCATGGTGTGCTTCAGCACATTGCGCGGCGCCTGCGCCACCAGTTCGTCATTCATCACCAGATCGGAGGCGAGCCAGCCCACTTCCGGCTTCCAGGGCAGCTGGATCAGGCTGGAGGCGTCCGGCACCGCGAACAGGTCGGCATCGGCCGGGCTCATGTCGAGCCAGGTAGCGAAGCCGGCAAAGCCCGCGCCGGCCTTCTGCATGCCGCCAATGGCGGTGGCGGGAACGAGTTTCGCCCTCAGCCCGCCGAACAGGTCGACATAGGAGATGAGGAAGTACTTGATGCCAAGTTCCTTGGCGGCGTGCTTCAGATCGAGTTGGGCGAGATCGGTGGCCATGATGCAATCCGGTTGCGTGCTGTTCCCCGGCCCCTTCGGGGCTCGTTGAGGTGGTATGGAATGCAAACCCCGCGCCGAGGCGCGGGGTGAGGAAGGGTCAGAAAGTGCCGTTGCTGCCGGGGATCCAATTGGTTCCGGCCAGCGGCACATTGGCCATGGCCGCCGCCTCGATGGTCAGCGCCACCAGGTCTTCCGGCTCCAGATTGTGGACATGGCTCTTGCCGCAGGCGCGGGCGATGGTCTGGCACTCCAGCGTCAGCACGGCGAGGTAATTGGCGAGGCGACGACCGGCGGCGACCGGGTCGAGCCGCGCCATCAGCGCCGGGTCCTGGGTGGTGATGCCGGCAGGGTCGCGGCCCTCGTGCCAATCGTCATAAGCGCCGGCACGGGTGCCCAGCGCCTCGTACTCGGCGGCATAATGGGGGTCATTGTCGCCCAGCGCCACGAGGGCCGCGGTTCCGATCGCCACCGCATCGGCGCCAAGCGCCAGCGCCTTGGCCACATCCGCGCCGTTGCGGATGCCGCCGGAGACGATGAGCTGCACCTTGCGGTGCATGCCGAGATCCTGCAGCGCCTTCACCGCCTGACGCACGGCGGCCAGCGTCGGGATGCCGACATGCTCGATGAAGATTTCCTGCGTGGCGGCGGTGCCGCCCTGCATGCCGTCGACCACCACCACGTCGGCGCCCGACTTCACCGCCAGCGCCGTGTCGTAATAGGGCCGGGCCGCGCCGACCTTCACATAGATCGGTTTCTCCCAATCGGTGATCTCGCGCAGTTCCTCGATCTTGATCTCCAGATCGTCCGGCCCGGTCCAGTCCGGGTGACGGCAGGCGGAACGCTGGTCGATGCCCACGGGCAGGGTGCGCATCTTGGCGACGCGTTCGGTGATCTTCTGGCCGAGCAGCATGCCGCCGCCACCGGGCTTGGCGCCCTGGCCGACCACCACCTCGATGGCGTCGGCCCGGCGCAGATCGTCCGGGTTCATGCCATAGCGCGAGGGCAGATACTGGTAGACGAGCTGGGTCGAGTGCCCGCGCTCCTCATTGGTCATGCCGCCATCGCCCGTGGTGGTCGAGGTGCCCATGGCCGAAGCGCCGCGCCCGAGTGCCTCCTTGGCATTGGCCGAGAGCGAGCCGAAGCTCATGCCGGCGATCGTGATCGGGATCTTCAGCTCGATCGGCTTCTTGGCGAAGCGCGTGCCGAGCACGACCGAGGTGTCGCAGCGTTCGCGATAGCCTTCCAGCGGGTAGCGCGACATGGAGGCGCCGAGGAACAGCAGGTCGTCGAAATGCGGCAGCTTGCGCTTGGCCCCGCCGCCGCGAATGTCATAGATGCCGGTCGCCGCCGCGCGGCGGATTTCCGAGAGCGTGTACTCGTCGAAGGTGGCGGACGCGCGGGGCGCGGTCTGCGGCGGCTTGCGGGGGGTGTTGCTGTGGTCGGTCATGGCGCGCCCCTCAATAGCTCGACACGTTGTCGACGTGGAAATGGTAGAGCGTGCGGGCCGAGCCGTAGCGCCGGAACTCACCGATATCGACCTCGCCGAGGATGCCGGCGGCAGTGAGCTTCTCCGCCAGCAGCGCCTTGTGCTCCTCGCGCATCTCCTTCTCGATGCAGTCGGCACCGAGCGAGGCGACCGAGCCGCGCACGAACAGCTTGGCCTCATAGAGGCTGTCGCCCAGCGCCTCGCCGGCATCGCCCAGCACGACGAGGGCGCCGGCCTGCGCCATGAAGGCGCTCATATGGCCGACCGAGCCCTTCACCACGATGTCGATGCCCTTCATGGAGATGCCGCAGCGCGCCGAGGCATTGCCGTCGATCACCAGCATCCCACCCACACCGGTCGCACCGGCCGCCTGACTGGCGTCACCCTTCACATGGACGAAGCCGCTCATCATGTTCTCGGCGACGCCGACACCGGCCGTGCCGTTGACGATGACGCGGGCAAATTTGTTCATGCCCGCACAGTAATAGCCGACCGGCCCGTCGATCTCGACGGTGACCGGGGCATTCAGCCCGGCGGCGATGGCGTGCAGGCCGGCGGGGTTGGCGACCTTCCAATAGGTCTCGTTGCTTTCAGCCGTCAGCTTGTGCAGGGCGGCGTTGAGATCGCGCAGCGGCGCGGTGGCAAGATCGAACTTCACGGTGCTCTCATCCGGGACGCGGGAAATGGCGCGGTTCAGGGCGTTCATGCGGCGCGGTCCCAGAAATAGACCTTGGCCGGCTCCGGCTCGAACAGCCGGGCGGTGCCGATGCCGGGCAGGTTGGCGAGCGCGCGGTATTCCGAGCCGAAGGCGACATAGCTGTCGGTCTCGGCCATCACCGCCGGCTTGCAGGCGATGGGATCGCGCAGCACGCCGAAGCCGCTCTCGGTGCCGACGACGAAGGTGTAGAAGCCGTCGAGATCGCCCAGCGAATGCTCCAGCGCCTCGCCCAGGCTGTCGCCCCCGCGCATGCGATAGGTCAGGTACGCGGCGGCGACCTCACTATCGTTTTCGGTGTCGACCTTCACGCCCTCGCGGGCGAGGCGGCGGCGCACGCCGGCATGGTTCGACAGCGAGCCATTGTGCACGAGGCACTGGTCCGGGCCGGTGGAGAAGGGGTGGGCGCCATCCGTGGTCACGGCGCTCTCGGTCGCCATGCGGGTATGGCCGATGGCATGGGTGCCGGCCATGGTCTCCAGCTTGAAGCGGCGCGCCACGTCGAGCGGCAGGCCGACTTCCTTGTAGAGCTCCATGCGGCTGCCGGCGCCGACCACGCGCAGCTCCGGCGCGAGGCGCGCGAGGGCGGCGCGCACCGCCATTTCCTCGACGGCCGGCACGCTGAGCACCGCATGGGTGTCGCGCGGCACGATGATATGACCGATCTGCGCGCCGAGGGCGGCGAAATCCGTGCCGGCCGGCCCGCGCAAAGTGAGCTTCACGAAGCCCGGCGTGCCGGCGCCATAGACGGCGAAGCCGGCCGAATCCGGCCCGCGATCGCACATGATGTCGAGCATGTCCGAGAGCATGGCGCCGAGCTCCGGCTCCAGCTTCGGATCCTTGAGGAACAGGCCGACGATGCCGCACATGAGCGGGGCGCTCCCTGGAAGTTGGTTCTAGGGAGTTTGTAGGCGCGCCCGTCGCGGCGGTCAATCAGAGGAATATATTTTTCTTTATAAGAAAGAGCCGATCACCCCGACCGCCCTCAGCCATACCGCGTCAGCGCCAGATCCCCCGCCTCGATCGCGGGCTTGCGCCGGGAGACGAGGTCCGCCAGCACCCTGCCCGAGCCGCAGGACATGGTCCAGCCCAGCGTGCCATGGCCGGCATTGATGAACAGGTTCGGCACCCGCGTCGGACCGATGATCGGCGTGCCGTCCGGCGTCATCGGCCGCAGCCCGGTCCAGAAACTCGCCTTGGACTGGTCGCCCGCGCCGCCAAACAGATCTTCCACCGAATGTTCCAGCGTCGCCCGGCGGGCGGGCGGCAGGTCATGGTTGAAGCCGGCGATCTCCGCCATGCCGCCGACCCGGATGCGGTCGCCGAGGCGGGTGATGGCGATCTTGTAGGTTTCGTCCATGACGGTGGAGACCGGCGCGCGCGCCGCGTTCACGATCGGCACGGTGATCGAATAGCCCTTCACCGGATAGATCGGCAGGTCGAACCCGAGGGGGCTAAGCAGTGCCGGCGTGTAGCTACCGAGCGCGGCGACGACCACGTCGCCCGTCACCTCGCCCTGCCCGGTCTTCACCGCGGCGATGCGGTCGCCCTCAAGGCGCAGCCCGTCAATGCTGACATTGTAGCGGAAGCGAACACCCAAACCCTCGCACAGCGTGGCAAGCGCGTTGGTGAACTTGAAGCAATCGCCCGTCTCGTCGCCGGGCAGGCGCAGGCCGCCGACGATCTTCTGCGCCGCGGCGGCGAGCCCTGGCTCGGCGGCAACGCAGCCGGCGCGGTCGAGCATCTCGAACGGCACGCCATCGGCACGCAGCACCTCGATATCCTTGCCGACCCCGTCGATCTGCTTCTGCGTGCGGAACACCTGGAGCGTGCCCTGCATCCGCTCGTCATAGGAAATGCCGGTCGCCTCGCGCATCTCCATCAGGCAGTCGCGGCTATATTCGGCGAGGCGGACCATGCGGCCCTTGTTCACCGCATAACGCGCCGCCGTGCAGTTGCGCAGCATCGCCGCCATCCAGCGCAGCGTGGCGCCATCGGCGCGCGGCTGGATGATCAGCGGGGAATGCTTCATGAACAGCCACTTCATCGCCTTGGCGGGAATGCCGGGCGCCGCCCAGGGCGAGGAATAGCCGGGCGAAACCTCGCCGGCATTGGCATAGCTGGTCTCCAGCGCCGGGCCGGGCTGGCGGTCGAGCACCACCACCTCGTGCCCGTCGCGGGCGAGGTAATAGGCCGTGGAAACGCCGATCACGCCGGCACCGAGAATGACGATCTTCATCGCTTGAATCCGTTCAGCCTGTGCTTACGCCGCCGCCCCGGCATGATGCCGCTGATAGCGGCTGCCGAGACGGGTCAGTATCTCATAGGAAATGGTTCCGGCCGCCGCCGCGATGTCTTCCAGACTCTGATGCGGGCCGATGAATTCCAGCAGCTGCCCGGCCGTTACCGCGCCCTCCGGCAGCGCCGAAATATCGACCGTCAGGCTGTCCATCGACACGCGCCCGACGATGGGCAGGCGGGTCGCCCCGAGATAGAGCGCGCCGCAGCCGCTGAGATGGCGGGGAATACCGTCCGCATAACCCGCCGCCACGGTGGCGAGCCGGGTCGGGGCCACCGCGACATGCGCGCCCCCATAGCCAACGCGCGCGCCCGCCGGTACGGTCCGGGTCTGGATCACCCGCAAATCGAGCCGCACCACCGGTTCCATCGGGTTGGCGACGCCGCCGGTCGGCGCGCCGCCATAGAGCGCGATGCCCGGTCGCACCAGCGCGCCGCGAAACGCCGGATCGAGAAAGATGCCGCCGGAATTGGCGAAGCACAGCGGCACCCCGGGAAAGGCGGCGGCGAGACGGTTCATCTCGCCGAGTTGGCTCGCATTCTGCCGGCTCTCCGGCTCGTCGGCGCTTGCCAGATGGCTCATCACATAGAGCAGGCGCACCCCGTTGAGGCGTCCGTGATCGGCGACGAGGATCTCGACCTCTTCCGGCGCAAGGCCGAGCCGCGACATGCCGGTGTCGAGCTGGAGCAGCGCGGGCAGGTCGCGCCCGAGCCGGGCGGCCAGCGATGCCCAGCCATCCACCTGTTCAAGGCAGTTCAGCACCGGGATCACGCCCGCCGCAGCGGCCCGCGCTTCCGCGCCGGGGGCAAGCCCATTCAGGACATACAGCGCCGCATCCTCCGGCAGAAGCGGGCGCAGCGCCAGCGCCTCGCCCAGATGCGCGACGAAGAAATCGCGGCACCCCCGGGCATGAAGCGCCGGGGCAACAACGGCTGCGTCCAGCCCATAGGCATTGGCCTTCACCACGCCGGCGACACGGGCGGGAGCGGCGTGGCGGGCCAGCGTCTCGTAATTCCTTCCGAGAGCCCCAAGATCGATGCTGAGCAGGCCCGGCGCCGTATCCTCGGCCGCCGCCACGGAAATCTCGCCGAACATGCGCCCTCGCCTCTCGCCGACGTCAATGGAATGTCAGCAGGATACCGCAGAGCGCACGCACGAAGCCGCCAAAGCGCGCATGATCGTTCCATTGGTGCGAAATAGGCGGCATAATCTGCGAAATCGCCGCACAATCCACCACGGCACCATGGCCACGCTCGACACCACCGACCTCACTCTGCTGCGCCTGCTGCGGCTCAATGCCCGGATCAGCAATGCCAAGCTCGCCGCCGAGGTGGGGCTGTCGCCCTCCACCTGTCTGCGGCGCATCCGGCTGCTGGAGCGCGCCGGGGTCATTCGCGGCTACACCGCGCTGATCGACCACAATGCTGGAGAGCCGGCCATGGCGGTCATCGTCAACATCACGCTGGAGCGGCAGACCGAGGATTATCTCAACCGCTTCGAGGTGGCGGTGCGCCGGCATCCCGAGATCCGCGAATGCTATCTGATGACCGGCGGCTCGGACTATCTGCTGCGCGTGGAAGCGCAGAACGCGGCGGATTTCGAGCGCATCCACACGGACATTCTCTCAACCCTGCCGGGCGTGCTGCGCATCCATTCCAGCTTCTCGATCCGCAACGTGCTCGGTGCCCGCCGGCGCGGCAGCACAGCTGCCGGGCGAAGCTGAGCACGGCGCAACGTTTCGACGAGATAATGATGCGGCTAATGACCTACGGAAGACCGCCTCGCGCAAGCGACGCGTTCGGCCAAGCCCGGCCCCGCCTTCTCTACCCTTGGCGGGTTCAGGCCGTCGGCGCCGCAATCACCGGCCCCAGCACCAGCTCGTCAGCCGTAAATCGCTCGACCCGCCCCGGCAGGTAGAAGATATCCGAGATGAGATCGTGCTCGGCCACCGTCCAGTGCGGATCGTCGCTCTTGCGTTGCACCCACACGAAGCGCGAGGTCTCCTGGTCAGAATCGTCGCCATTGCGAACAGACTTCATCTGCGCGGTCATCTCGAGCGTCACTCTGCCGACCTTCAGAATGTCGGCAAGCTGGGCAGCCACACTCTCGGGAATGGCTTTCGCGCCGGTGCTCCACCGGCGCGCCGTGCGAACGTCGACGCCGATGAGCTTGGCAATCCCCGCCGGAGTGGATCCCAGCTTTTCGAGCGCGTCTTGAAATTCTTCAGGGGTCATCTGTTGGCTGGCCTGTAAGTGTGGCGCACGGTCGCCCTCAGCACCGGCAAGAGCCGCCGCGCCGTTTCCTTCATGGTCGTCAATGGTCGGGCACCGTCGCCCCCATCCACTATAGATAGAGCGCGCGCATTTCGCGAAACGAGATCAGTCGCCGCTGCTGGTCATCCCACAGCGTCAGCCGCACGCATCCGAAACTCTGCCAGAGGGTCAGGCGCCCGACGTCACGCAGCTCCGGGTGGTCACGCAGGACTTCCGGCAGGCGATAATAGGGGATGCGGCTGCACAGATGATGCACATGGTGCATGCCGATATTGGCGCTGAACCAGCGCAGTATGGCGGGCAGGTCGTAATGCGACGAGCCATGCAGCGCGGCCTCATGAAATTCCCAGTTCTCACCGTCGGCCCAGTGCGTCTCCTCGAACTGGTGCTGGACATAGAACAGCCAGACGCCGGCGGCCGCCCCCAATATGACGATCGGCAGATGGACCAGCAGAAACGGCCCGATGCCGAAGGCCCACATGAGCAGACCCGCCACGACAGCGATGCCCAGATTGGTCGCCATGGTGCTGATCCATGGCGTCCAGCCCTTGCGGGCGGAGCCGACGGGCAACCGGCTTTCGAACAGGAAGACATAGATCGGGCCGATGCCGAACATCACCAGGGGATGCCGGTACAGCCGGTAGCGTATCCGCCCCCAGGTCGAGCGCGCCAGATATTCGCGGACCGTCAGCGTGTCGATGTCGCCAATGCCGCGCTGATCGAGATTGCCCGCACTGGCGTGATGGATCGCATGGCTGCGGCGCCAATGGTCATAGGGCGTCAGCGTCAGGACGCCGATCACCCGCCCGGTCCAGTCATTGCCGCGCCGGCTGCCGAAGAATGAGCCGTGGCCGCAATCGTGCTGGATCATGAACAAGCGCACCAGCAGCCCCGCCGCCGGGAGGATGAGGAGCGCGTAGAGCCAGACCTGATCGAGCTTGAGCGCGGCAAGCATCACGCCCCAGGCGAGCGCGAAGGGGACGGCGGTAATCAGAAGCTCCCAGACGCTGCGACGCGGATCGCACTGCCGGTAACCGACCAAACGGCGCGCCCAGCTTCGTGCATCGGCTTTCACAAGTGGCGCTTCACCTGCCATCGACATCTTGACTCCGTATCTACGCACCTCGATCGCGCGTAATCGGCGTCTCGTCGATGTCGTTGGGGGAAGGCCCGGTACTCCAGCCCGCCTAGCATAAGAATGCCCGGCAAGCTTGTCGAAAATAAGCGGCGGACCCATCATCCCGCCGGCCGGGGACGTGTCCGGTATGTTCGTTCGGCTCATCGCCACCTTCTTCCCCCCTCCCAAAAAGGAGCGAGCCAAGAGCCGAGCGGGCTGCGGGCTTCCCAAGCCATGCGAGCCGGCCGCCCTTTGTCCCTGAGGTAGATTGGTAGCCCACTCACAAACAGCCGGACCGGCGGCCCGCTCGGCAATCCGCGATGCGCTCTGTAGGAGACTTGACGTCTAGAAATGGACCAGCTGAGGTGTTAGACGCGAGATTTCTGACGTTTAAGTTGCATGCGCACGATATTTACTGCGTTTGCACAGTCTCGACTGAATAAGCTCTGGCTCTGAAGCCGCTCTCCACGCCTAATGGAAGGTGAACTGCACGCGCGCCGCGCCGCGCCGGGCAGGGTTCCCCTTCCTCACCGCCATGGAGCGAGAGCATGTCCTTGATTGCCTTGAAGAACGACGCCTCTACGACCCACATCGCCGCCCAGACCGCCCGTCTTGGACAAGAAAAAGCGGTTCAGACGATACATGATGGCGGCTATGCCAACCTGCGCCTCGACATTGATACGCTGAATTCTATTTGCTGGTCCTTCATGAGGCCGCTCGGAAAGCCGTCCTATACGCATGAACTGATGCACGACATCAGCCGCCTGCAGGGAGCGATCACCCGCGGCTTCGCCGAGCTGCCCGACCCCGCGGCCGCCCCTTTCTCCTGGTTCGTCATGGCCTCCGACGTGCCGGGAATCTATAATCTCGGCGGCGATCTCGGCCATTTTGCCGAGCGCATCCGAACCCGCGATCTCGCCGCCATGCGCCATTACGGGCATGTCGCCGTCACCGCGATCCACCGCAATGCGGTTGCCTTCGATTCCCCGGTGGTGACGATGGCGCTCGTGCAGGGCGACGCGCTGGGGGGCGGCTTCGAGCACGCGCTCTCCTTCGATCTCATCGTCGCCGAGCGCAGCGCCAAGATGGGTCTGCCGGAAATCCTGTTCAACATGTTCCCCGGCATGGGCGCCTACAGCTTCCTGTCGCGGCGCATGGACCGGGCCAAGGCGGAGGCGCTGATCCTTTCCGGTCGGGTGCACACGGCCGAGGAACTCCATGCGATGGGGGTGGTCGACGTGCTGGCGGAGGATGGTCAGGGGCAGCAGGCCGCCATGGACTACATCACCCGCCACAGCCGCAAGCATAACGCGCATCTGGCGGTGTACCGGGCGCGCCGCCGCGTGAACCCGGTGACGCTGGAGGAACTGATCAACGTCGTCGACATCTGGGCCGAAGCGGCGCTGAACCTCACGGAAGCCGATCTGCGGAAGATGGACCGGCTCTGCGCGGCCCAGAACAAGCGGCTCGCGGGGCTGGAAGCGCCTATGCCGATGCTGACGGCGGCCGAGTGACAACAACTCGTCCCTGGCGGCTCTGGGGCCGCCAGGGACTTTTCACTCCAAGCCCCGCAGGCGCACGCAACAGGCCGCCATGGCCGCGCGGGTGCGCGCCAGCTCCTGCTGCGCCCAATGGTCGACATCGTCGGCGCGGGCGCGCAGTTCCTCCGCGCGCAGGTCGCGCCAGGGCTGGCAGAGCGCGCTGAGGGCCAGTGCCCCGACATTGGCGGAGCTGCTTTGCAGCGCATGCGCCTCGTTGCGAAAGCCGACCAGATCGCCGCGCCGCGCCGTCGCGACGATCCGCGCGAGGATGGTCTGCGCATCGTCGAGATAGTCCTCCATCAGTTCCGCTGCGAATTGCGGTCCGCCAAGACGGCGCAGGCTCTCCACCGCCTCCTCGTCGAGCGCCGGAAGACGGGCGACCAGATGCGGGCGGGATGCTGCCGCGCGCGGTCCGACAGGCGGCGCAGCTTCGCCGCCGCGCATTAGCCGGTCGATGGTCGCCAGCAGGATCGCCGGCTCCACCGGTTTGATCAGGCAATCATCCATGCCGGCCTCGCGCCATCGGCTGTCACCGAGCGCCGTGGCGTCGGCGGTGAGGCCCACAATGGGCAGCCCGTCATGGCCCGTGGACATCATGCGGTAGAGCTTGCTGGCTTCCAGCCCGTCCATCTCGGGCATGTTGAAATCCATCAGCACGAGGTCGAAGGCATCGGCTCCCTTCGACAGCAGATCGAGCGCCTGCTCACCGTTCTCGACGACGCGCACCGTGTGGCCCGCGCCTTCGAGAATCCTCAGGAACACGCGCTGGTTGACCCGGTTGTCGTCCGCGAGGAGAAGCCGGCACGCCCGGCGCGGGGCGAGCGGGGTGGCGATCGAGGCCTCATGGGACGATGCGGTGCCGAGCCGGCGCGCCAGCGTCAGCGCACGCCGCACCTCGTCCACCGGCGCCCGCGCGCCCAGCACACTCGCGACGCGGCGGCGCATCTCCATAGGCGGCAGCCCCGGCTCGGCGGCGGGGCTGATCAGCACCGGCGGCGGAGCGCCAGCGGAGGGCGCGGGCAAGGCGAGGTTCCGCGTATCCGGCTCGAACAGGAGCCGGATCGCGCCGGCGGCCTGCGGGGAGAACATGCGAGCCGGCCCCATCCGCGGATCGGCGATGGCAGGCTGGACGCCCAGTTGGGCCAGCGCGGCGAGCAGCGGCGCGAGCGGGGCGGTGTCGCGGCACACCAGAACGACATCCGCCTCTTCCGCGCCATGCACCTCGCCCGCTGCCGCGGCCTCGACCGGCACATGGAAGCGAAACGTGCTGCCGACGCCCGGCTCGCTCTCCACCGTGATGGCACCGCCCATCAGCGCGACCAGCCGGCGGGTGATCGCGAGCCCCAGCCCCGTACCGCCGAAGCGATTGAGAATGCTTGCATCCGCCTGGGTGAAATCCTCGAAGATGCGCTCCTGATCGGCCTGCGCGATGCCGATGCCGGTATCGCTCACCTCGACGGCGAGCGTCAGCCGCCCATCCTCGGCCGGCTCCGCGTCGACGGCGATGGTCACGCCGCCCTGCGGGGTGAACTTCACCGCATTACCGACAAGGTTGACCAGCGCCTCGTGGACATGCTGCCGGCTACCGACGAGGCGAAGCGGCGTGCGCGGCGTCACATGAAGGCTGACGCTCAGCCCGCGGTCGCGCGCCTGGCCCTCGACCAGCCGGCGCACGTCCAGCAGCAGCGCGACGAGGTCGAACGGCTCATGCGGCACCGGCATGCGGCCGGCCTCGATGCGCGACAGATCGAGCAGCCCGTCGATCAGCGTGCGCAGGGATCGACTGGCGACATCCACGGTCTCGACCATGTCGCGCTGGTCCGTCGTCAACGGCGTGTTGCGGAGCAGCCCGGTCATGCCGACGATCGCGGTGAGCGGCGTGCGCAGCTCATGGCTGACGCTGGCGAGGAACAGGCTCTTGGCCTGGCTCGCCTCCTCCGCCACCTTGGTCGCCGCCGAGAGCTTGCGGATCAGCGTTCCGGCATAGGCGGGCAGGATGATCAGCCCGACCAGCAGGCCAAGCGAGAGGTGCCACTGGTCGCGCCAGAACGGGGTGGTCCACACCACCACGGCGAAGCTCAGCGTCGCGACCGGTATGGCTGTGAACAGCGAGGCAAGGCCGAACCGAAAGCCGTTGCCGAAGATCACCCAGAGATAGATCGGGAAGAACAGCGCGGCGATCTCGCCGCCCAGATGCAATTGCCAGGACAGGAATCCGCAATCGAGCAGCAGCGCGAAAATGCGCCGTCCGCGCGACGCGGCCGGGCGGACGAGGATATGGGCGAGGACCCCGAGCGCCAGCGGGATGTAGAGCGCCATGACCCGCAGCGCATCATCCACATTGCCGGCGCTGCTGTTCAGCGCGAGGACGACGACGATGATGAAGGCGAAGACGAGCCGATTGAAGCTCATCTCGTGCTCGCTGTCGGGCCGGTTTCGCAGTCGCCCGGCCATCCAGCGCAAGGGGACCCCTAGCCGAGCCAGGAAGGCGGTATGCTCCGGCATGTCCAACACGGCCTAGCTGGCGCTGGCGACAGCGCGCCTGCCGTCCCGCTGTGACAGCCAGAGGGCGAAGGCCTCCGCCGGAACAGGTCGGCTGAAATAATAGCCCTGCACCTCGTCGCAGCCTTCCGCCCGCAGGGTCTCCAACTGCGCTTTCTCCTCCACGCCCTCGGCCAGCACCTTCAGGTTCAGAATATGGCCGAGATCGATGATGGTGCGCACGATGGCCAGCGCCCGCAGGTCATTGGCCAGATCCTTCACGAAGGAGCGGTCGATCTTGAGACGGTGCAGCGGAAAATTGCGAATGTAGTTCAGAGAGGAATATCCGGTGCCGAAATCGTCCACCGACAGGCTGACCCCGAGCGAGCGCAAGAGCTGCATCTGTTCGGCAACCGTCTCGTCATGGTCGATGAGGATGCCCTCGGTCAGTTCGAGATCGAGCAGATCCGGCGGAAAGCCACTCTCGTCGAGCACCTGACGCACCAGGTCGCCGACCTGCTGGCGCCGGAACTGGACCGGCGAGAGGTTGACGGCGATGCGCAGCGGCCCAAAGCCGGCCGCGTGCCATTGCGTGCCCTGCCGGCAGGCCTCCCTCAATACCCATTCGTTGATCGGCACGATGAGACCGCTTTCTTCCGCCAGGCTGAGAAAGGCGCCCGGCGGCAGCACTCCGCGTTGCGGATGCATCCAGCGCAGCAATGCCTCCGCGCCGAGGACACGGTCGCCGTTCAGATCGATCAGAGGCTGATAATAGAGAACGAATTCGCGGCGCTTCAGCGCGTCCCGCATCTCGCCTTCCATCTGCGCCCTCTGGCTGGCACGCGGCGCCATGTCGGCGGCGAAGAAGCGCACGGCGTTGCCACCCAGCGATTTCGCCAGATACATCGCCTGATCGGAGTTACGCAGCAATTCATCGGGATCGGCGCCATCGAGCGGAGCAATGGTGATGCCGATGCTCGCCCCGATACGTGGCGAGGAGAGGTTTTCATCCTCGTTCGTCAGCATGCGCAAGATAGCGAGGGCCAGTCGCTCGGCGTCCTCCGGCCCGTCAATATCGGGCTGGAGCACCGCGAACTCATCACCGCCGAGTCGCGCCACCGTGAGACCCGGACCGACCAGACGGGTGAGGCTTTCGGCCACGGCCTGCAGCAAACGGTCACCGCGATGGTGGCCATGGGCATCGTTGATCGCCTTGAAGCGATCGAGGTCGATGAAGTGCAGCGCGAAATTCTGGTTGCCGCGTCGGCCGCGCGCGAGTTCCCGGCGCAAATGATCGCGCAGCATGAGGCGGTTCGGCAACCCGGTCAGGGAATCGTGGCTGGCGAGATATTCCAGCCGCCGCTCGGCCTCACGCCGCTCGGTAATGTCGATCGAGGTCGTCAGAACGCTGGTGATGTGGCCCGCCCCGTCATGCAGCGGGGCCTTGCTGGTCAGGTAGATCGTGTGATCGCCCGTTGGCGAGGTCACATCCTCTTCGCGCGGTGCGATCGCCCGACCTGTGCGGAGCACCATCTGGTCGAGGCTGCGGCTGATATGGCCGCGCTCCTCTCCCAGCAGCGCCTCGATCGGCTGCCCGACCACGTCGGTCGGCCGCTTGCCGATGCGGGCCGCCTGCTGGGCATTGACCAGAATGCAACGACCGTCGATATCCGCCACGCTGATGAAGGCGGGGACGGTATCGATCACCTGCGCCAGCGCCTCGCGGCTTTCCCGCAGCAGCACCTCCTTGGCGTTGAGGTTGATCTCCAGCTGCTCCGCCCGGTCGGCAAGCAGCAGGTGCTGGCGGCGCAGCTTCAGAAGGTTGCGCGATCGCGCCAGGAATTCCACATGGTCCACCGGGCTGAGCAGGAAGTCCGTGGCACCGGCCTCCAGAGATTCGACCCGGAAGCTTCGGTCGTCATACGCGGTCACGACGATGATCGGCACATCGCGGTGACGCGGCAGCATCCGCATCGCGCGCACCAGCTCAGCGCCATTCATTTTAGGCATTTTGTAGTCGGTAACGATCAGATCAGCGGTGTTTTCCGATAACCACTCCAGCGCCTTTTTGCCGTTCTCGAATGTTTGTACGTAAACATCGGCCTCAAGCTGGCGCGCGAGCTCCGAGTAGATGCGTCGATTGGTGCTACTGTCGTCAATTATTAATATTGCGGGCATCACTCTCGGGCCTGTGAACGCTTACCGCACACACTATACCTCAAAAGGGGACAAAATCCCCGCCGCGATGCCCCGCCCGAAAGTTTTAAACATCCCCCCCGCCCATCTGGCGAGACAAGCACAACCGCCAATCGTATTACGGTACAATAGTACGGCAGGACATTCCTCAACCTCGACTTGCCTGACCCAAGCCAATAGCCGACGGGCATCGACGCTGCGGACCCTGAACAAAGCCGATCACGATGCCTCTGCGCCGGCTAAGCCGGCTCGGCCTGCGCCACGGCGGCGGCGGCCTGAAAGATAAGGAAGATCAGCGCATAGAAGCGCGCGATCGCGGGCCACAGGGCAGGCCCGGCCTGATAGCCGTTGCCAGCCGCCGCCGGCTGCGCGAGGCCCCGCCTTTCCGCCTCGCGCATCAACTGGGCGATATGGGCACGCGACACAGCGAACTGCCGCGCCAGCTGGCTGATCGAGACCGTCCCGTCCGCCGCGATCAATGTGACCAGGCTGACCAGCCCGGCATCCCGTTCCGCGAAGAAACGCAGCTCCGGCGCCGCATCGAAGACCCGCACGCCCCGGCGAAATACGTCCGCGAGCGCATGGGTGCCCGGACCGAAGACGGCCTGATCCGGCAGGTCCCGGGCCTGCGCGGCAGCCGCCGGAGCGAGGTGCGCGATGGCCTCGAACATTCGATCCCACCGCTCGCGGTGCAACTGGAGGAAGCGCGGCGTCGGCACCAGACGCCGCTCACGCAGGCTGGAATCGGGATGTAACGCCAGAAACCCGGCAAAGCGCAGAGCGGCAAGAAAGGCCGTGGCCCGGCCGGGGCTGCAGACACCAAGTTCCACCACCTCGCGCCGCAGGCGCGCGCCGGTGACGCCCGCACCGCCGCTCTCGCCGAAGTGCAGATCGAGGATCAGCAGCGCGGCCAGGAAGCGGCCGCGATCATTCATCAGCCGATTGCGAATCCAGCTGCTGTCGTAGTTGCGAATGGCGCTGCGGGCGGCCGCCTTCACCGCCGCGTCAAAACCCGGCTTCGCCATCAGCCTGGCGACAGCATCGTTTCCGAAGATGCGGATGATCGGTTCGGAAAGAGGCGGCAGAGCAAGCGGCGGCTCGGGAAGCGGCGAAGCGGGCGCGGGGTCGTGCTGCAAGGGAAACATCACGGTAGGTCAACGATTCCAAAAACTGACATTGCCTTTACCACAGGGCTCGGGACTTTTACGCAAGGGGAGGCCACGCGGGAAAGCTGCCCCTGATACGACGATAGGCCGGGGGCGTATGAGCGTGCTGCGTAAAATTCAGCCTTATCGGGCCATCATCGGCAATCGCCGTCATGGCCTGACGTTGTTGCTGGGTTTGGTGGCGCTCTGCGCCCTCACAACCCCCTCGCTCGCCCAGACCAGCAATGCGACCATCGGGCCGAACTACGATCATTCCGACGTGCAGACGGGTTCGAGCGGCAGTTCGGGCTATTCCTGCCCCGACAGTAACGGCTACGAAGCCAATGTGGGCGGCGGGCATAGCGGCGATGTCGGGCCTGACATCAACGCCACCTACACGAACAGCCTGAGCGCCGGCTCCACCTATGACGGCACCTTCCTCGTCGCCGGAAGCACGGGCGGCAATGGCGGTCATGGCGGCGACAGCAACAATGCGGTGCTGTGTCTTGATGGCGGCGCGATCAATGGCGGCGTCGGGGCCACCGGCAGCGATGGCGGAAGCGTGACGGTCACCACGACGGGCGGATCGGGCAACACCTTCAGCGGCACCGCCATCGTCGTCTACAGCAAGGGCGGCGAGGGTGGCGAAGGGGGCTCGTCCGTATCCTCGGGCGGCTATGGCGGCTCCGGCGGCGAGGGTGGCGAGGGTGGCGCGGTCTCCCTCACCAACTCTGTGGCCATCATCACCACATCCACCGGCGCGGCGGGCCTCGCGGTCCTCAGCATTGGCGGCAATGGCGGCGCGGGTGGCAATGGCGACGGCAGCGGCAATGGCGGCGCCGGCGGCGCCGGCGGCGTGGGCGGCACGGTCTATGTCTCCAACTCGGCCTCGATCACCGCCGAGAACTCCATTGCCATCTATGCCCAGAGCGTCGGCGGCACCGGCGCGGGCGGCGGCAGCGGCGGCGGCGGCTACTGGATCTTCGGCGGCGGCGGCAGTGGCGGCGGCGGCGGCTACGGAGCGGATTCCAGCACCGTCTCGGTCGACAATTCGGGCGCCCTGACATCGAACTGGCTGGGCGGCCGGGGCATCGAGGCCCAATCGGTGGGCGGCGGCGGCGGCGATGCCGGCGTCTCCACCGGCCTGAGTGGCCTGGGCGCCAATGGCGGTCCGGCCGGCAGCGGCAGCACGGTCACCATCACCAACAGCGGCGCCATCACGCTCACCAATGGCTCGGCGATGGGCATTGCCGCGCAGTCGGTCGGCGGCGCCGGTGGCACGGGCGGACTGGCCTATAGCAGCGGCCTCACCGGCATCATCATCGGCGGCACGGACAGCGGCGGCGATGGCGGGGGCGGCGGCGACGCCGACACCGTAACGGTCAGCAATACCGGCACCATCTGCACCGGCAATTCCTGCGCCAGCACCACCGCCCCATCGGACAGCGCCGGCGGGGCCATCGGCATTTTCGCGCAGTCGGTCGGCGGCGGCGGCGGCAATGGCGGCTTCGGCGTCGCCACCTCCATCGTCGGCACCTCCTTTGCCATGGGCGGCGCGGGCGGCAATGGCGGCGCGGGCGGCAATGTCTTCGTCACCAATACCGGCGGCGTCTCCACGCAGGAACTCAACTCACCCGGCATCCTCGCCCAGTCGCTCGGCGGCGGCGGCGGCACGGGCGGCGGCGCGCTGTCGCTCTCGTTGAGCGCGGCGGAGGGCGCCTCCATCTCCCATGGCGGCTCAGGCGGCGATGGCGGCAACGCCGCCGTGGTGACGGTGAACTGCACCAGCGGCGACGCCGGCGCGAATTATGGCGCGGCCTGCCTGGCCAGCGGCGCGAACATGCTGAGTGCGTTCGGCACCGGCTCCATCACCACCAATGGAATCGGCTCCCCCGGCGTCATCGCCCAATCGCTCGGCGGCGGTGGCGGCCATGGCGGCTACGCGGTGTCGCTCTCCGGCAGTGAGGTCGCCGCCTTCTCGCTGTCGGTGGGCGGTTCCGGCGGCTCGGGCGGCGACGCCGGCAATGTCTTCGCCGGGTCTGGTGGCGTCAATATCGACACCCTCGGCTCGGATTCGCCGGGCGTCATGGCGCAGTCCATCGGCGGCGGCGGCGGCAATGCGGGCGCCAGCATCGCCGGCAGCATTGCGCAGGGCGCCTCGATCGCGCTTTCCGTCGGCGGCTCCGGCGGGTCGGGCGGCTGGGGTGTCAACGCGGCGGCGATCAACCAGGGCAGCGACATCGCCACCACGGGCGACCGCTCGCCGGGCCTCATCGCCCAGTCGATCGGCGGCGGCGGCGGCAATGGCGGCGCGGCCATCTCGGCGGCGGCGGGGGAAGCGGCGGCCGTCAATCTCACTCTCGGCGGGACGGGCGGCACCGGCGGCACCGGCGGCTGGGCCTATGCCTACAACAAGACCGACTCCGGCGCCGCCGGCAGCGCCAACATCACCACGACCGGCTACCAGTCCAGCGCGATCGTCGTCCAGTCGATCGGCGGCGGCGGCGGCAATGGCGGCTACACGACATCGCTCGATCTCTCGCTCGGCCCGGCGCTCGGCGCCAGCATTGGCGGCCTCGGCGGCAGCGGCAATTACGCCAACACCGTCTTCGTCGAGAGCGCCAACGGCACGCTGAGCGCGGCGGGCGGCGGGTCGGCGATCATCCTCGCCCAGTCCATCGGCGGCGGCGGCGGCAATGGCGGCTTTGCCACCACCGGCGATGCCGGCCTTGAGGGCGCCGCCAGCCTCACCGTCGGCGGTGACGGCGGCGGCGGGGCCTTTGCCAATACGGTGCAGGTCACCAATTACAGCGACCTCATCGCCCCGAGCACGGTGACGGAGACCACCTCCACGCAGGTCGCAACCACAACCTATGTGACCGAAACCGTCATCGAGTTCCAGACGGTGGAAGTCTGCGACCCGTACCCGGTGTGCTGGTTCGAGGAGCAGCCGGTCACCGTCGTTACGCAGGTGCCGGTGACGACCTATTCCACCGTCACGACCACGCAGACGGTCGCGAGCGGCGCGTCCATCTACGGCAACGCACCGGGCATCCTCGCCCAGTCCATCGGCGGCGGCGGCGGTTCGGGCGGATTCGCGGTGGCGGGCTCCGTCTCCGGCGCCTTCGATGCCAATCTCGCGGTCGGCGGCAGCGGCGGGCTGGCCGGGGCTGGCGCGGCCGTCACGGTCGCGAACAACGCCAGCGTGAACCTGGTGGGGCCCTTCTCCAGTGGCCTCATCGCCCAGTCGCTGGGCGGCGCGGGCGGCACCGGCGGCTTTGCCGTGGGCGGCGGGCTGGAGAGCGGCGTCGCCGCCAACGCCACCATTGGCGGCGGGGGCGGCAGCGGCGGCTCGGCCGGCACCGTGACGGTGACGCAGGCCGGCGGCGCCATCGTCACCAGCGGCGCGCAATCGGTGGGCATCATGGGCCAGTCCATCGGCGGCGCGGGTGGCGCGGGCGGCTGGAACGTGGCCGGCTCTCTCGGCAGCGGCGCCGCGGCGGCGGTCGCGCTGGGCGGGGCCGGCGGCAGCGGCGGCACCGCCGGCAGCGTGTCCATCACCCAGTATAGCGGCGCGCCGATCACCACCAACGGCCTGCTCTCCGCCGGCATTATAGCCCAGTCGATCGGCGGATCGGGCGGCCATGGCGGCTTCAGCGCCGGGGCAGCCGGATCGGTGATCCTCGCCTCCGCCGTGACCATTGGCGGCACGGGCGGCGCGGGCGCCACGGCCAGCGCCGTCACGGTGAATGCTGCCGACAGCATCACCACGCAGCAGGACCAATCCATCGGCATTCTCGCCCAGTCGATCGGCGGCACGGGCGGCAATGGCGGCTTCGCCCTCGCCGGCGGGGCCTCGAGCGGCGGCGGCGAGGAAGCCGACGTCTCCGTCGGCGGCGGCAGTTCGACCGCCGGCCAGGGCGGCACCGCCGCGAGCGCCGGGGCGGTCACGGTCACCGCCGCCAATGTCACGACGCTCGGCTATCTCTCCACCGGCATTCTCGCCCAGTCGATCGGCGGGTCGGGCGGCAATGGCGGATCAAGCCGGGCCTTCAGCCTCTCCGGCAGCTCGCTCACCAGCGACGGCGCGGCCGCCTCGGTCGCTATCGGCGGCAGCGGCGGGCCGGGCGGCGCGGGCTCGACCGTTTTGGTGACGCAGATCGGCTCGGTCCAGACCGGCAATGCCACGACGGCCAGCGATCTCGCGCCGGGCATCATCGCCCAGAGCATTGGCGGCAATGGCGGCAATGGCGGCGCGGCCGATGCCAACGCCATCGCCAGCACGGTCGCGGCCTCCGTCGCCATTGGCGGCGGCGGCGCATCGGCCGGCAATGCCGCCGCCGTCACGGTCAACAGCAATGTCGGGCTGAGCACGGGCGGCATCCTCACCTATGGCGAGCTCTCCGCCGGCGTGCTCGCCCAGTCCATCGGCGGCGGCGGCGGCAATGGCGGGTCTTCCCTCGCGACCGCCTCCAGCAACCAGTACGGCGCCGGCGTCGCCATCGGCGGCTGGGGCGCGGGCGGCGGGGATGGCGGCACCGTGACGGTCACCACCGGCGGCACGCTGCAGACCTATGGGGCCAACTCCGCCGGCATCCTCGCCCAGTCGATCGGCGGCGGCGGCGGCAATGGCGGCAGCGCCACCACCAACACAGCGGCGGGCGAGGGCAGCGAGCTTCAGGGCGGCGTCACCTCGGTGGCCGGTGCGGGCGCCGCGAATGTCGCCAGCAACGTCTCATCGGCCTCATCGTCCTTCTCATCGTCCAGCTCGGACCCGAACAGCGCCGCCTCCGACAAGCCCACCAACGGCATCGCCGCCTCGCTGGCGATTGGCGGCACCGCCGGCCAGGGCGGCAGCGGCAGCACGGTCACCGTGACCACGATTTCCGACATCGTCACCGCCGGCGACCTCGCTACAGGCCTGTTTGCGCAGTCGATTGGCGGCGGCGGCGGCAATGGCGGCACCTCCTCCAGCAACGCGGATGGCAGCTCCTACGCGGCCTCGGTCAGCCTCGGCGGGGCGGCAGGGACCGGCGGCAGCGGCGGCATTCTCTCCATCAACGCCAGCGGTAACATCCAGACGCTCGGCCAACAGGCCGCCGGCCTCTTCGCCCAATCGGTCGGCGGCGGCGGCGGCAATGGCGGCTCGGCCTCCAGCACCACCACCGGCGGCCAGGCGGCGGTGAGCTTTGCCCTCGGCGGACTCGGCGGCGACGGTGCCACGGGCAACAGCGTGACGGTCACCAGCGGCAGCACGACGAACCTCAGCTACATCAACACGCTCGGCGCCAGCTCGGCCGGTCTTTTCGCGCAGTCGGTGGGCGGCGGCGGCGGCAATGGCGGCTCCAGTGTCGTCTCGTCGAGCTCTCCGGGTACCCAGTCTTCCAGCGGCTCGACGGTGAACGCCTCCACCGGCTCGGTTGGCGGATCGGTCAGCGGCACGCAAACCACCTCGAGCGCCGGGAGCAGCAGCGGCAAGGGTGCCAGCCAGGCCGGCACCAATGGCAGCAATGACACGACGACCGGCGGCAATGCGCTGGCCATGAGCCTCGGCGGCGCGGCGGGGACCGGGGGAAGCGGCGGCGCCGTCAGCGTGACCAATTATGCCGCGATCATCACCGGCATCCCGCTCGCCAACGCGGCGGCGCCGCTGGTGGCGCCGGACAACTCCCCCGCACTGTTCGCCCAGTCGGTCGGCGGCGGTGGCGGCAATGGCGGCTCCAGCACCTCCAACGCCTCCGCCAACGAGCACAGCGTCTCGCTGGCGCTGGGCGGAATGGGAAGCTCGGGCGGCGACGGCGGCAATGTCACGGTCACCACGGCCGGCACGCTGCAGACCGCAGGCAACAATTCCACCGCCGTCTTCGCCCAGTCGGTGGGTGGCGGCGGCGGCAATGGCGGCTCCTCCTCGACGACGGACTCCACGGGCGGGACCATGGCGCTGGCGCTCGGCCTTGGCGGTTTGGGGGCGGGCGGCGGCGATGGCGGAACGATCAGCGTCACCGTCAATGCGGCGGTCGATGAGGCCAATCTCATGGGCATCGCCACGGCCGGTGCAACCTCCTACGGCGTCTTCGCCCAATCGGTCGGCGGCGGCGGCGGCAATGGCGGCGCGTTGATCGCCGCGGCGACCGGCGGCAGCACCAGCGACGGCTCCGGCGCGACCTCCTCGGCCTCGAGCAGCGGCACCTCGACCTCGAACTCGAACGGCGTTGCCCTGGCCATGGGACTTGGCGGGTCGGGCGGCGGCGGTGGCGCGGGCGGCAATGTGACGGTCACCACTTATGCCCCGATCCTGACGCTCGGCGCGCAATCGGTCGGCCTGTTTGTCCAATCGGTGGGCGGCGGCGGCGGCGCGGGCGGCGCCAGCACCACCAACGCCAATAGCGGCACTTATGCGCTGAGCCTTGCTTTGGGCGGTTCGGGGGCCAGTGGCGGCAGTGGCGGTACCGTGTCGGCAACGCAGAACGCCAGCACGATCACCTATGGCGTGCTCGCCCACGGCATTCTCGCACAGTCCGTCGGCGGCGGTGGCGGCGTCGGCGGCGCCAGCAACAGCACCTCCGCCAGCGGCGGCGACGCCAACATCGCGCTCGGCCTCGGCGGCTCGGCCGGCACGGGCCAGATCGGCGGCAGCGTCAATGTGAATGTGAACGCCGAGGTCCAGACCAGCGGCTACGGCGCCATCGGCGTGCTCGGCCAGTCGGTCGGCGGTGGTGGCGGCGCGGGCGGCGCCAGCCATTCCAGCGCCTCGGGCGGCACCGTGGCGGGGGCCGTGACGCTGGGCAGCAGCGGCGGCACCGGCAATGACGGCGGCGCCATCTCGATGAGCCAGTACAACAGCGCCCCCATCACCACCAGCGGCGGCGGCGCCCATGCAATGCTGTTGCAGTCCATCGGCGGCGGCGGCGGCGTTGGCGGCATCTCGACGTCGAGCACGGCCGGCGCGAGCAGCAGCGGGACGAGTTTCGCGCTCGGCGCCAGCGGCGGCGCCGGCGGGGATGGCGGCGACCTGTCGCTGTGGACGATTTCCGGATCGATCACCACCAGCGGGCTGGGCGCGGCCGGCATTCTCGGCCAGTCGATCGGCGGCGGCGGCGGCGCAGCCTCCTTGAGCAGCGTCACGGCATCGGCCGACACCAGCGACGGGGCGAGCGGCTATGCCGCCGGCGTGGCGCTTGGCGGAACGGGCGGCGCGGGCGGTGATGGTGGCACGATCACCTTCACCACGCAGGTGGGCATCGTGACGAGCGGCGCCC
Source organism: Ancylobacter radicis (assembly GCF_018449475.1). Classification (GTDB taxonomy): domain Bacteria; phylum Pseudomonadota; class Alphaproteobacteria; order Rhizobiales; family Xanthobacteraceae; genus Ancylobacter; species Ancylobacter radicis. Next base: position 27,565 of record NZ_JAHCQH010000016.1, on the reverse strand, counting down.
TCGCGCCCGCGGTGCTGGCCCAATCCATCGGTGGCGGCGGCGGTCTCGCCGTCGGCACGGTGACGCTCGACGCGAACCTTGCCACGTCCTCCGCCACCCTGTCGCTCGGCGGTTCGAATGGCGTCACCGGCGCCGGCGAGGCCGTCACGGTGACCAATTACTGGAACCTCGCCACGAGCGGCGTCGAATCCTATGGCATGGTCGGCCAGTCCATAGGCGGGGGCGGCGGCCTGTCCGGTCTTGTCGCCGGAGGCGGGAGCCCATCCTTCGATTCCGGCAGCACCGTCCAGCTCGGTACGCTCGGCACCAGTAGCGGCGGAGGTGGCGCGGTCTCGCTCGTCTCCTATGCCCCGATCCAGACGACGGGCGCGCGGGCGGTCGGCATGATCGCCCAGTCGATCGGCGGTGGCGGTGGCATCGCGGCAGCCCCGGGCTTCGGCAGCGCCAGCGAGGCGAGCGTGACGCTCGGCGGCAGCGCGGGCGGTGACGCCGGCATCGTCTCGTCCACCTGGGCGCAGTACACGCTCTCAACCACCGGCGACTTCGCCATCGGAATGCTGGCACAGTCCATCGGCGGCGGCGGCGGCCTCTCCACCGTCCCGGCGAGCACGGCAACGCTCGGCGGCACGGGCGGCGGCGCCGGCAACACCGTCACCGTCACCACCGACGTGAACACGCTGATCTCCACCACCGGCGTCGGTGCCGTTGGCATCCTCGCGCAGTCGATCGGCGGCGGTGGCGGCGTGGTCGTCGGCGCTCCCGGTCAAGTCAGCTTCGCCGCCAACAGCACAGAAGCCGATGGCGCGGCGGTGTCGCTCACCATCAACGGCAACATCGCCACCAGCGGCACCAATGCGGCCGGCGTCATCGCCCAGTCGATCGGCGGCGGCGGCGGCGTGGTGCTGAGCGACGCGGCCACGAGCTGGACCGCCAGCGGTGGCGACGGCACGGGCGCTTCCGTCACCGTGACGGTGTCCGGGTCGATCACCACCACTGGTGCCGGCGCGGATGGCGTCATCGCCCAGTCCGTCAGCAATGGCGGCGGCCTCGTCATGAACGGCACGACCGCCGAACTGGTGAACGGCACGCCCGCCAATTCGGGCAAGGTGACCGTGAGTGTCGTCGGCAGCGGCTCGATCGTCGCCACCGGCGCAGGGTCGAACGGCATCAATGCCCAGAACTATGGCGACCCGATCATCAACATCGCCTCGGGCGCCGCGGTCATCGGCGGCGCGGGCGGCACGGCGATCACCAGCGTCGGCTCCGAGAACTACATCAACAATGACGGCCGGCTCTCCACCGTCGACGGCGCCGAGGGCATGGCCATCCGCGCCAGCGGCGGCTTCACCGATGTCTCCAATGGCGGCGACCTGTTCGGAAACATCTCGCTCGATTCCGGCTTCACCAACTCGCTCGTGAACCTCGCCTCGGGCACCCTGCGCGCCGGTTCCTCGCTCGATCTCGGCGGCGGCAGCAGCGTGCTGCGCAATGAGGGCCTGCTGCGCAGCGGCTCCTCCAATCTCGGCACGGTCGCCATCAATGGCAGCTTCGTGCAGACCTCGACCGGCGTTCTCGTGGTGCGGATGGACCAGCAGTCGCTCGCTTCCGACCAATATGGCGTGAGCGGCACCGCCAGCCTCTCAGGTGGCGTGCTCGGCGTCATCTACCGGCCCGGACGCGCCATGCCGGGCACCTACACCACGCCGTTCCTTTCCGCCGCCGGCGGCCTGTCCACCACCAATCTGGTGGCGCTGGGCAATACTGCGATCCTGGACTTCGCGCTGCTCGGTTCGAGCTCCGTGCTGAACCTCCAGACGACCCTGGACTTCACCCCGCCCGGCCTCTCGCCGGCCGCCCAGACCATCGGCGCTGTTATCGGAGATATCCAGACCGCCGGTTCGTCCCCCCTGTTCGAGACCATCGTGCCGGTGCTGCTCGGCATCGCCTCGGTGGACGACCTGGAAACGGCCTACCAGACGGTCGGCGGCGGCGCGGTTTCGCTGGTGCCGCAGAGCTTCATCAATGCCGCCTCGGCCTCGATGGCGAGCATCACCGACCAGATGGACCGCTGGCGCTTCGACCAGACCTTCCGCCAGGAGTCTTTCCGCCAGGCGTCCTTCCCCACCGTGTCCCTGCGCGACTCGTCGGTCAACGCGGCGACCTCTGCCAGCACGCCGACCGCGTCCTATCTCTGGCTCGCGCCGATCGGCAGCGCGACCACGGGCGGCGGGCTCTCCGGTTCGCTGATCGGCGTGACCATCGGCGCCGATGGGGAATTGCCTGACCAGCCGATCGTGGCCGGCTTTGCCGGGAGCTTCTCCGCCAGCAGCCTCTCGGCGGATGAGTATGGCGCGAGCGCCTCCACTAATTACGGCAGCATCAGTGCCTATGCGCTCTACCGTGCCGGCGCCGGCTATCTCTCTGCCATCGCCACCGTCGGCTATGGCCAGTCCGACTTCGACCGGAACCTCTACGATCTCGGCCTTGGCCTCTCCACCGATGTCGAGCTCGGCGGCACCGTCGCGGGCGGACGCATCGAGATCGGCTACAGCTTGGAACTGCCGGGCGGGGTGACGCTGACCCCGTTCGCCGCCTTCGAGCCGATGCAGCTCTGGCTGGACTCGGCGACCGAGAGCTTCGGCAGTCTTGGGGCCGGCCTTACCTACGACTCCACCAGCATCACCGCCCTGCCGGCCTATCTGGGCGTGCAGCTCGACACGGTCTGGCAGGGAGCGGACGGGCGTCGGTACGCGCCCTTCCTGCGCGCCGCCTGGATGCACGATTTCAGCCCGGACCGCGATGTGTCGCGCAGCTTCGCCGAATTGCCGGAGTTAAGCTTCTCCGGCACCGCCATCCCCGTCATGGAGAACGCGCTGGATCTTCATGCCGGCATGACGGTGACGAGTGGCTCAAATCTCACCGTGTCGGCGGGCTTTGATGCACAATTCGGCGACGGCTATTCGGTTGTCGGCGCCAGTGGGAGCCTACGCCTGCGCTGGTAAACCCGATGGTCCACGCCCTGACGTCGTAGCACCTGATGGTCCACAAACTCGTCCCCCTCGCCAGGAGAGCGAAATAGGTCTCGGGGGGCCATGTATGTTGATGGGTCGGAGCGGCGGCAGGCATTGACGGGCCATTCATCATACGTATGATGAATGCATGACCCTCTATCACGACACCCTTGAGCGACTGGGGAAGGACATCTGTTCGGGCCGCTATCGCCCGGGCCAGGTGATTCCGGCTGAACCCCTGCTGTGCGCTCAACTGGGCGTCAGCCGTATCGTGCTGCGAGAGGCGATCAAGGGCCTGGCGTCAAAGGGGATGTTGGAGGCGCGCCGTCGCACCGGCACGGTGGTGCTGGAGCAAAGCCGCTGGAGCCTGCTCGACCCGGAGGTGATGATCTGGCGCGCCGATGCCAATGGGGTCGATCTTGCCCTCGGCTCCGACATCATGGAACTGCGCCGCATCATCGAGCCCGCCGCCGCCCGCCTGGCCGCCCAGCGCGCGCAGCCGGCCGAACTGAAGGCGCTGCGCGCGGCCTATGAGGCGATGGCCGCCGCCGTCGACGGCCAGGGCGACTATGTCGCCGCCGACCTCGAATTTCACAGCACCATCATCCGCGCCTGCGCCAATCCCTTTGTGACTCAGTTGCAAAGCGTGATGTCGACGGTGCTTCGCATCTGTTTCGAGCGGGTCTCCGCCGTTCCCGGTGGTCGCGTGCACTCGCTGCCGCTGCATCGCCGGGTCTGTGAAGCCATCGAGCAGCGGCGTCCGTCCGACGCCGGCGACGCCATAATCGAGCTTCTGGATGACGCGGAACACGACATGCGCCAATTGCTGAGCGCGGATCCTGAAGCCTTTCGCACGCCGGCCCAGACAGCCAGCGTCGCAGATGCCCAACAACGAGCCGATCGAGAGCTCGACCCCAACAAAAACGATGAAATCCTGGAGGAACGCCATGCCCGGATCGCCCTGACATAGGCGCGCTGCGCATCTCGCGCCGCTGATCGCCTGCGCCCCGCGGGCTGCCACGTGCAGCTTCGGCCGGCCCATGCACTTCATCTCCGATCCATCGGCCAGCTTCGCCCTCGCGGGCGGGCGACGGCTTTTTGCGCCCTCAGAGCCTCTTGCAAGATCTCATGAAAATCACAGCCATCGAGACCATACGCGTCGCCGAATTCGCCAATCTGCTCTGGGTGCATGTTCACACCGACGAGGGCGTGATCGGCCTTGGCGAGACCTTCTATGGCGCCGGCGCGGTCGAGGCGCACATTCATGACACCTTGGCCGGCCGGCTTCTTGGCCGCGACCCGCTGCGCATCGAGGCGCTCAACCGTGAAATGGTGAACCTGCCGCTGGCGCAGGCCTCGACCGGCGTCGAGTACCGTGCCGCCTCCGCCATCGACTTCGCGCTGTGGGATATTTTCGGCAAGGTCTGCAACCAGCCGGTCCATCAGATGCTGGGCGGGCTCGCCCATGACAAGTTGCGCCTCTACAACACCTGCGCCGGCTACAAATATGTACGTTCCACGAGCATCAAGCCGGTCTCCACCTGGGGCCTCGGCGCGAGCGAGGGCCCCTATGAGGATCTCGACGCCTTCATGAACCGGGCCGACGAGCTGGCCGAGAGCCTGCTCGACGACGGCATCACCGCCATGAAGATCTGGCCCTTCGACCCGGCCGGCATCGAGACCGGCGGCAACTACATTACCGCCGAGCAGATGAAGACGGCGATCCAGCCCTTCGAGAAGATCCGCAAGGCGGTCGGCGACAAGATGGAGATCATGGTCGAGTTCCACTCGCTGTGGAACTTGCCCACCGCCAAGAAGATCGCCCGCGCGCTCGAGCCCTATGCCCCCACCTGGTACGAAGACCCGATCCGCATGAATTCGCCGCAGGCGCTGGCCGAATATGCCCGCTCCACCGATGTGTGGGTCTGCGCCAGCGAGACGCTCGGCTCGCGCTTTGCCTATCAGGATTTCCTGAATGTCGACGCGGTCGGTGTGGTGATGGTCGATCTGTGCTGGACCGGCGGCCTGACCGAAGGCCGCAAGATCGCCGCCCAGGCCGACACCTATCACCGCCCCTTCGCCCCGCATGACTGCACCGGCCCCGTGGCCTTCGCCGCGGCGATCCATTGCTCGTTCAGCCAGCCCAACACGCTGATCCAGGAGTCCGTCCGCGCCTTCTATCGCGGCTGGTACACCGAGCTGGTGACCAACCTGCCGCGCATCGAGAACGGCTTCGCCTACCCGATGGAAGGCGCCGGCCTCGGCCTCGAACTGCGCCCTGAAGTCTTCACGCGCCCCGACATCACCCGCCGCCGCAGCGCGCTCTGAGAAAGACCCGCTCATGTCCACCCAGCTCTTTTCGCTCGACGGGCGCACCGCCCTCATCACCGGCTCGGCCCGCGGCCTCGGCCTCGGCATCGCCCGTGGCCTCGCCCAGGCGGGCGCCCGCGTCGTGCTCAACGGCACCAAGCCCGACACCACGGAAGCGGCATGCCGCACGCTGGAAGGCGAGGGGCTTTCCGCCCATGCGCTGCCCTTCGACGTGACCAATGATGCCGCCGTGGCCGACGCCTTCATCGCGCTCGACGCCGAGGGCATCGAGATCGACATCCTCGTCAACAATGCCGGCATCCAGTTCCGCAAGCCGATGGTGGATCTCGACCCGGCCGACTGGCGCCGGGTGATCGAGGTCGATCTCACCAGCGCCTTCCTGGTCAGCCAGCAGGCGGCCCGCCGCATGATCGCGCGCGGTCGCGGCGGTAAGATCATCAACATCGCCTCGCTGATGAGCCAGGCGGCGCGCGCCACCGTCGCCCCCTACACGGCGGCGAAGGGCGGCATCAAGACGCTGACCCATTCCATGGTCGCGGAATGGGCGCAGCACGGCATTCAGGCCAACGCCATCGGTCCCGGCTACATGGCGACCGACATGAACGAGGCGCTGATGAACGACCCGGCCTTTGACGGCTGGGTCAAGGGCCGCGTCCCGGCACGCCGCTGGGGCCAGCCCGACGAACTGGTGGGCGCCGCCGTCTTCCTCGCCTCGCCCGCCTCCAACTACGTCAACGGCCAGCTCATCTACGTCGATGGCGGGATGCTGGCCGTCCTCTAAGCGGCGCATGACGACGCCGTAAGCAACCAGATCGCCCCCAAACGATCGCATTCAAGAAGATCGCACCAAGGAGAACACCCATGAAGACCGTTACCGGACGCCGTGCCTTCACCGCAGCGCTGCTGGCCGCCACCCTGTTCGGGGCGCTGCCCGCCTCGGCGGAGATCAAGGCCAAGGTCGGCCACGCCATGCCGGAGAGCCATCCGCAGGCGGCGTCGATGAACAAGTTCGCCGAGCTGGTCGGCACCTACACCAATGGCAATGTGAAGGTGCAGACCTATCACGGCGCCGTGCTCGGCAGCGACGAGAAGCAGCTTCAGGCTGTGCAGGCCGGCACGCAGGAGTTCTACATCGGCACGCTGGCGCCGCTGTCCTCGCGGGTGAAGGAAGTGCAGGTCTGGGATCTGCCCTTCATGTTCCAGAACACCAAGGAAGTATACGCCGTGCTCGACGGCGCCTCCTCCAAGGAGATCTTCGCCAAGGTCGAGCCCTCGGGCATCGTCGGCCTCACCTGGACCGGCATGGGCTTCCGCAACCTGTCGAACAGCCGCCGCCCGGTGACCAAGCTCGACGACATCACCGGCCTGAAGCTGCGCGTGATGGCCAACCCGGTCGCCCTCGACACCTGGAAGACGATCGGCGCCAACGCGACGCCGATGCCGTTCTCCGAAGTGTTCCCGGCGCTGGAAGTCAAGGCGATCGACGGTCAGGAGAACCCGCTCCTGCACATGTACGCCAACAAGATGCAGGAAGTGCAGAAGTACATCTCGCTCACCAACCACGTCTACACGCCGGTGGCGCTGGTGGCCTCGAAGAAGTTCTGGGACAAGCTGACCCCCGCTGACCAGGACGCCATCCGCAAGGCGGCGGTGGAAGCCGGCCTGCTGCAGCGCAAGCTGCTGGACGAAGGCGATCGCGACGTCATCGCCAAGTTCAAGGAAGCCGGCGTTGAGGTGGACGCCGTTCCCGCCGACCAGCTGGCGCTCATCCAGGCCCAGGTGAAGCCGGTGGTGGCGAAGTTCAAGCCGCAGATCGGTGAAGCCTTCGTCGACGGCTTCTACGCCGAAATCGAGAAGGCGCGCAGCGCCAACTGAGCGATCGCGAACCGGCGGTCCGCCCAGGCGGGCCGCCGGGCTTCCCTTCAACGGCGCAACCCCTTCCTTCCGGCGACGGAGCGGCGCTCGGCTTTCCCGAGGTGTCTCGATGAACCAACTGCTCAGGTTGGCAATCGCAACGTTCTACCGCGTGCTCGAGGTCGTGATGGTGCTGTGCATGGTCATCATGCTCATCACCGTTTTCGGCAATGTGGTGCTGAGGCTCGGCTTCAACACGGGTATTGACCTGTCCGACGAACTGCCGCGCTTCGCCTTCGTCTGGCTGACCTTCCTCGGCGCCATCGTCGGTCTGCACCGGCGCGCGCATCTGGGCGTCGATCTGGTGGTGCGGGCCCTGCCGCTGCTGGGCCGCAAGCTGTGCTGGGGCATCAGCCAAGCCATCATGCTCGTGTGCAGCCTCTATATGCTCTACGGCACCTGGCTGCAGCACGACATCATTGCCGGCAATTCGTCGCCCGTCGCGCAGATCTCGACGCTCTGGGTCTATGGCGTGAGCTACGTCACCTCAACCGCCATCGCCCTCATCTGCATGGCCAATCTCGTTCGCCTCGCCCTCGGCCATGTCGCGGAGGACGAACTCATCGACGTGAACGAGGAGGGGATGTCCGAGATTCACGACATCGAGCACGAGCTCGCGGACCAGAGCACCCGCAAAGGGGCGGCGTCATGATCGTCTTCGTCTTCATCGGTTCGCTGCTGGGCCTGATGGCGCTCGGCATGCCGGTCGCCTTCGCGCTGATCGGCTGCGGTCTCGCCATGATGTTCTACATGGGCATCACCGACCCGCAGATCATCATCCAGAACATGTGGGACGGCGCCAACAGCTTCCCGCTGCTGGCCGTTCCGTTCTTCATGCTCGCCGGCGAGTTCATGAATGCCGGCGGCATGACCCGGCGCATCATCACCATGGCCATGGCCTGGGTCGGTCATATTCGCGGCGGCCTCGGCTATGTCGCGGTGATGGCGGCGGTGATCATGGCCTCGCTCTCGGGCTCGGCCGTCGCGGATACGGCGGCGCTCGCCTCCGTGCTCGTCCCGCTGATGCGCAAGTCCGGCTATGACGTGAATCGCTCCTGCGGCCTCATCGCCTGCGGCGGCATCATCGCCCCGGTGATTCCGCCCTCGATCGGCATGATCATCTTCGGCGTGACCGGCGGCGTGTCGATCACCAAGCTGTTCATCGCCGGCATCGTGCCGGGGGTGATGATGGGCATCGCCATCATGCTGGCCTGGCGCTGGTGCATCAAGAAAGACAACCCGCGCGTCGAGCCGCGCCGCTCGATGAAGGAGCGGCTCATCGAGACCCGCGACGCCTTCTGGGCGCTGCTGCTGCCGGTGGTCATCATCGGTGGCCTCAAGTTCGGCATCTTCACACCGACCGAAGCCGCCGTCATCGCCGCCGTCTACTCGCTGTTCGTCGGCGTGTTCATCTACCGCGAGATCAAGCTACGCGACCTGTTCCACCTGATCTATCGCGCGGCGGAAACGACGGCGGTGATCATGTTCCTGGTGGCGGCGGCCGGCGTTTCGGCCTGGCTGATCACCACGGCGGACATCCCCCAGCAGCTCGCCGGCTTCGTCGAACCCTTCATGGACAGCCCGATCCTGCTGATGGCGATACTGATGGTGCTGGTGTTCATCATCGGCACCGCGCTCGACTTCACCCCGACCGTGCTGATCCTCACCCCGGTACTGATGCCGGTGGTGAAGCAGGCGGGCATCGACCCGGTCTATTTCGGTGTTCTGTTCATCATGAACAACGCGCTGGGTCTGGTCACGCCGCCGGTCGGCACCGTGCTCAACGTGGTCTGCGGCGTCGCCAAGGTCCCGATGAGCGGCGTGATCCGCGGCGTGCTGCCCTTCCTCATCGCCCAGACCATCGTGATGTTCCTGCTGGTGGCCTTCCCGCAGATCGTCCTGTGGCCGCTGCACTGGATGACCCGCTGACGCCGGACCATCTCGTCTTCTCTCTCTTCTCCAGGGACTTGCCTGCCATGCGTGCCATTGTCATCCACGCCCCGCACGATCTGCGCCTCGAGGCCATGCCGGCCGCCGCGCCCGGCCCGCACGACGTTGTCGTGCATATGGGCGCGGGCGGGATCTGCGGATCCGACCTGCACTATTTTCACGAAGGCGGCTTCGGCGTGGTGCGCATCCGTGAGCCCATGGCCCTTGGCCATGAGGTAGCGGGCACGGTGAAGGCGGTCGGGGCCGGCGTAACCACGGTCAGGGTCGGGGACAAGGTCGCGGTCAATCCTTCGGGCCCGTGCGGGCAGTGCGAGTATTGCCGGCGCGGCCTGCGCAATCAGTGCCTCGACATGCGGTTCTACGGCAGCGCCATGCGGTTTCCCCATGTCCAGGGCGCCTTCCGCGAGGAAATGACCGTGCCGGAGGCGCAGGCGGTAAAGGTCGCCGACGATGTCGACCTGTCGCTCGCCGCGCTGTGCGAACCCTTCGCCGTGGCGCTGCACGCCGTGGCGCAGGCGGGCGACCTGACCGGCAAGACCGTGCTGGTTTCCGGCTGCGGGCCGATCGGCTGCCTCGTCATCGCCGCAGCGAAGCTGGCAGGCGCCGGCACGATCGTGGCCACCGATATCGCACCGGAAGCCCTCGCCGTCGCGGCCCGGCTCGGCGCGACGCGCTGCGTCGATGTCTCCGGCGGAACGGGGGAACTGGCGGATCTGGCACAGGACAAGGGCCGCGTCGACGCGGCGCTCGAATGCTCCGGTAATGGACGGGCGCTGACCGCCGCCATCGAGCTCACCCGCCCGCGCGGCACCATCGTTCTCATCGGCCTCGGCGGCGAGCAGCCGCTGCCGATGAACGCCATCGTCGCCAAGGAACTGAACATCCTGGGCAGCTTCCGCTTCGATGCGGAGTTCGCCCGTGCCGCCGCGCTGATCTCGGCCGGGCAGGTGGATCTGCGGCCGCTGCTCACCGGCAGCTTCCCGATCGAGGAGGCGGAGGCTGCATTCGCTCTGGCCTCGGACAGGAAGCGGGCGATGAAGGTTCAGTTTCGATTCAACGAGATGGCGTGACGGGGATGGAGGGCGAGCAACGCCTCGGCATCGTGGTGATGGGTGTCTGCGGATGCGGGAAATCCTCCGTCGGTCGATCCCTCGCCGAGAGCTTCGCCGCCGACTTCATCGAGGGGGATACGCTGCACACGCCCGCGAACATTGCCAAAATGGCGCGCGGCGAGCCGCTGGACGATGCGGACCGTCAGCCTTGGCTGGAGGACATCCGCCGGGCCATCACCGATACGCGGGCGGCCGGGCGCCGCGTTGTCGTCTCCTGCTCGGCGCTGCGCCGCGCCTATCGCGACCAGCTGCGCGCGGCCGGGCCGCTGCACTTTGTCTTTCTGAGCGGGACCCCCGCCGTGCTGGCCGAGCGCATGGGCCGGCGTGACGACCATTTCATGCCGCTCGCGCTTCTCGACAGCCAGCTCGCCACCTTGGAAGACCCAACCGGCGAGGCGGGAGTGGTGACGGTCGACATTGATCAGCCTCTGGTCGACGTCATCGCCCGCGCCGAGGCGGCGATCCGCCATGCGCAGCAGGCCGAGTTGGAGCTGTCGGATCTGTCGGCCCGCCAACCGCGCGGCTTCCCTTCCAGCGCCTGACATTCACGCCGATCGCCGCCTGTCGCCAGAAGCACAGGCGGGAAAACGGTCATCGCTGGAACGGGCGGCCGCGTTCCTCTCGCCGGTAAATTTGCGGTCGACCCGCATCGCGACGTTGCTATGATCAGGGACGACGAATTTCCCGGTGCACGTGCCGAAAGGGCGGGGGCGCGATCATCGGGCACGTCCATGACACCTCCGCCCAAGAATGGCCGGGCGCGCATCAGGGCGCCGTTACATGCCGTCAGCGCGAAGATCCGTCCCGGCCATGCGTCTCAAGCGACCTTCAATCAATGAAAATCAGCGGGGGAAACATGTGTAAGGAATGTTCACGCGGCACCATCACCCGGCGCGGGCTGTTTGCGGGCGGTCTCGCCCTGACCGTCGCGGCCTCCACGGCAGGCCTCGCCTTTGCGCAGGCGCCCGAAGGCCGGCCCACCACGGCGGATGAGGCGTTGAAGCGCCTGAAGGACGGCAATGCGCGCTATGTCGCGAACGCGCCGGTGAATACCGATCACTCCGCAGGCCGCACCAGCCGCTCGATGGGCCAACAACCCTTCGCCGCTGTGGTGACCTGCGCCGATTCCCGTGTCGTGCCGGAACTGATCTTCGATCAGGGGCCGGGGGATCTCTTCGTCATTCGCGTTGCCGGCAATTTCATCAACGAGGACGGACTGGCCAGCCTGGAATATGGAGCGGCCGTTCTGGGTATCCGGGCGATCGTCGTGCTGGGCCACACGTCCTGTGGCGCGGTGCAAGCCACCATCAAATCCATCAAGGACAACACCCTGCCGCCGGGCCACCTGCCGAGCCTGGTCAACGCGATCCGCCCGGCCGTCTATGACGTGATGCCAAGCAATCCGAGTGACCTGCTGGCTGCCGCAACCGCGCAGAACGCCAGGCTGAACGCGAAGCTGGCCGCGACTTCCGGCCCCATTCTTTCGGATTTCCACGACAAGGGAACGATTAAGTCCGTAGCCGCGATCTACAACATCGGCACCGGACAGGTCGAGGTCATCTAGCTCCAGAAGACCCTGAGGCGTAGCGCAAGAACTGGCGCATGCGGCTGTCGCGCGGAGCGTTCGCGCGACAGCCGGGCTGATCTTTTCATCGGCCGCTTCAGGCACTGACGTCGTGACGCCATGACGTCGACCAATCCCATCGGGATCGCTGACGGCCCGCCCGCGCCCCCCACCATCCACCTCGCCGTGTCTGCGCTGAACGCGTGCAGCACGCGGCTGTGATCGGGCGCGTCGGTGGACATGACCGGATCGAACATTAGGTCAGGGAGCAGCGAAAGGGGAGCCAAGGTGACGATCACACGCAGGAGCCTCGTCGGAACCGCGGCCCTCGGCGCCGCCATGGCCACCCTTCGGGGCTCGCCCCTGCGGGCCCAGACTGCGCCGCTCACCCGCGCCATTCCGTCCTCGGGCGAGATGATCCCGGCGGTCGGGCTGGGCACCTGGATCACCTTCAATATCGGCGACGATCCGCAATTGCAGGCCGAATGCACCGCCGTCACGGCCGCCTTCTTCGCCGCCGGCGGGCGCATGATCGACAGCTCGCCCATGTATGGCTCGTCGCAGGCGGTAGTCGGCCGCGGCCTTGCCGAATTGGGCCGACCGGACAGTCTGTTCTCCGCCGAGAAGGTCTGGACCTCGTCCACCGCCAATGGACCGGCCCAGATCGAGCAGACACGCCGTCTCTGGGGCGTCGAACGCTTCGATCTGCTGCAGGTGCATAATCTGCTGAGCTGGGAGGCGCATCTCGACACGCTGCTGGCGATGAAGGCGGCGGGCCGGTTGCGCTATGCCGGCATCACCACCTCGGAGGGGCGCCGCCACGATCTCGTCGAGACGATCATGCGTCGCCACCCCATCGATTTCGTGCAACTGAGCTACAACCCGGTCGACCGCGAGGCTGAACAGCGCCTGCTCCCGCTCGCCGCCGAGCGCGGCATCGCGGTGATCGTCAACCGCCCGTTCCGGCAGGGCGCCCTGACCCGGCGGCTCGACCGCGAGCCGCTTCCCGGCTGGGCGGGCGAGATGGGCGCGACCAGCTGGGCGCAGATGATCCTGAAATTCATCCTGTCGCACCCCGCTGTCACCGTCGCCATCCCGGCAACCACCCGCATCGATCATGTGCGCGAGAACCTCGCCGCGGCGGGCGGCCCGCTGCCCGATCCGGCCCTGCGCGAGCGAATCGCCGCCCATATCGGCGGGCTGTGATGTCCGAGTGGTGGACCTATCGGCTGGACGACTTCCTTCTGTTTGCCCCTCGCGCCTATTGGCGCCTGTTCGAGGCGCAGAACGCCGCGCTGTGGCCGTTGCAGATCGTGACGAGCGTCGCGGGGCTGACGCTCATAGGGCTGGTGCTTTGCCGTCCCGGCCGCGCCCCGCTCTGGATGGGGCTAGCCCTCGCCCCGCTCTGGGCACTCGTCGGGTGGTCCTTCCTGCTGGATCGCTATGCGGCCATCAACTGGGCGGCGGCCTATGCGGCGCCGGCATTCCTCGTGCAGGCGTTGCTGATGCTCGCCGTCGCCATGCTCCCCCGGAGCGAGGCCTTTGGACGGCTCGACGCCATCGGATGGGCCGGGCTGGCGCTGGCGCTCATCGGGATGCTGCTCTATCCGGGGCTGGCCGTCATGGCCGGCCGGCCGCTGACCAGCGCGGAGGTCTTCGGCATCGTCCCCGACCCCACCGTTCTCGTGACGGCGGGACTGCTGCTGGTCGCCGGTGGCCGATGGCTCCCCGCCCTGCTGCCAATTCCCCTGCTGTGGTGCCTGTTCAGCGGCCTGACCCTGCTCGCCATGGGTGAGATCGAGGCATGGCTGCTCCTGCCGGGCGCCGCGCTCATCTGCGTGCTGGGGGCGGCGCGGCTTTTCCGGCCCCTCGCCCGGCCGCGAGAGCGATAAGCATGGTCGTCGGAAGGACTGGCGCGGGAGCGGCCTGAGGGCCCCCCGCGACGCCCTGCGGGCTCGATCACCGCGAATAATCTCAAAATGTTCTTTTTGTAACACTACTGATCGTTTTTGACATTTCGCCCCGCCCAAATGGGCGCCAGACCACCCGATTATCCGCCGTCCCGCGCCTCGACCGCGTCACGACCCGCTCCGCTGGGCACGGGGCCTGAACAAGGACGGGCACAGGAGGGCAGCGCGGCAAACTGGCGGGCGTTGAGCGCGGCCGGAAAATCCCGTCGGCAAAAAATTCTTCAAAATCATATATATAGTCGATGTAAATCGGCTGCCGGCCGGCGACCTGGCGCATCCGCCAGGCTCGAACAACATCGTCCCTTGGCGCGCACGCCCTGAGCCAGACCATCGGCAACACCGCCTCACCGCGTCAAACCACACGCCGCGCGGCACACAACAAAAAATGTAATTTAAGCGACATATTCATCTGTCAAAGCAACGTTCCGCAACACAGGGCCGACCGAAATCCCGGAGCAACCCGCGCTCCAGGGACCCGGTCGCGGCAATTCCGGGCGGATGGGGACTGCATGATGACTATCAGGAAGACTCGACATCGACGTGACTTCAGCCTCGCCACGATCACCTCGCGGCTCCTGTGCGGTGCCGCCATGACCGTTCTCGGGACAGTAGCCGTCCACGCGCAAGACGGCACGCTCCGCATCCTGACGCTGAATACCTGGGGCGATCAGTACAGGTCCGATCTGAGCGTCACCTCGGATTTCTTCATCAACGGCAATTACGACATCATCGCCCTGCAGGAATCGCGCACCAATACGGCCTACATTCCCGGCCTCGCGCAGATCATGGGAGACGCGGGCCTCGGCACCTATACGGGCACCCAAATCAGCGATGTCAGCGTGCTGAGCCGTCTGTCCGGGACGTTCGGCGCCAGCACGCTCGGCGACGCGGTCGCCTATCAGAAGCTGGACGCGCAGAACGGCGTTCCGCAGACCATCGTCGGCTCGGTCCACCTCAATTACTATGACGAGCCCAACGCACGCCTCAACGAGGTCAAGGGCTTCAACAGCTGGGCCGCCAGTTCGGACACGCCGATCATTCTCGTCGGCGATTTCAATGCCGGCGACGTCTCCGAGCGCGGCCTGCACAATGCCGCCCAGCAATCCTACCTCTATGCCCGCACGATCATCGACAGCGGCAGCTCGGCGCTGTGGAAGCAGCTGGCGGCGGAATACACACCGGACGGCAAGACCAGCGAATACGAGGCCTATGCCGCCGCGATGAAGGCCACCGACCTCAACGGCCAGGCGCATTACCGCAATGTGATACAGGCCTATTTCGACGCCCACCGCGACGAGTTTCCCGGCAAGACCAGCATTTCGCAGCTGAGCTGGCGGCAGTGGGAAACGATCGTCGCCAAGGACATGGCGCAGAGCGGCATCACCTTCGAGGACGAGACCTATCCGGTGGCGTCCAACGCGCCGGTGACCATGAACGTGCTCAAGAAGCAGTACATGCTGCTGACCACGCCGGCGGAACGCGAGCCTTTCGCGCCGCATGAGCTGAACGACGGCACGACGACGTGGCCCTCCGCCGGCGAGGACGCCACCAACACCTGGACGAGCTGGGATCGCGTCACGATCGACCACTTCATGGTCTCCCGCCCGTTCGGCAAATGGTACACCATCGTCGACGATCCGAACGATGCCTATACGGGCGTGCTCGACGAGGTCGGCTTCATCAATGACGGCAGCGCGCCGCTGGCCGACCATGAGCCGGTCGCCCATACGCTGAAATGGATCGGCCCCGCGCTCGTGACCTATAGCGAGACGGTGGACAATGCGGCGGTCGAGAAGACCCGCCTGGTCTGGGGCAAGGCGGCGCCGGTGTTCGGTGACAGCAAGGAATTCTACCTGACGCGCAACAATATGCGCACGGATGTCTATCTCGGGCAGATCGCCGATGAGAACGGCAACCCCATCCTCACCGACCTGACGCTTGAGGAGAAGAAGACCCTGCTCGATTGCACGAGCACCGATCCGCGCTTCCAGCAGGCGATCGTCGATTACTGCATCGACGACCACAGCTTCATCGGCGAGACGCTTGTCACCGATGGCGGCACGGTCATCGTCGACGAGGACGCCGCGCTCGGCACCTCGGCGGCAAGCCTGCACCTCGACAATGGCACGCTGCGCATCGCCGGCACGAACATGACGCTGCTCGACCGCGCCGTCGTGCTGGAAGCCGGTGGCGGCGGGATCGATGTCGCCGATGCCGGGAATGCGGTGGCCATTGCCCGCGCCATCTCCGGTACGGGCAGCCTCACCAAGCTGGGTGCGGGCGCGCTCGGGCTGTTCGGCCAGAACACCTATACCGGCGAGACCCGTGTCGAAGACGGCCTGCTGGTGATCAACGGGTCGATCGCGACTTCCGCACTCACCACGGTGCTGGACGGCGGCGCGCTCGGCGGCACGGGCACGGTCGGCACTCTGCGCGTCGCCGCCGGCGGCACGCTGGCGCCGGGCCAATCCATCGGCACGCTCAATGTGGCCGGCAATCTGACCTTCGCCGCCGGCTCGATCTATCAGGTCGAGGCGAATGATGCCGGCGAGAGCGACAGCGTCGCCGTCTCCGGCACCGCCATCATCGAGGGCGGCAGCGTCGTCGGCATCGCCGCGGGCGGCACGTACCGGCCGCAGACCGCCTACACCATCCTGACTGCCGCCGGCGGCATCCAGGGCTCCTTCGACGCGGCTACCTCAAGCCTCGCCTTCCTCGACCCGAACCTGAGCTATGGCGCCACGTCTATCCAGTTCACCCTGGAGCGCAACGACACCGCCTTCGATCAGGTCGGCTATACCCGCAACCAGCAGGCGGCCGCGCGCGGCGCCGAGAGCCTCGGCTATGGCAACAGCCTGTACGACGCCATCGTCATGCAGGATGCCGGAACGGCCCGCGCGATCTTCACGCAAGTCGCGGGCGAGGTCCACGCCTCGACCTATGGCGTGATGGTCGACAACAGCCGCTTCGTGCGCGAGGCGATGGACGACCGGCTGCGCGCGGCCGGCGGCGACACGCTGCTCACCGACATGGCGGTTGCCGGGCTCGACGCCAATGGCGCCCGTCCCGTTGCGGCCGACACCGAAGGTCTCGCCTTGTGGATGCGCGGCTTCGGCTCCTGGCGCGAGGCGGACGGCGACGGCAATGCTTCCGGCCTGTCCAGCAATACGGGCGGCGTGTTCGGCGGCGCGGACGCCACGCTGGCCGGCAACTGGCGGGTGGGCGTGCTCGCCGGCTACAGCCAGACCTCGGTCAGCCTTGATGATCTGGCCGCCAGCGCCGACAGCGACAACGTCCATCTCGGCCTCTATGCCGGCACGCGTATCGGCCCTGTCGGCCTGCGCGCCGGCACCGCCTACACCTGGCACAGCATCGACAGCACCCGCTCGGTCAACATCCCCTCCATCAGCGATCAGCTGACGGCGGATTACGATGCCGGCACGACGCAGGCCTTCGCCGAGCTGGGATACCGGTTCGAGAACGAGAAGGGCATGCTCGAAC
Organism: Ancylobacter radicis; assembly: GCF_018449475.1. Lineage (GTDB taxonomy): Bacteria > Pseudomonadota > Alphaproteobacteria > Rhizobiales > Xanthobacteraceae > Ancylobacter > Ancylobacter radicis. The sequence goes on along the minus strand of NZ_JAHCQH010000016.1, from coordinate 10,212 downwards.
CCTTCGTGAACCTCGCTTATGTCCATTTCAGCAACGACGCCTTCACCGAGCAGGGCGGGGTGACCGCGCTGGACGGCAGCAGTTCCGACCTCGACACCTTCTTCACCACGCTGGGCCTGCGCGCGTCCACCAGCTTCAACCTCGGCAAGACGCGGACCGTGCTGCACGGCACCGTCGGCTGGCAGCACGCCTCGGGCGATATCACGCCGGAAGCCACCCTCGCCTTTGCCGGTGGCGACGTGTTCTCGGTCGCCGGCACGCCGATCGCCGAGGATGTCGCCGTGCTCGGCGCGCGGATCGAGTTCGTCGCAACGGAAAATGCGACGATCAGCATCGGTTATGATGGACAGTTAGGCGCGGGACAGAGCGACAATGGCTTGACCGGCACGCTGAGCGTCAGGTTCTGACGCCTTCGCCCCGCACTCATCACCGGCCGGCCGAGACGCGCATGTCCCGGCCGGCCCCGACCTGTCTCGACCCATGCCGCGTCCCGATGGACGCGGCATGGGTCGATGGCTATTTTGGTGCCGTGTTTTCGAGAGCCGAGATGCATATTCGCGACGATGAACGAGACGATGAGGGAAAGAAGGCGCGGCGCCGCGCGTTTCTCGTGCAGTATCTCGAACAGAACCGGTACATCTCGATCGAGGAAATCGCCAGCCGCTTCGCCGTGACCACCCAGACCGCGCGGCGGGACATCGTCGCGCTTGAGCTGGAGGGCAAGGTTCGCCGGCTGCATGGCGGCGCGGTGGCCTCGACGCCGATCGATCCGACCGTCTATCGCCAGCGCCGCATTGCCAATGCGCAGGCCAAGGACGCCATCGGCGCCGCCGTCGCCCGCCTCGTCCCCGACAACGCCTCCGTCTTCCTCGACACCGGCACCACCTGCGAGGCCGTCGCCCGCGCGCTCATCGACCACAAGGCGCTGCGCGTCGTCACCTATAGCCTGCGCGTCGCCTCGACGCTGAGCGACCGCACGGACTTCACCATCGCCATGCCCGGCGGCTTTGTCCGGCAGGTGGATGGCGGCGTGTTCAGCCAGGCCTCGGCCGAGTTCATCCAGGCTTTCAAGTTTGATTTCGTGGTCATCTCGGTGAGCGGCATCGACGAGGATGGCGATATTGGCGACGACGACTATGCCGAAGTCGCCGCCGTGCGGGCCGCCATGATGCAGGCCGGGCGGGTGATCCTGGCGATCGACAGCAGCAAGTTCGGCCGCCGCGGGCTGGTGCGGCTGGGCTCGCTGGAGGACATCGACCTTCTCGTCACCGAGGCGGCGCCGGTGGGCGATCTGGCCCGCGTGGCCGAGAAGATGGGCGTCGAGCTTCACCTGGCCCGGCTGGAACTGGCCTGAGCCGGCAGGCCGCGCTGTCCCGGCCGCGCCGTTACAGCGGCTCCTTGAAACGAGCCCGCGTCAGAGCGTGCGTCGAGGCGCGCTCGATCAGGGTGCCCGAGAGCATCACGGTCCGCGTCGGGGCGGTCGGTGTTTTCAGCCGCTGGAACAGCAGGGCCATGGCCTCGCGCCCGAAGGTCTCCACCGGCTGCTCGATCACGGTGAGGCCAGGCTCCACCAGATCGGTCCAGGCCTCGTTATCGAAGCCGGCAATCGCCAGCTCGCGCGGGATGGAAAGCCCCAGCCGGCGCGCCGCGCGGAACAGGCCGAGCAGGAACAGCCCGTTGCTGACGATGATCGCCTCCGGCCGCTCGGCCTCGGCGAGCCAGGCGAGCGCGGCGTCCTCCGCCGCCGGCGCCAGCGGCGCGATCATCCGCGCGTCGGGGATCAGCCCATGCGCGCTCATGCCGGCAACATAGCCGGCTTCGCGCTCGATGCCGGTGGTGCTGGTGGAGCCGAACAGACCGCCGATCCGGCGATAGCCGCGCTCGACCAGATGATCGACCAGCCGGGCGCTGGCCCCGCGATTGTCCAGCACCACCGTGTCGAACTCCCCGCTCGCGGCGGCACGGTCGATCAGCACGACCGGATAGTCGAAATCCTGCGCCCGCAATCCGCCGATCGTCGCCCGCGTCGGCGCGAAGATCAGGCCGGTCACGCGCTCCTCCTGCATGAGGCGCATATACAGTGCCTCGCGCTCGGGATCCTCACCGGTATTGCACAGGATGACACGCATGCCGGCGCGGTAGGCGGCGTCCTCGACGGCGCGGCTCACGGCGGTGAAGAACGGGTTGCGGATATCGGCGACGATCAGGCCGATGGTCTGGCTGCGCTGCGAGCGCAGGCGCCGGGCCGACAGGTTCGGCCGATAGCCGGTCGCCTTCACCGCCGCCTCGACCTGCCGGCGCACCTCCGCGCTCACCGGCCCCTTCCCCAGAGCGCGCGAGACGGTGGAAACGGAAACGCCCGCGAGGCGAGCGACGTCCTTGATATTGGCCGTCATGCGTTGAGAACGATTTCACACTGGGGCCACCAGCTTAGGCGGTTTCTGGTTCCGATCAAGAGATCATGCACCGGCGGGGTCGGCCTGAAACCCGCCTGTAATGCCAGAATCGCCCCAAAATCCTTTTGACAAGCAGTGTGGAAACGTTACCACTTCACGCAAAGAAAATTCTGGGAGGATGACAATGTCCATCGCCGCCGCCCGAATGATGCTGCCTGCCGGCAGCGAGCTTCTGCCCATCACGATGATTCGCCTCGGCGCCCGCCCGGCGGACAAGGCCGCCGCCATCGCGGAGGCCGCCCAGATGCTGGTCGCCGCCGGCTATGTCGATGCCGGTTATGCGCAGAGCATGGCGCGGCGCGAGGCGGTGGCGAACACCTTCCTCGGCAGCGGCGTCGCCATTCCGCACGGCCTCGGCGAGGACCGCCATATGGTCCGCAAGAATGGCCTCGCCATCGTCCAGATACCGGACGGGGTGACGTGGAACGAGGACCAGACCGCCCATCTCGTGGTCGCCATCGCCGCCCAGTCCGATACGCACATCACCGTGCTGCGCCGGCTCACCCGCCTGCTTCAGGACAGCGAACTGCTCGCCCGCCTCGCCACCACGGACGACGCCGCGCTGATCGCCCAGGCGCTTGGTTCGGATGAACCCGCAGAAGCCGCGCCGGCGCAGGCCGCCACCGATTTCGCCTCCTCCTTCGACTGGACGGTGGATTACCCCACCGGCCTGCACGCCCGCCCGGCGAGCGCCTGGGTCGAGACCGCCCGCCGTTTCGCCGCCCCGATGCGCGTGCGCAACGGCAACGCCGCCGCCGATCCGAAGAACCTCATCGCCCTGCTGCAACTCGGCCTGCGGGCCGGCGAACAGGTGACCATCTCCGCCGAGGGCGCGGACGCCGAGGCGGCGCTTGCCGCGCTGCGTGCCACCATCACCAGCCTCAGCGCGCAGGAAAAGGCGGACGCCGCGCTTGCCGCCAGCCGCGCCAAGCAGGCCGCCCGCCCCGGCTGGACACCGCCTGGGGCGCTCTCCAGCATCAGCGGGGCCGCCGCCGCGCCGGGCCTCGCCATCGGCCGGCTGCATGTCATCAGCGCCACGACCGAGACGATCGAGGATCGGCCGATCCCGCTCGTGGACGGCGCCGCCCTGCTGCAGGAGGCGCTGACCCACACCCGCCAGCAGCTTCAGGCGCTGGCCGACGACACCGCCCGCCGCCTCGGCGCGACGGATGCCGGCATCTTCAAAGCGCAGGCCGAACTGCTGGGCGACACCGACCTCATCACCCAGACCTGCCAGCTCATGGTCGAGGGCCATGGCGTCGCCTGGGCCTGGCACGCCACCATCGAGCGCGTCGCCGAACAACTCGCCGGCGTCGGCAATCCCGTGCTCGCCGCCCGCGCGGCCGATCTGCGTGATGTCGGGCGCCGCGTGCTCGGCCATATCGACCCGGCGCTGAAAGCGCGTTCGCTGCGCGATCTGCCGGACGAACCCTGCATTCTCGTCGCCGTGGACCTGTCCCCCTCCGACACGGCGGGGCTCGATCCTTCCCGCGTCATCGGCATCGCCACCGCGCAGGGGGGACCGACCTCGCACACCGCCATCCTTGCCCGCACGCTCGGCGTGCCGGCGCTGGTCGGCGGCGGGGCGGCGCTGTTCGACCTCACGGGCGGCACGCTGGCCATTCTCGATGGGCAGGCCGGCCGGCTCTATCTCCAGCCCGACGAGGCCGATCTCGCCTCGGCCCGCACATTCGAGGCCGCCCGCGCCGCCGAGCGCGCCCGCGAGGAGGAAGCCCGCGCCCTGCCGGCCCGCACCACCGATGGCACCGAGATCAGCATCGGCGCCAATATCAACCTGCCGGATCAGGCCGCCTTCGCGCTCGCGCAAGGGGCGGAAGGCGTCGGGCTGATGCGCACCGAATTCCTGTTCCTCGAGCGCAGCGCGACGCCGAGCGAGGACGAGCAGTACGCGATCTACCGCGCCATGTCGCAGGCGCTGGGCGGGCGCCAGCTCATCGTCCGCGCGCTGGATATCGGCGGCGACAAGCAGGTCGCCCATCTCGATCTGCCGCATGAGGAAAACCCGTTCCTCGGCGTGCGCGGCGCCCGCCTCCTGCTGCGCCGGCCGGATCTGCTGGAGCCGCAGCTGCGCGCGCTGTATCGCGCGGCCAAGGACGGTGCCGAGATCCTCATCATGTTCCCGATGATCACCTCGCTCGGCGAATTGCTCGCTTTGCGCCAGATCAGCGAGCGCATCCGCGAGGAGCTGGACGCCCCCATTGTGCCGCTCGGCATCATGATCGAGGTGCCGGCCGCTGCCATCCAGGCGGAATCGCTGGCGCGCCACGCCGATTTCTTCTCCATCGGCACCAATGATCTCACCCAGTACACCCTCGCCATCGACCGGCAGAACCCGCAGCTCGCCCCCGAGGTCGACAGCCTCCACCCGGCGGTGCTGCGCCTCATCAAGGCGACGGTGGACGGCGCCCGCGTGCATGGCCGCTGGGTCGGCGTGTGCGGCGGCATTGCCGGCGAGCCCTTCGGCGCGGCGCTGCTGGCCGGGCTCGGCTGTAGCGAGCTTTCCATGACCCCGCGCGAGGTGCCCGGCGTCAAGGCGCGGCTGCGTGCCAGTTCCATGGCGGACCTCAAAGCGTTGGCCGAGAAGGCGCTGGCTTGCGAGAGCGGCGAGGACGTGCGCGCGCTGGACGGGGACCGGCCATGAGCGCGCCCTCGCCCGTCGATGTCGTCACCCTCACCCTCAACCCTGCCATCGACCAGACGGTGACGCTGGACCATTTGCGGCCCGGCCACGTCCACCGTGCCGGCTCGGTGCGGTACGATGCCGGCGGCAAGGGGGTGAATGTCGCTTCCTGCCTCGCCGATTGGGGGCTCACGGTCGCGGCGGCCGGCCTGCTCGGTGCCGCCAATGCCGCGCCCTTCGAGGCGCTGTTCGCCGCCAAGGGCATTGCCGACCGCTTCCGGCGGGTGCCGGGCGAGACCCGCACCAACATCAAGCTGCTGGACCGCAGCAGCGGCGAGACCACCGACGTCAATCTGCCGGGCTTTCCGGCCGAGACGAGCGCGCTCGCCGAGGTCGAGGCCGATCTCACCCGGCTCGCCCGCCCGGACGGGCTGGTGGTGCTGTCCGGCAGCCTGCCGGAAGGCGCACCGGCCGATACCTATGCCCGTCTGGTGAAACATTTGCGGGAGGCCGGCGCGCGGGTGGTGCTGGACACCAGCGGCCTGCCGCTGACCCATGCGCTGGCCGGCGCGCCGCCCACCCTGGTCAAGCCGAACCGGCGCGAGCTGGAAGTCTGGGCCGGGCGCCCGCTCGATGACCGGGCCGACCTTCTCGCCGTGGCGCAGCGACTCTGCGCCGCCGGCATCGACCTCGTGGTGGTCTCGCTCGGCGCGGATGGCGCGCTGTTCGTCACCACCGACGAGGCCCTGCACGCGGCGGCCGGCGAGGTGACGGGCGGCAGTTCGGTCGGCGCCGGCGACGCCATGGTCGCCGGTCTGGTCGCCGGCCTGCATGAGGGGCTCGGCCTCGGCGAGATCGCGCGGCGCGCCACCGCCTTCGCCGTCGGCAAGCTCGGCCTGCCCGGCCCGAACCTGCCTGCGTCAGCCGCTCTCCACGCTATTGCGGCGCGGGTCGCCGTCCAGCCCGCCGACGCCTGGGCGGCAAGCCCCGCCGTCACCGATCACGCCATTTAATCAACGACGCCGCTCGGGCACAGACCCGACGGGGAGGAAAACCATGACCGCTTTCATCGCCGTGGTCGGCTCGGGAGAGACGACCGTTCACGCCACGCTGGCCGCCGAAGCCCTGCGCAAGGCCGCGCGCGGCCTCGGCAAGGCCCTGTCCGTCGAGCTGCGCGGCACGCCCGCGCGCCTCTCCGCCAATGACATCGCCGGCGCCAGCGCGGTGCTGCTCGTCGGCTCCGGCGACCTCGACGAGGCCCGCTTCGGCGCGCTGCCGCGCTCCACCGAGACGGTGCAGAACGTGCTGGCCGACCCGGAGGCCGTCATCACCCGCCTCACCGGCGAGGCCCCGGCAGCCGGCAGCGTTCCGGTCGCCGCGCCCGCAACACCCGGCGCGAGCAGCGGCAGGATCGTCGCCATCACCTCCTGCCCCACCGGCATCGCCCACACCTTCATGGCGGCGGAAGGGTTGCAGAACGCGGCCAAGGCGCTCGGCCACGCCATCCGCGTGGAGACGCAGGGCTCGGTCGGCGCGCAGGATGCCCTCACCCCTGAGGAAATCGCCGCCGCCGATCTCGTCATCATCGCCGCCGACAAGGTGGTGGAGCTGTCGCGCTTTGGTGGCAAGCGGGTGTTCCAGTCGCCGACCAAGCCGGCGATCACCGACGGCAAGAATCTGATCCGCCGCGCCTTCGAGGAAGCCCGCCTCCAGTCCGCCCCCGGCGAGGGCAACCTTGCCGACGCCGCGGCCGCGGCCAAGGCCGAGCGCGCGGTGAAGACCGGCCCCTACAAGCATTTGATGACCGGCGTGTCCTTCATGCTGCCCTTCGTGGTGGCCGGCGGCCTGCTCATCGCCATCGCCTTCGCGCTCGGCGGCATCTACGCCTATGACGACGCGCATAAGGGCACGCTGGCCTATGACCTGTTCCAGATCGGCGCCAAGGGCGCGTTCACCCTCATGGTGCCGGTGCTGGCGGGCTATATCGCCTTCTCCATCGCCGACCGGCCGGGCCTCGCGCCGGGCATGATCGGCGGCATGGTGGCGGCCAATCTCGGCGCCGGATTCCTCGGCGGCATCGTCGCCGGCTTCATCGCCGGCTATGGCACCGAGTTCCTCAACCGCTCGATCAAGCTGCCGCGCAATCTCGCCGGGCTGAAGCCGGTGCTGATCCTGCCGATCCTCGGCACGCTGCTGACCGGGCTGCTGATGATCTATGTGGTGGGCGGCCCCACCGCGCAATTGCTCGCCGCCGTCACCGAATGGCTGCGCGGCATGCAGGGCACCAGCGCCATCATCCTCGGCATCATCATCGGCGGCATGATGGCCTTCGACATGGGCGGGCCGATCAACAAGGCGGCCTACGCCTTCTCCACCGGCCTGATCGCCAGCGAGGTCTACACGCCGATGGCCGCCGCCATGGTGGCCGGCATGACGCCGCCGCTGGGCCTCGCGCTTGCCGCCCAGCTGTTTCCCGAGCGGTTTACCGTGGAGGAGCGCGAAGCGCGCAGCGCCGCCTCGGTGCTCGGCCTCGCCTTCGTCACCGAGGGTGCGATTCCCTTCGCCGCGCGCGATCCGCTGCGCGTCATCCCCTCGCTGGTGGTCGGCTCGGCGGTGGCCGGGGCGATCTCCATGGCGATCGGCGCCGAACTGCGCGTGCCCCATGGCGGCATCTTCGTGCTGCCGATCCCCAATGCGGTGAGCCATCTCGGCGGCTATGTCGTCGCCCTGATCGCCGGTACGCTGGTGACGACCGCCATGCTGCGCGTGCTGAAGAAGCCCGTCGCCGTCTGAGGCCGTTCACGCAGGGGCGGCCGCATGATGCGGTCCCCCTGTCTCCCCGCCCCCTGTCTTTCCGATTAGCGGGTCGCGCCACGGATCACGCGGCGCGCACATTCTCCACGAAGCTGCGCACCTCGACCTGCAGCGCGCTGGCGGTCCGCGACAGCCCCTGGACGGCGGTGAGAACCTGCGCCGCGCCGCTGCCGGTTTCCGCCGCGTTGCGGTCCACGGTCTCGATGCGGGTCGACACCTGCTCGGTTTCCTGAGCGGCATCGCGCACATTGCGGGCGATCTCCTGGGTCGCGGCCTGCTGTTCCTCCGCCGCCGCCGCAACCGCCGCCGCCGCCTCATGCATCCGCTTGATGGCATCGCCGATGGTCTGGATCTTATCCACCACGCTGCCGGCCACGCCCTGCAACTGGGCGATCTGGGTGGAAATCTCGCCGGTGGCCGAGGCGGTCTGGCTGGCGAGCTGCTTCACTTCGGTCGCCACGACCGCGAAGCCCTTGCCGGCCTCCCCGGCGCGCGCCGCCTCGATGGTGGCGTTCAACGCCAGCAGGTTGGTCTGGGAGGCAATATCGGAAATGAGTTTGACGATGTCGCCGATGCGCTGCGCATCCTCCGCCAGACGCTGCACCTCGGCATCCGCGGCGGTGACCTGATTGACCGCGGCAGAAGCGAGGTCCGACGCCTGACCGATGCGGGCGCCGATCTCGCTCGCGCTCGCGGCGAGCTCCTCCGTCGCGCTGGCCACGGTTTCCACGCTGCTGGCGGTCTGGGTGGCGGAGCCCGCCAGAATGCGCGTTTCATCGCTGGTGCGCGCCGCCGTGCCGGACATCCGGTTGGCGGTGCTCTCAAGCTGCACGGCCGCCGAGGATTGCGCATCGACGAACTGGCCGACCTTCGCCTCGAACGACGCGGCAATGTCGTGCATGATCCGCTTGCGTTCGGCGGCGGCGTCCGCCTCGCGCGTGGCCGCCTCGGTCTCAAAGGCGTTGCGCTCGACCAGCCCCTGCCGGAACACGGCGACGGCATGGATCATGCGGCCGATCTCGTCCTTGCGCTGGCCATCCGGCAGAACCGCGTCGAGGTCGCCGGCGGCGATCCGGCCCATCGCATCGGTGAGGCGCCGCACCGGGCGCACCACGCCGCCATTCGCCACGGCGAGGCTGAGAAGCACGCCGATCACGATCGCGGCGCCGGCCGCCCCGGCCTGGATCATCGCCGCCGCGCCGGCGGTCGCGGCCGCCTCCTCGCGCAGCTGTCCCGCGCGGGTGGCGGAATAGGTGGTGTAGGCCTTCACCTTGGTGGTGACGATCTTCTGCGCCGCAAGGCAGCTATCGAGGCTAGCCTTGATGGGATCGGCGGTGCCGGCCTGGGCGACCGCCAGAAGCGTGTCGATGCTGGTGAAATAGTCTTTCAGAGCCGTTCGCACCTCGCCGATGAGGGCGATCTCGGTGTCGTCGGCCGCGGCTTCGAGCACCGGCAGGCGGGCCAGCATTTCCTTTTGCCGGCTTTGCGACTCGCCCGTGAGGCCCGCCACCAGACCGGGGTCCAGCGCGACCTGATAGGTCATGCGGCTGATCGCGATAATGTCGATGCGCAGGTCCATCGCCTCCCGGGAGGCGCGCTCGGAGGTGGCGACCGTGCTCATGGTCGCGCTCAGCCCAGAGATGGTTCGCCAGCCCACCCCGGCGACAATGATCGCCGCCAGGCCCATGACGGCAACGATAAGCAGGATCTTGCCCAATATGGGCAGGTTCTTCAGGGACATTGCGGGCTCCATGCCGGCCGGAAGGGCCGAGCCCGCCCGCCGCACCGTTCGGGACATTGATGTGGCGCCAATGATGACCGGCGTGGCTTGCACGGGCCTTTCGCAAGGAGGCCAGGCACTCCGTCACCACGCGCCCGCCGCCCGAGTCACCCTCGCTTGAACCCGACACATAATCCTTTGCCGGCTTCGCGCTGCATGTCTTGGAGAGAAACCGGCGTCACCGGAAGCTGGCCGAGGGGACCGCCTGCGCCCGGCGCCTTCTGACACACGCCTTCTGACACCCGCCTTGTGCCGCGATGTCGGCGCCCGGCTTGTGTGTGCTGGTCGGGATTGTTGGGGGATTGAATGGGCCGGCGGCTTGGGCGCGCGGGCCTTCTGTGCGGCGGCGGTTCGGCTCGGCTGCGGGCGTCCCCGCGCCCGCGCGCTGTCGTCCTGCAACGCAGAACGCCGCCCGGCATTTCTGCGCGGGCGGCGTTCTGTTTGTTTTGCGAAGAAGCTTTTGCTGTGTTTTGCAGGCCTGGCAGCGACCTACTCTCCCAGGTCTTAAGACATAGTACCAT
>NZ_JAHCQH010000015.1 GCF_018449475.1 Ancylobacter radicis | reverse complement strand
AGTCGTCCAGCAGCGGATTGATGCCGGCCTGCGCCGCCGTCTCAGCGTTCAGAGCGGCGGTGCGCTGCTGGATCATCTGCGTCAGCCGCTCATAGTCGTTCTGCCGCTCACGCGATGTCTTGCCCGTGCCTTCGACGGGCGCATCGGCGATCGACACGGTGCTGATCGGCTGCGGCGCCATCACCGCCCCACCCCGCCGGCTGGATCCGGCGCGCGGAGTATCCGCCGCAGGCGGGTTGTAGCCATAGGCCTGCGCTCGCTTCCTCAGCCCCTCCGGCGAATAGTCGATGCCCATGAACTCGCCGAGCTTGCGCCACACCGACGCATTGCCGATCTCAGCCAGGGCGGAACGCAGCGAGCCCAGCTTCTGCACGGCCCTCGAAATGAAGTCGGGCATGCTCTCGATGCTCGACGCCACGGAACCGAGGTTCTCAGCCGCCTGAGCGCTGGCACCGGTCGCCTCGTCGAGCTTGCCGACGAGGTTGATGAGCGCGTTGTTCACGCGGGTGAGGCCTTGGCTCACTATACCCGTCGCCTTGGCCGACTGCCTTTCGAGGTTCGGCATGCCCGCGAGGAAGGCGCGGAAGAATGCCTCGCTCGACAGCTTCCCCTCGATCACCAGATTGCGCAGCTTGGAGACCGAGCCGCCGGCCTCTTCCAGCCCATCCGCGACCGCCTGCAGGATCGGCCGGGCACCCTCATTGATCGAGTTGAATTCCTCGGCCCGCACCACGGCGCCGCCCATGGCCTGGCTCAACTGCATCAGCGCGCCGGAAGCTGCCTCGGCGCTGGTGCCGCCCACGCGCAGCGCTACGGCGATTCCGTCCGTAAATCGGGTGAGATCCTCGGCCGAGGCGCCGAGCTCGCCCTGCGCCTGCGACAAGCGGGAATAGAGCGTCACCAGCGGTTCAATGGCGGTGCCGTTGCGTTGGGCGATGTCGAACAGGTCGCGGAAGGTGCTGGTGAGCGCCGCGCCTTCAAGTCCAGCGACCTTGAGCGTGTTGGTGAGATCGGTATAGGCGGCCGCCGCACCGGCGATCTTCTGGACCGAGATAGCCGCCGCAAGGCTGGATGCCGCGCCGCGTGAAAGGGCGATCATCGCGGAGGATGTACGCTCAGCCACCTGCCCCATGCTTTTCTCGATGCGCACGCTGGTGCGGGCGGCACCCTGAGACATGCGATTATAGGTGCGCGAGGTCACCGCGTCGGCCCGCGCCATCGCCTTTTCAAGGCTGGTGATGCGGCCCTCAATGGCGACTGTCAGGCGATTGCTATCGAGCGACATGGCGCTAGTCCTTTCCTGTGCGTTTCACAGCTTTGGAGATCGCGCGCTTTGCCCGCGATTTGATGCGGTTGCGGCTCAAGCGATAGGCGGGCCAGAAAAAGGGCTGTGCAGGCGTGTCGATAGTCCCGTACTCGACAGCCAGAGCATAGTCGTAACCGACACCAATGCCCCGCCGCACCTCGCGGGTGGTCGCCTCGCCACCAGCCTCAACCCTCACCTCAAGATCATGCTCGCCAGGCTCGCGGCGGATGGAATCGCGCAGCGTGCCATCGTCGACAGGCGCGAGGCGCTGCGCCGTGGCGACCACTTCATCGGCGCTCTTTTCGAGGGTCGGTTGAAGCTCCGCCTTGACGGCCTTTGGAATGGCCATCAGCCGCCGCCGAAGCCGGGCAAGATCAGGCGACCGCGCCAAGCTCGGCCCCCTCGTCGAAATGCGCCGCATCGGCCTCAATGCCGTAGAGCGCCGCCTCAAGCAGCCGCGCCGCCAGGACCGCATAGGGGGCGATAGGATGCGCATCGAGGAAGCGCTGCACTTCCGTGCGCCCAACCAAGGGACCACGGAAGGTGCGCGGCATGGCGAGGCCAGCCGGGCCGGTCAGCGCTTCGGCCGTGCTGTCCGTCAGCATTGCATATTCGAGAACAAGCTCGACGTCGCAGCGCGTCCAGTCGCCTTGCGCGAGGCGGCGCAGAAGCGCGTGAGCCGAGCCCCGCAGTTCGCGCTCGAAAGCCGCCAGAGTCTCGCGCCGCAAACGCAAATGCCGCTGCTGACCACCAAAAAGGGCGTTGATGTAGTCCTGCATGCTCAGTCTCCGTTACATGACCATAAGTTCGGGCGACCACTCGTCGCTTTCGTAGATACTGGCCGCCCCCTCCGCGGAGGCTCGGGCAACTGCCATGGCGCAGGCCACGGCGCCGTCGATACGGTCCCGGCTCTTGCCCTTGTGGAACATGCGATTGCCGGCGCTGTCCGTATGAACGGCGATATTGTCGAAGCACCAGCGCAGGACCGGGTGCCCTCCATGCGAGACCTGATGGCCGACAATCGCCCGCTCCAACTCTTTCACCGCCGGCGCCATCGTCACCCAGCCCTGCCGCATCTCGACGGCCGGCAGGCCATCCTCGAGCAGGCTGTTCAGCATGTTCCGCGCGAGGTGCGGGTCAAAGGCGATCTCCTGCACCGCGAACCGCTCACAGATGTCGCGGATCGTGTCTTCAACGGCGCGGAAGTCGACCACATTGCCGGGCGTCGGGATGATGAATCCCTGCTCCGCCCAGGCGGGATAGGGCACGCCGTCGCGATCCGCACGCAGCCTCAGATTGTCCTCAGGGCAGAAGAACCACGGATGCACCGCATAGCCGCCGGCCTCATCGCGCCAGGCCGCCACGACACACGTCAGGTCGTGATTGCTCGACAGGTCGACACCCAGCCAGCACGGGGCATCGGCCAGCGCGTCCAGATCGACCGGTGCCGCACCCTCGTCATAGATCTCCATATCCACGAAGGGATCGGCGGAATGATCGAGCCAGATATTCAGGTTGAGCTGGCGGAACGCCTCCCGGTCACCGATGCGCCGCCGCCCTTCGCGCGCCAGCTGCCGCAGGCCCTCGATGTCGGGATAGCCATGCACGAGGCCGGGGTTCACCCGGTGCCACACGGCCTCATCCGTCCAGTCGCAATCGCGATCCGCTTCGAACAGGATCGGCAGGATGGACGGGTCATCCACCTCGCCGCGGGCCACACGGCGCGCATCCTCGATGATGTCCCAGGCGATATTCTCCTGCCCTCGCCCTGCCGTCGTCGCGATGACGAGCAGCGAACCCTTCTGCTTCACGAGGCCGGAGCGCAGCACGTCCCACAGGCCGCGCTTCGGCCAGGCATGTAGTTCGTCTGCGAGCACAAAGGCCGGCGTCCGGCCATGCTGCGTCCCGGCGTCGGCTGAGATCGCTTCATAGAAGGATCCGTCCCGGGGAAAGATCAGCCGGTTGCGAGAGTCGACGACGCGGGTGTTTGCCGCCGCCTGCGGTACGGCGCCAACAATGCCCAGCGCCTCCGCATAGCCAAGGCGCGCCTGCTTGCGATCCGCCGCCGCCGAAATCACCTCGCCACCCGGTGCCCGTTCGGGGCCGATGGTGTGAAGCAGGGCAAGGGCCGCAGCGAGCGAGGTTTTACGGTTGCCGCGCGGTAGCAGCAGCACCACGGTCTTGACGATGCGGGTGCCATCTTCATGGCGCGGGCCATAAATGCGGCGCACGATGCGTTCCTGCCATGGGTCGAGCAGGAAGGGCCGCCCGGGCAAGGTGCTCTTGGGATGCTTGAGCATCCCAAGCCAACGTACCGCCCGCTCGCCGCGCCCCATGGGATCGGGGATCTCGCTACCGTCGAAGATCCACTCGGGATAGGTCGAGCGCGCCATGGTCAGAAGTCCATGTCGAACAGGTTGGTTTGCCCGCGGTCCCCGCTGCCGTCGCCACGTGACCCTGGCCGGGAACGACTGACAGGCGTCAGCCCCAGCTCTCCGGCGAGCAGTCGCGCCTGTGTCATCGCATCCGAGCGGATCGCGACGGCCGGATGCTTCTTCGGCCCGCCCTTGCTGACATAGGTCATCCCCTCGGTCATGATGATCCGGCTGGCCTCGGCCGCCTGACCGACTGCAACGCAGTAGTTCACTAGGCTGGCGATATCGGCGACGGTGAGGGTGCGGCGCTCATTGATCAGCACCGGCGCCACGCGGTCCCACTCCGCGCGCGCGTCCTCACCCAGCCAATCCGGCGGATCGAGATCGCCGCGCACCGGCGAGGATCCGGGAATGATGCTATGAGGCTTGGCGCCGCGCATGGGGATCAGAACTCCCATTTCCGGTACGGCCCAATGAGGTCATGAACACCGAACGGTATGACGCTCATCACGTCCTCGCCCGCCGCGTTTCGCACTTCATAGAAGTGCGCGACGAGCTGTTTCATCGCCTCGCTAATGTCGGAGGGCACCGCCTCGAAGTCGTCCAGCGGCCCGACCCACGCCTCGATATGCCGGCGCGCGGCGTCGAGCATATCGGTGATCGCGTCGTCATCATCGCTGTAGTCGACCCGCAGGTGCTGCTTCATGTCAGCCAGGGCAACGATGTCCGTCGTTTCCGTCATCGACGGCTCTCCTCAGCCTGCTTACTGCGGCTGTGATGCGTGGCGCAGAGCGCCTGCCAGTTGGAGCGCGACCAGAAGAGTTTGCGGTCTCCCCGGTGCGGAATGATGTGATCGACCACGGTTGATGCAGCGCGGCAGCCAGGATGCACGCAAGCGGGGTTGGCCTTCAGATAGGCCACTCGCTCCTTGTCCCACTTGCTGTCGTAACCGCGCTCACGCGCAGAGGGCCGCCGATCTTCAGCTCGCTTCTTTCGATCTTCAGCGCGCCGCCGTTCGCATGGGCATTGCGCAGCTGCGGCTACTCTGTAGCCACATCCACAGATGCGAGGTGCGCGAACGGGCATGTCGATCTCCTTGTGAAATTGGCGGGCGACGTTCGCCTTCGTCGCCCGCCGTGAGCCCTAGGCCGATGAAGGATTCATCGGCTGGTGCTCGCGACCTTCCCCGCCTTGTCTCCCCTCCAAAGCCCCAAGGGCGGGCGCCGGAGAGGCGGGGTTCCCGTTATTGGACAGGCCGCTACGTGCCCTCAACGAAGAGGCGCCCTAAGCGCGATCAGGCCACCGGGCGCGTGCGCGCGTGGCCCTTGATGACGGTCGCCGAGAGCGGCGTGGCGGTGCCGTGCGTGCCGGAGAAGTCGGCGAGCAGCTTGGTGTAGCGCTTGTTCCCGACGTACCCGACGCGGGTGACCGAGGGCGTGGCGTGCTCGGCCGTGAGGGCCTTGACGATGCCGCCCGCGCCGACGCTGTCGATGCCCTGCACGTCGTCGATGGTGACGGCGGAATAGGTCACGTCATCGTCGGAGTGCGTGAGCTTGAACTCGATCTTGTTCGTGCCGCTGAAGGTGATGCCACCGGCGCCGACATGGATGGCGAACATGGCCGAATCGAACCCCTTGAGGTCGATGGCGGCCGGGGTGTTGTCGGCGTCATAGGCGGCCGGGGCGATCACCGAAGCGACCGCGATATTGCTGATGATGTCCCGCATCGCAGGATCCTCACTGTCTCGGGTGACGGGGAACGGCGGCCTTACGAGGCCGCCATCTTGAGCTTGCGGAGCGCCTTGGCCTGCACCACGCCCGCGCCAGTGCGGCGGGTCGCGTGAATGCGCGTCATGCCGTTGGTCGCGAGCAGGTACGGGTTGACGAGGATGGACAGCGACAGCCGATCGACGATGCGATAGGCGGTCGCGAAGTCACCGAACATGATCGGGAAGGCGCCGGAGGCGACATCCGGCATGTCGACGGCTTCCGTCACCGGGCGGCCGAGGATCATCTCGGGCTGGCCGGCCTGATAGCTCGGCTGCCAGAGATAATTGCCCTGGCCGTCCTTCAGCTTGCGGATGACGGCAAGCGTCCCACCATTCATCAGCCATGAGCCGCGGGCACGATAGGCCGCCGGCAGCGCGTACATCAGGGTGACGAGTGCGTCCGCCGAGAGGTTGGTGGCATGGCCGTTGATGGTCTCGCCGATGCCGCTGGCCGTGAGCAGGCCCTCCGGCTCCAGCACCCCATTGCCGGACACGAAGGCGAGGCCTTCCTTCTGGCCGAAGTCCTCGGCGAGGGCGAGCCGGACTTCCGCCTCGGCGGTGCCGCCGCTGTCGGCCAGGAGCTGGTTGCTCACGTCCACATAGGTGTTCACCTCGCGGATCGGGATTTCGACCTGGCCGAAGCTCGGCTCGCTGCCCTCCTGCGCCTGCGTCTCGCCCTTCCACTTGGCGTTCGTGATGCCGGTGCGCTTGGGGTAGCTCACCGAAGACGCCGAGGTGGTGCGCACGGTGGCGAGGGTGCGGATCGGCGAGAACTCCACCAGATCGCGGATGAACTCGCTCGACATCTCCGCCGGCGCCAGGAAACCGCCCTGCGGATCGCTGGAGACGGTGAGGGCCTTCAGCTCTTCCGGGCCTGCCTCCTTGCCGTGGCGCAGATAGGCGGTGAACGCCTTGCGCTCGACGCTCGGCTCCGTCTTGGTTTCGGAGCCGTTCGGGCGGTTCACCTTGGCCTCGATCTTATCCAGGCGATCCGTGAGGCCCTTGGTGACGGGCTCCAGCGCCTTGGTGATGAGGGCGGCCACGTCCGGTTCGGCCGCCTTGTTTTCCGGCACGGCCGGAGTGGTCGGTTCAGTCATCGGTTCGGTCTCCGCACCCTTGATGGTCGTCACGCGAGCGCCGGGGTGCGCGGGCACGCTTACGAGGGAAATTTCAGCAAGGTCGACGTGACGAATGCTCCGTCCGCCGCCGGGCCGCGGCGTTGCGCCCTTGGCAGCAAAACCGATGGACAGGCCGCGCACGGCGCCGGCCATGATTTTGGCGCGCATCTCTCTGGCGCCGGGTACATCGTCGATGAGGAGACGGCCCTTCACGTGAAGGCCTGTCTCGTTCTCGGTGATGCTTTCCCACACGCCAATCACGGCGCGCTGGTTATGGGCATCGAGCATGGGCAGAGGCGCCCGCGCCGAAGCGAATGCACCTTTGGTAATGATATCGCCGATGCGATCCGGGGAGCCGAAAGGCCAGGCGATGCCCTCAATGGTGCCGGCCTCATCGGCGCTGAACTTGGTCTCAAGGAACAGGCTTTCCATCACGGCACCTCGACGACGGGCTGCTCAGCGCCGGGCTGGCTGCTGCCGGTGTTCGGATTGGCGTATTCCTCGCCCCCGGCGCGCGGCGCCAGATCGAGCCAGGATCGGCCCTCATTGGGGTTCAGCACACGCGACGAGATCAGGCTGAAAATGGCCGTCGCCCGCTCGGTGAGGCTGGCGCGGGTGAGGTCGTCACGGTCGAACAGGACGACGTACTCGCGCCGCTCTTCCGGCGAGAACAGAGCGCGGCGCAGGGCGCCCTCCAGGGCGCGCAGCCACGGCTCCAGCGAATAGGTCAGGAACTCCTTGCCCATCTGCTCGGAGTTGGCCCAGGTCGCGCGATCAAGCTCATAGATCATTGAGGGCGGCACGCGGAACGCGCGGGCGATCTCGACGATCTGGAACGTGCGCAGCTCGAGGAATTGGGCATCGGTCGACGCCAGCGTGAGCTGCTGATACTCGGCACCGCCCTCAACGATGGCCGTGCCGCCGGACTTGCCGGCGCCATGCGCCATCTGCCACGCCTCGCGAATGCGCTTCAGCGCATCCGGCGAGGTGCGATCCTTCAGCGACAGGACACCGGACGGACGGGCTCCATCCTTGAACAGCCGGCCGGCGTGCCCCTCCATGAACTTCGCCACGCCGATGGCATCGGCGGCGAGCGACAGGGGGCATCGGGCGAAGGGCGAACGAAGATGCACCACGTCGTCGGCGGACACCGACACGTTGTTGATCTTGAAGCTCGGCTCGAGCCGGCCATCGCCGCTGTAGTCGACCACGAAGTGCGGCGTGTCATAGCGCACGATCTCGATCACGCGCCCGCCGACCTTGTTCGCCAGCGCCAGCGCGCCCTTATCGGTGATCAGCGCCGCCGCCACCATGTCGCGGACCAGGCTGAATGTGTCGGACCAGTCGTTCGGGCGGTCATCGAGCAGCTTCGCCACCGGGTGATCGGGCGCATCGGACAAGGTGTCCCCGACGCGGCGCATCACCTTCAGATCAAGGCAGGCGGCAGCTTCGGAAATCAGCCGGATGGCGGACTGCACCGCCGGGACGGTGAGCGCCTGCGCCATCCCCACCGACAGGCCGGACGGCAGCGCGCCGAAGATCGCCTGAATCTCGGCATCGGGTGCCGAGAGGCTCTTCTTCGTCAGCCCTACCATCAGGTTGCGGATGCTCCACGACACCGAACGGCTCTCCTTCCTGTAATTAACCCAATGATTAAAAAGCCTATTTCGCCTCTATCTCGCACGATGTGGGGAGCGCCGGTCCCGACGAGCGGGCAAAAGTCGGCAACCACCCCCCCGGTCCCTAGTGAACCGGGTAGTCTTCCGCGTGCTTGATGATGAGAAGTGGCTTCATCGAGTATTTTATGCGCTCTGCGCGCGACACTCGACCAGCCCGCTACTTGCGCAAACTTGCGCGTTTTTGAGCAACTAACGCCTATGCTCGCCGATCCACGATCTCCAGGCGGGATCCACGATCTCAATCATGTTCGGACCAGGCGGCAGCGACTGCCGACGCTCACGGATGACACCACGGTGCCGAGCCAACCTGAGAGCATCTTCAACAGTCGTTCGGCCAAGCGCGGTGCGGTGCATCAGCTCCCGCCGCGACACCTCGGCTCGCAGGCTCTCCGGCATCATCTGCACCAGGGCCGACAGCACACGTGCCTGACTGACCGTGAACATGCCTTCGGCAAGAGGAGGCAACGCGGGCGAAGGCGCAATGAAGCCTCCCTTGTTCTGCTCGATCCACACTCGCCAAGCTGGATGGATTATCTCGACGATGTTCCCGCACGCGCCGGTCGGATGGCGGCTCTCGCGGGTTAACCCAAGCTGCCGCGCCAGCCGCATAGCATCCTCGACCACCGTTCGGCCAAGGCCGGTGCGTCGCATGAGATCGCGCCGCGACACCTTGGCCCGCAGAGACGGCATCACGAGCCGCAGCAGAGCCGCGATGACAAGACCTTGGCTGCATGTGAAGGCGGGCCTCATGCTCGGAGGCAACTCGGGAGCCGATGTTTCCGACAATGGGCGGCCGGCTCGCCGGGAAGGCACGCCCTCAACCGTGAGCATGACGCGTCCTCCACTCCATACCAGCACGGCCGGAAGGTGGAAAACCACCTACCCTACCCCCTTTATTGAAGGCCTCTTCTCCTTCTATGCTCTTCGTGGGGTTCAGAATTTTGGACCGCGCAACCGATTTGGACCCTGTCGGCTTGTGAGCCGTAGGGCCGCGCTTGAGCCACGCCAGCCACTCTGGCGATACGATCTCGATCATGTTCGGCAGGCTCTTCGCGCCACGACGAGGGCGATAAGTCACCTTGATGAAGCCCAGCCGACGCGCCTCGTGCAGCGCGTTCTGGACCGAGGTACGGCAGACACCCGCCAAGGCCGCGATCTTGTCGATAGGCAGGTCACACACACCGTGGTGTTTCACCTCTCCGCCGATGATCGCCAGTACCGCGCACTGCCCCTCTGTGAAGGCAGCGGCGAGTTGGGGAGGCATGGGCGATGAACGCGACAGGCACCGACGACGGCGTAGAGACGCCTCGCGATCCGGCGAGCGTTGGGGGCGCCGGGGAGCGAACCGCTTCAGGATGAAGAACCCTCGCGGCGCGGCCACCGTCGCCGGCTTCCGCCCGCGCCGCTTCTCAAGAAGGCCGGAGAGAGCCTCCGCCTCGGCATCCGAAAGGGCGCCCGCTCCATGGCGCACCCATAGTTCCTTGGCGAGGGCGTCCAGGCGATCCGGAGAGGACCCGTGAATTGCTTCGGCCAGCGATCTGGCAGCCGTCGAAAGACCGGCAGCGTTAGCCAGAAGATCGAAAACGCAAGCATTTTCAATCGGACGATCATCACCTTTAGCCGTCACAAGCGATTGGGCACGCTCACGAATGGTGCGCCCTTCCGGGAGGCCACCTGTCTGCATCTGCATATCGTCGCCCAGCAACGCGCGGCATCCCGGCGGACCTTGACGCCATGCCTTCCAGCGCCACATGGTAGAAATCCTCCCAAATTTCTAGAATGGGAATGATCATGAGCCTCAATGTGAAGGACCCGGAAGCCCATAGGCTGGCGCAGGCGATCTCCCGCGCCACCGGCGAGAGCATGACCCGCGTGGTCACCGAGGCGCTGCGGGCGCGGTACGAGCAGATCCAGCAGCACAAGAGCCGGGCGAGCGTCGACGAGTTGCTCGCCATCGCCGACCGGGCCGCGGCGCACCTCAAGCGCCCCTATGCCGACCATGCCGAGCTTCTCTATGACGAGAACGGCCTGCCGACATGATCCTCGACACATCGGCCCTGGTCGCCATTCTCTACCGCGAGCCGGAAGCGGCCGCCTTCGCCCAGCGCATCCATGATGCCGACATCTGCCGGATCAGCGTGGCGACCCATGTCGAGCTTTCCATGGTGATCGAGAACCAGCTCGGGCCCGAAGGCATGCGGCAGGCGGAGGCGTTCTTCCGCCGCGCCGGCATCGTTATCGAGCCGGTCACGGTCGAACAGGGTGAGCTGGCGCGGCAGGCCTTTCTCGATTTCGGCAAGGGCCGCCACAAGGCCGGGCTGAATTTCGGCGACTGCTTCGCCTATGCGCTGGCGAAGGCGACCGGCGAGCCGCTGCTGTTCAAGGGCAACGACTTCAGCCAGACCGACATCGTAGCAGCCTGACGGTGCCCCCCGCGACCAATGCGCCCTGCCTTACCTTTGGGCAGCGTTCGGTCTTGCCCTTGCCATGATCGCTTCCAAGATGAGGGCTGGCTGGCGCGCAGCGCCGGCGGTTCGATTTGCGAGAGGCGTTCTGCGAGGTCATGGAGAATATTGCCGCCGATCTGGCTCAGCTGATGCAGAGCCACAGCTATCTGGTGCCGCTCGTGGTCGGCATCATCGCCTTCGGTGAATCGCTGGTCCTGGTGGGGCTCGTCATCCCCGCCACCGCACTGATGCTCGCCATTGGCGGGCTGATCGGCTCCGGCCTCGTCGAGCCGGTGCCGGTGGTGGCCGGCGCCATTGCCGGCGCCATCGTCGGCGACATCGCCTCCTACTGGCTCGGCCGCTGGGTCGGCCCGCGCGTGGTGCATCGCTGGCCCTTGCAGGGCTACCGGTCGCAGGTGGCGCAGGCGCGGCTGTTCTTCCGCCGCTTCGGCTTTGCGTCGGTGTTCATCGGCCGGTTCTTCGGCCCGGTCCGCTGCACCATGCCGATGGTCGCCGGCATGATGCGCATGGAGCAGCGCCGCTTCCAGATCGCCAATGTCTCCTCTGCCTTCGTCTGGGCGCCGGTCATGCTGGCGCCGGGCTGGTTCGCGGCGGAAAGCGCCTCGGCCCTCGGTGGCGGCACGTCGCAGGGCTGGGCCATTTCCATGGTGCTGGTGACGCTGGTGATGCTGGTCGCCACCGCCGTGGTGCTCAAGGTCATCAAGGGCCGCATCGCCCCCCGCCCGCGCAAGCGGCGCGCCGCCACCGCCCCCACCGCCGGCCTCGCCGAGCCGGCCGGCCCGCTGTGACGATCGCCCTTCCTCTCAGCGGTAGAGCAGCCCGGCGGCGGCCGCGTAGAGCGGGATGCCGATCACCACATTGAACGGGAAGGTGATGGCGAGCGAGGCCGCCAGCGAATAGGCCGCGTTGGCCTGCGGCAGAGCGAGCCGCACCGCCGCCGGCGCGGCGATGTAGGACGCACTCGCGGCCAGCGTCGCCAGCACCACGGCCCCGCCTTCCGATAGTCCCGCCGCATGGCCCGCCAGCAGGCCGAGCGCGCCATTGACCAGCGGCGCGAGGAGCGCGAAGGCCAGCAGCCGTCCGCCCGCCTGCCACGCCGCATCCGCCTTTTCCGCCGCGACGATGCCGAGTTCCAGCAGGAACAGGCAGAGAAAGCCAAGGAACAGGTCGCCGAAGAACGGCCGCACCGGCGCAAGACCGACCTTGCCGATCAGGCCGCCAATGACCAGGCCGCCGACCAGCAGCAGGAAGCTCTTGGCCGAGACCACCTCGCGCAGCGCCTCACCGAGCGAGGTCGGGGCCGGGGCGTCTTCGGCCGTGGGGCCGGCGCGGTTCTGCGCCATCCGGGCGAGCAGCAGCGCGACCACGATGGCGGGGGCCTCCATCAGCGCGAGAATGGCGGTCATGAAGCCCTCATGCGGCACGCCGGCGCGCTCCAGATAGCTGATCACGGCGATGAAGGTGACGGCCGAAACCGAGCCGTAATGAGCGGCGAGCGAGGCGGCATCCGCCACGCTGAAACCGGCGATGCGCCGCAGCGCGAGGAAGCACCAGACCGGGATGAGCATGCCCAGCGCCAGCGCGGCGCCGGCCGGGGCGGCAATGTCGGCCCAGCGGGTTTCCGCCAATTCCGCCCCGCCCTTCAGGCCGATCGCCAGCAGCAGATAGATCGACACCGCCTCGAACACCGGGGCCGGCACGCGCAGATTGCTGCGCAGGGCGCAGGCGAGCGCGCCGAGGCCGAAGCACAGGACCGGGGGCGAGAGCAGGGCGGCGCTGGCGATGGACATGAGCGGTCTTTCGTGAGGGGTGGCGGACAGCAATCCGGCGACCTGTAGGCCGGCCGGTCGACATGACCGGGCCGGACGCGGCACCGCATGCAGGCGGCACCGGTCCGGCCCTGAGAGGACGCGTCCACCGTCTGGCGGACAGGCGCGCTCCGGTCGTGCAACGGCCGGCCCGAGGGCCGGCCGTCCGTGGTGGGGTGTGAGCCGGCGGCCGAGGCCGCCGGAAGGTCAGTGCGCGGCAGCTTCCGCCTGGCGGGTCTTCCACAGCGAGAACACGATGCCGCCGCCGATCATCGCCAGCGTCACGCCGAGCGAGATGGCCGGGTCGAGCTTGCCGTAGAAGTAGTTCCAGAAGATCTTGCCGCCGATGAACACCAGAACCAGCGCCAGAGCGTATTTCAGATACTCGAAGCGGTGCACCATGGCCGCCAGCGCGAAATAGAGAGCGCGCAGGCCGAGGATCGCCATGATGTTGGCGGTGAAGACGATGTAGGTGTCCGTGGTGATGGCGAAGATCGCCGGCACCGAGTCGACCGCGAAGACGAGGTCGGCGATGTTGATGACCACCAGCGCGAGGAACAGCGGCGTCACCCAGAGCACGAGCTTGCCGGTGATCGGGTGAGGCTGACGCACGAAGAAGCTCTGGCCGTGCAGCTGGGGCGTCACGCGCAGATGGCGCGAGAGCAGGCGCACCACCGGGTTCTTCGAGACGTCCGCCTCGCCCTCCCTGACCAGCAGCATCTTGATGCCGGTGCCGACAAGGAACGCGCCGAACAGCAGCAGCACCCAGTCATATTCCTGCACCAGCGCGGCGCCGACGCCGATCATGATGCCGCGCAGCACCAGCACCGCGATGATGCCCCAGACCAGGGCGCGGTACTGATAGATACGGGGAATGGCGAAGTAGCTGAAGATCAGCGAGATGACGAAGACGTTGTCGATCGAGAGCGCCTTCTCGATCGCGTAGCCGGTGAAGTACTGCATGCTGGATTCCGGCCCCATCGAGTACCAGATCCAGCCGCCGAACAGCACGGCGATCATGATGTAGAAGGCGGAAAGCTTCAGGCTCTCGGCGATGCCGAGTTCCTTGTTGCCCTTGTTCAGCACGCCGAGATCGAAGGCGAGCAGGATGAAGACAATGGCGAGGAAGCTCAGCCAGAGCCAGGCAGGCTTGTCGACAATGTCGGCGGTGAACAGCGTTGTCAGAATGTCCATGGGGTCCTCGGTTCAGCGGTCCACGGCGCACGCGCGGACAGTTCGCGGCGCCGGGGCGTGCGCCGCGAACTGTCCTGCCGCACGCCCGTTTTGGACGGTCGGTGGGGGAGAGGACCGACATGGCGGCGCATGGCCGTCAGAGGGACCCGGACCTCGGAACTGGGAAGGGGATCAGGCCGCGCGCCGGCCCGCGGTCAGCGGATCGGCTTGAGCTTGAGATCGGTGAAGCGGCGCGGCTTGCGCACCACCATCACCTCGGTGATCTGGCGTCCTTCGCGGCGGATATACTCGATCTGCGCGCCAAGCTGGCGCTTGATGCGCTTGAGCGCGACGAGGCGCTCGCCGTCCGGCTGGTCGCGCCGGCGCTCGGCCGCGAGTTCGGCATCGAGCATGTTTCTGCGGGTCGTCAGCGACTTGAGGAACTGGTCCACATCAACCTCCTTTCGATGGAGCGAAGATGCCGTGGACGGACCCATAGTTCCAATGCATAGTCTCAATACTCCTGATTGAGTGAAGCTATCGCGCCATGGCCTTCCGCCCGACCCACCGCCAGCTCGAATATGCCGTGGCGCTCGCCGAAACCGGCCATTTCGGCGCGGCGGCGCGGCGCTGCCATGTCTCGCAGCCGACCCTCTCGGTGCAGATCGCCCAATTGGAGGCGCAGCTCGGGGCGACTTTGTTCGACCGCACGCCGGGCCGGGTCCAGCCGACCCCGGTCGGCGCGCGGATCGTCGAGGCCGCGCGCATGGTGCTGCTGACGCTCGATGACATCGTGGCGGAGGCGGCCAGCGGCGCGCGCAATCTCGGCGGGCTGATCCGGCTCGGCGTGGCGCCGACCTTCGGGCCCTATTTCCTGCCCAATTTACTGCCGCTGCTGCACGCCAAATACCCGTCGCTGCAGATCTACATCAAGGAGGAGCGGCCGGCGGTGATCGAGCGCGAGGTCATATCGGGCGGGCTCGATTGCGGGCTCGGCCCGGCGCCGGCCTCCGGCCATGCCGTCACCTTCCGCCGGCTGTGCCGGGAGACCATCTTCCTCGGCGTGCCCAAGGACCACAAGCTCGCCCCGGTCGGCCATGTCGACCCGCAGGCGCTGCGCGGCGAGCGGCTGCTGACGCTCGGGCGCGGCCATCATCTGTTCGAGCGGGTGCGCGAACTCGCCGCCGCCTGCGGCGCCGACATGCGCGAGGACTATGAGGGCACCAGCCTCGACGCGCTGCGCCAGATGGTGGTGATGGGGATGGGCATGTCGCTGTTTCCCGAACTCTATGCGCGCTCGGAATTCCGCATGGAGGACGACATCGCCCTGCTCACCCTCGACGGATGGCCGGCGAGCCGGGAAATGGGCTATTTCTGGCGCGCTGGCAGCGGGCGGGCCAGCCAGTTCGAGCAATTGGCCCGCGAAAGCGAGGCCACCTGCGCCGCGCTCGGGCTTGCCTCCGCCTAGCCCAACGCCCGTTACGGCAGCCGCCGGCACCTCCCTGAATTACCTCCAATTTGCCTGCATTTTTAGGCATTTGCCGAAACCGCGTTCCTGCATATTGTGGTGCGGTAATTTCACGAGAAGGCGAGCCGGTGGGGGAGCGTGCGATTCGTGACATGGTGAGAGACTGTGGCGCGACATTGGCCAAAGGATTTGCGCTGGCCTGCGGCGCACTTGTCCTCGCGCTTGCCGTCGCCCCTGAAAGGGCCGGCGCCCAGACACCGGCCACCGACCCCGCCCCGGGAACCATCAATTTGCAGATTGTCGGCGGGCTCGCCGGCGTGACGCAGTACACGCGCTATGAAGAACCCTTCTGGGAGAAGGAAATCACCGAGCTTTCCAAGGGCCGGATCAAGGCCACGATCCGGCCGCTCGATGCGGGCGGGCTGCGGGCCGAGGAGACGCTGCAACTGATGCGGCTCGGCGTCGTGCCCTTCGGCACCGCCAGCCTCTCGCGCGTCTCAAGCGATGATCCCGAGCTGAACGCCTTCGACCTGCCGGTGCTCAACCCGGACATGGCGACGCTGCGGCGCACGGTGAACGCCACCCGCAAGCACCTCGCCGACTATCTGCGCCAGCGTTACGACATCGAGCTTCTCGCCGTCTATGCCTATCCGGCACAGGTGATCTTCTGCACCAAGCCGTTCACCGGGCTCGACGATCTGGTCGGGCGGAAGGTGCGCACCTCCTCGGTCGGGCAAGCCGAGCTGATGGGCGCGCTTGGCGCCGTGCCGGTGCTTCTGCCCTTCGCCGAAATCGTGCCCGCCCTGAAATCGGGCGTTGCCGAATGCGCCATCACCGGCACGCTGAGCGGCTATGAGATCGGGCTGCCGGGCATCGCCACCCATGTCCACTCCATGGCGATCAGTTGGGGCCTGTCCTTCTTCGGTGCGAACCGGGCGGCCTGGGATGCGGTGCCGCAGGATCTCCAGCAGGTGATCCGCCAGGGTCTCGCCGACCTTGAGCGCCGCGTCTGGGCGCAGGCGGATGCCGACACGCAGCGCGGCCTCGCCTGCAACAGCGGCACCGCGTCCTGCAACGGGCCTCCCGGCGAGATGGAACTCGTGCCCACCTCGCCCAAGGATGCCGCCCGGCGCGAGCGCCTGCTGGAACGGGTCGTGCTGCCACGCTGGATCACCCGGTGCGGGCCGAGCTGCGCCCGCGTGTGGAACACCTATCTGGCGCCGGTCCACGGCGTTCACGCGGAAACGGAGTGACACGCCATGACCGCCAGCCGCGCACAACGATGATCTGGCCCCGGCTGAAATCCGGCGTCGCTGTCGGGACGGTACTGATCCTGCTCACCGTGGCGGGCGGGACCGCCATGCTGCTCGATCGCGGCGAGCGGGCCGCCATGGCGGTCGCCTCCACCGGGCTCGAACGCTCCGCGCAGGCGGTCGAGAACGCGCTGAACCGCCAGCTCCTGCAAGTCCATGGCGCGCTCGCCAGCCTGCCCAGCCTGCTCGCCGCAGCCGGAGCCTCGCCGCAGGGCTCGCCCGTGACCCGCGAATTGCTGAGCGGGCTCAATTTCCAGACCCTGGCCTATCGCGACCTCATGCTGGTGGCGCGCGACGGCGCCATCATCGCCACCTCACGGCTGAATGGCACGCAGCGCGAACTGCCCTTCAAGATCGACCAGTTGCGGGGCACGCCGCTGGCGCTGCTGGGCCCGCTGCGCAACAAGATTTCCGGCGACTGGTCGCTCTACCTCGCCCGCACCGTGCCGGAATGGCACGGCATCACCCCGGTGGCGGAAGTGCCGCTGCTCACCCTGATGAAGCTGCTGGCGGAGACCGGCGTCGATCCGCAGGTGCGCATCTCGCTGCAGCGCCCGGACGGGCGGCTCATCGGCGTGCTGCCGCATGACGAGCTGCGCACCGGCGAGATCGTTGCCGACCCGCCCCAGCCTCACGACCCCGACGGCGTCGCCTTTCTGGTGCCCTCGGCGGCGGCGGAGGATGCCAGCCTCTACGTGATCCGCGCCTCGCTCTACAATGATGTGCGCGTCGTGCTGAGCGCGCCGCGCCGGGTGCTGCTCGCCAACTGGCTGCGCGACCGCGACCGCCTGCTGCTGTCGGTGGCGATCGGCATGACGCTGGTCGGCGCCTTTGGCGGAATGCTGCTCCTCGCCCTCGCCCAGCGCGAGCGCATGGAAGCGGAACGCACCAAGGCGGCGAATGTGCTGGTGAACGCCATCGAGGCGATGTCCGACGGCTTTGTCATGTGGGATCAGGAGGACCGGCTCGTCACCTGCAACCAGCGGTTCCGCGACATCTACGCGATGAGCGCCCCGTTCATGACCCCCGGCGCGCGCTTCGAGGACATCATCCGTCAGGCGGTCGAGGCCGGGCAGTATCTCGTGCCGGATCACGAGCGCAGCGCCCTCGTCACGCAGATGATCGACATGCACAGGGAAGCCTCCGGCTCGGCCGAGCGCCAGCTCGCCGATGGCCGCTGGATCCTCATTCGCGAGCGGCGCACCGCCGATGGCGGCCTTGTCGGCATCCGCGCCGACATCACCGCGCTGAAGACCGCCCATGCCGAACTCGCCGAGGCCAATGCCCGCGCCAACGCCGCCGCCGCCGAGGCACGCCGGCAGAACGCCGCGCTGATCGAGCGCGAGGGCCAGATCCGCTTCCTCGCCCATCATGACGACCTGACCCGCCTGCCCAACCGGGTGCTGTTCCGCAGCCGGATCGACGCGGCGCTGCAGGCGGCGGCCGAACGCGGGGAACGGCTCGCTTTGCTCTATCTCGATCTCGACCGCTTCAAGGACGTGAACGACACGCTCGGCCATCCGGTCGGCGACGCGCTGCTGCGGGCCGCCGCCGCCCGGCTCGGCAACAGCGTGGCCGATGCCGAGCGGGTGGCCCGGCTCGGCGGCGACGAATTCGCCGTGATCAGCCTTGCCCCCGAGCAACCCGAGGCCGGACAGGCGCTGAGCGAGCGCATCATCGCCGAACTGAGCACGCCCTACAGCATACTCGGCCATACCATCGCGGCCAGCGTGAGCGTCGGCATCGCCATCTCCGACGGCACGGAGCTTGACGCCGACGCCCTGCTCAAACAGGCCGATCTCGCGCTCTATCACGCCAAGGCGAAGGGACGCGGCACCTATTGCGTGTTCACGCAGGAGATGGACGCGCATCTGCGCGGACGGGTCGAACTGGAGACGGACCTGCGCCTCGCGCTCGACGGCGACCAGTTCCACCTCGTCTACCAGCCGATCTTCGATCTCGCCGACAACAGACTGCGCGGCTTCGAGGCGCTGCTGCGCTGGCAGCATCCCGAGCGCGGCCTGGTCAACCCGGCGACCTTCATCCCGCTGGCGGAGGAGACGCGGCTCATCGTCGAGATCGGCGCCTGGGTGCTGGAACGCGCCTGTGCCGACCTTGCCGACCTGCCCGGCGCGCCGCGCCTCGCCGTGAACCTCTCGCCGGTGCAGCTCGCCGTGGGCGATCTCGTCGGCATGGTCAGCGACGTGCTGGCCCGCACCGGCTTCGATCCCCACCGGCTGGAACTGGAAATCACCGAGACCGCGCTGTTCGACAACAATGCGCGCAATCTCGACGCGCTGCGCCGGCTGAAGGAACTCGGCGTCGGCATCGTGCTCGACGATTTCGGCACGGGCTATTCAAGCCTCAGCCATCTGCGGCTGTTCCCGCTCGACAAGATCAAGATCGACCGGTCCTTCGTGCGCGAAATGGTGGAGCGGCCGGACAGCGCCGCCATTGTCGACACCATCGCCGACCTCGCCGGCCGGCTCGGCATGACCACAACGGCGGAGGGCATCGAGACGGCCGAGCAGCAGGATGTGGCGCGCCGGGCCGGCTGCACCCATGGGCAGGGCTTCTTCCTCGGCCGCCCGCAGCTGCTCGATCAGGCCCGCACCCTCGCCGCCGCCGATGGCGGCGCCGCGCGCGGAAGCACGGCGCAGGACGGCCAAGCCGGCTCCACCCATATTGAGTCGCCGGGCCTGTTCACGATCGGGAGCTGAGGCGCGAAGGGCAAGGCTGGCCCAAGGCACAGCTGACGCCGCTTAGCCGCGCCGGCGGTTTCGTCGCGCGCGCCGCCACTGACGCAGCAAGCCGCGCAGGCTCGTATCGACGGGCGTGCCGGGCGATGCGCCCATGTCGCGGATCTGCCGCTCGGCCTGCGCGAGCCGTGCCACGAGTTCTTCCTCGCGCCGGCCGGCCACCCCGATCTGCGCGCTCATCTGGTGACGAAGGGCGTCGCTCCCCTGCCGCGCACGCGCGACCTCCTCGGACGCGGGCACGCAGGCTTGACGTTGCTGCATCTCGGCAAGCCGACGACGGGCAGCCGTCAGTTCCCGGCCCATGGCAAGGCGATCCGCCGCCACGGACGAAAGCGGGCCCTCGCCCCCCCGCCGCGCGCAATTCGTCGCCGGTGCGGACCAGCGAGCGATCCGACAGCACGGCATGGGCTGCCAGCGCCCGCTCGCGCTCCATCGGCAGCACCGCCGAGAGCTGGCTGAAAAGATAGTCGCCATCCTCGATGAAACGCGGAAAGTCGAGGAACACGAGCGGGATGTCCCGCCGAATGGCGTACTGGACGAGGTTGTGGAAGCCGACCGCGAGGATGCGCGCCTGGTCCTCGACACTGAGCGCATAGACCATGCCGCCCGGCACGGGCCCCCAGTGATCGAAGCTGGCCGGCATCTCCGCCATCCAGGGTGCGCTGCGGTGCATCGCCGCCCGCTCAAGGATCACACGGCTCGCCGCCGCTTCCTCAAGCGCGCGCACCGGAACGATAAAGGCATCGACCGTCACTTCCGGCGGTATAGCCGTCTCGGGATTGAGGGCGATCCAAGGAGACTTGACCACATAGGGATAGGAGCCGAGGCGCGCGGTCAGGAGATGGTCCTCGAGGCCCGCATTGGCCGCCGCGTCCAGCGTCGCCTCAGGATGGCGGCCAAGATGCGTGTCGAACCCGTTGTGGTGGAGATATTGCACGAGGAAGCTCGTGCCGGCCCGGCCGGTGCCGGTGATGACGAGATGGTGCAAGCCCTGCGACCCCGCTTGCGAACCCATGCGCGAGCCAATGTCGCAACCGGTCATAGGGAAACAGACTTCATAGGGGTGCTCCACACAATCAGGCGGAGAGTTCTGGCAGGCGGAAAGCTCTGCAACAATTCTATGCGGCGGCGCGAGTTGTGTGCCAGCTGAATTGCATTGCGCAGCGTTTCGGTTTCTGGCCGTTTGTTCGGTCAGGCGGGGGAGGCGGTCAGCCGTGCCGGCACGCGACGCTCGGTGAGACGGAGCGCGGCGACGAGGCCGATGAGGTTCACCGCCGGCAGCAGCCAGATCGCCGAGCGGAACGCTTCCGGGGTCGGCTCGACGCCGGCGGAGAACAGGTCCAGAAGCTCGCCGAACCCCCATTCACCCAGGCCGCCCAGCAGCATGATCATCATATTGGTGGCGGCAATC
The DNA here is from genome assembly GCF_018449475.1 of Ancylobacter radicis. Classification (GTDB taxonomy): domain Bacteria; phylum Pseudomonadota; class Alphaproteobacteria; order Rhizobiales; family Xanthobacteraceae; genus Ancylobacter; species Ancylobacter radicis. The sequence continues at coordinate 1,052,564 of NZ_JAHCQH010000015.1, read as the reverse complement.
GCCGTGCCGGTGACGCGGGCCGGATTATGCTCCACGGCGGCGGCGAAGCACACGACCTGCGAGGTCGAGGCAAGGCCGAGCAGCAGGAGCAGCGCATACATCCCCGTCAGCGACGCGGAGGGCAGCAGCGCGATGACCGCGGTCACCGCAACCGTGGCGATACTCGCGCCGACCAGCAGCGGCCGGCGGGTGCCGAAACGGTCGGAGACGAAACCGGCGAGCGGACCGCCGATCATCCAGCCGACATACATCATCGAGACCGCGCCGGAGGCGCCGATCCGGTCGGCACCGGTCAACGCGGCGATATAGCTCTCGCCCCAGAGCGCGCCAAGAATCGACAGCGGCATGTAGAGGCTGGCGCCGACAATGCCGATGTACCAGCTCTGCGGGTTGGCATAGACCACGCGCAGCGCCGCCACGATGCCCGCCCGCTCCGCCGGTGGCTCGCCGACCTCGGGCACCGGCCCGGCGCTGCCGCCGGCCGGAATGATCAGGGCGATCAGCAGGCCGATGAGGATGCCCAGCGCGCCCGCGATGAGCAGCGCCGTCTGCCAGCCCAGCGCATCGACGAGCCGTGCCACGCCGGCATTGCCGATAATGGCCCCGGCCATGCCGAGCGAGGTGGTCAGTCCCGACAGGAGCGCCAGCATGGAGTGCGGAAACCAGGCGGCGGCCAGATACATGGTGCCGACGAAGGCGAAGGCCGAGCCCATGCCCTGGCAGAAACGGGCGACCACCAGAAAGGCCGAACTCGAGCCGGCCACCTCGATGAACACGCCGAAGGTGCAGATCGCGACCGAGACCAGCAGCACGCGCTTAGGCCCGAACCGGTCGATCATCGTGCCGGAGACGAGCTGCATCGGCGAATAGATGAAGTAATAGGCCCCCGCCGCCGCGCCCAGCGCCGCCGCCGTGAGGCCGAAATGCGCCTGGAGTTCCTCTTCCATCGCCGCCGGCGCGACCCGGACGAAGAACTCATAGAGATAGAACAGCGCCGCCGTGCCCCAGATGAGCCAGCCCCGCGCCGAGGCACTGGTGACGGCGCTGCCCGCGCGCTCCTCGATGATCATGCCGTCCCCCCGCCGCGCGAATCGCCGTTCGCTCTCCCGGTAGAATGATAACAGAGACATGACGCAGCGGACGTAAGGGTGGAAGCCCGGATTTCCCCGCCCAACCGCCTCGTCGGGCCTCATCCGACCGCGCCGCCACAGCGTATTGAGGCCATCAGCCCGGAGCCGACGCTCCCCACCTCCCGCCGCCACAGGTGCCCGATGACCCCGCAATTGGAAGGCTGCGCCGTCGTGTTCGGCGCCACGGGCGCCATTGGCGGGGCATTCGTGGCGGCGCTGGAAGCCTCGGGCCGCTACAGCGAGGTGATCGGCTTCGGCCGGAGCACAGCGGTGGCGATCGAGCTGACCGATGAGGCGAGCCTCGCGCGGGCGGTCGAGCACGCGGCGAGCCGAGGCGAGATCCGCCTCGCCATCGATGCCACAGGCATGCTGCACACGGCCGGCAACGGGCCGGAAAAGAGCTGGCGCGAGCTGGACGCGGCGCGGCTCACGCAGAGCTTCGCGATCAATGCGATCGGCCCGGCGCTGCTGATGAAGCATCTTTTGCCACGCTTGCCGCGCCAGGGGCGTTCCGTGTTCGCCACCCTCTCGGCACGGGTCGGCTCGATCGGCGATAATCATCTCGGCGGCTGGTACGGCTACCGCGCGGCCAAGGCGGCGCTGAACCAGTTCGTGCACACCGCGGCGATTGAACTTGCCCGCCGCGCGCCGGAGGCGATCTGCGTCGCGCTGCATCCGGGAACGGTTGCCACGCCGCTCTCCGCCCCGTTTTCGCGCCCGGACCATCCCGCCCAGACGCCGGCGGAAGCCGTCCGGCATCTCCTCGCCGTGCTCGACGAGCTGGAGCCGCGCGACAGCGGCGGATTCGTCGACTGGCGCGGCGAGCCGATCCCCTGGTGAGCGAGAGAGCCCCTCTGCCATGAGCCGGATGCGCCGCAAGGCGGAACTGCCGACCAAGCCCTGCGCCGCTTGCGGGCGCCCTTTCGCCTGGCGGCGCAAATGGGCCCGCGACTGGGAACAGGTGAAGTTCTGTTCGGAACGCTGCCGGCGGGAATGCGGCACGACAGCGGCCCCGGCCTTGCGCGCCGGTGTTACGCGGAGCTGATGGCTCATCCTCGACCTGGAGATCAGCGCGCTACACGGCCTGGCGACGCGCACCTTCTTCCACGCGCTGAATCTGTGGCCGGCCGGCCGCCATTACGTCGCCCAGACGAAATACAAGCCCTCGCCCTTCTTCGCCGAGGGATTTCTGGTCGGCAGCGCCCCGCGCGGCCTCGTCGGGTGCCTGCCGCCACCCCGAAGTGGAAAGGTCTTCGTCGCCGGGCTGCTCAGCCTCATGGCGGGGCCGCGATTCTCGGCACGCTCGCCGACCGTATCCGCCGCAAATGGATGGTGGCCGGCTCCACCTTCGGCTTCGGGCTGATGTCGTTTCTGTCCGCTCATGTCGCCACCTTCGATGAACTGGCGATCCTGCGTTTTCTCACCGGCATCGGGCTTGGCGGCGCGCTGACCAATGTGGTGGCGCTGACGGCCGAATACGCGCGTTTCCTGGTGTCCCGCAATTCGGACCAGTCCCGAATCCGGGCGCTGATGCGCGCATGGCGCCGGACATGAAGGGGCTCGACGACATCCGCTTCGTGCCGGGTGCGCCCGCCCCGGCGCGCCGCGCGGGTACCGCTAACGCGAGTAACCTGGACCCCGGTCACAGATCGTTGTTTGCCTCTCTGAAACGAATCTCCGTCCATCTTGCCCTCTGGGTTGGTCGGAGGAGCCTGTGGAGACGACGCTTTATGAACCCGTGAAACGCTTCCTTGAGGGGTTCGGTTATACCGTCAAGGGAGAGATCGGGGCCTGCGATCTTGTCGGCCTTCGGGACGACGACGCCAGCGTGGTGGTGATCGGCGAACTGAAGCTGACCTTCAATCTCGAACTCATCCTTCAGGGCGTGGATCGTCTGACGATCGGCGACGAGGTCTGGCTCGCCGCCCGGCTTTCCGCCCGCGGCAAGGGGCGCGAGAGCGACCCACGCTTTCGTAATCTCTGCCGGCGCCTCGGCCTGGGGCTGCTCGGCGTGTCGTCCTGCGGGCGGGTCGACATCCTCGTCTCGCCGGTAGCCGCCCTGCCACGCAAGGATACACGGCGACGCTCACGGATCGTCGCCGAGCACAAGCGGCGGCAGGGCGATCCCGTGGCCGGCGGCGGCACACGCAAGCCGATCATGACCGCCTACCGCCAGCAGGCGCTTGCCTGCGCCGCCGCCATGGCCTCCGGCCCGCAGCGGCCGCGCGATCTCAAGCCGGCCCACCCGGACGCCCAGAAGATCCTGCACCGCAACGTCTATGGCTGGTTCGAACGGGCCGGACGCGGCGTCTACGCGCTGACCGAGGCAGGACGCGGGGCGCTGGCGGCCTGGCTGGCCCAGTCGGCGGCCCATCCGGCCGGCCGTGCGAACCCGGACGATAAAGCCCCGTTGTGACGGCCTATCGCCCCACGGTTCTCACATACCGCACACGGGAGCGCGGCATGACGAGACCCGCACCGGGACAACCGGCCGGTGGGATTTTGATATTGGGCAAATTCAGGGAATGGGGCGCGCTCTGGCGGAGAGGGTGGGATTCGAACCCACGGTACGCTTGCACGCACAACGGTTTTCGAGACCGTCCCGATCGACCACTCCGGCACCTCTCCGCGCGCGGGGCGCGGAAGTCATCCGCGCCGTGGAGCGGGGGCTCAATAACCGAGGCCGGAGCGCCATGCAAGCGATGACATCTTGTTCCTCGGAATGGGCTGTGGGCGCCGCGTCGCGCAGCGCCCACTTATAGGTTTTAAAATACCACTCGACGAAAGGGCGAGCCGTCAGTCCGATCAGCGCCGGCGGCTGGAGCTGAACAGCCAGGCCAGAGCGGCGCCGGTGAGACCAGCGGCGACCACGACGGCGAGCGGATGGGCGCGGGTCTGCTGCGCCAGCGCGCGCACGCTGCGATCATAATAGTCGTGGCCGGCATCGAGGGCGTCGTCGGCGAGATGCCTCGCCCCGTCGCGCGCCTGCCCGACCAGATTCTGGCCGCGCCCGAGCGCCTCCTCGATGACGCCCTCGGCGCGCAGTCCGACATCGTTCGTCGCCTGACCGGCGACATTGCGGAGCCGGCCGCCGAACTGCCGCGCGGCGCCGGTGATACGATCGCTGTTCATGATGGCCTCTTTGGTCTCGTCACCGCGCCCCCGGCCGGGGGCGCCTTCACCGGGATAACGCGAGGCCGGCCGGAAGGTTCACCATCGCGGAGCCGATCACCACCATTGCCCCCTCAGCCTTATGGAGCCCAGGCGGGCCGGCATTTTGCGGGCCTTTTCCTTGACAGCCGGGGCCTGCGCCGTTATGAGGCACCGCGCACGAAAAGGGTTTCCCCGCTCGCGCGCATCCCGCTAACCGACCGAAAGAAGCCGATCCCGCGCCGTTCGCGGCGAGGAGTTCGGGCTCGAACGAAAGGACATAACATGTTCGCGGTCATCAAGACGGGTGGCAAGCAGTACCGCGTTGCCCCCGATGAAGTCGTCACCGTCGGCAAGATCGACGCCGAAGCCGGCACCTCGGTTACCCTGCCGGTGCTCATGCTCGGTGGCGAAAGCCCGAAGATCGGCGCTCCCCTCGTCGAGGGCGCGTCGGTCACCATCGAGGTGGTCAAGCACACCCGCGGCGCCAAGATCATTGCTTTCAAGAAGCGTCGCCGTCAGAATTCCCGCCGCAAGATCGGTCATCGCCAGGACTTCACCGTCGTGCGCGTGACCTCGATCGCCGGCTGACAGAGACCGCACAGGAAAATAGGAGAGCAACATGGCTCACAAAAAGGCTGGCGGTTCCTCCCGCAACGGTCGCGATTCCGAAGGCCGTCGCCTCGGCGTCAAGAAGTTCGGCAGCGAGAAGGTCGTGGCCGGCAACATCATCATTCGTCAGCGCGGGACGCAGTGGCATCCCGGCACGAATGTTGGCATGGGCAAAGACCATACCCTCTTTGCGCTTTCCGATGGCCGAGTCGAATTCCGAACCAAAGCCAATTCCCGCACTTACGTATCCGTCATTCCGGCCGCCGCGGCCGCCGAATAAAGCCGGTGAGGTTCTTGAAATCCCACTGGTCTCGCCCGACCGGTAGGATTTCCCGAACGTCCTGAGAGGACACCCGGGTGCCCGACAGGGGAGGCGAGGAAACCGCCTCCCCTTCGTCGTTCCAGGCCCCCAGGAGACCTCCCATGACCATCGTCGAAGCGACCCTCGGGTCACCGCTTGCGGAAAGCTGTACCTCCGTCCTCGAAACAGGCCGCCTCGTGCTGCGCGCGCCGCGAATCGAGGACATGGCCTGGATTGCGGAGCTCGCCGACAACCGAAAAGTCGCCGAGATGACCGCGAACATTCCCCATCCCTACGGCATGGCCGATGCCGCCGCCTTCATCGCCAATCTTCCGGGCGGCCCGAACGCGGCGACCTTTGCCATTTTCCTCAAGAACGAAGCGGCGTTGCGCGGGGCGGAGCAGTCCAATTTCGGCCCGCCCATCCCCGTCGGCATGTGCGGCTTCGTCAAGCGCGACGAGGATGCGCCGGAGATCGGCTACTGGCTCGGCGAGCCCTATTGGGATCGCGGGATCGGCACCGAGGCGGCGCGGGCGCTGATCGATCACGCCTTTGCCGACCGAGGCCTGGACGCGCTCGTCGGATCGGCGCGCGTCGTCAATCCGGCCTCGCGCCGGGTGCTGGAGAAGTGCGGCTTCCAGTGGACCGGCGTCGGGCTGACGCGGGTGCGCGCGCTCGGTGCCTCGGTGCCGGTCGACCGGTTTCGGCTGGAGAAGCGGCTGTGGAGTTCGCTGCGCGCCTGGGGGGCCAGCGCGCATCCGACCCGCCACGCCATCGATACCCGGCATTGAGCCGGAGATTCTGCTAGTCTAGGGGGCTTCCGCACGCGGGGGCCCCGTCTCACACCTTGAGCGTTCGACCGATGAAATTCCTCGACCAGGCAAAGATTTACATCCGTTCCGGCGATGGCGGGGCGGGCTGTCTCTCGTTCCGGCGCGAGAAATTCATCGAATTCGGCGGTCCCGATGGCGGCGATGGGGGCCGGGGCGGGGATGTGTGGGTGGAATGCGTCGACGGGCTCAATACCCTCATCGATTACCGTTTCCAGCAGCACTTCAAGGCCAAGAAGGGCGGCTACGGCATGGGCAAGAACCGCGCCGGCGGCAAGGGCGACGACGCGGTGCTGAAGGTCCCGGCCGGCACCGAAGTGCTTGATGAGGATGGGGAAACCGTGCTCGCCGACCTCACCGAGATCGGCCAGCGGATCCGCCTGCTGAAGGGCGGCAATGGCGGCTTCGGCAACGCCCATTTCCAGACCTCGACCAATCAGGCGCCGCGCCGCGTCAATCCCGGCCAGGAGGGCGAGGAACGCTGGGTCATCCTGCGGCTGAAACTCATTGCCGATGCGGGACTTGTCGGCCTTCCCAATGCCGGGAAATCGACCTTCCTGGCCGCCACCAGCGCCGCCCGGCCGAAGGTCGCGGACTACCCATTTACCACCCTGCACCCCGGTCTCGGCGTGGTGAAGGTGGATGGCCGCGAATTCGTGCTGGCGGACATTCCCGGCCTGATCGAGGGCGCGCATGAGGGGGTCGGACTGGGCGACCGTTTCCTCGCCCATATCGAACGCTGCCAGGTGCTGCTGCATCTTGTCGACGGCACCTGCGAGCATGCCGGCAAGGTCTACAAGACCGTTCGCGCCGAGCTTGACGCCTATGGCCAGGGCCTTGAGGATAAACCGGAAATCGTCGCGCTCTCGAAGATCGACTCGCTCGACCCGGAGACGCTGAAGACCCAGATGGCCCGGCTCCAGCGCGCCGCCAAGAAGAAGCCGCTGGCGCTCTCCGCGCAGTCCGGCATGGGCGTGCGCGAGGCGCTGCGGGCGCTCGCCTATGTGATCGACGAGGGCCGCGCGGTCGAAGCCGCGCGCGAGCCGGCCGAGCCCTGGCGCCCCTGATTGGCGCCTTTCGGTGTTTTTATACCTCCCGCCTGACGCGCCCCGGTCCCCCCCGGACGATCAGTGCAGTGAGGTGGACGATGTGTCCAGCCAACGGCCAGTGAGGCCGATGGGACGGGTGACCGGCCGAGTGGCCTCTTGCGGCGTGCGTCCCTCCCCTCCGCCGTCCTCGCCCCCCCCTCCGCCGTCATCCCTACCCCCTCCCCCGTCATCCCCGGGCTTGACCCGGGGATCCATGACCGGGAGCGCCCGGCAAGCGGGAAAGCGTGGATGCCCGGGTCAAGCCCGGGCATGACGGCGTGGGGGGGGAAACGCCCCCTCCCCGCTCCCATCTCCGTCGTCATCCCGGCCAAGCGAAGCGCCGAGCCGGGATCGCGTGCCGGTACGGGTGACGATCCCGGATCGGCCTGCGGCCGTCCGGGATGACGGCTGCAACGCCGCGCCCGCCTCCTCCCCACTGCCCGCCTCCCTCGTCATCCCTCCCTCTCCCCCGTCATCCCCGGGCTTGACCCGGGGATCCATGACCGGGCGCGGCGGCAAGCGGGAAGGCGTGGATGCCCGGGTCAGGCCCGGGCATGACGGCGTGGGGGGTGGCGGACCCTGACGGCGCGGTCCTGCGTCCTTCGAGGCGCGCCGCCGGCGCGCACCTCAGGATGACGGGCGCCCCTCGGGCCTGCCCCTTCCACCTTCCCTGTCTTCCCACCCTTGCCCGTCATCCCACCCTCCCCCGTCATCCCCGGGCTTGACCCGGGGATCCATGACCGGGCGTGGCGGCAAGCGGGAAAGCGTGGATGCCCGGGTCAAGCCCGGGCATGACGGCGTATTGGGTTGGCAGCCCCCCCCCCGCCCCCCCGCAAAAATCCGCGCGAGTTTTGGCGAAAGCGCGTATGAGACGGCCATCCCCCTTTCGGCGCGCTGCGTGACCGGCGCGCCTCTTGCCGTGAAGCCGCCCGATGACCCGCCGCACTTCCGCCGACGCCCCTTCCGCCTCCGCCGCCAGCTCCACGCCCGACACCACGCCCGCCCCGGTGCCGCAGATTTCCGCCTTCCGCCGCGTGGTGGTGAAGGTCGGCTCGGCGCTGCTGGTCGATTCCGCGCGCGGGGCGCTGCGCCATGCGTGGCTGGCGGCGCTGGCGGAGGATGTCGCGCAGCTCCACCGCGAGGGCAAGGAGGTGCTGGTGGTCTCATCGGGGGCCATCGCGCTCGGGCGCAATGTGCTCAAGCTCCCCAAGCGCCCGCTGAAGCTGGAGGAAAGCCAGGCCGCCGCCGCGGTCGGGCAGATCGCGCTGGCGCGGGCCTGGTCGGAGGCGCTGGCGCATGAGGGGGTGAATGCCGGGCAGATCCTCATCACCCTCGGCGATACCGAGGAGCGCCGGCGCTACCTCAATGCGCGCTCGACGCTGGCCAAGCTGCTCGATCTCAAGGTGGTGCCGGTCATCAACGAGAACGACACGGTGGCGACCTCGGAAATCCGCTATGGCGACAATGACCGGCTCGCCGCGCGCGTCGCCGGCATGGCGAGCGCGGATCTGCTCGTGCTGCTCTCCGATATTGACGGGCTCTACACCGCCCCGCCCAATGACGACCCGAATGCTGAGTTCCTGCCCGTGGTGCCGCGCATCACCGCCGAGATCGAGGCGATGGCCGGCGGCGCGGGCACGGAACTGTCACGCGGCGGCATGAAGACCAAGATCGAGGCCGGCAAGATCGCCACCACGGCGGGCGCGCATATGGTCATCGCCTCCGGCAAGGGGAAGAACCCGATCCGCGCCATCGCCGAGGGCGCGCGCTGCACCTGGTTCCTCGCCCCCACCAACCCGGTGGCTTCGCGCAAACGCTGGATCGCCGGCTCGCTGGAGCCGCGCGGCGTGCTGCATCTCGACGCCGGCGCGGTCGCCGCCCTGCGCCGGGGCTCCTCGCTGCTGCCGGCGGGGGTGAGCCGGGTGGAAGGCGAGTTCCAGCGCGGCGACGCCGTGGTGCTGCGCGGGCCGGATGGCGCCGAAGTCGGCCGCGGGCTGGTGGCCTATGACCACGACTACGCCGACCGCATCCGCGGCCGCTCGTCGGACGAGATCGCGGGGATCACCGGGTTTGAGGGGCGGGCCGCGATGGTGCACCGGGATGATCTGGTGTTGGGTGGCGGGGGGTGAAGGGGGATCTCGCTTCCAGATCACCACGATCCCATCCCCAAATATCAGCGCACCTCACAATTACGTTTAATTCCATTTTATTATATTCAATTGCCTGGGATCATTACACTTTGAAAAATATGAAGGATGGATAGATGAGGAAACTGATTATCAATTATGATGATGAGGATAGACTTTTTTATCCTATATTTTTTCCATACGCTTGGAAGAAAACAATTGCAGCCATCAATAGTGGACAGCGGTTTGTCCATTACACATCCGCAGAAACCGCCGCAAACATTTGCAGAAACAAAGAGATTTGGCTAAGAAAATCTAGCCTAATGAATGACTTCATGGAAATCGAACATGGCTTAAACTGCCTGAATTACGCCTTAAAAAACAATAAAGACAATTTTTTGCGCATTATCAACTCCTTCAAAGAAGGATTAAGTGACGAAATACTTGAATGGTACAATGGCTGGCTGTCCCATTTTCGTAACGACACTTACATATTTTGCCTTTCAGAGCACCGAAAATCTGAAGACAAAATGGGACGACTTTCAATGTGGCGAGCGTACGGGGGAAATTGCGGAGTTGCAATAGTAATAAATCCCAGAGTCATACTCACACCAAGTGACGCACTGAACGCATATACCAGCCCAGTTGCTTATTATAACGAACGCGATACAGCGCGCGAGCTTAGGAATATTCTGAACAATATCGAAATCAATCGCGCTGCAATTGAGGCGCACGGAGGTCACAACTGCGTTTCGCGTTTGATGAAAAACGCCTTCCGGATGGCAACTCTGTGCATGAAACACCCTGGATTCAAGGAAGAAGCAGAATGGCGCGTTATCTATAGTCCGAAATTCGCTCTTTCGAATGTTATCAAGCGCGGGATACGTTCAATTAGCGGCATGCCACAGCCGGTGTACCTTCTACCCTTGAGTAACATCCCTTCGGATGGATTGACTGGGCTGGAGATACCGGAACTCGTTGATCGAGTCATCGTTGGTCCAAATGAACACCCTGAAGTAGTTGCCGAAGCAATGGTGGATTTATTGAAAGATGCCAGTGTCGAGAGGGCTGGCTCCCGCGTCATACGATCTGAAATCCCTCTTCGACGATAGCCTCCCCCCATCGTGACCACCTCCCCCCCGCATCCGCCCTATCTTCCCCCGGATGCACCGTCGTTCGCTGATTGCCGCTCCGCTGCTGCTTCTCGCCTCCCGTGCGCTCGCGCAAGGCCAGAGCGGCGCGCCCGCTGCCCCGTCACCCGCCGCCACCTCCCCGCCCGCCGACCGGGTGGCGGGGCTCGCGCCGATCCTCGACCGCGCCGCCGCGCTGGAGCCTCTGCGCACCGTGCTGGTGGCGAAGGACGGCGAGCGTCTCGTCGCGCGCGGCTATCGGGGCGGGCGGGTGGACCGGCCGACCAATATCAAGAGCGCGTCCAAGAGCATCGTCTCCGCCCTTGTCGGCATCGCCATCCACAAGGGCGTGCTGGAGGGCGCCAACCAGAAGATCGCCCCGCTGCTGCGCGCCGATCTGCCTGACAATCCCGACCCGCGCCTCGGTGAGATCACGCTCAGTCACCTGCTCTCCATGCAGGCGGGGCTGGAGCGCACCTCCGGGCCCTATTATGGCGAGTGGATCGCCAGCCGGAACTGGGTGCGCGCGGCCCTTAACCGGCCCTTCGTCGATGCGCCGGGCGGGGCGATGCTCTATTCCACCGGCTCGACGCATCTGCTCTCCGCCATCCTCACCCGCGCCAGCGGGCGCTCGACGCTCGCCTTAGCGCGCGACTGGCTGGGCGATGTCGAGGGGTTTACCATCACCGATTGGGAGCGCGACCGCCAAGGCATCTATTTCGGCGGCAACCAGATGGCGATGCGCCCGACCTCGCTGCTCGCCTTCGCCGAGCTGTACCGGCGCGGCGGGCGCAACGCGAAGGGAGCGCAGATCATCCCGGAGGCGTGGATCGCGGAGAGCTGGCAGGTGCGCACGGCCTCGCGCTTCACCGGCGACGGTTATGGCTATGGCTGGTTCACGCGGGAAATGGCGGGCACGCCGGTGCATTATGGCTGGGGCTATGGCGGGCAGATGCTTTATGTGGCGCCGGCGCGCGGCGTCTCGATGGTCATGACCTCGACGGTCGACGCGCCCTCCGGCCGCACCGGGCACCGCGACGACCTGCACGCGCTGGCGGCGGAGATCCTCCAGACCCTCGCCTGAGTCGCGCTCGGTTAGGCGCGGATGACGGCCCGGCGAAAGCGCGGCGGTTTCGTCCCGGCGGGGATCGCGCCTGTTCCGCGTGCAGTGCGGCATGTGCGCTGCCGCATTCCGCGTCATTTCCCCGTGGCGCACGGTGAGCGCGGCGCCCGGCCCGGCGCAGTGCCCGGCTCCTGTCGGTTTCGTTCAATTCGCCCGTCGCGTTTCGTCAACGCCCCCCGCCGCTGGCACGCTTCGTGCTGTTCCCCTGCCGATCCACCCGCCCGCACGCCATGCGGGCACCCAGAGCGAGGGACGAGACGTGACCAAGAAGCCGGATGCCCCCAATTCCTCGATGGAAACGCTGCTCGCCGCGCGCAGCTTCAACCGCCGCGTCCTGTTCAAGGGGGCGCTTGCCGCCGGCACCATCGCCGCGACCGGGCCGTGGATCGTCAAGGACGCCTTCTCCTCCTCGGGCGAGCTGAGCCTGCTCAACTGGGACGACGAACTGCCCAACCCGGTGATCCCGAATTTCGAGAAGAAGACCGGCATCAAGGTCAAGACCACCCCGTTCTCGCAGAACGAGGAGCAGATCAACAAGCTGCAGGCCACCGGCGGCGAGGGCTTCGACCTGTGCGAGCCGACCCGCGACCGCGCCCCGCAGTTCAAGGAGCTCGACCTGCTCGCGCCCTTCGACACCTCGAAGCTCAACCTCAACAACCTGCTGCCCTCGATGCTGGAAGCCTCGACCAGCGTCTGGACCTGGGACGGCAAGCTCTACCATGTGCCGCATTGCTGGGGTTCGGAGGCCATTTCCTGGCGCACCGACCTCGCGCCCGGCCTGACCTATGACAAGCTGTCCTATGGCACGCTCTGGGCCCCCGAGTTCAAGGGCAAGATGCAGGGCCGTCCGCACTCGCTGCTGCTCGGCATCGGCCTGTGGTGGGACAAGACCGGCAAGCTGCCGTCCAACCGCATGCTCGATGCGTTCAAGGACGAGGAGACGATGAAGAAGATCTACGACCCGATCCTCGCCTTCGCGGTCGAGAACAAGGCGCAGGTCAAGCAGTTCTGGGATTCGGCCGACAATACCAAGTCCGGCTTCATGGAAAATGGCTGCGTCATCGGTCAGACCTGGGACGGGCCGGCGCTGTCGCTGAAGAAGCAGGGCAAGCCGGTCACCTACATGGCCCCGCAGGAAGGCGCCATCACCTGGGTCGACGGCTGGGCGATGACCAAGGCGGCCAAGAACATCCCGCAGATCTATGAGTGGCTGAACTACGTCCACTCGCCGGAAGTCTCGGCGCTGATCGCCGACGGCTCGGGCTACAACCCGGTGGTCAAGGGCGCCGACGCCTTCCTCTCCGAGGTCGCCAAGAAGAACTTCGCCGAGGCCTATCCGGGCAACGCGCTCGACAATTTGTGGAGCCGCCCGCCGGAGCCGTCGTGGTACGCCGAGCTGCGCACCCAGTACGCCGAGAAGTTCAAGGCGGCGTGAGCCGAAGGGGCGGCGCGGGGCGTCCCTCACAGCGTCATGGCCGGGCCTCGCCCGGCCATCCACGCCCGTGGGGCCGCCCGTCGCCGTCGCGGGAAGTCGCCGCGTGGAAGTCGCCGCGTGGAAGTCGTGGATGCCCGGCTCAAGGCCGGGCATGACGGCCTGACAGGGCGGGACGCCGCCCGAATGTTCCAAGAGTACAGGACACACTTATGGCCGCTGCCGTCGAGCTAGAGGGCGTGAACGTCACCTTCGGGGACTTCGTCGCCGTGCGGGACGCCAATCTCACCATTGAGCCGGGCGAGTTCTTCTCCTTCCTCGGCCCGTCCGGCTGCGGCAAGACCACGCTGTTGCGCACCATTTCCGGCTTCATCGAGCCGACGCGGGGCAGCGTGCGGATCGGCGGGCAGGACATGAAGGGCATCGGCCCGAACAGGCGCCCGACCGCGCTGATCTTCCAGAACCTCGCTCTGTTCCCGATGATGACGGTGGCGGAAAACATCGGCTACGGCCTGCGCGTGCGCGGCGTGCCGCGCCATGAGCGCGACGAGAAGGTGAAGAACCTGCTGATCCAGGTCGCGCTGTCCGAGCACGGCCACAAGAAGGTGTCGGAACTCTCCGGCGGGCAGAAGCAGCGCGTGGCGATCGCCCGCGCGCTGGCGGTCGAGCCCTCCGTGCTGCTGCTCGACGAACCGCTCTCGGCGCTCGACCTGAAGCTCAGACAGCACATGCGCACCGAGCTGCGGGCGATCCAGAAGAAGGTCGGCATCACCTTCATCTACATCACCCATGACCAGGGCGAGGCGCTGACCATGTCGGACCGCATCGCCGTCATGAATGCCGGCGTGATCGAGCAGGTGGGCGACGGGCGCGCCGTCTATGCCGAGCCCCGCACGCCCTTCGTCGCCTCCTTCGTCGGTGAGAACAACCAGATCCGCGGCCGCATCAGCGATGTTGCGAACGGGCAGGCGACGCTGGAGACGCCGCTCGGCACGCTGAAAGGTCGCAACCCGGTCGGGCTGAAGACGGGCGAGGAGGCGCTGATCTTCGTGCGCCCGGAATCGCTGAAGCTGCAACCGGGCACCCCGGCCAATGGCGCGACCGCCGGCTTCGAGGCCGAGGCGGTCGATGTCGCCTTCGAGGGCAGCGTGACCCATGTGACGCTGCGCGTGCGCACCGGGCAGAAGATCACCGCCACCCTCAGCGCCGCCTCGGGCCTGGCCCTGCCCGTGCCCGGCGAGACCCTGCAGATCGGCTTCGCGCCGCAGGACGGCCTGCTGCTGGCACGCCCGGAGCGCCCATGAGCGGACCCGGCGGCCTCACCCTCGTTCTCGGCCTGCCGCTCGCGGTGGCGCTGATCTTCTTCGCCCTTTCCGCCTATGAGCGGCGCACCGGCCTCATCAGCGGGCCCGGCTTCTTCCAGCGCAACGGCCTCGCCGTCGGGCTCTATCTGGTGATCGCGGTCGGCTTCTGGGCCTTCTTCGTCATCGTCCTGCCGCAGCTCGCCATGGTCGAGATGTCGTTCCGCCCGAAGCTGCCGCCCTCGCAGATGGGCGGGCCGAAGGACATCTACACGCTGGAGAATTACCGCTACTTCCTGTTCGGCTCGACCACCTCGACGGCGAGCTGGAACTGGCTGCACATCAAGGCCTTCTTCCTCACCATCGCGGTGAGCATCGCCATCACCCTGCTCAACTTCGCCATCTGCTACCCGATCGCCTTCCACATGGCGCAATCGGCCAGCGTCGGGCGGCTGCGCATCCTGCTGCTGCTGCTGATCCTGCCCTATTGGGTGAACGAGATCCTGCGCGCCTTCGCCTTCCGGGTGCTGCTGTCCTCCGGCGGCGTGATCAACCAGGCGCTGATGGGGGCGGGGCTGACCGCCGAGCCGATCGACTTCCTGGCCGCCGATGTCGGGCTCTATATGGGCCTCAGCTATGCCTATCTCTTGATGATGGTGTTTCCGCTCTACAACGCTATTGAAAGCCTCGACAAGAACCAGATCGAGGCGGCGCGCGACCTTGGCGCGCCCTGGTGGCACATCCACGCCTTCATCGTCATGCCGCACGCCAAGCCCGGCATCGCCTCGGGCTGCACGCTGGTGTTCATGCTGTGCGCCGGCGCGCTGGCCGCGCCGCTGGTGCTGGGCGGGCCGCGCACGCTGTGGTTCACGCCGATCGTCTATGACCGCTTCTACCAGGCCTTCAACTGGCCGCAGGGCGCGGCCTATGCCTTCATCCTGCTGATGACCTGCATCGCCTTCGTGCTGCTGGTGCTGAAAGCCTTCCGCCTCAGCCTCGGGGAGATCACGCGATGAACGGGGGAGCTTTCCAGCGCGTGATGTTCGCGGTCTATATCGCGATCTTCTTCCTCTATCTGCTCGGGCCGCTGGCGGTGATGGCCATCTCGGCCTTCAACACGCCGCAATACCCGCAGGTCTGGCCGATCGAGGGGCTGACGCTCGACTGGTTCGGCCTGCTTTTGGCCGACGCCGACATGATGTACGGCCTGCAGACCTCGGTCTGGATCGGCCTGCTGGTGGTCTGCATCTCGGTGCCGACCGGGCTGGCCGGGGCCATCGTGATGACGCAGATCCAGTCCCGGCTGCGCTCAACCTATTACCTGATCGTGGTCTCGCCGGTGCTGACGCCGGGCATCATCATCGGCATCTCGACCGTGGTGTTCTGGCGCCAGTTCACCACCGATACCGGCACGCGCTTCCTCTATGACGGCATCGCGCTCACCGTGCTCGGCCAGTCGAGCTTCATCTCCGCCTATTGCATGCTGATCATCCTCGCCCGGCTGCAACGCTTCGACCGGGTGCAGGAGGAAGCCGCGCTCGATCTCGGCGCCTCCTACCCGCAGGTGTTCCGGCACATCCTGTTGCCCTTCCTCAAGCCGGCACTGGCCTCGGCGGCGGTGCTGGCCTTCCTGTCCTCGTTCGAGAACTACAACACCACCACCTTCTCGATCCTCTCCGACAAGACGCTGACCACGGTGCTGGCGGGGCGCGTGCGGCAGGGCACCACGCCCTCGATCAGCGCGCTGGCGGTGCTGATCGTCGGCGTCACCATCCTCGCCGCCATCGCCTATGAGATATGGAAGCGACGGGCGGACGCCGCGGCGGCCCGCCGCCAGCGCGCCGCGCTCGCCGCCGAAGAGGCGGAACTGGCCGGCGAGCCCGTGCCGGCGTAGGATAGACGGGTTTTCCCGGGGGCGGGGGAAGCGGCGCGGCCGGTCGGCTCCGAGGGGGTAGACGATCGGCCGCCCGCACGCCGCTCCCTTGCGGGCTGTCCTATGGGCCGGCGCTCTCTCGGCGCCTCCCCTGTTGGCGCCCCCCCTGCGCTTCCTCCACCTCCGCACGGTCCATCCCCCGCGAGCCTCGCGCGCGGGGCTGCTGGCGCAGGCGGAGCGCCGACGCAGGCCGATATCCGCCGGCAGGCGCAGCGCCGTCGCACGCCTTGGACATCATGTCCCCCCTCACACCCGCGCGATCTGGAAAGCCACGGATGGCGTACCCGTGAAGAATGGAATAGGTATTGACCTGTTGTTTCAGAAATGACTGAAATCAGCGTAACGCCGCCATCGGGGTCCCGCCGTGAACCTGCCGCCGCTCATCCAGTCCTTCGTGCTGCATTTCGGCGAAATGGGCAGCCGCTGGGGGATCAACCGCACGGTCGGCCAGATCTACGCGCTGCTTTATGTCTCGCCCGAGCCGCTCTGCGCCGAGGAGATCGTCGAGGCGCTCGGCATTTCCCGCTCCAATGTCTCCATGAGCCTGCGCGAATTGCAGGCCTGGAACCTGGTCGTACTGAAGCACCTGCCCAATGACCGGCGCGACTTCTTCACCACCCCCGACGATGTCTGGCAGATCCTGCGCACGCTGGCCGAGGAGCGCAAGAAGCGCGAGGTCGACCCCACCCTCTCGGTGCTGCGGGAAATCCTGATGCAGCCGCCGGGCAGCCCGCGCGAGCGTTATGCGCAGGAGCGCATGGCGGAAATGCACGGCCTGATCGAGCAGCTCACCACCTGGTATGAGGATGTGAAGCGGCTGGAGACCGAGCGGCTGGCCAATCTGCTGAGCCTCGGCTCCAAGATCACCCGCCTGCTGGAGACCAAGGACCGCATCGTCACGCTCGGGCGCGGCCGCAAGGCCGGCAAGAAGCAAGCCGGCGAACAGGTTCGCCTCGTCGCGCCCGATGACGGAGCGCAATGACATGCCGGCCTCCCGCGCCTTGCCCGCCCCCGCGCTACGGATGCGCGCCTTGCGCGCGCGGCCGGCCGATGCGGTGCGCCGGGCCGAGCGGACGGGACTGATGCTGCAGCTCGCCGCCCCGCTGATCTGGATCCCGCAGGCCGGGCTGCTGGCCCATGCGGTCGGCGCGATCGCCGCCGGGGCCTCCGCCGACGCCGCGCTGATGCCGGCGCTCGGCATCG
This sequence comes from Ancylobacter radicis, assembly GCF_018449475.1. Taxonomy (GTDB): domain Bacteria; phylum Pseudomonadota; class Alphaproteobacteria; order Rhizobiales; family Xanthobacteraceae; genus Ancylobacter; species Ancylobacter radicis. Next base: position 1,035,205 of record NZ_JAHCQH010000015.1, on the reverse strand, counting down.
CGCTGCTCGGCTTCCTGCGCGCCGGGTGTGACGCCGCCGGGGCGCGGCTGAGCTTTCGCGCCGCGCGGGCCGAACTCTCGCGGCTGCGGGCCGAGGCGACGCGGGCGCTCGCCGCCCGCTCGCCGCTCGACCTCGACCGCCCGGCCTCGGGCCTCGCCGCCAGCGTGCTGGCCGAACAGGCCGAAGCGGTGGTGCCCTATCTCGCCCGGTTCCGTCCGGCCCGGATGAAGGCCAGCCTGCTGCCGCTGGTGCTGCTCGCCTTCGTGCTGCCGATCTCCTGGCTGGCCGGGATCATCCTGCTCGTCACCGCGCCGCTGATCCCGCTGTTCATGGCGCTGATCGGCCTGCAGGCCAAGGCGGCCAGCGAGGCGCAGCTTGTCGAGATGGGCAGCATGAACGGCTTCCTGCTCGACCGGCTGCGCGGCCTTGCCACCATTCGCGGGCTCGGCGCGGTCGATGCCACCGCCAGGCGGCTGCGGGCCGATGCGGAGAGCCTGCGCACCCGCACCATGGCGGTGCTGCGCATCGCCTTCCTGTCCTCGGCGGTGCTGGAGCTGTTCGCCGCCGTCGGCGTCGCGCTGGTCGCCGCCTATATCGGCCTGTTCCTGCTGGGCATGCTGGATGTCGGCGCCACCGGCCAGCCCTTTGGCCTCGCCGGCGGGCTGTTCATGCTGCTGCTGGCGCCGACCTTCTATGAGCCGCTGCGCGAGCTGGCGGCCGCCTGGCACGACCGCGCCGCCGGTCAGGCCGCGATCGAGGCGCTGGAGCGGCTCGCCGCGCCCGGCGAGACCCTGCCCGGCCAGACCTTGCTCGGCGCCGATGACGCGCCCCATACCGACACCGCCTTCGCCGCCCCGGCCGTGCGGGTCGAGGGGCTCGGCTTCCGCCATGGCGCCGGCGCCGCGGTGTTCGACGGCTTCGACCTCACCGTCGCGCCGGGCGAGCATGTGGCGCTGTTCGCCCCGAGCGGGGCGGGAAAATCCACGCTGATCGCGCTGATCGCCGGGCTCGCCGCGCCGCAGGCCGGCCGGGTGCTGATCGACGGCGAGGCGCTGACCCCGGCGAGCGCGGCGCGGCTGCGTGCCCGCATGGCCTATATCGGCCAGAAGCCGCACATCTTCGCCGGTACGCTGGCCCGCAATGTAGCCCTCGGCCGCCCGCGGGTGGACCATGCGGCGGTGCGCGCGGCGCTGCAGGCGGCACGGCTCGACGCGGTGGCGGCGCGGCGCGGCCCCGCCCCGGTGGGCGAGGCCGGACGCGGGCTCTCCGGCGGCGAGGCGCTGCGCCTCGCCCTGGCCCGCCTTGCCGCGACGCCCGAGGCCGGGCTGATCCTCGCCGACGAGCCGACCGCCCATCTCGACGCCACCACCGCACAGGAGGTGACGGAGGGACTGCTGGTGCTGGCGCAGGGCCGCACGCTGATCATTGCCACCCACGACCCCGCGCTCGCCGCGCGGATGGACCGCGTCGTCACGCTCGCGGCGGAGGACCGGCCATGATGCAGATGGGCGAGAGACGGGTGGGCGAACGCCACCGCGTGAGCACCCGCCGCCTCCGGCGGTTCGGCGCGCTGGCTTCCATCGTGCGGCTGTTCTTCGCCGAACGCGGCTGGGCGCTGACCGCCGGCATCGCGCTGGCGATCGTCACCCTGCTCGCCGGCCTTGGCCTGCTCGGCACCGCCGGCTGGTTCATCACCGCCACCGCCATCGCCGGGCTGAGCACCGCCACCGCGCTGGCCTTCGACATCTTCGCCCCCTCGGCGGTCATCCGGCTGATGGCGCTGCTGCGCACCGCCGGGCGCTATGGCGAGCGGCTGGTGACCCATGACGCCGCGCTCGGGGTGCTGGCCGGGCTGCGCGAGACGCTGTTTCGCGGCTGGGCGGCGCCGGAAGCTGCGGGGCGCCTCGCCGACCGGCCCTCGCGCCTGCTGTTCCGCCTCACCCTCGACATCGACGCGCTGGATTCGCTCTATCTGCGCGTGCTGGTGCCGGTCGCCGCCGCTGCCGCGGTGGCGGGCGGGCTGATCCTCGCCATCGCGCTGATCGACACCCGCACCGCCCTCATCTTCGCCGCGCTGCTGCTCGGCGCCGGCATCGGCGTGCCGCTGATCGCGCTGCGCACCGCCCGCCGGCCGGCGCGGCGCCGGGCCCATGCGCTGGAAGTGCTGCGCGCCCGCGCGGTCGATCTTCTCGCCGGGCAGACCGAACTCGCCATGGCCGGGCGGCTGTCGGCCCATCGCGAGAGCCTGTCCGCCGCCGATGCGCGGCTGGTCGACGCCGACAATGCGCTGAACCGGGTCGACACCTATGCCGGGGCCGGCTTTACCGCCGCCTCGGGGGTGCTGCTGGCGGTGATGCTGGTGCTGGTGGCCAGTCTCGCCGGGGACGGGCGGATCACCGCCCCGATCGGCGCGCTGGTGCTGATGGTGGCGTTGGCCGCCTTCGAGCCCTTCGCCGCGCTGCGCCGGGGCATGATCGAGATGGAGCGCGCGCTGATCGCCGCCGCCCGGCTCGCCCCGCGCCTCACCCCCGCGCCCACGCCGCGCCGCGCCCCGGCGCCCGGTCCGGGCGTGGCGGTGGAACTGGTCGGCGTCTCGCTCGGGCATGGTGGGGCAGGTCATGGTGGGGCCAGTCATGGGGGCGCGCCGGTGCTGCGCGGCCTCGACCTCACCCTTCACGCCGGCGAACGCCTCGCCGTGATCGGCGCCAGCGGCGCCGGCAAGTCGACCCTGCTCGCCGCGCTGGCGGGCGAGATCGCCCCGCTGGCCGGGCATCTGGCGACACGGCCGGCGACGCTGCTGACCCAGCGCACCGAACTGTTTCAGGACAGCCTGGCCGGCAATCTGCGGCTTGCCCGGCCCGAGGCGAGCGAGGGCGAGCTGCGCGCCGCCCTTGCCAAGGCCGGGCTCGACGCGCTGGTCGCCGCGCTGCCGGCGGGAATGGATAGCCGGCTCGGCGAAGGCGGCCTTGGCCTTTCCGGCGGGCAGGGTCGACGCCTCGCGCTGGCCCGGCTGATCCTGCGCAACGCCCCGGTCTGGCTGCTCGACGAGCCGACCGACGGGCTCGACGGCGCCACCGCGCGCGCCGTCATGGCCCAGCTAGGTAGCTGTGCGGACGACAGGACGCTGGTTCTGGCTACACATTTGCGGCGCGAGGCGGAGATCGCCGACACCCTCGTCCTCTTGGCTGACGGACGCCTGCACACCCTTGCACGCCGGGGCGAACCCGCCTTCGACGCGCTGCTCGACGGGCTGCGGCCCGACTGACCTTCGGCGGAAGCGACCTGCTGTTGATGACCTGCCGTTGATGACCTGGCGCCGGGGGCCTGCGGCGCGCAAGACCAGGAGGCCGGGACGAACCGGCACTGAACCATGGAACTGAATATCGTCGACCTGTCGCGACTACAGTTCGCGATGACCGCCCTCTATCATTTCCTCTTCATTCCCCTCACGCTTGGCCTCTCCGTCGTGCTCGGCATCATGGAGACGGTCTATGTGATGACCGGCCGCCCGATCTGGCGGCAGATGACCAAGTTCTGGGGCACGCTGTTCGGCATCAATTTCGTGCTCGGCGTGTCCACGGGTATCGTGATGGAATTCCAGTTCGGCATGAACTGGAGCTATTACAGCCATTATGTCGGCGACATCTTCGGCGCCCCGCTGGCGATCGAGGGGCTGATGGCCTTCTTCCTGGAGGCGACCTTTGTCGGGCTGTTCTTCTTCGGCTGGGACAAGCTCTCCAAGCTCGGCCATCTCACCGCCACCTGGTGCGTGGCGCTCGGCTCGAACTTCTCCGCGCTGTGGATCCTGATCGCCAATGGCTGGATGCAGAATCCGGTCGGCTCGGCCTTCAACCCGCAGACCATGCGCATGGAGGTGACCGACTTCTTCGCCGTGCTCATGAATCCGGTGGCGCAGGCCAAATTCGTCCACACTGTCTCAGCCGGCTATGTGACCGGCGCGATCTTCGTGCTCGGCGTCTCCGCCTGGTATCTGCTGCGGGGCCGGCATGTGGAACTCGCCAAGCGGTCCATGGCGGTCGCCGCCTCCTTCGGCCTCGCCGCCTCGCTCTCCGTGGTCGTGCTGGGCGACGAGAGCGGCTATCTCGCCACCGAGCATCAGAAGATGAAGCTCGCCGCCATCGAGGCGATGTGGGAGACCGAGCCGGCGCCGGCCGCCTTCACCCTGATCGGCCTGCCGAGCCAGGTGGACCGCGAGACCCATTACGCGATCCACATTCCCTGGGCCCTCGGCCTCATCGCCACGCGCTCGCTCGACACGGTGGTGCCGGGCATCGACGAACTGGTCGGGCAGGCGCAGGCGCGCATCAAGAGCGGCATCACCGCCTTCGACGCGCTGCAGAAGATCCGCGCCACCACGCCGGGCGCGGCCATCGACCCGGCGGTGCAGCGCAGCTTCGAGGATAACGGCGCCAATCTCGGCTACGCCCTGCTGCTCAAGCGTTATGTCGACGATCCCCGCACCGCGACGCCCGAACAGGTCGCCGCCGCCGGCTGGGACACGGTGCCGAACGTGCCGACCCTGTTCTGGTCGTTCCGCATCATGGTCGGGCTGGGCTTCTTCTTCATCCTGCTGACCAGCGTGTTCTTCGTGCTCTCGGCCCGCCGCCGGCTCGACCATTACCGGCCGCTGCTGTGGATCGCGGTGCTGGCCATCCCGCTGCCCTGGGTCGCCGGCGAACTCGGCTGGGTGGTGGCGGAAATCGGCCGCCAGCCCTGGATCATCGAGGGCGTGCTGCCCACCGCCGCCGCGGTCTCCGATCTCGGCGCCGCCACCGTGCTGACGACGATCCTCGGCTTCGCCGCGCTCTACACGGTGCTCATCATCATCGAGATGGCGCTGATGGTGCGCGCCATCCGCAAGGGACCGGAGCCGGACGACGAACCGGAAGCCGCGCTCGTTCCCGCCACCCTCGCCGCCGCGGAGTAGGATCATGGTCCTTCACACCCTCATCGACTACGACACGCTCCGCGTCATCTGGTGGCTGCTGCTCGGCGTGCTGCTGATCGGCTTCGCCGTGATGGACGGCTTCGACCTCGGCACCGCCACGCTGCTGCCCTTCGTCGCCCGCACCGACCTTGAGCGCCGCACCGTGATCAACACGGTCGGCGCCACCTGGGAAGGCAATCAGGTGTGGCTGATCCTCGGCGGCGGCGCCATCTTCGCCGCCTGGCCGCCGCTCTACGCGGTGTCGTTCTCCGGCTTCTACCTCGCCATGTTCGCCATCCTGTTCGCGCTGATCCTGCGGCCGGTCGGCTTCAAATACCGCTCCAAGCGCGACAGCGCGGCCTGGCGCACGGGCTGGGACTGGGCGCTGTTCATCGGCGGCTTCGTGCCGGCGCTGGTGATGGGCGTGGCGGTCGGCAATGCGCTTCAGGGCGTGCCGTTCCGGCTCGATGGCGACCTGCGCATCTTCTATGACGGCACCACGCTGTTCGAGCTGCTGAACCCGTTCGGTCTGCTCTGCGGCCTGCTCTCCGTTGCCATGCTGGTGATGCACGGCGCCGGCTGGCTGATGCTGAAGACCGAGGGCGTGATCGCCGCGCGGGCGCGGGCCATCGGCTCGGTGGCGGCGCTCGTCACCCTCGCCTTGTTCGCGGTCGGCGGCGTCTGGCTGTGGCTGGGCATCGAGGGCTATGCGATCACCAGCGCCGTGGCCAAGGGCGGGCCGTCCAACCCGCTCGCCAAGACCGTGGCGCTGGCGCCGGGGGCGTGGCTGGCCAATTACGCCGCCCATCCCTGGATGATGGCCGGCCCGGCGCTCGGCCTGCTCGGCGCGCTGGGCAGCCTCGCTCTGCTGCGCATGAACCGGGGCGGCTTCGCCTGGCTGCTGAGCTCGCTGTCGATCCTCGGCATCATCTCGACCGTCGGCCTGTCGATGTTCCCCTTCATCCTGCCGTCCTCGATCGATGCGCGCTCCAGCCTCACCGTCTGGGACGCCTCGTCGAGCCATCTGACGCTGTTCATCATGCTGGTCTGCACGCTGATCTTCGTGCCGCTCATCCTCGCCTATACGAGCTGGGTCTACAAAGTGCTCTGGGGCAAGGTCGACGTGCAGGCGATCGCGAAAGACGGCAGCCACGCCTATTGAGAGAAGGAAGACACGTCATGTGGTACTTTGCCTGGCTTCTCGGCCTGCCTTTGGCCGCCGCCTTCGCCGTGCTCAACGCCATGTGGTACGAGCTGATGGACGACATGGCCCATGCGAGGGCCAAGCCGCAGCCCGTGCCGGTGCCCGCGCGGTCGCGGCACTGACAGGCACCACCTCCTGAGGGGACCGCCGTGCCGAAGACGAGACTGCCGATCGTACCCGTCTCCTTCTTCGGCATGGTGCTGGGCCTCGTCGGCCTCGGCGGAAGCTGGCGCGCGGCCCATGCGGTATGGGGCACGCCGGCCCTGATCGCCGAGGCGATCATGCTGGCGGGAAGCCTCGTCTGGGCCGTGGTGCTCACGCTCTACGGGCTGAAATGGCTGCTCGCCCGCGCGGTGGCGCAGGAGGAGATGAACCATCCCGTCCAGTCCGGCTTTGTCGGGCTGGCCGGTGTCGCCACGCTGCTGGTCAGCATCGCCGCCGCGCCCTATTCGCGGGATGTGGCGATCCTGCTCCTGCTCGCCGGCGCCGCCTTCACCATCGGCTTCGGCGTCTGGCGCTCCGGCGCGCTGCTGCATGGCGAGCGCGACCCGGCGCTGGCCACGCCGGTGCTGTATCTGCCGACGGTCGCCGGCTGCTATGTCACCGGCACCGCCTGCGGCGTGCTCGGCTACACCGATTGGGGCCAGCTCGCCTTCGGCGCCGGGCTGTTTTCCTGGCTGGCCATGGAATCCGTGCTGCTCTACCGCTTCCAGCACGGGGCCGCGCTCGCCCCGGCGCTGCGCCCGACGCTCGGCATCCAGCTCGCCCCGCCGGTGGTCGGCGCGGTGACCTATCTCGCCGTCACCCACGGCCCGCCCGACGTGTTCGCCCGCGCCATGATCGGCTATGGGCTGTTGCAGCTCCTGCTGCTGGCGCGCCTGCTGCCCTGGATCCTCAAACAGTCGCTCTCGCCGGCCTATTGGGCCTTCACCTTCGGCCTGACCGCGCTGGCCACGGCGACGCTGCAACTGATCGGGCGCGGCGAGACCGGCGCGCTGGCGCTGCTGGCGCCGTTCCTGCTCGCCATCGCGACGCTGGTGGTGGCCATCACCTCCGCCCATTCCCTCTGGCTGCTGCTGACCGGGCGGCTCATCCCGGTGCCGGTGCCGGTGCCGGTGCCCGCCCCCGCCGCCAGCCCTGCCGCCGCCCCTTCCCGCGCCTCCTGAGGCGGCGGCGGGTCGACAGAGCCCCGCGCGGGCGACATTCTCGGGTGGAAAGGTGCCGCCCGTGTCCCCACCGCCCGTATCCATTCCCGCCCCTCTCCCCGTCACGACGCCGCCCGCCGGGGCGGGGGTGCCGGTGCGCTTTGCCGCCGCCGACGGGTTGCCGCTCGGCGGCTATCTGTGGCGCCATCAGGGACCGGCGCCGCAGGGCGCGGTGGTGGTGATCGCCTGCGCCACCTCGGTACGGGCCCGCTATTACGCCCGCTTCGCCGGCTGGCTGCACGACCACGGCTTCAACGTGCTGAGCTTCGACTATCGCGGCATCGGCGAGAGCCGCCCCGCCCGGCTGCGCGGCTTTGCCGCCGACTGGACCGACTGGGGCGAGAAGGATGTCGAGGGCGCGCTCCGCTTCGCGCAGGCCTGCTGTCCCGGCGATGCGGTGGATGTCGTCGCCCATTCCTTCGGCGGCGTCGCGCTCGGCCTGGCCCCCTCCAACGCGGTGATCCGGCGGGCGGTCACGGTCGGCGCGCAATACGCCCATTGGCGCGATTACGCCCCGGCGGCGCGCGCGGCGATGCGGCTCAAATGGCATGTGACCATGCCGGCGCTGACCGCGCTGTTCGGCCATTTCCCCGGCCGGCGGCTCGGCTGGATGGAGGACACGCCGAAAGGCGTGGCGCTCGACTGGGCCGGTATGGGGCCGCATTACCCCTCCAGCGTGCGCCGGCACGCCCCCGGCACGGCGGACACGCTCGCCGCCCGTTTCGCGCAGGTGAGCGCGCCGATCCTCGCCATCGGGCTCGACGACGACCCGTTCGGCACGGTGCCGGCGCTGGAGCGCACGCTGGCGCATTTCACCGGCGCCGCGCGCACCCATCTGCGGATCGCGCCGGGCGATGCCGGGGTCGACGCGATCGGCCATTTCGCCTTCTTTCACGAGCGTTTCCGCGCCGCGCTGTGGCGGCTGCCGCTGGAATGGCTGACCACCGGCGCGCGGGGGCCGCAGGCGCCCGGACGTATGGCGAGCCACCATCATCCCGGCCCGGCGGCCTAGCGCATCTTCGAGCGACGTGGATTGCGGTTCGCGTGAAGAAAATGCGTCAGAACAAGCTCTAGATCCGCAGCAACAGAGTGGAAACATCTGCCGTGCTAGGCTGGGGCGCGGCATTGTCCGCCGAACCACACGGCCCCTATCGCCTGCGCTCCTCCATGCCACCCCGCCCCCACGGAAGCCGATCCATGACAAGCCTGACGATCCGCCAACGCATCCTGGGAAGCTTCCTCGCGGTTCTGCTGGTGCTGACCGCCGTGAGCGCCGCCAGCTATCGCTGGTTCCGCCAGGCCGAGCAGGAGGCGCTGACGATCGAGACCAGCACCGTGCCGGCCCTCGTCGCCAGCCTGAAGATGCGGGAGGCGTGGGCGCGGGCGCAGGGAATGCTGACCTCCTTCGCGGTCGAGAGCGACACGACCCTGCGCGCGGCGACCCTTGAGCGGCTCAAGGCCAACCGGACCGCGATCACGCAGGGCATGGTCGCCTATGAGGCCACGCTCGATTCCCCGGAAGACCGGCGCAATTTCGAGGCCCTGCGCGCGGCGGCGGGCGCGTTCTGGCCGGCCGAGGAGGCCGCCCTGTCGCTGCCGCCCGAGGCGCTGCGCGCGGCGATCCACACCGATCTGATGCCCCGACTGGCCACCATCGACCAGGTGCTCGACGAGGCCGTGGCGCTCAATCAGGCGGCCGAGGAGGCCTCGACCGAGCATATTGTGGGGCTCGTGCGCAATGCCGAGTCCGGGCTCTATATCGGCTTCGCCATCGCCGCCGCGCTGTCCGTGCTGAGCGGCTTTCTGCTGTTCCGGGCGGTGACGGTGCCGCTGGAGCGGCTGGTCGGCATGGTCACGGTGATGCGCGGCGGCGATTTCAGCGAGCGGCTGGCGCTGGCCCGGCGCGATGAATTCGCGACGCTGGCCGACGGCGTCAACACCATGGCGGACGAACTGACGACGCTGATCGGCCAGGTGCAGAAATCCTCGATCCAGGTGAACACCTCGCTGACCGAGATCGCCGCCACCTCCAAGGAGCAGCAGGCGACCGCCAGCGAGATCGCCGCCACCACCACCGAGATCGGCGCCACCGCCAAGGAAATCTCCGCCACCTCCAACGAGCTGGTGCGCACCATGACCGAGGTGTCGCATGTGGCGGAGGAGACGGCGACGCTGGCCGGCGGCGGGCAGGCCGGGCTCGCCCGCATGGAAGCGACGATGCGCCATGTGATGGAAGCGGCCGGCGCGATCAACGGCAAGCTCGCCGTGCTCAGCGAGAAGGCCGGCAACATCAACCAGATGGTCACCACCATCACCAAGGTGGCGGACCAGACCAACCTGCTCTCGCTCAACGCGGCCATCGAGGCGGAGAAGGCCGGGCAATATGGGCGCGGCTTCGCCGTGGTGGCGACCGAGATCCGCCGCCTCGCCGACCAGACGGCTGCCTCGACCTATGACATCGAGCAGATGGTGCGCGACATCCAGTCGGCGGTCGCGGCCGGGGTGATGGGCATGGACAAGTTCTCCGAGGAAGTGCGCCGCGGCATGACCGAGGTGCAGGAGGTCGGCGGCCAGCTCTCGCAGATCATCCATCAGGTGCAGAGCCTGGTGCCGCGCTTCGAGGTGGCCAATGAAGGCATGCAGGCGCAGGCCACCGGCGCCGAGCAGATCAGCGACGCACTGTCCCAGCTCAGCGAGGCGGCGCAGCAGACCGTGGAATCGCTGCACCAGTCGAACATCGCGATCGACGATCTGAACCAGGTCTCCGGCGGCTTGCGCAGCGCGATCTCCCGGTTCAGGCTCCGGGCCTGAGCGCGGGGGCGATCATGCTGTTCCTGATGTTTCGCATCGGCAAGGACCGCTACGTGCTCGACGCGGCGCAGATCGAACAGGTGCTGCCGCTGGTCGAGGCCAAGGAACTGCCGGGCGCCCCGGCCGGAATCGTCGGCGTGATCAGCTATCACGGCGAGCCGGTGCCACTGATCGACCTCGGCCTGCTCGCCACCGGCCGCCCGGTCGCCGAGGTGATGAGTTCGCGCATCATCCTCGTGCGCTATCCCGGCGCGGAGGGGGAGCACCGGCTGGCGCTGTGCGCCGAGCAGGTGATCGAGACCCTCAAGCGCGAGCCCGGTGATTTCGTCGCCACCGGCGTCGAGGCGGGACTGCCGGACTATCTCGGCCCGGTCGCCGCCGACGCGGACGGCTTCATCCAGTGGATACGGGCCCCGGCCCTGCTGAGCGACGAGCTGCGCGCCCTCCTGTTCCGCCTGCCGGGAGCGGCCGCATGAGTTCTGCCCCCATGAGTTTTGCCGAGATGAGTCTCGCCGAGATCGGCAAGCTGCTGCACGAGAAAATCGGGCTCGACTGCGAGACGCTCGGCCCCAATGCGCTCGCCTATGCGGTGCGCCAGCGCATGGCCGCGCGCGCCATCGCCGACGAAGCCGCGTACCGGCACTGCCTTGGCGAGGGCGGCGAGCTTCAGGAACTGGTCAACGCCATCGTCGTGCCGGAGACCTGGTTCTTCCGCGACCCGCGCGCCTTCGACGCGATGATCCGCCACGCCCTCGCCCGCCAGAGCCTGACGCGCCAGACCCTCTCGCGGTCCACGCCCGCGCTGAAGCCGGCCCGGCTGCGGCTTCTGAGCCTGCCCTGCTCGACCGGCGAGGAACCCTATTCGATGGCCATGGCGCTGTTTGATGCGGGCTTCCAAGCGGATGAGTTCAGCATCGACGCGATCGACGTTTCCACCCGCAACATCGCCGAGGCGGAACGGGCGATCTATGGGCGCAACTCGTTTCGCGGCGGCGACCTCGGCTTTCGCGATCGGCATTTCGAGGCGGTCGAGGGCGGCTATCGCCCGCACGCGGCGATCCGGGCGCAGGTGCGGCTGCGCGCGGCCAATATGTTCGATTCGGCGGCGCTGGCCGGGGAGCCGCCCTTCGACATCATCTTCTGCCGCAACCTGCTGATCTATTTCGACCGCGAGAGGCAGAAGCAGGCGCTGGAGCGGCTCGACGGGCTGCTGGCGAAGGAGGGGCTGCTGCTGGTCGGGCCGGCGGAATCCGGCCTGCCGCTGCTGCATGGCTATGCCTCGCTGCGCACCCCGATGGCCTTCGCCTTCACCCGCGCGCCGGAGACCGCCGCCACCCGGCCCGCCTCGACGGGTCTTCAATTGGCAGGGTTGGCCACTCCCGCGTCGGGCGTCTCGGCGACGCGGCGCCCCAGCCTGCTGCGCCCGCCCCATGAGGCGCGCAGCCGTTCCCGCACGCCCGCGGCGACCCCCTCCGCCGCCGTGCCGCCGCCGCGCGGGACGCGGCCCGGCGGCGCCCCGGAGCCGACCGCCGGCAATCTCGACGCGGAAACTATGGCCCCCGAAACTCTGGCCGCCGAAAGCCGCGCCGCTGAAAGTCTGGCCGCGATCCAGCGCGCCGCCGATGCGGGCCGGCTCGACGAGGCGAAGCAGGCGGCGGGCCGGCATGTCGAGACCTTCGGCCCCTCGGCGCCGGTGTTCTATCTGCTCGGCCTCGCCCATGATGCCGGCGATAGCCCCGAGGCGGCCGGCTACTATCGCAAGGCGCTCTATCTCGCCCCGAACCACCGGGAGGCGCTGGCCCATCTCGCTCTGCTGCTGCGCCGCCGGGGCGACGCGGCCGGGGCGCGGATCCTGAGCGAACGGCTCACCCGGCTCGAACAGCGCGGTGACGGGCGATGACATCGCGCACGCCCGACAACAGTCCCGAGAGCGCCCGGACGGCTGATTCGGCGCGCGCCGGGCGGCTGCTCGACCGGCCGCTGCCGCCGGGCTACCGCGCCGAATGGGCCCGCCATTTCGCCGGCGCCCGCGTGCAGGCCGGCGAGGCCGATGCGCCGGCCGACACGGTGCTGATCTTCCGCCTCGGCGGGGAATGGCTCGCTTTGCCGGCCGATCTCGTGACCGAGATCACCGAGCCCCGGCGCAGCCACAGCCTGCCGCACCGGCGCGACCGGCTGGTGCGCGGCATCGTCAATGTGCGCGGCGAGCTGCTGGTGAAGATCGCGCTCGCCGAATTGCTGGGCATCGAGGGGCAGGAGCCGGCCGCGAGCCAGGGCACCGCCTTTGCCCGTCTCGTCGTCATCGGCCGGGCGGACCGGCGCGTGGCGTTCCATGCCGACGAGGTACACGGGCTGCACCGCCATGGACCGGAGGCGCTGCGCGCCCTGCCGGTGACCGTCGACAAGAACGCCGCCCGCTTCGCCTCGGCCGTGCTCGACTGGGATGGCCGCGCGGTCGGCCGGCTGGACGGGGCCGGGCTGCTCGACGCGGTCGATCGGAGTCTGGCATGAGCACGCCCGATCTCAGCCAGTTTTCCATGCTCGACCTGTTCCGGGCCGAGCTGGAGACGCAGTCGCAGGCGCTCACCGGCGGGCTGCTGGCGCTGGAACGCGACCCGACCTCCGCCACCCATCTGGAAGCGGCGATGCGCGCGGCGCATTCGCTGAAAGGCTCGGCCCGCATCATCGAGCTGATGCCGGCGGTGCGCGTCGCCCATGCGATGGAGGAAATCCTCGTCGCCGCGCAGCATGGCACGCTGCGTCTCACGCGCGGCCATATCGACGCGCTGCTGGGCGGGGTGGACCTGCTGGCGCTGATCGCCGACCCGGCGACGGAGGCCGACGGCGCGGCCGTCACGGCGCAGATCGACGGTTTTCTCGCCGCCCTCGCCGCCGCCGAGGCAGGCGGGACGGCGGGCGAGACGGCGGAGTTGGCCGAGGCGGGCGCGCCGCCCTCGGCCCCGGTTTCCACCGTCGCCTCCGCCGTGTCCGCGTCCCAGGCCAGCGAGGCGTTCGGCCGCGATCTGCCGGCCGGCGAGACGGGCGGCGGCGAGCGGATGATCCGCATCACCGCGCAGAGCATGACCCGGCTGCTCGGCCTTGCCGGCGAATCGCTGATCGAGGCCCGCCGGCTGCGCCCCTTCGCCGACAGCCTGACGCGGCTGCGCCGCCAGCACGGCGCCCTCGCCAAGGCGCTCGACGCGGTGCGCGCCAGCCTGCCGCCGGGCACCGAAGACGGCCCGACCGCGCAGGCGCTGGCCTTGGCGCGCGGCACGCTGGAACAGGGCCGCCATCAGCTTGAGGAACGTCTGGCCGAACTCGACGCGCTCGACCGCCGCAGTACCGACCTCGCCAACCGGCTCTATGGCGAGACGCTGGCGAGCCGGATGCGCCCCTTCGAGGACGGGGTGCGCGCCTATGCCCGCCGCGTGCGCGATCTCGCCCATGCGCTCGGCAAGAGCGCGCGGCTGGACATCGTCGGCGGCTCGACCGGCATCGACCGCGACATTCTCGACCAGCTCGACGCGCCGCTCGGCCATTTGCTGCGCAACGCCATCGACCACGGGCTGGAGACGCCCGAGCGCCGCCGCGCCGCCGGCAAGCCGGAAGAAGGCGTGATCCGGCTGGAGGCCCGCCACCATGCCGGGCTGCTGCAGATCATCGTCGCCGATGATGGCGGCGGCATCGACCTGCCCGAATTGCGCCGCGCCGTCGTCGCCCGCCGGCTGATCGACGAAGCGGGCGCCGCCGCGCTGAGCGAGGCGGAACTGCTGGAATTCCTGTTCCTGCCGGGCTTCTCGATGAAGGAGACGGTGAGCGACGTTTCGGGACGCGGCGTCGGCCTCGACGCGGTGCAGAGCATGGTGCGCCAGGTGCGCGGCACGGTGCGCGTCGCCGCCCGGCCCGGTGAGGGCACCAGTTTCCTGCTGGAACTGCCGCTGACCCTGTCGGTGATCCGCACCCTGCTGGTGGAGATCGGCGGCGAGCCCTATGCGCTGCCGCTCGCCGGCATCGCCCGGACCCTCAAGCTGCCGCGCGCCCAGGTGGAGACGCTGGAGGGGCGCCCGCATGTCGGGTTCGGCGATCAGCGCCTCGGTCTCGTGACCGCCCATGAACTTCTCGGCCAGGGCGAGGCGCGGGCGCAGGGCGACGAGCTGTGCCTGGTGGTGATCGGCGCCGGCACCGGCAGCTATGGGCTGGTGGTCGACGATTTCCTCGGCGAGCGCGAGCTGGTGGTGCGCCCGCTCGACCCGCGGCTCGGCAAGATCAAGGACATCAGCGCCGCCGCGCTGATGGAGGACGGCGCCCCGGTGCTGATCGTCGACATGGACGACCTGCTGCGCTCGGCCGACAAGCTGGCCTCGGCCGGCGCCCTGCGCGGGCCTCAGGGGCCGCGCGCCAGCGCCCCGGCGAACCGGCGCAAGCGCGTTCTGGTGGTCGATGACTCGCTGACCGTGCGGGAGCTGGAGCGCAAGCTGCTGGAACATCACGGCTACGAGGTCGGGGTGGCGGTGGACGGCATGGATGGCTGGAATGCCGTGCGCTCGGAGGCCTATGACCTTATGGTGACCGATGTCGACATGCCCCGCATGGACGGCATCGAGCTGGTGACGCTGATGCGCCGCGACGCGCGCCTGCGCGCCCTGCCGGTGATGATCGTCTCCTACAAGGACCGCGAGGAGGATCGCAGGCGTGGCCTCGATGCCGGAGCGGATTACTATCTGACCAAGGGCAGCTTCCACGACGAGACGCTGATTCAGGCGGTCACCGACCTGATCGGCCCGGCCGCTGGCTAGGACGGGAACGAGGAAGAGGCAATGAGGATCGGTATCGTCAACGATCTGCCGATGGCGGCCGAGCTGCTGCGACGCATCATCGTCGCCGCGCCGGAGCATCAGGTCGCGTGGATCGCCGGCGACGGGCGCGAGGCGGTGGCGTCCTGCGCCCGCGACCTGCCCGACCTCGTGCTGATGGACATCACCATGCCGCAGATGGACGGGGTGGAGGCGACCCGGCGCATCATGGCCGCGACGCCCTGCCCGATCCTGCTGGTCACCGCCAGCATCGACGCCAATGTCTCCGGCGTCTACGAGGCGATGGGCCATGGCGCGCTCGACGCGGTCGACATTCCAACCGTCGGCACCGATGTCTCGGCCGCGCCCGCGGCGACACTGCTGGCCAAGATCGCCATCATCGGCAAGCTGGTCGGCGACGGGCGAACCGGCCGGGCGAGCCCGCCCCCCGCCCCGGCGGCGGGCAACGCGCGCCGGCTCGTCGCCATCGGCGCCTCCGCCGGCGGCCCGGCGGCAGTCGCCGCCATCCTCACCCGCCTGCCGGCGGATTTCCCGGCGGCCCTCGTGCTGGTGCAGCATGTCGATCCGAAATTCGTGCCGGGCCTCGCCAACTGGCTGGGCCAGCAGGCGCGGCTGCCGGTGCGCGCGGCGGCGGAGGGCGACCGGCCCGAGGCGGGCACGATGCTGATCGCCGCGTCGGGCGATCATCTGGTGCTCGGCGCTTCCGGCGAACTCGCCTATACCGCCGCGCCGCGCGACTACCCCTACCGCCCCTCGGTGGACGTGTTCTTCCACAGCGCGGCCCGCTTCTGGCGCGGCGAACTGGTGGGCGTGCTGCTCACCGGCATGGGCCGCGACGGCGCGCAGGGGCTGCTGGCGCTGCGCCAGGCGGGCCATCTCACCATCGCCCAGGACCAGAAAAGTTCCGCCGTCTACGGCATGCCGAAAGCCGCCGCCGCCCTGTCGGCTGCCGTCGACATCCTGCCCCTCGACCACATAGCCGGCCGCCTCGCCGACGTTTTCGGCTGTTCATCCCACGAGGCTCAATCATGATGCGCAAGACCGATCTCGACCCCCACGCGGCCCATCAGGCACTGGCGGGGGAGAAATATCTCTCGATGGTCCTGCTGGTCGACGACCAGGTTCTGATCTGCGAGGCGGTCCGGCGGGCGCTGGCGGGCGAGACGGATCTCGATTTCCACTATTGCACCGATCCGCTGGACGCCATCCGCATCGCCGAGGAGCTGAAGCCGACGGTGATCCTGCAGGATCTGGTGATGCCCGGCATGGACGGGCTCGACCTCGTGCGCCAGTACCGCGACCGGCCTTCCACCCATTCGGTGCCGGTGATCGTGCTCTCCGCCAAGGACGAGCCGGCGGTCAAGAGCGCCGCCTTCAAGGCCGGCGCCAACGACTATCTCGTCAAGCTGCCGGACCGGATCGAGCTGATCGCCCGCATCCGCTATCACACCCGCGCCTATCTCGACCATGTGCAGCGCGACGCGGCCTATGCGGCGCTGCGCGAGAGCCAGCGCCAGCTCATGCAGGCCAATCTGGAGCTGGAGCGGCTGACCCGCATCGACGGCCTCACCGGCCTCGGCAATCGCCGCTATTTCGACGAGTACATGCTCGCCGAATGGCGGCGCGCCCTGCGCAACAGCACGCCGCTGGCGCTGCTGATGATCGATGTCGACAATTTCAAGCTGTACAATGACAGCCACGGCCATCTCGCCGGCGACGAGGTGCTGCGCAAGGTGGCGGACGCGATCCAGGACGGGGTCAACCGCTCCGGCGATCTGGCGGCGCGGTTCGGCGGCGAGGAATTCGTCGTGGTGCTGCTCGACACCGAGCTTTCCGGCGCGCGCACCGTCGCCGACCAGATCATGCGGCGCGTGCGGGCGATGGACATCCCCCGCGAGGGCGGTCACGTCACCATCAGCATGGGCGTCGCCTCGATGGTGCCGAAGGAAGGCGTCGTGCCGGACGACCTCATCAAGGCCGCCGACCTCGCGCTGTTCCGCGCCAAGTCGGGCGGGCGCGACCGGGTCGAGGTGGAAACGGCGGCGTAAGGAGGAAGGGTCGCCCCGGATGGTTCAGGCGGCGGACGGGCCCATGGTGCGGGCGGCGAGGCGCGGCAGCATCCAGCGGAACGCCACGCTGCGCGCGCATTGGAACAGGCCGAGCGCGATCCACAGCCCGTGATTGCCGAACATCGGCTGGAGCACGGCGCAGGCGGCGACATAGAGCACCAGCGAGGCCAGCATCAGGTTGCGCATCTCGCGCGACCAGGTAGCGCCGATATAGACGCCGTCCATCTGGAAGGCGACGACGCCGATGAGCGGCAGCGCCACCGCATAGGGCAGATAGAGATGGGCGAGGCGCGCCACCTCCTCATTGGGCGCCGCGAGCGAAATCACCGGCCCGGCCAGCGCGAGAAATCCCAGCGAGACGATGGCGGCGAAGACAAAGCCCCACAGCGTGGTGAGCGTGATCACCCGGTCAAAGGCCGGCCGGTAGCGCGCCCCCACCGCCCGCCCGGCGAGCTGCTCGGCGGCGGTCGCCACCCCGTCGAGGAAGGCGACGCCGAAGAAATAGAAGCGCAGTAGGATGGTGTTGGCGGCAAGGATCTCGATGCCGAGCGTACCGCTCTGCCGGGTGAAGAAGGAGAGCCCCAGCAGCAGCGCGAAGGAGCGGATCATCATGTCCGAATTGACCGAGAACAGCCGCTTCAGCTCGGGCAGGCTGGGCAGGGTCCAGAGCCGCCGGTCGGTGTGCCAGACGATCAGCGCGAGGCCCGCCAGCGTGGTCACGGCTTCTGCCGCCAGACTCGCCAGAGCAAGGCCCGCCAGCCCCCAGCCGAGCCCCAGCACCCACCACAGGCTGAGGCCCAGATTCAGCCCGTTCAGCAGGGTCTGAAGCGCCATGGCGCTGATCGAGCGGCCAAGGCCGATGACCCAGCCGAAAATGACGAAATTGACCAGCGCGAAGGGCGCCGACCAGATGCGCCAGCCGAAATAGACGCTGGCCGCCTGTGCCACCTCGCCCTCCGCCCCGAGCACGGCGAGGCTGAGCCGGCCGAGCGGGGCGTGCACGGCGAGGATCAGCAGCCCGCCGGCCAGCGCGATCAAGAGCCCGCTCAGCAGCATGCGCTGCTCGGCCACACGGTCGCCGGCGCCGAGCGACTGGGCGGTGAAGCCGGCGGTGGCGGCGCGCAGGAAATTGAACGAGACGAAGATGACGTCGAAGATGACGGCGGCCAGCGCCACGCCGCCGATCAGCGCCTCCTCGCCGAGCTGGCCGACCACCATGGTCGCCACCAGCCCGACCAGCGGGGTCGACAGATACGCCGCCATCATCGGCACGGCGATGCGCAGCACGTCGCCATGGCCGACCGTGAAGGGGCGGATGGCGGCGGCGTCCGGCAGCGCGGGCGCAGCCAATGGGGCGTGCGGGTCCACTCAGGCCTTTCGCTGCGGTTCGCCGAGCGTGTGCATCAGCCGGTTGGCCCAGCCGAAGATGGCCACGGAGTGGATGAGATCGAGGATTTCCAGATCCGACAGCCCGCTATTGCGCAGGTGATAGAGGTGATAGCCGCCGACCTCGGAAGGGTCCGAGGTGAGATCCACAGCGAAATCGAACAGCGCCTGCTCGAAGGCGGGAAGATCGGCCTTGGTCTCGCGGGCGTAGATTTCCTCCACCACTTCCGGCTTCTTCTCAAGCTGGATGTAGCGGGCGGCATGGACCGCCGCGCAATAGACGCAGCGATTGACCACGGACGCGCCGAGCGCGCCCAGCTCGCGCCCGCCGCGCGACAGACCGCCTTCGCTGTACATGATGTCGTTGAACAAAGGCGTGCGCTCGCGCAGCGCCTCCGGCTCATGGGCCAGCACCAGCACATAGGGCGAGATGCCCTTGTTGGACGGCGTCATGCTCAGCGCCGCGCGCTGCGACGGGGTGGCGCTCTCATAGTCGACCATGCCGACATAGGGCTTCCAGTCGAGCGCCTCGGTGGTGAAGTCGTGCACCGTCTCGCGCGGGGTGTCGGTCGTATCGGTGGGGGCGCTCATGGTCAGTGATCCCGCAGCATCTTCAGGCCGGCGACGAGCAGCACCTGATAGTTCACGAAGGCGATGAGACCGGCCAGCGCGACGATGTCGCGATCATCCAGCCCGGCGGCTTTCAGCGCCTCGATATTGGCCCGGCTCGCCGCCTTCGGGGTGCGCGTGACCAGATCGACATGGCGCAGCAGCACAGCGAGCGGGCTTGCCGCGTCCTCCGGCAGGAAGGCGGGGTCGGCGATCCGCGTCTCCTCCGCGTCACCGCCCTCCGCCGCCAGCGCGGCGGTGTAGTGGGCGGCAAGCTCCGGCGTCTTCCAGGCCGCCGCCATGCGGGCGGCCAGCGCGGCGCGGCGCGCATAGGAGAAGTTGCGCGGCTCGGCCGGGCGCAGCGCGGCGAAATAGCTGGTCTGCGTCAGCTGCTTGAGCTTGGCCCGCTCGTGGCGCAGCGCCAGCACGGGCGAGGACGCATCGAGGCCGAGCACCGTGTCGATGACATCGGGGAGGTCGGCCTCGGGAAGGTCGGCATGGAGGGTCATGGTCTCGCTCATCGTCTCAATCCTCCGACAGGGCGTCGTCGAGGAAGCTCAGGCGGTCCTGGCCCCAATAGAGCACGTCCTTGTAGACCCAGGTCGGGGTGCCGAACACGCCGCGCTGCGTCGCTTCCTGATGGCTGTCGAGCCAGGCCTGCATGATCGCCGGCTCATCCTCCATCGCCTGCAGCTTCGCGCCGTCGAGGCCCAGCGCATTGGCCACCTCGATGCGCACTTGCGGATCGGTCACGTCCTTCTCCTCGCTCCACAGCGCGCGCAGCAAAGCGTGGCTCAACTCCAGCGCCGGCAGGCCGAGCCGGTCGGCGGCAATCACCATGCGGGCGGAGAACTCGTTATTGGTCGGGTAATGAGCCGGCTTCAGAACCAGTGGCATGTTCAGCCGCTTGCGCCAGCGGTCGAGTTCGACCGCGTGGTAGTCCTGCCGCGGCTGCGGGCGCGAGCGCAGCGGCACGCCGCCATTTTCCGGCACGATGCGGGTCGGGCGCACCACCACGTCGAGATCGTGCTTGTCGATCAGCGCCTTGAACTGCGGCCAGCCGAGATACGCCCAGGGCGAGGACAGAGCGTGGAAGTAATAGACGGTCTTGCGCATGGTCCTCACGCGGTCTTCTGCTGGGCGACGGGCGCCACAGGGGGAGCGTCCGCATCGGTCCATTCCGAACCGTCCAGCTCGGGCTTGGCATAGGCGAGCAGCGCCTGCCAGTGGGCGTCGATGTCGCGGATGAACAGGCCGCCGGCAATACCCTGCGCCAGCCAGTGCGCGCCCTCGCTGATGGCCGGTATGTCGCCGGACACCTTGCCCAGGCTCATCGTCGCCCCGTAATTGAAGCAGTGGATATTGGCGAGCCAGGGCGCGGTGCCCGGCTCCTTCTCGGTGAAGGAGAAGTCGTCCGCCAGCCACGGGAAGCGGCCGAGATCGCGATTGGCCTCCTCCGGCGGCGGGGTGAAGCGGTCCTCCCAGCAGGCGATGGCGTCGCGGTAGTCCGCGAGTTCCTCGCGTGCCGCCGGATCGATGGAGAAGCCGGTGCCGAGGATGAGGAAATCGGCGCGGAACTCGCGACCCTTCACCGTGGTGATGACGATCTCGCCATTCTCCTCGCGCACCGAGCCGATGCCGCAGTCGAAATGGAAGAAGGCGTTGGGATGGCGGCTGACGCGCAGGGTGGAGTTGTGCGGTGCCGGGGTCTGCTGCTTGGTCGAATAGTCCATCATCCGCCAGCGCCATTCCGGGGCGATGCGCGGAAAGCCGGCGGTGACGCCATAGGAGCCGATGCCCATCAGCTTGTTGATGGTCGGCATGGTCGGACGACGGGCGAGCAGGCGCACCTCGGCCGCGCCGGCCTCCAGCGCCTCCGCGGCATTGTCCACCGCCGAGGCGCCGACGCCGATCACCACCACGCGCTTGCCGGCCAGCGTGCGGAAATCCACCGGATCGGCCGAATGCGCCCACAGGCGGTGCCGCTCGATCGGCGTGACAAAAGCGGGGATGGTCGGCTCGCCGAGCCCGTCGCGGCCGGTCGCCATCACCACCTTGCGGGTGAGGATGCCCTCGCGGGCACCGCCGTCCAATTCCAGCTCCAGCAGCCCGTCGGCGCGCGGCAGGATGCGCGAGACCGGCATGTCGTTCTCGACCGGGATGGCCAGCACGTCGCGGTACCAGTTGAGATAGTCCATCCACATCGGCCGGGGGATGCGGAACAGCTCCTCCCAGGCCTGCTCGCCGAACCGGGCGGTGAACCACATGCGGAAGGTGAGCGAGGCCATGCCGAGCGCCGGGCCGAGCAGGATCTTCGGCGAGCGCAGCGTCTCCATCCGGGCATAGGTGACCCAGGGGCCTTCCTTGCCCTTGGACGCCTTGTCGATGATGCGGATATTGCGCACCCCGGCGCGGGTGAGCGCGAACCAGGCCACCAGCCCGCACATGCCGCCGCCGATGATGACCACGTCGCTCACCGGGCGCCCGTCCGGCGACTCTACCGGGACCGACCAGTTGGCCGGCGGATAGTTGAGGCATTCGAGATCATGCCGCACACGGCGGTTGAGCTCATCGAGCGCCCCGATCCCCTGACTGTTCATCGCCATTCCCTTTTTCAAAGCCGGTCGGCTGCCCCGCGCGGTCGGCGCGCGGGGTCTGTGCTGTTGGTGGTGCCCAGGGCCCGCGCGTCAGTCCGCCAGGACCACCGCGTTTTCCCAGCGCCAGCCGACGAGGACATCGTCGCCGTCGAGGCGCGCCAGCGCCTGCGGATCAAGCTGGGCGGTCACGTTCTGGCGGCCGGGCAGTTCGATCTCCAGCGTGGTGTGGCTGCCCTTGAAGATGCGCTGGCCGATGCGGCCGGGCACCGCGAAGGCGTCGCCTGGCGTCTGGCCGAGGCAGTAGATCGATTCCGGCCGGACGATGAAGGCGACGCGGGCGCCGGTCGCCGGGCTGTTGCCGTTGCGCCGGGCGCGGACGGTGTGGCCGTTCCACGACAGCACCGCCATCTCGCCCTCAAGGCCCATCACCTCGGCCTCGAACAGGTTACTCTGGCCGATGAAATTGGCCACGAAGCGGCTGCGCGGCGAGGCGTAGAGCGTGTGCGGGTCGCCCATCTGCTCGATCCGCCCGCCATTCATCACCACCACCACATCGGACATGGTGAGCGCCTCTTCCTGATCGTGGGTCACGAACAGGAAGGTCTTGCCGGTGCGCTGCTGGATGGATTTCAGTTCGATCTGCATCTGCTCGCGCAGCTTGGCGTCGAGCGCGCTGAGCGGCTCGTCGAGCAGCAGCACGTCCGGGTCGGGGGCAAGCGCGCGCATCAGCGCGACGCGCTGGCGCTGGCCGCCGGAAAGCTGCGAGGGCAGGCGGTCGGCGAAATCGCCGAGCTGCACCAGCGCCAGCAATTCCATGGTGCGCCGGTGGATCGCGTCCGAGCGCAGCCCCTTCAGCTCCAGCCCGAAGGCGACGTTGCGCCCGACGGTGAGGTGCGGGAACAGCGCGTAATCCTGGAACACGATGTTCACATTGCGCTTGTTGGGCGGCAGGCGGGTGATGTCGCGCCCGTCGAGCAGGATCTCGCCGGAGGTCGGCAGCTCGAAGCCGCCGAGCATGCGCAGCGTCGTCGACTTGCCGCAGCCGGAGGGGCCGAGCAGGGTGACGAACTGGCCGGGCGCGATCGACAGGTCGAGATCGGCGACCGCCGGCATGGCGCCATAGAGCTTGTTGACGTTGCGAAACTGGACGACAGGCTGCATCGGTCAGGCCTTGGAACGACGGGTGAAATGTTCGGCGTAGAGGCCGACGGCGGCGGTGACGATCAGCACGATCGTCGCCATGGCGTTGATTTCCGGCGACATGCCGCCCTGCACCTTGGCGAAGATCAGCATCGGCAGGGTCGGCTGGTAGCCGCCGAGGAAGAAGGTGCGGACGAAGTCGTCAATGCTGCTGAGCACGCAGAAGATGGCGCTGCCGGCGAGCGCCGGGGCGAGATAGGGCACCGTCACCCGCAGGAAGGCGACGAAATTGTCGGCGCCGAGATCGCGTGCCGCATCGGTCAGGCTGTGCGGCATGGAGCGCAGCCGGGTCAGCACCATCACCACCACGAAGGGCACGGCATGGACGGTGTGGCCGAGGATGATCGCCCCGGTGCCGGTCGGGATGTCCAGCACCCGGATGAAGATGCGCATCGAGATGGCGTTGATCAGGCCCGGCACCACCGCCGGCAGGCAGGCCAGTGCGAAGATCATCGCCCGGCCCCAGATGCCTTCCGCCGCCACCAGCAGCGCGATCCACACGCCGATGATCAGCGCGATCACCGTGGTCGCCACCGCGATGAAGATGGAGTAGCCGACGGCGCCGAGAAACTGCTGGTCCTGCAGCACCTTGGCGTACCAGTCGAGCGTCCAGCTCTGGATCGGGAAGGCGATGAAGCTCGCCTCCTTGAAGCTCATCGCCATCATCAGGCTGAGCGGCAGCAGCAGATAGATCACGAAGATCCAGTAGGAGGCCGACAGCGCCGTCTTCGGCAGGTCGGTGAAATAGCGGCTGGCGAAGCTGTTCATGACCCGCGTCCTCACGACAGCCGCACCGACCGCCCGCCGACCAGCTTCATGAAGAGGCCGACGGTGGAGAGCGAGACGATGAGCATCAGGATGGAGAAGGCCGAACCCGCCGGCCATTTGTCGTTCGAGGCGTGGAACAGGGCGGCGATGATTTCCGGGAAGATCACCGTGTTCGGCCCGCCCAGCAGCAGCGGCGCGGTGAACACGCCAATGGTGATGAGGTAGACGAGGCTGCAACCGGAGACGATGCCGTCCTTGGACAGCGGCAGGATCACCCGGCGAAAGCGTTCGAACGGCCCGGCGCCGAGATCGGCGGCGGCATCGACAAGCTGCGAGGGGATCTTCTCGATCGCCGAATAGAGCGGCAGCAGCATGTAGAGCGCGATCAGGTAGACCACGCCGAAGCTCAGCGAGAAATAGGTGTAGAGCATGGGGATCGGGCGATCGATCAGCCCGACCTCGCGCAGCAGGTAGTTCAGCGCGCCGCGATTGGCGAGCAGCATGATGACCGAGAAGGTGCGGATGATCTCGCCCGCCCAGAACGGCACCAGCAGCAGCAGCAGCGCGCGCTTGCGGTTCTGCGGGCGGATCACCTTGGCCACGTAATAGGCGACCGGGTAGACCACAATGAGCGTCACCACCGTCACCAGCGCCGCGAAGATCAGGCTGCGGATGAACGGCATGAAATAGAGCGGCTCGCGGAAGAACAGCCGGTAATTGTCCAGCGTCAGCACGGCCCCGCTGTCAGGTGCCGGGTAGGTCTGCATCAGGCTGATGCGGCCCATCTGGTAGATCGGCCCGATGTTGAAGGTGACGATCCAGGCGAGCGGCACGATCACCAGCAGCACGAGGCGGGCGCGCGGGCTCGCCGCCAGCACGCCGATGGTGCCGGCATAGAGCGGCGAGCGCGTCACCTGGCCGATCCAGCCGCGGTAGCGCGGGGCGGCCTCCCGGCCGGCCGTTCCCGGCCGCGACGTGCGGGACTCTGTCATGCTGCTCTCGACCATGGTGTCGTCATCGGCTCCCAGTGTGCCGGATCGCCCGCGCAAGGGCGACCCGGCCTGTCGAATGAGTGTCGCGAGGGGGACGATCAGGCCGCCTTGATCTCGGCGGTGGCCTTGTCGATCATGTCGTTCTTCATCTGCCGGTTGACCGAGCTGAAGAACTGGATCCGCTCGACCTGCTCCTGCGGCAGCGCCAGAGCCGCGCGCTCGCGGTCGGTGAGCAGCTTGTCGACGCCGCCAAAGGCCGAGTTGAAGCCCGACTGGCGGGTCATCGCGGCGCCGATCTCGGGCGAGGCCAGCATGGCGTTGAGGAAGATATAGGCGGCGTCCGCGTTCGGCGCGTTCTTCACGATGTTGAAGGAGTAGAGGAAGCCATAGGTCCCCTCCTTCGGGATGGAGAGCGCGATCGGGTGGCCGTCCATGATCAGCTTGGCGGCCGGGCCCGACCAAGTCTGCGCGAGGTAGATGTCCTCGTTGAGGAACATCTGCTGCACCTCGGAGCCGGCGTCGTAATATTTGCGGACCTTGTCCTTGTTGGCGATCAGGAAGTCGCGCGCCTTGTCGGTCGCCGCCTGGGCGATCTCCGGCTTGCCCTCATAGGTGACGTAGTCGCCGTCATTGCCCTGATACTTCATCACGATCGAGAGGAAATCGGAGATGATGTAGGAGGTCAGCCCCTTGAACTCGTCCTCGAACATGTAGCCCCAGGTCTCGGTGGGCTTGGTGTACTCGGTGTTGCGGGCGAGGCCCTCGAAGCCGGCGAGCAGCGGCACGCCATAGACCTTGCCGTCGATGGTCAGCTGCGGCGCGCCCTTATAGGCGGCGGCGAGATTGCCGAAATTGCCGATGCGGGCCACGTCGAGCGGCACCAGCAGGTCGGACTTCAGGAACTGCGACAGGCGGTGGCCGGTGACGGTGACGATGTCGGTGGTCGGCGCGCCGCCCTCGGCGGAGAGCAGATTGTACTGCTTGCCCTGGTCGTCGGTCAGGCGGACGCGCACCTCGATCCCGGTATCCTTCTGGAACTGCTCGATGAAGGACTGCGGCACGAACTTGTCATAGGTCGTGATGTTGACGACCTTGCTCTGGGCGCGGGCGGGACGGATCACGTAAGGCGCGGCGACAAGGCCGGCGCCGGCTCCGAGCAGCATGAGGGTCGAGCGGCGGGTAAGGTCAGTGCGGTTCATGGCATCCTCTGGCGGTTGTCGTGGGACCCTTCGCGGCCCGAAGCTCGGGGCGGCCGGGCGTCAATGCACAAGCAGGGCCACGTCGGCGGTGGCCGCACCCTCACCCAGCGACAGCCGGACGGCGGCATCGGCGTGGATCAGGGTAGAATCGAATGTCGGGAACGCGAAATCCTCCGCGCTCACCAGAAGGCCGATCTCGGTGCAGCCGAGGATGACGCTGTCCGCTCCCGCCGCGCGCCCCTTCTCGACGATGTCGAGGTAACGCTGCTTGGAATCGGGGCGGATGATGCCGCAACACAGCTCGGAGAAGATCACCTCATGCACCTGAAGGCGCTCCTGCGCCTCCGGCACCAGCACGTCGAGCCCGAAGCTCTCTTCCATGCGGCGGCGGTAGAACTCCTTTTCCATCGTGTACTGCGTCGCCAGCAGCAGGGGACGGCGGCAGCCGGCCGCGCGCACTGCCTCGCCGGTGACGTCGGCGATATGAATCAGCGGGATGCCGACCGAGGCCTGCACCTGGTCGGCCAGCAGGTGCATGGTATTGGTGCAGATCAGCACCATTTCCGCCCCCGCCTGCTCCAGCTCCCGCGCCACCTGGCCGAGCGCCCGCGCCGCCGCGTCCCAGTCGCCGGCCTTCTGCAGCGCGACGATCTCGCTGAAATTGACCGAGCGCAGCACGATATCGGCCGAGCTCAGCCCGCCCAGCGCCTCGCGCACCTGCTCGTTCAACCGCCGGTAATAGACGGCCGTGCTTTCCCAGCTCATGCCGCCGATCAGGCCAATTCGCTTCATCATCAAACCCACAATGCCACTGTACGTCAGAGGGTATGATAAGGGTGCGGCAGGAGATTGCATTGCGTTGTTTTACGTTTCAAAGTCGCTAATTAGGATTTTATCCTACAAATTAGCTGTGCATTAGGATGTTGTCACGCATTTATCGAATTGACCACGATACGATCACCAATCGCCCATTTCTTGGTCAAAACCCGCCCATCTCGCAGGATGAGTTCGGCCGCAACGGTGTCGCGCTGCAATCTTCGTTGCCGCATTGCAGTATAGGTTGACGATTGCGCTGAACATCGTTCTGCTGAACTACAGCGCGAGAGCCGGCGGCGGAGAGACAACACGTGTTTGACCAGATCGACCGCAAGATTATCGACATCCTGCAACAGGACGCCGGCAAGTCAGTGGTCGAGATCGCCGAGGCGGTGGGGCTCTCGCACACGCCGTGCTGGCGCCGCATCAAGCGGATGGAGGAGATGGGCCTCATCCGCAACCGCGTGGTGCTGATCGACCAGCGCAAGGCCAATGTGCCGATGACCGTGTTCATCTCGGTCAAGGTGCCGCGCCATACCACCGCCTGGCTCGACGCCTTCCGTAAGGAGATCCGCGACATCCCCGAGATCATGGAAGCCTACCGCCTGACCGGCGAGACCGACTATCTGCTGCGCGTCGTCGTGCCGAACATCGACGTCTACGACCAGGTCTACAAGAACCTGATCAGCCGGGTGGAGTTCTCCGACCTCTCCTCCTCCATCGCCATGGAGGAGATGAAGTTCACCACCGCCCTGCCGACCAAATATATCTGACCGCCCGCCACCTGACCGCCGGTCCGCCGGCGCGGCGCGCTCCCCGCGCGTCCCGAACGAACCCGACGAAGGAAATCCCCATGCGTGTCTCGATCCTCGGCGCCGGCTCCATCGCCTTTGGCGTCGCCGGCTTCCTCGCCGCCGCCGGCCATGAGCCGGTCCTATGGTCGCCGTCGGGGCGCGCGACGCAGGCGCTCGCGGCCGGGGCGCCGCTGAAGGCGTTCGGCGCGCTGGAGTTCGAGGGCAAGGTCGCGACCGCCGCCAGCGCCGCCGGGGCCGTCGCCACCAGCGACGTGCTGTTCCTCGCGCTGCCCGGCTATGGCCACCGCGTCGCGCTCGATGCGGTGATCCCGCATATCCGCCCCGGTCAGCCCATCATCATCTCCTCGCACTCTTCCTTCGGCGCGCTCTATCTGGCGCGGGCGCTGGCCGCGCGCGGGGTGAGCGCGCCGATCATCGTCTGGGGCACGACGCTGCTCACGGCGCGGGTGCAGGGACCTGATACCGTAAAGGTCAACACTGTCCGCCAGAAGATCGACGTCGCCACCCTGCCGAAAGAGGCGATCGAGGAGGGGCACGCGCTCTGCACCACGCTGTTCGGCGACCGTTTCGTGCGCCGCGACGGGCTGCTGGCCATCGCGCTCAGCAATCTCAACCCGCAGAACCATCTCGGCATCGCCCTGCTCAACCTCACCCGCATGGAAAAGGGCGAGGTCTGGGGCCAGGGCGAGCATGTCACCCCCGCTGTCGGGCGGGTGATCGAGGCGCTGGACGCCGAACGCCTCGCCATCGCCGCGAGCTTCGGCCTGTCGGTGCGCACGGTGCGCGAGCATTTCTCGCTCTCCTTCCACGTGCCGATGGGCAGCGTGTCGGAGATGAACCAGCAGATGCACGCGGAAGGGCGCGGCGGCTTCGGGCCGACCAGCTTCGACAGCCGCTATATTTTCGAGGACGTGCCGTTCGGCCTCGTGCCGACCGTGCTGCTCGGCCAGCTCACCGGACGGCCGGCGACCTTGCACGCGGCCGGCGTGGCGCTCCTCTCGGCCGCCGCCGGGCGCGATCTCGCGGCCGACAATAACCTGCTGCCGGCGCTCGGGCTCGACACCCTGTCGGTGGACGCCCTCGCCGCCCTCTGCGCGACCGGCTACCCGGTCGTGTGAGGTTCAGCCCCTCGCCGCCCGATAGGCGGCCTGGAACGCCTCGAACGCCGTGAACCGATGGTCGTGCCAGCCGCGCAGCGCCGGGCTCGGCTCATAGACCACCTCGATTTCCGACATGGCGGACATGGCGGCGGCGAAGCTCTCATAGCGCCCCGCCGCCACCGCGCCGAGCACGGCCGAGCCGAGCAGCACCGGCTCGGGCGAGGTGGTGGCGGCGATGCGGGTGCCGCTGGCATCGGCCAGCACCTGCCGCACCAGCGGGCTCTGCCCGGCGCCGCCGCTGATGATGATGAGATCGGTGCGCGCGCCTTTGGCCTGCTGCGCGTCGAGGATCTGGCGCAAGCCATAGCCGATGCCGGCAAGGCCCGCCATGTAGAGCCCGACAAGGCTCTCCACGCTCTCATCCATGCCGAGCCCGGCAATGATGCCGCGCGCCAGATGGTCGGCGAAGGGGGCGCGGTTGCCGAGGAATTCCGGCACCACATGCAGCGTGCCGGCGAGCCTGGCGATCGACGCCGCCCCGCCCGCCGCTTCCGCCTGCGCGGCCAGCCACATGCTGAGATTCTTGCCCTCGCCGCGCGCGATGGTCTCGGCCTGCGCCGCCGCCGGGTGCATCCGCACCAGACGGTCGATCGCCGCGCCGGCGGCGGACTGGCCGCCCTCGTTCAGCCAGAGGTCGGGCACCATGGCGGAGTAATACGGCCCCCACACGCCCGGCACGAAGGCGGGGGCGGCGGTGGTCAGCAGCGTGCAGGCGGAGGTGCCGAACACATAGGCCATGCGGTTCAGCGCATCGCCGGAGCCGCCGCGCGCGCCCACCGTGCCGATGCCGCCGGCATGGGCGTCGATGAGGCCCGCGGCGACCGCCGTGCCCGGCGCGAGGCCGAGTTCTTCGGCCGCCCGCGCGGTCAGCCCGGTGCCGAGCGGTGTGCCGGCGGGAACGATCTGCGTGCCGATGCGGGCAAAGCCCTCATCCGCCAGCGCCCCGAGGCCGACTTTACGGAAATAATCGGCGTCCCAGCGCCCCTCATGGGCCAGATAGGTCCATTTGCAGGTGACGGTGCAGACCGAGCGGGCGAGGCTGTCGGTCGCCTTGAAGGTGAGGAAATCGGCAAGATCGAGGAACTGCCAGGCGGCGCTGAAGGTCGCGGGCAGCTCCTGCGCGAGCCAGAGCAGCTTCGGCGTCTCCATCTCCGGCGAGATGATGCCGCCGACATAATCCAGCACCACGCTGCCGAGCTGGTTGATGCGATCGGCCTGCCCGGTGGCGCGGTGGTCCATCCACACGATGATGTCGCGCGCGTTGTCGCCATGGCGCCCGACCGGGAGCGACGCCCCGCCCTCGCCCAGCACCACCAGCGAGCAGGTGGCGTCGAAGCCGATGCCCTTGACGTCATCGGGCGCGATGCCGGCTTTCGCCACCGCCTCGCGCACGCTGGCGCACACGCCCGCCCAGATGTCGGCGCTGGACTGCTCGACGATGTCGCCGGGCTCTTTCCACATGCGGATGTCGCGCTTGGCCGAGGCGATGAGCGTGCCCGCCGCATCGAAAATGCCGGCGCGGACGCTGCCCGTGCCGACATCGATCCCCGCGAAACATCCTTGCATGGTCACAGATCCGTTCCGTTCGGCAGAATCACCAGGTCGCGAATGGTCACGTTACGCGGACGGGTCAGCATGAAGATGACCGAATCGGCCACTTCCCGGGGCTCCATCAGCGCGCCGGCAGCGAGCGCCTCGTCGAGCTTGGCCTGCGGCCAGTCCTTGATCAGGGCGGTCACCACCGGGCCGGGCAGCACCGCCCCCACCCGCACGCCATGCTTGGCGACCTGCCGGCGCACGGTGTGAACGAAGGCCTGCACGGCGAATTTCGAGGCGGTATAGACCGGCTCCCACACGACGGGAACCACCCCGGCGATGGACGAGGTGAAGATGATGTCGCCGGTGCCGCGCTCCACCATGTGCGGCAGCACGGCATGGACGGTGCGGAAGGCGGCGTTGACGTTGAGGTTCAGCACCCGGTCCCACACATCGGGATCGCCCTCCAGCACGTCGCCGCCAATATAGGCGCCGGCATTGGCGTGGAAGATGTCGAGCGGCCCGCAGGCCTCAATGATCTGCGGCAGCATGGTAGCGACGCTCGCCGGGTCGAGCAGGTCGACCACCACCGGCACCGCCTTGGGGCCGAGCGCGACGCAGATCGATTCCAGCGTGTCGGCGGCACGATCCACGAGGGCGACGGTGGCGCCTTCCTCGATCATGGCGCGGGCGCATTCCAGCCCGATGCCCGAGGCCGCGCCGGTGACGGCGGCAATTTTGCCCTGAAGCCGTGAGGCCATGTGACACTCCGATGGGTTGGTTCTGTGTTGGTCTTCCCTCTCCCCCACGGGGAGAGGTGGCCGGCGCAGCCGGTCGGTGAGGGGGAAGCACGGCTGCGGAGCGAGGCGGCGGAAGCCCCCTCACCCCAACCCTCTCCCCGTCGGGGAGAGGGAGCGCGCCGCGCCGCGCCCCGTCACGGCATGCGGATCTGCAGCTTCACATCGGTCGGCAGGCCCTTGGCGGCGCGGTCGAAGGCCTCGATGCTGGCGGCGAAGTCGAAGGTCTCGGAGATCAGCGGCTTGAGATCGACCTTGCCGGAGGCGATGAGGTTCACCGCGCGGTCGAAATTATTGGCGTAGCGGAACACCGTCTCGAGCCGCGCTTCCTTGATGATGGCCGCCGCCACATCGAACTTCACCGTCTCCACGGGCATGCCGATCAGCACCAGCGTGCCGCCCGGCCGCACCACGTCGAACAGCCCGTCATAGGCGCGGGGCGAGCCGCTGGCCTCGAACACCACGTCGGCGCCCCACCCCTCGGTCTCCTCCGCGATCACGTCCTTCAGCGCCCGCTCGGTGATGTTGACCGGATGCACGCCGGCATATTGGCCGGCAATGGCGAGCTTGGGCGCGGAGAGGTCGGAGATGTAGACGCGCGAACAGCCGCCGGCGAGCGCGGCGAGCGCGGTCATGATGCCGATCGGGCCGCAGCCGATCACCGCCGCGACGTCACCGGGGGTGATGCGCGCGCGCGTCGCCGCCTGCAGGCCGACCGCGAAGGGCTCGACCATGGCGCCTTCCGCGAAGGACACGTTGTCCGGCAGCTTGTAGGTGAAGGCGGCGGGGTGGACCACCTCGGGGGTGAGCACGCCATGGATCGGCGGCGTCGCCCAGAAGCGCACGTCAGGGTCGACATTGTAGATGCCGAGTTTGGTGGCGCGCGAGTTCATGTTCGGCACGCCCGGCTCCATGCAGACCCGGTCGCCGACCTTGAGGTTCTTCACATTGGCGCCGACCGCCGTGATGGTGCCGGCGGCTTCATGGCCGAGCACCATCGGCTCGCGCACCACGAAGGAGCCGATGGCGCCATGCGTGTAATAATGCACGTCGCTGCCGCAGACGCCGACCGTGTGGATGGCGATCTTCACGTCGTCGGGGCCGACCTCGAGCGGGAGGTCGATCTCCCGCAGCGCGAGTTCGCCCTTCTTTTCCAGAACCAGTGCTTTCACGGGAGATGTCCTGTCAGTTGACGGGCCGGGCTCAGAGCGCGAGACCGGCGGCGTCGAAGAGATAGATGTGGCGCGGGTCGATGCCGAGCTTGAGCGCGTCGCCCGGCTGGAGAGCGGGGCGGCCGGCGGTGAGCACGATGATCGGCTCACCCTCGCCACGGGCGTAAAGCTGCGTCGAGCCGCCGAGGCTCTCGGCGAAATCCAGCGTCAGCGCCAGCACCGGCTGGGCGGGCTCGACGGTGAGGTGTTCGGGGCGCAGGCCGACGGTGAGGGTGTCGCCGACCTTGGCCTTGCCGGCGGCAGGCGTCTCCACCACCAGCTTGCCGCCGACAAAGGCGGCGCCGTCCAGCACCAGCGAGGACGGGCCGGTGGCGCTCACTTTGGCGGTGATGAAGTTCATCTTCGGCGAGCCGATGAAGCCGGCGACAAAGGTATTGGCCGGCGTGTCGTACAGCTCGGTCGGCGAGCCGATCTGCTCGACGAGGCCGGCGCGCAGCACGACGATGCGGTCGGCCAGCGTCATCGCCTCGATCTGGTCGTGGGTGACATAGACCATGGTGGCGCCGAGGCTGCGGTGCAGCTTGGCGATCTCGACGCGCATCTGCGAGCGCAGCTCGGCATCGAGGTTGGACAGCGGCTCGTCGAACAGGAACAGCTTGGGGTGGCGCACGATGGAGCGGCCGATGGCGACGCGCTGGCGCTGGCCACCGGAGAGGGCGCGCGGCTTGCGGTCGAGCAGCGGCTCCAGCTGCAGGATGCGGGCGGCCTCGGCCACCTGCGCCTTGATCTCGGCTTCCGGCTTCTTGGCCATGCGCAGGCCGAACGCCATGTTCTCGAACACGCTCATATGCGGGTAGAGCGCGTAGGACTGGAACACCATGGAGACCTCGCGCTTGGCGGGCTCCTCATAGGTTACGTCACGGCCGTCAATGTAGAGCTCGCCCTCGCTGACATCCTCAAGCCCGGCGATCATGCGCAGCAGCGTGGACTTGCCGCAGCCCGAGGGGCCGACAAACACCACGAACTCGCCCTTCGCCGCCGAAAAGCTGACGCCCTTGATGACGGAGACGTCACCATAGTTCTTCTTGATGTTGTCCAGTCGCAGGAAAGTCATCGGCTCAAACTCCAGATCGGGGCGGGCGCGTCCGGCGCGCCGCCCTTCGTCAGCTCTCCAGCAGCGCCGCGGCGCAACGCTTGTCGGTCACCAGTCGTTTCACATAGCCGGCCCGCAGGATCGCGCGGACGATCGGCACCTTGTAGAGGCCGCCCGAGGCGAGGATCGTGTAGCGGACCGAGGCCAGTTCGTGCGGCGCCAGCGACAGCACGCGCTCATTGAGCGGGTGGTCGACCGGGCGGCCATCGGCATCGAGGAACACGCCGAGCAGATCGCCCACCGCGCCGGCCGCGCGCAGGCTCTCGATGTTTTCCGAGACGGTCTGGGTTTGCACCAGCAGCGAGCGGGTCGTCATGTCGCCGCAGGACAGCATCGCCACATCCACCGCGCGGGCGCGGCGCATGGTTTCGCTGATGCCGTGATGCGAGAGCAGCATGGTGCGGCTCTCGGGCGTCGGGAAATAAAGCGGGGCGGCGAGATAGTAGCACTCGGCGGAAATGGTCCGGGCATAGCCGGTCGCCACCTCGAAGGTGCTCGATCCCGAGCCGCGCGTCAGCCCGCCCATCACCGAGGTGACATAGCATTGCGAGAGCGGGCGGGCGGTGAACCGCTTCAGCCCCGCCGCCAGCGTCTTGCCCCAGCCGACGCCGAGGCCCATGCCGTTTTCCAGCAGCCGGTCGAGCTCGGCGCCCGCCGCCTCGCCGATCACGCGCTGCTGCTCGCCCTCATCCTCCAGCACCGGGACGACGCTCGCCGCCTCCAGCCCGTAACGGGCCATCAGCGCCTGCTCGGCCTCGATGCAGTCGGCCATCGGCAGGCGGATGTCGATCTGCACCGAGCCGTCGGAACGGACCTGACCGAGGATCTTGTTGGTGCGCAGGCGGGTGAGGCCGAGCTGGTCGGCGATCTCCTGCTGGGTCAGGCCGCCGACGAAATACAGCCAGGCGACGCGGGCGCGGATCTGCGCCGCCTCGATCTCCTGGGCCTCCACCGGCCGGCCCCGCTCGCGCCCGACGACGTTCATGTCCATTCCCCCTCTAGGCGAAGGCCTGTCGCAGCCGGGCGGAGGTGATCTCCAGCGCCGACAGGATCGACAGGTCATCCTGCTCAAAGGGATAGAATACTTCGAGGAACACCGGGGCCGGCGCGATGCCGGTGCGCCGCAGCAGGGCGGCGGCGTCCACAGGATCGACCCGGCCGGGCACGGTGAAGTCCCAGTGGCGGTCGAACTGATAGTCGGTCTGCTGGATATGCACCGCGCTGATGAAGGGCTTCAGCTCCATGAACCACGGCACCATGGCGCCATGGTCCGCCCCGTAGAGCGGTTCATGCGTGCCATGGCCCCAATCCACGCAATAGCGCCACGGCACCGCGCTGCCGGCGACATCGGCCATCATCGCCTTCGCCTGCGCGATGGTCCACGGCCATTCCCGGCGCATCGGGGTCGGCTCGACATAAAGCTCGCTCAGCCCCTCGGCCGCCGCCCGCTCGGCAAGGCGGTGCATGCGGGCGATCAGGTCGGCATAGTCGGCCGGGTCGAGCGCGTCCGGCTCCACCCCGTCAAAGCGCGAGGCGATGGCGCCGAGCGGGCCGCCGACGCGGGTGATGCCGGCCATGGCGGCAAAACGGTAGGCCCGGCCGAACCATTCTTCCGCATAGTCGCGCACCGCCGGGTCGGGGTGCAGCATCTGGTTATAGGTGTAATGGGCGAGGCCGATAAAGGCGCTGTGGATGGTCACCCCGGCCTGCGCCGTGCAGGTGCGCAGCGCGGCGGCGTGCCGGTCGAGGATCGCGTCCGGCCACATCGGGTCGACCAGATCGAAGGAGAGCTGCACGAGATCCAGCCCGAGCCGCTCGGTCACCACCCGCGTCCACAGTTCCGGCGTCACCCATCGCTTCACGCAGAAGGACAAATTGATGCCGAAGGGGATGGGCGTGTGCGCGATGGCCCCACTCACTTGGTCGCTCACTTGGTCGCCCCCATGGTGAGGCCGCGCACCATGTGGCGGGAGACGATGAGGGCGAAGATGGTGACGGGGAGCACGATCACCGTGCCGGTGGCCATGATCTTGCCCCAGGGCAGCTCATAGCCGGACATGAAGGAGGTGGCGACCACGGGCGCGGTCTGCGCGGCGCGGCGGGTCAGCACGAGCGCGTAGAGCAGCTCGTTCCACGAGAAGATGAAGGAGAAGATGGCGGACACCGCGATGCCCGGCGCGCCGAGCGGCAGGTAGATCTTGCGGAAGATGGTGAACTGGTCGGCGCCGTCGAGCCGCGCCGCCTGCTCAAGGTCCGGCGGGATCGACTTGAACTGGTCGGTGACGATCCACACCACGATCGGGATGTTGAAGGTGAGGTACACCAGGATCAGCACCAGATGGGTGTCGAGCAGGTTCATCGACATGGCGAGCAGATAGATCGGCAGCGCCAGCACGATCGGGCTCGTCATGCGGTTGGAGATGAACCAGAACCACAGGTCCGACTTGCCGCGGAAATCATAGCGCGCCAGCGCGAAGGCGGCCGGCGTGCCCAGCACCACCGAGAGCAGGGTGGCGAAGGCGGCGACGATCAGCGAATTGATGATCGCCCCGGACACCTTGGTGTCGGAGAAAATCTCCGCGTAATTGTCGAGTGTGGGCGTGAAGAACCACACCGGCGGCGAGGCGAGGATGTCGGCCTGGCTCTTGAAGCTCGCCGCCACCATCCAGAGAAACGGGAACAGCGAGAACACGACGATCGCGGTCAGGCCGATTGCGTGCAGGATCTTGCCGGTCGAGATACGCATCAATGGGCCTCCCGGTACAGCACGCGGATGTACAGCCGGCTGATGATGATGGTGAGGATCAGCAGCAGGATCGCCTGCGCCGAGGCGGTGCCGAGATCGAAGATGCGGAAGCCGACGCGCTGGATGTAGATCGAGATCAGGTCGGTGGCCGAGCCCGGCCCGCCCCGCGTCATCACGAACACCATGTCGAACAGCTTCAGCACGTCGGCCGAGCGCAGGATCATCACGGCGGTGAGGCCGGGCAGCAGATAGGGAAGCTGCACATGGCGCAGCAGAGCGAGCTTGGACGAGGTCTCCAGCCGCGCCGCCTCCTCGATCTCGCCGGGCACCATGGACAGGCCGGCGAGGAAGATCAGCGCGCAGAACGGCGTCCACTGCCACACATCCATGATGACGATGGCGGCGAAGGCGCCGTTCGGCGTGGACAGCCAGTCCACCGGGCCGAAGCCGGCAAAGGACAGGAACTGGTTGGCGACGCCGAAATCGCGGTTGAAGATCAGCCGGCCGATCAGGCCGACCACCGCATAGGTGGTGGCGAGCGGCACCACCAGCGTGACACGGGCGAGCGACTTCAATAGGCCCATGCCCGGCTTGTGCAGCAGCAGCGCGACGATCAGGCCGAGCACGACCTGGATCGGCAGGGCGGTGAGATAGAACTGCGCGGTCAGCCCGAGCGAGGCCCAGAAGGTGCTGTCGGTCAGCACCGCCACATAATTCTCGAGCCCGACGAAGGGAAAGCCCTCGCGCGGCCGGGCGATGTTGTAGCGCCGGAACGAGGTGACCAGCGCGAACAGGGTCGGGTAGATGCCGATGGCGAACAGGGTGACGACGGCCGGGGCGAGGAACCACAGCGGCGTCCAGCGGCCGTAACCGCGATTGGGCTTGGTCTGGGTTGCGCTCATCTGTTCAATTCCCGCATGTCTTCAATTCCCGTAAGCGCCGGCGGCGCGGGCCGCTGGCGTGTCGCGGTGACCGTTGCGGAGGATGAGGCCCACCGGCCTCACTCCAGATTCGTGTGGTTGGCCCGCATCTGGGCCGGGGTCACGCCCAGCCGGTCGCGCAGGTGCAGGATCAGCATCTCGAACAGCACATAGAGCGCGCCCTCATAGAGCGAGCCCATCGGCAGCACCGAGCTGGCGCCGGCGCCCTGGTCGCGCGCCATGGTCTGGGCGGGCACGACAAGGACCGTGTCGGCGCGGGTGGCGGCGGCCCCGGAAGGCTCGGCCGTGACCAGCAGCGTGCGCGCCCCGGCATCAATGGCGACGCCCATCAGCGCGCTCACGGTGGAGAAATCGCCCGGCCCGGCGGAGACGACCAGCAGGTCGCCCGCGCCCACCGGCGGCGTCGTCATGTCGCCGACCATCGCCGCCTTGAGGCCGAGATGATAGAGCCGCATGGCGAGGCCCTTGATCTGCAGCCCCTCCCGCCCGACCCCGTACAGGGCGATGCGGTTGGCGCCGGCCAGCGCGGCAACAGCGGCGTCGATATCGGTGCCGCTCACCTGGTCGAGGCAGGCGCGGATCTCGTCCAGCGCCCGTGCGTGAAGCGTGGTCATGTCGTCGATTCCCCGGATGGCCTCAGGAAAAAAGGAGCGGGCGCCGGATCGCGGGTTCCAGCGCCCGCCCGCAGGAGCTGGCGATGCCCGGGGAGAACCAGAGGCATCGCCGGCTTCAACCCATCACTGGAGAAGCTTCTTCTTCCCGTCGTAATAGCCGTCCTTCTGCAGGATGGCTTCCATGCGGGTGCCGATCTCCTTGGAGCCGGCCTCGACCGAGACCTCGCCCAGCTCGATCTTGGAACCCCATTCGGCGACCACTTCCGAGATCGCCGGCCAGGCCGGGAAGCGCGGACGGTACTCGGGAACGCCGGCCTGCCAGGAGGCGACCATCGGCGCGACGAACTTGTACTGCGCCTTGATCGCCGGGTCCTCATAGACCGCCATGCGGCCCGACACGCCGCCGGCCTCGACATAGGCCTTGGCGATGGCTTCCGAGGTCGCCCACTGGATGAACAGCCAGGTCGCCTTCTGCTGCTCGGGGGTGGCCTGCGCGGCCACGGCGAGCGAGAAGCCGCCCAGCGCCGGCAGGCGGCCGGCGGGACCGGCGGGCTCCGGCGCCACGGCGAGGCAGTCGCCGAGCTTGGAGGTCGCGGGGTCGGTCAGGGTCGAGTAGAAGGCCGACCATTCGGTGATCATCGCCACCTGGCCCTGCGCCAGCGCGTTCACGGCTTCCGCGTGATCGAAGCTGACGACGCCCGGCGGCATGTACTTGAGCAGGTCCTGACGGAAGTTCAGGCCGGCCTGGCTCTCCTTGCTGAGCAGGTTCGACTTGAATTCCTTGTTCAGCAGCGAACCGCCGAACGGCCACAGGAAGCGCATGAAGCTGTCGGCCGACTGGGTCTCGCCGCGGCGCGACTGCAGGGCGTAGGCATACTGGTTCTTCGAGGCGTCGGTGAGCTTGGGCGCGTAGACGTCCTTCAGCTCGGCCCAGGTCGCCGGGGGCTTGTCGAAGCCGGCTTCCTTCAGCTTGCAGGAATTGTAGAACAGCAGGCCGGAATAATTGTCGAAGGGCAGGCCGTACACCGTGCCGCCCCAGGAACCGAAGGCGTCCAGCAGCAGCGGGAAGAAGCCCTTGAGGTTGAGGTTCGGGTCGGTGATCGCCTTGTCCTTGGCGAGGTCGTCGACCGGCACCAGCCAGCCATTCTCGGCGAATTCGCCGATCCAGACGAGATCGACCAGCGCCATGGTGAGATCGCCGCGCGAGGTGAAGTTCAGCACTTCCTTTTCGCGGGCGTTCTCATAGGGAACGATCTCGTAATTGACCTTGATGCCGGTCTTCTTCTCGAATTCCGGCAGCAGCTTGATGATGGCGCGGTAGCCCGGACGATCAAGGAAGATGCCGTTGACTTCGGTTCCCTTGAGCGGCTTGGCGGCGTCTTCGAGCCAGTCCGCCATGGCGGCGACCGGCATGGCGGCGGTCGCGGCGGCGAGCGCCACGACGCTGGCGCAGATTCTCAATGCACGCTTCATGTCTTTCCTCCTGAGATGGCGCAGCACCACTGGGCGGCCGGGCCGACATTCGGACAGCTTGAGAGCCGTCTCGTCTTGTTGGCGCGGAAGCCTCGCCAAGCCGCTCTACAGGCGCCAAACCACAGGCCGCGCCCCATGCGAGGCATGAGGAAGCCGGCTCGGCAAAACTCCTTAACGGAGCCCGATCAAGGACTTGGAAAGACGCTTCCGTCGCGTCGTGGTGAAAGCGATACATTTGTAATCTGGAATATGCAATAGCATTGCGTCAACATAGGATGTGATCCGCGCTAAGGATCAACGGGGCGAGGAGGGACGCGCATGGTGGCAGCCGGCAAACAGGACGAGACCGATCCGCTGGCGCAGCGTTTCGCCGTGGCGCAGGCGCTGGCGCGCCGCGCCGGCAACACGGCCCGCCGGTTCTTCCTGCGCCCGGAATCGCTGACGCCGGAGCTGAAATCCTCCTCGCAGGATCTGGTCAGCGAGGCCGACCGCACGGTCGAGGCCTGGCTGCGCAGCGCCATCGCCCGGCATTTTCCCGATGACGGCATCGTCGGCGAGGAAGAGGCGGCCACCGCCGGCACCTCCGGCTATGTCTGGGTGGTCGATCCGATCGACGGCACCATGCCCTTTCTGGTCGGGCAGCCGAACTGGTGCGTCTCGATCGGCCTCGCGCAGGCGGGCCGCCCGGTGGCCGGCGCGATCTACGCGCCGATGCTGCGCGAGCTCTACGCCGCGATGGAGGGGGGCGGCGCCTTCCTCAACGGGCGGCGGCTGGAGATGAATGCCGACTGGACGCTCACCTCCACCACGATCGGCTTCGGCGCCACGCAGAAGGCGACGCCGCAGGAAGTCGGGCGCTTCGTCGAGGGGCTGTACCGCGAGGGCGGGGTGCTGTTCCGCATCGGCTCGGGCGCGTTGATGCTGGCCTATGTCGCGGCCAACCGCATCGCCGGCTATTACGACCCGATGCTCTATTGCTGGGATTGCTGGGCCGGCGCGGTGCTGATCCGCGAAGCCGGCGGCGAGGTGACCTTCGCCGGCGATCTCGCCCGGCCGGGCCCGATCTGGGCCGGCAATGCCAGCGTGCACGCCGACCTGAAACGGCTGAGCGGCGCCGTGTGACCGGCGCCGCCCTGTTTCAAACCATGAGAGAGACGGAAAGCCTCAGTTCTTCACGGTCTCTTCGAGGAAGAAGCGGCCGAGCGGGTTCTGGTGGAAGTTGGAAATGTTCTTCCGGGTCACGTTGATATAGGGGCTGTAATAGAGGTCGATCCAGTTGACGTCGGCCTTGGCCATCTTCTGCAGCGTCACATACATCGCCTCGCGCTTGGCCGGATCGGTCTCCAGACGCGCGGCTTCGACCAGCGCCTTGACCTCCTCGTTCTTGTAGCGGGACATGTAGTTCATGTTGCTGTCGTGGCCTAGGACGAAGGTGGTCTTCTGGTCCGGGTCGAGAATGTCGTTGGTCCAGTACATGACCGAGATGTCGTAATCGCCGGTCACCAGCATGTCCCAGCTCTGGCTGGGATCGACCTTCTGGAGATTGACCGTCACGCCCGCCTTGGACAGCTGCTGCTGCACGAGAACGGCGATCTGCTCGTCGGTCTCCTTGCCGGCATTGACGATGTAGTTGAGCGTGAGGCCGGAGGCGCCGGCATCGGCCAGCAGCTTCTTGGCCTTCTCCGGGTCATAGGGGCGCTGGAGATTGTCGGCATAGTGGTAGAGCGAGCCCTTGGGCACATAGGAATAGGCCACCTCGCCCAGACCGAAGGTCGCGGCCTCGACGATCGCCTTCTTGTCGATCGCCATGTCCAGCGCCTCGCGCACTTCCTTCTTCGCCAGCGGGCCATGCTCATGGTTGATCAGCATGTGGTCCTCGCGGGTCGAGGGATCGCTGATCACGGTGAGGTCGGCGTTCTTCTTCAGCTCGGCGACGCGCGAGAACGGCACGGTGATGGCGGCATCCACCTCGCCGGCCTGGATTTTCAGCATGCGGGTATTGTCGTCGGGAATGACCAGCCATTCCACGCCGTCGAGGCTGACCTTGGCGGCGTCCCAATAGTTCGGGTTCTTCTTCAGGATGATGCGGTCGCCGCGGCGCCATTCGACCAGGCTGAACGCGCCCGAGCCGACCGGCTTCTCGGCGAACGTATCGGCAGCAGCGCCCTCGACCAGCTTCTTCGGCAGCACCGAGGCGTTGGGCAGCGCCATCATCGACAGGAACGGCACCGACTTGCTCTTGAGCTTCACCACCAGCGTCTTGGCGTCAGCGGCGGTCGCGGTGTCGATGATCTTGAAGCTGTCCGACCAGAGCGAGCCCTTGTCGTCGCGGATGCGGATCAGCGAATAGGCGGCGTCCTCGGCGGTGACCGGGGCGCCGTCGGAGAACTTCGCGTCGCGCAGCTTGAAGGTGTAGGTCAGCCCGTCATCAGAGACGCTCCAGCTCTCGGCAAGGCCGGGAACCAGCTTGGTGCCGGTGGCGTCGACCCGCACCAGCACGTCGAACACGTTCGAGAACACCCAATTGTCGACATTCTGCGCCGACTTGATGGGATCGAAGGTGGTCGAATCCTCGTTGCGGGCGATGGAGAGCACGCCGGCCGCATGGGCGACGCTGGTCGCGGCGAAGCTGGCCGACAGCGACAGAAGGGCGGCAAAAGCCGCGAGGCGGGAGGTCCTGAATGCGCTTTTCACGTCGTTCTTCCTCTGGAGGTTTGTTGGTGAGAACGGGAGGTCAGGTGGCAAATACGTCAGGTGACAAGGACGTCAGCTGGAAAGCACGCTCGCCGGCGGCATGAGCAGGCGCCGGTCCGGGTCGATGTCGGGAATGGCGGCGATGAGGGCGGCGGTGTAGGCCTCGCGCGGCCGGGCGAAAACCTCGGCGCAGGGCCCCTCCTCGACGATCCGCCCGTGATGCATGACGACGACGCGCTGGCACAGATGCCGGACGATGGCGAGGTCATGGGCGATGAAGACCAGCGTCAGGTCCATCGTCGCCACCAGCCGGCGGAACAGGTCGACGATCTGCGCCTGGATGGTGACATCGAGCGCCGCCACGCATTCATCCGCCACGATCAGCCGGGGATCGACCGCCAGCGCGCGCGCAATGCCGGCGCGCTGGCACTGGCCGCCGGACAGCTGGCGCGGCCGGCGCACGGCGAGCGCCGGATCAAGTTCGACGAGGCGCAGCAGTTCCTCGACGCGGGCGGGAATGGCGGATGGAGCCACCTTGCCGTGCACGCGCAGCACCTCGGCCAGCGTCTCGCCGATGGTGAAGCGCGGGTTGAGCGAGTTGAACGGGTCCTGGAACACCATCGCCGCCTCGCGCCGCATCCGGGCGAGGGTCGCGGCCGGCGTCAGGCGCAGGCTGTCGCCGTCGAAGGTGACATGGCCATCGGAGATCGGCGAGAGCCCGAGCATGGCCCGCGCCAGTGTCGACTTGCCCGAGCCGCTCTCCCCGACAATGCCGACCGTCTCGCCGGGCATGATCTGCAGCGACACCCCGGCCAGCGCGCTGAAAAAGCGCCGGCGGGTGAACACCCCTCCGCCGACCGGGTAGCGCACCTGCAGGTCGTCGATCTCGACCAGCGGGCGGGGGGCGAGCGGCGGGGTCGGCGCGGGCGCGAACGGCTGAGCCTGATCGGCCTGACTGGCCTGATCGTCCACCTCACTGGCCTCGTAATCCACCGGCATGGAGGGGTGGCTGGCGATCAGCGCGCGGGTATAGGGATGCTGCGGAGAGGTAAGAATTTGCCGCTTGGCACCCGTCTCGACGACGCCCCCCTGCCGCATCACGGCGATCCGGTCGCAGGTCTGGGCGACGACGCCGAGATCATGGGTGATGAGGATGATGGACAGGCCGCGCCGCTCGCGCAACTCCATGAGAAGACGCAGGATTTGCGCCTGGATGGTGACGTCGAGGGCGGTCGTCGGTTCATCGGCGATGAGAATGTCGGGATCGCAGGCCAGCGCCACCGCGATCATCGCCCGCTGCCGCATTCCGCCTGAGAATTCATGGGGATAGTTGGAATACTGGCGGGCCGGATCGGTGAATCCGACCTGCTCCATGATGGCGACGGCCTCCGCCCTCGCCGCCACCCGGTCGAGCTTGCGGTGAAATATTACCCCTTCCGAGATCTGGTCACCGACCCGCATCACCGGATCGAGATGGCTCGACGGATTCTGGAAGATCATGCCGATCGCGCCGCCGCGCACCGCCTCCATCTCGGCGGTGCTGGCGGTGGTGAGTTCGCGCCCGGCAAGCCGCACCGAGCCGCCGGCAATGGCGAGGGCGCGGGAGGGCAGCAGACGCACCAGCGCGCGGCAGAGCAGGCTCTTGCCCGAGCCGCTTTCACCAACAAGACCAAGGATTTCGCCCTTGGCAAGGTCGAGCGAGACGCCGTCGATCAGCGTGCGCTCACCCGCCTCGCCGCGCACCGTGACGGTAAGATCGCGGACGCTGAGCAGCGGATCGGGGGCCGGGGTGGCACTCATTCATGCACCCCCATCATCTCGCCCAGCGCGTCGCCGATCAGCGAGAAGCCGAAGGCCAGGACCACGATGGACAAGCCGGGAAACAGCGTGATCCACCAGGCCTGCGACAGGAACGCCTGCCCTTCCGCTACCATGATACCCCACTCGGCGGTCGGCGGCTGGACCCCAAGGCCCAGATAGGAGATCGCCGCGCCCGAGAGCAGCACCAGAACCGCGTCCGACATGCAGAACACCACCGACCCCGCCACCGCGTTGGGAAGCAGGTGCCGGAACAGCACGCGGGGCTTCGAGAAGCCCAGACTGACCGCCGCCACCGCATAGTCGGCGGTCTTCAGAACGAGGATCTGTGCCCGGATCAGGCGGGCATAGGAGACCCAGCCGACTAGCGCCATCGCTATGTAAAAGCTCGACAATCCCGGCCCGAGAATGGCGATGATGGAGAGCATCAGCACGAGGAAGGGAAAGGCCAGGATGATGTCGATCAGCCGCATCAGCACGGCGTCGACGAGGCCGCCGAAGAAGCCCGCCAGCGCGCCGATGAAGGTGCCGATGACGAAGGGAAAGAACACCCCGATCGCCGCCATCTGCAAATCGACGCGGGCACCGAAGATGATGCGCGAGAGGATGTCGCGGCCGAAATTGTCGGTACCGAAGGGATGGGCGAAGGACGGCGGCTGAAGCCGCGCCGTGGCTTCCTGATAGATCGGGTCATACGGCGCGATGACAGGCGCGGCCAGCGCGGCCAGCGCGAACAGGCCGAGAATGCCCAGCCCCACCAG
Source organism: Ancylobacter radicis (assembly GCF_018449475.1). Lineage (GTDB taxonomy): Bacteria > Pseudomonadota > Alphaproteobacteria > Rhizobiales > Xanthobacteraceae > Ancylobacter > Ancylobacter radicis. The sequence continues at coordinate 990,907 of NZ_JAHCQH010000015.1, read as the reverse complement.
CAGGGTCGGGCTTAGCCGGCGCGTGGCCGCTGCCCCGCTCACAGCTTCACCCGCGGGTCGGCGGCCACGGTGGCGATGTCGGCGAGGAAGTTCACCATCACCGTGGCGCAGGCGAACACCATGGCGACGCCTTGTACCACCATGTAATCCCTGGAGAAAATCGCCCGCACCAGAAGCTGGCCCATGCCCGGCAGGGCGAAGATGCTCTCGATCACCACCGTGCCGCCGATCAGCCAGCCAATATTCACGGCCAGAAGGTTGATCGAGGGGGCGATCGAATTGGGCAGCACATGGCGCCAGAACACCACCGATTCCGGCACGCCGCGCGCGCGGGCGGCGGTCGCGACGTCCGATTTCAGCCAGTCCACCATGGCCGCGCGCAGCGAGCGCAGCAGCACGGTGGAGAGCGACAGGGCGATGGTCAGCGCCGGCAGGAAGAGATGGGCGAGCTTCTGGAACAGCGTGTCGCCGTATCCAGACACCGGAAAGATCGGCACGGTGACGGCGAGCAGGATGATCAGCATCAGCCCGAGCCAGAAGGGCGGGAAGCCGATGCCGAAGGTCGAGACGATGCGGATCACATGATCGATCGGCCGGCCCTGATGGCGCGCGGCAAGCGCGGCGAGCGGCACGGCGATCAGGATGGAGAGCACCACGCTCGCCACCACCAGCGCCAGCGTCGGCTCGATACGGGTCGCGATGAGGCGGAGCACGTCGATCTTGTAGACGATCGAGGTGCCCATCTCGCCATGCAAGAGGTTGCGCAGGAAATAGAAATACTGAAGCCAGAGCGGCTCATCGAGCCCGTATTGCGCGCGGATATTGGCGATGGCGGTCGGCGTCGCCCGCGCCCCCAGCAGCACCCGCGCGGGATCGCCGGGGATCAGCCGCACCAGGATGAAGGTGATCAGGCTGACGCCGAACACCACCGGCAGGAACTGCAGCGGCCGCGTCAGGATGAAGGAATAGCGGTGCATGTTTACCGCGGCACGCTGGCGAGGAAATCGAGGAGGGGCGGGTAATAGCCGGCCGGGTTCTCGTAGAACGGCATGTGGCTGGCATTGAGCACGAGGTTGAGCCGCGCCTGAGGCAGGGCGTGCTTCATCTTCATGGCGCAGGCCGGCGTCAGCTCGTCGCGCTCGCCGACCACGATCAGCGTCGGTACGGTGATACGGTGAAGATCCGGGATCCGGTTCCAGTCCTTGAGGTTGCCGGTGTAGAGGAACTCGTTCGGGCCCTGCATGGCCATGTACGGCCCCATGTTCCAATCCGCCAGCGAACGCTGCACCGGGGCCGGCCATTCCGGAAGGCGGCAGATATGGCGGTAATTCAGTAGGGTTATCGCCGCCTGATATTCCGGGTGGTCGAAGCTGCCGGCCGCCTCGTGCTTCTGCATCATCGCGACCGTCTCCGGCCCGAGCGCAGCGCGCAGCTTCTCCAGTTCGCTCACCAGATGCGGCATGTCCGCCACCGTGTCGGCAAGGATCAGGCTCTTGAGGGCGTCGGGATAGGTCAGCGCGTAATCAATCGCCAGCCAGCCGCCCCAGCTATGGCCGAGCAGATGCACCTTGCCGAGGCCGAGCGCGGTGCGCACCGTCTCGACCTCCTCGACATAGCGCGCAATGGTCCACAGCCCCTCGTCGGTCGGCCGGTCCGAGGCGCCGGTGCCCAGCTGGTCGAAGGTGACGACCCTAAAGCCCTGATCGATAAGGCAGGAATGGGCCTCGCGCAGATAATCGCAGGGCAGGCCCGGACCGCCATTGAGTAACAGGATAGTGTCGGCGCCGGAGCCGAAGCTATAGGTGACCACGCGGTGTTCGCCGACAGCCACCTCACGCCGCTCCTGCGGCTCAATCTCCCGCCACATGTCCGGCGCATCCCTGCTCAACAAAAAGGCATGCTCAATTCCTAGAGAAATCGTGAGTCCAAAACAGCTATCAGAAGTGATAGGTTCGCACGCTGGAATGGCAAAAGGACGGGCCATCATGCCTGCGGATATCGGCGCGATCGAGCAGCGTATCGGAGCGGCCTCCACCTTCGGTGCGCAGGTGGACCTGCTGTTCGAGGCGATGGGCGATTTCGGCTTCGACGCGCTGATCTATGATTACACGCCCGCGCGCTACGATCTTACCGGCACGCAGATGCTGCCCACCGTGCTGGAGCTGCGCAATGTGGACGCGGCGATGCGCGACTACTGGGTCGAGCGGGGCTATATCCGGCTGGACCCGGTGCAGAAGGTGGCCCTCGGCACCACCCGCCCCTTCGTGTGGAACTACGACAAGCGCGCCTCGACGCTGATCCGCGCCTTCATGAACGAGGACAGCGCCCCCGTCGCCGCCTTCCTCGCCGAGCGCGGCCTCAGCGCCGGTGTTACCGTACCCGTGCACATGCCCGGCGGCGACTACGCCACCATCACCGGCATACGCTGCGGCGACGGGCGCTTCGCCGAGCGCGACGCCCCCGCCTGCCTCGGCGATTTCAGCCTGCTCGCCCACATCTTCCAGAACGCCGCCTCCACCGCCCTGCGCGACGACCGCCGGCTGGAGGGCCTGCCGCGCCTCACCGCGCGCGAGCGCGAATGCCTGCGCCACGCCGCGGAAGGCCTTTCCGCCAAAGAGATTTCCCGCGCCCTCGGCCGCTCCGTGCCGACCGTGGTGATGCATCTCAACGCCGCCATGCGGAAGCTCGAAGCCAAGAACCGCACGCAGGCGGCGGTGCGCGCGGCGAGGCTGCGCCTGCTGGACTGAGCCGCGCATCGTCCACCGCCTATCACTTCTGATAGCTGCCGCTTCCCGGCGCGACTTTCTATTTTCCTGCGCTATCGAACGACAGCCGCAGGAGAATCGGCATGAACGCCGTGGTGAGCGTGGAAGGGCGGATGCCTTTCCGTGGGTACGAAACCTGGTACCGCGTGACCGGCGATCTCGGCGGTGCAGAATTACCACTCGTGGTGGCTCATGGCGGGCCGGGCTGCACCCATGACTATGTCGATTCCCTCAAGGGCATCGCTGCGCTCGATGGCCGCGCCGTCATTCATTACGACCAGCTTGGCAATGGCAAATCGACCCATCTGCCGGACAAGGGACCGGATTTCTGGACCGTCGACCTGTTCCTCGCCGAACTCGACGCCCTGCTGGCCCATCTCGGCATTGCCGGCCGCTATGCCTTTCTCGGCCAGTCCTGGGGCGGAATGCTGGGCGCCGAACACGCGGTGCGCCAGCCGGCGGGGCTGAAGGCGCTCATCATCGCCAATTCGCCGGCCAACATGCATACCTGGGTCGCGGAGGCGAACCGTCTGCGCCGCGAATTGCCCGAGGAGGTGCAGGCGACGCTGCTGAAGCACGAGGCGGCCGGCACGCTGACCGACCCGGACTACATCGCCGCCTCGCGGGTATTTTATGACCGTCATGTCTGCCGCATCACGCCGTGGCCGGAGGATGTCGCGCGCACCTTCGCGGCGATGGACGAGGACAACACGGTCTATCGCAACATGAACGGCCCGACCGAATTCCATGTCATCGGGACGATGAAGGACTGGACCATCGAGGACCGGCTGCACCGCATCGTGGCGCCGACGCTGCTGATTTCCGGCGCGCATGACGAGGCGACGCCGGAAGTGGTGCGACCCTACCGCGAAAACATCGCCCATTGCCGCTGGGTGCTGTTCCCAGAGTCCAGCCACATGCCGCATGTGGAGGAAAAGGACGCCTGCCTGAAGGCGGTGTCCGATTTCCTGGTGCCGCTCGACTGAGCGGACGAAGGCCCCGACAAGAGCCTCGTCGCAGATCAGACCAGCGCGCCCTTGTGCGAAATGACATGCGTGGCCAAGGCGTGGGCGCGCATCACGGCGTCTTCCGGGGACAACCCCTCATGGCGCGCGGCAAGCCAGCCGGCGTTGAAGGCGTCCCCGGCGCCTGTGGTGTCCACAGGCGTGATCGGTGCCATCGCATGGTGGGTGCACCTGCCTCCGGCGCGAACCGCCACGTCCCGTCCGCCATTCTTGACGACGATCTCGCGGTCGCCATCGGTATCATAACGCCGCGCGCAGGCTTCCAGGCTCGCATCGCCGAAATGCTGCGCCTCGTCCTCGAAGCTCGGCAGGACAATGTCGGCCCCACCCGCCGCCTGCATGATCGTCCGACGCATCGTGTCGGCGTCTTCCCAGAGGCGAGGGCGGATATTGGGGTCGAACGCCACCGTGGCACCACGCCGGCGCGCCGCCGCCAGCGCCGCCATCAGCCGCTCCCGCGCCCCGACCGACAGAATGGCGAGGGTGATGCCGCTCAGATAGATCATGTCGGCCCAGCCAAGCGCGGCGCCGAGCGCCGCCTCGTCATCGGCCAGCAGCTTCGCCGCCGAGCGGTCGCGCCAATAGGTGAAGCTGCGCTCGCCATTTCGCAGCGAAATGGCGTAGAGCCCCGGCCCGCGCGAGGGCTCGTGGCGGATGAAGCGGGTCTCGATCCCCGCGCCGGCGATGAAGCTCTCGATCCGCGCCGAGAACGGATCGGTACCCAGACCGGTGAAATAGGCGACCTCCGCCCGCTCGCCGCACAGCCGCTTGAAGTGCCAGGCGGTGTTCAGCGTGTCGCCGGCCACGTTCATCGCCCAGAGCGGCGCCTGCTGCTCGGACAATTCCAGCATCGCCTCGCCGATGGAAAGAAAGCGCACAGCCTTACTCCCAGTCCCGCATGGCTTCGCGGGCAATGACCGCCGCCATGCCCTCGCTATCGATGGCCTCGACAAGCTGCGCAAGGCTGGCGCCGAACTCCCCGTTCAATAATACCGGCGGAAGAACGTCCGGGCAGAGGGCGGACAGAGCCGGAAGCAAGGCTGCGATATCCTTTGCACCCGCCACGGCGTTCCGCAGCGCATCCGCGCGCGGATCGTCGACGCGGATCGGCGCGCCGCAGGCATCGCGGCGGGCGAGATAGGCAACCCAGCTCGCCAGCGCGAAGGCGAAGGGGCGAACCGGCGTTCCCGCTTCCAGCGCCTCACATGCGGGGGCGGCGATGCGCTGAGGCAGCTTCTGCGTCCCGTCCATGGCGATCTGCGCGGTGGCATGGGCGATGGACGGGTTGACGAAGCGTTCCGCCAGTGCCGCGGCATAGACGTCGAGGTCGAGCGCCAGCCCGCGCACCGTGGCGGCGGCGGCCTTGAGATGGCGGCGCACCAGAGCCGCATGGGCGGGGTCCGCCATCACGTCGCGCACATAGGCCTTGCCGGAGAGTTGGCCGCTATAGGCGAGCATGGAATGCGCGCCATTGAGCATACGCAGCTTCATCTGCTCATAGGGCGCGACATCCGCCACGAACAGCGCGCCGGCCAGTTCCCATTCCGGGCGCCCGGCGGCGAACGTGTCCTCGATCACCCACTGATGGAACGGCTCGGTCTCGACCGCCGCAAGGTCTTCATGCCCGGTCAGTGCCTGCGCCGCGCCGAGCGTCTCGCGCGTGGAGGCGGGAGTGATGCGGTCCACCATGGTGGAAGGAAAGGTGGCGTTCGCCGCGATCCACCCAGCCAGCGCGTCCTGCTGCGTGGCAGCGGCGAATTCCAGCACCGCCCGGCGCAGCTTCTGCCCATTATGGGAGAGATTGTCGCAGCTCAGCACGGTGAACGCCGGCAGGCCCGCCGCCCGCCGTGCGGCGAGTGCCGCCACGATCAGCCCGATGACGCCGCCGGGTACCGCCGGGCTCTCCAGATCGGCCGCGACCGCCGGATGGGTGCGGTCGAGCGCGCCCTCGCTGGTAATACCGTAGCCCTTCTCGGTCACGGTGATGCTGACGATCCGGCACGCCGGACGCGTCATCGCCGCCAGCGCGCAACTCGCCATGCGCGTGCCGGCGATCACATGCTTCAGGGTGCCGATGACCTGTGCATGCGTCTCCTGCCCGCGCGTGATGAGCGTGTAGCGTCCATCCTGCGGATTCAGCGCCTCGGCGACGGAGGTGCCGCGCAGCGAGACGCCGATTATCCGCCAGTCACCGCCACGCCGCGCCAGCACCTCATCGGTATAGGCGAGCAGATGGGCGCGGGCGAAATTGCCGAGCCCGAGATGAACGATCCCGGCCCGATGCTCCTCCGGCCGATAGCGCGGCCATGCGGCCGTGCCGACGGATAGGGCGCTGGCGGAGAGCCGGTTCATCGCGCCGCCCGCGCCAGCGGATGGGCCAGAGCCGTCATGATGCCGCGCAGTTCGGCCAGCCCCTTCAGGCGACCGATCGAGGGATAGCCGGGCTGGCCGCCGCGATTGAGGTCGTCGAGGATGTTCTGCCCGTGATCCGGCCGGAACGGGATGTTCCAGTCCGCCCGACCGGCAGCCTTGCGGCGGTTCTCCTCCGCCAGAATGGCGGCGATCATCGCCACCATGTCGGTATTGCCCTCCAGATGCGCCGCCTCGTGGAACGAGCCGCCAAGCTGGCGCTCCTCAAGGGCAACGTTGCGAAGGTGGAGGAAATGCACCCGGCTGCCGAGCCGGTCCATCATGCCCGGCAAGTCATTGTCGGCGCGCGCGCCCAGCGAGCCGGTGCATAGCGTGATGCCGTTGGCGGGGATGTCCACCGCCTCCATCACCGCGCGATAGTCAGCCTCCGTCGACATGATGCGCGGCAGGCCGAGCAGCGGGAACGGTGGGTCGTCGGGATGGCAGCACAGCCTCACGCCGATCTCTTCGGCGAGCGGGCTTACCTGGGCGAGAAAATCGACCAGATGCTGGCGCAGACGGGCGGGCGGAATGTTGTCGTAGCGGGCGAGGTGCGACTTCACATCGTCCATCGACATCGCCTCGGCCGAGCCGGGCAGGCCGAACACCACATTGCCGCCGAGTTCGCTGCGGCGCGCCTGCGTCATGCTGGCGAAACGCTCGCGCGCCTGCTCGACGATCTCCGGCGCATAGCCCTCCTGCGCGCCGGCCCGCTCAAGGATGAACAGGTCGAAGGCGGCGAAGTCGATGGCATCGAAGCGCATGCAGGTGGCGCCGCTCGGCAGGCGATAGGCGAGGTCGGTCCGCGTCCAGTCGAGGATCGGCATGAAATTGTAGCAGATGACCTCAATCCCCGCCGCGCGCAGATGGCGCATCGAGGTCTTCCAGTTGGCGATATGCTCGCGCCACGCCCCGCTCTGCCGCTTGATGTCCTCGGAGACCGGCAGGCTCTCGACCACCTCCCAGGCGAGGCCGGAGGGCGAGCCGTCCCGCATGGTGCCGATCTCGCTCTGGCGGCGGGCGATCTCCTCCGGCGTCCAGACCGTGCCGGTCGGCATATGGTGGAGCGCGGAAACCACGCCTTCCACATCCGCCTGCCGCATGTCGTCGATCGAGCAGAGGTCCTTGGGGCCGAACCAGCGCCAGGTTTGTCTCATGAAGTCGTCTCTCGTTTTTTTGTTTCTCGCGCCGTCAGCTGGCGGCGAAGGCGAGTTGCACCTTGACCGATGCGGAGCGGTCAGACGCGGCATGAAAGGCGGCAAGGGCCTCGGTGATGGGATAGGTGCCGGTGATCATCGGACGCGGGTCGATGGCGCCCGAGCCGATCAGCGCGGCCGCCTCGGCAAACTCGACATCGAAACGCTGCGAGCCGACGAACAGGATCTCCTTGCCCACCATCACGTTGAGCGGCAAGGGCGTCGGCCCGGCGACGCCGACCTGCACCAGCGTGCCGAGCGGGCGCAGCACGCTCACCGCGTCGCGGATCGCGGCGGCGGCGGCCGAGCACTCGAACACCAGGTCCACCCGGCCCTTGCCGGCCTGCCAGGGAGCCAGCCCTTCCGGATCGCGCGCCGTGTTGATCGCGTGGTCGGCGCCCATCTTCCGGGCGACGGCGAGCGTGGCATCCTGAATGTCCGTCACGATGATCTCGGCCGCGCCGCGCTGGCGCGCGACCGCGACGCACAAGGCACCGATCGGCCCCGCCCCGGTCACCAGCACGGTCTTGCCCTCAAGGCTCCCCGAGACCGCCTCACCGCGATTGGCGGCGTGAAGGCAAACGGCGAGCGGCTCGCTGCACGCGGCCGCGCCGGGCGAGACGCCCTCCGGCATCGGGAAGCACTGGGCGGCACCGATGACGAGGTGATCGCGGAACATGCCCTGTTCGTGGGGCAGGTACATGGCCGATCCCTTGAACCGCATGTTCATGCAGTGGCGCGGCAGGCCGTTGCGGCAGAATTCGCAGTCGCCGCACGGGTGGGACGGGTTCACCGCCACCAGCTGGCCGATGTCGACCCCCTCGACCCCCGCCCCCAGCGCCTCGATCCGGCCGGCCACCTCATGGCCGAGGATGATCGGCTCGCGCACGCGGATCGTGCCGATGCCGCCCTCGTGCCAGTAATGCAGGTCGGAACCGCAAATGCCCCCGGCCAGTATGGCGACGCGGACCTCGCCGGCGCGTAAATCGCCGACCGGCTGCGTTTCGATCCGCAGATCATCCTGCGCGTGGAGGCGGACCACGCGGGTGAGAAGTGCATCGCTCATGGACAGACCTCAGGGCATCAGAAGATTGGGCAGCCAGGTCGCCAGCGGGGCGAAATAGCTGACCATCAGCAGGACGATGATGTTGGTGATGATGTACGGAACGATCGCCTTGATCACCGGGGACAGCGGCAGCCGGGCGATGTTGGACGCCACGAAGAGGCACACGCCGACGGGCGGCGTCGTGAGGCCGATCATCAGGTTCAGCACCGCGAAGCAGGCGAAGTGCAGCGGCTCGATGCCGACCGCTGTGGCAAGCGTCAGAAGCGGCACGAACAGGATGATCAGCGCGGCGATCGTCTCCATGAACATGCCGACGAACAGCAGCAGGATATTGATCAGCAGGATGACCAGGAACTTGTTGTCAGTGATCGACAGCACGGTTTCCGCCAGCATCTGCGGGATGCGTTCGGCCACCAGAATCCAGCCGAACACATTGGCGGTGCCGACCAGCACAAGAATACCGGCCGAACTGATGGCGCTGTCGATGATGATCTTCGGGATGCGGCTGACGGGCAGCTCGCGATAGACGAAGAGGCCCACCACGACCGCATAGAGGCAGGCGACGATGGCCGTCTCGGTCGGCGTGGTGATGCCGAGCAGCAGGCCGCCGACGATCAGAGCCGTCATGGCGATGGCCCAGATCGCACCGGCAAACGAGGTGAACAGCTCGCGCAGGCCCTTAAACGGCTCGCGCGGGAAGGCATGCTTCTTCGCCAGAAAATAGGTCGTGACCATCATGGCAAAACCCATGAGGACACCCGGCACGGCGCCGGCGAGGAACAGTTTGCCGACAGAAATGCCGGAGAGTGAGCCGACGATGATCATCGGCACGCTCGGCGGGATCATCGGGCCGACCGTCGAGGAGGCGGCGGTGACGGCGGCGGAGAAGGCGGCGGGATAGCCGGCTTTCTTCATGCCGGGGATCATCATGCCACCAACCGAGGCGACGTCTGCCACCGCGGTACCGGAGATTCCGCCAAACAGCATCGAGGCGGCGATGTTGGCCTGCGCAAGGCCGCCGCGCATCCAGCCGACCAGCGCGTTGGCGAAACGGATGATGCGTTCAGTGATACCGCCGGAATTCATCAGATTGCCGGCCAGGATGAAGCCGGGGATGCAGAGCAGCACAAAGCTGTCCATGCCGGCATACATCTTCTGCGGAATGACCACGAGCGGGATATCCGCGAAGACGAGGTAGGCCATGGAAGACAGGCCGAGCGTGACGGCGACCGGCAGGCCGATGGCAAGGCCGGCGACGAAAGTGCAGAGAAGCAGGGTCAGGCCCATCACTCGTCTCCGAAAGTCATGATGGGGCGGCCGGTCAACATCTCGAACATCCGTATGAGCGCCCAAAGCGCCAGAGTGACGAGCAGCACCAGCATGGCGGCAATGACCACGAGCGGGATATCCGCGAAGAGGAGATAGATTGCGGAGGGCCGGCCGAAGGTGAACGCCACGAGCAGGGCGACGCCAAGACCGGCGACGAAGGTACAAAGCAGGAGTGTGCGGCCCATCACTCGTCCCCCGACAGCGGAATGGGGCGACCGTCATGGCGCCGGGTCAGCATCTCGTAGACGCGCATCAGCGCCCACAGCGCGAGGGTGACGAACAGCACCAGCATGGCGGCGTGGATGAAATCCATGCGCCAGCCGAGCGAGGGAGCGGTCTGGCGCACACCGATGGAGGTGTAGTCCCAGGCCGCAGGGATCAAAATCAAGGCGAAACCCGCCGTGAGCAACGCGCAGAGGAACCGCAATATCCAGGGCTGGCGACCAGGCATGCTCTCGCAGAGCAGGTCGACATTCACCATGTCGCCGCTGCGAAGTGCCAGCCCAGCGCCAAGGGCGCCGATATAGATCAGGCAGAACCGGGTCAGTTCCTCGGTCCACACAGGGGCCGTGTCGAGAAACGTGCGGGCGAACACCTGCAGCAGCACCGAGCCCGACAGCACGAGGAATGCCGCCAGTATCAGGAGGCGGCACAGCCCCTCCAGCCCTTTGAACAAGCGTGTCATGAATGCCTCCGCGCGCGGACCGGCCGGCTCACTCGTGGAGCCGGCCGGCACGGGCGTGTCAGTTGCTGCTGAAGATCTGCTCGGCAAGCGGGCGGATGGAGGCGGGCACCGCATTGAGCACGGCATCGCGCGCCTTGGCGGCGAAGGCGGCCTTGTCCACCTCGACGAATTTCACGCCGCGACCTTCCAGGTCCTTCACCAGCGCCGCCTCGTCGGCGAGGAACAGCTCCCGTTCATAGGCCTGGGTGCGCTTGGCCGCTTCTGTCACGGCCGCCTTGTCCGCGTCCGACAGCTTGTTCCAGGTCCGCTCGGAAATGACGAGGTAGATCCACGAGCGCACATGCTCGGTCTTGTTGATGACCTTCTGCACCTCGTAGAAGCCACCCGACTTGAACAGGGCCAGCGGGTTCTCCTGGCCGTTGATGGTGCCGTTCTGCAGCGAGGTGAACACCTCGGAGAAGGCCATCGGAGTCGGGTTGGCGCCCATGGCCTGCCAGGCCGCCACAAAGATCGGCACATTCGGGACGCGCAGCTTGAAGCCCTTCAGCTCATCCGGCGTCTTGATTTCCTTGTTGGCGGAAAGATTGCGTGGGCCGCGCGCGAAATAGGTGAGCGGACGCACGCCGGCCTTCTCGATGATCTCGGCCTCGATCTGCTTGCCGATATCGCCGGACGCGACCTTGTCCATGTGCTCCAGAGAGCGATAGCCATAGGGCAGCGCCAGCAGCGACGCCTTGGGCGCCCAGTTCTGCAGGCTCTCACCGGTGATGGTCATGTCGGCAGTGCCAAGCTGCATGCCGTTGATGAGGTCCATCTCCTTGCCGAGCGACTCGTTGGGATAGACCTGCACCTTCACGCGGCCGTCGGAGAGCTTCTGCACCTCCTCGCCGAACTTGAGCGCGGCCTTGTGCCAGATGTTTTCTTCATTGGCGAGGTGACCGAGCTTCAGGGTCACATCGGCCATGGCGGCGCCGCCGAGCAGGGCAAGGGTTGCGCAGGTGGCGGCCAGTCGGGTCAACGTCTTGATCATTCTTGTCTCCTCCTTGTTGTTTTTCAGTTTCCGGCAGGTGCCGGATGGCTAACGAAAATATTCGGGGTGCTCCTGCTCGATCACCGGCAGATCGTGCAGGATTCCCTTCAAGTGAGCGCGGATGGACTGCTCGGCGCGGGCGCCATCGCCGGCGGCGATAGCCTCCACCAGCGTGGTATGCTGGTCGACGAGACGCGCCACGGAGAAATGCACGCTGGACAGGAAGCGCACCCGGTCCATCTGCGCCTTCATCTCGACGATCACGCGCCAGGCGTTTTCCTTGCCGGCACCCGCTGCAAGCGTGTGATGGAAGGCCTCATCCGCCTCCATGAAGTCGCGCGCCGATCCCCCGATAATGCCGCGCTGGCGGGCAAGCTGATCGTTGAGGTCGGCGATGAGCGCCGGCGCCGGATCCGTTGCCAGCAACTTCACGATGTCCGCCTCGACCGCCTCGCGCACGAAGCGGGCATCCATCACGGCCGACAGGGAAATCTTGGCGACGAAGGTGCCGCGCTGAGGGCGGATTTCGAGCAGCCCCTCATTGGCGAGCTTGATGAAGGCCTCGCGCACCGGCTGCCGGCTCACCCCGTAATGCTGGGCGATCTCGGCTTCGGAAATCCGGGCGCCGGGGCTGAGGTCATTATCGATGATGGCCCCGCGCAGGGTCGCGTAGAGCTGATCCACCACGCTCACGCGCACGGTCTGCAGCGATGCGGCATCCAACCCGGCGAGTTGCATCTTGTTGTTTTCTCCCTGCCCTCAACCATCTGGCATACTACCATACAAGTCAAGAGAGCCGCGTGAGGCCGCGCGAGCGTGCAATGACGGGTTACGCGCCGGGGCACCGAGCGACCGGATGGTGGCGACACGCCTCCACACATCGCGTCTTCACCGTTAGTGATACAGATGGCGCGAATGCCGGATATGTCAGGCCGAAGAGGAGCAGATCATGGCTGAGCGATTTGAACGGCACCGCCAACCCTGGACCTATGAGGAACTCGAAAAGCTCAAACTTCTCGCCAAGAAGGGCATGGCGTTGAAGGCCATATCGAAAGCTATGACGCGCAGTGAGGAATCCATAAAGGACCGCGCCAAGCTCGATGGCATCGGGATTGCCAGGCTCCGTTAGGTCTTCTCAATCAAGGATTTGACCGGGGACGATGCGCAACGCCCGCAGCGCATTCAGGATGACCGCGACGTCGATCGCCTCCTGCAGCAACGCGCCTTGCACCGGAGTCAGATAGCCGAAGGCGGCGGCCACCATGCCCAGAATGGACAGCCCGATCCCGGCGACCACGCTTTCCAGGGCGATGCGGCGCGCGCGTTGGGCGATCTCGATCCCCGGCAGAAGTCGGTCCACATGGTCGACCAGCAGAACCACATCGGCAGCTTCAGCCGAGGCCGCCGCCCCGCGCGCGCCCATGGCGACCCCGACATCGGCAGCGGCGAGGGCGGGCGCATCGTTGACGCCGTCGCCGACCATCATCACCGGGCCATTCTTGCGCTCGGTAAGGACCACCAGCACCTTCTGGTCCGGCGTCAGATCGGCCCGGATCGCGTCAAGCCGAAGACCGGCCGTCACCCTCTCCGCCACCGCCCGGCGGTCACCCGTCGCGAGCAGGATACGGCCGATCCCCAGCCGGCGCAGCCCCGCGAGGAGGTCGGCGGTGCCCGCGCGCAGCGCATCCGCCATCACGAGATGGCCCATGAGTTTGCCGTCGACCGCTAGCGCCACGACAACGGAACCGGCATCGCGGATATTACGTTGAGGTTCGGCCGCCGCGATCTGGGAGGCGACGAAAGCGGCGCCGCCGACAACGACCGGTCGGCCGTCGATCATCCCGGCAACGCCCTCGCCCGGAGTCTCGACCACGTGCTCCGGGAGCGGCAGGACGGCGCCCCGCGCATGCGCCGCCGCGACGATAGCCTGCGCGATCGGATGTTTCGAGGCCTGATCCAGCGCCGCCGCGAAGTACACGATCTCATCCTCGGACAGGTCTCCAAGAATGTTGATCGACACCAGTTGCGGGCGCCCATCGGTCAAGGTGCCGGTCTTGTCGAGGATCAGCGTGCGGATTCGCGCCAGGGCTTCCAGCGGCTTGGCACCTTTGATCAACACCCCGAAATGCGCAGCCCGCGACAAGCCGGCCACCAGCGCCACGGGAACCGCCAGGATCAGCGGACAGGGTGTGGCGACCACCAGAACCGCCACGGCGCGGATCGGGTCGCCGGTGAACCACCACGCCGCCGTGGCGAGCGCCACTGTGACGACGAGAAACAGCAGCGAGTAGCGGTCGGCGAGGCGGGCCATCGGGGCCTTGGACTGCTGGGCCGCCTCGACCAGCCGGACGATTCCGGCATAGGTGCTGTTGGCCGCGCGGCGGCTGACGCGCAGATCGAAGACGTCGCCCGCATTGGTCGAGCCGCTCATCACCTCGTGGCCCCGGTCCAGCCGCAGGGGCATGGACTCGCCTGTCAGGGCCGACTGGTCCAGCATGGCGCGGTCGCTCTCAATGGTGCCGTCCACCGGCGCGATGTCACCCTGCCGGATCAGCAGCAAGTCACCCGGCTCGATCTCATCGAGCGGCACCTCGTCGAGCGTGCCACCCCGCTTGCGTGTCGCCGTACGCGGTACGCGGGACAGGAGATCGCTCATCTCGCGTCGGGCGCGGCCCTCGGCAAAGCTCTCCAGGAAGCTGCCACCGGAATACATCAGCGCGACCACGGCCGCCGCGAGGGTTTCGCCGAACAGCAGCGCGGCCGACATGGACAGGGCGGCGACGATGTCGAGCCCGACCTCGCCCTTTGTGAGGCTGCTGATGATCTCGATGACCAGACCCGCCAGCACGGGGACGACGCCTGCCGTCCATGCCAGCGTGGCAAGATGGGGTTGCCCGCCCAGCCAGAGGCCGAGGCCCGCCACCAGACCCAAGAGGGCAATGGCCAGCAACACGACATTGAGGCGCGAAATGTCGAGGCGACCGTGAAGAAGCGTGTTCATCGGGTGTGCATCCGTGGTCAAGCCGCATGTTCGGGGGCCGAGCGGGTCTCGAACAGCCGCCCAACCCGCGTTTCGCGCAGATTGTCGCCATCCCGGTCGATGAAGAGGGCATCAAGATTATGCCGGCGGACCAAGTCTACGCCTTCCCGGCTTCCTCGCACCATCAGGGCTGTTGCCCATGCGTCGGCCATCATGCAGGTCGGCGCATGGGCGATGCCGTGGCGCCGAGCCGGCAACGAAGGCGAAAATGACGCCGGCGACCATTCCGGTGCCCGCCAGCGGCAGGCCCCACGTCGCCCCGCACCTTGGCGAGGGCGACGTGGCGTTCATCACGGCAGGCTGGGGATGGCTGGCTGTTCCAGGGCTCGTTGCAGCCGTTTCAGAACATCGCTGTCCATCTGGGCCACATTGAAACGCATGAATTCGGTGGCGGTCTGGGTCACGCTGAACACGTTTCCCGGGGCAAGCACCACACCTTCCCGCAATGCGCGTGTCGCCACGTCCGATGCATCGGTTGCACGAGGCAACTGGCACCAGAGGTAGAAGCCACCGCGCGGCAGCGTCCAGGGCCGCACGTCGAGCTTGGCGAGTTCGGCAATCATCTCCCGCCGCCGCCGGGCAAGCCGGACGCGCAGGCCGTTAAGGTGCTTGGTGTAACTGCCGTCGCCGAGGGTTCGGAGGACCAGTTCAGCCGCCACCGGGCTGGGGCCACCGAATCCTATCGCCAGTTGAAGGTCGATGAGACTGTCGATCAGGTCCTCTCGCGCGGCGATGTAGCCACACCGTATCGACGCTGACAGGGTTTTCGAGAAACTGCCGATCCGTATCACCCGGTTCAGGCCGTCCAGAGCGGCCAGGCGCGCGGAAGGCTCCGGTTCGAAATCGGCGAAGATCTCGTCTTCAACGATGGTGACGTCGTTGGCCGCTGCCGCCGTGAGCAGCCGATGGGCGGTCTGGGGCGACAGGCTGGCACCGGTGGGATTGTGCAGCGCCGAATTGGTCAGATAGAGGCGCGGACGGTGTGCCGCGAGGGCCTCCTCGAACAGGGCAATATCGGGCCCGGCGGGCGTATAGGGAACGCCGACAATCCGAACCGAATGGACCTGCAGCAGAGCCCTGAAGTTGAAATAGCAGGGATCGTCGACCAGCACCGTGTCGCCCGGCCGCAGCAGGTGACGACAGATCAGATCGATGGCGTGCGTGCCGGACATGGTGAGGAGGACCTGCTCGGCCCCGATCTCGATGCCTTCGGACAGGCACTGGCGCGCCAGCAGGCGGCGCAGCGCGAGCGACCCGCGGGTCGAGCCATATTCCACCAGAACCGCATCGTCGGTCTTCGCCACGGCGCGCATCGCGCGGCGGATGGCGGCAAGAGGCATCCAGTCGGGAGGCAACCAGCCGCAGCCGGGGCGAAGCATCTCCCGGCCGGCATCGAGCGACTGACGCGACACCCAGAAGGGATCGACCGCGCGGTCGATCGGCGGGGCGACATCGGCCGTTCGTGGCGCCACGGCATTGGCCAGGACATAGAACCCCGAACCGAGGCGAGAGCGGATCAGCCCTTCGGCGGCCAGGCGGTCATAAGCCTCGACCACGGTAGAGGGCGAGACCGCCATATCGCGGGCGAATTTGCGGATCGACGGCAATTTGTCGCCGGGTGTCAGCGCGTGGTGTGCGACGAGGCGGCGGATCGCCTGCATCACCGCCTCGGTGCGGCCCAACCCGCGCGTTGCCCGGCCTTCACGCTCAACCAACTGTACTGCTCCGTACGGCCATACTGTTCCGTCGCACCATACGAAAGCGTTCCTGTCACGACCAGCGCGCCGCCGGTAGCAGAGATCTCGGATCCACGAAGGCGGGAGCACAGGGTGGCGCGAGGGTGGTGGAGCGGCCTGCTCGGCGTGATCATCTTCAGCGGCTCGCTGCCGGCGACGCGGGTTGCCGTCGCGGGCTTCACCCCGTTGTTCCTGACCTCGGCCCGTGCGGTCATCGCCGCGGTGCTGGCCTCGGCCCTTTTGCTCGGGCTCCGGCAGAAGCGCCCGGCCGCCGTCGATGTCATGCCCCTGGTCATCGTGGCCGCTGGTGTGGTGATCGGCTTCCCACTGCTGACGGCGCTGGCACTTGAACGCATCACCGCCGCGCGCTCCGTCGTCTTCATCGGCTTGCTGCCATTGGCGACGGCGCTGTTTGGCGTGCTGCGCGGCGGTGAGCGACCGAAGCCGGCCTTCTGGCTGTTCTCCGTGATCGGCGCGACCAGCGTCGGCGGATTTGCCATCGGCAACGGGGCCCCGACATCGCTGTCCGGCGACCTTCTCATGGTCGCCGCGATCATTCTGTGCGGACTTGGCTATGCCGAGGGTGCCCGCCTGTCGCGCCACCTTGGCGGCTGGCAGGTGATCTCGTGGGCGCTGCTGCTTGCGTTGCCGCCGATGCTGATCCTCGCGCTCGCCACGTCACCCGAAACTCTGGCGCCGATCAGCGTCACCGCATGGGCCGGGCTCGGCTATGTCTCGGTGTTCAGCATGCTGATTGGCTTCGTCTTCTGGTATCGCGGGCTTGCCCTCGGCGGGATCGCGGCGGTCGGCCAGCTCCAGTTGCTCCAGCCCTTCTTCGGCCTGGCGCTTTCCGGTTATCTGGTGGGCGAGCCGGTCTCATGGACCATGATCGGCGTGACCAGCCTCGTTGTGCTGTGTGTCGCAGGGGCGAAACGCTTCGCCTGATCGCAACAGCGAACGCCCTTCATGGCTCAATGCGCGAGCAACAGCGGCAGGTCCGCCACCTGCAGCAATTCGCGCGTCACCCCGCCGAACAGCCACTCCATGAATTCCATGTGCCCATAGGCACCGGCGACCAGCAGATCGGCCTTGAGGCGATCGGCCTCATGGACGAGCCGGGCAGCCGTCTTCTCGCTCGAGGGCAGGACGGTCACGAACTCCGGGGCGATCGACGCGAGAGGCCACATTGATCCAGAATCCGGACTGACATTGCCGGTCCCCTGAATGCTGATCGCTGAAATCCGCTCGGCGTCCTGCAGCCAGGGCTTCGCCGCCATGATCGCGCGACGCATCGTATCATCGTCGATCAGGCCGACCGCGATATGGTTGAATTTCGTGCGCGTCCCCGCTTGCCAGCTTGGCGGCACCAGCAGAACCGGCTTGCCCGTCGAAAAGATGGCGGCATGAAGGGCATCGGCGCCATCCATATTGGCATCGTGAGCCATGACGATGAGCGCGACATCTGCCGTTGCTTCCTTCACCACCCCGGCCGTCTCGGCCCCGGTAATGGAGCGCCAGTTCACCGTTGCAGCCTTTGAGCCGGGTTGCTCCTTCCACGTATCGAAGGCCGCACGCGTCGACTGGGCGCGCTGCTGCGCGGTCCCCTCTGTCGCCTCGCGCAGATACTGGATGTCGACCTCCTCGTCAGCGGCGACCATGTGAGCGGGATCGACCATGACCTCGAGCGCTTCGATCGTCGATCCGGGCCGTGCGGCCGCAGCAAGCCGCGCGGCATCGAGTGCGGCGGCCACGCTCGCGCTACTCGTAAGAACGCACAGGATTCTCATGCGCCGACACTCCTTGTGATCCCCGCTAAGGCGTTGGGAACCATATAGCCCAGAGCGACGGCCACCAGACATAACGCGACCGATAGCGCGACATTGAGCAGGGCCCGGCCGGCTTCCCCGGCATTGAGCAGGACGAGGGTCTGCAGACTGAACGACGAAAACGTCGTGAAGCCCCCGCAAAGACCAACCAGCACAAACTGGCGAACCTCCAGCGGAATGGCGGACCGGGTGTTGCTCTCGAAATAAGCGGCGAACAGCCCGATCGCGAAGGAGCCGACCACGTTGATGAGGATCGTCCCCCAGGGCAGGGTTTCGCCAAGCAACAAGCTCAGCCAACGGTTCAATCCGAAGCGTAACACGCTCCCAGCGGCGCCCCCGAGCGCAACAAATCCATAAGAGAGCATAATGAAACCCTTTCTCCAGCTCCGCGTCAGAGCAATGAAGCGGCCTGAGCGAAGACTTGCACGGCCGGCCGGGTGTCGACATTCTACATTGATACCCTCACGCCAAACCAACGTATGGCCGAGCCGGCAGGGATCGTGCCGCGTTCTTTACATCGCTTCCAGCGACTTGGGTGGCGCGGATGATCCGGCTGATCCAACCGGGAGCGCCAGCGGCGGGCATCCACACGCCGCGCAAACGGTCATCTGGGGCTCGTTGCAATGTTGCACGTGGCGCAAATGATCAGCCGCCTTTGTTTCGATCATGGATCTGTCGGATGCGCGACTGTCACGGCATTCACTGCCGCGACTTGAGAACATCGGAGTGCATCCGTTGACGTCATGGCATCAAGGCGGGAGCCGACGGTCTGGCGTTACTTGCCAATAATGAGAGGCAAACTACCGGATTCATCGGGTAGTCCGTGCTGCTGGAACACCATAGCCTGTCGATCAGGCGAGCACGCCGTCTCCAACGGCCCGCGATGCGCACTGCCATGTTCTGAAGGACAATTGCCATGACGGACCGGTCCCGCCGTGCGTTCGCGTTTGGTTTGCCCCTCCTCGCTCTCGGCGGCGGTGCCCTTGCGCAGGTGACCCCGGCTCGCGCCCAGGCAACCCCTCCTGACGCATCCGTCCTGCCATCGGCCCAGATCAAAGTCGGCCGCTTCACGGTGACGGCGCTGGCCGATGGCTACGCGGACATGCCCTATGGATATTTCCCCGGCCGCACCCCCGATCAGGTCGAGCAAGAGGCGAAGACCCAGTTCGTCGCTCGTCCCAGCGGCGTCCGTTTCTTGTTCAACCAGTATCTCATCGAGGATGGACAGCGACGCATTCTGATCGATACGGGGCCGGCCGGAACCCTCGGCAAGACGGGCCTACTGCCGCAGGCCCTTGCCCGGCTTGGCCTACAGCGCGACCAGATCGATGCTGTCATCGTCACCCACATGCATCAGGACCACATGGGTGGGCTGGTCGCGGGAGGCAGGAACAATTTTCCCAACGCCGAACTCTTTATCGACCGCCGGGATGTGGCTTTCTGGACCGATCCGGCCAAGCGAAACGGGGCCGCGGACTACTTGCAGACCAGCTTCCGGATGGCGGACGAGGTGGTGCGACTCTATCCGCGCCTGCAGGCGATCGACGGCGAGCGCGAGATCGTCGGTGGCGTCTCGATCGTTGACCTGACCGGTCACACGCCGGGCCATATAGGCGTGCGGATCGAAGATGGCGGGCAGAGCCTCATCATGGTTTCCGACATGATCTTCCCGGTGGTCCACCCTCAGGCGACCGATGTGTTCTTCCTTTTCGAGCAGGACCGGGCGGCAGCGGAAGACATGCGCAAGCGGTTCTTCCCGCGCGCGGCAGAGGAAGGCGCCTTGATCGCGGCCACGCATATGGCCTTCCCCGGACTGGGCCGCATCGTATCGGACCGGGGGAATCTGCGCTGGCAGCCGGCGGATTGGGCATTCCAGAACTGAGCTGTCTTGCACCGACAGCGATCGGTCGATCGAGGAAGAGGTGGCTATCGTCGCCTTCCGCCGGCAACCGCTGCTGCCGCTGGATGGCTGCGACCGTGATCACGCGGTGCCGTACCGGATCCACACTGTTCTAATGGATAACGGCATCCCAGTTCGCCTTCCCGCTGCGCTATGAAGCGCCCTCCGGGGGGCTCACGCCCTACGCATTCATCTGCAAATACTGGACTTAGGGCCGGAGAGATTCATTCTCGATCCACTCCATCAAATGCCGGACTGAACACCCAGGCGCCTCATCGCAAGTGATGTTCATTGGCCCAGCCACCGCGTCCGCCCCGCGCGGACTCTCAGCCCGACCTTGAGCCGTCCATCGGCTACGCCGGTGTTAGCCAAGCCTGTGCCTGACGAGCTTACCGGACGGCAAAACTGCGACCAACAAGCAGAAAACGCCCCGAAGGGCGTTCGCTAGGCATCAGACATTTCTGGGAAAATTTGGAGCGGGCGATGGGATTCGAACCCACGACCCCAACCTTGGCAAGGTTGTGCTCTACCACTGAGCTACGCCCGCGCGCTCCGTGTCCAGCAGGCTGCGGTGTTGGCCGCGCCCCCGAACGGGCCGTCTCTATGCCCCAGACTTGCCGGGAATGCAACGGGCTTTCGCAGCTTTTCTCACAGCCCGATGACAGGGCGTGGAAAACTCCTTTCCTCCCCTGCGCCGCCGACCCGATGCGCCCTCACACGCTCCGCTCCGTGAAGGCATCGGCAAGGCAGACGCCGTCGCTCACCCGTTCCAGCCGGCAATGATGGGTGAGCACGCCCTCCCCGCGCCGGGCGGCGCGCCAGCGCACGGCAAGCCGCTCGCCAGGGTCGACATTGCCGTGGAAGAACACCTCGCGGGCGCGCGTCGTCGCGCGCGAGGCGCTGCGGCCGTCGAAATGCCATTCGGCACGGTCGATGAAGGCGATGAAGCTGGAGAAATACAGAAACCCCGCGCCGTTGAAATCCTGCGCCGGGCACGGGTCGATCTCGAAGCGCGCCTCCCCGCCGGGCCCATCCAGATCGAAACCGAAATGGCGGGAAAGCCGGCCCGCGCGCAATTGCGCGGCGCGTTGGGGAAGGCCGAGCGAAACGCCGGCTGGCGGGGCCGGAAAACCGTCCAGCGCGACACGGGCCACGCTGTGATTTCCCCCGCCGGCCCCGCGCCGCACGAAGGCGGAGACGAGCTCCACCTCGCCCATAGCCCGCCCGTCGCGCAGCACGACATGGCGGCTCGCGCATTGCGTGCGGGAGATGCGGCGCAGGTGTGAGCGGATGACCACGGCGTCATTCTCGCCAAGCGCCGCGAAGCTGGCATGGGCGACCGAGAGCGCGCAGAAGGCGGCATAGACGGGTGCGCCGTCCGTGTCGCGGAAATCGGGCCTGTCGCGGCCGGCCATCTGCGCCAGAAGCATCCAGTGCCGATGGCCCAGCTCCTTCAGCAGCCATGTCTCCGAGAGGCCGGCAAGCGAGAGCTGCGGCATGCCGAGCCGAAACGCGATCTCGCTCTCCACGGCGCCGGCGGCGAGCGAGGGCGGGTCAAAGGCCGGCGGCGCGAGACGAAGATTCATGCCGCGCTGTCCTGACCGGCGCGGGTGAGCCGCGCGGCGATGTGATCGACGATGAAGGCGGCATCCCGGCCGACACTGCCGAACCGGCCCGAACCCCATGTGTGCAGCCAGGGCAGGCCGAGGAAATAGATCCCCTCCCGCGCCGTGATCCCGCGCCGGTGCTGCGGATGGCCGGCGCCGTTGAACACCGGTGCGTCGAGCCAGCGGAAATCCGGGCGATAGCCGATGCACCAGACGATCGAGGTGATGGCCGATGAGGCCAGATCGAGGCTCTCGCGCTCGCTCGCCGGCTCCCAGACGGGCGTGTAGACGGAAGGGGGCGGGGCCTCGATGCCGGCCTCGGCGATGTGCTTGTCGATGGCCGCGTTGATGCCGTTATAGGTTCGGTCGGCCTCGTCGAGCGAGCTGCGCAGATCGGGCGCGAAGAGGAGGCGCCCCTCCTCATAGTCGCGCAGCAGGCCGTAGAGCTGCATGCCCTCCAGCGCGAATTTACGCAGGTCGATGTCGCGTCCACCATCCCGGCCGGTGACGTAATGGTTGGTGTTGTCGCGCACGCCCTCGCGCAGCGGGTGCTGCTCCACGGGCATGTCGTAATAGCCCATGTCGGCCAGCCAGGTGACGACGTCGCGGCCTCGGTAGAAGCGGGCGCAGCGCGGCGCATTGCCGACCGCCAGATGCACCTTGCGGCCGGCAAGATGGAGGTCCTCCGCGATCTGCGCGCCGGACTGGCCGGAGCCGACAACGAGCACCTCGCCCGCCGGCAATTGGTCGGCATTGCGGTATTCGGCCGAATGGATCTGGGCGATGGAGGCGGGCAGGCGCTCGGCCAGACGCGGAATGATCGGCTCGTGATAGCCGCCCGAGGCGACCACCACCTGGTCGGCACTCACGTCGCCGGCGCTGGTGGCGACTAGAAAGCCGCCGTCAGTGCGCGGACCGACACGGCGCACCGTGACCCCCTCGCGGATCGGGGGATCGACCTTGGCGCGGAAGCCGGCGAGATAGGCGAGGATCTCGTCCTTCTTCATGAAACCGTCGGGATCATCCCCGGAATAGGGGTGACCGGGCAGGTCGCATTGCCAATTGGGCGTGACGAGACAGAAATTGTCCCAACGCTGGCTTTCCCAGGCGTGCATGGCCCGGTTCTTCTCCAGCACGAGATGGGCGATGCCCTGCTGGCGCAGGTGATAGGAGGCGGACAGCCCCGCCTGACCGCCGCCGATGATGACGACGGGGTAATGCTCGATGTGGTTTTCGTTCATGTCGGCTCTCCGCTGGCGAGCGCGCTCACGCGTCGAAGGATTCGACGGCGACGCGGGCCTCGGGATGGGTGGAATAGGCGCGAGCCCCGCTCTCGATGCGGGCCAACTGGCCCAGCGCGCGCGAACACGGCATGCCGTAGCGGGCCTGAACACGCTCGCTGGCGATCATCAGCGCCGCCCGCGAGCGGGCGAGGAAGTCGTCGAGCGTGTAGCTCTCGCCGGGGACGAAATAGTCCTTGATGACCAGAGAGGGCGAGTAGCAGATCTCGCGCGTGCCGTCGGGCCAGCGAATGGAAAAGTGCATCTCAGGCATGGTCGGCCTCACGCATGGGTGGTCTCCGTCAGCGCCGCCGCGGCAAGCGCCCGATAAGCGGGAAGATGGGCGCGCGCGGTCGCCATCCAGTCGTGCCGCGCGGCAACGGCGGAGCCCTGCGCGGCAAGCCGGCCGGCAAGCCCGGGCGTGAGGGCGGCGGCGAGCGCATTGGCGATGGAGGAGGGGTTGAGTGGATCGCACCAGACCGCCTCCGCCTCACCGATATGTTCGGTGAACGGCGCGATGCGCGAGACCACCGTGGGTATGCCGCAGGCCATGGCTTCCAGCGCCACCAGGCCGAAGCCCTCATTGAGGGAAGCAAAGGCCAGCACATCGGCGAGGCGGTAGAGCGCCGGCATGTCGGCCTGCGCCAGCGCGCCGGTGCGGATCACCGCGTCGGCGGGCAGGCCGGAGGCGGCGAGCGTGGCGTCGAACTGTTCCTGATAGGCCTGATGATCCAGCACGCTCGCCCCGCCGGCGATGACGAACTGCGCGTGCGGGTGGAGTGCCCGAAGCTGAAGGAAAGCCTCCAGCATGGCCTGCGTGTTCTTGCGCGGCTCCACCCCGCCGACGCTGAGCACGACGGGACCCGCACCGAGACCAAGACGGCGGGCCAGATCCACTTCGCGCCCATCTAGCACGGGGGTGAAACGGCGCGTATCCACGCCATTGCCGACCATCTCGGCGGCAAGGCCGAACATCTGCGCGAGCTGGGTTTTCCAGAGCTGGCTGACGACGAAATGCCGGTCGGCGGCAATGATGGCGCGGCGCTGAAGCTCCAGCAACGCGGGATCGCGGAAGGCGTCGACGTGATGCACCGTGCGGGCGAAACCGGAGATGAGGCCGCGCTCTCTGAGCGTCGCCAGCGCGTTGCCGGAAATGCCGTCCTGCGCGTGGAACACGTCGAAGCGGCGACGGGCGGGCATCTCGAAATGACGGATATAATCGGCGGCGCGGATGCGCACCATCTCGGTCACATCCGCCCCCACCGGGGAAGCCGGCACGCTGACCGTTCCGCACAGCGTCGGGCGGAAGAAGCCGGCGCTCTTGGCATCCGGCGCGTGGACCACCGCCTCATGGCCGAGCCGGGTCAGCGCATCGCCGAGTTCCAAAGCGTGGACGACACCGCCGCGCGGATTGGTGGAATGGGCGAGGATGGCAATCCGCAACGGGCGGGAGGCACTCATGCCGCATCCTCCGCGCGGGGCGGCACCGGGCCGCAGCCGATGAGGGGACGCGCCGCGAAGTCCCAGATGGTCTCGCGCGCCGGGCCATTCACCACCGTCACGCGGCGATCCGCTGTGACCCGTCCGATGGGGGCGGCGGCGATGCCGCGTTCATGAAAACGCGAAAGAATAGCCGGCACATTATCTGGCGTGGCGGTGAGCAGGTAGCCGTAGCTGGGGAAGCTCATGAGCCAACGCGCGGGATCGACGCCCGCGGGCGCGGGGACGCGGGCAAGGTCGATCTCGACACCGACGCGCGAGCATTCCGCCAGCATGGCACTGGTGCCGACGATCCCGCCCTGGCTGATGTCCTTGGCGGCGCAGGAGAGACCGGCCTCCGCGATCAGCGGCAGGAGGTCGAGGTCGCCGCGCAGCCGTGCCGCCGGGGCGTCGGTCGCCGCTTCCCAATTGGCGAAAGGTTCGCGGTAGCGTCCGCGCAAATCGATGGCGGCGATCAGCGTCTCGCCCGGCTGCGCGTCGAAGGAGGTGAGCAGGCGCTTGGCCCGCCCGAGAATGGCGACGGAAAGCTGGCCGCGATCGGTCTTGAGATTGGTGTGGCCACCGACGACCGGCACGCCGAAGCGCTCGGACGCCGCGCGCAGCCCCGCCAGAACCGGCGCCGCCTCCTCCTCGCCCTTCGCCCACACCGCATCGACCACCGCAAGCGGGCGCCCGCCCATGGCGGCGATGTCGGAAAGGTTGACCATCACCCCGCACCAGCCGGCGAACCAGGGGTCCCCCGCGACGAACTCGTTCATGAAGCCTTCAATGGCGAGGAGCAGATAGCCGTCGCCATCGGGAATTGCCGCGCAATCATCGCCCACCGGCACCGCGCTCGCCCCGCCAATGCCAAGCCGCGCCGCGGCGACCGCGATATCCGCCTTCGCCGCCATGCCGGCGGACGCGCGCAGCTTCGCGACGATGCCGGCAAAGGCATCCGCGCCGAGCGGCAGGCCCGCGCGCGCGCTCATGCCGCCCTCCGCACGCTGCCCGCCCGCGCCAGCGCATGGAAGCCGGTCTCGGCATCGAGGATCGGCGGGTAATGAGCGAGGTCCGCCTGCATGAGCAGATGCGGGCGGCCATGCAGTTCCTTCTCCTCGACGATGTTCCAGTGCAGGCGGCGGAACAACAGACCGTTCTGGCTCTGCACATGGGCGAGGAAGCGGGTGCAGCCGCGCGCATGGGCGGACGAAACGGCAAGGCGGATCAGCGCCGCGCCGAGCGGCCCGACCTTGCGGTAATCCTGCGCCACCGCGAGGCGCGAGCCCCACCACACGCCGGGCTCGGCTTCATGGATGCGCACCGTGCCGACCACATCGTCGGCCACCAGCCCGAGCATGGAGACGGCGACGATGGGAATGGCGACGGCGTCGATCGCGTCGCGGTCGTCGCCGCCGAACAGGCCCTGCTCGGCGCAGAACACTTCATGGCGCAGACGCGCGGCGCCGCGCTTCTCCCAGGTGGCGGTGGCGAATTTCACCTGAAAGTCGGCGGCACGGAAAGCGTCGAAGGGCCCGTACATCATGCGCAGCCCCCCATCGCACCACGGCGCTCATAGGTGGAGAGCGCCGAGCACGCGCCGCATTTGGCGCAGCCGGCCTTGGCGTCGATGGATTTCAGCCCGGTCGCCAGCAGCATGCCCGAGAGCGGGCCGAGGATGGAATTCATGAAGGCCGGTGTGGGCGTCGGGTGGCTTTCCAGCGGCGTGCCGGAAATCGGCACGAAGGGCACCACGAAGGGATAGACGCCGATTTTCGTCAGGCGGTCACAGATGGCGAGGATCTCCTCTCTGCTGTCACCGAGCCCGGCGAGGATATAGGTCGAGACCTGCCCGCGCCCGAACACCGGCACGGCCGCCTCGAACGCCTCAAAATAGCGGGCAACCGACACCTGCGCCTTTCCGGGCATGATGCGCTGGCGCACCTCTTCGGTGACCGCTTCCAGATGCATGCCGAGCGCATCCGCCCCGGCGGCGAACATCCGTCCGAACCAGGCATCGTCATCGGGCGGCTCGCACTGCACCTGGATCGGCAGGTCCACCGCCGCCTTCACCGCCGCCGCGCTCTCGGTGAGGATCGCCGCGCCGCGATCCTTGCCCGGTGGGGTGCCGGTGGTCATCACCATGTGCTTCACGCCGTCCAGCTCCACGGCGGCCTTGGCGACTTCCGCCAGTTGCGCCGGGGTTTTGCGCTCAATGGTGCGGCCCGCCGCCAGCGACTGGCCGATGGCGCAAAACTGGCAGGTCTTGGTGCGGCTCTGATAGCGGATGCAGCTCTGGAGCACCGTTGTCGCCAGCACATCGCGCCCGTGCAGCACGGCGATCTTCGAATAGGGAATGCCGTCGGCGGTGGAGAGACCGTAGAATTTCGGCTGCAGCGGGAACGACACCTCGCCCAGCACCAGCCCGTCGCGGCTGATGCGCGAGCGGCCATAGGCGTCGGGCTTCTCGACGAGATAGGGGCTTTCGAAAGCCGGGGCGGTGTGGACGGGGACCATGACGGTCATGCCGTCAATGGTCATCGCCTTATGGTCGGAGGGCCCCGCCCCGCCCCGGCGACTATCCGCGCCGGCGCGGGGATCAACCAGCCGCACCCCGTAGGACTGCAACTCGTTGATCAGATGCTCCGTCCGCATCGGCTGGAGATCGGTCGCCGGATCCATCGGTTTCATCGGACACACTCCCGGAGTTCGCGAGGAAGGGAGCGGCCTGCCGATGCATGGGCATGGCGGGCCGGTCGTCGAGATTGAGGCTGAGCAGTTCCGGCCGGGCGTAATGGCCGACCGAATCCATCATCCGCTTGCGCTTGGTGATGAGGCTCATGTCGAGATCGGCGAGGAGGATGCCCTCGCCGGAGGTCAGCGGGGGCACGACATGGCTGCCCTCGGGCGAGATGATCGCGCTCATGCAGCCGCCGGTGAGCGCCTTGCGCAGCCGCTCGTCCGGCGAAATCCGGGCGATCTGCGCCTCGGTCAGCCAGCCGGTGGAATTGACCACGAAGCAGCCCGATTCCAGCGCGTGGTGGCGGATCGTCACCTCGATCTGATCGGCAAAGATCGGGCCGACCAGCGAGCCGGGGAACTGCGCGACGTGGATTTCCTCGTGCTGCGCCATCAGCGCGTAGCGGGCGAGCGGGTTGTAATGCTCCCAGCAGGCCAGCGCACCGACCCGGCCCACCGCCGTGTCGACCACCTTGAGGCCCGCCCCGTCGCCCTGCCCCCAGATCATTCGCTCATGGAAGGTCGGGGTGATCTTGCGACGCTTCAGCTTGAGACTGCCATCCGCGTCGAAGACAAGCTGCGTGTTGTAGAGCGAGCCGTGGTCGCGCTCGTTCACCCCGAGCACGACCACGACGCCGAGGCGGCGGGCGGAGGCCGCCACCGCCTCGGTCACAGGGCCGGGCACGACCACCGCGTGCTCATAGAGCCGCAGATGTTCCGCACCGGTCAGCACCGGAGGCAGCACGAAGGAGAAATAGGGATACCAGGGCAGGAAGGTCTCGGGGAACACGACGAGCCGCGCCCCCTTGCCCGCCGCTTCCTCCAGCGCGGCGAGCACGCGGGTGAGCGTGCCCTCCAGGCTGTCGAGGTCCGGCGCGATCTGCACCGCGGCCGCGCGGACAATGCGCTTTTCCGAGATCGTCATGTCTGCCATTGCGGCCTCCTTGGCCTTGGCCGTCATCCCGGACGGAGGCACCGCCGCCGATCCGGGATCGCACTGTCATCAGCACCCGATCCCGACCCTGCACCCTGCGGATTCCGGCCGGGATGACGGGTTCAGACCCGGCTCAGAGCGTCCAGGTGTCGAGGATGAAGGCGTTGTCGCGGCGGTGGAGCAGCACGATATCGAGCACGTCGAGCGGGCTGATCGGGATGACGCCGGGGATCAGCGCGCCCTCGCCATGGCCGTAGAGCGCCTGCAGCGCGAAGCGGCAGGCATAGACCTTGCCGCCATCATTGATGATCTTCTCGATGCGGCCATTGAAGTTGAGATGGCCGGGGAACGCCTCGTCGCCGAGCTTGGGAAAGCCGCGCTGCACGCCGAGCGTGACGCCGGGCCCATAGAGCAGCACGGACGTCTCGAAGCCCTTCTGGATCAGGCGCGAGGCCTGAAGCAGGTTGACGAGGCCGATCGAGCCTTCGAAGGCCACGGTGTGGAAGGTGACAAGCGCCTTCTCGCCGGGAGCGGCTTTGACGTCCTCGAACTTCTTGTCCTCGTAATCGACCAGAACATCGCCCTTCTGGTGGGCCGGAACGGTAATCGTGGCCATGTCGCTCTCCTCAGATGAAGCAGGGGACCGGCGCTTGCCGGCTCACGGCAGAGGAACTGCAATCAATGTGCCAATTGACGGATTGCTGAAAGAATCAGCATATCAGTCAATATACATACAAAAATACATTCAATACGACTTGCCAGTGCCGATCGGCGCTGTTGAAAAAATCGGCGGACGCCTAAGCCAAAGGCTAGCTTTTGCACGATTCCCGCTCATTCGGCACGGCGCGTTACGCACAACTACCTATGCAGCAAGTTGTGGACCAGAGGTGACAGATCACCGATGCAACATTATACAGTCAATCCATAGACGCATGGATTCGGCGCCTGCCCGCGCCGCACGGATTGACCGATGGCCGACTGGACTCCCGACCTTTCCCGCTCCGACAAGCCGCGCTATCTCGCCATCGCCGACCTGATCGCCGAGGACATACGCGCCGGCCGCCTCGCCATCGGCGACCGGCTGCCGCCGCAGCGCAAGCTGGCGGCCCGGCTCGACATCGACTTCACCACGGTGGCGCGCGGCTATGTCGAGGCGCAGAAGCGCGGGCTCGTCGAATCGCGCGTGGGCCAGGGCACCTTTGTCACCGGCCTGCCGCGCCCCAAGGCCCGCCCCGCCTCGCCGTCCCGGCCGTCAAGCGTCGATCTTTCCATGAACCTGCCACCCGAGCCGGACGATCCGGCGCTGATCGCCCGGATGCAGGAGGGGCTCGCCGAAGTCGGTCGCGATCTGGTGGCGCTGCTGCGCTATCAGGGCTTTGGCGGCACCCGCGCCGACAAGGACGCCGCCTCCGCCTGGCTCGGCCGACGGGCGCTCGTCCCCTCGCAGGAGCGCATCTTCGTCACCCCCGGGGCGCATCCCGCACTGCTCGGCATTCTCGGCCTTCTGGCCAAGCCCGGCGATACCGTGCTGTGCGAGGCCGTGACCTATCCCGGCGTGCGGGCCATCGCGGCCCAGCTCGGCCTGCGCCTTGTCGGCCTCGCCATGGACAGGGATGGCATCGACCCCGACGCCTTCGCCGATGCCTGCCGGGAACTCGCCCCCAAGGCGCTCTACCTCAACCCGACGCTGCAGAATCCCACGACGCTGACCATTCCCGAGGGACGACGCACCGCCATCGCCCAGGTGGCGCGGCGCTTCGGCGTGCCCATCGTCGAGGACGACGCCTATGGCTTCATCCCCGCCCATGGCCCGCCACCGCTGGCCGCCATTGCGCCGGACCTGACCTGGCATATTGCCGGACTGGCCAAATGCATCGGTGCCGGGCTGCGCACCGCCTATGTGGTGGTGCCGGATACGCGCGCCGGCTACCCCTTCGCCGCCGCCCTTCGGACCGCCAATGTGATGAGCTCCCCGCTCACCGCGGCGCTGGCGACGCGCTGGATCGAGGATGGCACAGCCGACACGCTGCTGCGCTTTATCCGCGCGGAGACGCAGGCCCGCCAGACACTGGCCGGCGACATCCTGCCCGCCGGCTCGTTCCGCGCCGATCCGCTCAGCTTCAATCTCTGGATCGAATTGCCCGCGCCCTGGACCCGCTCCGCCTTTGTCGGCCACATGCGCGCGACCGGCATCGGCGTGGTGGCGAGCGACGCCTTCACGGTCGGCGGCACGGTGAGCGAGGCTGTGCGCGTGTGCCTCGGCGGACCGGCCAGCCGCGCGCAGATCCGTTCCGCGCTCGATTTCATCGCCCACGCGCTGGAGGAATCGCCCGAGGTGGTTTCGGCCGTGATGTAAGGCGGCAGGGGGCCCCTCACATCGCCGCGCGCACCCCCGCCACGAAGGCGTCCACATCCTCGCCCGTCGTGGCGAAAGCGGTGACGAGGCGGATCACACCCGCGCCCCAGCGGTCCGCGTAGAAGCGGAAACCCTGCGCCAGCAGGGTGTCGATCGCGGTCTGCGGGAGCCGCACGAACAGCATGTTGGCCTCCGCCGGCTGCACCACCTCAACGCCCGCAACAGCGCGCAGCCCCGCCTCCAGTCGCGCCGCCATGGCGTTGGCGTGGCGGGCATTGGCGAGCCAGAGATCGCCCTCCAGATAGGCGTCCATCTGCGCGGCGAGGAAGCGCATCTTGGAGGACAGATGCCCCGCCCGCTTGCGGCGGAAAGCCAGTTCCTGCGCCTTGTCGAGATCGAACAGCACCACCGCCTCGACCCCCATCGCCCCGTTCTTGGTAGCGCCGAAGGAGAGCACGTCGACCCCGGCCTTCCAGGTGATGTCCGCCGGGCGCGCACCGCTCGCCGCCACCGCATTGGCGAAGCGCGCGCCGTCCATATGCAGCTTCAACCCCGCCGCGCGGCAGACCGCGCCAATCGCGTTCAGGTGATCGGGCGAATAGAGCGCGCCGAATTCGCTGATCTGCGTGACGGAGACGCACGCCGGCTGCACGCCATGCACATCGCCCTTGTTCATCTGCGCCGCGACCGCCAGGGCCTCGGGATCGAGCCGCCCGCCCGCATCGCCCGCCACATGGACCAGCCTTGCGCCGGCGGCGAAGAATTCC
The DNA here is from genome assembly GCF_018449475.1 of Ancylobacter radicis. Lineage (GTDB taxonomy): Bacteria > Pseudomonadota > Alphaproteobacteria > Rhizobiales > Xanthobacteraceae > Ancylobacter > Ancylobacter radicis. The sequence goes on along the minus strand of NZ_JAHCQH010000015.1, from coordinate 959,738 downwards.
ACCGCGCCGCACTCGTCCTTTTCAATATGGCTGTCGGCATGGCACAGCACCGCGCCCCAGGGCGGGGTGAAGGCGGCAAGAGACAGCGCGTTCGCCGCCGTGCCGGTGGAGACGAGGAACACCGCCACCTCGCGCTCGAACAGCGCGGCAAGGCGCCGCTCGACGCGGGCTGAAATCTCATCCGCGCCGTAGGAATACATCGCGCCGTGATTGGCAGCGGACAGCGCGGCGAGGATTTGCGGGGAAACGCCGACGCCATTGTCGCTGGCGAGATAAGGGCGGACGGAGGCGGAGGACGAATCGGACACGGGGAAAGACCTGAATGTGGATGCGCTGGCGCCTGCTTAATCCCATAGCTGCGCCACGCCCATTCACATTTGGCCGCAACCTTACCGATGGCGGCAGGCCAGCGGCGGTCTAGACTGGCGCCATGAGCGCGCCCGCCCCTTCGACACACATCGTCGCCGATCAGGAGCCGGTGTTCCGGCTGCTGGCCGATCCCGCGACGCATGGACTAGGCGAGCCGGTGGCGCGCATCGACACGCATGGCGCCGCCGTCTTCCTCGCCGGCGGCGACGTGTACAAGGTCAAGCGCGCCGTGCGTTTCCCCTTCATGGACCTCTCGACGCTGGACAAGCGCCATGCCGCCTGTATGCGCGAGCTGGAGGTCAACCGGGACAATGCGCCGGGCCTATATCTCGGCCTGGTGCCGATCCGTCGGGAGGGTGACGGGCTGCGGCTTGGCGGCGCCGACGGGGGCGCCAAGGGAGACATCATCATCGAATGGGCGGTGCATATGCGCCGCTTCGACGAGCGGGCAACCTTCGACCGGCTGTCGCCCGAGGCGCTGACCCCGGCCTTGATGGACGCGCTTGCACGGGCTGTGTTCGCCGCCCATGAGCGCGCGGCGCGCCACCCCGAGGCCGATTCGCCGGGCGCGCTGGCGCAGGTGGTGCGCAACATCATGGCGGGTCTCGAGGAGGCGCCCGACCTCTTCGCGCCACCGCGTGTTGCCGCCCTCAAGGCGGCGCTGGCCCTCGCTCTCGACCGCCTCGCGCCCCTGCTGGCCCGGCGCGCCCGCGCGGGCGAGGTGCGGCGCTGCCATGGCGACCTGCATCTGCGCAATATCGCGCTGATCAATGGCGCACCGGTGCTGTTCGACGCCCTGGAATTCGACGAGGGGCTGGCCACCATCGACCGACTCTATGACCTCGCCTTCCTCGTGATGGATCTCGGCCAGCGCGGCTTGGTGGCGCCGGCCAACCAGCTTCTCAACCGCTATCTCGCCGCCTGCAGTGACGCCCCGCCCTATGACGGGCTGGCGGCCCTCCCGCTTTTTCTCGCGCTACGGGCCGGCATCCGCGCACAGGTAACGGCCGCCGCCTTGGCGCACCGCACGGGCACGGAGCGGCAAACCGCCTGCGCCGACGCACAGGCCTATCTCGCCTATGCCGAGGGGGCGCTCGCCGCACACTCGCCCCGGCTCATCGCCATCGGCGGACTGTCCGGCACCGGCAAGAGCACGCTCGCTGCAAACCTTGCCCCCTTTGTCGGTCCGCTGCCCGGCGCGGTGCATCTGCGCAGCGATGTCGAGCGCAAGCGCCTGGCGGGCGTTGGCGAACTGGAGCGCCTGCCGGGCGCCGCCTATACGCGAGAGGCGACGGAGGCGGTCTATGCCGCGCTGCGCGAGCGGGCGGCGGCGGTGCTGGCGGCCGGCCATGGCGTGGTGGTCGATGCCGTCCACCAGCGCGAGGACGAGCGCGCGGCGGTCGAGCAGGTCGCCCGCGCCGCGGGGGTCCCCTTCACGGGCCTGTGGCTCGACGCGCCTCTTGAGGCACTAACAACCCGTGTCGAGGCACGGCAGGGTGATGCCTCGGACGCCACCGCCGCCGTGGTGGCGCAGCAGGCGGCGCGCGATTGCGGCCCGATCGGCTGGGCCCGCCTTTCTACCGCCGTCGGACCCGATGAGGTCGTCGCACGGGCCCGACAGATCATTGAAATTTAGCCGGCTATTTTCTTCCCCATCCCAGCAACCGCAGGGCATTGGCGGTGACCAGCACCGTTGCGCCGGTATCGGCGAGGATGGCCGGCCAGAGCCCGGTAATGCCGATAATCGTGGTGACGAGGAACACCGCCTTCAGCCCCAGCGCGATGGTGATGTTCTCGTGGATGTTGCGCATGGTCTGGCGCGACAGGGCGATCATCGCCGCCACATCGGCAACGCGCCCGTGAAGCACGGCGGCTTCGGCGGTCTCCAAAGCGACATCGGTGCCCCCGCCCATGGCGATACCGACATCGGCCGCCGCGAGGGCCGGCGCGTCATTGATCCCGTCGCCCACCTTGGCAACGGTGAAGCCCTCGCGCTTCAGCTCGCCGATGATGCGCTGCTTGTCGGCCGGCATCAGCCCTGCGCGCACCTCGATGCCGAGCGCCGCGCCCACCGCCCTCGCCGTGCGCTCATTGTCGCCGGTGAGCATGACCGTGCGGATGCCCACCGCCTTGAGCGCGGCAAGGCCCGCCGCCGCATCCTCGCGCGGCTCGTCGCGCAGGGCGATGAGGCCCTCCACCGCCTCGCCCGCCACCAATACCGCAACGGTCTTGCCGGCTTCGTTGAGCGCGGCAATCGCCGCCTGCTGGTCAGGGGCGAGCGGAACCCGCGCTCCCGCCGCCTTGGGCGAGCCGAGGAACAGCGGCACGCCCTCGACAACACCGCTCACCCCTTCGCCGCTATTGGCGCCGGCACCAACTACCGCCGGAATGGCGAGGCCCCGCGCGGCCGCCTCCCCCAGAATGGCATTCGCCAGCGGATGGGTGGAGCCCGACTCCAGCGCCGCCGCGCGGGCGATCAGGCCGGCCTCGTCACCGATGAAGGCGATCACGTCCGTCACCTTAGGCTTGCCTTCGGTCAGCGTGCCGGTCTTGTCCAGCGCCACCGCATTGACCAGCCGCAGCCGCTCCAGCACCGCTCCGCCCTTGATCAGCAGGCCACGCCGCGCACCGGCCGCGAGCCCGGCGGCGATGGCCGCGGGGGTGGAGATGACCAGCGCGCAGGGGCAGCCAATCAGCAGGATGGCGAGGCCCTTATAGATCCACTCGTCCCACGACGCCCCGGCGAGCAGGGGGGGCACGGTGGCGACCAGTGCGGCCAGCACGACGATGAAGGGCGTGTACCAGCGGGCGAAGCCGTCGATGAAACGCTCGGTCGGGGCCTTGCTCTCCTGCGCTTCCTCGACCAGCCGCACCACGCGGGCGATGGTGTTGTCGGAGGGTGAGGTGGTGGCGCGGATGGTGAGCGCCGCCTCCCCATTCACCGTGCCGGCAAACACCGTGTCCGCCGCCGCCTTGGCGACGGGCACGCTCTCTCCGGTTACCGGCGCCTCGTTCACCGAGCCCGCCCCCTCGATCACCGTGCCATCGGCGGGAATACGCTCGCCCGGACGCACGAGAATGAGCGAGCCGATGGCCAGACTCTCCGCCGGCACCTCGCGCGTCGCGCCATTCTCGATGAGCCGCGCCGTCTTCGGCACCAGCGCGGTGAGCGCGCGAATGCTGGCGCGGGCCCGGCCGGCGGCCACGCCTTCCAGCAGTTCGCCGACCAGAAACAGGAAGACGACCGCCGCCGCCTCCTCGGTCGCGCCGATCAGGATCGCGCCCACGGCAGCGATGGTCATCAGCATTTCGATGGAAAAGGGCGTGCCGGCGAGCGCCGCCATGAGGGCGCGGCGGGCGATCGGCACCAGCCCGATGGCCAGCGCGGCGATGAAGAAGATGGACTGATAGGCCGGCAGCAGGTGACCAATCCCATAGGCCAGCACCAGAGCCAGCCCGCACAGCAGCGTCAGCCGCGCCTTGCCGCTCTGCCACCACGGCCGGTCGGCCGGCAGATGCGAGTGGCCAGCCGCCGCGCTCTCGGTCGGTGTGGCGGCCACCTGCGTTACCGCCGACGCGCCGTGAGCATGATCGTGGTGATGATCGTGGTCGTGGTGATGGTCGTGGTCGTGGGACTGGCAGGGACCGTGCCCGTCATCGCCCGCCGGCTGGCCCGCCGCGGCGCCAAGCGGCACGATGCCATAGCCGAGGCCCGTCACGCGCTTCTCCAGCACGGCGAGGTTCGCGCCCGCATGGGCCACCGTCAGCGTGCCGGCCGCGACCGAGACGGCCACCTCGTCCACCTTCGGCAAGCGGCGCAGGGCGGTCTCGATCTTGGTCGCGCAGGAGGCGCAGTCCATGCCGTCGATACGGTAGCGGGTCTTCAGGGCGGCCATGACATCACCTCTTGCCGGACGATGGCTGCAAGCCTAATTCCTCTAGCGACTAGAGGAGCAAGCGGGAAATGACGATCGGTGCGTTCACCATCGGCGAGGCGGCACGGGTCAGTGGCGTGAAGGTGCCGACCATCCGCTATTACGAGTCCATCGGCCTGCTGCCCAGCCCGCCCCGCACCGAGGGCGGGCGCCGCGCCTATGGTGACGCGGATCTGAGCCGCCTCGCCTTCATCCGCCATGCCCGCGAACTCGGCTTCGAGATCGAGGCGATCCGTGCGCTGCTGCAGTTGCAGGACGAGCCGGCCCAATCCTGCGCCGCCGCCGACGCCATCGCCCGCCACCGGCTGGAGGAAGTGGAGCGGCGCATTGCCAGCCTCACCGCCTTGAAGGTGGAGCTGGAGCGCATGGTCGAAGGCTGTTCGCATGGACGGGTCGACCGCTGCCGGGTGATCGAGACGCTGGCCGACCACTCCCGCTGCGGGCACGATCATGGCGGAAACGAAAGTGCAGTGCCTCGAAACTGAGAGGCCGGGCATAATTGCCGGCGCGATTCGCCCGACAGCCGGGCCGGTACGGAAGACCAGGATGAACGCTCAGGTGATGACGGTCGGCCACGGGCCGGAGGGCGAGCCTATCGAGGAAATCACGCTCGTTGCGGCGGACGGCACGCGGGCGCGGGTGCTGAGCTGGGGCGCGACGCTGCGCGACCTCGAAATCCCGCTGGCCGATGGCCGGCTGCGCCGCGTCGTCCTCGGCTATGAGGACCCGCAAAGCTATATTGCCAATCCCTCCTATCTCGGCGCCACCTGCGGCCGCGTCGCCAACCGGATCCGCGACGGGCGTTTCAGCCACGACGGGCGGGATTACGATGTCGGCCGCAACGAGGCGGGACGCACCCATCTGCATGGCGGTGCGCGCGGCTTCTCCCACCGAAACTGGACGGTTACCGGCACCACCGCTGATTCCGTGACCCTGACGCGGCACTCACCCGATGGCGAGGAGGGCTATCCCGGCACGGTTGAGGCGCGCTGCACCTACCGGCTGGAGGCGCCGGCGACGCTCATTGTCGAGATGTCGGCGACCAGCGACGCGCCCACCCCGATCAATCTGGCGCACCACTCCTATTTTACCCTCGACCCGGCGGGCACGGTGCGCGAGCTGGAGCTTGAGGTGGCCGCCCGGCGCTACACGCCGGTGGATGAGAACCTCATTCCGACGGGCGAACTGGCGGCGGTCGCCGGCACGCCCTTCGACTTCACCCGTCCCGCGCGGCTCGATGCGCGCGGGACGCTCTACGACATCAACTACGTGCTGGATGGCACGGCCGGCGGCGAGCCGCGTTTTGCCGCCCGCGCGAGTTGCCGGCGCACGGGGCTGGCGCTCGACATCCTCACCGATGCGCCGGGCCTCCAGCTCTATGACGGGCAGCATCTCAAGCCAACGCGCGGCGGGCTCGGCGCGAATCGGCATGGACCCCATGCGGGAATCTGCTTCGAGGCGCAAAATTTTCCCGATGCGGTGAACCAGCCGGGCTTCCCTTCACCCTGGATTCATCAGGGCGACACCTATCGGCAGGTGACACGATACCGATTTTACGGGCATGCCGTGCTCGGCGGGTAACACTTGCGTGCGCATCGACAAACCGTTGAGACCCGGCGCTTCCTGCGCGCGTGACGAAACGTTATGCAAGTCTAGCGAGTGACGATGCAGCCTTGCACCCGAATCCGGGCATTGGAAGCTCCATGAATCGACGTGGCTTTCTCGCGGGTCTAACAGGCAGCTTGGCAAGCCTCACCGGCGCCGCGGCCGAGACGCCCGCCTTGGAGCGGCTCACCCTCTTTATTCCCTCCACTTTCGGCGACAATCCGGCCGGCGCGGTGCGCGCGCTTGAACAGGCGCTGATGGCCGAGAAACTCGTGGCAGAGGTGTCACGGATCCACGCGGCCGGTGACCCCATGGCGGGATTGCAGGAGTTCGTCTCGCCGAGCCCTCTGGATGGCGACATGCTGATGGTCGGCGGCCCCGGCCTGATCGGGGCCGGGATCCTCGGCGGGGGGCCGATCGAACTGGCCATGCGGGCGCCGATCGCCCGGCTGATCACCGAAAATCTGCTCATCGCAGTACACGGCGATTCCGATGTCGCGTCCGTAAAGGAATTGACCATCGCCTTGCGGCTGGAGCCGACCACGATTGACTTCGTCGGCGGACCACTGGGCAGCACCGATCATTTGCTCGTGGCCAAGCTGGCGCGCTTTGCCGGGATCGACCCCCGGCGGGTGCGCTATAGCGAACGGCCGGCGGAAGAGAGCGTGGGCTTCGCGGTCTATAGCGGCCGGGCGGGCTGCGCGATCGGCAGCCTCAGCGAGATGCAGGCGGATATCAGCCTCGGCCGCCTGCGCCCGCTGGCCATCAGCTCGACGCAGCGCGTGCCGGGTGTGAACATACCGACCTTCCTGGAAATGGGCGTCGATCTGCAGATGGACCGTTGGCGCGGGCTCTTTGCCAGCCCCGACGCGGGCCCGGAGCAGCAGGCCCGGCTGGCGGCGCTGGCGGCCCGGCTGGCGACGACAACCACTTGGAAATCAATGATTTTCCAGCACAACTGGACCAGCGCCTATCAGCCGATGCCCGCTTTCGGCAGCTTCGTGCAGGCGGAAATCGCCCGCATCCGCCGGCAGTTCGCCGAATTCGGGCTGACCTGACCTCAGCCCGCCTCCGCCGGCACCGGCGGCGCCAGGACGAAGCTGCCGCGCGCCTCCCGCACCGCCCCGGCGATGAAGTCCTCGACCTCGCGAATGCGCCTCAGTTCGTGAATGTCGGCATGGGTGACCAGCCAGTAGGAACGGCGAAAACTCAATTCCGGCAATAACCTGACGAGTTCGGGATGGGCGCGCGCGGCATAGTCGTGGAGGATGCCGACCCCCGCCCCGGCGCGCACCGCCTCCATCTGCCCGACCACGCTGGCGCATTCCAGCCGGCGCGCCTCGATCTCGCGAAACGCCTCGAAATAATCGAGCGCCGGCGAGTAGACGAGATCCGGCACATAGGTCACCAGCAGCCGGCCGGTCAGTGCAGTGAGGTGGACGATCGGGCCGGTGCGATCAAGATAGTCGCGCGTCGCGTACACGCCGAGGCTGTAATCGGTGAGCTTGCGCGCGACGAGACGTCCCTCGCTCGGGCGCTGCAGGGTGACGGCGATATCCACCTCGCGCTTGGGCAGGGAGAAGCTGCGCGGCAGCGGGGCGAGCTGCAGGCTGAGGCCGGGATGCTCGTCGGCCAGCCGCCCGAGGCGGGGGGCGAGGAAATAGGTGCCGAACCCGTCCGGCGCGCCGATGCGCACCGTGCCGGCCAGCGCGAGGTCGACATTGCCCAGCGCCGCCTGCGCCTGCAGCATCTCGGTCTCGATCCGCTCGGCATGGGCGAGCAGCCGCTCCCCGGCGGGGGTGAGCGCGCTGCCGGTGGTGCGCCGCTCGATCAATTTCGAGCCGAGCCCCGCCTCCAGCGCGCCGAGCCGGCGCCCGACGGTGGCATGGTCGAGCCCGAGCTGGCGCGCCGCCGCCAGCATCTGCCCGGCCCGCGCGACGGCGAGAAAGATGCGCAGGTGATCCCAGTCCATGGCCCGTCGCTCGTTTGGTGCGTTTTCGCACAACGGATGATGAAACATGGTCGTTGAAGTGCGCTCATTCCACAAGCACAACCATCGCAGCACTCCGCGGACAACCATCAGCACAGGGAGATCGCCATGGCGGTCATCGGCCACTACATCGCCGGCAAGCTCGTGAGCACGGCCGGGCGCACCGGCCCGGTCTTCGATCCGTCGACTGGCGCGCAGTCGGGCGAGGTGCTGCTCGCCTCCACCGCCACGGTGGGCGAGGCCGTCGCTGCCGCCGCCAAGGCCTTCCCCGGCTGGGCCGACACGCCGCCGCTGGCCCGCGCCCGCATCATGTTCAAGTTCAAGGCGCTGCTGGAGCGCGACATCGACGCGCTCGCCACCGCCATCACCAAGGAACATGGCAAGACCTTCGAGGATGCCAAGGGCGAGGTGACGCGCGGCATCGAGGTGGTGGAGTTCGCCTGCGGCATTCCCCATCTGCTGCGCGGCGATTTCACCGAGCAGGTGGCGCGCGGCGTCGACGTGTTCTCGGCCCGCCACCCGCTCGGCGTGGTCGCCGGCATCACCCCGTTCAACTTCCCGGCCATGGTGCCGATGTGGATGTTCCCGGTGGCGCTGGCCTGCGGCAACAGCTTCGTGCTCAAGCCCTCCGAGAAGGACCCGACCACCGCGCTGCTGCTCGCCGAGCTGCTGTCGGAAGCCGGCCTGCCGGCGGGCGTGTTCAATGTGGTGCAGGGCGACAAGGAAGCGGTCGACGCGCTGCTGGTCCACCCCGACATCGCGGCCGTGAGCTTCGTCGGCTCCACCGCCATTGGCGAATATGTCTACAAGACCGCCTGCGCGCACGGCAAGCGGGCGCAGGCGCTGTGCGGCGCCAAGAACCACCTCGTGGTGATGCCCGACGCCGATCTCGACAAGACGGTCGATGCGCTGATGGGCGCCGGCTACGGTTCGGCCGGCGAACGCTGCATGGCGGTCTCGGTCGCCGTGGCGGTGGGCGGCGTGGGCGACGCGCTGCTGGAAAAGCTGGTGCCGAAGGTGCGCGCGCTCAAGGTCGGCCCCGGCCTCGACCCGGACAGCGAGATGGGCCCGCTGGTCACCAAGGAGCACCTCGCCAAGGTGCGCGGCTATATCGATGACGGCGTCGCCGCCGGCGCCAAGCTCGTGGTCGATGGCCGCGATCTCAAGCTGCAGGGTTATGAGAACGGCTATTTCCTCGGCGGCACGCTGTTCGACGACGTGACGCCGGAGATGAAGATCTACAAGGAAGAGATCTTCGGCCCGGTGCTCTCGGTGGTCCGCGTCGACCGCTATGACGAGGCGCTGAAGCTGGTCAACGACCATGAATATGGCAATGGCGCCGCCATCTTCACCCGCGACGGCGACGCCGCGCGCGCCTTCGACCGCGACGCCAAGGCCGGCATGATCGGCATCAACGTGCCGATCCCGGTGCCGGTGGCGTTCCACTCCTTCGGCGGCTGGAAGCGGTCGATCTTCGGCGATCGCAACGTCTACGGCATGGAAGGCGTGGGCTTCTACACCAAGATGAAGACCACCACCGCCCGCTGGCCCACCGGCATCCGCGAAGGCGCCCAGTTCGTCATTCCGACAACGGGCTGAGGGGGGCTCTCCCACCCACGCGACGTCATCCCCGGACTTGATCCGGGGATCCACGACTTCGACCGCGCGCGTGGCGGCAAGGCGTGGATGGCCGGGTCAAGCCCGGCCATGACGGTGTTCTAGCGAGTTCGCTCCCCCGCACGACGTCATCCCGGACGGCCGCAGGCCGATCCGGGATCGTCTTGTCATCAGAGAACGGACCGCGATCCCGGCTCTCCGCTTCGCGGAGCCTGCCCTTGGGCTTGCCGAAGGCAAGACCCGAGGGGCCGGGATGACGATCTTTATTGAGCCGTCCCGGCCATGACGATGTTTCATCGGGAACGCGCGCGCCAATCGGGCTGCCGGCCTCCTACACCTCTCCCCGACGGGGAGAGGTCGCCGCGCAGCGGCGGGTGAGGGGCGGCGACGCTGGGGGCTGATCTCGACCTTAAAGCCCCCTCACCCCAACCCTCTCCCCCACGGGGAGAGGGAGCTTGGTCCCCCACAAGACGTCATCCCCGGACTTGATCCGGGGATCCACGACTTCCCGCCCGCCGATCAAGGCGTGGATGGCCGGGTCAAGCCCGGCCATGACGGTGTTCTGACGAAGACGGCGTTCTCTGACGGCACCGCTCGCAGCTAAGAGGGCTCCGCGCCCGCCTACACCTCTCCCCGTCGGGGAGAGGTCGCCGCGCAGCGGCGGGTGAGGGGCTGCGACGCTGGGAGGCTGATCTCGACCTTGAAGCCCCCTCACCCGACCCTCTCCCCCACGGGGAGAGGGAGCTTGGCCCCCACACGACGTCATCCCCGGACTTGATCCGGGGATCCACGACTTCCCGTGCTCCGATCAAGGCGTGGATGGCCGGGCCAAGCCCGGCCATGACGGTGTTCTGGGTTTCAACCTGCCCGACAACCATCCTTCGAGGCGCGCTTCGCGCGCACCTCAGGATGACGATGCTCTTTTTCGCGCGGCTGGCACCACGCCCGTCATGCTGAGGTGCCGGCGAGACGCCGGCCTCGAAGCACGCAGGCGCGCGTCCCCTCTCGGAGAGGGAGACCCCCTACTCCGGCTCGCGGCCGAAGTTCGGGGCCGCGGTTTCCTGGCCGATCTCGATGATCGAGCGGCGGATGGCGCGGGTGCGGGTGAACAGGTTGAACAGCGTCTCGCCCTGCTCCCACCTGATCGCCCGCTGAAGCGCGATCAGGTCCTCGGTGAAGCGGCCGAGCACCTCGATCACCGCCTCGCGGTTGTTGAGAAACACGTCGCGCCACATGGTCGGGTCGGAGGCAGCGATGCGGGTGAAGTCGCGGAAGCCGCCGGCCGAGTATTTGATCACCTCGGACTGGGTGACGCTTTCCAGATCCGCCGCCGTGCCGACGATGTTGTAGGCGATGAGATGGGGCACATGCGAGGTGATGGCGAGCACCAGATCATGGTGCTCGGCACTCATGATCTCGACATTGGCACCCATCTCCGCCCAGAGCTGCGACAGCCGCGCCACCGCCGGCTCATCCGCTCCCTCGGGCGGGGTGAGGATCGACCAGCGGTTCTTGAACAGCGTGGCAAAGCCGGCATCGGGGCCGGAATATTCGGTGCCCGCCACCGGATGGCCGGGGATGATGTGCACGCCCTCGGGCAGATGCGCGCGCAGCGCGGCGAGCACCGCGCCCTTGACCGAGCCGACATCGGAGACGATGGCGCCCGGCTTCAGATGCGGGGCGATGGCCTGCGCCACCGCACCCATGGCGCCGACCGGCACGCAGAGAATGACGATGTCGGCGTCCGCCACCGCCTCGGCGGGGGAGGCGGCGACCTCGTCGGCAATGCCGAGCTCGGCGACGCGGGCGCGCACCTCGGGGGCCGCGTCATAGGCGACACTGGTGCCGGCGAGCTGGCGCACATCGACCGCGCGCAGGATCGACGAACCGATCAGCCCGAGGCCGATGACCGTAAGCCGGCCGACCAGCGGGCGCGGCAGCGGCGGATCAAGCACCATGGCCGGCGCTCCCCATAAATTCCGTCAGCGTGGCGACCAGCAGCTCATTGGCCTCCTGCGTGCCGATGGTCAGGCGCAGCGCGCCCGGCAGGCCGTAGGAATCCATGCGCCGCAGGATCAGCCCGCGCTCCATCAGGAAGGCGTCGGCGTCGCGCGCGGTCTTGCCGGGCGCCTCGGGGAAATGCACCAGCACGAAATTGGTGACGCTCGGCGTGACGGTGAGGCCGAGGCCGGTCAGCGCCGCCGTCATCCAGGGCAGCCACTGGTCATTATGGGCGATGGCGCGCTCGACATGGGACGCGTCCTCGATCGCCGCCACCGCCGCGGCGAGGCCCGGCGCGGAGACGTTGAAGGCGCCGCGAATGCGGTTGATGGCGTCGATGATCTCGGCCGGGCCGTACATCCAGCCGACCCGCAGGGCGGCGAGGCCGTGGATCTTCGAGAAGGTGCGCAGCATCACCACATTCGGCGAGGTGGCGACCAGCTCGATGCCGGCCTCGTAATCGTTGCGCCGGACATATTCGGCATAGGCGGCGTCGAGCGCCAGCAGCACATGCGGCGGCAGGCCCTTCTGCAGGCGCTTGATCTCGTCGAACGGCAGATAGGTGCCGGTCGGGTTGTTCGGGTTGGCGAGGAAGACCACGCGGGTCTTCTCGGTCACCGCCGCCAGCAGCGCGTCGACATCGGTGGTGAGGTCGGTCTCCGGGGCGATCACCGGCGTGGCGCCGGCCGCCAGCGCGGCGATGCGGTAGACGAGAAAACCGTATTGCGAATAGAGCACCTCGTCGCCCGGCCCGGCAAAGGCCAGCGCGGTGAGCATCAAGAGCTCGTCCGAGCCGGTGCCGCAGACGATGCGCGCGGGATCGAGGCCATAGGCGGCGGCGATGGCGGCGCGCAGCTTGGTCGACGAGCCGTCGGGATAAAACTCCAGCGCGGCCGCGTCGCGGAAGGCTTCGATCGCCTTCGGGCTGGCGCCGAGCGGGTTCTCATTGGCCGAGAGCTTATGCACCTTCACGCCCGCCCCGGCCTGCGCCTTGCCGGGCACATAGGCCTCGATCGCCTGCACGCCGGGGCGCGGGACGGGACGGCTGGGGGCGGTGGCGGACGACATGGCAAGCTCCGGGACGGCGGCGGCGGGAGAAGGGGGCGGCAGGTCAGCCTTGCGCGGCATCCTGCGGGCAATGGGTATAGCGGCTGGCATGGGAGCCGACGAGGGCGACGGCGCGCACCGAGGCGCCGGCGGCGCGCAGCGCGGCCAGCACCGTGTCGAGCCCGACCGCCCCGCCCACCGGGATCGAGGCCAGCAGCGCCGCCCCGTCGAGCCCGCGATCGGGCACCGCGATCACTTCGGCGAGCGGAGCCAGCGCGCGGGCGGCATGGGCGGTCCAGCCGGCGACATGCAGGCTCCAGGTCTCCACCTCGGTCACCGCGCCATCCGTCACCGGATGGGCGATGCAGAACACCGGCAGGCCGGCGGGGTGGTCGGCACGCTCCACGAAAGGTAGCCGCGCGATGATCTTCGGCGCGTGCTCGCCTTCCAGCGCCGTCCACCAGGCCCCGGCGCCGGGCGCGGCAAAGGCCGGCACGAGGCCGAGATCGCCCTTGGAGCCGGCGACCGCCGCCACCACGCCGGAGGCGCCCATATGGGCGATGAAGGGCACGGTGAAGCCGAAATGGAAGCGGGCGCTGTCGCGCATCGCCGCGTCGCCGCTGGCGAGGTCGGCATGCACGGCATAGGGCGCCTGGACATAGGTGAAGGTGGAGATGATGACGCGCCAGATGCCCTCGACCGTATCGAGCGGAAGAATGCCGCGATGCCGGTCGACGATCATCCGCATCATCGAGGCCTCCCGCGCCGGGCGGAAGGCCGAGCCGCCCTCGGCCGCGCGCGACCGCTTCACCGCCACCAGCCGGTCGATGATCTCGCTGCGCTCGATCAACAGCGCGTGCATGTGCGCGTCGATCCGGTCGATCTCCGTGCGCAGCGTCGACAGGTCCGGGACCGGCGCGGATACCGGCGCGGACGCGGCCGAAGACCCCGCCGATGCGGGGTTCGATGCAGGGTTTTTGGGCATCTCGTTCATCGGCGGCAGTCCTAACCCTCGCGCGGGCGCGCTGCAAAACAAATTCTGGCGGCGGATTTTGTGGCGCGGCGCCATCGCGCGACGATATTGACAAGAAGACGATGTGGCATCATCGCATCGTCCGGTATAACGAACTCTTCGTCCGGTAGGACGGTTGGTGCAGGCGAGGTTGGCATGCTGGAGAGGACGATTGTCGAAGCTGCGCGCGGCGAAGCGGACCAGCCGCATTCCCCGGTGGTGCGCTTCGGCGCCGACAAGCCGCTGAAGCTCGATGCCGGCGGCGTGCTCAGCCCGTTCCAGATCGCCTACCAGACCTATGGCACGCTGAACGCGGCGCGCTCCAACGCCATTCTGATCTGCCACGCCCTCTCCGGCGACCAGCACGCGGCCAATGTCCACCCGGTCACCGGCAAGCCGGGCTGGTGGGAGACGCTGATCGGGCCGGGCAAGCCGATCGACACCGACCGCTATTTCGTCATCGCCTCCAATGTGCTGGGCGGCTGCCTCGGCACCACCGGGCCGTCCTCCACCAACCCGGAGACCGGCCAGCCCTATGGCCTCGACCTGCCGGTGGTGACGATCCGCGACATGGTGCGGGCGCAGGCGATGCTGATCGACCATCTCGGCATCGACCGGCTGCTCGCCGTGGTCGGCGGCTCGATGGGCGGGATGCAGGTGCTGCAATGGGCGGCGAGCTATCCCGAGCGGGTGTTCGCGGTCATGCCGATCGCCACCGCCGCGCGCCACTCGGCGCAGAACATCGCCTTCCACGAGGTCGGCCGGCAGGCGGTGATGGCGGACCCCGACTGGCGCGGCGGGCGCTACCTGGCCGAGGGCACCAGCCCGCGCCGGGGCCTGTCGGTCGCGCGCATGGCCGCGCACATCACCTATATGTCGGATTCCTCGCTGCACCGGAAATTCGGCCGGCGGCTGCAGGACCGCGACGGGCACACCTTCTCCTTCGACGCGGATTTTCAGGTGGAATCCTATCTGCGCCATCAGGGCGAGGCCTTCGTCGACCGCTTCGACGCCAATTCCTATCTCTATGTCACCCGCGCGATGGATTATTTCGACCTCGCCGGGGACTATGGCGGCGTGCTGGCCAACGCCTTCAAGGGGGCGAAGACGCGCTTCTGCCTGGTCTCCTTCACCTCGGACTGGCTGTTCACCACCGCGGATTCGCGCGCCATCGTGCACGCGCTCAACGCGGCCGGCGCGCAGGTTTCCTTCACCGAGATCGAGACCGACAAGGGCCATGACTCCTTCCTGCTCGACGAGCCGGAATTCTTCGCCATCACGCGCGGCTTCATCGACGCCGCCGCCCGCGCCGTGGGGGTGAACTGATGTCGCCGCGCGATCTCGTTCTTGAGGAACTGAAGGCCAACGATCTCACCATGCGCGAGGCGGCACGCGGCGAGCAGGGCAAGCGCATCGACCTGCTGCTGATCTCGCAGATGGTGAAGCCCGGCTCGCGCGTGCTCGATGTCGGCTCGGGCGACGGCGAACTGCTCGAATTGCTCGCCACCACACGCGGCTGCGACGCGCGCGGCATCGAACTCTCGCGCGAAGGGGTGAATGCGGGGGTGGCGCGCGGCCTGCCGATCATCCAGGGCGACGCCGATGTCGATCTCGCCGATTACCCGGACAATGCCTTCGACTATGTGATCCTGTCGCAGACCATCCAGGCGACGCGCCGGCCCAAATGGGTGCTGGAGCAGATGCTGCGCATCGGCGCGCGGGCCATCGTCTCCTTCCCCAATTTCGGCTTCTGGCGGATGCGGCTCGACCTGCTGATCAATGGCCGGATGCCGAGCACCGAGAACCTGCCCTATCGCTGGCACGACACGCCCAACATCCATTTCTGCACCATTCGCGACTTCGTCGATCTGGTGGAGGAGGTCGGGGCGCAGATCGAGAAGGCCACGGCGCTCGACGCCTCCGGTCATCCGGTGCGGGTCAACCTGCCCTGGGCGGTGTGGAACCTGCTCGGCGAGCAGGCCGTGTTCCTGCTCTCGCGCAAGGGATGAGCGGGCGCTCCCTCAGGGGGTGAGGCGCCGTTGCAGGAAGGCCTGCATGTCGCGCCGGCCATCGGTGATGGCAACGACAAAAACCGTCCGGCCGTGGACCGCATAGATCATGCGGTAGGACTGGTGGTGCAGTTCACGGAACTCGGTGGCACCGAAAATCATCAGCTCCTTCGGCGCGTTGCCGCGTAAGGGCATCTCGGCGAGGGTGGCGAGCTTCTGCTGAAGCACCCTCAGCACCTCTTCCGCACGGGCGGCGGATTCACTCTCCGTGATGAATTTGCGGATCGCGTTGAGATCGCGCGCCGCCGGGCGGGTCAGCTCCACCTCATAGCGCATGGCGCCGCCCCGGTTCAGTCCAGCGAGCCGTCGCGCACGCGCCGCATCGCTTCTTCAAGGGGTATCGTGTTGCCCTCGCGGATGTCCTTCTGACCCATCTGGACGATCCTCAGCATCGCGATCGCTTCCTGCATCTCCTCATAGGAATCGATGTCCTGCAGCACCGCCTTGGCCTCGCCATTGACGGTGATGATCATCGGCTGCTGGTGCTCGGCGAGCTTGGCGATGACCTCGGCGGCATTGGCCTTGAGATAGCTGATCGGCTTGATGCGCTCGGAGAGTTTCACGACGGCCTCGCGGAAGGGGATGAAGATCGGACCGAATATAGTCCTTTTCCGGTCTCCCTTCCAGCGCAGGCCTCACCGGCATCTTGCCTCGCCGGCCCTCCGCCTCGCCCGCGCCCCGCTCATCCGCCCAGCGGGCGCGGCGACATGACCGGCTCCAGCACGGGCTGGAAGACCTGGAGGCGGCTCGCCTTGCGCCGCAGCGGCACCGGCTTGTAGACCTGCTTGGTCGCCTCGACGATATGCACGCCGGCGAAGGGCAGCGAGAGCGAGGCGCCGGCCCGCTCCCAGGCCACGGCGCCGCGCAGGAACCAGTTGCGCTGGACCGGCGGGATATAGAGCGCCTCGCCCCAGGCGACCGGGGTGAACAGGGCGGCGCGCAGCAGATCGGTGATCTGGGTGCGCGAGAAGGGCCGGCCATGGCCGAACGGGTTATTGTCGACCCGCGCCCAGACACCGCGCCGGTTCGGCACGATGCACAGCAGCCGCCCGCCCGGCGCCAGCACCCGCCAGACCTCGCGCAGCACCTCGCCGGCATCGGGGGTCATCTCCAGCAGATGCACGGCGATCACCCGGTCGACCATGCCGTCGCGCAAGGGCAGCTCGGTCTCGTCGACCAGCGCGGCCAGCGTCGGCGCGGCGGACGGCCAGCGGGTGACGCCCTGCGCGCCGGGCATGAAGGCGAGGGTGCGCTCGCATTCCTCGCGGAACACGCCGAGATAGGGAGTGGCATAGCCGATGCCCAGCACGGCGAGGCCGCGCACATTGTCAAAGCGCGAGCGCACGGCGCGCCCGATCAGCCGGCGCGTCACCACGCCGAGCGGCTGGGCATAGAAGCTGCGAAGGTCGACGACATCTGGAAACATCGGTTCAGCTTATATCCCAGCGCATGACGCCTTGAAATCACCACGCATTTAGGCCACATAGGCGATGCGTACGGATCATGTCCGTATCGGGGCCGCGTTGCTCGACGTCCGCCGGGGTTTTTCCGCGGCAGTCTTCAGCCCCCATCATCTCAGATCACCGACGTCCCAGGCTGCGCGGGGTGTCCCCCAGACCCCTCGTGATTCGCGCTCCGCACGCATTCGGCGTACGGGCGGGATCGCCCATGAAAGATCCTTACTTGACCAGCTTTTCCGAGCTCGGCCTTGCCGAGCCTATTCTGAAAGCCCTCGCGGAAGCGAACCACACCACCCCGACCCCGATCCAGGAGCAGGCCGTTCCGCTCGTGCTCGCCGGGCATGACCTGATCGGCATCGCCCAGACGGGCACCGGCAAGACGGCCGCCTTCGCGCTGCCGATCCTCAACCACCTCGTCACCGAGCGCCGCCGCCCCGAGCGCCGCGCCACCCGTGCACTGGTGCTGAGCCCGACCCGCGAACTCTCCGGCCAGATCCTCGAGAGCTTCCGCCTCTATGGCAAGCATGTGCGGCCCTCGACCGCGCTCGCCATCGGCGGCGTGCCGCTCGGCCGTCAGGCCCGTTCCATCGCCGGCGGCGTCGACGTGCTGGTGGCGACCCCCGGCCGTCTGGTCGACCTGATGGAGAACGGCGCGGTCCGGCTCGACCAGGTCGAAGTGTTCGTGCTCGACGAAGCCGACCAGATGCTCGACATGGGCTTCATCCACGCCATTCGCGCGATCGTCGCCAAACTGCCGGCCAAGCGCCGCAACCTGTTCTTCTCCGCGACCATGCCGCGCGAGATCGAGAAGCTGGCCGACGCGCTGCTCACCAATCCGGTGCGCGTGGCGGTGACGCCGGTCGCCAAGACCGCCGACAAGATCGAGCAGAAGGTGTTCCTCACCGACCGTTCCGGCAAGCCGGACCTGCTGGTCGAGGTGCTCGGCCATGCCGGTCTCGACCGCGCGCTGGTGTTCTCGCGCACCAAGCACGGCGCCGACCGCATCGTGAAGGGCCTCGCGGTGGCCGGCATCGCCTCCGAGGCGATCCATGGCAACAAGTCGCAGCCGCAGCGTGAGCGGGCGCTCGCTGCCTTCCGCGAAGGCAAGGTCAAGGTGCTCGTGGCGACCGACATCGCCGCGCGCGGCATCGACGTACCGGGCGTCAGCCATGTCGTCAATTACGACCTGCCCAACGTGCCGGAGAGCTATGTCCACCGCATCGGCCGCACCGCGCGCGCCGGCGCCGAGGGCATCGCCATCTCCTTCTGCGATGGCGAGGAGCGGGCCTTCCTGCGCGACATCGAGCGGCTGATCCGCCTGACCATCCCCTCCGAGGACCGCCGTGGCGAATCGCGTGGCCGCAGCGAGCCGCGCGAGAGCGCCCCGCGCGATCATCGCGCCCCGCGCAGCCCGCAGGCGCCGCGCGCGCCCCGCGAGGGCGACCGCTCGAGCCGCCCGTTCCAGCGCGGCCCGCGCCCGGAATATCGCGGCGGCGAGGAGCGCGGCGAGCCGCGTGCCGTCCGTCCCGATGCGCAGCGCCACGACAGCCATCGCGTCGAGGGGCACCGGCAGGAAGGGCTGAGGGAGCGTCCGCGCCTCGACGCCGCCCGCCCGGAAGCTCCCCGTCATGAGGGTGCGCGCTTCGACGAGAGTCGCGGCCCGCGCAAATCCTTCCGCCCCGCGCGTTAAGCGAGACAAAGTGCTGCCGTCGGGTTATGTGCCTGACGGCACGCTTTGCGAAAGCCTGTACGAGGAGAGCCAGGAATGGCGAAAGAGGAACTGCTCGAGTTTGACGGCACCGTCACCGAGGTGCTGCCGGACGGAAATTTCCGTGTCAAACTCGATAATGACCACGAGATTCTCGCCTATGCGGCGGGCAAGATGAAGAAGAACCGCATCCGCACCATCGTCGGTGATCGCGTGGTGGTGGAGATGTCGCCCTACGATCTCGAACGCGGGCGCATCAATTTCCGCCACAAGACCGGCGGACCGACCCCGCCGATCGGTTCCGGCCAGCGCCGCCCGCCGCCGGGCCGCCGCCGCTGAGGCCGCGCCGGCTCATCACCGGCGCCGCTCACCGCCTGCGGCCGGCTTGCGCGTCGCGTTTGACGGGCGCCCGCGCCGCACGGCACTGCCCTCGGCACACTCCGCCACCTGACCTGATCCCGACCCGCCTTCAGCGGTCGCTCTATCGTTGGCGGGCGCCGGCGGGTGCTACGCTGTCGGGTGCGAGGCCGAGCGCCTGGGCAAGCCCGGCCGGCCGCGCCACCGGTTCGCGCAGATCGAGCTCGTCCGCGACATGGGCGATGTGCTCGCGCATCCGCCGCGCCGCCAGTTCCGCATCGCCCTGTTCGATCGCCGCGAGGATGGCGGCATGCTCGGAGGGCGGGCAGGCCGCGTGCTCGCCCCGCTCATAGAGCAGGATCGACAGCGAGCTGAGCGCCTGCAGCTCGGTGAGCAGGCGCACGAAGACCGGGTTGCCCGCCTCTTCCGCCAGCGCCACATGAAATTCCCCGGTCAGCCGCACCAGCGTGCCGCGATCGCCGTTGGCGCGCGCCGCGTTCTCGGTCGCCACATGATGGCGCAGCCGGGCCAGCCCCGATGCCGTACAGCCGCAGGCCAGCGAGCGCGCCACTTCCGGCTCGACCACGGCGCGCGCGGCCAGCACATGGCGCGCATCGGCCCGCGTGGGGGCCGCGACGAAGGCGCCGCGATTGGGCCGCTGCTCGACAATACCGTCCTGCGCGAGGCGGGCCAACGCCTGCCGCACCACGGTGCGGCTCACCCCGAACAGGCCGGCGAGGCGCTCCTCGGTGAGTTTCTCGCCCGGCGGCAGGCGACGCTCGAAGATCGCCTGAAGGATCCGGGCCCGGATCGGCGCTTCGGAAGAACCCCGGCTGCTGCGCACCGGGAGGTCGGAGGTCACGTCGCTCATCGGGCTCCCGCGGCTGTGACGCCGACTTAAGCACGTCGCGCCGCCCCGCGCCACGAGGATAGGGCCGGACCGCGGCGGGAGGCACGGTAACGGGTGGCGGGAAGCGGCTGCGGGTCAGACCGGCCAGTCGGCCTCGCGCCAGGCCGAATCCCAGAACATCCATTCCAGTTGGCAGGCGCGTTGATACACCTCGTGCATGCGCTGGAGCACGTCGGGCGAGGCCTTGGCGGCGGCGCGGTCGGTGGTGGCGATCACCGCGCGCACCGCCTCATGGAACTCCTCGCCGGCATAGGTGTCGATCCAGGCGTCATAGGGGTTCGGGCGCACGGCGCGGCCGAGAATGTCGCGGCCAATCTCGGCATAGATCCAGAAGCAGGGCAGCAGCGCCGCCAGCACCACCGGATAGGGCTCGGCATGGGCGCTGCCGATCAGGAAGCTGGTGTAATGGTGGCACACTGGGGACATCTGCGTGCGGGCGAACTCGTCCGCGCTGATGCCGAAGCTGGCGAAGAAATCGGCATGCAGCGAACGCTCGACCACGACCGCGACCTTGGCGGCTTCCGCGAACTGGACGAGGCCGTCGGGATCATCCGCCTTGGCGGCGGCGATGGCGAGGCCGCGACCGAACGCGATCAGATAATGCGCGTCCTGAATCATGTAGTGCCGGAAACGCTCCAGCGAGAGCGTGCCATCCGCCAGCGCGTTGTTGAACGGCATGGTGCGGATCGCCTCATAGACCGGCTCATTGCGGCCCCAGGCATGGGCGCTGAAGGTCGAACCGCTGAAATCGCTCATGACGATGCTCCCGGAAGGGTGGGCTCCTGACGGGGCCCCAAAATGAAAAGGGCCGCTGCGAGGCGGCCCGGATCATAGTCTCTCTGCGGCGCCTGCCTCAGGCTCAGTGCGCGTGGCGCGCATCGGCCTCGATGGCGGTGGCGGCCGATTTCAGCGCCTCGAGGAAGGTCAGGCGACGCTGGCGGGTCGCCTCGTCACGGGCGTCCTCCACGTCTTCCTGCGCGTCCTTGATCATCTGCGCGAGGCGGTCGGCCTTGATCTCCTCAAGCGGGATCGCGGTCTCGGCCAGCACGCTCAGCCCCTGCGGGTTGGCTTCGGCGAAGCCGCCGCGCACGAACAGCTTCTTGGCCGCGCCCTCGCCCTTGATGGTCAGGATGCCGGGCTTGAGCGTCGAGACGAAGGGCGCATGGCCGGCGAGAATGCCGAACTCGCCCTCGGTGCCCGGCACGATGACTTCGCTCACCGCGCCGGAAAAGACGAGGCGCTCGGGGGAGACGAGTTCGAACGGGAAGGTGGCCATGTATCCTCCAGCGGATGCGTCAGCGTCGGTCGGCGCTGCCCGGCGCCCTCAGGATCGAGGGCGCCGGGCGAGGAGCCTCACGCGGCTTCGGCAGCCATCTTCTTGCCCTTCTCAATCGCCTCTTCAATGGTGCCGACCATGTAGAAGGCCTGCTCCGGGAGGTGATCATACTTGCCTTCCACCAGGCCCTTGAAGCCCTTGATGGTGTCGGCGAGGTCGACGAGCTTGCCGGGCGAGCCGGTGAAGACTTCGGCGACGTGGAAGGGCTGCGACAGGAAACGCTCGATCTTGCGGGCGCGGGCGACGGTGAGCTTGTCCTCTTCCGAGAGCTCGTCCATGCCCAGGATCGCGATGATGTCCTGCAGGGCCTTGTAACGCTGCAGGGTCTGCTGCACCGCGCGGGCCACATTGTAGTGCTCCTCGCCGATGACCAGCGGCGAGAGAATGCGCGAGGTCGAGTCGAGCGGGTCGACCGCCGGGTAGATGCCCTTTTCGGCGATCGAGCGCGACAGCACGGTGGTCGCGTCAAGATGGGCGAAGGAGGCGGCGGGCGCCGGGTCGGTCAGATCGTCGGCCGGCACGTAAATGGCCTGAACCGAGGTGATCGAGCCCTTGGTGGTGGTGGTGATGCGCTCCTGCAGCGCGCCCATGTCGGTGGCGAGCGTCGGCTGATAGCCCACCGCCGAGGGGATGCGGCCGAGCAGCGCCGACACTTCCGAACCCGCCTGGGTGAAGCGGAAGATGTTGTCGACGAAGAACAGCACGTCCTGGCCCTGGTCGCGGAAATGTTCGGCGACGGTGAGGCCGGTCAGGGCGACGCGGGCGCGGGCGCCCGGAGGCTCGTTCATCTGGCCATAGACCAGGGCGCATTTGGAACCGGCCGACGAGCCGTCATGCTCGTGCGGGTCCACATTCACCTTGGACTCGATCATCTCGTGATAGAGATCGTTGCCCTCGCGGGTGCGCTCGCCGACGCCGGCGAACACGGAGTAGCCGCCGTGGGCCTTGGCGACGTTGTTGATCAGCTCCATGATCAGCACGGTCTTGCCGACGCCGGCGCCGCCGAACAGGCCGATCTTGCCGCCCTTGGAATAGGGCGCCAGCAGGTCGACGACCTTGATGCCGGTGACCAGGATCTCGGATTCGGTCGACTGCTCGGCATAGGACGGCGCGGGCTGGTGGATGGCGCGCATGGATTCGCCGACCACCGGGCCGAGCTCGTCCACCGGCTCGCCGATCACGTTCATGATGCGACCCAGCGTGGCGGCGCCCACCGGCACCATGATCGGCGCGCCGGTGTCGTTGACCACCGTTCCGCGGACCAGACCCTCGGTGGAGTCCATCGCGATGGTGCGCACGGTGTTCTCGCCCAGATGCTGGGCGACCTCGAGCACGAGGCGCGCGCCGTTATTGGTGGTTTCCAGCGCGTTCAGGATCTCGGGAAGATGATCCTCGAACTGCACGTCCACGACGGCGCCGATGACCTGCGTGATGCGTCCGACCTTAGCCATTTCGTCGTCCTTCCGGTGCTCTGGTCCCTTGCCTCACAGCGCCTCGGCACCGGAGATGATCTCGATCAGTTCCTTCGTGATCATCGCCTGGCGGGTGCGGTTGTAGGTCAAAGTCTGCTTCTTGATCATGTCGCCCGCATTGCGGGTGGCGTTGTCCATCGCGCTCATGCGGGCGCCCTGTTCGGACGCGCCGTTTTCGAGCAGCGCCTTGAAGATCTGCACCGCGAGATTGCGCGGCAGCAGGTCGGCAAGGATTTCCGCCCCATCGGGCTCGTAATCATAGGTCGCCGCGGCTCCGGCGGCGGCCGGGGCGACCTCCGGGAAGGTCGCGGGGATCAGCTGCTGGCCGGTCGGCACCTGGGCGATGACCGACTGGAAGCGGCTGAAGAACTGGGTCGCGATGTCGAACTCGCCGGCCGCGAACATGCTGGTGATCTTGTCGGCGATCACCTGCGCGTCGGCGAAGCTCACGCCCTTGTTGGCGCGCAGCTCGACCACCTCGACGATCTGCTTGCCGAACTGGCGGCGCAGCGCCTCGTGGCCCTTGCGGCCGACGCAGAAGATCTTGACCGTCTTGCCCTGGTTCATCAGGGAAAGCGCGCGCTCGCGGGCGAGGCGCGTGATCGAGGAGTTGAACGCGCCGCACAGGCCGCGCTCGGCGGTCAGCACGACGAGAAGATGGGTCTCGTCCTTGCCGGTGCCGGTGAGCAGCAGCGGCACGTCGGGGCCGCTGGAGATCGAGCCGGCGATGTTGCCCAGCACGCTTTCCATGCGGACGGCATAGGGACGCGCCGCCTCGGCGGCCAGCTGGGCGCGCCGCAACTTCGCGGCGGCGACCATCTGCATCGCTTTGGTGATCTTCTGCGTCGCCTTCACCGAAGCGATGCGATTACGCAGCTCCTTGAGGCTGGCCATGTGCCCTGTCGCTCCGCTCTACCGGCTCAGGCGAAAGACTTCGCGAAGGTGTCGAGCACCTTCACGAGCTTCTCGGTGGTCTCCTTGGAAAGTTCCTTGGAGGTGCGGATCGCGTCGAGGATGTCGGTGTGCTTGGTGCGCAGCAGCAGCAGCAGACCTTCCTCGAAGGCGCGGACCTTGGCGACCGGCAGGGCGTCGAGATAGCCATTGGTGCCGGCATAGATCACGACCACCTGCTCCTCGACCTTGAGCGGCGAGAACTGCGGCTGCTTGAGCAGCTCGGTCAGGCGCGCGCCGCGGTTGAGCAGCTTCTGGGTCGAGGCGTCGAGGTCGGAGCCGAACTGGGCGAAGGCGGCCAGCTCGCGATACTGGGCAAGCTCGCCCTTGATCTTGCCGGCCACCTGCTTCATCGCCTTGATCTGGGCCGACGAGCCGACGCGCGACACCGAGAGGCCGACGTTCACCGCCGGGCGGATGCCCTGGAAAAACAGGTCGGATTCGAGGAAGATCTGGCCGTCGGTGATCGAGATCACGTTGGTCGGGATGTAGGCCGACACGTCGTTGGCCTGGGTCTCGATGACCGGAAGGGCGGTCAGCGAGCCGGCGCCGTTCTCGTCATTGAGCTTGGCGGCGCGCTCGAGCAGGCGCGAGTGGAGATAGAACACGTCGCCCGGATAGGCCTCGCGGCCCGGCGGGCGGCGCAGCAGCAGCGACATCTGGCGGTAGGCCACGGCCTGCTTGGACAGGTCGTCATGGATGATGAGCGCGTGCATCGCGTTGTCGCGGAAATACTCGCCCATGGCGGTGCCGGCGAACGGCGCCAGGAACTGCATCGGCGCGGCGTCCGAGGCGGTCGCGGCGACGACGATGGAATATTCCAGCGCGCCCTGCTCCTCGAGCACCTTCACGAACTGCGCGACGGTGGAACGCTTCTGGCCGACGGCGACGTAGACGCAGTAGAGCTTCTGGCTCTCCGGCGCGCCTTCGACGTTCAGCGGCTTCTGGTTCAGGATGGTGTCGAGCGCGATGGCGGTCTTGCCGGTCTGGCGGTCGCCGATGATCAGCTCGCGCTGGCCACGGCCGACCGGGATCAGCGCGTCGATCGCCTTGAGGCCGGTCTGCATCGGCTCGTGCACGGACTTGCGCGGGATGATGCCCGGCGCCTTCACGTCGACGCGGCGGCGCTCGGTCGCCTCGATCGGGCCCTTGCCGTCGATCGGGTTGCCGAGCGCGTCGACGACGCGGCCGAGCAGGCCACGGCCGACCGGCACGTCGACGATGGCGCCAGTGCGCTTGACGGTCTGGCCTTCCTTGATCTCGCGATCGGAGCCGAAGATGACGACGCCGACATTGTCGATTTCGAGGTTCAGCGCCATGCCGCGCGTGCCGTTCTCGAACTCGACCATCTCGCCCGCCTGGACGTTGTCGAGCCCGTAGACGCGGGCGATGCCGTCACCGACGGAGAGAACCTGACCGACCTCGGAGACTTCGGCTTCCTGGCCGAAATTCTTGATCTGCTCCTTGAGGATCGCGGAAATTTCAGCGGCGCGGATATCCATCAGCGAACCTCTTTCATCGCAGTGCGGATCGAATTGAGCTTGGTCTTGAGCGAGGCGTCGACGAGCTTCGAGCCGAGCTTGACCTTGAGACCACCGAGCAGGGAGGGGTCGACCTCGACGACAAGCTTCACATGCTTGCCGGTCATCTGGTCGAGCGCCTGCTTCAGGGTCGCGGCGTGGGAATCGGACAGGGGCTGGGCAACCGTGACCTCGGCCACGACTTCGCCCTTCTCGGCGGCGGCCAGCTGGTCGAAGCCGCGCATGATCGTCTCGACGGTGAACAGGCGGCGGTTGGCGGCCACGGTCTTGAAGAAATTGCCGGCAAGACCGCCAATACCTGCCTTGTCCAGGATCGCGGCGACCGCCTTTTCCTGCTCCTCGGCGGAGAAGACAGGGCTGCGCACGAGGCGCTTGAGGTCGTCGCTCTCGGCGATCATGGCGCCGAACCTGTCGAGGTCGGCCTTCACCGCATCGATGACACCGCCATCACGGGCAAGCTCAAAGAGCGCCTTCGCGTAGCGTCCTGCCACTCCGGATACGTAGGTCTCGGCCACAGTGCCTCTCTCGGGGCTTTCCGGAACGGTGCACCCGCCGCGACGGCGGGATTCCGGCCTCCGGACTGAAGGGTTCAACTCAAGGCCGGATATGGAATTTCCCGCACCCGCCCATGAAGTCGGCGGTTCCCTAACACGCCTCTTTGCGTGCTGCAACACGAGGACGTGAGTGTTTGAGGGGGGCAAATGACGTAGCGGCCTGCGAATGCGGCCAAAGCGATCAGATCGCGCGCTTTCAAGGCTTTGTGACGAGTGCGGCGCATTGCTGCACCGGGCCGGCAACGGCGCCCGGCCGCGCCGCCGCCGGCCTGCGCGCCGATGTCGCGCTCATCTGGCATGCAAAATACCGAAAAAGAGCCGCGCGGCTCACTCGCGCGTCACCCGCAGCACCGCCGCCGCCGCGATCGGGCCGAGCACGATGGCGGCCAGCGACAGCCCGGCGAGGATGCGGAACGGCGTGCCGAAGGGCACCGTGCCGCCGAGCACGGTGCCGGTGGTCGCCACCGCGAAGATCAGCACGGGAATGGTGAGCGGCATCACCAGCACCGCGACCAGCAGCCCGCCGCGCCGGAAGGCGCTGGCGAAGGCGGCGCCGATCAGCCCGAGAAAGGTGATCGCCGGCGTGCCGACCAGCAGGGTGAGCGTCAGCGCCCCGATCGAGGCGGGCGAGAGGTTCAGCAGCAGCGCCAGCACCGGGGCGGCGAGCACCAGCGGCAGGCCGGTGGCGATCCAGTGCGCCAGCCCCTTGGCGATGGCGATCAGTTCGAGCGGCAGATCCAGCATCGCCATCACGTCGAGCGAGCCGTCCTCCGCATCGGCGGAAAACAGCCGGTCGAGACCGATCAGCGAGGCCAGCAGCGCGCCGATCCACAGGATGGCCGGACCGATTCGCGCCAGCAGGGCCAGATCCGGGCCGATGGCGAAGGGCGTCACCACGACCACCGCGAGGAAGAACACGACGCCGAGACCGGCCCCGCCGCCGGCCCGCAGGGCCAGCGCGAGGTCGCGCCGCAGCAGGGCGAGAAAGGCGCGGGTCATTGTTCCGGCTCCGATTCGAGATCGGCGAGCGGGGCGGCGGGCCGCGCCGGCCGGTAGGCGCCGAGATCGAGCCGCGCAGCGGGAAGGTCGAGCGGGGCGTGGGTGGCGGCGACGATCAGGCCGCCCTGCGCGACATGGGCCCGCGCCAGCTCGGCAAAGCGCGCCTGCGCCGCCACATCGAGCGCGGTGGTCGGCTCGTCGAGCAGCCAGAGCGGGCGCTGCGCCACCAGAAGGCGGGCCAGCGCCAGGCGCCGCTTCTGCCCGGCCGAGAGCACCGCCACCGGCAGGCCCTCCAGCCCGCCGAGCCCGACTTCGTCCATCGCCGCACCCACCGACAGGCCGGGATGGCCGAGCATGTCGCGCCAGAAACGCAGGTTCTCCGCCGCCGTCAGCGCCGCCTTGTGGGCGTCGAGATGGCCGAGATAGTGCACCTCCTCGGCGAAAGTCTCGGGCTCGGCCGCCCCTTCCAGACGGACGGTACCGGAGTCGGGACGGGCAAGGCCCGCCAAAAGTCTAAGCAGCGAGGATTTGCCGGTCCCGTTCGGCCCGGTGACCACCAGCGCGGTCCCGGTTTCAACCGTGAAATCAAGCTGCTGGAACAGTTGCCGGGCGCCGCGGCGGCAGCCGAGCCGTTCAACGACGAGGCGCATGGCGGCCTCGGCGCGCGGGAAGCGAGCTGATGCAACGCACAATTTTTCGATGCATCGCGTCCGCCCTCTAGGATCAGTGTTTGAAATGGCTCTATATAGAAAGCTGAACGATGCGCCATCGCCCTTGGCTTGGGCCGCGAGCTATAGCCCGCCCGGCCTCTTCCTTCCAAGGCCTCTCGCATCCGTGCCACATACTAGCGGGGATCAGTCTGCCGTGACGTCGCTCGACAGCTTCAAAAGCCGGAAAATCCTCACCGTCGGAACCAAGTCCTACGTCTATTACAGCTTGCCGGATGCCGAGAAAAACGGCCTGGACGGTGTTTCCGCGCTGCCCTTCTCGATGAAGGTGCTGCTCGAGAACCTGCTGCGGTTCGAGGACGGACGAACGGTGACGAAGAAGGACATCGTCTCCATCAAGGACTGGCTGATCAACCGCGGCAAGGAGGAGCGCGAGATTGCCTATCGCCCCTCCCGTGTGCTGATGCAGGACTTCACCGGCGTGCCGGCCGTGGTCGACCTCGCCGCCATGCGCGACGCGATGGTCAATCTCGGCGGCGACCCCAAGCGCATCAACCCGCTGGTGCCGGTCGATCTGGTCATCGACCATTCGGTGATCGTCAACTTCTTCGGCAACGCCGCCGCCTTCGGCAAGAATGTCGAGGAGGAATACAAGCAGAACCAGGAACGCTACCGCTTCCTGAAATGGGGCCAGTCGGCCTTCGACAATTTCCGCGTGGTGCCGCCGGGCACCGGCATCTGCCACCAGGTCAATCTGGAATATCTCGCCCAGACGGTGTGGACCAAGGATGAGGACGGGCAAACCGTCGCCTATCCCGACACCTGCGTCGGCACCGATTCGCACACCACCATGGTCAACGGCCTCGGCGTGCTCGGCTGGGGCGTCGGCGGCATCGAGGCGGAAGCCGCCATGCTCGGCCAGCCCGTGTCGATGCTCATTCCCGAGGTGATCGGCTTCAAGCTCACCGGCCGCATGAACGAGGGCATCACCGCCACCGACCTCGTGCTGACCGTGACGCAGATGCTGCGCAAGAAGGGCGTGGTCGGCAAGTTCGTCGAATTCTTCGGCCCCGGCCTCGACCATCTCTCGCTCGCCGACCGCGCCACCATCGGCAACATGGCGCCGGAATATGGCGCGACCTGCGGCTTCTTCCCGGTGGATGGCGAGACCATCGCCTATCTCGACGAGACCGGCCGCACCGATGAGCGCATCGCGCTAGTCGAGGCCTATTCCAAGGCGCAGGGCATGTGGCGCCATGAGGGCATCGCCGATCCGGTGTTCACCGACATCCTCGAGCTGGATATCGGCACCGTGCTGCCCTCCCTCGCCGGCCCCAAGCGGCCGCAGGACCGGGTGCTGCTCTCCGGCACCAAGGAAGGCTTCATCGCCGCGCTGGAAGGCGAGTTCAAGAAGCCGGGCGAGGCGGGCAAGCGCGTGCCGGTCGCCGATGCCGACTTCACGCTCGGCCATGGCGACGTGACGATCGCCGCCATCACCTCCTGCACCAACACGTCAAACCCCTCGGTGCTGATCGCCGCCGGCCTGCTGGCCCGCAACGCGGCGGCCAAGGGCCTCACCTCCAAGCCGTGGGTGAAGACCTCGCTGGCGCCGGGCTCGCAGGTGGTCGAAGGCTATCTCAACGCCGCCGGCCTGCAGAAGGACCTCGACGCGCTGGGCTTCAACCTGGTCGGCTTCGGCTGCACCACCTGCATCGGCAATTCCGGCCCGCTGCCGGAGAACATCTCCGAGGCGATCAACAAGAACGACCTCGTGGCCGGCGCCGTCATCTCCGGCAACCGCAACTTCGAAGGCCGCGTGAACCCGGACGTGAAGGCGAACTACCTCGCCTCCCCGCCGCTCGTGGTCGCCTATGCCATTGCCGGCTCGCTGCAGGTGGACCTCACCACCGAGCCGCTCGGCACCGGCACTGACGGCCAGCCGGTCTATCTGCGGGACATCTGGCCCTCGAACCAGGAAATCGCGACCTTCATCCGCGAGAACGTCACCAAGAAGATGTTCCAGGAGAAGTATGCCGACGTCTTCAAGGGCGACGAGAACTGGCAGAAGATCGCCATTCCGCTCGGCGAGACCTATGCCTGGGACGACCGTTCCACCTATGTGCAGAACCCGCCCTATTTCGAGGGCATGAAGATGGAGCCGGAGCCGGTCACCGACATCCTCTCGGCGCGGGTGATGGGCCTGTTCCTCGACTCGATCACCACCGACCACATCTCGCCCGCCGGCTCGATCAAGGAAACCAGCCCGGCCGGCGCCTATCTGCGCGATCATCAGGTCCGCCCGGCCGACTTCAACCAGTACGGCACGCGGCGCGGCAATCATGAAGTGATGATGCGCGGCACCTTCGCCAATATCCGCATCAAGAACCAGATGCTGGACGGCAAGGAAGGCGGCTTCACCAAGCATTGGCCGGACGGCACGGTGATGCCGATCTACGACGCGGCCATGCTCTACAAGCAGGAAGGCGTGCCCACCGTCGTCTTCGCCGGCAAGGAATACGGCACCGGCTCCTCGCGCGACTGGGCGGCCAAGGGCACCAAGCTGCTCGGCATCCGCGCCGTCGTGGCCCAGAGCTTCGAGCGCATCCACCGCTCGAACCTGGTCGGCATGGGCATCGTGCCGCTGGTGTTCCAGAATGACGAG
Organism: Ancylobacter radicis; assembly: GCF_018449475.1. Taxonomy (GTDB): domain Bacteria; phylum Pseudomonadota; class Alphaproteobacteria; order Rhizobiales; family Xanthobacteraceae; genus Ancylobacter; species Ancylobacter radicis. The sequence goes on along the minus strand of NZ_JAHCQH010000015.1, from coordinate 929,475 downwards.
AGCTGGCAGTCGCTCGGCATCAAGGGCGACGAGATCGTCACGCTGAAGGGCATCGAGGGCGACCTCAAGCCGCGCCAGACGCTGATCGCCGAGATCGTCTTCGCCGACGGCACGGTCAAGAACGTCCCGCTCACCTGCCGCATCGATACGCTGGACGAGCTGGATTATTTCCGCAATGGCGGGATCCTGCCCTACGTGCTGCGCAACCTCGCGGCCTGAGGGTTCTGACATCGAAGGGCCGGCCCGGAGCGATCCGGCGCCGGCCTTTCCATATCCGGCTGCCATCCGCCTTCGCCGCTTCACCTTTCCGTGCGGCGGCGACAAACGAATGTGACTGGTGCCGGCCGGCCCGTCGTCCTATTGCCTAGCCGTTCCCGCTTGGTCTGCGGCCCCTGTCGGATGGGGCCCCTGATGGACGATCCGCACGACATGACCGATCTCGCCGACCTCCCCCGCCTGCGTCCCACCACGCCCTCCGGCGCTGCGCGGCGCCGGCTGGAGCGGTGGGCGGACGGGCGGCACGGGACGGATCGGCGTGCGGCGGGTCTCGCGGTCGCCGCCTTCATCGCCGGCACTCTGGCCGCCGCGCTTGTCGCCCCCGCCGCGCGGGCGCAGGAAACCGCCGCCCCGGCCGCGACCCCTGCCAGGACGGATGGCGAGCACATCCCCGCGCCGCAGCCGATCACGGCGCCCAAGGCGGTGATCGAGCTGTTCACCAGCCAGGGCTGCTCGTCCTGTCCGCCGGCCGACAAGCTGATGGGCGAGATGATCGAGACCCGGCGCGACGTGATCGTGCTCTCGCTCTCGGTCGATTACTGGGACTATCTCGGCTGGAAGGACACGCTGGCCAAGCACGGCCATTCGCTGCGCCAGAAGGCCTATGCCAAGGCGCGCGGCGACGGCAAGATGTTCACCCCGCAGGCGGTGGTGAATGGCGCGGCCATGGCCATCGGCTCGGACGGCGCCGCCGTGGAACGCGCCATTGCCAAGGCACCGCGCCCGAGCGTGCCGGTCGCGGTCGAGACGCGGGAGGGCAAGCTCCATGTCACGGTCGGCAAGGCCCCGGCCGGCATCGTCGCCGGCGAGATCTGGCTGTGCCCGGTGGCGAGCCGGATGGATGTCGAGATCGGCCGCGGCGAGAATGAAGGCACCCACATCACCTACCACAATGTGGTGCGCGGCTGGGTGAAGCTCGGCGATTGGGACGGTGCCGAATCGACCTATGAAACCACGCTGAAAGTGCCGCCGGACTTCAAGGCCGATCAGGTCGCCGTGCTCGTGCAGTCCGGCAGCTTCAGCGAGCCCGGCGCCATTGTCGGCGCTGCGCTGACCCCGCTGAAGTAGCTCCGACACTCATAATGAAGCACGGCCAATTTGCATGAGTCGGCAAGGTTCTAGCAATTTGACCTGATTTTATCACTTTCTAGGCCACCAACATTCACATCCTCCGGGTGGAGCAAAGTTCGCGGCAATTCGATGATCTCCTAGTATGGCATCGGCAAAATCAGTTCCAAATTTTTCGGTGGCGAAGTAACGCCTAAATCCATACGCGCACGCGTCGGCAACTTGAATGAGCGGGTCTTCAGATTTTTCGACAAAATGAACCGAATTTCGGATGCGGGTAATACGTAACTCTCCACTTTGGAGGTTGTATCCGGCTGCCTTATCTTTATCCGTCTGTCGTAACATATCAGGCGGGATATGAATTGGATTGTCACGATATATATGTGGAATAGATTTTAGAAATTTTCGCATCTCCGGAATATCTTCTGCAACAACGGTAGCCACTTCATTTGGGCCTGCGTGTCTACGAATGTTCCTGTCTACAACAGCCAAACAAATACTGAACGCCTGCAAATGATCAAATTGAGAATTATTTAAAACTTTTGAAAGTGGATTTTTGCTATAATCGGCAGCACCTCTAAAATTTATCGAAACTGCAACTGCCATACCTACTCGCCGTGGTATGCTCATCATACTTTTTAAAATATGAAGTCTATCGGTAATAGACCAACCATTCTGATATTTTTTGTCACCAAAAACTTGCATCGCATGAAAAGTAAAGCCGTCTTTATGTTGATCCGGAACCCCTCCTAATATTTCATTAACTAATCTTTCAGCTACCATCACATGAGCATCTGCATCTGCAATCAAACCAACAACAACAGTAACTGGCTCTTTTGCTGACGTTCCTGCCTCATCCATAAAAATATATCGCATAACCTACCATCTCGGAATTTATCCGAATGGCCATATAAAATTATGGTGCCTCGGAGGATCAAATGATTTTCGATAATATCTTTCTTCATTTCATCGTCAACGACGGCGGCGGCATAAGAAAAAGGGCCGGCATTTCTGCCAGCCCTGAGAGCAATTCGGGGATTGAACCTAGAACGAGCGCCAGGCCGGCCCGCATCACGCCGCGGGGGGCTGGGGGGCTGGGAAACCGATGCGCTGTGCGAACCGGCCCGACGCTGTGAAGATAAGATGGCGTCGGCCCTTGGCGGCGCCACGGCTGAATTCGGGCGGCGCTGTGTTTTCGGTTAACGAGGCCGTGATCGTTCTTTGCCGCATGTTGCTGGCGGGTGACGGCCGCGACCAGCCGTCGCCACCTCTCGCCCCACGCTTCCCGCCCACACACCGTCATGGCCGGGCTTGACCCGGCCATCCACGTCTTGCCACGCGCGCACCCGGCCGAAGTCGTGGATCCCCGGGTCAAGCCCGGGGATGACGGCGTGAGGGTCGGGATGACGCGAGAAGGTCCGAACGCTCCCCGCGTCAAATTCCCGTCCCCCGGCTTGAACCGCGCCACCGGCGGGGCGATCATGACAAACGGATGAATGAACCGCGGTCCACGCACCGCGCGCAACCCGGAGGACGCCCGTGGCGGAGACCGATCCCATAGCCTCCCCGGCCGGCCGCGTCGATCTCGTCACCTTCGATCGCCGCGAGCTCGACCGCATCCTCGACCTCTATGGCCGCATGGTCGCCATCGGCGAATGGCGCGACTACGCCATCGACTTCACCCGCGATCGCGCGGTGTTCTCCATTTTCCGCCGCGCCGCCGAGGTGCCGATCTACCGCATCGAGAAGGACCCGCGCCTTGCCCGCAAGCAGGGCGCCTACACGGTGGTGTCGCAGACCGGGCTCATCCTCAAGCGCGGGCAGGAGCTTGCGCGCGTGCTGCAGGTGTTGGAAAAGCCGCTGCGCGTGGTCAACTGATCCGCCCCCGCCCGCGCTTTGCCGCCATCGGCCCCGGAGACGAGAATGCGCCGCCTGACTGTCGCCGCCACGCAGATGCGCTGCGGCTGGGATATCGAGGCCAATATCGCCCGCGCCGAGGCGCTGGTGCGCGAGGCCGCCGCTGGCGGGGCACGGCTCATCCTGCTGCAGGAGCTGTTCGAGACGCCCTATTTCTGCCAGGACCAGCTCCATGAATTCCACGCTCTCGCCCAGCCGCTGGAAGGCAACCGGCTGATCGGCCATTTCGCCGCGCTGGCCCGAGAGCTGGGCGTCGTGCTGCCGGTGAGCTTCTTCGAGCGCGCCGGGCAGTCCGCCTTCAACTCCATCGCCATCCTCGACGCCGATGGCGCGACGCGCGGCGTCTACCGCAAGAGCCACATACCGGACGGGCCGGGCTACACCGAGAAGTTCTATTTCTCGCCCGGCGATACCGGCTTCAAGGTGTGGGACACGGCGGTCGGGCGCATCGGCGTCGGCATCTGCTGGGACCAGTGGTTCCCCGAATGCGCCCGCGCCATGGCGCTGATGGGCGCGGAAGTGCTGCTCTACCCCACCGCCATCGGTTCCGAGCCGCAGGACCCGAGCCTCGATTCCGCCGCCCACTGGCAGCGGGTGATGCAGGGCCATGCCGGGGCGAACCTGATGCCGCTGATCGCCTCCAACCGCGTCGGCACCGAGCCGGGGCGCGACGGGACGCAGATCACCTTCTACGGCTCCTCCTTCATCGCCGACCCGACCGGCGCCAAGCTGGCGGAAGCCGGCCGCGCCGACGAGGGCGTCATCACCGCCACTTTCGATCTCGACGCCATCGCCCAGCAGCGCCGCAGCTGGGGCGTGTTCCGCGACCGCCGGCCGGAACTCTACGGGCCGCTGCTGTCGATGGACGGGCGCCATATCTCGCACGGGGCGGCCTGAACGATGACCACCATCCTCACCAGCCTGCCCGCCGCCGACGGCTTCCGCATGCCCGCCGAATGGGAGCCGCATGCCGGCACCTGGATGATCTGGCCCGAGCGGCCGGACAATTGGCGCGACGGCGCCAGCCCGGCGCAGGAGGCGTTCGTCGCGGTCGCCACCGCCATCGCCCGGTTCGAGCCGGTGACCATGATCGCCTCCGCCGCGCAATGGGAGCGCGCGCGGGCGTCGCTGCCGGACACGGTGCGCGTCATCGAGACGTCCTCCGACGATTCCTGGTGCCGGGATTGCGGCGCCACCTTCGTCACCGATGCGGCCGGCCGGGTGCGCGCGGTGAACTGGCAGTTCAATGCCTGGGGCGGGCTCTACGCGCCCTGCGACCAGGACGAGCTGATCGCCGCCAAGATGGCCGAGATCGAGCGCACGCCGCGCTATGACGCGCCCCTCGTGCTGGAGGGCGGCTCGATCCATGTCGATGGCGAAGGCACGGTACTGACCACCGAGGAATGCCTGCTCAACCCCAACCGCAACCCCGCTCTCACCCGCGAGGAGATCGAGCGGCATTTGTGCGACTATCTCGGCGTGTCCCGCGTGATCTGGCTCGGCGCCGGCCTCACCGAGGACGAGACCTCCGGCCATATCGACAATCTCGCCTGCTTCGTGCGGCCGGGCGTGGTCGCGCTCACCTGGTGCGACGACCCGGCCGATCCGCAGCACGCCATCTCGGTCGATGCCCTTGAGCGCCTGAGCCGGGCGACCGACGCGCGCGGGCGCGCCATCGAGGTGGTCAAGCTGCCGCTGCCCGGCCCGCTCTACCGCGCGCCGCAGGAAGCGATCACCGAGGCGCCGGTGGACAATGCCTATCAGCGCCATGCGCAGGAGCGGCTCGGCGCCTCCTACGCCAATTTCTACCTCGGCAACGGCTTCGTGCTGATGCCGCTGCTCGATCCGGCGACCGACGAGAAGGCCCGCATCATCCTCGGCGGGCTGTTCCCGGACCGGGAGGTGATCGGCCTGCCGACCCGCGAGATCGTGCTCGGCGGCGGCAACATCCACTGCATCACCCAGCAGCAGCCGGCGGGCACGCCGGGCTGAGGCGCCTTCCGGCGTGCGGACACACGGAGAGACCATGTCGCTGAGCAGCCTTCTCCTGCCGACCTATCGCCAGATGCTGACCACGCTGCTGGCCCTGCTGGACAAGGCCGAGCAGCAAATGCCCGAGCGGGCGGAGGCGCTGCTTGCCGCGCGTCTGGCGCCGGACATGTTCCCGCTGGCCTCGCAGATCCGCTTTTCCGCCTTTCAGGCCCAGGAAGCGACCTACCGGCTACGCGGCGAAGCCATTCCCGCCGGGCTGGCCGCCGTCGCCGCCGAGGGCCGGGCGGCCGGCGACACGCCGGGTTCGCTGGCCGAGGCGCGCGCCCGCCTGCGCGAGGCGCTGTCCCGGCTCGAGGCTCTGTCGGCTGGCGCGCTTGATGACGGCGCGTCGCTGCCGATCGCGCTGGAGCTTCCCGGCGGCATCGCCTTCGACCTGACGGGCGAGCAATATGCCCGCGACTGGGCGCTGCCGCAGTTCTATTTCCACGTCGTCACGGCCTATGCGATCCTGCGCCATGAGGGCGTCGCGATCGGCAAGGCGGATTACGTGCCGCACATGTTCGCCTATCTGAGGCCGACACCGGCCGCCTGATTCGCCTCAGCGGCCGACCAGGCCGAGGGCGGACAGGCTCTCGGCGCTGGCGAGAACCGCTTCCTCCATGGAACGCGGCGTCCAGCCGAGCAGGGATTGCGCCTTGGCGTAGGAGCCCTCGCGCCGGCGGCCGAGCTGCGGCACCGCCGCGCGGGCCATAGGGAGCGCGAGCGCGGCCAGGCGCACCAGCATGTCCGGCAGCTCGATACGCGGCACGCGGCGCGCCACTGGGCCCAGTTCGCGCCGCAGCAGCCGGGCGATGGTGTGCAGCGAGACGCTGCCGCCGGCCGTGGCCAGAAAACGCTGCCCGGCCGCCACCGGCTCGGTCATCGCCCGCAGATGGAGTTCGGCCACGTCGCGCGCGTCGACCACGCCGAAATGGATGCGCGGCACGGCGGGAAGCCGGCCGTCGAGCAGCGCCTTGATCAGGCTGACCGAGGTCGACAGGTCCGGCCCGAGCGCGGGGCCGAATACCGCCACCGGATTGACCACGGCCAGCTCCATCGGCCCGCCCTTCTCGGCCATGAACGCCCACGCCGCGCGCTCAGCCAGCGTCTTGGAGGCCATATAGGGCTGCACGTCGGGCGCGTCGGGCACGGTCCAGTCGGTCTCGTCATAGAGCGTCCCGTCGGGACCGCGCCCCTCATGGCCATAGCCGATGGCGGCGAAGGAGGAGGTGACGACGACCCGCTTCACGCCGGCCTTCCGCGCCGCCCTCAACACGCGCAGCGTGCCCTCGCGGGCGGGACGGATCAGCTCGTCCGGGTCGTCGGGCACGCCGGCGGGAAAGGGCGAGGCGACGTGCAGGACATAGTCGGCGCCCTCCACGGCGCGGTCCCAGCCGGCATCCTCAAGCAGATCGGCGGTGACGAAGGAGAGCGCGTCGCCCGGCGTGCCCCCGCCGGCCTGCAGCATCGCCAGCACCCCGGCCGCGCGGCGCGGATCGCGCAGCGAGGCCCGCACCTCATGCCCGGCGCCGAGCAGCCGCAGCATGACATGGGCGGCAATGAAGCCGGAGCCGCCCGTCACCAGAACCGTCGCCATCGCGTGCTGCCTCGTTCGCCTTGCGAGATAAATAGCCGGCAAAATGTCTTGACGTCCGATCACACGGCCCCGTCACTTGGCCTCGCCGCGGGCGCCAGCGCCAGTCACAAGCGCGCCAGCGGGTGCAAAGCGAGGCGCTGGCGGGTCACAGCGTGCCGAGAATGCTATGGGAGAGCTGCGCCACGCTCGCCACATGGGCGCGGCTGGCCTCATAGGCCGCGGCCCCGTCGCGCCGGGCGAGCGCGCCGTGCAGCGCCCGCATCTCGGCGATGGCCGCCTCATGGCGTCCTTCGGCGGCGATGGTCATGGAGCGCAGATGGTTGATGCGCGCATTGAGCGAGCGCACCACGTCCCACGCCACCTGCTTGCCGGCGGCGACGAACAGCTTCTCGTAGAATTCGGTCGTGCGGCGCAGCACCTCGCGCGGGCTGCCGGTGCGGAAGGCGGCGTCGATGTCGTCGATCGCCGCGCCGAGGGCGGCAATGTCGGCCGCGCTGGCGGTCAGCGCGCAGGCACGCGCCGCCTCGCTCTCCAGCAGGCCGCGTATCTCGTAGATCTGCGCCGCCTGTTTCGGGTCGGGCCGCGTCACCGCCGGGCCCTGATGGGGAATGGTCTCGACCAGCCCCTCGGCCTCCAGATGGCGCAGCACCTCGCGCACCACGCTGCGGCTCACCCCCAGCCGCTCGCACAGCGTGCGTTCGACCAGACGCTCGCCCGGCTTGAAACGGAAATCGAGAATGGCGTCGCGCATTTTCTCGAGCGTGAGGCTGCGCAGCGTGACGCTGCGCTCGACCTTCATCTCCTCGCCCGCCCCGCTCACTGCCGTCATCGCGACCATGCCCGTCTCCATTCGCCCCTTGTCGCCCGCGCGGTGGGGGATGACAATTGACTCAATTGTCTTACGGTATACCATCATATCAAAGACGATGAATACAGCCCATCCGGGCATGCCCCCAGGACGGCTCACCAGAGGACAGCCTATGCCGCTGCAGCTCCGCAAGCTCGTCACCTATTCGGAAACCACGCTGATCGAGGGCGGGCGCGCGGCTCCCCGGCCGCTGCATCTCTATGCGGCGGCGGCGGTGCTGACCAATCCCTGGGCCGGGCGCGGCTTTGTCGAGGATCTGAAGCCCGAGATCCACGCCATCGCCCCCCAACTCGGCGCGCTGCTCACCGAGGCCGTGCTCAAGCTCACCGGCGGCGGCGATGCGGTGGAGGGTTACGGCAAGGCGGCGCTGGTCGGCACCTCCGGCGAGGTCGAGCACGCCTCGGCGCTGATCCACACGCTGCGTTTCGGCAATCATTACCGCAAGGCGGTCGGCGCTAAGAGCTATCTCGCCTTCACCAATATGCGCGGCGGGCCCAACGCGCCCATCGTTATCCCGCTGATGGACAAGCTGGATGAGGGGCGCCGCTCGCATTATCTCACCATCCAGTTTTCCATCAACGACGCCCCGGCGCCGGACGAGATCGTGGTCGCGCTCGGCGCCTCCATTGGCGGGCGCCCGCATCACCGCATCGGCGACCGCTATCAGGATCTGCAGGAACTCGGCTCCACCCAGGGGCTCGAAACCTCCGACGCCGCCCATGTCTGAATCCCGCCCGCCCGAATCCCGCCTGTCTGAAACGCTGCCGGAGAGCCGCGCCCTCGCCTATGCCGCCCGCGACGGCGCGCCCGCAAGCCTGAGCTACCGGCGCGCCGGCCGGCCCGGTGCCCCGGTGGTGCTGCTGATCCACGGCGTCGGCATGGCCGGCGAGGCCTGGGCGCCGCAGATCGAGGCGCTGGCCGAGCGTTACGACCTGATCGCCCTCGACATGCCCGGCCATGGCGGCTCCTCACTGCCGCCGGAGGATGCGCGGCTGTCGGATTATGCCGACCCGATCATCGCCCTGATGGACGCGCTGGCGATCCCGGCGGCGGTGCTGATCGGCCATTCCATGGGCGCGCTGGTGGCGCTGGAGACCGCGCTGTCGCACCCCGCCCGCGTACGCGGCGTCGCCGCGCTCAACGCCGTGTTCTGCCGCAGCGGCGCGCAGCGCGATGCCGTGCTCGCCCGCGCGGAAAGTCTCGCGCAGGAGGGTCCCACGGCCTCACACGAAGCTGCCATCGGCCGCTGGTTCGGCACGCCGGTGCCGGAGCCGCTGGAGGCCAGCGCGGCGCGCGTGGCCGCCCTGCTCGCGGCCGGCGATCCGGTTGGCTATGCCCGCACCTATGCTCTGTTCGCCCGCTCCGACGCCGCCCATCGTGACCGGCTGCCGGCGCTGACCGTGCCCGCCTTGTTCATGACCGGCGATGGCGACCCCAATTCGACACCGGCCATGTCGCAGGCCATGGCCGCCCTTGCTCCGCGCGGGCAGGCCGAGGTGCTGGCCGGCGCCCGCCACATGATGAACCTCACCGCCCCCGCAGCGGTGAATGCGCGGCTGCTCGCCTTTCTCGACGAGGTGACTCCCGCCTTCGACACCAAGGCTTTCCGGCAGGCGCTCGGCAGCTTTCTCACCGGGGTGACGGTGGTGACGACCCGCGACGGGGCCGGCGAGATGCGCGGCTTCACCGCCAATTCCTTCTCCTCCGTCTCGCTCGACCCGCCGCTGATCCTGATCTGCCTCGCCCGCACCGCGTCGAGCTTCCCGGTGTTCAGCGCGGCACAGGGCTTCGCCGTCTCGGTGCTGGCCGCCGACCAGAAGGACGTGTCGGCGCTGTTCGCCTCGAAATCCCCCGACAAGTTCGCCGGCGCGCCGTGGCATCTCGGCCCGGCCGGCAACCCGGTGATCGCCGACGCCAGCGCCTGGTTCGACTGCACCCGCCACGAGGTGGTCGAGGCCGGCGATCATGTCATTCTGATCGGCCATGTCCGGGGCTTCGGGGCGACGCCCGCCGCGCCGCTCGGTTATTGCCGCGGCGCCTATGTCGATTTCGCGCTCGGGCAACAGGCGCTGGCGACGCGCGACGAGCCCGCCCGCGTCGGGGCGATCCTGGAATCGGATGGCGCCGTGCTGCTGGTCGAGGACGGCAAGGGCGGCCTCGATCTGCCCACCGGCGCGTGCCTGGAGCCCGCCGGCAATCCGCGCAGCCTGCGCGGCGCGCTGGCCCGGCTCGGCATTGAGGGGGAACTCAGCTTCCTGTTCGCGGTGTTCGAGACCCCGGCCGCCGTGAAAGACGCCCCGCCGACCGTCTCGATCTATTATCGCGGCGGCTTTGCGGGCACGCCGCGCGCGGCTGCCGGCGCCCGCCTCGTGCCGCTGGAGGCCATCGACTTCGCGCGCCTGCCGGACGAGGCGACCCGCGCCATGCTGGCCCGCTATGTGCGCGAGCGCCGCGAGGACACCTTCGGCATCTATGTCGGCGATGCCGAGCGCGGGCGGGTGCACGCGCTCGCCGGCGCCGTCCCACCCACCACCGCCTGAACCAGCACCGGGATCCTCGCCATGAAGTTCTCCCTCTTCGTCCATATGGAGCGCCTCGATCCCGCCATCCCGCACCGCCAGCTGTTCGACGAGCTGGAGGAGCTGGCGCTGATTGCCGAGGCCGCCGGCTTCGAGACGGTGTGGATCGGCGAGCACCACGCGATGGAATTCACCATCGCGCCGAACCCCTTCATCCAGCTCGCCCATCTGGCGGCGAAGACCTCGACCATCCGCCTCGGCACCGGCAATGTCATCGCGCCCTTCTGGCACCCAATCCGGCTGGCCGGCGAGGCGGCGATGATGGATGTGGCCTGCCAGGGCCGGCTCGATCTCGGCGTCGCGCGCGGTGCCTATAGTTTCGAATATGAGCGGATGCTGCCGGGCCTCGACGCCATGGGCGCGGGTCTGCGCATGCGCGAGCTGGTGCCGGCGGTGAGGAAGCTCTGGGAGGGCGATTACGCCCATGAGGGGCAGTTCTTCAGCTTCCCCACCTCCACCGCCTCGCCCAAGCCGGTGCAGGCGGGCGGGCCGCCGATCTGGGTCGCGGCGCGCGATCCCAACAGCCACGCCTTCGCGGTGGCCAATGGCTGCCATGTGCAGGTGACCCCACTCGCCTCCGGCGATGGCGAGGTGGCCAGCCTGATGGAGCGTTTCAACACGGCGGTGGCCGACCACCCGCAGGTGCCGCGCCCGAAGATCATGCTGCTGCAACATTGCTTCGTCGCCGACAGCGAGGCGGAGGCGGCGCGGCTCGCCGACGATCTCTCCGCCTGGTACGGCCTGTTCGGCGCCTGGTTCGCCAATAAGCGCCCGATCCATCAGGCGATCATGGCCCCGCTCACCCCCGAGGAGCGCGCCGCCGTCCCCCAATACGCCCCGGATGTGATGCGCCGGAACCTCGTCATCGGCCCGCCCGACGAGGTGATCGGCCGGCTGAAAGGTTACGAGGCGCTGGGTTTCGACCAGTTCTCCATCTGGATCGACGCCGGCATCAGCCATGACCGCAAGAAGACGTCGCTGGAACGGTTCATCCGCGAGGTGATGCCCGCCTTCGCGCAAGCCGCCTCCGTGGCGGCGTGAGGGGTCGATGACGACGATCCCGGCATCAGCCTTCTGCGTCCTTCGAGGCCCGAGCTTTGCTCGGGCACCTCAGGATGACGAAGCCATCAACTCAGCCGCGACCATCGTCATGCTGAGGTGCCGGTCGGAGACCGGCCTCGAAGCACGCAGGGCTGCTTTCCCTGAGGGATTGAGGGATTTTCGATGACCACCCTGCGCGACGATTTCCTTCTCTATATTGACGGCGCCTTCGTGCCGGGCGGGGCGAGCTTCGAGAGCCTCGATCCGGCCACCGGCCAGCCCTGGGCGGTGATGCCGGCCGCCACGAGCGCCGACGTGAACCGCGCCGTCGAGGCCGCCCACCGGGCGTTCGACGCGCCGGCATGGGCGAACCTCACCGCCACCCAGCGCGGCAAGCTGCTCATCAAGCTCGGCGACCTCGTGGCCGCCCATGCCGGGGAACTCGCCGAGCTCGAGACCCGCGACACCGGCAAGATCATCCGCGAGACCCGCGCCCAAATCGGCTATGTCGCGGAGTATTATCGCTATTTCGGCGGCCTCGCCGACAAGGTGGAAGGCGCCCATCTGCCGGTCGACAAGCCGGACATGGAAGCCTGGCTGCGCCGCGAGCCGATCGGCGTCGTCGCCGCCGTTGTGCCGTGGAACTCGCAGCTTTTCCTCTCGGCGGTGAAGCTCGGCCCGGCGCTGGCGGCGGGCTGCACCGTCGTGCTGAAAGCCTCCGAGGAAGGCCCGGCGCCGCTGCTCGCCTTCGCCCGGCTGGTGCATGAGGCGGGCTTCCCGGCGGGCGTGGTCAACATCCTCACCGGCTTCGGCGAGGAATGCGGCAAGACGCTCACCGCCCATAAGCTCGTCTCCCGCGTGGCCTTCACCGGCGGGCCGGCCACCGCCCGCCATGTGGTGCGCAACACGGCGGAGAACCTCGCTTTTACGACGCTGGAACTCGGCGGCAAATCGCCCGTGCTGGTGTTCGCCGATGCCGATCTGGAGAGCGCGGCGAACGCCGTGGTGGCCGGCATCTTCGCCGCCTCCGGCCAGAGCTGCGTCGCCGGCTCGCGCCTCTTCGTCGAGGAGAGCGTGCGCGAAAAACTCACCGCCATCCTCACCGACAAGGCGCGCCGCATCCGCATCGGAGACCCGCAGGACCCGGCAACCGAGATGGGCCCGCTCGCCACCGCCCGTCAGCTCGCCCATATCGAGGAGGTGCTGGCCGCGAGCCTTGCGGCCGGCGCCACCCTCGTCACCGGCGGCGCGCGGGCGGAGGGGTTCACGGCCGGCAATTACTACCAGCCGACCATTCTCGCCTGTGCCGGCAATGAGGTGCCCTGTGCGGCGCAGGAACTGTTCGGCCCGGTGCTCAGCGTGATCGGCTTCACCGATGAGGCGGACGCCGTCACCAAAGCCAATGACAGCCCGTTCGGCCTCGCCGCTGGCGTCTTCACCCGCGACCTGACCCGCGCCCACCGGCTGATCCGCAAGCTGCGCGCCGGCATTGTCTGGGTGAACACCTACCGCGCGGTCTCGCCCATCGTGCCGTTTGGCGGCTATGGCCAGTCGGGCCTCGGGCGCGAGGGCGGGGCGGAATCGATCCGCGACTACACCCGCACCAAATCGGTCTGGCTGCGCACCTCCGACGCGCCGATCGACGATCCCTTCGTCATGCGTTGAGGCTCCCATGCTCTATGAGATGCGCACCTACCGGCTGAAGACCGGCGCAGTGCCGGCCTATGTGAAGCTGGTGGCGGACGAGGGCATCGCCCTGCAGAAAAGCCATCTGGGCAACCTCGTCGGCTATTTCACCAGCGAGATCGGCCCGCTCAACGAGATCGTCCATATCTGGGCCTATGCCAGCCTCGACGACCGCGCCGCACGCCGCGCCCGGCTGAACGCCGACCCGGCCTGGCAGGTCTTCCTGCCGAAGATCCAGGCGCTGATCGAGACGATGGAGAACAAGATCCTGTTGCCGACTGCGTTCTCACCGTTAGGTTGAGGGTATTCGGGCACGCTGGGGATGACCCATCCCGTTGCGGCGCGTGCGAATGCCACGGTCAACCCAGAGGGGGAACACCATGTCGCGCATCTCCAGCATTGGCTGGCTCGCCGGCGTTGCCCTCACCGCCTTTGCCGGCATCGCCGCCGCGCAGTCCGGCTCCATCGTCTTCACCAGTTGGGGCGGCACGACGCAGGCCGCGCAAAGGGACCATTGGGCCGTTCCCTTCACCGCCCGGACCGGCATCGCCGTCCGGGAGGACGGCCCGACCGACTACGCCACGCTGAAAGCCATGGTCGAGAGCGGCAATGTCGTCTGGGACGTGGTGGATGTGGAGGCCGACTTCGCCGCCGCCGCCGCGAGGGAGGGGCTGCTCGAACCGATCGACTTCTCCATCGTCGACCGGAAGGAAATCGACCCGCGCTTCGTCACCGACCACGCGGTCGGCAGCTTCTATTATTCCTTCGTGCTCGGCTTCGATCCGGCACATCTGGGCGGCCGGTCGCCGAGGAGCTGGGCCGACCTGTTCGACACAAGGACCTATCCCGGCAAGCGCGCCTTCTACAAATGGTCGGCGCCGGGCGCGCTGGAGATCGCCCTGCTGGCCGATGGCGTGCCGGCCGACAAGCTCTACCCGCTGGATCTCGACCGCGCCTTCCGCAAGCTCGACACCATCAAGCAGCACATCGTATGGTGGAGCACGGGAGCCCAGTCGCAGGATTTGCTGGCCTCAGGCGAGGCACCGATCGGCCAGTTCTGGAACGGCCGTCTGCTGGCGCTGGAGCAGCGCGGCGAGGAGATCGCCGTCTCCTGGAGGCAGAATCTCGTGGCGGCCGACATGCTGGTGGTGCCCAAGGGTTCCAAGAACAAGACCGCCGCGATGAAGTTCATCGCCGAGGCGACCAGCACGGAGGCTCAGGCCGGCTTCGCCATGCAGACCGGCTATGCCCCGGTCAATGTGCGGTCGGCGGCGCTGCTGCCGAAAGACGTCGCCGCCAACCTGCCCGGCCGGCACACCGCCTCGCAGATCACTCTCGACATGGACTATTGGGCCATCCATCGCGAGGCGATCGGGACACGCTGGTACGCCTGGCAGGCCGAATGACCGGAAGGGCAGAAAAGGCCGGTGGCCACCGCCCGACCATAAGGTGCTGATGGCGGGGAATGGTGCGGGTGGTCGGACTCGAACCGACACTCTGTCACCAGAAACGGATTTTGAGTCCGCCGCGTCTACCGGTTCCGCCACACCCGCAAGGCCGGCTGATGCGCCGGGGCCGAAGCGGCGCGGACTATAGTCGCCCGCGCGTCAGGAGCAAGCGCCTTGCGCGCGGTCACAAGACGCGGCGCGGGCTGATGCTCGGAGGGCCGGCGCTCAGGGCGCCGGCTTGCAGGTGCCGAAGGAGGTCAGCACCTTGTCCTGGGACACGGTGGTAAGCGTCACGCCCGACTGCGAGCGGGAGAGCTGCATCACCCAGCCGATCGGCCCATCCGTGCCCTGCAAGGTGATGTTGTCGCCGGCGCTCGACACCGCGACGATCTCGCTGATATGCGGCAGGCCTTCATCCGAGACGCTGGCAATGATGCGCTGGGGATAATGCACCAGCATCCGCGCCGGCAGGTCGATCGTGCCGAGTTCCTTCACCGGGCCGCAGCCGGCCGCGGCCTCGCAGACGAACACCTTGGTGAAGGTGCAGTCGGCCGGCGGCGGAAGGTCGGGAACAACCGGGGTGGCGGGCGCCTCGGGGGTCGCGGCCGCGCCCGGTGCCGGGGCGGTCTGCGCGAGGCCCGCGCCGGTGCCGGCCATCAGCCACAGCGCGGCAAGGGCGACCCGATTCGTCATGGTCCGTTTCTTCATGCCCGGATTCGTCATTCAGGGAGCCCGTCGCTTCAGCAGTGACATATCGGAAGGCGTATCAAGGCGGTCGAGGCCGAGCGCCCGCTCAGTAGACCGGGGTGCGGCAGGGCGGATAGGGCGGCGCGCCGCAATAGCCCGGGCCATAGACCGGCCGCGGCGGGGGCGGCGGCGGATAATAGGCCGGCGGCGGCGGGGGATAATAATAGGCCGGCGGCGGTGGCGGGCGCGTCGCGGCGGTGACGGCCGAGCCGATGATAGCGCCGCCGATCAGACCGCCGATCAGCGCGCCGGTGTTATTGGCGCGCGCCGGCGGCGCGGCGACGAGAAGGGCCGGCGCCAGCGCCAGCAGCGCCAGAACGACCTTCAAAAGCGAGCCGAATCGAACCATTTCCGACCTCTTACCCGAGAACAGGCGGACTATTGCCCAGCGTCCGGCCCGGCACAAGCGGCACCTGCACACCTGCACACCTGCACACCGGCCCGCCGGCCGCCATGGTCGCACCAGCGTCGACTGCGTATAATCGCCCGACGCGGAAAGCCTGCGACAGGGGGCGACAAATGAAGGAGATACTCGATCGGGCGGGTCAGGACATGGTCTGTGCCAATGGCGATCTGCACCTGATCCTCGATGCGATACCCACGCCGCTCTCCTGGGCAACGCTCCCGGATGGCCGGATCCGCTTTATCAATCGGGCCTTCAAGAAGACCTTCGGCTATGAGGATGGCACCTTCGCCACCGTCGAGGACTGGATCGACCATGGCTACGCACATGAGGACGACCGCTGCCGGGCGCGCCTGCGCTGGCGCGAGCTGTGGAACTCCGTCGGGCGCGGCACCACCGAGATCGAGCCGATCGAACTGCCCGTGCTCTGCGCCGATGGCACGGTCCTCACCGTGCAGCATCGCGGCATCGTGCTGCATGAGGCGGGCGTCGCCATCGCCACTTTCGAGGATATTTCGGCGCTCAAACTCGCCAAGGACGCGCTACGACGGATCGCCTTCGAGGATTCGCTGACCGGGCTGCCGAACCGGCGCGCCCTGCAGACCCGCTGGTCGGAAGCCATCGCCCGCAAGCCCGCCGCCCTCGCCCTGCTGATCATCGACCTCGACCACTTCAAGCCGGTCAATGACGCCTATGGCCATGAGACCGGCGATATGGCCCTGTCGCTCGTCGGGCGCCGGCTGGAGGCCTGTGCCGCGCCGGAATTTCTCTGCCGGCTCGGCGGTGACGAGTTCGCCATATTGATCGAATCCGATTCGGCACACGCGCAGGCCGAGCGCATCTGCGCGGCCATCGCCGCCGCCTTTGCCGGGCCCTTCATGATTGGCGGTACCGAGGCGGCGATCGGCGCCTCGGTCGGCGTCAGCCTCTACCCGGAGCACGGCACCGGGCTTGGCGAGCTTCTGCGTCACGCCGACGAGGCGCTGTACCGGCTGAAGCGGGCTGGCCGCTCCGGTCATGAATGGTACGCCGCCCCGGCGCGGGCGTAAGTCTTCCGCATCCACGCGCGGAACCGGGAAGGCCCCTTACACGTTGTTGACTCGGTCGGCAGAGCTGTCCCTCGGGGATGGCATGCGTGGGAGCAGTGACGTGAACAGACGTGGTTTTCTGATGAGTCTGGCGGGGATCGTGGGGGCCGGCACGACGGTCGGCTTCGCCCTCGCCCCCGCAGGCGCGACAACGCTGAGCCAGTTGAAGAATCTTGAGGCGGCGCCGGTCGGTCCGGCCGATGACCTGGTGGAGGCGCTGGCTGAGGCGCCCGATGGCACGCCGGTCGATCAGGCGCAGTGGGGTCCTCCGGGACCGCCGCCCGGCCGTCGTCCCCCGGGCCCGCCGCCGGGCTATTACCGGCGCCCCCGGCGTCGGCGTCGGGTCTGCGGCTGGCGCCGTGACCGCTGGGGTCGTCGCTTCCGCGACTGCTGGTATGTCCGGCGCTGATCGGGCGGATCGCCCACAAAACTGACAACATCGGGCGCGGATCGCAGGATCCGCGCCTTTTTCATGCGCGACGCGGCGCGCGGGAAGCGCGGGCGCGGATTATGTCAGCGATGGGCAGGGGGAGGTGGTGCCGCTTGTCAGACTCGAACTGACGACCTCCGCATTACGAATGCGATGCTCTACCAACTGAGCTAAAGCGGCGCGCGGCTTCTGATAGCCGCGAAGGGCCGCTTTTTCAAGCGCCGTGGCGCGATGGCGTCAGCTTCGAACAAGCAAGCCGGCCGCGGGGGCGGCTCGGCGCCCCCGTCCCTTACCCCCAGGGACCGCGCGAGGAGCGCCGCGCCCCGCCCCACGGCCCGCCCGGCCTTGTGCCACCGACCGGCCCGGCGGCGGCCTGCGGGGCGGCAAAACCCGCGCCGCCGCCCATCTGCTGCGCCAGCGCCTGAAGCGCGGCGATACGGTTCTCGGTCGCCGGATGGGTGGAGAACAGGCTGTCCATCCGCTCGCCCGAGAGCGGGTTGATGATGAACATATGCGCGGTCGCTGGATTGTGCTCGGCCGGCATGTTGGGCACGCGGTGGGCGGCGTTGGAAATCTTGGCCAGCGCCGAGGCGAGCCAGAGCGGCTGGCCGCAGATCTCCGCGCCGATCCGGTCGGCCTCATATTCGCGCGAGCGCGACACCGCCATCTGCACCACCATGGCGGCCAGCGGGGCGAGAATCATCATGGCGATCGTGCCGATGACGCCGAAGCCGCTATTATTGTTGCGGTTGCCGCCGAAGAACATGGCGAAGTTGGCAAGCATGGAGATGGCGCCGGCCAGCGTCGCGGTGATGGTCATGGTCAGCGTGTCGTAATGCTTGATGTGCGCCAGCTCATGGGCCATCACGCCGGCCGCCTCCTCGCGCGTCAGCGTGTTCAGCAGGCCGGTGGTCGCGGCCACGGCGGCATGGCTGGGGCTGCGGCCGGTGGCGAAGGCGTTGGGCTGGGGATTGTCCATGATGTAGACGCGCGGCATGGGAAGCTGCGCGCGCGCCGCCAGTTCCTCGACCATGCCGTAGAATTCCGGCGCGCTGGCGCGGTCGACCTCCCGCGCGCCATACATGGACAGCACCATGCGGTCGGAATTCCAGTAGCTGAAGATGTTCATGCCGGCGGCGACGACCAGCGCGATCATCATGCCGCCGCGCCCGCCGATCATGAAGCCGACGGCCATGAACAGCGCGGTCATGCCGGCCAGCAGGATCGCGGTGCGGAAATAGTTCATCTCGTCCTCTCATGCGCCACGCCGTGCCTGAACAGGCTTTTCGCGCGGCCTCGTGACCTTAAGGATGGGTAGCGAAAAAGGCGCGCGCAAGATCATGTGAGGGGGATGGTGACGCTGCGTCCGCGCGCCCCGTCGCGCTTGACGGCGGGCGGTGGGCAATGGTTCCAATGGGTCATGGCACAGGACACCTCCCCCGCCCCCGACGGCCTCCCCACGTCACAGATCGCCTCGCAGCCCCCCGAAGCTGCCGAGCGCCGCCCCCTCTCGCCCGCCGCCGCGCGGGCGCTGGCCGAGGCGCAGGCGCGCCGTGAGGCACTCCCAAAGCTCGACCTGCCGCGCGAGATCGACGGCCGCGCCGGCCCCGAGCCGGTGCGCTATGGCGATTGGGAGAACAAGGGCATCGCCTCGGATTTCTGAAGCTGAACTGCCCGCAGCCTGACCGGCCGGTCAGTCCTCGCCGCCGGTGCCCGGCTTGTCGCGCCGCCCGGCCTTGATGCCGGACCGCTTGGCCTTGCCCTCCAGCCGGCGCAGCTTCGAGCCGAGCGTCGGCCGGGTCGGCCGGCGGGTGATCGGCACGATCGCTGCCTCGCGGATCATCTCCACCAGCCGGGCCACCGCGTCCTCGCGGTTGCGCTCCTGCGTGCGGAAGCGTTGCGCCACCAGCACGATCACCCCGTCATTGGTGAGCCGCCGGCCGGCGATGCGGGCGAGTCGGTCCTTCACCGCCTCCGGCAGGGAACCCGAGTTGCGCATGTCGAAGCGCAGCTGGACGGCGGTGGAGACCTTGTTGACGTTCTGCCCGCCCGGCCCGGAGGCCCGCACGAAGGTTTCCTCGATCTCGGATTCATCGAGCGCGATACGGGGTGTGACGGGAATCATGATGCGGCGGGGGCCATGGCGGTCAGCGGGGCCGTCGCGGGGCCGGCTCGATCGCGTCGAGCCGGTGGCGCACCGCGTCAAGCTCGGCGAGCGTCGCCTGCACCCGTTCGCTCAGCGCCTGGGTGAGCCGCACGGCGACATCGGGATAGCCCTCGATGGTGCGCATGAAGATGACGCGCGGAATGCGCAGCACGGCGGAGGGCTCGACGGCGGTGGCGGTGGCCGGTCGCTTGGTCTCGGTCAGCAGGGCCATTTCCCCGAGCAGCGCGCCGCGCCCGACCTGGATGGTCTGGCCGGGCCGCCGCGCCAGATGGGCGTCCTCGCGCGCCACCGAGATCGTGCCGCTCGCCACCACGAAGGCCGCTTCGGCGAACTGGCCCTCGCGGAACAGCACTTCGCCACGGCTCAGCGGCCGGTTGTCGGCGCTGATCGCGATCGCCCGCAATGCGTCGCGGCCGAGCATGTGCAGCATCGGCACCGCCTCGAGCAACGCAATGTCGTCCTCAATGGACATAGGGCGATGTGGCTCCGGCCAGAACGTGGATCACGGTCCGGCGCGGCGAATCGCTCCGCCGCCCCGGTTCACGGCAGCAATTTGTACCCGCCCGCCTCGGTGGCGAGGAGGTGGGGGTGGGACGGGTCCTTCTCGATTTTCTGGCGCAGGCGGTAGATGTGGGTTTCCAGCGTGTGGGTGGTGACGCCGGAATTGTAGCCCCACACTTCCTGCAGCAGAATCTCGCGCGCCACCGGCTTTTTCCCGGCGCGGTAGAGATAGCGCAGGATCGCCGTCTCCTTCTCGGTCAGGCGGATCTTCGAATTGCGCTCGGTGACGAGCATCTTCGCGCCCGGACGGAAGGTGTAGGGCCCGATGGTGAAGACCGCGTCCTCGCTCGCCTCGTGCGAGCGCATCTGGGCGCGGATGCGGGCCAGCAGCACGGCGAAGCGGAACGGCTTGGTGACGTAGTCGTTTGCCCCGGCCTCCAGCCCCATGATGGTGTCGCTGTCGGTGTCGTGGCCGGTGAGCATGATGACCGGCGCCTTGAAGCCGTTCTGGCGCATCTTGCGCACCGCTTCGCGCCCGTCCATGTCCGGCAGGCCGACATCCATCAGCACCAGATCGATGCGGCTGGCCTCGGCGGTGTTGATCGCGCCCTGGGCGGTCTCCTCGGCGACGATCTCGAATTCGTCATAGAGCGAGAGCTGTTCTACCAGCGCGTCCCGCAGATCCTTGTCGTCCTCGACCACCAGGACTCGTTGCGCATTCGCCATGTCCGCTTCCCGAACCTCTTGTTCGCGCCGCCCCGCCTGGCCAAATTAGGCCCGACAGGCGGCGTCGGATGGATTGCCGTCGAGTCCCCGAGTAGGCAGGCTGGACGCATTCGGCAAGAGTCGGCGGCCCCGTGCCCCAACGGGCGGTGGGTACGTGACGTGATCGTGAACGGAAATCGCGTGAATAAGAAGGCCCCGGCCCGCGAAAAGACCCTGAAATCCACGTTGAAAAGCAGGGTTATACGTGTTGTGAGCCGTCCGGGCCGGCCTGACAAGGGTTGGGTGACGTTAGGCAACATCCAAATACCGGTGGCGCTGGGGCGCGCCGGCATTCGCCATCTGAAGCGCGAAGGCGATGGCGCGACGCCGGCCGGCACCTGGCATGCGCGCGGCGTGCGCTACCGCGCCGATCATGGCGGGCGTCCGCTCACCCGCCTGCCGGTGCGGCGCACCCGGCGCGAGGATGGCTGGTGCGACGCCCCCGGCCATGGCTGCTACAACCGCCCGGTCCGCCTGCCCTTTTCCGCCTCGCATGAGGAGATGTGGCGCGCGGACGGCCTCTACGACCTCGTCGTCGTGCTCGACCACAATGAGCGCCCGCGCCGGGGACGCGGCGGCTCGGCGGTGTTCCTGCACCTCGCGCGTCCCGGCTTCGAGCCCACCGCCGGCTGCATCGCCTTTCGCCGCGCCGACATGAAGCGCCTTCTGGCGCGCCTGACGCCACGCACCAGGATCAAGGTCGGCTAGAGCATTTCGAGCGAAGTGGATTCCGGTTCGCGTGAAAAAACTCCAGGCTCAGCGCCCGCCGAAAATGGCGCTGCCGACGCGCACATGGGTGGCGCCGAGCGTGATCGCCGTCTCGAAATCGCCGCTCATGCCCATGGACAGCAGGTCGAGCCCGTTGCGGCGGGCGATCTTGGCGAGCAGCGCGAAATGCGGCGCCGCCGGCTCATCGGCCGGCGGGATGCACATCAGCCCGGCGATGGCCAGATTGTGCTCCTCCCGGCAGGCGGCGATGAAGGCATCCGCCTCCTGCGGCGCGACGCCCGCCTTCTGCGGTTCCTCGCCGGTATTGACCTGCACCAGCAGGCGCGGGGCCGGTCCTTCCCGTTTGACGATCTCCTTGGCCAGCGCCTGCGCCAGCGAGGGCCGGTCGAGCGTGTGGATCACGTCGAACAGGTCGAGCGCCTCGCGCACCTTGTTGGTCTGCAGCGGGCCGATCAGATGCAGTTCCAGATCGGGCGTCGCCGCGCGCAGCGCCGGCCATTTGCCCTTGGCCTCCTGCACCCGGTTCTCGCCGAACAGGCGCTGCCCGGCCTTGAGCGCGGGCGCCATGTGCTCGGCCCCGAAGGTCTTGGAGACGGCGATGAGCTGCACCTCGCCCGCCGCCCGGCCGGCATCCGCGCAGGCCCGGGCGATGCGCGCGCGCACCTCTTCAAGCCTTTCGGCCACATCGCTCATTGCTTCCCCGGCGTGCATCGGACCCTCCAGCGGCTCGCCTGTCCGCAATGGGCAGAGGCCGCGCCCCTGTCAATAGAGCCGGATCGCGCCACCTTATCGCGCCATGGCCTCCCCCGGCGGGTTTCTCAGGGGATTCCTTGCCGCCACCGTACCAAAGTCCTAGATTTGCTCCACTTCTCGCGGGATTCAACGAAACGTGACCCATTCGTCGGACGGCGCCGCACCGGAGGCGCCGCTGGACCCGTCATCCACTCGTGACAACCCGCCCGCCCCGCCTCGCCGGCGATCGCGGTCGGTCAATCTGCGCCTGCGTCTGGCCGCCATTGCCGGCTTCGCCATGCTGCTGGTGATCGCCGAGCGCACGGTCAGCATCGTGCAGCTCCATGCCGACAATCTCGCCCTCGCCGAAGGGCGCGTACTCGACATGCTCGATCGCGGCACGGCGAAATATGACCAGGCCCTGGCAGCCGCGCGCGCCGTGCTCGCCACGCTGGCCGCCGACCCCTGGCTCCTGCCGGCCGACCTGCGCGAACGCACCGCCCCCGAGCCGACCTATGATCCGAGCGTGACGCCGGCCGACCCGGAAAGCTGCCGGCAGATCAGCGATGTGCTCCAGGTCGCCACCATGATCGAAACGATCTCCGTCGTCGGGTCGAACGGCATCGTCCGCTGCAGCACGGCGACCGTCGGCGTCGGCCTCGACCTGAGCGGGCGCGACTATTACAAGCTCGCCATGCGCGGCCTGTTCTCGGTCGAAGCGGTGCAGCGGAACTATGTTCTCGGCCGGCCCACCGTGCTGGCCGCCCAACCCTTCCTGCGGCCCGACGGCACGGTCGCCGGCCTGCTTCTCGGCCGGGTGGGAATGGGCGAGATGTTCCCGCAGAGCACGCTCACCGATCTCGGCGTCGGCTCGCAGGTGATCGTGGTCAGCCCGTCCGGCACGGCGATGCTGGCCTATCCCGACGGAGCCGTCACAGTCGGCCAGGACCTCCTCTCCGTCGCGCCGGTGGCGCGCGCCCTCGCCGCCACGCGCGGCACGCTGCTGGCCGAAGGATCGGACGGCATCCGCCGCGTCTATGCCTATGCGCGCCTGCGCGACACCAACATGCATCTCATCGTCGGCGTCGACGAGACCACCATCATGGGCCCGGTCCAACAGGCGACCTGGCGGGCGGGGCTCACCATGCTGGCGATCGGCGGCCTGCTGCTGCTGAGCCTGTGGCTGGCCGGGGAGCACCTCATCGTCCGTCCGGTGCAGACGCTGGCGCAGCGGCTGATCCGCTTCGGCCGCGGCGAGCGCGAGGAAGGCCGGCCGGACATCCGCATCGTCGAGCTGCAGCCCTTGATCGACGGTTTCGAGGCGATGAGCAGCGAGCTGACACGGCGCGAGAACGCGCTGCGCAATGCCAATCGGCGACTCAATTCGCTGGCCAGCCTCGACCCGCTGACCGGCATCGCCAACCGGCGCAGCTTCGACACCGTGTTTGCCCTGCAATGGAGCGCGGGCCAGCCGCTCGCCATCCTGCTGATCGATATCGACGCCTTCAAATCCTTCAACGACCGCTACGGCCATCGCGCCGGCGATGGCTGCATCCGCGCCGTGGCGCAATTGATGGCCGGCACGGTGCGGGCCAGCGATGTGGTCGCCCGCATCGGCGGGGAGGAATTCGCCGTTCTGATGCCCGGCGCCTCGCTGACCGCCGCCGCCGACGTCGCCGAGCGACTGCGCGAGGCCGTGGAGGGCCTCGCCATCGCCCATGCCGACCAGCCCGGCGGCATCGCCACGGTCAGCATCGGCGCCGCCGCCTGCACGCCGACGCCCGACCTCGCCCCCGGCGACCTGTTCGTCGCGGCCGATCTTGCGTTGTATGCGAGCAAGAATGCCGGGCGCAACCGCGTGCGCCTCGCGGAAAAGGTCGCCCCCGGCATGGCAGCCACCGTTCCCGGCGGCGGGCGGCGCGGCGCCGGGGTGCGCCCGGCTGGTTGACCGGGCGCCTCACTTCGTGCCTAGTCCCCGGCCATCGGTTTCGCGCCGATCCGCCCTTTCCCGAGCCTGCCCCATAGAAGCCGAACATGAGCACCGAGCGTTACAATGCCCGCGAGGCCGAACCCCGCTGGCAGAAGATCTGGGACGAACGCGGCATCTACCGCACGCGCAACGACGATCCGCGGCCCAAATATTACGTGCTCGAGATGTTCCCCTACCCGTCGGGGCGCATCCATATCGGCCATGGCCGCAATTATGTGATGGGCGACGTGGTGGCCCGCTTCAAGCGGATGAAGGGCTTCAACGTCCTGCATCCGATGGGCTGGGACGCCTTCGGCCTGCCGGCGGAAAACGCCGCCATCGAGCGCAACACCCATCCCGGCAAGTGGACCTACGAGAATATCGCCACCATGCGCGAGCAGCTCAAGCTGCTCGGCCTGTCGCTCGACTGGTCGCGCGAGATCGCCACCTGCGACCCGTCCTATTATGGCGAGCAGCAGCGCATCTTCCTCGAATTCCTCGCGGGCGGTTTCGTCTACCGCCGCGAGAGCGAGGTGAACTGGGACCCCGTCGACAATACCGTGCTCGCCAATGAGCAGGTGATCGACGGGCGCGGCTGGCGCTCGGGCGCGCTGGTCGAGCGGCGCAAGCTCGCCCAATGGTTCTTCCGCATCTCCGACGCCTCCGAGGAACTGCTGGCCGGGCTCGACACGCTGGAGCGGTGGCCGGACAAGGTGCGCCTGATGCAACGCAACTGGATCGGCCGCTCCGAAGGCCTGCATGTGCGCTTCGTGATCGAGAACGCGCCCGAAGGTCTCCCGGCCGGCCTGCCCCAGGATCTCCCCAGCGAGATCAAGGTCTACACCACGCGGCCCGACACGCTGTTCGGCGCCTCCTTCCTCGCCCTCTCGCCCGGCCATCCGCTCACCGAGCAGCTCGCCGCCGGCAATCCGGCGCTGGCCGCCTTCGTCGAGGAATGCCGGCGCGGCGGCACCTCCACGGCCGAGATCGAGACGCAGGAGAAGATGGGCTTCGACACCGGCCTCACCGTCGCCCATCCGCTCGGCGGCGCGCCGGTACCGGTCTATGTCGCCAATTTCGTGCTGATGGAATACGGCACCGGCGCCATTTTCGGCTGCCCGGCGCATGACCAGCGCGACCACGACTTCGCCCGCAAATATGGCCTGCCGATCACGCCCGTGGTGCTGCCGGCCGGGGCCGACCCGGCGCAGTTCTCGGTTGCCGACGGCCCCTATGATGGCGACGGCACGCTGTTCAATTCCGGCTTCCTCGACGGCCTCTCCGTGCCGGAAGCCAAGGAGAAGGTGGCGCTGAAGCTGGAGAACGCGATTCTCGGCAATGCGCCGGTTGGCGAGCGGGCGGTGAATTACCGGCTGCGCGACTGGGGCATTTCGCGCCAGCGCTACTGGGGCTGCCCGATCCCGATCATCCATTGCGATTCCTGCGGCCCGGTGCCGGTGCCGGCCGACCAGCTTCCCGTGCGTCTGCCGGAGGATGTGACCTTCGACCAGCCGGGCAACCCGCTGGACCGCCACCCGACCTGGAAGCATGTGAACTGCCCGCACTGCGGGGCGCCCGCCCGGCGCGAGACGGACACGATGGACACCTTCGTGGACTCGTCCTGGTATTTCGCGCGCTTCGCCTCCGAGCCCGGCACCGCGCCGCTGCAGAAGGGCGCGGCGGATCACTGGCTGCCGGTCGACCAGTATATTGGCGGCATCGAGCACGCGATCCTGCACCTGCTCTATTCGCGCTTCTTCACGCGGACGCTGGCAAAGATCGGCCGCGTCTCGATCACCGAGCCATTCGCCGGCCTGTTCACGCAGGGCATGATCGTCCACGAGACCTACAAGGACCCGGCCGGCAAGTGGCTGTTTCCCGAGGAAGTCGAGAAGCGGGCGGATGGCACGGCGGTGAAGGTCGGCTCGAATGAGCCGGTCACGGTCGGCGCGCCCGAGAAGATGTCGAAGTCGAAGAAGAACGTGGTCCCGCCGGAGATCGTCGCCGACACCTATGGCGTCGACTGCGCCCGCTGGTTCATGCTCTCCGACACCCCGCCCGAGCGCGACAGCGAATGGACCAGCGCCGGCATCGAGGGCGCCTGGCGCTTCGTGCAGCGCATCTGGCGCCTCGTCGGCGACGCCATGGAACTCACCGACGGCGTGCGCGAGGCGACACCGGAAAGTTTCGGTACCGAATCGGTCGCCCTGCGCCAGGCCTCGCACCGTCTCGCCGCCCAGGTCGAGGACGATGTCGAGCGGCTCCGCTTCAATGTCGCGGTGGCCCGCGTGCACAGCTTCACCAATGTGTTCGGCGACGCCATGGCCAGCGCCCGCAAGGGCGGCGTAACCCCGGATATCGGCTATGCCCTTCGCGAAGCGGCGGAATTCCTGGTGGCGGTGGTCGCCCCCATGGTGCCGCATCTCGCCGAGGAATGCTGGACCGTGCTCGGGCGCGACGGCCTCGCCGCAACGGCCGGCTGGCCGGTGGTCGAGCCCGCGCTGCTGATGGACGATACCGTTACGCTGCCGATTCAAATCAACGGCAAGCGGCGCGGCGAGATCACCGTGCCGAAGGACGCGCCCCCCGCCGAGGTCGAAAAGGCGGTGCTGGCGCTCGAACTCGTCTCTCAGGCACTCGACGGACGGGCGCCGAAGCGTATCATCGTGGTGCCGCAGAGGATCGTGAATGTCGTTGCTTGACCGGACCCCGATGCCTTCCCCCACCCTGTCCCGTCGCGTGCTGGGCCTTGTCTGCGTGGGCCTGCTCGCCCTCTCCACGGCCGGCTGCTTCCGGCCCATGTATGCGGAGACCACCGGCGACGGCACGGCGCTTCCCGAGAAGCTCGGCGAGGTCGAGGTGGTGTTCTCGCCGGGGCGGCTCGGCAATGAGGTCCGCAACGACCTGATCTTCAATCTCACCGGCGGCGCCGGCAATCCGGGCGGAGCGCCCTACCAGCTCGTGCTGCAGGTGACCGACAGCACGCAGGCGGCGGTGGTCGATACCTATACCGGCCTGCCGGAAGTTGAGCTGGTCTCGGTCGACGTGAACTGGCAGCTCATCGACACGACCAAGCCGGTGAAGGCCGGCCAGAAGCCGACCCCGGTCACCCAGGGCACCGCCTTCGGCAAGGCTTCGATCGATTCCGGCTATCAGCGTTTCGCCCGCTCCCGCGCGATTCGTGACGCGCAGAACCGCGCCTCGACCGTTGCCGCCGAGATGATCCGCGGTCAGCTCGCCTCCTACTTCATCACCACGCCGAAGAGTTGACCGCATGGTCGCCATCCGGCCGGCCGATGTCGAGGCGACGCTCTCGCGGATCGATCCGCTCCGGCCCGTCCTGCTGCTGTTCGGCCCCGATAGCGGGCTGGTGCGCGAGCGGGCCCGCGCCTATCTGACCCGCGCCCAGCAGGGTTCGGACGATCCGTTCGGCCTTATCCGGCTCGATGGCGACGAGATTTCCGGCGATCCCGGCCGGCTGGTCGACGAGGCCGGCACGGTGGCGCTGTTCGGCGGGCGGCGGGTAATTTCGCTGCGCGCCGGCAGCCGCAATCTGGTGCCGGCGGTCGAGGCGCTGCTGGCCGCGCCGGTCTCCGACGCGGTGGTGGTGATCGAGGCCGGCGATCTCAAGCGCGGCGCCGGGCTGCGTGCGCTGTGCGAGGCCTCGCCGCGCGCCAGCGCCATCGTTTGCTACGCCGACACCGACCGCGACCTCTCCCGCCTGATCGACACCATGACGGCGGAAGCGGCCATCCCGATCGAGCGCGACGCGCGCGGCGAGCTGATGGCGCTGCTCGGCGGCGATCGCATGGCCTCGCGCGGCGAAATCGCCAAGCTGCTGCTCTACGCCGCCGGTGAGCCGCGCATCACCTGCGAGCATGTACGGGCGATCGTCGGCGACGCCTCGAGCCTGGCGCTCGACGAGATCGCCGACAGCGCCTTTGCCGGCCAGCCGGCGGAAATGAGCGTGGCCTTCGGCAAGGCGACCCATGAGGGGATGCGGGCCGACATCATTCTCGGCTCGGTGTGCCGCGCGGCGCAGGCGCTGCATCAGATGCGGGTTCAGGTCGAGCAGGGCGCCAGCCCCGACCGCGCAGTGGAATCGGCCCGTCCGGCCGTGCATTTCCGGCGCAAGCCACTGATCGAGAAGGCGCTGCGCAGCTGGACCCTGCCGCGCCTGCAAAACGCCCTGCTCATCCTCGACGACGCGCTGCTGGCCGCGCGGCGCCATGCCGGGCTCGGCCCGGCGATCGCCGAGCGCGCTTTGCTCCAGCTCGCCACGCAAGCGCGGCGCGGCTGAGGCCGGATCAGCCGGCGCTGAGGCGGCGGCAGACCTCGTCGAGCTGGTCGAGCGAGGAATAGCGGATGCGGATTTCGCCGCTCTCGCCATCATGGCGCAGCGTCACCTGGAGCCCCAGCTCGTCGGAGAGCCGGCGTTGCAGCGCGGCAGTATCCGCATCGAGCGCGGGAACCGCCCGCGCCTTGCGCGCCGGCTTGCCCGCGGCTTCCGCCTTGGCCTCGTTCAGCTCCTGCGCCAGCGCCTCGATGGCGCGCACATTCATGCCGCGCTCGACGATCTCGCGCGCCAGCGTCTCAGGGTCGTCCTGCGTCAGCAGCGCGCGGGCATGGCCGGCGGAGAGGCGGCCATCGGCCAGATAGGCCTTCACGCTCTCCGGCAGGCGCAAGAGGCGCATCGTGTTGGCGACATGCGAGCGGCTCTTGCCGATCACCTTGGCGAGGTCGTTCTGCGAATAGCCAAACTGGTCGGTCAGCGACTGATAGCCGGCCGCCTCCTCCAGCGGGTTGAGATCGGCGCGTTGGACATTCTCGATGATGGCGATTTCCAGCGCCTGCCGGTCATCGACCTCAATGACGACGATCGGCACCTCGTGCAGGCCGGCGCGCTGCGAGGCCCGCCAGCGCCGCTCGCCGGCGACGATCTCGTAATGGTCGCGGTTGGCCGGATCGGCCCGCACGACGATCGGCTGGATGATGCCGCGCTCGCGGATCGAGGCGGCCAGATCCTCCAGATCCTCCTCGCCGAAGGTGCGGCGCGGGTTATGCGGATTGGCCTTGAGGAAGGCGAGCGGCACCCGCCGCGCGCCGCCCGCGGGACCCGGCCGGCCGCGCTCGCGCTCGCCGCCGAGATCGGTCATGTCCGACATGTCGCCGATCAGGGCTGCGAGACCCCGCCCAAGCCGGTTCCGGCCACCATCTTCCGCCATCGCCATCGCCGGCTCTCCTAGGCTGCCGCGGCGCGCAGAGCGCGCTCACGCTGGATTATTTCGGATGCGAGACGAAGATAGGCCTGCGACCCGACGCATTTGAGATCATAGAGCAGCACCGGCTTGCCATAAGACGGCGCCTCGGACACCCGGACATTGCGGGGAATCACCGTCTCATAGACCTTGTCGCCCATGAACTGGCGCACATCCTCGACCACCTGGGTGGACAGGTTGTTGCGCGCATCGAACATGGTCAGCACGATGCCATGGATCGACAGGCCCGGATTGAGCGTGGTGCGCACCTGCTCGACGGTCTTCAACAGCTGCGACAGACCCTCCAGGGCGAAGAACTCGCATTGCAGCGGCACCAGGATCGCGTTCGCCGCCGCCATGGCGTTGACCGTGATGAGGTTCAGCGAGGGCGGGCAGTCGATCAGGACGTAGCTGTAGGTGATCTCGTTCCGTGTCCGAAAGGACCCCTCGTCATTCAGCCCGCGAACCGCGTCGCGCAGGCGATAGGCGCGGTCGCGCCGGTCGGCCAGTTCCAGTTCGAGGCCGGAGAGGTCCATCGTCGAGGGCGCGATATGCAGGCGTGGCACCGCCGTCTCCAGCACCGCCTCGCGCATCACCGCATCACCGGTCAGCACATCATAGGTAGAGACCCGCCGGCTGCGCCGGTCGATGCCCAGCCCGGTCGAGGCATTGCCCTGCGGGTCCAGATCGACGATCAGCACCGTCTCGCCGATCGCCGCCAGCGCGGTGCCGAGATTGATGGCGGTCGTCGTCTTGCCGACCCCACCCTTCTGGTTCGCGAGCGCCAGCACGCGCGGCGGCGCGCGGGGCGGAAGGGGAGCAAGCGGAATCTCGTCGGTCATGTCAGTGATCCCGATGGCGAGCCGGTTCGCGGCTCAAAGCGCCGGCGTCAGCGGCTCGGCAGTCTCGACGGTCAGGATGCGCCCGCTCGTGTCGGTCAGGCTCTCCGTGATCCTGGCGTTGATTCTCCAAGATTTAGCTGTCTCGGTCAATTCGTTATCAACATCTTGTCCCTTCAGGAACAGGCCGCGCGCTCCCTGTGCAAGGAACGGGTAGGCCAGATCGAGAAGTCTCGGCAGCGGCGCAAGCGCGCGGGCGGAAACCAGCTCGACCCCCGGCGCGATCTGGCCGGCCACCTGCTCGATCCGGGCCGGCAGCACGGTAACCGGCAATTCGCCGATCCGCGCCGCCTCGCGCAGAAAGGCCGCCTTGCGGGTGTCGCTCTCGACCAGGATCACGTCCATGCCATCGCGCTCCGCCAGCGCGGCCGCCACCACCAGACCGGGGAAGCCCCCGCCGGAGCCGAGATCGACCCAGCGCCGCACCTCACCGGCCAGCGGCACGAGCTGGAGCGAATCCGCGATGTGGCGGGTCCAGATCTGCGGCAGGCTCGCCGGGGCGATCAGATTGATGGTGCGCTGCCACTTTTCCAGCAGCGCGACGATGGCGACAAGGCGGTCCTCTGTTTCACGTGAAACAGGGGTCAGGCGCAGCGCGCGGGCGCGATCCGAATCGGTCGAGGTCATGGCCATACTCTAGCGCGAACCGCGTCAGCGCGCGCGCCGCGCATGGGCTGCCAGCAGCGCCAGCGCCGCCGGGGTCATGCCGTCGATCCGGCTGGCCTGGCCAATGGTACGGGGCCGAATCGATTCAAGTTTGGCCTTGATCTCATTGGAGATGCCGGACAGGCCGGCATAGTCGACCTCCGGCAGTTCGGCCTGCTCCTCGCGGCGGAAGGTGGCGATGTCAGCCTCCTGCCGGTGCAGATAGACCGCGTATTTCGCGTCGATCTCCACCTGCTCGCCAATGCGCGCATCCTCCCCGGAAGCTTCCGGCCAGATGCGGCAAATGTCGTCCCACTGGATCGTCGGGTAGGACAGCAGGTCGAAGGCGCTGCGCCGCTGGCCGTCGCGGTTCAGCGTCAGCCCGTGCCGGTCGCCCTCCCCCGGCGTGATGGCCACCGAGCGGCTCCAGTCCCGCACGCGGGTCAGCGCCGCCTGCTTGGCGCCGTGATGGGCGAGTCGCTCCGCCCCGATGAGCCCGAGCGATTCGCCCCGCGAGGTGAGCCGCTGGTCGGCATTGTCGGCCCGCAGCGACAGGCGATATTCGGCGCGCGAGGTGAACATGCGGTAGGGCTCGCTCACTCCGCGCGTCACCAGATCGTCGATCATCACGCCGATATAGGCCTCGGCCCGGTCGAAGGTCGCGCCCTCGGAACCGGCCGCCCGGCGCGCCGCGTTGAGGCCGGCGACCAGCCCCTGCGCGGCGGCTTCCTCATAGCCGGTGGTGCCGTTGATCTGCCCGGCGAGGAAAAGCCCCGTCGCCTTGCGGGTCTCCAGCGTCGGCTCCAGCTCGCGCGGATCGACATGGTCATATTCGATGGCATAGCCCGGACGCACCATTACCACCCTCTCAAGGCCGGGGATGGTGGCGAGGATGGCGCGCTGCACCTCGGCCGGGAGCGAGGTGGAAATGCCGTTCGGATAGACGGTCGGGTCGTCCAGCCCCTCCGGCTCCAGAAAGATCTGATGCCCTTCCCGCTCGCCGAAGCGGACGATCTTGTCCTCGATGGACGGGCAGTAGCGCGGGCCGACGCTCTGGATGTTGCCGGAGTACATGGCCGAGCGGGCGATGTTGTCGCGGATCACCTGATGCGTCGCCGCCGTGGTGCGGGTGATGCCGCAGGCCACTTGCGGGTTGGTGATCGCCGCCGTCAGCATGGAGAAGGGTTCGGCCGGGTCGTCGCCCTGCTGCATCTCCAGCGCCGCCCAGTCGATGGTGCGGCCATCGAGGCGCGGCGGCGTGCCGGTCTTGAGCCGCCCGAGCGTCAGGCCGATGCGGGCGAGCGAGCCGGAGAGGCCGCGCGCCGGCGCCTCGCCCATGCGCCCGGCCGGGGTCTGCTCGTCGCCAATATGAATGAGTCCGTTGAGAAAGGTGCCGGTGGTGATGACCACGGCGCCCGCCCTGATGGTGCGTCCATCGGTGAGCTGAAGGCCGGTGACGCGCGTGCCAGTGAGGGTCAGCGTGTCCGCCTCGCCTTCGATGACGAATAGGTTCGGCTGCGAATCGATCGCCCGGTGCATCGCTTGCGCATAGAGCTTGCGGTCGGCCTGCGCGCGCGGGCCGCGCACCGCCGGGCCCTTGCGCCGGTTCAGCACGCGGAACTGGATGCCGCCCTGATCGGCCACGCGGCCCATCAGCCCGTCCAGCGCGTCGACCTCGCGGACCAGATGGCCCTTGCCGAGACCCCCGATCGCCGGGTTGCAGGACATCGCGCCGATGGTCGCGCGGCTATGGGTGAGCAGCACGGTCCGGGCGCCGGCGCGCGCGGCAGCCGCCGCCGCCTCGGTGCCGGCATGGCCACCACCAACCACGATCACATCAAAGGAAAGATCGGCCTCGCTCATCGGGCATGGCTCACGCGGGAGGAGAATGGGATGGCGCTAGAAGCCCTGCTTCGCCGGCCCCGTCAAGCGAGGGCCCGCGCGGGGCGGCCCCGCAAAAGCTGGGGAGGCTGATTCACGTGAAACATTTCGCTAACGAATCGTTCGGGCGAGCGCACCTGTTTCACGTGAAACGGGGTGCGCGATCCGCCTCGGACGACCTACGTCATTTGCCGATGCAAAACTCGCGGAACACCACGTCGAGCAAATCTTCCGTGCCGATGGCGCCGGTGATGCGCCCGAGCGCGCGGGCGGCAAGGCGCAGCTCCTCCGCCAGCAATTCCTCGCTGAGATCGTCCCACCCGGCGAGCGCCAGGTCGAGATGACCAAGCGCCTCCGACGCCCCGGCACGGTGCCGCTCGCGCACCAGCATGGGATGCTCAGCCCCCTCCACTCGCGCGGCGACGAAGGCCCCGAGCGCCGCGATGAGATCGGCCAACCCCTCCCCCGTCGTCGCCGCGACAGTGAAGCTACGCGCCGCCCATTCGGGCGAGGCGAGCGGCACAGGGGCGAGGTCCGCCTTGTTGGCGAGCAACCAGCGCGCCGCGCCGTCGCCAGCCGGAGCGTCGGGGATCGCCTCTGGCGCCGGCCCGTCCGTGGCATCATGCACCCAGAGAACGAGATCGGCCTCACCGATGCGGGCACGGGCGCGGCGGATGCCTTCCGCTTCCACCTTGCCGGTTGCCTCGCGCAGCCCGGCGGTGTCGAGCAGCGTGACCTTGTGGCCGGCGAGGTCGAGCGCGACTTCCAAAACGTCGCGCGTCGTGCCCGGCTCGTCGGAGACGATGGCGACATCGCGCGCCGCGAGCGCGTTCATCAGCGACGACTTGCCGGCATTGGGACGCCCGGCGAGCGCGATCACCGCCCCCTCGCGCAGCAGTGCGCCGCGCCGGTCGGTCAAGGCGGCGCGCAGTTCCCCGGCCAGCGCAATGACCGGCGGGTGCGCCATGGCGCGGGTCTCAAGGGGCACGTCGGCCTCATCGGAGAAGTCGATGCCGGCCTCGACGAGGGCCATGGCCTGGATGAGCTGGCGCCGCCAGGCCTCCACCCGCGCGCCGAGATGGCCGAAGGCATGGGCGAGCGCGAGCCGGCGCTGGCTTTCGGTCTCGGCCGCGATGAGGTCCGCGAGGCCCTCGGCGGCCGCCAGATCCATCCGGCCATTGAGGAAAGCGCGGCGGGTAAACTCGCCCGCTTCCGCCGGCCGCATTCCCGGCAGGGCGAACAGCGCAGCCAGCACGGCGGCGACGACCGCGCGCCCGCCATGGATCTGCAGCTCCGCCATGTCCTCGCCGGTGGCGCTGCGCGGCGCCGGGAACCACAGCGCCAGCCCCTCGTCGAGCCGCTCATCGCTCGCGGGATCGCGCAGCACGGCAAGACTCGCCCGGCGCGGCTCCGGCAGACGCCCGCACAGCGCGCGCAGCGCCTCCCCCGCGGCGGGGCCGGAGAGGCGGATTACCGCCACCGCGCCGCCGGTGCCGGAAGACACCGCGGCAATGGTGTCGCGCGCGATCCTGTCGCCGTCGATTCCGCTTTTCACCTTCTCGCTCCCACGCTACGCCCTATCTCTCTCACACAAACGCGAACCGAAGCGCCGCCGCCGGAGAACGCCCGTGAACCGCCTCAAGGACGCCGCCAGCCCCTATCTCATCCAGCACAAGGACAACCCGGTCGACTGGTGGCAGTGGGAACCGGCGGCCTTTGCGGAAGCCCGGCGCAGCAACCGGCCGATCCTGCTCTCCATCGGCTATGCCGCCTGCCATTGGTGCCATGTCATGGCGCATGAGAGCTTCGAGGATGCGGCGACAGCGGCCGTGATGAACGAGCTTTTCGTGAACATCAAGGTCGACCGCGAGGAACGGCCCGAGGTCGACCAGATCTACATGTCCGCCTTGCAGCAGCTCGGCGTCCAGGGCGGCTGGCCGATGACGATGTTCCTCGATCCCGAGGGCGCGCCCTTCTGGGGCGGCACCTATTTCCCGAGGGAAGCGAAATACGGCCAGCCCGCCTTCACCGAGGTGTTGAAGACCATGGCGAACGCCTATGCCTCCGGCGATCCGCGCATCGCGCAGAACCGCGAGGCACTGCTGCACCGGCTGCGCGAGAAGGCACGGCCCGCCGGCGCGGTGACGATCGGCCTCAACGAGCTGGACGATGTCGCCACCCGCATTCTCGGCATCATGGACCCCGAGCATGGCGGCCTGCAGGGCTCGCCGAAATTCCCCAACACGCCGTTCCTCGAATTGCTCTGGCGCGCTTATGAGCGCAGCGGCCGGCAACGCTTCCGCGACGCGGCGCTGCACGCGCTGGACGGCATGAGCGAGGGCGGCATCTACGACCATATCGGCGGCGGCTATTCGCGCTACTCGGTCGACGACCACTGGCTGGTGCCGCATTTCGAGAAGATGCTCTACGACAACGCGCAGATTCTCGATCTGCTCGGCCTCGCTTATTCGCAGACGCAGGCCGACCTGTTCCGGGCTCGCGCCGAGGAAACCGTCGGCTGGCTGGAGCGCGAGATGCTGACCGAGGGCGGTGCCTTCGCCGCCAGTCTCGACGCCGATTCCGAAGGCCATGAGGGCAAATATTACGTCTGGACGCTGAAGCAGGTGCTCGACGCGCTCGGCGCCGCCGACGCCGAATTCTTTGCCAGGCATTACGACATCGTCCCGTTCGGCAATTGGGAGGGCGTTTCGATCCCGAATCGGTTGAAGGAGACCGAGCGGTCGCCGGCCGATGAGCTTCGCCTCGCCATGCTGCGCGACAAGCTGCTGGCGGTGCGCGCAACCCGCATCCCGCCCGGCCGTGACGACAAGGTGCTGGCCGACTGGAACGGGCTGATGATCGCGGCGCTGGCCAATGTCGCCCCGCGCGTGCACCGCCCGGAATGGGTGGAACTGGCCGCCCGCGCCTTCCGTTTCATTACCGAATCGATGGTGCGGGATGGGCGCCTCGGCCATAGCTGGCGCACCGGCAAGCTGGTCTTCCCCGGCCTCTCCGCTGACTATGCGGCGATGATCGGGGCGGCGCTGGCGCTGCATCAGGCGACCGGCGACGCCGCCTATCTCGATCAGGCGGTTGCCTGGCAGGCCACTTTGGAGGCGCACCACGCGGCCGAGGATGGCGGCTATTATCTGACAGCCGACGATGCCGAGGGCCTGCTGGTGCGCCCGCAGGCGACGGCCGATGATGCCGTCACCAACCCGAACGCGCTGATCGCCCGCAACCTCGTTCGGCTGGCCACGCTGACCGGCGACGAGGCCTATCGTGCCCGCGTCGACCGCCTGTTCGAAGGCCTGCTGCCGCGCGCGGCGCCGCAGCTCTATGGCCATGCCGGGCTGCTCAACGCGCTCGATACACGGCTGCGCGCCCCGGAGATCGTGATCGTCGGCGCCGGGCCCGAGGCCGAGGCGCTGTTCGCGGCGGCCCGGCGCCTGCCGCGTGCCGATATGGTGATCCAGCGCATCGCCGATGCGACCGCCCTCCCCCCGGATCATCCGGCGCAGGCCAAGGCGGCGTCCGTCACCCAGGCCGCGGCCTTTGTCTGCGCCGGCGCGGTGTGCTCGCTGCCGGTCACCGACACCGCCGGGCTGATCCGCGCGGTTGAGGCGCGCGCCAGAGCGGAGGCGTGAGGTCGGGACGACCCGTCTCCGCGCCGACGACGGGATGTCCGGCATTCAGCCGTGAAAAGGCAGGCTCACGGGCGGTCCCGCTCAAGCTGGGGACAAGCCTGTGGATAAGTTGAGGGCAAAATCGGCCATAGCCGCCAGAAGGCTCAGAAATCGCCGCTGGCGGGCCTTTTCAGTTCTGTGAGGAATGGATCGGACGGGAAGCGGAAAGGCCGTCCTGAGTCATTTCTGGAGGCCATCATTTCGGCTCCGAAACACAATCCAGACGATGTAAATATCCTCAGGATCAACCGCGGCGCGAACCACGACGCGGCGGGCGCTCGTCCTGCCGCGTGAAGCGGATATTGGCGAACATCAGCGGCACCACCAGCAGCAGCGCGCCGGCCAGGTCCGCTTCCAGAATATAGAGGACGCCCAGTTCCTCGCGCACCGCCGCGCCGATCACCGGGTCGGCGAAGTCGGCGATCAGGCTGGAGATGAACAGGGCGCAGGGCACCCAGATCGCCAGCGGCAGCCACCAGCGCCGGCAGGCCATCACCCAGCTCAGGGCCGCGGCACCGATCACCAGAAGATACAGGACGGGGACAGGCGGCTCGCGCTCGGCCATGCCGGCCAGCGCCGCGCCGGGTGTCGCCAGGAAAACCGCGCAGGAAAGGGCGAGCGGGGCGAGAATGAAAAGGGCGGGCCTCCGGCGCTGCCGCAGCCGCGTTCCGAATAACCCGCCCATATTCCGTCCCCATCGCTGCCGATGGAACGGGCGGCCATCCGGCCGCCGCACCATCGGCCGAGGCGCCCCGCCCCGTCAGGTGTTCCGTCAGGTATTCATCGAATCGAAGAAGTCACCATTGGTCTTGGTCTGGCGCAGCTTGTCGAGCAGGAACTCGATGGCATCGACCGTGCCCATCGGGTTGAGGATACGCCGCAGCACATACATCTTCTTGAGCACGTCGGCCGGGACCAGCAATTCTTCCTTGCGGGTGCCCGAGCGGGTGATGTCGATCGCCGGGAAGACGCGCTTGTCCGACACCTTGCGGTCGAGGATGACCTCGGAATTGCCGGTGCCCTTGAACTCCTCGAAGATCACCTCGTCCATACGCGAGCCGGTATCGACCAGCGCCGTGGCGATGATGGTGAGCGAGCCACCCTCTTCGATATTGCGCGCCGCGCCGAAGAAACGCTTGGGGCGTTGCAGCGCGTTGGCGTCGACACCGCCGGTCAGCACCTTGCCGGAGGACGGCACGACGGTGTTGTAGGCGCGCCCGAGACGGGTGATCGAATCGAGCAGAATAACGACGTCGCGCTTGTGCTCGACGAGACGCTTGGCCTTCTCGATGACCATTTCCGCGACCTGCACATGGCGCGCGGCCGGCTCGTCGAAGGTGGAGGAGACGACCTCACCCTTCACCGAACGCTGCATGTCGGTCACTTCCTCCGGCCGCTCGTCGATGAGCAGCACGATGAGGTAGCAGTCGGGATGGTTGGTGGTGATCGACTGGGCGATGTTCTGCAGCAGAACCGTCTTGCCGGTGCGCGGCGGCGCGACGATGAGCGCGCGCTGGCCTTTGCCGATCGGCGCCACGACATCGATGATGCGGGCGGAGAAATCCTTGCGCGTCGGATCCTCGATTTCGAGCTTGAAACGCTCGTCGGGATAGAGCGGCGTCAGATTGTCGAAGTTGATCTTGTGACGGATATTCTCAGGGTCTTCGAAATTGATCGTGTTGACCTTGAGCAGCGCGAAATAACGCTCGCCATCCTTGGGGCCGCGGATCTGGCCCTCGACCGTGTCGCCGGTGCGCAGGCCGAAGCGGCGGATCTGGCTCGGCGAGACATAAATGTCATCGGGACCGGGCAGATAATTGGCGTCCGGCGAGCGCAGGAAGGCGAAGCCGTCGGAGAGGATCTCGACCACGCCCTCGCCGATGATATCGGTCTCGCGGGCGGCGAGCTGCTTGAGGATGGCGAACATCAGCTCCTGCTTGCGCAGCGTGCTGGCGTTCTCGACCTCCTGCTCCTCCGCAAAAGCGAGAAGTTCGGCCGGATTTTTGGACTTGAGGTCCTGGAGCTTCATTTCCCCCATGGGAAAAGGCCTCGGAAGTTGGATTGACCCCGGCAAAGGCGGAAGGCATCGGCCAGGATAAAGCAGGAAAGGAAGGCGCTGGTCCGTGGACGCGGCCGGCAAGGAGCCGGCCTCTCATCCGATACCCCGTCCGGCATCGGGGAGATACCGGTCAGTAATGGAGCATCAGCCAGCTTAGCGAAAGCGAAGGGCACCATAGGCAAAGCGGCGATTCGGTGCAACCCCCGCGCAAACACGCATTCACGCGCTCAAAACGGCTTTACGATGACCAGAATGACGATGCCGATCATCAGAAGCGTCGGCACCTCATTGGCGAACCGGTAATAGCGCTGCGCCCGCGTATTTCGATCCCCGGCGAAATCGCGCACCCAGCCGACGCATTTGCCGTGAAACGCGCTCATCGCCAGCACCAGCGCGAATTTCGCGTGCATCCAGCCGGACAGATACCAGCCGCCATCCCAAACCAGATACAGCCCGGCCAGCCAGGTCACGATCATCGCCGGGTTCATGATCGCCTTCAGCAGGCGCCGTTCCATGACCTTGAAGGTCTCGGACTGCACCGAGCCGGGCGGCGCGTCGCAATGATAGATCATCAGCCGCGGCAGATAGAACAGGCCGGCCATCCAGGAGATGACGGCCATCACATGCAGCGCCTTGATCCATTCATACGCCATCGCGCGCCCCTCAGCCGCGCAGGCGGCGGATCATCTGCTCGACATGAGCGATCGGCGTTTCCGGCCGTATGCCGTGACCGAGATTGAAAATATGCGCGGAGCCGCGAAAATCGGCCATCAGCGTGTCGATGGCCCGGTCAAGCGCATCGCCGCCGGCGATCAGCGCCAGCGGGTCGAGATTGCCCTGCAGCGCATAGCGCCCGCCCAGCTGCGCGCGGGTCGCCCGGCGGTCCGCGGTCCAGTCGAGTCCGACCCCGTTCACCCCGGTTGCCTGCGCAAGTTCGGTCAGGCCGGACAGGGTCGCCCCCTTCGGAAAGGCGATGATGCGCGCATCCGGCACTTCTGCTCTCACTGCACTGACAATCCGCCTGATCGGCCTGACTGACCACGCCCGGAACGCCTCTGGATCGAGCACCCCGGACCAGGAATCGAAGATCTGCACCGCATCGACGCCGGCCTTGAACTGGCCGATCAGATAGCTGGCGGAGGCTTCCACCAGCCGGTCCATCAGCGCCTCGAAAAACGCCGGATCGCGCAGCGAGGCGAGGCGGGCCGGGGCCTGATCGGGCGTGCCACGCCCGGCAATCATGTAGGTGGCGAGCGTCCAGGGCGCGCCGCAAAAGCCGAGAAGCGTCGTTTCCGCCGGCAGTTCGGCGCGAATCCGGGTGATCGCCTCATACACCCGGTCGATCTTCGAGGCGTCGAGCTCGGTGCGCAAGCCATTGAGCTCGCTCATATTCGTGGTGGTGGAAAGGCGCGGACCCTCCCCCTGCTCGAAGGTAAGATCGCAGCCCAGCGCATGCGGCACGACGAGGATGTCGGAGAACAGGATCGCCGCATCGAAGCCGAAGCGGCGGATCGGCTGAAGAGTCACCTCGACGGCATGGTCGGGCGTGTAGCAGAGGGTGAGGAAGTCGCCGGCCTTCTCGCGCACCGCACGATATTCCGGAAGATA
Organism: Ancylobacter radicis; assembly: GCF_018449475.1. Classification (GTDB taxonomy): domain Bacteria; phylum Pseudomonadota; class Alphaproteobacteria; order Rhizobiales; family Xanthobacteraceae; genus Ancylobacter; species Ancylobacter radicis. The sequence continues at coordinate 889,397 of NZ_JAHCQH010000015.1, read as the reverse complement.
CCGCCCCGCCTGGCGCATCATCCAGATCGGCGTGCGTGCCGCCACATGGCCGTCCAGCACCTGCTTCACGACCCGCTCAGCCACGCTATCCCCTGCGCACTTCATACTTCTTTAATCTCTTATATATGAGAGTCGTTAGTGTTTAGGCGTGGGCATTAGACATGTTCCGGGCTGACCACAACAAGCCCTTGGCTCGGCTCCCGGTCGCACCGCCGCAAGCAATCCTGAAATCATTGGACATCAATGGCTTGCAGGTCTGCGGCGGATTATCCCCGTAACCCGCAGGCACCACCTTGATTTGGCTCACAGGCACCAGCCTTGTGGATGGAAAGCACCGCCATCCCCAGCGCGGGACTTGCTAACGCCTCCTCCCCATGGCTTGTTCCTGCTTTATGCACAGCCCTGTGGATGAATGGTGTGACTGATCCGATCCGCCAGGCGGAAAGCTATTACCACCTCCATCTCGTCTCGGATTCCACCGGCGAGACGCTGATCAGCGTCGGGCGCGCGGCGGCGGCGCAGTACAGCGTGAAGCCGATCGAGCACGTCTACCCGCTGGTCCGCACCCATCGCCAGCTCGACAAGGCGATCCAGTCGATCGAGGAATATCCGGGCATCGTGCTCTACACGCTGACCGATCCCGAGCTGCGCAACCGGCTGAAAATCTACTGTCAGAACAATGGCGTACCGGTGCTATCCGTGCTGGCCCCGGTGGTGCGCCTGTTCCAGGCCTATCTCGGCGGCGTGCCAGAGCCGCGCGTCGGCGGCCAGCATCAGCTCGACGGCGAATATTTCCGCCGCATCGACGCGATGAACTACACGGTCATGCATGATGACGGCCAGCATACGGACGGGCTGGAAGCGGCGGATGTGGTGCTGCTCGGCATTTCCCGTTCGTCGAAGACGCCGACCAGCATCTATCTCGCCAATCGCGGCATTAAGACCGCCAATATCCCGTTGGTGCCGAACCTGCCCATCCCGCCGGGCCTGTCCGAGCTGAAGCGCCCGCTTGTGGTGGGGCTGGTCGCCAGCGCCGAGCGCGTGGTCGAGATCCGGCGCAACCGCCTGCTCGGCCTCAATGCCAGCCAGCCCAATGATTCCTATGTCGATCGCGATGCTGTCGCCGAGGAAATCGCCTTCTCGCGCCGGCTCTGCGCCCGCCATGGCTGGCCGGTGATCGACGTGACACGGCGCTCCATCGAGGAAACCGCCGCCGCCATTATCGGCCTGCTGCAGGAGCGCCGCCGTAAAATGTTCGAGACGACAAGTGCCTGAAGATATGAGCGTAAATCCGCTGTGGCGGGGAATGACTCCGCTCGTTCTGGCCTCGAGAAGCGCGGCCCGCCGGGCTCTGATGACGGCGGCCGGTCTGCCGCATGAGGCGATCACTGTCGACGTCGATGAGCGCGGCCTTGAATCCGAGGCGCTGGCGCGGGGAGCGGGACCCGCCGAGATCGCCCGTCGCCTCGCGCGCGCCAAGGCGCTGGCGGGCAGCGCCGCAAGGCCCGGCCGGGTGGTGATCGGCGCCGACCAGACGCTCGCTCTGGGCGAGGAAGCCTTCCACAAGGCGCCGGATCGGGCGGCCGCCCGCCACCAGATCGCCCGGCTCGCCGGCCGCACCCATGCCTTGCATGCCGCTCTCGCCGTCGCTCTGGATGGCGAGATCCTGTTCGACACCGTCGCATCGGCGCATCTGGCCATGCGCGCGCTCGATGACGTCGCCCTCGACGCCTATCTCGACGCTGCCGGTGAGGCCGTGCTGTCCAGCGTCGGCGGCTATCAGCTCGAAGGTCTCGGCATTCATCTGTTCGAGCGGATCGAGGGCGAGCATTCTGTCATTCTCGGCCTGCCGCTCTTGCCGCTGCTGGCTTTCCTGCGTGATCGGGGAGACCTGCTTTGACCCGCCGCGCTGCCATTATCGGCCATCCCGTGGCCCATTCCCGCTCGCCGCTGATTCACGGCCATTGGCTGGTCCAGCATGGGATCGACGGCGAATATGGCCGGCGTGACATCGAGCCGGAGGCCATCGACGCCTTCCTGGCGGATTTCGCCGCCAGCGGCCTGATCGGTGCCAATGTGACGGTTCCCCACAAGGAAGCCGCCTTCCGGGCCGTGGCCGCGCTTGATCCGGTCGCCGCGGCCCTTGGCGCGGTGAATACGTTGTGGCTGGAGGATGGCCACCTGAACGGCGCCAATACCGATGTGCACGGCTTCCTTGCCAATCTCGATGCGGCGGAACCCGACTGGGCGCGGGCCTTGGGCGAAGCCGTGGTGCTGGGCGCGGGCGGTGCCTCGCGTGCTGTGATCTATGGTCTCATCAGTCGCGGCATCGGCCGCGTCGTTGTCGCCAATCGCACCCTCGCCCGCGCGCAGGCGCTGCGCGACCAGTTCGGCGCGCAGGTGCTGCCGGTCGACTGGCGTGATCTGGGGGGCCGGCTGAATGGCTGCCGTCTTCTGGTCAATACGACCTCGCTCGGCATGAAGGGTCAGCCGCCGCTCGATATCGACCTTTCGGCGCTGTCGCCCGACGCGGTGGTCAGCGACATCGTCTATGTGCCTCTGGAAACGCCGCTTCTTGCGACCGCGAGAGCCCGCGGGCTCAAGACCGTGGACGGCCTCGGCATGCTGCTGCACCAGGCGGTGCCGGGATTCGAACGCTGGTTCGGCGTGCGCCCGCAGGTGACGGCCGAATTGCGTGACCTGGTGCTGGCCGACCTCGCTGCCAAGGGGCAATTGCGATGAGCGCCAAGGGCCCGTTCCGGCTGGGTCTTACAGGCTCCATCGGCATGGGCAAGACGACGACCGCGGCGTTTTTCCGCGAGCTTGGCGTGCCTGTGCATGACGCCGATGCTGCCGTTCATGAGCTCTACGGCGCCGAGGGCGTCGCGCCGGTTGAAGCGGCGTTTCCGGGCGTGAGTGTCGATGGCCGGATCGATCGCACGCTTCTGGGTGCTCGCGTGCTCGGTGACGATGCGGCGATGCGCCGGCTGGAGGCCATCGTTCACCCGCTGGTGCGGGCGCGGGAGGCGGCGTTCCTCGCCGCGGCGGCGCAGACTGGGGCCCGCCTCGCCGTGCTCGACATCCCTCTTCTCTTCGAGACCGGCGCGGAGGAGCGAACCGACGCGATCCTCGTCGTCACAGCGCCGGAAACTGTGCAGCGCGCGCGCGTCATGGCGCGCCCGGGCATGACAGAGGAGAAGTTTGCGTCGATCCTGCAGCGGCAGATGCCCGATCCGGAGAAGCGGCGCCGCGCCGATTATCTGCTCGACACAGGCCCCGGCCTCGATCATGCCCGGGCCGAGGTGGCGGCGCTGGTCGCGCGCCTGACCGAAGGAGACCACCTTGCGTGAGATCGTTCTCGATACCGAGACCACCGGCCTCAATCCGCTCACCGGCGACCGGCTGGTCGAGATCGGCTGCGTCGAGATCTATAACCGCATCCCGACGGGGCAGGTCTACCATGTCTATCTGAACCCGCAGCGCGACATGCCGGTCGAGGCGTTCAACGTGCACGGGCTGTCGGCCGAATTCCTGTCGGACAAGCCGCTCTTTGCCCAGGTGGTGGAGGAGTTTCTCGCTTTCATCGAGGATTCGCCGCTGGTCATCCACAATGCGGCCTTCGACATCGGCTTCATCAATGCGGAACTGGCGAAGATCGGCCGACCGCCGATCACCTTCGACCGCGTCATCGACACGCTGAGCCTCGCGCGGCGTCGCCATCCGGGCGCCTCGAACCGTCTCGACGACTTGATGTCCCGCTATGGCATCGACGGCTCGCGCCGCACCAAGCATGGGGCGCTGCTCGATTCCGAGCTTCTGGCGGATGTCTATGCGGAGCTGTGCGGGGGACGGCAGACGGCGCTCGGTCTCACCGTGGCCGAGGTGCGCGTGGAGACCACCGAAATTGTTTCGGGCCTGCCGCGCGAGAGGCCGCGGCCTTTGCCGGCGCGGCTGGATGCCGTGCAGATCGCCACTCATGCCGCCTTTGTGGCGACGCTGGGTGATGGCGCGATCTGGAAGGAATACGCGGCTGACACCGAGGCCGGGCCGGCCGCGTAAGCCGGATCAGGAAGCGAGCACGCCGCTCGGCTGCTGCTTGGCCATGCGCTGGCGATACAGCGTAACGAAATCGACCGGATCGATCATCAGGGGCGGGAAGCCGCCATTGCGCACGGTGTCCGCCACGATCTGCCGCGCGAAGGGGAAGAGCATGCGCGGGCATTCGATCATGATGAAGGGGTGGATGGTCTCCTGCGCCACATTCTGCGCGCGGAAGATGCCGGCATAGGCGAGTTCGAGCGCGAACAGCGTCTTGCCCTTGAGCTCGGCCTTGGCCTCGATCTTCAGCTCGACCTCAAATTCGGAGCCCTCACGCACCGGCTTGGCGTCGACCTTGATCTGGATGCCGATCTGCGGCTGGCCACCGACCGCCAGCGATTCCGGGGCGCCCGGATTCTCGAAGGACAGGTCCTTCGTGTACTGCGTCAGCACCTGGAGCGTCGGCATCGACGCGGCGTTTTCGTTCTCGGCCATCAGGAATCTCCGTGTCGCCGGCGGAAGGAGCGTCGCCGGCCTATGTACCGCGCGGCCGGGCTCGCCGTCGCATCGGTCTTCAGGAAAGGGCGCGTGTCGCTAACACGGTTGCTGCGTACTCACAAGGAGAGGTGCGCGATGAGCAGGCAGGGTTGGCGCATGGAGCGCGCTTGGACTACTCTGGGAGGAAGCGTCGACAAAAGACCGTGTTCTCGGCGAAATGGATGACCTTGCGGCATCCGCTGCACTGGCGAAATCGGTTGGACGGCGTACATAACCCAAGCGGGCACGAGGGCCAGAGTGGTTCGGCGTGCCAAGATCAGTCTGAGGCCTGCCGGCGGTCGCGCCGGCGCAACGAAATCAACGGCGGCGTGTAACGTGTTCGATATTTATACGATCATCTTCCTGGCCCTCGCCGTGTTCATCTTCATACGGCTGCGTAGCGTGCTGGGACAGAGGACCGGGCGCGAGCGGCCGCCCTATGACCCCTATTCGCGTCGCGATCCCGCCAAGGCCCCGGCGGGTGCGTCCGACAAGGTGGTGAATTTTCCCGGTACCGCCGAGCCTGTCGCCGTGCCTGAACCGGTCGAGCCGGAAGAATCGCCGGCGTCGCCGCGCCGCTGGTCCGGTGTCGCCGAGGTCGGTTCGGCCGTGGCCAACGGGCTCGATGCGATTGCCGCGCAGGAGCGGGGCTTCGATGTCCAGCACTTCATTACCGGTGCTCGCTCGGCTTATGAGATGATCGTGGTCGCCTTCGCGCAGGGCGATCGGCCGACCCTCAAGGAGCTTCTGGCCCGCGAAGTGTTCGACGGCTTCGCCGCCGCGATCCAGGAGCGCGAGCAGCGCGGCGAGAAGATGGAGACGCAGTTCGTCGGCGTCGACAAGGCGGAGATCATCGAGGCCAGCGTGAAGGGCCGTACCGCGCAGATCACCGTGCGTTTCGTCTCCCAGCTCATTTCCGTGACGCGCGACCGGGCCGGTCAGGTCATCGATGGCGATGCCGAGCAGGTCGCCGATGTGACCGATGTGTGGACCTTCGCCCGCGATCTCGGGGCCCGTGACCCCAATTGGAAGCTGGTCGCCACCGAAGCCGCTTCGTGAGAAGATGACGGAGTGCGCGCACCCCGTCATTTCCTGGCCCCTCTGCGGGCTTTTGTCCTCGCATTGATCGCCGTCCCGGCGGTGGTCGCCGGGGCAAGCACGGCTGCGGCCCGCACCGACGCGCCGCTGTTTCTGTTCCCGCAGGCGACGCTTGAGCCGATCGCCTTCGACGCCCTGCCGGGCTGGGAAACCGATCCCATCGCGCCCGCCTTCACCGCCTTCCGCCGCAGCTGCGCGCGGCTCCGCAGCCGGGGCGATAGCGTTGAACCGCCGCGTCCGATGTTCTCCGCGCTCCGCCCGGTGTGCCGGCGCGCCCTGCGCCTGGCCTCTCATCCCAGCGAGCACGCGGCCCGTGCTTTCTTCCAGCGCGAATTCACGCCGTTTCTCATGACCGGGGTGGATCAGCCGCAGGGATTTCTGACCGGCTATTACGAGCCGGAGGTGGAAGGCTCGCGCACCCGCACCGACATCTACGCGACGCCGCTCTACCGCCGCCCGCCCGATCTCGTGCTGGAAGCCCCGCCGAAGGATGGCGCGCCGGCCAATAAGGGCAAGGCCTTCCGCCGCGAGGGCGATGCGCTTGTGCCCTATCACGACCGCGCCGCGATCGAGGATGGCGCACTGGCCGGCAAGGGGCTGGAGGTGGCCTGGATCAAGGACCCGGCCGACGCTTTCTTTGCTCATATCCAGGGTTCGGTGCGGGTGCGGCTGCCGGACGGCGCGGTGCTCCGCCTCAATTATGACGGCCATAACGGCCAGCCCTACACGCCGATCGGCCGTCTGCTGATCGAGCAGAATCTCGTGCCGCGCGAGAAGATGTCGATGGACGCGATCCGCGCCTATATTGCGGACCATCCGCAGCAGGGGCGCGAATTGATGCGGCAGAACCGCTCCTACATCTTCTTTCGCGAGGCGACGGAGCTGAAACCGGGTGATGGCGCGATCGGTGCCCAGGGTCTGCCGCTGACGGCCATCCGCTCCATCGCGATCGACCGCACCATCCATGTCTATGGCACGCCCTTCTTCATCGCCGCCGACCTGCCGACCGGCGAGGACGGGGCTGTCGCGCCGTTTCGCCATCTGACGATTGCGCAGGACACCGGCTCGGCCATCATCGGCCCCGCGCGGGCGGACATTTTCTTCGGCGCCGGCAAGGAGGCGGGCTCGATTGCCGGCCGCATCCAGCATCCCGGCCGGTTCGCGATCTTTTTGCCGCGTGCGCTCGACCCGGCCCGCCACCGCGTGCCCCTGCCCAAGCCCCGCCCGCCATCGGCGCCGATGACGGCGGCTACCCCATGACAGAAGGCGGCGGACAGACCGGCGGGCGCCCGCGCCGTCGTCGCGGGCTTGATCTCGAGGAGCGGGCGCTGTGGGAACATGTCGCGCGCTCGGTGAATCCGTTGAGGCCGAAGCTCCCGGTCACTGCGCCTCCGGCCCCAGTGCCTGAACCGGCGGAGCCGGAGGCAAAATCCCCCGCACCCACCCGGCCGGCAGCAGCACCGTCGGTCAAGGCAAAGCCGCCCGGCCCCCCGCCGCTGGCGCCGCTCGCTCCTCTGGAGCCCAAGCTGCGCCGCCGCCTCGGGCGCGGGGCCGAGGTGGATGCACGGCTCGATCTTCACGGCCTCACGCAAGCGGCCGCCCATGGCCGGCTGAACGCCTTCCTGCGCGGGGCGCAGGGTGCGGGTCATTCCCTCGTGCTCGTCATCACCGGCAAGGGCGAGGGCATGCGGGTTCTGGCCGGGGAGGGCGGGCGTGGTGTGCTGCGCCGTCTGGTGCCGCAATGGCTCGCCGCCCCGGAGCTGCGCGGCGTTGTGGTCGGCTTCGAGACCGCCGCACGCGGCCATGGCGGAGAAGGCGCGCTCTATGTGCGCATCCGCCGCGCGCGGGAGATCGGCCGATGACGCCGTTTGGCTGGAGAATGCGGGAACTGCGCGCCGAACGCGGGGTGACGTTGTCGCAGATGGCGGAGGCGATCGGCGTGTCCGCCGCCTATCTCTCGGCGCTTGAACACGGCAAGCGCGGGCAGCCGACCTTCATGATGCTCCAGCGCATCATGGCCTATTTCAACGTCATCTGGGACGAGGCGGAGGCCCTGCGCATGCTCGCGGAGATTTCCGATCCGCGCGTCGTTGTGGACACCTCCGGCCTTGCGCCCGAGGCGACGGAGCTGGCCAATCTTCTCGCCCGCGAGATTTCCACCCTGCCGCCCGAGGCGGTGGCAGAGCTGCTGGGGCGCCTCAAGATCCTCAGCCGGCCGGGGTAGCGTAGGGAGCGGGGCACCAGAGGCCCCGCGGTTTCACGTGAAACTACCTGATCGACCCTGGCCCGTTTCGTAGCCGAATCAAAGGATGTAGCGGCTGAGATCGGCATTGCCGGCGAGGTCCGCGACCCGCTCGCGTACATAGGCGCCGTCGATCACCACCACGTCTCCCGACCGGTCGGGCGCGTTGAAGGACAGATCGTCGAGCACCCGCTCGATCACCGTTTGCAGCCGGCGGGCGCCGATATTCTCCACCGTGGAATTCACCTGGACCGCGATATCGGCAATCGCCGCCACGGCATCCTCGGTGATGGTGAGCGTCACGCCTTCCGTCCCCATCAGCGCGACGGACTGCTTGACGAGGCTCGCCTCCGTCTCCGTGAGGATGCGGGTGAAATCCTCGCGCGACAGTGCCTCAAGCTCCACCCGTATCGGCAGGCGGCCCTGGAGCTCGGGCAGCAGGTCGGAGGGTTTCGAGACGTGGAAGGCGCCGGAGGCGATGAACAGGATGTGGTCGGTCTTCACCGAGCCGTGCTTGGTTGAAACCGTCGTGCCCTCGATCAGCGGCAGCAGGTCGCGCTGCACGCCCTCGCGGGAGACATCGGCGCCGCCGCGCCGCTCCGAGCCGGCAATCTTGTCGATCTCGTCGAGAAAGACGATGCCATTCTCCTCCACCGTGCGGATTGCTTCCTGTACGATGGCGTCCTGGTCGATCAGCTTGTCGGCTTCTTCCGAGAGCAGCAGCGGGTGGGCGTCCTTCACCGTCACCCGCCGCGGCTTGGAGCGTCCGCCAAAGGCCTTGCCGAGCATGTCGCCGAGCGAGACCGCCCCCATCTGCGCGCCGGGCATGCCGGGTATCTCGAACATCGGCATGCCCTGACCACCGCCGGACGCAATCTCGATCTCGATTTCCTTGTCGTCCATCAGCCCGTCGCGCAGCTTCTTGCGGAAGCTCTCGCGCGTGCCGGAGGAGGCGGTGGCGCCGACCAGCGCGTCGAGCACCCGTTCCTCGGCGGCCAGATGCGCCTTGGCCTCGACCCCCTTGCGCCTCACCTCGCGCACCAGCCCGATGCCGACCTCGACGAGATCGCGCACGATCTGTTCGACATCGCGGCCGACATAGCCGACCTCGGTGAACTTGGTCGCCTCGACCTTGATGAAAGGCGCGCCGGCGAGCTTGGCAAGGCGGCGGGAAATCTCCGTCTTGCCGACGCCGGTCGGGCCGATCATCAGAATGTTCTTCGGCAGCACCTCCTCGCGCAACTGGCCTTCCAGTTGCTGGCGGCGCCAGCGGTTGCGCAGCGCGATGGCGACGGCGCGCTTGGCCTTGTGCTGGCCGACAATGTAGCGATCGAGTTCGGAGACGATTTCGCGCGGCGAGAAATTGGTCATTGGTCGTCTTTCGCAGGGGCGGCCCCGATGGGCGGCTCAGCCAATGGTTTCCAGCACCAGATTGCCGTTGGTGTAGATGCAGATCTCGGCGGCGATGGACAGGCTCCGGCGCACGATGGCTTCCGGGTCCTGCCCGCTATCGGCCAGCGCCCGCGCGGCGGCGAGCGCATAGCCGCCGCCCGAGCCGATGGCGGCGATGCCGTTCTCCGGCTCCAGCACATCGCCGGTTCCCGTGAGCACCAGGGTGATGTTGGCGTCGGCGACGATCATCATGGCTTCCAGCCGGCGCAGATAGCGGTCGGTGCGCCAGTCCTTGGCAAGCTCGACCGCCGCGCGCTGCAATTGGCCGGGATATTGTTCGAGCTTGGCTTCCAGCCGCTCGAACAGTGTGAAGGCATCGGCCGTGGCGCCGGCGAAGCCGCCGATCACATCGCCCTTGCCGAGGCGGCGTACCTTGCGGGCGTTCGATTTCATCACCGTGTTGCCGAGCGTGACCTGCCCGTCACCACCGACGGTGACGCGCCCGCCAATCCGGACGGAGACGATGGTGGTGCCGTAGATGGTCTCGGGAGAATGCGTCGTCATGAAAGGCTCCGATCGAGAGCCCTTACTTAAGCCCTCGCGACGTCAGTGCAACTCGGGCCACCAATGCCGGCCCCGTAGCCGCGGATGTGGCATCGCCACCCCATAGCTGCTAAGACGCCGGCTCTTTCCGGAGCCCACATCATGCGTCAGGCCAGCATTACCCGCGCCACCAAGGAAACGCAGATCCGTCTGTCCGTCGATCTCGACGGGACCGGCCAGGCGGTGATCGCGACCGGAGTCGGCTTTTTCGACCATATGCTGGACCTGCTGGCGCGCCATTCGCGCATCGATATGAACATCGAGGCCAAGGGCGACCTGCATATCGATTTCCACCACACGGTGGAGGATGTCGGCATCGCGCTCGGCCAGGCGGTCAGGCAGGCGCTGGGCGACATGCGCGGCGTGACCCGCTATGCCAGCCTTCATCTGCCGATGGACGAGACGCTGACCCGCGTCGCGCTCGACATCTCCGGCCGTCCCTTCCTCGTCTTCCGCACCGATTTTCCGGCGGCGAAGATCGGCGAGTTCGATACCGAGCTGGTGCGCGAGTTCTTCCAGGCTTTCGCGATCAATGCCGGGCTGACGCTGCATGTCGAGACGCTCTATGGCGCCAATGCGCACCATATTGCGGAGAGCTGCTTCAAGGGCCTCGCCCGCGCGCTGCGCGCGGCGGTGGCGATCGATCCGGCGGCGGCGGGGGAAATTCCCTCGACCAAGGGTAGCCTTGGAGGCTGAGCATGACGATGTGGAGCGTTTTCGAGCCTGAGGAAGCGCAAGAGGAACGCACGGGCGCGTGGGCCGACAGTGTGGTCTTCGTTCCCGAGCGCCTGTCCTGGAGTTCCATCCCTCTGGCGCCACTGGTCTTGCTGCGCCACCAGCTCTGGCTGGGGCTGATCGGCTACCTCCTGTTTCAGGGGGCGATCGGCGCGACCATGTATGGTCTCGACATTGAGGACGGCTTTGCCCTGCTGATGATCGGCAATCTGGCCGTCGCCGTTCTGCTGCCCGGCCTGCGCCGGAGCAAGCTGATCGGGCACGGCCATGAGGAAGTCGCGGTGATCGTCGCCCCGACGCTCGAAGCCGCCGAGCAGCGTTACTTCGAGGCCCGCCTCAGTAGTGGCGCGCTGCGGGCGCAGGGCGTCAGCTACATTCCCGAGCGCCCCACACATCGTTTCGCTGGCGATCCGATTTTGGGCCTGTTCCCGGAGGCCGGACGATGATTCCGCCCGCACCCGTCGTTCTCATCGATTACGGCTCCGGCAATCTGCACTCGGCCGGCAAGGCGCTGGAACGCGCCGCCCGCGATGGGGGCTCGAACAAGACCGTGCTGGTGACGGCGGACCCGGAAGTGGTGCGCCGCGCCGACCGCATCGTGCTGCCGGGCGTCGGCGCCTATGCTGATTGCCGCCGTGGCCTCGACGCCGTGCCGGGCATGGTGGAGGCGCTGACGGAAGCGGTGCTGGAGAAGGGGCGTCCCTTCCTCGGCATCTGCGTCGGCCTCCAGCTCATGGCCTCGCGCGGGCATGAGCATGGCGTGACGCAGGGGCTCGGCTGGATCGAGGGCGACGTGGTCAAGATCACGCCGTCCGATCCCGCGCTGAAGATCCCGCATATGGGCTGGAATTCGCTCGACCCCGCCCGCGCCCATCCGATTCTCGACGGCATTCCGACCGGGCCGGATGGGCTCGACGCCTATTTCGTCCATTCCTACCATCTCGCCGCCGCGCGGCCGCAGGACGTGATCGCCACCAGCGACTATGCCGGCAAGATCACCGCCGTCGTCGGTCGCGACAACATCGCCGGTACACAGTTTCATCCCGAGAAGAGCCAGCGCCTCGGCCTCGCCCTTCTCGCCAATTTCCTGAAGTGGGCGCCGTGATTCTCTTTCCCGCCATCGATCTCAAGGACGGCAAATGCGTGCGCCTGCAGCAGGGCGACATGGCACGCGCCACCGTGTTCAACCATGATCCCGCCCAGCAGGCCGCCCAGTTCGAGGCCCAGGGCTTCCGCTATCTCCACATTGTCGATCTCGACGGCGCCTTTGCCGGCAAGGCGGTGAACGCCGGCGCCGTCGAGCGCATTCTCGAAACCATCGCCATGCCGGTGCAACTCGGCGGTGGCATCCGCGATCTCGCGGCCGTCGAGGGCTGGCTGGGCAAGGGCATCACCCGCGTGATCCTCGGCACCGCCGCCGTGCGCGATCCGGCCTTCGTGAAGGAGGCGGCACGCCGCTTTCCCGGCCGCGTCGCGGTGGGGCTCGATGCCAAAGACGGGCGCGTGGCGGTGGAAGGCTGGGCCGAGACCTCGGACCTCACCGCGCTTGACCTCGCCCGGCGCTTCGAGGATGCCGGCGTCACCGCCATCATCTACACCGATATCGACCGCGACGGACTGCTCAAGGGCCTCAATCTGGACGCCACGATCGCGTTGGCGGAGGCGATTTCCATCCCTGTCATCGCCTCGGGCGGGCTTGCCTCGCTGGATGATGTGAAGGCGCTGCTGGAGCCGCGGGCGGCCAAGCTCGAAGGCGCCATTACTGGGCGCGCGCTGTATGACGGGCGTCTCGACCCCCGCGCCGCGCTGGCGCTGGTGGCGGGGCTGCCGGCATGAGCGGCGGAGAGGATTCCATGCTCAAGGTGCGCGTCATTCCCTGCCTCGACGTGAAGGATGGCCGCGTCGTCAAGGGCGTGAAATTCGTCGATCTGCGCGACGCCGGTGATCCGGTCGAAGCCGCCAAGGCCTATGACGCGGCGGGGGCCGACGAGCTCTGTTTTCTCGACATCACCGCGAGTGTCGAGGCACGCAGCACGCTGATCGACGTGGTCAGCCGCACCGCCGAGCAGTGCTTCATGCCGCTCACGGTCGGTGGCGGCGTGCGCACGGTGGAAGATATCCGCGCGCTGCTCAACGCCGGTGCGGACAAGGTGTCGATCAACACGGCCGCCGTGAACCGGCGCGACTTTGTGCGCGAGGCGGCGGAGAAGTTCGGCGAGCAGTGCATCGTCGTCGCCATTGATGCCAAGAAGGTGTCGTCGGATGGTGAGCCCGACCGCTGGGAGATCTTCACCCATGGCGGGCGCAACCGCACGGGCATCGACGCGGTGGATTATGCCCGCGAGGTCGTCGCGCTCGGTGCCGGCGAAATACTCCTCACCTCCATGGATCGCGATGGCACCGGCGAGGGCTTTGACCTCGCGCTGACCCGCGCCATCTCGGACGCCGTATCGGTCCCCGTCATCGCCTCGGGCGGCGTCGGCACGTTGGATCATCTGGTCGACGGCATCCGCGAAGGGGGCGCCTCGGCGGTTCTGGCGGCGTCCATCTTCCATTTCGGCACCTTTACCATCGGTGCGGCCAAGCAGCGCCTGGCGCAGGCCGGGCTGCCGGTGCGCGCCACCGAGACCTGAGGAATGGCCATGGCCGAGACAGCCGCCCGCGTGAGCCTTGAAGATCTCGCCGCCATCGTCGCGCAGCGGGCGCAGGCCACGACGGAGACCTCCTACACACGCTCGCTTCTGGCCAAGGGCGTCGCCAAATGCGCCCAGAAGCTCGGTGAGGAAGCGGTGGAAACGGCGCTTGCCGCGGTGAGCGGCGATACGAAAGCCGTCGTTTCGGAAGCCGCCGATCTTCTCTATCATCTCGCCGTACTCTTGCAGGCGCGTGGCGTGCCACTGGACGACGTTTATGCGGAACTGGGTCGCCGGACCGGCCAGTCCGGGCTGGAAGAGAAGGCCTCCCGCCCGGCTTCATGACCTGCGGCCGGGGCGTGGACGCATCGTTCGCCCTGCCTGGGCAGGGCGTGGTTTCGCAACGGCTTCTGTTCTGGTATCTGGTCGACCAACGCCCGGCGCAACGAATGTCCGGGCGATCGACCGGGGAACGCGCCAATGGACATGAAGCTCGACGGGGGCGGCCTGTCGCCTTTCCGCAATTTCACGCGCTCGGAATGGGCGGCGCTGCGCGCCGACACGCCGCAGCCCCTGCGGCCGGAAGAAATTGCCCGGCTCCAGGGCCTCAATGATCGGCTCTCCATGGCCGAGATCGAGGAAATCTACCTGCCGCTCTCGCGCCTGCTCTCCATGTATGTGGGCGCGGCGCAGAAGCTGTTCCGCGCCATGCAGAAATTCCTGGGGCCGGAAGAGAACGGAAAGATGCCCTACATTATCGGCGTCGCCGGCTCGGTGGCGGTGGGCAAGTCCACCACCTCGCGCGTGCTTCAGGCGCTGCTCGCCCGCTGGCCGAACACGCCGAAAGTGGCGCTGGTGACGACCGACGGATTTCTCCTGCCCAACGCCGTGCTCCAGCAGGAAGGGCTGATGGGCCGCAAGGGCTTCCCCGAGAGCTACGACCTGCCGGCGCTTCTGCATTTCCTCTCGGACATCAAGGCCGGCCGGCGCCCGGTTCGCGCGCCGCTCTACAGTCATTTCCATTACGACGTGAAGCCGAACGAGATGGCCGAGGTCGACCAGCCGGACATCCTCATCGTCGAGGGGCTGAACGTGCTGCAGACCAGCCGCCCGCCCAAGGATGGTAAGGGCATTCCCTTCGTCTCGGACTTCTTCGACTTCAAGATCTATATCGACGCCGACGAGACCATTCTGGAACGCTGGTATGTCGAGCGGTTCATGCGGCTGCGCGAGACGGCCTTCCGCGATCCGGCCGCCTATTTCCACCGTTATGCCGACATCTCCGACGCCGAGGCCGATGCCACGGCGCGCGGAATCTGGCGCACCATCAACCTCGTGAACCTGCGCGACAACATCCTGCCCACGCGCCAGCGCGCCGATCTCATCCTGCGCAAGGGTGGCGACCATGAGATCGAGGCTGTCGCGCTCAGGAAGCTCTAGCATGGCGGCGCCGGTCGAGATCGCTCCCGGATGTCTATGGTGGTCTGGCTGGCTGAACCGATCCGGTCAGGAAGCTCTGGCCGAGGAACTGCGCCAGCTTCTTCTGCAGGCGCCGCTTTTCACCCCGCGCATGCCGCGCACCGGCACGCCTTTCTCGGTGCGCATGTCGAATTGCGGGCCACTGGGTTGGGTATCGGACGTGACCGGCTATCGATACCAGCCGTCCCATCCGGAGACGGGCGAGCCCTGGCCGGCCATGCCTCTGGTGCTCCAGAGCGCCTGGGCGGAGCTCGCCGGCACGCCGCTGGCCCCGGAAGCCTGCCTCATCAACTGGTACGCCCCCGGCACGCGCATGGGCCTGCATCAGGATCGCGACGAACAGGAGTTCGGCGCGCCGGTCCTGTCCCTGTCGCTGGGGGATACCGCAGTGTTCCGCGTTGGCGGCACATCCCGCAAGGATCCGACCCGCTCCATCCGCCTCGTCTCGGGCGACGCGCTGATCCTGGCGGGTCCGTGCCGCCTCGCTTTTCACGGCATTGACCGCATCATGCCGGAGAGTTCCACCCTGCTGAAGCAACCGGGCCGGATCAATCTGACGTTACGGCGGGTGAATCCGGCGGGATCGGGCGAAATTCCGCCGCGGTGAGCACGAAGAAGGGGATGACCGCCGGCATAGGATGCCCCACTTTGGTCATCGAACAGCGTGAGACGAAGGAAACCGAATGCGCCGCCTGATCTGCGCCCTTGCCGCGAGCCTCATGCTCCTGGCTGCGCCCCTTGCCGCCACTGCCCAGGCCCTTTTTCCCAATGAGGGTGTCGTCGGCATCGTGCCGCCAGCCGGGATGGTGGAAATTCCGGGTGTCGCCGGTTTCGAGGATCGGGACGCCAAGGCCGCGATTCTCATCCTGGAGATGCCGTCGGCTGCCTATGCCGACATCATGCGCACCTTCGAGCCGGAGGCGCTGCAGAGCAAGGGCGTCACCATCGAGCAGCGCCGCGATCTTGAACTCGCTGGCGGGGAGAAGGCGGTCCTGCTGACCGGCTATCAAAGCGTCGGTCCGGTCGCGCTCAAGAAGTGGATCCTGCTGGTCGGGGGCAAGGACGTGACCGCCATGGTCACCGTGCAGTTCCCTGAGGCGGCGTCGGCGCGCTACTCCGACGAGGCGGTGGAGACGGCGCTGCGCAGCATCGTGTTCCGCGCCCCTCCCACGCAGGACGAACTCCTCGCGCGCCTGCCCTTCACCATCGGCGATCTCGAGGGTTACCGCGTTCTCAAGGTGCTCGGCGGCAGCGCGGTGCTGCTGACCAAGGGCGACGCGAAGGGGCCCGACGTTGCCGGCCAGCCTTACTTCATCATCTCGGCCGCCCGCGGCGAAATCCGCGAGGATGACCGCGAGAGCCTTGCCAAGCGGGCAATTGCTTCGGTGCCGGGCGTGAAGGAACTGCGCGTCGAGCGTGGCGGGCCGCTGCGCATTGGTGGCCAGCCGGGCTTCGAACTGATGGGCAAGGCGCAGGACCAGCAATCGGGGAAGCCCGTCAAGGTCGCCCAATGGCTGCGCTTCGGCCGCACCGGCTATCTGCGCATGGTCGGCGTGGCACCGGAAGAGACCTTCGGCGCCGAGTTCGACGGCATGCGCGCGCTGCGCGACGGCATCGACCTGCGCTGACGGAAGGCGCCGGGCGGCGGAGGCCTCAGCCTTCCGCCGCCGGAGCGTCGGCGGGCGTCGCCTTGGGGCCACCTTTGGAGACGCCGACCATGGCGGGGCGCAGGACGCGGCCGCCGATCGTGTAGCCCGGCTGTACCACCTGAACCACGGTGCCGGACGGCACCTGCGGATTCGGCACCTCGAACATCGCCTGATGAAGATTGGGGTCGAACTTCGCCCCTTCTGCCTCGATCCGGGCGACGCCATGCTTGGTGAGCGCGTGATTGAGCGCCCGACCGGTGAGTTCGATCCCCTCAAGCAGCGTCTTCAGCGTGCCCTCGGCCTGCTCGCGGGCCTGCGGATCGATCGTGCCGAGTGCACGTTCGAAATCATCGGCGACATTGAGCAGGTCGCGGGCGAAGCCGGTGATGCCGTAGACCTTGGCGTCGGCGACTTCGCGCTCGGCGCGGCGGCGGACATTGTCGGCTTCGGCAAAGGCGCGCAGGAACTTGTCCTTGAGGCTGGCGATCTCGGCTTCGAGGCGCTCCTTCTCGGCCGCGAACATGGCCGCGGCATCTTCCGGCGCACCCGGCGCATCGCTCGCCTCGGGGGGAACGCTCGCCATGGTCTCGGGCTGTTCCGCCGGATTGCGGGTGTCTTCGCTCATCGGTACCTCGTCGGAAATGTCGAGTGGGCGCAGGCAGGCTGCGGCGACGCTCGCCATATCGGGTTCCGGGCCGGAAAAATCAAGCGCCGTCAAATCCGGACCGTCCCAGCACACGGCTCACCACGCGGGCGGTGAAATCCACCATGGGAACGATGCGGGCATAGTTCAGGCGCGTCGGGCCGATGACGCCCAGCACACCCAGGACCCGCCCCTGCCCGTCGCGATAGGGGGCGACGATGGTGGAGGAACCGGACAGCGAGAATAGCTGGTTCTCCGAGCCGATGAAGATGCGCAGCCCCTGCGCGTCCTCGGCGCGGCCGAGCAGGTCGACCACCTCCTGCTTGGATTCGAGATCGTCGAACAGCAGCCTTATCCGTTCGAGGTCGTCGATCGCCTTGAGGTCGTGCAGGAGGCGGGTCTGGCCGCGCACGATGAGCCGGCGCTCGGTGCGGTCCCCGCCCGACCAGCTCGCCAGCCCCGTCTCGACTACCCGCGCGGTGATCTCGTCGAGCTCGGCGCGGCGGGCGGTGAGGGTGCGCTCCACCTCGGTGCGCAGTTCCGCGAGGGTGCGCCCGCGCGTGCGGGCGTTGAGGAAGTTCGTGGCCTCGACCAGCGCGGAGGAGGGCAGTCCGGTGGGCAGTGGGACCAGCCGGTTCTCCACCTCGCCATCCTCCGAAACGAGGATCAGCAGGGCGCGGGTCGCGTCGAGCGGAACGAATTCGATGTGCTTCAGCCGGCCGTCGCTCTTGGTGCTGGTGACGACGCCGGCCCCGCGGGTGAGGCCGGAGAGCAGGTTCGAGGCCTCCGTCAACACGCCGTCGACGGTCTGCCCCTGTGCCGCTGCCCGCACCTGCGTCTCGATCGAGTTGCGCTCTTCCTCCGACACATCGCCGATCTCCAGCAGCGCATCGACGAAAAAGCGCAGGCCCCGCTCGGTCGGCAGGCGGCCGGCGCTGGTATGCGGGGCGTAGATCAGCCCGGCGGCCTCGAGATCCGCCATCACATTGCGCACCGAGGCCGGTGACAGTGTCATGGGAATAAGCCGCGATATGTTGCGCGAGCCGGCCGGCTCGCCCGTGGCGAGATAGGTCTCCACGATCTGCCGGAAAATCTCGCGCGAACGCTCGTCGAGCCGGGCGAGCTGCGGCGCGGACGCGGAAATAAGAGAGTCGAGGGCCATCGCGCGCTGCCTGTTCGGAGGGGTTGGTCTCATATTTCGGCAATCAGCGGCGCGGTTCAAGGCGCGCCGTGGCCGTCCCCCAGTCCTCGCACGGGCGCGAGACGATTGCGCGCCTTCCTTTGCACCCGTAAAAGGGCGGCCACAACGCCGAGGAGAATTTCGCATGCGCCCTTCCCGCCGCTCGTCCGACGAGATGCGTGCCGTCAGCTTCGAACGCGGCGTGTTGCGCCACGCGGAAGGCTCCTGCCTCGTGAAGTTCGGCGAGACCCATGTGCTGGTCGCCGCGACGCTGGAAGAGCGTCTGCCGCCCTGGCTGAAGGGTCAGGGGCGCGGCTGGGTGACCGCTGAATACGGCATGCTGCCGCGCGCCACCCATGACCGCACCCGCCGCGAAGCCGCGACCGGCAAGCAGTCCGGCCGCACCCAGGAAATCCAGCGCCTGATCGGGCGCTCGCTGCGCGCCGTGGTCGATCTCGAGAAGCTCGGCGAGCGCCAGATCACCGTCGATTGCGACGTGATCCAGGCAGATGGCGGCACCCGCACCGCTGCCATCACCGGCGCCTGGATCGCGCTGCATGACTGCCTGAGCTGGATGAAGGCGCGCAGCATGATCCCGGCCATCCCGCTGCGCGACCATGTGGCGGCGGTGTCCTGCGGCATCATCGAGGGCGAGCCGCGTCTCGATCTCGATTATGCTGAAGACTCGCAGGCCGATACCGACGTGAATTTCGTGATGACCGGCACCGGCGGTTTCGTCGAGGTGCAGGGCACGGCCGAGAAGACGCCTTTCACCGAGGACGAGTTCAACGCCATGCTCGGCCTCGCCCGCAAGGGCGTCGGCAAGCTGGTCGATCTGCAGAAGATGGCGGTTGCCTGACCATGGACGCCCATAACCGCCGACTGTCCGGCCGCGTCGTCATCGCCACGCATAATTCCGGCAAGCTGGAGGAGATGCGCGGCCTGCTCGCTCCCTATGGGATCGAGTGCGTTTCGGCGGGCGATCTTGATCTGCCGGAGCCGGAGGAGACGGGTCTCACCTTCAAGGCAAACGCCCGCATCAAGGCGATCTCCGCCGCCAATGCCACGGGATTGCCGGCCTTTGCCGACGATTCCGGCCTGTGCGTCGATGCGCTGGGCGGCGCGCCGGGCCTGTACACCGCCCGCTGGGCCGGGCCGGAGAAGGATTTCTACGCCGCGATGACCCGCGTCGAGGAGGAACTGCGCGACGCCGGCGCGAACCTGCCAGACATGCGCCGTGCCTATTTCATCTCGGCGCTCTGCCTAGCCTGGCCGGATGGCCATGTGGAGGATTTCGAGGGCGTGGTCGAGGGCACGCTGGTCTGGCCGCCGCGCGGTCCGGCCGGCTTCGGCTATGACCCGATGTTCCAGCCGGACGGCCATGACCGGACCTTCGGCGAGATGAGCGGTGCGGAAAAGCACGGGCTTCCGCCGCTCGGGCGTGGCCTGTCACACCGGGCCCGCGCCTTCATGGCGCTTGCCCGCGCCTGCCTCGGGGCGAAATTTGACGAATAGCGGCCTTTGGCAGCCGGCGGGACGCGCGGCGCCGCCGCCGGCCGATCCCGGCTTTGGCGTCTATGTTCATTGGCCGTTCTGCAAGGCCAAGTGTCCCTATTGCGACTTCAACTCGCATGTCCGCCACGCCCCGCCGGATCAGGCGCGCTTCATCGCCGCCTTCCGCGCCGAGATCGCGCACATGCGCGCCGCCATCGGCCAGCGGCGCACGCAGAGCGTGTTCTTCGGCGGGGGTACCCCGTCGCTGATGGAGCCGGCGACGGTGGGGGCGATCCTGTCCGCCATCGACGCCGCTTGGCCGCTCGACGCCCGTGCCGAGGTCACATTGGAGGCGAACCCCACAAGCGTGGAGGCGGAGCGTTTCCGTGGCTATCGCGCGGCGGGGGTCAACCGCGTCTCGCTGGGTGTGCAGGCGCTTGACGATGCCGCGCTGAAGGCTTTGGGGCGTATGCACACGGCCGATGAGGCGCTTGCTGCGGTCGCGGTGGCGCGCTCGGCTTTCGAGCGCGTATCGTTCGATCTGATCTATGCCCGCCCCGGCCAGACGCCGGAGGCTTGGGCTGCCGAACTGCGCCGCGCCATTGACGAAGGGTGCGAGCATCTCTCGCTCTACCAGCTCACCATCGAGGAGGGGACGCCCTTCGCCGCGCTCCACGCGGCCGGCAAGCTGCGCCTGCCCGAGGGCGACCTCGCCCGCGCCCTGTGGGACGCGACACAGGAGACGACCACGGCGGTCGGGCTTCCGGCCTATGAGATTTCGAACCATGCCCGGCCCGGGGCCGAGAGCCGCCATAATCTGCTCTACTGGCGCTATGGCGAATATGCCGGCATCGGCCCGGGCGCGCATGGACGGCTCGACACGCCGGAGGGGCGCCTCGCCACTTCCACCGAGCGCGGCCCGGAAGCGTGGCTGGGCCGGGTCGAGGCGGACGGACATGGGATCATCCAGGAGGAGACCTTGTCGCGTGCCGAGCAGGCCGATGAGCTCCTGCTGATGGGACTGCGTCTCAAGGAAGGCATTGACCGCCAGCGATTTGCCCGTCTTGCGGGACGGGACGTGACTCCCGAGCGCGTGGCTGCGCTGGTGGAGGAAGGCATGGTCGAGGAAATGCCGGGCGGCCGGCTGCGGGTGACGTCGCTCGGCTTTCCGGTGCTCGACGCCATCGTGGCCGATCTCGCGGCGTGAGGCGCGCTCAGGCGCGTCAGCTCGCCTGCGCGAAGCTGCGCGGCGCGGGGCTGATGATCTGCACCGTGCCGCCGCCGATCTGCATGATGGCGAGGCCGCGCTGGTTGGTGCCATCCGCCCGGAAGCGGAAAATCCCGTCAATGCCGGTGAAGCCCGACGGGTTCTGAATGGCCGCATCGGTGATGCCGACCTCGCCATGGGCTGTCACCAGCGCCGCCATCAGCGACACCGCGTCATGGGCGAGCGTCGCGGTGCGCACCGGCTCGCGGCCATACCGTGCCCGATAGCGTTCGGCGAAGGCTCGGAATCCTGCCGGGTCGGGCGCGGCGAAGATGCCGCCGGCCACCGATTGGGCGGTAAAGAGCTTGCGGTCGTCCCACAGGCCGGTGCCGATAAGCTGCTTGCCAGAAAGGTTCACCCCGGCCTTGTCCAGTGCCTGAAGGATTTGCGGCACCGCATCGGCCGCATCGGGCAGGAACAGCGCATCGGCCTGCGCCGCCGAACCGGCAATGCGCCGGGCGGCTTCGGCATATTGCGCCTCGCCTGTGGCGTAACGCTCCAGCCCGACCACCCGACCACCGACAACGGGCACTGTCTCGCGGAAGGCGGCCTCCACCACCGAGCCATAGGCATTGTCCGGCACGAGGCCGGCAAAGGAGCGCCGGCCGATGGAGGCGGCGTAGCGGATGGCGCGATCCACATCGGTCTGCGGCAGGAAGCTCAGCAGATAGACGCCCTGCGTCGCCACATTCGTGTCGGTCGAGAAGCCGACCACCGGCACGCCGCGCTGGCGGGCGACCTGGCCGGCGGCGGCCACCGTGTGGGCGAAGACCGGGCCGATGATGGCACGAGCCCCCTCGTCGATCGCCTGCTGGGCGGCGGCCTGCGCACCCGGCCCGGTGCCGGTATCGTCCTTGACGATGAGCTGAATGTTCGCGCCGGTGAATTCCGCGATCGCCATTTCCGCCGCATTGCGCAGCGACTGCGCGGCAAGGGCGGCATTGCCGCTGGCGCTCAGCGGCAGGATGAGGCCGATCCGCACCGTTCCCGTGCCGAGCACATTCGCCGGAAGCTGCGGCGCGGCGGGCTCCACCGGCGCGATCTCGGCCTGCGGCGGCGGCGTGTCGCGGATCGAGCCGCAGGCCGACAGGGCCGCGCTGCCCGCCATGAGCAGGAAGGCGCGCCGGCTGCTGCCGATGAAAGCGGGGCGGAGGCCCGGCCTGTTGCGTTCGTCCTGCATGCCTGTGATGTGTCCAGCCTTGCGGATGGCCCGTCCGGCGAGCCTGTTGCTGTTTTAAGGTGCGCCGCCGGGACCTGTCACCTCATGCCGGGGTGGGGGAGAATCAATTGCCGACATATCCACCCCTTCACGGCGCGATTTACGGCTTCGCCCTTGCTTTTCGCCGGCCGCGCGGGGCTCTACACTCGTCGCGATGAACACTCCCCCTCCCGCCGACCGTTTCCGTGGCTTCCGCCTTGCCGGCCAGAGCCTGCCCGCCCCGCGCCTGTTGCCCGGCCTGCACATCGTGGCGACGCCGATCGGTAATCTCGGTGACATCACCCTGCGCGGGTTGGAGACGCTGGCCGGCGCGGATCTGATCGCCTGCGAGGACACCCGCGTTACCCGCCGTTTGCTGGATCGTTACGGAATCGAAACGCCGCTGCTGGCCTATCACGATCATAATGCCGAGCATATGCGCCCGCGCCTGCTGGCCAGGCTCTCCGAAGGGGGGACGGTCGCGCTGGTCTCGGACGCCGGCACGCCCCTGGTCTCCGACCCCGGCTACAAGCTGGTGGAAGCGGCGATTGCCGGCGGTTTTCGCGTCATTCCGTTGCCCGGCGCCTCGGCGAGCCTCGCCGCGCTGGTGGCGGCGGGACTGCCCACCGACCGCTTTTTCTTCGAGGGCTTCCTGCCGCCCAAAAGCGGCGCCCGGCAGACCCGCATTGCCGAGCTGAAAACGCTGCCGGCGACGCTGGTGATCTATGAGAGCGGCCCACGGCTCCCGGAGAGCCTCGCCGATCTTGCCGCCGGTCTCGGTGCCCGGCCGGCGGCGGTGTGTC
This sequence comes from Ancylobacter radicis, assembly GCF_018449475.1. Classification (GTDB taxonomy): domain Bacteria; phylum Pseudomonadota; class Alphaproteobacteria; order Rhizobiales; family Xanthobacteraceae; genus Ancylobacter; species Ancylobacter radicis. The sequence goes on along the minus strand of NZ_JAHCQH010000015.1, from coordinate 866,406 downwards.
GCGAGCTTACCAAGACCTTCGAGGAGGTACGACGCGGTACGCTCGGCGCGCTGGCGGCCCATTATGCTGAAGCGGGCCCGCCCAAGGGCGAGATCGTGCTGGTGATCGGTCCGCCGCTGGCTGAGGAGGCCTCCCCGGACGATGTCGATGCCGCCCTGCGGCAGGCGCTCGCCACGCTGTCGGTGAAGGATGCGGCCATCGCGGTCGCGACCGCAACCGGACTGCCGCGCCGCGCCATCTATGCCCGTGCGCTGGCCCTTCAGGGGCAGGAATGACCCGGCCATGAGGCGGCCCTCCACCCCTGCCCGGCGCGCCGCCTTCACGCGCGGCGTCGACGCGGAGGCGATGGCCGCGGCCCTTCTGGAGGGACAGGGTTTCGTCATCCTGGCCAAGCGTGTGCGCACGGCGCGCGGCGAGATCGACCTCGTCGCCCGCCGCGCCGATCTTGTCATCTTTGTCGAGGTCAAGGCGCGCGGCACGCTGGTCCGCGCGGCCGAGTCGCTTCTTCCCCGCCAGAGGCGGCGCATTGCCGGAGCGGCGGAGATTTTTCTGGCGGATAATCCTGAGCTGGCCGGTCTCGACATGCGGCTCGATGTGGTGCTGATCGCACCGGGCCGGGCGCCGCAACACCTTCCCGGAGCGTTCGAGGCGGAGTGACCCGCCCGCCCCCGTGGCGCATCGGCCGGCGAGGGACTACATCAGCAGAGACCCGCGGCGCGGCCGCCCCACCGATGCTTCAGACGGAACTCCCATGAGCTTGAACGTCGCCATCCAGACGGACCCGATCGAACGCCTTAACATCGCTGGCGATTCCGGCTTCGCCCTCATGCTGGAAGCCCAGGCGCGCGGCCATCGCCTCGCCTATTACACCACCGACCGTCTCGCCATGCGCGACGGCGAGGTGTTCGCCACCGTCGAGCCGGTCGAGGTGCGCGATGTGAAGGGCGATCATTTCACCCTCGGGGCGCCGGAGCGGGTGCGGCTCGACAGTTTCGACGTGATCCTGATGCGGCAGGATCCGCCCTTCGATCTCAACTACATCACCGCCACCCACATGCTGGAGCGGGTGCACCCGCGCACGCTGGTGGTGAACGATCCCGCCCATGTGCGCAACGCGCCGGAGAAGATCTTCGTCACCGAGTTCCCGGACCTGATGCCGCCGACGCTGATCACGCGGGATCTCAATGAAATCAAGGCCTTCCGCGAGGAGTTCGGCGATATCGTGGCCAAGCCGCTCTATGGCCATGGCGGCTCCTCGGTGTTCCGGCTGACCCGCGACGACCTCAATTTCGGCTCGCTCTACGACATGTTCGCGCAGGTCTTCCGGGAGCCGTGGGTGATTCAGCAGTTTCTTCCGGCGGTTAGCGCGGGGGACAAGCGGATCATCCTGGTGGATGGCGTGTTCGCCGGGGCGGTGAACCGGGTGCCGAGCGCGGGCGATCTGCGCTCCAATATGGTGCGCGGCGGCGCCGCCAAGGAGACCGATCTCACCCCGCGCGAGCGCGAGATCTGCGAGCGGCTGGGGCCGTCGCTGCGGGAAAAAGGCTTGCTTCTCACAGGGATAGACGTGATCGGCGGCTACCTCACCGAGATCAACGTCACCGCCCCGACCGGGCTGCGGGCGATCCAGCGCCTCGGCGGGGGGAACCTGGCGGGCAAGGTCTGGGACGCCATCGAGGCCCGTCACGGCTGAAAAAAACGGCCGGTCGCGGGGGATTACCCGGCGGCCGGCCGTGGATTGTCAGTGCAGTCGGGTGGACGATCAGGCCAGTCCGGCCGATCCGTCCGAGCTGCTCAGTGCACGCTGAGCGTCACCAGCTCGTTCTGATGGGCGGAGGCGATCGCCGCCTCGCGGCTGTCGGTCAGCATGATCGGCGTGCCGTCCGCCCCGTGCAGGGTGAAAAGCTGGAGACCCGGCGCGAGCCGTGCCTGGGGAAACATCTCGGCCGCGTCTTCCGAGCGGATCGGGCGCACATAGGCGATGTGCCCGTCGCCGAGATTGGCGAAGGCTTCCGGGGAGAGCGCGCCGGCGATGGCGTCGCCTGCCGAGGAAGCGTCGATCTGGAATTCGTTGGTCATGGTCCGCGACTCCTTTCGTAGCTGTCGAGACCGGCTTTGGGGCCCCTCACTCATCGGTCGCTATGGTGATACGTCGGATGACGCGTTCCGGTTCCGGCCGGGCGAGATCGATCGACAGAAGACCGTTCTTCAGGTCGGCCCCGAGCACGCGCATGCCGTCGGCCAGCACGAAGGTGCGCTGGAACTGGCGGGCGGCGATGCCCCGGTGAAGATAGACGCGCTCGGTCTCGTCGGCCTGCCGGCCGCGGATGACGAGCTGCTTCTCCTCGACGATCACTTCCAGCTGCTCGCGGGTGAACCCGGCGACCGCCAGCGTGATCCGCAGACGGTCGGGCTCGCCCGACAGCGCGACCCGCTCCACATTGTAGGGCGGATAGCCGTCGGAGCCTTTCATGACGCGGTCGAGAGCTCGCTCGACCTCGTCAAAGCCGAGCAGGAAGGGGCTCGACAGCGAGGGAATACGCGACATGTCCCAAAGTCCTCGTTCGAAGCGACTTTGCGTGATGGGACCCGGTGACGGCGTCCCGTTGCGTTCAGATATGGGCGAGGGGCGGGGCGGCTGCAAGATCGCGCCTTCGTGCCGGGCGAAAAAGGCACGACGGCGCAGCGTCACCGGCGGGCGACGCGCTACCTCGCGCAAGCTCGTTTCGTGCAAGCTCGTTCCGCGCGGGTCCGGCGCGGGTATCGGCGGCATTGAGTGTCAGGGCGGTTGGCGCGCGCTCAGGCGGCGTGGCGCTCGCCATTGACGCCGAAATGATCGAGATAGCGCGCATTGATGCGCTCGACCGGCAGCACGATCAGCACATCGGTGGTGCCGAACTGGTGATCGACCACGGCGCCGCGCCCGATCTGCGCGCCGAGGCGCAGATAGCCCTTGATCAGCGGGGGGAGATCGTTCAGCGCCGCCTTGGCGTCGAGCGCCTCGACCGGGAGGCGGTCCATCGCTGCGGCGTGACGCGGCAGGGCATCGGCCGACCATTCCGGGTCGACCGGGGCGAAATGGTGGAGGAAGGCGAGCGGGCGGGCCAGCGCCTGCGGATCGGTGCCCTCAAGGCTGGCGCAGCCGAACATCACATCGATGCCGTGTCGGCGGACATAGGCCCAGATGCCGTGCCAGAGCAGCTCGACGGTGCGCTTGGTGCGATAGGGGCGCAGCACGCAGGAGCGGCCCAGCTCCAGGAAGCGGCGGCCGGGATGGCGCGCCAGCAGCGGGCCGATGTCGAACTCGCTGGCGGTGTAGAAGCCGCCATGGCGTTCGGCCATGCTCTGGCGCAGCAGCCGGTAGGTACCGACCACGCGCGGCTCGCGGCGCCCGCGCACGACGCGGCAATTATCGTGGTCGAGCACCAGGAGATGGTCGCAAATTGCGTCGAACTGGTCGAAGTCGCGCCGCGCGATCCGCGCCGCGGCGGCCGGGATCGCCGACATTTCCTCGTAGAACACCTCATAGCGCAGGCGCTGGGCGCGCCGCACATCCGCCGCCGTGACGGCAAGGCGCACTTCCAGCGCGCCGATCCGGCCGAGGGTCGACGGGCCGGTGGGCGCGCGGCTCTCGCGGTGGCGCAGGCCCGAATAGGAGCGCAGCGCCGGCATCAGGCGCGAAGGGGCGAAGGCGGCGGGGGAAAAGCGCGACGGGGCGGGCGAGGCGGGCCGGGCGGTCTTCGGCGTGAAGGGCTTCAGCAGGGCCGGGGGCAGCAGGCCGGGCTTGAGAAACGCCCGAAACACCGAGGACGCGGTGGCGGGCACCGCTTCGACATTCGCGTCGGCCAGCATCTCGGTCATGGCAACCCCCAACCTCGGCTCAAGTATAGCGATCCGCCAAGAGGAATCACATCTCTAGGACGAGCATGTGACAGATCATCTCTACGTCAGGCGGCGGGGCGCCATCCGCACCCGCCCTCATCCCCGGGGCGTGATCCGGGGATCCATGTCTTTGGCTGCGTGCGGGGGGCGGGAAGTCGTGGATGGCCGGGTCAAGCCCGGCCATGACGTGGTGGGGGTGGGGCGCGACACTCGGCTTGTCTGGAAACGGCGGCGCTCCGGTCTCGCGCCGTCCCCCGTCATCGTGCCGCCCCTGTCATCGCCCCGAGTCCGCAGGCGTCATCCCGGCCGCAGCGAAGCGGAGAGCCGGGATCGTCGGAGGACTTTCGCGGCGCGCTATCCCGGCTCGGCCTGTGGCCGTCCGGGATGACGCCCTCTCTTCATCCCGCTGTCATCCCCGGGCGTGATCCGGGGATCCATGTCTTTGGCTGCGTGCGGGGGGCGGGAAAGCGTGGATGGCCGGGTCAAGCCCGGCCATGACGTGGTGGGGGTGGGGCGCGACGCTCGGCTTGTCTGGAAACGGCGGCGCTCCGGTCTCGCGCCGTCCCCCGTCATCGTGCCGCCCCTGTCATCGCCCCGAGTCCGCAGGCGTCATCCCGGCCGCAGCGAAGCGGAGAGCCGGGATCGTCGGAGGACTTTCGCGGCGCGCTATCCCGGCTCGGCCTGTGGCCGTCCGGGATGACGCCTGCTGTCCATTTGCTCCCGTCCTCTCCCACTCCTCCTCCGTCACGCGGCCGCGGCGGCGCGGTCGGCGGCGGCGCGATAGGCCAGCGCCTCGGCGAGCTGGCTGCGCCCGACCGTCTCCGCCCCGCCGAGATCGGCCAAGGTGCGGGCGACCCGCAGCACGCGGTGATAGCCACGCGCGGACAGCCGCATCAGCCGGGCGGCATCGGCCAGCAGGGCGGCGCCGGCCTCGTCCGGGGCGGCAATCTCTTCCAGGATCGGGCCGCTCGCCTCGGCATTGGTCGACAAATCCGGGCGACCGAGGGCGCGGTAGCGTTCGCGCTGCACGCGGCGTGCCTCGAACACCCGCGCGGCCACCGCCGCGCTCGATTCGGTCGGGCCCGGCCGCACCAGATCGACCGCCGAGACCGAGGGCACGTCGAGATGCAGGTCGATCCGGTCGAGGAACGGCCCGGAGAGCCGGTCCTGATAGTCGCTGGCGCAGCGCGGCCCGCGCCGGCAGGTGTGGCCGGGCTCGCCGGCCCGCCCGCAGCGGCATGGATTCATCGCTGCCACCAGTTGGAAGCGGGCGGGATAGGAGATGCGGTGATTGGCGCGGGCGATCACCGCCTCGCCGGTCTCCAGCGGCTGGCGCAGCGAATCCAGCACGGCCGGGGCGAATTCCGGCAATTCGTCGAGAAACAGCACGCCATTATGGGCGAGCGAGACCTCGCCCGGCCGGGCCCGCATGCCGCCGCCCACCATCGCCGCCATGCTGGCGGAATGATGCGGCGCGCGGAACGGCCGGCGATTGGTGAGCGCCCCGCCCTGCAGCGCGCCGGCCACCGAGGTGATCATCGAGACTTCCAGCAGCTCCGCCGGGGTGAGCGGCGGCAGGATGGAGGGCAGGCGCTGCGCCAGCATCGACTTGCCGGCGCCGGGCGGGCCGGACAGCAGGAGATTGTGCCGGCCGGCGGCGGCGATCTCCAGCGCCCGCTTGGCGGTCTCCTGCCCCTTCACCTCCGCGAGGTCCGGCAGGCTGGTGCTGCCGCTGTCGAGCCGCGGCTCGGGCCGGGCCAGCAATTGCCGACCGGCGAAATGATTGACCAGCTGCACCAGCGAGTGCGGGGCGAGCACCGACATGTCCGGGCTGGCCCAGGCGGCCTCCGGGCCGCAGGCGGCGGGGCAGATGAGGCCATGGCCGCGCGCATTGGCGCCGATGGCGGCCGGCAGCACGCCGGCAACCGGGGCGATGCGCCCGTCCAGCGCCAGTTCGCCGACCACGGTGAAACCGTCCAGCGCGTCGCCGGCGATGGCGCCGATCGCCGCCATCAGGCCGAGCGCGATCGGCAGGTCGTAATGGCTGCCTTCCTTGGGCAAATCCGCCGGGGCGAGGTTGACGGTGATGCGCCGCGCCGGCAGCGCGAGGCCCGAGGCGATGAGCGCGGCGCGCACCCGCTCCTTCGCCTCGGTGACCGCCTTGTCGGCCAGCCCGACCAGATTGAAGGCCGGCAGTCCCGGGCTCACCTGAACTTGAACGTCGACCGGGCGTGCCTCGACGCCCTCGAACGCCACCGTCGCCACGCGCTGGACCATGCCGCGCCCCCGTCGCCCGCGCCCCGAACCGAGGCGCCCCAAGGGAAATCTAGCGGTTCGGCATCGCCCGTCAAGAACATTTGCAGAACAGATGGCGGCGGGACGCGGGCGCCGACGATGGCGGGCCGCAGCTTGTTGATAGAAAAATTCTATCAATGCACGGAACACCCGAATTGATTTCGTATCAACGACATAGGAATGTCTGTTTGGAAAATTCTAAAAGAAGGCCCGGGAGAAAATGCCGCATTACGAACCTTGGAGCGAGGAGCGCGCCCGCACGGTGATCGAGGAGTTCTCGCACCTCGAGGGTCCTCTCATGCCCATGCTTCATGCGGTGCAGGAGACCTTCGGCTATGTGCCGGACGCCGTGGTGCCGATGCTGGCCGAGACGCTGAACGTCTCGCGCGCGGAAGTGCATGGCGTCGTGACCTTCTACCATGATTTCCGGCACGAGCCGGCCGGCCGCCACGTGCTGAAGATCTGCCGCGCCGAGGCGTGCCAGGCCGCCGGCGGCGACGCGCTCACCGCCCATGCCGAGCACAGGCTCGGCTGCAAGCTTGGCGAGACCACGGCCGATGGCCGCGTCACGGTCGAGCCCATCTACTGCCTCGGCCTGTGCGCCACCGCCCCCTCGGCCATGCTGGACGGCAAGATCGTCGCGCGGCTGAACGAGCGCCGGCTCGATGCCCTGATCTCGGAGGCGCAGTCGTGACCATTCGCATCTACGTTCCCAAGGACGCCTGCGCCATCGCCTGCGGCGCCGACGAGGTGGTCGAGGCGATCCAGGCGGCCGCGCTGGCGGCGCGCCAGCCGGTCGAGATCATCCGCAACGGCTCGCGCGGCATGCTGTGGCTGGAGCCGCTGGTCGAGGTGGTGACGGCGGAAGGCCGCATCGGCTACGGCCCGGTCGGCGCCGACGACGTGGCGAGCCTGTTCGCCGCCGGCTTCCTGGATGGCGGCGCCCATGAGCTGCGCATCGGCAAGCCGGAAGAACACCCCTTCATGGCTCGCCAGACGCGCCTCACCTTCGCGCGCTGCGGCATCATCGACCCGGCCTCCTATGCCGATTACCGCGCCCATGGCGGCTATAAGGGGCTGGAGCGCGCGCTCACCCTTGGCCCGGCGGGGATCATCGAGGAAGTCAAGAAGTCCGGCCTGCGCGGGCGCGGCGGCGCGGGCTTCCCGACCGCCATCAAGTGGAAGACCGTGGCCGACGCCCAGGCCGACCGGAAATACATCGTCTGCAACGCCGACGAGGGCGATTCCGGCACCTTCGCCGACCGCATGATCATGGAAGGCGACCCCTTCGAGCTGATCGAGGGCATGACCATCGCCGGCATCGCGGTGGGCGCCACCAAGGGCTATGTCTACACCCGCTCGGAATATCCGCACGCCATCTGGGCGATGGAGAAGGCGGTCGAGGTGGCCCGCGCCAACGGCATGCTCGGCGCCAATATCGGCGGCTCGCCCTACAGCTTCGACATGGAAGTGCGCATGGGCGCCGGCGCCTATGTGTGCGGCGAGGAGACGGCGCTGCTCGACAGCCTGGAAGGCAAGCGCGGCACGGTGCGCGCCAAGCCGCCGCTGCCGGCGCATAAGGGCCTGTTCCAGAAGCCGACCGTCATCAACAACGTGCTCTCGCTGACCGCCGTGCCGCACATCCTGGCCGATGGCGGCGAGTTCTACGCCAATTTCGGCATGGGCCGCTCGCGCGGCACGATGCCGATCCAGATCGCCGGCAATGTGAAGTTCGGCGGCCTGTTCGAGACCGCCTTCGGCATCACGCTCGGCGAGCTGGTGAACGAGATCGGCGGCGGCACCGCGACCGGCAAGCCGGTCAAGGCGGCGCAGGTCGGTGGCCCGCTCGGCGCCTATGTGCCGACCTGGCAGTTCGACCTGCCCTTCGACTACGAGGCCTTCGCCGCGAAGGACGCGCTGATCGGCCATGGCGGCATCGTCGTGTTCGACGAGAATGCCGACATGAAGAAGATGGCGCGCTTCGCCATGGAGTTCTGCTCGGTGGAGAGCTGCGGCAAGTGCACGCCCTGCCGCATCGGCTCGACGCGCGGCGTCGAACTGATGGACCGCATCATCGCCGGCGAGCGCGTCGAGGCCAACCTCGCGACGCTCACCGACCTCTGCCAGACCATGAAGCTTGGATCGCTTTGCGCCCTTGGCGGGTTTACCCCGTATCCGGTGCTGAGCGCGATGAACCATTTCCCCGAGGAATTCGGCGCCCCGCGCCGCCTCGAAGCCGCTGAATGAGGAGGACGCTGCACATGTCACTCGTCCATGAGATCGACTACGGTACGCCCGCCCCCAAGACCGACAAGATGGTGACGCTCACCATTGACGGGATGGAAATCTCGGTGCCGGAAGGCACCTCGATCATGCGCGCGGCGATGGAAATGGGGACCCAGATCCCCAAGCTCTGCGCCACCGATTCGCTGGAAGCGTTCGGTTCCTGCCGCCTCTGCCTGGTCGAGATCGAGGGCCGCAACGGCACCCCGGCCTCCTGCACCACGCCGGTCGCGCCGGGCATCAAGGTGCACACCCAGACCGCCCGCCTCGCGCAGCTGCGCAAGGGCGTGATGGAGCTGTACATCTCCGACCACCCGCTGGACTGCCTGACCTGCGCCGCCAATGGCGATTGCGAGCTGCAGGACATGGCCGGCGCGGTCGGCCTGCGCGAGGTGCGCTACGGCATGGAGGGCGCCAACCACTTCGCCCCCACCTCCGAGCTCGTCATGCCCAAGGACGAGTCCAACCCCTATTTCACCTATGACCCGGCCAAGTGCATCGTCTGCAATCGCTGCGTGCGCGCCTGCGAGGAAGTTCAGGGCACGTTTGCGCTGACCATCTCCGGCCGCGGCTTCGGTTCGCGCGTCTCGCCCGGCCAGTCGGAAGCCTTCCTCACCTCCGAATGCGTCTCCTGCGGCGCCTGCGTGCAGGCCTGCCCGACCGCCACCCTCTCCGAGAAGCGCCTGATCGACATCGGCACGCCCGAGCATTCGGTGGTGACGACCTGCGCCTATTGCGGCGTCGGCTGCACCTTCAAGGCGGAAATGCGCGGTCAGGAAGTGGTCCGCATGGTGCCCTGGAAGGATGGCAAGGCCAATCGCGGCCATAGCTGCGTCAAGGGCCGCTTCGCCTGGGGCTATGCCACCCATCAGGACCGCATCCTCAAGCCGATGATCCGCGCCAAGGTCACCGACCCGTGGCGCGAGGTGTCGTGGGACGAGGCGATCGCCTACACCGCCTCCGAGCTGAAGCGCATCCAGGATACCTATGGCCGCAAGTCGGTCGGCGGCATCACCTCCTCGCGCTGCACCAATGAGGAAGCCTATCTCGTCCAGAAGATCATCCGCGCCGGCTTCGGCACCAACAATGTCGACACCTGCGCCCGCGTCTGCCATTCGCCGACCGGCTACGGCCTCAATCAGGCCTTCGGCACCTCGGCGGGCACGCAGGACTTCGATTCGGTCGAGGATTCCGACGTCATTCTGGTGATCGGCGCCAACCCGACCGACGGCCACCCGGTGTTCGGCTCGCGCATGAAGAAGCGGCTGCGCCAGGGCGCCAAGCTGATCGTCGTCGATCCGCGCCGCATCGACCTGGTGCGTTCGCCCCACATCACCGCCGATTATCACCTGCCGCTCCAGCCGGGCACCAATGTCGCCGTCGTCACCGCGCTGGCCCATGTGGTGGTGACCGAGGGGCTGGTGAATGAGGGCTATGTCCGCCAGTTCTGCGACTGGGACGAGTTCCAGGATTGGGCCGAGTTCGTCGCCGATCCGCGCCACTCGCCCGAAGAAGTCGAGAAGCTCTCCGGCGTGCCGGCCGAGCTGATCCGCGGCGCCGCCCGGCTCTATGCCACCGGCGGCAATGCGGCGATCTATTACGGCCTCGGCGTCACCGAGCACTCGCAGGGCTCGACCACGGTGATGGCGATCGCCAACCTCGCCATGGCGACCGGCAATATCGGTCGTCGCGGCGTCGGCGTGAACCCGCTGCGCGGCCAGAACAACGTGCAGGGCTCGTGCGACATGGGCTCGTTCCCCCATGAGCTGCCGGGCTACCGTCACATCTCCGACGACGCCACCCGCGCCACCTTCGAGGCGATGTGGGGCCGTCCGCTCGATGCCGAGCCGGGCCTGCGCATTCCCAACATGCTGGACGCCGCCGTCGACGGCACGTTCAAGGCGATCTACATCCAGGGCGAGGACATCCTCCAGTCCGACCCGGACACGCATCACGTCGCCTCGGGCCTCGCGGCCATGGAGCTGGTGATCGTGCAGGACCTGTTCCTGAACGAGACCGCCAACTACGCCCATGTCTTCCTGCCGGGCTGCACCTTCCTCGAGAAGGACGGCACCTTCACCAATGCCGAGCGCCGCATCCAGCTCGTGCGCAAGGTGATGGCGCCGAAGAACGGCTATGGCGACTGGGAAGTCACCCAGATGCTCGCCCGCGCCATCGGGCTCGACTGGAACTACACCCACCCGGCCCAGATCATGGACGAGATCGCGGCGCTGACCCCGACCTTCGCCGGCGTCTCCTTCAAGCGTCTGGATGAGCTGGGTTCGGTGCAGTGGCCGTGCAACGACGCCAACCCCGAGGGCATGCCGATCATGCACATCAACGGGTTCGCGCGCGGCAAGGGCAAGTTCGTCGTCACCGAATATGTGCCGACGGATGAGCGCACCGGCGCCCGCTTCCCGCTGCTGCTCACCACGGGCCGCATCCTCAGCCACTACAATGTCGGCGCGCAGACCCGCCGCACGGAGAACGTGGCCTGGCATCCCGAGGACGTGCTGGAAATCCACCCGCACGATGCCGAGCAGCGCGGCGTGCGCGAGGGCGACTGGGTCCGCATCGACAGCCGCGCCGGTGGCACCACGCTGCGCGCGCAGATCACCGACCGCGTGGCGCCGGGCGTCGTCTACACCACCTTCCACCACCCGACGACGCAGGCCAACGTCGTGACCACGGACTTCTCCGACTGGGCCACCAACTGCCCCGAGTTCAAGGTCACCGCCGTGCAGATCTCGCGCTCGAACGGCCCGTCCGAGTGGCAGGAAGACTATGACGCCTTCGCGCGCCAGAGCCGCCGCATCTCCGTCGCGGCGGAGTGAGCGGGGTCATCCGATGATCCCGCCCGTCGTCCGTGTCGCGCGTCTGGCCTGCGGTCCTTCGGGAGCGCAGGCGGGCGAGCGGGCGATCCCCGAGGAAACGCCGGTCGCCATCGTCCATAACGGCTCCACCTATGCCGTGATGATGGCGACGCCCAGCGACCTCGAGGATTTCGGCTATGGCTTCAGCCTGACCGAAGGCGTGATCGGCGACCTCACGGACGTCGAATCGATCGAGACGCTGGAATTCGACGAGGCGGACGGCGCCGTGGGCGTCGAAATCCGCCTCTGGCTGAGCGCCGAGCGGGCCGGTCAGATGGTGGCGCGGCGCCGCCAGATCGCCGGCCCCACCGGCTGCGGCCTGTGCGGGGTGGAAAGCCTGGAACTGGCGGTGAAGCCGGCGCGCGCCGTCACGGCGGGCCGGAGCTTCTCGGCCGGGGAGGTGGCGCAGGCCATCGCCGCGCTGCCGGCGGCGCAGGCGCTGAACCGGCAGACGCGGGCGGTCCATGCGGCCGCCTTCTGGGAGCCGGAGGAGGGGCTGATCGCCCTGCGCGAGGATGTCGGCCGCCACAACGCGCTCGACAAGCTGGTCGGCCATCTGGTGCGCCACGGGCGCGAGGCCACCTCCGGCATCGTGCTGCTGACCAGCCGGGTGTCGATCGAGATGGTGCAGAAGACCGCCATGCTGGGCGCGGGCGTGCTGGTCGCGGTCTCCGCCCCGACCGCGCTGGCGGTGCGCACGGCGGACAAGGCGGGCATCACCCTGGTGGCGATCGCCCGCGACGACGGCTTTGAGATTTTTACCCACCCCCATCGCATTTTGATCGGCGGGGCAGAACAGGAGCGGATCGCCCATGTCGGCTAATACGATGGACCGGCTCGTCTATATGGCGAACCAGATCGGCAAGTTCTTCGCCTCGCAGAAGCAGGGCAAGGCGGTCACCGGCATCGCCAAGCACATCAAGGATTTCTGGGATCCGCGCATGCGGGCGCGGATGGAGGACCATATCGCGGCGGGCGGCGAGGGGCTGGACCCGCTGGTCCTCGAGGCTCTCAAGACCCTGCCGCCGGTGACGCGCGATACGATTCCGGTGCCGCACCCGACGCTGCACCCGCCCGGCCCGACCGCCGCCCACCACTGATCCGGCGCGCCTGTTGCGCCATCGACGCCCACCCGACGCCCGGCCCATGCCGGGCGTTTCGGTTTTTTCGGTGCCGATTTGTCGGCTTCGCCCGAGAACTTGCCCTCAAGCACGGCGCGCGGGATTTCCCTGCGGCGTGAAAGATGTTCCGATGCGGCAGGGAGGAATTCGGCCTGTGGGGGAGTTCGTCGGTCCCTAAAGCACCATGGTTCTGCCATTGCGCGGCGCCATGCCTTGTCCAGATAGTGGGACGGCGCGGGGTGGCGCCGAGGGAGCACGGGTCGATGCACGGTGAAGGTCAGGGATTTCTGATCGGGGCGCTGATTTTCCTCGCCACCGCGGTGATCGCCGTGCCGATCGCGCGGCGGCTCGGCCTGTCGCCGATCGTCGGCTATCTGATCGCCGGCGTGGCCATCGGCCCCTCGGGCATCGGCGCCTTCCACGATCCCGAGCGCATCATCACAGTCGCCGAGATCGGCGTGGTGCTGCTGCTGTTCGTCATCGGGCTGGAATTGCAGGTGAGCCGGCTGCTCGCCATGCGCCGCGCCATTTTCGGCGTGGGCGCGGCGCAGCTGGTCTTCACCGGCATCGCCATCGCCTTCCTCACCCGCTATGCCGGCGACAGTTTCGACTGGCGGGCGGCGATCGTCGCAGGTCTCGCGCTGGCGCTCTCGGCGACCACGATCGCCCTGCAATTGCTGGAGGACAAGGGCGGCCTCGCCCAGCCCTATGGCCAGCGCACCTTCGCGGTGCTGCTGTTCCAGGACATGGCGGTGGTGCCGCTGATCGCCTTCATGCCGCTGCTGGCGCCGGGCGACCATGAGGCGCAGAGCTTCAGCCAGTCGGTCGGCCATGTGCTGGTGGTGATCGCGGCGATCGCCATCGTCATCGGCACCGGGCGCTATCTGCTGACCCCGTTCTTCCGCATTCTCGCCCGCTCCGGCGCGCGCGAGGTGATGACGGCGGCAGCGCTGCTGGTCGTGCTGGGCGCCGGCGGGCTGATGGCGGCGGTCGGCATGTCGATGGCGATGGGCGCCTTCCTCGCCGGCGTGATGCTGTCCGAATCGAGCTTCCGCCATGAGTTGGAAGCCAATGTCGACGCCTTTCGCGGCCTGCTGGTGGCGCTGTTCTTCATGGGCGTGGGCATGTCGATGAATCTCGACGTGGTGCTGGCCAATGCGCCGCTGCTGATCGTCGGCACGCTGCTGGTGACGCTGGTCAAGGCAGTGTCGGTCTGGGCGGTGTTCCGCGTCTCCGAGGGAACGGAGGCCGATGCGGTGCGCTCGGCGACGCTGCTGACCCCGGCGGGCGAGTTTTCCTTCGTGCTGTTTCCGCTGGCGCTCGGGCTCGGGCTGATCACCGCGCGGCAGGGCGACATGCTGGCCGCCTGCGCGGCGATGACCATGCTGCTCGGCCCGCCGGTGGCGCTGATCGGCGAGCGCCTCGCCCAGCGGATCGACAGCCGGCAGCGCCATGACGAGCCGCCCGAGGCCGATTTCAGCGAGGCCAAGGGCTCGGTCCTGGTGGTCGGCTTCGGCCGCTTCGGCCAGATCGCCTCGCAATGCCTGCTGTCGCAGGGGGTGGAAGTCACCATCATCGACAATGACGTCGAGATGATCCAGAGCGCCGGCCGCTTCGGCTTCCGCATCTATTATGGCGACGGCACGCGGCTCGACGTGCTGCGCGCGGCGGGCGTCGAGCGGGCGCGGGTGGTGGCGATCTGCGTCGACCGCCGCGAGACCGCCGACCGCATCGTCGACATTCTCCAGTCCAACGTGCCGGGCGTGCGGCTGCATGTGCGCGCCTATGACCGCACCCACGCCATCGCCCTGCGCGAGAAGGGCGTCGATTTCGAGATGCGCGAGACCTTCGAATCGGCGCTGGCCTTCGGCGAGGCGACGCTGCTGGCGACCGGCATCGATTCCGAGACCGCGCATGCCACTGTGGTCGATGTGCGCCAGCGCGACATGGAGCGCCTGCTGCGCCAGCGCCTGCTGATGAGCAAGGACGGGCAGGTCGGCTTCGTCGAGCCCGAGCCGCTGGTGGCGCCCGAACGCGCCGCCCAGCCGCTCAACGCGGAAGCCGAGGATGTGCTCAAGCACGAGACGGAGTTTTCGGGCTAGAGCATTTTCGAGCGAAGCGGATTCGGGTTCGCGCGAAGAGATGCGCCAGACAACAATCTGGCTTCTCCGGTGAACGGGAGTTCACCGGAGAAGTTTCTAGCGTGGAACGCCCAGCGTGGGACGCTTAGCCCGGCGCGCGCGGCAGGACGAAATGCTCGATGGCGTAGGCCACGCCGTCCTCTTCATTGGTGACGGAGACCACGTCCGCCCGTTCCTTCACCTCGGGCGCGCCATTGCCCATGGCGATGGCGAGGCCGGCGACCCCGAACATCGGCAGGTCGTTGGCCATGTCGCCGATGACAGCCACCTCCTCCAGCGGCACGCCGAAATGGCGGGCGAAGGCACGCACCGCATAGCCCTTGTCGGTGCCGGGCGGGGTGAGATCGAGATATTTGGCCTGGGAACGCCGGGCGGTGGCGCCGGCGCCGACCAGAGCCTGAAGCTCCGGCTCGCTCGCCGCCAGCATGTCGAAATCGGTCGAGGAGAAGACGATCTTGCCGGCGCGCTCGATATGGTCGCCGAAATCGCTCACCAGCGTCGGCTCGAAGGCGACGGTGCGGGTCTCGCCGGCGACATAGGGATTCGAGGGGTCGGTGATGTACCACTCATTATCGGCGAACACCCAGACCGAGGCGCCGCGCGGCACCATCATGTCCAGCCCCTTGCGCACGGCGGCGGGGTCGATCAGCGTCTGCTCGACCAGGCTGTAATCGCGGCGCAGGATGGTGCCGCCATTGAAGCCGCCGAAAATGTCGAGGCCGATCGCCTCGTTCAGCAGCTTCATGCCGCGCGGCGGGCGCGCGGAGACGGCGGCGAACTCGACGCCGGCCGCCCGCAGGCGGCGCACCGCCTCGACCGTGGCGGGCGTCACCTCCTTGGCGCGGTTCACCAGCGTACCGTCGACATCCGACACCATCAGCCGGATGCGATCGGGCAGAGGGCGCTTTTCGGCGCCTTTGGTCTCGGTCATCGCGTGCGGTCCCTTTCGAGCGGCAGCCATTGGAAGCCGTCCTGCGCCAGCATGACGTCGGACATGGCCGGTCCGTCGCTGCCGGCGGAATAGAATTGGACGTCGTTCTCGCCGCCGGCCACCGCCTCCAGGATCGGTTCGACCGCTTCCCAGCCCGCCTCGATCGTGTCGGCGCGCTGGAACAGGGTCGGGTCGCCGCACAGGCAGTCATAGATCAGCGTTTCATAGCCGGTGCTGGGCGCCGCCTTGAAGTAGTCGGCATATTTGAAGTCCATCTGCACGTCGGAGAGCCGGACCTTGCGGCCGGGCACCTTGGCCGCGAAGCGCAGCGACACGCCCTCGTCCGGCTGGACATGGATGACCATCAGATTGGGCTTCAGAGCGGTCGGCAAATGGCTGAACAGCACGCCCGGCGCTCGCTTGAACTGGACGGCGATCTCGGTGCGGCGCTTGGCCAGCGCCTTGCCGGTGCGCACATAGAACGGCACGCCGTTCCAGCGCCAGGAATCGACGAAGCATTTGAGCGCCACATAGGTCTCGGTGCGGCTCTCGGGGTCGACATCCTTCTCGGCCCGGTAGTCCTTGACCGGCTGGCCGTTGACGAAACCGGCGCGGTACTGGCCGCGCACCGCCGCGCCGATCGCCTCGTTCGGGCGCATATGGCGGATCGCTTCGATCACCTTGGTCTTCTCGGTGCGCACCGCGTCGGCGTCGAATGAGTTCGGCGGCTCCATCGCGGTCATGGCGAGGAGCTGGAACATGTGGTTCGGCACCATGTCGCGCATGGCGCCGGTGGTGTCGTAGAAACCGCCGCGCTGCTCCACCGTCACCGTCTCGGCGGCGGTGATCTGCACGTGGTCGATATATTCCTTGCTCCAGATCGGCTCGAAAATGCCGTTGCCGAAGCGCAGCGCCATCATGTTCTGGACCGTTTCCTTGCCGAGGAAATGGTCGATCCGGTAGATCTGCCGCTCATTGGCGATGGCCAGCAGGCGCCGGTTGAGCGCGCGGGCCGAGGGCAGGTCGGTGCCGAACGGCTTCTCCACCACGATGTGGCGGAAGCCGGTCTCCTCCTTCAGCAGCCCGGCGGCGCCGAGCTGCTCGGAGATGGTGGCGAAGAAACGCGGCGCCACCGCCAGGTAGAACACCGCGTTGCAGGTCTGCTGGGCGCGCGAATCGAGCCGCTCGCGGATGCGGCCATAGGCGGCCGGATCCTCGAAATCGCCGGCCATGTAGCCGATGCGGCTCATCAGCCAGCGCCAGGTTTCCCCGCTCGTGTCGCAGGAACCGGGCAGCTTGGCGATCTCGTCGGTGAGGAAGGCGCGGTAGTCCTCCTCGCTGCGCTCGACATGGTCGACGCCGATGATCGCGAAATCATCGGCCAGCACGCCCTCATGGGCGAGATTGTAGAGCGAGGGCAGCAGCAGGCGCTTGGTGAGGTCGCCCGAGGCGCCGAAGATGAAGAAGGTCGATGCCGGGGCCGGCGCCGAATCGGGCGCCAGCACCTTCTGACCGAGAACGACGGTCTCGCTTCCCATGGCTGTTCGGCCCCGTCACTTGTTCTTGAATTCGGAATGGCCGCCGAACTGGAAGCGCATCGCCGAGAGCAGCTTCTCGCCGAAGGTGTGGTCCTGGCGCGAGCGGAAGCGGGCGAACAGAGCGGCGGTCAGCACCTCGGCCGACACGGCCTCCTCGACGGCGGCTTCCACCGTCCAGCGGCCCTCGCCGGAATCGGCGACCGCGCCGGAGTAATCGGTCAGCTTCTCGTCGCTGGTCAGGGCGATAGCGGTCAGGTCGAGCAGCCAGGAGGAGACCACCGAGCCGCGGCGCCACACTTCGGCGATGTCGGCCATGTCGAGCGAGAAACGCTCCTGCTCGGGCAGGTCGGTCGAGGCCTTGTTCTTGAGGATGTCGAAGCCCTCGGCATAGGCCTGCATCAGCCCGTACTCGATGCCGTTATGGATCATCTTGACGAAATGGCCGGAGCCGGCCGGGCCGGTGTGGATGTAGCCCTGCTCGACGCGCGGGTCGCGGGTCTCGCGGCCGGGGGTGCGGGGAATGTCGCCAAGGCCGGGGGCAAGGGCGGCGAAGATCGGGTCGAGCCGGTCGACCGAGGCCTTCTCGCCACCGATCATCATGCAATAGCCGCGCTCAAGGCCCCACACGCCGCCGGAGGTGCCGACATCCACATAGACGATGCCCTTCTCGCGCAGGCTGGCGGCGCGGCGGATGTCGTCCTTGTAGAAGCTGTTGCCGCCATCGATGATGACGTCGCCGGCCGAGAGCAGGCCGGCCAGTTCGTTCACGGTGCTCTCGGTCGGGCCGCCGGAGGGCAGCATGACCCACACGGCGCGCGGCGCCTCCAGCTTGGCGACGATGTCGGCAAGATCAGTGGCGGCGGTGTTGCCCTCGCTGGCAAGGGCCTCCACGGCAGCGGTGTTGCGGTCCCACACCACGCAGGAATGACCGGCCTGAGCAAGCCGCCGCGCGATGTTTCCGCCCATGCGGCCAAGACCCACGATACCGAGCTGCATAGATCTGTCTCCGGTTGTTACCCCATGCCGGCCAAGCCGAGCGAGCCGCACCCTAAGCCGGGTATGCGACAAATGAAACGTCCCCGCCGGTTCCGTTGAACATATCGTGCGCGGCGCATCGACGGCGGGCGCGAAACCGCGCGGCCAGCGTCCACAAGTGGGCACAGCGCGGGCCGGGACTGAGTTAAGGACAGTCATGAGAAAAACGGAAGAAACCGCGCGCGCGATCTGCGGCCTCGATCTGCGGGCCCGAGGCATCCGGGACGAAGAGGTGCCCGCCCTCGTCGACCGCTTCTGGCCGGTGCTGGCGAACGAGATCCGCCAGGGCATCGCGGTCGGCGCCTGGCCGTTCAGCGCCGCCGAGATCGAGGCGCTGACGCAGGAATATCAGCGCCTGCTGGCGCGCAAGCGTTAGCCGCGCGGTGGAGACCCGCGCGGAAACGCTCAGCCGCGCAGCTTGTAGAGACCGACATCGATGGCGCCGGAGCGGAAGCCGCCCTCGCAATAGGCCAGGTAATAGTCCCACAGCCGGCGGAATTGGTCGTTGAAGCCGAGGCGCTGCACCTCCGGCCAGGCGGCGTGGAAGCGGTGGCGCCACTCCGCCAGCGTCAGCCCGTAGCCCTCGCCGAAATACTGCGCTTCCTCCAGCGTCAGCCCCGCCGCCTGCGCGTGCTCGGCGATCAGCGCCTTGGTCGGCAGCATGCCGCCGGGGAAGACGTAACGCTGGATGAAGTCGGGGTTGCGGCGGTAATCGTCGAAACGGTCCTCGGCGATGGTGATGACCTGCAGCACGGCGGTGCCGCCGGCCGCCAGCCGCGCGCGCAGCGTCTCGAAATAGACCGGCCAGTAACGCTCGCCCACCGCTTCCAGCATCTCGATCGAGACGATCCGGTCGAAGCGCCCCTCAGTGTCGCGGTAATCCTGCAGGCGCAGCTCGACCTGGTCCTTCAGCCCGCGCTCGACCATCAGATCGCCGGCATAAGCGAGCTGCTCGCGCGAGAGGGTGAGCCCGGTCACACGCGCGCCGGCCTCGCCCATGGCGCCCGCAAGGTCGCCCCAGCCGCAGCCGATCTCCAGCACCGCGTCGCCGGTCTTCAGTTCCAGCATGTCGAGGATGCGGGCGATCTTGGCGCGCTGCGCCTCCTCCAGCGTCTGGTCGCGGTCGGCATAGATGGCCGAGGAATAGTTCATCGAGGGATCGAGCCAGAGCCGGTAGAAGGCGTTGCCGAGATCGTAATGGAACGAGATGTTGCGGCGGCTGCCGGTCTTCGAATTGGCGTTCAGCGCGTGGCTGACGCGGTTCCACAGGCGCAGCGGCAGCGGCGCGGAGAGTGCGCGCGCCATCTTCGGCTGGTTGAGGGCGGCAAGCTCGATGAAGGCGGCGAGATCCGGGCTCGACCAGTCCCCGTCGACATAGGCTTCCGAAAAGCCGATGTCGCCGGCGGTGATCAGGCGGCGGATCGCCCGCCAGCGATGCAGCACCAGCGTCGCTTCCGGTCCCGGCTCGTCGCCGCGCGCGGCGATGCGCAGGCCGCCGGGCAGCACCACGTTCAGGCGGCCCTGCGTCAGGGTGGCCAGCAGCCGGGACATCACGAACCGGCCGAGCCAGGCGTCGCGGCGTGCGGGCCGGGCGGTCGCCGTGGCGTGGTCGCTATCAGTCAGCATGCACGATCCTCGGGGAATGCGGGGCGGTGGGGAGCGAGACCGGCTCGGCCGGCAGCGGCGGCCGCTGGCGCAGCCGGATGCCCTTCGCCCAGATGAACAGGGCCTCCCAGTGAATGCCGGCGATGACCTTCAGCGTGAGCAGCGGATAGGCGAACAGCGCGCGCATCAGCTCCCGGTCGGTCAGCGCACGACGCCGGGCGCGATGGGCGGCGATCAGCACCGGCCCGTCACTATCGCGGGCGCTGATGATGACGGTGAAGGCCGCGCCGGGCGGCTCGACGCGGAAGGCATAGTCGAGCCCCATATCCATGAAGGGCGACACATAGAAGGCCTTGGCCGCGCTCTGGCGGATGGTGCCGCCCGCGCTCCCGCCATCCACCGGGATGAAATAGGAATGGCGCTGGCCGAAGGTGTTGTTGACCTCATAGAGGATCGCCGCCAGCGCGCCGTCGCGGCGGTAGCAGAAATACATGCTGAGCGGGTTGAAGGCATAGCCGAACAGCCGCGGCATGGTGAGCAGCCGCACGGCGCCGCCATCGGGCTCGATCCCGGCCGAGCGCATCACCGATTCGACATAGGGCTTCAGCGCCGTGCCGTCGCCCCGGCCGTAATCGGCATCGCGCAGGCTGAACAGGTTGAAGCGGTTATGCGAGAACAGCCGCAGCCGGTCGCCGAGCCGCGGCAGCTCGTCGAGATCGAGCAGCAGCGAGAACAGCCGGTAGCGCAGCCGGTGGCGGCGCGGCTTCAGGCGGGAATGAATCACCGAGCCGGCAAACAGCGCGGACGCGCCTTGGTCGCCGGGACTCATGCTGCGACCCCGCCACGCTGACGCAGGGGCGCCGGGCCGATATGGATGCGCGCGCTTTCCTCGTCCACGCTCCAGGGCCGGCGCACGCCGCCCAGGGCCTCCGCGACGGCGAGCCCCGCCTGCAGGCCGTCCTCGTGGAAGCCGGCACCGAAATAGGCGCCGCAGAACCACACGCCGCCCTCGCCCTGCAACGACCAGAGCTGCTTCTGGGCCGCCATGGCGCCGGTATCGAACAGCGGGTGCCGATAGGTCTGGCTGTAATGGATGCTCGCGGGATGCGGCGTGCGGACGGGATTGAGTGTGACGAACATCGGCGGGCTGGCCGGCAGATTCTGCAACTTGTTCATCCAGTAGGTAACGGACAGTCCCGCCGATCGGTTCCGTTGCGTCAGATAGTTCCACGCCGCCCAGGCCGACCGCCGCACGGGCATCAGGCCGGGATGGCTGTGCAATATCGCCTCGTTCACCGAATAGCGGAAGGCCCCCAGCACCTCGCGCTCGCGCGGCGTCGGCGCTTCCAGCAGATGCAGCGCCTGATCGGCATGGCAGGCGAGCACCACCTCGTCAAAGCGGCGGCGCTCTCCCGCCCGGTCCACGACCTCGACGCCGAGCGGGCCGCGCCGGATGGCGGCCACCGGCGTATGGGTGACCGTCTCCCCGCGCATGGCGCCATGCAGGCGTTTGACATATTCGCGGCTGCCGCCGCGCACGGTGCGCCAGATCGGCCGCCCGGTGATCTTCAGCAGGCCGTGATTCTCGCAGAAGCGGGTGAAGGCCGTGAAGGGATAGCGCCCGACCTCGCCCGCCGGGGTCGACCAGATCGCCGCCGCCATCGGGTAGAGGTGATCCTCGCGAAAGGCCTCGCCATAGCCCTTGGCGTCGAGATAGGCGGCGAGAGTGCCGTCGAAGCCCGGCGCATCGCCGGGCGCCTCGCGGTAGAAGCGCAGCAGGTCGCGCAGCATCGACCAGTAGCGCGGGCTCACCAGATTGCGCTTCTGCGCGAACAGGCCGGCGAGGCTGGTGCCCGAATATTCCAGCCGCCCCTCATCCAGCGAGACGGCGAAGGACATGTCGGTCGCCTCGGTGGCGACGCCGAGATGGGCAAAGAGCGCGGTGAGGTTGGGATAGGTCGAGGTGTTGTAGACGATGAACCCGGTATCGATGGCGAGCCCGCCCGCGTCGCGGGTATGCGCATGGCCGCCCAGCCTTGGCTCCGCCTCGAACAGCGTGACATCATGGGCCTGCGACAGCAGCCAGGCGGCCGAGAGGCCGGAAATGCCGCTGCCCACCACCGCGATGTTGAGACGGCGGTGCGGCGAGGCAGGTTCGATGCGCAGATTCACCGGTGATTTCTCCGGGCGGTGGGATCGGTGTCTTTTGCGCTATACGTTGTCGAGCCGGCGTCAGATCACCGAAGGGTAAGGTGATCCGCCATCCGGCAAGGTGCGTAAGAGGGGCATGAATGCTGAGCCAGTCATCCATCATGCGAAACGGTTGCGAAGCCGCACAGGGTTGCGGAGCGCGATCGTGACGGATGTTGCCTTGGGCGGCGCCATGCCGAATGGGGAAGAATTGGACCGGCTTATCCAGCTCATCGCGTCAGAGCGCGACAAGCAGGCCTTTGCGCTGCTCTACAAGCACTTCGCGCCCCGGCTGAAAGCTTTCCTGCTCCGCCAGGGCCTCGCGGCCTCGGTCGCCGAGGAGCTGGCGCAGGAAACGATGCTCTCGGTCTGGCGCAAGGCCTCCTATTTCGATCCGCAGCGTGCCGGCGCGGCAACGTGGATCTTCACCATTGCCCGCAATCTGCGCATCGACCATCTGCGGCGCGACCGTTCCGTCTCGACCCCTGACCCGGAGTCGGAGGACACGGTCGACGACGGCGAGACGGGCGAAGCGTTCGTCTTGAGGGCCGAGCGCGAGGAACGCCTGCGCACTGCCATGAAAAGCCTGTCTCCCGAACAGGCGGCCATCGTCCGCCTCTCCTTCTTCAACGACAAGCCGCATTCCGAGATCGCCAGCGAGCTTGGCCTGCCCTTGGGCACGGTCAAATCGCGGGTGCGTCTCGCGCTGGGAAAGCTGCGCACCCTGCTGGAGGGCCAGCTTTGAGCATTCAGCATCATCCCAGCGACGAGACGCTGCTGCGTTACGCCGCCGGCCGCCTGCCCGTGGCGCCCGGTCTGGTGGTCGCCACCCATCTTTCCGGCTGCGTCGAATGCCGGGCGCGGGTCGCGACCTTCGAGGCCATGGGCGGCTCGCTGCTGGAGCAGGTGACGCCGGAACCGATGGAGCCGGAGGCGCTGGCGCGGCTTCTCGCCCAGATCGACGCTCCCGCCCCGCCGCCGCGCGCGCCCGCGCCGCGCAAGCCATTGCCGACGCTGCCCGGCGGGATCCTCCTGCCCCGCGCGCTACGCCATTGCGAGATGGGCCGATGGCGCTGGCTCGGGCCGGGCGTGCGCGCCTCCTCGCTGACCATTGCCCAGGATCCCTCGGCCCGGCTGACGCTGCTGCGGGTCGGTCCGGGGCGCAAGCTGCCCGAGCACGGCCATACCGGGCTGGAATTCACCCAGATCCTTTCCGGCTCGTTCTCGGACGGGTTCGGCCGCTACCGGCCGGGCGATCTGAGCGAGATGGATTCGGAGATCGACCACCAGCCGATTGTCGATCCCGAGGGCGAGTGCATCTGCCTGACCGCCATGGAAGGCGAGATGCGC
Source organism: Ancylobacter radicis (assembly GCF_018449475.1). Lineage (GTDB taxonomy): Bacteria > Pseudomonadota > Alphaproteobacteria > Rhizobiales > Xanthobacteraceae > Ancylobacter > Ancylobacter radicis. The sequence continues at coordinate 843,162 of NZ_JAHCQH010000015.1, read as the reverse complement.
ATCGGCGGCATGTTCGGCCGCCTGCTGACCTCCTTCGCGCGGATCTGAGCGGGTGCCGCCCCCGATGGCCGGCGCCCTCCTCCTCCTCCTCCTCCTCGGCGTGCTGGTGTTCATGGCGCTGGCCATGGGCTTTGCCTGGGCGCTGGCGCGCGCGACCGGCCGGCATGGCTGGGTCGACACCATCTGGTCCTTCTCGGTGGGGTTGGCGGGCGTCTCGGCGTCTCTGGCGCCGCTCGCGGCTGATTCGCCGAACCTGCGGCAGATGGTGGTCGCGGCGGTGGCGGCGCTGTGGTCGGCGCGGCTCGGCGCGCACATCCTCGCCCGCACGCTGAAGGGCGGCGATGATCCCCGCTACGCCGCGCTGGTTCAGGAGTGGGGTTCGAACGCGGCGAGCCGGCTCTTTCTGTTCCTGCAGATCCAGGCGCTGTGTGGCGCCGTCCTCGTGCTCGCGGTGATGGCCGCCGCGCGGGCGCCGATGCCGTTCGGCAGCGTCTGGGACATTCTGGGGCTCGCGGTGATCGCGACGGCGGTGGCGGGCGAGACGCTGGCCGACCGCCAGCTCGCCGCCTTCCGCGCCGACCCCGCTAATCATGGCAAGGTCTGCGATGCCGGCCTGTGGGGCTGGAGCCGGCACCCCAATTACTTCTTCGAATGGATGGCGTGGGTCGCCTACCCGCTATTCGCGATCGACGCCAGCGGCGCCTATCCCGCCGGCTTCGCGGCCCTTTTGGGCCCGGCGCTGATGTATTGGCTGCTGGTGCACGCCTCCGGCATTCCGCCGACGGAAGCGCATATGCTCCGCTCGCGCGGCCAAGCGTTCAGGGATTACATGGGGCGGGTCAACAGCTTCTGGCCGGGTCCGCCGAAGCGGCGCTGAGGGGTCAGATCCCGATCCACCGCCCAAGCGTGCGCGCGGCGAGATAGCCGAGCGTGGCCGACATGCCGGTGACGAAGGTGCCCCACGCCATGTCGATGACCGTCAGGGCGAGCGGCCAGTTCTTCAACGTCGCCTGATTCGTCAGGTCGTAGGTGCCATAGGCCATCAGCCCGAACAGCAGGCCGAAAATCAGCGCCGTGCTCCATTTGCCCGAGCCGATGGCCGGGTGAATGGCGAAGATGACGATGCCGGCGACATAAAGCAGATAGAAGGCGGCGGCCGGGGCGAAGCTGAACCCGTCCTGCACCAGATCGCCCATCAGCGGCCGGTAGATTCGGTCCGCCATGGTGCCCAGCCAGACCGCGTCAAACGCGAGAAAGACGAGGCCGGCCATCAGATAGGACAGGATATAGATCGACACGGCGCTTCCCCTTGGCCCGGAACTCATGGCGGGTACGGGGCAGCAGGGGCGCTGGATCAGGCGACGCCCGCGGCGCGGGCGATCCGGGCAGGGCGTCGGCTGGACGGCCGGGCCTTACGACCGCGCATTTTCGTAGGGAAATCAGAGAATTGGTGGAGCCAGGCGGAATCGAACCGCCGACCTCTTGAATGCCATTCAAGCGCTCTCCCAACTGAGCTATGGCCCCACCGGGGGTTGCCGGGTCGCGCCTGGCCGAAGCGGGCGCTTTGGGTGTTTCTCCCGGCGAGCCGCGCTGGCATCAGCCAGAGCGGGATGGTCGTAAAGCACATGGCGGATGAGACTGCAAGGGCCGTCTTGAAGACTCTTGCGCCATCCCCAGGGCTTTTCAGGTTTCCTCGTCGTCCTCGATGCCGTCGCCGATCAGATCGATGACGTCGTCGTCGGCATCCTCGTCTTCTTCGAGGAAGGTGTCTTCGTCATCGGCCTCGACCTCGTCGTCAATGTCGATGTCGTCATCGGTCGCGACAACCTTGGCCGCGCCGGTGGCTTCCTCATCGGCATCCTCGAGCGAGACCAGTTCGACCTCGGCCGTCTCTTCGACCTCGGCTTCCTCGGCGGGACGCACGGGTTCGGCGCGGCCGCCGCGGGTCACGGGGGCCGTGATCGGCACGATCTGCCCGGTATAGGGCGAGATCACCGGATCCTTGTTCAGGTCATAAAACTTCCGCCCGGTGACAGGGCAGATTCGCTTGGTGCCAAGTTCAGCTTTCACCACGGTTCGGAACCTCGGAAAGTGGTGATTAAGGGGTGCTCCCATTGAACCGCCCGTTCTGTGGAGTCAAGCGCGCATTTGCTGGTCGTGACGCGGATGACACCCTCGTGCTAGGAGGAGCCCGCATTCGACCCGGCGATGCCGAGCCGCCAGAAAGGCCCTTCGATGAGCAGCCACGCCTCCGCTCCCGTCCCCGCCGCCTCAAGACTTTCGCCCGCCCTGAAGGGCCGGGTGCGGGTGCCCGGCGACAAGTCCGTGTCGCACCGGGCGCTGATCTTCGGGACGCTGGCGGTGGGCGAAACGCACATTACCGGCCTTCTGGAAGGCGAGGATGTTCTGAACACCGGCCGTGCCTGCGCCGCGCTCGGCGCCACCGTGGAGCGGCTCGGCGAGGGCGAGTGGCGGGTGAACGGCGTCGGTGTCGGCGGCCTGACCGAGCCCGCCGGCCCGCTTGATTTCGGCAATGCCGGCACCGGCTCGCGGCTGATGATGGGCATGGTGGCCGGAAACCCGATTACCGTGACCTTCGACGGCGATGCCAGTCTCCGCCGCCGGCCGATGCGGCGTATCCTCGATCCCCTTGAAAAGATGGGCGTTCAGGTGATCGAGGCGGCCGAGGGCGGGCGCCTGCCGCTGACCCTGAAGGGGCCGCGCGAACTGGTGCCGATCACCTATGAGAGCCCGGTCGCCTCGGCGCAGATCAAGTCCGCCGTGCTGCTGGCCGGGCTGGGCGCGCCGGGCGAGACGGTGCTGATCGAGGCCGAGGCGAGCCGCGACCATACCGAGCGCATGCTTACCCATTTCGGCGCGCAGGTGAGCGTCGAGCCGTACGGCGCGCATGGCCGCAAGGTCACGCTGAAGGGCCGCCCGGAGCTGAAGCCGGCGCCGATCCATGTGCCGGCCGACCCCTCTTCCGCCGCCTTCCCGATCGTCGCCGCGCTCATCGTGCCCGGCTCGGAGATCGTCGTGGAGGGGGTGATGACCAACCCGTTGCGCACGGGATTATTCATCACTCTCAAGGAGATGGGCGCCGAGATCGCTTATGAGAACGCGCGCGTCGAGGGCGGCGAGAACGTCGCGGATATTCGGGTGAAGTACAGCGGACGGCTGCGCGCGGTCGAGGTTCCGCCCGAGCGGGCGCCTTCGATGATCGACGAATATCCGGTGCTTGCGGTCGCCGCCGCCTTTGCCGAGGGGACGACGCGGATGCGCGGGCTGTCGGAGCTGCGGGTCAAGGAATCCGACCGTTTGCTGGCCGTTTCCAAGGGTTTGGACGCGGCGGGGGTGGTGAACCGGATCGAGGGCGACGACCTCCTGGTCGAGGGCGCGGGCAGCGCCGCCGGCGGCGGTACGGTGGAAACCCATATGGACCACCGCATCGCCATGAGCTTTCTGGTGCTCGGCCTCGCCACGGCTAAGCCCTTGAATGTGGACGATGTTTCCTTCATCGCCACCTCCTTCCCGAGCTTCCTGCCGCTGATGCGCGGCATGGGGGCGGTGATCGAGGCGGCGCTGTGATCATTGCCATTGACGGTCCCGCCGCCTCCGGCAAGGGTACGATCGCCCGGCGGCTGGCGGCCCATTACCGGCTGCCGCATCTCGACACCGGGCTGCTGTACCGCGCGGTGGGGGCGGCGGCGTTGGAAAAAGCCGTTGATTTTGAAGACGTTGCAGCGATGGCCGGGCTGGCTGAGGGGCTCGACCTCGCCGCCCTCGATCCCGAATCGCTGCGCGCCGGGCCGGTCGGGGAAGCCGCCTCGCGCGCTGCCGCGATTCCACAGGTGCGCGCCAAGCTGTTGACATTGCAGCAGAATTTCGCGCATCAGCCGGGTGGGGCGGTGCTCGACGGGCGCGATATCGGCACGGTGATTGCCCCCGACGCGGCGGTGAAGATCTTCGTCACCGCCACCCCCGAGGCCCGCGCGGCGCGGCGCTTCCGCGAGCTGGCGGCGCGCGGCGAAAAGGTCACGCCGGAGAGCGTGCTGGAGGATATTCGCAAGCGCGACCAACGCGATAGCTCGCGCACCAGCGCCCCGCTGGTGGTCGCCGCGGATGCCGAGATCATCGACAATACCGCGCTCGACGTCGCCGCGAGCGTGGCCGCGGCGCTGGCCATCGTCGAGCGTCGGAGGTAATTCAGTATGGTAAATCCGGTGGAGCGTGAGACCGGTGAGGCGGACGATCAGGCCGGTCAGGCCGATCCGTCCACTGATCCGTCCGGCGCCGCGCTGCCGCAGGACCGCCTCGCCCGTGGCCAGGCGCTGCTGGCGCGAATCACCGGGCGTTCCGGGGCGCAGGTGATGGACAGCCTCGGTGACATCGCCCCGGATTTCGCGCGCTATATTTTCGAGTTCGGCTATGGCGACATCTATGCCCGGCCCGGGCTCGATCTGCGCACCAGGCTGATCGCCACCGTGGCGGGGCTGGTCTGCCTCGGCCATGCCGAGCGCGAGCTTGAGGTGCATATCGGCTCGGCGCTCAATGTCGGGGCGAGCCGGGAGGAAGTGGTGGAGGCGATCATGCAGATGGCGCTCTATGCCGGCTTCCCGGCGGCGCTGAACGCGCTGATGGTCGCCAAGCGGGTTTTTGCCGCGCGCGATGCCGCCCCCGCCCCCCCTGTCCCCCCCGCGCGCTAGCTCATGCGCCGCCTGCTCGTCATCGGCATCGGCATGGGGGAGGCGGATCACCTCACCTTTGCCGCCGCCCGCGCGCTGGCGCAGATCGACCTGTTCCTGCTGCTCGACAAAGGCGAGGCGGCCCATCCGCTGGTCGCCCGGCGCGAGGCGCTGATCGCTCGCTTCGCCAAGCCCGGCCACCGGCTTTTCCGCGCGCCCAGCCCGCGCCGGCAGCGCCCGCCTCTGCCGGGGGCGGCCCTGCCCCATCTGGAGACTTCCCCCGCCGCCTACCGCGCCAGCGTGGCGGACTGGCATGGCGAGCGCGCGCAGCTTCTCGCCGCCGCCATCGCCGGGGAGCTGGGGCCGGAGGAGACCGGGGCGATCCTCGTCTGGGGCGACCCGATGCTCTATGATTCGACGCTGCGCGTGCTGGCGGCGGCGGGCGCGCTTCTGCGCGATGGCGGCCATGAGGGCTTCACCCTTGCCGTGGAGCCCGGCCTCTCCGCCCTGCAGCTGCTCTGCGCCGCCCATGCCATCCCGCTCAACGGGGTGGGCGAGCCGGTGCTGCTCACCACCGGGCGGCAGGTGGCGGAACAGACGCCCGACGCCCCCGCCTTCGCCGTGATGCTCGACGATGGCAGCGGCCTTGCCGCGCTGGCGGCGCGGGGCTGGCCGGGCGAGCTGTTCTGGGCCGCCAATCTCGGCACCGCCGACGAGGTGCGGATCGCCGGCCCGCTCGACGCGGTGGCCGGGCCGATCCGTGAGGCCCGCGCGCGGGTGAAGGCGCAGGCCGGCTGGGTCATGGATGTGTGGCTGGCGCGGCGGGTCTAGCGCATTCGCGCGCGCCGGTTCGCGCGTGCGGCGTTGCCCCTTCGCCCGTCCGGGTTTCGGGCGCATGATGGGGTGACCGCCCGGCGGTCAGGGAGACCCCATGATGACCCCGCCATCCCGCTCGATCACCCCCGCTGTGCCGGTTCTGGACGCCACGATTACGGGCGCCTCTCGCACAGGCGCGTCTTCTGCCGGGGAGCGCCCCGCGCCGGGCGAGGCGCCATCAGGCCCGGCCCGCGCCGCCCATCCCGAGGAGATGAAGGCCAGTGCCGAGATCCGCCTCGGCCGCGCGCTCACTATGTCCGCCACCGCGCGCATCACCCCCGCCGGCATGATCGCCGTGGGGCTGGCGACCGGAGTGATCCTGCTGGGCGTCGCGGCGGTGGTGCGGGCGGGGAGGAGAGCTAAATATCAACAGTATTTCTGATCTTTTCAATTTGAGGGTATAATGAAGTCAATTCTGAGCTAACGTAATAACGTTTTTTGTTTGATTTCAAATCAAGAAGTTTAGCATTATATAATGCAACGATTGCTAATTGATATAATGAAACAGAACGCGGGAATTTTGAACCAAGAGAGCGGTAGAAATTATCAATTACACCTATTGCGGCGTCAATTCTATTTTTCTCAATGAGAGAGTTATATATATTTTCACCTAATCTCTTGCCGTTCTTTGGCCTCATCTCCGAAGGAATAACTCCGTCATAGATAAGTTCGTCTATTTTTTGTGTTATACGACTGCTTGCTATGGCAGCGTAACGGCCAACATATTTGACGTTTCTAGATTCAGTTTTGAATCTAGAAAAAGTCCGGTCGATTTTTTCAATGTGCGCCATTAATTCGGCGGCTAATCGACTCGCTCTAGGATCAAATTGATGGCCTTTATACACAACAGGATGTGTAATTTTGGACCATGCATGTTGAAGTATAGTCCTTATTTGAATTTCGAATATTATTTCATTAAGTCCAGTTCCGTTATAATGGTTGCTATTAAGTGAGCAATAAACTCTAGGGCAGTCGAAATCAAAAGTTCGTTCATCAATAAGGGTTTTGCCAGATTTAATTGATTTTACTTTAAAAGCTTTTCGTAGATAACTTATAACGTCCTTGGTCTGTGCAGAGGTATCGATAATGATCGAGAATGCAATAAGATCGTCAATCATCAAAAAGCTTGAATAACGACCGGTCTCGATTTTATCTCTAACTGAATCTACATTCTTGAGCCGATTGACGAGAATATACGATCGACTGTTGCAAAAATCGGACAATGCTTCTTTTGCTTGACCTTCAACTATCTCGATCATTTTTAATGAAGAAGCATAGGCTTGCTCCAAAGTACGCATATCAGGGTGCTCCGAGCACTCGCTTAATGGCGTTGATACGAATGCGCCTCGGTCCCGCGTCATTAGATGCAGCTCGAGCTGCACCTAGATACATGATCTCGTCAGCGTATTGATCGTTAGTCTCAGCCATTAACTCAACATGCTTAAGACGAGAAATCCACTGAGCCAGTTTTGTAGCAGCGACGTCTGGTGTAGGTGCTCCACCGTCTCTGTTTAATTCCACAACGGCTGCAAAAAGAGAATAAAAATCCGCCTGATTCCTAAGTCTGCTCGAGGTGATATAATTTCCATTATTTTGTCGGATTATATCAGCTATGTAACCGATATTTCTACGAAATTCCGCGATAGTGTCGTACTGACTAAGCCACTCTTCGTCACGCTCGCTATATGCTTTATCTATGTCAGTTTGTGACAAAGAGCGTTCACCTTGCTCCAAAAATAGAAGCATAGTTGACAAGTTCTCTACATCTTTCATCTGGCGCCTTGATTGAGGCGCAATATTAGGAAAATTTGGATAAAGTATTGTGTCTAGTTCGTTAGAAAGATCCTCGCATTGTGAAATGAAAATCCCCGAAAATCGCGCATGACGTAACTCTTGAGCCGTTAGCTTCGCGACGTTCTTATTTATTCTATTAAAAATGTCATTAATTAGTGTTTCATTTTCTTGCTCAATGAATTCGACAGAAAATGAATAGCGCCAAACTTCTAGTTTTGAATTATCGTCTAGTTCATCAAATATTTTTCCTCTCATGTTCATGTTTGGATAATCATCAGAGACAGATATCTTATTGTCGACAAAATCAAAAAGAGAGCTTAGGCGCTGTTTTCCGTCTACGACTTTGTAAAGAAATGATCCATTAATATTGATTTCTTCATATAAAAATATCGCAGGACAGGGATATCCCAAAAGGACTGTGGTTATAAAATCAACTTTGTAGCGTTCTGGCCAAACGCTTCTGCGCTGATACGGAGGCTCCAAATCAAGTTGTTCACGGACTCGAAGGTCATGTAACCAGCCAAAAGGACGAAATTCAGCACGTCTACGCATGTGACCCCCAACGTTCGGATAATTGTGCAATATTTAGCGGATCGATCAAGTCCTTTCGCGCCGCCCCCTCACGCCGCCTGGAACGGGACGACGTTGCAGGGGGCGCCGTATTGGGCGCGGTTGATGCGGCAGAAGGCGAGATAGGCGTCGGCCGGCAGGGCGCGGGAGAACAGCCAGCCCTGCGCCATCTGCACCCCGCTCTGGCGCAGATAGTCGGCCTGCTCGGGCCGCTCCACCCCTTCGGCGACCACGGTGAGGTGCAGCTCGCGGGCCAGCGCCAATATGTGCTCGGTCACATGGCTGGTCGGCGCTTCCGTGCCGACCACGTCGATGAACGACTTGTCGATCTTCAGCGCGTCGATCGGCAGGCGCTGGAGATAGCGCAGCCCGGAATAGCCGGTGCCGAAATCGTCGATGGCGATGAAATGGCCACGCGCGCGGGCCTTGGCCAGCGTCGCATGGGTGCCCTCGATATCGACGAAGCCGCGCTCGGTCGCCTCCAGCCAGATCTGGTTGGAGCAGATGCCGGTGCCCGCCAGCGCCTCCTCCAGCACGCCGAGCACCCGCCCGGTGGAGAGATCCTCGGCGCAGATGTTGATGGCGACGTGCAGGCGCGGGTCGGCCACCAGCGCCGCGCCGAGATCCTCGATCACCGCGCCGATCATCTGGTCGGTGATGGCGCGGATGAGGCCGGTCTCCTCGGCGAGCGGGATGAACAGGTCCGGCCGCACCAGCTGGCCGTTCGGCCGGCGCCAGCGCACCAGCGCCTCCGCCCCGACGCAGCGCCCGGTCGAAAGCTCGATGATCGGCTGGTAATGGGCGACGAATTCGCGCTGCCGCACCGCCGCCGCCAACTCGCCGCGCGGCGAGAGCCGCTGGCGCAGCATCCAGATCGAGGCGCCGGCGAACAGGATCGCCAGCACCGCGCCCAGCGGCAGCAGCAGCCGGCGCTGCCCCTCGATATGGGCGAGGAAGCCGAGCGGCGGCTCGTGCACCGTCACCTTCCAGCGCGGCGAGGCGGCGGTGGCGGTGAGCGGGGGCGGGGACGGCTCGGGCGGTTCCGCCTCGTCAGTGGCGGCGACCGCCCCCGGCACCGCGGCACCAGCGGAGGCATCCGAGCCGGACGGGACCGGATCGGCGGTGACGGGCGCGGCGGCGAGCAGGACGGCGCTGCGGTAGCGCGACGGAGGCCGCGTCGCCAGCGGGATGCCGCCGGCGGTACGCAGCTCGGCCTGCAGGTGTCCGTGCGGGAAGCCGAGGAAACGCTGCTGGTCCACCAGCACATGGTGGCCGCCCAGACTCATGATCAGGGTCGGCCGGTCGACGACATGGGAGGCGCTCCAGTTGACCACGAGGCCGATGCCGTCCACCGTCCGCTCGGCGATCTCGGACAGCACCATGCGCCGCATCATGGGACCGAACGTGTTGCACTCGACGATCTCGCGCGCGCCATAGGCGATGTTGTCGACCACCAGCGAGATGCGGTCGAGCTCGCGCATCCAGCGCACATGGCCCGGCGAGCAGGTGCTGAAATCGGTCGAGGCGATGGAGCGCAGCGTCGCCGCCGCCTCGGCATAGACCGCCTCGGCATGGGCCAGCACCTCGTGCGCCCGGTGCTCCAGCGCGTCCTGCCGGGTTTCGACCGCCAGGCGCCAGGAGGCGAGCAGCGTCGCCGCCAGCGGCACCGCGGTGCCCACGCCGACGATCGTGACCGCGAGCAGCAGGCCGCGCCAGCGTCTCACCCGAGCCTCTCCCGACTGCCGGACAGCCCCCGCGCGCCCCGCAGCCGCGGACGGGGCGCGGTCTCCTGGGCGAGGTCGCGGGCGACCGGTCGAAAATTCATGCACTTTCATACTAACACGCGATCATCCTGTCGTCGTCGGCAAGTCTGGCGGCACCCGGCCCGGAAAGGCGCCCGCCACGGCGCGATCACGGTCTCGCGCCTTGCCAGAAGCCTGCCCTTGCGCTATGGCATCGCGCGTCCGGGCGCCCATGTAATGAGCGGCAGCCGGGCGGGCCGGGAGAGCGGGATGCGCGTCTCCCGCTTCTGGAGGCCAGCCCGCCCCGTCGCACATTGCGCCCGCAAGCTCGCTCACGAGCCTTGCCGCTACCTTGCAGCCCGCCTGAGGGCGCTGCCGTGCGACAGGGGACATGTACCGCGTTTCCCGGTCCTGGTGATGCCGCGCCGCCTTCAAGGCGCGGGCACCGGACCTTATGAAGACGCCTCGACCGTCACGGCCATTGCGCCGGGTCCCCGCAAGGGGGCTGCTCCGGGAACTGCCAGGTCCCGGGGCCCGCGACGAGCGAGGCGACCCCAACCCGCACCGGCGCATTGGCAACATGGAGTCTTGATGTCCGCTACTCAAACCCTCAGCGCCGCGCGCGATGATTTCGCCGCGATGCTCGAAGAGAGCTTCAACCTGACCGAGCCGGCCGAAGGCTCGGTGGTCAAGGGCATTGTCGTCGCGATCGAGAAGGATCTCGCGATCATCGACATCGGCCTGAAGACCGAAGGCCGCGTGGCGCTGCGCGAATTCGCCGGCCCCGGCCGCGAAGACCCCATCAAGGTGGGTGACGAAGTCGAGGTCTATCTCGAGCGCGTCGAAAATGCGCTCGGCGAAGCCGTCCTGTCGCGCGACAAGGCCCGCCGCGAAGAGAGCTGGGTCCGCCTCGAAAAGGCGTTCAACGCGCAGGAGAAGGTCACCGGCGTGATCTTCAACCAGGTCAAGGGCGGCTTCACCGTCGACCTCGACGGCGCTGTGGCCTTCCTGCCGCGCTCGCAGGTCGACATCCGCCCGATCCGCGACGTCGGCCCGCTGATGCACAACCCGCAGCCGTTCCAGATCCTCAAGATGGATCGCCGCCGCGGCAACATCGTCGTGTCGCGCCGCACGGTTCTCGAAGAGACCCGCGCCGAGCAGCGTCACGAGCTGGTGCAGAACCTCGAAGAGGGTCAGGTCATCGACGGCGTGGTCAAGAACATCACCGATTACGGTGCGTTCGTTGATCTCGGCGGCATTGACGGCCTGCTGCATGTCACCGACATCGCCTGGCGCCGCGTGAATCACCCGACCGAAGTGCTGAACATCGGCCAGACGGTCAAGGTGAAGATCATCAAGATCAACCACGAGACGCACCGCATCTCGCTCGGCATGAAGCAGCTCCTCGGCGATCCGTGGGAGGGCATCGAGGCCAAGTACCCGGTGCAGGCCCGCTTCAAGGGTCGCGTCACCAACATCACCGACTACGGCGCGTTCGTCGAGCTGGAGCCGGGGATCGAGGGCCTCATCCACGTTTCCGAGATGAGCTGGACCAAGAAGAACGTCCATCCCGGCAAGATCGTCGCCACCTCGCAGGAAGTGGAAGTGGCGATCCTCGAGGTGGATCCGGTCAAGCGCCGCATCTCGCTGGGCCTCAAGCAGACCCTGCAGAATCCGTGGGATGCCTTCGCCGAGAAGTATCCGGCCGGCGCCACCGTCGAGGGCGAAGTCAAGAACAAGACCGAGTTCGGTCTGTTCCTGGGTCTCGACGGCGATGTCGACGGCATGGTCCATCTCTCGGACCTCGACTGGAACCGTCCGGGCGAGCAGGTCATCGACGAGTTCAAGAAGGGCGACGTGATCAAGGCGGTCGTTCTCGACGTGGATGTCGAGAAGGAGCGCATCTCGCTCGGCGTGAAGCAGCTTGCCGGCGACCCCTTCCAGGACTCGGGCGAACTGCGCAAGGGCGTCATCGTCACCTGCGAAGTGATCGACGTGAAGGATGGCGGCGTCGAAGTGAAGATCGCCGGCTCCGACATGACCACCTTCGTCAAGCGTTCGGAACTGGCCCGCGATCGCGGCGACCAGCGTCCTGACCGCTTCGCCGTGGGCGAGAAGTTCGACGCCCGCGTCACCCTGTTCGACCGCAAGGCGCGCAAGGTTCAGGTCTCCATCAAGGCGCTGGAAATCGCCGAGGAGAAGGAAGCCGTGGCGCAGTTCGGCTCGCAGGACTCGGGCGCTTCGCTCGGCGACATCCTGGGCGCCGCGCTCAAGAAGGCCTCCGAGAAGGCCGACTGATCGGCGTCTCGATCGGCTGATCGCACCGAAAGCGACGGGGCCCCGCCCCGCCGCCTTCCGGTGACCAGCACCAGATGGAACGGCCGGCGTGGCGACACGCCGGCCGTTTTGTTTTGGGGGGTGTTCTGTGCTATAGAGCCGGCGACGTCAGCGGCGCTAAATGAGCTTCGTCAGCCACGGTTTGGATTCGCCGTCCATGCCATCACCCAACGGTACACCGAGCATAGAGGTATGCCATGCGCGAACGCGCTTGGCGCTGGCTCGATCGCGGGTTGATGGTCATTCGCATGTTGCGCGACCTTGCGGCCCTTTGCGACGAGTTGCTGGCGCTTTTCGATAAGATTTGACGCGGACCCGTTCCCGGATCGGCGATGCTCTGCTGCATCGCTTTTCCGCGAAACGGGCAGGAAGCTCCCGCCGTCATCCCCGGGCTTGACCCGGGGATCCACGACGTGGGCCGGGCTCGCGGCGGGAAGCGAGAAGTCGTGGATGGCCGGGTCAAGCCCGGCCATGACGGCGTTGAGGGGAATTGGCGCCGAGAGAACAGCCGGCGTGGCGACACGCCGGCTGTCTTGTTTTTTGGGGGGGGCTGCGTGCTTCGAGGCCGGCCTGCCGGCCGGCGCCTCAGCATGACGGGGCGCGTCATTGCCCATCCCGTGTCGTCAGTCCCCGCGCCGTCATCCCCGGACTTGATCCGGGGATCCACGGTTTCCTCGCGCGGCGCCCCGGCCAAAGACGTAGATGGCCGGGTCAGGCCCGGTCATGACGGTGTTGAGGGGAATTGGCGCGCGGCCTCGTGAGGCTCACATCCGCGTCGGCGGGTCGCCCATCGGCGGCGGGGTGATGTCCGGGGCGATTTCCGGCGGGGTGTCGCCGGGCATGATTTCCGGCATGTCCGGGCCGGGCGGGGGAATGTCCGGGCCGTTGCCGGGCAGGTCGGGCGCCTCGACCGGGGTCGGCGGGCGGTCCGGGCTTTCGACCGGCGGGGGAATATCCGGCCCGCCGGGCTCGGGCGTGGTCGGGTCGATACCGTTGGGGTCGATACCGTTGGAGTCGATCATGGCGCGTCCTCCCTGGGGCTGTCAGGGGGCAACGGATGGGAGGGGCGCGGGTTCCCCGCTGCCCTCAGCGCGCCCGCGCGGGGTTGCCGACCACCGTCGCGCCGGCCGGCACGTCGCGGGTGACGACGGCGCCGGCACCGATCAGCGCGTCGTCGCCCACCGTGACGCCCGGCAGCAGGATGGCGCCCGCGCCGATCCACACATTGGCGCCGATGCGGACCGGGCGGCCGAATTCCAGCCCGGTGGCGCGGGTGGCGGGATCGCGCGGATGGTCGGCGGTGAGGATCTGCACGCCCGGCCCGATCTGCGTTTTGTCGCCGATGGTCACCGCGACCACGTCCAGTACCACGCAGTTGAAATTGAGGAACACGCCGGCGCCGAGCCGGATGTTGAAGCCGTAATCGCAATGGAAGGGCGGGCGGATCACCGCGCCTTCGCCGACCGCGCCGAGCCGCTCGGCCAGCAGCGCGTCGCGCACCGCCTGCGGGGCCCCGAGCGCGCCATTATAGCGGGCCATCCAGGCGAAGCTGGCTTCCTGCGCCGCCTGAATCTCCGGGTCGGCGGCGTGATAGAGCGCGCCGGCGAGCATTTTCTGCATTTCAGTGCGGGTATCGGCGGCGTGGGCGATGGGCGTCGGAATCGGCGTCGGAAGGGTCATGGGCGCTCTCCGGCTGTCGCGGGGGCACCCTGCATCGGCGGGAACGCGCGCGCGGGCAAAACAAATCAGGTTTCGCGGGTGAAAGGTGGGCGATGTTCGCGATGGTGGGCGATCCCGGCGCTCGGCCGGGATGACGCTCATCCGGGGCGGCCTGCGTCCTTCGAGGCCCGGCGGCGCCGGGCGCCTCAGGATGGCGGGCCGCGTCGTCTCCCATCCCCGCCGTCATCCTCGGGCTTGGCCCGAGGATCCACGACTTTCCCTCGCGCGCCCGACCAAAGGCGTGGATGGCCGGGTCTGATCCCCGGATCACGTCCGGGGACGGCCATGACGCCGCGTGAGGTGGAGGCCGTCCGGGATGACGGCTTCGCCCCTCAGCCGATCTCCGCCCAGCCGCGCAGCTCGCGCTTCACCACGGCTTCCAGCGTGTTCATGCCGCCCTCGGAATCATTCAGGCAGGGGATGAAGTGGAACTTCTCGCCGCCGGCATGGTGGAAGATCTCGGCATTCTCGCCGGCGATCTCTTCCAGCGTCTCGAGACAATCGGCGACGAAGCCGGGGGTGATGACGGCGATCTTCTTCACGCCGGACTGGGCCAGCGCCTCGATGGTCTTGTCGGTATAGGGCTGCAGCCATTCCGCCTTGCCGAAGCGCGACTGGAAGGTGACCTTCAGCTTGCCCTCGGGCCAGCCGAGCCTCTCGCGCACCAGCCGCGCGGTCTTGTAGCAATAGCAGTGATAGGGATCGCCCTTGTCGAAATATTCCTTCGGAATGCCGTGGAAGGAGGCGATGACCAGCTCCGGCTCCCAGTCCAGCCCGGCCAGTTCCGTGGTGATCGAATTGGCCAGCGCCTCGATATAGGCCGGCTCGTCCGGCCAGGGCGCGGCGACGCGCAGCACCGGCTGCCAGCGCATCTTCTTCAGCGCGTCAAAGGCGGCATCGGCGACGGTGGCGGAAGTGGCGGCGGCATATTGCGGGTAGAGCGGCACCAGCAGCAGCCGGTCGCAACCCTGCTGCTGCAGCGCCTCGATGCGCGAGGCGACGGACGGGTTGCCATAGCGCATCGCCCAGTCGACCACGAGGCGGTCGTCCAGCGGGCCGATGCGGGCGGTCAGCTGCTCGGCCTGCGAGCGGGTGATGGTGCGCAGCGGGCCCTCATTGCGCTCATTGTTCCAGATCGTCGCGTAATCCTTGCCCTTGGCCTGCGGGCGGATCGACAGAATGATGACGTTGAGGATGAACCACCAGAGCACGCGGTTGACCTCGATCACCCGGCGGTCGGAGAGGAACTCCTTGAGGTAGCGGCGCATCGACCAGTAATCGGTGCCATCCGGGGTGCCGAGATTGACGATGAGCACGCCGATCTTGCCGACCTTCACCGGCGGATGGCCGGCGGGAAGGTGCGTGCCCGCGCCCGGCTGTGCGGCGACGGTGCCGGCCGGCACCGGAACGATCTTGTTCATCGAAAAACCCTTCGTCCCCGGGCCCGCATTCCGGCGGGCCGCTTTCCCCGAGCTTATAGGCGAAAACGCCCGCCCTGCCATCACAGCCGGGCGAGCGGGTTGTCACCTCGTGCTTCTACGCATCACGGGCGCGGGGGGATTTCCAGACCGCGCTGCACGGCGGGACGGGCGAGGCCGCGCGCCAGCCAGGCCGGCACATGGGTCAGTTCCTGATAGGCGACGAGATCGGCCGCGCCGTAAAAGCCGATCAGGTTGCGCACCCAGCCGAGGCACGCCATGTCGGCGATGGTGTAGTCCGCGCCCATGATCCAGTCGCGCCCGTTGAGCCGGTCCTCCAGCACGCGGATGAGGCGGGCGCTCTCCTTGGCGTAGCGGTCGCGCGGGCGCTTGTCCTCATAGGCCGCGCCGGCGAATTTGTGGAAGAAGCCGAGCTGCCCGAACATCGGCCCGAGCCCGGCCATCTGCCACATCACCCACTGGATGGTCTCGATGCGCGCGGCCGGGTCGCTCGGCAGGAACTGTCCGGTCTTCTCCGCGAGGTAGATCAGGATCGCGCCGCTTTCGAACAAAGCGAGCGGCTTTCCGCCCGGCCCGTTCGGATCGAGGATGGCGGGGATCTTGCCATTGGGGTTGAGCGCCAGGAATTCCGGCGTCCAGGTCTCGTCCTTGCCGATATTGATGGTGTGCGCCTCATAGGGCAGGCCGGTTTCCTCCAGCAGGATGGAGATCTTCACGCCGTTCGGCGTGGGGAAGGAATAGAGCTGGAGCCGGTCCGGGTGCGTGGCGGGCCAGCGGGTGGCGATCGGGAAGGCGGAGAGATCGGACATGGTGGCTCCGGTGGGAGGAAGGATCGGGCCTTATCTAGGCACCCCCGCGCCCGGCGCCAGAGTGGGCGCGCCATCTGCGCCCCGTCATCCCGGCTCAATGTCATTCCCGCCCTGTCATCCCCGGGCTTGACCCGGGGATCCACGTTTTACGCGCGCGCCCGTCCCAACTCGTGGATGGCCGGGTCTGATCCCCGGATCATGTCCGGGGGACGGTCATGACGTTGTGTTGGTGGAGATGCGGCTCGGCCTGCGGCTGTTGGGATGGCGGCGTGTGGGGCAACCCACCTCCCCGTCATCCCCGGGCTTGACCCGGGGATCCACGTCTTCCGCGCACGCCCGTCCCACGTCGTGGATGACCGGGTCTGATCCCCGGATCATGTCCGGGGACGGCCATGACGTTGTATTGGTGGAGAAGCGGCGCGGCCAGCCGGAGAATGGGACGAGGTGGAACGATGACGGACGACACGGTGCCGGGACGCCTTGGGCTCATCGGCTGCGGCCAGCTTGGTGGGGCGATCGCCGGGGCGCTGCTGCGCGCGGGCGTGGTGCCGCCGTTGCGGCTGACCATCTGCACCCGCTCCGGGCCGGCGGGCCCGATGGCTGAGGTCGCGGGCATCGTATGGACCGCCGATCCGCAGGCGGTGGCGCAGGGCTGCGACACGCTGCTGCTGGCGCTGCCCCCAATGGCGGGGCGGGCGCTGCGGCTCGCGGCGGGCGGGCGTCTGGTGATTTCGGTGATGGCGGGCGTCACCCTCGCGCAGCTTGCCACGATCAGCGGCTCGCCCCGGCGGGTGCGGGCGATGTCGAACCCGGCGGCGCAGAGTGGGATGGCCTATTCGCCCTTTTATGCGCCGGGCCTGTCCGACGCCGACCGGGCGGTGACGCGCGCTGTGTTCGACGCCTGCGGCCTCACCGACGAGGTGCCGGAGGAAAGCCAGATGGACGTGTTCACCGCGGTGACCGGGCCGGTGCCGGGCTTCGTCGCCTATGTCGCGCAGTGCATGCAGGAATATGCGCAAAGCCAGGGTGTGGCGCCCGACACGGCGCGGCGCGCGGTGGCGCAGCTGTTCCGCGCCGCCGGCACGCTGATGGCGGATTCAGAGCGTCCGCCGGCCGCTTTCGTGCAGGAGATGCTGGACTATGCCGGCACCACGGCGGCGGGGCTCGCGGCGATGCAGGCCGCCGGGCTGCCGGCAGCGGTGGCGCAGGGGCTGGAAGCCGCGCGCCAACGCTGCCTCACCATCGGCGCGCCGGAAGATTGACCGGCGCGGCGATGGCGTGGAGGTGACGGGCGTGAGGGGCGTGCCCCTCAGCGCACCAGCACGTTGCGGAACTGCCAGGGGTCGGTCTCGTCGAGATCCTCGGGGAACAGGCCGGGGCGGCCGTCCAGCGGGGTCCAGTCGGTGTAATAGCCCTTCACCGTGCCGAGATAGGGCTTCTGGATGTCGAGGCAGCGGCGGAAGTCCATCTCGTCGGTCTCGACGATGCCGGCCTGCGGGTTTTCCAGCGCCCACACCATGCCGGCCAGCACGGCCGAGGTGACCTGAAGCCCGGTCGCGGTCTGGTAGGGGGCGAGGTTGCGCGCTTCCTCGATGGTGAGCTGCGAGCCGAACCAATAGGCGTTCTTGGCATGGCCATAAAGCAGCACGCCGAGTTCGTCGCGCCCGTCGACGATCTCGTGCTCGGTCAGGATGCTCCAGTCGCCGGAGAACTTGCCCTCATTGCCGAACATCTCGTGCCACGACACCAGCGCGTCGTTGCAGGGATGGTAGGCATAGTGGCAGGTCGGGCGGTAGGCGACCTGCGCGCCATTGCGCACGGTGAAATAGTCGGCGATCGAGATCGACTCGTTATGGGTGACGAGGAAACCGTGCTGGGCGCCGAGGCTCGGGCACCAGGTGCGTACCTTGGTGGCGGCGCCCGGCTGCATCAGATAGATCGCCGCGCCGGAGCCGAAATTATGGGTGTGGCCATTGGCCGGCATCCATTTTTCATGGGTGCCCCAGCCGAGTTCGGCCGGCTGCAGGCCTTCCGAGACGAAGCCCTCGACCGACCAGGTGTTGACGAAGGTGCCGAACGGGCGCGGGTCGCGGGCGCGCTGGGTGTCGCGCTCGGCGATGTGGATGCCCTTGACGCCGACGCGCTGCATCAGCGCCGCCCAGCCCTCGCGGCTGGTGGGTGTCTCGACATCGAGACCGGTGTCGGTGGCGATGTCGATCACCGCCTGCTTGACGAACCAGGAGACCATGCCGGGATTGGCGCCGCAGCAGGACACCGCGGTCAGCCCGCCGGGATTGTCGCGCTTGGCCTTCAGCATGGATTCGCGCAGCGCGTAATTGGAGCGGCTGGCGGGGCTGGCGTCCTTGTCGAAATAGAAGCCGAGCCAGGGCTCGACCACCGTGTCGATATAGAGCGCGCCGCATTCGCGGGCGAAATTCATCAGGTCGACCGAGCCGGTATCGACCGAGAGATTGATCACGAAGCCGCGCCCGCCCGTGGTGAGCAGCGGGCCGAGCACCTCGCGGTAATTCTCCCGGGTGATGGCGAGCTGGAGGAAGCGGATGCCGCGCTCATCGAGCAGGGCGCGGTGATCGTCCACCGGATCGATGACGGTCAGGCGTTCCTTGTCGAAATCGAAATGCCGTTCCAGAAGCGGCAGGGTACCGCGACCGATCGAGCCGAAGCCGATCATCACGATGGGACCGTCGATTTTTCCGTAGACCGGCCAGACTGACATTCTCGGGGGGACTCCTTTGTTCTCAAGGGGAAAGATTGGCGGCGCGCACCATGCGGAGCCAAGCCTGCCGCGTCAATGGTGACGGGCGCGTGACGGGGGCGCAGTTGCGTTGCAGATGAAACCTGGGCCGGGCCATGAAGGCCCTCACCCGCTGCTGCGCGGCAACCTCTCCCCGACGGGGAGAGGTAAGACCATCCCATTCCCCAGGCCCCTGCGTGCTTCGAGGCTCTCTGCGCTCGCACCTCAGCATGACGGCGACAGGGCAGAGGAATCCGGTTGAGGCGGCTGTCGCGGCGTGTCGTCATCCTGAGGTGCCCGAGGCTTGCCTCGGGCCTCGAAGGACACAGGACGGGCCGCCCCTCGCCTGCCGGTCAGCCGTGAGCCCCGCTCAGGCGTCGCTGGCGAGGATGTGGTTGCGCACCAGCGGGTAGACCTGGCCCTTCCAGCGCCGGCCCGAGAACACGCCGTAATGGCCGACGCCGGCCTGCATGTGGTGGCGGCGCAGATGCGGGCGCAGGCTGGTGCAGATGTCCTGCGCCGCCATGGTCTGGCCGACGGCGCAGATGTCGTCGCGCTCGCCTTCCACGGTGAGCAGCGCGGTGCGGCGGATGGCGCGGAAATCCACCCGCTCGCCGCGATAGGTCAGCACGCCGCGCGGCAGGTCGTGCTCCTGGAAGACGATGCGGATGGTCTCCAGATAGAATTCGGCGGCGAGGTCGAGCACGGCGAAATACTCGTCATAGAAGGCCTTGGTGGTGCGCGCCTTCTCGTGCTCGCCCATGGAGAGGTTCTCGAACAGCTCGACATGCGCCTTCACATGCCGCTCCATGTTCATCGCCATGAAGGCGCCGACCTGCACGAAGCCGGGATAGACCCGCCGCCCGGAGCCGGCGAAGCCCGGCGGCACGGTGGCGATTAGGTTCTGCTCGAACCAGTCGAGCGGCTTCGAGGTGGCGAGTTCGTTGACCTTGGTCGGGCTGATGCGGGTGTCGACCGGCCCGGCCATCAGCGTCATCGACAGCGGCTGGGCCGGGTTGTCCTGCTGCGCCATCACCGCGCTGGCGGCGAGCACCTGCACGCAGGGCTGGCACACCGCGAGCACATGGGCGCCCGGCCCGATCGCCTCCAGGAAGCCGATGACATGGGCGACATAATCGTCGAAGCCGAAGGCGCCGGCGCTGAGCGGCACGTCGCGGGCGTTCAGCCAGTCGGTGATGTAGACGTCGTTCTCCGGCAGCAGGGTCTTCACCGTGTCCTGCAGCAGGGTCGCGAAATGGCCCGAGAGCGGGGCGACGACGAGGAGGCGGGGCTGGGCCTGCTCGATATCCTTGGCGAAATGGATCAGCCGGCCGAATGGCAGTTCCGCCGCCACCTCCTCGCGCACCTCGACCTCGCGATTGCCGACCATCACCTGATCCACCCCGAAGGAGGGGCGGGCATGGCTGAGCCCGGCGCGCTCGATCATCTCGAAGGCGGCCGAGAGGTTGCGCAGCAGCACCGTGTCGCCGAATGCCGCGCCCAGCGTCGTGTCGAGCAGCCGGCGCGACATGCGGGCGGCGGCGCGCATCGGATCGAACAGATCGGCCTGGGCCTGATAGGCGGCATACATCATGGGCGGTTCATGGGCGGGTTCACGCACGGCTCGCGGGGGCGCCCTCGGGGCGGGGATAGAGGCGGAAGGCGGGTCGGCGCGGCGTGTCAGGTTCGGCGAGGCGGGGGCGGCAAGGCAGGGTCGGCAAGGCAGGGTCGGCAAGGTGCAGATCAGGCGGTCGGCAACGCTAGCGCGTCCCCGCCTCGCCCGCGACAGGAAAAACATCCGGCAGGCCGTATCGGCGGCGGCTCACCGGGCTACGGGCAAGCGGCGTGCCGGACCGGTTGCGGCCGATGGCGCGCGGGACGGTCCCGGCCTGTCATCAGGGATGGCACGAATAGTGTTTGCCTCCGGGGCATCCATCCTTCGCCCGCCTCGACGCCGTTCGCGCCTGCCGACGGCCCCCGACACAGGACGCTTGCCATGCCCGCGCCGACCGACACGCCCGCCAGGGTCCGCCCGGCCAAAGCCAGTGCTGCCAAGGCAGGTCCCGCGAAAGCCAGTGCTGCAAAGGCCGGCGCGGCAAAGGCGGGTGCGGCAAAAGCTGGCGCACCCAGGATCAAAGCGGCGCCGAAGGCGGTGCTGACGATCTCCAGCAAGAACTACTCCTCCTGGTCGCTGCGCGGCTATCTGCTGTGCCGCATGGCCGGCATCGATTTCGAGGAAGCGCGCGTCTCGGCGGATGATCCGAGCATCCGCGCCGAGCTGCTGCTCCAGTCCTCCTCCTTCCTCGTGCCGCGCCTCGATCATGAGGGGATGCGCATCTGGGACACGCTGGCCATCGCCGAATATCTCAACGAGCTGTTCCCGGAGGCGGGGCTGCTGCCCAAGGATCGCGCAGCACGGGCCCATTGCCGCGCCATTTCCGGCGAAATGCATTCGGGCTTCGCCAATCTGCGCTCGGCGCTGCCGATGAGCCTCAAGGCGCATCATCCCGGCTTCAAGGTCTGGGCGGGGGCACAGGGCGACATCTTGCGCATCGTCGCGATCTGGCGCGAGTGCCTGAAGACCTATGGCGGGCCGTATCTGTTCGGCACCGCGCCGACCGTGGCGGACGCGATGTACGCCCCGGTCTGCACGCGCTTCCGCACCTATGACGTGCCGCTGGAGCCGGTGAGCGCGGCCTATTGCCAGACCATGCTGGCCTTCGCGCCGCTGCGCGACTGGACCGCGCAGGCGCTGGTGGAACCGGACGAGATGGAGGAGCTCGACGTCGAGTTCTGACCCGGCGGGGGAGGCCGGGGAACCCGCAAGCTCGACCCCATCCCGTCCGATGGGAGCGGAGGGGCGGGCGCCGCGCGCTCGATCCGCGCCGGTGAGGGCGGGAGAACGTGGGGCACGCCTTGCCCCTCCGATGGGAAATCGGGAGAGTGGCCCGTCAGGACCGGGCGTGGCCCGGTCCTTCATCGATGTGTCGGTCGATACTCAGGCGCTGCGCTTCAGCGCGCCGGCATCGCTCTCGCGGGCGATCAGGTCGGTGAGGCTCGGCGCCTCGACCGGCGCGCCGGTCGGGCTGACGAGGCCGCGCGCGCCGCTGAGCGCGCCCGCCTTCAGCTCCAGCCCGAGGAAGCGCGAGCGTTCGAAGGCGCCGGGCAGCCACAGGCCTTCGGTCAGCGCCACGTCGAAGCCGAAGCGCGCATAATAGGGCGCGTCGCCGACCAGCAGGATGGCGCCATGGCCGAGGCGCGCGGCCTCGTTGATGGCGGTGGTCATCATCGCCTTGCCGAGGCCCCGGTCGCGGAACCAGGGATGGATCGCCAGCGGGCCGAGCAGCAGCGCCGGACGGCCCGGACCGGCCGCGACATGCCACAGGCGCAGCGTGCCGATGACACGGCCATCCGCGCCATGGGCGGCGAAGGCCAGCCCGTCAGCCGGCTTGCGGCCCTCGCGCAGGCGCTCGGAGGTCTTGGCCAGCCGGGCGGCGCGGCCGAAGGCGAGATCGAGCAGCGCCTCGCGCTGGGCGAGGTCGGCCGGACGCTCCAGCGAGATCGCGGGCGTGGCAACGGTGTTGAGGGGGGCGACAGAAGCGACGGCGTGTGCGGAGACAAGAGCCATGGCGGCCTCCAAAACCCGGCTTTGCCGGGAAAAAGAGGAAAGGGAATTGTGAAAGGCGCTCGGCGTCGCGCGCGCCCTCAACCGCCGGGGTTGATCCCGGTGATTCAGCCGATCCGTCGGCGGAAGGCTGGATGGCCGGGTCGAGCCCGGCCATGAGGGGCGTTTGACAGGGGTGTCTGAAAGGGCCGCTCAGATCACGTAGGATCGCAGCGGTTCGAAGCCGTTGAACGCCACCGCCGAATAGGTGGTGGTGTAGGCGCCGGTCGCTTCGATGAGCACCTTGTCGCCAATGGCGAGCGACACCGGCAGCATGACCGGGGTCTTCTCGTAGAGCACGTCGGCCGAATCGCAGGTCGGGCCGGCGAGCACGCAGGGCTCGGTCGCGTCGCCGTCATGCGGCGTCACGATCGGGTAGCGGATCGCCTCGTCCATCGTCTCGGCGAGACCGCCGAACTTGCCGATGTCGAGATAGACCCAACGCACCGCGTCGGTCTCCGACTTCTTCGAGATCAGCACGACCTCGGCCTCGATCAGGCCGGCCGCGCCAACCATGCCGCGACCCGGCTCGATGATGGTCTGCGGGATGACATTGCCGAAGTGACGCGACAGGGCGCGGAAGATTGCCTCGCCATAGGCTTCGGCGGCCGGCACGTCCTGCAGGTACTTGGCCGGGAAACCACCGCCCATATTGACCAGCGAGAGCGAGAAACCCCGCTCGGCGCAGGCATTGAAGATCGCCGCGGCCGAGGCCAGCGCGGAATCCCACGCATCGACATTCTTCTGCTGGGAGCCGACATGGAACGACACGCCATGGGCTTCGAGGCCGAGGCGATGCGCGTGCTCCAGCACGTCCACCGCCATCTCCGGCTCGCAGCCGAACTTGCGCGAGAGCGGCCATTCGGCGCCGGCGCCGTCGCACAGGATGCGGCAGAACACCTTGGCGCCGGCGGCGACGCGGGCGATCTTCTCGACCTCTTCCACGCTGTCGACGGCGAACAGGCGCACACCCAGCTCGAAGGCGCGCGCCACGTCGCGCTCCTTCTTGATGGTGTTGCCGAAGGAGATGCGCTCGGCGGTGGCGCCGGTGGCGAGAACCATCAGGATCTCGTTGACCGAGGCGCAATCGAAGCACGAGCCCATCTCGGCCAGCGCGTTCAGCACGGCCGCATCGGGATTGGCCTTCACCGCGTAGAACACGCGGGTGTCGGGCAAAGCGCGCGCAAAGGCGGCGTAGTTCGCCCGCACGACATCGAGATCGACGACGACGCAGGGACCATCCTCGCGTCGGTTACGCAGAAATTCGCGAATACGGTCGGTCATGGCGCTCTCCACAGACCCGAAGCAAGGACCCAGAGATGCGAACACCCGCCCGCGGCGCCAGTGGGCCGCAGGTATGGCGAGAATGCGCATCCGTTCGCCGGCCGCACGGTTTTGCCGCAAGGCCGGATGGAATGGAGCCGTGGCACGAATGCAATCGCTGGCGCATGTGGAGAGCGCAAACGTTTGTTCGATGCCTTCGCTTGGTACGGGAAACCCGACCGCACGCCCGGCAAGAAGTAGTGCCTCTTCAGTTTCCCGACCTTTGGAGGGCCGACAGAGACCAAAAAAGCCCGCTACGTCGTTGCTTCAAGTCACGTTCCCCGCTGAGAGCGAGGTGCGCCGGTTTCGCCTCCGGCTACCGATCTGACTGGCGATTTTCCGGCCTCTTGTCCGGACTTCCGCCGATCGGCACGCGACCACAGGCACGTGCGAATATTGGGCAAGGCGGGATGTATGGAGTTCTACTGTCACATGCAAGCGGGTAGGGCAGTTTTTCTGCCCTAAGCCTGCAATTTCCGCGTGCTCATAAATCAAGCGGTAGTCGACGGTGGAGCCGGGGGCGATCTGTATTCCCGCCATCGCGGCGCGCCCGCCGGCGTCGCTCTCCGCGCGGGGCCTGATTCGGCCCGCACCGTTCTGCCAGGGCCGGATGGTCCGCCCCGCTGGGGCGTCAGCCCTCGACGAAGGGCTCGACCGACTTCGCCTTCATCACGAAACGATAGACGCCGTAGAGGGCGAGCAGGGCGAACACGCCCTCAAAGGCCAGCTCCCACGCCAGGCTGGCGTCGAACAGCGCGGCGATCGCCCAGCCGGCGGCGAGGCCGGCGCCGATCAGCTCGGCGCCGAGCAGGATCGCGGCGCTGATCACCGTGCTCACATTGTCCCAGCGGATGCGTCGGCCCGTGCTCATCATTCTCGTTCCGTCTTATTCGGCGGCCGGCAAACTGCTATGCCGCGACGCGCGGGTCAAGCGCACGCCACCGCAGGGGAGAACAGGCATGGGTCACGGGGACGTTCACGAGAGCGTGCGTGCCGGCGCCGGCATGGTGGCAAGCCCGCATCATCTGGCGACCGAGGCCGGCCGCGCCGTGCTGGAAGAGGGCGGCAATGCGGTGGAGGCCGCGCTCGCCGCCGCCGCCGCCATCGCCGTGGTCTACCCGCACATGAACCATCTCGGCGGTGACGGCTTCTGGCTGATCCGCGATGCCAAGGGCCGCGTCGCCTATATCGAGGCGGCGGGTCCCGCGGGGGCGAAGGCGAGCCGCGCCTTCTACCGCGAGCGCGGCTATGACGAGGTGCCCGTGCGCGGGCCGCTCGCCGCGCTCACCGTGCCCGGACAGGTCGGCGGCTGGACGCTGGCGCTGGAGACGGCGCGCGCGCTGGGCGGGCGGATGCCGGTCCGTCGGCTGCTGGAGGCGGCGCTCGACCATGCCCGCGCCGGCTCCCCGGTCAGCGCCTCGCAGCACCGGCTCACCGCGCTGAAGAAGGACGAGCTTGCCGCCGTCCCCGGTTTTGCCGAGGTCTTCCTGGCCGCCGACGGGACGGTGCCGGCGCAGGGCGCGCTGCTGCGGCAGGGGCGCCTCGCCGACACGCTGGAGCAGCTCGGCCGGGCCGGACTGGAGGATTTCTATCGCGGCGATGTGGGGCGCGAGATCGCCACGGACCTGGAACGCGCCGGCAGCCCGGTGACGCGCGCCGACATCGCCGGCTACCGCGCGCTGCGCTGCCCGCCGCTCACCGTCGCCCTGCCGACGCTGCGGCTCTGGGGCTCGCCGCCGCCGACCCAGGGGCTGGCGACGCTGATGATCCTCGCTCTGTTCGCCAAGCTGGGCGTCAAGCAGCCGGAGAGCCTCGCCCATGTGCACGGGCTGATCGAGGCCACCAAGCGGGCCTTTCTGGTACGCGACCGGGTGGTGACGGATGCCTCCCGGCTGACCGTCGATCCCGCCGATTTCCTCACCGACACGGCGCTGGAGCGCGAGGTCGCCGCCATCGACATGGGCCGCGCCGCGCCCTGGCCGCACAAGGGCGCGCCGGGCGACACGATCTGGCTCGGCGCGGCCGACCGGCACGGCACCACGGTGTCCTATATCCAGTCGATCTACTGGGAGTTCGGCTCCGGGCTGGTGCTGCCGGGCACGGGGGTTCTCATGCAGAATCGCGGCAGCAGCTTCTCGCTCGATCCGCGCGCGACCAACCCGCTGGAGCCCGGCCGGCGGCCGTTCCACACGCTCAACCCGGTGCTCGCGGAACTGGCGGATGGGCGCGTCGTCGCCTTTGGCTGCATGGGCGGGGAAGGCCAGCCGCAGACCAATGCGGCGGTGCTGAGCCGCTACGCGCTGTTCGGTGTCCCGCTCGGGGCGGCGGTGGCGCGCCCGCGTTGGCTGCTCGGGCGAAGCTGGGGCTCCGATTCCACCTCGCTCAAGCTGGAACACGGCTTCGACGGCGCGTTGGCCGAGCGGCTGGAGCGTGCCGGCCATGAGATCGAGCCTCTGGGGCCGGGCGTTTCGGACAGGCTTGGCCATGCCGGGGCGGTGGTGTTCCATCCCGGCCGCAGCGGCTTCGAAGGCACCCACGACCCGCGCGCCGATGGCGGGGCGGCGGGGGTGTGAGGGCGGCGCGCCGGGCCCGGCTCGGCAGGACAAACATCGCGCGAAATTTCACGGAACGGTCACATCAACATGCGAGAGGCGGGCCGATGGAAACCGTTCTGACCCATGCCCGCCTCGTTCTGGAGGACCGTGTCGTCGATGGCACGCTGGTCCATGAGAACGGCGTTATCCGCACCCTCGACGAGGGCCGCTCGCATATCCCCGGCGCGATCGACTGCGGCGGTGATTTTCTCGCGCCCGGCCTGATCGACCTGCATACTGACGCGCTGGAAGGCCATTTCGTGCCGCGCCCCAAGGTGATCTGGCCGGATGCGCGGGCCGCCGCGCTCGCCCATGACGCGCAGATGGCCGGCTCGGGCGTCACCACCGTCTATGATGCGATCTGCGCCGGCGGCTTCGACCAGGCCAAGGCCGACCGGCGCGCGCTCTATGAGGTAATGCTGGACGCGGTCGACCAGGGCACCGCGCGCGGCCTGTTCCGCGTCGATCACCGCATCCATCTGCGCTGCGAGCTGACCGATCACGGCCTGCCCGAGCTGGTCGACGCGGCGCTCGGGCGCCCGACGCTGGCGCTGGCCTCGCTGATGGACCACACGCCTGGCACGCGGCAATGGCGCAATGTCGAGCACCTCAAGGTCTATCTCTCCGGCATCGGCAAGGGCGGCGCCGATCTCGACCGCGAGGTGGCGGATCGGATCGAGCGGGCGCGCGGCGCGGTGGCCGGCAATTACGACCGCATGGTCGCGCTGTTTTCCGCCTCCGGCATCGTGCTTTCCAGCCATGACGACACGACGCCGGCCCATGTCGACGAGGCGCGGGCGGCGGGCTGCACCATTTCCGAATTCCCGACCACGCTGGAAGCGGCCCGCGCGGCGCACCAGGCGGGCCTCGCTACCATTGGCGGGGCGCCGAATGTGGTGCGCGGCGGCTCGCATTCCGGCGGCGTGTCGATGCGCGACCTCGCGGGCGAGGGGCTGCTCGACGCGCTGGCCTCCGACTATGTGCCGGCCAGCCTGTTGCAGGCGGCCATCGCGCTGACCCGCACGCCCGGCCTGGCGCTGGCCGAGGCGCTGGCGCTGGTGACCGCCGCCCCCGCCCGTCTGGCCCGGCTCGACGATCGCGGCCGGCTGGCCGAGGGGCTGCGGGCCGACCTGCTGCGCTTCCGACTCGTCGACGACACGCCGGTGGTAGGCGAGGTGTTCCTCGCCGGCCGCCGGGTGTTCTGAAGACCGCCATGTCCCAGCCCCGCTACGCGCTTTATTACGCCCCGCCGGCGCAGAGCCCGCTCTGGCGTTTCGGCGCTTCCGTCATCGGCTATGACGCGGAGACCGGGCAGGACTGCGCCCCGCCGCCGCTGCGCCGTTTCGATGCCGCGCGCTGGCGCGAGATCACCACGGAGCCGCGCCGCTATGGTTTCCACGGCACGCTGAAGGCGCCTTTCCGCCTCGCCGAAGGGCGCACCGAGACGGAGCTGCGGGCGGTGTGCCGGCGCTTTGCCGGCGACCGCGCGCGCTTTGCCTGCGCGGGGGTGAAGGTCGCCGCGATCAGCCGCTTCATCGCGCTGAAGCCGGTCTCGCCCAGTGCCGCGCTGGACCGGCTGGCGGCCGGGGCGGTCGCCGCTTTCGATGACTTCCGGGCGCCGATGAACGAGGCGGAGCGCGAGAAGCGCCTGCGCGCCCCGCTCACCGCCCGGCAGAAGGACTATCTCGACCGCTGGGGCTACCCTTACGTGCTCGACGATTTCCGTTTCCACATGACGCTCACCGGCCCGCTGGAGGATGAGGAGCGCGCCCTCGCCGAGGCCGAGCTGATCGAGCATTTCACCGCCTGTGGCGCCGACGGGCCGCTGATCGTCTCCGAGATCGCGCTGTACCGGCAGGACGACGGCCCGTTCCGCCTGCTCGCCCGCTATCCGTTCGGAAGCTGACCCCTGCCCTTCGGGAGCCGACCATGGCGAAACTCGGTATTGAGCCGGCTATTGACCCTGCCGCGCACATCACCCGCTGCCGGCTCGGGCGCTACACCGAGGTCGGCCCGCGCACCCTTCTGCTGGAGGTGGAGCTGGGCGATTATTCCTATGTGGTGAACGATTCCGACATCGCCTATGCGCGGATCGGCAAGTTCACCTCGATCGCCGCGATGACCCGGATCAATCCCGGCAACCACCCGATGGAACGGGCCAGCCAGTCGCATTTCACCTACCGTGCCTCGGCCTATTTCGACGACGCGCAGGACGAGCCGGCGTTTTTCGACTGGCGCCGCGCGCAGGGCGTGACCATCGGCCATGATGTGTGGATCGGCCATGGCGCGATCATTCTGCCCGGTCGGAGCATCGGGGACGGCGCGGTGGTGGCGGCCGGCGCGGTGGTGAGCAAGGATGTCGCGCCCTACACCATCGTCGCCGGGGTGCCCGCCAAGCCCGTGCGGGCGCGCTTTCCCGCCGCCATCGGCGCCCGTTTGCAGGCGCTCGGCTGGTGGGACTGGGACCATGCCCGGCTGCGGGCGGCGCTTGACGATTTCCGCGCGCTGCCCATCGAGGCGTTTCTGGAAAAGCATGGCGGCTGACGGGGGCGCCTGGCGCGGGAGGCGTGCTGCCCGGCTGCGGCTTTTCCCGCCTTGCGCCGGGTGCGGGCGGGCTTTACCCCTGTCTCGCCCCCAGGCGGGCGGACATCGGGAGTCGGCGAGATGGCATTTGGCGCGATCGAGGTGGACGAGCTGCTCGCCCGGCGCCGGCTGCGGCGCAAGCTGCTGGTCTGGCGCAGCTTCGCCTTTGTCCTGCTGCTCGGCGCCGGGGTGGCGCTGTTCGCCTGGTGGAGCGATGGCGAGTTCCTGCCGGGCGCCGCGCCGCATGTGGCGCGGGTGACGATCGGCGGCATCATCCGCAATGAGCGCGAGCGTCTGGAGCTTCTGGAGGAGATCGGCACATCGGGCGCCAAGGCGGTGATCCTGTCGATCGACAGCCCCGGCGGCACGGTGGTCGGCTCGGCCGCGCTCTATGACGGGCTGCGGCGCCTTGCCGCCAAGAAGCCAGTGGTGGCGGTGGTCGACGGCATGGCGGCCTCGGGCGCCTATATCGCCGCTCTCGGCGCCGACCACATCATCGCGCCGCGCAATTCGCTGGTCGGCTCGATCGGCGTGATCTTCCAGTTTCCCAATTTCGCCGAGCTGATGAAGACGGTCGGCATCTCCTATGAGGAGATCAAGTCGAGTCCGCTGAAGGCCGCGCCGAACATGTTCGATCCGCCGAGCGAGGATGCCCGCGCCGCGGTGCGCTCGCTGGTCGAGGACAGCTATGGCTGGTTCAAGGATCTGGTGTCCGAGCGCCGGCTGATCACCGGCGACAAGCTCGCTGAGGCCGCCGACGGACGGGTCTTCACCGGCCATCAGGCGCTGCCTTTGCGGCTGATCGACGAGATCGGCGACGAGCGCACCGCGCGCGACTGGCTGGCCCGCGAGCGCGGCGTTTCCAAGGATCTGCCGGTGCGGGCCTGGCACACGCGGCGCGCCGGCGACGAGTTCGGCTGGCTCAAGGGTATGGTGGTGGGGGCTATGTCGCTGATCGGGCTTGAGGAACTGGCTACCGCCGTGCTGCGTTCGGCAAGCGATGTTGCCGCGCAGGCCCGCCTTGACGGTCTGTTGGCCCTCTGGCACCCTCGGGGCGGCTAGACGGGGCCAAGATTTTCCAAAATATGATGTTTTTGGATTTCCGACGAGCCGAAAACAAAAAGGGGCCGGGGCGTCGATGATCAAGTCCGAACTCGTACAGCGGATTGCCGAAGCCAATCCGCATCTCTACCAGCGCGACGTCGAGAACATCGTGAATGCGATTCTCGACGAAATCGTCGCGGCGCTGGCGCGCGGCGATCGCGTCGAACTGCGCGGCTTCGGCGCGTTCTCCGTCAAGGCGCGCCCGCCGCGCACCGGCCGCAATCCGCGCACCGGCGCGCATGTGGCTGTCGACGGCAAGGCCGTGCCCTATTTCAAGACGGGCAAGGAGATGCGCGAACGCCTCAATGATGGCGTCGATCTCGAATAAACCGCCCTGTCGCAACCTTCCGGGAGTTTCGTCTTGCTGCGCCGTATCCTGATGGTCGTCATCGTCCTGCCGCTCTCGGTCGGGCTGGTCATGCTCGCGGTGGCGAACCGCCAGAAGGTCGGGCTGGTGGTCGATCCGTTCGGCGGCAACTGGACGGTGGACCTGCCGCTGTTCCTGGTCGTGTTCGGCGCGCTGATTCTCGGCGTGGTGATCGGCGGGCTGAGCGTGTGGTTCAATCAGGGCCGCTACCGCCGTGCCGCCCGCCGCAACGGCCGGGAGGCGCGCCGCGCCACCCAGCAGGCGGAGGAGCTGCGCGCCAGCCTCGCCACCCGCAACGCGGCGCCGACCGCGCCGCGCGGGCCGGGCCTCGCGCTCGCCTCCGGCCCCGCCACCCCGGCGCTGACCGACCGCCGCACGGCGGCGTGACGGCAACATGATAGCGGACTGATGGACGATCTGCGTTTCGTTTCGGCCGGCGAGATCGCCGGCCTGCTCACCTTCCCCGCCCTGATCGACGCGCTGGAGGCCGCCTTCCGGCGCCGCATCGTCACGCCGGTGCGCCATCATCACCATGTCGAGCGCCCCGAGGGCGACGGCACGCTGCTGCTGATGCCGGCCTGGAGCGCGGATGGCACCGAGGATGACGTGATGGGCACCAAGCTCGTCTCGGTCTTTCCCGGCAACAATGCGCGCGGGCTCGACAGCGTGATCGGGCTCTATGTGCTGAATTCCGCCGCCACCGGCGCGCCGCTGGCGGTGATGGACGGCCGGGCGCTCACCGTCTGGCGCACCGCCGCCGCCTCGGCGCTGGCCGCGCGCTATCTGGCCCGGGCGGATGCCTCACGGCTGACCCTGATCGGCGCCGGGGCGCTGGCGCCCTATCTCGCCCGCGCCCATGCCAGCGTCCGGCCGATTCGCACCGTCACCATCTGGAACCGCACGCTGGAGCGGGCCGAAGCTCTGGCGCAGACGCTGCGGGCGGAGGGCTTCGACGCCCGCGCCGAGGCCGATCGCGGCACGGCGATCGCGCAGGCCGACATTGTCAGTTCCGCCACGCTCTCGGGCGAGCCGCTGGTCGAGGGGCGCTATCTCGTGCCCGGCCAGCATGTCGATCTGGTCGGCGGCTTCACCCCCACCATGCGCGAGGCCGATGACGAGGCGATCCGCCGGTCGCGGGTCTATGTCGACACCCGTGCCGGGGCCGGCAAGGAAGCGGGCGACATCGTCGTGCCGCTGGCCTCCGGTGTGCTGGGACCGAACGGGGTGCAGGGCGACCTGTTCGAGCTGATCGGCGGGATCGTGCCGGGGCGCGGCGGGCCGGACGAGATCACGCTGTTCAAGTCGGTCGGCACCGCCATCGAGGACCTCGCCGCCGCCGAGCTGGTATGGAAGGCGCTGCGGGGCTGAGGGGGCGCTCCGGGCAGATGCCTGCGTCCTTCGAGGCCCGGCCGGGGGCCGGGCACCTCAGGATGACGACCTCTGTTCTTCGGCATACAACGCCGTCATGCTGAGGTGACGCCCGCCAGGGCGGCCTCGAAGCACGCAGGCGCGCCCCGCCTAATGCCCGGCCTTGGCCGCAACCTTTACCGTCGGCTCGCCGGTGAGCGCGGCGCGGCGGGCGTCGAGCCGCTCGATGATCGCCTTGGCGACCAGCGTCACCAGCGCGACGGCGGTCAGGATCGTCGCGATGGCGAAGGCGGCGATGGCGTTGTTGTCCTGGTAGAGCAGCTCGATCTGCAGCGGCAGGGTGTTGGTCTGGCCGCGAATATTGCCGGCCACCACCGAGACCGCGCCGAACTCGCCCATCACCCGCGCATTGCACAGGGCCGCGCCATAGAGCAGGGCGAAGCGCACATTGGGCAGCGTCACCAGCCGCAGGATACGCCAGCCGCCGGCGCCGAGCGTGACCGCCGCCTCCTCTTCCTCCGAGCCCTGCGCGATCATCAGCGGGATCAGCTCGCGCGCCACGAAGGGGGCGGTGACGAACAGGCTGGCGAGGATGATCGCCGGCACCGCGAACATGATCTTGATGTCATGGGCTTCCAGCCACGGCCCGAGCAGCCCCTGCGCGCCATAGACGAACAGATAGGCGACGCCGGCGATGATCGGCGAGATGGAGAAGGGCAGTTCCACCAGCGCCACCAGCAGATTGCGGCCGGTGAAGCGGAACTTGGCAATGCACCACGCTGCCGCGATCCCAAAGGCGACATTGATCGGCACCACGATCAGCGCGGTGAACACGGTGAGGCCGATGGCGTAGCGCGTATCGGGATCGGCGAAGGAGGCGGCATAGGCGCCGATTCCCTGCCGGAACGCCTCGGCGAAGATGGCGATCAGCGGCGCCACCAGCACCAGCGCGGTGACCAGCAGCACCGTGCCGATGAGCAGGGTGCGGGCCAGCGGTCCATCGCCGACGCGGATGCGGCGCGGGCCGCCGGAGGAGGGCTGAAGGGCCATGGATCAGTCTCCCCGCCCGATGCGGCGCTGCTGCCAGAGCTGTATCATGTTGACGAGGAACAGCATCACGAAGGCGAGCCCCAGCAGCGTCGCGGCGATGGCGGCGGCGGCCGGGTAGTCATATTCCTCGATGCGGATGAAGGTCAGCAGCGAGACCACCTCGGTCTTCATCGGCAGATTGCCGGCGATGAAGATGATGGCGCCGAACTCGCCGAGCGAGCGGGCAAAGCCGAGCGAGGCGCCGGTGAGGAAGGCGGGGAAGATCGCCGGAAAGATGATGCGGGTGAAGATCCGCCAGTCCGAGGCGCCGAGCGTGGCGGCGACTTCCTCGACATCGGCGGCGAGGTCCTCCAGCACCGGCTGCACCGTGCGCACCACGAAGGGGATCGAGGTGAAGGCCATGGCGGCGGCGATGCCGAGCGGCGTGTAGGCCACCTTGATGCCGAGCGCGGCGAGCGGGGCACCGAACCAGCCATTGCTGACGAACAGCGCCGACAAAGCGAGACCCGCGACGGCGGTCGGCAGGGCGAAGGGCACGTCGACCAGCGCGTCGAGCAGCCGCTTGCCGGGAAAATCATAGCGCACCAGCACCCAGGCCAAAGCGAGGCCATAGACGGCGTTGAACAGCGTCGCCAGCGCCGCCATGGACAGCGTCACCTGAAAGGCCGAGGCGGTGCGCCCGCCGCTCATGATGGCGAGGTAACGCTCCAGCCCCACGCCACTGGCCTGCCAGACCAGCGCGCCGAGCGGCAGCAGCACGATCAGGCTGAGATAGAGCAGGGTGATGCCGAGCGAGAGCGGGAGGCCCGGTATGACGCGGTTCAACGGGAGGCTCCTGGAATGACCATGGCCGGGACACATCCCGGCCATGCCGCAAAGGGTGAGAGATGTCCAGCGCCGCGGCCGCCCGGGCGTCGTCCCGGACGCGCCGCGAGGCCCGATCCGGGGCGCTCCGGCGGCGTGCGGTCCCGGCTCTGCGCTGCGCGTCGGCCGGGATGACGCTTTCTAGAGCGCGCTTACCTAGCAGCCGCTCACAGGCAGCCCCTCACTGGCCGACGAACAGCTCGTCGAGCTTGCCGCCGGAGGCGAAGTGGGTCTTCTGCACATTGGCCCAGCCGCCGAACACGTCGTCCACCTTGACGAGGCGCACCGGGGCGAACTTGTCCTTGAACGCCTCGGCGACCTTGGGGTCGACGACGCGGTTATTGGCGGTGGCGGCCACCGTCTGGCCTTCCGGCGAATAGAGGAAGGTCAGATAGTCGGTGGCGAGGGCGCGCGAGCCGCGCTTGTCGACCACCTTGTCGACCACGGCGACCGGGAATTCGGCGAGCAGGCTCACCGGCGGCACCACGACGACGAAGTTCTTGTCCTTGTAGGCATCCTTGGCGCTGATCACCTCGGCCTCGAAGGTCAGCAGCACGTCGCCCTGCTCGCGCTCCACGAAGGTGGTGGTGGAGCCGCGCCCGCCGGTGTCGAACACCACGACATTGGCGAGGAACTTCTTCACGAAGGCGTCGGCCTGGGCGGTGTCGCCGTTGAACTTCTCCAGCGCATAGGCGTAGGCGGCGAGATAGGTGTAGCGGCCATTGCCCGAGGTTTTCGGGTTCGGGAAGACCAGCTTCACGTCATCGCGGACCAGATCGTCCCAGCCCTTGATGTTCTTCGGGTTGCCAGCGCGCACCAGGAAGGCGGGGAAGGAGTACCAGGGCGAGGAGGCGTTGGGCAGGCGCGTCTGCCAGTCCTTGGCGACGAAGCCCTTGTCGACCAGGAACTGGATGTCGGTGATCTGGTTGAAGGTCACGACGTCCGCCGGCAGGCCCTCGACGATCGAGCGGGCCTGCTTGGAGGTGCCGGCATGGCTCTGGTCGATCTTCACCTCGGTGCCGGTCCTGGCCTTGTAGGCCGGGACGAAGTCCTTGTTGATCGCCTCGAACACCTCGCGGGCGATGTCGTAGGAGGCGTTGAGCAGGGTGGTCGGCGCCTGCTGGGCGCGCGCGCCCTCAAAGGCGAGGCCGGACAGGACGAGGGGCGCCAGGGCGGCGGCGAGGACAAGGCGGCGCGACGGGCGCATGGCGGTTCTCCTGATGCCGGCTCGGAGGCCGGATAATGCAAAAATATTGCGTGAAATAATATATTTCACAGATAATCCTGAGTAGCATGTGAATTGCCGGCACGGAAGGGCTAAATGCCGCCTTCTGTCGCAAAGCTGCCGCGCCCATGACGCGGACCTTCAACGCCGCCCTGTGCGCAAGGGCGTCCGGGAGCCTGCGCGACCCCGGCCCTCGCCAGCCCGCGCGATTCCGTGCTAGTGCCTCGTTTGCAGGAGGCGGCCTTGTCGCTTGAGATCAAAATCTGCGGGCTCAGCACGCCCGAGACGCTGGAGGCGGCGCTAGAGGCCGGAGCCGACATGGTCGGCATGGTGTTCTTCGCCCGGAGCCCGCGCCATCTCGACCTCGCCCGTGCCGCCGGTCTGGCGGCGCAGGTGCGTGGTCGCGCGCAGATTGTCGCGCTGAGCGTCGATGCGGACGACGCGGCGCTCGCCGGCATCGTCGCGGCGATCCACCCGGACCTGCTCCAGCTTCACGGCGCGGAAGACCCGGCCCGCATTCGCGCCATCCGCGCCCGCTTCGGCCTTCCGGTGATGAAGGCGATCGGCATTGGCGGGGCGCAGGATCTGGCTGTCCTTCCCGCCTATGCGGCGGCGGCCGACCGGCTGCTGCTCGACGCCAAGCCACCCAAGGACGCCGTGCTGCCCGGCGGCAATGGCGTCGCCTTCGACTGGAACC
Source organism: Ancylobacter radicis (assembly GCF_018449475.1). Taxonomy (GTDB): domain Bacteria; phylum Pseudomonadota; class Alphaproteobacteria; order Rhizobiales; family Xanthobacteraceae; genus Ancylobacter; species Ancylobacter radicis. The sequence continues at coordinate 807,597 of NZ_JAHCQH010000015.1, read as the reverse complement.
TGCTGACGGGCCCGAATCTCGCCGGTCTTGACCTGACCCGGCCCTTCATGTTGTCAGGGGGACTGGATCCGGACAATGTCGGCGCGGCCGTGCGGCTCATCCAGCCGGGCGGCGTGGACGTATCCTCCGGTGTCGAGCGTGCCCCCGGCATCAAGGACCCCGACCGCATCGCCGCCTTCGTGCGCGCGGCGCGCGAGGCGTCCGCGTTGGCGGCTTCCGGCCCCGCCGATCCCGCCCGCCCTTCACCCGCCAGAGAGACGAGACCGTCGTGAACGTTCTGAACTCCTTCCGCACCGGCCCCGACGAGAACGGGCATTTCGGCATTTTCGGCGGTCGTTTCGTCGCCGAAACGCTCATGCCGCTGATCCTCGACCTGGAGAAGGCCTATGAGGCGGCGAAAGCCGACCCGGCCTACAAGGCGGAAATGGATTCGGGGCTGAAGCATTATGTCGGCCGCCCGAGCCCGCTCTATTACGCCGAGCGTTTCACCGAGCACCTGCGCAAGGGTGCCCCGGCCGGCAAGGGCGCCAAGATCTATTTCAAGCGTGAGGAGCTGAACCACACCGGCTCGCACAAGGTGAACAACGTCCTCGGCCAGATTCTGCTGGCCCGCCGCATGGGCAAGGAGCGGATCATCGCCGAGACCGGTGCCGGCCAGCACGGCGTCGCCACTGCCACGCTGTGCGCCCGCTACGGGCTGAAATGCGTGGTCTATATGGGCGCCGTCGACGTTGCCCGGCAGGCGCCGAACGTGTTCCGCATGAAGATGCTCGGCGCCGAGGTGGTGCCGGTGAAGTCCGGCTCCAGCACGCTCAAGGACGCCATGAACGAGGCGCTGCGCGACTGGGTGACCAACGTGCACGACACCTTCTACTGCATCGGCACGGTTGCCGGCCCGCACCCCTATCCCGGCATGGTGCGCGACTTCCAGTCGATCATCGGCCATGAGACCCGCACCCAGATGGAGGAGCAGGAAGGCCGGCTGCCGGACAGCCTGATCGCCTGCATCGGCGGCGGCTCCAACGCCATGGGCCTGTTCCATCCCTTCCTCGACGATCCGACCGTGCAGATCTTCGGCGTCGAGGCGGCCGGCCACGGCATACCGTCCGGCCAGCACGCCGCCTCGCTCACCGGCGGGCGTCCGGGCGTGCTGCACGGCAACCGCACCTATCTCTTGATGGACGATGACGGGCAGATCACCGAGGCGCATTCCATCTCGGCTGGCCTCGACTATCCCGGCATCGGCCCGGAGCATAGCTGGCTGCACGACACCGGCCGCGCGACCTACATCTCCGCGACCGATGACGAGGCGCTGAGCGCCTTCCAGCTTGTCTCCAAGCTCGAGGGCATCATCCCGGCGCTGGAGCCGGCCCATGCGCTGGCCAAGGTGATCGAACTCGCGCCGACCCTGCCGGAGGATCACCTGATGGTGGTCAACATGTCCGGCCGCGGCGACAAGGACATTCCGCAGGTGGCGGAGATTCTGGGGACCAGCCTATGACCACGCGCCCGATCACCCGGCTCGATCACCGCTTCAAGGCCTGCGCTTCGGCGGGCCGCGCGGCGCTGGTGACCTTCATCACCGCCGGCGACCCGGATTACGACACCTCGCTCACTTTGCTGAAGGCGCTGCCGGCCGCCGGGGCCGACATCATCGAGCTTGGCGTGCCGTTCACCGACCCGATGGCCGACGGCCCCGCCATTCAGGCGGCGGGCCTGCGCGCGCTGAAAGCCGGGCAGACGCTCGCCAAGACCATCGCCATGGTCCGCGAGTTCCGCAAGACCGACGACACCACGCCGCTGGTGCTGATGGGTTATTACAACCCGGTCTATATCTATGGCGTCGACCGCTTCCTCGCGGATGCCAAGGCCGCCGGTGTGGACGGGCTGGTCGTCGTCGACCTGCCGCCGGAAGAAGACAATGAGCTGTGCCTGCCGGCGCTGAAGGCGGGCCTCGCCTTCATCCGCCTCGCCACGCCCACCACCGACGACAAGCGCCTGCCGACCGTGCTCGCGAACACGGCGGGCTTTGTCTATTACGTCTCGATCAACGGTATTACCGGTTCGGCGACGCCCGACGCCGATGTGGTCGGCCAGGCGGTGGCGCGCATCAAGCGCCACACCGCGCTGCCGGTCGCCGTCGGTTTCGGCGTGCGCACCCCGGCGCAGGCGGCGGCGATCGCGGCCGGTGCCGATGGCGTGGTGGTCGGCTCGGCGCTGATCGACGCGCTGCGCGGCACGCTCGACGGCGAGGACCGGGCCACCGCCGGCACGGTCGGGGCCGTCACCAGCCTGGTCGGCCAGCTGGCCGAGGCGGTGCGCGGCACGCGGCGCGAAGCGGCCGAATAGGCGCCCGCGCGCGCTCCTCACCCTTTCCCGCCTTTTCATCGCCCTTGTCGGCGATTAGATGAGGATGCGGCCGTCTTGCGCGGCCGCCGTCCCACCGTCCGGAGCCACGCCGTTGAACTGGATCTCGAACGTCGTCCGCCCGAAGCTGAACAGCTTCCTCAATCGCCGCGAGGTGCCGGAGAATCTCTGGGTGAAGTGCCCCGAGACCGGGCAGATGGTGTTCCACAAGGATTTGGAGGCCAATCTCCACGTCATTCCCGGCTCCAACTACCATATGCGCATGGACCCGCTGGCGCGGCTCCGCTCGGTGTTCGACGGCGGCAAATGGTACGACATCGCCCTGCCGCAGGTGGTTGCCGACCCGCTGAAGTTCCGCGACGAGAAGCGTTATGTCGACCGTCTCAAGGACGCCCGCACCAAGACCGGCGCACAGGATGCGGTGAAGGTCGGCTATGGCAAGCTCGAAGGCTTGCCCGTCACCATCGCCGTGCAGGATTTCGGCTTCATGGGCGGTTCGCTCGGCATGGCGGCGGGCGAGGCCATCGTGACGGGCCTTGAGACCGCAGCCTCGCGCGGCACGCCCTTCATCATGTTCGCCTCGTCCGGCGGGGCGCGCATGCAGGAGGGCATCCTCTCGCTGATGCAGATGCCGCGCACCACCTGCGCCATCCAGGAACTGCGCGAGGCCAAGCTCCCCTACATCGTGGTGCTGACCAACCCGACCACCGGTGGCGTCACTGCCTCCTATGCCATGCTGGGCGACATCCAGATCGCCGAGCCGGGCGCGCTGATCGGCTTTGCCGGCCCGCGCGTCATCGAGCAGACGATCCGCGAGAAGCTGCCCGAGGGCTTCCAGCGCGCCGAATATCTGCGCGACCACGGCATGATCGACCTCGTCGTGCACCGCCACGAGATGCGCGCCACGCTCGGCCGGCTGTGCCGCCTGCTGATGCGCGCACCCGCGCCCGCCCAGCCGGTTGAAACGGCTCCCACCGAGCCGGCCCCCGCCGCGCCCGAGACGCCGGCCCTGCCGTCGCCGGCCGCCTGAGGCTCGTGCCATGTCCGCCGCGCCTGCTGCTCTCCCTCCGGTCGAGGATATCTTCGCGCGGCTGCTGGCGCTGCACCCCAAGCTGATCGACCTCTCGCTGGAGCGCATGCAGCGGGTGCTGGAGCGGCTCGGCCATCCCGAGCGGCGCCTGCCGCCGGTGATCCATGTCGCCGGCACCAATGGCAAGGGTTCCACCGTCGCCTTCATGCGCGCCGTGCTGGAGGCCGCCGGCAAGCGCGTGCATGTCTATACCTCGCCCCATCTGGTGCGCTTCAACGAGCGCATCCGCCTCGCCGGCACGCTGGTCGACGACGCGACGCTGACCGAGGCGCTCAGCCGGGCCGAGGCGGCCAATGAGGGGGCGCCGATCACCTTCTTCGAGATCACCACGGCGGCGGCGCTGCTGCTGTTCGCCGAGGTGCCGGCGGATGTGTTGCTGCTGGAGGTCGGGCTCGGCGGGCGGCTCGACGCCACCAATGTGATCGAGGCGCCGCTGGTCAGCGTCATCACGCCGGTTTCGATCGACCATGTCGATTTCCTCGGCGAGACGGTGGCCGCCATTGCCGGCGAGAAGGCCGGCATATTGAAGCGCGGCGTGCCGGCGGTGATCGCCCGGCAGCCGGCGGAGGCGCTCAAGGTCATCGAGCGGCAGGCCGCGCGGCTGGCCGTGAAGCTGGCGGTGATGGGCGAGCATTTCCAGGCCCATGAGGAATCCGGCCGGCTCGTGGTGGCCGATGAGGACGGGCTGCTCGATCTGCCGCGCCCGCGCCTGGTCGGCCCGCACCAGATCGGCAATGCCGGCCTTGCCGTCGAGGCGCTGCGCGTGGCCGGGCAGCGCGATCCCGCCTTGCGCCTGCCGCCCGCCGCCTTCGAGGAGGGGATGCGCCAGGCGAGCTGGCCGGCGCGGCTGCAGCGCCTGGGGCCGGGGCCGCTGACCCAGCGGGCGCCGGCCGGCGTCGATATCTGGCTTGATGGCGGTCACAATGCCGCCGGCGGGCAGGCGCTCGCCGCCGCGCTGGCCGATCTGGAGGATCGCGTGTCGCGGCCTCTGGTGCTGATTGTCGGTATGCTGGGAACGAAGGATTCCGGCACCTTCCTTGCGCCCTTCGCGGGGCTGGCGCGGGAGGTGATCGCCGTGCCGGTGCCGGGCGAGCACAAGGGCCAGCCGCCCGAAGCGGTGGCCGCGGCCGCCGCAGTGCATGGCATCAGCGCCTCGACCGCGCCGAGTGTGGCGGCGGCGCTGGAAGGGCTCGCGACATTTCCGGTGGCGCCGGCGCCGCGCGTGCTGATCGCCGGCTCGCTCTATCTCGCCGGGGCGGTGCTGGGCGAGAATGGCAGCCTGCCGGACTGACGCGCCGCCAAGGGGGCGTCAGTTGGGGCCGTCAGTGGGGCCGTGATCTTCGCCGCCCCACCTGTCGCGGGGCAGCCAACAGCAATATCCCGGACCCGGCCTCGCGGCCGTTCCGGGACAGTCTGCCCAAGCTGGGCCGGCTCCGCTCAGCGCGGGGCCAGCACCATGATCATCTGCCGGCCTTCCAGCGAGGGCTCCGCTTCGACCTTGGCGATCGGCGCGAGTTCTTCCTTCACCTTGTTCAGCAGCTTGTAGCCGAGTTCCTGATGCGCCATCTCGCGGCCGCGGAAGCGCAGGGTGATCTTCACCTTGTCGCCTTCCTCGAAGAAGCGGTGGATGGCCTTCATCTTCACCTCATAGTCGTGGGTGTCGATGCCGGGACGCAGCTTGATTTCCTTGATCTCAACGATGTGCTGCTTCTTGCGCGCCTCGTTGGCCTTCTTCTGGTTTTGATACTTGAAGCGGCCGTAATCGAGGATCTTGCAAACCGGCGGCACGGAGTTCGGCGCGATCTCGACCAGATCGAGGCCGGCTTCCTGCGCACGCAGAATGGCATCCCGAGTCTGAATGACGCCGAGATTAAGCCCATCCTGATCGATGAGCTGCACTTCGCGGATCCGGATGTCTTCGTTGACGCGCGGACCGTCCTTTTCCGGCGCGACGGGTCTCATGGGGCGACGAATGGCGGTTTTCTCCTCTGCCATTTCAGAAAATCCGTTTCGACGCGCCGCGAGTTCTTGCCGGCCGGCTCGTTTCTGCGCGCGTAAAACGGTCGCAGAAGATCGTGACAAACCCGACAGAAGTCAACGGTATGACGAAACGGAAAATGCGCTGCGCCGCACATAAGGGCAAAGATAAGCCCAACGGCCCTTGCACGCGGGCGACGCACCTGTAGGGGAATGTGGCGTGGCCGGCGTGAATCGCAAGTCGCCCGCCCGCGCCTGCGCGCCACGCACCCCGCGGCGTGCCGAGCCGCCTGCCGAGAGGACTGCCAGCCATGACCGAGATCGCCAAGACCGCGACCACAAAGACCGCGACCACAAAGCCCGATGCCGTGACTCTGGCGGCGCCGGAGTTTCTCTCGGTCGGCAGCGATGCCCGCCGCATCGCCCTGCGCCGCACGCCCGGCAGGGCGACCGATGAGGCGCCGGGGGTGCTGTGGTGCGGGGGGTATCTGTCCGACATGCGCGGCACCAAGGCGGAGCGGCTGGCGCAGTGGGGCGCGGCGAGCGGCCGGCCGGTGGTGCGTTTCGACTATTCCGGCCATGGCGAATCCGAGGGCGCCTTCATCGACGGCACGATCTCGCGCTGGGCGCAGGAGGCGCTCGCCGTGTTCGACAGTGAAACCGAAGGCCCGCAGGTGGTTGTCGGTTCCTCGATGGGTGGCTGGATCGCGCTGCTGCTGGCGCGGGCGCTGGCCGCGCGGGGCGACAGCGCGCGCCTTGCCGGGCTGGTGTTGATCGCCCCGGCACCGGACTTTTCCGAGGAGCTGATGTGGAAGGTGATGACGCCCGAAATCCGCGCCGAGATCGAGGAAAAGGGCGTGTGGTACCGCGCCTCCGATTATGGCGAGCCCACCCCGATCACCCGCGCCTTCATCGAGGACGGGCGGCGCAATCTCGTGCTGGGCGCCCCCTTTGCGGTCGGCTGCCCGGTGCGCATCCTTCAGGGCGTCGCCGACGAGGTGGTGCCGTGGCAGCACGCGATGAAGCTGGTCACGTGCCTGGCCGAGGACGATGTGGTGATCACGCTGGTGAAGGATGGCGACCACCGCCTCTCCCGCGAGGAAGACATTGCCCGCATCATCGAGGCGGTGGCGGCGGTGGGCTGAACCCCGCCACCGGGTCCCGCCATGCAGGGTCACGCAGCCGCGCGCAGAAAAATCAGTTCGCTGGTGTCGTAGCGCCGGCGCTCCAGCTCCTCGAAGCCATCCGGCGCGGCGAAGGCGGCCTCGACCGATTCCTCGACGATCACCAGCGCGTCCGGCGCCAGCCAGCGGCCCGCGCGGGCGCACTCCAGCGCCGCCACCGCGAGGCCCTTTCCATAGGGCGGGTCGCAGAAGACCAGATCGAAGGCATCATTGGCGAGGGCGGCGCCGAGCTTGGTGGCGTCGCGGCGGAAGATGCGGGTGATGCCGTCGAGGCCCAGAGCCTCGATATTGGCGCGGATCAGGCCGCGCGGCTCGGCCGCCTCCTCGACGAAGACGGCGAAGGCCGCCCCGCGCGAAAGCGCCTCCAGTCCCAGCGCGCCGGTGCCGGCGAACAGGTCGAGCACGCGCGCGCCCTCGGCCGGGTCGCCATAGGCATGGGCAAGCACGTTGAACAACGCCTCACGCAGCCGATCCGAGGTCGGCCGCGTGGCGTTGGTGGAGGGGCCGCGCAGGGTGCGGCCCTTGAAGCGCCCGCCGACGATGCGCACGGTTCACACGCTCCGCGGATCAGCCACGCGGCGGCCGGCCGGGACGCCCGCCGGGCTTGCCACCGGACGGCTTGCCGCCCGAAGGCCGGTCACCGGAAGGTCTGCCGCCCGAAGGCTTGCCGCCCGAACGGGGCGCGCCGGGCTTGCCGCCGAACGACTTACCACCCGGCCTGTCGCCGAACGATTTGCCGGCGGGCCGCCCGCCGGAGGGGCGCTCGCCGCGCGGCGCATCGCCGGTGCGCGGGCCGGAGCGGTCGCCGAACGACTTGCCACCCGGCTTACCGCCAAACGACTTACCGCCAAACGATTTGCCCGGCCTGTCATCGCCCGGCTTGCCGCCAAACGACCGTCCGCCCGACGGCTTGTCGCCGAAGGAACGCCCGCCCGGCTTGTCGGCGAAATTCTTGGCGCCATAGGCGCGCTTCTCGCCGCCGTCCCGGTTGCCGAACGACCGGCCACCTTCCGGACGCTCGCGGCGGGCAGGGCGCTCGCCCTCGTCCCGGCGCGGCCGGTCATCACCGCGCGGAGCATCGCCCATCTCGGCGACGCGCGGACGGCGGGTGCGGTTCTGCTCGGACTTCACCCGCCCGCTGAACGGCCGGTCATTATCCGCGCCGCGATAGGGGCGCCCCCCCTCGGGACGCGGAGCGCGTTCGCGGAACGGACGGTCGCCCTCGGGGCGCGGAGCACGCTCACGGAACGGACGGTCGCCTTCGGGACGCGGGGCGCGCTCGCGGAACGGACGATCGCCCTCGGCGCGCGGGGGCCGCTCGCGGAACGGACGATCGCCCTCGGCGCGCGGGGGCCGCTCGCGGAACGGACGGTCGCCTTCGGGACGCGGGGCGCGCTCGCGGAACGGACGATCGCCCTCGGCGCGCGGGGTGCGCTCACGGAACGGACGGTCGCCCTCGGGACGCGGGGCGCGCTCGCGGAACGGACGGTCACCCTCCGGGCGCGCGGGACGGTCCTCGTCGCTGCGGACGGGACGGTCGCTGCGGGCGCGGAAGGTGCGTTCGCCGCCCCGCTCGCCGCCGCTCGGTCCATCGCGCTCCTCGCTCGCGCGGGGACGGGAGGGACGCGGCCCGGCGGCCTTGCGGTCGCGGCCGGGACCGCGTGCCTTGTCACGACCCGGTCCACGGGCCGGGCGGCGTTCCTCGCGCTCCGGGCGTTCCTCTTCCACGGCTTCCGGCTCGTTGCTGCGCACGCGCTGCACCAGAACCTTGCGGCCCTTGCGATCGGACAGCATGCCGGTGCTCACGGTCTTGTCGGGCGCCGGCTCGGCGTCGATCGGCTTGCGGCGCGGGCGGTCCTCGGCGCCTTCCACCTTGGCGTAGCGGGCCTTGGAGGGCTTGCGCGGGGCCTCATCCTCGACCGCGTGATCGAACAGCGGCCCGTCGAAATCGGCACCGGCGGCGGCGGAAAGCTCCGGGCCGAGCTGGTCCATCAGGATGCGGGTGCGCACTTCCTCGGCCGCGCCCTGGACGATCTCGCCGAGCTGGAACGGGCCATAGGAGAGGCGGATCAGCCGGTTGACGTCGAGGCCGAGGCTGCCGAGCACATTGCGGACTTCGCGGTTCTTGCCCTCGCGCAGCGCCAAAGTGAGCCACACATTGGCGCCCTGCACGCGGTCCAGCACCGCTTCGATCGGCCCGTAATGCACGCCGTCCACGGTGATGCCGGCGATCAGCGCGTCGAGCTTGTCCTGGGTGATGTCGCCCTTGGCGCGCACCCGGTAGCGGCGCAGCCAGCCGGTTTCCGGCAGCTCCAGCACGCGGGCGAGGCCGCCATCATTGGTGAGCAGGATCAGCCCTTCGGTGTTGAGATCGAGCCGGCCGACCGAGACCAGGCGCGGCAGGCCGCCCGGCAGGATCTCGAACAGGGTCGGGCGTCCCTCGGGGTCGTAATTGGTCGTCACCACGCCCTTGGGCTTGTGGTAGAGGAACAGCCGCGTGCGCTCCTTCTCGGGCAGCGCGACGCCGTCGACGGTGATCTTGTCCTCGGCGGTGACGGTGCGGGCCGGGCTCTCCAGAACCTCGCCATTCACCGCGACGCGCCCGGCGAGGATCCATTCCTCGATTTCGCGGCGCGAACCGAGGCCGGCGCGGGCGACCACCTTGGCGATGCGCTCGGCGTCGCGGGGTTCGGCCGGCGTCAGCGCGCGGGGGGCGCGCGGCACGCGATTCTGTTCCTTGCGGGGCGGGGTATTCTTGGGCATGGGATGCGGGCGTCCGGGCTACGCGCCGGGCGATCAGGGCGCCGGGCGTCTCTAAGCGATATCTGCAATGGGTCGCGGGTGCTAGCACGTCCGGTGCGCAGAGGCGAGCTTTTACGAGAACGGTGCGGGGCAGGTGACGGCAGGATCGAGCTTCATGACGGCGGCGCTGGAGCAGGCCCGGCTGGCCGCGGCGCGCGGCGAAGTGCCGGTCGGCGCGGTGATCGTGCGGGACGGCGCGGTGATCGCGGCCGACGGCAACCGCACGCGCGAGCTGAACGACCCCTCCGCCCATGCCGAGATGCTGGCGATCCGCGCCGCCGCGGCGCGGCTGGGATCGGACCGTCTGCCCGACTGCGATCTCTATGTCACGCTGGAGCCCTGCACCATGTGCGCCGGCGTCATCGCCTGGGCGCGGCTGCGCCGGGTCTATTACGGCGCGGCGGACCCCAAGGGCGGGGCGGTGGAAAGCGGCGTGCGCTTCTTCTCGCAGCCGAGCTGCCATCACCGGCCCGATCTCTATGGCGGGCTGGGCGAGAGCGAGGCGGCCATGCTGCTCAAGGACTTCTTCGCCAGCCGGCGCTGAGTGCCGGCCCGCCGTTGGCGCTCTTAGTGGGCGCGCGAGACGCAGAAGTCGACCACGTCGATCAGCGCGCTGCGGGTCGGACCGGCCGGGAAGATGCCGAGTGCGTCCTTCGCCATGGCGCCGTAATGGCGGGCGCGCTCCACCGTGTCGGCAATGGTCTTGTGCCCGGCCAGCAGCGCGATGGCGCGCTCGAGGTCGCCCTCGGCGATCTCGCCGCGCTCCAGGCAGCGGCGCCAGAAGGCCCGCTCCTCCTCATCGCCGCGCCGGAAGGCGAGCACGATGGGCAGCGTGATCTTGCCCTCGCGGAAATCGTCGCCGACATTCTTGCCGAGATCGGCGCCCGAGCCGCCATAGTCGAGCGCGTCGTCGATCAGCTGGAAGGCGATGCCGAGATTCATGCCGTAGCTGCGGCAGGCGGCCTGTTCCAGCTTGGGCCGGCCGGCGAGGACCGGGCCGACCTCGCAGGCGGCGGCGAACAGTTCGGCGGTCTTGCCGCGAATGACGGCGAGATAGTCGTCCTCGCTGGTCGCGGTGTTCTTGGCAGCGGCGAGCTGGGCCACCTCGCCCTCGGCGATCACCACGGCGGCGGTGGAGAGAATGTCGAGCGCGGTGAGGTTGCCGACCTCGATCATCATGCGGAACGCCTGGCCGAGCAGGAAATCGCCGACCAGAACGCTGGCCTCATTGCCCCACAGCATGCGGGCGGCGAGCTTGCCCCGGCGCATCTCGCTGTCGTCGACCACGTCGTCATGCAGCAGCGTCGCGGTGTGCATGAATTCCACCGAGGCGGCGAGCTTCACATCGCCCTCGCCTTGGTAGCCGCACAGATCGGCGGTCGCCAGCGTCAACATCGGCCGCAGCCGCTTGCCGCCGGAGGAGATGAGGTGTTGCGCCACTTCCGGGATCATCGTCACGTCCGAGCCGGTGCGCGAGAGGATCAGGGCGTTGACCCGCTCCATGTCCGCGCGAACCAGAGTGACGATACCCTCGATGGAGGGCGCGGCCGAGACCTCGGCGACGGGATCGAAAGGCAGGACAACGGCCACGGCATGCTTTCCGGTTGGTCGGTGGGCGGGCACCATATGGAGCGCGGATCGCCGCCGCTGCAAGGGTGCCAGCCCCCACGACAGCGCGCGGGTGCCGCTCGATTGTGGGCGACGGCCCCCTCGCATAGCGTAAATGGCGGAAAGACGGAAATAGTCCCTGTTGCGAAATTGCCGCAACGTTATGCATCGCCGGCTCTTTCCGTGGCATTATATCCTTATGCGTGAACTCTTGCGGACCAATGACATCGTTCTTCTTTCCGCCATCGGGGCGCTGCTCGATGGCGCGGGCATCGTGTATCTGATGCTCGACCAACACATGAGCGTGATGGAAGGCTCCATCGGCCTGCTGCCGCGCCGCCTGCTGGTGGAAGAGGACGCGCTCGACGAGGCCCGCGCCCTGCTGCGCGAGGCCGGGCTGGGCGCCGAACTGCGGACCGAGTGAGCGTGACCCATCCCGATGTCCCGGCGCTGGTCGATGAGGGCGAGGCGCTGACCGATGACGCGCTGCTCGGCGGTCGGCTGAGGCTGCTCCAGCCGGCGCGCGGCCACCGGGCCGGCCATGACGCGCTGCTGCTCGCCGCCAGCGCCCCGGCCGATGCGCACCGCGCGGTCGATCTGGGATCGGGCGTCGGTGCGGCCGGGCTGGCTCTGGCGATCCGCCTTCCCGCCGCCACGGTGACGCTGGTCGAGATCGACCGCGCCACCGCTGAACTTGCCCGCCGCAACGCCGACCGGCAGCAGCCGGACCTGTCGGGCCGCGTTCGCGTGGTGACGGAGGATGTGACCCGCCTCGCCCGCCCCTCCGGTCCCGCTGAACCGGCGGCGCGCGCGGCCGATCTCGTGCTGATGAACCCGCCTTTCAACGATCCGGCGCGTCACCGTGTCTCGCCCCGCGCGCGGCGGGCGCTGGCGCACAGCGTGGCTGATGGTGCGATCGAGCCCTGGCTGCGCGCGGCCGAGCGGCTGCTGGAGGCGGGTGGGCGGCTGGCGCTGATCCACCGGCCGGAGGCGCTGGAGACGCTGCTGGCGGGCCTTTCAGGACGTTTCGGTGCCGTGACGATCCGTCCTGTGCATCCGCGCGCCGAGGCGCCGGCGATCCGCCTGCTGATCGGCGCGGTGAAAGGCCGGCGCACCCCGCCCGCCTTCCTGCCCGGCCTCGTGCTTGCCGGGCCGGACGGGCGCCCGAGTGCCGAGGCGGAACGCCTGCTGCGGCAGGGCGAGGGAATCTAGCTCCAGAGGCACAGGCGCGGTGTTTGCGCCGGCCGCTTGAGCCGGGCGGCTGGGCGCCCTATGTGGATGGACACACCCACGTGGATCACCATGGCCAGCTCCTCCTTTCTCGCCGATCTCCGCCGCCGCCTCGATCCGATCCTGCCCGCGCGGATGCGGGCCGACGCCGCCATCGTGCCGGTGGTGCGGCTCTCCGGCGCCATCGGCATGTCCCGGCCGTTCAATCCGGGCCTGACCTTCGCCGGCATTTCCCGCTCGCTCGACCGCGCCTTCGCGGTCAAGGGCGCGAAGGCGGTGGCGCTGGTGATCAATTCGCCGGGCGGCTCGCCGGTGCAGTCGCATCTGATCTATCGCCGCATCCGCCTGCTGGCGGAGGAGAAGAAGATCCCGGTCATCGCCTTTGTCGAGGATGTCGCCGCGTCCGGCGGCTACATGCTCGCCTGCGCCGCCGACGAGATCGTCGCCGATCCGTTCTCCATCCTCGGCTCGATCGGCGTGGTCAGCGCCGGCTTCGGCTTCGACCGCGTGCTGGACAAGCTCGGCATTGAGCGGCGCGTCTACACCGCCGGCGCCCGCAAGGTGATGCTCGACCCGTTCCAGCCCGAGAAGGCGGAGGATGTCGAGCGGCTCAAGGCGATCCAGCAGGACGTCCATGTCGCCTTCACTGGCCTTGTCCGGCAGCGGCGCGGCGATGTGCTCAACGGCGACGATGAGACGCTGTTCTCCGGCGAGTTCTGGGCGGCGCCGCAGGCGCAGGAACTCGGCCTCGTCGATTCGATCGGCGACCTGCGTTCCTTCCTCAAGGCGCGTTATGGCGACAAGGTGCTCACCCCGCTGATCGAGGCGCGCGGTGGTTTCCTGAGCCGGCGTGTGCCGGGGCTGTCCCATAGCGCGCTCGACGGGCCGGAGGCGGGGCTGGGCAGCGCCGGCGCCGGTTTTGCCGAAACCCTGCTGGCGCGTGCCGAGGAGCGTTCGCTCTGGCAGCGTTACGGCCTGTGACGGGCTGAGACGGAGGACACGCCATGCCCCCCTTTATCGTCCTCGCCCTCGGTGCCCTCGGCGCCGCCGCGCTGGTCAAGCGCCTCGCCAGCGAATCCCGCCGCGTCAATGCCGAGCTGGATGCGCGCCGTGAGGGCGAGGAGGCGCGCGCGGCCGGCCGGAGCACCCTGCGCCGCGATCCGGTAACCGGCGACTATCGTCCGCAGGACCGCTGAGTGCCGCCCGGGCGCCACCCCGACGCCTGACATTTTTTAGAGCGTTTCCAGTTCGATAGGCGCCGCCTATCATTACCGCGAATTCACTTTGTGCGCTGCGGCTTCCGCCTTATCCCGGAACAAGGGGTCAGGCGAGTGGACGGGCGATGCTTCAGAGGTCGGAAGGCGGGTTGATGGCGACGACAGTGGCGGTGCGGCGGCGTCGGCGGTGGCCGTGGATCGTGGCGATCGCCCTGGCCGCGGCCGGCGGCGGCGCCTATTACTACAGCACGCGCGCCGGCTCCGAGGCGGGGCCCGCCTACCAGACGGCGACCGTCGAACTCGGCGATATCGAGACCACCGTCACCGCCATCGCCAAGATGCAACCCAAGACCTATGTCGATGTCGGCACGCAGGTGTCGGGCCAGCTTCGCGTCATCCATCCCGATGTGGGCGCCGTGGTGAAGAAGGGCGAGCTGCTCGCCGAGATCGACCCCACCGTCTACCAGACGCGGGTCAATGGCGACCGCGCCAGCCTCGACAATCTGCGCGCCCAGCTGGCCCAGGCCGAGGCGCAGCTGACCCTCGACCGGCTGCGCAACGACCGCGCGCAGGAACTCTGGTCGAAGCAGGCCGGCAGCCGCGACGCGGCGGAGGCGGCCGAGGCCACCATGCGCATCTCCTACGCCAAGATCGACGCGCTGAAAGCGCAGATCGCCCAGACGCAGGCGACGCTGGAAGGCGATCTCGCCAATCTCGGCTACACCAAGATCTACGCCCCGATGGACGGCACGGTGGTGTCCATCACCGCCCGCGAAGGCTCGACGCTGAATGCCAACCAGAGCGCGCCCATCGTGCTGCGCATCGCCGACCTGCAGACCATGACGGTGACGGCGCAGGTGGCCGAGGGCGACATTCCCCGGATCACGGTCGGCACCCCCGCCTATTTCTCCACGCTCGGCCTGCCGGACCGGCGCTGGGAAGGCGCGGTGCGGCAGATCGAGCCGACCCCGACCATCGTCAACGATGTCGTGCTCTACAATGTGCTGATCGACGTGCCGAACCCCGACCTGACGCTGATGACCGACATGACCGCGCAGGTGTTCTTCCGCCTCGGCGAGGCCAAGGGCGTGCCGCTGGTGCCGACCCCGGCGGTGCGCACCCGGCGCGACGGCACGGCCACGGTGCGGGTGATGACCCCCGCCGGCCCGCAGGAACGGACCATCAGGACCGGCCTGTCCAACCGCTCGCTCACGCAGGTGATCGAGGGCCTCGCGCCCGGCGAGACGGTGGTGACCGGCACCGCGGCGGCTACCGGACGGCCCGGCGGCGCGGGCGGGCCGCGCCCGTCCATGCCGCCGCGCCTCGGCTGAGGGCGCGCCATGGACGATCTCACGCGCGATCTCGGGTCCCGTCTCGACGCATTGCCCGCGCCCGTCGCCTCCCCCGGCACGCCTCCCCGCCCGATCCTCGAACTCACCGATGTGAGCCGCATCTACCCCAATGGGGAAACCGTGGTGCGCGCGCTCGACCGCGTGTCGCTGGCCATCCATCCCGGCGAGTTCGTCGCCATCATGGGCCAGTCCGGTTCGGGCAAGTCGACGCTGATGAACATTGTCGGCTGCCTCGACCGGCCTTCCGCCGGCAGCTACCGGGTGGACGGGGTGGATGTCGCCGGCCTCGACAAGGACCAGCTCGCCGCCCTGCGCTGCTCCACCTTCGGCTTCGTGTTCCAGCGGTACAATCTGCTGCCCACCCTGACGGCGGCGGAGAATGTGGAAATCCCGGCGATCTATGCCGGCACGGCGCAGGAGCGGCGGGAGACCCGCTCGCACCAGCTGCTCGCCCGGCTCGGCCTTGGCGATCGCGCCGGCCATCGGCCGAACCAGCTTTCCGGCGGCCAGCAGCAGCGCGTCTCGATCGCCCGCGCGTTGATGAACGCGGCCCCGGTGATCCTCGCCGACGAGCCGACCGGCGCGCTCGATTCGCGCAGCGGCGAGGACGTGCTGGCCCTGCTCACCGAGCTGAACGCGGAAGGCCACACGGTCATCCTCATCACCCATGATCCCGATGTCGCCGCGCACGCCCGGCGCGTCGTGCGCTTCCAGGACGGGCGCATCGTCTCGGACGAACGGCATGAGCCCGAACCCGACCGGGCGCCGCTGCCGGCGAGCCGGGGCAATGGGGCTGGGGGCTTTGCCCGCTTCCTTCCCGATCTCGCCGAGGCGGTGCGCATGGCCTTCGCCTCGATGGGGTCGAATGTGTTCCGCACCGCGCTGACCCTGCTCGGCATCGTCATCGGCGTCGCCTCGGTCATCACCATGCTGGCGGTCGGCGATGGCGGCAAGCAGAGCGTGATGGAGCGCATCTCGCAGATCGGCACCAACCTGCTGATCGTGCGGCCCGGCGCCGCCGGCATCCGCTCCAGCGGCGACAATGCGACCCTGCTGCCGGAGGATTCCGATGCGCTGAAGGTCATACCGGGCATCAGCGCGGTCGCGCCGGAGCGGACCGGGCGCTACACGATGCGCTTCGGCTCGGCGGATTATTACACCTCCATAACCGCCACCAGCGCGGATTATCTCGCCGCCCGCGACTGGTCGCTGGCGCGCGGTGTGATGTTCACCCCCGCCGATGTGCGCACCTACGCCCCGGTGATCGTGCTCGGCGAGACGGTGGTGAACAATCTGTTCGGCGAGGACGACCCGCTCGGGCGCTACGTGCTGGTGAAGAACGTGCCCTATGAGGTGATCGGCGTGCTCGCCCCGCGCGGCGCCAACGCCTTCGGCCAGGACCAGGACGACGTGGCGCTGGTCCCGGTCTCCACCGGTTTCGTGCGCGTCTTCGGCCGGCGCTTCGTCAATTCGATCACGGTGAAGGTCGAGAACGCCGGGGACATTCCCCGCGTCGAGCAGGACATCACCCGCATCATCACCGAGCGCCACCAGTCGGAGGATTTCCAGGTGCGCAACACCGCGCAGTTCCTGGAAACGGCGATGGAGACGCAGAACACGCTGACGCTGGTGCTGGGCTGCGTCGCCGCCATCTCGCTGCTGGTGGCGGGCATCGGCGTGATGAACATCATGCTGGTGAGCGTGACCGAGCGCACCCGCGAGATCGGCATCCGCATGGCCACCGGGGCGCGCATGAGCAACATCATGCTGCAGTTCAACACCGAGGCACTGGTGGTGTGCGGCGTCGGCGGCGCGGTGGGCGTGGGCCTCGGCGTCGGCGTGGCGCTGCTGCTGGAATATCTCGGCGTGACCATCGTGCTGTCGCTGCTGCCGGCGCTGCTCGCCTTCGGCTGCGCCTTCCTCACCGGGCTGATCTTCGGCTACCTGCCGGCCCGCAAGGCCGCCGGCATGGACCCGGTGGTGGCGCTGGCCTACGAGTAGGGCCGCGCCGGGTATCCTTCGAGCTCGGGCTGCGCCCGAGCACCTCAGGATGACGGCACACGGGGACGGCTCGACGGCCGTCATGCTGAGGTGCTGCCCGCCAGGGCAGCCTCGAAGCACGAACAGGTCGGTACCCCGCCGGTGGCCATGCATTGAACAACCCTTGCCCCATCCCGCCCGAACGTTTAGGCGAAGCGCGAGGTCGGGGCGCTGGAGGCTTGCCGCATGAATGTTCTTCTGCTCGGTTCGGGGGGGCGTGAGCACGCCCTCGCCTGGAAACTGGCGCAGAGCCCGCTGCTCGGCCGGCTTTACGCGGTGCCGGGCAATCCGGGCATTGCCGAGCACGCGACCTGCTTCGACGTCCCGCTCGACGACCATGACGCCATCGTCACCCTGTGCGGGGCGCAGAAGATCGATTTCGTGATCGTCGGCCCCGAGGCGCCGCTGGTTGACGGCATCGCCGACCGGCTGATCAGTGAGGGCCTGCCGGTGTTCGGCCCGCGCCGCGTGGCGGCCCAGCTCGAAGGCTCCAAGCTGTTCACCAAGGAATTGTGCAAGGCGCACGGCATCCCGACCGCCGCCTTCGGCCGGTTCACGCAGGTCGAGGCCGCGCGCGCGTTCATCCGCCAGCAGGGCGCGCCCATCGTGCTCAAGGCCGACGGGCTGATGGCCGGCAAGGGCGTCATCGTCGCCATGACCGTCGACGAGGCACTGGACGGCGTCGACGAGGTCTTCGCCATGGGCGGGGAAGGCACCGAGATCCTGATCGAGGAATTCCTCGAAGGCGAGGAGGTTTCCTTCTTCTGCCTGGTCGACGGCGAGACGGTGCTGCCCTTCGGCTCGGCGCAGGACCACAAGCGCGCCTATGATGGCGACCGCGGCCCCAATACCGGCGGCATGGGTGCCTATTCGCCGGCGCCCGTGTTCACCGCCGATATCGAGCGGCGCACCCTGCACGACATCATCCGGCCCACCGCCCGCGCGCTGGCCGATGCGGCGAGCGCCTATCGCGGCGTGCTGTTCGCCGGGCTGATGATCACCCGCGAGGGGCCCAAGCTGATCGAATACAATGTCCGCTTCGGCGACCCGGAATGCCAGGTGCTGATGCTGCGGATGGACAGCGACATCCTACCCCTGCTCCACGCCGTCGCGACGGGGCGGCTGGAGGATCAGCCGGTCCCCTTCAAGCCCGAGGCGGCGATCACCGTGGTGATGGCCGCGCGCGGCTATCCCGGCGCCTATCAGAAAGGCACGCGCATCGCAGGCATCGGCGCCGCCGAACAGGTGCCGGGGGTGAAGGTGTTCCACGCCGGCACGAAGCGGGCGGGGACCGAGCTGGTCGCCAATGGCGGGCGCGTGCTGAACGTCACCGCCATCGGCGCCAATGTCGCCGAGGCGCGCGAGCGGGCCTATGACGCCATCGCCCTGATCGACTGGCCGGACGGGTTCTGCCGTAGCGATATCGCCTGGCGCGCGCTGGGTGGCGAACCTACATAGGGGCGAAGCAGCATCCTTCCTGGATTTGCCGCATGAAGGCGGTATGAGGCGAAGCCATGGACGATCATCCCACCTCCTCGCGCGGCCGGCGCGGCCCGCGCCCGTCCCCGGAACCGCAACCGGTCGGGACGGCCCATCACGGCGTCATCGTCTCCGGCGAGGGGAGCGTGGCGCCGGAGCCGTCCGGGCCGCGCATCGCGGTCGCCCTCGGCTCGGGCGGGGCGCGCGGCCTGGCGCACATTCTCGTGCTGGAGGCGCTGGACGAGCTCGGCATCAAGCCCACCGCCATCGCCGGGGCGTCCATCGGCGCCTTTTTCGGCAGCATCTATGCGGCCGGCATGCCGGCCAGGGAACTGCGCCAACTGGTCGCCCACACGCTGCGCAACCGCGGCGAGGTGATGCGCGCGCTGTTCGCCGCCCGCGTCGGGCGCATAGCCGATCTGTTCGGCGGGCTGGGCAACCCGGTGCTGATCGATGCCGAGCAGGTGGTCGCCACCTTTCTGCCGGACGTCGTGCCGGAGAATTTCGAGGAACTGTCGATCCCGTTCCAGGTGGTGGCGACCGATTATTGGGGCCGTTGCGAGAAAATGTTCGAGCACGGCCCGGTGCGCCCGGCGCTTGCCGCCTCGCTGGCCATTCCCGGCCTGATGCGCCCGGTGCAGCTCGGCGGCCACACGCTGGTCGATGGCGGCGCGGTCAATCCGCTGCCCTTCGACCTCTTGCGCTCCAAGGCCGACATCGTGCTGGCCGTCGACATCACCGGCGGCCATGGCGCCGATACGCGCGGCGTGCCGCAGGCACTGGAGGCGATGTTCGCCACCTTGCAGATCATGGCCAGCTCGATCGTCGGCGAGAAGCTGAAATCCGGCGCGCCGGACATTCTCATCCGGCCCAATGTGCATGATTTCCGGGTGCTCGACTTCTTCCGCGTGGCGGCGATTTTCAAGGCCGCCGAGCCGGCCAAGGACGAGGTGAAGCGCCGGCTGGAAGCCGTGCTGGGCTGAGCGCGCTAAGGGCCACTCAGCCGCGCGGGCCGAACACGATGATCGCCGCGCCGACCAGGCACACCGCCCCGCCCAGTAGGTCCCAGCGGTCGGGCCGGAACCCCTCCACCGCCCAGAGCCAGACCAGCGACGCGGCGACATAGACCCCGCCATAGGCGGCGAAGGCGCGCCCGGCGGCGCTCGTCTCGATCTGGGTGAGCAGCGCCGCGAAGCCGATCAGGCTGAGCACGCCCGGCGCCAGCCAGAGCACGCCTGCCCCCTGCCGCAGTACCGCCCAGAAGGCGAAGCAGCCGGCGATTTCGAGGAGGGCGGCGAGGATGAAGACCACCGAGGAGCGCATGGGTTCGCCTGTCAGCCGAGCACGGTGGATTTGACCCACCAGCCGGGATGGGCGGCGGCGACCATCCGCCCGGCGCGGGCGGCGGCGCGGCAATCATCATAGAGCGCGAACATGGTCGCCCCCGAGCCCGACATGCGCACGAGGTGCGCGCCGGGGGTGGCGGCAAGCGCCGCCTCGACCTGTGCCAGCACCGGTGCCAGCCCGCGCGCGGGGGCCTCCAGATCGTTCGGCTCATCGGCCAGCCAGCCGAGCGCCGCCTGCCGCGTCGCGAAGCCGGGCGGGACGGATTCCGGCCCCCGGATGGGGCCGGGCGGGAGCGACAGCGCGCGGAACACCGCGGCGGTGGCGATCGGCACGCGCGGATTGACCAGCACCGCGCCGAAACGCGGCAGGGCGAGGGGCGTCAGGCTCTCGCCCCGCCCGCCCATCAGGCAGGAACGGCCGAGCAGACAGGCGGGCACATCCGAGCCGGTGGCCAGCGCCGCCGCGAACAGCCGGCCATCCTCCGGCGCGAGGCCGTTGGCGCGGGCCAGCAGCCGCAGCGCCGCCGCCGCGTCCGCCGAGCCGCCGCCAAGGCCGGCGGCGACCGGCAGCCTTTTGTCGAGGGTGAAGCGGCCGAGCATCAGGCCGGTCACGCGGGCGGCGAGTTCGCGCGCGGCGCGCAGCACCAGATTGTCGGCGTCCGCCTCCAGCACCGGCGCGCCCGGTCCGCGCAGGGCGAGCGCCAGATCGGGGCCGGGACGCAGGGTCAGCCGGTCCGCCGCGCCGGCAAAGGCGACCACGCTCGCCAGTTCGTGATAGCCGTCGGGCCGGCGGCCGAGCACCCGCAGCGACAGGTTCACCTTCGCCGGAGCGCGCTCGGTGAGCGCGGGCACGGGATGGATATCGGGCGTTTCAGGGGCATCGGGCATGGCTGCGCTTATGCGATGGCACGCGAGCGCCGGCAAGGCGCCGGCAGTGCGCCGGGTTGACGGGCGGTGCCCTGCGCTTGCATGGGTGGGGCGTTTGGATGTATAAGCACCTCACTCCACATATCTCACAACGACTTCTGGTCGGTTGAGAGTGGGTTCCGCCGCCGGAACCCGCTCTTTTTGCATTGCGGACCTGATGGGTTCGGACAGGACGGATGAGCGAACAGGACATCATCGCCGGGCAGGCGACGGAATCAGTGGCCGGGGCGCCGGAAGGCCGCCTCGACGAGCCGCGTCTCGTGATCGAGACCGGCCCCGCCGCGCGTGTGGCTGGCATTGTCGGGCCGGTGCTTCAGGGTCTCGGCTTCCGGCTGGTCCGGGTCAGGCTGTCCGGCCGCGAGGGCGTGACGCTGCAGATCATGGCGGAGCGGCCCGATGGTAGCTTCGGCATCGAGGAATGCGAGGCGGCCAGCCGCGCCATCTCCCCGGTGCTGGATGTCGAGGACCCGATCTCCGGCGCCTATAATCTGGAAATGTCGTCGCCGGGCATCGACCGGCCGCTGGTGCGCTTCAGCGATTTCGAACGCTGGTCCGGCCATGAGGTCAAGGTCGACATGGCCGTGCCGCTGGAAGGCCGCAAGCGGTTCCGCGGCCTGCTCACCGGGGCGCGCGAGGGCGAGGCGCTGGTGCGCCTGCCCGACGTTCCCGCCGGCACGCCCGACCTCGTCGCCCTGCCCATCGCCGATATCGGCGAGGCCCGCCTCGTCATGACCGAGACGCTGATCCGCGAGGCCCTGCGGCGCGACAAGGCGCTGCGCGAGGGCGCGGGCATCGACGAGGACGAGATCGACACCGCCGATCTCGGCGACACGTCCGACGCGGACGATTCCGAGGACGGCATCGAGACCGAAGGCGACAGCGAGGCCGGTGGCCCCGCGCCCCGTCTGGTGCCGCCGAAGAAGATGCCCGTGCGCGGCAAGCAGAAGGCGAAACCCGCCTTCAAGCCGAAGGGCTCGGCCAAGCCCGGCAAGAAGTCCAACGCCAAACGCAAATCTATTGCGAAGGAGATCCCCTGATGGCCGTGGTCAGCGCAAACCGGCTCGAACTCCTGCAGATCGCCGATGCGGTCGCGCGTGAGAAATCCATCGACCGGGGCATCGTCATCGCCGCCATGGAAGATGCGATCGCCAAGGCGGCCCGCTCGCGCTACGGCGCCGAGACGGACATTCATGCCGAAATCAACCCGCGTACCGGCGAGCTGCGTCTGGCCCGCCATCTGCTGGTGGTCGACCAGGTCGACAATCCGGCGATCGAGATCGATCTGGTCAGCGCCAACCGGCTGAACCCGGCCGCGCAGGTGGGTGATTCGATCGCCGACACGCTGCCGCCCTTCGATTTCGGCCGCATCGCCGCGCAGTCGGCCAAGCAGGTCATCGTGCAGAAGGTGCGCGAGGCCGAGCGCGACCGTCAGTATGACGAGTACAAGGACCGTATCGGCGAGATCACCAATGGCGCGGTCAAGCGCGTCGAATACGGCAATGTGGTCGTCGATCTCGGTCGGGGCGAAGCCTCGCTGCGCCGCGACGAGCTGCTGCCGCGCGAAGTGTTCAAGGTCGGCGACCGCATCCGCGCCTATGTCTATGACGTACGCCGCGAGCCGCGCGGGCCGCAGATCTTCCTCTCGCGCACCCATCCCCAGTTCATGGCCAAGCTGTTCGCGCAGGAAGTGCCGGAGATCTATGACGGCATCGTCGAGATCCGGGCGGTGGCCCGCGATCCCGGCTCGCGCGCCAAGATCGCCGTCACCTCGCGCGATTCCTCGGTCGATCCGGTCGGCGCCTGCGTCGGCATGCGCGGCTCGCGCGTGCAGGCCGTGGTGAACGAGCTGCAGGGCGAGAAGATCGACATCATCCCGTGGTCGCAGGACGTGGCGACCTTCATCGTCAACGCGCTGGCCCCGGCCGAAGTGGTCAAGGTGGTGCTCGACGAGGACAGCGAGCGTATTGAAGTCGTGGTCCCGGATGCCCAGCTAAGCCTGGCGATCGGCCGCCGCGGCCAGAATGTGCGCCTGGCCTCCCAGCTCACCGGCTGGGACATCGACATCATGACCGAGGCGGAAGAGAGCGAGCGCCGGCAGAAGGAATTCGCCGAACGCTCCAAGATCTTCGCCGAGGCGCTCGATCTCGACGAGATGATGGGCCAGCTTCTGGCTTCCGAGGGCTTCGCGACGCTGGAAGAACTGGCCTATGTGCCGCTGAACGAGCTCGCCGGCATCGAAGGCTTCGACGAGGATACGGCGCAGGAACTGCAGAGCCGCGCGCAGAACTATCTGGCGCAGGTGGAAGCCGATTTCGACGCCCGCCGCCGCGAACTGGGTGTGGCGGACGAGCTGCGCACGGTTCCGGGCGTGACCTCGGCCATGCTGGTGGCGTTCGGCGAGAACGACATCAAGACGGTCGAGGATCTGGCCGGCTGCGCCACCGACGATCTGGTCGGCTGGACCGAGCGGCGCGACGGTGAGACCGTGCGCACGCCGGGCGCGCTGGAAGGCTTCGAGGTCTCCCGCGAGGAGGCCGAGGCGATGATCATGCAGGCCCGCGTCAAGGCCGGCTGGATCGAGGAAACCGAACTCGCCACGGCGGGTGAGGAGGACGCGACCGAAGGCGAGCCCGAGGCCTGAGACAGGCTTGAGGCGAGTTTTGGGCACGGCGCAGGCGGGCGCGGAGGCGGAAATGCCGACGGTGGACGACGAGGCCGGACCCGTGGGGCCGGATCCCGCAAGGGCTGCGGGGACCGATCCTGATGCCGAGGCCGATGCCCCGGAGGGGGCGCCGGATGATACCGACGCCGGTCCCGCGGCCGTCCGCCGCGAGACCACACGGCAATGCCTCGCCACCCGCGCTGTGCTGCCGGTGGCGCAGATGCTCCGCTTCGTCGTCGGACCCGACGGCGCGGTGGTGCCCGACCTCGCCGCCCGGCTTCCCGGCCGGGGCGCCTGGGTCGCCGCCAACCGGGGCGCGCTCCGGCAGGCGTTGAAGAAGAAGGCTTTCAGCCGCGCCTTTCGCGGCCAGGGCCGTGCCGAGGAGGGTCTCTGCGAACTCGTGGAGGCGCTGCTCGAAAAGGATGCGCTCGCCGCCCTCGCCCTCGCCAATAAGGCCGGGCAGGTGGTGACGGGCAATTCCAAGGTCGTCGAGGCGCTGCAATCCGCCGCGCCCCGTCCCGGCATGAGGCGGGTGCCCGTCGCGGGGCTGATGCACGCGGCGGACGCGGCGGCCGATGGCATGGCGAAACTCGATGCGCTGGCCCGCCGGGTCGGCGAAGCGGCGGGGCGTGAGATCGTCCGCGTCGTTGCTTTTCCGGGCGCACAATTGGACTTGGCGCTAGGGCGGGCAAATGTGGTACATGCTGCGCTTCTTGCGCATCCGACCAGCGCGGGCTTCCTCGCGCGTGTAACAAGGCTCGAAGGCTGGCGCGCCGAATAAGCCGGCTGACAGACGATAAGTGACGCATTCACGCACGGGGCGGGAGTGCACAGGAACGGATACCGAATGACCGATACGAAGAACCCGGGCGAGAAGACGGTGGGCGTTGGCCAGGGTGCTGGCCAGGGGGGGAAGACCCTCACGCTCAAGCGACCTGTCGAGCAGGGCGTCGTCCGCCAGAGCTTCAGCCATGGACGGTCCAAGTCCGTCGTGGTCGAGAAGGTGAAGCGCCGTGTGCTCGGCCCGGGCGACAAGCCCGAGGCGCCGGCTGCGGCCGCTCCTTCTCCGACCCCGGCGTCGGCCCAGCCGTCCCGTCCCGCTCCGGCTCCGGCTGCCGCTGCCGCCGCGGCTCAGCCGAGCCGTCCGCTGCGCACCCAGCCGCAGCCGAACGCCAACCTCTCGGCGCCGCGTCCGGCGCCGCAGGGTCCGCGTCCGGGCGGCGTGGTGCTGCGCTCGCTGACCGAGGAAGAGGCCCGCGCCCGCACCGCCGCCTTGCAGGACGCCCGCGTCCGCGAGGTCGAGGAGCGCAAGCGCGCCGAGGAAGAAGCCGTCCGCCGCGCCGAGCGCGAGGCGCGTGAGAAGATCGAGCGTGACGCCGCCGAAGCGCGCAAGCGCGAGGAAGAAGCGCGCCGCGCCGCCGATGACGAGGCCAAGCGCAAGTCCGAGGAAGAGGCGCGCAAGCGTTTCGGCGAAAGCCAGCCGGCCCCGGCCGCCGCTTCCGCCCCGGCCGCGCCGCGCGCCGCCCAACCCTCCGCGCCGTCCACGGCGGCCGCTCCCGGCGCTCCCCGCGTCGCGACGCCGCGCGGCCCGATGGATGCCGAGGAAGAAGAGCGTCGTCCGGTTCGCCGTGGTCCCGGTGGCGCGCCCGCGCGTCCGGTCACCCCGCCCAAGCCGACCCGTCCGGCCGGCCCTGAAAAGAGCCGTGGCCGCCTGACCGTGGTCACCGCCCAGTCGGCCGAGGACGAGCGCCAGCGTTCGGTCGCCTCGTTCCGCCGCCGCACCCAGCGCATGAGCGGCCATCGCCATGTCGAGGCGAAGGAAAAGATCGCCCGCGAAGTGACCGTGCCGGAGACGATCTCCATCCAGGAGCTCGCCAACCGCATGGCCGAACGCGCGGTCGACGTGATCCGCCTGCTGATGAAGCAGGGCCAGATGGTCAAGATCACCGACGTGATCGACGCCGACACCGCCCAGCTGATCGCCGAGGAACTCGGCCACACGGTCCGCCGCGTCGCCGAATCCGACGTCGAGGAAGGCCTGTTCGACACCGAGGACACGGCCGAGCATCTCGAGACGCGCCCCCCGGTCGTGACCATCATGGGCCATGTCGACCACGGCAAGACCTCGCTGCTCGACGCGATCCGCAAGGCCAATGTCGTCTCCGGCGAGGCCGGTGGCATCACCCAGCATATCGGTGCCTATCAGGTGACCTCACCGCTCGGCGGCAAGGTCACCTTCATCGACACGCCCGGCCACGCCGCCTTCACGGCGATGCGTGCCCGCGGCGCCAAGGTGACGGACATCGTGGTGCTGGTGGTGGCGGCCGATGACGGCGTGATGCCGCAGACGGTCGAGGCCATCAGCCACGCCCGCGCCGCCAAGGTCCCGCTGATCGTCGCGATCAACAAGATCGACAAGCCGGATGCCAAGCCCGAGCGCGTGCGCACCGAGCTGCTGCAATACGAAGTCCAGGTCGAAAGCCTCGGCGGCGATACGCTCGAAGTCGAGGTGTCGGCCAAGGCCCAGACCAATCTCGACAAGCTGCTGGAGCTGATCACGCTTCAGGCGGAAGTGCTCGACCTCAAGGCGAACCCCAACCGCGACGCGGAAGGTACCGTCATCGAGGCCAAGCTCGATCGTGGTCGTGGCCCGGTGGCCACCGTGCTCGTCCAGCGCGGCACGCTGCATGTCGGCGACATCGTCGTGGCCGGCGCCGAGATGGGCCGCGTGCGCGCCCTGATCGACGACAAGGGCGTCAATGTCACCGGGGCGGGTCCGTCCTTCCCGGTCGAGGTGCTCGGCTTCAACGGCACGCCGGAGGCGGGCGACCGCATCGCCGTGGTCGAAAACGAAGCCCGTGCCCGCGAGATCACCGACTATCGCCAGCGCCAGAAGCGCGAGAAGGCGGCGGCCCGTTCCGCCACCGTCCGCGGCTCGCTGGAGCAGATGATGAGCCAGGCCAAGACGACCGGCCGGAAGGAATTCCCGCTCATCATCAAGGGCGACGTGTCCGGCTCGGTCGAGGCGATCATCTCCTCGCTGGAGAAGCTCGGCACCGACGAGGTGCAGGCCCGCATCATCCACTCCGGCGCCGGTGGCGTGAACGAGAGCGACGTGACGCTGGCCGAGACGGCCGGCGCGGCGATCATCGCGTTCAATGTGCGCGCCAACAAGGAAGCCCGCGACGCGGCCGATCGTGCCGGCATCGAAATCCGCTACTACAACATCATCTACGACCTGGTGGATGACGTGAAGGCGGCGATGGGTGGCCTGCTCGCCCCGATCAACCGCGAGACCATGCTCGGCAACGCGCTGATCAAGGAGATCTTCGGTGTCTCCAAGATCGGCAAGGTCGCCGGCTGCCTGGTCACCGACGGTATCGTCGAGCGCGGCCAGCATGTCCGCCTGATCCGCGACAATGTCGTGATCCACGAAGGCAAGCTCGCCACGCTGAACCGCTTCAAGGATGCGGTGAATGTGGTGCAGTCCGGCCAGGAGTGCGGCATGTCCTTCGAGAACTACCAGGACATGCGCGCGGGCGATGTGATCGAGTGCTACCGCGTCGAGGTCGTGCAGCGCACGCTCTGACGTCACGGCTCCCCGCACGCGGGGAGCCTCCGCGCCTCCCGCGGGGGGCGCGAACATCCACGGGAATGTGCGGTCCAAACCCGCGCGTTCCGGTCGAAGCTGGCTCCGCCGATCCGCGACAACCGGACGGGGGCCCTGAAGGTTTGTGAATCATGAAGAACAGAGCGAGCTCGGGCTCCGGCCCGAGCCAGCGCCAGTTGCGCGTGGGCGAACTGGTGCGTCACGCCCTCTCCGATATCCTCGCGCGGGGCGACCTGCCCGATCCGGCGCTCACCAAGGTGCTCATCACCGTGCCCGAGGTGCGGATGAGCCCGGATCTGAAGATCGCCACCTGCTACGTCATGCCGCTCGGCGGCAAGGACGCGAAGGCGGCGATCGATGCGCTGGCGACCAATGCCAAGCCGCTGCGCGGCGAGATTGGCCGCCGCATCGAACTGAAATTCGTCCCCGAGCTGCGCTTCCGCATCGACACCTCCTTCGAGGAAGGCGCGCGCATCGACGCTTTGCTGCGCCTGCCGCAGGTGCAGCGCGACCTCGACGAGGCCGGGCACGAGACGAACGACAAGACCGACAGCCACGAGGCCGATGAATGACCGCCCCGCTCGATACCACGACGCTGCTCCCCGAAACGGGCGCGGATACGGGCCCCGAGACGCATCCGGCGGACGCCGCCCGCCCGGCTCTCGCGGACGAGACGGCTCCCGCCGAGCTGCCGCCCCGCAAGCGCCGGCCCAAGCGCGACATTGACGGCTGGGTGCTGCTCGACAAGCCGGTCGGCATGACCTCGACCCAGGCGGTCGGGGCGGTGAAATGGCTGTTCTCGGCCAAGAAGGCCGGTCACGCCGGCACGCTCGATCCGCTCGCCTCCGGCTGCCTGCCGATCGCGCTGGGCGAGGCGACCAAGACCGTTCCCTTCGTCATGGAAGGGCGCAAGGTCTACCGCTTCACCGTGCGCTGGGGGGTCGAGACCGACACCGACGACAGCGAGGGCAAGGCCGTCGCCCAGTCCGAGGTGCGTCCCGCGCGCGAGGCCATCCTCGCCATTCTCGACGCGTTCCGCGGCGAGATCGAGCAGGTCCCGCCGGCCTATTCCGCGCTCAAGATCAATGGCGAGCGGGCCTATGACCTTGCCCGCGACGGCGTGCAGGTGGAACTTGCCGCGCGCACCGTGGTGATCCACTCGCTCGATCTCGTCGAGATGCCCGATGCCGACCATGCGGTGTTCGAGACCGAATGCGGCAAGGGCACCTATGTGCGCTCGCTGGCCCGCGACATGGGCCGCCGCCTCGGCACGCACGGTCATATCTCGGCGCTGCGCCGCACGCGGGTCGGCACCTTCCCGGAAGAGGAACTGGTGCCGCTCGCCACGCTGCGCGCCTGGTCCGAGGAGCGCGACGACGCCGCGCCGATGCATGTGCTGCGCCCGGTCTCCATCGGCCTCGACACGCTGCCCTGCCTGCGCGTCTCGCCCGCCGATGCGACGCGCCTCGCGCATGGTCAGCCGATCATCCTGCGTGGGCGCGATGCGCCGATTCTCGAAGGGCCGGTGGCGATCACCGCCGGCGGGCGCCTCATCGCGCTCGGCGAGGCCGAGGCCGGCGAGATCTACCCCAAGCGCATCTTCCACGCCGGCAAGTAGGGCACGCAGGCCCTCCGGCGCCGCACCCCGGTGCCGGAGGGCTCGGCTAGCCAAGGCCGCGTTTTCGTGTATGGTGCGCGCGCGTTGCGGACACGAGTCCGCGCGACCCGTCTGCTTTGACCGCGCTGGACGACATCCCGGCCCGGCCGAACGGCGGATCCGGCGAGGCGACCGTCGGACAGGACCCTTGAGAGGGTTCGTGCCGCGCCCCGCCCTTTCATCTAGACACTGAAAGGACTCTCCGATGTCGATTACTGCCGAGCGCAAGCAGCAGCTCATCACTGACTACGCCACCAAGCCGGGCGACACGGGTTCGGCTGAAGTGCAGGTCGCGATCCTCACCGAGCGCATCGCCAACCTCACCGGCCACTTCAAGATCCACGCCAAGGACAACCACTCCCGGCGCGGCCTTCTGAAGCTGGTGTCCCAGCGCCGTGGCCTCCTCGACTATCTCAAGAAGACCGAGGAAGGCCGCTACAAGTCCCTGATCGAGCGGCTGGGCATTCGCCGCTGATGCACGACCCGAGGCTCGCGCTGTAACGGCGCGGGCCTCGCGGCCTTTAAAGACGGCGCCAGCGGATGGTCCGCGGCGCTGACGACCGTAAAGGCGGCGGGCATGGGGCTCGCCGCGACCGACGAGAAGCGGCGCGCCATGGCAGGATCGCCGGGGGCTCGGACCCGCAGCCGCTCCGTGAGGAGCGGGCATCCGCCGAGCCTCTCGCCGTCTTGCCCTGGCCCCGTTTCGGAAAGCCAGAGACAGACATGTTCGATATCCACCGCGAGGAACTCGACTGGGGCGGGCGCACGCTCGTCCTCGAGACCGGCCGCATGGCGCGTCAGGCCGACGGCGCCGTGCTCGCGACCTATGGCGACACCACCGTGCTCGCCACCGCCGTTTCGGCCAAGGCGCCGAAGCCCGGCCAGGACTTCTTCCCGCTGACCGTGAACTACCAGGAAAAGGCCTACGCGGCCGGTCGCATTCCCGGCGGCTTCTTCAAGCGCGAGGGCCGTCCGAGCGAGAAGGAGACCCTCGTCTCCCGCCTCATCGACCGCCCGATCCGTCCGCTTTTCGCGGAAGGCTACAAGAACGACACGCAGGTCGTTGTCACCGTGCTCTCGCACGATCTTGAGAACGACCCGGACATCGTCGCGCTGGTCGCCGCCTCCGCCGCGCTGACCCTGTCCGGCGTGCCCTTCATGGGCCCGATCGGCGGCGCCCGCGTCGGCTTCATCGACAATGAATATGTGCTGAACCCGACCAGCGACGAGGTCAAGGAATCGGCGCTCGACCTCGTGGTCGCCGGCACCACCGACGCCGTGCTGATGGTCGAGTCCGAGGCCAAGGAACTGTCCGAGGAAGTGATGCTCGGCGCGGTCATGTTCGGCCACCGCCACTTCCAGCCGGTCATCGAGGCGATCATCCGTCTCGCCGAGAAGGCCGCCAAGGAGCCGCGCGACTTCGCCGCGCCGGATCACTCCGCGCTCGAGACCGAGCTGCGCGGGCTGATCGAGGCCGATCTGCGCGCCGCCTACAAGATCGCCCGCAAGCAGGACCGCTACGAGGCGGTCGGTGCCGCCAAGTCCAAGGCGAAGGCGCATTACGCCGCTCTCGCCGCCGAGGGCAAGGACGTGCCGGACGCCCAGACCCTTGGCGAAGTGCTCAAGGAGCTCGAAGCCAAGATCGTGCGCTGGACCATCCTCGATGATGGCGTGCGTATCGACGGCCGCGACACCAAGACCGTGCGCCCGATCGTCTCCGAAGTCGGCGTGCTGCCGCGCGCCCACGGCTCCTCGCTGTTCACCCGCGGCGAGACGCAGGCCCTGGTCGTCGCCACGCTCGGCACCGGCGAGGACGAGCAGTTCATCGACAGCCTGGAAGGCACCTACAAGGAACGCTTCCTGCTGCACTACAACTTCCCCCCCTTCTCGGTCGGCGAGACCGGCCGCATGGGTTCGCCCGGCCGCCGCGAAATCGGCCATGGCAAGCTCGCCTGGCGCGCCATCCGCCCGATCCTGCCGCCCGCGCACGAGTTCCCCTACACGCTGCGCGCGGTGTCCGAGATCCTGGAGTCGAACGGCTCCTCCTCCATGGCGACCGTCTGCGGCACCTCGCTGGCGCTGATGGATGCCGGCGTGCCGCTGCGCCGCCCGGTGGCGGGTATCGCCATGGGCCTCATCCTTGAAGGCGACCGCTTTGCCGTGCTCTCCGACATCCTCGGCGACGAGGATCACCTCGGCGACATGGACTTCAAGGTGGCCGGCACCGACAAGGGCGTCACCGCCCTGCAGATGGACATCAAGATCGCCGGCATCACCGAGGAGATCATGAAGGTCGCCCTCGGCCAGGCGAAGGATGGCCGCGCGCATATCCTCGGCGAGATGAGCAAGGCGCTGACCGGCGCCCGCGCCGAACTCGGCGAGCACGCCCCGCGCATCGAGGTGATCCAGATCCCGGTCGACAAGATCCGTGAAGTGATCGGTTCGGGCGGCAAGGTGATCCGCGAGATCGTCGAGAAGACCGGCGCCAAGATCAACATCGAGGACGACGGCACCGTGAAGGTGGCGTCGGCCTCGGGCGAGTCGATCAAGGCGGCGCTCAACTGGATCAAATCCATCGCCTCGGAGCCCGAGATCGGCCAGATCTATGAGGGCACCGTGGTGAAGGTCGTCGATTTCGGCGCCTTCGTGAACTTCTTCGGCGCCAAGGACGGCCTCGTGCACGTCTCGCAGCTCGCCAAGGAGCGTGTGGCCAAGCCCTCCGACGTCGTCAAGGAAGGCGACAAGGTGAAGGTCAAGCTGCTCGGCTTCGACGAGCGCGGCAAGACCCGCCTGTCCATGAAGGTCGTCGACCAGGAGACGGGCGAGGATCTCGAGGCGAAGGGCAAGGGTGACGAGGGCGAGGCTGGCGCGGCCGAGTGATTGGCCCGCTGGCGGGAGCGCCCCCGGCGCTCCCCTGCCACACCTGTTGAATCGAAAAGGGCGGCCGCGAGGCCGCCCTTTTTGCTGTCGTGGGGTCATCTGCCGGCCGTCAGGCGGCGCGGACCGTCTCCACGAAGCTGTGCACCTCGGAGCGCAGCGCCACCGCCTGCTGGGACAGGTCGCGGGCGAAGGCGAGCACCTGATGGGCGGCGACCGAGGAAGCCTGGGCCGCGCGCTCGACCGCACCCATGCTGCTGGTCACTTCGCGGGTGCCGGTTGCGGCCTGCTGGATGCTGCGCGCGACTTCCGAGGTGGTGGCGTGCTGCTCGGCCATCGCCGCCGCGATCGCTGCTGCCGCCGCGCGCAACTCGCCAATGGTCCGGCTGAAGCCGGTGATCGAGCCGAGCACGTCGCCGGTGGAGTCCTGAATGCCGGAAATCCGCTCGGAAATCCCGGCCGTGGCGGTCGCGGTCTGGCCCGCCAGTGCCTTGACCTCGTGCGCCACCACGGCGAAGCCGCGGCCCGCCTCGCCGGCGCGGGCGGATTCGATCGTGGCGTTGAGCGCGAGCAGGTTGGTCTGGCCGGCGATCGAGTCGATCAGGCTGATGATGGTGCCGATCTGCTCGGCCGAGGAACGCAGCAGGGTCATCTGGCCGCTGGTGTTGTCCACCTCGGTCACGGCCCGCTCGGTCATGCTGGACGAGTGCTGCAACCGCTCGCCGATCTCATGGGCCGAGGCGGAGAGCTCCTCGATGGCAGCGGCGACCGCCTGCACGTTGGAGGTGGCGAGCTGCGCCGCCGCGCTGACCGAGGCGGCCTGCGCCGTGGTTTCATCCGCCGTGGCGTTGAGGCTCTCGGAGGCGGTCTGCAACTCGCTGGCCGCCTTGGCCACGGTGTCGACCACCGCGCCGACCGCGGCTTCGAACTGGTTGGCGAGCTGGTGCATCTCCTCGCGCCGCCGCGTGGCGGCAAGCTGTTCGGCCGCCTGGCTCTCCGCCCGCTCGCGCTCGGCCTCGACAAGGCTGTCGCGGAAATAGGTGAGCGCCCGCGCCTGGTCACCGATCTCGTCCTTGCGCGCGGCATAGGGGATATCGGTGGCGAGGTCGCCCCCGGACACGCGTTCCATCGCCTCGCTGACATGGCGCACCGGCCGGGCAATGCCGAAGAAGGAATAGATCGCCGCGGCGATGGCCGCGAGGATGGCGACGATCGAGAAGATCAGGATCTGCGTCATGCCCTCGACCAGCGCCGCATCGGAGGCGTGCTGCGCCTCGATCGCCTGCTCCGCGCTGGCTTTCGTGACTTCGGCGAGTTCGCGCGCGGCCTCGTTGATCGCCGGATCGCTGCGCTCGGCGACGAAGGCGGTGCGGTTCTGAAGCTCGGTAATGCCCTCTTTGACCGTGTCGATGTAGTCCTTGAAATCCTTGTCGATGGTCTCCAGCGTCTGGGCGATCATCAGGTTGCTGCCGAACTGCTCCTTCACGTCGGTCAGCACCTGGACGACGCGCCCGCGCATGGAGTCGATGAGCGGAAGCTGCTTGGCGTCCCCTTCGAGGATGAACAGCGCGGCGGCGAGGTTGATGGCATCGACCAGCGGATCGAGCGGCTGGACGTTGCTCGCCATGTCCGGCTGCTCGGCTTCCAGCAACTGGCCGTAAAGCGTGGAGAAGCCGGTGCGCGCGCGCATGGCGAGGGCCGCGCGGCTGTCCACCGCGTTGAGCTGGATCGCCTGGGATTCCCGGATATCGACGGTCGCCGTGCCGATCTCGCGCAGCTTGGCCTTGAGCTGCTTGAAGACCGCGAGGTCGTCCTCGTGGGTTTCCAGCTCCATCAGCCGGTCGAGCCGCATCTGGGCTCCCGCCAGATCCTTCTTCACCTGGCGCAGCAGCGCGTCATTCTCGGGATTGGAGAAGGAGAGGCGCAACTCCGTCACGTTGAGGCGGATATCGGCGAGGGCGACGGACACCTCCTTGGTTTCCGTCAGAATCTCGCTCTGGCGGAAGGCGGCCTCGTCCGCCGCCTCGATCCGGCTCATCGCGATGTTGCGGCTGAGGATCACGCTGGCCGATAGAAGGATGAGCAGGCCGGACACGATGCCCAGCTTCCACGCGATCCCGAGGCGCATTCCCATCATTGGGAGACTCCTGCACATTGATGTTGATGCAAGAGAGGGCAAAAGGCTTGCACGAGACTTGCTGGCCGGTCGTGCTTGCTGGTCCCACGTGCCGGGGCGCCGCCTCGCGGCGCATGCGCGCCCGCAATAACCCGTATAGGCAGAACAGCCTCTATTGTTTAGAGTGATTCTAAATAATAGAGGCGTGCCCATGAAGCGGTTCAACGAGCTGACCGAGGCGGAGATTCTCGCCTTGGCGATTTCCAATGAGGAGGAGGATGCCCGCATCTACCTCCAATTCGCCAATCGCCTGCGCGGCGACTACCCGGCCACCGCCGCCATGTTCGAGCGGATGGCGGAGGAGGAGCGCGGTCACCGCCACTCCCTGCATGAACTCTTCAAGCGCCGCTTCGGCGGCGAGCTGCCCTATATCACCCGGCAGGATGTGAAGGGCTTCCTCAAGCGCAACCCGATCTGGCTGCTCGACACGCTGCGCATCGACGCGGTGCGCGGGCAGGCCGAAATGATGGAGTACGAGGCCAAGCAATTCTACATCAAGGCCGCCGAGCGCGCCCGCGATGCCGATACGCGCCGGCTGCTCGCCGACCTCGCCGAGGCCGAGGGGGCGCATGAGACGCTGGCGCAGGAACTGGGCGGGGAGATCGAGACCGGTAGCGCCAAGGACAGCGAGGATGCCGCCGCCCACCGCATTTTCGTGCTGCAGATCGTCCAGCCGGGCCTTGCCGGCCTGATCGACGGCTCGATTTCGACGCTGGCGCCGATTTTCGCCGCCGCCTTCGCCACGCAGGACAGCTGGGCGGCCTTCCTGGTTGGCCTCGCCGCCTCCATCGGCGCCGGCATCTCCATGGGCCTGACCGAGGCCTTGTCTGATGATGGCGAGATCACCGGGCGCGGCAGCCCCTGGCCGCGCGGCATCGCCTGCGGCGTGATGACGGTGCTGGGCGGGCTCGGCCACACCCTGCCTTATCTCATCACCGATTTCTGGACCGCCACCGCGGTTGCCGGCGTGGTCGTCGCCGTCGAGCTGTTCGCCATCGCCTGGGTGCGCACGCGCTACATGGACACGCCGTTCACCTCGGCCATCGTGCAGGTGGTGCTCGGCGGCATATTGGTGCTGGTCACCGGCATTCTCATCGGCTCGTCCTGAGTCTGGAGCCTTTTCGGTGAGGTGGAGTTCACCGAAAAAGCTCTAGCCGAAGGCGGCGAGCCCGGCGCGGATCGCCTGACGGTCCCAGCCGGCGCGCAGGGCCAGCATTAGCAGCAACCGCGCCTTGGGGCCGGGCAGGAAGCCACCCGGCAGCGCGCCGCGCTCCAAAAGGTCGATCTCCGAGCCGGGATAGGCATAGGTCCGCTCGAAGGAGGGGCCGGACAGCGTCCGGCTCGCCAGCAGAACGGGGAGGCGCGCGGCGACCTCGCCGACGATCTGCGTCACCGGCGCCGGCACATGGCCGGCCCCGGCGCCCTCGATGACGAGGCCGGCATAGCCGAGGCCGGGCGTCGCGGCGATCAGCCGGCCATCATCGCCCATGCCGATCTTCAGCAGCGCCACCGCCGGCACGTCCCCACCCGCAATGGCGAGCGGCGGCAGATCCAGCGGCGCGACGCGGGTGAGGATCCGCACGCGCCCCTCCGCCACCAGCCCGAGCGGCCCGGCATTGTCCGAGACGAAGGCCGAGGTGAGGCTGGTATGGCCCTTGCGAATGAAGCGGGCGGCGTGGATCTCGTCATTCAGCACCACCAGCGTGCCGAGCCCGCGCGCCGCCGGGCTCGCGGCAACGAGGGCGGCGGACAGCAGATTGGCGGGGCCATCGGCACCCGGCTGTTGGGGCCCGCGCATGGCGCCGACCACCACCACGGGTTTCGGCTCGCGCAGCAGCAGGTCGAGGATGAAGGCCGTCTCCTCGATCGTGTCCGTGCCCTGAATGACCACCGCGCCGTCAATGTCGCCATCGAAGCCCGCTTCAATGGTGGCGGCGACGGAAAGGATGTTCTCCACCGTCAGCGAGGAACTGCCGACCTTGAAAGGCGAGCGCGCCTCGATCTCCGCCACCTCCGCGAGCCCCGGCACGGCGGACACCAGCTCGGCCGCGCCGAGTGTCGGAGCAATGCCGCCGCCCGCCGTGGCGGTCATGGTGATGGTGCCGCCGAGCGACAGGATGAGCAGGCGGGGACGGCGGGAAATGGAGGCCATGGCGGGGTCCGGCAGGCAGGGGAGGCGGATCGCTTTCCTATACCCATCCCCGGCCGGCTTGTCGCCGTGTCCGGCGCGGGCGCTCAGGGCGCGGGCGGATGCACGGCGCGGCTGTCGTCGGGCGCCTGATCCCGCGCGTCCATGCCATAGTCGCGCAGCACGCCGGCGACGCGCAGGCGGTAATTGGCGAAGACGCCGCCGCGTCCCTCGGCCTGCGCGCTGCGGTGCGACGGCAGGCAGCGCCAGGCGCGCACCGCCTCCTCATCGCGCCAGAAGGAGAGCGAGAGCAGCTTGCCGGGCTCGGTTAGGCTCTCGAAGCGTTCCACCGAGATGAAGCCGTCGCGGCCAATGAGGTCCGCGCGCAGCGCGGCGGCCAGTTCCAGATAATGCGCCCGCTCACCCTCGGCCGGCCAGACCTCGAAAATCACCGCGATCATCCGCTCACTCCGCCGCGACAGCCGGGACGAGCGGCACCGGGAAGGGCGAGGGCCCGCCGGTCGCCCAATCCAGCAGTTCCACCGTATGCACCACCGGGATCGAGGTGCCGCCGCCGATCTGCGTCATGCAGCCAATATTGCCGGCGGCGATGATCTGCGGCTGGGTACGCTCGATATTGGCGACCTTGCGCTCGCGCAGCTTCCCGGCGATTTCCGGCTGAAGAATGTTGTAGGTGCCGGCCGAGCCGCAGCACAGATGCCCTTCCGCCGGGTCCAGCACGGTGAAGCCGGCCTTGGCCAGCAGCGCCTTGGGCGCCGTGCGCACCTTCTGGCCGTGCTGGAGCGAGCAGGCGGAATGATAGGCGACGCGCAGCCCGGCCGGGATCACCGGAACGGGGAGCTCGCGCTCCACGAGAAATTCGCTCACATCCTTGGCCAGCGCCGACACCTTGGCCGCGCGCTCGGCATAGGCCGGCTCGTTGCGCAGCATGTGGCCGTAATCCTTGATCGTGGTGCCGCAGCCCGAGGTGGTGACGATAATGGCATCGAGCCCCTCGCCGGCAATCTCGCGCCACCAGGCGTCGACATTGGCGCGGGCATTGGCGAGCGCCGGCTCCTCCTTGCCCATGTGGTGGGTCAGCGAGCCGCAGCAGCCGCCGCCGACCGGGCGGACGATCTCGACGCCCATGCGGGTCATCAGGCGGATCGCCGCTTCGTCGATCTCCGGGCGCAGCACCGGCTGGGCGCAGCCATCGAGCAGCGCCACGCGGGCGCGGCGCGGGCCCTTGGCCGGGAAGCGCCGTTCCCCCTCGCTGGCCGCGCGTGTGGCGGGCCGCGCCGGGGCGAGGCGCAGCATGGCGGCGACCGGGCGCAAAGCGGGGATGGCGTCGAACAGCCCGGCGAAGGGCTTGGCCAGCATCGCCCCGCCAATGGCCAGGCGGAACAGGCCGCGACTGGGCAGCACCCGCGCCAGCACCGCCCGGATCAACCGGTCCGTCAGCGGGCGCTTATAGGTCTTCTCCACATGGTCGCGGGCATGGTCGACGAGGTGCATGTAATGCACGCCCGAGGGGCAGGTGGTCATGCAGGACAGGCAGGACAGGCAGCGGTCGATATGCTTGGCGACCTCGACCGTGGCCGGCCGGTCATTCTCCAGCATGTCCTTGATGAGGTAGATGCGCCCGCGCGGCGAATCCAGCTCGTCGCCCAGCAGCACATAGGTCGGGCAGGTGGCGGTGCAGAAGCCGCAATGGACGCACGCGCGCAGCACCTGCTCGGAGCGGGCGGTCTGCGGGTCGGCGAGCTGGGCGAGGGAGAAATGGGTCTGCATGGCCTAGACTCCCGCATACATGCGGCCGGGGCTCAGCACCCGGGCCGGGTCGAAGCCATCCTTCATCCGCGTCACCAGCGCCTTGGTGACAGGGTCGAGCGGCTGGAACACCTCCTCCGCCCGCGCCGCGAGGCTGGCGCGGACCAGCGTGGCGTGCCCGCCGCCTGTCGCCGCGACGGCGGCACGGACCTCGGCGGAGCGCGGCGTGCCATCGGGCAGGGCGATCCAGACGAGGCCGCCGGCCCAGTCATAAAAGGCCCGCGCGCCGAGCGGGCGCAGCGCCGCCACCACATCCGCCCCCGCCATGGGGGCGACGGAAACGCGCCAGATGGCGGGGGCGGTGTCGAGAATATTCTCCCTCTCCCCCACGGTGAGAGGGGGGGGTGAGGGGGAAGTCGCGCTCGAAAACCCCTCACCCGGCGCGGTTCCCGCGCCGACCTCTCCCCCACGGGGAGAGGTGACAGTTGCCGCGAAGGGCTCCACATCCCGCACCGCCTGCCAGAAGGTGAGCGAGGCCGCCTCATTGAGGAAGGACAGCTCGCCGCGCGCCCGCAACATCTCCTCCAGCTTGCCGCGCCGGTGCAGGATGGACGGCTTCACCCCTTCCAGCCGCAGCGCCGTCACCGCTCGCCCTGCCCCGGCCACCGCTGGCACAAGTGCGGCGATGTCGGCGGGCAGATGGGCCGAGCCGGACACGTCGTAATAGGAGCCCATGGCCGCGCTCATGGCGCTGGCGGCTTGCGCCTCGTCGAGGCCGAGGATGAGCAGCGTCTCCACCGTCTCCGGGCGTGGCAGCACCTTGATGGTCAGTTCGGTGAAGGCGGCGAGCGTGCCATGCGAGCCGGCAAGGCCGCGCGGCAGGTCGTAGCCGGTGACATTCTTCACCACCCGCCCGCCCGCCTTGAACGCCTCGGCGCGGCCGGAGACGGCGCGCAGGCCCAGCGCATGGTCGCGCGCCGCGCCCGCGCTCGGCCGGCGCGGCCCGGCAAGGTTGCAGGCGATCAGCCCGCCCAGCGTGCCCCCGCCGGCCGGCTGGCCGAACAACGGGCCGTAATCCATCGGCTCGAAGGCCATCATCTGGTGCGAGGCGGCGACAAGCGCCGTGATCTCGGCGATGGGCGTGCCGGCCCGCGCGCTCAGCACCAGTTCTTCCGGCTCATAGAGGGTGACGCCGGAAAGCGCCGCCAGCTCCAGCGTCGCGTCGGTTTGGATGTGGCGCCCGAGCCCGGCCTTGGAGCGCGAGCCGGCGACATCGAGCGTGCGCCCGTTCGAGACCGCCCAGCGCACCGCCTCGACCACATCGGCCTCGTCGCGCGGGCAGAGCCGTTCGGTGGAGGCTGGCTCCTTGATAAGGGCGCTCATGGTCTACTCCGCAAGCGCGGCGAGCCGCGCGGCATGTGTGTTGTGTTCGGCGATGACCGCCGGCAGGTCGATGGTGACGATCCGCCCCTCCGCCACCACCGGGCGCCCGTGGACCACGGTAAAGGCGGCGGGGCCGGGGGTGCAGAACAGGGCGGCGGCGACGGGGTCGGACAGCCCGCCGGCAAAGGCGACATCATCCAGCCGCAGCGCGAAGAAATCCGCGCATTTGCCCGGCTCCAGCGACCCGATGTCGGCTCGCCCGAGCACGGCGGCGCCGCCCAGCGTGGCGAGCTCCAGCGCCTCGCGCGCGCTCATCCATTCGGCGTCGCGCGAGGGGTCGGAGGTGGAGAGCGTGGTGTCCGGCCCCTCGGGCGGGCGCAGGCTGATTTGCAACCGCGCCAGCAGCATGGCCTGGCGCGCCTCGGTCAGCAGGTTGTTGCCGTCATTCGACGCCGAGCCGTCCACCCCGAGCCCGACCTTCACGCCCGCGCGCCGATAGGCCTTCACCGGGGCGATCCCGGAGGCGAGGCGCATATTGGAGGAGGGGCAATGGCACACGCCGACGCCGGCGCCGGCAAAGCAGCCGATCTCGTGATCGTTCACATGCACCGCATGGGCGAACCAGACATCGTCGCCCAGCCAGCCCAGATCTTCCATGTAAGCGACCGGCCGTTTGCCGAAGCGCTCCAGCGTGTAGCGTTCCTCGTCGATGGTCTCGGCCAGATGCGTGTGCAGCCGCACGCCCTTGGCGCGGGCGAGGGCGGCGGAATCCCGCATCAGGCCGGGCGTCACCGAGAAGGGCGAGCAGGGCGCCAGCGCGATCTGCAGCAGCGAGCCGGGCGCGGCGTCGTGATAGCGGGCGATGACGCGCTCAGAGTCGGCGAGGATGTCCTCTTCCCGCTCCACGCAGTCATCCGGCGGCAGGCCACCCTTGGACTGGCCGAGCGACATGGAGCCGCGCGAGACCATGAAGCGCATCCCGATCTCGCGGGCGGCGCCGATCTGGTCGTCGACCTTGCAGCCATTGCGGAACACATAGGCGTGGTCGAAGGCGGTGGTGCAGCCGCTTAGCGCGAGTTCGGCGAGGCCGACCAGCGTCGCGGTGCGCGAGGCCTCCGGCGTGCGCGCCGCCCAGAGCCGGTAATGCGCCTTCAGCCAGCGGAACAGGTTCACGTTCTGCGCCGCCGGCAGATTGCGCGTCAGCGTCTGGTCGAGATGGTGGTGGCAATTGACGAGGCCGGGCAGCACCACATGGCCGGCAAGGTCCATCACCGTGTCGGCGGTGGCCGGCAGCGCCTCGCTCGGACCGACCTCGACGATCATCCCGTCGCGCGCGAACAGACCGCCGCCGGCGATCTCGCGCCGGGCGCCGTCCAGCGTGACGAGAACGGTGGCGTTGCGGACGAGGAGGGTGGTCATCGCGCGCCCCGTCCCCATAGGACGTCATCCCGGCCGGAGCGTGTCAGCGCGGAGAGCCGGGATCGTCTGGCAATACCCGCAGTGGCGCGCGATCCCGGATCGGCGCTGCGCTCCGGCCGGGATGACGGGTTGGGAGAGGGCAACCCGCGCATCAGAACCTCGGAATGTCGGGGAAGGGCAGCTTGCCACCGGAGACATGCATGCGGCCGAGTTCCGCGCAGCGGTGCAGCACCGGGAACACCTTGCCGGGGTTCAAGAGCGCCTCGGGATCGAAGGCGCATTTCAGCCGCTGCTGATGGGCGAGGTCGATCTCGTTGAACATGGAGGGCATGAGGTCGCGCTTCTCGACGCCTACCCCATGCTCGCCGGTGAGCACGCCGCCGACCTCGACGCAGAGCAGCAATATGTCCGCGCCGAAGGCCTCCGCCTTGTCCAGCTCGCCGGGCGTGTTGGCGTCGTAGCAGATCAACGGGTGCAGATTGCCGTCGCCGGCATGGAAGACATTGCCGCACTTCAGACCGTATTTCTCCGACATCGCCTCCATGCGGCGGAGCACCTCGGGCAGCGCCTTGCGCGGAATGGTGCCGTCCATGCAGAGATAATCCGGCGAGATGCGGCCGACCGCCGGGAAGGCCGCCTTGCGCCCGGCCCAGAAGGCGATGCGCTCCTCCTCGCTGGTGGAGGCGCGCAGCGTCTGGCAGCCGAGGCCGCCAGCGATCTGCGCGACGCGCTCGATGAGGTGGTTCACCTCCGCTTCCGGCCCGTCCAGCTCGACGATCAGCAGCGCCTCGACATCGAGCGGGTAGCCGGCGCCGAGAAAGGCCTCGGCGGCGTGGACCATCATCTTGTCCATCATCTCCATGCCGCCGGGAATGATGCCGGCGGCGATGATGGCGGCGACGCAGGCGCCCGCCGCCTCCGAGGACGGGAAGCCCACCAGCACCGCGCGCGCCGTCTCCGGCTTCTTGAGGATGCGCACGGTGACTTCGGTGACGACGCCGAGCAGCCCTTCCGAGCCGACGATCAGGCCGAGCAGATCCAGCCCGCCGGAATCGAGGTGCTTGCCGCCGATGCGCACGATCTCGCCCGATATCAGCACCATCTCGACGCCGAGCACATTATTGGTGGTGAGGCCGTATTTCAGGCAGTGCACGCCGCCGGAATTCTCCCCAACATTGCCGCCAATGGTGCAGGCGATCTGCGAGGAGGGGTCGGGCGCGTAATAGAAGCCCTCATGCGCCACGGCGGTGGTGATGCCGAGATTGGTCACGCCGGGCTGGGCGACCACGGTGCGGTTGGCGAAGTCGATGTCGAGGATGCGGTTGAACTTGCCCATGCCGAGCAGAATGCCGTCGGCCAGCGGCAGCGCCCCGCCCGACAGCGAGGTGCCCGCCCCGCGCGGCACCACGGGAATGCCGTTGGCATTGGCATAGGCCAGCACCTGCGAGACCTGTTCGGTGGTCGAGGGCAGCACCACGGCGAGCGGCAACTGGCGATAGGCGGTGACGCCGTCGCTCTCGAAGGGCCGCATCTCGTTGATGGCGTCGATCACCCCCTCGCCGGGCACGATGGCGCGCAGATCGGCGATGATCTCGGCGCGCCGCGCCATCACCTCGGCCTTGGGGGCCGGCATGACGAGACCGGACATGGCGTTTCTCCCTGCGTCGCGCCGGCTGGACCGGGCGAGGCTTCTCCGTTTCGAGCCATTCTAGGGAAATCCGCGCCGGCTTCCATGGTAAAAAAAATAGACCAATGACCAATAAGCGTGCGTCGGCCGGTGCCGGAGCTTCGCCTGCTGCCTTTGCCGGCCCACCATCGCCCGCCCCGCCGCTTGCGCCGGATCAAGGCGGGGCCATCTTCCCTGTCATAGGCAAACCGGGAGGCGGGCCTAGAGGGACGG
Source organism: Ancylobacter radicis (assembly GCF_018449475.1). Classification (GTDB taxonomy): domain Bacteria; phylum Pseudomonadota; class Alphaproteobacteria; order Rhizobiales; family Xanthobacteraceae; genus Ancylobacter; species Ancylobacter radicis. Next base: position 765,396 of record NZ_JAHCQH010000015.1, on the reverse strand, counting down.
GCCTTCAGGGGCAACCCGTCAATCCGGCCCAGATAAAAGAGGAAACACCCATGTCCGACGCCGCCACTCTTCAGCGCATCCGCCTGCATCTCGCCCGCTCCAGGGAGTTCCCCGAGGGCAGCGCGCGCCATGGCTATGAGTTCGTCGCCCCGCTGGATGGCGCGGGCCATATCGACCTGGAGGCGTGGAAGGGCCAGCGCGCGCTGTGCACCGTGACCCGCTTCTGGGGCAATGACGCCCATGAGCACGGCCATCTCGTGCACCGCGCGGGCGGGGCCAACGGGGCCACCTGGGTGTTCGATTACGAGCCGGAGGCGAGCGAGGACGACGAGGCCGGCTATCGTTTCGGCGACCACGCCTTTGCGCCGGGCGAATATGTCTCGGTGCGCGAGGAAGACGGCGACATGCACACCTTCACGGTGTTCTCGGTGGCCGCCGTCTGAGGAGACGCCGCGCGCCTCAGTTCGGCGCGCGGATCACCGCCGGCACGCTCGCCGCGCTGCCGGGGGCGGCGGCCGTCTCGGTGGCGCTCACCGTGGGAGCGATGGCGGAGGGCGAGGCGGCGGTCGGGCTCGCCGGCGCGGGCGCGGCCACCTGCGGCGCGGGGCGCGGGGCGCGCGGCCGGGCCGGCTTCTCGATCATGGCGATGACCCGGTTATGCAGCTCGGCCGCCTTCTCGATGTTGAAATGGCTGAGCTGGCCGGCGCCGGTGAGGTCGACATTGTCGACGCGCGGGCCGGAGACGGCCTTTCCGGCGCCGCCGGCCTGATAATAATTCACCACCTTGCCGATCTTGGCCGAGGCGGTGGTGGGCGTCACCGGATCGAAGGTCACGACCAGCGGCACCGGCACGCCGGCGGCGCTGACCTTGTTGGCCATGTAGACAGCCGCGTCCGCGCCCAGCGAATGGCCGATGATGATCACCGGGGTCGGGCGGCGCTTGCCGGCGCGGGCATCCTCGATGGCCACCGCGCTGAGCGTCTGCCAGTCGACATAGGAATGCACGCTGGCCTTGATGCCGCGCGCATTGAGCTTGGTGGTCAGCTCGTCCATGCCGAAGGAGAAGATGTTGGCGAGGCCGCGCAGCAGGTAGACGCGCACCTGCGGCGCCTTGCGGGTCTGGGCTTCGGCGACCGCCGGCAGAAACGCCAGCGCGACCGCGACCAGTGCGACAATGCCAAGACCCAATGACCGCGCGAACTTCATGTCCTGATTCCCGAACTGACCAACGACTTTCATGACTCTGCCACATGCGGCAAATCAAACGAATTTTGATCCGTTCTGGCTTACCGGCCGGGCTGATGCCATTGCGCAACAGCGCCCGACACCCTGATGCCACCACCGTCTCGGCCGGGCCGGACCCCGCCACCCCGGGCTTGCCAGAGGGGCAGTCCGCATGCAACCGACTGGTACCGCCCAAAGTTCCATGCGCGGCGGCTGGATGCCGGGACGGCGGGCGAACAGGGAGCATCAAGCGTGACGTCCAGTCCCCCCGCCACTAATCCCCCCGCTGGCGCGCCCAGGATGCCGAGCGCGGGCGCCTTCTACGACCATCCGCTGCGCGCGCCGGTGCTCGCCGAGCTGCACGCCCGCCCCTTCATGCCGGTGGGAACGCCGGCGCGAATCCTCCATGTCGCCTTTCTGGTGGATCGCGTGCAGGCGAAGGCCGACCGGGCCGCCTTCGCTGCGCTGTGCGTAGCGCGCGGCCAGTCCGGCCCGCACCGCGACGCCAAGCAGCACCGCGTGGCCTTTGGCGGCGCCGTGCTGCGCTGGGAGCGCCACGCCGAGTTCACCACCTACACGTGGGAACTGCCGGCCGAGGACCTGACCGAGGGCGGGCTGCCCTTCCACCCCTCCTCGGGCAGTCTGGCGCGCACGCTGCTTCAGGTGCCCCAGCCCGGCCCGCTGCTGGTGGCGGTCGATCTGCAACTGGTGACCGACACCGCCGACGCGCTGCCGCTCGACCGGCTGTTCGACCGTTCCAGCCTGGCGCGCTCGGATGTCGAGGACGGCCTCGCCGAGGTCGCCACCGACTTCCAGCCCGATGCCTCCGGCTTCGTGCGCATTCTGGTGCGGGACCGGGGCATGACGGACGACGCCGCCGGCGCGCTGATCCAGCGCCTGCTGGAGGTCGAGACCTACCGCACGCTCGCGCTTCTGGGCCTGCCGGAGGCGCAGCGCCTCGCCCCGACCGCCGCCCGCATCGAGAACGAGCTGAGCACGCTGACCCGCGAGATGCGCGAGACCGAGGGGCTGGCCGCCAACAACAAGCTGCTCGACGCCCTCACCTCGCTGGCCGCCGAGCTTGAGGCGGACGCCGCCGCGTCGCTGTTCCGCTTCGGCGCGACGCGGGCCTATGAGGAGATCGTCAGGAGCCGGCTCAACGCCATCGGCGAGCGGGCGGTCTCCGGCTACCCGACCTGGCAGCAATTTCTCTCGCGCCGGCTCCAGCCGGCGATGCGCACCTGCCAGGCGATCGAGCAGCGTCAGGCCAATCTGTCGGTCAAGCTGTCCAGCGCCGCCAACCTGCTGCGCACCCGCGTCGATGTCGAGCTGGAGCAGCAGAACCGCGATCTGCTGCGCTCGATGAACCGGCGCGCGCGCATGCAGCTACGCCTCCAGCAGACGGTCGAAGGCCTCTCGGTGGCGGCCATCTCCTATTACGTCATCAGCCTGCTGCATTACGCGCTGGAGGGCCTGCATGCCCGCTTCGAGGCGTGGGGGCTGCATGTCGATATCGGGCTGGTGACGGCGGTGGCGGTGCCGCTGGTGGCGCTGACGATCTGGAGCGTCGTGCGGCGCATCCGCAAGGGCCATTTCGACGAGGAATAGCCGGGCCAGCGTCGTCCCCCTAGGGACGGGAGGGTCATCCCGGCGGGGCCGCCGGGATGACGTGTCGACCTACTGCGAGCAGGTCTATTGCGAGAAGGTGCCGGCGGACGGCGCGGGCGCGCCGATCCACTGCGCGTCGCCGCTCGATGCAGGCGCACTTGCGGCCGGCGCGCTTGCGGCCGGAGCCGTGGCAGCGGGAGTGCTTGCGGCGGGAGCGGTGGCCGCCGGGGCGGGAGCTGTCTGAACCGGCGCCGCCGCCGCGGGCGCGGTTGTGGCCGGGGCGCTCTGCACCGGGGTGGTCTGCGCCGCCGGGGCGGTGCGCGGCGGGGTGGTGCTGGCCGCCGGCCGCGGCGTTGCCGGCGCCGCGCTGGTGGCGGGAGCGGGGCGCGGGCGGGTCTGCTGCGCCGGGCGCGGGCGCACCGGCTTCTCGTTCGCCCCCTGCGGGTCGAAGCCGATATAGACGACATATTTGTCGAGCACGTCATAGCTCGGACGCGGGAAGCTGATATCGTCAGCGACAAGGCCGAAATCGACCTGCAGCACGCTCTGCCCGATCTCGACCGGGACGGAATAGAACTTGGTCCAGATCGACTTGGGGGCCGGCCCTTCCTGCACCACGGCGACGCGGATCGGCACATTGATGCGCCCCGGCCCGCCCTTGGCGCCGAGCAGCACGCGGCCCTGTATGCCGACGCGCATGGTCATGTCGGGCGCCGTGTAGCGGCATTCGCGGGAGAACTGGCCCAGCGTCGCCTGATAGCGCACGCCGCCATCGGCGGGATCGGTCACCTGCCAGGCGGCGGCGCCGCCGCGCACCTCGACCGGCGGGCAGGAGAAATTGGAAGTGTCGCCGCCCGGCGTACCATTATTGGCCTGCGTCTCCGGGGCGACGGTGGTGGTCTGGATCTGCGAGCCGAACAGGCCCTGGTCGCCGGCATTGCCGGTGCCCATCGGGCCTTCATTGCCGCTGCCACCGCCCGTGCCCGCGCCGGCACAGCCGGCCAGCAGCAATCCGAGAGGCAGCAGGATCAGGGCACTCCGAAGACCCCGAGCCTCGCCCCCGCGGCGGCTCCGGTTCAGCAGTTCAGCTCCACGCATACGCATACTCCCCGCGAGGCTGGTAAGACGGCCATGCCCCGGCTGTCACCGGGTCTGGCCCTATCGACATCAATCGACCGGCGGTTCTTATAGCAGGCGATTGCGCGCCGGGGGAACCTGCGGCGGCGAGACTTTGCGCGGGAGGAAAATGCCACCGCGCCAGAGGTCTCTTCCAGCGCCGGGGATCAGCCGCCCTGCGCGCCGGGGATGGCTGTCGGGGTAATGCCGGTGGGCTTGCCGACCAGCGAGAACAGCAGGGCGGGATCCTCGCGCAGCCGGGCGGCCACGCGCCGGATGTCGTCCAGCGTCACGGCGGCGACCAGCGCGTTGCGCCGGTCGATATAGTCGATGCCGAGATTGTCGATCTGGATCTGCAGGAGCTGGGAGGCGACCTTGGCCGAGCTGTCGAAGCGCAGCGCGAAGGAGCCGATCAGATAGCTCTTGGCGTCCTCCAGCTCCTCCGCGCTCGGGCCATCCGTCAGCAGCTTGAGATATTCGGCGCGGATCAGCTCGATCGATTCGGCGGTGCGGTCGTTCTTGGTCGCCGTGCCGCCGAGGATCAGCGCGGCATGGTCGAGCGGGGCGAGATGGCTGTAGACCGAATAGGCAAGGCCGCGCTTCTCGCGCACTTCCTTGAACAGGCGCGAGGAGAAGGCCGAGCCGCCGAGCATGTGGTTGAGCACGAAGGCGGGAATGAAATCCGGGTCGTCGCGCATCAGCCCGATGCCGCCGAAGATGACCGAGGTCTGCGGCACGTCGAGTTCCTTCACCACCGTCGTGCCGAGCCCCTGCGGCACCACATCGGGCACCGGGGTGAGCTGGGCCTTGGCCGGCAGGGCGCCGAACATCTGGTCCAGCGCCGGGCCGAGAGCGGCGGCGTCGATGTCGCCGACCACGGCGATCTTGAGATTGTCGCGGGCCAGCGTGCGCGTGGCAAAGCCGGCAAGGTCGGCGCGGCTGATGGTCGGCACGCTCTCCAGCGTCCCGGCGACCGGGCGGCCATAGGGATGGTTGGGGAAGGCGGTCGCCGACCAGCCAAGGCTCGCCAGCGTCGAGGGATCGTTCATCCGGCGGCGCAGGCCCGCGAGCTGGCCCTGTCGGATGCGCTCCACCGCCTCGTCGTCGAAGCGCGGCGCGGTGACCGCGAGGCGCATCAGCTCGAAGGCTGGCGCGGTGTTTTCCGAGAGCGTGCGCAGCGAGCCGCTCACCATGTCGCGGGAAGCGTCGAAACGCAGCTCGATGGCCTTTTCGGCCATCCGGTCCTGGAAGGTCCGGGCGTCGAGATCGCCGGCGCCCTCGTCGAGCAGCGAGGCCATCAGGCTGGCGATGCCGGGCTTGTCGGCCGGGTCCTGCGCCGCGCCGCCGATGAAGGCGACCTCCATCGCCACCAGCGGCAGCGTGGTGTCATGGACCAGCCAGGCCTCGATGCCGCCCGGGCTGACCACGCGCTGAATGCGGGTGGTCTGCGACTGGGCCGGTGTGACGGGGGCGAGGGCGATGGTCATGACGGCAAGCACCAGAGCAAGGATCGTGGGAAGACGGGTCTTCAGGAACAGGCCGGGCGAGCGCCCGCCCATACGGGGCGGTAGCCGGCCAGCGGCGCCGGTCGCGGCGACGCTCATGAACGCTTCTCCGGCTGGGAGGCGGGCTGCGGATTGGTCGGCTGCGGCGCCACCTGGCGCAGCTCGCTGGTCACCGCGCGGGCGGGAACGAGGTAGCGCCGGGCGACGTCGCGCACCTGCTCGGCCGTGACCTGCTTGACCATGTCCGGCCAGATTTTCACGTCCTCGGCGGTGGAGCCGGTGGTGAGCGCGGCGCCATAGATGCGCGCCAGTGTCGCCTGATTGTCCTGCGCATAGATCGCCTCGGCGACCAGGCGGGTCTTGGCCCGCTCCAGCTCGCCCGCGTCCGGCCCGTCCTTGGCCAGCGTGCCGATAGCCTCGTCGAGCGCCGTCTCCAGCGCCTCCATCGTCACCGCGGGGCGCGGGCTCACGGACACGCCGAAGCGCGTGGCGTCGAGCGCGGTCGACTGGTACCAGGCGCCCGCATTGGCGGCGAGGCCCTTGTCGACCACCAGCGTGCGGTAGAGCCGGCCGGTGGAACCGCCGCCCAGCACCTGCGCGAGCACGTCGAGCGCGACGCTGTCCGGCTTGTCCATCCGGTAGGACGGCACGAGATAGGCACGCGAGAGGCTCGGCTGGCCGACGCGGGGATCGGCGAGAACGAGGCGGCGCTCGGCGCGCGGGGTCGGCTCCTGCGGCCGCTCGCGCGGCGCGGTCTCCGCCCGGCGCTCGACCTTGCCATAGGTGGCGTCGGCGAGCTTCTTCACCTCGTCCGGCTCGACATCGCCGGCGACCACGAGGATGGCATTGTTGGGCGTGTAGAAACGCTTGTAGAAGGCCAGCGCGTCCTCGCGGTTGAGATCGCGGATCTCGTCTTCCCAGCCGATGATCGGATGGCCATAGGGGTGGTTGACGAACATCGCCGCCTGCGACGCCTCGGACAGCTGCGCGGCGGGGTCGTTGTCGGTGCGCATCCGGCGCTCCTCCAGCACCACGTCGCGCTCGGGCAGCACCACCTCGTCGGTGAGCACGAGGCCGGTCATGCGGTCGGCCTCGAATTCCATCACCCGGCCGAGATGCTCCTTGGCGACGCGCTGGAAATAGGCGGTGTAGTCCTGCGAGGTGAAGGCGTTCTCCTGCCCGCCGAGCTTGCCGACGACCTGCGAGAACTCGCCGACCGGGTGCTTTTCCGTGCCCTTGAACATCAGATGTTCGAGGAAATGGGCGATGCCGGACTTGCCCGCCTGCTCGTCGGCCGAGCCGACGCGGTACCAGACCATATGCGTGACGACGGGGGCGCGATGGTCGGGCACCACCACCACCTGCATGCCGTTATCCAGCGTGAACTCGGCGACATCGGCCGCGCGGGCCGGCGTGTTCGAGGCGAGCGAGGCGGCGATCAGCATCACGGCGGACATCAGCTTTCCAGTCGACAGGGTTCCAGACGGCGAGTTTCCAGACAGCATGTGCGGTCACGGTATCCGATTTAAGCGTTGCCGGCGAAACCGGAAGGGCCGGTCCGCCAGGGAAGCGACAACTCTGCCACAGAACGCACGGCAAGAATGCGCCGCCGGTTCAATCCCGTGTGAGGCGTTGCCACGAAAGGTTGCCACGCGGGGCTGCCACGAGCGGCCCAGGGAGCGGCCAAACGAAAACGCCCCGCCGGGGTGCGGCGGGGCGCTTCATGAGCAAGCGGCCGGAGATGGCGCTCAATTGCGGTCGTTGTTCTTCTGCGTGCGGCTGAACCAGTCCGGCAGGTTCCACGCCTTGTCCTCGGGGCGCTCGGCGACCACGCCATAGGCCGCGCCGGGCGCCGGGGTCATCAGGCCTTCCGGCGGCTGGAACAGCGCCTCGCGCGGCGGTTCGCCCTCGAACACGAGCGGCTTTTCCTGCTTGTTGCCCCAGCCGAGGAAACCGGTCTGGCTGGGACGCAGCCAGTCCTCGCGGGAGGCGTTGTTCTTGGCCATGGCCTGGGCGTTCGGGCTCGCCGCACTCGTGTTGATGCCACGGGCGACTTCCGAGGGCGTCAGGGTGCGGGTCGCCTGACGGTCGCTGAACGGGTCGAGCGAGCTGCCGTTCTTCGCGGCGGCCTGCTTGCGGACGAGGTCCTCATCCTTCGGCCAGGCCGGATTGCTGGTGATGTCGTCGCCACTGCGCGGGGGCGGCAGCACGTCGCCCGAGGGCGGCACTACCAGCGGCGCGCGCTCGCGGTAATTGATGTCAGGCGGCGTCGGCGCGACCAGCCCGAGGCCGGTCAGCAGCTGGCCGGTGAAATTCTCCTCCTGCGAGAAGGCGGGCGCGGCGGCCAACAGAACGGCCGCGCCAAAGGCACCGGCCATCAGGCGGGCGCGCGTCGGGAAAGGTCGTTTCATCATCCGGTCGTCTCCTGCGGCATCGGAGGAAGCCTCGCCGGGCCGGTGCCCGGTGCGCTCGCCCCACAGGATGGGGCAGCGGGCGAGATCTCACGTCAGGACGGCGATTTTACGGCGCCGCCGCGGAAGGAGTCATACAGAAGCAGGCCCACCCCGGCAACAATGGCGACATCGGACAGGTTGAACACGTACCAGTAGAAGCCGAAGGCATGCAGCGAGACGAAGTCGAACACCGCGCCATAGGCCGCGCGGTCGACGGCGTTGCCGAGCGCCCCGCCGATCAGCAGGCCGAGCGCGGCGGCTTCCAGCTTGCGGTCGACCCGCGCCAGCCAGAACCAGAACAGCACGGCGGCGAGCAGCTTCAGCCCGCCCAGCAGCCACCAGCCATCAACGCCTTGTGAGAACAGGCCGTAGCTGATGCCGGTGTTCCACGCCCGCACCAGATCGAGAAACGGCGCGACCGTGACGACGCCGCCCGGCCCAAAATCGACGCCGTGCAGCACGGCGAGCTTCGAGCCCTGGTCGATGATCAGCGCGGCGAGCGCGAAGACGCTGCCATAGCGGGTGAGCGGGCCGGACAGAGGCAGCTTCATCGCGGGCGCGTCACTCGGCGGCCCGGCGGGCGTGGGCCAGCTCGCGCAGCGCCATGGCGTCGCGCGGGGTCACGTCGGGATAGTCGGGATCGGTGCCGACCAGAGGCGAGATCTTCCAGGAGCGGGCGCATTTATGCCCCTGCGCCCGCGCCGGCACCACTGCCACGCCCGGCACGTCGTCGAGCCGGAAGGCGTCGGCCGGGCCCTCATCCGGCATCAGATGCGCGTCGGAGGTGATGCACACTTCCGCCAGATCGACCGCGCTCACCGCCGCGAACAGCTTCGGGTCCGACACATGGATCACCGGCGCCGCCTCTAGCGAGGAGCCGATGCGCTTGGCCGCGCGCTCCACTTCCAGCGCCCCGAGCACGACGCGCCGCACCTGGCGGATCTTGCGCCATTCATCGGCCAGCGTCTCGTCGCGCCACTTCGCCGGGGTGTCCGGGAAGGCGATGAGATGCACCGAGCCGGCCTCGGAGGGGAAACGGGCCAGCCACGTCTCTTCCGCCGTGAAGGGCAGGATCGGCGCCAGCCACACCACCAGCCGGTTGAACACCTCGTCCAGCACGGTCAGGCAGGCGCGGCGCGTCACCGAGGAGATTGGGTCGCAATAGAGCGCGTCCTTGCGCACGTCGAAATAGAAGGCCGACAGCTCCGTCGTCATGAAGGCCGACAGGGCCGCGTGCACGCGCTTGAAATCGAACGCGGCGTAGGCCTCGCGCACCGTCTTGTCGAGCTCGGCGAGGCGGTGCAGCACCATGCGCTCCAGCGCCGGCATCTCGGCCAGCGCGATGCGCTCGGCCTCGCGGTAATGGTGCAGCGAGCCCAAAAGCCAGCGCAGCGTGTTGCGCAGCTTGCGGTAGGTCTCGACCGTGGTCTTGAGGATTTCCGGGCCGATGCGCAGATCGTCCGAATAGTCGGAGGCGCAGACCCACAGGCGCAGGATGTCGGCGCCGGAGGATTTGATGACCTCCTGCGGGGCGACGACATTGCCGACCGATTTCGACATTTTGCGGCCCTGCTCGTCGAGCACGAAGCCATGGGTCAGCACCACGTCATAGGGCGGGCGCCCGCGCGTGCCGCAGCTTTCCAGCAGCGAGGAATGGAACCAGCCGCGATGCTGGTCCGAACCTTCCAGATACATCACCCGGTCCGGCCCGCCCGAGAAGGCGCGGTCGGCCTTGAGGTCCTCGCGCACTTCCAGCGTGAAGGCGTGGGTGGAGCCGGAATCGAACCACACGTCGAGAATGTCGTCGACCTTGTGCCATTCATTGGCGCTGTAATCGGTGCCGAGGAAACGCTGCGCCGCGCCTTCCTGGTACCAGGCATCCGCGCCCTCGCTGGCGAAAGCCGCGGCGATGCGGGCATTGACCCTCTCGTCCTTGAGGATTTCGACCGTGCCGTCGCCCTTGTCGCGCACGAAGACGGCGATCGGCACGCCCCAGGCGCGCTGGCGCGAGACCACCCAGTCCGGGCGGTTCTCGATCATGCCGTTGATGCGGTTGCGCCCGGCTGCCGGCACCCATTGCACCCCGGCGATGCCGCCCAGCGCGCGGGCGCGCAGCGTGTCGCCCTCGGTGGACGAGCCGTCGGTCGCCGCAATGTCCTTGTCCATCGCGATGAACCATTGCGGCGTGTTGCGGAAGATGATCGGCGCCTTGGAGCGCCAGCTATGCGGGTACTGGTGCTTCAGCCGGCCGCGCGCGATCAGCCGGTCGGCGGCGAGCAGCGCCTTGATCACCGCGTCATTGGCGTCGCCGTCCTTGCCCTTGTCGTCCATGACGCGGGCGCCGGCGAACAGCGGCACGTGCTCGTAATAGCGCCCGTCCGGGCCGACCGTGTGCGGGACCTCGCCGAGCTTCTCGGCGATGTAGAGATTGAAGTCGTCGGCGCCATGGCCCGGCGCGATATGCACGAAGCCGGTGCCAGTGTCGTCGGTGACGAAATCGCCGGGCACCACCGGCACCGGGAAGTCGTAATAGCCGCCGACACCCTCCGTCCCGCTGAGCGGATGGGCGCAGACCAGATGGGTCGGGTCGACCTCCCGGCGCCGCTCGAAGGCGGTGACGCGGGCGGCCTTGAACACATCCGCCGCCAGCTTGTCGGCGAGGATGAAATGCTCGCCCACCTTGGCCCAGTTGTCGGCGGCGGCTTCCGTCACCTCATAGACCGCGTAGGTCACGTCCTTGGAGAAGGCGATGGCGCGGTTGCCGGGGATGGTCCAGGGCGTGGTGGTCCAGATGACGACGGAGGCGCCCTCATAGGAGGGGAACAGGTGGATGTCATCCGCCTGATCGGGTGCCTGCAGCCCGCCGCTCGCCACGACGCGCTCGCGATAGCCGGTAACCGGGAATTTCACGAAGATCGTGGTCGACTGGTGGTCGTGATACTCGACCTCCGCCTCGGCCAGCGCGGTGCGCTCGACCACCGACCACATGACGGGCTTGGAGCCGCGATAGAGCAGGCCGTTCTCGGCGAATTTGATGATCTCGCGGGCGATCTGCGCTTCCGCGTCATAGCTCATGGTCACATAGGGGTGCGACCAGTCGCCCTCGACGCCGAGCCGCTTGAACTCGGCGCGCTGGATGTCGATCCAGCCCTGCGCGAAAGCGCGGCATTCCTGGCGGAACTCGACGACCGGCACCTCGTCCTTGTTTTTGCCCTTGGCGCGGTACTGTTCCTCGATCTTCCACTCGATCGGCAGGCCGTGGCAGTCCCAGCCCGGCACATAGTTGGAGTCATGGCCGAGCGCGCCCTGCGAGCGCACCACGACGTCCTTCAGGATCTTGTTCAGCGCGTGGCCGATATGGATGTTGCCATTGGCGTAGGGCGGGCCGTCATGCAGCACGAAGCGCGGCTTCCCGGCGCCCGCGCGGCGCTGCTGGCCATAGAGGTCGATCCGCTCCCAGCGGGCCAGCAGTTCCGGCTCGCGCTGCGGCAGGCCGGCGCGCATGGGGAAGTCGGTCTGCGGCAGGAACAGGGTCGACGAATAATCGTGCCCCTGCGCCCCGCCTTCGCCGGCCTCTGTCGCGGCACCCTCGGTGGCACCCTTCGGGGTGCGCCCATCGCTGTTGCGGCTCGTCATGACGCGCTCCTTCACTCGCCGCCCGGTTTAAGCGCAGCGCCGAAGCGGTGCAAGGGCGGGATGGGGCGGCGCAAAGGGAACGGGGCTGACGGCGCGGCGGTGCGGCTCGCTGTCAGCCCCTATGAGCCCCTCGACCGCTAGTCGGGCGTCATCACGATCTTGCCGAAGGCGCCGCGATCGAGATGGTCGAGCGCGGCCGGCAGCGCGGCGAGCGAGTAATGGGCGTCGATCACCGGCTTGATCCCGGATATGTCCACCGCCCGCACCAGATCCTCCAGCGCCCGGCGGTGACCGACGCCGATGCCGTTGAGAGTGATCTGCTTCAGCATCAGCGGGCCGAGCGGCAGGCTGGCCTCGAAGCCCTCGATGATGCCGATCTGCGCTATCCGCCCGCCAATCGCCGCCACCTCCACCGCCCGGCCGAGCGTCGCCCCGCCGGCAAGCGCGAGGATATGGTCGGCGCCGCGTCCGCCTGTGGCCGCCCGCACCGCCTGCACCCAGTCGCCCTGCGTGCGGTCGATGCCGATGGCGGCGCCCAGCGCCCGCGCGCGTTCCAGCTTGGCGGCGCTGCCGGAGACCACGATGGTGCGGGCGCCCTGCGCGCGGGCGATGGCGAGCCCGGCCAGCGCGACGCCGCCCGTGCCTTCCACCAGCACGGTGTCGCCCGCCTTCAGCCCGCCGCGCTCGACCAGCCCGAACCAGGCGGTGAGCCCGGCGCAGGACAGCGTGCTCGCCTCGTCCAGCGCCAGCGTGTCGGGTGCCCGCACCAGCCAGTCCTCGGGCAGCGCCACATAATCCGCCAGCACGCCGGGATAAGCGCCGCCCAGTGACTGATAGGGCGGATGGGCCGAATCACCCTCCGGCAGACCGTCGATCCAGCCGGGGAAGAAGGTGGAGATGACCCGCTCGCCGGGGGCGAAGCGGCGGGCGCCGGTGCCGAGCGCCGTCACCGTCCCGGCAAGGTCGGAGGCCGGCGTGAAGGGGAAATCGAGCGGCGCGCCCATGCCGTCGGCGATGATCAGCTGGTCGCGGTAGTTGAGCGACACGGCGGCCATCTTCACCAGCACCTCGCCGGGGCCCGGCTGCGGCACCGGCACCTGCTGGAGTTCCAGCCGGTCACGGCCGAAGCCGTCCATCTCCCAGCGGCGCATGAGACCCGCCTCTGCCGTTTCCCCGCGCGAATCCATCTCATCCACCATCGTCGGTCTCCACAAAGCTTGAACTGACGACGAGCCTAGCGTTGAGATTTACGATCCAGTTGCGATAGAATTTCCCGACTTTGGCGATCATCTGGCGCCAATGGGAGACCTTCATGAGCGAGGTGCTGGCGGGCATCGACGTCTTCGTCGCGGTCGTCGAATCCGGCAGCTTCTCGGCGGCGGCCGGGCGGCGCGGCCTCACGCGCTCGGCGGTGGCCAAGACGGTGGCGCGACTGGAGGCGCGGCTGCAGCTCCGGCTGTTCCACCGCACCACGCGCAGCCAGACGCTCACCGAGGATGGGCAGCTCTATTACCAGCACTGCCTGCGCGCGCTGGACGAGCTGCGGGTGGCGCGAACCGCGCTCGATTCCGGCCGGCACGCGGCGGTCGGGCGGCTGCGTGTCACCGCCCCCCTGCTGTTCGGCCGCCGCTGCGTCGCGCCGATCCTGGCCGACCTGGTGGCGCGCCACCCCCGCCTCACCATCGACGTGCATTTTTCCGATGCGGTGGTCGATGTGCTGGCGGATGGCTACGACCTCGCCATCCGCAACGGCGCGCCGGGCGCGCTCCACGGCACCGGGCTGACCACCCGGACCCTCGGGCAGCAGCGCATGGTGGTCTGCGCCGCGCCGGCCTATCTAGATGTCCATGGCACCCCGGCGGACCTCGCCGATCTCAAGGACCATGCCGCCATCGTCTATGCGGTGGACGGCGGGGTGAAGCCCTGGGAGTTCCCGCAGGCGGACGGCCCGCCGCTGACGGCCACGCCGCCGAGCCGGCTGCGCTTCGACGATCTGGAAGCCATCGCGGATGCCGCGACCGCCGGGCATGGTCTCGCCTGGCTGCCCTGCTGGCTGATCCGGGATCGGGTGACTGCCGGCGCACTGGTGCCGCTGCTCAAGGCGCTGCCCGCCCGCATCTTCTCCACGCAGGCGCTCTGGCCGGCGGGTCCGCACATGCCGCTGAAGCTGCGCGTCGCGCTTGATGCGCTGGCCGCCGGGCTTCCCGGCAGCGCCGAACTTTAGGCGAGCGCCGCCCGGGCGCGGGCGCTGTCGATGTCCATCTGCGCGATCAGCGCGTCGATGCTGTCGAATTTCAGCTCGGGGCGCAGATAGGCGTGGAAGGCGACGGTCAGCACCCGGCCATAGAGATCGCCGGTGAAATCGAAGATGAAGCTCTCCAGCCGGGGGGCGCCGTCGTCGAAGGTCGGGCGGCGGCCGAAGCTCGCCACGCCCTTATGAGCGATGCCGTCAATATCGACCGTCACCGCATAGATGCCGTGGGCCAGCGTCACCGCCGGGTCGAGCCGCATATTGGCGGTGGGGTAGCCGAGCTCGCGCCCGCGCTTGTCGCCATGGATCACCTCGGCCTCGACCGCCCAGGGCGCGCCCAGCATGTGGGTGGCCTGTTCGACCCGGCCCTGCGCCAGCGCGGCGCGGATCACGCTGGAGGAAATCTGCGCCCCCTCGTCGAGCAGCGGCGGCACGATCTCGACCGGGAAGCCGTGGCGCTTGCCGGCCTCGCGCAGATAGATCGGCGAGCCGCCCCGGCCCTTGCCGAAATGGAAATCATAGCCCGCCACCACCATGGAGACGCCGAGCCGCCCGACCAGCAGGTCGGCGACGAAGGCCTCCGCCTCCAGCCCGGCGAGCGCGGCGTCGAAGGGCAGCACCACCGCGCCGTCGAGCCCGGTCTCGGCCAGCCGGCGCAGCTTCATCGGGTCCGGGGTGAGCCGGAACATCGGCTCCTCGGGCCGGAAGAAGGCGCGCGGATGCGGCTCGAAGGTCAGCGCCAGCGCCGGCCGGCCAAGCGAGCGGGCCTGGTCGATGGCGGTGCCGATGACCGCGCGATGGCCGCGATGCACGCCGTCGAAATTGCCGATGGCGATTACCGGGCGGGCCAGTTCCACGGGCAGCGGACCGGCCTCGCGCAGGATGCGGAACGGATGGGATGAGGCGGCAGCGTGAGTCATGTCGACCGGCACGAAGGATCAGGAGCCTCTTTAGTGGTCCCGCGCCGCATGGGCGTCAATCACCACGAAAGCCGCGTCGTCACCGCCGCCGGCTGTCCCGGCCCGTCGGCCATGAGGCGGGCGAGTGCGGCGGGGTCGACCTGCGCCCCATGCTCCAGCCCCAGCTCGCCGGCATGGATGCCGGCGGCAACGAACAGGCAGTCGATGCCGAAGCCGAGCGCGCCGGCAAGATCGGTGCGCAGCGCGTCGCCAATGGCGATCATCCGCGCCTTGTCGGGCGCCGCGCCGCGCAGGCGGGTGGCGGTGGCAAAAGCGGTCTCGTAGATCGGCCGGTGCGGCTTGCCGCAGAACACCACCTCGCCGCCAAGCTCGGCATAGGCCTCGGCGATGGCCCCGGCGCACCAGATGAGGTCGCCGCCACGCTCCACCACAATGTCGGGATTGGCGCAGATGAAGGGCAGATTGCGCGCCTTCGCGCTTTTCAGCGTGTCGGCATAATCGGCCGGGGTCTCGGTGGTGTCGTCGAACAGGCCGGTACAGACGATCAGATCGGCGCCGTCGAGGCCGGTCTGGACGAGGTCGAGCCCGTCATAAATGCCGAGATCGCGCTCCGGGCCGAGATGCCACATCCTGGCGCCGGGCCGCTCGGCGAGCAGCGCCATGGTCACCATGCCGGAGGTGACGATCGCGTCATAGGCGTCGCGCGGCACGTCGAAGCCGTCGAGGATCTGCGCCACCACATCGGCCGGGCGCGGCGCGTTGGAGACGAGGATCACCGTCGCGCCGGCCGCGCGGGCGCGCCGCAAGGCATCGCTCGCCGGGGCGGAACCCAGGACGCCATTATGCAGCACGCCCCAGATGTCGCAGAGCACGACATCATAGCGCGGCGCGAGCTCGGCGAAGCCGGGGACGATCGGCGGGGCGGCAGATGGGGCGGCGTGCGGGGCAGCGTGTTCTTGCATGGCCCGGCTCGTGCCATGGAGCGCCCGCGCGCGCAAGAGCCGGCGCGGCGGGCCAGCCATGCGCCGCGGGCCGCCTCTCGACCGCCGCCCCGCGTCTGCCCCTGCCTTGCTGCCCCTGCGCGGATTGGGCGCTGCCCGGCGCCGCTTCGTCGCGTGGACAGCGGCGGGGCGCTGGGCTTTGCTCACCCAGCGTGAGCCGGAACGCCTCGGAGCCTCCATGGACGTCGCCTTCGCGGCAAAGGTCTTTGCCGCCCTGTTTGCCATCATGAACCCGGTGGCCAACCTGCCGATCTTCCTGTCGCTGACCGGCGGCATGGGGGAGGCCGAGCAGCGCCGCACCGCGATCCTGGTCACCGCGACGGTGGCGACCGGCTGCTTCGTCTCGGCCGTGGCGGGGGAGGCGATCCTCGCCTTCTTCGGGCTCGACGTGAATCATTTCCGCCTGGCCGGCGGGCTGATCGTGCTGCTGATCGCCCTGTCCATGCTGCACGGGCAGGAGAGCGCCACCCATGGCGGCTCGCCGTCGGAAAGGGCGCAGTTCGCCAGCGCCGCCAATGTCGCCTTCTACCCGCTGGCGATACCCATCCTGCTCGGTCCGGGCACCATCTCGGCGCTCATCGTCTACGCCCATCAGGCGGCCGGCACGGCCCGCCTGGTCGCGCTCGGGGCCGGCATGGCCGGCTTCATCGCCGTGCTCGGCGCGGCGCTGATCGCGGCGCCGTGGATCGGGCGCGTGCTTTCGCCGACCGTGATGACGGTCACGCGGCGGCTGATGGGCATGGTGCTCGCCGCCATCGCCATGGAGATGCTGGTGGCGAGCCTGCGCGCGCTGTTTCCGGGCCTTGCCTGAGATCACCCCGCCCGAGCCCGCTCAGGGCCGGAAGGACGGTCCGTTGGTGATGATGCCGCCGCCGCCGGCGATCTCGTTGCCGGTCGGGTAGACGCCGCCCAGCACATCGTCGAAATGGCTGCGCACGACGCTGTGGCAGCCGCAGCTCATGGTGCGCAGGCGCTGCGTGTCGCGGATGGTGAGGCGCCCGCGCGAGGGCTCCACCGCGCCGCTCTCGCGCAATTGCTGGATCACCCGGCTGATATAGGAGCGCCCCACCGCCAGCATGGAGGCGAGCTGTTCCTGGGTCAGGCGGATATTCTCGTCGCCGGTGCGGTCGAGCGCGGCGAGCAGCCATTTGGCGGTGCGCTGCTCGATCGAGTGGGCGGCGTTGCAGGTGACCTGCTGGAACACCTGCGCCAGCAGGCAGTCGGCATAGCGGGCGAACAGGTGCCGCAGCGCCGGCGAGGCATCCTTGGCGCGCTCAAGCTCCGCCGTGTCGAGCCGCAGCAGCGGCCCGCCGATCTGCACCACGGCGCGGGCATAGGCCGGCAGCCGCCCCTGGCTGACGATGCCGCCGACCGCGCCTTCGCGCCCGATCGTGGTGACCTCCACCGGCCGGCCGTCGGCCAGCAGCACCATGAAGGAGACCAGCGTCGGCCCGCAGGGAAAATAGACGTGGCGCACATCGTCGCCCGGCTCGTAAAGCACCGCGCCGGCCGGGCGGTCGAGCCGGCGCAGGGCGCCGCGCAGCAGCGCGAAATCGCTCGGGCGCAGCGCGCCGAGCAGATTGTTTCCCCCCGAGGAAGGCTCGCTGAGCCCCCCGGCCTGCCCGTCATCGGCGGAGGTATCGCGCTTCATTGGATGGCCCTCATAACCGGTCCCAGAGACGTTCCACAGTACCTTCCGCGCGATAACGCAATCGAACGCCGAATGTTCACTACTGCGCAGAAGCCCGGTGACGGGCGCGGTAAAACCCGGCAGACTGTCGCACGGGCAAGCGGCGTCTCGGGGGTATTTGTTATGCGTCGCGATGACGGTCGATGCGCGGCGGCGGGCGTTTCCCGCCGGGCGTGGATTATGTCCCGTGTTCGCGGCGCGGCCATCCATCATGGCTGACCACCCGCCGGGCGCGCCGGCGGATTCACTGTTCTGGCGTCTGGTGCGGCTGGCCCGGCCGCTGCGCGAGAGCCGCCTCCTGGCGGACGCCTTCGGCGTGGCGATGTTCCTGATGGCGCTGGCCCTGCGCTTTGCCGTCGATTCTGTCCTGCCGCCGGGCTTTCCCTTCCTCACCTTCTTCCCCGCGGTGATTCTCACCACCTTCTTCTGCGGGCTGCGGCCGGGTATCACCTGCGCCGTGCTGTCGACCCTCGCGGCGTGGTTCTTCTTCATCGGCCCGGCCAGCAATATGGAGCTGACCGGTCAGGCGCTGATGGCGCTGGGTTTCTTCGTCGTCATCGCCTTCATCGACATCACGCTGATCCACTTCACCTTCGGCGCGGCGGACAAGCTGCGCGCCGAGCAGGCGGTCACCGCGCGGCTCTATGAGAGTCAGCGCACCATGTTCCAGGAACTCCAGCACCGCGTCGCCAACAACATGCAGTTCGTCGCCGCGCTGCTGACCCTGCAGAAGCGCAAGGTGACGGACGACCCCTCCCAGGCGATCAACGCGCTCGACGAGGCCCGCGCCCGGCTCGACACCATCGCCCGCATCCACCGCCGGCTCTACGCGCCCGAGCGGCTGGACATGCCGACCGGGCAGTTCCTGCGCGAACTGTGCTGCGATCTCATCACCGCCTCGGGCGGGCAGGCGATCACCTGCCAGGTCGAGGCGCCCGACCTGCCGCTCAACGTCACCCAGCTCACCACCCTGTCCATGCTGGTGGCGGAGATCGTCACCAATTCGCTCAAGCACGCCTTCGAGCCGGGCCGGCCGGGGGAGATCGCCATCACCGTCAGCCCGCGCGGCCATGGCCGCTACGAGATCGCCATCGCCGATGACGGGCGCGGCATGCCGGAGGAGCTGGATTCGGCGCGCAGCCGCGGCCTCGGCATGCGCATCATTCAGGGGCTCGCCACCCAGCTCGGCGGGGAGGCGCAGTTCAGCGCCCGTCCCGTTCCCGAGCGCGGCACGCGGGTGCGGGTGCAGTTCGCCGTGCTCGCCTGAGCGGGCGAGCTGCGGCGAGCCAGATCCGCGAACCGCATGCGCGAACCACAACCACGCGAGCGTTCATCTCCCACGTTCAACTTCGCCGTTTTATGGCGTATGAGCGCGGGAAGACGCACGCACCCATCACCGGCGAGGGACCATGACCGAGACATTCGATCTTCTGCTCAAGGGCGGCACGGTGGTGAATCAGGACGGCATCGCCGCCCGCGATGTCGGCGTGCGGGCCGGCCGGATCGCCGGCATCGGGTCGTTCGATGCCGCCCAGGCCGGCGAGACGATCGACTGCACCGGCCTCACCCTGCTGCCCGGCGTGATCGACACCCAGGTGCATTTCCGCGAACCGGGCATGGAGCACAAGGAAGACCTCGAATCCGGCTCGCGCGCCGCCGTCATGGGCGGCGTCACCGGCGTGTTCGAGATGCCCAACACCAACCCGCTCACCACCTCGGGCGACGCTCTCGCCGACAAGATCCGCCGCGCGACGGGCCGCATGCATTGCGACTTCGCCTTCTTCGTCGGCGGCACGCATGAGAATGTGAAGGACCTGCCGGAGCTGGAAATGCTGCCCGGCGCCGCCGGCATCAAGGTGTTCATCGGCTCCTCCACCGGCTCGCTGCTGGTGGCGGATGATCCGGGCGTGCGGGCGATCCTCAAG
This sequence comes from Ancylobacter radicis, assembly GCF_018449475.1. Classification (GTDB taxonomy): domain Bacteria; phylum Pseudomonadota; class Alphaproteobacteria; order Rhizobiales; family Xanthobacteraceae; genus Ancylobacter; species Ancylobacter radicis. The sequence goes on along the minus strand of NZ_JAHCQH010000015.1, from coordinate 746,067 downwards.
GTGATCCGCCGCCGCGCCGCCTTCCATTGCGAGGACGAGCCGCGCCTCGCCGAGCGCCGCCATCTGCGCGTGCCGGGCGATGCCTCGTCCCACCCGGTCTGGCGCGACGAGATCGCCGCGCTGACTGCGACGACGCGCCTCGTCAACCTCGCCCGCGAGGAGGGCAAGCGCGTCCATGTGCTGCACGTCACCTCCGCCGAGGAGATCGCGTTCCTGCGCGGCCACAAGGATGTCGCCACCGTCGAGGTCACCCCGCACCACCTCACCATGGATGCCGACTGGTATGCCCGCCTCGGCTCGCTGGTGCAGATGAATCCCCCCGTCCGCGACGCCCGCCACAAGGCGGCGCTGTGGCGCGGCCTCGCTGAGGGCGTGGTCGACGTGCTCGGCTCCGATCACGCCCCGCACACCCTCGAAGAAAAGGCCAAGCCCTACCCGGAAAGCCCCTCGGGCATGACCGGCGTGCAGACCTTCGTGCCGATGATGCTCGACCATGTGAATGCCGGCCGCCTGTCGCTGGAGCGGTTCGTCGACCTGTCCAGCGCCGGCCCCGCCCGCATCTTCGGCATCGCCACCAAGGGCCGCATCGCGGTGGGCTATGACGCGGATTTCACCATTGTCGACCTGAAGCGGCGCCAGACCATCACCAACGCCTGGATCGCCTCCAAGCCCGGCTGGACGCCTTATGACGGGGTCGAGGTCACCGGCTGGCCGGTCGGCACCCTCATTCGCGGCAACCGCGTGATGTGGGAGGGCGAGCTGGTGACGCCCGCCTCGGGCGCGCCGATCCGCTTCCTTGAGGCGCTGGGTGCCTCCACCGCGAGCCGCACGCCGACCCTGATCGAACGGCTCGGCTGATCCTGCCCCGCTGAGCGGGGCAGGCGGGAACTTTTTCCCCCATTTTCCGTTGTCACGGAATGGGAAAAGGTTGACCCGATTGATTGCGAAACTGTTCCGCCGGAAGACGGCAAAACCCGCCCAGCCGGAACCGCTGGTCATCATGCCGGTTCCGGCGCTGGTCGACGTGCTGGAAGAACTGGAAGCCGCCAAGGGCGCGCCGCTGAGCGAGGCCGAAGTCTGGCAGGCGCGCGACAATGCGGTCTGCGTGCGGGTTCCGCCCGGCGAGGCCGAGGCGATCCGGGCGCGCGAGCGTTTCCACATCGCCCCGCACACCGCCTGGGCCGACTGGTGCGCCTATCGCGACGCGCAGTCCGACTACAAGGCGGCCGCCCAGTAGGGCCCCCTCAATAGGTCACTTCCGCCAGATAAAGCCCGGCCGACGGCGCCATCGGCCCGCAGCGGGTGCGGTCCTTTGCCTCCAGTGCGGCGCTCACATCATCCGCCGTCCACGCGCCCTCGCCCACCTTCACCAGCGTGCCGACCAGGGAGCGCACCTGATGGTGCAGGAAGGAGCGGGCCTGCGCGTGGACGCGGATTTCCATCCCCGGCCCTTCGATCGGCACCGTCTCCACTTCCAGCCGGTCCAGCGTCTTCACCGGCAAGGCGGCCTGGCAGCCAATGGCGCGGAAGGTGGTGAAATCGTGCCGGCCGATCAGCCGCGCCGCGCCTTCGGCCATCGCCGGCGCGTCGAGCGGGCGCAGCACCCGCCAGGCCCGGTCGCGCTCCAGCACGAGAGAGGGCCGGCGGGCGATGATGCGGTAGACATAGCGCCGCCCGGTCGCCGAGAAGCGGGCGTGGAAATCGTCGGCCGCGCGCTCCGCCGCCAGCACGGCGATCGGCAGCGGGCGCAGATGCGCGTTGATCGCGTCGCGCACCGTGTCCGGCTTCCAGTCCTTGGCGAGTTCCACATGGGCGACTTGGCCCGTGGCGTGCACCCCGGCATCGGTGCGCCCGGCGCCCTGCACGCTCACCGCCTCGCCGCAGAACCGCTCCACCGCGCGGGCGAGCGCGCCCTGCACGCTCTCCCCCGCCGCCTGGATCTGCCAGCCGACAAAGGGCGTGCCGTCATATTCGATGGTGAGCTTGTAGCGCGGCATGATGGTTTCCTGCCCGCTCTGTAGCGCCCGCCGGGCCCGCCGTCACCTGATCCGAATTCTCGAAGCGCCGTCATGCCCGGCCTTGGGCCGGGCATCCATGATTTCCCCACTCTCGCACCGACAGACGTGGATGGCCGGGTCAAGTCCGGCCATGACGGTGTGAGCTCGGGAATCGTCTATGAGGGACAGCCGGCGCCCGCCCGCCGCTCCCACCCCCTTGCCCCGGCGCGGCGGGGGGGGCATCGTGCGCGCCCGTAACGGAGCCCTCCATGCCCGAGCATGACCCGCTGGAAGCCGGCGACCACGTCGTCCTGATCGACGGTTCCGCCTATATCTTCCGCGCCTATCACGCGCTGCCCCCGCTCACCCGCTCCTCGGACAAGCTGCCGGTCGGCGCGGTGGCGGGCTTCTGCAACATGCTGTGGAAGCTGGTGCGCGCCGGAAATAACGGCTCTGGCTTCTCGCCGAAGCCGACACATCTGGCGGTCGTGTTCGACATGTCCGAGCAGACCTTCCGCAAGGACATCTACCCGCTCTACAAGGCGCAGCGCCCGGACCTGCCGGAGGATCTGCGCCCGCAATTCCCGCTGATCCGCGAGGCGACGCGCGCCTTCGACCTCGCCTGCGTCGAGCAGGCCGGCTTCGAGGCCGACGATTTGATGGCGACCTATGCCGAGCAGGCCAAGGCCAAGGGCGCGCTGGTCACCATCATCTCCTCCGACAAGGATCTGATGCAGCTCGTCGATGACCGGGTGCGCATGTACGACCCGATGAAGGACAAGGCGATCGGTCCCGACGAGGTGCTGGAGAAGTTCGGCGTCGCCCCGGAGAAGGTGGTCGACGTGCAGTCGCTCGCCGGCGATTCGGTGGACAACGTGCCGGGCGTGCCCGGCATCGGCATCAAGACCGCCGCCCAGCTGCTCGGCGAATTCGGCGATCTCGACACGCTGCTCGCCCGCGCCGGCGAGATCAAACAGACCAAGCGCCGCGAGAACCTGATCGAATTCGCCGATCAGGCCCGCCTGTCGCGCGAGCTGGTGACGCTGAAGCGCGACGTGGCGCTCGACGTGCCGCTCGACGACATCGCCGTGGTCGAGCCGGAGGGCCGCAAGCTGATCGCCTTCCTCAAGGCGATGGAGTTCACCACCCTGACCCGCCGCGTCGGCGAGGCTTATGAGATCGACATTGCCGCCATCGACCCCGATCCCGGCCTGAAGGCGGGCGGCCACGAGAGCGGCCTCGTCGCCGCCGGGCTTGACCCGGGGATCCACGAGCCGGGCGCCACAGCGCAGATGGATCCCCGGGTCAAGCCCGGGGATGAGGGCGTACAGGCGGGCGCGCCCGCGCTCGCCCCCGCCGCACTCTCCGCCAAACGGCAGGCCGAAGCCCTCGCCACCCCGGTCGACCGCTCGAAATACGAGACCGTGCGCAGCCTCGCGCGGTTGCAGGACTGGATCATCAACGCCTTCGAGGCGGGCATCGTCGCGGTGGATACCGAGACCACCGGCCTCGACCCGATGACCGCCGAACTGGTCGGCGTCTCGCTCGCCATCGCCCCGAACGAGGCCTGCTACATCCCGCTCACCCATAAGGGCGGCGATGACGGGCTGTTCAGCGAGGGCCTGCTGGCCGACCAGATCCCGATCGGCGCCGCCATCGATGCGCTGAAGCCGCTGCTGGAACATCCCGGCGTGCTCAAGGTCGGCCAGAACCTGAAATATGACTGGCTGGTGCTGAAGCGGTGGGGCATCGAGGTCGGGCCTTACGACGACACGATGCTGCTCTCCTATGTGCTCGATGCCGGCGCCTCGCCGCACGGCATGGACCCGCTGTCGATGCGCTGGCTCGGCCATACGCCGATCAAGTTCGAGGAGGTGTGCGGCAAGGGCAAGGGGCAGATCTGCTTTGATCGCGTCGCGCTCGACAAGGCGACCGACTATGCCGCCGAGGACGCGGATGTGACGCTGCGGCTGTGGCGCGTGCTCAAGCCGCGCCTTGCCGCCGAGGGCAAGAGCGCCGTCTATGAGACGCTGGAGCGCCCGCTCGTCACCGTGCTCGCCCGCATGGAGGCGCGCGGCATCATGATCGACCGGCAGATGCTCTCGCGCCTGTCCGGTGAGTTCGCTCAAGGGATGGCGCGGCTGGAGGCGGAAATCTCCGCCATGGCCGGGGAGAGCTTCAATCCCGGCTCGCCCAAGCAGCTCGGCGACATATTGTTCGGCAAGATGCAGATTCCCGGCGGGCGCAAGACCCCGACGGGCGCGTGGTCGACCGGCGCCGACGTGCTGGAGGAACTGGCCGAGCAGGGCCATGAACTGCCCCGCCGCATCCTCGACTGGCGCCAGCTGCAGAAGCTGAAATCGACCTATACCGACGCGCTGCCGGGCTATGTGAACAGCCAGACCGGCCGGGTCCACACCTCCTTCGCGCTGGCCGCCACCACCACCGGCCGGCTGTCCTCCTCCGAGCCGAACCTGCAGAACATTCCGGTGCGCACCGAGGAAGGCCGCAAGATCCGCAAGGCCTTCATCCCCGCGCCGGGCTGCAAGCTGATCTCGGCCGATTATTCGCAGATCGAGCTGCGCCTTCTGGCCGAGATCGCCGACACGCCGTCGCTGCGCCAGGCGTTCCAGGATGGGCTCGACATCCACGCCATGACGGCGTCGGAAATGTTCGGCGTGCCGATCGAGGGCATGCCGAGCGAGGTGCGCCGGCGCGCCAAGGCGATCAATTTCGGCATCATCTACGGCATTTCGGCCTTCGGGCTGGCCAACCAGCTCTCGATCCCGCGCGAGGAGGCCGGCGCCTATATCAAACGCTATTTCGAGCGTTTCCCCGGCATCCGCGCCTATATGGACGAGACCCGCCTGTTCGCCCGCGACCACGGCTATGTGGAAACCCTGTTCGGCCGGCGCTGCCACTATCCCGATATCAACGCCAAGAACCCGTCGATCCGCGCCTTCAACGAGCGCGCGGCGATCAATGCCCGGCTTCAGGGCTCGGCCGCCGACATCATCCGCCGCGCCATGGTGCGCATGGAAGGCGCGCTGGAGACGGCCGGTCTGTCGGCGCGGATGCTGCTCCAGGTGCATGACGAACTGATCTTCGAGGTGCCGGAGGACGAGATCGCCGCGACCATCCCGGTGGTGCGCGCGGTGATGGAGCGCGCGCCGCTGCCCGCCATGGCGCTGAAAGTCCCGCTCAAGGTCGACGCCCGCGCCGCCCTGAACTGGGACGAGGCGCACTAGGGGACTAAAGGGTGCGCCGTCGCGGCATCCCGCCTCCAACCGCGTCATGGCCGGACGTGATCCGGCCATCCACGTCTTCCTTCGCACCCAAGTCGTGGATGCCCGGCTAGATGCCGGGCATGACGGCTTGCGAGACGGGCCTCAGCCGACGCTGAGTTCGACCGGGATGTTGCCGCGCGTCGCCTTGGAATAGGGGCACATCTGGTGCGCGGCTTCCAGCACCGTGCGGGTCTCTTCCGCGCTCAGGGCGGGGGCCTTGAGGGAGAGCTTGGCGGCGAGGCTGAAGCCGTCATCGCCCTTCACCAGCGAGACCGCGACCGTCACGGCGGCGCCGGTGACGTCCAGCTTCTTCTGGTGGCCGACCGCCTCGACCGCCGAGCCGAAGCAGGCGGCGTAGCCGGTGGCGAAGAGATGCTCGGGCGTCGTCTTGCCGGCGTCGAGCGTGCCGCCCTTGGGCATGCCGAGATCGACCGAAACCGAGCCGTCGCTGGTCTGCGAATGGCCGTTGCGCCCGCCAATGGCGGTGGCGGTGCCGGTGAACAGAACCGTGCCGGACATGAAAACCTCCTGATCTTGACTGGAGCACCCAGTCTAGGGCGCGCCTGTTGAAATGGTGCGACAGCGCCGGGAGGCAAGCGGGGCCGGCAAGCGGGGGCGGCAAGCGGGGCGCGGCGCGCCGGATCTGCGTCCTGAGCCGTTCCGTCTTTGTTCCTTTCCGCTTGCCCCCGCGCCATGCAGGGCTTACCTGTCCTGTCCAACCTGTATGCGACCCGCCAGACGAGGCCAGGCGCCCATGCCGATCGCTGTCCTACCCGCCCGTGCCGTCGCGCGCATTGCCGGGGCCGATGCCGCCCATTTTCTGGATAATCTGCTCACCGCCCGCGTGCCCGCCGCGCCCGGCGAGGCGCGCTACGCTGCGCTGCTGACGCCGCAGGGCAAGATCGTCGCCGACATGATCGTGCTCGCCACCGAGGGCGGTTTCCGCCTCGATGTGCCGCGCGCGGCGCTGCCGGACCTGCTGAAGCGGCTCCAGCTCTACCGCCTGCGGGCGAAGGTGGAGATCGGCCCGCTCGACGACCTCGCGGTCGCGGTGGCGTGGGGCGCGGCCGCCCCGCTGGTCGACACGCTCGCCTATGACGACCCGCGCCTTGCCGCGCTCGGCCGGCGCTTCCTGCTCCCCGTAGCCGAGGCGGCGCAGATCGCGATGGTGCCGGAGGATGAGTGGCAGGCGCACCGCGTCAATCTCGGCGTGCCCGAGGGCGGGCGCGATTTCCTCTATGGCGACGCCTTCCCGCATGAGGCGGATATGGACCAGCTCGGCGGCATCGACTTCGACAAGGGCTGCTATGTCGGGCAGGAGATCGTCAGCCGCATGCAGCATCGCGGCACGGCGCGCACCCGCATCATCCCCGTCGCGCTGTGCGGCCCGCCGCCGGCCGAGGGGACGCCGATCATGGCCGGCGGCAAGACCATCGGCCGGCTGGGCTCGGGCGTCGAGGGCCGCGCCTTGGCGCTGGTCCGGCTCGACCGGCTGGCGGAGGCCCGCGCGAGCGGGCAGGTGGTGGAGGCGGATGGCGCGGCGCTGGTGCCGGAGCGGCCGGGCTGGGCGCGTTTCGCCATTCCGGGGACGGAGGATATAGCCGGCACGGAGGACAGGGCGTGAGGGTGCATCATCATCCCGACGGCGTGACCCGCTGCGCCTGGTGCGGCACCGATCCGTTCTATATGGCCTATCACGACACCGAATGGGGCGTGCCGGAATATGACGACCGCGCTCTGTTCGAAAAGCTGATCCTCGACGGCTTTCAGGCCGGCCTCGCCTGGATCACCATTTTGCGCAAGCGCGACGGCTTCCGCGCGGCGTTTGACGGCTTCAACCCGGAGATCATCGCCCGCTACACGCCCGACAAGGTCGAGGCGCTCATGCAGGATTCCGGCATCGTCCGCAACCGCTCCAAGATCGTCTCGACCATCCGCTCGGCGCAGGTCTGGCTCGATATCCAGGAGCGCGGGCCGGGTTTCTCCGCGCTGCTCTGGGGTATCAACGGCCCGGTGCTGGACAATGCCCGCGCGCCGGACGATCCGCCGCTGGTCACCTCGGAGGTGGCGCAGGCCATGTCGAAGGAGCTGAAGGCGCGCGGCTTCAACTTTGTCGGCCCGACCATCGTCTACGCCTTCATGCAGGCGGTCGGCATGGTCGACGACCACGCGGTGACCTGCCACCGCCATGGCGCCCGGTCCTGAGGCGCCGGCAATGACGTCTCCCGCAAAGCCTGCCCGTGTAAAACCCCAACGTGTCTGGCAGCGCATGCTGTCCGGGCGCCGGCTCGACCTGATCGACCCGTCGCCGCTCGACATCGAGATCGAGGACATCGCCCATGGCCTCGCCCGCGTCGCCCGCTGGAACGGGCAGACGGCCGGCGCGCACATCTTCTCGGTCGCCCAGCATTCGGTGCTGGTGGAGCTGATCGCCCGCCGGCAGGCCAGCGCGCGCGGAGCCGACCTCGCGCCGCGCTGGTTGCTCGCGACGCTCCTGCACGACGCGCCGGAATATGTGGTCGGCGACATGATCAGCCCGTTCAAGGCGGTGCTGGGCGGCGACTATAAGGAGGTGGAGGCGCGCCTGCTCGCCGCCGTCAGCCTGCGCTTCGGCCTGCCCGCGCTCTGGCCGGCGGCGCTGGTGAAACTGGTGAAGGCCGCCGACCGCGCCAGCGCCTTTCTGGAGGCGACGCGCCTCGCCGGCTTCGAGATCAGCGAAGCCCGTGCCTTCTTCGGCGCGCCCTGCCCGCTCGACCCGGCGCTTGAGAGCGATTATCTCACCCCCTGGAGCGCCGGGGAGGCCAAGGACCGTTTCCTCGCCCGCTTCCGCGAGCTCGCGGAACTGACGCGCGCCGCGCCTGACCTTCGGAGTCCGTCATGATCCATGTCTGCCCGCTCTCGCGCCTTGCCGAGACCGTCGAGCGCACCGGCGCCGAGCATGTGCTGAGCGTCATCAATGTCGGCACGCCGGTGACGCGGCCGGCGCGCGTGCTGGCCGATAACCACCTCTTCATCGGCTTCAACGACATCCTCGCCCCCCAGGACGGGCTGGTCCACCCCTCCGAGGCGCATGTCGACGCCATTCTCGGCTTTGCCCGACGCTGGCCGCGCCGCGCGCCGCTGGTGGTGCATTGCTATCTCGGCGTCAGCCGCTCGACCGCCTCGGCCTATATCGCCGCCTGCGCGCTGGCGCCCGAGCGCGACGAGGCGGAGATCGCCCGCGAGCTGCGCGCCGCCTCGCCCATCGCCACGCCGAACGCGCTGCTGGTGGCGCTCGCCGACGCCGCGCTCGGCCGCCAGGGCCGCATGAGCGCCGCCATTGCCGCCATCGGCCGCGGCAGGGAGGCGATGGAGAACGAGCCGTTCGAGCTGCGGGTCGGGTAATCGCTTACGTGCTTCGAGGCCGGCTTGCGCCGGCGCCTCAGCATGACGATGGGCGGAATGGTTTGGGCCCGTCGCTGTCGCCCGTCATCCTGAGGCGCGCGCCATCGGCGCGCCTCGAAGGACGCAGAGGCTGACCGCCCCCGCCCTCAGCTCATCGCCCCGCCGGTCGCCGGCAGCACCACCACGCGCGAGCCAGTGGGAACGCGGCGGTACAGGTCGATGATGTCCTGATTGATGAAGCGGATGCAGCCGGAGGACACCATGGTGCCGATGGTCAGCGGCTCGGTCGTGCCGTGCAGCCGATAATAGGTGTCGCGCCCGTTCTTGTAGAGATAGAGCGCGCGCGGCCCGAGCGGGTTGTCCAGCCCGCCGGCTAGGCCGCCGGCATAGGGGCCGTAACGCTCCGGCTCGCGGGCGATCATGTCCGGGGTCGGCGTCCAGCGCGGCCATTCCGCCTTGCGGGCGACGATGCCCTCGCCACGGAAATTGAAGCCTTCCTGCCGGCCGACGCCGACGCCGTAGCGCAGCGCCCGGCCATTGGCCATGACGAGATAGGCGAATCGCTCATTGGGATCGACCACGATCGTGCCCGGCTGATAGGGGGAGTTGTACGCCACTTCCTGGCGCAGGAAGCGCGGATCGATCTGGCTGATGTCGACCGCCGGGATCGGGAACGGCTCGTCGGTGATCGCCCCGTACATCCGCACATATTGCGGATCGAGCGCCGGAGGCAGCATCTGGCTGACGCGGGGGCTTCCGGTCGTGGTGCAGCCGGCGAGGGCGATGGGAGCGGCGAGCAGGAACAGACGGCGGTCGAGGAGCATGGGGGATCAATACGCAATGTGATTGGGACAGCAGGTCTCACCTATACCCGCAGAGCGTTGCTTTGCTCCTAAGACGGGGTTCACGGTGGCGTTATGGCGGGATTCCCCGCCCCCCTGTGGCCCGCGCGCCTCACCTGCGCGGCGCGGGACGGAGGCGCGCTTCGGCTCACCCGCGACCGCTCCCCGCCCACACGTCGTCATCCCCGGGCTCGACCCGGGGATCCACACTTCCTCGCGCACCCGGCCAATGACGTGGATGGCCGGGTCAAGCCCGGCCATGACGTTGCTTGGGATGGTCGGGGGTGGGGGGTGCCCATCGCTCGACAGCGAGAGGCACATCGGCCTCCGGCAACGGCACACCACCCAACTCCCCTCATCCCCGGGCTTGACCCGGGGATCCACGTCTTGGTCGGGAGCGTCGCAGGGAAGACGTGGATGGCCGGGTCAAGCCCGGCCATGACGTGGTGGAGGCGGTTGTGGCGCGGCCTCAGCTCCCTCTCCGAGGTGTTCCACCCAACGCCCCTCATCCCCGGGCGTGACCCGGGGATCCACGTCTTCGCGCCCCCTCGCGCGCCCATCCAAAGACGTGGATGGCCGGGTCAAGCCCGGCCATGACGTGGTGGAGGCGGTTGTGGTGCGGCCTCAGCTTCCTCTCCGAGGTGTTCCACCCAAAACACCGTCATCCCCGGGCTTGACCCGGGGATCCATGTCTTCGCGCCCCGGCCAAAGGCGTGGATGGCCGGGTCAAGCCCGGCCCTGACGTTGTTGGGGGGGAGCGAGCGAAGGGGCGCGGGACAAGGGAGACGCCAGCGATGGGCGCGGGGAGAGGCGGCATCCATCACCAATCCTGATGCTCATCCTCAAAACATTTTGTTTCCCTCGCCGAAGCGCCGGGCCTAATCGAAGATCAGGCGGAGTGCGAGGCTGCGCCGCATCCGGTTGCCGAGGCCCGTCATGAGCACCGCCCCTTCCGCCTCTCCTCCCGCCTCCCCCTCCGCCCGCCCGTCTCTCGCCACCCGCGCGCCGCTTCTGGTGGTGCTGTGCGGCTGCATGATCGCCATGCTCACCTTCGGGCCGCGCGCTTCCTCCGGCATCTTCATGCTGCCGATGACCGGGGAATATGGCTGGGGGCGCGACACGTTCGGCCTCGCCATCGCCATTCAGAACCTGCTCTGGGGCGTCGGCACGCCCTTTGCCGGCGCGGTGGCGGACCGGTTCGGCGTGGTCCGGGTGCTGTGGGCTGGCGCGGCGCTCTATGCGCTCGGGCTGATCGCCATGGCCTATGCGGTGACGCCGGGCGCGCTGCATCTGTCGGCCGGCATGATGATCGGCTTCGGCCTGTCCGGCTGCTCCTTCAACATCGTGCTCGCCGCCTTCGGCAAGACGCTGCCGGAGAAGTGGCGTCCCATGGCCTTCGGCGCGGGCACGGCGGCCGGCTCGTTCGGCCAGTTCCTGTTTCCCCCGCTGGCGGCCGGGCTGAACGCCAGCATTGGCTGGCACGAGACGCTGATCGTGTTCGGCGTGACCATGCTGCTGGTCATGCCTTTCGCTCTGGCGCTGGCCACCCCGGCGAGCGGCCCCCGGCCGGGCGAGGCGCGCCCGCAATCTATTCGCGCGGCGCTGGGCGAGGCGTTCCGTCACCCCAGCTACATCTTCCTCGTGCTCGGCTTCTTCACCTGCGGCTTCCAGCTCGCTTTCGTCACCACCCATCTGCCGGCCTATCTCGCCGATCGCGGCCTGTCGCTGACCATTGGCGGCTGGACCCTGGCGGTGATCGGTCTTGCCAATATGGTGGGCTCGCTCTCCTCCGGCTGGCTGTCGAGCCGCATGTCGCGGCGCTATCTGCTGGCCGCGATCTATTTCGCGCGCGGCATCGCCATCGCCGTGTTCGTGCTGCTGCCAGCGAGCCCCGTCACCTCCATCGGCTTCGGCATCGTCATCGGCCTGCTCTGGCTCTCCACCGTGCCGCCGACCTCCGGTCTGGTGATGCTGATGTTCGGCACGCGCTATCTCGCCATGCTCTATGGCTTCGCCTTCTTCAGCCATCAGGTCGGCGGCTTCCTCGGCGTGTGGCTGGGCGGCCTGCTCTATGAGCAGCTCGGTTCCTACAACCTGGTCTGGTGGCTGTCGGTGGCGCTGAGCTTCGCCTCCGCCGCGATCAACCTGCCGATCGTCGAGCGGCCGGTGGCGCGCGCGCCGCAGCCGGCCTGACGACAGGCTTTCGTCTCCTTTACCGGCGCGGTGTTTGCCGGACATTAACCCTCTTCGCGCATCTTGCGGTGCAGTGGTGCCGAAGACGTTGCGCGGCGGCCACAGGCGCGTCCCGCCTTGCCTGCCACAGGCGCCGGCGGGGCGTGCGCGCCTTGACAAGACGGGGCTTTCGCAGCGCATCGTAGCCGATCAACCATCCATGGACGTCCTCATGCGCGCCTCTTCCGTCCTTCTGGCTGCCGTGTCGCTCGCCGCTCCCGCCCTCGCGCCGCTGGCGCCGGCGGTGGCCGGGGAGACGCTGACAGCCGTGGCGGCGCAGCGTTTCGTGATGGGCCGCACCTTTTCCTATAGCTGCTATGAGGGCACCGCCGGCGCCGGGCGCATCATGCCGGACGGCTCGGTGGCCGGCACCGTGCAGATGCGCGGCAAGGGCAATGTCCGCTATGTGACGCTGCCGGCCGGCACCATCATGGTGAAGGGCGAGAAGGTCTGCGCCAAGATGAAGGGCCTCGCCTTCCAGCCCTGCTTCGAGCTGGAGAAGACCAGCGAGCAGAGCTTCCGCGGCAATCTCGCCGGCGCCGAGAAGCTGTGGTGCGAGTTCAAGCGCGGCGGCAGCGGGCGCACCCGCCTCGCCTCGCGCAGCGTGCCGCGCGAGACGCCGGAGATGGCCGCGCCGGTGACCGGCCGCGCCCCGACGGTAGAAGTCACCGTGGCCGCCGAGCCGATCCCCGCCCCGACCGGCGGCAACTGAGCGTTCTTACCCGTCCACTGCTCGCCCGCTTCCGCGTTCCCCGCCCGGCCTGTCGCCGCCGCGCGGCGCTTTGCAATGGCGGCCTGATCGGAGTCGCGAGACATTGCGGAAATGCAATGTCGGAACGGTAATTGCGGCTATCGCCTTGCTTGTTTCCACCGGCTAGCAATGAGCCACACCGGACGGATCGGCCTGATCGTCCACCTCACTGCACTCATCAGCCACGGATTCCAGCCATGATCGACACCCGTTCCGCCCCCTATGGCGTGTTTCTGCTCCGCGTCGCGCTCGGCGCCATGTGGATCTCCCATGCCCTTCTGAAATATGTGGTTTTCACCATTCCCGGCTTTGCGGGCTATCTCGGTAGCCTCGGCCTGCCGACCGCGCTCGCCTGGCCGGTCTTCCTCGCCGAACTGATCGGCGGAATCCTCATCATTTCAGGGGTTTACGCCCGCCACGTGGCCCTGCTGCTGATCCCGGTGATGGCCGGCGCGATGAGCGCCCACATCCCCAATGGCTGGCTGTTCTCCACCACCGGCGGCGGCTGGGAATATCCCGCCTTCCTGATCGTAACCTCTTTTGCGCTCTGGCTTATTGGCGATGGCGCGTTCGCCCTGCGCTCGCGTCCGCTGTTCTTCGCGGGCCGCCCGGCGCGCGCCTGACATCGCCGCGATCCCTCACGAAAAAGGGCGGGCCGCCTTCCGGCGCCCGCCCTTTATCATTTAGAAAACAAAAACTTAGCCGCCGCCATCCGGCTTCGCCGGGGTGGGCGCGGGCGGCGTGGCCGGGGTCACGGCCTCGGCTTTCTGGGTCGGCTCAGCGGCGCCATCCGTTTCGGTCTTCTGGATGTCGGGTTTCTGGTCCTTGATTTTATCGGCTTCATCCAGCCCTACCGCGATCTTGCGCTGGATCTGGGCAAGCTCATCCGCGTCCGGCTTCAGGTCTCGCGCGTGATTCCACTTGAAGCGCGCTTCAAGCTTACGGCCGACCTTCCAATAAGCGTCGCCGAGATGGTCGTTGATCACGGTTTCATTGGGCTTCAACTCGACGGCGCGCTCAAGTTCGCGAACCGCATCATCGTAACGCCCGAGCCGGTAATAGGCCCAGCCGAGGCTGTCGATGAAGAAGCCGTCATCGGGGCGCAGTTCGACCGCCTTGCGGATCATGTCGAGGCCCGGTTCCAGGTTGATGCCCTGATCAACCCAGCTATAACCAAGGTAATTCAGCACATGCGGCTGATCGGGCTTGAGTTCGAGCGCCTTCTTCAGGTCGGCCTCGGACTTTTCCCACTGCTTGGTGCGCTCGTAACAGGTGCCCCGGAAGTAATAGAGCATCCAGTTATTGGCGGTCGGCGCCTGAAGTTCATCAATCGCCTGCGTATAGACGGCGGCCGCCTCGGCATATTTCTCGTTTGACCGCAGAATGTCGCCGAGCGCCATCATGGCGCGCAGATCCTTCGGATTGGCCTCGACGACGCTCGTGAGCGTCTTCCGGGCCTCGTCGAATTCCCCAATCTGTTCAAGGTTTAAGCCAAGTTGCACGTCGGCATTGACCTTGAACGGCGAGTCCTTCGGCACCCCGCGATAGAGCGCGATGGCCTCGTCATGCCGCTTCAGCCCCTCGAACAGATCGGCGAGCGTGATCTGGATCAGCGGATGCGACGGGTCGAGCCAGCGACCGAGTTGGAGATAGATCAGGGCAAGATCTTCGCCCCCCTGGCGCCCGAGTGCCGCGCCAAGCCCATAAAGCACCTCGGCCGCGCCCGCCGCCGGCGTCGTCACAAGCGGCGTGAGGGTCTTGCCGGCGTTCAGCTGGGCCAGTTCCTGCGCGACCATCGGATCGTTCGGCACCAGCTTGTCGAACGCCTCATAGGTCTCGATGGCGAGCTTCTTGTTCCCCGAGCGTGAGGCCCATCGGCCATACGCGTCGACCACACGCAACGTCCGCGGATCGAGCTTGAGTGCCGCTTCCAGCCGCGGGCCGGCGTCGCGCTTGGCGCCGGAGGCATCAAGCAACAGGCCGGCGTGGAAGTCCTTGAAGCCCGCATACCATTCCGGGCCTTTCAGCTCGTCAATGGCGGTGACGCCAGCGCGCGGATTGCCGGACCCGTATTGGGTCCAGGCGCCGAGCAGCGTGGCGTTCAATTCGGCGATCGCCCCCTGCCCGCCGGCCCGGCGCAGATTGCTGCGGGCCGTGACGAACTGTTTGGCCTTGATGGCGCGGACGCCCAGCACAAGCCGCGCCAGCGAATGGTCGGGGTCGATGCGCACGATGCGTTGGGCGTAATCGACCGCTTCGTCGATGTTGCCTTCCGACAGAACAGCGAGGAAGGCGCGCTCGAGAATTTCACCGCTGCGCGGGAAGGTGCGAGCCAGCGCACGGTAATAAGATGCGGCAGCCGGCGTATCCCGCTCGGCTGTGGCAAGGCGTGCGGCGAGATAATTGCCGGCGGGCGCGGAGTGGGCGATGAAGGCGTCCGGGGGCGCCTCCGCCAGAACCGGCGTCGCGCCGAGCGCGGCGAGGGTCGCGAGAAGGGCCGCACCGGGCCGCAGCGACAAACGGCGGAACGTCAAATTGGAAGCCTCCTGCGGCGCGCAAAAAGAAGCCGGCGAAAAGTGACTCGCGGCTCACGAATTGCCGGCAGATTGGTCCTTTTTGACGTCCCCTGCAACAATCGAGGCGCGTCTCAGCGGTTCACTTGCCGACCGCCGAGACCGTTTCAGATGCGTCGGCCAAGAATAAGGCCGAGGAGTGCTGCTCCCGCGGCAACAGCGATCACAGTTGACGTACTGGCCGGGGGGCGGGCCGCCGGATCGGCGCTAGTGCCGGGCGGGGGAGTCGCCGGGCGGGCGGCATAGGCCGCGACATTTCCGAGGCCGGCGGCGCGACGCGGTGACCGCAGACGTACATAGGCGATGATGAAGAACACCAGCGCCAGGATCAGGCAGATGCCGGAAATGATGAAGCCGGCAACGATCGGGTCGTATCGGACCGCCAGCAGGATGTAGCAGGCGGTGAGGAAGGCGATGGCGGCCCCGCTCAGCATCAACGCGCCGAGCGCGACCAGCAGACCCGTTACGGCGGCGCGGCGTGCGGTGTAGCGCAGCTCGACGCCAACCATGCCCAGCAGAAAGCGGAACATCAGCGGCCCCGCGACAGCAGGCCAATCAGGAAGCCGACGCCGAGAGCGGCCGCGACGGCGCCGAGCGGGTTGCGCTCGATCACGGCGGTCACATCGCCACCGATCTTGCCGGCGCGCTCGCGGGCCTCGTCATAAGCGGCGCGGCCTTCATCCATCAGCTCGGAGGCGGTTGCCTCGGCCTTGGCCTTGCCCTGCCGGACGCGGCTGCTCACGGCATCGGCCGCCGCTTCGCCCTGGCTGCGGGCGAGCGTCGTCAGCGTGTCGGCAAGTTTCGCGACATCGGCGCGCAGTACCGCAAGGTCGGCGGTGAGCTTCGAGAAATCTTCCTGCGCGTTGGTATCGGCCATGATCGTCTCCTTCGCCAAGTCCCCGGGGAATGCGCCTGACAACGCGGGCACGCCCGTGAGGTTCCAGCTTACGAGGTAATCAGATGCGCAGGAACTCGTAATAGCCCGGTGTGCGGCCTTCGCGCTTGGCCTTGGCTTCGTAGCGTGTGCCAGGCCAGCCCTCCCAAGGCAGACGCCAGTCATCCGCCCGTTGCGCTGTCCAGGCGAAGCGCGGGTCTGCCAGCAGGCGCGCCAGCGTCCAGGCGGCATAGTGTTCGATGTCGGTCGCGAAGCGGAAGCGCCCGCCGATGGGGAGCAGGCGGGCGATGCGATCAATATTGTCCGCCTGCACGAAGCGCCGCTTCCAGTGGCGCCGCTTGGGCCAGGGGTCGGGATAGAGCAGGTCGATGCGGTCGAGGCTGGCGGGCGGCAGCCGGTCGAGCAGCGGCACGACGTCGTCGCCGTGCAGGCGCAGATTGGCGAGCCCACTCTCGGCAACGGAGGCTGTCACCTTGGCGATGCCGTTCAGGAAGGCTTCGGCGCCGATATAGCCGATATCGGGATTTCGCTGCGCTGCAGCCAGCAGATGCTCGCCGCCGCCGAAGCCGATTTCGAGCCGTACAGCGGTGACCGGCACGCGGAAAAGCTGGGTCAGGGCGCGCCCGTCCAGTTCCGCGACGTCGATGGCGAGCGAGGGCAGTTCCTGCGCCAGATGCGCCGCCTGCTGGGCTCGCAGCGGTTTGCCTTTGCGCCGGCCGTAGAACGCGGCCTCGCGCGGGGAGGGGCGCAGGGAGGCCGAAGCGGAAGCGTGGTCCACCGCAGGGTCAACGGCGGCGCGGTTGGGGAGCACAGGCTTGTCAGTGTTGGTCATCGGCAGGCGGAATATAGAAGCCTCACCAAAAAGAGAAGGGCGGACGTTGCCGTCCGCCCCTTTGAGCGTCGCGCCCTAGGGGACGCGTGAGGTTCAGGACACCGCAGCCTTGATCGCACCGGCGAGGTCGGTGCGCTCCCAGGAGAAGCCGCCATCGGCTTCGGGGGCGCGGCCGAAATGGCCATAGGCGGCGGTCCGGGCATAGATCGGCTTGTTGAGGCCGAGATGCTCGCGAATGCCGCGCGGGCGCAGGTTCATGACCTCGCGCAGCACCTTCTCGAGCTTGGCTTCCTCGACCTGGCCGGTGCCGTGAAGGTCGACATAGACCGCCAGCGGGTCCGACACGCCGATGGCATAGGCGAGCTGGATGGTGCAGCGGTCGGCCAGTTCGGCGGCCACGACATTCTTGGCGAGATAGCGCGCGGCATAGGCGGCCGAGCGGTCCACCTTGGTCGGGTCCTTGCCCGAGAAGGCGCCGCCGCCATGCGGGGCCGCCCCACCATAGGTGTCGACAATGATCTTGCGGCCGGTGAGGCCGCAATCGCCATCCGGGCCGCCGATCACGAACTTGCCGGTCGGGTTGACGTGCCAGATGGTCGAGGGCGTCACCCAGCCGTCCGGCAGCGCCTGGCGAATATAGGGCTCGACGATCGACTGAACGTCATGCGACGACAGATCGGCGTCGAGGTGCTGGGTGGAGAGCACGATCTGCGTGACTTCGACCGGCTTGCCGCCCTCATAGCGGACCGTGACCTGGCTCTTAGCATCCGGGCCGAGCACCGAGCTCTCGCCGGAGTGGCGCGCATCCGCGAGCAGCTTCAGGATCTTGTGGGCGTAAAAGATCGGGGCCGGCATCAGCTCCGGGGTCTCGCGACAGGCGTAACCGAACATGATGCCCTGGTCGCCGGCGCCTTCATCCTTGTTGCTGGCGGAATCGACGCCCTGGGCGATGTCGGCCGACTGCGCGTGCAGCAGCACCTCGATGTCGCAGTCTTCCCAATGGAAGCCGTCCTGCTCATAGCCGATGTCCTTGATCGCCAGCCGGGCGATGTGGGACAGGAAGTCATGGGTGATCTGCGAGGGGCCGCGGGTCTCGCCCGCGATCACCACCCGATTGGTGGTGGCGAGGGTCTCGCTGGCGACACGCAGATGGCTCGGATCCCAGCCATATTCGGGGCCGTACTTGAAAAAGGCATCGACCACCTCATCGGAGATGCGGTCGCAAACCTTGTCAGGATGCCCTTCCGAAACCGATTCACTAGTAAAAACATAGGATTGCCGGGACACGTGTCGCTCCTCACGTCAGACCGGCGCGTTCCATAGCGTCCGGCGCCTACTTGTTTGACAAGTGGTCGCCAGCGGGTCAAGCCTTTATGGCGGACGCGTTCGGAAAAAAGAACGCTGCGGCAACCCGCACCTCAGGTTGCAACGTCGTTCCCAGCCAGGGCCTCCACGAGGTCGACGATGCGGCGGCGCACCTTGCTGTCGGTGATTTTAAGGAAGGCCCGCGTCAGGGCAATGCCTTCAGAGGTTGCGAGGAAGTCCGAAACATAGGCCGGGGACGCATCGTCCGCGAAACCCTGGGCCATTGGCTGAACGTTCGGGGCGCCGTCGAAAAAGAACGAAATCGGTACCCCTAGTACCGACGAAATATGCTGCAGACGACTGGCGCCGATACGGTTCGTGCCCTTCTCGTATTTCTGAATCTGCTGAAACGTGATGCCGAGATTCTCCCCCAATTTTTCCTGACTCATGGCGATCATCATGCGGCGCATCCGCACTCGGCTGCCCACATGCTTATCGATCGGATTGGGAGACTTCTTCGTCATAGGCTTCCTCAACGGCAAGCAAAAAAATACCTCTCCCAACCGATGGAATGGGAGAAGCGAACCCGAGAGAACGTCAGTCTAGGCAAAGCTCGCCACAGCGTCGATCAATCTAGGCGTGCATATCGCGGCGTTGCAGCATAAGTGCTAGCACAGCAGCACATACCAGAAGCGCGATCGGTACCCCGTTGCCGAAGCGGGCATAAATCGTCATCGGGAGAGCCGTCGGCAGTTCCCCGTCAAGCACGCCGCGCACACCAAGGGGTAGCAATCCGACCGCTCGCCCGAGCGGATCGATAATGGCGGAAATGCCGTTATTGGTGGCGCGAATGAGCGGCAAACCTTGTTCGACCGCACGCAATCGCGCCTGTTCGAAATGCTGGTAAGGGCCCGGCGTCAGACCGAACCAGGCATCGTTGGACATGTTCAGGAGGAAGCCGGGACGGCCCGCGCCGGGTGCGCCGCGCGGGACGAGGTCTTCGGGAAAGATCGCTTCATAGCAGATCAGCGGCACCGCATCCGGCAGGCCGGGGATCGGCATCAGGCGGCGTGTTTCACCGGCGGTGAAGCCACCGCGCTGGCGGGTGAGTTGCTCGATGCCGAGAGTCTCGAGCGTTTCCTGAAACGGCAGATATTCGCCGAACGGAACGAGATGCACCTTGTCGGCCGAGCCAGCAAAGCCTCCCTGGCTGTCGATGATGCGCAGGCTGTTGAAGGCTTGCGGGCGGCCATTGCTTCCACTCGCTCCCAGCCGCACCGCGCCCGTCACCAGCACCGCGCCATCCGGGAGCATGGCGGCAATGCGCGCCAGCGCCTCGGGCTCGCGTTCAAGGAAGAAGGGAAAGGCCGATTCCGGCCAGAACAGATGGGTAACCTCAGCAAGCCCGCCTTGGCTCTCGCTGGTGGCGATGTAGAGGTCCATGACGCTGCGCCGGGCGTCGTAGCGGAACTTCTGATCCTGCGGCAGGTCAGGCTGCATGATCCGTAGCCGCGCACCCGGCACGGTGCCGATCTCGGTGGTGGCGAGGCGCCATTGTCCGGCACCCCAAACCAGCGCCAGAAGCAGCACCGCCAGCCCTAGCGGGCGCTGGCGCGCTGCACGGGGCCGATCCCGGTCGAACAGCAGGGCGGGCGTGGCGAGCGTCGCCAGAGTGAGAAGGCATAGGCCAGACAGTCCGATGACCGCGCTGGCCTGTGCAAAGCGCAGGTCATCGGCCAAGGCATAGCCGAAATTGTTCCAGGGGAAACCGGTCAGTGCATGGCCGCGCAGCCATTCGGTGAGGGTCAGCGCGATCGCGAACACCAGCACCCGTCCGGCGCCGCGGCTCCAGGCGAAGCTGGCAAGGCCGCAACCGAGCGCGACAAACAGAGCCAGAAAGGCCGGCACGCCGATGACGGCGAAAGGCATGAGCCAGACGAACATGTCCGCCTGGACCAGAAACGCCATCCCGATCCACCAGAGCCCGGCGATGAAATAGCCGAACCCGAACAGCCAACCCATGCCGAAGGCCGCGCGGAACCGGCGCCATGGGCTGGCATGGGTCGCGGCCTGGTCGATCAGCCAGACCAGCACCGGCAGCGTCAGGGCCAGCACCGGCCACAACCCGAAGGGGGGCATGGCGAGTGCCGACATGGCGCCTGCCACAAGGGCCGCGAACCCGCGTCGGCGTCCGGACGCGGCCCGCAGAACCTCTGAGATCAGCATTGCGAGGCTCTCTTACGCCGCCGCATCCGGGTCCTGTTGGGAGCCGGGACGCGGCCCTCCGCCCTGTTCAGCCGGCGGCGGAAGGCTGGTGGAGGACGATCGCTCCTCCCGGCCGGCGACACGAAGCGCATGCGCCGCCTTATTTGTGCCCGTTCCGCTCGGGCTGAGCCTCAGCCGCTTGACGCGGCGAGGGTCGGCATCGAGCACCTCGATCTCGAAATTGCCCGGCCCCGGCACGATCTCGCCGCGCACCGGCACACGCCCGGCAAGCGTAACCAGAAGGCCGCCCAGCGTGTCGACCTCTTCGGCCTCCTCGCCAAGAGCGAAGGCCGGATCCACCAATTCCGCCACTTCCTCGAGGCCCGCACGGGCATCCGCGATGAAGCTGCCATCCGCCTGGCGCAGGATCAGCGGGCCGTCATCGTCGTCATGCTCGTCCTCAATGTCGCCGACGATCACCTCGACCAGATCTTCCATCGAGACGATGCCGTCTGTGCCGCCATACTCGTCGATGACAAGGGCGAGATGGATGCGGCTCGCCTGCATGCTGGCCAGCAACTCGATGGAGGGCATGGAGGGTGGCACAAAGAGCAGCCGGCGGATCAGCTTCGCCGCACTGAGCGAGGCCGCGAGGTCGATCGCCTTCAGATTGAAGGCGGGGACATGCTTGGCCGTTTCGGCCCTGGTTCCGTCTTCCCGGATGCCGTCGCTGCGCCTTGCCGCACCGCCGAGCGCCTTGCCGCCATCCTTGCGCGGCGTCATGGCGCGTTGGGTGAGATAGGCGACGAGGTCGCGGATATGGACCATGCCGACCGGGTCATCGAGCGTGTCGTCATAGACCACGAGCCGCGAATGGCCGGCATTGGCGAAGACGGTCAGCAATTCGCCGAGCGTGATGTCCTTCTGCACCGCGACGATGTCGGCCCTTGGCACCATGAGGTCGCCAATGCGCAATTCGCGCAGGCCAAGCACGCTCTTCAGCATCGAGCGTTCGGTAGCGGTGAGGTCGGCCGCGGTGTCGATATTGGCCGAGAGCGCCTCGGCGAGATCGGTGCGCAGCGAACCGGAGAAGCGTCGGCCGCCAATCAGTTGGCGCAGCCGATCGAAAAGGCCGCCGCGAGGGTCGGCAGGGCGATGGTCACCCGCGCCGGCCGAAGCGGCGCTTCTACTCTGGCTCGGGCCGCTACTGGGTCCGCTACTTGGGCCGTTGGCAGCGCCTTCGCTGCCCGAGGGGGAGGAGGCGGCGGTGGAAACAGGGTCGGACATTGGCCTTTTCAATGCAGCTGTTGAACGGGTTCGGTGTCGGCATAGGGATCGGGTACGCCGAGTTCGGCAAGGATGTCACGCTCCATCGCCTCCATCTCCTCGGCCTCCTCTGCGACTTCATGATCGAAGCCGAGGAGATGCAGCGTACCATGGACCGCAAGATGCTGGAGGTGGTCGGCGAAGGGTTTGCCCTCCTCCTGCGCCTCGCGCGTCAGCGTCTCAAGAGCGATGGCGATATCGCCCAGATGGGGATCGCCGCCAGCGCGTACCACTTCCGGTGTGGGAAAGGACAGCACGTTGGTCGCGTAGTCCTTGCCCCGCCAGTCGCGGTTGAGCGCCTGGATCGTGGCGTCGTCAGTGAGCTTCACCGCGATCTCGGCGCCGCTCTCGATGTCGAGTTCATAGGCACCAAGTACGCCCGCGCAGGCGGCACGTACCGCTCTGGCCACGAGATCGGCTGCGAGCGGGTGGGCCGACCACGCGTCGGCCTCCACGAGCACATCGACCTCTATGAATGGCTCCTCGCTCATCGCGGCGGGGCCTCGGCTTCCGCCGTCGGTGTGCCTTCGGCGAGCACGTTGGCGCGCGTCTCTGCCCGGGCACGCTGCGCGGCAAGCTTGCCATCATAGGCGGCGACGATCCGGCCCACCAGTTCATGGCGCACCACGTCGGCGGCTTCGAAATGGCAGACCTCGACGCCTTCGACATTCTTCAGCAGCGCGACCGCCTCGCCAAGGCCCGAGGTCTGGCCGGGCGGCAGGTCGATCTGGCTGGGATCGCCGGTCACGATCATGTGCGAGTTCTCGCCGAGGCGGGTGAGGAACATCTTCATCTGCATCGAGGTGGTGTTCTGGGCCTCGTCGAGGATCACGCAGGCATTGGCCAGCGTGCGCCCACGCATGAAGGCGAGCGGGGCGATCTCGATCTCGCCGGAGATGAGCGCGCGCTCGACAAAGGCGCGGTCCATCAGGTCGTGCAGCGCGTCGTAGATCGGGCGGAGGTATGGATCCACCTTCTCCTTCATGTCGCCGGGCAGGAAGCCGAGCCGCTCGCCCGCCTCCACCGCGGGGCGCGAGAGAATGAGCTTGTCGACCACTCGCCGCTCCAGCAGATGGACCGCATGAGCGACCGCCAGCCAGGTCTTGCCGGTGCCCGCCGGACCAACGCCGAACACCAGCGTGTGGCGCTTCAGCGCGCGGATATAGGCATCCTGCGCGGCCGTACGTGCGCGCACTGGGCGCCGGCGCACCTGGATCTCGTCGAAGCTCTGGCGCCGCGCGGCGGGATCGAACTCGAACAGCACGCCCTGCGAGGCGGCCTCGCGCAGCACGCCCTCGACATCGCCGGGAGCAATCTCGCCACCCTTCTTCAGCCGGGCATACAGCGTTTCCAGCACATGGCGGGCCTGGTCGCAGACGTCGCGCGGGCCTTCCAGCGTGACGTGGTTGCCCCGCTGCTCGGCGACGATTTCCAGCCGCCGCTCGATCAGGGCAAGGTTCTGGCCGTAATGGCCAAACAGCAGGCTCGCCAGCCGGTTGTCGTCGAAAGCCAGCACGATCTGCCCGGTCGCATCGTCCCGTGTTTCTGTCCAGCGGGCCTCGACACGGTTCGGTTTCGGCGGCGTCGTTGCGCCCGCATTGCCGCGGGCGGGAACCAAGGCACGGTCAGGATAGGAACCCGGTCGACGCACGCTCACGCCTCCACCTTCTCGCTCTGTCCTCGGATACGCGTTTCCATCCCGGCTTCCGTGGCGAAGAATTCCCCGCCGAGGATCTCACCGGAAAGACTCTTGGTGCTCACATCCCGCACGATGACGCTGGCCAGCGTGCCGATAGCCTCGGCCGGGGCCTCGACCACCACCGACTGGAGATAGGGCGAGCGGCCGATAAGTTGACCCGGAAAGCGACCCACTTTTTCCAGCAGGATGTCGAAGCGGCGCCCGCGGCAGGCCGCGTCGAAGGCGGCCTTCTGGCGGTCGAGCAATGCCTGGAGCGCGTAGATTCGCTGCGACTTCACGTCTTCCGGCACCTGCTCGCCCAGACCCGCTGCCGGCGTGCCCGGCCGCGACGAGTACTTGAACGAGAAGGCGCTGGCGAAGCCGACCTTTTCCACGAGATCCATCGTGTCGGCGAAATCCTCGTCGGTCTCACCGGGAAACCCGACGATGAAATCCGAGGAGAACGCGATGTCCGGCCGCGCGGCGCGTACCTTGGCCACGATCTCGAAGAACAGCTCGCGGTCATGCTTGCGGTTCATCGCCGCGAGAATGCGGTTCGAGCCCGACTGAACCGGCAGGTGCAGATAGGGCATGAGCGCGGGCATGTCGCGATGGGCGGCGATCAGCTCCTCGTCCATGTCGCGCGGGTGGCTGGTCGTGTAGCGCACGCGGGCGATGCCCGGCACTTCGGCGATGCGGCGCACGAGTTCCGGGAGGCCCACCGGCTGGCCGGTGGCATCCGGGCCGTGATAGGCATTGACGTTCTGGCCGATGAGAGTGATCTCGCGCACCCCGCCATCGGCAAGGCGGATCACTTCGTCGAGGATTTTGGACAGCGGGCGCGAGACTTCGGCGCCGCGCGTATAGGGCACGACGCAGAAGGTGCAGAACTTGTCGCAACCCTCCTGCACGGTCACGAAGGCGGTCGGGCCGCGCTTGGCGATGGCGGCGCGGGTCGGCGGGGGCAGGAAGTCGAACTTGTCCTCGACCGGGAACTCGGTTTCGACGATGCCGGCGCGGCGGTTGCTGCCGCGCGCCTCGGCCTGTGCGATCAGTTCGGGTAGCTTGTGATAGCTCTGCGGGCCGATCACCAGATCGACCGCGCGGGCACGCTTGACGATCTCCGCGCCCTCGGCCTGCGCAACGCAGCCGGTGACAGCAATCATGGAGCGGCGCCCGGACTCTTCCTGCCCTTTGCGCAGCCGGCCGAGCTCGGAATAGACCTTCTCGGCGGCCTTCTCGCGGATATGGCAGGTGTTGAGAATCACCAGATCGGCGTCGTCCGGCGTGTCGGTCTCGACATAACCTTCCTTGGCGAGCGTGTCCGTCATGCGCTGGGCGTCATAGACGTTCATCTGGCAACCAAAGGAGCGGACGTAAAGTTTGCGCGGCTCACTCATGCGTGTTGATCGACCCGGCCCGCGCCGCCCGTCGGGCGCCTGCGGTCATCCCGTTGAAGCTCCGGGCACGCGGCAGGCGCGCCCCTGAAAAGGCGCTCCCGCAAATCGCCACTCGCACCGAGGTCGAGATCGCCTATGTCTCCACAAAGAACGCCCTACCCCTTGTGTAACGGGATTCCCTCGAAAAGGAAATGCGCAGGCGGCCGGCATCGGGCGCCGATGAGGATTTTCACGACTCCTGTTGCGCCTCAGCGCGCGCGGCCGGTGAGGGCCTGGGCCAGCATGCGGCGGGCAGAGGCTTCCGCCTGCACCGTCGCTGCCTTGCGGTTCGCACCATCGAGCGGCGGGCCGAAATGGAGTTCGACATCAATGGCGCCGCGACGCAGCACCTCCATCAAATGCGGCACCAAATCCATATCACCATACCAGGCGGTGAGGGGCCGGCGGGGCCGGCCGAGCGGGATGCCCGCCTGCCCGACATAGGCGATGGCGAGCGGCTGGATGGTTGCGGCGTCTGCGCCGCCCCCCATCGCCTGCCGGGCCGCGCCGATCAGCGCCGAGCGGAAAGGCAGCACTCGATTACCATCGCTCGACGTCCCCTCGGCGAATAGCACGACAGGATCGCCACTCTTCATCCGCTCGGCCATCTCGCCGGCGACCCGTGCGGTGGCCGTGCGTGAAGATCGGTCGACGAAGATGGTGCGCTGAAGCCGGGCGAGCAGGCCAATGCCCGGCCAGCGACCCACCTCGCTCTTGGCCACGAAGCAGAGCGGCATCTGCGCGCCGAGCACCATGATGTCGAGCCAGGAGACATGGTTGGAGACCACCAGCAGCGGCCGCTGGCGCGACACGGAGCCTTTCACTGTGACCCGCACGCCGATCAGCGCCAACAAAATTCGATGATATATCAAAGGGATAGTGCGGCTTGTGGGGAGGCGGAAGGCGAGGGAGAGCCACTGCAGCGGCAGGCCGATGAGCGTCACCAGCACCACAGGCACCAGCACCAGCCAGGCGCGCATGGGGCCCGCTCAGCTCTTCTTGTCGAGCGGCACGCCGTAGAGTTCCAGGCGATGGCCGACCAGACGGTAGCCGAGCTGGCGGGCGATTTCTTCCTGCAGCCGCTCGATTTCCTCCGAGCGGAACTCCACCACATGGCCCGAACGCAGGTCGATCAGGTGGTCATGGTGCTCATCGGGCACCGGCTCATAGCGCGAGCGGCCGTCGCGGAAGTCGTGGCGTTCGATGATACCGGAATCCTCGAACAGCTTGACGGTCCGGTAGACGGTTGAAATGGAGATGCGATCGTCGATCGCGACAGCGCGTCGGTGCAGTTCCTCCACGTCGGGATGGTCCTGCGCGTCGGCGATGATGCGGGCGATGACCCGCCGCTGGTCCGTCATGCGCAGACCCCGCGTGATGCAGGCTTCCTCGATGGCGGTCGGCTTGTCGTTCATCTACGGCTGGTCTCCGTCGTTGACGCGTTATGGCGCATGGCGGTGGCAAAGGGCAATCGTTTCGTGGGAACGGTTCAGGCGATATCCCGGCGCATCATCAGGGCCGCGCGGGGCTCGCCGGCGGCGTCGCGATAATAGCCCTGGCGCCTGCCGATCTCGTGGAAACCGCTGCGCTGATAGAGCTTGATCGCCGCCGCATTGCCCTCTTCCACCTCCAGAAACACCGTGGTGAAGCCCTCCGCCGCCAGCGCGCCGAAGGCGGTGTCGATCAGAAGGCGGCCGATGCCGGCGCCGCGCCGGTGTTTTAATACCGCGATGGATAAAATCTCGATTTCCGGATTCACGCCACTTAACAACACGAACCCTACAATGGCACCTCCCGGCCGGTCGGTCGCGACGAGGGCGCGGGTGAGCCGGTTGGTCAGCAGTCGCTCGAACTCGTCCGCGCCCCAGCCGATGCGGAAAGCGGCCGCGTGAAGCTGCGCCAGCGCCGGCGCGTCGTCCGGCCGGGCGGCGCGCAGCGTCGGATTCTGTCGGCCAAAGCCGAGCCTTTCCAATAACTTGCGCGTCATCGCCGGGCGATGCGGCCGGCCGTCTGCGGCTTGGCGTCGGCGTCCCGCAGATAGAGCGGGCGCGGCTCCGAGCGGGTCGGATCGGCCACGCTGGCGAGCCGCGCCAGCCAGACAGGGTCCGGCGTGGAGTATTTATATACCTCCAAGGGCGGGCGCTCGCCGGGCGGCCAGACCTCGGTGAGGAGGGGGGCGCCGGAGCCTACGAGGCGGACGGGGCCGATGGCGACAACGCGTGCAGCATCCTTGACCGCCATCGCCCGCGCGCCCACCAGAATGCGCCCGGAGGCGCCGATCATCTGCAGGTAGACATTGCCGTGCCGGGCGTCGATGGCGGCGGCGACGGGGATGGAATCGTCCTCCGCCAGCAGCGGCGCGGCGAGCGTCGCCAGCGTCGTGACGCCGATCACCGGCCGCCCGGTGGCGAGGCCGAAACCGCGCGCGGCGGACAGCCCGACCCGCAGCCCGGTGAAGCTGCCCGGCCCCACGGTGACGGCGAAAAGCTCGATATCCCCGAAGCTTAGCCCGCTCGCGCGCATCACCTCCTCGACCATCGGCACCAGCGCCTCGGCATGGCCGCGCGCCATGTCGCGGCTGTCGCTGGCGAGCGTGCGGTCGGTCAGCGTGTCGTGCAGCGCGACGGAACAGGCCTCAAGGGCGGTATCGAGGGCCAGAATCAGCATGGAACATCCTTCACCGGACCCCCACCATGCGCATGGCCGGCGCCGGATGAAAAGAGCGCGCGCCGGGCCGCCGGAACCGCCGGCCGGTCAGTGCAGTCAGGCGGACGATGAGGCCAGTGTGGCCGGCCCGGCCGCCATCTGGAGGTATAAAAACACCGAAACGGGCGCGCCCGGCCGATCAGACCGGTCGCACCTCGACCACATCCGGCACGAAATGGCGCAGCAGGTTCTCGATGCCGTTCTTCAGCGTCGCGGTGGAGGAGGGGCAGCCGGCGCAGGAGCCCTTCATCGCCAGAAAAACGATCCCGTCCTTATAGCCGCGGAAGGTGATGTCGCCGCCATCATTGGCCACCGCTGGGCGCACCCTTGTGTCGATCAGCTCGCGGATCGTGTCGACGATTCCGGCGTCCTTGGCCTCGAAGAAGGCGTCATCGGCGACATGCTGATGGTCCTCGGGCAGCAGCGCCTGGCCGGAGACGAAATGCTCCATGATGGCGCCGAGGATGGCGGGCTTGAGATGCGCCCACTCGCCCTGTTCCTTGGTCACGGTGACGAAATCCGAGCCGAAGAACACGCCGGTGACGCCCGGCACCTCGAACAGCCGGGCGGCGAGCGGCGAACGCGCCGCCTCCCCGGCATCGCGCGCCTCGAACGTCCCGGCCCCGAGCACGGAACGGCCGGGCAGGAATTTCAGCGTGGCAGGATTGGGCGTGGCTTCGGTCTGGATGAACATGTCTGGCGCTCCTTGCCAACCCCGGTTCAAGGCCGGGGCGACGGGAATGGATCGCGTTTTAGATAAGCGGTCGTGAGGCGGAGGGGAAGGGGTGGGGGGCCGTTGCTGCCGCTCGGGCGCTTTGCTCATTATGTTCGCGTGCGACCCCATCTCGGTCATTTGCATGATTTCTGTAAATCACGAAAAGCGGACGTTGCTTTCGGACCTCATTTATAAATGCTGATAGGGCTTGGGAGGCTTGTGTTACGCAAGGGCCATACCGCCTGATCTCGCCCCCCCCCCTAAGGCCCTCTCGGTGCCTGCGGTCAGGATGCCCTCCGTCGCCACGATCTCACTGCCGATCTCATCTCGTTTGACCATTGCTTCGATGATGACAGGAATTCGCGACAGCTGCGCGGCGAACGGCGCGTATGCCAACTTCGCAGCGAAGGACATTGTGAAGTGTCGACCTTTGCTGTTAACCTCGCTGATATGAACTTGGGCTAAGCGCCCCGCGTACCGGCGTAAAATTCGCACCGCTTCTGTCATAGACGAGTCGACCTGCCTGGCATGCGCTACGTCAAAACAGAGCTGAGCTTCCGGCAAAAGGTCAAAGAACGGAGCCAGTTCATCGGCGGTTCTACCGGTTGGTTTGCGAGAGTCCATGTTTTCAATGCAAAGTCGCGCACCCAACAACCGCCAGGCGGCGAAATCGTGCATGGTATCCGGATGGACGACTATGTTCAGTCCCATGTTAGCAATGACTTTTAACTGCTGTACCAGGCCGCGCTCATCATCAAAATTAGTGGGTGCGTGAAAGCTTATGTACTTGTATCGGCGCTGCAGTTCCGAGAATTTAAGCGGAAGGGCGGCAAGAAGCGCGGGAAGTTCTGCGGCTCTTAAAGCCGAGAGTTCAACGGCGTTCGCACGCGTGGGGGCTAATAGCCTCAATGCAGTTTCAAAGTCATCCAAGGCGATTGCGCCTGTCGAGAACCCAATAACGCTCATCAGAAGACCCCATATTTCTTGACTAGTTTCGTTACGTCGTCACTGGAATCGAATAGCAGCTTCGTGAGAGCATCGTCGAAACTCAAAGAAATTGAACGAGCCTGTAAGAATATATCATCTTCGTAGGCGGCGTAGGGAGACAGATTTTCAAGCCGTTCTCGCTTTTGGGTGTCGTTCAGAAGCGCGATAAATGCGTCGTAGTTATCGAAAATTTGTCCAGCGAGATCCGGCGCGTGAGCTGTAACCATTGCTGCCAAGGACTCCAACGGCGTTCTGTTGGTCCACGTAGTCAGGTGGCTTACCAGATCCTGTGTGAGAAACGCCCCTTCCTCGCAACTGCTCTCACGCAAAGCCCATGAGATACACATGAAAAAACCTGAAACGAACAACAGTTTGCGGGACATGCGAAGCTTGATATTGCGCAGAGCCCACTTGTCTCCGGCGCGAGCGCGATACTTATTTGCGTAGTCCACCGCCATTGTGCGCCAGAACCGGACCACGTCATTAAGAAGGAACCTCGGAATCTTGTCCGCACGAGTGTTGCTTCGAATGAAGCTCGCATCCTCCTCGACGTATCTGCTCAAGATGGCATTGATGATACGTGCCCGCACCTCTTCGCTGCTGGCAGTTTGAACGGCGCGGGATTCCAACAAGAGCAGCAAGCGCCTCGTCATGTTCTTGTTGCTGTCTTCGTCCCCACCGACTGCGTGCACGAGGTCATGGCTGAATATCAGCCCGCCGAAAACCCCGGTAGGACCTGGCTTGATGAAATTTGCATCGGTCAGCCTCCCGCTGAGCTGATGAACGAGCTTTTGATGGAGGGAATCCGCCCGCCCGTCGATCAAGATCGTCCAGTCGAGGTCGCTCCCACCGGTAAACTCTCCTCGAGCCATCGAGCCGAAGACGACCGCGCTACCCTCATCCGTTGGTAACAAATCACCCATCAACGCAGCGAGCTCCTGCAACTTCTCACCGCTGCGTACCTCTGCTGCCGCAATTTGTGGCCAGCGTTCGTCGTCGCCATTGCGTATATGGTTCAACGCTGAAACTCGCATCGGCGTAGAATGTCCCTACATGAGTCGGTTGACCGCCACGTTTAGCCGTTCCACCGAACTTTGTCTCTCCAATGCTATCTGGGCCGCAACATGCATCCCTCAAGTCAGTTCGTGAGGGCAAAATTCTTGAGCTTGCGCGACGCCACAGGAGAGGCGATCAGCGTGCTGCATTTCCATTTCCATAGGGCCGTCACCAAGTGCGGCGGACTGATTGCGGAGCAGACTTTGTCTAGAATGACGTCCGCTTTCCCGGACGGTCCCGCAAAAGCTGCAATTCGGCTTTCCACCCCAAAGCCGATATGGGTTGCGACCTCGGCAAGCGGCCGCTTCTGGTGCAAAGCCGACGGCCGACAATCTGGCACGTGCCGGTTGGCCCGTCCTTAGCAGGGATCATAGTCACTACAGTTTCGATCCCGAAGCGACCCAGCTTCCCCCAATTGACTGCCACCCCCTCACCGCCCCGCCGCAAAGGTCTCCGCGATGGCGAGGATGGCGGCGTGGACGGGGCCGGAGGGGATGGTCGGGATCACCGAGGCGTCGACCACGTGCAGGCCCTCGAAGCCGTGCAGCTTGAGGTCGGGGTCGACCACGCTCGGGCTGTCCGCTCCCAGACTGTCGGCGCCCATAGCTTCCGCCCCCATGCGGCAGGTGCCGACCGGGTGGTGATGGGTGATGACCGCGCGGGCCAGAAAGGCGTCGATTTCCGTTTCGCTGCGCACATCAAGGCCGGGATGGATTTCCTCCGCCCGCCACTCGTCCAGCGCCGGCGAATGGCCGATCTCGCGGGCGAGTTGCAGCGCCCGGCGGGCCATCGCGCGGTCATGATCGGTGGAGAGATAGGCCGGGTCGATGCGCGGGGCGTCGTCGAGGTCAGGTCCGGTGACGGTGAGCCGGCCCCGGCTGGTCGGGTGGGTGACGCCGGACAGGAGTGTGTAGGCGGTGCCATAGGCGGGGGGCGCCAGGCACTCCGAGACGCTGGGCGCGGCGACGCAGCCGAGCACCACATCCGGGCGCCCGTCCGGCCGGGTCGGGTCGGCGGCGTTCAGATACATCAGCGATTCCGAATGCTGCAGCCGTGACGGCGGCACCGGCCGGCGCGCGCGGTAGACATTGCCGGCGGTCAGCAGGTGATCATGCAGATTGCCGCCGAGACCGGGCCTATCGGCGATGCAGGCGATGCCGGCCGCCTTCAGATCGGACGCCGGGCCGATGCCGGAGCGCATCAGCAGCAGCGGCGAGGCGATGGCGCCGGCGCACAGGCAGATCATGCCGGCCGAGAAGGTCGCGGGCGCGCCGGCGATCTCCGCCTCCACGCCGGTGATGCGGGAGCCGGCGACCACCAGCCGGTGCACGCGCGCGCCGGTGATCAGGGTGAGGTTCGGCCGCTCGAGTGCCGGCAGCAGATAGGCATCGGCCGCGCTGACGCGCTTGCCATCGCGGATGGTCAGCGAATTGGCGGCGACGCCGTTGAGCGGGCCGGCATTGTGATCGCCGATCAGCGGCACGCCGCGCGCCACCCCCGCCGCCATATAGGCGCGCACCACCGGGCTGAGCTCGTCATCCGGCAGATAGACGGTGAGCGGGCCGTCGCCGCCATGATGGGCGTCCGCGCCGCGCGAGAACGCCTCGCTGCGGCGAAAGCCCGGCAGCAGGCCCGCATAGGACCAGCGGGCATCCCCGGTCGCCAGCGCCCAGGGCGCGAAATCGTCCGCATGGCCGCGCACATGGGCCATGGCGTGCAGGCAGCTCGACCCGCCGACAATGCGCCCGCGCGGCCAGGGATGGACGCGGTTCGCCGTGCCCGGCTGGGGGATGGTGCGGTAGGCCCAGTCATAGGGGCGGTCCGGCAGGGACGGCCATTTCTGCGGGATGGCGATGTCCGGGTCGCTCGGGTGCTCGCCGGCCTCCAGCACGCCGACGCGGATAGCGGGATTCTCCGAGAACCGCGCCGCCAGCACGCAGCCGGCCGAGCCGGCGCCGATGATAAGAATGTCGAAGGAGGTCATCGAAGGCGTCTCCGGGTGCGAACGGGCATGAAGGGGCGTTCCGCGCGGCGGCGCGGGTGTCAGCGCGGTGCGGGAGGGGAGGCGGGAGGCGCTAGAGCGAGCCGCCCGGCGCCAGCCGCCCCATGATCTTCTGCTGCAGCGTCGCGAGGTGCTGCCACATGCCGCGCTCGGCCGCTTCCGGGTCGCGCGCGGCGATCGCCTCGGCGATCTGCCGGTGCTCGGCATCGCGCAGCCGCACGCGCTCGGGCAGCAGCGTGGCGTCGCTGTCGGTGAAGCGCAGCCGGCCATCATTGGCGACGCGGTGCAGCAGCACGTAAAGCTCGGAGGCCAGCGCGTTGCGGGCGCCGGCGGCGACCGATTTATGGAACACCATGTCCGCCTCGATCGGGTCGGCGTCCGGCGGGGTGGTGGCGGCGCGCAGGATGCGGTCGATCTCCACCGGGCTGGCGCGCAGCGCGGCGAGCCGGGCCAGCGAGGGCTCCAGCATCAGGCGCAGCTCCATCACCTCGAGCGGGTTGGTGGAGTTGACCAGGCTGCGGCTGCTGTCGATGGCGGTCGAGGCGCGCCGTCCGGCCCGCGCCGGCTCCAGCTCGCCGCGCGCCCTGAGCACGCCGAGCGCGCGGCGCAGCGTGTGGCGCTTGACGCTGAGTTCCTCGGCGACCACGCGCTCCGGCGGCACGCTGCCGGTGCGGGCGATGATGGCGCGGATCGAGTCCACCAGTTCCTCGATGCCGGCGGCCTCAACGGTGCCGGCCCCTGCGTCGCCGCGCGTCTTGCGTCCGGTCTTGTCCGCTATCGCGTCCATCGAGGTCACTTCCGTTCTGCTGTGCGGCCCGCCCGCTCCGCCGCCGCGGTCGGAGGGCAGGTCGAGGGCGAGGCCCGCCGCCAAATGTATGGCCGGTTCGTCCCAGTTACAATATTGGTTGGCTTCTGGTCGAGATGCGCCCCGCCGCCTTCCCCGCTTTCGCCGGTGCAGGGCGGGATCGCCCGGCCCGCCGCGCGCCGCGACGACGGCTCGGCAGGCGCCGGGAAGCCATATGCCGCATATGAAACGCCGGGCCGCAGGATCACGGTTGCCCCGCGCCGCCGGCAGTGCCAATCTGAAACCATTGAGGCAAATTCGGTTGGATTTTGGTTGGCTCCCCTCGCCGCGATTTCCCCCGGATGTCTGCCGTCCCGTCGATGAGCCAGGGCAACGCCATGCGATACGCGCCTTCCGATCTTCCGGTTTTCACCCTCACCACCGGCCCCGTCGACGCCTATCCGGCGGTGCTGCGCGGCCTCGCCTCGACGGTGCTGTATGATTACGACCCGGCCTTCCAGGCGACCTATCAGCGGGTCAGCGAGAAGCTGGCGACCGTGGTGAAGGCGCAGACCATGCCGGTCATTCTGCAGGGCGAGCCGGTGCTGGGGCTGGAGGCGGCGGCCGCCTCGCTGATCGGCGCCGACGATGTCGTGCTGAACCTCGTCAACGGCGTCTATTCCAAGGGTTTTGAAGGCTGGGCCGCGCGCAACGGCGCCACCATCCTTGAGCTCGCCGTGCCCTATGACCGGGTGATCGACCCCGCCGAGGTGGCCCGCGTGCTGACCGCGCGCCCGGACATCACGATTGTCGCCGCCTGCCATCACGACACGCCCTCGGGCACCATCAACCCGATCGCGGAGATCGGCGCGGTGGTGGCCGCCCATGGCGCGCTGTTCCTGGTCGATGCGGTCTCGTCCTTCGGCGGCATGATGGTGGATGCCGCCTCGGCGCAGATCGACCTGCTGATCACCGGGCCGAACAAATGCCTGGGCTGTCCGCCGGGCCTCTCCATCCTCGGCGTGTCGAACCGCGCCTGGGCGACGATGAAGGCCAACAAGCTGGCGCCGCGCGGCTCGATCCTGAGCATTCTCGATTGGGAAGACGCCTGGCGCGCCGACAAGCCGTTCCCCTTCACCCCCTCGGTCGCCGAGATCAACGGGCTTGAGGCGGCGCTCGACCTCTATCTCGCGGAAGGGCCGGAACAGGTCTGGGCGCGCCATGCGCTGACCGCGGCCGCCTGCCGCGCCGGGCTGAAGGCCATGGGGCTGGCGATCTGGGCCGCTGAAGAGAGCTTCGCCTCGCCCACCGCGACCGCCATGCGCACGCCCGAAGGCATCGACGAGGCCGAACTGCGCGCCACCGTGCGCGCCCGCTACGGCGTCGTGCTTTCCTCCGGGCGCGGCGAGACGCTCGGCAAGCTCACCCGCATCGGCCATATGGGCCCGACCGCGCAGCCGCTCTACGCCGTGGTCGCGCTGACGGCTCTCGCCGGGGCGCTGGGCGCGCTCGGCCACAGCGTTGATGTCGGCGCGGGTGTCGCCGCCGCGCTGGCGGTGATCGACGCCGGCTGAGGACGGGCGGGGCGTGTTCATCGCGCGCCCCGCACATAATGGGTGCCGAGGGCCGGCGGCAGGCTCGCCTTGCGGCCGAACAGCACCAGCACGGTGAGCACGGCGGCGAAGGGCAGCATCTGGATCACGTCGGTCGGGATGCTGACGCCCGCCACCTGCAGCGCCGTGGTGGCGGAGAGGCACGCGCCGAACAGCAGCGCGCCGCACAGCACCCACAACGGCTTGCCGCGCGCCTGCATGGCCAGAACGATGCCGATGAAGCCGGCGCCATTGGTCATGAACGGCACGAAGATCCCGGCCCCGACCTCCGCCATGAAGGCGCCGCCGACGCCGGCAAGGCCGCCGGTGATGAGCACGGCGATGGTGCGCACGCGCACCACGTCGACGCCCGCCGCATCCAGCGCCGCCGGCTTGTCGCCCGCCGCCTGAAGCGCCAGGCCGAACTGGGTCGCGCGGAACACATAGGCCGTGACGAACACCGCCAGCACCGCGAGATAGACGATGGGCGGCCGGTCGAACAAGGCCGGGCCGACGACCGGCAGGCTCGACAGCACAGGAATCGGCAGCGTCTCCACCGCCGGCAGGCGCGGGTAGCTCTGGGCGAACTGGAAATGGTGGAGCAGGGCGGTGAGCCCTTCCGCGCCGAGCGTCAGCGCGATGCCGATGACGATCTGGCTCAGCCCCATGCGGATGCACAGCACCGCCATCGGTACCGCCACCGCCATGCCGCCCACGGCGCCGCCGAGGAAGCCGAGCCAGATGGAGCCGGTGTGGTAGGCGACGAGGAAGCCGGCATAGGCGCCGAACAGCATCATGCCTTCGATGCCGATATTGAGCACGCCGGCCTTCTCGGAGATCTGCTCGCCGAGCCCGGCCAGCATCAGCGGGATGCCGGCGGTCAGCGCGCCGAGAACGAGGGAGGTGAGGAAGGCGTCGGTGAACAGAGCGGACATGGTCTCTCCCCCTCACTTGCCGGCGGCGCGGCGGCGCTGGTCGAGATATTCGGCGACGCCGAGCATCACGAGCAGGATGGCCACCACGACGAGGGTGAAGAAATTCGGCACGCCGGTGCGCCGCGCCGCGCTCTCGCCGCCGATCGACAGCACCGAGAACAGGAAAACAAAGGCGATCGAGCCGAAGCCGTTGAAGCGGGCGAGGAACACCAGCGGGATCACCGTCATCGCGTAATGCGGGTTCCAGTCGGCGCGCACATTGCCCTGCACGCCCAATATCTCCACCGCCCCGGCGAGCCCCGCCAGCGCCGCGGAGAGGGCGAACACGGCGACGGTGAGCGCCGGCACCGGCAGGCCGGCATGGATCGCCGCGCGCGGATTGGCGCCGACAATGCGCAGCTTCAGCCCGAAGGCGGTGCGGGTCATGACGAGATGCACCGCGATCACCGCGACGAGGCCGATGAGAAGGCCGCTCGACACGGTGGTGTCGAACAGGCGCGGCAGACGGTCGGCGACCGCCAGCGTGCGGGTCTGCGGCACGGTGGTCGCGGGGTCGCGGAAGGCGAGCTTCACCAGCACATTGGCGAAGGAGACGCCGAGAAAGGTCATCATCAGCGTGGTGATGATCTCGTTGACGCCCTGATAGGCCTTGAGCAGCGCCGGCAGCACCGACCAGACGGCGCCGACCAGCGCGCCGACCACCAGCCCGACCAGCAGCACCAGCCATACCGGCAGATGCGGCGCGAGCAGCGGGCAGAGCGCGGCCACCACCACGGCGCTGAGCAGGAACTGACCGTCGCCGCCGAGATTCCAGATGCCGGCACGAAACGCCACGATGAGACCGGCGGCGAGCAGCAGCAGCGGGCCCATGCGCGTCAGCGTCGCCTGAAGGCCGTAAGGATTGATCAGCCCGCGCTCGATGACGAAGCCGTAATAGGCGATGGGGTCGACGCCGAGCGCCAGCAGCACGAGGGCCGACAGCAGCAGCGCGCCGATCACCGGGCCGATGCCCAGCAGGGCGACGCGCGCACGGCCGCGCCAGAGCTCGGCGCGGGCTTCCGCGCGGGCCGTTTGGTCGCGGCGGTCGGCCTCGGTGAGGTCGGGGGTGGAGATCTGGGTATCCGTCATGCCGTCACGCCGCTCATCAGTTCACCGACCCGGCCACGGGCCGCGGCATCATTCTCGACCACCCCGACCACCGCGCCGCGCGACATCACGGCGATGCGGTCGGAAAGCTCCAGCACCTCTTCAAGATCCGTCGAGATCAGGATGACGGCGAGGCCGCGATCCGCCGCCTCGCGGATGCGCTGGCGGGTGGCGCGGATATTGTTCACGTCGAGCCCATAGGTCGGCTTGGCGAAGATCACCGCCTTGGCCGCGCCGGAGAGCTCGCGGGCCAAGAGCGCCTTCTGGATGTTGCCGCCGGAGAGCTTGCCGATGGGCGTCTCGATGCTTGGGGTGCGCACGTCGAATTCGCCGACCAGTCGCCGGGCATGGGCGGCGATGGCCTCGGGCTGGTCGAACCCGGCGCGCCAGAAGGGCGACTCGCCCACCTGTTTCAGCAGCAAATTGAGCGAGATGGCGAAGCCGCCAATGGTGCCCTCGCCCAGACGATCGTCGGTGACATAGCGCAGGCCATGGGCGCGGCGGGCGCCGACATCGAGGCGCTCCAGCGACGTGCCAGCGAGTGTGATGCGTCCCGCCCGGAGCGGGCGCTGGCCGGCGAGCGCCTCGGCGAACTGCTTCTGGCCGTTACCGTCAATGCCGGCGAGGCCGAGGATTTCGCCCGGCGCGACCGCGAGGTCGACGCGCTCGACCGGCACGGCGGGGTCGTCCACAGCGAGGCCCTCGATCACCAGCAGCGGGGCGGCGCCGGGGCGGGCGCGACGCGGCGCGGCATCGGCCGGCGCGCCTGCATCGGTGCCGAACATCAGGCGGATGATCTCGGCGGTGGCGGCGGCCGGGCCGAGGGCGGCGAGGCGCTCCGGCGCGATCTCGCCGACCTTGCGGCCGAGCCGCAGGACGGTGATGCGGTTGCCGAAGGACAGCGCCTCGTTGAGCTTGTGGGTGATGAAGACGACGGCGATGCCGAGCCGGGTCAGCCGGCCCATCAGCGCGCCGAGATCCTCCGCTCCCTTGGGCGTCAGCATCGCGGTCGCTTCATCGAGGATCAGCACGCGCGAGCCGCGCATCAGCGCGCGGACGATCTCCACCTGCTGCTGCTCGCCGAGCGAGAGCGTGCCGACCTTGGCGGCGGGGTCGATGGTGACGCCGATATCGGCGCAGACCTGCGCCATGCGGCGGGCGACGCCCGCGCGGTCGGGGCGCGACCACCAGGGGCCGCCCAGCGCCATGTTGTCGGCCACGCTGAGCGAGGGCACGAGCATGGAATGCTGGAACACCGTGCCGATGCCGAGTTCCAGCGCGCGGGCGGGGGAGGCGATGCGCACCTCGCGATGGTCGATGAGAATGCCGCCCTCATCGGGCGTCTGCAGGCCGGAGAGCATGCCGACCAGCGTCGACTTGCCCGCGCCGTTCTCGCCCAGCAGCACATGCACCTCGCCCGGAAACAGATCGAAGGCGACGCGATCATTGGCGACCACGCCGGGGAAGCGTTTGGTCACATGGTCGAGCGTGACGATCGGCCGGGGCGCCGCCGATGGGTCATTGTGCGGTGGGTGCGCGGGGGCGGGCTGGGTCATGATCTGCTGCTGGTCGTCCCGGCGCCGGAGGGAGCAGGGCAAAAATCGGAGGGGAACGCCGGGCGACGGCGGGAGGCCACGGCCGGCCCGCAGGCGGGCCGTGGCCAACGCGTCACTGGGCGGTGGGAAGCTGCGACACCATCTTGTGCACGGTGTCGGCATCGTAATGCGCGGTCACCTTGATCTTGCCGTCGATGATGTCCTTCTTCAGCGCCTCGATCTGCGCCCACACATCGGCCGGGATGTGCGTGGTCTTGAGCAGCGTGACCGAGCCGTCCTTGAGGTTGATGTCGTAGTTGCGCGAGCCGTATTTGTCGGCCTTCACGTCGGCGATCATCGCCGCATAGACCGGGGTCAGGTTCCACACCACGGACGAGAGCAGGTTGCCCTTGTCGATGGCGGTCTTGTCGCCGATCACGTCGATGAAATAGACCTTGCCGCCATTGGTCGCCTTGTTGGTCTCGACCGCCTGCAACATGCCGAAGCTCGAGCCGTTGCCCTGGCCGAAGATGATATCGGCGCCGGCCGCGATCAGCGCCTCGGTGACGCGCTTGCCGCCGGCCGCGTCCGAATAGGCCGCCGGTCCGATCACCGCGTAGCGCACATTGATGCCGGGCTTCTCGGCCTTGGCACCCTCGGCGAAGGCGGAGGACTGCGAGTTCCAGGACGGCGGCTCGCCGGAGACGACAATGCCGACCGTGCCGGTCTTGCTCATCTTGGCGGCGAGGCGGCCGGCCAGATACGCGCCCTCATGGCCGCTGGCGGTGTAGTCGGCGACCGCGCCGGGCTTGCGGGCGTCCGGCAGGTCGACGATGGCGACCGGCACCTTCATCTCGGCGCCGATCTCGGGGGCGGCGGTGTTGTAGCCGCTGGCATGGGCGATCAGCAGCCCGGCGCCATCCTGCGCCATCTCGCGCAGCGTCGGGCGCACATCGCCATAGCCGAGATTCTCGGCCACCAGCACCTCGACGCCCGCCGCCTTGCCGGCGGCCTTGGCGGCATCGACGCCCTGCTGGTTCCAGCCATAATCCGTGCCGGGCTCGGGGGTGAGAATGGCGATCGACTTCAGCTCGGCCGCCTGGGTCACGGCGGTCAGCGCCGTCGACATCAGGGCAAGCGAGGTGATTCCAAGTATCGTCAATGCCGTGGTCTTGAAGATGCGGTGTCTCATGGAAGGCCCTCTTTATGTTATACGTGAATTATATTATTTCACGACTGTAGATCAGCGTCTTTCCA
Source organism: Ancylobacter radicis (assembly GCF_018449475.1). Classification (GTDB taxonomy): domain Bacteria; phylum Pseudomonadota; class Alphaproteobacteria; order Rhizobiales; family Xanthobacteraceae; genus Ancylobacter; species Ancylobacter radicis. Next base: position 706,606 of record NZ_JAHCQH010000015.1, on the reverse strand, counting down.
TGGTCTAGAAAGCGTATCGATCCAGTAGTAGATAGAAAAGGTGCGGCATGCGGGCGTTTCTTGTTCTGGGTTTTGCGGGTCTCGCCGCCAGCGCCGCGCCGGTCGCCGGCCGGGCGCTGGCGCAGGAGGCGCTCGTGGTGGAGCGCGGCGTGGAGGGGCTGGAGGCGGTGCCGTTCCGTGTGCGCAACGCGACCGATCGCCCGCTCGCCTGCGCCGCCGCCATCGCCCATTGGTACTCCGCCGCCATCGGCACGGTCGCGCCCGGCGGGCGGCTGGACGCGCAATTGTGGTCCAAGGCGGCGAGCGGCGAGGTGTTCCTGCTCAATGCGCAGCAGGACCGGATGCCGATCCAGACCCTGTGGTGCGGCTATGAGGGGGCGGATGTTTCCACCCGCAGCATGATCCGGCTGGAGCGGCGCGCCGGCGCGCGCGAGCCGGGCGTGGAACTGGACTGCCGGGCGGGCGCCACGGCGCAGGCGCTGGACTGCCAGCGGCGCGCGGCCGACTGATCGGCCGGTTCCGTGCCCGGCGCTGCCCATGCCGGCGCTCGCCGTGTCGACGTTGCCCATGTCGAGGCTGCCCATGCCGACCTCTCCCGCGATGGCTCCACCGCGCTGAACTGTCTGTCGTCCTCAACCAAAAAGACAGAACCATTTTTTTTGGTCAAGCGGTTGGTGGCTGAATTTGGTCAGTCGCGAGGGGCTTCGAGCCGCACGCCATTTTGTTATGCTTCTTTTTTGTGCGGCGAATTGGTGCGTTTGAGCGGAATAAAGCGATATTCTAAGGCGATTATAGCGGTCATATGTGTAAGAAAGTTTCTTATCCGGCGGATATGTGCGAAGTTTAGGCATTGGCGGGGCGTGCAATAGGGGCTTGACCATTTCAGCCAATCAATGGTTGGATCGCTTCACCCGAGCCCGACAGGCGGCGCGTGCCACAGGCGTCATCCGGTGGCGCGCAACGCGGTGAATGCAGCGACTGAGATCGACCACGACGGCGTCCGGGAACGGGTTCTTCAGAGGAGAGCGGACGATGAACGCGCAGACGCCGAAGCGGGATCTTCCCGTAGGCCACAAGCTCAAGACCGGTGATGAATTCAAGAAGTCGCTCGACGACGGTCGCGCCTTGTGGGTCGGCGGCAAGCGCATCGCCAGCGTCTTCGATAACCCGGCGCTGTCGGCCGGCGTCGACCTGATCGCCTCGATGTTCGACGACCAGTTCACGCCGGAATTCGCCGATGCCACGACCTATATCGACGATAGCGGCGCGGTGGCGAGCCGTTCCTGGCAGGTGCCGCGCACCAAGGAAGACCTCGCCGACCGTCGCAAGATGATCGAATATACCAGCCTGAAGACCGCCGGCACCTTTGGCCGCCCGCCGGATCTGGCTCCCGCCATCGCCGTCGGCCTGCTGGCCTATCTGCCGACCTTCAAGTCGAAGAAGTCGCTGATCGAGGGCTGCAACCCCGATTTCGCCGAGAATATCGAGGCCTATGTCGCCTATGGCCGCGACACCAACCTCACCGCCTCGGAAAGCCTGACCGGCCCGCAGAATGACCGCTCCAGCGCCAAGGGCGCGGAAGCCTCGCTGCTGAAGGTCAAGAGCGTCGAGAAGGGCGGCATCCGCGTTTCCGGCGCCAAGACGGTCGGTTCGATCTCGGCGCAGGCCAATGAGATATTCTTCACCAATCTCGGCGGCATCCGCGAGACCCCGGCGGAAGCCTGCATCTGGGCCTCGGTGCCGATCAATGCCGAGGGCATCAAGCTGATCTCGCGCGAGATGGTCTCCCATCCCGGCGCCGACCCGTTCGACCACCCGGTCGCCCGCCTCGGCGAGGAAGCCGACCAGCTCATCATCTTCGACAACGTGTTCGTGCCGACCGACCGTATCTTCAACCTCGGCGACCCGACGGCCATGTCCTATTACGGGCCGGTCTGCGTCTTCGCGCATTGGCACGTGCTGACCCGCCTGACCGTGAAGGCCGAGCTGTTCGTCGGCGCCGGCCAGCTCGTGCTGGACATTCTCGGCACCTCGCACATCCCGGCGGTGCAGGGCATGCTCGGCGAGATCATCCAGTACGCCCAGACGCTGCGCGCTTTCGTGACCGCCGCCGAGGCGCTGGCCAAGCCGACCGAGGGCGAGGTGATGGCGCCGGATGTCGGCATGCTCACCGCCGGCCGACTCTATTCCATCGAGCACTACCCGCGCATCATCCACACGCTGCAGGAACTGTGCGGCCAGGGTCTCGTCATGCGCTTCGGCAAGGCGGCCTTCGACAATCCCGAGATCGGCCATCATTTGCACGACCTGTTGCCCGGCAAGGGGGTCAGCGCCGAGGTCAAGGAACTGCTGATGAACTTCATCTGGGACATGACCTCCTCGTCCCTCGCGGGGCGGGTGGCCCTGTTCGAGAACGTCAATGCCAGCCCCGCCCCGCGCCTGCGCGAGCGCCTCTATAATGAGGTGAAGCGCGACGCTTTCATCGGCCAGGTGAAGAAGCTCGCCGGCATGCCCTGAGCGGGCCCGTACCCCCTCGCGGGGGGTATGGTGTTGCGATCCCGCGCGCTGCCGGGCCGTTCATCTGACGGTCCGGCGCTTCTCCCGCCCTGAACCGACCGGAGGCACTCCATGGCTTCATCCCACGGCGCCGCCGCGCGTGCCGCCGCCGCCCCGGATGTGGTGGACGTGTTCTACGACGCCTATAACCGGGGGAGCGCGGAAGCCGCGAGCGCGCTCTATCTGTGCGATGGCTGGCACGAGGAAGCCCATAACGGCACGCGCCGCCAGGGCCGCGAGGCGCTGCGCGAGGGGCTGGAGCGTTTCTTCGGCTTCATCACCGATGCCCATTGGCAGATGCGCGAGCGGATCGATTCCGGCCCGCGCGTCGCCGTGGTCTACACGCTGACCGGCCGGCTGGGCGTCGACCTGCGCGGCGCGCCGACGCGCGGCCTGCCGATCGAACTGCGCGGCGTGCATGTCTTCGACCTCGCGGACGGCGCCATTTCAGGCACGCGCGATTATTGGGATCCGGCCGATTTCCAGCGGCAGATCAGCGGCGCCGGGGCGCAAGCGGGGAGGACGGCATGAGCACGGCGCCCGTCTCCCATGAAGGCTTTGCCGGCTATGAAGACTATGACGCCATCGGCCTCGCCGAGCTGGTGCGCGCCGGCGAGGTGAAGCCCGCCGACCTGCTCGATGCCGCGCTGTCGCGCGTCGAGGCGCATGAGCCGACGCTCCATGCCCTCGTGCATCGCTTCGAGGATCTGGCGCGAGAGGCCGTTGCCGAGGGACTGCCGGACGGCCCGTTTACCGGCGTGCCGTTCCTGCTGAAGAACACCGGCTTCGAGATGGCCGGCACGGTGCTCTCGACCGGCTCGAACCTGTTCCGCGACAATGTCTCGGCGCGCGACGGCACGCTGGTCGCCCGCTACAAGGCGGCCGGGCTGGTGATCCTGGCGAAGTCCAACACGCCGGAATTCGCGCTCAGCTTCACCACCGAGCCGGACGCCTTCGGCCCCTCGCGCAACCCGTGGGACACGGCGCGCAGCCCCGGCGGCTCGTCGGGCGGCTCCACCGCCGCCATCGCCGCCGGCTATGTGCCGATGGCCAACACCTCGGACGGCGCCGGTTCGACCCGCTTGCCGGCCTCCCATTGTGGCCTGTTCGGCTTCAAGCCGAGCCGGATGCTCAACCCGCTCGGCCCGGTGGTCGTCGAGGCGATTGCCGGCATGTCGACCCCCCATGCCGCGAGCTGGAGCGTGCGCGACAACGCCGCCCTGCTCGACGCGACCGCCGGGCCGGACGTGGGCGATCCCTATTTTTCGCCCGTGGGACCTGAGAGCTACCTGTCGCAGGTGGGCCGCGATCCCCGCCCGCTGCGTATCGGCTTCACCCCCGACTCGCCGCTCGGCACGCCGGTCGACCCGGAATGCCGGCGCGTCGCGGAAGCCGCCGCGCGGCTGTGCGAGGCGCTCGGCCACAAAGTCGAGATCTGCGAGCCGGGCTATGACGCCCATGCGCTGAAAGCGGCCTGGCGCATCATCGTCGGGGTCAATGTCGCCCCGGCGGTTGAGGGGCGCGGGCGGGCGCTGGGGCTGGATGATCCGCTTGGCGCGATCGAGCCGGTGAATGCGCAATGGGTGCGCGAGGCGCGCGCCTTGCCGGCCACCGCCTATCTCGGCGCGGTCAATGTGCTGCACCAGACGGCGCGCGCGCTCGGGCGCTTCTTCACCCGCTATGACGTGCTGCTCTCGCCCACCGCCGCCGAACTGCCGCCGCCGCTCGGCGTGCTGGCCGGCGGGGACAAGAGCCTTGATGCCTTCTACGACGCCTTCTGGACCCATGCGCCCTTCACCTGCGCCTTCAACGCCTCCGGCTTCCCGGCGATGAGCGTGCCGCTCGGCATGTCCGGCGGTGGCCTGCCGGTCGGGGTGCAGTTCGGCGCCGGGCTCGGGCAGGACGGGCTGCTGTTCAGCCTGGCCGGGCAATTGGAGCGGGCGCGGCCCTGGTTCGGCACCCGCCCGAACCTCTCGGCGGGAGTTTCCCCATGACGGACGTGACCCACCTCGCCGACCTCTCCGCCCGCGAGACCGCCCGGCGCGTTTCTGCCGGCGAGATGACGGCCGAAGCCGTGACCGCCGCCTTCGCCGACCGCATCGCGGCGATGGAACTGGAGGTGCAGGCCTTCGCCTTTTTCGACCGGGAGCGCGCGCTGGCGGAAGCCAAAGCCGCGCCCGCCGGGCCGCTCGCCGGCGTCACCTTCGGCGTCAAGGACGTGATCGACACGGCGGACATGCCGACCGGCTATGGCTCGGCGGTCTATGAGGGGCATCGCCCCCTGTGGGACGCGCCCGCCGTGGCGCTCACCCGCGCCTTTGGCGGGGTGGTGATGGGCAAGACCGTCTCGACCGAATTCGCCATGTCGAGCCCCGGCAAGACGCGCCACCCGGTCAACCCCGCCCACACGCCCGGCGGCTCGTCGAGCGGCTCCTGCGCGGCGGTGGCGGCCGGCATGGTGCAAATCGCCTTCGGCACGCAGACGGCGGGCTCGATCTTGCGCCCGGCCTCCTATTGCGGCGTGGTCGGCTATAAGCCGAGCTTCGGCACGCTCAACCGGGCCGGCATCAAGCCGCTCTCCGACACGCTCGATCATCTCGGGCTGGTGACCCGCGACGTGCGCGATGCTGCCTTCGCCGTCGCCGCGCTGGCCGAGCGCCCGGCGCTGGCGCAGGGACGGACCGGCGGCGCGCCGCTGATCGGCCTGTTCCGCACCTCCCGCTGGGCGCAGGCCGAGCCCGCCACTCGCGACGCGCTCGCCCGTACCGTGACGGCCATCGAGGCGGCCGGCGGCACGGTGCGCGAGCTGGAGGTTCCCGACCATTTCGAGCGGCTCTATGCGCTGTTCGACGCGGTGATGGGCTTCGAGACGCCGCGCACGCTGGCCTATGAGCATCGCGTGATGGGCGCGCGCATCTCGCCGATCACGCGCGGCTTCATCGAGACGCTGTCCAGGGCGACGCGGGCCGAGTACGACGCGGCGCTGGCCGTGCTCCGGCAGCGCGAGGCAATCGTCGAGGAACTGCTGGGCGGCTGCGACGGCCTCATCACCCCGGCCGCGCCGGGCGAGGCGCCGCTCGGCACCGCTACCGGCGACCCGGTGTTCAACAAGCCCTGGACGCTGCTGCATGTGCCGACGCTGTCGGTCCCCGCGGGTGTCGGCCCGCTCGGCCTGCCGGTCGGCGTGCAGGTGGTCGGGCGCATTGGTGCGGATGCGGAAACGCTGGCGCTCGCCGCCTTCATCGAAGACGCGCTGAAGGCGGGGGCGTGATGGGCGCGCTGGCGATATCCCCGATGGAGCCGATCGACCCGGCGCTGGTCGAGGCGTTCAAGCGCGCCATGGGCCTCACCGCCAGCGCGGTCACGGTCATCACCGCCGGGCAGGGCGAGGAGGCGCGCGGGCTCACCGCCACGGCGGTGGCCAGCGTGTCGATCGCCCCGCCGACTTTGCTGGTCTGCGTCAACCGCGAGGGCGACGCGCATCGCGCCATTGCCCGCTCCCGCGCCTTCTGCGTCAACGTGCTGGCGGAAGCGAACCTGCCGGTCGCCGACCGTTTCGCCGGCCGGCACGGCCTCGCCGGTGCGGAAAAGTTCGCCGGGGCCGATTGGCGCTCGCTGGTCACGGGCGCTCCGGCTCTCGACGGGGCGCTGGTCAGCATCGACTGCACGCTGGCCGAGAGCGTCGAGGCCTACACCCACACGGTGTTCTTCGGCACCGTGCGCGCGGTGCGCCTCGGCGGCGCGCAGCCACCGCTCATCCATTTCGACCGCGCCTATCGCTCGCTGGCCTGAACCGGCGGCGCGGACATTCCGCAGGATTCCCAACAGGGAAGGTAATCATGGCTATCAGTGATCTGGCGCTCATCGAGGCGTGGAAGGATGTGCTCACCCTGTCGAAGCTGACAGCGGGCGAGCAGGTCTGCCTGCTGGTCAGCGATGACAGCAACCCGCAGCTCGTCGCCACCGTCCGCACGGCGGTCGGCCAGCTCGGCGGCGTGCTGACCATCCTTCACCTGCCGCCGCTCAATGGCGACGTGGCGCTCTCGCGCGACAAGTCCGGCTATGTCGGCCACACCGCGCTGAAGGGCAACCGCGCGGCGCTGGAAGCGATGAAGCATTCCGATCTCGTTATCGACACCATGCTGCTGCTGTTCTCGCCCGAGCAGGACGAGATCCTGAAGACCGGCGCCCGGATGCTGCTCGCCTGCGAGCCGCCGGAGGTGATGCTGCGCATGAAGCCGACGCTGGACGACGCCCGCCGCGCTGGCAACGCCGCCGCCCGCCTCGCCAAGGCGAAGACGCTCACCGTCACCTCGAAGGCGGGCACGGATTTCCGCTGCTCCATCGGCCAGTACCCGGTGCTGAAGCAGCAGGGCTTCGTCGACACGCGCGGCGGCTGGGACCACTGGCCGAGCTGCTTCGTCGCCACCTGGCCGGATGAAGGCACCTGCGAGGGCACCATCGTCATCGACACCGGCGACATTCTGCTGCCGTTCAAACGCTATGCCCGTGAGCCGATCCGCATCGGCATCGAGGGCGGCTGGATCCGCTCCATCGAGGGCGGCTTCGAGGCGGAATATCTGCGCAGCTACATGGAAAGCTTCAACGACCCCGACGCCTATGCGATGGCGCATGTCGGCTGGGGCCTGCACAAGCGCGCGCACTGGACGACGCTCGGCCTCTATGACCGCGAGGCCGGGCTTTCCATGGATGCGCGCTCCTTCTGGGGCAATTTCCTGTGGTCGAGCGGCCCGAACACCGAGGCCGGCGGCACCCGCAACACACCCTGCCACATGGACATTCCGCTGCGCGGCTGTTCGCTGTCGCTGGACGGCGAGCCGATGACCATCGACGGGAAGGTGATCCCCGAGGACCAGAAGTAAGGGGACTGCCTCTCCCTCTCCCCGTCGGGGGAGAGGGCTGGGGTGAGGGGCCTTCGACCGCTCCGCGACCGGGCTCCCCCTCACCGACCCCGCTGCGCGGGCCACCTCTCCCCAGTGGGGAGAGGGCAAGGCACGCTCAGCGCGGGAAAGGCCCAAAGCTCACCCCTTGGCGGCGGCGGCCTTGGCGTCTTCCTCGGCGAACACTTCGCGGGCGATGCGGAAGCTGTCGAGTGAGGCGGGGACGCCGCAATAGATCGCTACCTGGAGGAATACCTCCCGGATTTCCTCGCGCGTCAGCCCGTTGTTGAGGGCGCCGCGCACATGGAGCTTCAGCTCATGAGGACGGTTCAGCGCCGCGATCATGCCGAGATTGAGCAGCGAGCGGTCGCGGCGGGCCAGACCCTCGCGGCCCCACACCTCGCCCCAGCAATATTTGGTCACCAGCTCCTGCAGCGGGCGGGTGAAGTCGTCGGCCTCCGCCAGCGACTTGTCGACATAGGCGCTGCCGACCACGGCGCGGCGGATTTCAAGGCCCTTTTCAAAAAGGTCGTCGGTCATTGAGCGGTCTCCGAATCATTGAGCGGGGAAGAGGAGGCGGCCAGCGCGGCGCGGGCGGCGGCGGCGACGTGGCGTTCGGCCAGCGTGGCGGCGCGGGCGTCCTCGCGGGCGAGCAGCGCCGCCACCAGCGCGTCGATTTCGCGGATCGAGGCCTGCGCGCGGCCGGGGTCGACCAGCGAGCGGGCGCGCAGCAGGCTGATGCGGGCGTTCAGTCGTTCCAGCAGATCGAGCGCCACCGGATTGCCGGCACCGGCGCACAGCGCGCGGTAGAAGGCCAGCTTGGCGTCGAGGATCGCGCCCAGCCCGCCGCTGTCATAGGCGCGGGCGAGGTTGTGATGCGCGCCGGTCAGCGCCGCCTGTCCCGCCGCATCGGCGCGCTGGCAGAACTGGCGGGCGATCATCGCCTCCAGCGCGGCGCGTACCGCATAGATGTTCTCCGCCTCGCCCTGCGCCAGCACGGCGACCGAGAGGCCGCGCGGGCCGGCGGCGAGCAGGCCGTCCGCCTCCAGCTCGCGCAGCGCCTCGCGCAGCACGGTGCGGCTCACCCCCAGCTCGGCGGTGAGGTCCTTCTCGATCAGGCGCTGGCCGGCGGCGAGCGCGCCGGTTTCGATCAGCCGGCGCAGCGTCGCCACCAGCTTGCGGCGCAGCGGCGCGCTTTCCTGGCTGAGGGGGCCGATGCCGAGCGGGGAGTTCATCGCGGCGATCTCTCAGCGCGCCAGCAGGAACGGCTCGACGGCGGCGTGGAACGCCTCCGGCCGGTCGAGATTGGCCAGATGCCGGGCGCCCTCGATCTCCGCATAGTCGGCGCCGGGGATGAGCCGGGCGATCTCCTGCGACAGGCGCGGCGGGGTGCGGTTGTCGCGCGCACCGACGACGACACGGGTCGGCACCCGCACCGCCTTGTAGAGATCGACCACATCGGCGGTGAACACCGATTGCGCCGCCTCGACATAGGCGGCAGGCTCCATCCCGGCGATGCTGGCTACCAGCGCGGCGACATGGGTCGGGTCGTCCTCGACCAGCGTGTCGGCGGCATAGGCGCGGGCATAATCCTGCATCGAGCCCTTGGCGATGGTCTCGGCAATGGCGGCGGCGCGGGTGGCGCCGGCCTCGCCCTGCGTGGCGAAGCTGTCGGCGATCACCAGCCGGCTGACCAGATGCGGCGCGAGATCGGTGAGATGGGCGGCGATCGGCCCGCCCATGGAGATGGCGAGCACGCGCGCGGGCTCGCCGCCGAAGGCCTCCAGCACGGCGGCGAGATCGGCCGCGACGTTGCGCACGGTGAAGCCGCCGCGACGGGTGGAGCGGCCATGGCCGCGCGCATCCACGGCGATCACCTCGAAATCGGCGGACCAGCGGCGAATCTGCTCGCGCCACATCCAGGCGCCGGTGCCGAGGCTGTGGATCAGCAGGAGCCGCTCGCCGCTGCCCTCCCGCTCATAGCCCAGGCTTTCCCCGTTCAGCTCGATCATCGCCATCGGGCGTGCTCCTCGTTCGACAATGGACAGGCCCCGAGGGGCGAACTGCTTCTAGCATATTATCGTCATACAATACGACAAGACAAACGCGCCCGGCTGGACCGGTCCGGGCGTTCCAAGGAGAGTTGAGATGAAGATCGATGCGCATGGCGAGGGCATTTACGCCGTCACCTTCACCCACACCGCCGACGGCAACCACATTTCCTCGGCCCAGCTCGCCGCCTTTGCGGGTGCGCTGGACGAGGTGCTGGCCAAGCCCGATCTCACGGCGGTGGTGCTGGCGGGCGAGGGCGCGCATTTCTGCGCCGGCCGCGTGGGTTTGCGCGGACTGACCTCGGCGGCGGAGGTGCGCGACGATCTGAACCTGATCCTTGAGGTGAACGCCCGGCTGCGCGCCTCGCCCGTGCCTTTCATCGCGGCGGTGGAGGGCAAGGCGCTCGGCTTCGGCTGCGGTTTCACCACCCAATGCGACATCGCCATTGCCGCTGAGGATGCGGTGTTCGCCCTGCCGGAAATGTCGCACGGGCTGCCGCCGCTGATCGTGCTGTCCTATTTCGGCAAGTTCGTGCCGTTCAAGCGCGCCTTCGAGCTGGCGCTGACCAGCCGGCATTTCGGCGCGGCGGAGGCGAAGGAGATCGGCATCGTGACCGAGGTTGTGGCGCCCGGCACCGCGCTCGCCCGCGCGCTCGATTTCGCCCGTACCATCGCGGCGCTGGATGGCGAATCGGTGCGCCTGCTGCGCGCCTTTGCGCGCCGCGTCGCCGGCCTGTCGGACGAGACGGAAGCCCGCAACGCGGTCGCCACCATGGCGATCTCGCTCGCCGCGCGGGCCCATTGACCGGGGCGGGGCCGGGACGGGGGAGGCTAAGGTGACCGAGGACAGCGTGCTTTTCATCGGCGTGGGGCGGATGGGCGCCCTGATGGCGGCGCGCCTCGCCGATAGCGGCGTGCGGCTGGCGGTGGTCGACCTCGCCGAGGCGGCGCTGGCGCCGTTTCGCGCCCGCGGCATCCCGGCAGCGACAACGGCGGCCGGTCTGCCCGGCGACATCGTCATCACCATGCTGCCGACCGACGCCCATGTGCGGGAGGCGCTGCTCGGGCCGCAGGGCGCTCTGGCCGGGGCGCCGCGCGCGGTGGTGGTGGACATGTCGACCGCCGCCCCGGCCGGCATCGTCGGGTTGGCGCAGGAACTGGCCCCGCGCGGCATCGCCGTGCTCGACGCGCCGGTGAGCGGGGGCATGGCGGGGGCCCGCGCGGGCACGCTGACCGCCATGTGCGGCGGCGCGCCGGAGGTGTTCGCGCGGGTGCGCCCCTTGCTTGAGCGCATGTGCGGCACGGTGATCCATGTCGGGCCGGTCGGCTCCGGCCATGTCATCAAGGCGCTCAACAATTACCTGTCGGCGGCGACGCTGTGGAGCGCCACCGAGGCGCTGATCATCGGCCAGCGGCTCGGGCTCGATCCGCAGGTGATGCTGAAAGTATGGAGTGCCGGGTCCGGCAAGAGCCACGCCACCGAGGTCAAGCTGCCGAACCACGTGCTGACCGGCACCTATGATTTCGGCCAGACGCTGGAGCTGTTCTGCAAGGACATCGCCATCGCCGCCGACCTCGCCCACCGCGCCGACACGCAGACGCCGACGCTCGATGCGCTGCTCGCCACCTGGTCCGCCGCGCGCGACCGGCTGGGCGGGCAGGCCGACATCACCGCCATCGCCCGGCTGATCGGCCAGAGCGCGCTGGGCGCCGGCTCGATGTTCGACGCGGGAAGCGATGATCCCGAAAGCTGAGCCGGTGACCGGCTGAGCGGGCGACGGACCTTGCGCCCGCCGCCCGTCCTCGATGCCGCGCCGGCCTACCGCGCGAGGCGGGAGGCGTGCCAGGCGATGTGGTCGGCCATGAAGGTCGAGATGAAGAAGTAGGAATGATCATAGCCCTCGCGCAGATTGAGCGTGAGGGGAATGCCCGCCTTCTGGCAGGCGTCAGCCAGCAATTGCGGGCGCAGGCCGGTGTTCAGGAACGGGTCGGCGGTGCCCTGATCGACCAGGAAATCCGGGAAACGCCGGCCATCGGCGATCAGCGCCACCGCGTCATAGGCCCGCCACGCCGCCTGATCGACGCCGAGATACTTTTCCAGCGCCGGGCGCGACCAGTCCGCCGAGCTCGGCTCGGTGATCGGCGCGAAGGCCGAGCAGCTCGCGAAGCGGTCCGGGTGCTTCAGCGCCATGGTCAGCGCGCCATGCCCGCCCATCGAGTGGCCGAAAATGCCCTGCCGGCTCATATCGGCGGGAAACTCCGCCGCGATCAGCGCGGTGAGTTCCTCGACGATGTAGGAGTACATCCGGTAATTCGCGGCATAGGGCTCTTGCGTCGCGTCGAGATAGAAGCCGGCCCCCGAGCCGAACTGCCAATTGTCCTTCTCGTCCGGCACGCCCTCGCCGCGCGGGCTGGTGTCGGGCGTGACGATGATGACGCCATGGGCGCTGGCGGCGGCGCGGTACTCGCCCTTCTCCATGACATTGGCATGGCTGCAGGTGAGGCCGGACAGATACCACAGCACAGGCACGGGGCCGTTGGCCGCCTGCGGCGGCACGAAGACGGCGAAGGTCATCGGCGTGCCCGTCACCGCCGATTGATGGCGGTAGACGCCCTGCACGCCGCCATGGGACTTGGCGGTCGAGATGGTCTCCAGCGCGCCCATCAGTAGATCACCACGGAGCGGATCGACTTGCCCTCATGCATCAGGTCGAAGGCGGTGTTGATCTCGTCGAGCGGCATTGTGTGGGTGATCAGATCATCGATGTTGATCTTGCCCTCCATGTACCAGTCGACGATCTTCGGCACGTCGGTGCGCCCGCGCGCGCCGCCAAAGGCCGAGCCGCGCCAGTTGCGGCCGGTCACCAGCTGGAACGGGCGGGTGGAGATTTCCGCCCCGGCCGGCGCCACGCCGATGACGATCGAGGTGCCCCAGCCGCGATGGCAGGCTTCCAGCGCCTGGCGCATCACATTGACATTGCCGGTGCAGTCGAAGGTGAAGTCGGCGCCGCCATCGGTGAGGTCCTGGATCGCCTGCACCACCTTGTCGTTGCCGACCTCCAGCGGATTGATGAAGTCGGTCATGCCGAACTTCTTGGCCATGGCGACCTTGGCCGGGTTGATGTCGACGCCGATGATCTTGTCGGCGCCAACCATGCGGGCGCCCTGGATCACGTTGAGGCCGATGCCGCCGAGACCGAACACCACGACATTGGCGCCCGGCCACACCTTGCCGGTATAGACCACCGCGCCGATGCCGGTGGTGACGCCGCAGCCGATGTAGCAGATCTTGTCGAAGGGGGCGTCCTCGCGCACCTTCGCCAGCGCGATCTCCGGCAGCACGGTGAAGTTCGAGAAGGTCGAGCAGCCCATATAGTGGAAGATCTCGCCGCTGCGCCCGCCCACGGACTCGCAGGAGAAGCGGGTCGTGCGGTCCGGCATCAGGCCCTGGCCCTGCGTGGCGCGGATCGAGGTGCACAGATTCGAACGCTGCGACAGGCAGGTTTTGCAGTTCCGGCATTCCGGCGTGTAGAGCGGAATGACATGGTCGCCGACCTTGAGCGAGGTGACGCCGGCGCCGAGCTCGCGCACGATGCCCGCGCCCTCATGGCCGAGAATGGCGGGGAATTTGCCCTCGGAATCCAGCCCGTCCAGCGTATAGGCGTCGGTGTGGCACACTCCGGTCGCCATGATCTCGACCAGCACCTCGCCGGGCTTCGGCCCGCCGATCTCGATGGTCTCGATGGTCAGCGGCTTCTTGGCTTCCCAGGCAACGGCGGCACGCGATTTCATGGGTCTGTCCCTCTGTCGGATCGATGTGTGGCGGCGTTCGCGCCGCTATTTCAGATAGGTGCGCAGGATGGTGGTGATCTCGTCGAGCTCGCCATCGAACGGTCCCGGCTGGTGGCCCGGCGCGCCCGGCCCGAAGGTCTCGCGCAGATGGCTTTCGAGCACCTCGGCCATCAGCCCGCCGACGGCGCCGCGCAGCGCCGCGATCTGCTGGAGCAGCGGGCGGCAATCGGTCCCGGCCTCGACCGCGCGCTCGAGTGCCTCGGCCTGTCCGCGGATGCGCCGCAGCCGCGTCAAGGCGCGTTTCTTGTCATCGGGCGAATGCGGCATGGCGACACCAGAGCGCGAGCGATCGCGTGTTCACTGGGGGTCGAAATATACTGCCGGGAGTATCTAGGCAAGAGTCTCGCGGCGCAGCGAGAGCGGTCCGGCGCCTAGGCCAGCGCCTCGATATCGGCATCGGTCAGCGCGCCCGGCACGATGGTGATGGGGATGGGCAGCATCCAGTGGCCGGACACCAGCGCCGAGACCAGCGGGCCGGGGCCCTCATGGCCGGTGGCGGCGGCCAGCGCGAGGATGGCGATGTCCTCGTCGGCCTCCACCACGGCGTGGATCGCCTCGGCGAAGGCGCCCTCGCGGATCACCGTTTCCGGCTCGATGCCGGCGACCGAGCGGGCGCGGGCCTTGAAATGGGCGAGCCGCATCTCTGCCTTGTCGGTCTCTTCCGCGCGCATCAGATTGGCGACGCCGAGCCATTGCGCCGAGGCATCACTGAGTTCCAGCATCGCCAGCAGCACGAGGCCGCCCTGCGTGCGGGCCGCCCGGCGCGCGGCATAGGTGACGGCACGGTCGCATTCGGGCGTGTCGTCGACCACGACGAGGAATTTGCGCTGGTGGCCGGGCGCGAAACTCTGGCGGGTGCGCGGCATGAAGGCTCCACAGGCTGAGGGCGGCCGCGCAGCCCGCGCGCGCGCCCCGCGCTTTTACCATGTCCGCGGCGCGGGCGCCCCTTTCGGGACGCGGTCAGCGCGCGAAGCCCGAAGCCTGAAGCCTGAAGTCTGAAGTCTGAAGTCTGAAGCCTGCCGTCAGCGCACGAAGCCGACAATGTCCTTCACATGGCCGAGCGTCTCGTCGGCGATGACGCGGGCGCGGGCGGCGCCGTCGCGCAGGATGGCGTCGATATGGGCGGGCTCGTCCATCAGCCGCTTCATCTCGCCGCCGATCGGGCCGAGCTTGGCGACCGCCAGATCGACCAGCGCCGCCTTGAAGGTGGAGAACTGGCCGCCGCCGAAATCGGCCAGCACCTGCTCCTTGGCGTTGCCGGCAAGCGCGGCATAGATGCCGACGAGGTTCTCCGCCTCCGGCCGGCCCTTCAGCCCTTCGGCCTCGGAGGGCAGCGGCTCGGGATCGGTCTTGGCCTTGCGGATCTTCGAGGCGACCGCGTCGGCATCATCGGTAAGGTTGATGCGCGAGAGATCGGAGGGGTCGGACTTCGACATCTTCTTGGCGCCGTCGCGCAGGCTCATCACCCGCGCCGCCGGCCCGCCGATCAGCGGCTCGGTCAGCGGGAAGAAGCTCTCGCCGAGCCCGTGCGCGGCGATCGAGGGGCCGAAATCATTGTTGAACTTCTGCGCGATGTCGCGGGTCAACTCCAGATGCTGCTTCTGGTCCTCGCCGACCGGCACATGGGTGGCGCGGTACAGCAGGATGTCGGCGGCCATCAGGTTCGGATAGGCGTAGAGCCCGACCGAGGCGTTCTCGCGGTCCTTGCCGGCCTTCTCCTTGAACTGGGTCATGCGGTTGAGCCAGCCGAGGCGCGCGACGCAGTTGAACACCCAGGCCAGTTCCGCATGGCCGGAGACTTGGCTCTGGTTGAAGACGATATGTTTGGCCGGGTCGATGCCGGCGGCGATGAAGGCGGCGGTGACCTCGCGGATCTGCTTCTTCAGCTCGGCCGGGTCCTGCCACACGGTGATGGCGTGCATGTCGACGACGCAATAGACGCAGTCGAAGCTGTCCTGCAGCTCCACGAACCGCTTGATGGCGCCGAGATAATTACCGAGATGCAGGTTTCCGGTGGGCTGGACGCCGGAAAAGACGCGCTGCTTGAATTCCATGTCGGGCCGTCCTGATCGTCGCGCGCGCCGGATGTCCGCGCGCGTGGCGCTATCGCACACAGGGTCCGGCCGGGCAAGCGGGGCGTGGCCGGCCTAGCGGTTCCGCAGCCCCGCCTTTAGCGCCGCCGGCGACAGGCCGCCGCACAGGAAGGCGGTCGCGCCATAGGTGAGCATGCCGGTGAGCACCAGGCAGGCGAGCGTGCCCGCCGCGATCAGCCCGCCCGCCGCCAGCGGGGCGGCCAGCAGGCGCGCGGCCAGCAGGATCGTCCCCGCCATGGCAAGGCCCGCCGCGCCGAGCCCGATCAGCCGGCGCCGGCTCGCTGCCGGCAGAGGCAGCCGGCCGCGCCGGGCGAGCGCGCCGGCCAGCAGGGCGAGGCTCACGAGGCTGGCCGCCAGCACGCCGAAGGCGGGACCGGCAAGGCCCAGCGGGCCGGCGGTGAGGAAGCCGGCGAGCGCGCCGACCGGCAGGCCGATCAGCGCCGCGCGGGTGACATCGCGCCCGAAGCCGGCGGCGAAGGCGATGGCGGCGAGGATCTTCTCCAGCGCCTGAAGCGGCAAGGTAAGGGCGAGACAGGACAGCGTCGTCGCGGTGAGCGTCGCCGCCTCCGCCCCGAAGGCGCCGCGCTGGAACAGCACGACGACGATGGGATGGGCGAGCACGGCGAGGCCGAGCGCGGCCGGCAGGGACAGCGCCAGCGCCGCTTCCATCCCCTGCGCCTCGACCGTGCCGGCCTTCTCGTCCCGCGCGGCGAGCGCCGGCAGCAGCACCGCCCCGGCGCTGGCGCCGATCAGCCCGAGCGGCAGCTCGACCAGACGTGTGGCGTAGAACAGCGCGGCGACCCCGCCGGGAATGGTGGAGGCCGCCGCCGCGGCGATCAGGAAGCGCAGTTGCGGCAGGCCGGCGGCGAACAGGCTCGGCCCGGCGGCGGCGAGCATCGGCAGCGCCGCGCGCAGCGCCCCCCGTGAGGGAAGGGCGAGCGTGCCGGCGGGCACGGCGGCGAAGATCAGCGCCACCTGCGTCACCGCCCCGGCGATCACCCCGGCGGCGAGCCAGGCCAGCGCGACGGCCGGCGCCATCTCATGCGCGCCGGCCAGCCAGAGCAGGCCGAGCAGAATGAGCACCGCGACATTGGCGGCGGCCGGCGCCATGGCCGGGCGGGCGAGAGCGCCGCCGGCATTGGCCAGCGCGGCCAGCGTGCCGGCGACCAGCGCCAGCGGCACGCAGATCACGGTGAGCCGCCCCGCATGGACCGCGCCGGCCACCCGCTCCCCGTCATCGGGAAAGCCCGGCGCCAGCACGGCAATGACCTGCGGCATGAACAGCCAGAGCAGACCGGCAAGGGCGAGCCCGGCCGCCGCGAACAGAAGGAGCGCCGCCCCGGCCCGTCTGCGCCGCGCCGCGCCCTGCGCGCCGGCGATGGCCGGCAGCACGGCGGCGTTGAGCGCGCCCTCGCCCAGCAGGCGGCGGGAGAGCTGGGCCAGCGACAGGCCGGCCACCGAGGCATCGGCCACCAGCCCGGTGCCGAACAGCGCCGCCACCCCGGCGTCGCGGGCAAAGCCGAGCAGCCGCGAGGCGAGGGTGAGGGAGGCGACGGTGGAGGCGCGACGCAGCAGGGCCATCCCCCAGCAATAGACGGCGCGGCGCAGCGCGGAAAGCGGCCCGCGCGCGGTTTCGCTACCTTCCCGCCGTTGCGGGAGGGCGTCCGCTCTGCTACCGCGAAAGCTCAGGGATTGCGCGCAAGGAAACAACCTTCATGACCGCCCAGCAGCTTGATGTCGTCGGTTTCGGCAATGCCATCGTCGACGTGATCGCCCGTTCCGAGGAAGGCTTCCTCGACCGCCACGCCATGCGCAAGGGCGGCATGACGCTGATCGACGAGGAACGGGCCGAGGCGGTCTATGGCGCCATGGGGCCGGGGGTGGAGATTTCCGGCGGCTCGGCGGCCAACACCATGGTCGGCATCGCCTCCTTCGGCGGCATCTCCGGCTTTGTCGGCAAGGTGCGCGACGATGAACTCGGCGGCATCTTCGCCCACGACATCCGCGCCGCTGGCGTCGCCTATGCCACGCCGGCCGCCGCCACCGGCCCGACCACCGCGCGCTGCCTCATTCTGGTGACGCCCGATGGCGAGCGCACCATGAACACCTATCTCGGCGCGGCGCAGGACCTCTCCCCGTCGGATGTCGACGAGACGGCGGTGGCCGGCGCCAGCGTGACCTATCTCGAAGGCTATCTGTGGGACCCGCCGGCCGCCAAGGAGGCCTTCCTCAAGGCCGCCGGCATCGCCCATGGCGCCGGGCGCACCGTGGCGCTGACGCTGTCGGATGCCTTCTGCGTCGGGCGCTACCGGGCCGAGTTCCTGGAGCTGATCCGCACCGGCACGGTCGATCTGGTGTTCGCCAATGAAACGGAGCTGATGTCGCTCTACGAGACCGATTTCGACGCCGCGCTGGCCGCTCTACGGCAGGATGCGCGCCGCGCCGTGGTGACGCGCAGCGAGAAGGGCGCGCTGTCGGTGGCGGGCGAGGACCTCGTCGCGGTGCCGGCCTTCCCGGTGGCCAAGGTGGTGGACACCACCGGCGCCGGCGACCTGTTCGCGGCCGGCTATCTCTACGGCTTCGCGCGCGGCTTCACCCCCGAGGAATCCCTGAAGCTCGGCGCGCTCGCCGCCGCCGAGATCATCAGCCATATCGGCGCCCGGCCGGAGAAGAACCTGCGCGAACTGGCGCTGGAGCACGGCCTGCGGGTGTGAGGGGGCGAGCTGCGGCATAGGTCGGGACGGCTCTGGCGCGGGTGGCGCCGGAGCGCTGTCCTATGACCGACATGATCGGCACGGATGCTGGCGCTTTCGTCGCGCTCTCGCAGGAGCCCGCCATGGATGCCTCGCTCACGCCCGCCCCGGCGCCGGTCATTCCCTTCGAGCCGGACCGCTTCCGCTCGACGGTCGACTATTATGATCGGTTTCGGACGCCTTACCCGCCCGAACTGATCGCCGCCGTCGCCCGGCGGCTTGGCCTGCGCTATGCGGACCGGATGCTCGATCTCGGCAGCGGGCCCGGGCCGCTGGCCATCGCCTTCGCCCGGCTGGGCCTTGACGTGACGGCGATGGACCCTGAGCCGTCCATGCTCGAGGCGGTACAGGCGGGAGCCGCGGCGGCGGGCGTGGTGATCCGCACCGTCGAGGGATCATCCTATGATCTTCCCGGCGCGCTGGGGCGCTTTCGCCTGGTCACCATGGGCCGCTCCTTCCACTGGATGGACCGGCCGGCGACGCTTGCGGTGCTGGATGACATGGTGGAGCCGGACGGCGCCGTCGTGCTGATGGGCGACCGCACGCTGCACGCGGTGCCCGATTACCGCGCGACGCTGGACGAGCTCGCCGAACGCCATGCGGGCGCGCGGGCCACTGAGCGGGCGCTGCGCCGCTCCCCCGACTGGGTGCCCCACGAGGCGGTGCTGCTCGACTCGCCCTTCGCCGATGTCGAGCGGCTGGCGCGGATCCAGCCCATTGAGCGCACGGTCGAGAGCGTGATGGGGCTCGCCCTGTCACGCTCGGTCACGTCGCCGGCTGCCTTGGGGGAGGAGCGTGCGGCCTTCGAGGACGCGTTGCGGACGCGCCTCGCCGTGCTGGCGCCGGAAGGACGCTTCGTCGAGGTGAGCGAAAGCGGGGCTCTGGTGGCCCGCCGGCCGGTATCCTGACCAAAGGATGTCCCGCTCGGCGCGTTCGCGCCCGGCCCCTCAGCGCGGGGCGCGTTTGGCGAGAATCCGCTGGAGGGTGCGGCGGTGCATGGACAGGCGCCGCGCGGTTTCCGAGACGTTGCGCCCGCACAGCTCATAGACGCGCTGGATGTGTTCCCAGCGCACCCGGTCAGCCGACATCGGGTTTTCCGGCAGCGTCGCCTTGAACTCGCCCTGCGCGTTCAGCGCGGCGCAGATGTCGTCGGCATCGGCGGGCTTGGCGAGATAGTCGACCGCGCCGATCTTCACCGCCGTCACGGCGGTGGCGATGTTGCCATAGCCGGTGAGGATGATGCCGCGCGCCTCCGGGCGGCGGCGCTTCAGCGCCGAGATGACGTCGAGGCCATTGCCGTCGCCGAGGCGCATGTCGACCACGGCATAGGCCGGGGCGGTGCCTTCGACGCTGGCCAGCCCGTCGGCGACGGTCTCGGCGGTGGTGACATTGAAGCCGCGCGCTTCCATGGCGCGGGCGAGACGTTGCAGGAACGGGCGATCATCATCGACGATCAGCAGCGAGCGATCCTGCACGTCCGAGGTGATATCAAGCATTTCGGCCTTCCCTAGCGCCGCGCCAAAGAGGCGACAGTTCTTTTTCCTGCTTTTGATACGAACCTACACGACCAAGGTCGTGAGCGCAAAATTGTCGCATCCGGCCCGCCGTGCTCAGGCGGTCGCGGGCGGCGGCGCCGCGTCGGTGTCGCGAGCCGGCGGGGCGGCCGGCGGGGTGGCCGGCTCGTCGGAGATGTCGATCTGCGGGCGCGGCCAGCGCACCGTGACCGAGGCGCCATGGGCGGGCGGGGCGCGGTTGACGAAGCTCAGCTCCGCGCCGGAACGCTCCAGCAGCGTCTTGGCGATGAACACGCCGAGGCCGAGGCCCTGGCGGGTCTCCTCCTCGCCCTCGCCGGTCTCGCGGCGCCAGCTCTTGCGGCCGCGGCTCGTCACATAGGGCGCGCCGATGGAATCGATCAGCTCCGGCGGAAAGCCCGGCCCGTCATCGGTGATGGTGACGGTGACATCGTCACGGCTCCAGTTGGCGACGATGTTGACGTGGTGCTCGGCGAAGTCGACGGCGTTCTCGATGATGTTGCCGAGCCCGTAGAGCAGGCCGGGATTGCGGGCGATGATCGGCTCGTCCTCGCTGCGGGTCGGCACGGTGACGGTCAGCGCGATGCCGAAATTGCGGTGCGGCGCCACCACATCCTCAAGAATGTGGGAGAGCGGCATCTGGTCGAACGGGGCATCGCTCGCGTCGAGCGAGGTCAGGGTCCGCAGGATGGTGCGGCACCGCTCGGCCTGTTCGCGCAGCAGGCGGATATCGTCGGCGAGCGGGCTGTCGGGCGGCAGGGCGCGGGCGAGTTCCTTGGCCACCACCGTGATGGTGGCGAGCGGCGTGCCCAGCTCATGGGCGGCGGCGGCGGCGAGCCCGTCCAGCGCCGAGAGATGCTGCTCGCGGGCGAGCACCAGCTCGGTGGCGGCGAGCGCCTCGGACAGCTCCCGCGTCTCCTCCGCCACCCGCCAGGCATGCACGCCGATGAAGCCGATGGCGATGGCCAGCGCTAACCAGATGGCGGCGAGGTAGAGCGGGGGCAGCACCGGCGCCATCGGGGTGCCGTCGGTCGCCCAGGGCAGCGGCATCTGCCAGAGCCCGACCAGCGCCGCGCAGATCGCCGCCAGCACGCCGAGCAGCACGGTGGTGCGCGGCGACAATGCGGTCGCCGAGATCAGCACCGGGGCCAGAAACAGCAGCGCGAAGGGGTTGGCGAGGCCGCCGGTGAGGAACAGCAGGGCGGCGAGCTGGAGGATGTCATAGGCCAGCAGCCAGGCCGCCTCGACATCGGACAGCCGGCGCGCGCCCGGATTGCGCAGCCGCAATGCAAGGTTCAGCCAAGCCGAGAGCGCGACAACGGCCAGGCACGCGCCGAGCGGCAGGGTGAAGCCGAGCAGCCACTGCACCACCACGATCGCCAGCGTCTGGCCGGAAATCGCCAGCCAGCGCAGGCGGATGAGGGTGTCCAGCCGGAGGCCGAAAAACCGTTCGCCAATGGGATGATCGAGCGAAAGCGTCATGTGTTCCCCGTCGCCGCTTCCTCTATACAGGCAGATACGACGAAAGGGCGAGGGCGACCCCGATTTGACGGCGCGGCGAAAGAGCCTATTTATGCTGCAACGCACAAAGCATCGCGTCTCCGGCGGACAGTCCCGCCGGCACGGGGATGGAGGACTTCAATGGCCATCGGCGTCTTCGGCGATCTGACGGATCTCGACGAGGCGGCCCCGCCGCCGGCGGCCACGCTGGAAGCGGCATCGGCCTTCTCGCGCCCGCTCTACTGGATGTATGAGATGGGCCACGCGGCGCTCGACCCGCTGCGCATGGTCGCCGATGCCAACCGGCTCTACTACCGCAACCCGGCAAACCCGCTCGCCCATACCGGCTTCGGCAAGTCGATCTCCGCCGCCTGCGAGATGTTCGAGCGCACCACGCGCCGCTACGGCAAGCCGGACTGGGGCATCACCGAGACGGTGGTCGGCGCCACCCGCGTTCCCGTGCATATCGAGACGGTGTGGGAGCGGCCCTTCTGCCGGCTGCTGCATTTCCAGCGCGACTTTCCGGTCAATCCGCGCCGGCCGCAGCCGCGCATGCTGATCGTCGCCCCGCTCTCCGGCCATTACGCGACGCTGCTGCGCGGCACGGTGCAGACGCTGCTGCCGAACCACGACATCTACATCACCGACTGGATTGACGCCCGCAACGTGCCGATGAGCGGCGGGCGCTTCGATCTTGACGACTATATCGACTATGTCATCGACATCTTCCGCCATCTCGGCGGCGGCGTTCACGCGCTTGCCGTGTGCCAGCCGGCGGTGCCGGTGCTCGCCGCCGTGGCGCGCATGGAAGAGATGGGCGACCCGGACGTGCCGGCCTCCATGGTGCTGATGGGCGGGCCGATCGACACGCGCGAGAGCCCGACCGCGGTGAACGACTTCGCCAAGGAGCGCGGCATCGACTGGTTCCGCCGCAATGTCATCACCACCGTGCCGTGGCCCAATGGCGGCGTCATGCGGCAGGTCTATCCCGGCTTCCTGCAGCTTCACGGCTTCATGGCGATGAATTTCGAGCGCCATCTGCAGGCCCATGCCGACATGTTCAGCCATCTGGTGAAGGGCGACGGCGATTCCGCCGCCAAGCACCGGGAATTCTATGACGAGTATCTCTCGGTCATGGACCTGCCGGCGGAATATTATCTCCAGACGCTGCAGACCGTGTTCATCGACCATGCGCTGCCGACCGGCCAGATGACCCATCGCGGCGCGAAGGTCGACACCTCGAAGATCCGCAATGTCGCGCTGCTCACCATCGAGGGCGAGAACGACGACATTTCCGGCGTCGGCCAGACGCGGGCGGCGCAGACGCTGTGCTCGAACCTGCCTGACGACAAGCGCGCGCATTACCTCCAGCCGACCGTCGGCCATTACGGCGTGTTCAACGGCTCGCGCTTCCGCGCCGAGATCGCCCCGCGCATCTCCGACTTCGTGCTCTCGCACAACTGGCCGCGCAAGGGCCACAACGCGCCGGCCGACGCGCCCGCCTCGTGAGCTGAGCGCGCCCTGCCGATCCGGCTATGTGCCCGGCTCGGCATCTATCCCGGCTTCCCAATAGGGCGGATCGCCGAAAGCCGCGCGCAGGCAGTCGGCCAGCGCGCGGAGCTTGGCCGTGGGATTGCGACCCTCGGGATGCGCGACATAGATGAACTCGGCTTCCGGCTCGGCGCCGACCTCGATCACCCGCAGCGTGCCGGCGCCGATGTCGGGCCCGGCGATGAACAGGGGCAGCAGGGTGATGCCGAGCCCGGCGATGGCCGCGTCGCGCATGACCATGCCGTTATTGACCTGCAGGCCGACCTTGGCGCGCACCTGGACGCGGCCGCCCTCGACGATGAACTGCCAGTCGGCAAGGCCGCGATGGGTGTAGAAAATCCCGCGATGGTCATTCAGCTCAGTGAGGTCGCGGGGCGTGCCGTGCTGCTCCAGATAATCGGGTGAAGCCACCAGCACGCGCCGGCTGCGGGCGAGGCGCCACGCGGTCAGCGGGCTATCGCGCATCGCCCCGTGGCGGATCACGCCGTCATACCCCTCCGCCTGCGCGTCGACCACACGGTCATCAAGCTCGATACTCAGTTCGATCTGCGGGTGGCGGCGCAGGAAGGGGTAGAGCGCCGGCCCGATATGCAGGGCGGTCAGCGTCACCGGGGCGGAGATCCTGAGCGGGCCGCTCAGGGTGCCGCGCCGCTCGGCCAGCGTGGCGACCGCCGCGTCGAGGCCGCGCAGCGATTCCGACGCCATCTCCAGAAAGGCCGCGCCGTCCTCCGTCAGCGACAGCCGGCGGGTCGAGCGATGCACCAGACGTGCGCCGAGACGGTGTTCGAGCTGCGCCAGCCGGTCGCTGACCACCGATTTCGACAGCCGCAGCCGCCGCGCCGCCTCGCTGATCGAGCCGGCCTCGGCGATGGCGACGAAAGCGGCGATGCCATCCAGTTTCATCGTTCGGCTTTTCCGTACATGAATTCCACTTTTGGTAGTCTAATCCGAACGCACGGCGCGGGCCATACTCTCCAGCGAAACGGGTCGGCCGGGATCGTCCGGTGGCGGATCAGTCTGAAATCACGGAGAAATCTCATGTCACGTCTCACGGGCAAGGTGGCGATTGTCACGGGCGCCAGTTCCGGTATCGGCCGCGCCACGGCGCGGCTGTTCGCCGCCGAGGGCGCCAAGGTCGTGGTCGGCGCCCGCCGCCAGGCCGAACTGGACACGCTGGTCGCCGAAATCGCGGCCGCAGGCGGCGACGCGGTGGCGCTGGCCGGCGACGTGCGCTCGGAAGACTACGCGCAGGCGCTGGTGGCGCTGGCGGCCGAGCGTTTCGGTCGGCTCGATATCGCCTTCAACAATGCCGGCACGCTGGGCGAGAAGGGGCCGAGCACCGGCGTCTCCGCCAGCGGATGGGAGGACGCGCTGGCGATTAACCTCACCGGCGCCTTCTTCGGTGCCAAGCACCAGATCGCGCAGATGCTGAAGACCGGCGGCGGCTCGGTGATCTTCACCTCGACCTTTGTCGGCTACACCACGGCGTTTCCGGGCCTTGCCGCCTATGCCGCCTCGAAATCCGGGCTGATCGGCCTCACCCAGGCGCTGGCCGCCGAGTTCGGGCCGCAGGGGGTGAGGGTCAATGCCGTGTTGCCCGGGGCGGTGGAGACGGACATGTACCGCGAGGCCAATGATACGCCCGAGGCGCAATCCTTCGTCACCAACTTGCATGCGCTGAAGCGCGTCGCGCGCCCCGAGGAACTCGCCCGCTCGGTGCTTTATCTCGCCTCGGACGATTCGTCCTTCGTCTCGGGAACCGCGCATCTGGTCGATGGCGGCCTGTCGATCACGCGGACCTGAGGCCTCGCGCCGGGCCGGCGGGCGGGAAATAACCGCCCGTTTTCCGGCGGCGCGCGGGGGCGGGCGATGCTAGCGTCCCTTCATGCTGACCGAGACGCGCGATCTGTTCGACCTCACCCTGCCGGATCCCGACACGCTTTACCGCGCGCTGCTGGCGCGCGACGAGAGCTATGAGGGACGCGTTTATGTCTGCGTCGCCACCACCGGCATTTTCTGCCGGCTGAGCTGCCCGGCGCGCAAGCCGAACGCCGAGAACTGTACCTTCCGCCCGACCATCGGCGCATGCATCGAGGCGGGCTTCCGTCCCTGCAAAAGGTGTCACCCGCTCCAGCCGGCGGCTGACGCCGACCCGATGATTGCGGCCCTGCTCGCCGCGCTGGATGCGCGCCCCGCTTACCGCTTCGGCGAGGCGGACATCGCGCGCATGGGCTATGACCTCTCCACCGTGCGGCGCGCCTTCAAGCGGCAGTTCGGCATGACCTTTCTCGACATGGCGCGGCACCGCCGGCTGCGCGAGGGATTCGAGACGCTGGCGCTGGGTGGCTCGGTGATCGCCGCGCAGCAGGAGGCGGGGTTCCAGTCGCCCAGCGCCTTCCGCGCCGCCTTCGCCCGGCTGATCGGCTGCGCCCCCGGCGAGATTGCCGGGCAGGGCCGGCTGCTGGCGGACTGGATCGGCACGCCGCTTGGCGACATGATCGCCGTCTCCAGCACCAGCCATCTGCACCTTCTGGAATTTGTCGAGCGGCGCGGGCTTCCCGCCGAGATGACCCGCCTGCGCCAGCGGGCCAAGGGCGATCTCGGCATTGGCAGCACCCCGCCGACCGAACAGATTCGGGCCGAATTGTCGGATTATTTCGCCGGCCGCTCGGCCGATTTCGCGACGCCGCTGGCGCTGGACGGCAGCGCGTTTACCCGCGCGGTCTGGGCCGAGCTGCGGCGCATTCCGCCCGGCGAGACCGCGAGCTATGGCGAGATCGCCCGGCGCATCGGCGAACCCTCGGCGGTCCGCGCGGTGGCGCGGGCGAACGGGGCCAACCAGCTCGCGCTGATCATCCCCTGCCACCGGGTGATCGGTGCCGATGGCGCGCTCACCGGCTATGGCGGCGGGCTGTGGCGCAAGCAGCGCCTGCTGGAGATCGAGGCGCAGTTCCGCCCCGCGCCCGGCTGATAGCGTCAGCCCTGCGCGGGCCCGATTGCGATCGGCTCGGTGCGGGCGATGTGGTGATGGTCGGCGGCGCGGAACCGCTCGATGGCAAGCGCCTGGCGGAGCAGCGCCGCCTCCTCGACCAGGCCGCGCTCGGTCAGCAGGGTGATCGCCGCATCGGTCCAGCAGACATAATAGGAGCGTTCGGGATGGGCGTGAATCTGCGCGCTCAGCGCCGCCGCGAAGTCGTTCCAGGCGAAATGCCCGGCCTCGTGCAGCTTCAGCACGATGGCGAAGATCATCGCTTCCCATGGCGCGGCGAAGGCGCCCGGACGCTCGAAATCCGGCAGCAGGGGTTCCGGCGCGGGCGTGCTCATGCGGCGTCTCCCGCCGGATCGGGGACGAGATAGCTGTCCCACAGGTCGATGGTCAGGCTGTCACCGGCCGCGGCATCCTCGCCCCACAGCTCGCGCAGGGTAAAGCGCACGGCGTAGCACCATTGGCGGGTGTCCTCATCGCCGAGCGCCCGCACATCCGGCAGCGCGAACAGGCCATGCACCTTCACCACCTCGCCCTTTTTGCCGCGGCAATAGCGCGGCAGGCGGGTATGGGTCGGCGGGTTGAGGTTGCGGGTGAGCACGCGCTGGCCGACCGCGAAGGCGGGGGCGCGCGTCGCATCGTCGATCCGCGTCGTCGCCCCCTCGCGCAGCGCGGCCAGCAACTGCGCGGCATCGAGCGGCGGGGTGTCGAGGGGCGCGGGTTCCAGTGCAGGCTCTTGCTGGACCGGGGTCAGACGCGCGGCGAGGGCCTGCGGCGCGACCAGCGCCTTTTCCAGCATCAGCCGGGTGACGGCGAACCACCATTGTTCGTAATAGGAGCGGGTGAGGTATTTTGCCGGCTCAAGACACTCGCGCGACTGGCGGAATTCATCGTCGGAATAGAACGGGCCGATGGTCGCCATGAAGACGGCGAGCATCCGGCGTTCCCAGTCGCTCTTGAACACCGGCTCGGTGCCGTCATAGCCCGGCGGCACCACCGGGCCGAAGCCATCCATGCCGCCGCAATCATGCACGGAGTTCATCGCGCGCCTCCGGCGGAACTCATGCGAGAGCCTCCGGCGGGATTCATGTAAGAGCCTCCGGCTCCAGCGGCTCGGTGACGCCGATCATGCTGTCGCGGGTGACGAGACGGGCGAGGTCGGTCTCGTCCAACCCCTCGCTGCCGGCGGGGCGGCGGGGCAATACGAGGTAGCGCACCTCGGAATTGCTGTCCCAGACGCGGATTTCCATGGTCGGCGGCAGCACCGTGCCGAACTCGGCCAGCACGGCGCGGGGATCGCGCACGATGCGGGTGCGGTAGGGCATGGATTTGTACCAGACCGGCGGCAAGCCCAGCACCGGCCACGGGTAGCAAGAGCACAGCGTGCAGACGACGACGTTGTGCACCTCGCCGGTGTTCTCCAGCACCACCATGTTCTCGCCCTGCGCCCCGGTGAAGCCGAGTTCTGCGATCGCCGCGTTCGGGCTGGCCAGCAGACGGGCGCGATAGGCCGGGTCGGTCCAGGCGCGGGCGATGACTTTGGCGCCGTTCTTCGGGCCGATCTGGTTCTCGTAGAGATCGACCACGGCATCGAGCGCGGCGGGATCGACCAGCCCCTTGGCGGTCAGCAATTCCTCCAGCGCCTTGACCCGCACGGCGATGTCGATGTCGCCGATGGAGCGCAGCAGCGCGTCGGCCGCGTCATCCGATCCCGGCCCCTGCGGGGGATGGTGGTGGCCGTGATGCCCGTCACGCCCGTGATGGTGCCCGCCCATGTGCTGCTCCCGTGAGGAATTCGCCGGGAGAGTATGTGCCAGACCATGGGCCTCGTCGACCGCAATCGCGAAGAATTTCAGCAGAAGGTCGAGTTGCCCAAATCATGGGCTCCGGTGCGGTGGCGGGACGCCGGGTCAGTGCATAGCAAAAAGCCCTCCACGGGGGAGGGCTTGATGATCGGATGATGCCGGCTGGTAGCTGCCTCGCCCTCAATGGGCGCGGGCGAACATCTCGTTAAACGAGTAGCCCGAGCCGCGCACGGTGCGGATGGGGTCCGGCTGGCGCGGGCGGTTGAGCGCCTTGCGCAGGCGGCCGACATGCACGTCGACGGTGCGCTCGTCGATATAGACGTCCTGGCCCCACACGCCGTCGAGCAATTGCTCGCGGGAATAGACGCGACCGGGCGACTGCATGAGGAATTCGAGCAGGCGGAACTCCGTGGGACCGAGATGCAGCTCGCGACCGGCGCGGTGGACGCGCTTGGTTTCGCGATCAAGCTCGATGTCGCCGGCGCGCAGCAGCGTCGAGACATGCTCGGGCTTCGCCCGGCGCAGCAGGGCCCGCACGCGGGCGACCAGCTCGGGCACCGAGAAGGGCTTCACCACATAATCATCGGCGCCGGTGGCGAGGCCGCGCACGCGCTCGGTCTCCTCGCCGCGGGCGGTGAGCATCAGCACCGGCATGCGCTCGGTCTCGGGCCGGGCGCGCAGGCGCCGGCACAGCTCGATGCCGGAAAGCCCCGGCAGCATCCAGTCGAGAATGAGCAGGTCCGGCACGCTCTCGCGCAGCCGGGTTTCCGCTTCGTCGCCCCGCGCCACGCTGTCGACGGCGTAGCCCTCGGATTCGAGATTGTAGCGCAGCAGGAGGGTGAGGGGCTCCTCATCCTCCACGATCAATATGTTGGTGGGCATGACCTCATCCCCGCTCGTCGTTCACGCCGGCCATGTCAGGCCGGGAAGGGCATTGAGGTGAGGCTGGTCGTGTCCTGCTTCGGCCGCTCGTCGGTGAGCAACTGCCCGGTGGCGAGATAGTGCACGGTCTCGGCGATGTTGGTGGCGTGGTCGCCGATGCGCTCGATGTTCTTGGCGCAGAACAGCAGATGCGTGCACAGCGAGATGTTGCGCGGATCTTCCATCATATAGGTGAGGAGTTCGCGGAACAGCGAGGTGTAGAGCACGTCGACGTCGCCGTCGCGGCGCCAGACTTCGAGAGCGCGGGCATCCTCGCGGCTGGCATAGGAATCCAGCACCATCTTGAGCTGCTCCAGCACCAGGCCCGACATGTGCTCCACGCCGCGCACCAGCTTCTGCGGGTGGAATTCGCCAGTCAGCGCGAGCACGCGCTTGCTGGTGTTCTTGGCGAGGTCGCCGATGCGCTCAAGGTCGTTGGCGATGCGCATGGCGGCGACGATCTCGCGCAGATCGCCGGCCAGGGGCTGGCGGCGGGCGATGGTGAGGATCGCCTTTTCCTCGATCTCCCGCTGCAGCAGATCGACCGGGCCGTCGAGCACGATCACCTTCTGGGCGAGCTCGGTGTCGCGCTTGACCAGGGCCTCAACCGAGTCGGCGACGAGGCGCTCCGACTGGCCGCCCATCTCCACCACCCGGCGGCTGAGCTCCTTGAGGTCGTTATCGAAGGACGAAACGATGTGTTCGGTCATGGGAGGCTCCTGTGCCGCTGGCTCAGCCGAAGCGGCCGGTGATGTAGTCGCGGGTGCGGGCCTCGCGCGGATTGGTGAAAATCTCGTTGGAGGCGGCCACCTCGATCAGCTCGCCCAGATAGAAGAACGAGGTGATGTCGGCGCAGCGGGCCGCCTGCTGCATGTTGTGCGTCACGATGACGATGGTGAATTCCTGCTTCAGCTCGTCGATCAGGTCCTCGATCTTCGAGGTGGAGATCGGGTCGAGCGCCGAGGTGGGCTCGTCGAGCAGGATCACTTCCGGCCGCACCGCGATGGTACGGGCGATGCACAGGCGCTGCTGCTGGCCGCCGGACATGCCGAGCGCCGAGGTGTGGAGACGGTCCTTGGTCTCCTCCCAGATCGCGGCCTTGCGCAGGCACCATTCCACGCGCTCGTCCATCTGGGCCTTGGAGAGCTTCTCGTGCAGCTTCACGCCGAAGGCGATGTTGTCATAGATCGACATCGGGAACGGCGTCGGCTTCTGGAACACCATGCCGATGCGCGAGCGCACGACGGTGGAGTCGAGGTCCTTGCTCAGCAGGTCCACCCCGTCGAACAGGATCTTGCCTTCCGCGCGCTGGCCCGGATAGAGCTGGAACATGCGGTTGAAGATGCGCAGCAGGGTGGACTTGCCGCAGCCCGACGGCCCGATCATCGCGGTGACGCGCTTCTCGGGAATGTCGAAATTGATGTTCTTCAGGGCGTGGTTGTCGCCATAGAAGAAGTTCAGCCCCTCAACCTTGAGCTTGGGCTCGGCGGACGGCGCGGTGGCGCGGTTCACGGCGGAGGCGATGTCGATCGACGTGTCGGTCGCGAAATTCATGGTCCGTCTCACTTCATCTTCGCCAGGACGAGGCGGGAAAGGATGTTCAGGGTGAGCACCCCGACGGTGATGATAAGGGCGCCGGCCCAGGCCAGGGCGACCCAGTCCTCGAAGGGGCTGGCAGCGTATTGATAGATGGCGATCGGCAGAGACGCCATGGGCACGCCGAGGTCCAGCGACCAGCCATTATTGCCGAGCGAGGTGAACAGCAGCGGGGCCGTCTCGCCGGCAGCGCGGGCCACGGCCAGCAGGATGCCGGTGACGATGCCGGCGCGTGCCGCCCGCCAGGTGACCAGGGTGACGACCTTCCACGCCGGCGCGCCGAGTGCGAAGGCCGCCTCGCGCAGGCCGATCGGCACCAGGTTCAGCATGTCCTCGGTGGTGCGCACGACTACCGGGATGATGATGATGGCGAGCGCGAAGGAGCCTGCCCAGCCGGAGAAGCCGCCGATCGGCACGACCATGAGCTGGTAGACGAACAGGCCGATTAGGATCGAGGGTGCCGAGAGCAGCACGTCATTGACGAAGCGCACGGCATTGCCGATCTGCGTGTTCTTGCCGTGCTCGGCGAGGAAGGTGCCGCACATCAGGCCGATCGGCGTGCCGATGACCAGGGCGACGCTGATCTGGATCAGCGAGCCGACAATGGCGTTAAGCAGACCGCCGCCCGCGCCCGGAGGCGCGGTGATCTTGGTGAACACATGCGGGCCGAGGGCCGGCAGGCCCCGCGCCACCAGGGTCCAGAGGATCCAGGCGAGCAGGACGAGCGAGAGCGCGGCGAAGCCGGTGGAAATGACCTTGACGGTGTAGTCGGTGGCGCGGCGACGGGCGAGCGATGACATGTGCTTTCCTCAACCCTTGAGCTTCGAGCGGACCAGCAGCCGCGAGAGCGCCAGGACGATGAAGGAGATGACGAAGAGGATGAAGCCGAGTTCCAGCAGCGACTGCAGCTTGAGCGAGCCGTTGGAGGCCTCCGGGAATTCGTTGGCGATGGTGGAGGCGATGGTGGCGCCCGGCGCGAACAGCGAGACCGACATGCGCGTCGCATTGCCGATGACGAAGGTCACGGCCATGGTCTCGCCCAGCGCGCGGCCGAGGCCGAGCATCACCGCGCCGACCATGGCGGTACGGCCATAGGGCACCGAGACGTTGCGGTACACTTCATAGGTGGTCGCGCCCACGCCATAGGCCGATTCCTTGATCATCGGCGGCACCGATTCCAGCACCTCGACGAACATGGCGGTGATGAAGGGCAGGATCATGATCGCCATGATCAGGCCGGCGGTCAGCATGCCCGCGCCAAGCGGCGGGCCCTGGAACAGCGCGCCGAGCACGGGGATCGGGCCGAGCCATTCGATCAGCGGCGGCTGCACATAGGCGGCCATCAGCGGCACGATGACGAAGAAGCCCCACATGCCGTAGATGATCGAGGGAATGGCGGCGAGGAGCTGGATGGCGACGCCGATCGGCCGGCGAAGCTGCTGCGGCGCGATCTCGGTCAGGAAGAAGGCGATGCCGAAGGACAGCGGCAGGGCGATGATCACCGCGATCACGGCGCTGAAGACGGTGCCGAACACCATGACGCCGGCGCCGAACACCTCGGTGACCGGGTTCCAGGTCGTCGACCAGATGAAGCTCAGGCCAAACTCGCGCAGCGCGGGCAGACCGCCCTCGAACAGCATGGCGATGATCAGGCCGAGCAGGATCAGCACGAAGATGCCGCTGGTCCAGAGCAGCCCGACGAAGATGGGGTCGCTGAGGCGGCCGGTAGGCTTGCGCGCGGCGGCCATGGCCGCTTGGTTTCCGGTAAGCGTGGCGTCCATGTGTCTGTGATCCTGTCAGCGCCGTCGGGCGTGGACCCCTGAGGGGACCGGGTGTGCGCGCGGGGGCTCGCTAAGGCGTCTCGTGCGTCATGTCGGGGGCGTGGCGGCGGCGTCATGCCGGACCGGCGATGCCGGTTTGGCAACGGCCGCGGGATTCGCCGCGGGTACTATCAGGCGGCGCTCACGAGAAGGGGCAGCCGCCGCAACGGCCGCCCCTCTTTTTCGTGGATCAATAAAGATCAGTTGGTCCAGACAGCCTTGCCGTCAGCCTTCACTTCGGTGGCCCAGGCCTTCTTGATGTCGGTGACGACCGAGTCCGGGAGCGGGATGTAATGCAGCTTCTCGGCGACGGCGTCGCCTTCAGCGGTGTAGGCCCAGTTGAAGAACTTGATGGCCTCGGCCGACTGCGTGGCGTTGGTCGGGTTCTTCGGCAGCAGGATGTAGGTCGCCGAGGTGATCGGCCAGGCGCCCGGGCCGGCGGTGTCGATCATCGAGGCGGCGAAGTTCTTCGCACCCTTCCAATCGGCGGCAGCGGCGGCTTCCATGAACGCCTTGGTCTCGGGCTTCACGACCTTGCCGGCCTTGTTGACGAGGTCGGCGGCGGTCAGCTTGTTGGCGGCGGCGTAGATGAACTCGACGTAGCCGATGGCGCCCTTGGTGTTCTTCACGGTGCCGGCAACGCCTTCATTGCCCTTTGCGCCCGCGCCGACCGGCCACTGAACGGAGGTGGCGGCGCCGACGGCGGACTTCCAGTCGCCATTGGCCGAGGCGAGGTAGGAGGTGAACACGAACGAGGTGCCCGAGCTGTCCGAACGATAGACCGGAACGATCGCGGTCTCGGGCAGCTTGGCGCCCTTGTTCAGCGCGGCGATCTTGGGGTCGTTCCACTTGGTGATCTTGCCCTGGTAGATCTCGGCGAGCACCGGACCGTCGAGCACCAGCGAGTCAACGCCGTCGAGGTTGAAGATCGCGACGACCGAGCCGATCACGGTCGGGAACTGCAGCAGGTTGGCGGATTCGAGCTTGTCGTCCTTCATCGGCGCGTCGGAAGCGCCGAAATCGACGGTGCGGTTGACGATCTGGTTCTGACCGCCGCCGGAGCCGATCGACTGATAGTTCAGGCCCGTGCCGGTCTTCTCCTTATAGGCCGCAGCCCACGCCTGATACACCGGGGCCGGGAAGGACGCGCCGGCGCCGTTGATGTCGGCCGCGAAGGCGGTCCCGGACAGAAGGGCACTGAAGGACAGCGCGGCAGCGCCGAGGATGTGGGTGATTTTCAAGGATGCTCTCCTGAGCTGGATGACCAGCAGCATACGGGCCAGTGCCCGCATGCTCCGATGGCCGAAAACGGCGGAAATGGGTGGCGGGGGTATATCTAACCTCCCGGCGCCACGGTTCTATGACTTTGGAATGACGTCTTGATGACAGGCTAAGCCGCTGATGCAGCGTTGCTTTCCGACCCGTCCGAAGCGTCTGCGGCGAGCCGCACGGAAAAGGTCGAGCCTTCGCCCGGCGTGCTCTCGATGCCGAGCCGCCCGCGATGCCGGGCCACGATGTGTTTCACGATGGCGAGGCCGAGGCCGGTGCCGCCCTGTTCGCGCGAATGGGCGGTGTCGACGCGGTAGAAACGCTCGGTGAGGCGCGGCACATGTTCGGGGGCGATGCCGGGGCCGTAATCGCGGATCGAGACGATCGCGTCCCCGCCCTCGCGCGCGACGCTGATCTCGACCCTGCCGCCCGAGCCACCATATTTCAAGGCGTTCTCGACCAGATTCTCGAACACCCGGAACAGTTCGTCGCGATCGCCGCGCACCTTCACCGGCATAGCCGGATGGGTGAGGCCGATCTCCACCCCGCGCTCGCGGCCGAGCGGGGCGAGCGTGTCGCGCACATGGCCGACGATGCCGACAAGGTCGAGTTCCGTCTCGGGCCGCATATGGGCGTTCAGCTCGATGCGCGAGAGCGACAGCAGGTCGTCAATGAGGCGCGACATGCGCCGCGCCTGCTCGCCCATGATCTTGAGGAAGCGTTCGCGGGCATGGGTGTCGTTGCGGGCCGGGCCCTGCAGCGTCTCGATGAAGCCGGACAGCGAGGCCAGCGGGGTGCGCAGCTCATGGCTGGCATTGGCGATGAAGTCGACCCGCATCTGCTCGATGCGCCGCTGCTGGGTGAGATCGACGAAGCTCACCAGCACGGCATCGGTCGCGCGCCGCTGGGCCTCGGTGCGGAAATCGGCGCGGCTGTCGCCACGCCCCTCGCCCTTCGCCTCGCTGGAGCGGATCGGCACGATGTCGGCGCGCAGCCAGCGGTCGATCGGCACGCGCTCGGCAAATTCGATGCGGCGCGGCTGGCCGTCGGCGATGGCGGCGCGGATCGCCTCCAGCACTTCCGGCACGCGTACCGCGAAGGAGACCGGGTCGCCCACCCGCACGCTGGCGACCATGCCCTTGGCGCGGGCGTTGGCGACCAGCACGGTGCCGCGCGGATCGAGCAACAGCGCGGCCTCCGGCAGGGCGCGCACCAAAGCGGTGAGGCGTTCCTCGCCGGCGCCGAGGCGCAGCGGCTTCGGCTCGCCCTGCGTGGCGAGGCGGGCCAGCGCGGCGACCACCGGCCGGCGCCGGCCGGGCAGGAACGCGCCGAGCAGCACGAGGGCCCCGATCATCACCGCCGGGAGCGGGGCAAGAGCATCCGCCCACACGGCGCCGCCAAGGCCGAGCGCCGCCGCGAGCAGCGCCCAGCGCGCGCCGAGCACCCGCTCATACAGCGTGTCTTCCGCAAAAGGGGCTGGATCGCTGCTGGCCATGTCGACCGATTCCTGAGACAGGGGGAATTCGCTATGCTCGTCGCGCCGATGCTGAATCGGCCCCCATGCATGAGCATGAACGAATCCCTTCCTTATTGTACAGGCGAGAGGCTTCCATATGACGAAGAAGCCGGAGAAATCGGTCGGGTCGAAAAAATCCGCCGCCAAACAGGCCGCCAAGGACGCCAACAAGGCGACCGCGGGCCATGGGACTGCCGCGACGGGCGGGATCGAGAATCCCGAAAGCATGCTGGCCCGCGCGCTGGCCGACTTCTCGGTCGATGCCCCGGAACTGCCGGACATCATCGACAGCCGGGCCTATGGCAGCGGCAACTACCCCTACACCGACCGGCCCAAGCGCGGCGATTATGAGGATGATCTGCGGCTGCTGCAGATCGAACTGCTCAAGGTGCAGGAATGGGTGAAGAAGGCGGGCGAGCGCATCGTCATCGTCTTCGAGGGGCGCGATGCGGCCGGCAAGGGCGGCACGATCCACCGCTTCGTGCAGCATCTCAACCCGCGCTATGTGCGGGTGGTGGCGCTCGACAAGCCGACCGAGATCGAGCGCGCGCAATGGTATTTCCAGCGTTATGTCGCGCACATGCCCTATAAGGGCGAGATCGTGATGTTCGACCGCTCCTGGTACAACCGGGCCGTCGTCGAGCCGGTGATGGGCTACTGCACCCCGGCGCAGACCGCCCAGTTCCTCGACCAGGTGCCGACCTTCGAGAAGATGCTGGTGGATGACGGGATCCGCCTGTTCAAGATCTGGCTCGACATTGGCCGGGAAATGCAGCTCAAGCGCCTGCACGCCCGCCACAAGGACCCACTGAAGCAGTGGAAGCTTTCGCCCGTCGACCTGTCGGCGCCCTCGCGCTGGGACGCGATTTCCGCCGCTCGCAACGCGATGATCGAGGCCAGCCACAGCCCGGCCGGCCCCTGGACCGCTGTGCTCTCCAACGACAAGATGCGGGCGCGGCTCGGCGCGATCCGGCAGATTCTCTCGCATCTGCCCTATGAGGGGCGCGATGACCGGATTGTCGGGGTTCCCGACCCCGCCATCGTCATGGATGGCGGGACCTTTCTGGAACGACATGCGTTCTGAGAGGTGGAGGTCGTTATGCTGACAAATGGTCCGATCCTGCCGGTGTGGCTGGCAACCCTCGCCTGCGGGGGCGCCTTGGCGTGGGTACCGGCCCCGGCACTCGCGGCTGAGAAGCTGCCGCGTCCCCAGGTCGACTACAGCCTGACCGCCCGTGGGCCGGAGGATTCGCGCATGAAGCTCGCCCATAAGGGCGAGCGGATGCGGTTCGAGGTGAGCCAGCCGGGAATGCCCGGCGACATGACGGGCATCGTCGACCTCGCCCGCAACCGCATGCTGATGCTGGTCGCCATTCCCGGCATGGGCAACCGCGCCTTCGACGTCGAGCTTCCGGCGGACTTCGCCGCCGCCGATCCGGGCGGCGAGGGCACGCGCGGCGGCGAGGACCGTGTGGCCGGCGAGATCTGCGACATCTGGCGCACGCGCGAGGATCGCAGCGGCACGCCGGTCGAGGCCTGCATCACCTCTGACGGAATCACGGTGCGGGCGCGCGCCGAGGTGAACGGCAAGCCGCAGATCGTGTTCGAGGCGATCGAGCTGGTGCGCGGGCCGCAGGACCCGGCGCTGTTCGAGCTGCCGCCCGGTGTGAAGGTGACGCGCCTGCCCTCCGGCATGCAGGGCATGATGCCCAGCCTTCCCGGCCTGCTGCGCTAGAGCCTTTTCGAGCGAACTGGATTCCGGTTCGCGTGAAGAAAATGCGTCAGAACAAAAATCTCTGGCCTGTGCTGCGCGAGGCTTCCTAAAGGAGGCCTCTTCGCGCGGTGGTCAGCTTGCCGCGCGGCGCGGCGGCTCGCCACTGATGGCGGCGTGACCGGCGGCCTCCGTCGCCAGCTCGGCGTCGGGTTCCAGAACCGGCGGCTCGGCCAGCGGATCGACCGAGACGGACGGCGGGGGAATGGCGCGCTTGCGTCGGCTCATCCGCAGTTCGCGCAGGCCGAGAACGACCAGGGCGATAGCGAAGGGCGTCACGTAGTAGAGCAGCCGCAGCAGCAGCAGCGCGCCGAGCAGCGGCTCCTTCTCGAATTGCGACAGCGCCACCAGCATCGCCGCGTCGAACACGCCGAGTCCGCCCGGCGCATGGCTGGCAAAGCCGAGCAGGGTGGCCGAGATGAAGATGACGCCGAGCGCGATCGGGTCGATATAGGGGCTCTGCGGCATCAGCACATACATTGCCGCCGCGCAGCAGGTCAGGTCGATAATGCCGATGGCGATCTGCAGCAGGGTGAGCTTCGTCCCCGGCAGCGTTACCGTCCAGTGCCCCTGGCCGACGCCGATGCGGCGCGGCTTCAGCCCGACCCATACGGCATAGGCGGCCAGCCCGGCCAGCAGGCCGAGACCGATCAGCCGGTTGACCCAGGGCGGCAACTGGTCGACCGCGCTGGCCGCCCAGGGCTCGATCGAGATGCCGAGGCCGAGAATGGCGATGTTGCCCAGCCAGAAGGTCAGCCCGGTGATGAAGCACAGCTTGGCGACATCGATCGCGCCGAGGCCGTGCGCCGAATAGATGCGGTAGCGCACCGTGCCGCCGGTGAAGGCGGAGAAGCCGATATTATGGCCGATGGAATAGGAGGTGAAGGAGGCGAGCGCGGCGGTGCGGTAGGGCACATGCGGCTTGCCGATGGTGCGCAGCGCGAACCAGTCATAGAAGGTGAGGGTGAAATAGGCCGCCGCCACGAACAGCGCGGCGAGGCCCACCCGCCACGGCTCCGTGCCGGTGAGCGCGTCGAATACCTCCGCCGGGCGGATGTTGCGAAGCATCTCGTAGAGCACCACGGCAGCGATGCCGATGATGACGAGGCTCGCGACGACGCCGAGCGTATGCCAGCCGACATGCCCCCGCAGCCAGCCGAATATGGCCTTAAGCCCCTTCATCGCGCACTCACCATCATCTTTGCCGCGTTCGTGGTGGTTGGCGGCAGCCCTAGCAGACCCGGCGGGCCGGCGAAACCGCTTAAGCGGCGGTGCGACGGATTAGCTGACGCCATGATGCGCCGGCGCGCTGTCGCCAGCCTGCCGGCCCGTCGGCAGCGGCGCGCTTGTGCCGCCAGATAGGGGCGCTGGCGTGACCTCGCGCACCCGCTCGCGGCAGCGTGAACGGGCGGCTACAGCCGCACCGGATAGCCGATCTCGATGGTGCGCGGGCGCGGCAGGCCGAAGCGGTCGACCGAACGCTCGGCATTGCGGGCGAGGAAGGCGAACACATGGGCCAGCACATCGCGCACGCCGCGAATGTCCTCGGGCGGCATCACCCGCTCATGGCCGATCACATAGACCGCCTCGTCCGGGTCGATCCCCTGCGCATAGAGCGCCGGGCCGAGCACGGCGGGAACGTCGATCTGCTGCATGTAGCCGAAGCGCACATCGACGCGCACATGCACCCCATCGAGCGGTAGCACGCGCACGCGCTCATCCACCGGCACGCGCGGCCGCGAGGCGATCCAGACCGAGACGATGACCGCCTTGGTGAACTGCACGTCCAGCAGATCCGATACCCGCCCGAGCGCCACCGGCGTCACCGCCCCGCCGCGCGACAGGAAGATCGCGGTGCGCGGGCTGATGGCGCAGGCCGGTGGGCGGCCGCGGGCGATGAAGGCATCGAGCGGTTCGGTGAAGCGGCGCTGCTGGATGCCCAGCCCCTCCAGCCCGCGCCGCCACGACACCATGATGAGCAGCACGATGGCGGCGATGGTGACGGGCAGCCAGCCGCCATCATGCAGCTTGGTGAGATTGGCGGCGGCGAAGGAGATGTCGATCACCCCGAGGCTGCCGGCGAGCAGGATCAGCGCCGGCAGCGGCCAGCGCCAGCTCCGGCGGACATAGGCGACGAAGAGAATGGTGGTCGACACCATCGCCATGGCCACCGCGATGCCATAGGCCGAGGCCAGCCGGTCGGACGAGCCGAACGAGACCACGATCAGCGCGCAGGCGATCATCATGATCCAGTTGAGCCGGCCGACATAGATGTGCTGGTCGTTGTGCTCGCTGGTGTAGCGGATGCGCATGGGCGGCAGGTAGCCCAGCTCGATCGCCTGCTTGGCGAGGGAGAACACGCCGGTGATGATGGCCTGCGAGGCGATGACGGTGGCGGCGGTGGCGAGGATGAGCAGCGGCACGTCGACGAAATCGGGCGAGAGGTCGTAGAACGGGTTGCGCACCGCCTCCCGGTTCACCAGCACGATGGCGCCCTGGCCGTAATAGTTCAGCAGCAGGGCCGGCATGGCGACCAGCAGCCAGGCGCGGGTGATGACCTTGCGGCCGAAATGGCCGAGATCGGCATAGAGCGCCTCGCCGCCGGTAATGGCCAGGAAGATCGCTCCCAGCACCGCGCCGGCGAACCAGATAT
The DNA here is from genome assembly GCF_018449475.1 of Ancylobacter radicis. Lineage (GTDB taxonomy): Bacteria > Pseudomonadota > Alphaproteobacteria > Rhizobiales > Xanthobacteraceae > Ancylobacter > Ancylobacter radicis. Next base: position 667,480 of record NZ_JAHCQH010000015.1, on the reverse strand, counting down.
GGTCGTTGAGCAGTTCGATGCCGTGGCGCGGATCGAGCGCCCAGAGCACTTGCGGTGCCTGGACGATGCCGTGCACGCCGAGCGCGGCGAGCGAGCCGAACCAGACCAGCATGATCGGTCCATAGAACGCGCCGATCCGCTCGGTGCCCGCCCGCTGGGAGAAGAACACCAGCAGGATCACCAGCACGGTGACGGCGACGATCCAGTGATCAAGCGCGGGGGCGATGACCTCCAGACCCTCGATGGCGGAGAGCACCGACATGGCCGGGGTCAGCACGCCGTCGCCGATCAGCATGGCGGCGCCGATGAGCCCGGCGATCAGCAGGAAAAGCCGCTTGCCGGTGGCGCTGCGATGCAGGTCGAGCAGGGTGACGAGGGCGAGGATGCCGCCTTCGCCGTCATTGTCGGCCCGCAGCACCAGCGAGACATATTTGATCGAGATGGAAAGGATGATCGCCCAGGTGATGAGGGAGAGCAGGCCCAGCACCTCGGAATGGGTCACGGCCGTGCCGCCGACGGCGAGCAGACCCTGCTTGAACGCATAGAGCGGGCTGGTGCCGATGTCGCCGAACACCACGCCAAGCGCGGCGGTTTCGGCGGCGAGCGGGAGGACCCGGCTTTTGGCCGCTGCGGGACTAGCCATGCCGTGACGGCTCACCACAGGCCGGACGATGCGCCGGCGAAGCCATCGGCGAGGCCGCTGGACAGGCGCGGTTCGGGTACCGGCAGGGTCGGGAGATGCGTTTCATGAGGCTCCGCAATCGCGCAGGCCGGCCAAAGCGCGGCAGCGCAGCATTAACCCGGCGGGCGGCGGGAGCCAAGCGGAGTCTCCGGTGCCGGCCAGATGGCTGAGGGAGGAGGATTGGGGGGCGGAATTAACCCTCCTCCCTCTACCAGCGGTGCCAGCGTCTGAAAGCTTGCGGGACCTTCAACCGTCACCGTGGCTGGAACCGTTTTAGTCAGCCCGCCGGCTTCGGGCAAGGAAAACTGAACGGTTTGGTCAAAATTTTTCCGCTATCCTTTGGTCTGATATCGTTGGGTAACACCCTGCTTCATGGCATTGTGCTGAAAGTGCACTTCGAACCAGTTTATGGTCGTTTTGCGTGGAGCCAGGCCCTATCCGTGACCCCGTTGCATGAGCCTCTGAAAACGCCCGAGCCGTCCGAACTCCTGGACAGTGTGGTCCACCTCGCTCCCATCTCCATCCACGGACGGGAAAAGCGGGGCCAGATCCTGCACGGAGCGCGCGAGGTGTTTCGTGCCAGCGGTTTCGATGGTGCCAGCATGGGCCAGATCGCCCGCGCGGCGGGGGTCTCCAAGGGCACGCTCTATGTCTATTTCAGCTCGAAGGTCGATCTGTTCGCCGCGCTGGTGACGGAGGAATGCGAACAGACCGCCGAGCATTGCTTCGACCTCGATGTGGATGCCGACGTGGCTGCCAGCCTGACGGCGCTCGGCCATCGCTACATCCGCGCCATGATCGAACCGTCGAAGATCAGCACCGTGCGCATGGTGGTCGGCGTGGCGGAGAAGTTCCCCGAGATCGGGCGGATCTTTCTCGCCGCCTCGCATGAGCGCGGGGTCGAGCGGCTGGCAGCGTGGTTGCGGGCCAAGATCGAGCGTGGCGAGCTGGAGATCGACGACATCGAACTTGCCGCCTGGCAATTCGTCATCGGCTGCCACGCGCGGATCGTCATGCCGATGTTCTTCGGTGAGGAAGCCGCCTCCGAGGCCGAGATCGGGCGGGTGGTAAATCACACGGTCGATACATTCCTGCGCGCCTTCGCGCGCCGGCGCCGTTCCTGTGATTCCGCCGGGCGATAGCGCCGGCTTCAGCCTTCCGCACGGCCCTCGCCGCCCTGGAACAGCGCGGTGAGCCCCGCGCGATAGGTCGGGTAGAGCAGGGCGCCGTCGATCAGCCGGTGCAGCCGCTCATTGCGCACGCGCCGGTTATCCGCCCAGAAGGACAGCGCCATCGGCGACATAGTGGCGGCGGCGATCTCGAACGGCACCGCCTCGGGCGGCTCCACCCCCAGCAGCCCGGCGGCGAAACGCACCGGCGCGCAGGAGGGCGAGGGCTCGTCATCCACCACATTCACCACCCCATCGAGCCCGCTCATCGCCGCCGCGGCGATGGCGCCGGCAATGTCGGCGACATGGATGCGGTTGAACACCTGCCCGGCGCGTTCGATGCAGCGGGCCGTGCCGGCGCGGATATCGAGCAGGGCGTTGCGGCCCGGACCATAGATGCCGCCGAGCCGCAGCACCGCCACCGGGCGGCCCGCGGCGTGGCCGACCTCCCGCCAGGCGGCCTCCGCCGCCACCCGCCGGCGGGCGCGGGGCGCCTCCGCGTCGAGTGGAGCGTCCTCGTCGATCCAGGCCCCGCCGCTGTCGCCATGCACGCCGATGGTGGAGAGATAGATCAGCGGGCCGCGTCCCCGCGCCCCTGCGAAGACGGGGCCGAGCGGGCCCAGGAAGGGGTCGCCGGCCTCGCCCGGCGCGGCGGAGGCGAGCACCACATCGGCCTCCTCCAGCGCGGCGCGCAGTTCGGGCGTCGGCGTCCCGTCAAAGCCGATCATGGTCACGCTGGGTTCCGCGCGCGCGGTGCGTGCGGTGCCGATGATGCGGGCGAACGACTGGCCGTGCCGGGCAACGAAGTGCCGGGCGCAATAGCCATAGCCGAGGCAGAGCAGCGTGGTCATCAGACGTTCCGTTCGCGGGCGTTGAACCATTCGGCCTGCACGTCCGCATCGGGCTCCTGCGCATGAAGCGCCTTGATGCGGGCGAAGGCGGGGCCGTCCATCAGACGCGAGAGCGCCCACACCGCCGCGCCGCGGATCAGCGGGGCCTCATCGGCGAGAAGACGTTCCGCCTCCGGAATGAGATCGCGGTCGCCGGAATTGCCGATGGCGATCAGCACATTGCGCAGGAAGCGGGTGCGCCCGGTGCGCTTGATCGGGCTCTTGGTGAAGCGGGCGCGGAAGGCGGCGTCGTCCAGCCGGGCGAGTTCGGCGAGCGGTGGCGCGCGGTTCTCGTCGCGGGCGGCAAGCCGCGCCTCGCGTCCGGCCTGCGCGAACTTGTTCCACGGGCAGGCCGCCAGGCAGTCGTCGCAGCCATAGATGCGGTTGCCGATCGCTGCGCGCAGGTCGCGCGGGATCGGGCCGCGATGCTCGATGGTGAGGTAGGACACGCAGCGCCGCGCGTCGATCCGGTAGGGCGCGGGGAAGGCGCCGGTCGGGCAGGCGTCGAGGCAGGCGCGGCAGGAGCCGCAATGGTCGCGCTCGGGCGAATCCGCCGGCAAGGCGAGGCTGGTGGCGATGGCGCCGAGCAGCAGCCACGAGCCTTTCTCGCGCGAGACCAGATTGGTGTGCTTGCCCTGCCAGCCGAGCCCGGCGGCCTCGGCCAGCGGCTTTTCCATCAGCGGGGCGGTGTCGACGAACACCTTCACCTCACCCCCGGCGCGCGGCACGAAACGCGAGCAGATGCGCTTGAGCTTGCCCTTGATGAGTTCGTGATAGTCGTCGCCGCGCGCATAGACGGAGATGGTGCCCCGGCTTCTTTCGGAGAGACTGCGGCGGGGATCCTCGTCCGGGCCGTAATTGAGGCCGAGCATCAGCACGGCCTGCACCTTGGGCCAGAGGTGGCGCGGCGAGGCGCGGCGTTCCGCTGTCTCCGGCATCCAGTCCATGTCGCCATGGTGGCCCTCAGCGACCCATTGCTGGAGCCGTGTCCCGGCCTGCGGGATGGCGCCGGGCGCGGCGACGCCGAGGGAATCGAAGCCCTCCTCGCGGGCGAGCGCGACGAGCAGCGCCTTGGCGCCGGCCGGGTCTAGAAGTCGAGATCCGCGTAGCACGGTGCCGGCGGCATCCCCGCCATGGTCACGGCGAGCAGCGGCCGGAAGGCCGGACGCGACTTGATGCGCGCGTACCAGATCTTCGCTCCCTCATCCTCTTCCCACGGCACGTCGCCGAGATAGTCGACGCAGGAAATATGCGCCGCCGCCGCGAGATCGGCATAGCCCATGCGTTCGCCGGCCAGCCAGTTCCGCGATTTCAGCAGCCAGCCGATATATTGCAGATGATAGCGGATGTTCGAGCGCGCCGCGCGGATCACCGGCATGTCCGGCGGCCCGCCGCCCAGTTCGCGCGGCATGTACCGCTTGTAGACCTTCTCGCGCACCAGCGGCTCGGACACCTCGGTGTAGAATTTGTGGTTGAACCAGGCGGACAGGCGGCGGACCTCGACGCGCGCATAAATGTCGGGCGGCAGCAGCCGCCGGTCGCCCAGCGCCTCGCCGCGCGTCTCGTCGAGATATTCGGTGATGGCGTCGACGCCGGGCACGACCAGCCCGTCATCCTCGACCAGCACCGGGGTGGTGCCGGCGGGATCGAGCATCAGGAAGTCGGCGCGGCGCTCCCAGGCCCGCTCCTCGATCAGCATGGGAGCGATCCCCATCTCGCCGAGAGCGAGGCGGACGAGGCGCGAATGCGCGCAGAAGGGATGATGATAAAGCTGCATTGTCCGGGAAAAGCCTCGGCGTGCTCGTCGGCGCCGCCTGAAGGACCGATCTAAAAGGGTTTATGCTTCATCGCAAGCTATCGCGGCGTCAACATGGCACCCGGTTGCACCGCTGCGCAGGGCCTTGGTCACGCATTTTTCGCAGCAGGGTGTAAGGATCGTTAACAAAGCGAGCGCGTTTTCCGTCGCACGGATATTCTGGGAGGCACAGATGGTGAATGAGCCCGAGCATGGCAGTTTCATCTGGAATGAGCTGAACACCCACGACCCGGAAAAGGCGAAGACGTTCTATGCCGAGACGCTGGGCTGGAGCTACGAGACCATGCCGATGGAGGATGGCACCGACTACGCCATCATCGTGCATGGCGGGCGGCGCGTCGGCGGTATTTTCGCGCTGACCGGCCCCGACTTCGAGGGGATGCCGGACCACTGGATGGCCTATGTCGGGGTGGACGATGTCGATGCCCGCCTCGCCCGGGTGGAGGCCGCCGGCGGGAGCATCATCCGTCCGGCCTTCGACGTGGCGGGGGTGGGGCGGATCGGCGTCATGCGTGATTCGACGGGCGCCTATCTCGCCTGGATGACGCCGCGCATGTGAGTGCTAAGCGCCTCGCATGGCTGACGATTCGGCCATCTGTAATGCGTGTGCCATAAAAAGGGCGCAGGAGTGAACGCGCGCCGCGTGGCCGCTCGTGCCGAAATGAGCGGATTGTCCCAACGTTAGCGGACGTTCCAACCCGCTTGCCTGTCGTCATCGCCCAACCCCCAGGAACAGCCACCCGATGCAGATGCACATTCCGGTTTCCCCCATCCGCGCCAGCGGCTTTGCGATCCTCGAAGGCAGCCCCGAGTTCGACGACCTCGGCGCTCATCTCGACGAGGCGGAGGCTCTCGGCGTCGATATGGTGGAACTGCCGGCCTATGCCTGGCATCTCATTGTCGACGGCCGGGTGCTGACCGAGCGGGTCAAGGATATGACCGCCGCGCTGGCCGGCCGGCGCCTCGGCTATTCGGTCCATGGCACGCTCGCCATCAACCTGATGGACATTCCCGAGCGGCTGGCGCGCCATGAAAAGGTGCTGGCGGCCAATATCGAGATCGCCGCCGCCGCCGGCGCGCAACGCCTCGTGATGCATAGCGGCTTCGTGCGCGCGCCCGACGACGATGTCGAGGTCGCCTATTCGCGCCAGCGTGACGCCCTTGCCCGCGCCGGCGAGCATGCCGCCGCGCTCGGCGTGACGCTGTGCGTCGAGAACATCTTCCGCTTCGCCCAGGTGCGCGAGACGGCGACCCCGGCCAAGCTCGCCGGCGAACTCGCCGCCATCGACCATCCGGCGGTGCGCGCCACGCTCGACGTCAGCCACGCCTATATACGCTGCACCGATGCGCGGCTCGATCCGATCGCCGAGATGGCGCAGCTCGCTCCCTATGTCGCGCATTTCCACCTGCACGATTCCTTCGGTCGCCCAAGCGAAATGTGGACCTACCACTCCGCCGAAGCGGTGGCGCTGGGCGAGGGCGACCTGCATCTGCCGATCGGCTGGGGCGGGATCGACTGGGACGCGGTGATCGGCGCGGTTCAGCCGCCGGCCGGCGCGACCGCCATTCTGGAGCTGGAGCCGCGCCACTGGCGCGAGCTGAAGGATCAGGTGACGGTGCTGCAGGACCTCGTCGCGCGCTTCCGCAGCCCGGCCGCCGTCGCCGTCGTCTGACGGGCATTGAAGCCGGTGTAGACAGCTCGGTATCGGGGTGGCACTGATCGCTACCGGACGGCGCGGTTTCCCGCGCCCCTTCATGGGAACGCGCCGTGCCATCACCACATCCAGCCAGCCTCGCCCATCTGCCCTTCTTCATCACGGCGCCGGGGGAGAGCGACATTCTGCTCGGCGTCGCGATTGCGGCGCTGGTCGGCGCCGTTCTCGTCGGTGGCGTGCTGTTCCTCGCGCTGCATTCCCTGCCCGAGCGTATCGCGCACAAGGCGCAGAAGCTGCAGATGGAAATCGTCGCGGTGCTGTGCCTGCTGGCGCTGTTCACCCACGTTCACATGTTCTGGGTCGCGGCGCTGCTGCTCGCCTTCATCGACCTGCCGGATTTCGGCACGCCGCTCACCCGCATCGCCCGCGGCGTCGAGCGCCTGGCGAAGAAGGAGCCGCCGGAAGACAAAACTCCGGCCAAGCGCACCGGCCGGGGGAGCCATCCCCATGCTTGAGCTGCTGCTGTGCTCGCTGGTCACGGTGTTCCCCGATTATCTCGTCCGCCGCTATGCGCAGGGAAAGCGTTTCGGCCACGAGATCACGCTCTATTCGGTCTGGTACGAACTGCGCTGGGGCATCACCGCCTGCCTGATGCTGACGGTCGGGCTGATCGCGGTCATCTTCTACAACCACCCCTCGACCAGCAACGTCACCGCCTATTTTCGCGCCGTACCCATCGTCCCGGAGGTCGGCGGGCGGGTGAGCGAGGTTCTGGTCGGCCCGAGCGCCCGTGTCGAGGCGGGCCAGCCGCTGTTCCGGCTGGATGATTCCATCCAGCAGGCGCAGGTCGAAACCGCCCGCCGGCGCATCGTCGAGACGGATGCGTCGCTGATCGCCGCCCGCGCCGATATCGCCGCCGCCGACGGGCAGTTGCGCCAGGCCGAGGAGGCACTGCAGCAGGCGCGCGACGAACTGGCGACCCGCAACGAGCTCCAGCAGCGCAATGCCGGGGTCGTCAGCGTGCGCGAGGTCGAGCGGCTGCAGAATGTCGTCGATGGGCGCGAGGGCGGCGTCGCCGCCGCGCTCGCGGCGCGGCAGGCAGCGGAAGCCCGCGCCGATCTGCTGCTGCCGGCGCAGAAGGCAAGCGCCGAAGCGGCCCTCGCCGAGGCGCTCGTCGCCCTCGACAAGACGGTGATCCGTGCCGGCACGGCCGGCTGGGTCGAGCAATTCACGCTGCGGACCGGCGACATCGTCAGCCCGATGCTGCGTCCCGCGGGCGTGCTGATCCCCGAGGGGGCGGGCCGCGAGCGGCTGATCGCCGGCTTCGGCCAGATCGAGGCGCAGGTGCTGAAGGTCGGCATGGTGGCCGAGGCGGTGTGCCTGTCGAAGCCGCTCACCGTCATTCCGATGGTGGTGACCAGCGTGCAGGACGTCATCGCCGCCGGGCAGTTGCGCGCCGCCGAGCAGCTTCAGGACGCCCAGCAGGTCGTCGCGCCGGGCACGCTGACGGTGGCGCTGGAGCCGCTCTATGAGGGCGGTCTGGCCGGCGTGACGCCCGGCTCCAGTTGCATCGCCAATGCCTATTCCAGCAATCACGAGCGCCTGGCCTCCGGCGAAGTGGGTGGGCTCGCCGCGGTCTATCTCCATGTCGTCGACACGGTCGCGGTGGTCCATGCGCTGCTGCTGCGGCTGCAGGCGGTGATCGTGCCGCTGCGCATTCTGGTGTTCAGCGGGCACTGAGCGGGGCGGTCGCCGCGCCGTTCGAGGCACGTGCGGGGGTGCACCGCGTGCGCCGAGTTCACGAGCCCGCGATTTTCGCGGCCCCCAGCTTCTTGCGGCGGAAACGGGCGCCCCCTATATCGGCCACGAACGGCGTGCAGAGCGTCGTACCCTATATTACTTGGGGGCCGGTCCCGGGGGGTGGTGCGGTATAACCGTCCAGCCATTCCTCTCCGGGTGCTTCAATAAGGTCCGGCCGGCCTGCCGGAAGGAGAAACAACATGTCTAAAGTCATCGGCATCGATCTCGGCACGACCAATAGCTGCGTCGCGGTCATGGAAGGCAGCACGCCGAAGGTGATCGAGAACGCGGAAGGTGCCCGCACCACCCCGTCCATCGTCGCCTTCACCGAGGATGGCGAGCGCCTCGTCGGCCAGCCGGCCAAGCGCCAGGCGGTCACCAACCCGGAGCGCACCTTCTTCGCGGTGAAGCGCCTCATCGGCCGCCGCTATGACGACCCGACGGTCGCCAAGGACAAGGGCCTCGTGCCCTACCAGATCGTGCGCGCCGACAATGGCGACGCCTGGGTCGAGTCGGACGGCAAGAAATATTCGCCCTCGCAGATCTCCGCCTTCACCCTGCAGAAGATGAAGGAGACCGCGGAGGCCTATCTCGGCGCCAAGGTCACGCAGGCGGTCATCACCGTCCCGGCCTATTTCAACGACGCCCAGCGTCAGGCCACCAAGGACGCCGGCAAGATCGCCGGCCTCGAAGTGCTGCGCATCATCAACGAGCCGACGGCGGCCGCCCTTGCCTATGGCCTCGACAAGAAGCAGGCCGGCACCATCGCGGTCTATGACCTCGGCGGCGGCACCTTCGACGTGTCGGTGCTGGAGATCGGCGACGGCGTGTTCGAGGTGAAGTCGACCAATGGCGACACCTTCCTCGGCGGCGAGGATTTCGACATGCGCCTCGTCGGCTACCTCGCCGACGAGTTCAAGAAGGAGCAGGGCATCGACCTGCGCAACGACAAGCTCGCCCTTCAGCGCCTGAAGGAAGCGGCTGAGAAGGCCAAGATCGAGCTGTCCTCCGCGACCCAGACCGAGATCAACCTGCCCTTCATCACGGCGGATGCCTCGGGCCCGAAGCACCTGACCATGAAGCTCACCCGCGCCAAGTTCGAGGCGCTGGTGGACGATCTGATCCAGCGCACCGTCGAGCCCTGCCGCAAGGCGCTCAAGGATGCCGGCCTCACCGCCGGGCAGATCGACGAGGTCGTGCTGGTCGGCGGCATGACCCGCATGCCCAAGGTGCAGGAAGTGGTGAAGCAGTTCTTCGGCAAGGAGCCCCACAAGGGCGTCAACCCGGATGAAGTGGTCGCCATCGGCGCCGCGATCCAGGCCGGCGTGCTGGCGGGCGACGTGAAGGACGTGCTGCTGCTCGACGTGACCCCGCTCTCGCTTGGCATCGAGACGCTGGGCGGCGTGTTCACGCGCCTGATCGACCGCAACACCACCATCCCGACCAAGAAGAGCCAGACCTTCTCGACGGCGGAAGACGGCCAGACCGCGGTGACCATCCGCGTCTTCCAGGGCGAGCGCGAAATGGCGGCGGACAACAAGATCCTCGGCCAGTTCGATCTCGTTGGCATTCCCCCGGCGCCGCGCGGCGTGCCGCAGATCGAGGTCGCCTTCGACATCGACGCCAACGGCCTCGTCAACGTGTCCGCCAAGGACAAGGGCACCGGCAAGGAACAGCAGATCCGCATCCAGGCGTCCGGCGGCCTGTCCGAGACCGACATCGACAAGATGGTGAAGGACGCCGAGGCGCACGCCGAGGAAGACAAGAAGCGCCGCGCCGTGGTCGAGGCCAAGAACCACGCCGAGGCGCTGGTCCACTCGACCGAGAAGGCCCTTGCCGAGCATGGCGACAAGGTCGGCGCGCCGGAGAAGGCGGCGATCGAGACCGCCATCGCCGATCTGAAGACCGCGCTGGAAGGTGACGACGCCGAGGCGATCGCCACCAAGACCAACACGCTGGCGCAGGCCTCCCTCAAGCTGGGCGAGGCGATGTATGCCTCCCAGCAGGGCGGCGGCGATGCCGGCGAGGCGCCGAAGGACGATGTGGTGGACGCCGAGTTCACCGAGGTCGACGACGACAAGAAGAAGTCGGCCTGACGCGTTCGAAACCCACGCCGCCCCCGAAAGAGATTTCGGGGGCGGATGTCTGTTTGGCAGTGCCGGACGATGTCAGGAGACCGCCGCCCGTGGCTTTGGCCGAGGCGCGGCAGGATTCCTGCATGAAGCGGCTGCTTTGATCTGGAAGGCGCGGCGATGGCGCCGCCTCATCCGGTCCAAACCGTGCGACGGCTCATCCATCCATGTCCAAGACCGATTATTACGAACTGCTCGAGGTCTCCCGCACCTGTACGGACGGGGAGCTGAAGACCTCCTATCGCAAGCTCGCCATGAAGTGGCACCCGGACAAGAATCCGGGCAATGCCGAGGCGGAGCACCGATTCAAGGAAATCAGCGAGGCCTATGATTGCCTGAAGGACCCGCAGAAGCGCGCGGCCTATGACCGCTTCGGCCATGCCGCCTTCGAGAATGGCGGCGGCGGTGCGGGCGGACCCGGCTTCGGGGCGGATTTCGCCTCCACCTTCTCCGACATCTTCGACGATCTGTTCGGCATGGCCGGCAACCGGCGCGGCGGCGGTGGCCAGCGCGGCGGGCGCGAGCGCGGCGCGGACCTGCGCTACAATATGGAGATCACGCTGGAGGAGGCGTTCGCGGGCAAGAACGCGACCATCCGCCTGCCGACCTCGATCATCTGCGAGACCTGCTCGGGCTCCGGCGCCAAGCCCGGCACGCAGCCGACCACCTGCCGCACATGCGGCGGGGCGGGGCGCGTGCGCCAGGCGCAGGGCTTCTTCACGCTGGAGCGCACCTGCCCGAGCTGCCAGGGCCGTGGCCAGGTGATCGAGGATCCCTGCCCCTCCTGCGCCGGTGCCGGACGCACCACCAAGGAGCGCACGCTGGAAGTGGCGATCCCCGCCGGCGTCGAGGACGGCACCCGCATCCGCCTTGGCAATGAGGGCGAGGCCGGGGTGCGCGGCGGCCCGCCAGGCGACCTCTACATTTTCCTGTCGCTGGCCCCGCACGAGTTCTTCCAGCGCGACGGCGCCGATCTGTTCTGCCGCGCGCCGATCTCCATGGTGACGGCGGCGCTCGGCGGCACCTGCGAGGTGCCGACCATCGAGGGCGACACCCACAAGGTGAAGGTCCCCGAGGGCACCCAGTCCGGCAAGCGTTTCCGGCTGGGCGGACGGGGCATGCCGGTGCTGCGCACGCGCACCCGCGGCGACATGTATGTGCAGGTGGTGGTGGAGACGCCGCAGAACCTGACGCGACGTCAGCGCGAATTGCTCACCGAGTTCGAGCGCGAATGCTCCGGCGAGACGCACCCGGAATCGAGCGGCTTCTTTGCCAAAGTGAAGGATTTCTTTGCCGGCGATGCGGATTAGTGACGCCGGCGTAACGCCGTCGTCATCACGGGGACTTAACATCGCCGTCCAAGCACTTTAGTCTAAGCGTGCCTTCCGTCCGTCGCTCTGCGCCGCCCCCTCGCGGCCCAATGGAAAAATCGCATGCTCGATCGTCGCGCTCTCGACGCCAAGACGTCCGATGCCTCGAACGGCAAGGTCCGCAAGTTCCGCGATCGCAAGTCCCGCCCCGACGAAGTCCGTTTTCTCCAGTCCTGGTTCCAGAACCCGCTGCGCACCGGCGCGCTCTCGCCGTCCGGCCGCGCATTGGCCCGCACCATGGCGGGTTATGTCGACCCGGCTCTGGATGGCCCGGTGATCGAGCTCGGGCCGGGCACCGGCCCGGTGACGGCGGCGCTGGTCGCGCGCGGTGTGGCCGAGGAGCGCCTCGTCCTCATCGAGTACAATCCCGAATTCTGCGCCCTGCTGCGTGCCCGCTTTCCGCGCGCCACCGTCATCGAGGGCGACGCCTACAACATGGCGCGCACCCTTGCCGGCAACGCTGACAGCCTGCCGGCGGGCAAGGCGGTGGCTGTTGTGTCCAGCCTGCCGCTGTTCACCCGGCCGGTGGAGGAGCGTTACAGCCTGCTCGATCAGGCCTTCGGGCTGTCGCATGAGCGCGCGCCCTTCATCCAGTTCACCTATGCCGTGGTCTCGCCCATGCCGCTCGCCCCCTCGCGCTTCGATGCGCATGTGAGCCCGCGCATCTGGGCGAACCTGCCGCCAGCGCGGGTCTGGGTCTATCGCTCGCAGGGCGTGGCGATTGGCGCCAGCCAGCCCCTGCCGCTCGCCGCCGTGGGCTGAGTGCCCGGCGGGTTACGGCTCGCTACCCTTCCAGAAACAAGGCCGGCGCCTGTCTTGGCGCAGGTCTTGGCGTCATGAGCGGAGATGCCGATGCGCACGCCCCGGATTCTTACCTTTGCCGGCTCCATCCGTACCGGCTCCTATTCGGCCGCGCTGGCGGCGCTCGCCGCCAAGGAGCTTTCCAGCCTCGATTGCGAGCCCGTGCTGATCTCGCTCGCCGATTACCCGCTGCCGATCTATGACGCCGATCATGAAGCGTCCGAGGGCGTGCCCGCGCCGGCCATGCAGCTGCGCGACCAGCTGGCCAGCGCGGACGGCGTGTTCATCGTCACCCCCGAATACAATGCCGGCGTGCCGCCGCTGCTGAAGAACGCCATCGACTGGGCGAGCCGCGCCAAAGGGCAGGGCGATCCCTTCACCAAGCCGGTCTTCGCCATTGGCTGCACCTCGCCGGGCGCGCTCGGCGGCTATCGCGCCTCGATGATGCTGCGTCAGGTGCTGGCGCTCGGCCTCAACGGGCTGGTGCTCGCCGAACAGGCGATGGTGGCCGGCGCGGGCAACGCCTTCGCCGAGGATGGCGGGCTGAAGGACGAACGCGCGCAGCAGAGGTTGCGCACGCTGATGACAACGCTTATCGAGCAGGCGGCGCTCAGGGCGGGTCTGCGCGCCTGACGAGCCGCGGAGACGAGCCTTGACGAGCGCGCCCCTTACCGATCCGAAAGACCGGCTCATCGTCGCGCTCGATCTGTCCTCCGTGGGGGCGGCCGAGAGCATCGTCGCTCGGCTGGGCGACAGCGTCACCTTCTACAAGATTGGCTACGAACTCGGCTTTGCCGGGGGGCTGGGCTTTGCCCGCGAGCTGATCGCCGACGGCAAGAAGGTGTTCATCGACTTCAAGCTGCACGACATCGGCAACACGGTCGCGCGCGGCGTCGCCAGCCTCGCCGCGCTCGGCGCCAGCTTCGCCACCGTCCATGCCTATCCCCAGACCATGCGCGCAGCGATGGAAGGCAAGGGCGCGAGCCCGCTGCGCATTCTCGCCGTCACCGTGCTCACCTCCTATGACGCCGCCGATCTCGCGGAAGCCGGCTACAGCGCCAGCGTCGAGGAAACCGTCGCCCGCCGCGTGGTGCAGGCGCGCGAGATCGGCATTGACGGCATTGTCTGCGCCCCGACCGACGCCACGCGCGTGCGCACCCTGCTCGGGCCGAAGGGCGCCATCGTCACCCCCGGCGTGCGGCCGGACGGGGCGGCGAGCGGCGACCAGAAGCGCGTCGCCACCCCCTATGCGGCGATCCGCGCCGGCGCCGACCATCTGGTGGTCGGCCGGCCGATCGTCGCCTCGCCCGATCCCGCCGCCGCCGCCCGCGCCGTGCAGGCCGAGATCGCTGCGGCGCTTGCCGCCTCCTGACCCGAAGAAAAGGTTCCGCTCATGGCCAAGGGCTATTGGATCAGCCGTCTCGATGTGAACGATGCCGAGGGCTACAAGCCCTATCTGCAGGGCGCCATCCCGACCATCGCGGCCTTTGGCGGGCGCTTCCTCGCGCAGGGCGGGGCCTTCGAGACGCTGGAAGGCACCTCCCGCGCCCGCAATGTCGTGGTCGAGTTCAAGGATTACGAGACCGCGCTGGCCTGCTTCCATTCGCCCGAATATCAGGCCGCCTATACCCATCGCCTCGCCCATTCCGAAGGCGAGCACCTCGTCATCGAGGGCTATGAAGGCGACCAGCCCGCCGCCGGGGTGATCGACGGGCCGGCGCAGGGGCCGGGCACCGCCTATTGGGTCATGCGGATCGACGTCCACGATCTCGAGACCTACAAATCCTACATTGCCGCCGACGCGCTGGCCGTGCGCAAATATCAGGGCTGGTTCCTGGTCCGTGGCGGCAGGCACGAGGCCGTGCACGGCACGGCGCGCTCGCGCAACGTGATCCTGGCCTTCAAGGACTACGAGACCGCGCTCGCCTGCTACCACTCGCCGGAATATCAGGAGGCGCTCGGCTTCCGTTCCAAGGCGGCGGTGGCCGAGGTGATCGCCATCAAGGGCGCGGGGCAGTAGTCCGGTAATATGGTATGGCGGGCGAATTTGCCCGCGCGTTGAATCGCTTGCCGGCGCTTATGCGTGCCGGCGGGCGGTGGACAAGGTGTTGGCGGTCTGCTATGTGCGCTCACCTTGATCGTCGGCCCGCGTTTCTCCGGGATGCCCGCCGCGATCTGCCAGAATTCAACGCATGCGCGATACGCGAAGCACGAAGAGGAAGACACGTGCAGGTTCTCGTTCGGGACAACAACGTCGACCAGGCGCTTAAGGCGCTGAAGAAGAAGATGCAGCGCGAAGGCATTTTCCGCGAGATGAAGCTGCGCGGCCATTACGAGAAGCCGTCCGAGAAGCGCGCCCGCGAAGAGGCCGAGGCCGTTCGCCGCGCCCGCAAGCTGGCCCGCAAGCGCGCCCAGCGCGAGGGTCTGCTGCCGTCCAAGCCGAAGGTCGTTCCCGGCGCCCGCTGAGACCGGCGGGCTCCTCGCGAGCCCTTTTCAGATACTGATCAGCGCAAAGCGCGGCGACCTCGGGTCTCCGCGCTTTTGTCGTTGGGCCGGGGACGCGCGAGGGAGCCTGCGCGCCGCAGGAGTCTGAATCGATGCCGGCGGACTATGCCATCCTCGATCTGCGGCAGGCGCCCGATAGGGCGGGCGTCGTGGCCGATCGCGTCTGGCGGGCCTGGTGGCGGGATGAGGGCGTGCCGCTCGCCGTGCTGCGGGCCCGGCTCGACGAGAGCCTGGGGGCCGGCGTGGCCGGCATTCCCACCAGCTTCATAGCCTGCCGTGGTGCGGCGTTCCTCGGCACAGTCGCGCTGATCGCCTGCGATCTGGAGGCGCGGGCGCATCTGACGCCATGGCTCGCCGCGCTCTGGGTAGAGCCGCATGAGCGGGGACAGGGCATCGGGGAGGCGCTGGTGGGTCATGCGGCCGCGGCGGCCTTTGCCGCCGGCCATGCCCACCTGCATCTGTGCGCAACAGCGGACAACGCGCCCTATTATCGGCGCCTCGGCTGGAGGGGGATCGAGGCCGATGTGGATGGCCTCGACATTTTCAGGCTGGAACGCGGGTAAGCCCCGGCCTACTGCCGATTGAACGGCACCGTATATTCGCCCGCGCGGATGCGGTCGGCCAGACGCTCGGCAAAGCCCGCGGCGGCTTCCTCGCCATAGGTCGCGACCATCGACCGGATGGCGGTGAACAGCGCCGCCTGCGCCAGGCAATCCTCGTCGAGACCGTCATAGACCGCCTCGTTCCACGCCTCATCGAGATAGGCGAGCGCCGCGTGACGCTCGTCCTCCTGCGCCTGATCGGCCGGACCGTCGATGTCATGCGTTTCCGGAAGCTCGGACAATCTTATTCCTCCGCTGAGCGATGCGCTCGGCGGGACCTTAGCACGCTGATTCCCGCGTTCCGCCCAAGAATTGAAGGAGGGTTAACAAGGCGCGGCAAAAAGGTGACAGGTGCGGCCAAAAACGCACAGACTGAGCCGTTCAGCGGTGGCTAGTTGCTGCCATAGCGCGCGGCGATGTCGCGCGAGAGCTTGGCGCCGGCTTCCAGATAACGCTGGCTGGCGAGTTCGGCCGAGGCGGTGCAGCTCCGATAGACCTGCTTGTAGCTCTCATAACCGAGATTGAAGGCGGCGATGAGCTGGCCGCGCCGGGTGTCCGAGGGGGCTTCCGCCGCGATCAGCGCCGCCATTTCGTCGCGCCAGCGGCTGTCCTCCGCCGCGCCGCACAGCGGGCGGACATAATGCAGCGCGCCGAGAATCTCGGCGAGGCGCATCAGGTCGCCCTCATAAGGCGGCGTGCCGCCCTCGTTCTGGGCGCGCGCCGGCGCGGCGGCCAGAAACGCGAGGAGGAGCAGCAGGCAAGGGGCGATCAGACGAGAGGCGGTCATCATGGCGCCTGTGGTGAGCCGGCATGGCGGGAAGGTCAAGGGAGGCGCGGGTTTCAGGTGACGAGCGGCGCGGCGGCCAGCGCATACGCGTCCTGCGCCAGCCGTGCCGCCTGCGCGACGATGGCGGCAAGGCCGGGCGTGGTGTCCGCCGGCAGGGCGGCGGGATCGAACCAGCCGATTTCCGCCGCTTCCGGCCCGGTGGCGGGCTCCCCGCTCTCCCAGCGCGCGGCGTGGCTGACGACGACGAAATGCGCACCCAGCGCGCCATCGTCGCCGCGCAGGATCACGTCCACCGCTCCGGCGACGCCGAGAATGATGCAGCGGACGCCGACTTCCTCCATCACCTCGCGCGCGGCGGCCTCAGCCAGCGTCTCGCCCGGCTCGACCCGCCCGCCCGGCAGGGTCCAGACGCCGCGCGCGGGCGGCTGGCCGCGCCGGGCCAGCAGCACGCGCCCCTCGCGGAACACGGCGGCGCTGGTGGCGAGGACGGGACGTTCGATGGCGGCGGCCATGGACGGGCTCCGGTGCGGGGCGAATCGCGGTGATTCTAGACGATGGATGGCCGGGCGGCGCGGAATGGCCGCATTCGCGCGGGAGAGTTTTGCCGGCAGGGGAGGCGACCTATGGCGGCACAGGCCAGATGGCAAGGGTGGGGCATCGGGGCGGCGATACTGGCCCTTCTCGCGGCGCCCGCCGGGGCCGGCACCGCTAACGCGCCCGGTGTCTCACCTCCCGGCGTCGCGACGCCCGGTGCCAAGGCGGCGCCCGCCGCGCCGGCCGGCGGCCCCGACCCGCTCTGCGCGGCTTACGGGCCCGGCTTCACGCGGCTGGAGGGCACGTCGACCTGCATGAAGATGAGCGGCTATGGCCAGGTCGATGGCGCCGCGCAGGGCGCCGCCGCCGCCGGCCTGCCCGGCGCGCTCTCGCCGGCGCTGCGCGGTCAATAAGCCTCAGCGCCGGCCGAATTCGGCGAAATAGCGGGCGATGATGCCGGCATAGACGCCGGTGAGCGCCTGCACCTGCGCGATCGGCGTCGATTCGTCCACCGCGTGCATGGTGGTGCCGACAAGGCCGAACTCGATCACCGGGCAATGATCCTTGATGAAGCGGGCATCCGAGGTGCCGCCGGTGGTGGACAATTCCGGCGTCTGACCGGTCGTCTCGGCGATCGAGGCGACCACGAGGTCGACAAAGGCGCCGGGCGCGGTGAGGAAGCTGTCGGAGGAGCGGAACTCGAAGGCCGCGCTCCAGCGCACGCTGTTGCCCGCCGCACGGTTCAGCCGCCGCTCGATCTCCGCCTGAAGGGTCTGCGGGGTCCACAGATCGTTGAAGCGGATATTGAAGCGACCCTGCGCCTGCGCCGGGATGACGTTGAAGGCGGGGTTGCCGACATCGACCGAGACGATTTCGAGGTTCGACGCCTGGAAATGCGCGTTACCGCCATCGAGCGGTTCGGCGATCAGCGCGCCGAGCAGGGTGATGAGGCCCGGAATAGGGTTGTCGGCGAGATGCGGGTAGCCGACATGGCCCTGCTTGCCATGGACGGTGAGGGTGCAGGACAGCGAGCCGCGCCGGCCGATCTTCACCATGTCGCCGAGCGCGGCGCGCGAGGAGGGCTCGCCGAGCACGCAATGGTCGAGCCGCTCGTCGCGGTCGGCCAGCCAGCGCAGCAGCTTCTCCGTGCCGTTGATCGCCGGGCCTTCCTCATCGCCGGTGAGCAGGAAGGAGATGGAGCCGGGCAGATCCGGGTGATCGGGGTCGTTGCCATGGGCGCGGGCGAAATCGAGCCCGGCGGCGATGAAGGCGGCCACCCCGCCCTTCATGTCCACCGCGCCACGGCCATAGATCAGCCCGTCATGGATCGCGCCCTCGAAGGGCGGGAAGCGCCAGTGCTGCGGATCGCCGGGCGGCACGACATCGGTATGGCCGGCAAAGCACAGGTTTGGCCCGCGCGTACCGAAGCGGGCATAGAGGTTCTCGATGTCGGGCGTGTCGGGCGCGGTCAGCGTCACGCGGTGGGTGGCGAAGCCCGCCCCGCTCAGCAGCGCATCGAGATAGCCGAGCGCGCCGCCCTCGGCCGGGGTGACCGACGGGCAGCGGATGAGCAGGCGCAGGATTTCGACGGGGTCGGCATGGATGTTGTCGATCATGCGACGTCTCCCTTATGTCGGGCTCCGACCCTCCCTCCCCGGCGGGAGGGAAAGAAACGCCTCAATCGCGTAGCAGGTCGTTGATCGAGGTCTTGGAGCGGGTCTGCTCGTCGACGCGCTTGACGATCACCGCGCAGTAGAGCGACGGGCCGGGCTGGCCGTTCGGCAGCGGCTTGCCGGGCAGCGAGCCGGGCACCACGACGGAATAGGCCGGCACCTCGCCGACGAAGACCTCGCCGGTGGCGCGGTCGACGATCTTGGTGGTGGCGGAGATGAACACGCCCATGGAGAGCACCGAGCCGCGGCGCACGATCACGCCCTCGACAACTTCCGAGCGCGCGCCGATGAAGCAGTCATCCTCGATGATCACCGGGCCGGCCTGCAGCGGCTCCAGCACGCCGCCAATGCCGACGCCGCCCGACAGATGCACATTCTTGCCGATCTGCGCGCAGGAGCCGACCGTCGCCCAGGTGTCGACCATGGAATTGGCATCGACGCGGGCGCCGAGATTGACGAAGGAGGGCATCAGCACGACGTTCGGCGCGATGAAGGCCGAGCGGCGCACGATGGCGCCCGGCACGGCGCGAAAGCCGGCGGCGCGGAATTCGCTCTCGCCCCAGCCCTCGAACTTGGAGGGCACCTTGTCCCACCACACGGCCTGGCCGGGGCCGCCGGGGATGACGCTCATGTCGTTGAGGCGGAAGGACAGCAGCACCGCCTTCTTGAGCCACTGATTGACCGTCCAGTCGCCATTGGCGCCCGGCTCGGCGACACGGACCTTGCCGGCATCGAGCAGGCTCAGCGCCTCGTTCACCGCCTGGCGCACATCCCCGCCGGTCTCGAAAGTGACCTCGGCGCGGTTCTCGAAGGCGGTCTCGATGATGCTCTGAAGCTGGCTCGACATCTGGCTCTCCCCTGTTCGGCCGTCTTGTCCGGTCGCGGCGGGATTCTGTCAACGGGTGAGTGATCGCCCGCGCGCGTTGCGGGCGCTCAGACGGCGAGCGAGCGCAGGAAGGCGGTCAGGTCGTCCGTCACCACGTCGATATGGTCGCCCTCGCGCCCCTCATGCTCCCACGCCTCGCGGTCGGCGGGGCTCACCGCTTCGCCGGACGGCACCACCAGCACGGTGCGCATGCCGAGCTGGGCCGGCACTTCGAGATTGCGGGCGAGGTCCTCGAACATCGCCGCCGTAGCCGGGTTCACGTCGAAGCGGGCGAGGAAGCCGCGATAGGCGGTCTCCTGAGGCTTCGGGTGGAACTCGGCGGCGACGATGTCATGCACATCGGCGAAATGCTCGGAGATGGCGAGCTTGTCGAGGATCTGCTCGGCATGGCGGCGCGAGCCATTGGTGTAGACCAGCTTGCGGCCGGGCAGCGCGCCCAGCGCCACGCCCAGTTCCGGCGCCGGATCGAGCGAGGCGAGGTCGATCTGATGGGCATTGGCGAGGAATGGGTCCGGGTCCATGCCGTGCTCGATCATCAACCCGCGCAGCGAGGTGCCGTATTTGCGGTAATAGCCCTTCTGCAGCGCGAAGGCGTCGTCCAGCGACAGGCCGAGATAATCGGCGATGTAGCTGCGCATCCGCATGTCGATCTGCCGCCACAGGTCGAGCCCCGGTGGGTAGAGCGTGTTGTCGAGGTCGAACACCCAAGTCTCGACATGGGAGAAATCGACCGGCGATGAGGCGGGGCTGCGCAGGAACGTCGTCATGGCGCCATCCATAGCGAAGAGCGGGCGGCGGGGCGAGGGGCAAGGGATCGCCTCAAGGCATCGTCATGGCCGGGCTCGGCCCGGCCAACCACGACTTCATGCCCGCGCGCTGCCAAAGACGTGGATCCCCGGGTCAAGCCCGGGGATGACGGGGCGCGTGGTTGGTTCCGCCCGCCTCAGCGCGTGATCAGCGTGCCGGCGCCGTGGTCGGTGAGCAGTTCCAGCAGCACCGAATGAGGCACCTTGCCGTCAAGGATCACCACCCCTTCCACGCCCTGTTCCAGCGCGTAGATGCAGGTCTCGACCTTCGGGATCATGCCGCCGGAAATCGTGCCGTCGGCGATCAGCGCGCGCGCCTGGGCGATGGTCAGCTCCTTGATGAGCTGCTTGTCGCGGTCGAGCACGCCCGGCACGTCGGTCAGCAGCAGCAGCCGCTTGGCGCCCAAGGCGCCCGCGATCGCCCCTGCAAACGTGTCGGCATTGACGTTGAAGGTGCCGCCATCCTTGCCGGTGGCGACCGGCGCAAGCACCGGGATCAGCTCGCGGCCGAGGATCTGGTCGAGCACGGTGGTGTCCACCGTCTCGGGCTCGCCGACGAAGCCGAGGTCGATCACCTGCTCGATATTGGAATCGGGATCGCGCACGGAGCGCGTGACCTTGGAGGCAACCACCATGTTGCCGTCCTTGCCGGACAGGCCGAGCGCCTTGCCGCCGGCCCCGTTGATATAGCCGACCAGCGATTTGTTGATCGAGCCGGCCAGCACCATCTCGACGATCTCGACGGTCGCCTTGTCGGTGATGCGCAGCCCGGCGGCGAATTCCGACTTGATGCCGAGCTTGGCCAGCATGGCGCCGATCTGCGGCCCGCCGCCATGCACCACCACCGGGTTCACGCCGGACTGTTCGAGCAGCACGATGTCCTGCGCGAAGTCGCGGGCCACCTGCTCGTCGCCCATGGCGTGGCCGCCATATTTCACCACGATGATGGCGTCGTCATAGCGTTGCATGTGCGGCAGCGCCTGGACGAGGACGCGGGCCTTGGCGTGGTCGTCGGTGATGTCGGTCATGGCGGATTCCAGTGCGGGCGGGCGAGTGCGTAGCCCAGAAGGCGTGCCCTTCTAGCCGATTTTGGTGACGCTTCTCAATCACCGCCTCGCCCGCGCCGACGATCTCCCCGCCGCCCGGCATTGGCGCAATCGCCCGCTTGCGGGGCCGGCCCTATCTGGACGCCGGCCGGACGTGGCATAGATGGCCCGCATGAGTAAATCCGCCCGCCGCGCCCCCCGCCCGATCAAGGCCCGCTTCGTCGAAGGCTCGACGATGCGCCATGTCGCGGTGATGACCGCCACTGGCTCTATCGGCCTGGTGGCGGTGTTCGCCGTCGATCTGCTGAACCTGTTCTACATCTCGCTGCTCGGCGAGGAGGAGCTGGCCGCCGCCATTGGCTATGCCGGCACGGTGATGTTCTTCACCACCTCGGTCGGCATCGGCGTGATGATCGCCGGCTCGGCGCTGGTCTCGCGCGCGGTCGGCGGGGGCTCCGCGCCGGAGGGCCGGCGGATGTCGACCTCCGCCATGGTCTATATGACGCTCGCCACCCTCGCGATGACGGCGCTCATGCTGCCTTTGCTCGGGCCGATGCTCGGCCTGCTCGGCGCCACCGGCCGCACGCAGGAACTTGCCCGCGACTTCCTGCTGATCGTGCTGCCCTCGACGCCGCTGCTCGGCATCGGCATGGCCGCCTCGGGCACGCTGCGCGGGGTGGGCGACGCGCGCCGCGCCATGTGGGTCACGCTGTCGGGCGGCCTCGCCACCGCCGTGCTCGATCCGCTGCTGATCCTCGGCCTCGGGCTCGGCGTCGAGGGCGCGGCCATTGCCTCCGTGCTGGCCCGTCTGGTAATGGCGGGCTACGGGCTTTACGCCGTGGTGAGGGTGCATGGCCTTGGCGAGCGCCCGCGCCTTGCCGCCTTTCTCAGGGATGTCGGCCCGCTCTCGGCCATCGCCGTGCCGGCGATCCTGACCAACATCGCTACCCCCGTGGGCAATGCCTATGTCACCTTCGCCCTCGCCCCGCATGGCGATGCGGCGGTCGCTGCCTGGGCGGTGATCGGCCGGCTGATCCCGGTCGCCTTCGGGCCGATCTTCGCGCTCACCGGCGCCATCGGCCCGGTGATCGGCCAGAATGTCGGCGCCTTGCGCTATGACCGTGTCAGGCAGGCGGTACGTGACAGTCTGGTGCTGATCCTTGGCTATGTGGCGCTGGTCTGGCTGCTGCTGGCGCTGGCGCGACGCCCGCTCGCCGGCGTCTTCGGCCTGTCCATGGAGGGGGTGGAGCTGGTCGAGTTCTTCTGCCTTTACGCGGCCGGAAGCTTCGTCTTCATGGGCGCCCTGTTCGTCGCCAATGCCGCCTTCAACAATCTCGGCGCGCCGCTGCTCTCCACCCTGTTCAACTGGGGGCGGGCGACGCTGGGCACCATCCCCTTCGTCTGGCTCGGCGGGCATTGGTATGGCGCGACCGGCGTGATCGGCGGGCAGGCGGCGGGCTCGGTCGCCTTCGGCATCGCCGCGCTGATCAGCGCCTTCGCCCTGGTCCGCCGGCTCGGCGCCAGCAAGGCCCCGCCGCCGGCCCCGCCCGCCCCGCTTTCGGGGGTGCAGCTCCCGGCCTTCTCCCGCGGCGAGGACGCCGCCGCCATCGAGAGCGCGGCGCTGCCGGATTAAGCCGTTCAGATCAGCCCGAGCGCACCCAGAGCGCCGCCGGCGGCCAGCATCCAGAGCGGGCTCAGCCGGGTGAAGAACAGCACCAGTGCGGTTACAAGGGTGAAGGCGGCGGTGGCCGGCGTGCGCGCCGCGCCCTCGCTCAGCAGCACGCCCGAGGCGGCGATCAGGCCGATGGTCAGCGGCACCAGCCCGCCCTGCACCACGCGGCGCCAGCGTGCTTCGCGAAACCGGTCCCACACCCCGCCGACCACATAGGCGAGCACGCAGGTCGGCCCACACATGGCGAGTGTGGCGATGAGTGCGCCCCACAGGCCCGCCACATGCCAGCCGATCAGCGTCACCACCAGCATGTTCGGGCCGGGCGCCGCCTGCGCGATGGCGAAGGTCTGGGCGAACTGGGCGTCGGTCATCCAGCCGGCGATGTCGACCACCTGCCGGTGCATCTCCGGCAGCACGCTGTTGGCCCCGCCGATCGCGAACAGCGAGATGACGAGGAAATGCAGCGCCAGCGCGCCGAGCGGGCTGCTCTCGTTCACGGCCGCCCCCTCTGCGCCCACCAGGCGAGCAGGATCGAGACCGGCCCCAACGTCAGCATCAGCACCGGCAGCGAGACCGGCGTCGCCACGATGCCGACGAAGGCGAGCAGCGCGATGAGGATGGCGTGCGCCTGCGGCCGGCGCCACAGCGGCTCGGCCATGCGCGCGGCCATGGCGAGCACCAGACCCGCCGCCGCCGCCGCGAGCCCGGCCAGCATGTCCGCCACCGCCGTCACGTCGCCA
Source organism: Ancylobacter radicis (assembly GCF_018449475.1). Classification (GTDB taxonomy): domain Bacteria; phylum Pseudomonadota; class Alphaproteobacteria; order Rhizobiales; family Xanthobacteraceae; genus Ancylobacter; species Ancylobacter radicis. Next base: position 643,914 of record NZ_JAHCQH010000015.1, on the reverse strand, counting down.
TAGCGGGAGAACACCATGCCGGCGAGCACGACGCCCACCGCCGGTACCGCCGTCAGCCCGAGAAACGCGGCCAGCGCGCCGGGTATGCCGCGAAACCGCGCCCCGACGATGACCGAGAGATTGACGATGTTGGGGCCGGGCAGGAACTGGGCGAGACCGACCAGCTCGGTGAACTCGTCCGGCGTGAGCCAGCGGTGACGTTCGACCAGCGCCCGCCGGGCAATGGGCAACACGCCGCCGAACGCCACCACCGCGACCGAGAGGAAGCCGAGGAAAAGCTGGCCGATCCCTGGCGGCGGGGGCGCGGTGTCCTGCGGCAGCGATGTCGGCAGTGGGTCGGCCATGGCGTTGGACCGGTGAGGGCAGGCCATCCGCTATAGATGAGTCGGCGCCGGCTTATAAGCGCCTTTGCCGCCCGCGCGCCGTGCCTCTTCCCATCCACCTATGAGAACGGATAGAGTACATCGCATGAGCGCGCCCCTCATCCGCGATACTCTTTCCCCTCCGGTGGACGGGCGCCAGTCCGACACCGCCCGCGCCATCCAGCGCGGCGCGCTGCGCTATCTGGCGGCGCGCGGGTTGATGGGGGTGCCGGAATTCGTCCTCGCCTCCGGCCGCCGCGCCGACATTGCCGCCATCGATGCGCGCGGCGAGGTCTGGGTGATCGAGATCAAGTCCTCGGTGACCGACTTCCGCACCGACCGCAAATGGACGGAGTACCGGCTGTACTGCGACCGGCTGTTCTTCGCGGTGGCGCCGGATTTTCCCGCCAAGATCCTGCCCGAGGATGCCGGCCTGATCGTTGCCGACACGTTCGGCGCCGGCCTGCTGCGCGAGGCGCCCGCCCATCCCCTTTCCGCCGCCACCCGCAAGGCGCTGACGCTGCGGCTGGCCCGCACCGCCGCCAGCCGGCTGATGGGGCTGATGGACCCCGAGGCGATGCGCGGCATTGAATTGTGAGGCAGGCTGGCTCAGCTAGGAGGGGATAAGCACCCACGCCGGGCCCTCCCGGCTTGAAAGCCGGCCCCTGCCTCTGCCAGCGTCCTGTCATGAACGCGCCCCAGACGACCGCCCCGGACGAGACGCCGCCACCCGCCACCGTCGAGGCGCGGGTGACGCCGATGATGGCGCAATATGTGGAGATCAAGACCGCCAATCCCGGCAGCCTGCTGTTCTACCGGATGGGCGATTTCTACGAGCTGTTCTTCGAGGACGCGGAACTCGCCTCGCGCGCGCTCGGCATCGTGCTCACCAAGCGCGGCAAACATCAGGGCGAGGACATCCCGATGTGCGGCGTGCCGGTGGAGCGCGCCGAGGAATATCTCAACAAGCTGATCCTGGCCGGCTACCGCGTCGCCGTCTGCGAGCAGATCGAGGACCCCGCCGAGGCCAAGAAGCGCGGCCCGAAAAGCGTTGTAAAACGGGATGTTATCCGTCTCGTCACGCCCGGCACGCTGACCGAGGACGCGCTGCTCGATGCGCGGCGCGAGAATGTGCTGGCGGCGCTGGCGCGGGTGAAGAGCGGCGAGGGCGAGGACGGCTATGCCTATGCGCTGGCCTTCGCCGACATCTCCACCGGCTCGTTCCGCGTCGCCGAGACCGACGCGCTGCGCCTTTCCGCCGATCTCGCCCGCATCGAGCCGGCCGAGCTTCTGGTGCCCGACGCGATCTATGACGAGCCGGCCTTCAAGCCGATCTGGCGTGCGCTCCCCGCCGTCACGCCGCTGCCCAAGGACAGTTTCGACGGGGCCGGCGCGGAGCGCCGCATTGCCGGCTTCTTCCAGGTAGCGACCCTTGATTCCTTTGGTGTTTTCACCCGCGCGGAGCTCGCCGCCGCCGGCGCCGTGGTGGCCTATATCGAGCGTACCCAGCTTGGCGCCCGCCCGCCGCTGAACCGGCCGCGCCGGGAATCCTCGACTGACGTCATGGTCATCGACCCGGCGACGCGGGCCAATCTCGAGATCCTGCGCACCACCACCGGCGACCGCGCCGGGAGCCTGTGCGCGGCCATCGACCGGACCGTGACCTCGGCCGGTGCGCGCCTGCTCGGGCGGCGCCTCGCCGAGCCGCTGACCGACCCGAAACGGGTGGCCGATCGGTTCGATGCGGTGGAGCATCTGGCCAGTGAGACCAGCCTGCGGGCCGATTTGCGCGCGCGCCTTGCCGGCGCGCCGGACCTCGCCCGTGCCCTCTCGCGGGTCGCCCTCGGCCGCGCGGGGCCGCGCGACCTTGCCGCCATCGGTCGGGGGCTGACGGAGGGCGCGGCGATGGCCGGGCTGATCGCCGCCTCGCCCGCGCCCTTGGAACTCACGCAGGCCGCCGGCGTGCTCGCCGGCATCGATCCGTCACTCGCGGAGATGCTGCAAAGCGCGCTCGATGACGAGCTGCCGCTCAACCGGCGCGATGGCGGTTTCATCCGGCCGGGCTACCATGCCGACCTCGACGCCACCCGCGCGCTGCGCGACGAGAGCCGGCGCGTGGTCGCCGCCCTCGAGCGGCGCTATGTCGAGGAAACCGGCGTGCGGGCGCTGAAGATCCGGCACAATGCGGTGCTCGGCTATTATGTCGAGGTCAGCCAGCAGAACGCCGACAAGCTGCGCGAGCCGCCCTTCGACGCCATCTTCCTGCACCGCCAGACCATGGCCGGGGCGATGCGCTTCACCTCCACCGAGCTGGCCGAGCTGGAGGCGAAGATCTCCAGCGCCGGCGACCGCGCGCTTGCGCTGGAGCAGCGCCTGTTCGACGAACTGGCGAGTGCCGTGCTGGACCAGGCCGACGCGATCCGCGCCTGCGCCGAGGCGCTCGCGGTGATCGACGTCACCGCCGGCCTCGCCAAGCTCGCGGTGGATGAGTGCCATGTGCGGCCCGAGGTCGATGACGGGCTGGATTTCTACATCGAGGGCGGGCGCCACCCGGTGGTGGAGCAGGCGCTGCGGCAGGAACGCATCTCCTCGGGCGGGCCCTTCGTCGCCAATGATTGCGATCTCTCCCCGCCGGAGCGGGCGCGGGCCGGGCGCATCTGGCTGGTCACCGGCCCGAACATGGCGGGTAAGTCGACCTTCCTGCGGCAGAACGCGCTGATCGCCATCCTCGCCCAGGCCGGCGCCTTCGTGCCGGCGAAGGCGGCGCGCATCGGCGTGGTCGACCGGCTGTTCTCGCGCGTCGGCGCGGCGGATGATCTGGCGCGCGGGCGCTCGACCTTCATGGTCGAGATGGTCGAGACCGCCGCCATCCTCAACCAGGCGACCGAACGCTCGCTCGTCATTCTCGACGAGATCGGGCGCGGCACGGCGACCTTTGACGGCCTGTCCATCGCCTGGGCGAGCCTCGAGCATCTGCATGAGAGCAATCGCTGCCGGGGCCTGTTCGCCACCCATTTCCATGAGCTGACCGCGCTGTCCCAGCGGCTTGCCCGCCTCGTCAACGCGACGGTGAAGGTGAAGGAGTGGGAGGGCGAGGTGATCTTCCTGCATGAGGTGGTGCCCGGCGCGGCGGACCGCTCCTATGGCATTCAGGTCGCCAAGCTCGCCGGCCTGCCGCACGCCGTGGTCGAGCGCGCCCGCGCCGTGCTCACCGAGCTGGAAAGCGCCGACCGCGCCGCCCCGACCCAGCGCATCCTCGACGATCTCCCGCTGTTCGCCGCCCTCAACCGCCCCCCGCCGCCCGCGCCGGCTTCATCCGTGGCCAAGGCGGACCCGGTGGCGGAAGCGGTGAAGACGACGCTGGCCGGCATCGACCCCGACGAGATGACCCCGCGCGAGGCGCTGGAGGCGCTGTACAAGCTGAAGGCGGCGGCGAAGGGCGGGTAGTGGCCTTTGCGTTTGGCGGGTGAAGACCTATATTCAGACCCGAATAAAGCACTGTTCTGGATCGTAGGAAGCCGCCATGCAGCGTGTCGAAGCCGAGATGGCGGTGAGCGTCTCCGACCTCAAGAAGAACCCGACCGCCATTGTCGAGGATGCCCGCGGCGCAGCGGTGGCGGTGCTGAACCATAACCGCGTCATGGCCTATATGGTGCCGGCCGCCACCTATGAGGCGATGATCGACGCGCTGGACGACCGCGCTCTGGTGGAGATCGCCAAGGCCCGCGCCGGCGAGCGGGGCGTGCTGGCCGATGATGAAATACTGCAGGATTCCTTTGATCAAACAGAGGAATATGAAGCATGGCAGTCGGCTGCCGAGACGTACATCGAGTCTGCGTACCAACTACGCCATGCAGAAGCTTATTGCGATCGGCACGCTCCGGTAGTTCTTCACCTTGCATCTCTCGGGATTGAATTGCTTCTAAAAGCAAATCTGATCAGTAAAGGGCGGTCGATCAAAGACATAAAGCGTCAAAAACACAGAATATATGCTCTATACATTGATGATGAAAATGTGGAAATTAGAACAAATATAAGAAAATATGCTAATCTAGTGTACAAAAACGGGCGAATTCCGTCGGATAATTTAGTTGAATATAACAATGATGCTGTGAGATATTTTGAAGATAAGCTGAAATTTCTGGAATTTATACATAGTTCGCGGAAATCGCCGCTGCGGTATCCTGACCAAACTACGCAAAGCATCCCAAATGCGCGATTTTTTGTTGACGTTCTGCATGCGGTAATTAACGAAGGTTATATCTCGGATATGGACGATAATTCTTCGCGGAAGTAGGGGAAATGCGTGGATGCCCGGGTCAAGCCCGGGCATGACTGGCCACTACATGCACCGCCTCGATCTCGATGTGAGGCTTAAGGGCAGCCGCACGCCAGCGATAAGGGTCAGATCACCTCGGCCGCTTGCACCACGCGGCAATATTCGCCGTCCATGTTGGCCAGCGACATGGCGTGGACCTCGGCGGCGCTGCGCAGCGTGCCGGCATGGTCGCGGCGGGCGAAGGTGAAGCAGGCGTCTTCCACCAGATGCACGTCGAAGCCGAGATTGGCGGCCATGCGCACGGTGGTTTCGACCGAATTGTTGGTGATGACGCCGCAGATCACCAGCGTGCCGATGCCGTCCGCACGCAGCCGCGCCTCCAGATCGGTGCCGATAAAGGCGCTGTGGACGCTCTTGGCGATCACCGGCTCGCCGGGCAGCGGCATCGCCTCCGGCTTGAAGGCGCTGCCCGGGCCGTTCGCGGCATAGGTCGAGCCGGGCGCGGTCGACTCATGGCGCACATGGAACAGCGGCCGGCCCGCCGCGCGCCAGGCCGCCAGCAGCCGTGCGATGGTCGCCTCGGCCTGCGGATTGTTGCGCGGGCCCTGCGCCGCCCATTTGGGATGGTCGATGGCCTTTTGCAGGTCGATCACGATCAGCGCCGCATTGGCTGGCAGCATGGCGGTCCTCCCCAGCGCGATGGTAACGCAAAACGGCCGGGCGTCAGCCCGGCCGTCTGGCATTCATTTGTCATCCCGGACGGCCGCAGGGCCGATCCGGGATCGCGCGGTCGGGCGGCGATCCCGGTTGTTCTGCGCGAGGGCCGGGCGGGCGGCGTTAGCGGGCTATGCCCCCGATTCTGCGGCGCTTTGCGGCGCGAAGACCTCCTTGGCGGCGAACAGTCCGTTGAGTGCCGCGGGGAAGCCGGCATAGACGGCCATCTGCATGATGATCTCGGTGATCTCATCGCGGGTCAGGCCGACATTCAGCCCGGCGGCGATATGGACCTTCAGCTGCGGGGCAGCGTTGCCGAGCGCGGTCAGGGCGGCGATCGTCGCGATTTCCCGCGCGCGCAGATCGAGACCGGGACGGCAATAGATGTCGCCGAAGGGGAACTCGAGCAGATAGGTGGCGAAATCCGGGGCGATGTCGGCGAGTGCGGCGACGACCTTTTCGCCCGCCTCGCCGTCGATCTCAGCGAGGGCGCGCCGCCCGCGCTCCAGCCGGCTGTCGTCTGCGTTGCAATTCTGTTGCGTCATCATCCCGCATCCTCTGCTCCAGGCCGGCATAGCCGGCGATCTTGGTGTCGAGGACGAGAAGGCAGTCCTGAAGCTCGGCCAGATGAAGCGCCACGCGCTCGCGGTGCTGCTCCAGCAGCGCGCGTCGCTCAGCTTCGGTTGCGGCGCCGGCTTCCCGCAAGGCTGCATAGCGCAGCATGTCGCGGATCGGCATCCCGATCGTTTTCAGGCGACCGAGAAAGGCGATCCACGTCAGGATGGAGGCATCGTAATCGCGCTGGCTCGAACGGTTCCGGTCCGCATAGGGCAGCAATCCGATCCGCTCGTAATAGCGGATGGTGTGGACCGACAACCCCGATAGCTTGGCCAGTTCCCCGATCTTCATGATCGCCCTTTTCGCCACGACGCAGCCGAGGCTAGGGGTTCGAGCGCGCTCGAAGTCAAGCGGGACTGTCTTTCACGCAGGTGTCTGTCGCGGCCGGCCGGGCCGGCCGCGACAATGTCATCGCGGGTCAGCTCACGCCTGCGAGGCGACCTTGCTCCTGAGCGCGGCCTGCGCCGCCGCCAGCCGGGCGATCGGCACGCGGAAGGGCGAGCAGGACACGTAGTCTAGCCCGACTTCCTCGCAGAAGGCGACCGAGGCGGGATCGCCGCCATGCTCGCCGCAAATGCCGAGCTTGAGGTTCGGCCGCACCGCGCGGCCGCGCTCGGTGGCGATCTTCACCATCTCGCCGACGCCGTCCTGGTCGATCGACACGAAGGGGTCGACCTCGAAGATGCCCTTGGCGATGTAGGTGCCGAGGAACGTGCCGGCATCGTCGCGCGAGATGCCGTAGACGGTCTGGGTGAGATCGTTGGTGCCGTAGGAGAAGAACTCCGCCGTCTCGGCGATCTCGCCCGCCTTCAGCGCCGCGCGCGGCAGCTCGATCATCGTGCCGACCTGGTACTCGACCGTCTCGCCGGTCTCCTCCGCTACCGTGCGACCGGCGGCGTCGATGACTTCCTTGACGAGGTCGAATTCCTTCTTGCCGGTGATGAGCGGCACCATGATTTCCGGCACCACCGGCTTGCCGGTGGTCTTCTGCGCCGCCACCGCGGCCTCGAAGATGGCGCGGGCCTGCATTTCCGCGATCTCCGGGAAGGCGATGGCGAGGCGGCAGCCGCGGAAGCCGAGCATCGGGTTGAACTCGTCGAACTCCCGCTTGCGGGCGGCGAGCTTGGCCGCGCTGACCCCGAGCGCCTCCGCCACCTCGGCGATTTCCGCGTCGGTGTGTGGCAGGAACTCGTGCAGCGGCGGGTCGAGCAGGCGGATCGTCACCGGCAGCCCGTCCATGATCTCGAACAGCTCCTGGAAGTCCGAACGCTGCGCGGCGAGCAGCTTGGCGAGCGCGGCGCGGCGGCCCTTCTCGTCATCGGCCAGGATCATTTCGCGCACGGAACGAATGCGGTCGCCCTCGAAGAACATGTGCTCGGTGCGCGACAGGCCGATGCCCTCGGCGCCGAAATTCTTCGCGGTGCGGGCGTCCAGCGGGGTCTCCGCATTGGCGCGCACCTTGAGCCGGCGCACCCCGTCCGCCCAGCCCATGAGCGTGGCGAACTCGCCGGACAGCTCCGGCTGGAGCGTCGGCACCGCGCCGGCGATCACCTGTCCGGTGGCGCCGTCAATGGTGAGGATGTCGCCCTTCTTCAGCGTCACCCCGCCCGAGGTCAGCGTGCCCGCCGCATAATCGACGCGGATCGTGCCGGCGCCGCAGACGCAGGGCTTGCCCATGCCGCGCGCGACCACCGCCGCGTGGCTGGTCATGCCGCCGCGCGTGGTGAGGATGCCCTGCGCGGCATGCATGCCGTGAATGTCTTCCGGCGAGGTCTCGATGCGCACCAGAATGACCTTGCGGCCTTGCGTCTTCATCAGCTCGGCCTCGTCGGCCGAGAACACGATCTCGCCCGAGGCGGCGCCGGGCGAGGCGGGAAGCCCCGCGCCGATGACCTTCTTGTCGGCCTTGGGGTCGAGCATCGGGTGCAGCAGCTGGTCGAGCGAGGCGGGATCGACGCGGGCGATGGCCTCCTCGCGGGTGATCACGCCGTCATTAGCGAGTTCGACCGCGATGCGCAGCGAGGCCTTGGCGGTGCGCTTGCCCGAACGGGTCTGCAACATCCACAGCTTGCCGCGCTCGACGGTGAATTCGAGGTCCTGCATGTCACGGTAATGGCTTTCCAGCACACCGGCGATGCGGACGAATTCGGTATAGACCTCCGGCAGAGCCTTCTCCATGGAGGGCTTGTCGGAGCCGGCCTCGATGCGCGCGACCTCGGTGATGTTCTGCGGCGTGCGGATGCCGGCCACCACGTCCTCGCCCTGGGCGTTGATCAGGAACTCGCCATAGAGCGCGTTCTCGCCGGTCGAGGGGTTGCGGGTGAAGGCGACGCCGGTGGCCGAGGTCTCGCCCATATTGCCGAACACCATGGCCTGCACGTTCACCGCCGTGCCCCAGCTCTCCGGGATCTGGTGGAGGCGGCGATAGACGATGGCGCGCTGGTTCATCCAGGAGCCGAACACGGCGCCGATGGCGCCCCAGAGCTGGTCATGGGCGTCCTGCGGGAACGGGCGGCCCAGCTCGTGCTGGACCAGCGCCTTGTAGCGCGTGACCAGTTCCTTCCAGTCATCGGCCGACAGGTCGGTGTCGAGCGTGTGGCCGTGATCGGATTTATAGCCGTCCAGCACGTCCTCGAAATGGTGGTGCGGGAAGTCCAGCACCACGTTCGAGTACATCTGGATGAAGCGGCGGTAGCTGTCATAGGCGAAACGGGCATCGCCCGAGGAGGCGGCCAGCGCCTCGACCGTCACGTCGTTGAGCCCGAGATTGAGCACCGTGTCCATCATGCCTGGCATGGAGGCGCGGGCGCCCGAACGGACGGAGACGAGAAGCGGGTTGGCGGGATCGCCGAAGGTGCGATTGGCGAGCGCGCCGATCTGGCCGAGAGCTGCCTCGACCTGGGACGCGAGTTCGTCCGGGTATTTGTTGCCGTGAGCGTAGTAATAGGTGCAGACCTCGGTCGAGATCGTGAAGCCGGGCGGCACGGGCAGCCCGAGATTCGACATTTCCGCAAGGTTCGCGCCCTTGCCACCCAGCAGATTGCGCAGTTCCGCTGTACCTTCCGCGGTGCCGTCGCCGAAGGTGTAGACCCATTTCGTCATGTCAAAGGTCCTTTGGTGAGGCGCAACCTGGTGCGCCCTCATCGTGTGGTGGAAATTCAACCGAAGTCGAAAATTAAGCACCGTCAAAGGGTTCAACCGGTGGATGACAGGCCGCCGGAGAGCTCCCCACAAAGTGATCTATCCGGTTGAGGTGCTCCGTTCAATTGGTCATTTGCGGTGCACCATGAAGCTGGGGAGTGCACTGCAATGTGAACGTAAGGACGGATTGTCGCGGGCACGGCAATGGGGCACCAATCGACGGCCGGAAACCGATCCGTCGCAAGGGGCTTTCCATGATTTCAACGTTGAACCGTCTCGCGCCGCATGTGCTCAGCCTGCTGCGCATCATGTCCGCTCTGCTGCTGCTTCAGCACGGCACCACCAAGGTTCTCGGCTTTCCCGTCACCCAGATGACCGGTGTGAGCCTGACCTCGATGCCCGGCATTGCCGGCCTCATCGAACTGATCGGCGGCGCGCTGCTGCTGATCGGCCTGTTCTCGCGCCCGGTGGCCTTCATCCTCGCCGGCATGACGGCGGTCGCCTATTTCCTGGTCCACGCGCCGCAGGCCTTCCACCCCATCGTCAATGGCGGCGAACTCGCGGCGCTGTACTGCTTCGTGTTCTTCTATCTGGTGTTCGCCGGCCCCGGCCCGTGGAGCGTCGACAAGCTGCTCGGCAAGGCCTGACACGGCCGATCGGCCATCCCTGATGCGCAACGGCCCGGCCCGGCTCGGGGGAGCCCGGTCCGGGCCGTTGCCGTTTCAGGCGATCAGAGTCCGAACCGCTCCAGCCCGCCGGTGCCAAGCAGGCCGGAGACGCCGATGAAGATCAGGTAGATGGCGACGATATAGGCGAGCAGGCGCGGCATCACCAGAATGAGGATGCCCGCCACCAGCGCGACGATCGGCTGGAGGGCGATAATGCTGACGGCCATGAAGGGTACTCCTGTGAGGTTCCCCTAGAACGGCCGGCGGTAGGCGATGGTTCCCTGCGGGGGCCATGATTAGGCGGGCTCAAGTCTCCGCTCTGAACATGCCGCACGGACGACGGACCGCCTGCGTGCTTCGAGGGCGCCTGCGGCGCCACCTCAGCATGACGGGTGTACGTTCCGCGGTCTCCCTCACTCCCACGCACCGTCATCCTGAGGTGCGCGCGGAGCGAGCCTCGAAGGATGTCGTTCGTGTGCGACCGGCCCATCCCCACACGCCGTCATGGTGCGCGCCGGCCATGAGGAAAGTCGTGGATCCCCGGGTCAAGCCCGGGGATGACGTTGTGAGGGGGTGGGCGCCGCCTCCGGGCAACCTAAGGGAAGGCGCTAGCGCGCCTCTTCACCATCCCCACACGCCGTCATGGCCGGGCTTGACCCGGCCATCCACGCCTTCTCCGTTGTGCCAAAGTCGTGGATCCCCGGATCAAGTCCGGGGATGACGTTGTGAGGGGGCGGGAGGCTCAGCCCTCGATGCGCTCGAAATCGGCGACGTGGCGGGTCAGGGCGCGGATGTCGGCGAGCAGGCGCAGGCGGTTCTGGCGCAGGGCGGCGTCCTCGGCATTGACCGTCACCTTGTCGAAGAAGGCATCGACCGGCGCGCGCAGCTGCGCCATCAGGCCCATCGCGCCCTCGAAATCCTCGGCCACCAGAGCCGCCTCGATCCGGGGGCCGAGCGCGGCGATGGCGTCAGCGAGCGCGCGCTCCTCAGCCTCGTGCAGCAACACCATGTCGACGCCGCCCTCATAGGTGTGTCCGTCCTTCTTCTCCTCGATGCGCAGAATATTCGCCGCGCGCTTGGCGCCGGCGAGCAGGGTCTTGCCATCCTCGGTCGAGAGGAAGCGCGACAGCGCCTCGACGCGCTTCACCACCAGCAGCAGGTCGTCCTGACCGGGCAGGGCGAACACCGCGTCGACGAGATCGTGGCGGGCGCCGGCCTCGCGGAGGTGGACCTTCAGCCGGTCGGCGAAGAAGGAAAATAGATCGTTGAAGATAATCGGAGGTGATTCCGGATCGGTCTCCCGAAGAAGCTTTGTTAAGGCGACTTCCTCAATGATAGGTCGAACCGGGCTTATGATGTTAATTAATTCACGAACCCGAGCCTGCTGAGCTCTAGGGAACACCTCAATGTTGAACTCGCGCAGCAATGACCGAAGGTTGAAAGAAAAATTGTTTTCTAGGATGATTCTATTAGCACCCAACGCTGCGCGCCTTAGCGCATACGGATCCTTAGATCCGGTAGGCTTTTCGTCGATGATCCAAAAGCCGAGGAGTGTGTCGAGTTTGTCCGCGAGCGCGACGGCGACGGAGACCGGAGCGGTGGGGACGCGGTCGGTCGGTCCCTGCGGCTTGTAATGATCCTCCGCGGCAGCCGCGACTGACGCCGGCATACCTTCAAGTATCGCGTAGTATCGGCCCATAAGGCCTTGAACTTCAGGAAACTCGCCGACGACTTCGGTTCGCAGGTCTGATTTCGCGTAATTGGCTGCGAGCTTAACCTCATTGAAGAAATTAGAGCGCGCGCCGCCATATTCTCGGTCAGCGACCTTCAACCTGTTTTCCATCAACTCGGCAAACACTTCAGCTTTTGCCGCAATCCGCCGGATGCGCTCCAGCTGCGAGCCGAGCTTCTCGTGGAAGGTGACATTGCCGAACTTCGCCAGCCGGTCGTCCAGCGAAACCGTCGCGTTGGTCTTCTTGTCGGTCTCCCAGAAGAACTTGGCGTCGGACAGGCGGGCGCGGATGACGCGCTCATTGCCGGCGATGATCGCCGCGCCGCCATCGGAGGCGATGAGGTTCGACACCAGGATGAAGCGGTTGGCGAGGCGCCCGGTGGCCGGGTCCCTCAAGACGAAGCATTTCTGGTTGGCGCGGATGGTGGCGCGGATCACCTCGTCCGGCACGTCGAGAAAGGCCGGGTCGAACGCGCCCATCAGCACCACCGGCCATTCGACCAGGCCGCAGATTTCTTCCAGCAGGCCGGCATCCTCGACCAGTTCCAGCCCCTGCGCCAGAGCGAGGTCCTTGGCGTCGTTGAGGATGATGTCCTTGCGCCGCTCGCGGTCGGCGACGACATGGGCGGCCTCCAGCTTGGCCATCCAGTCGTCCAGCCGGCGGACCTTGATCAGGCCGGGACTAAGGAAGCGGTGGCCGCGCGTCACATCGCCGGCCTTGAGGCCGTCGACATCGAAGGCGACGATTTCCGGCTCCTCGGTCTCCGGCCCGAAGGTGCAGAGGATCGACTGCAGCGGGCGCACCCAGCGCAGCGCGCCGGGCTGGGCCGAGGCCTTGCCCCAGCGCATCGATTTCGGCCAGGGGAAGGCGCGGATGATGGCCGGCACGATCTCGCCGATCACCTCCGGCGTCGGGCGGCCATGCTTGTGGGTGTGGGCGACGTAGAAATCGCCCTTTTTCGGATCGGTGGCGAGCTTGGCCTGATCGAGCGAGGTGAGCCCCGCCGCCTTCAGGAAGCCGTCGATCGCGCCCTGCGGGGCGCCGACGCGCGGGCCCTTGCGCTCCTCATGCGTGTCCGGCTGCTGCGCCGGCAGGCCGTGCACGGCCAGCGCGAGGCGGCGCGGCGTGACGAAAGCCTTGGCGCCCTCATAGACCAGACCGCGCTCGACCAGCGCATCGGTGACGAGCTTCTTGAGGCTGTCCGCGGCGGCCGCCTGCATGCGGGCGGGGATTTCTTCGCAGAACAGTTCGAGCAGGAGATCGGGCATGGCGCTGTCGGCTGATGTGGCGGGAAGGCGGATCGGAGGGGCACGCCCTAGCACGTCGCGCCCGGCGAGGGGAGTGCGTTTAGCCGAGCGGCGCGCCGCGTCGCTCGGTCATGGTGAGCGTGGCGAGCAGCGACAGCACGGAAACGGCGATCAGATACCAGGCCGGGCCCATGTCCCAGTGCTCGCGGGTGACGAGATAGACCGCCACCATCGGCGCGGTGCCGCCGGCAAGGCCGAGCGAGATATTGTAGGAGAGCGAGAGCGCCGAGCAGCGCGTCTCCCGGCGGAACATCTCCACCAGCGCGCAGGGCATCGGCCCGGCATACATGGCGATCAGCACGGCAAAGCCGATCTGGCCGAGCAGCGCCCCCTCGGGCGTGCCTGAATCGAGCAGGCGGAACAGCGGCCAGGACAGCAGCACCATGCCGACGAGGCCGCTGGCGATCATCCATTTGCGGCCGATCCGGTCGGACAGCCCGCCGAACATGGGTGCCAGAAACAGCACCGTGACCATGGAGATGGTGTTGATCTGCAGCGAGAGCCGGTCGGTCAGCCCGTCCACCTGCTGCATATAGGTCGTGAGGTAGACGAAGATCATGTAGAAGCTGACGCCGAGCGTGAGGTTCATCAGCAGCGCCCGCAGCATGTTCGCCCCGTCGGTGCGCAGCGCGCGCACGAGCGGGAGCCCCTCCCCGGCGTCGCGGGCCGGGGCCTCCTCGTCCTCGCCGATCGAGGCGCGGCGCAGATAGAGCGTGAAGCCGCCGAGCAGGACGCCGGCGAGGAACGGAATCCGCCAGCCCCAGGCGATCAGGTCGTCGCTGCTCATCAGCATCGCCGTCACCGCCGCCGCGCCCGAGCCGAGCAGCGTGCCCGCCGAGGCGCCGCAGCCGGCGAAGGAGGTGATCAGCCCGCGCCGCTCCGGCTTCGCATTCTCCGCGAGATAGATGGCCGAGGTGGTGTATTCCCCGCCGATCGAGAGCCCCTGCAGCAGGCGCAGCATGAGCAGCAGCACCGGCGCCGCCGCGCCCGCCAGCGCATAGGTCGGCAACAGGCCGATGGCGACGGTGGAGCACGTCATCAGCGCGGCGGAGATCAACAGCGCGCGGCGCCGGCCATAGCGGTCGCCAATATGGCCGAACACCACGCCGCCGACCGGGCGCATCAGGAAGGAGGCCGCGAACACGCCGAAGGCCGCGATCAGCCCGACAAAGGCGTCGCTCTCGGGGAAGAAGTTCTTGGCGAAGATGGTGGCGAGAAAGCCATAGGCGGCGAAGTCGTACCACTCCAGCACATTGCCGAGCGCCCCGGCGATCAGGCTGCGCGGCGGCGCGCGGCGGGTGCCGGAACCAGCGCCGGCGGCGCCGGTGTCGGGGTAGCCTTCGGAAGCGAGACTGGACGCCGACACGGGCACTCTCCGGTGCGAGGGTGGATAGGGTCAGGCGGCCGGGGTGCCGCCCGCTTCCGTGGCGAGCCAGGCGGCGCCGCAGGCCTTGGCCAGTTCACGCACGCGCAGGATGTAGCTCTGTCGCTCGGTCACCGAAATGACGCCGCGCGCATCCAGCAGGTTGAACACATGGCTCGCCTTGATGCACTGGTCATAGGCGGGCTGGGCCATCAAATGCCGGGTCTTGCTGTCGTCTTCCCAGCCGGCCTCGAGATATTTCGCCGCCGCGCTCTCGGCCATGCGGAACTGTTCGAACAGCATGGCGGTGTCGGCGTGCTCGAAATTGTGCCGGGAATATTCCTTCTCGGCCTGCAGGAACACGTCGCCATAGGTGACCTTCTCGTCCCCCTCGCGGCCGTTGAAATTGAGGTCGTAGACGTTCTCCACGCCCTGCACATACATGGCGAGGCGCTCCAGCCCATAGGTCAGCTCGCCCGCCACGGGGGCGCATTCAAAGCCCGCGACCTGCTGAAAATAGGTGAACTGCGAGACTTCCATGCCGTCGCACCAGCACTCCCAGCCGAGACCCCAGGCGCCCAGCGTCGGGCTCTCCCAGTCATCCTCGACGAAGCGCACATCGTGCAGCTTCAGGTCGATGCCGATGGCTTCCAGCGAGGCGAGATAGAGTTCCTGCAGGTCCGTCGGCGAGGGCTTCAGGATCACCTGATACTGGTAATAATGCTGCAGCCGGTTGGGGTTCTCGCCATAGCGCCCGTCCTTCGGCCGGCGCGAGGGCTGCACATAAGCGGCCTTCCACGGCAGCGGCCCGAGCGCGCGCAGCGTGGTCGCCGGGTGGAAGGTGCCGGCGCCGACTTCCATGTCATAGGGCTGGAGCACGACGCAGCCCTTGTCCGCCCAGAAGGCATGGAGCGCGAGGATGAGCCCCTGGAACGACTTGTCCGGGCGCATATGGGGCGGCAGCTTGGGATCGATCATCGGGAAGGCCGGCGGTTGGCTTGAGAAGGCGGCGCAACCTAGGCCGGGCAAGGGCGGGGATCAAGGTGGGGGGGCCGCAGACCGTCATCCCCGGACTTGATCCGGGGATCCACGTCTTCGGTGCGGCAGCAAGATGTGGCGGCAAGGCGTGGATGGCCGGGTCAAGCCCGGCCATGACGGCGCACTGTCCCGGAATGCCCGAAGCGCGCCGTCATCTCGCAGAACACCGTCATCCCCGGACTTGATCCGGGGATCCACGTCTTCGGTGCGGCAGCAAGATGTGGCAGCAAGACGTGGATGGCCGGGTCAAGCCCGGCCATGACGCCGGGTCAAGCCCGGCCATGACGCCGGGTCAATTTCTGCTTCGCGCGAAAAGCCATTATGACTCCCCCATGCCCGATACGCTCTCCGAATCGCCTGTCTCCAACGCCCCCGACTGGACCGTCTCGGAACTCTCCGGCGCGCTCAAGCGCACGGTGGAGGATGCGTTCGGCCATGTGCGGGTGCGCGGGGAGATCTCCGGCTATCGCGGGCCGCATTCCTCGGGCCACGCCTATTTCTCGCTGAAGGACCAGAATGCCCGCATCGACGCGGTCGTGTGGAAGGGCGTGTTCGGCCGGCTCAGGCTGAAGCCGGAGGAAGGGCTGGAAGTGGTCGCCATCGGGCGCATCACCACCTTTCCCGGCAAATCCTCCTACCAGATCGTCATCGAGCAGCTGGAATTCGCCGGTGCCGGCGCGATCATGGCGATGCTGGAGGAGCGCAAGCGCCGCCTCGGCGCCGAGGGCCTGTTCGCGCCCGAGCGCAAGCGCCGCCCGCCCTTCCTGCCCGGTGTCATCGGCGTCGTCACCTCGCCGACCGGGGCGGTGATCCGCGACATTCTCCATCGCCTGTCCGACCGTTTCCCGCGCCATGTGCTGGTCTGGCCGGTGCGGGTGCAGGGCGACACGTCCGGGGCGGAAGTGGCCGCCGCCATTCGCGGCTTCAATGCGCTTCCCGCCAACGGTCCCATTCCGCGCCCGGACGTGCTGATCGTCGCGCGCGGCGGCGGCTCGCTGGAAGACCTGCTCGGCTTTTCCGACGAGGCGGTGGTGCGGGCGGCGGCGGAAAGCGCGATCCCGCTGATCTCCGCCGTCGGCCATGAGACCGACGTCACGCTGATCGACTTCGCGGCGGATGTGCGCGCCCCCACCCCCACGGCGGCGGCGGAAATGGCGGTGCCGGTGCGCGGCGAGCTGATCGCCGAGATCGGCAGCCTCAAGGCGCGGCTCACCGGCGCGCTGCTGCGCGGCACCGAGCGTCGCCGCGCCGATCTGCGCAGCCTCGGCCGCCTGCTGCCGAGTGGCGAGGCGCTGCTCGCCGTGCCGCGCCAGCGTCTCGACCTCGCGAGCGGGCGCCTGCCGCGCGCGCTGAAAGCCAATGCCGGGGCGCACCGGCTGCGCCTCACCCGTGTCGAGGGCCGCTTTTCCCCGCAGATGCTCGCCGTGGCCGTCACCCGGCGGCGCGAACGGCTCGCCGGCGTGCTGGCTCGCCTGCCGCGCGCGCTCACCGGCAATACGGCCGCGCATCGGCGCGAACTGGCGCGGATCGAGACCCGGCTGGCGCTGGCCGCGCAGGCGCAGCGCAACCGGCTGGAGCGCGGCCGCGACCGGCTGGGCGGCTGGCTGGAGCGTCTGCGCCGTGTCCATGCGCAGCAAAGGCTCGACCGCGAGCGCCGGCTGGAGCGCGCCTCCAAGCTGCTGGCCGCGCTGTCCTATAAGGGCGTGCTCGATCGCGGCTTCGCGCTGGTGCGCGATGGCGAGGGCCAGCCGGTCCATGCCGCCGCCGCGGTGAGCGCCGGGCAGGGGCTGGAGATCGAGTTCCGCGACGGGCGGGTCGCCGTCACCGCCGGGGAGGGGCCGGCGCTCGCCCCGCCCCCCGCGCCGCCGGCCGGGGAGAAGCCCGCCCCGCGCGCGCCGCGCAAGACGAAAGCCGCCGCCAAATCCCTTGCGGATGAGACGAGCCAGCCCACCTTGTTCGGCAATTAGAGCATTTTCGAGCGAATTGGATTCCGGTTCGCGTGAAGAAAAGGCGTCAGAACAAGCTCTAGCCCTCACCGCCGGGCGCGTGCCCGGCGCTCCTGACCGCCGGCACTTGCCGGAACGGCTCCCGGATCGGTATGGTCGGGGCCGGTCGACCAGAAGGATGAGCGGGACCATGAACCGCTTCGAACGTTTCTCCGCCTCCGGCGAAGCCGAGGTGCGCTATCTCGACGGCGATTTCCGGGTCGTGCGGCCCGGCACCTTCGTGCGCTGCGCCGTGACCGGCCAGTCGATCCCGCTCGACGAGCTGCGCTATTGGAGCGTCGACCTGCAGGAAGCCTATGCCACCCCGCAGGCGGTGCTGGCGCGCCTGCACCCCGACCGCGTCAAGGCCGGCTGAGCTTTCAGTCGAGGCGCAGCGCGCCGGCGATCAGCCGGTCCAGCGTCTTGGCGCTGTGCGGCTCCAGCGCGAGGCGCACCGGCAGAATCTCGCTCATTTCCAGCAGGGTCCGCCCGGCGTCGGAGCCGGCGAGCCGCGCCGCGTCCTTCTCGGTGGTGACCAGCAGCAGGTCTTGCCGCGCCGCCTGCACCTGAAGCTCGGCCATCTCCGCCGGGGTGAAGACGTGATGGTCGGGGAAGGCGCGCGTCACCGTGGTGAGCACGCCGAGGCTGCGAAGCGTCTCGAAGAATTTGGCGGGCCGGCCGATGCCGGCATAGGCCAGCACGCGCCGCCCGAACAGCCGCGCCACGACATGGGCGTCCGGGGCGAGCCGCCCGCGCAGCACGCTCACCCCTGCCGCATAGCCCTCGCGCGCCACCCGCTCGCCCGGCGCGCCCTCGCCGACGACGAGCAGCGCCTGCGCCCGCTCCAGTTGCGGGGCGAGCGGGGCGCGCAGCGGCCCGGCCGGCAGGCACAGCCCGTTGCCGACGCCCACCCCGGCATCCACCACGAGGATGGACAGCGCCTTGGCGATGGCCGGGTTCTGGAAGCCGTCATCCATCAGCACGACATCGGCGCCGGTTTGCGCCGCCGCCTGCGCGCCGAGCAGACGGTCGCGCGCCACATAGGTCGGCGCGGCGCGGGCGAGCAGCAGCGGCTCGTCCCCCACATCCGCCGCCTTGTGCAGACGCGGGTCGACCCGCAGCGGCCCGCGCTCGCGCCCGCCATAGCCGCGCGTGAGAATGACCGGGTTGCGGTTCTGCGCGATCAGCCGGCGGGCCAGCTGGATCACCGTCGGCGTCTTGCCCGCGCCCCCCACCGTCGGGTTGCCGACGCAGATCACCGGCACGCCGACGGCGGTGCCGGCCGTGCGCAGCCGCGCCAGCGTCACCCCGCCGACCAGCGCGCCGAGCGGGGAGAGAAGGTTTGCCGCCAGCGTCCGCTCGCGTTGCCACCAGAAATGCGGCGCCTGCATCGCTCAGCGCCTTTCGAGACGTATCTGCACCAGATAGGGGTCGATGGCGACCAGGGTGCGCCCCAGCGCGCCGCCGAAACTGTCGATCGTCGCCTGCCCGGCGCGGATCATCCGCTCGCGCGCCGCCGTGTCCTTGAACAAAGTGAAGGCGGTGGCCGCCATGGCCCGCGCATCCTCCACCAGCGCCGCGCCGCGATGGGCGTCGAGTTCGCTGTAGAGATCGCTGAAATTGGTGGTGTTGGGCCCGTGCAGGATCGCCATGTCGAGCTTGATCGGCTCGATCGGATTCTGCCCGCCCTTGCGCGCCAGCGAGCCGCCCAGAAAAGCCACGGCGCCGAGCCGGTAGAACAGGCCCAGCTCGCCGATCGTGTCGGCGATGTAGAGCGCCGTCCCCCGGTCCGGCAGATAGCCGTCCGAGCGCAGCACCGCCGGGCAATCGACCTCGCTGGCGAACTGGGCGATCTCCAGCCCGCGCTCGGGATGACGCGGGGCGATGATGGTCAGCAGGTTGGGGATTTCCTTGACCAGCCGCTGATGCGCCTCGATCAGCACCGCTTCCTCGCCCGGATGGGTCGAGGCAGCGACGAATACGGTGCGCCCGGTCGAGGCGGCGCGGAGCTGGTCGAAGGCCATCAGGTCGACCGGCGGCGGGGGCGAATCGAATTTCAGATTGCCGGTCACCGCCACGCGCGGGGCGCCCAGCGCGCGCAGCCGTTCGGCGTCATCCGGCGCCTGCGCGAGGCACAGATCGACCCGCCCGAGCAGCGCCTTCACGCTGCCGGCGACCTTCTGCCAGTTGGCGAAGGATTTCGGCGACATGCGCGCATTCACCAGCACCAGCGGCGTGCGCCGCGCATTCACCTCGATCAGCAGGTTCGGCCACAGCTCCGATTCGACCAGCAGCACGAGGTCCGGCCGCCAGTGCTTGAGGAAGCGGCGCAGGAACAGCGGCGAATCGAGCGGCACGAACTGGTGCACGATGTCCGGCGGCAGGCGCGAGGCGGCGAGCCGGGCCGAGGTCACCGTGCCCGAGGTCAGCAGCACCTTGAAGCCGCGCGCGCGCAGCCGGTCCATCAGCGGCAGCACGGCCAGCATCTCGCCGACGCTCGCCCCGTGCACCCAGACCAGCGGCCCCTTGGGGCGCGGCGCGCCGGCATGGCCATAACGCTCGCGCAGCCGCGCCGGGTCTTCCTTGCCGCGCTTCAGCCGGCGCATCAGCATCAGCCAGACGAAGGGCGTGGCGAGCCAGGTGGCGAGGCGATAGCCGCGAATGAGCAGGGTGGAGCGTGCCCTAGCCATTGGCCGGCCCGGAGGATGCCGGCGCGTCGCCGTGCGGCGGGCGGGCCGGCGCCAGATGAGCCGCGGGCCGGCGCCCCACCAGTTCCTCGGCCCGCGCGGTGGCGGCGTTGAGCTGGCGCTGCACCTCGTGACGGGCGGCCTCCAGCTCCTCCGGGCCGGCATCCGGGGCGACCAGCACGCCCTCGCCGGCGACCACGGCGGCGCGGCCGAACGGGAGATGGATCGCCGCGCGGTCCCAGCTGCGCGCCAGCACGCGGCGCGAGGTGGCGATGGCGACCGGGTAGATCGGCCGGCCGGAATGTTTGGCGATGGTGACGACGCCCAGCCCGGCGATGCGCGAGATCTTCGGCACATCGGCGGTCATCGCGACATTGGTGCCTTCGGAGAGGTGGCGGATCATCTCCAGCGTGGCGTTGAATCCGCCCTTGACGCGGAAATCGCGCCCCTGCGCGCCCGAGCCGCGCACCGTGCCGATGCCGAGCGCCTCGGCGGCGATGGCGTTCACATCGGCATCGGCGCTGCGCGAGATCATCACGCGGGCGCGGTGATAGGGCTTCATCAGGAACGGGGTGAGGAAATGCTGCCCGTGCCAGAAGGTCAGGATCATCGGCAGCTGGGCATCGGCCAGCTCATAGAGATTGGCCGGCTCCATCACCACGCGCTGGGTGCGCCAGACAAGGCGCAGATAGCCGGCCATGCCCCGGCCGAGCACGGTCCGCACCGTCTGCGAAGTGCGCAGCCTACGCCACATTATCGGATGCCGCAGTGTCAGCGAGCGGCCGGGCTGGTCTCGGGATCCAGCAGGCGGTGCAAATGGACGACGAAATAGCGCATCTGGGCATTGTCCACGGTCTGCTGCGCCCGGGCCTTCCAGGCCGCGTGAGCGGTGGCATAGTTCGGGAAGATGCCCACGACATCGAGCTTGTCGAGGTCCTTGAAGGTGACGCCGTCGAGGTTTTCGAGTTCGCCGCCGAACACCAGATGAAGAAGCTGAGGGCTGGTCATGATCTCAGTCTGCTGCCGTTGTTTCCGATCCGGGTGGCCCGCCTTCTCGCCTGCGGGCCGCGTCTTCAGCGCACCCTGCCCATGAGGGAGGGGTACAGAAGCGTGCCTGCCGATACCAGCGCCCCATGGCGCGGCACCGGAGCGTTATAGGCGAGGGGAAGGCCGTCGAGCGTGGTCAGGCGTCCCCCTGCTTCGTGCACCAAAAGGTCGGCGGCGGCAAGGTCCCAGTCATTGCCATTGGGCGATGCAAATGCCGCATCGAGTTCCCCGGTGGCCACGCGGGCGATGCGCAGCGCCAGCGAGCGGATGCGCTGGACGCGGTGCGTGGTGCCGTCGCGGTCGATATGATTGAGGAAGGGGACCGGCCCGTCCACCCGCGCGCCGGCGATCTGCGTCATCTGCGAGGCCTCGATGGGGCGCCCGTTGCGGGTGGCGCCGCCGCCCAGCACGGCGATGAACAGTTCCTCCGTCACCGGGGCGAACAGCGCGCCGGCGATCGGCCGCCCGTCCTCCACCAGCGCCGCCTCGACGCACCAGTCCTGCCCGCCGGCCATATAGGCCCGCGTGCCGTCGATCGGATCGACGATCCACACCCGGCGGCGGTCGAGCCGGGAGGGCTCGTCCACGGTCTCTTCCGACAGCCAGCCATAATCGGGGCCGAGACGGCCGAGCCGCTCGCGCAGCATCTGGTCGACGGCGAGATCGGCCTCGGTGACCGGCGAGTCATTATGCTTCGACCAGGACTTCACGCCGTCGCGGAACATGGCGACCGCGACCGCGCCCGCCGCCACCACCGCCTCGGCGAGGTGCTGCGCCGCGACGGCCGGATCGGCCAGCGGATCGAGCGGAGGGGGCGGGGCGTCGTCGGGGTTGTTATTCATCCGGGCGGCTTAAGCGCAGCGGGCGCGGCTGGCAACCGTCCAGTTCGCTCGGCCGCGCGCGGCTGCAAGGTTCCGTCAAGCATAGAGGGCGAAAGCGCCCGCCTTTCCGGCGCGAAGAAACGATCAACCATTTCCCTTAAGCCCGAAGCGAGGGGTCGGGCGTTAGCTTCCCGATACGACCGGGGCCGCTAGAGCCTGAAAACCGGCAGGGATAACGATCATGCGTCCGTTCAGAGCGGAGGCGCGGGCCTCCGATCCGATCTACCCCTATGTGAGCCTGGAGCGTCCCAGCGAGGACGCCCAGTATCCGCTCATCTTCCAGTCGATCGATCCGGCGGCCGATAATGGCGTGCGGCGGATCGAACTCTACCGCGACCATCTCGTGCTGCGCCGGCGCAGCGCCGGGGCGCCGATGAAGCTGCGTCTGGCGCTGTCCGCCTATCAGGGCCTCGCCGTGGCGCTGCTCGATCCCGAGGGCGACGACGATGGCGTGGCCATCGTGCTGGTCCACGCCGATCCGGCGCTGTCGGTGACGCTCTATTCGGCGCCGCATATCGACGATGTGGTGGCGGAATGGCGCGGCTGGAGCACCGCGCTCGGCCTGCCCATGCTGATCACCGAGGCGGACGGTTCGCGCCGCCCGGCCTATCAGATGATCGGCCGGCTCACCGTCGCCACCCCGCGCCTGCGCCGCCGGCGGCGCGGCGCGCTCAAGCACCGCCGCCCGACCATGCTGCGCCGCCGCGCGCCGGGCCGGCCGATCGGTTCCCTGTCGGTGCATCGCGGCGAGCGCGAGCTGATCGCGCGGGACTAGCGCGGTGCCGGTGCCGCGCCGGCCGGCATCAGGTCGCGCTCGAAATGGCCCCGCTCCTGCTGCTAGACTGAGGTGCCCTGCGTCGCCGCGCGTTAGAGACAGATCATGAAGCCCACCCTGCCGCTCCTTCTCGCCGCCCTTCTTCTCGCCGCGCCGGCCGCGCTGGCCAGCCCCTGCACCCAGGCGGCCGACGACACCCAGGCCGCGCTCGACCGCATGATCGCCGACCTCGCCGCGAGCGGCCCGAGCGCGCCGGAGAGCGACAGCGCGCTGCTCAGCCACGATCCCTCGCCATCCGCCCTCGCCAAGACCGAGGCGGAGATCGGCGATGGCGTGAAGCCGGAGATCGCGCAGAAGGCGCTGGAGCGCGCCCGCGCGGCCGCCGCCGCCGGGGATGAAGAAGCCTGCCAGAAGGATGTCGCCGCCGCGCGCGACGCGATCGGTCTGGAATAGCCGGCTTAGTCGCCGCCCGATTCCCCGACCGGGTGGATTAGATGGCCGTGGAAGGCCAGGGCGGTGAGAGCCAGCCCCGCCAGCAGCAGGCCCGCTCCCACCAGCGCGAGGGACAGGCCCAGCGCCCCCAGCGTCAGCGCGCCAATGCCCGCCCCACCCACGAAACAGGCCCATGAGCCGGCATAGGCCAGCGCCTCGGAAGGGCGACTCCTGCCGCTGGAGAGCCGGGCCAGCGACTGGCCGACGCCGAACAGCGCGCCGGTGACGAAGCTCTTGCCGATATCGGCCCCGGCGATCAGCTGGTGGACGCTGTTCTGCATCCCCATCGCCACCGCCACCGGGATCAGCGCCGGCGCCCCGGCGCCCGCGCCGGTGAGCAGGGCCGCCGCCGCGAACAGGGCGACCTCGACGGCGAGAATGGCGACCAGCTTCCAGTCACCCGCCGCGTCGGCCAGCCGCGTGCCGAGAAAGGCACCGGCGGTGAAGCTGGCGACGATGGTCGCGGTCAGCCCGGCCAGCTCCCAGTGGCCGCTGGCGAACTGGATGCCGAGCCGGGTGCTGTTGCCGCTCATGAAGGACAGGAACAGCCCGCCCAGATGCGCATAGCCGACCGCGTCGACGAAGCCGGCGATCAGCGTGGCGAAGCTGGCGAACAGGAGAGGGCGAATACCGCTGGGCATGAGGCGGGGCTGCTGAAGCAAAGCTACTGGGGCCAAGTTACTGGGGCCAAGTTACTGGGGCGACGCTGCCAACATGTAAAAGGGCGCCCTGCGGCGCCCTTTTGCGTCAGCGATCCGGCCCCGTGGGGCCATTGACGGTCACGGGCAGATATGGCTCCAGCCACCGCCCCAGTTGCGCCGCCAGAAGCAGCCGGGACGATCCGGCGGGCCCCAGGCGCGGGCATAAGGCGGCACCACGCCATAGTTCCAGTTGGGACGCCACCAGCAATGCCAGACGCCGCAGACCCAGCGCACATTCTCGGTGAGCTCGATCGAGGGGACGGCCGTGCCGACGGCGGGGCCGGCGATCGCGGCATTCGCGCTCGTGCCGCTGAGGGCGGTGGCGGCGAGCGTGGCGGCACCGAGGGCGGCGCCGAGCAGGGTCTTGCGCGCAGAACAGGAGAAGGCCGAGAAAAGGTTCCGCATGGAACGCTCCCGAAGATTTGACTGGACCGCTCGACGATATCACGTGGCCTGCCGCACGCCATGGATAACCCCATGGGACGGCAAAAAATTATCGGCCGGGAAACCGAGGCGGCAATCTGGATTTCCCCGCCTCCTGGCCTAAGGTTCCCCGACGCGCCCCAGACCATCCGCCGGAGGAACGCCATGCGCTCGAAGATCATCGGCACCACGCTGCCCGTGCTGGAAATCTATCTGGAGGCCGGCGAGAAGGTCGTCGGCGTGCCCGACCAGCTGTCCTGGATGTCCGGCGACATCGCCATGACCACCTCCACGGCGGTCGGCGGCGGCGGGGGTGGCGGCCTGTTCGGGCTGGTGAGCCGCGCGGTGTCGGGCGCCGGCCTGTTCATGACCGAATTCGCCGCCCAGCGCGGGCCGGGCAATGTCGCCTTCGCCGCCAAGCTGCCGGGCAACATCGTCGAGGTCGAGGTCACCCGCGCGCGCGGCTATCTGGTGCACCGCCACGGCTTCGTCTGCGGCACGCCGGGGGTGGAGATCGCCTCCGCCTTCCAGCAGTCGCTCGGCGGGGCGGTGTTCGGCGGCGAGGGCTTCGTGCTGCAGAAGCTCTCGGGCGAGGCCAAGGCGTGGATCGAGGTCGGCGGCGAGATCGTCACCTATGATCTCCAGCCCGGCCAGTTCCTCATGGTCCATCCCGGCCATGTCGGCTTCTTCGAGGACAGCGTGTCGTTCGAGCTGGTGATGATGCGCGGTATCAAGAACGCGCTGTTCGGCGGCGACGGGCTGTTCCTGGTGAAGCTGTCGGGGCCCGGCAAGGTGTGGCTGCAGACCCTGACCGCGCCGGGCCTCGCCCACACGATCAGCCATTACCTGCCGCCCAAGCAGGGGTGAGGGCCGGCGCGCGCCTCAGCTCAGCAGCGCCAGCCCGACCACGCCCCCGCCGAGCACGAAGAAGGCGGGGTTCACCTTCTTGACGAAATACACGCCGAGAAACACCGCCACCGCGATGGCGACGGTGAGCGCGCCGTCGATCGCGGTCTTGGCGATGGAGATCGCGCCCGCCGCCATCAGCCCGACCACCAGCGGCGCCATGCCCTTCTGCAGCGAGGCGCGCCAGGGCGAGCCCTCGAAATGGTCCCACACCCGCGAGGCGCCCCAGGAGATGACCCCCGCCGGCACGAAGAAGCCGAGAAAGGCCAGCAGCGCCCCGGTATAGCCGGTGACGTGATAGCCGATCACCATCACCATCAGCATGTTCGGGCCCGGCACCACCTGGCCGAGGCCGTAAATGTCGCGGAACTGGTCGTCATTGAGCCAGTGATGGGCGTCGACCACCAGCGCCTTGGTCTCCGGCAGCACGGCGGCGCCGCCGCCCACCGCCAGCACCGAGAGCAGCGAGAAGACCGCGAGGACGGACAGGTTCTCGTTCATTCGCCGGTCTCCGGGGGGATATCCTTGCGGGGCCGATAGATGAACACCGCCGCCGGCCCCACGGTGAGCAGCACCCAGACCAGCGAGATGTGCAGCACGCTGACCATCACCACGGTGACGGCGATGATGGCGGCATCCACCAGCCCGCCGAACTGCTTGCGGCCGATCTGCACGGTCACGGCGGTCAGCATCCCCACCGCCGCCGCGCCGACGCCGATCAGCGTGGCGTTGACGTAGGGGTTATGGGCGTTCGAGGCGTAGAGCACGCCGAGGATCATCACCAGCGCCGCGCCGGGCAGGGTGATGCCGAGAAAGGCGATGATCGAGCCCGGCACGCCGCGCAGCCGGTCGCCGACGATGATGCTCATATTGGTCGCGTTGAGCCCCGGCAGCGCCTGGGAAATCTCCAGCGCCGACATGAAGTGCTCCTCGTCGAGCCAGCGTTTCTTCAGCACCAGCCCGGCGCGCAGATAGGCCACCACGCCGCCGCCGAAGCTGGTGGCGCCGATGATCAGGAAGGTGACGAAGATCTCCCACAGCGGCACGTCGCGCGGCAGGCTGTAGCTGCCGGCGTCCTCGGCCGGCGCGGGCTCGACTTTGCCGCTCATTCGCGCACGCTCACTCGTGACTGTCGATGAGCTGCTTGCCGAAATTATACACCAGCGCCGTCTTGGTGGCGCCGAGCTGCACCCATTCCGGCGCCTGCATCTGCACCGCCTTGAAGAACTCCTCGGAGCGGGTGCGGGCCTTGGCGTGCATCTGGTCGTAGCGGTCGAACTTCGCCTGGAAGGCGAATTCGCCGATGATCGAGGTCTCGCTGCCGCGGTCGCGCCAGACCGCGATGGTCGCCTTGGCGATCAGCCCATGGCCGAAATCGAAGGAGCCGACATTCACCTGCACTTCCTCAACGGGGAGGTTGTTCACCAGCGAGACTTTCTCGTCCTTGTGCGAATCGCAATGCTGGGCGATGGCCGGGAACACCTTGGAGATGCGCTCCAGCCCCTCGTCCAGCACAAGGCCAGGGGTGAGCAGCACGCAATTATGCGAATAGAGCGAGCGCATGCCGCCGACGCTCTCCTTGAGCGGCAGCAGCTCCTCCTTGAACTTGATGTTGGCGGTGCCGCTCATATGCGGGGTGACGTCGACCGCCGCCGCCGTGTCGAGATCGGGGTGACGGAACTTGAAGGTCAGCTCGTGCTCGGGCTCCGGCCAGCCATCGGTGTAGAAGGTGCGTTTGCGCAGGATGAAGGCGTTCCGGTAAAGGTCGTAATCGGGCGTGTCGTAGAACAGCACCTCGCGGACATGGCGCTTGAAGCCATCCTTGTTGGTGACCACGCCGACCTTGAATTCCGGGGCGATGAGGCACAGCTTGTGCCAGTACACCTCGAACTGGTGCGGGTCGAAAAAACGCTCCGGCCGCAGCAGGATCTTGTATTCACGGTAGTGAATATCGTCCATTGAACGCCTCGAAGGGGCCGGGCCAGGGCCGGGCCGAAGGGGGTCGCGAGAGAGCAGCAGGCTTCCGGGCAGGCTCGTCCGCACCCGTCGTTAAACAAGCACGCTGTTCGAACTGCCGGATGGTTCCCTCCGGGCGCGAAGGGCACTAGGATTTACGCTTAGTCGAGATGTGTCACAAGAGCGTCGTCAGGGCGTTGCAAGGCCTCGGCCAGCTTATAGCCGGCGCCGCTGCGTGATTCAGCCGTGATGACCATCCGCCGCCGGTGGCGCCCCTCCCGGGCCGCCGCAACAAGAGAGACCGCACCATGCCGTCCAAGCTCGAACAACTCCGCTCCATGACCGTCGTCGTCTCCGATACCGGCGACATCGAGACGGTCCGCCGGCTCAAGCCGCAGGATTGCACCACCAACCCGACGCTGCTGCTCAAGGCGGCGGGCATGCCCGCTTATGCGCCGCTGGTCGATGAGGCGATCGCCTGGGGCCGCACGCAGGGCGGCGCGAGCGAAGCGGTGATCGACGCGACGTGCGACCGCCTCGCGCTGAATTTCGGCGCCGAGCTCTCCAAGATCGTGCCGGGCCGCGTCTCCACCGAGGTCGATGCCGACCTGTCCTTCGACACCCAGGCGACGCTCGCCAAGGCGCGCCGCTTCATCGCCGATTACGAGGCGCGCGGCGTCGGCCGCGAGCGCATCCTGATCAAGATCGCCTCGACCTGGGAAGGCATCCGCGCCGCCGAAGTGCTCCAGAAGGAAGGCATCGACTGCAATCTGACGCTCCTGTTCTCGATGGCGCAGGCGGTGGCGGCGGCCGATGCCGGCGCGTTCCTGATCTCGCCCTTCGTCGGGCGCATCCTCGACTGGCACGTCAAGGCGGGCGAGGGTCCGTTCACCCCGGAGACCGATCCGGGCGTGGTGTCGGTGCGCGAGATCTATGCCTATTACAAGACCCACGACATCCGCACCGTGGTGATGGGCGCCTCCTTCCGCAACACCGGCGAGATCGAGGCGCTGGCCGGCTGCGACCGCCTGACCATCGGCCCCTCGCTGCTCGACGACCTCGCCAAGGATGAGGGCGTGCTGGAGCGCAAGCTCGACCCGGCGAAGATCGACACCAAGCCGGCCAAGATCGAGCTGGACGAGAAGGCGTTCCGCTTTGCCATGAACGAGGACGCGATGGCCACCGAGAAGCTCTCGGAAGGCATCCGCCAGTTCGTCAAGGATCTGCGCACGCTGCGCGGCATGGTCGCCAAGCGGCTGGAAGGCGCGCAGGCCGCCTGATAGAGGAGGGCCCCGCCTTCCTCGTTCCACCCAAGAGGAGGGCACGGCCCTCCTCCTTCCATCCGAGAGAGGAGGGCTCCCGCCCTCCTCTTGCCGCGTAGTCCCGATGCTTCCTGTCGATCCAGCCTTTGCCGCCGCCGCCCTTCTCGCGGCTTTCTGCGTCGGCATGGGCAAGGGCGGCGTTCCGATGATCGGCACTTTGTCGGTGCCGATCATGGCTCTGGTCATGCCGCCCATCGCCGCCGCTGGCCTGCTGCTGCCGGTCTATGTGGTTAGCGACATGTTCGGCGTCTGGGCCTACCGGCGCGAATTCTCCCCCCGCATCCTCGCCATCATCATCCCCGCCGCCGCGCTCGGCATCGGCATTGGCTGGGCCACCGCCTCCTTCGTCACCGACGCCATGGTGGAGGCGATCGTCGGCCTGATCGGGCTCGCCTTCTGCCTCGTGCGCTGGTTCGGCAATGTGGGGGCGACGCCGCGCCCGGCGGATGTGCCGCGCGGCGTGTTCTGGGGCGCGGTGTCCGGCTTTACCAGCTTCGTCACCCATGGCGGCGCGCCGCCCTACCAGATGTATGTGCTGCCGCAGCGCCTGCCGAAGATGGTCTATGCCGGCACCACCACCATCGCCTTCGCCGCCATCAACGCGATGAAGCTGCCGCCCTATTGGGCGCTCGGCCAGCTCAGCCCGGCCAATCTGAAGATCGCCGCGCTGCTGCTGCCGGCCGCGATCATCGCCACCTTCGTCGGCGTGTGGGTGACGCGCCGCCTGCCCGAGGCGCTGTTCTACCGGCTTATCGTGATCGCGCTGTTCCTGCTCTCGCTGAAACTGCTCTGGGACGGCGGCACGCAGCTTCTGGGGCTGTGAACGCCCTGATCAGGCCGTCGCCGCGCCCAGCCGGGCCTGGACCAGATTGACCCAGTAGCTGGCGCCGACCGGCAGCAGCGCGTCGTTGAAGTCATAGGCGGCGTTGTGCAAATTCGGCCCCGGCCCGCTGGCGAGGCACAGATAGGCGCCCGGCACCGCCTCCAGCATATAGGCGAAATCCTCCGCCGCCATGATCGGCTCGAAATCCGGCACCACCTGCCCCCCGGCAGTGA
Organism: Ancylobacter radicis; assembly: GCF_018449475.1. Lineage (GTDB taxonomy): Bacteria > Pseudomonadota > Alphaproteobacteria > Rhizobiales > Xanthobacteraceae > Ancylobacter > Ancylobacter radicis. The sequence continues at coordinate 614,460 of NZ_JAHCQH010000015.1, read as the reverse complement.
CGTCGGCGGCGGCGAGCGCGTGGCCGAATTCGCGGGTGTGATTGACCAGCGCCGGGTAGCGCCGCTCATAGCGGATTTCGGCGCGGGCCCCCTGCGCCGCGCACACCCCCGCGACCACGGCGCGGAAACGCCCCTCGACCAGATCGCGCACCTCTTTGGTGAAGGTGCGCACCGTGCCGCGCAGCACCACCTCGTCCGGGATCACGTTCCAGGTGTCGCCGCCATGGATCTGCGTGACGGTCAAGACCGCCGCCTCCTGCGGGCTGACCGAGCGCGCCACGATGGATTGCAGCTGCGCGACGATCAGCGAAGCGGCGAGCACCGGGTCGATGCCGCGCTGGGGCATGGCGGCATGGGCGCCGCGCCCGATCACCTTCACCTCGAAAATGTCGAAGGCGGCGAACATCGCCCCATTGCGGCCGAGGAAGGTGCCGAAGGGCGCGTTCGGCCAATTGTGCAGGCCGTACACTTCCTGCATCGGGAAGCGGTCGAACAGGCCCTGCTCGACCATCACCTTGCCGCCGCCCTCATTCTCCTCGGCCGGCTGGAAGATGAAATGCACCGTGCCGGCGAAATCCGGGTTGCCCGCGAGATGCCGGGCGGCGCCGAGCAGCATGGTCATGTGCCCGTCATGGCCGCAGGCGTGCATCTTGCCGGGCGTGTCGGAACGGTAAGGCAGGTTGGTCGCCTCAAGGATGTCGAGCGCGTCCATGTCGGCGCGCAGGCCGATGGCGGGGCCGTCGCCGCGCTTTCCCGTCAGCGTCGCCACCAGACCGGTGCCGGCGAGGCCGCGATGCACCGGCAGGCCGAAGCTCTCCAGTTTGGCGGCGACATAGGCGCTGGTGCGGTGTTCCTCGAACGCGGTTTCCGGCATGGCGTGCAGCGTGCGGCGCCAGGAGGTGAGTTCGGCGGCCTGCGCCATGAGGTCCGGCAGCACGCCGGGCTGAGACTGCTGTTCCATGCTGTGCCTGCCTGCCGCTGACCACGCCCGCATCCTGTATGGCGCCGGCGGCGGGGCGAGACAAGGCGGGGCGAGACAGGCTCGCGCCCCAAAGCCCGCCATGCGGCAGGGGCAGGGCGGTACTGCGCGGGGGAACCTTGCGGCGCGGCGGCGGTTGACGCCCCGACCTCGCTTCCCTGGAGACCGGATAGTGATGCCCCGGCTTGCTGAAGACATGATGGAAAACGCCCTCGCCGAACGCCCGGCCCCGGTTGCCGCCGCGCCGCCGGCCCCGCTCGGCGCCGGCCCGGTGCTGCGTGTCGGGCGCAATGTCTGGCGGGTGGAGCCGGCCGGGCGCGCCGCGGTGATCGCCGATGGCGCCAATTATTTCGGCGCGCTGCGCCGCGCGCTGCTCAATGCGCGCGACACCATCCATATCGCCGGCTGGGATCTCGACAGCCGGATGAAGCTGGTCGGCCCGGACGGCACCGCCGATGACGGGCTGCCGGAGACGCTCGCCGCCTTCCTCTCGGCGCTGGTGGCGCGCAATCCGCGCCTGCGCGTGCGGCTGCTGCTGTGGGATTATTCCGTACTGTTCGCCTTCGAGCGCGAGCTGACGCCGATCTATTCCTTCCTCTGGTCGACCCCGCCGCAGATCGAGCTGTGCCTCGACGATTCGCTCCCGCTCGGCGCCTCGCACCACCAGAAGATCGTCGTCATCGACGACGCCATGGCGTTCTCCGGCGGGCTCGACCTGACCCGCCGGCGCTGGGACACCAGCGATCACCTCCCGGACGATCCGCGCCGCATCGACCCGACGGGCGCCGCCTATTCGCCGTTCCACGACGTGCAGATGGCGGTGGACGGGGCGGCCGCCTCCGCCCTCGGCCGGCTGTTCCGCGACCGCTGGAAGCGCGCCGCCTGCGAGCGCCTGCCCGTGCCGCGCCGCCGCGACGAGGGCGATTACTGGCCGGCGGGGCTGGAGCCGGATTTCCGCGCTGTCGGCATCGGCATTTCCCGCACCCTGCCGAGCTTCGAGAGCGAGCCGGAGGTGCGCGAGGTCGAGGCGCTGTTCTTCGACATGATCGACAGCGCCGAGCGCCAGATCTACATGGAGAACCAGTTCTTCACCTGCGAACGCTTCACCGAGCGGCTGATCGCCCGGATGCGCGCCCGCCCGGCGCTTGAGGCGGTGATCGTCGTGCCGCAGGGCTACCGGAGCTGGTTCGAGCACCAGTCGATGGGGGCGGGGCGCGCCCGCGTGCTGCAGCGGCTCGATGCCTCCGGCGTCGCCGATCGCGTGCGCTTCGTCTTCCCGCAGGTGGAGCGGGAGGGCGCGAAAGCCCCGGTCATGGTGCATTCCAAGGTCACCATCATCGACGACCGGCTGCTGCGCGTCGGCTCGGCCAATCTGTGCAACCGCTCCATGGGTTTTGACAGCGAGTGCGATCTCGTCATCGACGCCGATGAGGAGACCGAGCGCCGCGCCGTCGCCACGGTGCGCAATCGGCTGCTGGGCGAGCATCTCGGCCTGTCCGGCGAGGAGGTGGCCGTCTGGTTCGGCCGTTCCGGCTCGCTGCGGGCGGTGGTGGACGGGGCGGCGCGCACCGGTGGCCGGGCGCTGCTGCCGGTGCCGCGCGAGGGCGAGGCGGACATGCTGATCGGCATCGATTCGCTCGCCGATCCGGTCGAGCCGATCTATGAGGAGCGGCCCGAGGAAGCGGCCCGCAACCCGCGCCGCCGCTGGCTGGTGGCGGGCGCCATCGCCGTGCTGGTGATCGCCGGCCTGCTGGTGGCCTGGGCCAATTCGCCGCTTTCCGAGCCCGAGCGCATCATTTCCGCCATGAACGGCATCGCCGACCGTCCCTGGGCGCCGGCGCTGATGGTCGGCATCTTCATTGCGGCCGGCTTTCTCGTCTTTCCGGTGTCGGTGCTCATCGTCGCCACGGTGGCGCTGTTCGGCGGCTGGAGCGGGGCGGTGATCGCCGGCATCGGCGCCATGGCCAGCGCGCTCGCCACCTATGGCATCGGCCGCCGACTGGGTTCCGGGCTGGTGCGCCGCTTCATCGGCCCGCGCATCAACCGCATCCGCCGCCGCCTCACCGAGAGCGGCGTGCTGGCGGTGGCGACCGTGCGCATGGTGCCGGTGGCGCCCTTCACCGTGGTCAATCTCGTGGCCGGCGCGGCGGGCGTGCGCTTCCTCGACTACGCGGCGGGGACCGCGCTCGGCCTGCTGCCCGGCCTCATCGTGCTGACCGCGCTCGGCCGGCAGATCGTCGATGTCATCTCCAACCCGTCGCTCGGCAGCGTCGCCCTGCTGGGCGGCTTCGTGCTGCTGTGGATTCTCGTCTCGATCGGCCTCCAGATGCTGGTCTCGCGCATGCGGAGGCCCGCTTGAACCCTGCCGGTGCCGCCGCCCTGCGGGTGATGACCTGGAACATCCATGGCGGCATCGGGCCGGACGGGCGCTTCGATCTCGACCGCATCGCCGCGCTGATCGCCCGCCATCGCCCGGACATCCTCGCTTTGCAGGAAATCGACACGCGCGGCCGAGGCCTTGAATGTCTCGCCCCGCTGCAGGGGCTGGGCATCGGCCATTTCACCGAGGCCCGCACCATCGCCGTGCCGGACGGGCATTACGGCCATGCCCTGTTCTCGCGCTGGCCGATGGACGGCGTGGAACTGCACGACCTCTCCGTGCGCCGGCGCGAGCCGCGCATCGCCATCGAGGCGAGGGTGCATACCCCTCAGGGGCCGTTGCACGTGGTCGCCGTGCATGTCGGCCTCGCGCTGCTGGAGCGCCGGCGCCAGGTGATGACGCTCGCCGCCATGGCGAGGCGTCACCAACTGGGTCGCCGCCGCCCGCTGCCGACGCTGATGATGGGCGACTTCAACGACTGGTTCTCCTTTGGGCTGGTGACACGCACCCTCACCCGCGTGCTGCCCGAGCGCACCGAGCAGCGCAGCTTTCCCGCCTTCCGCCCGACGCTGCGGCTCGACCGCATCTATTGCAGCCATCCCGGCATGCTGGTCGAGGTCGGCACCGATCCGGCGGCACGGGCCTGCTCGGATCATCTTCCCGTCATCGCCGACATCTGCCTGCCGCCGGCCTCCGCCATGGCGGAACCGGAGCGGGAAGGGACCGTTGACCCGGACTGGTTGCAGAGCGGAGGCCCACGCCATGACGCCGAACCCGAGTTCCGACAGCCCACCCCTTCCGCCCGGCGTTCCGCCGATGCCGGGACCTCCCCCGATTCACGAACCCATCCGCGACCCGGTGCGCCCGCCGGTGCGTGACCGCGACGTGCCCGCCATTCGCGATCCCCAGCCGCCCGGCATCAGCGACCCGCCACCGGCTCCGCCATTCCCCCACGGCAACCAGCCCCGACGCAGGGATGACAGGGGCGCGCTCTCCCGCGCCGTGGTGCTCGGACACACACGCCACACTGATACACATCGTCCACCTCACTGCACTGACACTCCGCTCCAAGGAGGCGCCGTGAGCGCGGCGGTACAGGAGGGCATTCTTGGTAACCAATCAATAAATCGGGGAACGCTCGGCCCTTTTGTCGGTTGTCAGGGCAGTCTCGCGCGCGAACATTCATGTTGTTCAATGCGCGATCACGGTAAAATAAAGCCGTTACAGGAGGAAAGTACCATGGGTCTGTTTTCAAAAGATATCAAGACGATGGACGACCTTTTCGTCCACACGCTGCGTGACATCTATTACGCCGAGAACAAGATTGCCAAGTCGCTGCCGACGATGATCGAGAAGGCAACCGATCCCCAGCTCAAGGCAGATTTCACGCATCACCTCACCGAAACCAAGAATCACGTCGTCCGTCTGGAAGAAGTATTCCGCCTGCACGGCGTAGAAGCGAAGTCCGTAACCTGCCCGGCGATCGATGGAATCATTGACGAGGCCGAGGAAATCGCGGGCGAAGTCGCCGACAAGCAGGTTCTTGATGCGGCTCTTATCGCGGCGGCGCAGGCTGTCGAGCATTACGAGATCACGCGCTACGGAACACTTGTCGCCTGGGCGAAGCAGCTCGGCCGGCCGGACTGCGCGAGCGTGCTGGAAAAGAACCTCGCGGAAGAGAAAAACACCGATGTGAAGCTCAGCAAGCTCGCCGAGGCGAAGATCAATCTGCGCGCCGCTGAGTAAAGTCAATGAACCGTAAGGCCTATGGCGGGAGGCAATACTCTCCCGCCAGGCCGTCATCCGGTTTGCAGAACGCTCACGGGAGACTTCCCATGCCGGCAAAATCGAAGGCGCAGCAGATGGCGGCGGGGGCAGCCCTCGCCGCCAAGCGTGGCGAGGGCCGCAAAAGCGACCTTAAGGGCGCCTCGAAATCGATGGAAAAGTCGATGACCGAGGACCAGCTCGAAGATCTCGCCGCGACCCCTCGCAAGGGCAAGCCCGCCCATGTCGACGATCGCAGATCCTGATTTTCAGGAGAGCCCTGATTTTCAAGAAAATCCTGAATTGTCATCAGCATGCCCCGACGCAGGAGTGCGCCATGAGCTTGAATTACCCCACGCCGCCTTTCGCCGAACAGCCCCAGCCCATGCCCGGCATGACCGCCGGAATGCAGCCTCGCCCGGATCATGGCGAGGCGAGCTACAAGGGCTCGGGGCGGCTCAAGGGCAAGCGCGCGCTCATCACCGGCGGCGACAGCGGCATCGGCCGGGCCGTGGCTCTGGCCTATGCCCGCGAGGGGGCGGACCTGCTGATCTCCTATCTCAATGAAGGCGATGATGCCGCCGAGACGCAGCGCCTGGTCGAGGAGGCCGGGCAGCGCGCCGTGCTCATGCCCGGCGACATCCAGCACGCGCAGCAGTGCCGCGACCTCGTCGAGGCTGCCCGGCGCGAACTGGGCGGGGTCGACATTCTCGTCAACAATGCCGCGCATCAGGCAAGTTTCGAGAAGATCGAGGATATTTCCGACGAGGAGTGGGATCTGACCTTCCGCGTCAACATCCACGCCATGTTCTATATCTGCAAGGCGGCGGTGCCGCACATGGGCGAGGGCGGGAGCATCATCAACACCGCCTCGATCAATTCCGACAAGCCGAGCCCGAACCTGCTGGCCTATGCCACCACCAAGGGCGCGATCCAGAACTTCACCGCCGGCCTCGCCCAGATGCTGGCGCCGCGCAATATCCGCGTCAACGCCGTGGCGCCCGGCCCGATCTGGACGCCGCTCATTCCCTCCACCATGCCGCCGGAAAAGGTGACGCATTTCGGCGAGCAGGTGCCGATGAAGCGGCCGGGCCAGCCAGCGGAACTCGCCACCGCCTATGTGATGCTGGCCGATCCGCTGTCGAGCTATGTCTCCGGGGCCACCATCGCCGTCACCGGCGGCGCGCCGATGATCTGAATCGGGATGGGGGCAAGGCGGCAGGAACGACCGGGGCGGAAGGACGTTGTCAGCGGCAAAAGCTGAGGAAGGCCATGTCGCGTACGCCCCGCTCCGGCGCCCCGCGCCGCTCGCTCTTCACCCGTTTCGCGCAATGGGTTTCATTGCAGACGGGCAAGCCCGTCATCTTCGCCGGCGCGCTGGGTCTGATCGCCATCTGGGGCGCCAGCGGCCCGATCTTCGGCTTCGGCGATACTTGGCAGCTGGTGATCAATACATCGACGACCATCATCACTTTCCTGATGGTGTTCGTCATTCAGAACAGCCAGAACCGCGACACCGCCGCCCTGCACATCAAGATCGACGAACTCATCGCCCGCAACGACAAGGCCCGCCGGATCCTCCTCGATCTTGAGGAGCTTGACGATACCGCCCTGGAACGGATTCGCGAGGAATATGAAGATCTTGCGCGGCAGGAGCGGGAGGCTGGAGAGCGCAGCGAGGGCCATGTCTGACGCTCCGGAATTCAATTAATCGCCGCCAGCCCCGTTCTTCCGGCGCACGGCTTTCCGTTCGTCGTTCGGCCGGGCGCGAGTGGTGAAACGGGCATTGCCGAGCCCGGTGCCGATCGTCAGCACGCCCCAATGCGTCACATCCTGCATCAGCGGCACCTCGCTAAGCCCTTGAACAACAGCATCATTATGGACCACCACCGTGGTCTCGCGCCCGCCGATCTCCGGTATCGCCTGCCAGAGAGCGGCTGGCAGATTGAAGCGCGAGCTCTCCCAATTGCCTGGCAGGTTCTGCGCGCCGGCGGCAATCGAGCCGTCCGGCTGGATAACGCCGGGGCAGCCCACGCCGATGAAGGGCGCAAGCGACAACTTTTCTTCTTCAGCTTCGCCCACCAGATCTTTCAGCATCTTGGCAAGCCGCTCGATCGCCATGTCCCGCTTGGGATCCTCGTCCCCATGGCGCCAGATCTGGCTGGTACGCACCTTCGCTTTCGACAAATCCTCTGCCTTATCAAGGTTCAAGCGCACGATACCGGCGCGAATATTGGTGCCGCCAATATCCACCGCGAGAATCTCGCCGAAATTGGCAAACATCCAGCTCGGCGCCAGATGAACCGCTCCAATGAGCCCCGCCTCGTCCGGGTGATGGCGAATGGGCCGCAGCTCGATTTCCGTGTCGTGAGAACGGGCAATCAACTCGGCGCGGGCAATGGCGATCTCCGCGAAACGCCCGGCCTTCAGCCCGCCACCAATAGCGATGCGCTCGGTGCCGCGCCACTCCTTGGTGCGCAGCAACCGGCGCACAACGGTGGCAAGCTCGCCCGCATATTCCTCAACCGCGCTCAGGATCACCGCCTGTTCGACCGGATCGCCCTCCATCAGCACGTCGTCGATCTGCCGCTTGGAGATGTCGGCGGTCGCCGTCTCGCCCAGCGGTGCCGCGTCGCCGGCAATTTCCCGCCAGCGATCAAGGCTTTGGAAGAATGCCGCGCGTCGGGCGCGGTCGCCGACAAAGCCGTCTTCCTCGCGCATCTGGCTGTTGCTGGCGTCGACCGTGACCGCGGTCAGGGTCGGCGATCCGTGGGCGACGGCGGGCGGAGCGTCGGAGGCGCTGCGGGCGGCGTTGTCGCGGTTTTTCTCGGCCATGGTATCCTGCTCATATTCATCCGTGAGAGAACGGCGCAGAGGCGGCCGCGTTCCCTGTCGCAGCGGCATGAAATAAACTGCGCAATACCGGGAATAGGGGAGCGCGGGGCTCCGTATACGAGTTATGAAGCGCGACGAAACCACGTTCGACGTACCGGCCCAGCTCGGGGTGATGCGGCGCTATGCGCGCTCGCTGACCCGCGACGACGCCGATGCGGAGGACCTGGTCCATGACGCGCTGGTGCGGGCCTATGAGCGGCGTGGCACCTTCTCCCCGGAGCGTGGTGCGCCCGGCAAGGGGCTGCGCGGCTGGCTGCTGTCGATCCTGCACAACGCCTTCATCGACCGCCGCCGGGCCCGCAGCGCCGAGGGCGTGCGTGAGCGCCGGGCGATGGAGCTGGCCGAGCCGGCAGGTGAGCCGGGGCAGGAGCATCATGTGCGTCTCGCTCAGGTGCGCGAGGCCTTCATGCACTTGCCGCAGGAGCAGCGCGCCGCGCTGCATCTCGTGGCCATTGAAGGCCTCGGTTACGCCGAGGCCGCGGCTGCGCTTGGTATTCCCCAGGGCACGTTGATGTCCCGTCTCTCCCGCGCCCGCGCCGCGTTGCGGGCGATCGAGGACGGGACGGCCGTGCGCCCCACCCATTTGCGTCTTGTTGGAGGAGCGGATGAGCCGTCCCCTTGATCCGGTCTCCGATACGGACCTTCAGGCCTATGTCGATGACGAGCTGGCGGTGGCCCGCCGGATCGATGTCGAGGCCTATCTCAGCGCCAACCCGATCGAGGCCTCGCGGGTGATGGCGGATTTGCGGATTCGCGACGAGTTGCGTCTGGCGCTGGCCGATACGCCGCGCTTGGCGGTTGGCGCGGGGGCGCGTCTGGCCACCACCGAGGCGGCCCGCCGGCTGGAGAACGCTTTGTCGCGCCAGAGCTGGCTGCGCCTTGTGCGGATCGCCGCGTCCGTGGCGCTGCTGGTCGGTGCGGGCTGGCTGGCCCATGCTCAGTTCGGACCGCTCGGCGTCAGCCGGGTCGTGGCCTCCGATCTTCCGCCGGCCTATCTGGAAGAGGCGGTGCGGGCCCATCGCACCAGCGCCCTGCGCGCCGGCATGAGCTCGCAACCGGGCGCGACCGCCTATGACCCGGCCGAGATCCGCTCGGCCACCGCCATCATCATGCCGAACCTGCCGCAGGAGTGGCAGGTGGCGGATGTGCAGGTCTTCCCCTCGGCCTTCGGGCCGAGTGTGGAAGTATCTGTTAAAACAAAGGATTTCGGCGCCGTCTCGCTGTTCGCCGTCCGGCCGGGCAGCTTTGATGTGGTGCCGGCCACCACCGTTCCGCGGGAGGACCTCAGCGCCGCCTATTGGCAGGTCGGTGAGGTCGCCTACGCCCTGGTCGCCCAGGGACAGACCCGCGAACTCGATCGGGCGGCCGCCTCTCTGGCGCGCTCGCTCTACTGATCCGCAAGGGTCGATTTCCTCAACAGGAGATGGAAATGAACACGCCGAACTTCGGCTATCAGTGGCAGACCGGCGCCCGTGGCGTCGACCAGGCCGTTTTCGACGAGGGCCTGCGCAAGCATATGCTGCGCGTTTACAACTACATGGCGCTCGGCCTCGTCATCACCGGTGCCGTCGCCTTCATCGTCGGCACCACGCCGGCGCTTTATGTGCCGATCTTTTCCACCCCGCTGAAATGGGTGGTGATGCTGGCGCCGCTGGCCTTCGTTCTGTTCTTCTCGTTCCGCATCCAGGCCATGTCGGCCGGTACGGCGCAGATGATGTTCTGGGCGTTCTGCGCGGTGATGGGCCTGTCGATGGCCTCGATCTTCCTGGTGTTCACCGGCACGTCGATCGCGCGCACCTTCTTCATCGCCGCAACCATGTTCGGTGCGACCAGTCTTTATGGCTATACCACCAAGCGTGACCTGTCGAAGTTCGGCTCGTTCCTGATCATGGGTCTGATCGGCGTGGTCATTGCGAGCGTCGTGAACATCTTCCTCGGCTCGTCGATGCTGCAATTCATCGTGTCCGTGGTCGGTATTCTTGTGTTCGTCGGCCTGACGGCCTGGGATACGCAGAGCATCAAGGAACAGTACGCGGACAATTTCGATGCTGAATCGCAGCAGAAGCTGGCTGTGTTTGGCGCCCTGTCGCTCTATCTGAACTTCGTGAACATCTTCCAGCTTCTGCTCAACCTGACCGGCGAGCGGGAGTGACGGGGTCACGAAGGGAGATCGCGCGATGAACGACCAGGATCGCCAAGCCATTGACGGGCTTTTCGAAAAGCTCGCGGAAGCGGAACGCCGCGCGCCCCCGCGCGACGGCCAGGCCGAGGGTTATATCGGCCAGCGGATCGCCCGCCAGCCGGCTGCGCCTTATCTGATGGCGCAGACCATCGTCATGCAGGACTATGCGCTGCAGCAGGCGCAGGCCCGCATCGAGGAGCTGGAGCGTCAGGCCAGTGAGGCGGAGCGTCAGGCCAATGAGTCGCGTCCGGCCGCGTCCGGCGGGTTGTTCGGCTCGCTGTTCGGCTCCAGCCAGCCGGCGCCCCGGCGCGGCTCCGTCCCCTCCATGCCGCGCGCGGCCAATCCCGCCTTCGGGTCGGGGGCGGGCGCGGCGGCCGGGGCGGCGTCGCCGGCCTGGGGCGGCAGCCCCCAGCCGGGTAACGCTCCCGGCATGAGCGCACAGGGCATGAATGCTCCCGGGATGAACCCGCAGGGCCAGCCCGGCGGGCTCGGCCGGCCCGGCTTCGGCGGGGGTGGTGGCGGCTTCCTTGCGGGTGCCGCGCAGACCGCGATGGGTGTCGCCGGTGGCGTGCTTCTGGGCAGCGCCATTTCCAGCATGCTCTCCGGCGGCGAGGCGAAAGCCGCCGAGGCACCGGCGGAAGACCCGGCGGCCGACGCCCCGGCGGATAATGCCGCCGATGCCGGCGCCGACGACATCAACGCCTCCGATGAAGGCGGCTGGTTCGATGGCGGCGGCTGGTTCGGCGGCGACGAGGAAATCTGACCGTGACGGGCCGGCCGGAAGGCCGGCCTTTCATCGACACTCCTTTCATCGATACTCTCGGGAGGCCGGCCGGATGGCCGGCCTTTCCTTTTGTCCCGGCCGCCCGATGTTCCCGTCCTGCTTGGCTTTCCGATCGGCCATCCGGGAATGTCCGGTTGTCAGGCGGGCCGGCGTCGCTAGCGTTTCCTTCCCCCCAGATGAAGGGCCTGTCGCCGCGATGACCCAACCGCCTGCTCCGCTCTCCCCTTTCGACGCCGCGCCGGCCCGCTCCGCCATGGAGGACCCCTGGCACGCGCTGCCGCATGAGGAGGTGGCGCGGCTTCTTGAGGCGCCACTGGGCGGGCTGAGCCCGCAGGAGGCGCTCCGGCGCCTTGCCGCCCACGGTCCCAACGCGCTGCCCGAGCCGCCCGGCCGCTCGCCGCTGCTGCGCTTTCTCGCCCAGTTCAACAATGCGCTGATCTATTTCCTGCTGGCCGGCGCGCTGGCCGCGCTGATCCTCGGCCATCATGTCGATGCCGGCGTCATCATCGCGGTGGTGCTGGTCAATGCGGTGGTCGGCTTCGTGCAGGAGGGCCGGGCCGAACAGTCGCTGCGCGCCATCCGCAACATGATCGCGCCGCAGGCCAGCATCATCCGCGGCAGCCAGCGGCTCAGCGTCGCCGCCCATGAACTGGTGCCCGGCGATCGGGTGCTGCTGGAGGCGGGTGACCGCGTGCCGGCCGATACGCGGCTCAGTCTGGCGCGGGGCATGCTGATCGACGAGGCGATGCTGACCGGCGAATCCGTCACCGCCGCCAAGCGGTCCGACCCCGCCGCTCCCGAGGCGCCGCTGGGCGACCGGCATTCCATGGCGTTTTCCGGCACCACGGTCGCCGCCGGGCAGGGCACCGGCATCGTGGTCGCCACCGGCCCGCGCACGCAGATCGGCCGCATCGGCACGCTGATGGCCGATGTCGAGCCGATGGTGACGCCGCTGCTGCGCCAGATCAACGCCTTCGCCCGGTCGTTCACCTGGGTGGTGCTGATCGGCGGCGCGGCGCTGTTCCTGTTCGCGGTGCTGGTGCGCGGCTATGGCTGGAGCGAGGCGCTGATGGCGGTGGTGGCGCTTGCCGTCGGGCTGGTGCCGGAGGGGCTGCCGGCGGTGATCACCATCACCCTGGCCATCGGCGTGCGGCGCATGGCCCGGCGCCATGCGGTGATTCGCCTGCTGCCGGCGGTGGAGACGCTGGGGGCGACCTCGATCATCTGCTCGGACAAGACCGGCACGCTGACCCGCAACGAGATGACCGCGCGCCGGCTGTTCCTGCCGGCGGGCGAGGGTCGCACCGCTGAGGTTGCGATATCCGGCATCGGCTATGCGCCGGAGGGCGAGTTGAACTGGGTGGGGGCGGGCGATCCCGCCACCGCCAGCGAGGCACTGCTGCGCTGCGCGCTGCTGTGCAACGACGCGCATCTACGGGCCGAGAACGGCCATTGGCTGGCCGAGGGCGACCCGATGGAAGCGGCCCTCGTCGCCCTGGCGGTGAAGGGCGGGATGGTGCCCGCCGTGGAACGCGGCGCATGGGAGCGGCTCGACGCGATCCCCTTCGATGCCGCCTATCGCTTCATGGCGGTGCTGGCGCGCGGCCCGTCGGGCGAGACGGTGATTTTCGTGAAGGGCGCGCCCGAGGCGGTGCTGGCGCTGTGCGCGGGCGCTGCCGGCGAGGCCGGCTGGAATGCGGCCATCGACGCCTCCGCCCGGCAGGGCGAGCGCGTGCTGGGCTTTGCCGCGCGGCGTCTGGCGGAGGGCGCGCCGGCCCGGCTTGCCGTGGACTCTCTCGACGGGCTCGATTTCCTTGGGCTGGTCGGCTTCATCGATCCGCCGCGCGCGGAGGCGGTGGCGGCGATTGCCGAATGCCGGAGCGCGGGCATCGGCGTCAAGATGATCACCGGCGACCATGGCGCCACCGCGCAGGCGATCGCCCGCCAGCTCGGGCTGGGCGAGAGCCCTCTGGTGATGACCGGCGCGCAGGTGGATGCCACCACCGATGCCGATCTCGTGGCGCTTGCCCACGCCACCACCGTGTTCGCCCGCACCAGCCCGGAGAACAAGCTGCGCATCGTGCGGGCGCTGCAATCGACCGGTGATGTGGTGGCGATGACCGGTGACGGGGTGAATGACGCGCCCTCTCTCAAGCAGGCCGATGTCGGCATCGCCATGGGCCGCAAGGGCACGGAAGCGGCCAAGCAGGCGGCCGAAGTGGTGCTGGTGGACGACAATTTCGCCTCCATCGTCGCGGCGGTGCGGGAGGGGCGCACGGTCTACGACAATATTCGCAAGATGATCGCCTTTACCCTGCCGACCAATGGCGGCGAGGTGCTGGGCGTGATCATCGCCATCCTGCTCGGCGCGACGCTGCCCATGTCGCCGGCGCAGATCCTCTGGCTCAACCTCATCCTCAGCATCACGCTGGGTCTGGCGCTCGCCTTCGAGCCGACCGAGCCGGGCACCATGGAACGCCCGCCTCGCCCGTCCCATGCCAGCCTGCTCACGCCGTTCATGCTGTGGCGCGTCGCCTTCGTCTCCATCCTGTTCATGCTGGCGACGTTCGGGGTGCTGCATCTCGCGCTGTCGCGCGGGCAGGGGCTGGAGATGGCCCGCACGCTGGTGGTGAACACGCTCGTGGTGATGGAGATCTTCTATCTGTTCAATGTGCGCTTCCTGCACATGCGCTCCATCACCTGGCAGGGGGCGCTGGGCACGCGGGCGGTGCTGATCGCGCTGGCCGCCGTGGTGGCGGGCCAGCTGGCCTTCACCTATCTGCCGCCGCTCCAGGCGGTGTTCGAGACGCGCCCGGTCGCCCTGCTCGACGGGGTGATGATCATCGCCATCGGCGTCGCGCTGATGCTCGTGCTGGAAGTGGAGAAGGCGATACTTCGCCGGCTTAATATCTTCGCGGGGGAGTTCTGAGGCGCAGGGGCGGGCGGCTTACAGCCGCCGGACGCTGCGCAGGGGCGTGCCGCCGGTTTCAATGCGGGCCAACGCGGGGGCGAGCGGCTCGCGCATCACCGACAGGCTGAAGGCGGTGGCGTGCAGCAGCGTCGCCGGATCCTCGACCATGCCGACATGGCCCGGCCAGAACAGCAGGTCGCCGCGCCGGAGCGTGGCGAGGTCGCCATCGAACGGAACCGCCGTGCCGAGCGCGGCCTCCTGCATGTCGCTGTCGCGCGGGCAGGCGATGCCGCAGGCGGTGAGCGCGATCTGCACAAGGCCGGAACAGTCCAGCCCGAGGCTGGAGCGCCCGCCCCACAGATAGGCGGCGCCGAGAAAACGCGCGGCCACGGTGACAAAATCGGTCTCCACGGCCTCCAGCGGCACCAGATGGCCGGCGAACAGGAAGCCGCCTTCGGCGGTGACAGCGAAACGCTCGCGTGTCTCCACCACGTTCACCCGGCTGCCGAAGGACAGCAGCGCGCTCGGCGGCAGCTTGATGGAGGGGCCGGGAAAGACCGGGGTGCGCAGCGCGGCGATTTTGTGGGTGGCCGCCGGGCCGACCGGGCCGAGCGCCTCCGCCGGCAGCCAGCCGACATAGCCGTCCGCGTCGAGCTGGCCCCAGGCCCAGCCTTCCATCGTCGTCTCGAAGATCGTCGCCGTCTCGCCGAACAGCGCCTCGGTGGTCAGCGGCGCCTCGGGCGAGGGCTCGCTGCGCATCGGCGCGGTGGCGTGGACCACCCGGTACACCGTGCCCTCCACATAGAGCGGGGCCTCGACCAGGCCGCGCAGGCTGGCGGCGGCGAGGTCCGGGCGGGCGGGGGTGAGGCGCGGGTCGCGATCGGTCACGGGCGTGCTCGCATTTCTCAGCGCAGATGGCGGGCCACGGCGACCACGAGATCGCCGAGCTTTTCCAGATAGAGCGCGCCGTCGACGGTGCGCTGGATGATGACGTTGCGCTTGTCCGCCTCGTCGCGCCGGCGCGAGACGAGGCCGAGCGCGCCCATCGTGTCGAGCGCGCGGGTGATGACCGGCTTGGTCACGCCGAGCCGGGCGGCGAGGCCGCGCACGGTGTGCGGCGGGGCTTCCAGATAGACGCAGAGCAGGATGGCGAGCTGGCGCGGGCTGAGATCGGGCGCATCGTCGCGCACCTGCGCGAGCGACAGCTCATGCAGAAGGCGCAGCGCCTGCGATGGGCGCATCTCGACCGCCATGGTGCGCACTCCGCTGATCCCTGCCGCAAATCGTTACGGCTGCGGATTGTTCGTACCATGGCGCCCATTGATCCAACAATGGGTTAACGGGCGTAACGCTCCGTCAGCAGGGCGTCGAGGGCGCGGATGGTCTGCGCTTCGCCGCCTTCCGGGCGGCCCGGCCGGTTCGACGGGTTCCAGGCGTAGATGTCGAGATGCAGCCAGGCCCCGGCCCGCTCGACGAAACGCTGGAGGAACAGCGCGGCGGTGATGGAGCCGGCAAAGCCGCCGCTCGGCGCGTTGTTGAGATCGGCGATCGGGCTGTCGAGCATCGACGCATAGGGCTGCCAGAGCGGCATCCGCCAGAGCGGATCGGCTTCCGCAAGGGCATGGCGGGCAAGGTCGGCGGCGAGCGTGTCGTCCGGTGTGTAGGCCGGCGGCAATTGCGGGCCGAGCGCGACGCGGGCGGCGCCGGTGAGGGTGGCGAAGTCGATCAGCAGCTCGGGCGCCTCCTCATCCGCCAGCGACAGCGCATCGGCGAGGATCAGCCGGCCTTCGGCGTCGGTATTGCCGATCTCGACCGAGAGCCCCTTGCGCGAGGCCAGGATGTCGCCGGGCCGGAAGGCGGCGCCGCCTACCGCGTTCTCCACCGCCGGCACGATGAGGCGCAGGCGGACCGGCAGCTTGCGGGCCATGATCATCTGGGCAAGGCCGATGGCGCTCGCCGCGCCGCCCATGTCCTTCTTCATCAGCAGCATGCCGCTCGCCGGCTTGATGTCGAGCCCGCCCGTGTCGAAGGCGACGCCCTTGCCGACCAGCGTGACCTTGGGCGCGTCCGGCTCGCCCCAGCTCAAATCGATGAGGCGCGGCGCGCGCGGGCTGGCGCGGCCGACGGCGTGGATGAGGGGGAAGTTGGCGGCCAGCAGATCGTCGCCCGTCGTCACCCGCACGCCGCCGCCGAAGCGGGCCGCTAGGGTGCGCACCGCCGCCTCGATCTCGGCCGGGCCGAGGTCGTTGGCCGGCGTGTTGACGAGATCGCGGGCGAGCGTCACCGCCTCGGCCGTGCGCTCCACCGCCGCCTTGTCGACGCCCTCGGGCACGACCAGCCGGATCGCCGCGCGGGAGCGCGCCCGGTAGCGGGTGAAGCGGTAGGCGCCGAGCAGCAGGCCGAGCGTGGCAAGGCGTGGATCGGCCGGGGCGCGCTCCAGAAGGTAATCGCCCGCGGGCAGGGTGGTGGCGAGCTTGCCGAAGGAGAGCGGGTCGCGCGGGGGCTCCGCGCAGCCGAACAGCACGCCGGCAATGGCGCCATCGGCCGAGGGCAGGACCAGCAGTGCGCCCGGTTCCGCCTTGAAGCCGGTGGCCTCGGCGAAGGAGAGCGCCGGCGCCGGCAGGCCGCCCGCCACCTCGCGCCAGTTCTGCGGCGTGACGCACCAGATCGGGCGGGGATTGGAGGCCTCCGAGGCGGTGATCAGCGTGACGCCCATGGGGGGCTCCCTTTGCCGGGTGGTGCCGTCAGGCGACGGCGAGTTCGAAAGCGCCGTTCTCGACCATGTAGACCGCGCCCTGGCGCACCGGCAGGTCCACCGCCTGCTCCGGCGGCATGCCGGCGAGGACATGCAACATGGCACGGACCACGCCGCCATGGGTCACGACCACGCTGTCGGCGGTGATCTCGTTGATCGCCCCCATGACGCGCTCGGTCAGCATGGCATAGCTCTCGCCGCCCGGCGGCACGAAATTCCACGGATCAGTCTTGCGCACGGCGACGCTGGCGGGATCGCGCCGGCGCAGCTCGGTCCAGCTGAAGCCTTCCCAGCGGCCGAAGCCGATTTCCTTCAGCCGCGCGTCGCGGCGGAATTCGTCCGGCGGCAGGCCCAGCTCGGCGCGCAGGATCGCCATGGTCTGGGACGTCCGCCCGAGCGGGCTCGCCACATAATCGAGAGTCGCCGCGCCGCCGGCGAGGCGGTCGACCACGCGGGCGGTCTTGGCCGCCTGTTCGCGGCCGAGATCGTTCAGCGGAATGTCGTGATGGCCCTGAAGGCGGCCGGCGAGGTTCCAGTCGGTCTCGCCATGACGGACCAGAAAGATGCGGCAGCGGCTCATCGGGCGGGCAGTGTCACGGTTTGGGTGTAGGTGCGCCCGTTTCGCCCGGCATGGGGATAGGCGACGCGCAGCGTGGCGGTGGCGCCGCCGCGTGGCAGCCGGCCGCTGACGAAGACCCGCGTGCCCTGGATGACGCGGCCGAGGCAGTAGGAGGTGCCGGCCTGCACCGCATCCACGGTGAAATTGCCATAGTCGGTGGAGAGCTTCACGCCGGCGGGCGCATCGAGAATGGTGATGATCGGCGCCTGTTCGGTCTGGCAGCGCGTGTCGGCGGTACCGGCGGCGAACACCATCCGCCCGCCGCTGCCGGTGAGCAGGGAGACGCGGGTATCGCCGTTCTGGTCGATCGGCGCGACATAGCCGGGGAAGATCGCCCCGCCCGGCCCGAAAATGCGCGGCAGCAGCGGATATTCCTCGAAGGTCGGCGGCACGCCCCGGTCCTGCGGGCCGGGCGGGCCCGGCTGGACGGTGATGGAGGAGGCGGCCTGCGCCACACCCACGGAAAATCCGCCTGCGAAAATCCCACCGCCGAGAAGGGCCAGCACCGCCGCGCGTGCCACGCGTCGCCGCGCCGTCGCGGCGCTCATCGGGTTCCGGGTTGCGCCTGTTCCGAGCCGAGCCTTGGTCATCGCTGTCTCCTGTGCCGGAGGGGGCCGTCGGGGCGCGGGATCAGTCGCGATCCAGCGTCAGGTCCGGCGCCTCGGGATTCTTCATGCCGACCACATGATAGCCCGCATCGACGTGGTGAATCTCGCCGGTGACGCCGCGCCCGAGATCGGACAGCAGGTACATGCCGGTATCGCCCACCTCGTCGATGGTCACGGTACGGCGCAGCGGCGCGTTCAGCTCGTTCCACTTCAGGATATAGCGGAAATCGCCGATGCCGGAGGCCGCGAGAGTCTTGATCGGGCCGGCGGAGATGGCGTTCACGCGAATGTTCTTGGGGCCGAGATCGGCGGCGAGGTAGCGCACGCTCGACTCCAGCGCCGCCTTGGCGACGCCCATCACATTGTAATGCGGCATCCACTTCTCGGCGCCGTAATAGGTCAGCGTCAGCATCGAGCCGCCATTGGTCATCAGCTTCTCGGCGCGCTGGGCGACGGCGGTGAAGCTGTAGCAGGAGATCAGCATGGTCTTGCTGAAATTGTCCGCGGTGGTGTCGACATAGCGCCCGTCCAGCTCGCTCTTGTCGGAGAAGGCGATGGCATGAACGAGGAAGTCGAGCCCGCCGAGCTGGCGCTCGGTCTCGGCGAAGACGGCATCGATGGTGGCGGGGTCGGTGACGTCGCAGTGACCGACGACGGCGGCGTCGAGTTCGTTCGCCAGCGGCTCCACGCGCTTCCTCAGCGGCTCGCCCTGATAGGTGAAGGCGAGCTTCGCGCCCTGAGCATGGACGGCCTTGGCAATGCCCCATGCGATGGAACGGTTATTGGCAACCCCCATAATGAGGCCGCGCTTACCGTTCATCAAACCAACCGATGCCATGCCCGTCACGCCGTGCTCCGTACTCTCTGCCCACTGTGCAGTGGCGAAGGGTTCCTATCGCACAGCGGCAGGAGCCGCTCAAGCGAGCGGTTACAGTCAGACACGTCCCCGGCCATGGTGGCAATCCGGGATGGGGGCTTCGACGGGCGATTCCGCACCCGGCGGATCCGGCGCGCCGTCAGGCTCAATCCTGTAATCCGCTGCGTCAGGCTCCGGCGTGCTTGCGCATCAGCGCCTCAAGCTCGGCGTCGCGCTCCTCCGGCAGGGCGATGCGGACGGTGGCGAGCAGGTCGCCCTCGCCGCCCTCGGCCTTGGGCAGGCCCTTGCCGCGCAGGCGGAAGGTGCGGCCCGAATCGGTCCAGGCCGGAACGGACAGTTCCACCTCGCCGCCCAGGGTCGGCACGCGCAGCTTGCCGCCGAGCACGGCCTGGGCGAGCGGCAGCGCCACATCGGCCCGCAGATCCGTCCCCTCGATCCTGAACACGCGGTGCGGCGCATAGGCGACGACGAGATAGGCGTCGCCCGGCGTGCCGCCAAAGGCGCTGGGCTCGCCCTGGCCCTTCATGCGCATCCGGTGCCCTTCGGCAACGCGCGCGGGGATCTTCACCTCCACGACGCGGCCATTGGGCAGGCGCACCTTGACCGGCCCGCCCTCGACCACGGTCTCCAGCGGCACCGGCACGGTGATGTCGATATCGTTGCCGCGCGGGGTCTCGGCGCGGCCGCGTGCCCGCCCGCGTCCGCCGCCGAGGCCGCCCAATATGTCGGACAGCACGTCGTCGAAGCCGCCGGCGTCATGGGGGCCATGGCCGGAGCGGCGGGCGCCCTCGGGACCGTAGGAGAAGCTCTCGAAAATCGTCTCGCCCCCGCCCGGGCCGCGCTGGAAGCCGCCCCGGCCGAAGCCGCCGCCCGGAAAGCCCTCGAAGCCTTTCGGCTTGCCTTCGGCGTCGATCTCGCCGCGGTCGAACTTACCGCGCTTGTCGGGGTCGGACAGGATTTCATGGGCCGAGTTGAGCTCGGCGAAACGGTCCTGCGCCTTCGGATCGTCCTTGTTGGCGTCCGGGTGCAGTTTCTTGGCAAGGCGCCGGTAGGCGCGCTTGATTTCGGCGGGGTCGGCGCTGCGGGCAACGCCGAGAATATCGTAGGGATCGCGCATGGATGATGGTCTCGTCCGGCGGTTCCGGCTGTCCGACATGTAGGAGGCGTGTTGCGCCAATGCAACGGCCACCGGGCCGGCAAGCCGGCTTCGCGGAAAACCTTCTGCGGGAGCCTGCGGCGCGAAGCTGGCGGGAAGCTTGGCGAGGCGGCTGCGGCCTCAGCTGCGTTCGAGCAGCCGGGCCTGATCGACCTTCCAGCCCGCCTTGGTCCGGCAGGCCTCGCCCTGGAGCCATTCCTCGCCGCTCTGCTTGACGAAGCTCATGAGGAATTCGCGGCACTGGCCGCTGCCGCCGGCATCGGCGGTCGGGCCGAGCGGCGTCACGGTGCCGCGGGTGGCGCCGGGATAATTCTCCCACGGCACGCTCGGCGCCGCCTCCTTGTCGACCAGCGCCTCGGCCAGCGCCTTGCGCGCCGCCACCCAATCCTCCGGCGCCACGCCTTTCGGCACGGGCTCGGAGGCATAGGCCACGGGGTGGGCACTGATCGAGCCGGTCGCCATCGGATCGAGCGCGGCGGTGCCCGAGCAGCCGCCCAGCACCGCGCCGACCGCGACGAAGGTCAGCGTGCAACGCGCTGTGCGAAGCGCCGCTGCGCGCGTATATGGAGCCGAGATGAGCATCATCGCAGATGACGCCATCTGTCGCCGCCTTAGGAACATCGCCGGGCCCTCGGGTCCAATCGTCGAGACTGCCCTTATGGAAGCGCCTGAAGAGTTAACATCCGGTGATTTCACGCTGGCCGCCGAGCCTTTCCAGCTTTTCGAGGACTGGTTCACGGAAGCCCGCGCGAGCGAACCGAACGATCCCAACGCCATGGCGCTGGCCACCGTCGACGCCGACGGGCTGCCGGATGTGCGCATGGTGCTGCTGAACGCCCGCGACGAGCGCGGCTTCGTGTTCTTCACCAATTCCAACAGCGCCAAGGGCCGCGAACTCGCCGCCATGTGCAAGGCGGCGGTGGTGTTCCACTGGAAGTCGCTGCGCCGGCAGATCCGGGTACGCGGCCCGGTGGAGATGGTGAGCGTGGCCGAGGCGGACGCCTATTTCGCCAGCCGCCCCCGCCTGTCGCAGATCGGCGCCTGGGCGAGCCAGCAGTCGAGCCCGCTCGAAGGGCGTTTCGCGCTGGAGGGAGCGGTGGCCAAGCTCACCGCCAAGCACGCGCTCGGCACCGTGCCGCGCCCGCCGCACTGGAACGGCTATCGCATTCGCCCGGTGCAGATCGAGTTCTGGCACGACCGGCCGTTCCGCCTGCATGACCGCATCGTGTTCGCCCGCGCCACCCCCGAGGCGGATGGCTGGACCAAGACCCGGCTTTATCCCTGACCCGTCTTCTCCCTGCCCCGTCTTTCTCCCTGACACCCCTCCCGAGCTGAGCTAAGACTGCCCCATGATCAAGGGTTCCAATCAGCCTCGCCGTACCTTGCTGCTCACCGGCGCCTCGCGCGGGATCGGCCATGCCACCGTCAAGCGGTTCTCCGCCGCCGGCTGGCGGGTCATCACCTGCTCGCGCCATGCCTTCCCGGAGAATTGTCCGTGGGAGATGGGGCCGGAGGACCATATCCAGGTCGACCTCTCCAATCCCGAGGACACGCTGCGCGCGGTCGACGAGATCAAGAGCCGGCTGGAGAATGGCGAGCTGCACGCCCTCGTCAACAATGCCGGTATCTCGCCCAAGGGCGCGGGCGGTTCGCGGCTGAGCACGCTCAACACGCCGCAGGAGGCCTGGCACAAGGTCTTCCAGGTGAATTTCTTCGCCCCCATCCTGCTGGCGCGCGGCCTGCTGGAGGAGCTGAAGCGCACCCATGGCGCGGTGGTCAACGTCACCTCGATCGCCGGCTCGCGGGTGCACCCCTTCGCCGGCGCGGCCTATGCCACCTCCAAGGCGGCGCTGGCCGGGCTGACGCGCGAGATGGCGGCCGATTTCGGCCCGCTCGGCGTGCGGGTCAACGCCATCGCGCCCGGCGAGATCGACACCTCGATCCTCTCGCCCGGCACGGAGAAGATCGTCGAGCAGATCCCGATGCAGCGGCTCGGCACGCCCGACGAGGTGGCCAAGATCATCTATGTGCTGTGCACGGAGACCTCGTCCTATCTCAACGGGGCCGAGATCCACATCAATGGCGGCCAGCACGTGTGAGCCGGCCGCGGGCGCCGCTTACAGCCATCGGCGCCACTTGAAGATCCAGTAGGGCACGATCGCCGCGACCAGCATGGCGATCAATGCCAACGGGTAGCCCCATGTCAGGGCCAGTTCGGGCATGTGCTCGAAATTCATCCCGTAGATCGAGGCGATCAGCGTCGGCGGCATCAGCACCACCGAGAGCACCGCGAAAATCTTGATGATGTTGTTCTGTTCGATGCTGACGAGGCCGAGCGTGGCGTCGAGCAGGAAGGTGATCTTGTCGCCGAGATAGCTCACATGGTCGGTGAGCGAGGTGGCATCGCGCTGAAGGCTCTTGAGCGCCGCCTTCTGGTCCTTGGACAGCGCCTTCGTCTCGCCCTCGGCGGCGAGGAAGGTGAAGATGCGGGCCATGCTGACGAGGCTCTCGCGCACCTTGGAGCCGAGGTCGGCCTTGCGGGCGATCATGTTGAGCAGCGCCCGGTAACGCTGGTTCTGGTCGGTGCGCGCCTCGCGATCGAAGATGCGTTCGGACAGCGCCTCGATCTGCTCGCTCAGATGCTCGATGATATCGGCCGCGCGGTCGACGATGGCATCGAGCAGTTCCATCAGGAGCTGCTCGCCGGTCAGCGTCGCCGAGCAGCCATGGGTCAGCCGCGCCATCACCAGACGGAAGGGCTTGGGCTCATCATAGCGCAGCGTCACCAGCCGATGGTTGACGAGGATGAAGGAGACGGCCGAGAGGATCGGGCGCTCCTCGTCGGCGCGGCAGACCAGACTGCCGGTCAGGTAGATCGCGCCGTTCTCGATCCGCAGCCGGCTCGACGGCTCGATCTCGACCATTTCCGCCTGGGTCGGCACGCCGATGCCGAGCGCGGCCTCGACCAGCGCGTCCTCGCCGCTGGCCGGACGGAGCATGTCGATCCAGAGGGCGTCTGGCGGCACGGGGCCTTCCGCAGGGACGTCAAACCCCTGCAGCGCCCCGTTGCGGATGCAATAGGCGGTGATCATTCGGCACTCCCCGGACGTGATGGCAACTGCTGCGGCCTTCCGGCATGGCGGAAGGCCGCAGCAGGATTTCACGCATCCCTATAACAGCGTCGCGACGTCGGGTCGCCCGAAGGCGCACGGCCAACGGGCGTGATGTCGGAGGATGTTCGGGGGGAGGGGCGGACGAGCTCGTCCCGGCTGTTCGGCCGGTGGCAATCAGGCCGCGAAATATTCGACGTCGCGAAGCGTTACGATCTTCGCTTCCGCGCCATCGGTCCGCGCCGCACCCATCGCGGGGGCATCGGATACCGTTTTCTTGTCGGAGGCATAACGCGCAGCGGCGGCAACCGCGGAGATGCCGATCTCACGCCAATGAGCACTCTGTTCCGAGCGGTCCCAGCGGTCGCTCGGCCGGCCTTGGGGGGCCGGCTTGTCTTCGGTAGACATGACTTCCTCCATGTGGACCACCCGTTCGCCGGGTGGATGCCGACGAAATGGCCGTCGACTGCGTCAAAAATATGCAGAGTCGAGGTCCGCGGTAAGGCTCTTGACGTTAGGGAGGGGTCTAAACCGGCTTTTTGGAGTTCTTCCACCAGAAGTGAGCTTTTTGAGCAACATTTCCGAACCGCCTTCGCTCGCCACTCATGTGGCCCCTTCAAGGCGGAACCAAGTTCGGTTAATCGACAGTCAAGGGTGAAGCCGCACGCTTCATGCGTGCAAACTGATTCGGAGCATTGCGAAATGATTATGCGCGGGGCGGGAGCTGTCCTGTTGGCGCTCCTCTTGGGTGCGTGCAGCTCTGTGGAGCGTCAACCGGCGCCGACGGCGTCGTTGACGCCGCGCGACAAGCAATTGCTCGCCAATGCGCCTTATCAGAAGGTCCTGCCGCCGGATATCTACCAGCGGTCGATCGTCGATTACGCGGGCAGCGAAAAGCCGGGCACCATCGTTGTCGATACCGACAAGAAGTATCTTTATCTGGTCCAGGCCGACGGCAAGGCCATCCGCTACGGCGTGACGGTCGGCGAAGAGGGGCTGGCGTTCAAGGGTGAAGCCAAGATCGGCCGCAAGGCCGAATGGCCGACCTGGACCCCGACCCCGGAGATCAAGCAGCGTCTTGCCGGCATCCCGAACTTCGTCGGCCCCGGCCCGCACAACCCGATGGGGGCGCGCGCGCTGTATCTCTACCAGGGCAACAAGGACACGCTGTTCCGCATTCACGGCACCAACCAGCCGGAATATATCGGGCAGGCGATTTCCTCCGGCTGCATCCGCATGCTGAACGAGGACGTGATCGACCTCTACACCCGCGTGCCCTCGGGCACCGAGGTGGTGGTGCTCTGAGCCTTCGCTCATCCTGAATTGAAAGGGGCGCTGCCGCGGCAGCGCCCCTTTTTGTTTGTGCCGGGATGCTCCCGAGACCTCATCCCGAACGGCCGTGCGGCCATCCGGGATGAGGTTGACCGGACTCAGGCCGCGAGCAGCTTCTGGCTCACCGCCCAGTCGAGGGTCTTGTCGAGCGCGCGGGTGAGGCGGTCGAACAGCTCGTCGATCTCGGCCGGCGAGATGACCAGCGGCGGGCAGATGGTGACGGCATCGCCGAACACGTTGCGCACGATCAGACCCTCGGCCTGCGCGAAGGCGACGCATTTGGCGGCCATGCCGAGCTTCGGGTCGAACTGGTGCTTGGTCTTCTTGTCGGCGACCAGTTCGATGGCGGCGACCATGCCGGCGCCGCGCGCCTCGCCCACCAGCGGGTGATCTTCCAGCGCCGCGCGACGGGCGACGAATTGCGGGATCTTCGCCCGCACCCGCTCGAAGATGCTCTCGCGCTCGTAGATTTCCAGCGTCTTCAGCGCCACGGCGGCGGCCACCGGGTGGCCGGAATAGGTGTAGCCATGGCCGAAGCTGCCGAGCTTGCGGCTCTCATCGACCATCGCCTGGTACATGTCTTCGGGGATCATGACGCCGCCGATCGGCTGGTAGGCCGAGGACAGCGCCTTGGCGATGGAGATGGAGTTGGGCTTCATCTCCATGGCTTCGCAGCCAAAGGCGGTGCCGAGCCGGCCGAAGCCGGTGATGACCTCGTCGCCGATGAAGAAGATATCGTACTTGGTCAGCACGTCCTGGATCTTCGGGTAATAGGTCTTGGGCGGCACGATCACGCCGCCGGCGCCCAGTACCGGCTCGGCGATGAAGGCGGCGACCGTCTCCGGCCCTTCGGCCAGGATCAGCGCCTCAAGCTCGGCGGCCAGGCGGGTGGCGAAGGCCTCCTCGCTCTCGCCTTCCTCGGCCTGGCGGTAATAATGCGGGCAGGTGGTGTGCCGCACGCCGGCGATCGGCAGGTCGAAATCATTGTGGTTGCCGGGCAGGCCGGTGAGCGAGGCCGAGGCGATGGTCACGCCGTGATAGGCCCGCATGCGGGAGATGATCTTCTTCTTCTGCGGCCGGCCCAGCGCATTGTTCATGTACCAGACGAGCTTCATCTGGGTGTCGTTGGCTTCCGAGCCCGAATTGGTGAAGAACACCTTGGAGATCGGCACCGGGGCCATCTCCTTCAGCTTTTCCGCCAGCTCGATCGCCGGGTCGTGGCTCTTGCCGCCGAAGATGTGGGTGAAGGGCAGCTTGCGCATCTGCGTCGCCGCCGCTTCCACCAGTTCCTCATTGCCGTAGCCGAGCGCCGTGCACCACAGGCCCGCCATGCCCTCCAGATAAGGCTTGCCGTCGACATCGTGCACCCACACGCCCTGGCCGCGATCGAGGATCAGCGGCCCCGTCTCGCGGAAGGCGGCGAGGTTCGTATAGGGGTGGATCAGCGTCTCGACATCGCGAGTCTGCATGTTGGTCAGCATCGGCCGGGCTCCAGAAAGGTATCGAAGCCCCAGCCTAGTGCGAGCGCGCACCGCCCGAAAGGGCGCCCTTCGCAGCATGACGCAGCGGAGGGCGCGAAAAACTCACGGCGCGGGCGGGTTTTCTGTCGCGGCCGGTGCGTCTCCCACCGGCTCCTCCGGCTCATCGGGTGCTTCAGCCGGGCGCGCCGGCGGCTTGGGTGGGGTGGCCGGCGTTTTCGGCCGCTCGGCGGTCGCCCAGCGGCAGAGCACCGCGCCGCTGCGCCGCACCGCGCGGTCGAGATGCAGATGCTGCTCGTGATAGCCGTCCGATCCCGGGCCGAGAATGGTGGTGAAGTCGGCGCAGGCGCTGGCCTTGAGCCGTTCCTGAAACGCGAGTGGCATGGCCTCCTCGCGCCCCGATGACGGCGTGCCGATGACGACCCGCTTGCCATCGGCGAGGACAATGCCGCGCAGGTCGATCGCGTTGCCGCGTCCATGCTCGCTGATCTTGGCGCCCGCCACGCGGTTGCGCGGCCGGCATTGCTGCGAGGCGGCGACCAGCACCGTCTTCAGCGGCGCGCCGAGCGTGGCGGCGGCCGGCTCCACCTGCTCGCGCAGCCAGTGCGCGACCGAGGCGGCCATCTCGCAGCGGAGCACGGCGGCGGGCTCCAGCGTCACCAGCCGGCCATCCTTCATGCGCACCGCCGACAGGCTTACCCCGCGATCCACCGCGCAGGCGGCCTGCGTGGCGGTCACGACCATGGGCGTGAACTCGCCGAGATTTTCGGCGGACAGTTCCGGGCAGATGGTCGGCACGGCGGCGGGGGCGGGCTCCGATGGGGGCAGGGGCGCGGTGGGAGGGGGCAGGGCGGCGGTCTTCATCTCCGGCGCGGCGGCGGGCGGTGGGGCGGGCTGTGCCGCCTGTGCGTCGTCCGGCGCGTCACCCGACGCCCCATCCGGCGCCCTATCCGGGCGTGGAGCGGGCATGGGCACGGCTCGCAGGGCGGCGCGCTTTTCCAGAGGGGAGGGCTTCATCTCCGCCCGCGCCGGGCCCGCCGGCAGGGGCGCCGCCGCGACATCGGGGGGCGCCGGCTCGGCCGGGGTTTCGGATGTCGACGGGGTCGGCGGGGGAGCGGGCGTTTGGCTGACGGGAGGAGCCGGCGCCGCCGTCACCGCCGTGTCCTCTCCCGCCACCGGGGCGGGGGCGGCGGTGTCGCTCGGGCGCGGCATCGGCAGGGGCGCGGTGGCCGGCATGGGGCGCCGTGGGGAGGCGCGGCGGGCGGGTTTGGGCGAGCCGACCCAATCGCCGATCTGCCGGTTCAGCGCCCGGCCGGCCTCGTCGAAGCCGCTGCCGATCTCGGCGAGCGGTTCGGCTGCGGCAGGTGCCGCCAGAAGGAGGAGGGCGAGCGCCAGTGCAGGCCGCGACCCGTACCTTGGGAGCCGGTGGAATTCCATGCTATCAGGCGCCTCTCTGT
Organism: Ancylobacter radicis; assembly: GCF_018449475.1. GTDB lineage: Bacteria > Pseudomonadota > Alphaproteobacteria > Rhizobiales > Xanthobacteraceae > Ancylobacter > Ancylobacter radicis. Next base: position 587,173 of record NZ_JAHCQH010000015.1, on the reverse strand, counting down.
TCTGTTCGTCCGGAGGACGACCCCTAGTGAACGCCCCACGCGCCATTCTGTTCGACAAGGACGGTACCCTGGTCGATTTCGACCTCACCTGGGGACCGGCCGCCGGTGCCGTGATGGCGGATCTGGCCGGTTCCGATGTGCGCGCGCTGGAGGCGCTGCACGCGGTCAGCCATTATGTTCCCGGCGAGCGCCGCTTCCTCCAGACCTCGCCGCTGATCGCCGGCTCCTCCCGGCAATACGGGCCGGCCTGGGCAAAGGTGCTGGGGCGGGCGGCGGATATTGCCTTCTTCCGCGAAGTCGACCGGCTGTTCGTGGATCATGGCCGGCGCCACCTCACCCCGCTGGGCCATCCGGCGCAGGCTCTGGCGCGCTTCCAACGGCTCGGCCTACCGCTGGGCATCGCCACCAATGACGGCGAGGCCAATGCGCGCATTCAGGCGGACATGCTCGGCCTGATGCCGCTGCTGAGCGCCATCTACGGCCATGATTCGGGCTATGGCTCGAAGCCGGCGCCCGGCATGGTGGAGGCCTTCAGCAAGCTCACCGGCCTGAAGCCCAGCGAAATCGCCCTCGTCGGCGATACCCGGCACGATCTCGACACCGCCAAGGCGGCGGGGGCGCAGGCGATCCTCGTGCGCTGCGGGCCGCAGCCGGTCGACGACTTCGCCAACGAGGCCGATCTCGTGGTCGATTCGGTCGAGCATCTCGCCGACCTGATGTTCGCGCCGGCGTGAGGGGGCCGGGATGATCCGCCGCCGGCTCTATGTCGAGGAACGTGTCTCGCGGCTCGCGGTGTGGAGCCTGCGCGCGGCGGTGTTCGCGCTGCCCGTGACCGCCATCGCGCTGCTGCTTTACGCGACCGAGACGCTCGATTTTCGCAGCGCCGTCTATGCCGTGCTGGCGGGCGTCAGCCTGTCGGGGCTGGCTTTGCTGCTGGCTCTGGCCGGTTTCGTGGTGATCTGGAACGAGGGGCTGCGCGGGCTCGGCCGGGTGATTGGCGCGGCGGCGCTGGCGCTCCTGCTGCTCGCGCCCACGGCCACCGTGGCGGCGCTCAGCGTGGGCCTGCCGGTGCTGCACGACATCACCACCGACGCGCAGGACCCGCCGGAATTCCAGACGCTCGGCGTGGTGCGCTCGCGGGCCGCCAATCCGCTCGCCTATCCCGGCGCGATGGCCGCCGCCGAACAGCGCGACGCCTATCCCGGCATCAAGTCGATCACCTTCGACGTGCCGCCGGACGATATCTATAAAGCCGTGATGGGACTGGTGACCCGGCACAAATGGCTGGTGGTCGACGCCGTGCCGCCGCGCGGCGGGCAGCGCGAGGGGCGCATCGAGGCGGTGGCGCGCAGCCTGCCATTCGGCCTGCGCGACGACATCGTCATCCGCCTGCGCCGCACCGCCGAGGGCACCACGGTCGACATGCGCTCGGTCTCGCGCAATGGCGACCGCGATTTCGGCTCCAATGCCCGCCGCATCGACCAGCTCCTGACCGAACTCGCCGAGGCGCAGGGCCGCCCCCGGCGCTGAATCCGCCCCGCCGTTGACTCGCCGCTTCCGGTCGCGTCAGGCGAGCTGGAACACGCCGTCCAGCGCCACTGGCCCGTCGGTCAGCACCTGCCCGCGCCCGACCAGATCCTCCAGATGCGCCAGCGTGGACAGGCCGGCGGCGCCGAACAGGCGCGGGTCGAGCCCGATATAGATCGTCCGCACGATCTCCGGGATCGGCATCGGCCCGCGGGAGAGCGCACGCAGGATCGCCCCCTCCCGCGCCTGGCGGTGCCGGATATAGCGCCCGACAAAGGCATGGCCGTCGCGCACCGGGCCGCCATGACCGGGCAGATAGAGCGTTTCCGCCCGTTCCCCGAGCCGGCGCAGCGACTCCATGTAGTCGCTCATCGAGCCATCCGGCGGGGCGACGATGGAGGTGGACCACGCCATCACATGATCGCCGACGAAGATCAGCCCGGCGCCCTCCAGCACGAAGGCCATGTGGTTGGCGGTATGGCCGGGCGTGGCGAGCGCGGTGAGCGCCCAGTCCCGCCCCTTGATGCGCGCGCCATCGGCCAGCGCCACATCCGGCAGAAAAGCCCGGTCGGCGGCGGCGTCGAGCGCGTTGACCTCGCCACTATGCAGCGCCCGCGCCGCCCGGTGCGGTCCCTCGCCATAGGTCGCCGCGCCGGTACGCGCGACGATCGGCTCCAGAGCGCCGCTATGGTCGCGGTGGGTATGGGTGAGGATCACATGGGTGACGGTCTCTCCGGCCACCGCCGCCATGAGAGCCTCGACATGGGCGGGATCGTCCGGGCCGGGATCGATGATCGCGACCTCGCCGCGCCCGACGATATAGCTGCAGGTGCCGGTGAAGGTGAACGGTCCGGCATTGGGCGCCAGCACGCGCCGCACGCCCGGCGCGACCTCGTCGGCCACGCCGGCGACCGCATCGAAGGCGCGGTCGAAAGGGATGTCCTCGGCCATGAGCGTCTGTCCCCTGCCGGTGCCACCGCCGCCGGGATCGGCGTCGGCGGGCGCCCCGGAGTAGCCGAGCGATCCGGCGCTGTCGAGCCGGCCGCTGCGGCAGCATTGCCACCGGTCACGGGCGCGATTATGGAGCGCAGGCGGCGTGCATGAGCGAGGGATATGAGATGGATCAGCTGGTCGACGGCTATCGGCGGTTTCGCGCAACCTCCTGGCCGGAGCGCAAGGCCCTGTTCGAAAAGCTGGCGGCGCGCGGGCAGCGGCCGCAGACGCTGGTGATCGCCTGCTCCGACAGCCGCGTCGATCCCAGCATGATCTTCGATGCCGGCCCCGGCGAGCTGTTCGTGGTCCGCAACGTCGCCAATATCGTGCCGCCCTACTCGACCCCGGACCATCATCACCACGGCACCAGCGCGGCGATCGAATTCGCGGTGCGGGTGCTGGAGGTCTCGGAGATCGTCGTCATGGGCCACGCGCTGTGCGGCGGTGCCGGCGCCCTGATCGACGGCGCGCCGGACGCCGCGCAGGACTTCCTGCCGGACTGGATCCGCATCGCCACGCCCGCGCGGGACATCGCGCTGCAGCTCTCGCAGGACCCGGAGGAGCAGCGCCGCATTCTCGAACACCAGTGCGTGAAGCTCTCGCTGCGCAATCTGGAAACATTCCCCTGGGTCCGGGAGCGGCTCGACGACGGCAAGCTGGTGCTGCACGGGGCTTATTTCGCGGTGGCCACCGGAGTGCTGGAGATGCTGAACAAGGACGGCACCTTCCGCCCGGCCTGAGGCCGTCGCGCAACCCTGGAACCTCGCCGAACCCTTCGCGTTACCCGGATTGCAGGCGTTTCGTCCTGCCAATCAACGCATTGGGAGAGGCGCGATGGGTTTGCTCACGAAAGACATCAAGTCGCTCGACGACCTCCTTCTGCAATCGCTCGGTGAGCTGCGCTACACCGAGCGGCGCATCCAGCGGGCCTTGCCGCACCTCGCCGGCAAGCTCTCTGACGAACGCCTGCAGAATGAGATGCAGAATTGGGTCGAGGCTTCGGAAGCCTATATGGCGCGGGTCGACGAGGTGTTCCGCCTGCAGGGTGCGGCGCCCTGCGTGGTCGAGAGCCCGGCGATCGACGGCATTTTCATCAGCGCCGACGAACTCAATGACGAGATCGACAGCTACCATGTTCTCGACACTGCCATCATCGGCGCGGTCGAGGCGGTCGCCGCCTACAGCGCGACGCGCTACGCCACGGTGATCGGCTGGCTGCGCCAGAGCGGGCGCGTGGAAAGTGCCCGGCTGCTGCACGAGAATCTGAGCAGCCGCCGCCGCGCCGCCGCGCCGCCGCCTCCCTTCAGGTGCTCGCCGAGCGGTGCCTGAGCGAGACGACCCCGCGCCGCACAATGGGCCATCTGCGGGCCGTGCAGGCCGGCTGAGGCCCTTCCGGGCCTGTCAGGGCTCAGGCCCGTCCGCGACCCTCAACGCCGCCCGTGCCCCCTCTCGGGCGAGGGCGGGCGCGTCCCCTGCCAGACGCTCCACGGCGACCCAGCGGTTCCAGTCGGCGGCCAGGCTCCAGCCGGCCACCCCGACATGGGCGACCGGCAGCCGGTAATGCAGCACGGGCCGGGGCTTCACCTTGTCGGTGATGCGCGGCGCGACCCGGTCGCCCAGAAGCTCCAGGAACAGCGGCAGGAGATCGAGCCCGCGCTTGCGGGTCGGATTGGCCGCCAGATAATCCTCGCACAGCCCGCCGAGATCGGGCGCGTAGGACGGGTCGAGCACCTGCCGGCGATAAGCCGCCGGGAACGGCTCGGGCGCATGGAAGCGCACGAGAGCGCCGCGCAGTATGTCCGCCCGCAACGCCTCCTCCCGCAACAGATAGGCGCGCAGCAGCGCCAGCAGCGTCTCCACGCGGTGATCGGGCGGCGCGATGTTGAGATGCAGGCCCAGCGAGCCGGCTAGCGTCGCCCCATCGCCGCGCGCACCCGCCGTCCGCAGCGCGTCCAGAACCGCGTCCACCTGCGGGAGGGCCTCGCGCGGCAGCGGTTCCGTCACCATCTCGCGCGGCACGATTGCGCCCAGGCAGGCGCCGACCAGCGTGGAGACCGGCGGGCGCAGCCATGGGGCGGGATGGCGGTAGGGGCGATGGGGATGGATGTGACGCAGATCGCGCTCGATGCTGATCCGCCCGAGCGCGGAGCCGACGAGGTGGAAAGCGAACGGGTCTTCCTCCTCCACCCGCCCGCCGAGATGCCCCGCCAGCACGCCGGCCGCCCGGCGCTCGGACAGGCCGGTGAACTCGACCTCGACGCCGACGCGTCGCGGCTGGCCGGTCGCGTCATCGGGGCAGGGGAGAGGGGAGAAGGCGGAAGGAAGGTTCATTCGCCCTATGTGGCGAGCCGTCCCGGCTTTTTCGAGACGTAACGTCAACCCCGCCCCGGCTCGCCCGGAGGCGCGCGGGGAAGACCGGATGGTCAGGGATGGATCTCGGGAAATAGTGGTCGGAGTGGCAGGATTTGAACCTGCGACCCCCTCGTCCCGAACGAGGTGCGCTACCAGACTGCGCTACACTCCGCCGCGGCGCGAGCCTCTAGCATGCGAATGAGCAGGGTAGCAAGGGCAGTCGGCCGCGAAATGGTGGATCATGCCCAGCCTGTGGATGACGCGGACGGGGGGACGGTTGAAAGCCGCGCCATCCTGTGGCTATGTCCGCGCCGCGCTAGCCGGCTGATGGGGCGTCGCCAAGCGGTAAGGCAGGGGATTTTGATTCCCCCATGCGGAGGTTCGAATCCTCCCGCCCCAGCCAGCCTCCATGCTAGAAGCGGGCAATCCTCCAGCGACGGACCGCTCTGCCTTGCGCATCCATCTGATCAATCCCAATACCACCGCCTCGATGACCGAGAAGGCCGCTGCCGCCGCGCGCATGGTCGCAAGCCCCGGCACGCAGATCGTGGCGGTGACGTCGTCCATGGGACCCGCCTCGATCGAGGGCTTCTATGACGACGCGCTGGCGCTGCCGGGTCTGCTCGCCGCCATCGCCGCCGCCGAGCAGGGGACGGGCAAGCAGGGGGTGGGCGGGATCGGCGGTCCGGTGGACGCCCATATCATCGCCTGTTTCGACGATACCGGGCTTGATGCGGCGCGCACGCTGGCGCGGGCGCCGGTGGTCGGCATCGGCGAGGCGGGTTTTCATCTCGCCAGCCTGATCGCCCATCGCTTCGCGGTGGTGACGACGCTCGCGCGCTCGGTTCCGGTGATCGAGGCCAATCTGGCGCGCTACGGCCTGCTGGCGCGCTGCTGCGCCATCCGCGCCTCGGATGTGGCGGTGCTGGAACTGGAAGATCCGGCCAGCGATGCGCGGGGGCGCATCTCCGACGAGATCGGCCGCGCCATCCGCGCGGACAAGGCCGAGGCCATCGTGCTCGGCTGCGCGGGCATGGCGGACCTCGCCCGCTCGCTTTCCGTCCAGCACGGCGTGCCGGTGATCGACGGTGTGGCGAGCGCGGTGACGCTGGCGGAGGGGCTGGTGCGCACGGGGCTCGCCACCTCCAAGCTGGGGCCCTACGCCGCGCCGCGCGTCAAGCCCTATGCCGGACGGCTGGCCGACTTCGCCCCGCGCGGCGATTAGATCAGGTCAGCTTCTTCAGCAAATCGAGCAGATGCGAGCGTTCTTCGCTGCTTAGCGGTTCCAGCGTGCGTTCGTTGATCCGGCTGGCCGCCGTGATCGCCGCCTGGGTCACGGCATGGCCGCGCTCGGTCAACCCGACGGCCCGTCGCCTTTTGTCCAGCGGATCCTCCGCCGTCAGCACGAAGCCGCGGCCGATCAGCCGATCCACCACGCCCTTGATGGTGGCGGCATCGAGAAAGATGAGGCGGCCGAGCCGGTTCTGCGAGCAGGGGCCGACTTCGAGCAGCTTGGCCAGCGCGGCGAATTGCGGCGGCGTCAGCCCCTCGATCATGTCGGCGGCGAACAGGGCCGTGTGGCGCTGGCTGGCGACGCGCAGGATAAAGCCGATCTGCTCGCTCAGCCGATACGACTCGTCCGAGGTAGTGCCGGTCGTGTCGTTGGAACGGCGTCGACCCGCCATCACTCTGCCCCCTCGCTGGTGGGGAATATCAGAGCATGATTGAGCCGGCTCGCAAATCATCGAAGCCGAACATCGTTAAATTATCCCACGCTGCACAAAGTTTATTCATTCTGAGGGCGTGAAGAGTTTTTCTCCACAAGCCCGCCGGGACGCAACGCGCCGTGCTCGATCTCATAAGTGCGGTCGCAGATGGCATTGCACAGGTCGATGTTCTGCTCGGAAATGAGGATCGACAATCCCCGCGCCTTCATTGATCTAATGGTCTCGATCATTTGTTCAACAATGATTGGCGCAACTCCTTCCGAGGGCTCGTCGAGCAGCAGCAGGGCGGGGTTGCCGACCAGCGCGCGCGCGAGGGCGAGCATCTGCTGTTCGCCGCCGGACATCTGTCCGCCCGGCCGGTCGAGCATGCCGGCGAGGTTGGGGAACAGCGCGAAGAGGGCCGCCTCGTCCCAGGCCGGCGCGCCCGCACGGGCCGGGCGCCGCGCAAGGGCGAGATTTTCCGCCACGGTGAGGTCGGTGAAGATGCGGCGGTCCTCAGGTACGTAGCCGACTCCAAGTCTCGCGATGCGGAAGGTTGCAAGCGTGGCAACGTCCTGTCCGTCGATGCTGAGGCGCCGCGCGTGTCGGCGCACCAGACCCATGATGGCCTTCATCGTCGTGGTCTTGCCGGCGCCGTTCGGGCCGATCAGCGCCACCGCCTCGCCGCGCGCCACGGTGAGCGACAGGTCGAACAGGATGCGCGCCGCGCCATACCAGGCGTCGAGCCCTTCGATCTCCAGCATCGGCCGGCTCATTCGGCGCCTCCCCGGCGGCCGAGATAGATGTCCGCGACCTTGGGATCGGCGCGCACCTGCTGCGGCGTGCCGTCGGCGATGAGCCGGCCGCGCGCGAGCACGATCACCCGGTCGGCATGGCCGAAGACGACATCCATCGAATGTTCGGTAAACAACACGGCGAGCCCATTGGTGCGGGCGAGGTCGCGCACCAATGCCATGAGGGCGAGGCGCTCCTCGACGCCCATGCCGGCGGTCGGTTCATCCATCAGCAGAAGGCGCGGCGCGGTGGCGAGTGCCATGGCGAGTTCGAGCCGCTTCACATCGCCATAGGCCAGCGCCGCGGCGGGCTCGTCCGCGCGGGCGGCCATGCGGGTCTGCTCCAGCAGCGCCTCGGCCTCCGCGCGCAGCAGCGTCGCTGCCGGCCGCAGGAAGCCGAGCAGCCGGTGGCGGGCGGCGAGCAGCGCGGTCTGCACGTTCTCGCGCACCGTCATGGAGCCGAAGACCTGCGCGACCTGGAAGCTGCGGCCCACGCCTTCCAGTGCCATGCGGCGGGGCGAGGCGCCGGTGACGTCGCGCCCATTGAGCCGGACGCGGCCGGAATCGGCGCGGATCTGCCCGTTGACGATGTTGAAGCAGGTGGATTTGCCGGCGCCATTGGGGCCGATCAGGGCGAGCAGTTCGCCCGCGCTGACCGAAAAACTCACCCCGTCCAGTGCCTGCACGCCGCCATAGGATTTGGAGAGCGCCTCGACCGCCAGCACGCTCATCGCCCGGCTCCGCGGCGTGCCAGCAGGGCGAGGCCGCCGGCGATTCCGCCGGGAAAGGCGAACACGACCAGCAGGATGAGGCCGCCGAGCAGGGCGCGCCAGTAATCCGTCTCGCGCATCACCGTGTCCTGCAGCACGGTGAGCGTGCCGGCGCCGAGCAGCGGTCCGGCAAGGCTCTGCACGCCGCCGAGCAGCACCATGACAAGACCGTCGATGGAGCGCCCGACCGAGATCGCCTCCGGCGAGATCGAGCCCTTGGCGAAGGCGAACAGCCCGCCGGCGGCGCCGCCCAGCGTGCCGGCGACAATGAAGGCGAGCCAGCGCAGGCGGGCCACGGGAATGCCCGAGGCCTCCGCCCGCATAGCCGAATCGCGGGCTGCCCGCAGACCGTAGCCGAAGGGCGAAAAGGCGAGGTAACGCAAGAGCATGACGCCCGCCACGGTGACCGCGAGCGCCGCCAGATAGAGCCCGGTGCGGCTGTCAAAGGGCGGGTCGGGCCAGAGGCCGAACAGCCCGTTCGAGCCGCCGGTAACATCCTCCCACTGATAGACAACCGACCAGACGATCTGCGCGAAGGCGAGCGTCAGCATGGCGAAATACACCCCCTCCAGACGCACCGCCACGCTGCCGAGCAGGGCCGCTCCCAAGGCCGCGACGGCGATGCCGAAGGCAAAAGCTGTAATCGTATCAAGGCCTAAGCTGGTGGCGGCAAAGGCGGTGCCATAGGCGCCGAGCCCGAACGAGGCGGCGTGGCCGAACGAGGCCAGACCGCCCGGCCCCATCAGGAAATGCAGCGAGGCGGCGAACAGGGCGGCGATCAGCACATCGAGCGCCAGCACCGGCGCGTAGCTGAAAGCAGCGCCGAGGAAGGGCAGCGCGGCAAGGCCTAGAATGATGACGATAAAGGAGAATTTTCCTGTTGTGGTGAGCGGCCGCAGGGGCGCTTCGACGCTGCCGCGATGATGTGCGGGCGGTATCGGGCGGCCGAACAGGCCGTGCGGGCGCAGGATAAGTACTACGGCCATCACCAGGAATTCCGCCACCAGCGTGAGCTTGCTCATGTTGAAGGAAATACCGGCGATCTCAATGATGCCGAGCGCCGTGCACAGCGCCTTGACCTGCGCCACCAGCACGGCGGCGAGGTAGGCGCCGCGGATCGAGCCCATGCCGCCGACCACCACGACGACGAAGGCGTCACCGAGAACACCGAGGTCTATCAACAGGTTGGCGGGTTCGCGGGCCATCTGCAGAGCACCGCCGAAACCGGCGATGGCGGCGCCCAGCGCGAACACGGCGGTGAACAGCAGCGCCTCGTTGATGCCGAGCACCGCGACCATTTCCCGGTCCTGCGTCGCCGCCCGGATGAGGCGTCCGAAGCGGGTGCGGGTCAGTACGATGTGGAGGACAGTCAGGACAATGGGGCCGATGAGAGCGAGCAGGATGTCGTATTCCGGCAGGCGGCGGCCGAGTAGCGCGACCGAGCCGGTGAGCCCCGGCGCGCGGGGCCCGAGAATGTCCTCCGGTCCCCAGAAATAGAGCGCCGCGTCGTTGATGACGAGCAGCAGGGCGAAGGTGGCGAGCAGCTGGTAGAGCTCGGGCGCGCGGTAGATCCGCCGCAGCACGGTGATCTCGACCAGCGCCCCCAGCAGCCCCATCACCAGCGCCGCCGCCAGCACCGCGCCCCAATAGCCGAGCGGCCCCGGCACCAGCGGGGCGAGCGTGACCGCGACGTACAGCCCCAGCATGTAGAAGGAGCCGTGCGCCATGTTCACGATGCGGGTCACGCCGAAGATGATCGACAGGCCGGCGGCGACCAGGAACAGGGTGGAGGCCGAGGCGAACCCGTTGATCGCCTGGAAGGCGAGGGCGGGGACCAGCGGCCAGTCGGCGGCGAACGCCTCGAAGGACATGATGGCGGGTTCCCGGGCGCGCGGTCGGCGGATCGTCTGTCGATGGATCGTCAGTCGGCGGCGGGGCGCAGCGCCTTCACCTCGGCGTCAGACGGCAGCACGCTGGCCCCGTCGACATAGCGCGCGCCGGTCATCACGCCCATGCCATGCTTGACCGCCGTGGTGCCGACAAAGGCGCCCATGGTCGCCTGATGGTCGCTGGCGCGGTAGATGAACGGCCCGAACGGCCCGGTCACCTCCAGCCCCTTGAAGGCCGCGATCATGCGTTCGGCGTCGATGCCGCCAGCGGCGCTGGCTTTCGTGAAGCCGGCGGCGAGCGAGCGGATGGTGGCATAGCCGACCACCGAGCCGAGGCGCGGCGGCTCGCCATAGGCCCCCTGATAGGCGTCGAGGAAGGCTTTGTGCGCGGGAAGGACGATGTCGTACCAGGGATAGCCGGTTACCACCCAGCCGACCGGCGCCTCGGCCTTCAGCGGGTCGAGATATTCCGGCTCGCCCGACAGCAGGCTGACCACGAACACGCCCTCCAGCGCCGCGCGGGTATTGGCCTCGCGCACGAATTTGGCGAGATCCGGCCCGAACAGCACGTTGAACACCGCATCGGGCTTGGCATCGGCGATCGCCTGCACCACCGGGCCGGCATCGAGCTTGCCGAGCGGGGTGGCCTGTTCGGCGACGAACTCGACATCCGGCTGGGCGGCGCTGAGCAGCTTCTTGAAGGTGGCGGCGGCGGACTGGCCGTATTCGTAATTCGGATAGACGATGGCCCAGCGTTTGCGCTTGGCGGCCGCCGCCTCCGGCATCAGCATGGCGACCTGCATATAGGTCGAGGCGCGCAGGCGGAACGTGTAGCGGTTGCCGTCCGACCAGGTGATCTTGTCGGTCAGCGGCTCGGCGGCGAGGAAGAACACCTGCCGCTTGGCGGCATAGCCGGCGACCGCCAGCCCGACATGGGACAGGAAGGTGCCGGTCAGCGCGTCCACCTTCTCGCGGGTGACCAGTTCCTCGGCCACGCGCACCGCGTCGCCGGGATTGCCGCCATCGTCGCGGGTGATGAGTTCGAGCGGCCGCCCGGCAATGCCGCCGGCGGCGTTGATCTGGTTGACCGCCAGCTCCATGCCCTTGCGATAGGGCTCCAGGAAGGCCGGCTGCGCCTTGTAGCTGTTGAGCTCGCCGATGCGGATCGGTTCCGCCGCCCGTGCCGGGAGGAGGGCGAGGGCGAGAGCCGTGCCGATCAGGGCCGCTCGAACCAGGGTGCTGCCGCGCATCATGTTTTGTCCCGCCCGCTGGAAATGTTGGCGACAAGGTATCGTCCGCCCGCCCCACGTCCAGCCCTGATCGCGGGTCACGGCCCGATCTCGACCTCGGGCTCGGGTGCCGGGGGCACGCGCCGCGAGGCGATGAGCGCGCCGCCGACAATGAGCGCGGCACCGGCGAGCGTGCTCAACGAGGGCACCTCGGCAAAGGCGAAGAAGCCGATGCCGACCGCCCAGATGAAGGCGGTGTATTCGAACACGCCGAGCCGGCTCGCCTCCGCCCTTTTATAGGCCGAGGCCATCAGCAGATGCCCGCCGGTGCCGAGCGCGCCGATGATGAAAAAGGTGATGAACTCGGCCGGGGCCGGCGCCGTCCAGCTCGTCGCCGCCAGCGGGGCGATGATGAAGCCGGGCAGCAGGTTCTGCAGCAGCACGATGGTCGGCAGCGGGTCATGCGCGGCGCGGCTTTTCAGCGCCACCATGGACAGCGCATAGGTGACGGCGGAGGTGAGCGCCGCCGCGAGGCCCCAGGCATTGGCCGCGCCAGCGCCGTCCACCTCGTGCCAGAGCACCACCAGCACGCCGGCAAAGCCCAGCACCAGGGCGCTGATGATGGTCCGGTCCGGCCGCTCGCCGAGCAGCAGGGCGGCGAACAGGGCGATGAAGATCGGCGCGGTGAAGGAGAGCGCCAGCACCACCGCGAGCGGCAGCACGGCGAGCGCGTAGAAGAAGGTTAGCGCCGTTGCCGCCACCACGAGGGAGCGCCAGATGTGAGGGCGCAGCGTGGCGCGGCTTGGCCATGGCGTGCCCATGGCCCGGAACACCGCGAAGGCGATGAGCGTGCCGCAGACATAGCGCATCAACGCGATCTGCGGCGTCGAATGGTCCGCCGAGACGTGCTTGATGACGGCGTCCATGATCGAGAGCAGGCCGATGCCGGACATGGCGGCCATGGCGGGGCCGAAGCCGGCCGACCCGAAGGCGGCCCGGAGGGGACGGCGGAACATGGATCAGCCCGCCGCGCGCGATGCGATATCGGAGGGGGTCGCCGCGAGGGCGAGGCGATAGGGATATTCCCAGGTCGCCGACAGATCCTTCACCTCGCGCGGGCTGCTCTGGAGGGCGAAGCCGCAGCGTTCATAAAAGCGGTGGGCATCGGTGAAGCGCGTGTCGGTCCACAACCGCAGCTCCGGCGCGCCGCGCGCATGGGCATGGTCGCGGGCGGTCTCGAACAGCGCACGGGCGATGCCGCGCCGGCGGGCGGCGCGGGCGACATAGACCTTGAACAGCTCCAGCGTGCCCGCGGGGGCATCCACATCGCCGGTCGGGGCGATGGCCATGGAGCCGAGCACGGCGCCCTTTTCTTCCGCCACCCAGATGATGCCGCCGCGCCCCGCGAAATGGCTGGCGATGGCGTCGAGTTCGGGGAATTCGGCGGCGCGGTCAAAGACGCAGCCCTCATATTCGGCGAAGGCCGATTCGATCAGCGCGGCGATGGAATCGCCGTCGGCATCACCAGCCGGACGGATCAGAAAGGTGGTCACGAAAGACACTCCGGCCCCGGCGCCGTAAAAAGTCGGGCGGGCATGCGGGTAGGGTTCGACGCGGCGGCGCGGGCGGACTATGTTCGCAAGGCCTTTCCGCGTAAAGCGCAATCCTTATGCTGGTGTTCGAATCGAATGCGATGGGCTTCTGCCGGACCTTTGATCCCTTTCCCGGCACCCGTCCGTCCCGGAGTCGTCGATGAAGCTTGCCCGCCTCCCCGCTAGCCACCTCTCCCGCCGCCGCCTGGTCAATCTGGCCGGGCTGACGGCGCTCGCCGCGCTGACCGCCGCCTGTTCGGCCACCAACCAGACCGCGCCCCAGCCGGTGGAGCCGGCCATGCCGCGCTTCACCTCGCCGATCACGGCGCAGCAGGTGATCGGCAAATGGGGGCTCGCCGCCTATCATCGGCCGGAGGATGCGGCGCGCACCGAGGCGCAGGCCCGGCAGGGCTGCCGCCAGCCCTATCTCATCAATGCCGGCCCGTCGGGCGGCTTCATGATGTATCTGGCCGACCAGTCGCAGCCTTCCGAAGTGGTCTCCAAGCAGGTGCTGCCCGGCCCGATCTATATCGGCCTGCCGGACGAGCCGCCGGGCGCGGAGACCGACCGCGAGGTGCTGCGCTTCGACGGACAGGTGCTGGTGATGAAGTGGCTCGACCCGGAAGTCGCCGGGCGCTACGGCACCATGGTCTATGTGCGCTGCCCGTGAGGCGGCCCTCATGAGCTGAGGCGGGCGGCGCACGCCCCTCGCGCATGACGGTAAGGCGGCACTAACGGGAAATTAACCATGGGGAACCAACCTGTGGTTCATTCCACCCTGCCGGGTTGCCTCCTATGCGCGCTGATTCGTGCTTCCTCCGCCCCATCGTGCCGCTGCGCGCCTGCGCGATCACCGGCGGCGCGTTTCTGACGCTGATCGTCGCGACCGGGTTCGGCGCCGGCCCGGTGCGCGCGCAGAGCGGCATGTACGGCTTCGTCTCCTCCTACAATCTGTATTCCGGCCAGCGGGCCAGCGGGCGCGCGGCGCCGCAGCGGGCGCCCTCCGGCCTGTCCGGCGGCTCGACCTGGCGGCCGGGCGCGGGAAGCGTCTATCCGCCCGCCGGCGCCTATAGCGGCCCACGCCCGAACGTGGATGTCGGCGCCGGCTATGGCGGCACCGGTTATGCGTCGGGCGGCTCGGCGCGCGTGGTGGGCGGCTCCGGTTCGGCGCGGGGCACGTCCGGCGCGGCGCCGCGCGGCACCATCACGGTCACCGCCATGGGCGCGGGGCGCGATGTCGCGCTGCCGCCGGCCGGGGTCGGCGCGGCGGCGGTCGATGCTTATGACGAGGCGGATTACTACGACGAGGACGGCCCGCCGCTGCCGGTCCATCGCACGGCGAGCGGCGGCAAGGGCGTCGATCCGAAATTCGACCGCCGGCTGGTGCGCTATACCAGCTCCGATCCGGTCGGCACGGTGATCGTCGATACCGGCGCGCGCTATCTCTATCTGATCCAGGGCGACGGCACGGCGCTGCGCTACGGCATCGGCGTCGGCAAGGAAGGCTTTGCCTGGAGCGGCACGCAGCGCATCTCCAACAAGCGCGAATGGCCGGAATGGCGGCCGCCGGCGGAGATGATCGCCCGCCGCCCGGATCTGCCGCGCATGATGCAGGGCGGACCGGACAACCCGCTCGGCGCCCGCGCGCTCTATCTCGGCGACACGCTCTACCGCATCCACGGCACCAATGAGCCGGAGACGATCGGCCAGGCGGTCTCCTCCGGTTGCATCCGCCTGCGCAACGAGGATGTGGTCGACCTGTACGAGCGGGTGCCGGTCGGCGCGCTGGTGCGGGTGATCTGAGCCGCCGCCCGCTTCGCGCCCCTCTCCGGCGCCCCCTCTCCCGCGCATGGCTCCTGCCGCGTCCCGGCGCTTGGAGCCGGCCGGTCCCTCCGCTATGGTCCGCGCGATTTTGACCGAGGACGCGGGAGCGGCACATGGCGGCGGGCATCATAGCGGCGAGCAGCGAGGCGGAGGCCGGCGCGGGCGTGGAGACGGAACGCGCCGCCGAGACCCATTTCGGCTTCCGCACCGTGCCGCTGGGCGAGAAGCAGCGCATGGTGGACGAGGTGTTCCACTCCGTCGCGCGCCGCTACGACGTGATGAACGACCTCATGTCGATGGGTCTGCACCGGGTCTGGAAGGACCTGCTGGTCTCGCGCCTGCGCCCGCCGAAATCCGACCGCCCGTTCGCGCTGCTCGATGTTGCCGGCGGCACGGGTGACGTCTCGTTCCGCACCGTCGAGGCGGGCGGGGCCGGCACGCGGGCCACGGTCGCCGACATCAATGGCGGCATGCTCGGCGTCGGGCGCGAGCGCGCCGCGTCGCTGGGCCTGGCCGAGCGGGTGGAGTTCGTCGAGGCCAACGCCGAATCGCTGCCCTTTGCTGACCGCTCCTTCGACGCCACCACCATCGCCTTCGGCATCCGCAACGTGCCGCGCATGGACAAGGCGCTGTCCGAGATGCGTCGCGTGCTGAAGCCCGGCGGCAAATGCTTTGTGCTGGAATTCTCCCGCGTCGACGTGCCCATGCTGGACGCGATCTACGACACCTATTCGTTCAAGCTGATTCCCGGCATGGGCAAGATGGTCACCGGCGACGCCGAATCCTACCAGTACCTGGTCGAATCGATCCGCCGCTTTCCCGCGCCCGAGCTGTTCGCGCAGATGATGCGCGAGGCCGGGCTGAAGCGGGTCGGCTTCACGCCGCTGACCGGCGGCATCGTCTGCCTGCATGCCGGCGTGCGGATCTGAGCCGGTGGCCACTCCCCTCGGTGATTTGCTCCGCCTCGCCCATGCCGGCTTCGTGCTGGCCCGCGAGGGCGTGCTCTCGCGCATCGACCCGGACCTGCTGCCGCCCGGCTCCGAGCCGCTGTTCCGTCTCGCCCGGCTGGTGGAGCGGCGCGGCCCGGCCTCCAGCGCCCAGCGGCTTGGCGCGGCGCTGTCCCGGCTCGGCCCCTCCTATGTGAAGCTCGGCCAGTTCCTCGCCACCCGGCCGGATGTGGTTGGCCCGCAGCTGGCGCGCGACCTTGAACTGCTTCAGGACCGGATGCCGCCCTTCCCGCAGGAAGTGGCGGAAGCGACCATTCTGCGCAATTTCGACCGGCCGGCGAGCGCGGTCTATGCCACGCTCGGCCCGCCGCTGGCTGCCGCCTCGATCGCCCAGGTGCATCAGGGCGAGGTAGTCGAGGCCGATGGCACGGTGCGCCGGGTTGCGGTGAAGGTGCTGCGCCCGGATGTGCAGCGCCGCTTCCGGGTGGACCTGTCCTCCTTCTACCGGGCCGCCCGGCTTGGCGAGCGCACCTCGCCGGAGGGCCGCCGCCTGCGGCTGGTCGCGATTGTCGACACGCTGGCGCGCTCGGTGGCGATGGAGATGGATCTGCGGCTGGAAGCCGCCGCGCTCTCCGAACTCGCCCAGAACACGGAAGCGGAAGAGGATTTCCGCGTGCCGGCGGTCGATTGGGACCGCACCGGGCGCGAGGTGCTGACCACCGAATGGATCGACGGCGTCAAGCTGAACGATCTGGAGGGGCTGCGCGCCAGCGGCCACGACCTGCCGGCGCTCGGCCGCATCGTCATGCAGTCCTTCCTGCGCCACGCGCTGCGCGACGGCTTCTTCCACGCAGACATGCATCCGGGGAATCTGTTCGTCGATCCGCAGGGCCGGCTGGTGGCGGTGGATTGCGGCATTATGGGGCGGCTCGGCCAGAAGGAGCGGCGCTTCCTGGCCGAAATCCTCTATGGCTTCATCACCCGCAACTGGCTGCGCACCGCGCAGGTGCATTTCGAGGCCGGCTATGTGCCGCCGCATCATTCGGTCGAGGATTTCGCGCAGGCGATCCGCGCCATTGGCGAGCCGATCCATTCGCGCCGCGCCAGCGAAATCTCCATGGCCAAGCTGCTCACCCTGCTGTTCGAGGTGACGGCGCTGTTCGACATGAAGACCCGGCCCGAGCTGCTGCTGCTGCAGAAGACCATGGTGGTGGTCGAGGGCGTCGCCCGCAATCTCGATCCGCAGCTCGACATGTGGCAGACCGCCGAACCGGTGGTGCGCACATGGATCGAGCGCAATCTCGGCCCGGCCGGGCGGCTGGAAGATGTGGCGGACGGCTTCGGTGCGCTGGGCCGCTCGCTGCAGACGCTGCCGGACCTGATTGCCCAGGGCCAGCGCATCGCCACCCAGCTCGACGCCGCCACCCGCGAGGGAATCGCGCTGGCGCCGGAGACGATGGAGGCGATCGGCCGGGCGGAAGGGCGCGGCAATCGCTGGATGACCTTCGGCCTCTGGGCCATCGCGGCGCTGCTGGCGGTGCACCTGCTGTTCTGAGGGAGTGGGGAGGCGGCCGCGTGAGTCTCGTTCACAATGAGCGAACCAAGTATCTCGCCACACTGGTCAACACGATCGCGGCGGCCACCATTGCAGCCGGCGTGGTTGCGCCGCTTGTTGCCTTTACCTTTGGCGTGCCAGGTCCGTTCAGCGGTGGTTTTGCGATTGCCGTCAGCGTCGTTTGGCTTTCGACTGGAGCGGCCCTACATTATGCGGTGAGGATTATCCTCGGGAGGCTCAGGCCATGACATGGCTCCAGTGGTACGCTCTCGTCGGCATTCCCGCCCTTCTGCTCGCTGGCGCCTATGCCGCCGTCCGGCTATCGGCGCATGATGATCGGCGCGCCGGACCTGCGGAATGATGGTTGCCGCGTAACGTGGCGGTCTTAATCAAAGCCCTGTCAGAGGATGTTGTCCCTGTGCGGCACGGCGCGGGCGCGCTATAGGCGCTTTCAGTGAGCCGGCGCGGGGGGCATCATGTTCGCAGGCAAGACGGTTCTTCTCATCATCGGCGGCGGCATCGCCGCCTATAAGAGCCTCGACCTGATCCGCCGCCTCAAGGAGCGCGGCGCGGCGGTGCGGGTGGTGATGACGGCGGCCGCGCAGCATTTCGTCACCCCGCTCGCCGCCGGCGCGCTGGCCCATGGCCGCGTGTTCACCGAGCTGTTCGACCGCGAGGCGGAGCAGGATATCGGCCATATCCGGCTCTCGCGCGAGGCGGACCTTCTCATCGTCGCCCCCGCTACCGCCGACCTGATGGCGAAGATGGCGCATGGCCTGGCTGATGATCTCGCCAGCGCCGTGCTGCTGGCGAGCAACCGGCCGATCCTCGTCGCCCCCGCGATGAACCCGCTGATGTGGGCGAACCCGGCCACATCACGCAATGTCGGCCAGCTTCGGGCCGACGGCATCCATTTTGTCGGCCCCAATGAAGGCGCGATGGCCGAGCGCGGCGAGGCGGGCGCGGGGCGCATGGCCGAGCCGCTGGAGATCGTCGCGGCGGCGCAGGCGCTGCTGGCGCCGTCCGTGCCGGGGCCGCTCGCCGGCCGGCATGTGCTCGTCACCTCCGGCCCGACCCATGAGCCGATCGACCCGGTGCGCTACATCGCCAACCGCTCCTCCGGCAAGCAGGGCCACGCCATCGCCGCCGCCGCCGCCAAGGCCGGGGCGCGGGTGACGCTGGTTTCCGGCCCGGTGAACCTGCCCGATCCGGTCGGCGTCACCGTCCATCACGTCGAGACCGCCCGGCAGATGCAGGCGGCGGTGGACGGCGCGCTGCCCGCCGATGCCGCGATCTTCGCCGCGGCGGTGGCCGACTGGCGGGTGGCGAGCGAGGCGGGCGAGAAGATGAAGAAGGACGGCGGCGCGCTCCCGGCGCTCGCCCTCACCGAGAATCCCGACATTCTCGCCGGCGTCGCCCAGCGCACCGAGGGGCGCCCGCGCCTTGTCGTCGGCTTTGCGGCGGAGACGCAGAATGTTGTCGCTTATGCCACCGCCAAGCGCGCCCGCAAGGGCTGCGACTGGATCGTCGCCAATGACGTGTCGGCCCAGAGCGGCATCGAGGGCGGGGTGATGGGGGGCGATCGCAACGCGGTGCATCTCATCAGCGCCGAGGGCGTGGAACCCTGGCCGGTGGCCTCGAAGACGCAGGTGGCCGAGCGGCTGGTGGCCCGCATCGCCGCCTTTCTCGGATCGGAGACCTCATCATGACCGCCACGCTCGACCTGCGCGTTCAGGTGCTGCCCCATGGCCGGGGCCTGCCGCTGCCCGCCTATGCCACGGCGGGCGCGGCCGGGTTCGATCTGATCTGCGCGCTGCCGGAAGGCGAGGCGCTGACGCTCGCCCCGCTCGCCCGCGCCGCCGTGCCGACCGGCCTTGCCATCGCCCTGCCGGCGGGCTTCGAGGCGCAGGTGCGCCCGCGCTCCGGCCTCGCGCTGAAGCAGGGCGTCACGGTGCTCAACGCGCCGGGCACGGTGGATGCCGATTATCGCGGCGAGGTGAAGGTGCTGCTGGTCAATCTGGGCGAGGCGCCGGTGGTGCTGGAGCGCGGCCAGCGCATCGCCCAGATGGTGGTGGCGCCGGTGACGCGGGTTCATCTGGTCGAAGTCGGGAATTTGGACGAAACAACACGCGGTAGCGGTGGATTCGGCTCGACGGGTCTCGACGCGGCGGCGATATCGGGTTAGCCAAGGTCTGCCGAGCCTTTACCGCCAGTGCCTTCCGCCCTGTCGCCTGCCGCCTGTCCAACCGACGAGAGCCATGCCGCGCCTGTCCGACAAGAGCCTGCTCGCCATTGCCGCGGTCGTCGACGTCGCGCTGCATGCGCGCGGCATGCCGGTCGCCGCCAAGGCGCTGGCCGCCCGGCACGATCTGCCGCCCCGCCATCTCGAACCGGTGCTTCAGGCGCTGGTCCATGCCGGCGTGCTGAAGGGCGTGCGCGGCCCGCGCGGCGGCTATGAGCTGGCCCGCGAGCGCCGGCGCATCAGCGTCGCGGAAGTGGTGCGCGTGGTCGAGGCGGAAGCCGACGAGGCGATGGAGACGTCTCCCGCCATCGTGCGCGACATCGTCCAGCCCGCCGTCGCGGAAGCCGAGCGTGCCTTCGAGGCGGCGCTGGACGGGGTGACGGTGGAAGATCTCTGCCGCGCCGCCGCGCAGGACACGCTGCGCAAGGGCATGCCCGAAGGCATAGATTTCACCATATAATTCTGTTTATTAATTGCATCCTCGACATTACGTCGTGAATAAGCTAGCGATAGCCTCCAAGGACGGGGCGCCCCTCGGCGTGCCCGCGACAGGCAACGTTACGGGGTGAAGGCCGGTTCCCGGCTCTCCCGTTTGCAGGAGGCGTTCATGGCCGAGGCCGCCGTCACTTCATCCGCTCCCGCCGCCAAGGCGGGCCGTGGCCGGGTCTACAGCTCGATCACCGAGACCATTGGCGATACCCCGCTGGTGCAGCTCAACCGGCTGCCGGCCGAGCGCGGGGTGAAGGCGCGCATCCTCGCCAAGCTCGAATTCTTCAACCCGCTCGGCTCGGTCAAGGACCGCATCGGTGTGTCGATGATCCAGGCACTGGAAGAGGCGGGCCTCATCCGCGCCGGCACGGTGCTGGTCGAGCCGACCTCGGGCAATACCGGTATCGCGCTGGCCTTCGTCGCCGCCGCCCATGGCTACCGGCTGATCCTCGTCATGCCCGAATCGATGTCGGTGGAGCGCCGCAAGATGCTGGCCCTGCTCGGCGCCGAACTCGTGCTCACCCCGGCGGCGCAGGGCATGCGCGGCGCCGTGGCCAAGGCCGAGGAACTGGTCAAGGAACTGCCCGACGCCATCATCCCCCAGCAGTTCCGCAACCCGGCCAATCCGGCGGTCCACCGCCGCACCACGGCCGAGGAGATCTGGAACGACACCGACGGCGCGGTCGATGTGGTGATTTCCGGTGTCGGCACGGGCGGCACCATCACCGGCCTCGGCCAGGTGCTGAAGCCGCGCAAGCCGAGCCTGCGCATGGTCGCGGTGGAGCCGGAAGACAGCCCGGTGCTTTCCGGCGGCCAGCCCGGCCCGCACAAGATCCAGGGCATCGGCGCCGGTTTCGTGCCGGACGTGCTCGACCGCTCGGTGATCGACGAGGTGGTGACGGTGGGCAACCAGACCGCCTTCGAGACCGCCCGCGCCGTCGCCCGGCTGGAGGGCATTCCGGTCGGCATTTCCTCTGGCGCGGCGCTGGCCGCGGCGCTGGAAGTGGGCGCGCGGCCGGAGATGGAGGGCAAGACCATCGTCGTCATCATCCCCTCCTTCGCCGAGCGTTACCTCTCCACGCCGCTGTTCGAGGGCCTCTGAGCGGTCGCCATCCCCAGATGCGGCGACCCGTTTTGGTCGCCGCCCTTCTAGTGCGACTCACGCTTGGGTACAGTCTCGGTGATTCGGTCGCGCGATGGCGCGGCAGACCGGGCAAGCGACAGTCGGCAAGGGGGACGGGCGCGGATGGCGCAGCCGGCCGGCAATGACCAGGCCATGGACCAGCAGGGAGCGACGCCGCCCCCGGCGCGTGGCCTCGTCTCGCGCCTTTGGCCCGTCCGCCGCCGGCAGCCTGAGCCCGATATGGCGCCCCGCCTTGCCCCACGACTCGCCCGCCGCCTCGTTGCCCTGCTGCTGGTGGCGCTGCCCGCCGGCGCGCTGGCGCAGACCGGGCCGAGCGCGCCGGATGCCTTTTCCGATCTGCTGGCCGCCATCGCCGCCCAGCAGCCGGACGCGCTGATCGCGCTCGCTCTGGTGCTGGGCCTGATCGCCTTCGCCACCACCACCGCCATCGTCCATGTGCGCTTCCGCCGGCTCACCGCCGAGCGCGAGCAATTCGCCTTTGGCGAGATTTCGCGGCTTGAGGCGCGGATCGAGGAGGGGCGGGCGCTGCTCATGGCCGAGCCGCAGATCGTCGTGGTCTGGCGCGATCCCGCCGCCGACCCGGAGATCATCGGCAACACCCCGGCCTTTACCGGCGTCGCCGCGCCGACCCGCATCCTCGCCTATGGCGCCTGGCTCGCCCCCGCCTCGGCGCGCGAACTGGAGGCCGGCGTCGACCGGCTGCGCGCCTCCGGCATGCCGCTGACGCTGACCCTCGCCGCGCAGGATGGCCGGCATATTGAGGCCGATGGCCGCCCGGTCGGCTCGGCGGTGATCCTGCGCCTGCGCGACATTACCGGCGTGCGGCTCGACCATGCCCGGCTCACCGAGGCCTATCGCGGCCTCGACGCCGAGACGGCGGCGCTGCGCCGGCTGCTCGATGCGCTGCCCGCTCCGGCCTGGCTCGGCAGCGCCGACGGGCAGCTTCGCTGGGCGAACGCGGCCTATGCCCATGCGGTGGAGGCGCGCGACGGGCAGGACGCGGCCCTGCGCGGGCTCAATCTCATCGACCAGCAGGGCCGCGCCCAGGCGGCGCAGGCGCGGGCCGCCGGCAGCGCCTTTTCCGCCCGGATGCCGGTGGTGGTGGCCGGCAAGCGGCGCCTGCTCGACGTGCTGGAAGTCGGCACCCCGGCCGGTCTTGCCGGCATCGCGCTCGACGCGACCGAGGCCGAGAGCGTGCGCACCGAGCTTGCCCATGTGGTGAGCGCCCACCGGCGCACCCTCGACCAACTCGCCACGGCGGTCGCCATCTTCGGCGCCGACCAGCGATTGGTCTTCCACAACGCCGCCTATGCCAGCCTGTTCGAACTGGACCCCGGCTTCCTCGACGACCGGCCGACCGACACGGCGGTGCTCGACCGTCTGCGCGCCGCCCGCCGCCTGCCCGAGCAGGCGGATTTCCGGCTGTGGCGCGAGGAGCTTCACGCCGCCTACCGCGCCATCGAGCCGCGCGAGCACTGGTGGCATCTGCCGGGCGGGCGCACGCTGCGCGTCGTCACCGCGCCGAACCCGGAAGGCGGCATCACCTATCTGTTCGACGAGGTGACCGAACGCCTCGCGCTGGAGAGCCGCTACAACGCGCTGATCCGCATCCAGAGCGAGACGCTGGACGCGCTGGCCGAGGCGGTCGCGGTGTTCGGCAGCGATGGGCGCCTCGGGCTGAGCAATTCCGCCTTCGCCCGGCTGTGGGCGCTCGACGCCGCGCTGCTCGCCGCCCATCCGCATATCGACAAGGTGGCCGAGGCCTGCCGCCCGCTTGCCGGGGATGCCGATGTCTGGGGTCGCCTGCGCGCCGCCGTCACCGGCATCGAGGCCCGCATCCCGACCGAGTTCCGCATGGAGCGCACGGACGGCGCCATTCTCGACGGCTCGACCCAGCCGCTGCCCGATGGCGGCACGCTGATCACGCTGCGCAATGTGACCGACAGCGTGAATGTCGAGCGGGCGCTGGTGGAGCGCAACGAGGCGCTGGTGGCGGCCGACCACCTCAAGAGCACCTTTGTCAGCCATGTGTCCTATGAGCTGCGCTCGCCGCTGACCACGATCATCGGCTTCGCCCAATTGCTCGACGACACCGGCATCGGCCCGCTCAATACCCGCCAGCGCGCCTATGTGAGCCACATCACGGACTCCAGCGCGGCACTGCTGGCGATCATCAACGACATTCTCGACCTCGCCACCATCGACGCCGGCGCGATGACGCTGGACCTCGCCGAGGTGGATATCCGCGCCGCCATGGACGCCGCTGCCGAGGGCGTGCGCGACCGGCTGGGCGAAGGCGGCATACGCCTTGCCATCGAGCCCGGCAGCGCCTCCGGCACCTTCCGCGCCGACGCCAAGCGCGTCCGGCAGATCCTCTATAACCTGCTCTCCAATGCCGTCGGCTTCGCCCCCGAGGGCTCCGCCGTGACGCTGTCGGCCGAGCGCGGCGACAGCGAGGTGGTGTTCCGCGTGCGCGACGCCGGGCCGGGCATTTCGCCGGAAATCGCCGAGCGCGTGTTCGACCGTTTCGAGAGCCACACCGCCGGCACGCGCCATCGCGGGGCGGGGCTCGGCCTGTCGATCGTGCGCTCGCTGGTCGCGCTGCATGGCGGCACCATCACCCTGACGCCGGCGCCCGGCGGCGGCACGCTGGTGACCTGCACCTTCCCTCTTGAGGCCGGCGCCGGCCGGATCGCGGCGGAGTAGCGCCATGGCCGAGACCCGCAGCACCGCCCCCGTGCCCACCCCCGCCGTCGCCCATTGGGAGGTGGTGCTGCCGGATGAGCACGCCACCGGGCGCCTCGCCATGGACCTCGCGGCCCTGTTGCAGGCGGGCGACGTGGTGGCGCTGGAGGGCGATCTCGGCGCCGGCAAGTCGACGCTGGCGCGGGCGCTGATCCGCGAGCTGGCGCAGGACCCGCTGCTGGAGGTGCCCAGCCCGACCTTCACGCTGATCCAGACCTATGACCTGCCCCGCCACCGCGTGGTTCATGCCGATCTCTACCGGCTGGGCGACACCTCGGAGCTGGAGGAGCTGGGCTGGTACGACCTGACCGATGGCGCGGTGACGCTGGTCGAATGGCCGGAGCGGGTGGGCGAGGGCGCGCTGCCGGCCAACCGGCTGGAACTGCGCATCACCATTCCGCCCGAAGCCCCGGAACAGCGCCGCCGGGTGCGCCTGCTCGGCCATGGAAGGCTGGCCGGCGCGCTGCGCCGGATGCGAGCGATCCGCTCGCTGATCGACACCGCCGGCTTCGGCCCGGCGCAGCGCCGCCATCTTCAGGGCGACGCCTCGACCCGCACCTATGAGCGGCTGATCGGCTCGCGCCGCAACGCGGTGTTGATGAACGCGCCGCGCCGGCCGGACGGCCCGATCGTGCGCGACGGCAAGTCCTACAGCGCCATTGCCCATCTCGCCGAGGACGTGAAGCCCTTCGTCGCGCTGGCCCGCGGGCTGAAGGGGCTGGGTTTTTCCGCCCCCACCATCTACGCCGCCGATCTCGACGCCGGGCTTCTGGTGATGGAAGACCTGGGCGAGGAGGGCGTGCTTGCCGGCACGCCGCCCGCGCCGATGCCGGAACGCTATGAGGTGGCGGTCGACGTGCTCGCCGCCCTGCACGC
The DNA here is from genome assembly GCF_018449475.1 of Ancylobacter radicis. Taxonomy (GTDB): domain Bacteria; phylum Pseudomonadota; class Alphaproteobacteria; order Rhizobiales; family Xanthobacteraceae; genus Ancylobacter; species Ancylobacter radicis. The sequence continues at coordinate 562,499 of NZ_JAHCQH010000015.1, read as the reverse complement.
GCTGGATCTGCCGGACACGCTGCCGGTTGCGCCGGGCATCGACCATGTGCTGCCGGCCTATGATCTCGACGCGCTGCTGATCGAGGTCGAGCTGCTGCTCGACTGGTATCTGCCGCATCGCGGTCTGCCGCCGGCGGCGCCGCTCGCCCGGGCCAGCTTCCGCCGGCTGTGGACGCAGGCGCTGGCCGGCTCGCTGGCACAGAAACCGAGCTGGGTGCTGCGCGACTATCATTCGCCGAACCTGATGTGGATCGAGGAACGCGACGGGCTGGAGCAGATCGGCCTGCTCGATTTCCAGGACGCGGTGATGGGCCCGCCGGCCTATGACGTCGCCTCGCTCACCCAGGATGCGCGCGTCGACGTGCCGGAGGAACTGGAGCTGGCGCTGCTCGGGCGCTATCTCAAGGCGCGCCGCGCGGCGGAGCCGGATTTCGACCTGCGCAGCTTTGCCGCCTCCTATGCGGTGATGGGCGCCCAGCGCGCGACCAAGATCCTCGGCATCTTCGCCCGGCTGAACCAGCGCGACGGCAAGCCCGGCTATCTCCGCCACATTCCGCGCATCTGGTCCTATCTCCAGCGCAGCCTCGCTTTCACCGACCTCGCGCCGCTGAAAGCCTGGTTCGACGCCCATGTGCCGCCGCCCGAGGGCGAGGTGCCCGGCGAGATGCTGGCGGCCGCGCGCGCCGCCGCGCCGCCCTCCTTCCTCGCGCGACCCGCCGCACCGGTGCCGCCGCTGCCGGCGGAAACGGGGGACGAGCCTGCTGATGATCCGATTGACGATCTGGCGGGTCTGCCGGAGGAGGCGCCGCCTGTCATCGAAACGTCATCAGCTTCCGGCACCCCCGAGGCCGTGACGACCGACATGCCCGCCGCGCCGCCGAGCCCACCGAACCCTTCATGACCCTCGCCCGTTCCCCGATCCACACCGCCATGGTGCTCGCCGCCGGCCTCGGCACGCGCATGCGCCCGCTGACCGACCGTCTTCCCAAACCTCTGGTGGAGGTTGATGGGCGCGCGCTGATCGACCATGTGCTCGACCGGCTGGCGGATGCCGGGGTCGAGACGGCGGTGGTCAACCTCCATTACAAGGCGGACATTCTCGAAGCCCATCTCGCTCGCCGCGCCGGCCCGCCCGCGCTCATCCTGTCCGATGAGCGGGACGAACTGCTCGACACCGGCGGCGGCATCGTCCGGGCGCTGCCGCTGCTGGGCGAGGGGCCGTTCTTCTCCATCAATTCCGACACGATCTGGATCGAGGGCATCCGCCCGAATCTGGCCCAGCTTGCCGCCGGCTTCGATCCCGCCACCATGGACGCCCGCCTCCTGCTGGCGGCGACCTCGACCTCGATCGGCTATGACGGCGCGGGGGATTTCACCATGGATCGCGACAGCCGGCTCACCCCGCGCGCCGAGCGCATGGTGACGCCCTTCGTCTATGCCGGCGCCGCGGTGCTCTCGCCCCGGCTGTTCGAGGGCGCGCCCGCTGGGCCGTTCTCGCTGACCCGGCTGTTCCGCCGCGCCGCCGAGGCGGGCCGGCTGTTCGGGCTGCGCATGGAAGGGGTGTGGATGCATGTCGGAACGCCCGATGCGATCGGCCAGGCCGAGGAGGCCATCCGCCGTTCGACCGCGTGATCTGATGGCGCGCGCGGAGGCCGGCCGATGAGCACCCTCCCGGCCGGGCGCGCCGTGCCGCGCCTGTTCACCATCCCGCCCTCCGTGCCGTTCCTGCCGACACTCACCGACGCGCTGCTCGACGGGCGGCTGATCGAGGGCTTCGCGCCGGGGAATGACCCGCTGGCGCTGGCCTCCGCCACCATCTTCCTGCCGACCCGCCGCGCCGGGCGCCTGCTGGCCGAGGCGCTGACCGCGCGCATGCCGGCCGGCGTCACGCTGCTGCCGCGCATCGTGCCGCTCGGCGATGTCGACGAGGATGCGCTCGCCTTCGCCGAGAGCTACACCGGCCCGCCGCGCGCCGTGCCGCCGACCACGCGGCGTCTCGCTCTGGCCAATCTCGTCGCCCATTGGCGCGGCGCGCTGGCCGGCGACGATGGCCGCGTGGCGGTCGCTGCCGGGCCGGGGGCGGAACTGGCGCTGGCCGATGCGCTCGGCAAGCTGATCGACGAGATGGCGGCGCAGGAAGTGCCGTGGGACCGCTTCGATACGCTGGTGCCGGGCGAGCACGATGCCTATTGGGACATGGCGCTCGATTTCCTGAAAGTGGCCCGCGATTTCTGGCCCGCTTTGCTGGCCGAACGCGGCGAGGTCGATGCCAGCGTGCGGCGCGACACGCTGATCGCCGCCGAGGCCGAGCGGCTGGTCCGCCAGCCCGATGCCGGGCCGGTGATCGTGGCGGGGTCCACCGGCTCGATGCCGGCGACCGGGCGGCTGCTTGCCACCGTCGCCCGCCTGCCGCGCGGCTGCGTCGTGCTGCCCGGCCTCGACACCCATCTCGACGAACCGTCCTGGCGGCTGCTGACGGATGAGGCGGCGCCGGCGCCGAGCCATCCGCAATTCGGTCTTGCTTTGCTGCTCGGCCGGCACATGGCGACCGAGCGCGCCAGGGTGACGGCGCTGGCCGAGCCGGCGCCGCATGGGCGCGAGGCGCTGCTGTCCGAGGCGCTGCGCCCGGTTGCCACCACCGAGGCCTGGGCGAGCCTCGACGAACGCCTGCCGGCCCGCGCCATCGACGCCGCCTTTGCCGGCATCAGCCTGATCGAAGCCGAGGATTCACGCGAGGAGGCGCTGGCCATCGCGGTGGCGCTGCGCGAGGTGCTGGAGACCCCGGACGCGACCGGCGCGCTGATCACGCCCGACCGCGACCTCGCCCGGCGCGTCGCGGCGGAACTGCTGCGCTTCGGCGTCGCCATTGACGATTCGGCCGGTGAGCCGCTGTCCGAGAGCGTGTCCGGCCGCTTCGCCCGGCTGGTGGCGGATGCTTGCGCGCAGGGATTCGCCCCGGTGCCGCTCGCCGCGCTGCTGCGCCACAGCCTCGCCCGTTTCGGTCTGGAGCGGGTGGCGCTGGACGATGCCGCCGACGCGCTGGAACTGATGGTGCTGCGCGGTCCGCGCGCCGCTGCCGGCCCGCAGGGGCTGCTTGCCGCCGCGCGGAGCTTCGATCCCACCCTGCACCACCGCAGCGACCCGCGCGCCGCGCTGGGCGAGGACACGCGCCAGCGCGCCGCCGATCTTGCCGCGCGCCTCGCCGTCGGGCTCGGCCCGCTCGCCGCGCTGGAGGCGGGCACCCATCCCTTCGCCACGCTGCTGGCAGCGCATCGCGCGGCGGTCGAGGCGGCGTGGAGCGGGCCGGATGGCGGGGCGGCCGAGGAGGACAGCGCGCTCAGCGAACTGGCCGGCGCCTTCGAGGCGATGGCCGAGGGCGCGGGCCTTGCGGCGCAGATGAGCCTTGCCGACTACGCCGCCGCGCTGCCGCTTCTGCTGGCCGACCGGCCGGTGCGCCCGCCGCTGCTGGCCGGCGCCCGGCTGCGCATCTTCGGCCCGCTGGAAGCCCGCATGATCCATGCCGATCGGACGGTGCTGGCCGGGCTTGTCGAGCAGACCTGGCCGAGCACGGTGCGCACCGACCCCTGGCTCAGCCGGCCGATGCGCGCCGCCCTGGGGCTGGAGGCACCGGAGCGCCGCGTCGGCCTCTCCGCCCACGACTTCGTGCAGGCCTGCGGCGCGCCGGAACTCATTCTCTCGCGCCCGCGCAAGATGGGCGGGGCGCCCACCGTGCCCTCGCGCTTTCTCCAGCGCCTCGCCGCCGTGAGCGGGCCGGAACGCTGGCAGGCGGCTCTGGCGCGCGGCGACCGCTACCGCCGCCTCGGTGCGCTGATCGACGCCGATCCGCGCACCGCGCCGATCCGCCGGCCGGAGCCGGCGCCGCCGCTGGCGCTGAGGCCGACCCGGCTCAGCGTCACCGAGATCGAGACCTGGCTGCGCGACCCCTACACCATCTATGCCCGCCATGTGCTGCGCCTCGGCCCGCTGGCCGAGCTGGACGAGACGCCCGGCGCCGGGGAACGCGGCAGCGCCATCCACGAGGCGCTCGGCGCGTTCGCCCGCGATTTTCCCGAGGGGCTGCCGGCCGCGCCGGAGGCCGTGCTGCTCGGCTATGGACGGCAGGCCTTTGCCGCGCTCGAAGCCTTCCCGGCCGAGCACGCGCTGTGGTGGGCGCGCTTCGAGCGGCTGGTGCCGCGCTTCATCGCCTGGGAGCGCGGCCGGCGCGCCAGCGCCCGGCGGGTCTTCGCCGAGATCGGCGGGCGGCTCGCTCTGGCCGGCGGGCGCTTCACCCTGACCGGCCGCGCCGACCGGATCGAGCAATTGCGCGCCGGGGGCCTCGCCGTGATCGATTTCAAGACCGGCGCCGTGCCGACCGCCAAGCAGGTGAAGGCCGGGATTTCGCCGCAACTGCCGCTGGAGGCGGCGATCGCCGCCGGGGGCGGCTTCTCCGACGTGCCGGCCGAAAGCACGGCGGCGCTGACCTATGTGCGGCTCGGCGTGACGGAACTCAAGGAAACCAGCGCCGAGGCCGGCGAACTGGCGGCGGCGCTGGCGACGGAGACGCGGGCGCGGCTGGAGCAGCTGATCGCCGCTTTCGAGAACCCGACGCGCGGCTATGCCTCGCTGGCCCGGCCAATGTTCCGGGGCCGTTTCGGCGACTATGACCATCTCGCCCGCGTCAAGGAATGGTCGACCGGCGGGGAGGGCGATGAATGAGCGAACTGCTCTCCACCCCGGCGCTGCGCGACGCCACCGGGCTTCAGGGTCAGGCGTCGGACCCGGCGATTTCCGCCTGGGTCTCGGCCAATGCCGGCTCGGGCAAGACCCATGTGCTGGCGCGCCGGGTGATCCGGCTGCTGATGCGCGGCGTGCCGCCGGGCCGCATTCTGTGCCTCACCTATACCAAGGCCGCCGCCGCCAATATGGCGAACCGGGTGCTGGACGAGTTGCGCCGCTGGGTGACGCTGGACGATGCCGCGCTCGACGCCGCGATCATTGCCGCCGATGGCGGCGCGGTGGATGCCGCGCGCCGCGCCCGCGCCCGCCGGCTGTTCGCGCAGGCGCTGGAAACGCCGGGCGGGCTGAAGATCCAGACCATCCACGCCTTTTGCGGCGCGCTGCTGCATGCCTTTCCTTTCGAGGCGGGCGTCCCGGCCGGCTTTGGCGAGCTGGACGAGCCGGGCCGCAAGGAACTGCTCGCCCGCGTGCGCGCCGATGTGGTGCTTCAGGCGGCCGGGGCGCCGGCGAGCCCGCTCGGCCGGGCGCTCGGGCTGCTGGTGGATCAGGTGTCCGATACCGGCATCGAGGACATCATCGCCGCCATCATCGCCGACCCGCAGGTGCTGGAGGCCAGCGAGGCGGAACTGGCCGAGGCGGTGGGGCTGGCCGGGCCGATCGACCCGCGCGAGGTGGAGCGGCGGATCGTCGAGGAGGCGCTGCTGCCGCGCGGCTCCTGGATCGGGCTCGGCCGGGCCCTGATCGAGGAGGGCGGCAATTGCGCCAAGCGCGGCCGGGGCCTGCTCGCCGCCGATGCCGCCCCGCCCGATGCGGCGGCGGACGCCTATGCCTCGGTGTTCCTGAAAGAGGATGGCGAGGCCTATGACGAGAAGCAGTTCGGCGCGGCGGCGGTGCGCGCGCGCTACCCGCTGCTCATCACCGAGCGCGACCGCGTGGCGCCGCTGGCCAAACTCCTGGCCGCCGCGCGCGCCTATGAGCGCAGCCGGGCGGTGCTGGCGCTGGGGCGTGAGGCGGTCCGCCGCTATGAGCGGGCCAAGGCGGCGCGCGGCGTGCTCGACTTCGCCGACCTCGTCAACCATGCGCGGCGCCTGCTCGCCTCCGGCGCCTCGGCCTGGGTGCATTACAAGCTCGATCAGGGCATCGACCATGTGCTGCTGGACGAGGCGCAGGACACCAGTCCCGAACAATGGGAGGTGATCCGCCCGCTGGTCGCCGAATTCTTTGCCGGCGAAGGAGCGCGGGCGGAGCCCTTGGGTCTTCCCCGTTCGCTCTTTGTGGTGGGCGACGAGAAGCAGTCGATCTTCTCGTTTCAGGGCGCAGATCCCCGCCGCTTCGACACGGTGCGGCGCGAATTCGAACGGGCCGGCGGGGCGAATTTCCGGCATATCCCGCTGAAGCATTCCTTCCGCTCGGCGCCGGGAATCCTCGCGGCGGTGGACGAGGTGTTTGCCCAGGAAAGCGCCCATCGCGGCCTGTCGGCCGACAATGCGCGCCCGCTACATGAGGCGATCCATGCCAGCCTGCCGGCGCTGGTGGAGCTGTGGGAGCCGGAGGCGCCGAGCGCGGCGGTCGATATCGACGCCTGGCAGCGCCCGCTCGACGCGCCGGCGGCGGACAATCCGAAAGCGCGGCTGGCGGTGAACATCGCCCGCCACATCGCCGCGCGGATCGCGCAGCGTTTCCCCCTGAGCGGGCGGCACGGCGCGCGCGCCGCGCGGCCGGGCGACTTTCTCATATTGGTGCGCCGGCGCGACAGCCTGTTCGAGGCGATCATCCGCGAGCTGAAGCAGGCGCATGTGCCGGTGGCCGGCGCCGACCGGCTGGTGGTGGCCGAGCATATCGCGGTGATGGACCTGATGGCGCTCGGCGACGCGCTGCTGTCGCGCGACGACGAACTGGCGCTGGCCTGCGCGCTGAAAAGCCCGCTCTTTGGTTTCGACGATGATGACCTGATGGAACTCTGCCCGGAGCGCACGCGGCGTCTGGAGGAGGCACTGGTCGCGCGGGCAGAGGAGAATCCCAAATGGGCGGGGGCGGCGGCGCGGCTCGCCCGGCTGCGTGTTGAGGCGCGGCGGCTGCGGCCGTTCGATTTCTATGCCCGCGTGCTCGGGCGCGAGCGCGGCCGCGCTGCCATGCTGGCCCGGCTCGGACCGGAGGCGGCGGACGCGCTTGACGAGATGCTCGCGCTGGCGCGGGCCTATGAAAGCGTCGAGGCGCCCTCGCTGGCCGGCTTCCTCGCCTTTCTGCGGCGCGGCGGCGCCGAGGCCAAGCGCGACATGGAGGCGGGGCGCGACGAGGTGCGGGTGATGACGGTGCACGGCGCCAAGGGACTGGAGGCGCCCTATGTCATCCTGGCGGATACGACGAGTGGGCCGATGACCCGCCGCAGCGCCGGGCTGGTACGCATCGAGACGGCCGACGGGCGGCGCCTCGCCGTTCATGCGCCCTCGAAGAAACGCGACACGCCGGCCATCGCCGCCGCCCGGCAGAAGGAAGATGACGCGCAGCAGGACGAATATCGCCGTCTGCTCTATGTCGCGCTGACCCGCGCCGAGAGCGCGCTGGTGCTGTGCGGGGCGGACCCGGCCAAAGCGCGGCCGGCCGAGTGCTGGTACAACCTCGTCCATGACGCGCTGGCGCCGGACGCGGTGGAGCATCCGGCCGTCGGCTTTGCCGGCACTGTGCGGCGCTGGCGGGCGCAGGACGTGCCGGCCCCGGATCTGTCCCCGGCGCCGGTGTCGACGGCACTGTCGGCCGGCGCTGAGGAAAGCGAGCTGGCCCGCCGCCTCGCCCGGCCCCCGACGGGAGCGCCGGCGCCGCGCCCGTCCGTGCGGCCCTCCTCGGCCGCGCCCGTCGCCTCGGCGGATCGGGCGGGGATGGCGGCGGCGCGCGAGCGGGGCGAGCTGTTGCACCGGCTGATGGCGGGGCTGGCGGAGGTGCCGGCGCCGGAGCGGGCCGCGCCCGGGCGGCGCCTGCTGGCGGCTGCCTCGGACCTGCCGGAGGCCGCGCGCGAGGCCCTGCTCGCCGAGGTGCTGGCGGTGCTCGACCTGCCCGAACTCGCCCCGCTGTTCGGCCCCGGCGGGCATGCGGAAGTGCCGATCGTCGGCACGTTGGAGGATGGCACGGCCGTCTCCGGCCGAATCGACCGCCTCGCCGTGCTGCCGGGCCGGGTGCTGGTGGCCGATTTCAAGACCGACCGGCATGTGCCGCAACGCGCGGCAGACCTGCCGGCCGCGCATGTGCGGCAAGTGGCGCTGTATGCGCGGCTGCTCGGGAAACTGTTTCCGGGCAAGGAGATCGCGGCCATTCTGGTCTATACGGCCGGCCCGCGCGCCCATTTGCTGGAGCCTGCCGCGCTGGCGGCAGCTGGGGATCGCGTCACGTCGCCGTGACGCTGCCTTGACGCAAGCTAGGGGCGGTACCTAGGTTGGTGGCAACTTGTCTATTCCCGTTACAGAGGTAACCGCCATGGGCGTTGAAAAAGTGTCGGACAGCAGCTTCGAGTCCGACGTGCTGAAGTCTTCCGAGCCGGTGCTCGTGGATTTCTGGGCTGAGTGGTGCGGCCCCTGCCGCATGGTCGCGCCGGTGCTCGAAGAAGTGTCGGGGGAGCTTGGCGACAAGGTGAAGATCGTCAAGCTCAACGTCGACGAGAATCCGAACACCGCGTCGAAATACGGCATCATGTCGATCCCGACCCTGCTGCTGTTCAAGGACGGCCAGATCGCCTCGCGCCAGGTCGGCGCGGCGCCGAAGGCCAAGATGCTGCAGTGGATCAACAACTCGATCTGATGCGGCGGCGGCCGGGACGTCCGGCCGTTTCCTGACGACCCGTTCCGCAAAAGCCCCGGCCCGGTCATCCGCGCCGGGGTTTTTCGTACCCGGGTTCGCGCTCCACCCCTTCGCGCCCTCTCTGCCCGGCCTTTCCCGCTGTTCCTCGATAATAAATCGCGCTTTCCCGTCTGGCGGTTATCGTTGCTTCATGGAATGGTTCCAGTAAGGGAAGATGGGTAGTGGAGGACGGGTCATGGTCGCGCGCAACGGAATGGGACGGGGGACCGTGCTTGGCCTGTTCGGGGGGCTGTCGCTCCTGACCCTGATGGGGGCGGCCTCGCTCCCGGCCAGTGCCCAGTCCAGCACCCAACCGGACGATTCCGCTCTGGTCGCCCGTGGCGAGTATCTGGCCCGCGCGGCGGATTGCATGCCCTGCCACTCGGCCGATCCCAACAAGCCCTATGCGGGCGGGCTCGGGCTGAAGACGCCGTTCGGCACGCTCTATTCGGTGAACATCACCTCCGATCGTGCGACCGGCATCGGCGACTGGACGTTTGAAGATTTCCGCCGTGCCCTGCATGACGGCATCCGCAAGGACGGCGCCTTTCTCTACCCGGCCATGCCTTTCGACGCCTATACCGGCATCACCGACGACGACCTGAAGGCGCTGTGGGCCTATGTGCGCCGCATCCCGGCGGTGAACGCGCCCAACCCGGCGAACGGGCTGGCCTTTCCCTTCGACATACGCTTCGGCATGATCGCCTGGCGCGAGCTGTTCTTCCGCCCGGCGACCTTCACCCCGACCCCCGGCAAGAGCGACGAATGGAATCGCGGCGCCTATCTGGTCGAGGCGCTCGGCCATTGCTCGGACTGCCACAGCCCGCGCAACATCATGGGCGCGATCAAGGGCAAGGCGGCCTTCACCGGCGCGGAGATCGACGGTTTCTACGCCCCGGACATCGCCTCCGGCGCGCTGGCGAAGAACTGGCAGAAGGACACGCTGATCGCCTTCCTCAAGGGCGGCGAGGCCACCGGCAAGACCACGGTGTTCGGCCCGATGGCGGAAGTGGTGCATGACAGCCTGGCCTTCCTCACGCAGGCCGATCTCGCGGCCATGGCGACCTATCTGCTCGACAGCCCGCCGCCGCAGGACGCCCCGGCGCCGCAGAAATCCTCGCCGCTGACCCCGGAAGTCCATGCCCGCGCGGCCCGGCTCTATGTCGATAACTGCGCCGCCTGCCATCAGGCGATGGGCACCGGCATGGGAACGGCGATCCCGCCGCTGGCCGGCAATCCGGCGGTGACGGCGGCGGAGCCGTACAATGTCATCTCCGTCGTGCTGGGCGGTTTGCCGGCAAGCGGGCGGTTCAGCGCCATGCCGTCCTTCGCCGGACGGCTCTCCGATGCCGACATTGCCGACCTCGCCAATTATGTCCGCACCAGCTGGGGCAATGGTGCGCCGTCCAACACGACGCCGTCGATGGTGGCGGCGTGGCGCGAGACGGTGAAGGTGCCTGATTACGGCACGCAGGCCGCATCCAAGTTCGATTGCGCGCAGGTCGGCGGCGCGCCGGGGGCGGATGGCCCGGACCCGAAGGCGGTGGCGGCCCTCTCGGCCGAGATCGCCGGCGGCAATACCGATGTCGCTTCGCTGGTCGACAGCTATGAGGGCGCGGCCCCCGACGCCTCCCCGCCCGAGGTGGTGGATGCGATGATGGCGGCCTATTGCCCGGTGGTCGCGGCGAGCGGGGCGGACGACTACACCAAATATGCGCGGCTGCGCGCCTTCACCCTGCAGGCCGCCGCCGATGTGTCGCTGCGCGCCGCGCCCGCCGCCCTTCCGGCGGTGCCGGTGATCTGGGCGGCGGCGGCCGGCACCTCGCTGGTGGCGCGCGAACCGGAGAGCCTTGCCGGCCCGCTCGCCTGCCCGGCGGAGCTTGCCGCCAAGCTGCCGGCGGATCTCAAGACCGCGGCGAGCGCCGCGCTCGGCACGCCGTCGCTGCCGCTCGCCGGTACGCGCGGCAGCGACCTCGCCCGCGACCTCGTCTCGAAGAACCCGAAGGCGCGGCTGGCGGATATCGCCAATGCGCTGATCGCCGGCTATTGCGGCCTCGTCGCCTCGGCCAAGGGGCTGGAGCCGGCGCAGCAGCACGCCTATGTCGAGAGCTTCGGCCAGCAGGTGATCCAGACGCTGCAGACCCAGCCCTGACAGTAGGTCAGGGTTGGGTCCCGTCGTGTCCCGCGCCCGGCGGGCGCGTCAGGCGCGGCGCTGGTTGTAGACGTCGAGGCAGACGGCGCCGAGCAGGACGAGGCCCTTGATCACCTGCTGGTAGTCAATGCCGATGCCGAGGATCGACATGCCATTGTTCATGACGCCCATGATCAGCGCGCCGATCACCGCGCCGCCGACGCGCCCGACGCCGCCATAGGCCGAGGCGCCGCCGATGAAGCAGGCGGCGATCACGTCGAGCTCGAAGCCGATGCCGGCCTTCGGCGTCGCCGTGTTGAGGCGTGCCGCGAAAACGAGGCCGGCCAGTGCGGCCAGCACGCCCATATTCACGAAGGTCAGGAAGGTCAGGCGCTCGGTCTTGATGCCCGATAGCTTGGCCGCCTTCTCATTGCCACCGACGGCGTAGATCTGCCGGCCAATGGTGGTGCGCGTGGTGATGAAGGCGTAGAGCGCGATCAGCGCCGCCATGACGACCAGCACATTGGGCAGGCCGCGATGCGAGGCGATCAGATAGGCGAAATAGACGATGATGCCGAACAGCATCAGGTTCTTGGCGAGGAAGAAGCCATAGGGCTCGGTGTCGAGATGATGGGCTTCCTGCCGGGTGCGGCCGCGGAAATTGAGCCAGACCAGAGCGAGAGCCAGCACGGTGCCGAGCAGGAGCGAGGTCGGGTAGAGCGTGCCGGCATCGGGGATCAGTTCCGGGATGAAGCCGGAGGAGAGCTTCTGGAACTCCGGCGGGAACGGGCCGACCGACTGGCCGGCGAGGATGGCCAGCGCCAGCCCCTTGAACACCAGCATCCCGGCGAGGGTGACGATGAAGGACGGGATCTTGAAATAGGCCACCCAATAGCCCTGCGCCGCCCCGATCAGCCCGCCGAGCGCGAGGCAGATCAGCGTCGCCGGGATGTAGTGGACGCCGAACTTGACCATCAGCACCGCCGCGACCGCGCCGATGAAACCGGCCACCGAGCCGACCGACAGGTCGATATGGCCGGTGACGATCACCAGCAGCATACCCAGCGCCATGATGACGATGTAGCTGTTCTGCAGCACGAGATTGGTGAGGTTGAGCGGGCGCATCAGCGTGCCGCTGGTCATCACCTCGAAGAAGATCATGATGGCGAACAGCGAGATCATCATCCCGTATTCGCGCAGATTGTTCTTCAGGAAGCCGGCATGGTGCGGCTTGTCCTTCAGCGCGGTGTCGCTCATGCCAGTGTCTCCATGGGGCGCGGCTCTCCCTTGCGCATGATGGCGCGCATGATCTTTTCCTGGGTCGCTTCCGCGCCGGGGAATTCGCCGACAAAGGCGCCCTCGTTCATCACGCAGATGCGGTCGCAGATGCCGAGCAGTTCCGGCATCTCCGAGGAGATCACCACGACGCCTTTGCCGGCATCCGCCAGCTCATTGATGATGCAGTAGATTTCATATTTCGCGCCGACATCGATGCCGCGCGTGGGCTCGTCGAGGATCAGCACCTTGGGGTCGGTGAACAGCCATTTCGACAGCACCACCTTCTGCTGATTGCCGCCCGAGAGCTTGCCGGTTTCCTGAAACACGCTGTGACAGCGGATGCGCATGCGGCCCCGATAATCGCCGGCGACGCGCAGTTCCTTCATCTCGTCGATGACCCGCGCGGAGGCGACGGCGGGCAGGTTGGCCAGCGTCACGTTCTTGCGGATGTCCTCGGCCAGCAGCAGGCCGAGATGCTTGCGGTCCTCGGTGACATAGGCGAGGCCGGCATCGATGGCGCGGCGCACGCTGGAAAGATCGACCTCGCGGCCCTCCAGTTCGGCCCGCCCGCTGATCTTCTGGCCCCAGGAGCGGCCGAAGACGCTCATGGCGAATTCGGTGCGCCCGGCGCCCATGAGCCCGGCAATGCCGACGATCTCGCCGCGCCGCACCTCGAAATCGACGTTCTTGATGACCTGCCGGTCACCATGCAGCGGGTGATAGGCCGACCAGTTGCTGACCTTGAAGATCGGCTCGCCGATGGTGGCGACGGCTTTGGGCTCGCGCTTGGGGTAGCGGTGCTCGAGGTCGCGGTCGACCATCTTGGCGATGATGCGGTCTTCCTCGACCGCGCCCTCGTGGCAGTCCAGCGTGTCCACGGTGCGCCCGTCGCGCAGTACGGTGATACGGTCGGCGACCTTGGAGACCTCGTTCAGCTTGTGCGAGATGAGGATGGAAGCGATGCCCTGCGCCTTGAACTCCAGCAGCAATTCCAGCAGCGCCGCGCTGTCCTTCTCGGACAGGCTGGCGGTCGGCTCGTCAAGGATGAGCAGGCGCACCTTCTTCGACAGCGCCTTGGCGATCTCCACCAATTGCTGCTTGCCGACGCCGATATTGGTCACCAGCGTGTCCGGCGCCTCGTCGAGGCCCACCTTGGCGAGCAGTTCCTTGGTGCGCCGGTGCACCGTGCCGCGGTCGATGATGCCGAAGCGGCCGGGCGGGTTGGCGATGAAGATGTTCTCGGCGATCGACAGCAGCGGGATCAGGGCGAGTTCCTGATGGATGATGATGATACCTTCCACCTCGGAATCGGTGATGTCAGCGAACCGACGCTCCTCGCCGTCGAAGATGATGGCTCCCTCATAGGACCCATGCGGATAGACCCCGCTCAGCACCTTCATCAGCGTCGACTTGCCCGCGCCATTCTCGCCGACAAGCGCGTGGATCTCGCCGGGGCGCACGGTGAAGCTCACCTCGCTCAGCGCCTTCACGACGCCGAAATGCTTGCTGATGCCCCGCATTTCCAGAAGCACGGAGGGCTCCGGGGAAGGGCTTGCCTGTGGGCGGCTGCCGGCGTGCAGATGCGCGTTCATGACCGAGCTCCCTGTTCGGAACCCGCGCCGGACGAATTGCCGGCGCGGGCCGCTCCTCGCCGTCAGTTGATCTGGTTCTGCTTGTAGTAGCCGGAGCCGACCAGCACCTTTTCCCAATTGTCCTTGTCGACCACGACAGGCTTCAGGAGGTAGGAAGGCACCACCTTGACGCCGTTATTGTAGGTCTTGGTGTCGTTCACCGTGACCGGCTTGCCCGAGAGCGAGGCGTCCACCATGTCGGCGGTGACCTTGGCGAGTTCGCGGGTGTCCTTGAAGATGGTCGAGTACTGCTCGCCGGCGAGGATGGACTTCACCGACGGCACCTCGGCGTCCTGCCCGGTGACGACCGGCATCTTCATCTTGCCCGAGCCGTAACCCACGCCCTTCAGCGAGGACAGAATGCCGATGGACAGCCCGTCATAGGGCGAGAGCACGCCATTGAGCGTCTTGTCGGAATAATAGGCGCTCAGCAGATTATCCATGCGCGCCTGGGCGGTGGCGCCGTCCCAGCGCAGCGTCGAGACCTTGTCCATGCCCATCTGGCCGGACGGGATCTTCAGCGTGCCGTTGTCGATCAGCGGCTTCAGGACCGAGAGCGCGCCATCATAGAAGAAATAGGCGTTGTTGTCGTCCGGCGAGCCGCCGAACAGCTCGACATTGAACGGCCCCTTATTCGCGGGATAGCCGAGGCCCTTCAGCAGCGATTCCGCCTGCAGCACGCCGACCTGGAAGTTGTCGAAGGTAGCATAGTAGTCGACATTCGGCGTTTCGCGGATCAGACGGTCATAGGCGATGACCTTGATCCCCTTGTCATGCGCCTGCTTCAGCACGTCGGACAGGGTGGTGCCGTCGATCGAGGCGATCACCAGTACCTTGGCACCTTTGGTCACCATGTTCTCGATCTGCGCGAGCTGGTTGGGGATGTCATCCTCGGCATATTGCAGATCGGTGTTGTAGCCGCGCTCCTTCAGCACCTTCACCATGTTGTCGCCATCGGCGATCCAGCGGGCGGAGGACTTGGTGGGCATGGCGATACCGACCGTCGCCTTGTCCTGGGCGAGGGCCGGGCCGGCGAGCGAGAGCGTCATCGCCCCGAGGGCGAGGGCGGAGAGGGTGGTGTTGATCTGGCGTCGGGTCAGGCGTTCGGTCAGGCGTTTCATGGGAATCTCCCGGAGGGGTGAGGATGGCCGCCTTTGGCGGGCCGGGTTCTTGGCGGGCGCGCCCGCGTTGCAACGTCGCGCCTAGCCGTCGGCGCGGGAGGTCTCCTGTGAGGCTGGAAAGGCCGCGTCATAGGCGGCGATGACAGCGCGCGCCTTCGCCCGCACCTCGTCGGCGGTGGCGCCCGGCCGGTAAAGGCTGGAGCCGAGCCCGAAGGTGCGGATGCCCGCCGCCGCATAGGCCGCGAACTCGCGCTCCCCGACGCCGCCGACCGCGCCGATCACGGTGCCCGGCGGCAGAATCACGGCGATGGCCTGGATAATCGACGGGCCGAGATGATTGGCGGGGAAGAATTTGAGACCGGAGGCCCCCGCCTTCACGGCGGCGAGCGCCTCGGTCGGGGTGAGCACGCCCGGCATCGTCACCATGCCGTGGCTGGCGGCGCGGGCGATCACGGCCGGGTCGACATTCGGGCTGACCATCAGCCGGCCGCCGGTATCATGAAGCCGGTCGACATCGGCCGTCTCCAGCACCGTGCCGGCGCCGATCAGCACGCCCGCCGGGGCGAGCTTCGCCGCCGCCTCGATGGAGCGGAACGGGTCGGGCGAGTTGAGCGGGATCTCGATCGCCTCCAGCCCTTCCTCGATCAGCGCGCCGACAATGGCTTCGGTCTCCTCGGGCTTGAGGCCACGCAGGATGGCGACCAGCGAGCGGCGCATCCGGGGCCAGGCGATGCGAGGGGTGGATGAGCTGTTCATGCGGGAACCTTTTCCTGCGGGAAGGCTATGAGCGCGGCCGCGTGCAGGCCCGCCCGGACGCAGGCATCCGCGTCGTGGACGATGACGGTCGAGGCACCCGCCAGCATCAGTGCGATGCGGTATAAAAACACCGCCGAGCCCGAGGCGACCAAGGCGACCTCGGCGAGCGGACCGAACAGCTTTGCAGCACCGGCAAGCTCGCCGCCGATCAGCAGGCCGGACAGGCGGGCAAGGCCCCGCGCGGGCTCCTCTCCGGCCAGAAGCCAGGCGGCGCGCAGGCGGAAAAGCTGGTTGCCCAGCAGCTCCGGCATGGCGAGCCCCTCGCGAACGCCATCGGCGAAGGCCGGGTCATCGGGCTCCACCGCCGCCGCCTCGACCGCCGCTGCGAGCACCGAGGTGGTGCGCAGCAGATGGAAAAGCTCGCCGGTCATGAAGGTGGCGAAGTGGCTGACGGTACCCTTTTCCACCCGCACCCATTTGGAATGGGTGCCGGGCAGGCAGGCGATCCCGTCGAACCCGTCGCGGATCAGCGACAGGAGCTGCGTTTCCTCGCCGCGCATCACATCTGCCCCCGCCGCCCCGCGCTGCGCGAGGCCGGGCAGGATGCGGATCGGGCGATGCGTGGACGGGACGGCTACCGCATGCGCGGCCAGACGGTCGAGCCGGGCCGGCGTGTCGACATAGGCGGCCTCGACCCAGCCGCTGCGCGCGCCCACCATGCCGCACATCATCACCGGCACGCCCTCACCGACGCCCAGCGCCGCCAGATGGGTTTCCAGAACGATCTCAAAGCCTTCCGTCGTCGCGGTGAGCAGCCCCTGTCCGCTGCGCCGCTCGGCGAGAACGCGCCCGTCGCGCGCGAGCGCCCAGAGCCGGAAGCTCGACGTGCCCCAGTCGACGACGATGTGCGAGACGCCGTCCATCACAGCCCTCCCAGCCGCACGCGCGGCTCCGGCCGGCCGCGGGCGCCGACATCAAGCAGGAAGGTCTGGCCATGGCCGGGATCGGCGGCGCGCAGCGCCGCGCCCATATTCTCCCAGGCGGAGGTAACAAGTAACCGATCAAACCTCTCCCCGACGAAGACCGGGCAGCTCGGCTGGCTGGCGGGCACCGCGACTCGGCGCACCAGCGCGCCGGCGGGGGAAAAAACATTGACGCCGCCGCCGCCCCAGATGGCGCACCAGATCAGGCCTTCCGCGTCCGTCACCGCGCCATCGAGCCCGCCCGGCCCGGCATGACGCAGCAGGGTGGTCGGGGCTTCCGTCGGCAGGCCGGTCGTGGGATCGAGTGCCACGCGGTAGAGCTGGTTCTCGCGGCTGTCGGCGAAATAGCCGGTCGCCCCGTCCGGCGCGAAGCAGATGGCGTTGGGGATGGTAAGGTCGGTAAACAGCGGTGTTATCGCACCGTTATGGAAGGCGTAGATCGAGCCCGCGCCCTTCTCGGCGCGCCTTCCCATGGTGCTGGTCCAGAAGGTGCCGCTGGGATGCACGCGCGCGTCGTTGGAGCGGGTGCCGGCGTCCTCCGCCTCGATGGCGACGAGCCGTTCCAGATGGCCGGTGGCGATGTCGCGCAGGTGAAGTCCGTCTTCCGCCACAAGGAGTTGGCGCTGATCGTCGACCATGGCGAGCGCGCTCGCCATCACCGGAAGCGCGTGGACGGCGATGCGGTGGGTGGATAGCGGCGCCTCGTGCAGGGTGCGGCCGAGAATGTCGAACCACCAGGCGGTGTCGCTGGCCGCGTCATAGGCCGAGCCCTCGCCGAGATGGCAGCGGGCGGCGTCCAGTATCCGCACCGGCACGGTCTCGGCGCTGCGCGTCACGGGCGCGATGGCGTCAATGGTTGTCACGGGGCATCCCCATGGTCTGCGCGATGCGCTGGTATCGAACGGCGGGTTCCAGCACCGCGCCGCTCTCCATCTGGCCGACAAGGCCGCGCTGGATTTCCTGCCAGGGCGTCTGATGCGCGGGATAGGCATAGCCGCCCGCGGCCTCCAGCTCGGCCCGGCGGCGGGCCAATTCCTCGTCTGAAACCAGCATGTTGGCGCTGTTGCGCCGGAGGTCGATGCGCACCCGGTCGCCGGTGCGCAGCAGCGCGAGGCCGCCGCCAACGGCGGCTTCCGGCGAGGCGTTGAGGATGGAGGGCGAGCCCGACGTGCCGGACTGGCGGCCATCGCCGATGCAGGGCAGCGCATGGACGCCGGCCTTGATGAGGTAATCGGGTGCCCGCATGTTCACCACTTCCGCCGCGCCGGGATAGCCGACCGGGCCGGCTCCGCGCATGAACAGGATCGAGGTCTCGTCGATGGCGAGCGCGGGATCGTCGATGCGGGCGTGGTAGTCCTCCGGCCCGTCAAACACCACGGCGCGGCCCTCGAAGGCTTCCGGGTCATCGGGGTTGGAGAGGTAGCGCACGCGGAACTCGGGGGAGATCACGCTGGTCTTCATGATGGCGGAGGAGAACAGGTTGCCGCGCAGCACGCGGAAGCCGGCCTTTTCCTTCAGCGGCTTGCCATAGGGGCGGATCACCGCCTCGTCCTCGATGGCCTTGCCCTTGCAGTTCTCGCCCAGCGTGCGCCCGTTCACCGTGCGCGCGTCCTCGGCGATAAGTCCCTGTTCCATCAACTGGTTTACCACGGCCGGCACGCCGCCGGCATGGTAATAATCCTCGCCCAGATATTCGCCGGCGGGCTGGAGATTGACCAGCAGCGGGATGTCCTCGCCATGGGTCTGCCAGTCGTCGATGGACAGTTCCACGCCGACATGGCGGGCCAGCGCGTTGAGGTGGATGGGGGCGTTGGTTGAGCCGCCAATGGCGGAATTGACCCGGATCGCGTTGAGGAAGGCGTCGCGGGTGAGGATGTCGGAGGGCTTGAGGTCTTCACGTACCATTTCGACGATACGCAGCCCGGTCAGATAGGCGATCTCCTGCCGGTCGCGATAGGGCGCGGGAATGGCGGCGGAGCCGGGAAGCTGCATGCCCAGCGCCTCAGCGAGCGAGTTCATCGTCGTCGCCGTGCCCATAGTGTTGCAGTAACCCGTTGAGGGCGCTGAGGAAGCCACCAGCTTGACGAAGCCGGCATGATCGATCTCGCCGGCCGCCAGCAGCTCGCGGGCCTTCCAGACGATGGTGCCGGAGCCGGTGCGCTGGCCCTTGTACCAGCCGTTCAGCATCGGCCCGACCGAGAGGGCGATGGCGGGGATGTTGACGGTCGCCGCCGCCATCAGGCAGGCGGGCGTGGTCTTGTCGCAGCCAATGGTGAGCACCACGCCGTCCAGCGGGTAGCCATATAATACCTCCACCAGGCCGAGATAGGCGAGGTTGCGGTCGAGCCCGGCGGTGGGGCGCTTGCCGGTCTCCTGAATCGGGTGGACGGGGAACTCGATGGCGATGCCACCGGCCTCGCGAATGCCCTCGCGGGTGCGCTTGGCGAGTTCAAGATGGTGGCGATTGCAAGGGGATAGGTCCGATCCCGTCTGGGCGATGCCGATGATCGGGCGGCCCGATTGCAACTCCTCCTGGCTGAGGCCGAAATTCAGGTAACGCTCCAGATAGAGCGCGGTCATGTCGATATTGTCGGGGTTGTCGAACCAGGCGCGCGAACGGAGCGGGCGGTCGGTCTTGGGGGCGTTGCCGTGCATCACCGCGGCTCCTCAATAGTCGAAGGCGTCGACGGTGACCCGCCGGCCGAGCAGGAAAGCGTCGGCCACCAGCGCCAGCGGGCTGAGGTCGACATCGGACTGGCCGGCCTCGATGAGGCCGGTGAAGTGCTTGTAAATGCCGGCATATTCGGCTTCGGGGGCGTCGCTCAGAACCACGCCGTCCTGCGTCAGCCGGGCGCCGCCGCCGGAGAGCACGACCGCGCCGGCATCGGTCTCGACGCGGATGTCCCAGCTCTGCGGGCCGGTCTGCAGGAAGTCGAGATCGGCACGTATCGGTATATTGTTACTATCGGCCATCTCCACCGTCGCCGCGATGGGGGCGGCGCGGTTGGCGGGGAAGGCGAGTTCCGCGCCGGTGACGAAGACCGGGTGGGGCAGGATGCGGGTCAGGATCGACAAGGCATTGATCGCCGGGTCGAAAACCCCGAGGCCGCCGGGCGCGAAGATCCAGTCCTGACCGGGATGCCAGACGCGCACATCCTCCTTCCAGGTGATGGTGACGGTATTAATGTGCCTCTTGGCCAGCAGCGCGCGGGCGGGCTCGACGGCGGGGGCGAAACGCGAATGCCAGGTGGCGAAAAGCGTCAGGCCGTGCTCCCGCGCGGTCTCGATGAGCGGCCCGATCTCGCTCACCGTGGCGCCCGGCGGCTTCTCCAAAAGCACGTGTTTCCCGGCACTTAGGGCGAGTGCCGCCTGTTCGCGGCGGCCCTGCGGCGGGGTGCAGAGCGCCACCGCGTCAAAGGCCACGTCGCTGGCGAGCAGGGCCTCCAGAGTGGTAAAATGCGGCAGTCCGTCGAGCGCGGCGTTGCGGCTAGCGATGGCGACGAGCTCGATGCCCTCGGTCGCGGCGATGGCCGGCAGATGCTGGTCGCGGGCAATCTTGCCGAGGCCGACAAGGGCGAGGCGGATGGGGCTCATGAGCGTCGCTCCCGACTGGGCGATGAGTGCAGTGGGGTGGACGATGAGGCCAGTGAGGCCAGTCTGTGCAGGGTGATCCGGCCCATCACTTCCCCCAGCGCAGGACGAGCGGGTCGAGCCGGGCGGCGATCTCGATCAGGCCGGCGCGGGTCGCGGGATGGACCGGCGGCAGCGGGGCGCGCAGCGTGTCATGCTTGATCACCCCGCCCGCCTGCATCAGGATCTTGCACGCGGCGAGGCCGGTCTGCCGGTTCTCGTAATTGATCAGCGGCAGCCAGCGCATATAGGCGTCGATGGCGGCTTCCCGATTGCCGGCAAAATACGGGTCGATGATCGCGCGGATGCCGTCCGGGTAGCCGCCCCCGGTCATGGCGCCGGTGGCCCCGGCGTCGAGATCGGCCATCAGCGTGATCGCTTCCTCGCCGTCCCACGGGCCCTCAATGGAAGCCCCGCCTGCCGCGATCAGCGCGCGCAGCTTGTTGGCCGCCTGCGGCACCTCGATCTTGAAATAGGCGAGGTTCGCGATCTCGGCGGCCATCCTGGCGAGGAACGGCACGGAGAGCGGCGTGCCGGCGACGGGCGCGTCCTGCACCATGATCGGGATACGGATCGCGTCGGATACCCCGCGATAGAACTCATAGACCTGCGCTTCCGGCACCCGGAAGGTGGCACCGTGATAGGGCGGCATGATCATGACCATGGCGGCGCCCATTTCCTGCGCCCGCTTCGAGCGTTCGGCGCAGACGAAGGTGGAGAAGTGGGTCGTCGTGACGATCACCGGCACGCGCCCGGCGACATGCTCCAGCACGGTGGTCATCACAAGGTCGCGCTCGTCATCGGTGAGCACGAACTGCTCGGAGAAATTGGCGAGGATGCACAGGCCGTGTGAGCCGGCGTCGATCATGAAATCGACGGCGCGCTTCTGGCCTTCGAGGTCGAGCCGGCCGTCCGCGTCGAACACGGTCGGGGCGACGGGGAAGACGCCGGAATAGCGGGCGGCGGAAGGGGTCGGCATGGCTGATCCTCAGTGATTGTCGCGGCCGACCGGCGCGCCGGAGCGGCCGACCAGAAAGTCGAAATCCGCACCGCGATCGGCCTGAAGCACGTGGTCGAGATAGAGCTTGGTGTAGCCGCGCGCGGCGTGCGGGGCGGGCGGCACCCAGGCGGCGCGGCGGGTGGCGAGGTCCTCCTCGCTCACATGCAGATGCAGCGCGCGGGCGGGCACGTCGAGCGTGATGAGGTCGCCGTTTTGCACCAGCGCCAGCGGGCCGCCGGCGGTCGCCTCGGGCGCGACATGCAGCACGACGGTGCCATAGGCGGTGCCGGACATGCGGGCATCGGAAATGCGGATCATGTCGCGCACGCCTTCGCGCAGCAGCTTGGCCGGCAGCGGCATGTTGCCGACCTCGGCCATGCCCGGATAGCCCTTCGGCCCGCAATGCTTGAGCACCATGATGCAGGAGGCGTCGATATCCAGCGCCTCGTCATTCACCGCATGGTGCATCTCCTCGACGCTCTCGAACACCACGGCGCGGCCGGTATGAACCATCAGATGCGGCGAGGCGGCGGAGGGCTTGATGACCGCGCCATCCGGGGCGAGGTTGCCGGTGAGAATGGCGATGCCGGCATCGGCCTTGAACGGGGTCTCGAACGGGGTGATGACCTCGGCGTTCCAGGTCGGCGCGGTCGCGACATTCTCCCACATGGTGCGCCCGTTCACGGTGATGGCGTCCTTGTGCAGCAGGTCACGCTCGCCCAGCGCGCGCAGCACGGCGGGCAGGCCGCCGGCATAGTAGAAATCCTCCATCAGGAAGCGGCCCGACGGCATCAAATCGACGAGGCAATGGATGTCGCGGCCGAGCTGGTCGAAATCGGCCAGATTCAGGTCGATGCCGACCCGCCCGGCAATGGCCAGCAGATGCACCACCGCATTGGTCGAGCCGCCGATCGCCGCCAGCGTGCGGATGGCGTTCTCGAAGGCGGCGCGGGTGAGGATGTCGGAGGGTTTCAGATCCTCATGCACCATCTCGACGATGCGCCGCCCGGCCATGCGGGCCAGCAGGTTGCGGCGCGCGTCGACGGCGGGGATGGCGGCGTTTTCCGGCAGGCCGAGGCCGAGCGCCTCGACCATCGAGGCCATGGTGGAGGCCGTGCCCATGGTCATGCAGGAGCCGGAGGACCGGTTCATGCCGGCTTCCGCCTCGTGGAACTCCTCCAGCGTCACCTCGCCGGCGCGCAGCTGCTCGCTCATCGAGATGATGTTGGTGCCCGAGCCGATGATCTGGCCGCGATAGACGCCGCGCAATTGCGGCCCGCCGGAGACGCCGATGGCCGGCAGATCGGCCGAGGCGGCGCCCATCAGCAGGGCCGGGGTGGTCTTGTCGCAGCCCATCAGCAGCACCACGCCGTCAAGCGGGTGGGCGCGGATCGCCTCCTCCACATCCATCGAGGCGAGGTTGCGGAACAGCATGGCGGTCGGGCGCATCGTCACCTCGCCGAGCGAGGAGACCGGGAATTCCAGCGGGTAGCCGCCCGCATCCAGCACGCCGCGCCGCACATGCTCGGCGAGATCGCGGAAATGGATGTTGCAGGGGGTCAGTTCCGACCAGGTGTTGCAGATGCCGATCACCGGGCGGCCGTCGAAACGGTCCTGCGGCTGGCCGGAATTCTTCAGGAAGGAGCGGTAATAGAACCCCATCTTGTCCTGCCGGCCGAACCAGGCCTGGCTGCGCAAGGGTTTTTTGTTGTCGTTGCTCGACGGATCGTCACTCATCGGGGCACCCGTTCAGCCTGCCGCGCCATGGCGGCGCAGGCCGTTGAAAATGACGTTGGTCATGGCGGCGGCGGCCGCTTCCGAATCCTTGTCGGCGATGGCCTCGACGATGCGCTCATGGGCGGCCACCGCGATGTCGTGCTCGCGCGCGTCGCCCGGCGCCGAGAGCATGAAGGAAGCGCGCAGCGCCGCCTCGATCACCGCGCCGATGGAGCGCATGAACGGGTTGCCGGAGGCGGTGGCGACGCCGACATGCAAAGTGAGGTCGGCCTCGGCGAAGCTGTCGGAGGCGCCGGGCTCGCCCTTCATGCGCGCCACCGCGCGGCGCAGCACGGCGAGGTCGTCCTCCGAGCGCCGCTCGGCGGCGAGGGCGGCCGCGCGGGGTTCCACGGCCAGCCGGATTTCCGAGAGATCGCGCAGGAACCGCTTGTCGATGCCGGCGTCGAGATGCCAGGCGAGCACGTCGGGGTCGAACATGTTCCACTCGGCGCGCGCCCGCACCACCGTGCCGACGCGCGCCTTGGTCGAGAGCAGGCCCTTGGCCACCAGCGTCTTCACCGCCTCGCGCAGCACCGGGCGGGAGACGCCGAAGATCAGCGTCAGCTCGGCATCGCCCGGCAGCTTCGCGCCCTCGCCATAGCGCCCGGAAATGATGTCGATGCCGATGCTGCGGGCGATGCCGGCATGGTTGGAATGGGCGCGGGCGGCCGGGATGACGATGATCTGCGAGGCGTTGGGTGCGCTCATGGACGAACTCCGGCCGGGGCCCGCCGGGAACGGCGCGCCAGATGCAAGGTGAGCTGCTGGAAGGCGATGAAGGCGAACAGCAGCAGCCCGGTGGCGATCTTCGCCCACCAGCTCGACAGCGTCCCGTCGAAACTGATGTAGGTCTGGATCAGGCCCTGGATCAGCACCCCGATGAACGAGCCGAAGACGAAGCCATAGCCGCCCGACAGCAGCGTGCCGCCGATCACCACCGCGGCGATGGCGTCAAGCTCCACCCCCACCGCCGAGAGCGAATAGCCCGACGAGGTGTAGAGCGAGAAGACGATGCCGGAGAGCCCGGCCAGCGCGCTGGACAGCGTGTAGATCAGCACCGTGCTGCGCGCGACATTGATGCCCATCAGCCCGGTGGCGGCGCGCGAGCCGCCCAGCGCATAGACATTGGCGCCGAAGCGGGTGAGGTGCAGCAGCACCATGCCGCCGATCACCACCGCCAGCATGACGATGGCCGGCACGGTGAGCCGGGCCCCGCCACCAAGGCGCAGCGCGTGATCGGACAGGTGGGTGTAGAGATCGGCGGTGATCGGCAGCGATTCCGTCGACAGCAGGAAGCTCACCCCGCGCGCCAGGAACATGCCCGCCAGCGTGACGATGAAGGGCGGCAGCTCGGCATATTGGATGATCGCCCCCATCGCCGCGCCGAAGCCGGCGCACAGGACGAGCACCAGCACGAAGGCGATGAGCGGCGGCACGCCCCAGCGTTCGATCGCCAGCGCCAGGAACACGGTGGTGAAGCCGATCACCGAGCCGACCGAGAGGTCAATGCCGCCGGAGATGATGACGAAGGTCATGCCGACCGCGACGATGCCGAGAAAGGCGTTGTCGGTGAGCAGGTTCATCACCACGCGCAGCGAGGCGAAATTGGGATAGGCGAGCGAGCACAGGACGAAGCCGGCAAGGAACACGGCGGTGGTCGCCAGCACGGGGGTAAGCCGGGCGAGGGATCGCATCAGGAGCGCCTCCGGGAGCGGGAGCGGCCGAACAGCACGCCGAGCCCGGCGATCTGGGCGCCGATCCGCGGCGACTGGGCGAGCAGCACGGCGAGCACCACCACCGCCTTCACCACCAGATTGGTCTCCGGCGGCAGGCCGGACAGCAGGATGCCGGTGTTCATGGCCTGGATGATGAGCGCGCCGACCACGGCGAGCAGGATCGAGAACCGCCCGCCAAACAGCGAGGTGCCGCCGATCACCACGGCGAGGATGGCGTCCAACTCCAGCCAGAGCCCGGCATTATTGGCGTCGGCGCCGAGAATGTCGGCGCTGGCGACGATGCCGGCGAGCGCGGCGCACAGCCCGCTCCAAACATAGACCGCGACCGTGATCAGCCGCGTGCCGATGCCGGCCAGCGCGCTGGCGCGCGGATTGCCGCCGGTCGCCTCGATCATCAGCCCGAGCGCGGTGCCGCGCACGATCAGCAGCGTCAGCGCCATCATGGCCAGCGTCAGCACGATCGGGGTGGGCAGGCCGAGCACCGAGCCGCCGCCGAGAAAGGCCAGTTCCGGCGAGGTGAAGGTGACGATCCGCCCCTCGGTGATGAGCTGGGCGATGCCGCGCCCGGCCACCATGAGGATGAGCGTGGCGACGATCGGCTGGATCCGCAGCACCGCCACCAGCAGCCCGTTCCACAGCCCGCAGGCCAGCCCCGCCCCGAGGGAGGCGGCGAGCACGACCGGCAGCGGGTGGCTGTCGGCGAGGCTGGCCGCGATGGCGCCGCAGATCGCCATCACCGCCCCGACCGACAGGTCGATGCCGCGCATGGCGATCACCAGCACCATGCCGATGGACAGCAGCGCCACCGGCGCGCCGCGGTTCAGCACGTCGATCAGGCTGCCGAACAGCCGCCCGTCCTGCAGGCGAATGTCGAAGAATTGCGGCGACACCACCCAGTTGGCGGCGAGGATCAGCGCCAGCGCGACGATCTGCGAGGTGCCGATGCGGGGAAGGCGCAGGGCCATGGCGTGCGCCCTCACGCTGCCGCCGCCGCGCCGGCGGGCGCATCGGCGATGGCGGCGAGGATGGCGGAAACCTCGACCGCGTCGCCGGTCAGGCGCACCACATGGGCACGGTCGCGCAGCACGATCACCTCGTCGGCATAGGTGACGAGTTCTTCCAGCTCCGAGGAGACCACCAGCAGTGCCATGCCTTGCCGGCACAGATCGCGGATCAGCTTGATGATCTCGGCATGGGCGCCGAC
The DNA here is from genome assembly GCF_018449475.1 of Ancylobacter radicis. Lineage (GTDB taxonomy): Bacteria > Pseudomonadota > Alphaproteobacteria > Rhizobiales > Xanthobacteraceae > Ancylobacter > Ancylobacter radicis. The sequence continues at coordinate 536,688 of NZ_JAHCQH010000015.1, read as the reverse complement.
ATCGATGCCGCGCGTCGGCTCGTCGAGGATCAGCAGACGCGGCTCGGTGGCCAGCCAGCGGGCGAGCAGCGCCTTCTGCTGGTTGCCGCCGGAGAGCAGGCCGATCGGCCGCTCGGGATCGGGCGGGCGGATGTCCAGCAGGCGGATGAACCGGGCGGCGATGGCGTCCTGCTCGCGGCGCGGCAGCGGGGCGAGCGCGCCGCGCTTGGCCTGGAGCGCCAGCACGATGTTCTCGCGCACGGTGAGGTCGGCGACGATGCCCTCGGTCTTGCGCTCCTCCGGGCAATAGCCGAAGCCGAGCGCCATCGCCTCGCGCGGGCAGGTGAGGGTGACGCGGCGCCCGGCCACCTCCGCCGTGCCGGCATCGGCCGGCTCGGCGCCGAATACGAGGCGCACGGTCTCGGTGCGGCCCGAGCCGAGCAGGCCGGCGAGGCCGACCACATGGCCGGCGCGCAGCGTCAGGTCGAAGGGGGCGACATAGCCGGCCTTGCCGAGCCCGGTGAACACGGCGACATCCGCGCCGGCCGGGCCGGCTGCCGCATGGGAGCGGCGGGCGGTCGCCTCGCTCAGCTCGCGCCCGAGCATCAGCCGCACCAGATCGAGGCGCGGCATCTGCGCGATGGGGGCGCTGCCGGCCAGCCTTCCATTGCGCAGCACGGTGATGCGGTCGCAGACGGCATAGACCTGATCGAGGAAATGGGTGACGAAGACGATGCCGATGCCGCGCGCCTTCAACTGGCGCATGACGGCGAACAGCACCTCGACCTCCTGCGCGTCGAGGCTGGCGGTCGGCTCGTCGAGGATGAGCACGCGGGCCGACTGGTCGACCGCGCGAGCGATGGCGACGATGTGCTGGATGGCGACCGAATAGGTCTCCAGCGGCGCGCCCACATCGATCGACAGGCCGAAGCCGGCGAGCAGGGCGCTGGCGCGCCGGCGCATCTCGCCCTCGCGCACCAGGCCGAAACGGGTCGGCTGGCGGCCGAGATAGAGGTTCTGCGCCACCGAGAGATTGGGCGCCAGATTGACCTCCTGATAGACCGTGGCGATGCCGGCCTTCACCGCCTCTTCCGCCGAGCGCGGGGCGATGGCCGCGCCCGCCAGCCGCATCGTCCCCGCGTCCCGTGCGACGACGCCGGTCATGGTCTTGATGAGGGTCGACTTGCCGGCCCCGTTCTCGCCGAGCAGGGCGTGGATCTCGCCCGGATGCAGCGTGAAGTCGACGCCGTCCAGCGCAACAAAGCCGGCAAAGGATTTGCTGAAGCCCGTCACCTGCAGGAGGGGCGCGTCTTGCTGCGACGCGTCTTGCTGCGGCTTATGGCCGGCAGCGGGAGGCGGGAGGGGGGCGGTGGGAAGCATGGCGGCCTCGGCAAGGGCGGAAAGACGGCGCGGGCCGGCCGGAGGAGGAGCCGGCCCGCGCGGAACAGGCCCCGCGTGCCCTGGGGCACGCGGGAGCGCCGCTCAGTAACCGAGGTCCTTCTTGGATTCGTAGACCGCCATCGGGTTGTCGGCCTGGGTGTAGAGCTTGGATTCCGTCTGGATCCACTTGGGCGGCATGGTGCCCTTGGTCTTGTAGGCGATGACGGCGTCGAAGGCGGGGCCGGCCATGTTCGGCGTCAGCTCGACCGTGGCATTGGCTTCACCCGCCGCCATGGCCTTGAAGATGTCCGGCACGGCGTCGATCGAGACGGTGAGGATCTCGGTGCCCGGCTTGAGGCCGGCTTCCTTCATCGCCTGGATGGCGCCGACCATCATGTCGTCATTATGGGCGTAGACCGCGCAGATGGTCTTGCCGCCGCCTTCCGCCTTGATGAAGCTCTCCATGACTTCCTTGCCCTTGGCGCGGGTGAAGTCACCGGTCTGGCTGCGCACGATCTTGACGTTCGAGGCCCCGGCGATGCCGTCCTCGAAGCCCTTCTTGCGGTTGGTGGCGACGGAGGCGCCGACCGTGCCCTGAAGCTCCACCACATTGCAGGGCTTGCCGCCGGCGGTCTTCACCAGCCACTGGCCGGCCACCTTGCCTTCATGCACGCTGTCGGAGGTGACGGCGGTCAGATAGAGATTCTTGCCGGCCGGGTCGATGTCGCGGTCGAGCAGCACGACCGGGATCTTGGCTTCCTGCGCCTCCTTCAGCACCGCGTCCCAGCCGGTGGCGACGACGGGGGCGAGGAAGATAGCATCCACGCCCTGCGCGACGAAGGAGCGGATCGCCTTGATCTGGTTCTCCTGCTTCTGCTGGGCGTCGGCGATCTTGAAATTGATGTTCCGCTTCTTGGCCTCGGCCTTGGAAACGGTGGTTTCGGCGGCGCGCCAGCCCGATTCCGAGCCGATCTGCGAGAAGCCGATGGTGAGTTCCGCGGCCTGGGCGCCGACGGAGAACAGCGCGCCGGAAACGGCGGACGCAAGCAGCAATGCCCTGAGATTCATTGGCGTATCTCCCGTGAGGTCCTGCCGTCGCGCCACTGTCGGGTGCTTGCCGGCGGGGAATCTATGCCACAATCATTTCGGGCTGAATAGTCATATTATTTGACTTTTTAGCGCCTGTTGTCGCCGGCGGCGCCGCGAGGCTGGGAGGTCCCGCCGGCCTCCCGCGCTGGTATGAAACCTGCCTGTGAGCGCGGCGCAGTTCTGGTGCGCGTAGGAGCGAGGAGACGAGCATGGCGGCCCCGACGAGCAACTGGCGCACCGATGGCGCGCGTCTGTGGGACAGCCTGATGGCGATGGCGCAGATCGGGCCGGGGCTGCGCGGCGGCAATAACCGCCAGACCCTGACCGATGCCGACCGCGAGGGGCGCCTGCTGTTCCAGAACTGGTGCGAACAGGCCGGCCTGACGCTTGGCGTCGACGCCATGGGCACCATGTTCGCCCGGCGCGAGGGCACGGACCCGCAGGCGCTGCCGGTGATGCTCGGCTCGCATCTCGACACCCAGCCGACCGGCGGCAAGTTCGACGGGGTGCTCGGCGTGCTCGGCGCGCTGGAAGTGGTGCGCACGCTGAACGATCTCGGCATCCGCACCCGGCATCCGATCGAGGTGGTGAACTGGACCAATGAGGAGGGCACGCGCTTTGCCCCCGCCATGGTCGCCTCCGCCGTCCATGCCGGGGTGATGACGCTCAATGACGCCTATGCGTCCGAGGACGCGGCGGGGCTGACGCTCGGCGCCGAGCTGGAGCGGATCGGCTTCAAGGGTGACGAGCCGGTCGGCACGCGCCGGGCGCACGCCTATTTCGAGCTGCATATCGAGCAGGGGCCGATTCTCGAAGCCGAGGATACGCTCATCGGCGTCGTCACCCATGGCCAGGGCACGCGCTGGCTGGAAATCACCCTCACCGGGCGCGACGCCCATACCGGCTCGACGCCGATGCCGCGCCGGCTCAATGCCGGGCTCGGGGCGGCGCGCATCACCGAGCTGGTCGACGAGGTGGCCTGGGCGCACGCCCCGCTCGGCGTCGGCGCGGTCGGCCAGCTCAACCTCACCCCGAACTCGCGCAACATCATCGCCGGCAAGGCGGTGTTCACCGTCGACATCCGGCACCCGGAGCTTGCCGCGCTCGACGCCATGGCGGACGCGATCCGCGCGGGGGCGGAGCAGATCGCCGCCGATATGGGGCTCGGCATCTCCCTTGCGGTGGTGAATTCCTTCGACCCGGTGCCGTTCGACGAGCTTCTCGTCGGGCGGGTGCGGGCGGCGGCGGAAAGCCTCGGCTACAGCCACCGCGACATCGTTTCCGGCGCCGGGCACGATGCCTGCTGGATGGCCAAGGTCGCCCCTTCCGCCATGATCTTCTGCCCCTGCGTCGACGGGCTCAGCCATAATGAGGACGAGACCATCACGCCGGAATGGGCCAAGGCCGGCGCCGACGTGCTGCTGCATGCGACGCTCGCGACAGCCCAAGTGGTCTGAGGGAGGGACGCGCCATGCCGGACGGGACATCCATCGTCATCAAGGGCGGCACCATCGTCGCCGCCGACCGCTCCTATGAGGCGGACGTGCTGATCGAGGGCGAGACCATCGCCGCCATCGGCGACAACCTGTCCGGCGACACGGTGCTCGATGCCTCCGGCGCCTTTGTCATGCCCGGCGGCATCGACCCGCACACCCATCTGGAAATGCCGTTCATGGGCACGACGGCGGCGGAGACCTGGGAGAGCGGCACGCGCGCGGCGGCGACCGGCGGCACCACGCTGGTGGTCGATTTCGTCATTCCCGATTCGGAGAACCTGATCGGCGCGCTCGACGCCTGGGAGGGCCGCGCCAGCCGGCAGGCGGCGATCGACTATTCCTTCCATATGTGCGTGACCGGCTGGTCGCAGCCGATCTTCGCGGCGATGGAGGCGGTGGTCGCGCGCGGGGTGAACAGCTTCAAGCACTTCATGGCCTATAAGGGCGCGCTGATGGTCGATGACGACCAGATGTTCGCCTCCTTCCAGCGTTGCGCCGCGCTCGGCGCGCTGCCGCTGGTCCATGCCGAGAATGGCGACATCGTCGCCGCGCTCCAGCAGAAATACCTCAGCGAAGGCATTCGCGGCCCGGAGGCCCATGCCTATTCCCGCCCGCCGGAGGTGGAGGGCGAGGCGGTCAACCGCGCCATCATGATCGCCGATGCGGCGGGCGTGCCGCTCTATGTCGTGCATGTCTCCTGCGAGCAGGCGCATGAGGCGATCCGCCGGGCCCGGCAGAAGGGGATGCGGGTCTATGGCGAGCCGCTGATCCAGCATCTGACGCTGGATGAGGCCGTCTATGCCAATCCCGACTGGGACTATGCGGCGCAGCGCGTCATGTCCCCGCCCTTCCGCGACCGGGCGCATCAGGACAGCCTGTGGGCAGGGCTCTCGGCGGGCTCGCTGCAGGTGGTGGCGACCGACCATTGCGCCTTCACCACGGCGCAGAAGCGCATGGGGCTGGATGATTTCACCCGCATTCCCAACGGCACGGGCGGGCTGGAGGATCGGCTGCCGGTGCTGTGGACCAAAGGTGTCGAGACCGGGCGGCTGACCCCGAACGAATTCGTCGCGGTGACCTCGACCAACATCGCCCGAATCCTCAACCTCTACCCCCGCAAGGGCGCGATCGTGCCGGGCGCCGATGCCGACCTCGTGGTGCTCGACCCCAAGGCCGGCAAGACCATCCGCGCGAGCGCGCAGGCCTCGATCATCGACTACAACGTGTTCGAGGGGGTGGAGGTGCGCGGCCTGCCGCGCTTCACCCTGTCGCGCGGCGAGGTGGTGCATGCGCATGGCCGCAACGAGGCCCCGCGCCCCGGCCGCGGCCGCTTCATCCCCCGCCCGGCCTTCCCGGCGCCGAACCGGGCGCTTTCCACCTGGAAGGCGCTGGTGGCGCCCCGCGCGGTGAGCCGCGATCCCGCCCGGATGCCGATCGGCGTGTGAATGGGGGCCGCGCGGGCGGTCTTGTCGACAGGAACGCGCGCGGGGTGATGGCGTCCCGGCGCGGCTCAGATTAAGGAAGGGGCTTCCGACACTTTCCGATGGCTCTCCCCTTCGACGCCTGACGATGTTTTTTGCGACAGAGGCGGACCCGACGTGACCTTCCTGACGACGAACCCGGCGCTTGCCCGCGCCTTGGCCGAGCGGGACTACAACAACCCGACGCCGGTGCAGACGGCGGTGCTGGCGCCCGAGGCTTCGAGCCGCGACCTGCTGGTCTCGGCGCAGACCGGCTCGGGCAAGACCGTCGCCTATGGCCTCGCCATGGCGCAGACGCTGCTCGGCACCGAGGAACATCTGCCCCATGCCAGCGTGCCGCTGGCGCTGGTGGTGGCGCCGACGCGCGAACTGGCGCTTCAGGTGCAGCGGGAATTCGCCTGGCTCTACGCCGCCACCGGCGCGCGCATCGTCTCCTGCGTCGGCGGCATGGACCCGCGCCAGGAGCAGCGCCTGCTCAACCAGGGCGCCCATATCGTGGTCGGCACGCCCGGCCGGCTGCGCGATCATCTGGAGCGCGGGCGCCTCGACATTTCCGCGCTGAAGGTGGCGGTGCTCGACGAGGCCGACGAGATGCTCGATCTCGGCTTCCGCGAGGATCTCGAATTCATCCTCGACGCCACCCCGCCGGAGCGGCGCAGCCTGCTGTTCTCGGCCACCATGCCGCGCGGCATCACCGCGCTGGCCAAACGCTACCAGCGCGACGCGCTGCGCATCGAGGTGGCCAGCCCCGAGGGCGGCCATGCCGATATCGAATACCGCACCATGCGGGTCGCGCCGACCGAGATCGAGCACGCCGTCGTCAATGTGCTGCGCTTCTACGACACGCCGAGCGCCATCGTGTTCTGCAACACCCGCGAGGCGGTGCGGCGCATTCACGCCATGCTTCAGGAGCGGCAGTTCTCGGCGGTGGCGCTGTCGGGCGAGCTGAGCCAGAACGAGCGCAACCACGCGCTTCAGGCGCTGCGCGACGGCCGGGCGCGGGTGTGTGTGGCCACCGATGTCGCCGCGCGCGGCATCGACCTGCCCAATCTCGGCCTCGTCATCCATGCCGACCTGCCGAACGATTCGGAAAGCCTGCAGCACCGCAGCGGCCGCACCGGGCGGGCCGGGCGCAAGGGCGTGAGCGTGCTGCTGGTGCCGCCGTTCCGCCGCCGCCGCACGGAAGAGTTGATGCGCGGGCTGGGCATCGCCCCGGCCTGGTCGGGGGCGCCGACCTCCGAGGAAATCCGCAAGCTCGACCATGAGCGCATGCTGAGCGACGCGGTGGTCACCGAGCCGCCGAACGAGGAGGACGCGGCCGCCGCCCAGACCCTGCTCGCCGCCCATTCGGCCGAGCATCTGGCCGCCGCGCTGGTGCGCCTCTACCGCGCCGGCCTGCCGGCCCCGGAAGAGGTGGCCGATCCCGGCGAGCCGCGCGCCGGGCGCGAGCGCCAGGGCACCTTGGACCGCGCCTCCGAGCGCGATTTCGGCCGCGGGTCGGAGGGCGGCAGTGCCTGGTTCCGGCTCAATATCGGCCGGCGCAACAATGCCGATCCGAAATGGCTGCTGCCGCTGATCTGCCGGCGCGGCGGGGTGACGCGCAAGGATATCGGCGCCATCCGCATCTTCGACGAGGAAACCGCCTTCGAGGTCGGTCTCGGCGCCGCCGAACGGTTCGGCAAGGCGGTGCGCAAGGCCGAAGGCATGGATGTGGTGATCGAGCCGATGCCCGGCGGCCCCTCCGCCACCGCGCCACGCGCGCCGCGCCCGGCCGCTTCCGGCCCGTCCGCCAGCGGCCCGCGTCGCCGGGGCGGGTTTGATGACGCTCCGGCCGAGGGTGGGGCCGCGCCCGCGCGCCCGTTCAGCGAGCGGCCGCCGCGTGAGAAGCGGGCCTATGAGCGGCCCGCGCCTGAGCGGCCCGCTACCGACAGGCCTTTCGCCGACAAGCCGCATTCAGACAAGCCGTTTTCCGACAAGCCCTTCTCGGACAAGCCGCCCCGCCCGGAAAAGCGCCCCCGCGCGGCCTCGTCCTGGAGCCCGCTGGACGGCGGCCCGCCGGCCGATGGCGCGGGCGAAGCCTATCAAAAGCGGCCGAAGGCCGGAGCCGAGGGCAAGCCTGCCGGCAAGGCCTATGGCGACAAGCCCTATGCCGATAAGGCCCCGCGCAAGCCGTATGGCGACAAGCCCGCAGGCAAATCGTTTGAAGGCAAATCGTTCGAGGGCAAATCGTTCGCCGGGAAACCCGCAGGCAAAACCGCTGGCACGCCTGCCGGCAAACCCTTCGCGGGCAAGCGGGCCGACAAGCCGGGCTTCGACAAGCCGGGCTTCGACAAGTCGGGTTTCGATAAGCCGGCCTCCGGCAAACCGTTTGGCGGCCCGTCAAAGGGCAAGCCGCCCCGCCGCCCCTGAGGCGGGGGACGGGGCGTGACCGACAGGCGCGCCCCCGAACGGGAACCGATAAAAGCCGCCGAGGCCGGATGGTTTCGGCGGCTTTTTCGTGCCCGCCGGGTCTCGGAATCACGGAATTCCAGCGCATCGGCCCGGCCGGCCGGATGAGAAAAGCGGCGCGGCAGTCAATTAAAAATCTGGCGTCCTTGTAATATTTCGTTCAGGGGTCCATATTGAGCATGTCGATAAACGGCAATGATGAACGGCGACGTCGCGAATTATTTCGCGTCATCATGTTCTCTTTTCCTGAAAATGCGATTTCGACGGCCCGCGTTCGCGCGGGAAAGCCAGATTTACAATTACGAAAGGGTTTCCCATGGCTACGGGAACCGTTAAATGGTTCAACGCCCAAAAGGGCTTTGGGTTTATCGCTCCGGATGACGGCGGCAGCGATGCATTCGTCCACATCAGTGCGGTCGAGCGTGCCGGTATGAGTGACCTGCGCGAAGGTCAGAAGGTGGGCTTCGAGCTCGTCACTGACCAGAGAAGCGGCAAGATGTCCGCCGACAAGCTCGAAGCACTGAGCTGATTGTCTGACATTGGCGGCCCCGGATTCCGGGGCTTGCCAAAGCGTATCGCCCGGCCGGTCGACCACGGATGTACTGGCGGCCTGGACAAGCGATACGACGCAATCTGGCGCTCGGCGCCCGAAAGCCCCGCGCCTCCCCGAGGTCGCGGGGCTTTTTGTTTTTCCGGCATCGGTCCATCCGACCGGTCAACCCGACATGGAGGTCATCATGGCCAAGGGCCAAGTCCGCAGCAATCGCGAAACCAAGAAACCGAAGAAGGTCAAGGAAGCCGCGCCCGCCGTTTCGACCCTGACCAAGGGCTCGACGGTCTCGATCGGGCTGCCGAAAAAGAAGGGGTAAGGCACCGCCATGAGCTTCCGGTCTCGGGAGACGACGGTCACCTTCAGATATCCGTTCACGCTGAGCGCGATCGATAGCCCGCAACCGGCGGGCACCTACAAGCTGGTGATCGACGAGGAAGAGATTCCCGACATCACCTTCCTCGCCTATCGGCGTTCGGCCACCCTGCTGCATACCCCCGCCATCGGCGCCGCCGGCGCCTCCGGGCAGGTCTTCAAGGTCAGTTCCGAGGAACTGGACAAGGCGCTGGAAGCCGATTTGCGCGCCTGATCCGTGGCGCGCTGCCCGGCCCTGCGTCGGGCGGCACCGCATCCGCCATAGCGGCGCGGTTTGATAGGACGGCCCTTGCGCGCCGTCGCGGGACGATTGGCGCCGCCCAGGGGCGCCCGATGCGCCCGATGGCGCTGGCCATCCTGCGCGCGCGCCCCAGATAGTGCTCAACCCTGCCTCCGGGCGCGGTCCTCTGCGCGTTCATCCCCTGATCCGTGCGCCGCACGGCGAAAACCGTCGCGCCGCCGGCCCGGGCGCCGGCCCGATCGCTTCCCGCGCAAACCTTTCCCGCGGTTGCCTTTCCCGCGCGAGCCTTCCGCACGTTTGCCTTGCGCGCCTTTGCCTTCCACGCCATTTCGGACAGGACGGCCTTGATGACTCCGATTGCTGATCTTCGCCATCACTATGGATCGCGGCTCTCATCCTGGAGGGGCCGCGCGTGGCGGGGATCGGTCTGGGACGATGCCGTGCCGATCCGCGAGGAACTGTTCGGGGCCGAGCGGCTGGAACAGCATGCGCGCAGCCTTGCCGGGGCGCAGGCGATCACCGCCCGGCCCCCCGCCGTGCCCTCCCTGCATGCCCGCCTGCAAAGCAATGCCGGCGTGCTGCTGGCGGCCTATCGGGCGACCGCCGCCGACGCCGAGGCCGGGCGCGCGGTGGTGCCTGCCGCCGAATGGCTGCTCGACAATTATCATCTCATCGAGGAGCAGATCCGCGAGATCCGCGACGACCTGCCGCCCGGCTATTACCGGCAATTGCCCAAGCTCGCCGAAGGTCCGTTCGCCGGCTATCCGCGGGTGCTGGGCCTTGCCTGGGCCTATGCCGCCCACACCGACAGCCATTTCGACCCGGACATGCTGCGCCGCTTCATCGCCGCGTATCAGCAGGTCGAGCCGCTGACGATCGGCGAATTATGGGCCGTCGCCATCACGCTGCGCATCGTGCTGATCGAGAATCTGCGCCGGCTGGCCGACCAGATCACGATGGGTCGTCAGTCGCGCCGCGAGGCCGACCTGCTGGCCGACCGGCTGCTGGCCTCCGGCGAGGCCCGCGCCGCGCTCGACGCCGATATTCTGATCCGCTCGCCGGACGCGCTGGACGAGGTGTTCGCCGCGCAACTGGTCAAGCGGCTGAGGGATCAGGACCCGCGCATCATGCCGGCGCTGGGCTGGCTGGAAACCCGGCTGGCCGCCCAGGGCGCCTCCGTCGACGGCGTGGTGCAGCACGCCCAGCAGCGCCTCGGCGCGTCCAATGTCAGCGTGCGCAACGTCATCACCAGCATGCGGCTGATTTCCGATATCGACTGGGCCGACCTGTTCGAGAGCGTCAGCCTGGTCGATGAGCGGCTGCGGGCCGGCAGTGCCTTCGCCGCCATGGATTTCACCACCCGCAACCTCTACCGCAGCGCGCTGGAACAGCTCTCGCGCGGTTCCCCGCTGTCCGAGATCGACATTGCCGGGCTGGCGATGCAGGCGGCGGCGACGGCCTCGGCCGCCGCGCCCGACGGGCGGCCGCAGCCGGAGGGCGATCCCGGCTACTATCTGATCGGCGAGGGACGCCGCGCCTTCGAGCGGACGATCGGCTTTCGCGCCCCGGCGCGGCTGCGCCTCGGCCGCCTGAGCATCCGGCTCGGCATTGGCGGCTATGTCGGCGCCATCCTCGCCGTCACGCTCGGCCTGCTCGCGCTGGCGTTCTGGGCGCTGTCGGCGGCGGGCCTGTCCGCCGGCTGGTTCGTCCTGCTGGCGCTTGTCGGCTTCCTCCCGGCCAGCGATGTGGCGACCGCGCTGGTGAACCGGGGCGTGGCGTGGATGTTCGGCGCCGCCAGCCTGCCCGGCCTTGAGCTGGCCGGCGGCATTCCGAGCGCGCTGCGCACCCTCGTCGCGGTGCCGACGCTGCTCACCGACGCGGAGGATCTTCAGGAGCAGATCGACCGGCTGGAGGTCCACTACCTGTCCGGCGCCGGCGGCGATCTCACCTTCGCCCTTCTGTCCGACGGCATCGACGCCGATCGCGAGGTCCTGCCGGGCGACGCCGCGCTGCTGGAGCGGGCGATGGACGGGATCGACGAACTGAACCGGCGCCATGGCCCCGGCCCGGCGGGCGCGCGTTTCCTGCTCCTGCACCGCCACCGCCGGTTCAATCCGGGCGAGGGCACCTGGATGGGATGGGAGCGCAAGCGCGGCAAGCTGCATGAGCTGAACCGGCTGCTGCGCGGGGCGCAGGACACCTCCTTCATGACGCTGGCCGGGCGCGCGCCGCAGATGGCGCCACAGGTGCCGGCGGATGTGCGCTACGTCATCACGCTCGACGCCGATACGCGCCTGCCGCGCGACGCCGCCCTGCGGCTGGTCGGCAAGATGGCGCATCCGCTGAACCGGCCGAAATTCGACGTCGCCGCGCAGCGCGTGGTCGGCGGCTACGGCATTCTCCAGCCGCGGGTCACGCCCTCGCTGCCGATCGGCCGGGAAGGCTCGTTCTACCAGCGGGTGATTTCCGGCGGCGGCGGCATGGACCCGTATGCGGCGGCGGTGTCCGACGTCTATCAGGACCTGTTCGGCGAGGGTTCCTATACCGGCAAGGGCGTCTATGACGTCGATGTCTTCGAGGCCTCGCTGGCCGGGCGGATTCCCGACAATGCGCTGCTCAGCCATGATCTGTTCGAGGGCGTGTTCGCCCGCGCCGGCCTCGCCTCCGATGTCGAGGTGGTGGAGGAATTCCCCGCCCGCTACGACGTGGTGGCGCGGCGCCAGCATCGCTGGATGCGCGGTGACTGGCAGTTGCTGCCGTGGATCTTCGGCGAGGGGGCGGGACGACGCGGCCTGACGCCGGTGGGGCGCGGCAAGATGCTCGACAATCTGCGGCGCGCCACGCTGGCCCCGCTCACCTTGATGGCACTGAGCCTGTGCTGGCTGTTTCCCCGGCCGGCGGCGCTGACCGGCACGCTGCTCGTTCTGGCGACGCTCGCGGTGCCGGCCTTCCTGCCGGTGCTGGTCGGCCTGCTGCCGCGCCGGCCCGATATCCGCCTGCGCAGCCATCTCGCCCGGCTGCTGGCCGATCTGCGCCTTGCCGGCGCCCAGACGGCGCTGTCGCTCACCTTCCTGCCGGATCAGGCCTGGCGCGCCGGCGACGCCGCCCTCCGCACGCTGGCGCGGCTGTTCCTGACCCATCACCATCTTCTGGAATGGACGACCTCGGCGAGTTCCTCGGCGCGCCCGCAGCTCGATGCCCTCGGCTTCTACCGGCAGATGGCGGGCAGCACCGCGCTCGCTCTGGCGGTGTCGGCGGGCGTGCTTCTGCTGGCGCCGGCATCCTGGCCGCTGGTCCTGCCCTTTGCCCTGCTCTGGCTCGGCGCGCCGCTGATCGCGCAATGGGTGAGCCGCTCGCCCAAAGTGCCGCAACGGCTGGCCATGCGCGACGCCGACGGGCGGGAATTGCGGCTGATCGGCCGGCGCACCTGGCGCTATTTCGAGACCTTCGTCACGCCCGACGCGAACATGCTGCCGCCGGACAATTTCCAGGAAGTGCCGAAGCCGGTGGTCGCCCACCGGACCTCGCCGACCAATATCGGCCTCTATCTGCTCTCCACCGTCGCCGCCCGCGATTTCGGCTGGGCCGGCACGGGCGAGACCATCGAGCGGCTGGAAGCCACCTTCGCCACGCTGGCGAAGCTGCCGCGCTTTCGCGGCCATTTCTTCAACTGGTACGGCACGCGCGATCTCGCGCCGCTGCCGCCCGATTATGTCTCGTCGGTGGATAGCGGCAATCTGGCCGGCCATCTGATCGCGCTGGCCAATGCCTGCGAGGAGTGGGTGCCGTCCCCGCTCGCGCCGAACGCGCTGGCCGGAATGGGCGATGCCCTCGCGCTGGCCAGGGAGGCGCTGGCCGCGCTGCCCGGCGCGGCCAGCCCGCAGGGGCAGGGCCTGACCGATGCGCTGGATGAGATCGAGGCCCAGCTCAACGGGGCGCAGGCGCTGGAGGTGATGACGCCGGTGCTGAAGCGGCTGGTCGACAAGGCGGCCCGGCTCGCCCGGGAGATGGCGCCGGCGACCGGCGACGACCCCTCGACCGACATCGCCTACTGGATCGAGGCGCTCGGCCGGACGGCGAGCGCCCATGAAAGCGACCGTCTGCGTCACGCGCAGGCCGATGACGACGATACCGCTGCGCGGCTGACGGCGCTGGCGGCTACGGCGCGCGCCATGGCGATGGGGATGGATTTCGCCTTCCTGCTCGATCCCGAGCGCAAGCTGCTCTCGATCGGCTATTCGCTGGCCGATAACGGCCTCGATCCGAGCTGCTACGACCTGCTGGCCTCCGAGGCGCGGCTCGCCAGCCTGTTCGCCATCGCCAAGGGCGATGCCCCGACGCGGCACTGGTTCCGGCTCGGGCGGCTCGCCACCCCGCTCGGCAGCGGCTCGGCGCTGATCTCCTGGTCGGGCTCAATGTTCGAATATCTCATGCCGTCGCTGGTGATGCGTGCCCCCGCCGGCAGCGTGCTCGAACAGACCAACCGGCTGGTGGTCGAGCGCCAGCAATCCTACGCCCGGTCGCTCGGCATTCCCTGGGGCATGTCGGAATCCGCCTATAACGCGCGCGACATCGAGTTCACCTATCAATACGCCAATTTCGGCGTGCCGGGGCTCGGCCTCAAGCGCGGCCTCTCGGAGAATGTGGTGGTGGCGCCCTATGCCACCGGTCTCGCCGCCATGGTCGATCCCGAAGCGGCGGTGCGGAACTATGCCCGCTTCACCGCGCTGGGCGCGCGGGGGCGCTACGGCTTCTACGAGGCGCTCGACTTCACGCGCACGCGGGTGCCGGAAGACGAGGACGTCGCCATCGTCCGCAACTTCATGGCCCATCATCAGGGCATGACCATCGTCGCCATCGCCAACACGCTGCGGGGCGGGCAGATGCGCGCGCGCTTCCATCGCGAGCCGATGATCCGGGCCAGCGAATTGCTGCTGCAGGAACGCACCCCGCGCGATGTGGTGGTCACCCGTCCGCGCGCCGAGGAAGTGCGCGCCGCCGCCATCGACGCGCGGGGCGACGCGGTGACGGTGCGCCGCCTCCTCGCGCCGGCCGCCGGGGCGCCGATCACGCATCTGCTCTCCAATGGCAGCTATGCCGTGATGATGACCGCCTCCGGCAGCGGCTACAGCCGCTGGCGCGACATCGCGGTCACGCGCTGGCGCGAGGATGCCACCCGCGACGACTGGGGCTCCTTCATCTTCCTGCGCGACCTGAGGAATGGCGCCGTCTGGTCGCCCACCACCCAGCCGATGGCGGCGGGGGCGGGCGACAGCGACGTCGTGTTCGGCGAGGATCATGCCGAGTTCATCCGTCGCGATGCCGGCCTGACGACGATGATGGATGTCATCGTCTCCGGCGAGCACAATGGCGAGGTGCGGCGGGTTTCCCTGACCAATAGCGGGCGGCGCACCCGCGAGATCGAGCTGACTTCCTATGCCGAGCTGGTGCTGACCACGACGGCCACCGACAATGCCCACCCGGCCTTCGCCAAGATGTTCGTGGAGACCGAGTATCTGCCGGAATTCGGGGCCCTCATCGCCACCCGGCGGCGGCGCGCGCCCGGCGAGCCGCAGATCTGGGCGGCGCATTTCGCGGTGGTGGAAGGCGAGCTCGCCGCCGATCCGCAATATGAGACGGCCCGCGCGCCGTTTCTCGGCCGGGGCCGCAGCATCGGCACCGCCGAGGTTCTGTCGGAGGGGCGGGCGCTGTCGAACAGCGTCGGCACGGTGCTCGACCCGATCTTCTCGCTGCGCCAGAGCGTGCGCATCGCGCCGGGCCGGATGGCGCGCGTCGCCTTCTGGACCGTGGTGGCCTCCTCGCGCGAGGAACTGCTCGACCTGATCGACACGCTGCACGACCGCAGCGCCTTCGACCGCGCCCGGACGCTGGCCTGGACGCAGGCGCAGGTCCAGCTCCGCCATCTCGACGTGGAGCTGGAGGAGGCCGCCGACTTCCAGCGGCTGGCCGCCCCGCTGCTCTATGCCGATCGCCGCTTCCGGCCGTCCTCCGACATCATCCTGCGCGGCGCCGGCCCGCAATCGGGCCTCTGGCAGCACGCCATCTCCGGCGACCTGCCGATCGTGCTGCTGCGCATCGACGATATCGAGGACATCGCCCAGGTCCGGCAATTGCTGCGCGCGCGCGAATATTGGCGGATGAAGCGTCTGGCGGTGGACCTCGTCATCATCAATGAGCGCGCCTCCTCCTATGTGCAGGATTTGCAGATCGCCATCGAGACGGCGGCGCGGATCAACGCGTCCCGCCCTCAGCTCGGCGACGAGCCGGCGATGGGGTCGGTCCATGTGCTGCGGGCCGATCTGATGAGCGTGGAATCGCGCGCCCGGCTGGAATCGGTCGCCCGCGTGGTCCTGCTGGCCCGGCGCGGCGCTCTGGCCGATCAGCTCGCCCATGTCGGACGGATCCCCGATCCGCCGGCCGCGCTCCGCCCGCCCCGCCCGCAGCCGGCGATGCAGACGCCCGCGCCGGCCCATGAGCCGCCGGCCCTCGAATTCTTCAACGGCCTCGGTGGCTTCGACAAGGACGGGCGCGAATATGTGACCATCCTCGCCAAGGGCCACACGACGCCCGCGCCCTGGATCAACGTGATCGCCAATGCCGGCTTCGGCTTCCAGGTCTCCGCCGAGGGCAGCGGCTATAGCTGGGCCGCCAACAGCCGCGAGAACCAGCTCACGCAATGGTCGAACGACGCGGTGGTCGATCCCGTGGGGGAGGCGATCTATGTCCGCGATCAGGTGACGGGCGAGGTCTGGAGCCCGACCGCGCAGCCCATCCGCGACGAGGGCGTCTATGTCGCCCGGCACGGCTTCGGCTACAGCCGGTTCGAGCATGAGGCCCACGGCATCGGCCTCGACCTGCTGCAATTCGTGCCGCTCGACGACCCGATCAAGATTTCCCGGCTGAGGCTCACCAACCTGTCGGGGCGCCCGCGCCGGCTCTCCGTTACCACCTATGCCGAATGGGTGCTCGGCACCGCGCGGGGCGCCTCGGCCCCGTTCATCACCACCGAGATGGACCTGCCGACCGGGGCGCTGCTGGCGCGCAACCGCTGGAGCGCCGCCTTCGGTTCGCGCGTCGCCTTCGCCGACCTTGCCGGCCGCCAGACCGCCTGGACGGCGGACCGCACCGAGTTTCTCGGCCGCAATGGCGGGCCCGCCGCGCCGCTCGCCCTCGCCGGCAAGATCCCGCTCTCCGGCCGCACCGGCGCCGGGCTCGACCCCTGCGCCGCCTTGCAGACGGGGATCGAACTCGGCATTGGCGAGAGCGTGGAGATCGTCGCCTTCCTCGGCCAGAGCGCCTCGGTGGAGGATGCGCGGGTGCTGATCGCGCGCTATCGCGCGGCCGATCTCGATGCCGTGCTCGGCGCGGTGGCGGCGCGCTGGCGGAGCGTGCTCGGTGCGGTCCAGGTGACGACGCCGGACCGGGCGATGGACATCATGCTGAATGGCTGGCTGCTGTACCAGACGCTGGCCTGCCGCATCACCGCCCGCTCGGCCTTCTATCAGGCGAGCGGCGCCTATGGCTTCCGCGACCAGTTGCAGGACGGCATGGCGCTGACCCTGGCGCTGCCGGCGGAAACGCGGGGCCACATATTGCGCGCCGCCGGCCGGCAGTTCGTCGAGGGCGACGTGCAGCATTGGTGGCTGCCGCAATCGGGACAGGGCGTGCGCACCCGCATTTCCGACGATACGGTGTGGCTGGCCTTCGCCGCCGCGACCTATATCGACAGCTTGGGCGACGCTGCCATCCTCGACGAGCGGGTGCCCTTTCTCGACGGGCCGGCGTTGCAGCCGGGGGAGCACGACCAGTTCTTCCAGCCGATGCCGGCGGACGCGGCCGGCTCGCTGTTCGAGCACTGCGCCCGCGGCCTCGATCACACGGTCGCGCTGACCGGCGAACTGGGCCTGCCCTTGATGGGCACCGGCGACTGGAATGACGGCATGAACCGGGTCGGCGAGGGCGGCAAGGGCGAGAGCGTCTGGCTCGGCTGGCTGCTGATCCGCACCATCGAGCTGTTCGCGCCCTTCGCCGACCAGCGCGATCCCGAGCGCGCCCGGCGTTGGCGGGCCCATGCCGCCTCGGTGCGGCGGGCCATTGAACGCTCGGCCTGGGATGGCCAATGGTATCGCCGCGCCACCTTCGACGACGGCACCTGGCTGGGCTCGACGGAGAGCTGGGAATGCCGCATCGATTCCATCGCCCAGTCCTGGGCGGTGCTGTCGGGGGCCGCCGACGCCCTGCGCGCCAGCACCGCCATGGCCTCGCTCGAACGCCATCTGGTCCGCCCGGATGACAAGCTCGTCCTGCTGTTCACCCCGCCCTTCGACAAGACGCCGCACGACCCCGGCTATATCAAGGGCTACCCGCCGGGGCTGCGCGAGAATGGCGGGCAATACAGCCACGCCGCCATGTGGGCGGTGCTGGCCTTCGCCAAGCTCGGCGCCGGGGACAAGGCGCACGCCCTGTTCACCCGCCTCAACCCGATCAACCATGCCCGCACGCCGGAGGATGCCGACCGCTACAAGGTCGAGCCCTATGTCGTCGCCGCCGACATCTATTCCGTCGCGCCGCATGTCGGACGCGGCGGCTGGACCTGGTACACGGGTTCGGCCGGCTGGATGCAGCGCGCCGGCGTCGAGGGCATTCTCGGCATCCGCCGGCAGGGGGACGTGCTCGTCGTCGAGCCCTGCATCCCCCCGTCATGGCCGGGCTTCGAGGCGAACGTCACGATCGGGCGGACGATCTGCGCGATCACGGTGCGCAGGCTGGCGGAGGGGGAGGCGGCCGAGCCCCATTGGGTGCTGGGCGAGGACGGCGCCGCATCACCCGGCGGCACGGCCCTCATTCCGCTCGACGGCGGCAGTCATGAGCTGACCATGTGGGTGTGACGCCGGTGAGCGCGGCGTCTGCGTGCGCTCACTGCGGCGTGACGGTCTCAGGGCTACGCCGTTCCGCTCGACAGCATGCGGCCGATCGCGTCGGCAATGGCATTGTCATTGTAGGGTTTCGCGAAAAACCGGCTTCCGTCCGGGAGATTGCTCTCCTCGATGATGGCCTCGCCCGAGGCCACGATCAGTTTCAGCGGCGGCCAACGCTTGCGGATGTAATGGCACAGTTTGATGCCATCCATCGTTCCCGGCATCTGCACATCGGTGAACACGAGGTCGATGTCGGTTCGCGACTCGAGAATCTGAATGGCGTCGTCGGCGCAGCCGGCTTCAAGCGCCAAATATCCTGCGGATTCGATCAGGTCGACGGCACTCAGGCGAATGATCGCGCTGTCGTCGACGACGAGGACGACTGCCTTGCCGTTAAACATAATTCACTCGGGTTGTCTCAACGTCAGAGCTGCGTCGGCCCCGAGGACATACGTTTCGCCGGGCAATAGGTTCCTACTCGGCCGCCGGGAGGGTCGCGTCAGCATCCGCCGCCGCCCGATGACGGATCGTCACGGTGGCGCCGGGGCCCGCGTCGCTCACCTCGATGGTGCCGCGCAGATTTCGGGCGAGCGCCTCGACAATGCCGGTGCCGAGGCCGGCCTTGGGGGCATCGCTTCCCGTGGGCAGGCCGATGCCGTTGTCGGACACCGATAGCGTCCAATCCCCGTCCGCCGAACGATAATCGATCTCGATCCGGCCCTTGGACTGGTCGGGAAAGGCATGTTTGAGGGCATTGATCACCAGTTCGGTGACGATGAGGCCGAGGCTGATCGAGACGTCCGGGTCGACCGCGCTGTCATCGACTGTCACCGCGATGGACAGCCGGTCGGCGTCGGCGATCATCGAGGCGCCGAGGCTTTCGCACAATTGCGTGAAATAGGTTCGAAGTTCGACCTTTCCAACCGTGGAGGTGGAGAGCTGCTTCTGCACGGCGGCGATCGACATGACCCGGTGATGGGCATTCTGGAGGTGCCCGCGCGCCTCCTCCGACTGCACCCGGCGGGCGCTCTGCATGAGCACGCTGGCGATGATCTGCAGGCTGTTGGCGACCCGGTGCTGGACCTCCTGCATGAGGATGGCCTTGTCCCGCACGAGATCGTCCTTCAGCCGCGCCTCGGCGCGCATGTCGGTGACGTCCGTGACGGCCAGCAGCAGCCGAACGCGCTCCTTGTCGCCGTCGTCGAGCGTGCGGGCATTGATGACCAGACGCCGTGCCGGCCGGTTCGGTCGCAGCAGGTCGATTTCATAGGCGTCGATCTGCGCCACGCCCGAGGCGGTGGCCTTCAGCAGCGAGGCGAGCGTGGGCATGGCCCATTCGCCGCCGCCCAGATCGCTGAGCCGCCGGCCGGGAATGGTCGCCGGATTGATCTCGAAAGCGCGGCAGAACGAGCTGCTGGCGGCGATCACCCGCTGGTCTTCGGACAGAAACAGCAGCGGCTCGTTTGATGAAACCACCACGGCAATCGTACTCGCCGCTTCGAAATGGATCGGTGGTTCTGTCGTCACGACAATGGCCCTCAAGGGCCGAAAACTCGCGGAGCGAGCCATCACTCGGCTGGCATTGGGACACAGCCTACCATGCGGGCACCATTGAGCCCCCACATTAAGTGGCGCAGGGGCATGCGCAGTTCCGCGGACCTTCTCAGCCCGACGGTAACCCTCCTCACAGGAATAAAGCCACCGGGTAACTGCCCGGCGGGGCTTGGCAGCCGGCCCGGCAGGTTACACCTTAGCCGCCGGCCGCGACCCGGATCGGCGGTCCAATGAAATGGAGGAAACCATCCATGACCGAGGACAACGCCATCACCCCGCCGGGCGGGCCCGGTGGCCCGGCGCGCTGGACATCGAGCGCCAAGACCGGCGTCGGCACCGCCCTCACGGCGGCGAGCCGGCTCTGGTTCACGCTGAGCCACGGCATCCTCAACGAGATCTATTATCCCCGCGTCGACACCGCCTGTACCCGCGATTTCGGTTTTCTGGTCACCGGGCCGGACGGCTATTTCGCCGAGGAGAAGCGCGATGCCGACCATGAGCTGGGCGTGCTCGAACATGGCGTGCCGGCCTATCACCTGCTCAACACCGCGCGGGACGGGCGCTGGCGCATCCAGAAGCAGATCCTCACCGATCCGCGCCGCGACGTGCTGATCCAGAAGGTCACCTTCGAGGCGCTGATCGGCGATATCTCGGATTACCGCCTGTTCGTCCTGCTGGCGCCGCATCTGATCAATGCGGGCGCCGACAACACCGGCTGGGTCGGCGACTACAAGAGCACGCCGATGCTGTTCGCCTCCGGCCGGCCGGGCATCTCGCTGGCGCTGGCCTGCTCGGTGCCGTGGAAGGCGCGCTCGGTCGGCTATGTCGGCACCTCCGACGGCTGGCAGCAGCTCAGCCGCTGCGGCACGCTGGAGGAACGCTACCAGCGCGCCGAATGCGGCAATATCGCCCTCAGCGCCGAGATCGACCTGGCCGCCAGCGAGGGCGAGATGCTGGTTGCGCTCGGCTTCGGCGCCCGGCCGGAGGAGGCCGGGTTCCGCACCGTCTCCAGCCTTCAGGAAGGCTTCGAGGAACTGCGCCGGACCTATGTGCAGGGCTGGCGCGCCTGGCAGGGCTCGCTGCTGCCGCTCGACCACCCGCAGAACCGCTCCAACATCAACACCTACCGCGCCAGCACCATCGTGCTCGCCACCCACCAGCCCAATTCCGTGCCCGGCGCCATCATCGCCAGCCTCTCCATTCCCTGGGGCTTCAACAAGGGCGACGAGGACCTCGGCGGCTATCATCTGGTGTGGCCGCGCGACCTCGTGGAAAACGCCGGCGGCCTGCTGGCGGCCGGCGCGGTCGAGGAGGCGAAGTCGGTGCTGGCCTATCTGCGCGCCATTCAGGAGCCTGACGGCCACTGGTCGCAGAATGTCTGGCTCGACGGCGTGCCCTATTGGGGCGGCGTGCAGATGGACGAATGCGCCTTCCCGATCCTGCTCACCGACATGATCCATCGCGGCGGCCATTTCGGCCATGGCGAACTCGCCGGCTACATGGACATGGTCGCGCGCGCCGCCGGCTTCATCGTGCTCAACGGCCCGGTCACCGGGCAGGACCGCTGGGAGGAGGATGCCGGCTATTCGCCCTTCACCCTGGCGGCGGAAATCTCCGCTTTGCTGGCCGCCGCCGACCTGATGGAGCTCGCCGGCCGGCGCGACGAGGCGCAGTATCTGCGCGAGAAGGCCGATGCCTGGAACGACTCGATCGAGCACTGGACCTTCGCCACCGGCACGGAGCTGGCGGATCGTCTCGGCATTGACGGCTATTATGTGCGCGTCGCCCCGCCCGAGACGGCGGACGCCGCCTCGCCGCTCGACGGCTTCGTGCCGGTGAAGAACCGCCCGCCGGCCGACACCAACCAGCCGGCCGCCCAGCTCATCAGCCCGGACGCGCTGGCGCTGGTGCGCTTCGGCCTGCGCGCGCCGGACGATCCGCGCATCCTCGCCACCATCAAGGCGATCGACGCGATCCTCAAGGTCGAGCTGCCGCAGGGCCCGGTCTGGTACCGCTACAATGGCGACGGCTATGGCGAGCATGAGGACGGCGCGCCCTTCGACGGCACCGGAATCGGCCGGGCCTGGCCGCTGCTCACCGGCGAGCGCGCCCATTACGAGATCGCCGCCGGCAATCTGGTGCGCGCCGGGCAGTTGCTGGTCACGCTGGAGGATTGCGCCGGGCCGGGCGGGCTGCTGCCGGAGCAGGTGTGGGACCAGGACGACATTCCCAAGCGGGAGCTGTTCAAGGGGCGCCCCTCGGGCAGCGCGATGCCGCTGGTCTGGGCCCATTCCGAGCACATCAAGCTGCTGCGCTCGCTGCATGACGGCAAGGTGTTCGACACCCCGCCGCAGACCGTGCAGCGTTATCTGGTCGACAAGGTGACCTCGCCGCGCCGGCTCTGGCACTTCAACCAGAAGCTCCGCTCGCTTCCCGCCGGGCTCGCTTTGCGGGTCGAGCTGGCGGCGCCGGCCATCATCCACTGGTCGCTCGACGGCTGGACCACGACGCAGGACACCCCGACCCGCCCCAGCGGCTTCGGCCTGCACATCGCCGACCTGCCGACCACCGCCCGGCATCACGGCCATCATCTGCGGTTCACGCTCCACTGGACCGAGTCCGGCACCTGGGAGGGCGAGGACTTCACCGTCATGATCGACGGCGACGGCTCGCTGTTCCATGCCAGCGCGGACGAAACCGAGCATGCGGTGACCCGCCGGGTCGCCGAGCCGGCCCAGCCGTCAACGTGAAGGGAACGAATCAGATGACCAGCAAGGCGGGCATTCTCGCGGTCGATGTCGGCGGCACCGGGCTGAAATGCGCGGTGATCGACGATCACGGCACCATGATCTCCGAGCGCGAACGGGTCGACACGCCCCATCCCTGCCCGCCACAGGCGCTGCTCGACGCCTATGCCGGCCTGGCCGCCAAGCATCCGGCCTTCGACCGCATCTCGATCGGTTTCCCCGGCGTGGTGCGCAACGGAAAGGTGCTGACCGCGCCCAATCTCGGCACCGAGCTTTGGGAGGGCTTCGCGCTGGCCGACGCCATGGCGGCGCGTCTTGGCGCCCCGGCGCGGCTGATCAACGATGCGGAGATGCAGGGCTATGGCATCATCTCCGGCACCGGGCTGGAAATGGTGCTGACGCTGGGCACCGGCGCCGGCACGGCCCTGTTCCGCGACGGCGAGCTGATGCCGCATATGGAACTGGCGCACCACCCGGTGCACGACAACCTGACCTATGACGAATATCTCGGCGTCGCCGCCTATGAGAAGCATGGCAAGCAGCACTGGAACCACCATGTCCAGCGGGTGATCGAGCTGCTCTATGTGCTGCTGCATTACGACCACCTCTATCTCGGCGGCGGCAATGCCAAGCATGTCGAAATCGATCTGCCGGCCAATGTCAGCCTCGCCGACAATGATGCCGGCCTCACCGGCGGCGCCGCCCTCTGGCGCCAACGCTGATCATTTAGGGATCGCCGGGTGCCGGACGAGGTCCGGCGGCCGGCCAATACAAGGGCGCCGGCCAGAAACGAAAAAGCCGCCGAAACCTGAAGGTTTCAGCGGCTTTTCGGTCGTAAAGTGGTGCCCAGGAGAGGACTCGAACCTCCACGGTGTTACCCACTGGTACCTGAAACCAGCGCGTCTACCAATTCCGCCACCTGGGCTTATGCCTTGCGGCACGGCGGCGAGACATAGTCGGGTGGCATCCGTCTTGTCAACGTGGCTTTCGCGATGTCCCCCGCCCTGTGACAGTTTTCTTTGGACGCGGTCACGCGCCCCGATCCGTGCCCCACTGCGGCGGGCGGCTGCCGGGGCCTCTCCCGAAGCACCTTCCGGGGTCTCTTGCGGCCGCGCCATTCCCTGCGCCGTGACGCCGGGCCGCGTGTATTTGGTCGACCGCCCGCGCGTGGCCGCTGGACGCTCGCGCGGCGGCGCGCTAATCGTCGCTCATCCCTTTTGCCGGGCCGGGAGCACGCATGATGGTCGACGCCGCCAAAGCCAATGAAATGCCGCTGGAGAGCGAGGCCGAGCTGGTCAAGCGCGCCGCGCCGATGGAGCGGCTGGTCACCATCTATGGCGGCTCCGGCTTTGTCGGCCGCCATGTGGTGCGCGCGCTGGCGCGGCAGGGCTGGCGCATCCGCGTCGCCGTGCGCCGGCCCGATCTTGCCGGCCATCTGCAACCGCTCGGCGCGGTCGGCCAGATCATGCCGGTGCAGGCCAATCTGCGCTACCCGGCCTCGGTGCTGCGCGCCGCCGAAGGCTCGGAAGTGGTGATCAACCTCGTCGGCATCCTGCATGAGAGCGGGCGCCAGAGCTTCGAGGCGGTGCAGGGCTTCGGCGCCAGGCAGGTGGCGCTGGCGGCGCGGGAAGTTGGCGCCCGGCTGATCCACGGCTCGGCGATCGGCGCGGATGCGGCTTCCGAATCGCTCTATGCCCGCTCCAAGGCGGCGGGCGAGGCGGCGGCCTTCGAGGCGCTGCCGGAGGCGGTGGTGATGCGCCCCTCCATCGTGTTCGGGCCGGAGGACAATTTCTTCAACCGTTTCGCCGCGCTCTCCCGCCTCGCCCCGGTGCTGCCGCTGATCGATGGCGGCCACACCAAGTTCCAGCCGGTCTTCGTCGGCGATGTCGCGAGCGCCATCGCCAAGGCGGTGGACGGCAAGGCGCGCCCCGGCACGGTGTATGAGCTGGGCGGGCCGGAAGTGCTGACCTTCAAGCAGTTGCTGGAGATCATGCTCAAGGAGATCGACCGCAAGCGCCTGCTGCTGCCGCTGCCCTCGGCGCTGGCCAGCTTCCAGGCGCGGTTCCTCGAATTGCTGCCGAACCCGCTGCTGACCCGCGACCAGGTGAAGCTGCTCGGGGTCGACAATGTCGTCTCCGAGGCGGCCAAGGCCGAGGGGCGCACGCTGGAAGGGCTGGGCATCGCCCCGACCGCGCTCGGCGCCGTGCTGCCCGGCTATCTCTGGCGCTTCCGCAAGGCCGGCCAGTTCTCGCGCCCCGAAGCCGCCTGAGCGTCTTCGCAGGCCTGAATATGAAAAGCCGCCGGGAGGATGCTCCCGGCGGCTTTTTCGTGGGGCCTGCCGGTCTTCAGCCGACCAGGGCGAGCGCCACCAGCCCGATGCCGCCCACCGCGATGCGCCACCAGCCGAACGGCGTGTAGCCGTGCTTGGAGACGAAGGCGAGCAGGCCGCGCACCACGATGACCGCCGAGATGAAGGCGGCCATGAAGCCGACGCCGATGAGCAGCGCGTCGTCCGCGTTCAGCAGGTTGCGGTTCTTGTAGAGGTCATAGGCGAAGGCGCCGGCCATGGTCGGCAGGGCGAGGAAGAAGGAGAATTCCGCCGCCGCCGGCTTGCTCACCCCGAGCAGCAGCCCGCCGACAATGGTCGAGCCCGAGCGCGACGTGCCCGGAATCATCGCGAGGCACTGGATGAAGCCGATCTTCAGCGCCAGCAGCGGGGGCAGGGCCATGGCGTCGGTATAGACCGGCTTGATCTTCAGCGTGTCGACCCAGAGCAGCACGATGCCGCCGAGGATGAGCGTGACGCAGATCAGCGCCGGCGACTCGAACAGAACTTCCTTGATGAAGCCGTGCAGCAGGACGCCGATCACCGCCGCCGGCAGGAAGGCGATGAGGATGCCGAGCACGAAATTGCGCGAGCGCGGGCTGGAGGGCAGCGTCACCAGCACCTGAAGGAATCGCTGGAAATAGACGGTGATGATGGCGAGCACCGCGCCGAGCTGGATCACCACCTCGAACACCTTGCCCTGGCTCTCGAAGCCGAGGAAATGCCCGGCGAGCAGGATATGCCCGGTCGAGGACACCGGAAGGAACTCGGTGAAGCCTTCCAGAAGGCCGAGCAGAAAGGCTTCGAACAGCGTGCCGAACGACATGGAGACAGGTTTCCGGGAAAAGGGCGGGGAGACGCGCGGGTGGGGGCGGTAATGGATGGCGCGCATCCTGTCCGCTTCGCCGGTCACACGCAACGTGCCGCAGAGGGAGCGGGGGCGGCTTTCCCCTTTCGCCCGGCATTGCGCCGGAAATATTCGCGCCATCGCAGGCGCCTGCCCCTGCGTGACACGATTCCGCCCCAGAGCGGGGCTCCTTTAGCCCCCGGTCGGCGTTGTATGTCAGGCAACGTTGGGAGATTTTTTTGATGAAGAGAATTTTGGCGGGCGCGGCCTTCATGCTGCTGGCGCTCGGCGGGTCGGCCTTTGCCCAGCAGCGGGGCTTCGTGACGACGGATGTCAATCTGCGCGCGGGGCCCAGCACCTCCTATCCGGTGGTGGTCGTATTGGAAGGGGGCACGCCGCTCGGCATTTTCGGCTGCCTCGACGATTATAGCTGGTGCGATGTCGACTGGCGCGGGGCCCGCGGCTGGGTCGCGGCGCGCTATCTGGAATATGATTATCGCGGCCGCCGCGTCGAGTTCGAGGAATACGCGCCGACCATCGGCGTGCCGATCGTCGCCTTCAGCTTCGGCGATTATTGGGGCCGCTATTATCGCGGCCGGTCCTGGTATTCGAACAATGACCGCTGGGGTCCCCCGCCGCCGCGCCGTTATGGCCCGCCGCCGGGTTCCGGCTATCGTCCGCCGCCGCCGGGTGGTCCGGGCTATGGCGGGCCGGGTTATGGCGGTCCCGGCTATGGCGGCCCGGGTGGCCCAGGTTACGGTGGTCCCGGTTATGGTGGGCCGGGTGGTCCCGGCTATCGCCCGCCGCAGCAGGGCAACTGGAACGGGCGTCCGCCGCAGGGTGGTCCGCCGCCGCAGAACCGTCCTCCGCAGGGTCAGCCCCCGCAGCAGCGTCCTCCCCAGGGCCAGCCGCCGCAGAACCGGCCCCCGCAGGGCCAGCCGCCCCAGCAGCGTCCGCCGCAGGGTCAGCCGCCGCAGCAGCGCCCCCCGCAGGGGCAGTACCAGCCGCCGCAGAAGCAGCCGGGCATGGATCTGTGCGCCCGCAACCGCAACCTGCCGGGCTGCGAATGACCGAAACAATAGGCGGCCCGGCGCGTCCGGGCCGCCTATCGCTCCCGCCCCGCGCTGTCGTGCACTTGAAATAATCGGTGCGCTCCTGTACAGGGTGCGGCCTTCAAGAACCGCCCGGCCACTAGGGCTGCCGTGGCGGTTCGAATGCTCACACTAGCTTGAGCCGGATCCTCCCTCGCGGGAGCGTTGCCGGCCGTGGAGATCGAGCCAAATGCCCAAGATGAAGACCAAGTCCGGAGCGAAGAAGCGCTTCAAGCTCTCCGGGACCGGCAAGGTGATCATGGCCCAGGCAGGCAAGCGCCATGGCATGATCAAGCGCACCAACAAGCAGATCCGCGATCAGCGCGGCACCACGGTCATGTCCGAGCGTGATGCCTTCAACGTTCGCAAGTTCTTTCTGCCCAACGGCTGACGCCAGCCTTAGCCAGTACCAGGAGAAAATCCCATGGCACGTGTCAAGCGCGGCGTAACTTCACACGCCAAGCACAAGAAAGTGCTCAAGGCGGCGAAGGGCTATTTTGGCCGCCGCAAGAATACTATCCGCATCGCGAAGCAGGCCGTCGAGAAGGCGCAGCAATACGCCTATCGCGACCGCAAGGTGAAGAAGCGCAATTTCCGCGCGCTCTGGATCCAGCGCATCAACGCGGCCACCCGCGAACTCGGCTTCACCTATGGCCGCTTTATCGACGGTCTCAGCAAGGCCGGGATCGAAGTCGACCGCAAGGTGCTCTCGGATATCGCCATCCGTGAGCCGGAGGCCTTCAAGGCCCTCGTCGAGCAGGCCAAGGCCGCGCTGGAAAAGCAGGCCGCCTGATCTCCCGTCATTGCCGGGACCGAAACTGCCGGAAGCCCCGCGCGCAAGCGTTGGGGCTTTTTGCGTTGGCGGCTTTGCGCCTCAAACGCGTCCGGCTATAAGCGCGCCTGATCGCCCCCGCTTCACGCCGTCATGGCCGGGCCTGGCCCGGCCATTCCTGCCTTTCGTCCGCGCCTGCAAGGCGTGGATCCCCGGGCCGCGCCCGGGGATGACGTCGCCACGTTTCGAGGTTCATTCATGTCCGTCGCCGCCCTTCCCGATCTCGACGCGCTGGAGCGCGAGCTTCTCGCCGCCATCGCTGCCGCCGCCGATGAAGCCGCGCTGGAAGCGGTGCGCATCGCCGCCCTCGGCAAGAAGGGCTCGGTCTCCGAGCTGCTCAAGGGGCTGGGAGGCATGACCCCGGACGAGCGCAAGACCGCCGGGCCGGCGATCAACGGCCTGCGCGACCGGCTCAATGAGGGCCTCACCGCCCGCCGCACCGCGTTGAAGGCCGCCGCGCTGGCCAAGCGGCTGGAGACCGAGCGCGTCGATGTCAGCCTGCCGGTGCGCGAGGCGAGCGCCGAGACGGGCCGCCTCCACCCGATCAGCCAGGTGATCGACGAACTCACCGCGATCTTCGCCGATATGGGCTTCTCGGTGGCGGAAGGCCCGGACATCGAGGACGACTTCCACAATTTCACCGCGCTGAACTTCCCCGAGGGGCATCCGGCGCGCGAGATGCACGACACGTTCTATCTGCCGACCAAGGAGGATGGCTCGCGCCTCGTGCTGCGCACCCACACCTCGCCGGTGCAGGTGCGCACCATGCTGTCGAAGAAGCCGCCGATCCGCGTCATCTGCCCCGGCCGCACCTATCGCTCGGACAGCGACCAGACCCACACGCCGATGTTCCATCAGGTCGAGGGGCTGGTCATCGACAAGGGCTCCAATCTCGGCCACCTGAAGTGGATCCTCGAGGAGTTCTGCAAGGCGTTCTTCGAGGTCGACAACGTCAAGATGCGGTTCCGCCCGTCCTTCTTCCCGTTCACCGAGCCGTCCATGGAGGTCGACATCCAGTGCGACCGTTCCCGTCCGGGCGAGATCCGCTTCGGCGAGGGCTCGGACTGGCTGGAGATCCTCGGCTGCGGCATGGTCCACCCGAATGTGCTGCGCAATTGCGGGCTGGACCCGGACGAGTATCAGGGCTTCGCCTGGGGCATGGGCATCGACCGCATCGCCATGCTGAAATACGGGATGCCGGATTTGCGCGCCTTCTTCGAGGCGGATGTGCGCTGGCTGTCCCATTACGGGTTCCGCCCGCTCGACTTCCCGACGCTCGCGGGAGGGCTCAGCGTATGATCAAGGCACCCGACTGGTCCATCGAGCGTCTGCGCGGGATGGAAACGCCCCAGCTCAAGCAGCTCCTCGCCAATGCCGAAAAGCGCGGCGCCTCGGACATCGCCGCCCGATGCGAGGAGGTGCTGGCCGAGCGCGGCCCGGCCCCTCGCGGTACCGCCTCATCGGGCAGGGCGACCTTGGCTAAATCCTCTCCCGTCCGGCGCACGGGCCGGGATGTTGTGCGCGAATTCCACTTCGTCTGCGAGAACGATCGTGGCGTCAGTACCGATGGTGAGGGCTTCTTCTGGACAGGCTCCTGGATCGTATCCGAGGAAGAAGTCATCAAGGCTATTGAAGCTGGCGCGAAGGTGGCGCTGCACAAGTCGCGTACGGACCTGTCCTACCGCCAAGGTAAGATTCTCGATTATCGGAAGACCGCCCGTGACATGGTCAAGAAGCGCAATATCGGTATCGAGTTCCTCATCGCTGCTGATGACGTACCGCTCGCCTGGTTCGGCGACGGAACCGGTGAGAAGGGCTACCGCTGGGCCAGCGACGCCCCGAACAGCAAACAAGCGTAACGTTAGGGCTCTCCCATGAAATTCACCCTCTCCTGGCTGCGTGAGCACCTGTCCGGCGACTACACGCTCGACGATGTGACGGGCACGCTGAACCGCATCGGCTTCGAGGTCGAGGGCGTCGAGGACAAGGCGGCCAAGCTCAAGGGCTTCTCCATCGCCTATGTGGTCTCCGCCGAACAGCACCCCAATGCCGACAAGCTGCGCGTCTGCAGGGTCGATACCGGCGTGGGCGAGCCCGTGCAGGTGGTGTGCGGCGCGCCGAACGCGCGCACCGGCATGAAAAGCGTGTTCTCCCCGCCCGGCACCTATATTCCCGGCAAGGACATCACGCTCGGCATCGGCACCATTCGCGGCGTCGAGAGCCGGGGCATGCTGTGCTCGGCGGCTGAGCTGCAGCTCTCCGAGGACCATGACGGCATCATCGACCTGCCGGCCGACGCGCCGGTCGGTGCTGTTTATGTCGATTGGGCCGGCTTCGGCGATCCCGTCATCGAGATCGCGGTGACGCCGAACCGGGCGGATGGGCTCGGCATTTTCGGCATTGCCCGTGACCTCGCCGCCGCTGGCGTCGGCACGCTGATCGAGGCGCCGATCGCGCCCGTGGCAGGCAGCTTCCCGTGCCCGGTCACGGTGACGATTGCGGCCGATGCGCCGTGCCCGGCCTTCGCGCTGCGGCTCATTCGCGGCGTGAAGAACGGCCCCTCGCCGGACTGGCTGCAGGCCAAGCTGCGCGCCATCGGGCTCAGGCCCATCAACGCGCTGGTGGATGTGACCAATTTCCTCACCTTCGACCGCAACCGGCCGCTGCATGTGTTCGATGCCGGCAAGGTGCACGGTAACCTCGTTGTGCGCCGCGCGGTGGCGGGCGAGAGCCTGCTGGCGCTCGACGGCAAGACCTATGCGCTGGACGAGACGATGTGCGTCATCGCCGATGACAAGGCGGTGGAATCGCTGGCCGGCGTCATGGGCGGCGAGGAATCCGGCTGCGACGAGGCGACCGTCGACGTGCTCGTCGAATCCGCCCTGTGGGAGCCGATCAACATCGCCCAGACCGGCCGCAAGCTCGGGCTGAACTCGGATGCGCGCTTCCGCTTCGAGCGCGGCATCGATCCGGCCTTCACCGTTCCCGGCCTGGAACTGGCGACCAAGCTCATCCTCGATCTGTGCGGCGGCGAGCCGTCGCAGGTCGTGCTGGCCGGCGCGGTGCCGGACACCACGCGCGTCATCGAGTTCCCGCTCAGCCTCACCGAAAAGCTCACCGGCCTGGTGGCTGATGATGCCGAGCAGGTGGCGACGCTGACCCGCCTCGGCTTCACGGTTGAGGGCACCAGCGGCACGGTGCGCGTCACCCCGCCGAGCTGGCGCGGCGACATCGAGGGCAAGGCGGATCTCGTGGAAGAGGTGATCCGCATCGCCGGTCTCGACCGCGTGCCCTCGCTGCCCTTCCCGCGTGACGAGACCGCCCGCAAGCCGGTGCTGACCACGCTGCAATTGCGCACCCGCAAGGCCAAGCGTGCGCTGGCCGCGCGTGGTCTGGTCGAGGCCGTCACCTGGTCCTTCGTGCCGAAGGCGCAGGCGGAAGCGTTCGGCGGCGGCCAGCCCGCGCTGGCGCTCGCCAACCCGATTGCCTCGGACCTCTCCGACATGCGCCCGAGCCTGCTGCCGGGGCTGATCCGCGCCGCGCAGGCCAATGCCGACCGAGGGCAGGGCGATGTGGCGCTGTTCGAGGTCGGGCAGATCTTCAAGGGCGCCCGCCCGCAGGACCAGTTCATGGCCGCGACCGGCCTGCGCCGCGCCACCGCCAAGCCGGCGGGCGCGGGGCGCCACTGGTCGGCCAAGGCGATGAGCGTCGATGCCTTCGACGCCAAGGCGGACGCGCTGGCGGTGCTCGCCGCCTGCGGCGCGCCGGTGGCCAATCTGCAGATCTCGACCGACGCCCCGGCCTGGTTCCATCCCGGCCGTTCCGGCACCTTCCGGCTCGGGCCGAACGCCATCGGCCATTTCGGCGAACTGCACCCCTCGGTGCTGGAGGCACTCGATGCCGATGGCCCCCTTGTCGGCTTCGAGCTGCTGATCGACCGCATCCCCGAGCCCAAGGCCAAGGCGACGCGAGTGAAGCCGCTGCTCGACCTCGCGGCCTTCCAGCCGGTGGAGCGCGACTTCGCCTTCGTCGTCGCCCGTTCCGTGGCGGCGGGCGACATCGTCAAGGCGGCGGCCGGCGTTGATCGCAAGCTGATCACGGCGGTGAACGTGTTCGACGTCTATGAGGGGCCGGGGATTGAGGCCGACAAGAAGTCGGTGGCGCTCTCCGTCACGCTCCAGCCGCGCGAGAAGACGCTGACCGACGCGGAGATCGAGGCGGTGGCGGCCCGCATCGTCGCCGACGTCGCCAAGAAGACCGGCGCCACGCTGCGCGGGTGACGTAGCCGGCTAGCCGTCATCCCGGACGGCCGTCAGGCCGATCCGGGATCGTCGGCTGTTCCGGGAGCGATTCCGGCTCTCCGGCTGCGCCGGCGGCCGGATGACGGTGGTTGGAGCGGTTCAGGCCGGGCCGCCCACCACACGCAGCGCCTTGGCGGCAGCCACTTCGCCCGAGGCGAAGGCGCCCGCCAGCGTGCCCCAGTCGGTGAGCGAGGTGTACTCTCCGGCGAGGAAGATGCGGTTCTGCACGGGATCGCCGAACAGCCGGCGCAGCGCGCCCTGTCCGGGCATGGCGCTGGCCATCGCGCCGCGAAACAGCGGATCGGCGCTCCAGCGCGAGGCGACCACCTCGCGGACCGCCTCGCCCACCCCGCCGCCAAAAGCGCGGTCGAGGAAGGCGCGGGCAAGCTCCAGCGCCGCCGCCTCGCCCTTCTCGGCGATGGCGCGGGCCGGCGCGCCGCCAAAGGTCAGCACATGCAGGTCCGAGCCGTTGATGCGCCCGCGCAGCCGTGCGCCGGGCGCGGTCCCGTCGCGGCTGGCCAGCACGCCCTCATCCGGCTCAAGTTCCAGCGGATTGCCCGGCAGCAGGAAGCCGACCTGCTCCAGCGTCCCGGCTGGAAAGGCCCGGAAGGCCGCGAGGAGGCGGGGCGGCAGCACCGGGTTGAAGCGGATCGCGCCGGCCGCGATCACCGGTGCCGGCACGGCGAGGACGATGGCGCGGGCGCGGATCGTCGTGCGCTGCCCGGCGATGGAGAGCGTGTGGTAGCGCCCGCTATTGGTGATGAGGTTGACCGTGGCATGGGTCTGCCGGTTCAGCCCCGCGCCCAGCGCCTCGATCAGCGCCCCGACGCCGAGCGGGCTCGTCGCGTCGTCCGGCGGCACGTCGCGCAAAGCGAGATCGAGGGTCGAGAGCGCGTCGAGCTCCTTGCCGAGGGCGAGCGGCCCCAATCGCGCGGCGGCGAGGGCCGACCACGGGCCGGGCGGCGGCAGCACGCGGGCGACCGCGACATCGCGGCCCGCATCCGCTGCCGTCACGATATCCCGGCGCGCCCGGCCCAGCGCGGCGCTGAAGCCATCATAGGCGCTCTCGGACGCGGGATGGCCGTCGACATAGAGCCGGTCGCCCGGCAGCCCGCTCACCGGCAGCCCCGCCGCGCCGGCGGCGCTCGCCAGCCCGCTGCCAGCCCGCCCGAAGCTGGCGGTGCCAAGATCAACGGGCAGGCCGAAGGCCGTATCGGTGCGCGCCCGCCCGCCGAGCCGCTCGCCGGCCTCCAGCAGCACATGGCTGCGCCCGGCCTGCGCGATCCTCAGCCCGGCGGCGATCCCCGCCGCTCCGCCGCCGATGATGGCAATGTCGACCTCGGCCACGCTCTGGGCCAGCGCCGTGCCGATCGCCGGCCCGGCCAGCAGCGCCGCGCCGCCGGCGAGCAGCCCGCGCCGCGAGAAAAGGCCGCGCTCCGTCATGCCTCGAACACCCCCGGAAAATCCGCTCCTGCTCTAGCATGCGCCGCCGCCCGGCCAAAGGCCCGGCCCGAACGCCGGAAACAGCCAGCTAAGTAGCTGCTGTGAATCATGTTTTGTTCGCACGGGAACGAATCGGGACTCTTCCAGCGAATCGCAAATGGCAAGGATAAAAGGTCCGGCCGGAATCGCCCGCGGCCTCGGTTCGGATGCGCCACCCCTTGAGGTGCCGTTGCGTCGTGGTTACGTAACGTGGACCGGGGAGCGGCGAATCGACATGTTGCAGGACGCATTGAGGGCTTTTGCCCTGACCTTCTCCCGCGAATATCGTCGCGTCTTGCTGCGCTCCATCGCGCTCGCCATCGCGCTTCTGGTCGCGCTCGGGGTCGGCGCCTATTACGCGCTGACCTATTTCGTCGCGCTGGACATGCCGTGGGCCGAGATGACGCTGGAAATCCTCGGCGTGGTCGGCATCATCGCCGGGGCGATCTTTCTGGTCCCACCGGTCACCTCACTGGTCGCCGGCTTTTTCCTCGACGATGTCGCCGCGCACGTCGAGCGATCGGAATTTCTCGATCAGGAACAAGGCACTGCGCTGCCGATCGGTCGCTCGCTGGTACTCACCATCAAGTTCTTCGGCGTGATGGTGGCGGTGAACCTGGTCGCCCTGCTGCTTTTGCTGGTGCCGGGCGTGAATCTTGTCGTGTTCTACGTCGCCAATGGCTATCTGCTCGGCCGGGAATACTTCCAGCTTGCCGCCATGCGCTACCGCAGCGAGGACGAGGTGGCGCTGGTGCGGCGCCATCACGCGCTGGGCATCTTCCTCGCCGGCCTGATCATCGCGGTGGTGGTCTCGATCCCGATCCTCAACCTCGTCACCCCGGTCTTCGCCACCATCTTCATGGTGCGGCTGCATAAGCGGCTCACCCGCTCGCGCTCCTACGCACGCCGCTAAGGGCTTGTCAGGCCGTCGTTTTCTCCGGCCAGCGGCACAGATCCGCGATCAGGCAGGCCGGGCAGTCCGGGCGGATCGCCTTGCACACATAGCGCCCGTGCAGGATCAGCCAGTGATGGGCGTGCAGCTTGAAGTGGTCGGGAATGACCGCCTCCAGCCCCAGTTCCACCTCCAGCGGCGTCTTGCCGGCGGCCAGGCCAGTGCGGTTGGCGACGCGGAACAGATGCGTGTCGACGGCAATAGTCGGCAGGCCGAAGGCAATGTTGAGCACCACATTGGCCGTCTTGCGGCCGACGCCGGGCAGTGTTTCCAGTGCCGCCCGGTCGGGCGGCACCTGCCCGCCATGCTCGCCGATCAGCCGGCGGGACAGCTCCACCACATTCTTCGCCTTGCCGCGATACAACCCCAGCGTGCGGATGTGCTGGGCGACGCCTTCCTCACCCAGCGCCACCATGGCCTCTGGCGTCGGCGCAGCCGCGAACAGGCCGCGCGTGGCCTTGTTCACCCCGGTGTCGGTCGCCTGCGCGGACAGCACCACGGCGACCAGCAGGGTAAAAGGATCGTGATATTCCAGCTCGCCCACCGGCTCGGGATTGGCCGCCGCGAAGCGGGCGAAGGCGGTCTCGACCTCGGCCGCGCTCCACGGTGCGAAGGCCCCGCCGAGGGCGGCTGCTGCCGCATTGGCGACGGCCCGGCGGCGCGCGGGACGCGAGGCCGCCTGCACCTCCAGCGCCACCTTGCCCGGTGAGGACTTGGCGGGCGATCCCTTGATCCGGGGAGGCTTGGGCTGTGGGAGCTTGGCCCCTGTTCTCTTTGCCCCTGATGCCGCACGTGTTTTGGCGGCGCCGGGAGCCTGTCCCGCGCCGCCGCGCCGCAGCCCCGAATCCTTGTCGTCATCAGCCATTTTCGACCTATAATGCGGGGCGATGAACCCTGCCACTCCCGCCACCGAGACCGAGCACGAAACGGACGGCGAGCCGACCCTGTTTGCGGTCCGGCTGCGGCCGCATCGCTCGCTCGACCAGCGCGGCTTTCTCATCGTCATGGTCATTGTGGCGGGTATCAGCTTCGTCTGTGGCACCGCCTTCCTGCTGATGGGAGCCTGGCCAGTGTTCGGCCTGTTTGGGC
Organism: Ancylobacter radicis; assembly: GCF_018449475.1. Classification (GTDB taxonomy): domain Bacteria; phylum Pseudomonadota; class Alphaproteobacteria; order Rhizobiales; family Xanthobacteraceae; genus Ancylobacter; species Ancylobacter radicis. Next base: position 501,489 of record NZ_JAHCQH010000015.1, on the reverse strand, counting down.
TCGACGTGCTCGCCATCTGGTGGGCGTTCCGCGTGAATTTTCGCTCGGCGCGGGCCACCGAGGAAATCACCGTCACACCGAGCCTCGTCACCATCCGCCAGACCGCGCCGGACGGGCGGGCGCGCGAGGCGCAGATGAACCCGCTCTGGACCCGGCTGCACCGCGAATTGCATGAGGATTACGGCCTGCAGCGCCTGACGCTGGAGACGCGCGGCCAGCCGGTCGAGGTGGGCGGCTTCCTGCACACCGCCCAGCGCGAAGAACTGGCGAGCGGCCTCTCGCTGGCGCTCGCGCAGGCCAAGCGCGGCGTGGTGCGCTCCAGTTTCTGAAACGCACGTCGAAATCGGGTGGCCCGGCCACCCGGTGCATGGTCGGGTGAGGCCAGCAGGAGGAGAATGACCGTGCTCGCGCCAAATTTCGATGCCGCCCATCCGCTGGAAATCGCCGCCGCCGATTACGAGATCGTGCGCCGGGCAGTCGAATATGTGAATCTGCGCTTCCGCGATCAGCCCGAGGTCGAGGAGATCGCCCGCGCCGCCGGGGTGCATCCGCGCGCGCTCACCGATCTGTTCCGCCGCTGGTGCGGCCTCACCCCGAAGGACTTCCTGCAGGCGGTGACGATCGACGCGGCCCGCCGCGTGCTCACCGAATCCGGCAATGTGCTGGATGCCGCCTATGAGGTCGGCCTCTCCGGCCCCGGCCGACTGCATGATCTGTTCGTGGTGCATGAATCCATGTCGCCGGGCGAATGGAAGACCGGCGGCGCCGGCCTCGTGGTGCGCTACGGCTTCCACGCCTCGCCCTTCGGCTCGGCCCTCGCCATGGTCACGCCGCGCGGCCTGTGCGGCCTCGCCTTCGCCGATGACGGCGAGGAGGATGCCGCGCTTGCCGATATGCGCCGGCGCTGGCCGAACGCGCTCTATATCGAGGATCCGCTGGCGACCGCGCCCTATGCCGCGCGCATCTTCGATCGCGGCTCATGGCGGCCGGACGACCCGCTGCGCATCGTCTTCATCGGCACCGATTTCGAGGTGCAGGTGTGGGAGACGCTGATGCGCATTCCGCTCGGCAAGGCCACCACCTATTCCACCATCGCCGGCTGCGTCGAGCGGCCCAAGGCGGCCCGCGCGGTGGGCGCGGCGATCGGCCGGAACCCGATGTCCTTCGTCGTGCCGTGCCATCGCGTGCTCGGCAAGAATGGCGATCTCACCGGCTATCACTGGGGCCTGACCCGCAAGCGGGCGATTCTCGGCTGGGAAGCGGGCCAGCTCTGCAAGGACTGGCAGGGCTGAGCGCGACGGCCGCGGCCCTAATGGGCGACGGTCTTCGAGAACAGGTTGATGACCAGAACCCCGGCGATGATCATGCCAAGGCCGATCACCGCCGGCAGGTCCAGCTTCTGCCCGTAATGGATCCACGCCACGGCGGTGATGAGCACGATGCCGAAGCCCGACCAGACCGCATAGGCGATGCCGGTCGGCACCGTGCGCAGCACGATGGACAGGCACCAGAAGGCGAAGACATAGCTCACCACGGTGATGAGGCTCGGCACGAGCCGGGTCAGCCCGTCCGAGCGCGCCAGCGCCGTGGTGCCCACCACCTCGGCGGCGATCGCGATCAGCAGCAGCACATAGGTGGCAAGCGTGTTCACGCGCGGGGCCTCTCCGCCGGGGTGGCCTGTCGGTGGCGGGCGTTCAGTGTGCCATGTCGGTGACGCTGGCCACCGTCGAATCCGCGTTCAGCCGGTAGATGATCGGCGCGCCGGTGGCGAGTTCGCGCTGCACGATCGCCTCGGGCGAGAGCTTCTCCAGCACCATGATCAGCGCCCGCAGCGAATTGCCGTGGGCGGCGACCAGCACCCGCTTGCCGCGCAGCACCTCGGGCAGGATCTCCTGCACGTAATAGGGCAGGGTGCGCGCCAGCGTGTCCTTCAAGCTCTCGCCGCCGGGCGGGGGCACGTCATAGGAGCGGCGCCAGATCAGCACCTGCTCCTCGCCCCATTTGACGCGGGCATCATCCTTGTTGAGGCCGGCGAGGTCGCCATAGTCCCGCTCGTTCAGGGCGATGTTGCGGGTGATCGGCAGGCCGGTCTGGCCCAGCTCGGTGAGCGCGAGATCGAGCGTCTTCTGCGCGCGGGAGAGTTCCGAGGTGAAGCAGACATCGAACTGGTAGCCCTCGTCCTTCAGCCGCTTGCCGGCGCGCTTGGCCTCCTCGACGCCGAGCGCCGTCAGGTCCGGGTCACGCCAGCCGGTGAACAGGTTCTTCAGGTTCCACTCGCTCTGGCCGTGACGGACGAGGACGAGGAGGCGGTCGGACATCGGGATTCTCCGTTCGGTCGGAAGGCGGCGGGTGGCGATGCGCTAATGGCGGTGAAACTAGAAGTCCCCGAGGCCGAGCACGTCGGCCATGGAATAGAGGCCCGGCTTGCGGCCTCGGCCCCAGCGGGCGGCGGCCAGCGCGCCGCGCGAGAAGATGCCGCGGTCCTCGGCCTTGTGCGCCAGCTCGATGCGCTCATGCGGGCCGGCGAAGATCACATTGTGCTCGCCCACCACCGTGCCGCCGCGCAGCGTAGCGAAGCCGATCTGCCCGGCCTCGCGCGCGCCGGTGAAGCCGTGGCGGGTGAACACGCCGTTTTCCGCGAGGCTGACGCCGCGCCCGTCCGCCGCCGCCTGGCCGAGCAGCAGCGCGGTGCCGGAGGGGGCGTCGATCTTGCGGTTGTGGTGCATCTCGACGACCTCGATGTCGAAGCCCTCGTCGAGCGTGCGCGCCACGCGCTTCACCAGCGCCGCCAGCAGGTTCACCCCGAGGCTCATATTGCCGGACTTGACGATCACGGCATGGCGGGCGGCAGCGGCGATCTTTTCCTCATCCTCGGCGGAAAAGCCGGTGGTGCCGATGACGTGGACGATGCGCGCCTGCGCGGCGAGGCCGGCATGGGCGACGCTCGCCGCCGGCACGGTGAAGTCGATCACCCCATCGGCCGCGACGAAGGCGGCGAGGGGATCGTCGGTCACGGTGATGCCGGTCGGCGGCAGGCCGGCAAGCTCGCCGGCGTCGCGGCCCACGAACTCCGAGCCTTCCGGCTCGCAGGCGCCCGCCAGCACGAGGTCCGGCGCCTCGGCAACGGCGCGGATGACCGTGCGGCCCATGCGCCCACCGGCGCCCACCACAACGAGCCGCATTTGCGTCATCTCAGGCCCTCACGCTGCACTGCACCGCGTATAGCGGCCTTCCGGTGTCACGAAAAGTGCTTGATCGTCAGACATTCTGCACGTTCCATGGCACTGCGCTTGACGGGCGGATCGCCGGGCTGTAGAGGTCGCGCAACTTTACGAAGGAGCGGCGCCGCAATGCGCAACAATATTATCCTTATCGTAGGACGGCGCGTCGCCGCGGAGTCTGCCTGACGGCAGTTCCGCTTAACGGTGACGCGCGAAAAATGGCCCCCTCCGGGGCCTTTTGATTTTCCAGCCCCCCGATCCGACGACAGAAGACGAGTTCAAGAGGAAACGACCATGATGCGCGAGATGACCGGCGCCGAAATGGTGATGCAGGCCCTGATCGATCAGGGTGTCGAGCACATGTTCGGCTATCCCGGTGGCGCCGTGCTGCCGATCTATGACGCGATGTTCCACCAGAACCAGGTGCGCCACATCCTCGTCCGCCACGAGCAGGGCGCGGTGCACATGGCGGAGGGCTATGCCCGCTCCTCCGGCAAGGTCGGCGTCGTCCTCGTCACCTCGGGCCCGGGTGCCACCAATGCGGTGACCGGCCTCACCGACGCGTTGCTGGATTCGATCCCGCTGGTCTGCATCACCGGCCAGGTGCCGACGCATCTGATCGGCTCGGACGCCTTCCAGGAATGCGACACGGTCGGTATCACCCGGCCCTGCACCAAGCACAACTACCTCGTCCGCGACGTGAACGACCTCGCCCGCGTCATGCACGAGGCGTTCTATGTCGCGCAGAACGGGCGTCCCGGCCCGGTCGTGGTCGACATCCCGAAGGACGTGCAGTTCGCCAGGGGCATCTATGTCGGCCCGGAGAACATCGAGCACAAGACCTATAAGCCGCGCCTCAAGGGCGACCCGGAGAAGATCAAGACGGCGGTCGAGATGCTGGCCAAGGCCAAGCGCCCGATCTTCTACACCGGCGGCGGCGTCATCAATTCCGGTCCCGAGGCGAGCCGCCTGCTGCGCGAATTCGCCCGGCTCACCGGCTATCCGGTCACCTCGACGCTGATGGGCCTCGGCGCCTATCCGGCGGCCGACAAGCAGTGGCTGGGCATGCTCGGCATGCACGGCACCTATGAAGCGAACATGGCGATGCATGATTGCGACGTCATGGTCTGCGTCGGCGCGCGCTTCGATGACCGCATCACCGGCCGCCTCGACGCCTTCTCGCCCGGCTCGAAGAAGATCCACATCGACATCGACCCGTCCTCGATCAACAAGAACGTCAAGGTCGACCTGCCGATCATCGGCGATGTGAAGCACGTCCTTGAGGACATGCTCACCGTCTGGCGCGGCATGAAGGTCGAGCCGGACCGGCAGGCCATCGCCGGCTGGTGGGGCCAGATCGACAAGTGGCGCGCCCGCAAGTCGCTCGCCTTCCAGCCTTCCAGCTCCATCATCAAGCCGCAGCAGGCCGTCAAGGCGCTGTACGACCAGGTGAAGGACAAGGACGTCTACATCACCACCGAGGTCGGCCAGCACCAGATGTGGGCGGCCCAGCACTTCCACTTCGAGGAGCCGAACCGCTGGATGACCTCTGGCGGCCTCGGCACCATGGGCTATGGCCTGCCCGCCGCCATCGGCGCGCAGGTGGCGCACCCGGACAGCCTCGTCATCGACATTGCCGGCGAGGCCTCGATCCAGATGTGCCTGCAGGAGCTCTCGACCGCGCTGCAGTTCAACCTGCCGGTCAAGGTGTTCGTGCTGAACAACGAATATATGGGCATGGTGCGCCAGTGGCAGGATCTGCTGCATGGCGGGCGCTACTCGCACTCCTATTCCGAGTCGCTGCCGGACTTCGTGAAGCTCGCCGAGGCCTATGGCGCGGTCGGCATCCGCTGCTCCAAGCCGGGCGACCTCGACGGCGCGATCCACGAGATGATCAACGTGAATCGCCCGGTGCTGTTCGACTGCCTGGTCGACAAGATGGAGAATTGCCTGCCGATGATCCCATCGGGCAAGCCGCATAACGAGATGATCCTGCCCGATCATCCCGAAGGGCTGGACGAGGCGATCAGCGAGGAAGGCAAGATGCTGGTGTGATGGCGCCTCGCGCCTGATCACGTCATGGCCGGGCTTGGCCCGGCCATCCACGCCTTTCACCGGAGCGCCGATCACGCCGGCGCGGATTGAAGTCGTGGATCCCCGGGTCAAGCCCGGGGATGACGGTCAAGAAGCTCACGGACAGCCATAGCCGCCACACCTTTTCAGAGTGCCCCATGCCCCCCGTCAACGAACCCGTCGAACGCCACACCCTCTCTCTGCTGGTCGATAACGAACCGGGCGTGCTTGCCCGCATCGTCGGCCTGTTCTCCGGGCGCGGCTACAACATCGACAGCCTGACCGTCTCCGAGGTCAGCCACGATTCCAAGCTCTCGCGCATCACCGTCGTCACCACCGGGGCGCCGCCGATCATCGAGCAGATCAAGAGCCAGCTTGACCGGCTGGTGCCGGTGCATCGCGTGGTCGACCTCACCGTGGTCGGCAAGGCGGTGGAGCGCGAGCTCGCCCTCATCAAGGTGCGCGGCAAGGGCGAGATCCGGCAGGAGGCGCTCTTGATCGCCGACAGTTTCCGCGCCCGCACGGTGGACACGACGCTGGAGAGCTTCGTGTTCGAGATCACCGGCAAGCCGGAGAAGATCGACCAGTTCGTCTCGCTGCTGGAGCCGCTTGGCCTCGTGGAAGTCTCGCGCACCGGCGTCGCCGCTATTGGCCGCGGGCCCGAAGGCATGTGAAGATGCCGCTTCGCGGGGCGCCTCCCGGGGTGCCTCGCGGCGCCTTGGGCCGGCCGCTCCGTCCTGAGGCGAGCGGAAGGCGGAAGACGTGAGCGACAGTGCAGGCACAATGCCGGCGGCGACCACCGGCAAACCGCTGTGGCTCCAGGCGGCGCCCTTCATCTTCCTGCTGCTGTGGTCGGGCGGGTTCGCCGTCGCCAAGATCGGCATTCTGTACACCGGGCCCTTCACCCTGCTGGCCTGGCGCTATGGCATCGTGCTCGCCGTGCTGTTGCCGCTGCTGGCCTGGTTCCGGCCGCCGCTGCCGCGCAGCCCGCGGGTCTATCTCGATCTCGCGGTGGTCGGCCTGCTCATCCAGGTGCTGTATTTCAATCTCAGCTATTTCGCCTTCAAGTTCGGAATCTCGGCCGGCGCGCTGGCGATCATCGTCTCGATGCAGCCGATCGTCGTCGGTCTCGCCGCTCCCGCCCTTGCGGGTGAGCGTGTCGGTGCCCGACGCTGGACAGGCCTGCTGCTCGGGCTGGTGGGCGCGGGGCTGGTGATCGCCTCGCGCTCGGCGATCGAGGTGACCTCGCCGGGCGTGCTGCTGCTCGCCATCGGCGCCCTGTTGGCCATGTGCGGCGGCGCGCTCTACGAGAAGCGCTTCGGCTCGCCGCAGCACCCGCTGGTGTCCAACACCGTGCAATGTGCGGTTGGCTTCCTGTGCACGCTTCCGCTGGCGCTGCTGCTGGAAGACGGCCATGTGATGTGGACCGGGCCGTTGATCGCGGCGTTGGCCTATCTCGTCATCGGAAATTCGCTCGTCGCCATTTCGCTCTATCTGGCGATGATCCGCGCCGGCGAGGTGTCGAAGGTGTCGGCGCTGTTCTTCCTTGTGCCACCCTGCACCGCGCTCATCGCCTGGGCTCTGCTCAATGAACAACTGGCGCCGTTGGCCTGGGTTGGCATGGCAATCGCCGCCTCGGGCGTCGCTCTTGCTTCCGCGCCGCCGATGTTCTGGCGCGCCCGCCTCTCCGCCCTGATCCGCCGCTGATGTGAGCCGAGCGGATTACCCGCTTGCGGAACCATCGCGCCTGCTGTAGGAGAACCGTAACGTACGGTACGGAAAATACGGAGCCCTCCGGCGCATGGCGACGGCCCCTGACGAGACTGGCGATGCCTTCACCGAGCGGCAGCAGGCCGTGCTCGATGCCGTGCTCGCGCTGATGGTCGAAGAGGGCGGCGACGTGACCATGACCATGGTGGCGCGGCGCGCCTCCTGCTCCAAGGAGAGCCTGTACAAATGGTTCGGTGACCGCGACGGCCTGCTCACCGCCACCGTGCGCTGGCAGGCCTCCAAGGTGCGGGCCGGCAATTACGACCGCCAGCGGCTCGACGTGCTGGCCCTGCGCGACAGCCTCACGCGCTTTGCCGCCAACTGGCTGGGCGTGATCTCCAGCCCGACCTCGATCGCGCTCAACCGCTTCGCCATCGCGCAGGCCGGCGCGCGCGGCTCCAATCTCGGCGCCATCATGCTGGCCAATGGGCGCTTCGCCATTGGCGAGCGCATCAAGCCGGTGCTGGAAGCGGGCCGCGACGCTGGGCTGATCGGCTTCGACGACAGCGAGACCGCCTTTCGCAGCTTTCTCGGCCTGGTCGGCCGCGACGTGCAGATCCGGCTCCTGCTGGGAGACAGGCTGACGCTCTCCCCGGCCGAGATCGAGCGTGACGCCGCCCGCGCCACCGACCAGTTCCTCGCCCTCTACGGCACCGGCACCGCCGGGCCGGTCTCCCATTAACGCGTCACACAAGGAGAACCCCCATGCGCGTTTATTACGATCGCGACGCCGATGTGAACCTGATCAAGGGCAAGAAGGTCGCCATCATCGGCTATGGCTCGCAGGGCCGCGCCCATGCGCTGAACCTCAAGGATTCCGGCGCCAAGGAAATCGCCATCGGCCTGAAGCCGACCTCGGCGACCGCCAAGAAGGTCGAGGCCGACGGCCTCAAGGTGATGACCGTCGCCGAGGCCGCCAAGTGGGCGGACCTGATGATGATGGCCACCCCGGACGAACTCCAGGCCGACATCTACCGCGACGAGATCGCCCCGAACATCCGTGACGGCGCCGCCATCGCCTTCGCGCACGGCCTCAACGTGCATTTCGGCCTGATCGAGCCGAAGAAGTCCGTCGACGTCGTCATGATCGCGCCGAAGGGCCCCGGCCACACCGTGCGCGGCGAATATGAGAAGGGCGGCGGCGTGCCCTGCCTCGTGGCGGTCCATCAGGACGCCTCGGGCAACGCGCTCGACCTCGCCCTCTCCTATGCCTGCGGCGTCGGCGGCGGCCGCTCGGGCATCATCGAGACCACCTTCAAGGAAGAGTGCGAGACCGACCTGTTCGGCGAGCAGGTCGTGCTCTGCGGCGGTCTGGTCGAGCTGATCCGCGCCGGCTTCGAGACGCTGGTGGAAGCCGGCTACGCCCCGGAAATGGCCTATTTCGAGTGCCTGCACGAAGTGAAGCTGATCGTCGACCTCATCTATGAGGGCGGCATCGCCAACATGAACTACTCGATCTCCAACACCGCCGAGTGGGGCGAGTATGTCTCCGGCCCGCGCATCATCACCGCCGAGACCAAGGCCGAGATGAAGCGCGTGCTGACCGACATCCAGACCGGCAAGTTCACCTCGGATTGGATGCAGGAATACAAGGCCGGCGCCGCCCGCTTCAAGGGCATCCGCCGCCTGAACGATTCGCACCAGATCGAGGAAGTCGGCGAGAAGCTGCGCGGCATGATGCCGTGGATCGGCAAGAACAAGCTGGTCGACAAGGCGAAGAACTGACGAATCAAACAAGCGGCAGTTGTCAACCGTGGCGGTATCTAGATATAGTTCTTCACAGTCAGTATGTGGCGTAAGTGCCTGACAATACTGATGGTCCGAATTTAATCGAATCCGCCACGGTTGACGTGCCCGTATCGCCCTTAACCTCACTGCGTTCATTCACGAGGTGCGGCAATGGGCGAGACGGACGATTTCGAGTGGGATGACGATAAGGACGCGGCGAACCGTGCGAAACACGGTTTGCCGCTCCTCTTTGGCGAGTTCGTCTTCGACGGTCGCCCGCGCTTCGAGCCGTCATCGCCGCGCCTCGTCGTGGAGGAGTCCCGCCACGTTGCGATGGCCGAGGTGGCCGGGCGTGTTATACTCTGCGTCTATGTCTGGAGAGGGCGCCGTCGGCGCCTTGTATCCGTAAGACCGGCGCATCGGAGCGAGAGACGTGTCTTCGCACAAGCCATCGAAAGAAGCTGAACGGTTGCTGCGCGACTTCGACTGGTCGAAGGTCGATGCGTTGACCGATGAACAGATCGTCGCGGCGGCGAAGGCGGACCCGGACAGCATCCTCCCCACCGAGGCAGAACTCGCGGAGTTCGATCTCGTCCTCCCCGCCAAGGCGCGGCGCGAGATGAAGGCGGGCAAGCCGCCCAAGGAAGCGGCCGAGTAGCGGCAGCCTTCAGACAGCCACCGACGATGAAAAAGGGCGACCTCGCGGGTCGCCCCTTTCGTTTGGGGTCTGCACCTGGGCCCCACGTCATGGCCGGGCCTGGCCCGGCCATCCACGCCTTTCCTCCGTCGCCCGCTGGGCCCAAGTCATGGATGCCCGGGCCGGGCCCGGGCATGACGGGGAGGGGGGCTCCGACCGCGCCGGCCGCCGGCCGCCAACGCCCCCGCGCGCCCTCACGCCGCGGCGGGCAGGCCGGGCTCGGCGGCTTTCTGGTCCTTGTGATAGACCGTGTAGACATAGACGGGGATGTCGAGCGCGCCGAGATGGCGTTCCACCAGCGGCTTCACATCCGCCCAGTCGAGCCCGCCGACGCCGGTGGCGAGGCGGGGCAAAGCCAGGCTGGTGATCTTCTCCTCCTGCGCGTAGCGGGCGAGTGCCTTGAGTGCATGGCCGACATTCTCCAGCGTCGCCTTGCCCGGCCGCTCGGTGGCGTTCTCCGCCGCCTCCTGCGTCAGCAGATTGACGATGCGCACCGAGCCGGTTTCCCCGGCGCCGGCCCAGACCCAGATGCCGCCGGCCTTGGGGTGGTTGACCCGGCACTCATGGCGGAAATCCTTGGCGAGCGAGGGGTAACGCTCGCGCAGCGCCAGTGCCAGCCCGGTGTCGAAATGGTCGCCGGGGGCCACGCCATGGGCGATCACCTGCGCCTCGCTCATGAGGATGTCGCCCGCCACATCGTGAATCATCGCCATCGAATCCTCCAGAACCTTGCTTGGTCTTGGCGCCATGTGTGTCTTGGCGCCATGTGTCGAGGAAGGGCGGGCGGGCGTCGTTGAGATTTCGCAACCCTGAGGGGTAGCCCCTACACTACCAGCCGAGCGCCTTCACCGCCGCTGCGCCGGGGCCGAGCAGCAGCAGCGCCCAGGCCATGGCGGAGGTGATGTTGACCATCTGGAACAGGATATGCGGCATGGCGAACATGCCGGCGATGAGCGGCACGAAGGCCCGCAGCGGCCCGGAAAACCGGCCGAAGAACACGCTCCAGGTGCCGAAGCGGTGGAAGAACCGTTCGCCGCGCGCGATCGCCTCGGGAAAGCGGCTGAGCGGCCAACGCTCGCGCGCGCTGCCCTTGAGGTGGAAGCCGACCCAGTAGGACACGGTATCGCCCAGCGCGGCGCCCGCCGCCGTTGCCGCCCAGACCGGGAACAGCGGCACCCCGCCGGCGGCGATGAGCGGCCCGAGCCCGAGCAGCACGAAGGTGGCGGGCACGACCAGCGAGACCACGGCGAGCGATTCGCAGAAGGCGAGGGCGAAGGCGACATAGGGCGCGTAATGGGCGTGCGCCTGGACGAAGCTCAGCGCCTCGCGGGCATAGGCGTGCAGATCGAGCACCGCGTCCTCACAGCCGGTCGCGCAGGGCGAAATAGCTCATGCCGGCGACCAGCAGCGGCCAGCGCATCACCGGCCCGCCGGGGAAGGGCGGCACCGGCAGGCCGGCGAGTAGATCGAACGCGCCGAGCTGGCCCTGCACCGCCTGCGCCAGCAGCTTGCCGAAATAGGGGGCCAGCATGACGCCTTGCCCGGAATAGCCGGCCGCCGTCAGCACGCGGGGGGACAGGCGGCGCACGAAGGGCATGCGGCTCATGGTGATGCCGAGCAGCCCGCCCCAGCCATAATCGATCCGCACATCGGCCAGTTGCGGGAAGATCTTCAGCATATAGGGCCGGACAAACGCGCCGGGGTCCGGGCGCAGGCGCCGCGTATAGCTCTCCCCGCCGCCGAACAGCAGCCGTCCATCGGCCGAGAGCCGGTAATAGTTCACGACGAAACGGCTGTCCGCCACCGCCGCGTCATTGGCGATGATGTCGCGGGCGCGCGCCCCGAGCGGCTGCGTCGCGGCGATGTAGTTGGCGATCGGCATGACGTAATTGTCGACCCGCCGGTCGAGCCCGTCTTGCAGGCCGTCGCCGCATTCCAGCACGAAATCGGCCTCCACCACGCCGCCGGCGGTGGTTGCCCGCGCCTTGGCGCCGCTCTCGTCGATGCCGAGCGCGCGGGACTGCTCGAACAGCCGGGCGCCGGCCTTGCTGGCGGCGCGGGCGAGGCCCAGCGCGAGGTTGAGCGGGTGCAGATGCCCGCCGCCATGGTCGATCATGCCGCCATGATAGGCGTCGGAGCCGACCAGGGCGCGCAGCTCCTCGCGCGAGAGCGGGGCGGCCTGCGGGTAGTCATAGACCTCGTTCAGCTTGCGCGCATAGGCGTGGCTGTGCGCGACATAGCCGGGCTTGTGGTCGGCGACGATGAGGCCGGGGCGCACGTCGCAATCGATGGCGTGCCGCTCGATCAGCGCGTGGAGCAGCGCCTTGGCGTCTTCCGCGAGGCGCCACAGCGCCTTGGCATCGTCGATCCCGACCTGCGCCTCCAGCCAGTCCTGATCCCGCCGCTGGCCGGAATGGATCTGCCCGCCATTGCGGCCGGAGGCGCCGGAGCCGAGGCGCGCGGCTTCCAGCAGCACCACGTCCAGCCCGGCCTCGGCCAGATGCAGCGCGGCGGACAGGCCGGTATAGCCGCCGCCAATGACGCAGACATCGGCGCGCACAGTGCCGGCGAGGGCGGGGAAGGGGGAGAGATGGCGCGCCGTCGCGGCGTACCAGCTCTTGGGATGATCGGTGTCAAACGCCATTATGCCGGCACCATAGACCGGCCTCAGCGCCGCGCGAAGAGGCGTTCGATGTCGGCGAGCGCCAGCGTGACGAAGGTTGGACGTCCGTGGTTGCACTGGGCGGCGTTGGGGGTCTGTTCCATCTCGCGCAGCAGCGCGTTCATTTCCTCGACGCGCAGCCTGCGGCCGGCCCGCACCGAGCCGTGGCAGGCCATGGTGGCGGCGACATGCAGCAGGCGCCGCTCCAGCGGCAGCGCATCGTCCCATTCCGCCGCGTGCTCGGCCAGTTCGCGCACCAGCGCCGGCACATCGGCATCACCGAGCAGCGCCGGCACCTCCCGCACCAGCAGCGCGCCCGGCCCGAACGCCTCCAGCACCAGGCCGAGCTTTTCCAGCGCCTGCGCGCGCTCGGCAAGGCGCGCCGCGTCGGACGGGTCGAGATCGACCACCAGCGGCACCAGCAGCATCTGCCGATTGAGCCCGTCGCGCTCCATGGCGGCTTTCAGCCGCTCATAGACGATGCGCTCATGGGCGGCGTGCTGGTCCACCACCACCACCCCGTCGCTGGTCTGGGCGATGATGTAGGTCTCGTGCAACTGCGCCCGCGCCGCGCCGAGCGGGCGTTCCATCAGATCCGGCGCCGCGGGCAGGTGTGCCGCCCGCGCATCGGCCTGCGGCGCCAGATCAAGGGCGAGAGCCCCACTCTGCCCGCCGGGGGCACCGAAATCGAAGCGCGCGGGGGACTCATTGAAGCCGTCTGGCGCGCTGGCCGAGGCACCCTCGGGTGCCGCCCAGGAACTCGTCCAGTTGTAATTGCCTGGCCTGGGCTGTGGCCGGTAGCCATCCATCGTCTCGGCACGGGCGAACTGCGCCAGCCGGTCGGCAGCGGTGGAGGCGGTGCGCGGCACGGCGGTGGTGAGCGCGTCCATCAGCGTGCGCACGATCAGCGCGCGGATGAGGCCGGGATCGCGGAACCGTACCTCGGTCTTGGCCGGGTGCACGTTCACATCGACCTCGCGCGGGTCGAGATCGAGGAACAGCGCCGTCACCGGGTGCCGGTCGGAGGGCAAAAGGTCGGCATAGGCCGCGCGGATGGCGCCGATCAGCACCTTGTCGCGCACCGGCCGGCCATTGACGAACAGATATTGCGACAGCGAGTTCGCCTTGGAGAAGGTCGGCAGACCGGCGAGGCCGGCAAGCCGCGCGCCTTCGCGCCGGCCGTCAATATCGAGCGCGTTCTGCCCGACCTCATGGCCGAGCACATCGGCGATGCGGGCGCGGCGGCCGCTCGCATCGGCGCTGCGGGCCGGCCAGGTGACCGGAGCCCGCTCATCGGTGACGAGGGTGAAGCCGACCTCGGGGCGGGCCAGCGCGAGGCGCCGCACCGCATCCACCGCCGCCGCCGTCTCGGCGCGTTCGGATTTCAGGAATTTCAGCCGCGCCGGGGTGGCGAAGAACAGGTCGCGCACCTCGACCCGCGTGCCGGTGCCGAGCGCGGCCGGCTTTACCGGGGATTTCACCCCGCCCTCGACGCGGATCTCATGGGCGCTGTCCGCGCCCCGCGGCCGGCTGGTGATGGCGAGCCGCGCCACCGAGCCGATCGAGGGCAGCGCCTCGCCGCGAAAGCCGAGGGTGGAGATGGCGAGCAGGTCCTCGCTGTCGAGCTTGGAGGTGGCGTGGCGCTCCACCGCGAGCGCCAGATCGTCGGCATCCATGCCGCAACCATCGTCGGTGACGCGCATCAGCCGCCGCCCGCCGCCGTCGATGACGATCTCGATGCGGGAGGCGCCGGCGTCGAGCGCGTTCTCGACGATCTCCTTCAGCGCCGCCGCCGGGCGTTCCACCACCTCGCCCGCGGCGATGCGGTCGACCAGGGTGGGCGGAAGCAGGCGCAGGGGCATGACGGAATCCGATTCGAGGCTCGGCCGAAGTCTAGCCGCAGGCCGGCGGCTGACCTAGCAGGGCCGGCCTCAAGCCACCGGATCGTGACAGCACACGCACAGCTTGTTGCCGTCGGGATCGCGGAAATAGGCGCCATAATAGTTCGCATGGTACTGCGGGCGCAGGCCGGGCAGGCCCTCGTCCGTGCCGCCGAGTTGCAGGGCGAGGGTGTGCACGCGGTCGACCATGGGGCGATCGGCCGCCAGGAACGCGGCCATCTGGCCGTTCCCCGGCGCAGCAGGGCCGCCATCATAGGGGCAGCCGATGAGAAAGAGCGGCCGCGCCACGCCGGGCTGCACCCAGCCGGCCCAGTTCTTTTCGGCCTCGGCGAATTTCATCTGCAGCCCGAGTTCCGGCAGCAAGGCCGCATAGAAGGCGTAGGCGCGGTCGAAATCGGCGATGCCGATATTGATGTGGGAGAGCATGCGTCGCTTACCCCGCCGCCGCGAGCCGCTCCGCCTTCTGACGCTCCATCTCCTGCCGCTTGGTCATGACCGAGGCGACGATGACGACCACGGTGACGATGGCGATGAGGATGGTGCAGGCGGCGTTGATTTCCGGCGTCACGCCGAGCCGCACCTGGCTGTAGATGCGCATCGGCAGCGTGGTCGCGCCCGGCCCGGTGGTGAAGCTGGCGATGACCAGATCGTCCAGCGACAAGGTGAAGGCGAGCATCCAGCCCGATACCACCGCCGGCAGGATGATCGGCAGGGTGATGACGAAGAAGGTCTTGAAGGGCGTGCAGCCGAGATCGAGCGCGGCTTCCTCCAGCGAGCGGTCGAAGGTCACGAGCCGCGACTGCACCACCACCGAGACGAAGCACATGGTGAAGGTGATGTGCGCGAGCGTGATGGTCCAGAAGCCGCGGTCGATGTCCACCGCCACGAACAGCAGCAGCAGCGACAGGCCGGTGATCACTTCCGGCATCACCAGCGGCGCGTAGATCATGCCCGAGAACAGGGTGCGCCCGTAGAAGCGGCCATAGCGGGTGAGCGCGATGGCGCCGAGCGTGCCGAGCACGGTCGCCACCGAGGCGGTGATGAAGGCGACGCGCAGCGTCACCCAGGCGGCGTCGAGCAGCTGCTGGTTCTGGAACAGCTGGACATACCAGTGGGTGGAGAACCCCGCCCACACCGTGACCATGCGCGAGGCGTTGAAGGAGTAGATCACCAGCAGCAGGATCGGCAGATAGAGAAAGGTGAAGCCGAGCACGATCGAGGTGACGTTGAACCAGGAGAGGCCCTTTCTCATCAACGTTTCTCCATCTCGCGGGCCTGGACGTTCTGGTAGAAGACGATCGGAATCACCAGCACCATCAGCAGCAGCACCGCCACCGCCGACGACACGGTCCAGGAGCGGTTCACCGCGAATTCGGTCCACAGCACCTTGCCGATCATCAGCGTGTCGGAACCGCCGAGCAGGTCGGGAATGACGAATTCGCCCACCGCCGGGATGAAGCAGAGCAGGCAGCCGGCGAACACGCCGGGCAGGGAGAGCGGCCAGGTGATCTTCCAGAAGGCGGCGAAGGGCGGGCAGCCCAGATCCGCGGCGGCTTCCAGCAGCGTCTCGTCCATCTTCTCCAGCGCCGAATAGAGCGGCAGGATCATGAAGGGCAGGTAGGAATAGACGATGCCGATATAGACCGCCGTGTCGGTGGCGAGGATCTGCAGCGGCTGGTCGATCACCCCGAGCCCGAACAGGAACTGGTTGAGCAGCCCCTCCGGCGACAGAATGCCGATCCACGCATAGACGCGGATCAGGAACGAGGTCCAGAAGGGCAGGATCACCAGCATCAGCAGGGTTGGGCGGATCGATTTCGGCGCCCGCGCCATGGCGTAGGCGATCGGGTAGCCGACCATCAGCAGCAGCACGGTCGAGACGCCGGCGATCCACAGGCTGGAGCCATAGGCCTCGATGAAGTCATTGTCCCAGCTCAGGACGTAGCCGTAATTCTCGAAAGAAAGCTCGGCGAAGTTCTCCTTGAAGGCCTCCCAGCCGGCGGCGAGGTCGAAGGTCGGCACATAGGGCGGCTGGGCGATCGCGTCCTGCGAGAGGCTGATCTTGAAGACGATCAGGAACGGGACGAGGAACAGCGCGAAAAGCCAGAGATAGGGAATGGCGAGGACCAGCCAGCGCCCTTTCGCCTTGTCTGCCATGGGGGTCCCCTTCAGCTCTTCAGAACCACGCCGGCATCCGGCGCGAAGGAGACATAGACCTTGTCTTCCCAGGTGATGGGACGCTCGACCATGCGGGTCAGGTTCGGCTTGGCGGCCTTGATGCGCTGACCATTGGCCAGTTCCACATGGTAGATCGACAGGTCGCCGAGATAGCCGATGTCCCAGATCGTGCCGGTGAGGCAGTTCACGGTGGGGTCGGCCGGCGGATCGAGTTCGACCCGCAGCTTCTCCGGCCGGAACGCCAGCGCCACCGTGTCGCCGACCTGGGTCTCGCAGTCCTGCGCCACGCGGAAGCTCATGCCGGGCGCGGCCTCGGCGCGCAGCGTCACCAGGCCGGGCACTTTGGCCTCGATGACGGCGTCGAGAATGTTCACGTCGCCGACGAACTCGGCGACGTAGCGCGAGGCGGGCTGCTCATAGATCACCGCCGGCGGCGAAACCTGCACCAGCTTGCCATGGTTCATCACCGCGATGCGGTCGGCCACGGTCATCGCCTCTTCCTGATCGTGGGTCACGATCAGGAAGGTCATGCCGAGCTCCATCTGGATGTCCATGAGCTCGAACTGGGTCTCCTCGCGCAGCTTCTTGTCGAGCGCGCCGAGCGGCTCGTCGAGCAGCAGCACCTTGGGGCGCTTGGCCAGCGAGCGGGCGAGCGCCACGCGCTGGCGCTGGCCGCCGGAAAGCTGGTGCGGCTTGCGCTTGGCGAACTGGCTGAGCTTCACCAGCTTCAGCATCTCCTCGACGCGGTTGGCCACCGCGTCCTTGTCCATGCGGTCCTGCCGCAGGCCGAAGGCGATGTTGTCCCACACGCTCATGTGCGGGAACAGCGCGTAGGACTGGAACATCATGTTGGTCTGCCGCTTGTAGGGCGGCGTGCCGACGAGATCCTGCCCGGCCAGCGTGATCTGGCCGCTGGTCGGCTCCTCGAAGCCGGCGAGCATGCGCATCAGCGTGGTCTTGCCGCAGCCGGACGGCCCGAGCAGGGCGAAGAACTCGCGCTCGTAAATATCGAGCGAGAGATTGTCGATCGCCACGAACTCGCCGAATCGCTTGGTGACGTTCTGGTAGCGGATGAGCGGGGTTGCCTGGGGATCGGTCCAGGGGGCGAATTTGCGTCGGATGCCCCCGATGGTCTTCTGCGTCTTGTCGGCGACGCCTGTGCTCATGCTTGGCCCCGTTGTCCCCGCCGGTATGACCCGGCCCTGATGCGACGCTATCCGGCTTCGGGCGGCGGCTCAACGGCACAATGCGAACAATTTTACCATGCCCGCAAATGAGCAGTGCGCTTCATCGCGCGCCCCGCCTTGACGGCCATCGGGAGGGCGTGGTTGCCTCTTTGCGCGCAGAAAGCGCATCAGGATGGGTATTATGGCCAAGAAGAAGCGTCCCGAAAGCGACGCTGTGACGTCCACCCGCGGCGTGTCCTCGATCGAGGAGGCAAAAGCCTGGATGGGTGCCCGCGGCATCACCGAAATCGAATGCGCGGTGCCAGACCTTGCCGGCGTCGGTCGCGGCAAGATCATGCCGGTGTCGAAGTTCCTCTCCAGCCCGGTGATGAACCTCCCGCTCTCGGTGTTTTTCCAGACCATTTCGGGCGACTATCCGCCCTATGACAATCTCGTGGATTCCGTGGTGGTCGACAGCGACCTCGTCATGGAGCCGGATTTCTCGACGCTGGCGATCGTGCCCTGGGCGACCGATCCGACCGCGCAGATCATCCACGACGCCTATCACCGCGACGGACGCCCGGTGGAACTGGCGCCGCGCCAGGTGCTGAAGAACGTCGTCGAGCTCTACGCCAAGAAGGGCTGGAAGGCCGTCGTGGCGCCGGAGATCGAGTTCTATCTGGTCGAGCCCAATGTCGACGCGGACTATCCGCTGAAGCCGCCGATCGGCCGCTCCGGCCGGCCCGAGATCGGCCGCCAGTCCTATTCGATCCAGGCGGTCAACGAATTCGACGCCCTGTTCGAGGACATGTACGACTATTCCGAGGCGCAGGGCCTGGAGATCGACACGCTGATCCATGAGGACGGCGCGGCGCAGATGGAGATCAACCTGCTGCATGGCGATCCGATCGCCCTGGCCGATCAGGTGTTCCTGTTCAAGCGCACGATCCGCGAGGCGGCACTGGCCCACAAGATCTACGCCACCTTCATGGCCAAGCCGATCGCCGACGAGCCCGGCTCGGCGATGCATATCCACCAGTCGATCGTGGATGCGCAGACCGGCAAGAACATCTTCTCCGACAAGGATGGCGATCCGACGCCGGAATTCTTCTCCTTCATCGCCGGCCAGCAGCGTTATTTGCCGGCGGTGATGTCGATCCTCGCGCCTTACGTGAATTCCTACCGCCGGCTGACGCGCGATTCGATGGCGCCGATCAACGTGCAGTGGGGCTATGACAACCGCACCGCCGGGCTGCGCGTGCCGCCGTCCACGCCGGCCGCGCGGCGCGTCGAGAACCGGGTGCCGTCCTCGGACGCCAACCCCTATCTCGTCATCGCCGCCTCGCTGGCCTGCGGTTATCTCGGTCTCGTCGAGGGCCTGCGCCCGACCGAGCCGCTGGAGGCGGACGCCAAGGGGCTCGATTTCGAACTGCCGCGCGGCCTGCTCGAGGCGGTGGCGGCGCTGCAGCATTCCGAGGAGATCGCCACCGTGCTCGGGCCATCCTTCGTGAAGACCTACACGGCGGTGAAGCAGACCGAGTTCGACACCTTCATGCGGGTCATCTCGCCCTGGGAGCGGGAATATCTGCTGCTGAACGTGTGAGGCAACGCCCTTCCCCGCCGGGGAGGGGCGCAGTTCCTATAAGGCCGTCATCCCCACGCTCGTCGTCATGCCCGGGCTTGGCCCGGGCATCCATGCCTTTGACGGTTGAGCCGGGTGGCGAGGTAAGTCGTGGATCCCCGGATCAAGTCCGGGGATGACGGCCCCAGTTGGCGAGAGCCCTCACGCCTCCACCGTCTCCTGCGCCAGCAATTCCCGCACGCGCGGGGCGACCTTGGAGCCGTAAAGCTCGATGCAGCGCATCAGCCGGTCATGCGGCAGCGGGCCGGCGCTGTATTTCAGGTCGAAGCGCGACAGGCCGAGCGTCTTCGCGGTCTTGGCGATCTTGCGGGCCACCGTCTCGGGCGAGCCGAGATAGAGCGAGCCGTGGGTGATCTCCTGCTCGAAGGCGTCGCGGCCATAGGCCGGCCAGCCGCGCTCGCGGCCGATCCGGTCATGCATCACCTTGTAGTCGGCATAGAATTCCTCGCGCGCGGCCTCGTCGGTCTCGGCGATGTAGCCATGCGAATGCACGCCGATCGGCGCCATTGTGCCGCCCACCTGCGCGATGGCGCGCTTGTAGAGGTCCACATAGGGCGCGAATCGGCCGGGATTGCCGCCGATGATGGCGAGCATCAGCGGCAGGCCGTAGCGCGCCGCGCGCACCACCGATTCCGGGCTGCCGCCGACGCCGATCCAGGTCTTCAGCGTGCCGCTCTCGGCCGGCGGAAACACGTGCTGGCCCTTCAGCGGCGGGCGGATGCTGCCCTGCCAGGTCACGCCTGCCTTGGTGCCGTTGTCCTTCAGCAGCGCGGCGAACAGGTCGAGCTTCTCCGAGAACAGTGTCTCGTAATCCTTCAGGTCGAAACCGAACAGCGGGAAGGATTCGGTGAACGAGCCGCGCCCGAGAATCACCTCGGCCCGCCCGTTCGACAGGGCGTCGACGGTGGCGAAACGCTGGAACACGCGGATCGGATCATCCGAGGACAGCACCGTCACCGCCGAGCCGAGGCGGATGCGGCGTGTCTGGGTGGCGATGCCGGCCAGCACCACTTCCGGCGCGGAGACCGCGAAATCATCGCGGTGATGTTCGCCGACACCGAAGAAGTCGAGCCCCACCTCATCGGCCAGCCGGGCTTCCGCGACCAGTTCGCGGATCACCTGCGCGTGCGGCTTGAGCGTGCCATCGGCCTCGCGCGTCACGTCGCCAAACGTGTCGAGCCCGAGTTCGAGATGCTGTGCCATGGATCCTCCGCGCGTTCGTGCCGGCGAACGGCGCCGGCTGGTGTCCATATGGACCGCCGCGGCGCCGCGCACATCAGCCGCGCGTGCAAGGAGATGCTTGCCGCCGTGCAAAGCGGGAGGGCGCATAAAAAAAAGCCCGCTGGACGAACCAGCGGGCTCAAGTCGACGACACGAGGGGGTCGATGTCGCCGTCAATCCTGTGGACGGGCTGCACGCTCATCCGCAGGAAATGAGATCATCGCGCTCGCGCTTGGCGGCGCCGATGGAAAGATTGTCGCGTGCGGCGACGCGACGGCTGGCCCGGCGCTCGACCGAGCGGACCACGAGCACCGAGGTCGGGTCCTGCCAGAGCGGACCGGAGGCCGCATCGCGCAGATCGGCGCGCGTCAGGCCGATATCCTTGAGCATGCGGTCGTCGAACTCGCCGAGCTGCATCAGGTGACGGCGGCGCGCCAGCGCCGTGAGAAACTTGAAGCTACCCATGACGGCACCGACCAGCACGCTGGCGGCGGCGGTACCGAATGACGCGAAGGCGGACCTGCGAACTTCGCCAATATACGACATCTTCCTCTCCATCTGTCGGCCGCGCGGCGACGACGTTGGGCTGATGATCACGGGAAGGAGGCTTGCGGGCCACCCGATCTCGACGCTGTCCGTTCGCGGCAGGAGTGTTATGTCGTGGCGGGATCAATCACACTAGCGAATGTTTCTTATCTCAGATATCATTCCGATTGATGATACACCGCCCAGGGGCGCTGCCATGTCCGTGTTGCTCGACATTGATCAATTAAGAACATTCATTACAATTGCCGAAACCGGCAGTTTCACCAAAGCGGCGGATGTGGTCCACAAGACCCAGTCGGCCGTCTCCATGCAGATGAAGCGGCTGGAGGAGCGGGTCGGCAAGGCGATCTTCGCCCGTGACGGGCGCGCCTCGCGCCTCACCGACGAGGGCGAGCGGCTGCTCGATTATGCCCGCCGCATCGTCAAGCTGAACATGGAAGCGGTGGCGAGTCTGGCCTCGGCGGAGCTTTCCGGCCGCGTCCGGCTCGGCGTCCCCGATGATTACGCCGACCGCTACCTGCCGGAGATCATGGCGCGCTTTTCCGCCACCCATCCCAATGTCGAGCTGACCGTGGTCTGCGATCCCTCCAGCGATCTGGTCGACCGCATCGACACCGGCGATCTCGACCTCGCCATCATCACCGATTGCGAGACGCTGAACCGCGAGACCGAGATCATCCGGCGCGAACAGCTCCTGTGGGTCGGCTCCATGCGCCATTCCGCGCATCTCGACACGCCCGTGCCGCTGGCGCTCGGCCGGCAGAGCTGCAACTGGCGGCAGGAGGCGATTTCCATGCTTCAGGCCGCCGGCCGCGCCTTCCGCATCCTCTATACCTCGTCGAACTCGACCGCGGTGTCCGCCGCCGTGCTCTCGGGCCTCGCCATTTCCGTGCTGCCGGAATCGGGCCTGCGGCCGGGCATGCGCGTGCTCGGGCCGTCCGATGGCTTTCCCACGCTCGCGCCCTGCCGCATCGGCCTGCTGCGCAACCGGCACGAGGCCTCCCCGCTGGCCGACGCGCTGGCCAATCATATCGTGCAGGGTCTCGACAATATTTCGGAAGCCGCCATCGCGGCGGAGTGAGCGGGCGGGTTCCGTGTTATCCCGGCCGGCCGCTCCCGCGCTTGGCGGCGCGCAAGTCGTGGGGCGGAAAGCGTGGGCCGGAAAGTCGTGGATCCCCGGGTCAAGCCCGGGGATGACGGTGTGCTGGGTGGGTTAGCCCCAACACCCCCCAAAAAAGGAACGGCGGGCCCATGGCCCGCCGAGGTGAGCCGGCCGCCCGCCGGCTTGTCGAGAAGCTTCCCGGAAACCTCTCCCCTGCGCTACCGGCGAGGGCTGCCTTGCGCGTGGGATCTCCAGCTTCAACATCGTCACATGGGTGAGACCGGCCTCTCCATCCAGCGCGCGATCCTGCCGCAACAGGTCCGGGCGCCGGTCCCGATGGGAAGCCGGCGGACGATGGGGACAGATTAGGAGGCGAGCGCCCGCGCCGCCTTGATCCTGCTCAAGTCAGCAGCGGCCATGAGGGGCGCCACCCCGCATGGCGGCGCGGCCGTGCGGGCGCTCAATAGGCGCGTTCGTCGAACACCGGATCGACCGAGTGGTGCCACGGGCCCTCATAGCGGGCGAGCAGTTCCTCGGCCGGGGTGAGGCCGGTGGCGAGGCTTTCTTCCAGCGGCTGGAGGAAGCGCGTCTCGTCGCGGCCCTGGCTGTCGCGATAGTCGCGGCGGGCCAGACCCTGGCGGGCGATCGCCACCATCTCGCGCGCCACCTCCAGCACCGGGCGGCCGGCGATCTCGGCCTTGAAGCCGAGACGGGGCACCTCGTCGCGCAGCCGCTGGCGCTGCTCCGCGCTCCAGCCCTTGCAGAGCTGCCACGCCGCGTCCAGGGCGGCATTGTCGTAATAGATGCCGGTCCACAGCGCCGGCAGGGCGCACAGATTGCGCCACGGCCCGCCATCGGCGCCGCGCATTTCCAGATAACGCTTCAGCCGCACCTCGGGGAAAATGGTCGAGAGGTGGTTGGCCCAGTCCGAGACGGTCGCGCTCTCGCCCGGCACCGCCGGGTGGCGGCCGGCCAGCAGGTCGCGGAAGGAGGAGCCGGCGACATCGAGATAGGTGTCGCCGCGCTTGATGAAATACATCGGCACGTCGAGCGCGTAGTCGACATAACGCTCGAAGCCCATGCCGTCCTCGAAGGCGAAGGGCAGCATGCCCGCGCGGTTATTGTCGGTGTCGCGCCAGATTTCCGAGCGGAACGACAGGAAGCCGTTCGGCTTGCCTTCGGTAAACGGGGAATTGGCGAACAGCGCGGTTGCGATGGGTTGCAGGGCAAGCCCGACCCGCAGCTTCGTCACCATGTCGGGTTCGGAGGCGAAATCGAGATTGGCCTGCACGGTGCAGGTGCGGAACATCATGTCGAGGCCGAGCGAGCCGACCTTCGGCATGTAGTTCGCCATGATCTTGTAGCGGCCCTTGGGCATCACCGGCGTCTGCGCCCGGCTCCATTTCGGGCTCATGCCGAGGCCGAGGAAGCCGAAGCCGAGCGGCGTCGCCACGGCGCGCACCTGTTCGAGATGCGAATTCACCTCGGCGCAGGTCTCGTGAATGGTCATCAGCGGGGCGCCGGACAGCTCGAACTGCCCGCCCGGCTCCAGCGAGATCGCCCCGCCGCCAATGGTGTCGGCGAGCCCGATAATGGCCTCGCCCTCCATGATCGGCTCCCAGCCATTCAGCGCCTGCATGCCGTCGAGCAGCGCGCGGATGCCGTCCGGTCCCTCATAGGGAACCGGGTCGTGGCCGTTCAGCGTGAAGGGGAATTTCTCGTGCTCGGTGCCGACACGGAATTTCGAGGGCGACTTGCAGCCCGCTTCCAGCCAGGCGACGAGGTCGTCGCGGCTCTCGATGGGCTGGGTGTCGATCTGGTCGCGCGCCATTCAAAACTCCGGCGGGGCAGGGCAGGGTAGCAGGGCGCGCGACCATACACAGGCCGCCCCGCGACGCAAATCGCCGTAACTACCGATGGTCTCCGGGGAATGCGCTGGTGCAATGAGGCCGGGCGGGACTTCCGCGAGCGCGCGGGCTTGCGCGGGGAGTGCGGGCCGGGCGCCGGGTCGGCGGTCCGGCGCCCCATTGCATCCCTGCCGTGGCCTGCCGCTATTGCGCGGAGGCGTGGGTGAGCCAGCTCGTCACCGCCCGCAGCGCCTCGCCGCGGTTGCCGGTGCGGTGGGCGGCTTCCTGATAGACGGCGATCTGGATGTCGGCGCTGGTGCCGCCATTCAGAATGGTGCGCAGATGTTCCAGCTCCTGCCGGCTGCCCATGGCCTGCGCGTCGTCCGTCACCATGTCGATCAGCGTTTCCACCGCCTGCGCCACCGGGATCGCCTGCCGGGCGCTGCGGTCGACGAAGCTGCCATGGATGCCGTAACGCTGGGCCCGCCACTTGTTCTCCACGGCGATGGCGCGCTCGACCGCGTCGATGCCGGCATTGAGCTTGGGATTGCGCACGAGATGGCGCACCAGCGCGCGGTAGAGCGCGGCGATGGCCACCGAATCCTCCACCCGCGTGCAGCTGTCCGGCGCGCGCAGTTCCAGCGTCGGGTTCTTCTGCGAGGGACGGATGGTCCACCACACATAGCTGGAATCGCGGATGGCGCCGGCGGTCACCAGCGCGTCGATATAGTCCTGATAGTCTCGGGCGCTCTCGAACAGCTCGGGCATGCCGGTGCGCGGCAGCTCGTCATAGGCGGCGAGGCGGTAGCCCATCAGCCCGGTGCGCTTGGATTCCCAGAAGGGGGACGAAGTGGACAGAGCCACAAAGATGGGCAGGAAGGGCAGGATGCGGCGCATCACGTCGATGCGCGTCTCGGGGTCCGGCAGTTCGACATGGACATGCAGGCCGCACAGCATGTTGCGCTCGCCCAGCATCTGCAGATCGTGCATCAGCCCGTCATAACGCTGCGTCGGCGCGCGCTTGCCGTTCTGCCAGGAGGCGGTGGGATGGGTGCCGGAGGCGAAGAAGCACAGGTCGAAGCCGGCGGCGACATCGGCCAGCGTGCGGCGCATCGCGCTCAGCTCGGCGCGGGCATCGGCGGCGCTGTCATGCGGGCGGCTCATCACCTCGATCTGCGATTGCAGCATCTCGCCGGACACCCGCTCGCCCAGCGCGTCGCGCGCCTTGTCCATGAAGGCGGTCGGCATGCGTCGCAGCACGCTCTTGGTGTCGCCGTCGACGATGAAATATTCCTCCTCGATGCCGATACGGTATTCTTCTGCCATGGCGTCCGTCTCCGCGGAAAGTCAAGGATCGGGCGGGCGTGCGCAGCTTAGCCGGCGCAGAATCAATCCGCCGTAGCCCGAGCGTTAGATGGTGGAGGAGTGAGACCGGAATGTGACTGCGTTGTCTTCCGGTAAATCTCATATTTTTATTATGAAATTTCGAGGTAGAGCGGATTTATTACGCTTTACATCGGTTTATTGCACTCCAGCGCCAGACGTTAACGCGCGCAACGTACCGGGGGCGAAAGCCCTCCGGGCGGTCGGCGCGGACCTAACGCGGTCGTCGTCACCCGGTTCCGTCGTCGGCGATTCCCTCGCCGCCACGTTCCGTAATCGCCAAGTTCCGGGAAAATCGCGTGCGCTTCAGCCTGCCTGCCGCGCCTGCCGGGCCGCCTCGACAAGGGCGAGCGCGGCCACCGCCGCGGTGTCGGCGCGCAGAATGCGTGGGCCGAGCGAGAGGATGAGCGTGCCCGGCCGGGCCTGAAGCTGGCGCCGTTCCCCGGCGTCGAACCCACCCTCCGGGCCGATCAGCACGGCGAGCGGGCCGTCCACCGCGTCCTTCAGCGGGGTCAGCGGATCGGCCAGCGGCGCCGCCTCGTCGCAGAAGACGAGGGTGCGCCCGGCGTCGAGCCCGGCCAGCCAGCGGGCGAAGGGCAGGGGCTCCAGCACCTGCGGCGGCGTGAGGATGCCGCATTGCTCGGCCGCCTCGATCACGTTCGCGTGCATCCGCTCGGTATTCACCCGCGTCGCCTGGGTGTGCTTGGTCATCACCGGCTGGAGCCGGCCGGCGCCCATCTCCACCGCCTTCTGCACCATATAGTCGAGCCGGGCATGTTTGAGCGGGGCGAACACATAGTCGACATCCGCCGGGGCGGTCTGCGCCCGCAGCCGTCCCTCGCAGCGCAGCAGCGCCTCGCGCCGCCCGCCCGCCTCGCGGATCGCCCGCCATTCGCCGTCGCGGCCGTTGAACAGATGGATATGCCCGCCGACGGGAAGGCGGATCACGTCGGCGACGTAATGGGCCCGGTCGCGGTCGAGCCGCACGAGCGCATCCTCGCCGAGCGGTTCCTCGACAAAGAGGCGCTGGGCGCGGAAATCATAGGGCTGGTCGGTGTGCTCGGTGTCGGGACGGGACATGATTTGACCGTATATAGCGCACACAAGGGCACCCCGGCGACACATGACGCGCGCTGTGCTATTTCGCGCTCCGCCGTGATGTTGCCCAATCCTTGAGGCCTCTGTATCACGCTGGGTCACGAGTGGCTGTGTGACGAGTTCTGCACGAGCGGAAGGCTCCATGAGACGGTCGAATTGCGAAAAGCGCACCGCGCACCGGCTTTCCCCCGCCTCCGGGCGCGGGATGCCGAACCTGTCCGCCGCGTTTCTGGCCGGCGTCCTGCTGGCCGGCGTCTCGCTGCCGGCGGCGGCGCAGTGGATCGGCGCGCCGGGCGGTTCGGACAGCACCAGCACCGGGGATAGCGGCACCAGTTCCAGCGCCCCGCAGGCCGCCACGCCGGCGACCCCGACCATGGCCCCGGCCGCGCCGGCGCCGATGACCGCCGCCCCGGCCTCGCCGGGCTTCTCGTCTCCGGGCCTGTCGACGGACAGTTTCGGCGGCTCCCCGCTGCCGGGCAGCATGGGCATGATGCCCGGTCCCGCCACGCCGGTTCCGGCCGGTCCCAGCCCGGCCGACATGGCCGACTGCCAGACCCAGGTCACCAAGCTGCGTACCGATCTGGAAAACCGCAACGAGGCGCTGCGCAAGGCGGCCAGCAAGAAGCTGCCGCCCTCCGAGCTGTGCCCGATGTTCCGCAATTTCGTGTCCTCGCAGCAGCGTTTCTACAGTTATCTGGTCGCCAACAAGTCGAAATGCGGCGTGCCGGACGAGGCCATCAAGGGGCTGAAGGACAACGCCGGCAGCGTCACCTCGATCCGTGACAAGGTCTGTCAGGCCGCGGCCGCGCAGCAGCAGGGCGGTCCCTCCGGCCCGCCGGTGCAGGGCGCGGTCTCGCAGGGCCTCGGCCTGTCCAGCGGACTGCCCTCGACCGCGACCGCCAAGGGCGGCGTGTTCGACACGCTCGGCGGCGACGCGCTGCGCTGATCCTTGAGATGACGGTGCCCGCTCCCGGTCTCACCCCCGCCGATGCCGCCTCCGGCAATTGGGTGGACCGCCACGCGCCGTCCTTCCTGCGGCCTTTCCTGCGGCTGGCCCGCGCGGACCGGCCGATCGGCAGCTGGCTGCTGCTCATTCCCTGCTGGTGGTCGGTGGCGCTGGCGAGCGCCTTTGCCGCGCGCCACGGCCTGTCGGTCGATGCCGGACAGGCGCTGGCGCTGATGGCGCTGTTCGCGCTCGGCGCGGTCGCCATGCGCGGGGCCGGCTGCACCTGGAACGACATTCTCGACCGCGACATTGACGGGCTGGTGGAACGCACGCGCGGGCGCCCGCTGCCCTCCGGCCAGGTCACGCTCACCGGCGCCTTCGTGTTTCTCGCCCTGCAGGGGCTCGCCGGGCTGTTCGTGCTGCTCTGCCTGCCGCCCTTCGCGATTGCCGTGGCGCTGTCCTCGCTCGGCGTGGTGGCGGTCTACCCGCTGATGAAGCGGGTAATCTGGATTCCCCAGCTGGTGCTCGGCCTCGCCTTCTCCTGGGGCGCGCTGATGGGCTTTGCCGCGCTGATCGAGGCGCTGCCGCCGGCCGCGCTGCTGCTCTATGCCGGCTCGGTGCTCTGGGTGGTCGGCTATGACACGATCTATGCCCATCAGGACCGCGAGGACGACGCCATGGTCGGGGTGAAGTCCTCGGCCCGGCTGTTCGCCGGGGCGACGCGCGCCTGGCTGGTGCCGCTCTATGCCGGCGCTGCCGGCCTCATCGGCCTCGCTCTATGGCAGGCGGGGGCGGGACCGGCGGCCTATGCCGGCCTTGCCCTGTTCGCCGGCCATCTCGCCCAGCAGATCGCCCGACTCGACATTGACGACCGCGATCTGTGCCTGCGCCTGTTCCGCTCCAACCGCGATGCCGGGCTGCTGCTGTTCGCCGGTCTCGCCCTCGACGCGCTGCTCGCCTGATCGCGGGGCGGCTTCCGCCGTTGCGGTTGCTCCGCCCCGGCTGGCGATGCTAATGACGCAGCGTTCTCATGAAAGTGCTGTTCCGATGAGCATCCGCCTGCACCGCGGCGACCTGGTCGACCTGTCCCGCTACACCGCCGACGTCGCCCCCGTGGTCGCCATCGACACCGAGACGCTGGGTCTCAACCCGCATCGCGACCGGCTCTGCGTGGTCCAGCTCTCGCCGGGCGACGGCTCGGCCGATGTGGTGCAGATCCCGGCGGGCGCGGGCCCCGGCAGCGCGCCCAATCTGGAGGCGCTGCTCACCGATCCCGCCGTGACCAAGCTGTTCCATTTCGCCCGCTTCGATGTCGCGGTGCTCGGCAAGACCTTCGGCCTGACGGTGGGCCCGGTATGGTGCACCAAGATCGCCTCGCGCCTCGCCCGCACCTATACCGACCGTCATGGCCTCAAGGAGCTGACGCGCGAACTGCTCGGCATTGATCTGTCCAAGCAGCAGCAGAGCTCGGACTGGGCGGCGGAGACGCTGTCCGACGCGCAGCTCGTCTATGCCGCGTCCGACGTGCTGCATCTGCACGCCTTGCAGGCCAAGCTTGGCACCATGCTGGCGCGCGAGAACCGGCTGGGTCTGGCCGAATCCTGCTTCGGCTTCCTGCCGACCCGCGCCGCGCTGGACCTCGCCGGCTGGCCGGATGAGGACATCTTCGCGCATACGTGAGCGCGGGGGTGTCGCATGGCCGGCCTTGGCCGGCTTTTGCCGTTTTGCCGCCCGCATCCATGCCGCATTCGGCATGTTTAACGGCGTCGCTACCGCTGATGCTTGCACCGGGGGGTGGAAGTCGCCATCTTTGGCCCGGTCGGAGGGGGAGCCGGCCGCCGGGAATCACATGTACCTATGAACCGCCACGTGGAACCGCCACAGCGTCCGGGCGCGGCAGCCGATGAGCCGCGGGGGCGCTTTGCCCAGCGCGAATCGGCGCGCGACGACCAGCGCCGCTCGGATGACGATTTCCGCCGGGCCGGCCGCCACAGCCGCCGCGTCCGCCTGCTGCGCCGCGCCCTGCCGCTCGGCGTGCTGACGGCGCTCGGCCTCACGCTGGCGGTGAATTATCTCGACCCCTTCACCCTCGGGGTGGATCTGCCGTTCGATCTCGGCCGGGTCACGCTCTCCGGCACGCGGGTGATGATGGAGTTCCCGAAGCTGCACGGCTTCACGCAGGATAATCGCGGCTACAGCGTCACTGCCCAGTCCGCCTCGCAGGATCTCACCCAGCCGAACCAGATCGACCTCACCACCATCGACGCGAAGCTGGAGCTGGCCGATCAGGGCTGGGCCAATCTCGTGGCCAATACCGGCAAATACGACACCAAGACCGAGCAGATGACGCTGGGCGGCGGGATCAATTTCTCGACCTCGGCCGGCTATGGCGGCGAACTCGAAACGGTGGTGATCGACGTGAAGGGCGGAACGCTGGTCTCCGACCGCCCGGTGCAGCTCTCCTATCTCGACGGCAAGCTCACCGCCGACCGCATGGAAGTCTCGCAGAAGACCGCCCGCGCCCTGCTCACCGGCAATGTGCGGCTGAATTTCCGCATGCCGTCGAATGACGAAAAGGGCGAGAATGGCGGCGCTTCCGGCCCCGCCGCGCCCGGTTCGGCCCCCCGCGATTCCAGCGCCGATCAGGGCATGCTGGCGCCTGAACTGCGCCCGATCAGCTCCCCGCTGCTGCGCGGCAGCACGGCGGGGCTGCCGTGAGGCGTTCCGTCGTTGCCGGCCGGGGCGCGTCGCCATTGTATGCGCGGGCTTGCGCGGCTAGAGATGGAAGCATGATCGCCATGTCCGGTTCCTTCCCTCGCGCGCTCGCGCGCTCCGCCGCTGCCCTTCTCCTGCTGGCCGCCGCCACCCCGGCCGCGCTGGCGCAGTCGCGCAACGTGCCCAATGCGTTGCAGGGCTTCGCCACTAATCGCGACCAGCCGATCAGCATCGCCGCCGACAGCCTGGAAGTGCTCGACCAGACCAAGAAGGCGATCTTCTCCGGCAATGTCGTGGTCCAGCAGGGCGACACCACCATGCGTTCCAAGGAACTGGTGGTGTTCTATGACGGCAAGGGCGCCGCGCCCGCCGCTGGCGCCAAACCCGCCGCCGCCGCCGCTCCCGCCACCGGCGAGGCGCTGGCCGCCGGCAGCCCGATGAGCTCCTCCTCGATCCGCCGGCTGGAGATCAACGGCTCGGTCGTGGTGACCACCAAGGAGCAGACCGCGACCGGCGATCAGGGCGTGTTCGAGACCGCGTCCAACACCATCACCCTCTCCGGCAATCCGGTGGTGCTCTCGCAGGGGCCGAACGTCATTCGCGGCCGCCGGCTCACCGTGGACCTCGCCTCCGGCACCTCGCGCTTCGAGGGCGGGCGGGTCGAGAGCCTGATCGTGCCGAACAGCGTCAAGCAGCTCGACAATGCCGCGCCCAAGCCTGGCGCTGCGCCGAGCGGGACTACCGGCGCCAAGCCGGCTCCCAAGCCGCAATAGGCTTGACGGCCGGCGCGCGGCCGATCGCCGCGCTCTCGGCCCGGTTTTTGCATCGCGCTATTTGCCAGAGTGGCCTCAAGCGTTTATCACCTTCCTGTGGTGGGCTCACCACGGAGGGTGCGCGTGAGTTTTTTCTCGGTATTGGGCGGGCGTAACGGCAAGGCGCCGCGCAGCAAGGCGTCGCAAGCGGCGTCGGCGCGCGGCTTCGGCAGTTCCGACCGGCGCGAGGACGCATCGGGAGCACGTCAGCCCGACACCTATCACCCCGAGGAGCTTCGCCGGCCCGGCGCCGAGGGCGGCTCCTTCAGCGCCACCCCGCTCCATATCGGCGGGGATGATGGCCTCACCCCGCGCGAGGCGCCGGCCCCGCAACTCGGCGTGCTCAGCGCCGTCGGGGTCGCCAAGAGCTATGGCGGGCGCAAGGTGGTGCGCGAGGCCAGCCTGCATGTGCGGCGCGGCGAGGCGGTTGGCCTGCTCGGCCCCAACGGCGCCGGCAAGACCACGATCTTCTACATGATCACCGGGCTGGTGAAGGCCGATGCCGGCCGCATCGAGCTGGACGGGCACGACGTGACCCATCTGCCGATGTACCGCCGCGCGCGCCTCGGCGTCGGCTACCTGCCGCAGGAAGCCTCGATCTTTCGCGGCCTGTCGGTGGAGAACAATATCCGCGCCGTGCTGGAGGTGGTGGAGCCGAACCGCAAGGCCCGCGAGCGCGAGCTCGACGCGCTGCTGGAGGAGTTCCGCGTCACCCATGTGCGCAAATCGCCCGCCATCGCGCTGTCGGGCGGCGAGCGGCGACGTGTCGAGATCGCCCGCGCGCTGGCCACGCGCCCGACCTTCATGCTGCTCGACGAGCCCTTCGCCGGCATCGACCCGATCGCGGTTGGCGACATCCAGGCGCTGGTGCGCCACCTCACCAAGCGCGGCATCGGCGTGCTGATCACCGATCACAATGTGCGCGAGACGCTCGGCCTGATCGACCGTGCCTACATCATCCATTCCGGCTCGGTGCTGATGGAGGGCTCGCCCGACGAGATCGTCGCCAGCCCCGAAGTGCGCCGGCTCTATCTCGGCGAGGAGTTCCGTCTCTGACATGAACCCGCCGGTCCCGCCCGATCCCGTCCCCGATCCGGCCGCCCCCGGAGGTCGCGCGCCATGTCGCTAGGCCCGCGCCTGGAGTTCCGCCAGACCCAGTCTCTGGTGATGACGCCGCAGCTGATGCAGGCGATCAAGCTGCTGCAGCTCTCCAATCTCGACCTCGTCGCCTATGTCGAGGCCGAGCTGGAGCGCAACCCGCTGCTGGAGCGCCAGGCCGAGCCCGAGGGCGAGCGCCGCGAGGATGACAGCATCGCCGAGAATGAGCGCGCCGAAAGCGGCGTTCATGGCGATGCCGACAGCCGCGTCGCCACCAATGAGGAAGGCCACACCGCCGACTGGCTGGAGGAGCGGCTCGATTCCTCGCGCAGCGCCATCGAGGACCGGCTCGACACCGGCCTTGAGAACGTGTTTCCCGACGATGCCGGGCGCGAGCCCGCCGGCCCGCCCACCGGGCTCGACGGCGCCGCCTATTCGGAATGGTCCGGCGTCGGCTCCGGCGGGCGCGACGGCGACGATTACAATCTCGAAGCCTTCGTCTCCGCCCAGACCACGCTGGCCGACCATCTGGAAAGCCAGCTCAGCCTCGCCATCCTCGATCCGGTGCAGCGCCTGATCGGCACCAATCTGATCGATATGATCGACGAAGCCGGCTATGTATCGGCCGATCTCGCTGGCGTCGCCGAGCGTCTGGGCGCGCCGCTGGCCGTGGTGCAGCAGGTACTCACCGTCATCCAGGGCTTCGATCCGCCGGGCATCGGCGCGCGCTCGCTGGCCGAGTGCCTCGCGCTCCAGCTCAAGGAACGCAACCGCTACGACCCCGCCATGGCGGCGCTGCTGGCCCATCTCGAACTGCTCGCCCGGCGCGAATTCAACACGCTGAAGCGGGTCTGCGGCGTCGATGACGAGGACCTCGCCGAGATGGTGGCGGAGATCCGCCGGCTGAATCCCAAGCCCGGCCTCGCTTTCGGCTCCGGCATCATCCAGCCGATCGTGCCGGATGTGTTCGTGCGCGGCAGCACGGAGAACTGGCTGGTCGAGCTGAATTCCGACACGCTGCCGCGCGTGCTGGTCAATCAGGCCTATTATTCGCGGGTGCAGAAGACCACGCGCGGCGAGAAGGAAAAGGCCTTCCTCAGCGAGTGCATGCAGACCGCGACCTGGCTGACCCGCTCGCTGGACCAGCGCGCCCGCACCATCCTCAAGGTCGCCACCGAGATCGTGCGCCAGCAGGATGCGTTCCTGACGCTCGGCGTGCAGCATCTGCGCCCGCTCAACCTGCGCATCGTGGCCGACGCGATCGGCATGCACGAATCCACCGTGTCGCGCGTGACATCCAACAAATACATGGCGACGCCGCGCGGAATCTTCGAGATGAAGTATTTCTTCTCGTCCTCCATTTCCTCGGCCGATGGCGGGGAGGCGCATTCGGCCGAATCCGTGCGCTTCCGCATCAAGCAGATGATCGACGCGGAGAGCCCGGACGACGTGCTGTCCGACGACACGCTGGTGCAGCGCCTGCGCGAGGCCGGCATCGACATCGCCCGCCGCACCGTGGCCAAGTACCGCGAGGCGATGCGCATCCCCTCCTCGGTGCAGCGCCGGCGCGAGAAGCAGGCCGCCGCCGGCTGAGCGCCGGCTGGGCGGCCCTGCGGCCGCCCGAATCACCCGCCCGCTGGCCGTTCGCGCGCGCGGCGCCTTGCGTGAGCCTTGCGGCGCCCGCCTGCCCCCGGCGCTTCCGGGGACCTATCCACCGCCATCGTTGACACTTTCCCTTCCGGCTCCTACCTCTTTAAGGCACCGGCCGGGCAAGTAGGGGGTTCGGGCAGGTCGCGGGGTCCGCGTTGCAAGGGCCGCCGCGGGCATGCCCCAGCAGAGGGACTAGTCACCATGCCGCTGCGGGTTTCAGGGAAAAATATCGACGTGGGCGAGGCGCTCCGGCAACGGGTTGCCGAACGTGTTGCCGTCGCCATGGAGAAATATGTCGACGGGGGCTGGTCCGGCCACGTCACGGTGGCCCGCGAGGGCTCCGGCTATCGCTCGGACTGCGCGCTGCATCTGGACAGCGGCACCGTCCTGCAGGCCCATGCGGGCGCGCAGGACCCCTATGCCAGCGCCGATGCCGCCGTGGAGCGGATCGAGGCGCGGCTGCGCCGCTACAAGAGCCGCGTGAAGCGCCGCCCGACCAATGGCGAGCACGCCAGCGAGCTTCTGGCTCCGCTGATGGAGACCGCCCCGCTGACCGTCCTCTCCGCGCCGGATGAGGAAGAGGACGCGATGGAAGGCTGGTCGCCGACCGTGGTGGCCGAGGCGACCACCAAGCTGCCGCGCCTCGCCGTCAGCGACGCCGTGCTCGAACTCGATTTCACTGGCGCATCCGTGCTCGTGTTCCGCCATGCCGGCCATGGCCGCATCAATGTGGTCTACCGCCGCGTCGACGGGCATGTGGGCTGGGTTGATCCGCCGGAGACGCTGGCCACGCCGAACGGTGCCTCTGCCGCCCTGGCGGACGACCTTCATTGACCCGCTCTTTTTCTGAAGCGCGCGCGGCCCCCTCGGTGGCCCGCGCGCTTCCTCTCGCCACGACCCGGATCCCGCAATGGCCTTGAACGACATATTGGCGCTTCCAGCCGTCTTCCCGGCTCTCAGGGTCACCAGCAAGAAGCAGGCGCTTCAGGAGCTGTCCGCCAAGGCGGCGGAACTGCTGGGCCGTGACGAGCGACAGATTTTCGAGACGCTCAACCAGCGCGAGCGCCTCGGTTCCACCGGCGTCGGCAGCGGCATCGCCATTCCCCATGGCAAGCTCGCCAAGATGGACAAGCTGTTCGGCATGTTCGCCCGGCTCGACAAGCCGATCGACTTCGAATCGCTGGATGGCGAGCCGGTCGACCTCATTTTCCTGCTGCTCGCCCCCGAGGCGGCGGGCGCCGATCACCTCAAGGCGCTGGCCCGCGTCGCCCGGCTGCTGCGCGACCCCGAGGTCGCCCGCAAGCTGCGCCAGTCGCGCGACAGCGCCTCGATCCACGCCATCCTCACCGGCACGCCGGCCACCGACGCGGCCTGACATCGCGTCATGACCGCGCGCCGCCGCTTGGCATCCGGTCGCCGGGCCGCACCGAAGGAGCGGGAGGGGATATCAAAGGCGCGCGCGGGGCTGCACAGGCCGGCCGCGCGCCCTACCTCAGGAGGCGACAGCCGGTGGCTCTCGCGCCACCGGCCCGCTGCGAGGAGCGCCTGATGCCCGAGACCACCCTTCCTGCCCAATATGCCCTGAACTCTGCCCAATGCCGTGCCGCGCGGGCGCTGCTCAACTGGTCGCCGGCGGAGCTGGCCGAGCGGGCCCATGTGCCCACCGACTGGCTGCATGAATTCGAGCAGGGGCGCGAGCCCGGCCTTGATGCCGATCCCGGCGAGGCGGCGCGCCTGCGCCGGGCGCTGGAGGCGGCGGGCGTCGTCTTCCTGGCTGCGGGGGAGGCGAGTTCCGGTGGCGGCGCGGGCCTGCGCCTGCGCGATCAGAAGGCCGGCTACATCGCCACGGAGAACCTCTCCAGCGCCAATGATGGCTGACGCGCCGCGCGCGCTTCCCCGCTGACGCCGGCCGCATCTGGCGCGAGCCGGTTTCCGACGCAGCCCGCGCCCGCCAGCGCGGGTCCAAGAGCTGACCCGCCGGCGCCGGCCCACGCGCCGTCATCGCTTCAAAAACACGTTATCCCGTCGCTGGGCCAGCATCCCCCGCCATCGACATAGCGGGGGCTCCCGCCGATACGCCGTCATCCCCGGGCCTGACCCGGGGAGCCATGGCTTCCCTTCACGCCCGTCATGCTGAGGTGCTGGCCTGAGGGCCGGCCTCGAAGCACGCAGGTCCGTGCCGAGGCGCGGGTGTCGCCTGCGTCCTTCGAGGCCCGCTGGCGCGGACACCTCAGGATGACGGAAGAAGCGAAGTGCCGGCATAGCCGGCATGTCCGTGCGGGCACCTCAGGATGACTCTGGTTACCTGAACGCCGTCATCCCCGGGCTTGACCCGGGGATCCACGGACGCAGCGTGCGCCCGGAGCCGCCTCATCGACGGGCGATGTCGCTGATCTGATGACGGCGGGGCGGAGGCCAGCGAGGCCGCCGCTGCTACATCGGCAGCGTCACTTGAGCGACAGAGCAAGCCCGCTCAGATCAAGGCTGACGATGAGGCCCTTCTGCTCGCCGCCCAGCTCCAGAACGGCGCCGTTCTGGTTCGTCAGGACGACGACCTGCGCGCCCTTGCCGAGCGCGGCGCCCGCACCGCCCTGAGCATAGACGCCGGACACGTCAGACGCCTGGCGGATGTTCTTGACCGTGCCGCGCAGGCGGGTCTCGGAAGCGCCGAAGGTCAGGCCATAGCTCAGCCCGCCGACCGAGAGAGGATATTTGCGGCCCTGAAACGTCAGCACGCCGTCTCCGCCGGAGCCGCCGACGATGAAGCCGGCCTTCACGATGCGGATGCTGATGGTGCCGTCAGCCGCGCTCGCCATCGATACGGCGCCGATGAGCGTTGCCAATGCGAGGAGCCCGACCTTTAGTGCTGACAAGAGGTTCATCGACGATGCCTTCCCTATGAGAGTGATGGGCCATGGTGCCCATCGCTCGATAACGCGCACTCTGGTCGTTCGTTGCCCGACAATCAACGCGAGACTGAACGCCCGTGCGTGGCGCCAGGGCTGCCGCATGGACGCCGCGCATCTGCCGGGGGCCACCGCGGGCGAGTGCCTCCCGGCCGAACGCCCGTCATGCTGAGGTGCCGGCCAAAGGCCGGCCTCGAAGCACGCAGGCCCGTGCCGGGGCGCGATGCCCGCCTCTGCGTCCTTCGAGGCCCGCTGACGCGGGCACCTCAGGATGACGGGGGCGATGCCGCGGCCATGCGGCGCCGCACGGCCGCGAAGGGTGGCCCTCAGGGCGTGATCGCCACCTTCAGCACGCCGTCGCGCTGGTGGGAGAAGAGGTCATAGGCCGCCTCGATGTCGTCCAGCTTGAAGCGGTGGGTGACCAGCGGCTTGAGATCGACGCGGCCGGAGGCGATGACGTCCATCAGCCGGCGCATCCGCTCCTTGCCGCCGGGGCACAGGGTGGTGATGATCTTGTTGTCGCCCAGCCCCGCCGAGAAGGCGCTCAAGGGGATGGTCAGGTCGCTGGAATAGACGCCGAGGCTGGACAGCGTGCCGCCCGGCCGCAGCACCCGCAGCGCCGCCTCGAACGTCGCCTGCGTGCCCAGCGCCTCGATCGCGACATCGACGCCGCGCCCGTCGGTCAGCGCCATGATCTGCTCGACCACGTCGCCATTCTTGAAGTCGACGATGTGGTTGGCGCCGAGCTGGCGGGCGATCTCCAGCCGCTTGGGCACCGTGTCGACGCCGATGATGGTCGTGGCGCCCTTGAGCTTGGCGCCGGCCACCGCGCACAGGCCGATCGGGCCGAGCGCGAACACCACCACCGTGTCGCCGATCTGCACTGCGCCGCTCTCGGCGCCGGAGAAGCCGGTCGACATGATGTCCGGGCACATCAGCACTTCCTCGTCGGTGAGCCCGTCCGGGATCGGCGAGAGATTGGCGAGCGCGTCGGGCACCCGCACATATTCGGCCTGCGTGCCGTCGATGGTGTTGCCGAACTTCCAGCCGCCGGTGGCCTTGAAGCCGTGCTTGGTGCCGGCGCCGTCCTGCGAGCCGCAGCCGCACAGGCAGGCATAGGAATAGCCCGACGGGGTGATCGCCCCGGCGATGACGCGCTGGCCCTCGCGATAGCCGGTCACCGCCGAGCCGAGCTTCTCGATGATGCCGACCGGCTCATGGCCGATGGTGAGGCCGCGGGCGACCGGGTACTCGCCCTTGAGGATGTGAACATCA
The DNA here is from genome assembly GCF_018449475.1 of Ancylobacter radicis. GTDB lineage: Bacteria > Pseudomonadota > Alphaproteobacteria > Rhizobiales > Xanthobacteraceae > Ancylobacter > Ancylobacter radicis. The sequence continues at coordinate 463,852 of NZ_JAHCQH010000015.1, read as the reverse complement.
GTGCCGCAGATGGTGGTGGTGGTGATGCGCACCAGCGCGTCGAGCGGCCCGATGTCGGGGATCGGCTTCTCGTCCAGCACGATGCGGCCGGGCTCGACGAAGATGGCGGCTTTCATCTTGGGCATGGCAAATCCTCCTGTGATCGGGCCGCACTATGGCGGTCCGACCGGACGAGGATATGACCGCGATCAATCGCCGGCGAACAAATCCGGCCGGCGCGCAGTGGCTGGACGCATTAATTTAGCCGGCACCTTATCCCGGTAAGGAAAGGGCTTAGCCGACGCCGCGCTCGGCCATCAGCCGCACCACGGCGGCGCGCAGTTCGCCGATGCCGCTGCCCTCGCGCGAGGAGGTGGGGAACACGGTGGGGAATGCCGCCGGCCGGCGCGCGAGCCCGGCCTGCGTCTCGGCGATCCGGGTTTCCAGCTCGCCCTTCTTCAGCTCATCGGCCTTGGTCAGCACCACGGCATAGGACACCGCCGCCTTGTCGAGCCCGTCCAGCACCTCGCGGTCGATCGGCTTCAGGCCATGGCGGGAATCGATCAGCACGAAGACGCGGGCAAGGTTGGCCCGGCCGCGCAGATAGGCGTGCACGGTCGCGGTCCAGGCGTCGACCTTGTCCTTCGGCGCCTTGGCGAAGCCGTAGCCGGGCATGTCGACCAGCGTCAGCTCCGGGCCGAGGCCGAAGAAGATCAGCTCCTGCGTGCGGCCCGGCGTCACCGAGGTGCGGGCCAGCGCCTTGCGCCCGGTCAGCGCGTTGACGAGGCTCGACTTGCCGACATTGGAGCGGCCGGCAAAGGCGATCTCGATGGTGCGCATCGGCGGCAGCGTCTCGATCGTCGGCGCCGCCGTGAGGAACTGCCAGTCGCCGGCGAACAGCCGCCGCCCGGCCTCGATCTCCTCCGGCGAGGGTCCGCCGGAGGTGTTGTCGTCCTGGGTCTCGGGGGTATCTGCCACCTAGCCGGCCTTCGGCTTCTTGCGGACGAACATGCCCTTGAGATTGTCCCACAATTCGATCTTCACGCCATTCTTGCGCATGATGATCGACTGCTGGAGCACCGAGAGGGTGTTGTTCCACGCCCAGTAGATGACGAGGCCCGAGGCGAAGCTCGCCAGCATGAAGGTGAAGACCAGCGGCATCCAGTCGAAGATCATCTTCTGCGTCGGGTCCGGCGGGGCCGGGTTGAGCTTCATCTGCGCCCACATGGTGCAGCCCATGATGATCGGCCACACGCCGAGCATCAGGAAGTGGCCGATCACCGGCACCGTGCCCGGATCCCACGGGATCAGCCCGAACAGGTTGAAGATGGTCGTCGGGTCGGGCGCCGAGAGGTCCTGGATCCAGCCGAAGAACGGCGCGTGCCGCATTTCGATGGTGACGAACAGCACCTTGTAGAGCGCGAAGAAGACCGGGATCTGGATCAGGATCGGAAGACAGCCCGCGACCGGGTTGATCTTCTCCTTCTTGTAGATCGCCATCATCTCCTGCTGGAGCTTCATCTTGTCGTCGCCGTAACGCTCGCGCAGCGCCGTGATTTCCGGCTGCACCGCCTTCATCTTCGCCATCGAGGCGTAGCTCTTGTTGGCGAGCGGGAAGAAGATGCCCTTGAGCAGCACGGTGACGATCAGGATGGCGACGCCGAAATTGCCGACGCCCTTGTAGATCCAGTCGATCACCAGAAAGAGCGGCTTGGTGATGAAATAGAACCAGCCCCAGTCGATCAGCAGGTCGAAGCGGTCGATATTGTAGGCGGCGTCATAGCCGTCGACCACGCGCACTTCCTTGGCGCCGGCGAACAGGCGGGCGTCGGTCTGCGCGCTGGCGCCGGGGGCGACCGTTACCGGATCGCCGAGGAAATCAGTCTGGTAGATCAGGTCCGGCCCGGCCTGGGCGGCGGAGAAGCGCGCCTGCACCTTCTCTTCCGCGCCGGGGATGACGGTCGCGGCCCAGTATTTGTCGGTGATGCCGAGCCAGCCGCCGGTGGAGGCGAAGGTCTCGGTCTTGCGCTCGGCGATGTCGGCATACTTGATCTCGTGCAGGCCACCCTCGGTGGTCACGCCGATCAGGCCCTCATGCAGGATATAGTAGCCGAGCGTGTGCGGGGTGCCGTGGCGCGAGACCAGCGCATAGGGATGCAGCGCCACCGGCTCGGCGGTCGCGTTGTCCACCTTGTCGACCACATGGAACATGTAGTTGGCATCGATGGTGATGGTGCGGCGGAAGATGAGGCCGGCGCCGTTGTCGAAGCTGAGTTCCAGCGGCGTGTCGGGGGTGAGGCGGGCGCCGTCGGCGACGCTCCACACGGTCTGCCCGTCCGGCACCTTCACGGTCGAGCCGGCACCCGGCACCCAGCCGAATTCGGCGTAGAACGGGTTCGGCCCGCCCGAGGGCGAGAGCAGCACGATGATCGGGCTGTCGTCCTTCACCGTCTCCCGGTAATCCTTCAGCGACAGGTCGTCGACTCGCCCGCCGCGCAGATTGACCGAGCCGACCACGCGCGGCGTGTCGATGGCGACGCGCGGGGCGCGGGCCAGCGCCTGATCGCGGGTCAGGGCCGCGGCGGTGCCCGGCGCCGCGTTCGGCGCGGTGGCGCCGCCCGGCGTCGGGGCGGTCGAGCCGGCCGTCTGCGCGGCCTGCTGCTGCTGCAACTCCGCCTGCTGCTGGGCCTGGCGCTGCTGCTCCATCTGCGGGACGCCGGAGAAGAACTGCCAGGCGATCAGCACCGCCATCGACAGCACGATGGCGACGATCATGTTTCGGTTTTCACTGGTCATGGGCAGTTCTCTCTGTCGAGGCGGCCTTGGGCAGCGGCGCATGGGTGGGCGTCGCGGCAGCCGGCCGGCGCCGGCTTCCTGAGTGGAGGCGGGCGATGCCCCGCTCTATGTCGTTGATAAGGTCGGAAAACGGCACGGTCATCGCGGCACGCCGGGCGACGATCACATAATCGAAGCCGTCGCGCCCGGCGCGGGGCAGGGCCTCGCGCACCGCTTCGCGCAGGCGCCGACGAATGCGGTTCCTGACGACGGAATTGCCATGTTTCTTGGTGACGGTGAGCCCGATTCGGGGCGGCGCCGCGTCGGCGCGGTCACGGCCCTGCAACAGCAGCGGGCCGGAATTGGCGCGCAGCCCGGAGGCTGCGGCCAGAAAGTCCTTGCGCGTGACGAGCCGGTGCATGAAGGCGCCGATCCTCAGGCGGCAGGGCCGCGCGCCCCAGCCATTAGGGGCCGCGAAACGATATCAGGCGGACAGGCGCTTGCGGCCATGGGCCCGGCGGGCATTGATGATCTTGCGGCCGTTGCGGGTCGCCATGCGCGCACGGAAGCCGTGCCGGCGGGCGCGCACGAGCTTGCTCGGTTGATAAGTGCGCTTCACGGGTATCTCTCCGCTGTTTCATTGACGCCGCCCGAACCGGGATGCCGTCCCGCATCCGGCCGGCCGCGAAACCTGTCGCGGCGCAACTGCGCATAGGCGGGGGACAACCCGACCGCTGGGCAGCCGAGGTTGGGGCGGCTTATAGGGGCGGCGCCGGACCGAGTCAATCTGGAAGTGGGCGTGCTGCTGGAAGTGGGCGTACTGCAAGTCGACATGGTGCAAGTTGACGTGCTGCGGCGCGTCGGGCCCGCGTCGCCGCCTGCGGCGGGCAGGCCGGCATTCGCTGGGGATGGTGAGGCCATGGCGGCTGCCGCGCAATCCCCGCGCAATGCTGGCGCGTCACCCCTCGTTACGGCGCGTCACGCTTCGGGTGATGGCCCCGCTCGGGCGGTCCGCCTGCCGCCGGAGCGGGGGCGGGCGCCCGACAGCGCGGGGCCCAGTGGCTCCCGTTCTGCTGCTTTCGGCGGAACCCGCACGCGAAAAGCGCGCGGGCTCTGGTGCGGGGCGCGGGACGCCATAGATGAGGGAAAGGACGCGGGCGTTGTCCGCTGACGATTTCCGGGCGCGTAAGGCCGCCGCCCGGCATCCAGCGGGCGGGGCGCCGCGTATTTCCGGGGATCGGCTCTTTCGCGAGATCCGTCCCGCGGGAAACGACGTGCCAATGAGAATTGCCGTGCCGCCGCCGCATTCCCGCCGTGCCATGCGCGCGCGATTCGCGCGGGGGCGGGCGGCGCCGGCGGGTGTATGATCAAAGGCCCGGCTCCGGCCGTGGCGAGAAGGGGACCGATGGAAGACCGGCTGGAGCGCCTGAACGACGCGGCGGGCCTGCCCGACAGCCGGGCGGCCAGCGATGGCGCGCGCCGGGCGGGCACCACGCCGCGCCTTGGCGCCCGTGCGCCGATTCCCCGCCATCTCGGCCTGTCCGGCAAGCTGCTGGCCTTCACCCTTGCCTTCGTGCTGCTGGCCGAGGTGCTGATCATCGTCCCGGCGGTCGCCTCCTTCCGCGTCAACTGGCTGTCCGACCGGCTGGCCGCTGCCCGCACGGCGGCGCTGGTGCTGGACGCGGCGCCCGACGGGATGATTCCCCCGCAGCTCACCCGCGAATTGCTCGGCAGCGTCGGCGCTATCACCGTCGCCCTGAAGCGGGACGATACGCGCCGCCTGCTCGCCTCCAGCGAGATGCCGCCGGAAGTCGACCTGCATGTCGATCTGCGCGACGTCGACCCGCTCCAGGCGGTGTCGGAGGCGTTCGACACCCTGGCCGCCTCCGATGGACGGATTATCCGCGTCGTCGGCAATCCGCCGCGCGGCGACGGCTTCGTCGAGATCGTTCTGGACGAGACCCCGCTGCGCAAGGCGATGATGCGCTTCACCCGCAACATCCTGCTGGTGTCGCTGGTCATCGCCGCGCTTACCGGGGCGCTGGTCTATCTCGGCCTCGCCTGGATGTTCGTGCGGCCGATGCGGCGCCTCACCCAGCGCATGATCGCCTTTCGCGAGAACCCGGCCGTGCCGGTGCCGGTGCTCGGCCCGCCCGAGCGGATGGACGAGATCGGCCTCGCCGAGCGCGAATTCGTCGTCATGCAGCAGCAGATCGGCGAGACCCTGCAGCAGAAAAGCCATCTCGCGGCGCTCGGCCTCGCCGTCTCCAAGATCAATCACGATCTGCGCAACCTGCTCGCCTCCGTCCAGCTCATCTCCGACCGTCTGGCCGATATTCAGGACCCGGCGGTGCAGCGTTTCGCCCCCAAGCTGGAGGCCGCGCTCGACCGTGCCATCGCCTATTGCCAGCACACGCTGGCCTATGGCCGGGCGCAGGAGCCCCCGCCGGAGCGCCGCATGGTGCCGCTCGGCCCGCTGGTGGCGGAGGTGCGCGACACGCTGGGCCTCGGCGGCACCGGCGAGGAGGCCCCTTCCATCGGCTGGGTGGCCTCGATCGAGCGCGGCATGAAGGTCGATGCCGACCCGGACCAGCTGTTCCGGGTGCTGCTCAACCTGTCGCGCAACGCCATGGAGGCGCTGTCCGCCCGCGCCCCGAACGACCCGATTCGCGACCAGATCCGCATCACCGGGCGGCGCGAGGGCACCATCGCCATCATCGAGGTGGCCGATACCGGCCCCGGCGTGCCCGAGCGTGCCCGCGCGCATCTGTTCGAGGCCTTCCAGGGGTCCGCCCGGCGCGGCGGCACCGGCCTCGGCCTCGCCATCGCCGCCGAGCTGATGCAGGCCCATGGCGGCGGCGTCCAGCTCGTGCCCGGCACCATCGGCGCCACCTTCCAGCTGCGCGTGCCCGACCGGCCGGTCGATCTCGATGCCCACCGCGCCGCCCGCTCGCATGGGTGAGCGGCGGAACGGAGTGGGGGAGGCGGGCGCTCCGTCGGTCGTCCCGGCCGGGGCCTCGCGTGGGCGGCGCCGTCGCGGTCTCATTGCCCTCCCGCTCGTTCTCACTGGCCTGATCGTCCACCTCACTGCACTGACGCTCCGGCCGGCGGCCGCCGCCGAGGTCACGGTCGCCGGCCGTGCGATCGAGGTCGATGGGGCGCCCTTCGCGGTGCGCGGCGCGGCCGGGGAGGGGCGTCTCAACCTGTTGAAATCATTGGGTGCGACGACCGTCCGCTCCTATGGCGGCGACCCCGGCGCGCTGCTCGACGCGGCACAGGCGGCCGGTCTCAAGGTCATTGTCGGCCTCTGGGTCGGCCAGCCCCGGCAGGGCGCCGATTATGGCGACGCCGCTTTTGTCGCCCGCCAGCGCGACGAGCTGCAAGCCCTTGTCAATAAATACAAAAATCATCCGGCGCTGCTGATGTGGGGCATCGGCAACGAGGTCGAGGTCGATCTCGCCGATCCCGCCGGCGTCTGGCCGGAGATCGAGAAAATCGCCAGCATGGTCAAGGGCTTGGACCCGGATCACCCGACCATGGCGGTGCTCGCCGAGATCGGCGGTGACAAGGCAGCTCACCTGCGCCAAGCCGCCCCCTCCATCGACGTGCTCGGCATAAACTCTTATGGCGACGCGCTTTTTTCCGTCGCGGAGCGGGCCCGCGGGCAAGGCTGGACCGGCCCGATCGTCATCGCCGAGATGGGCGCTTTGGGCCAATGGCAGGCCGCGACCACCCCCTGGGGCGCCCCCTTCGAGCCCTCATCGACCCAGAAGTCGATTCAATTCCGTCGCTATCTCAAGGCGTTAGGCGATCAGCAGGCGGGTGCCGTGACGTTTTTCTGGGGGCAGAAGCAAGAGGTCACGCCGACTTTCCACAGCCTGTTCCTGCCGACAGGAGAATGGACCGAACCCCTTGAATCCATGGCGGAATCCTGGGGCGGCACGACACCGGACGGCAACCACGCGCCCCGCATCGCCTCCCTGCGCCTCTCCGCCGATCCCAGCGCCCCCTTCGCCAGCTGGGGCCCGGAAGGCGGTGCCGTCACCCTCGACGCCCTCGACCCGGATGGTGATCCGATCGAGGTCCGCTGGACCGTCATGGCGGAAAGCCGGGCGCGTGGCATCGGCGGCGATCCTGAAGCATTGCCAAAGGCTTATCCCGAGGCCATCAGCACCGCCGGCCCCACCGGCGCCCGCATCGGCGGCCTCGCCGCCGGCCATTATCGCCTGTTCGTCGAGGTGCTGGACAGCCGCGGCGCCGCCGCCACCGCCAATCTCCCCTTCGAGATCCGCTGACCGGTAATTTGCCGATAAGCCTGTGGACAGTCATCTATGACACGACAACGTCTTGCATCCTCCGCCGAAACGGGGTAGCAGACGGCCCTCGCTGGCAGCACATGCCGCGAAACGCTTCCCTCGGGAAGCCGGGCGCCCGTAGCTCAGCTGGATAGAGCACCAGACTACGAATCTGGGGGTCAGGAGTTCGAATCTCTTCGGGCGCGCCACTATCTCTTTGAAGAATAAGAGATTTCTGAATTTTCATAAATAAGAACGCAGGCCGCCATCCGGCAGGAATCGTTACCATCTGGTCCTGCTGCGGGCCCGCGTGGTGATCGGCTTCCATTTGGGGGGGCGATGCCGCACTTTCTGGCGCGTTAGGCTCAATCCTTCTACCGGGGCTCTCAACGACGACACGGCGCGGCGAACCAGCGGCGTGGTTACGACCCCGCGTCATGGAAGCGTCGTACAGTGTCCTTGCAGGTTCGTCGGTTAATCCCGACAGATCGAGCTTTGAGAGTGCTCCACGCGCCGTTATTTTCTCGTCCGGCTCGCGGTCCGCTCCCCGAGCCGCTGGTGGGGGCGACGTTCAAGAGCGGAAGCTGAAACGAAAGCAGGGTGACGTGATGCAGGGTGAGGCGAGGGATGTGAAGCGGCTGTTGTCGGACGATGCTGTCGCGATGTTCGACGCGCTGGCCCAGTCGACCCGGCTCGACGCCTTCCGCCTGTTGCTGCGCTACGCGCCCTTCGGGTTGAATGCGGGGGATGTCGCCCGCCTGCTGGCGGTCCCGCACAACACGATGTCGACCCATCTGGCTCAATTGGAGCGGGCGGGACTGGTGGCCTCACGCCGCGAAGGGCGGTCGATCATCTATTCGGCCAGAGCCGGGCGGGCGGCGTCGATTCTTGATCTGCTGCTTGGGGAATTGCCGAGGTCGGCGGACGAAGGGGCGGGATTTCCGCGCTTGCGACCGGGCGAGCCGGCGGAGCGGCGCTACAATGTGCTTCTGGTGTGCTCGCATAATTCGGCGCGCTCGATCATGGCGGAGGCGGTGCTAAACCGCGAGGGACGCGGGCGTTTCCGTGCTTTCTCCGCGGGCAGCGTCCCACGCGGCGCGCCGCATCCGCTGGCGCTCGATCTGCTGCGCTCGCTCGGCTACACGACCGAGGATCTGCGTTCGAAGGGCTGGGACGAGTTCGCCGGCGGCGCCGTCGAGCCGATGGATTTCGTGATCACTGTCTGTGACGCGGCCGCCGGTGAAAGCTGTCCGGTTTTTCCCGGCCATCCGCTGACGGCACATTGGGGTCTTGCCGATCCCACCGCATCGGGCGGCACCGAGGCGCAATTGCGTGCCGCGTTCCTGGCCACCTATCGGCAGATCGCGGCCCGCATGTCCGCCTTCGTCAATCTTCCCCTGGACACCCTTGATCTCACCGCCCTGAAGGCCCGCCTCAGCGATATTTCGGTGATGGAAGGCGCCACCGAGATGACATTGGCTGCGCGTGGGACCTAAGCGCAGCGACCGGTAAAAACTCGGCCCTGTTGGCATCTACAGAGTGTCGCCATCGAAGATGCTTGATCCGTGTCCATATGTCGGATATCGTCGACATATGGACACGGATCAAGCTCTCATAGCCTTCGCGGCACTCGCGCAGTCGACTCGGCTCGATGTTTTCCGGCTGCTCATCGCGCATGAGCCCGAAGGCATGCCGGCCGGCGAGATCGCGCGTCGGCTTGATGTGCCGCACAACACGCTCTCCGCCCATTTCGGCATTCTCGCCCGCGCCGGTCTGATCGTCGCGGAGCGCCGGAGCCGCCTCATCATCTACCGCGCTCGACTGGACGCGGTGCGTCATCTCGCATCCTTCATCCTGAAGGATTGTTGCGGCGGAAAGCCGGACATCTGTGCCCCGCTGATCGCCGATCTTCAGCCCTGCTGCCTGGCAGGAGCCAATGCCGCCAAGGAGGCGTGCCATGTCTGACACGACGTCGCTCGGTCACATCTACAACGTCCTGTTTCTCTGCACCGGCAATTCCGCCCGTTCGCTGATGGCGGAATCAATCCTCGCCAAGGACGGCCACGGCCGCTTCCGGGCTTTCTCCGCCGGCAGCCAGCCCAGGGGCAGCGTGCACCCGCTGACACTGACGACGCTGCGCAGCCTGGATTATCCGGCCGATGGTCTGCGCTCCAAGGGCTGGGATGAATTTGCCGCCCCCGACGCGCCTGTGATGGATTTCGTCTTCACCGTCTGCGACAGCGCGGCGGGCGAGACCTGCCCGGTCTGGCCCGGCCAGCCGATGACCGCGCATTGGGGTATCGAGGACCCCGCCGCCGCTGAAGGTACCGAGATCGAGAAGGAGGCCGCCTTCGCCCGCACCTTCCGCTATCTCAAGAACCGGATCTCCGCCTTCACCGCCCTGCCGATCCGCAGTCTCGATACACTGACACTGGGAGCTCGGCTGCACGAAATCGGTCGCGGCGAGGGCGCCACCAGTCCCCGGCGCGATGTCGCCTGAGGGGGCGTGCCATGTCACCTGAGAGTGCCGACGTCACGATCTATCACAACCCCGCCTGCGGCACGTCACGCAACGTGCTGGGGCTCATTCGCAATGCCGGCCTCACTCCGACGGTGATCGAATATCTGAAGACCCCGCCGAGCCGCGCGGACTTGGTGTCGCTGATCGCCCGCATGAGCATTCCCGTGCGCGCTCTGCTGCGGGAAAAAGGCACGCCTTATGCCGAACTGGGGCTCGGCGACCCCGCACTCAGCGAGGAAACGCTGCTCGACGCGATGATGGCGCATCCGATCCTGATCAACCGTCCTATCGTTGTCACCGCGCGCGGCGTTCGGCTCTGCCGGCCGTCGGAGACCGTGCTCGACCTGCTCGACGCCCCCCAGCGCGGCGAGTTCCGCAAGGAAGACGGCCAGTTGGTCGTCGACTCCCACGGCACGCGCGCCGCCTGAAACCGAACTGGAGCCCTCATGTCACAGACCCTGGCGATCACGCCCCGGCTGGCCGCACGGCTGTCCTTCCTCGACCGTTATCTCACCGTGTGGATCTTCGCGGCGATGGCGCTCGGCGTCGTGCTGGGCACGGTGTTCACGGGCCTGCCGGAGGCGCTGAACACACTGGCGGTCGGCTCCACCAATATTCCGATCGCCATCGGCCTGATCCTGATGATGTACCCGCCGCTCGCCAAGGTGCGGTACGAGGAACTGCACCGGGTGTTCGCCGACAAGCGCGTGCTGGTGCTCTCGCTGGTGCAGAACTGGCTGATCGGCCCGACGCTGATGTTCGCGCTGGCCGTGATCTTCCTGCGCGACCACCCGGAATACATGACCGGGCTGATCCTGATCGGGCTGGCGCGCTGCATCGCCATGGTGCTGGTGTGGAACCAGCTGGCCAAGGGCGACAACCAGTATGTCGCCGGGCTGGTGGCGTTCAACTCGATCTTCCAGATCCTGTTCTTTTCAACCTATGCTTGGCTGTTCCTCACCGTGCTGCCGCCGCTGTTCGGGCTGGAGGGCAGCGTGGTCGATGTCAGCTTCTGGACCATCACCGAGGCGGTGCTGATCTATCTCGGCATTCCGTTCCTCGCCGGCTTCCTTACCCGCCGCATCCTCATCGCTCGGAAGGGTGCGGACTGGTACGAGAACGTCTTTCTGCCGAAGATCAGCCCGATCACGCTCGGCGCGCTTCTGTTCACCATCGTCGCGATGTTCAGCCTGAAGGGCGGCGATCTCGTGCGCCTGCCGATGGACGCGGTGATCATCGCCATTCCGCTGACGATCTATTTCATCGTCCAGTTCCTGATCAGCTTCGCCATGGGCAAGCTGATCGAGGCGGATTATCCGCGCACCACGGCGATTGCCTTCACTGCCGCCGGCAATAATTTCGAGCTGGCAATCGCGGTGGCCATCGCCGCCTTCGGCCTCGCCTCGCCGGTGGCGTTCGCCGCGGTCATCGGTCCGCTGGTCGAGGTGCCCGTGCTGATCTTGCTGGTACATGTCGCCCTGCGGCTCGGCAAAAAATGGTTCCCCGCGACGGCGCCCTCAGGCGCGGGTTCGTGAGTGGGTTCGATCCGGCGCCCGGGGCGCTGCGGCCTGAATTTCGACAATTGTCGAAATAGGGATTGACCGTTGGCCGGAGCGGCCTTTATCGTATTTCCATGAATCTCGAAATAGCCTCTCGCCAGCTCGAAGCACTGGGCAATCCGACCCGTCTGCAGATCTACCGGACGCTGGTCCGGGCGGGGCCTGCCGGCCTGCCGGTCGGGGGCTTGCAGGAGCGGATCGGCATCGCCGCCTCGACGCTGTCGCATCATCTGAAACGCCTTGTCGAGACCGGGCTGGTGACGCAGGAGCGCCACGCCACGACCCTGATCTGCCGCGCGCATTATCCGGCGATGAATGCCCTGATCGGCTATCTCGCGGACGAATGCTGTGCCGACGCGGGATGCGTCACGGCCGATGCCGCCGCCGGCGGAGTATCGACGTGAGCGAGAATTTCCTTCTGTCCGGCGCGCGCGAACATCGCCCGCCTGGCGCGCGCAGCCTGTTCGTCACCGGCCTGGGTATCGGGCAGGTCTGCTCCTGGGGCTCGCTTTATTACAGTTTCCCGCTGATCGCCGAGGCTATGGGACATGAGCTCGGCTGGTCGAAAAGCGTGCTTTATGGTGCTGCGACGCTCGGCCTCGCTCTGGCAGGTGTGGCGGCCTATCCGATCGGCGCCGCCATCGACCGTGGCCATGGCCGCGCGATCATGACCATTGGCTCGGTGCTGGCCGGCTTGCTGCTCGTGCTGTGGTCGCAGGCCGAGAGCATGGCGCTGTTCTATGTCGCGGTGGCCGGCATCGGCGCGCTGCAGGCGGCGACGCTTTACGATCCGGCCTTTGCCGTCATCGCCCGCCGCTCCGGTCCCTCCCATGCGCGGGCCGGGATCACAGCCCTGACATTATGGGGCGGCTTCGCCTCGACCGTGTTCATCCCTCTGGTGCAGGTGCTGCTCGATACGATTGGCTGGCGCGACGCGCTGATGGTGCTGGCGGCGATCAACATCCTGATTTGTGCCGGCTGCTATTGGTCGGTGATCGACCCCGCCGCCGATGCGCCGATGCATCGCGGTTCAAGCGGCCTGCCGGCGCTGAGCGGGAGGGCAGCGGTGGCCTGGGCGGCGCGCCAGCCGGTGTTCTGGGCGCTGGCGGTGGCTTTCACCGCCTATTCGGCGGCGTTCTCGGCGTTCACCTTCCATCTCTATCCCCTGCTGGTGGAGAAGGGGTTCGAGGTATCTTCCGTGGTCGCGGCCATGACGCTGATCGGCCCGGCGCAGGTGGCGGGACGCATCGCCATCTGGCTGTTCGCGCCGCGCGCGCCGGTGCGGGTGATCGGCTCGGTCACGGTGGCGGTGTTCCCGCTGGCGCTGGTCGCGCTCGATGTGCTGCCACCAAGCTTCCTGCTGATCGCCGTCGTGGCGCTGCTCTACGGTGCGGCGAACGGCATCACCACCATCGTGCGTGGCCTGTCCGTGCCGGAAATGCTCACCCGCGAGGCCTATGGCGCGGTGAACGGAGCCATGTCGGCGCCCAGCACGATTTCGCGCGCGGTGGCGCCGCTGGGCGCGGCGGTGATCTGGTCGATGTCGGGCTCCTATGATGGCGTGCTGCTCGCCATCATCGTGCTGACGCTGCTGCTGGCGTGCGGCTTCTGGCTCGCCGCTTTCCTGTCACGCCAGGCCGCACTCTCCGCAAACTGAGGCTCCCACCGACTCGCTCGCCCAGTCGGGATGCGCGAGCTGCGGAAGGCGTCTGGGACGGCGCAGAATCTCTCTGCGTCGAATAGTCTCGAAATAATGACGATTTGGAGTGCCAGTCGGATGATGTGCTCGACGCATGCCTGCGGCGTCGTTGCTGTGTCTGCACGTTGCTGTGCTCCCGGAGGGGGAGGCTGCCCGGAGAGTATGCGTCGAAAAATGTCACTGAAGTGTCATTCAAGCCTGTTACCGGCGGCTGGTGAGTGTCGCGCTGGATAGCAGCGCCCCATGACGAGACAGGCGCGGCTCGGATGAAGCCGTTGCGTTGCGCCCCGCAGCCTTAGGAGCAGGACGGATGAGAGTCGGCATTAGCGGCATGGGGCGGATCGGGCGGCTGGCGCTGCGGGCGGCGATGGGGGCTGCCGAACGGCAGTCCAGCGATCCGCGTGCCGGCAACCGGCTCGACGTGATCCACTTCAACGAGATCAAGGGCGGTGCTGCGGCCACCGCGCATCTGCTCGAGTTCGACAGCGTGCAGGGCCGCTGGCGCGCTCAGATCGAGACCGCCGGGGAAGATGCCGTCATGATCGACGGCAAGCGCATTTCCTTTTCCGCCCATGCCGCGCCGGCCGATATCCCGTGGGGCGATCTGGGCGTCGATGTCGTGCTGGAATGCACGGGCAAGTTCCTGACCCCGGCCGTCCTGCAGGGGCATCTTGACCGCGGCGCCAAGCGGGTCATCGTCGCCGCGCCGGTGAAGGACCCTTCGGTCCTCAATGTCGTCGTCGGCGTCAACGAGCACCTCTACGATCCGGCTGTGCATCCTATCGTGACGGCGGCGTCCTGCACCACCAACTGCCTCGCCCCCGTGGTGAAGGTGGTGCATGAGGCGATCGGCATCCGCCACGGGCAGATCACCACGATCCACAACCCGACCAATACCAATGTCGTGGTCGACGCACCCCACAAGGATCTGCGCCGCGCCCGCTCCGCCATGCTGTCGCTTCAGCCGACTACGACGGGCAGCGCCACCGCCATTGCGCTGATCTATCCGGAACTGAAAGGCAAGCTCAACGGCCATGCGGTGCGCGTGCCCGTGCTCAACGCCTCGCTCACCGATGCGGTGTTCGAGATGCAGCGCCCGACCACGGTCGAGGAGGTGAACGAGCTGTACCGTATCGCCGCCGAAGGCCCGCTCGCCGGCATTCTCGGCTACGAGCCGCGCCCGCTGGTCTCCGCCGACTATGCCCGCGACACCCGGTCCTCGATCGTCGACGGCCTGTCGACCATGGTCACTGATGAGACGCTGCTCAAGGTCTATGCCTGGTACGACAACGAGATGGGTTATGCCTGCCGGATGGTCGATCTCGCCTGCCACATGAACGAAGTCGGGATCTGAACATGGCGGGCTCATCGGCCGGCGGGCTGCGCAACTACGCCATCGTGACGGCGGCCTATTGGGGGTTCACCCTCACCGATGGCGCCCTGCGCATGCTGGTGCTGTTCACCTTTTTCCAGCTTGGCTACTCGCCGTTCACGCTCGCCTTCCTGTTCCTGCTCTATGAGGCGGCGGGCATCGGCGCGAACTTCATCGGTGGCTGGCTGGCGGCGCGCTACGGCATAACCCGCATGCTGACCGTCGGGCTGGTCACGCAGATCGCCGGCTTCCTGCTGCTGTCCGCCGCCTCTCCCGAATGGGGTAGCACGCTGCTGGTGACCTGGGTGCTACTGGCACAGGGCGTGTGTGGCGTCGCCAAGGACCTCACCAAGACCGCCTCCAAGTCGGCGATCAAGATCACGGAATCGCAGGCTTCCGGCGAGGCGGAGGGCCGGCTGTTCAAATGGGTGGCCTGGTTCACCGGCTCGAAGAACGCGATGAAGGGCGTCGGCTTCTTCCTTGGCGGGCTGCTGCTGCAACTCGTCGGCTTCCGCTATGGGCTGTGGCTGATGGCGGGCGCTCTGTTCCTGGTGATGCTCGGCGTGGTGTTCTCGCTGCCGGCGATGATGGGCAAGGCCAAGGCCAGCCGCAGCGCGCGCGAGCTGTTCGCCAAGTCCAAAGGCATCAATCTTCTGGCCGCCGCGCGCGTCGCCCTGTTCGGCGCGCGGGACGTATGGTTCGTTGTCGGCGTGCCGGTGTTCCTCTATGCCAATGGCTGGACCTTCACGATGGTCGGCGCCTTCCTGGCGCTGTGGACCATCGGTTACGGGCTGGTGCAGGCGGCGGCGCCCTCGCTCGTTGCCCGCAGTGCCGACGGGCTGTCGCGCGAGGTGCCGGCCGCGCGCTGGTGGTCGCTGGCGCTGGCCGTCGTGCCCGTGCTGATCGCTGCGGCGCTGGTGCTGGCCCCGCCTGACCCGACCCTGGTGCTGGTCGTCGGGCTCGCGGTGTTCGGTATCGCCTTCGCGGTGAATTCTTCGGTGCATTCCTATCTGGTGCTCGCCTATGCGGGCTCGGAGAAGGCGGCGGAGGATGTCGGCTTCTATTATGCGGCCAACGCCGCGGGGCGCTTCATCGGCATTCTCGCCTCCGGCTTCCTCTACCAGTTCGGCGGCATCTATGCCTGCCTCATCGGTTCGGCGGTGATGCTGTTCATCTGCTGGTTCGTGACGCTGGCGCTGCCGACGCGGGCTGATACGTCATCGACGGTTCGCACCGTCGGGTGACGCTGTATCGGCGGATGCCGGTTCAATCCGCGGCAGCGGGGCAATTGGAGGCGGCGGGCTGACCCGAGAAGCGGTCCGTCAGCCACTTCACGGCCATGTCGGCGCCACGGCGCGCGGCGGTCCCGTGGTCGACGCCGGCCATCTCGACATAGGTGACACGCCGGCCGCTCTCGCACAGCCGCTTGACGTAGCGCCGTGTGATGGGCGCCTCGACGATCTGGTCGACGCCGCCCTGAAGGATCAGGAGCGGCACATCGCGTGGCGTCTCGGGGGCGCTGTTCTTCGCGATCAGGCGGCCCCAGATGGTGGAATCGCTGGGTTCGGATTTCAGGAAGCCGCTATGCGGGAAGGCCAGGCTGTCGAGCCCAAGCTGAAGATTTTCGAGCGCATTGAGGCTGCAGACCCGCGCAACGCCGTCGATGACCGACATCGTCTTCGCATCAGCAATCTCCGCGACAGGGGCCCCGTAAAAACGCTGCCACGACCAGATGGCATAGGCGGCGATGACACGCCCCGCCGGAGTTTGCGCGTCGGCCCGGAGCAGACGGCGCAGTTGCGTGGGCGCGGAGGCGGCGGCGCTGCCTACCAGGGTCAGTTCCGGGGCGTAGCTTTTGGCGATCGACGCGACGAACAACGCGCCGTGACCGCCCTGCGAGAACCCCCAGGCCGCATAGCGGGAGCCCGCATGGGCCCGCGCCAACTGCCGCACGGCACGCACCGCGTCGATCATCGCACGGGCGGCGCTGATGCCGTCCAGATAGGGGTGGACGCCGGGCGAACCGAGGCCGGGATAATCGGTGGAGACCACCACATAACCCTCCCGCAGCAACGGCTTGAGGCCAAGCGTCTCGCCCATCGCCCTGTCTGCGTTCAGGGATGGCGCGCAGTCATTGGCGACCCCGGTCGTGCCATGGCCCCATGAAACGACGGGCCGTCCCGCCGCCGGGGCCGGTCCATCCGGGATCATGACGAGACCGGAGACGATGACCGGCGTGTTCCGCGATGTGCTCGAGCGATAAAGGATACGGTAGACCGACCCATATCGGCCGGCGCCCGGAATTTCCGTCGCCTGGAGGAGCGCGCCGCGCCGCCCGCCGCCCGGGCCGGACGCGGAGGCAGGTATGGACATGAGCACGGCGAGCACCGCCGCCGCGCACAGCCGCAAGTACCATTTCCAGTTCATTGTGTGCTCTCGCTTGCCGTGCCGCTGATCCAAATCGGGATAGGAACCCGCGTCAGGAGCCGGTATTCCCGCCATAGGCGCCGGCCTCATGCCGTGTCTTGCCGCGGAAGACCCAATAGGCATGGGCCTGATAGGCCAGCACGATCGGGATGATCACTGCGATGCCGACCGAGACGAAGGCCAACGATTGCGGGTCGGACATGCCGTCCCACACCGTGACGTGGCGGGGCACGAGATAGGGCCAGAGACTGACGATCAGCCCGATCAGCCCGAGCGCAAACAGCGACAGGGCCAGCAGGAAAGTGCGGGGCTGCGCGCCCTCCCAGATGCCGCGCCAGATCGCGGCGATGACGGCGAGCGTCGCCAGCGGCACGGGGGCGAGCATCAGCAGATTGGGAAGGGCGAACCAGCGCGCCGCCACTTCCGGTACACTCCATGCACTCCATGCGCTGACCAGAGCCATCATCGCGCCCGTGAGGATGAGCGCGGCATGGGCGATCTCGCGGGCGAAGACCTGCGTCGCGCCGTCGGTTTTCCAGATCAGCCAGCCCGCGCCGATCAGCGCATAGCCGCCGACGAGGCCAGCCCCGCACATAATGCCGAGCAGGCTGAGGAAGCTGAACGGCCCGCCCGCAAACATACCGTTCTCGACCGGCACGCCATTGATCAGCCCACCCAGGATCAACCCCTGGCAGAAGGTCGCCAGCACCGAGCCAGCAAAGAAGGCGATATCCCACACCAGACGGAAGCGCGCCGCCTGCAGGCGGAAGCCGAATGCCACGCCCCGGAAGATCAGCGCGAACAGCATGAACATGATCGGCAGATAGAAGGCCGGCAGCAGGATGTAGTAGCCGGCGGGAAAGGCGGCGAACAGCAGCGTGCCGCCCATCACCAGCCAGGTCTCGTTGCCGTCCCATACCGGCTCGATCGAGGCCATCATCAGGTCGCGGTCGGCGTCGCGCGGGGCGGCGAGGAACAGGATGCCGACGCCCAGATCCAGCCCGTCGGCCAGCACATAGACCGTGACGCAGAACACCGCGACGGCGGCGAAGATCAGCGGGATATAGTCCGCCTGCATAAGCTCGGTCATGGTCAGGCCCTCGCTTGTTCGATGCCGCGCGCGGGCGACGGGATGGGGGACGTGGCAAAGGCGTCGAGCGTGCTGCGCTCGATACCGGGGCGCTCACGGGTCGGCGGCGAGCTGTCGATCGGCCCCTTCAGAGCGACGCGCCCGGCAAACCAGACGAAGGCCAGCAGCAGTACATTGTAGACGGCGAAGAAGATGAGCAGGCTGGTCGTCACCGCGCCGGCCGTGACCGGCGCCGCCGCATCGGCGGTGCGAAGCGCGCCATAGATAATCCAGGGCTGCCGCCCAGCCTCGGTCACGGTCCAGCCAGCCAACACGGCAAGGAAGCCGAGCGGGGTTGTCGCCATGGTGACGAACTGGAACCAGCGCGTAGTGAATAGCTTTCCCCGCAGCCGCAGGACGAAGCCGGTGATCGCGGTCGCCAGCAGAACCACGCCGATGCCGGCCATGATGCGGAAGGCGAAGAACACGATTGGCACATTGGGCTGGTCGGCTTCCGGCACGGCCTTGAGGCCCTGCACCTCTCCGTCCCAGCTATGGGTCAGGTACAGGCTGGCAAGATGAGGAATCTCGATGGCAAAGAGGTTCTTCTGCGCTTCCATGTCCGGCCAGGCGATCACCGTCATGGCGGGGCCCTTGGTGGTCTCCCACAGGCCTTCCATGGCGGCGAGCTTGGTCGGCTGTTCGACCATCGTGTTGCGGCCGTGCATGTCGCCGATGAAGATCTGCAGCGGCGCCAGAATGAGCGCCAGCCCCAGCGCCATGGAGAAGGCCTTGCGGGAGGCGGCGACATGCTGGCCGCGCCAGATATGGAAGGACGAGACCCCGGCGATCACGAAGGAGCAGGTCAGGAAGCTGGCGCACACCATGTGCGCGAGGCGATACGGGAAGGACGCGGTGAAGATGACGTCCCACCAGCTCGCCACATGATAGATGCCCTCGGCATCCGCCACCGCACCGGCCGGCGTCTGCATCCAGCTATTGGCGGCGATGATCCAGGTGGAGGAGATCAGCGCGCCGGTCGCCACCATCAGGCAGGCGAAGAAGTGCGCGCCCTTGGATACCCGGCCCTCACCGAACAGCATGATGCCGATGAAGCCGGCCTCCAGGAAGAAGGCGGTCATGGTCTCATAGGCGAAGAGCGGCCCGAGCACATTGGCAACGGAGCGCGAGAAGCCGGCCCAGTTGGTGCCGATCTCGTAGCTCAGCACGATGCCGGTGACGACGCCCATGCCGAAGCCCAATGCGAACAGCCGCATCCAGAAGCGCATCAGGTCGCGATAGACCGTGTTACCGGTGCGCCACCACAGCGCGCTCAGCACCGTGACGAACCAGGCGGTGCCGATGGTCAGAGTCGGCCACAGGATGTGAAAGCCGATGGTGAAGGCGAATTGCAGGCGGGAGAGGGCGACCGCGTCCATGTCAGTTGGCTCCCTGCACGGTGGAGGACTTCACGAGGCGGACCGGCACGGCCTTCGACGAGGGGGTGAAGCTCTGCGGGTCATGCGCGTAGAGCGGCACGAGCGGGTTGGTCTCGGGGTAGTAGGCGGCGCAGCCACCATCCGGGAAGCTGTAGGGCACCACCTTGAAGCCGCGCACGGCGCGCTCGATGCCGTCCTGCGACAGGGTCACGATGTCGACCCGGTCATCCGCCTTCAGACCGCGCTTTGCCATTTCCTGCGGGTTGAGGAAGATCACATCGCGCTGGCCATAGACGCCGCGATAGCGGTCGGAGAGTGAGTACAGTGTGGTGTTGTACTGGTCATGGCTGCGCACGGTGGTCAGCCACAGCGCCTCGGGATCCGTGACGCTGGGATCCTCGCAGAGCCCTTCACAGACCAGCAGGTTCGCCTTGCCGGAAGGGGTAGCCCAGATCCGCTCGCGGGCGAGCGAGGTGAGGTGGAAGCCGCCGGGCTCCTCGATCCGGGCATTGTAGCCCTGGAAGATCGGGAACACCGCCTCGATGTCCTCGCGGATCAGTGCGTAGTCGGCGGTCAGCTTCTCCCAGTCGACCTTGGAGCGCGCGCCGAGCGTTGCGCGCGCCATGCCCGCGATGATGGCGGGTTCGCTCTTGAGGTGCTCCGAGGCCGGCTTGTTGTGGCCGCGCGAGGCATGCACCATCGACATGGAGTCTTCCACCGTCACCGCCTGCGGGCCGCCGGCCTGCTCATCCAGCTCGGTACGGCCGAGGCACGGCAGGATCAGCGCCTCGCGGCCATGGACGATGTGGCTGCGGTTCAGCTTGGTGGCGATGTGAACGGTGAGGTCGAGCCGGCGCATCGCCGCCTGGGTCTGCTCCCAATCGGGAATGGCGGCGGAGAAATTGCCGCCCAGCCCGATGAAGACCTTGGCATCGCCGCGCACCATGGCTTCCAGCGCGGTGACGACGTTGTGGCCGGGCGCGTGGGGAGGCGCGAAGCCGAAGCGCGCCTCAAGCGCGTTGAGTAGCGCGTCGCTGGGAACTTCGGTGATGCCGACAGTGCGATCGCCCTGCACGTTGGAATGACCGCGCACCGGGCAGATGCCGGCGCCCTCGCGGCCGATATTGCCGCGCAGCAGCGCGAGGTTGGCGAGCTGCTGAACGTTCTGTGTGCCATGGCGATGCTGGGTGATGCCCATACCGAAAACGATGATCGCCCGCTCGGCTTTCATGTAAGCGTCGGCGGCGACCGCGATATCGACGCGCGCGATGCCGGATTTGCGCTCGATATCGGCCCACTGCGTCGCCTTCAGATCGGCGATCAGCGCCTCAACGCCCGCCGTGTGGCCGTGGATGAAGTCCCAGTCGAGTACCGGGGCGCCCCCGTCGCGACGGGACGCCTCATCAGCCTCGACCATCAGCTTCATGATACCCTTGATGAGCGCGACATCGCCGCCGACCTTGACCTGAAACAGGCGCGAGGAGATCGGCGTGGAGGTGAGCGTCGCCATCTCCACCGGGTTCTGCGGGGCCTGGAAACGTTCCAGTGCCCGCTCGCGGAACGGGTTGAACGACATGATGGTGGCACCGCGCCGCGAGGCGTTGCGCAAATCCGTCATCATCCGCGGCGAATTGGTGCCGGGGTTCTGACCGAAGATGAAGATGCAGTCGGCCTTCTCGAAATCCTCCAGCAGCACCGTGCCCTTGCCGACGCCGAGCGACTGCGGCAGCCCGACGCTGGTGGCCTCGTGGCACATGTTGGAGCAGTCGGGGAAATTGTTGGTGCCGTATTCGCGGGCGAACAGCTGGTAGAGGAAAGCGGCCTCATTGGAGGCGCGGCCCGAAGTGTAGAAGTCCGCCATATTGGGATTGGGCAGCACGTTGAGATGCCGCGCCACGATGGCGAAGGCTTCCTCCCAGCTCACCGGCACATAGCGGTCGCTGTAGGAGTCGTAACGCATCGGGTGCGTCAGCCGTCCCTGCATCTCCAGCTCGAAATCGGTGAAGGCTTCAAGCTCGCTCACCGTGAAGGAGGCGAAGAACTCCGGCGTGCACCGTTTCGTCGTGGCCTCCCAGGCCACCGCCTTGCCGCCATTCTCGCAATACTCGAATGGCGAGGGATTCTTCGGGTCGGCCCAGCCGCAGCCGGGGCAATCGAACCCGCCGTGCTGGTTCATGCGCGACAAGGTGGCCATGCCGGAAATGGCAATGTCCTGCTCGGCGAGGGCCGTGCCCATCGCCTTGAGCGCCCCCCAGCCGCCGGCTGGCTCGTGATAGGGGCGGATGGTCTTGACGATGCCCATGGCGGTCTCCTGTCGCGAGAAGCTCGAGAGGCCGGCCATTGCAGAATTGGCCGGTTGGGAGCCGCCGCATTGGAGAAAAACGCCGGATCACCCGACGGGATTTAACGTCGAGGTCAGGCTTCAGATAAATGATCTGCCCATATGCGCTGGACATACATAGGTATGCGGACCGGCAATCTCTTGCGGAGCATGATGCGTGAAGATCCCGAGGGGCTTAAAATTGACCCTGGCAGCTTCATTCGTTGTCCGTGTGAACGGTTTGATCTGACGTGTTTAGTCTTGAATTTTTATAATATAAAAGCGTATTTTGGTGCCGTTGGGCGTGCCTATACTATGGAGCATTTGACCGTGGTCGATGGGATGGCGTAAGCGGGTGCGGGGAGCCTTCGGAAGGCTCCCGTCGTCAGGAGGCACCGCTTGAACCCGCCGCTCATGTCACCGCTGGCCGCTGCGATCGATGAGGTCGCCGCGCCGCTGTTCGATCTCGACAGCGTCTCCTTTGCCGTGCCCGGGCGGGTGCTTCTCGAACCGCTGACCCTGTCGCTTCCGGCTGGTCGAGTCATCGGACTGATCGGGCATAATGGCTCGGGCAAGTCGACGCTGCTGAAGATTCTCGCGCGGCAGCAGCCAGCCTCGGCGGGCGTGGTGCGATTTGGCGGCCGCTCCCTTGGTGACTGGAATGATCGCGGTTTCGCCCGCAAGCTCGCCTATCTGCCACAGGCCACGCCTCCGGCGGCGGGATTGCTGGTGCGCGAGCTGGTGGCGCTCGGGCGCTATCCCTGGCACGGCGCGCTTGGCCGCTTTTCCGACATTGACCGGCGCAAGGTGGAGGAAGCCATCGAGCTGACCCGGATCGCGCCCTTCGCTGATCGCCTGGTCGACACGCTCTCCGGCGGCGAGCGCCAGCGGGCCTGGCTCGCCATGCTGGTGGCGCAGGACGCCGAATGCCTGTTGCTCGATGAGCCAACCTCGGCGCTCGATATCGCCCATCAATTGGAGGTGCTGACGCTGGTGCGGCAGCTTTCCCATGTCAAGAAACTGAGCGTTGTCGCGGTTCTGCACGACATCAACATGGCTTCGCGCTTCTGCGATGAGATCCTCGCCCTGAGCGGAGGGCGCCTCGTAGCGCGCGGTGCACCCGACGATATTCTCACGCCGCCCCAGTTGGAGGCGATCTATGGCGTGCGGATGGAGGTGTTGAGCCGAGTGGGCGGAGGCCGGTTCGCCGCGCCTCTTTAACGATAGCCTGCGCTCGCTTATCGCGCGTTCCGAAGGTCGTACGCACAGTCGCTGATGTGCCCTCAATCTTGTCGCCCGGCGAGGCTTTCTGCCGTCGGGTTTGGCCTGTCGCTCGCCCGTGCAGTGCGTCACGCGCGAGCGGTGCGCCGACAGCGGCGGCAGTATCGTTTTTCTCCCTCATTTCACCAAGAGAGACGTGGGCTTCATGGGTCGGCGTCGCCGCAATGCGGTCATGTTTTGTTGCGTTGCATCTAAACGAAAGTTCGATTCTTTCGGAATTTCCGCTATTGCCCACCCTTTGGCTTTCATATAGCGTTTATGTGAAGATAAAAACGAAAGTGCTCCTGACCAAAAGGAGCCGTCATTGGGAGGCGCCGCGTGGACGCTCGCACGCTCGATCCGCTTTACGATCTTGCCGTCATCGGCGGCGGGATCAATGGCTGTGGCATTGCCCGCGACGCCGCAGGGCGTGGCGCGTCCGTCGTCCTGTTCGAGCAGGGCGATTTTGCCGGTGCTACCTCTTCGGCCTCGACCAAGCTGATTCATGGCGGTCTGCGTTACCTCGAACATTACGAGTTCCGGCTGGTGCGTGAGGCGCTGATGGAGCGCGAGGTGCTTTGGCGCATCGCACCCCACATCATCTGGCCGCTGCGTTTCGTTCTGCCCCATCACAAGGGATTGCGGCCCGCCTGGCTGCTTCGGCTTGGCCTGTTCCTTTATGACCATCTCGGCGGGCGCAAGCTGCTGCCGGCGACGCGCACGCTGGACCTCACTCGCGACGAGACGGGCAAGCCGCTGCGCGACGGCTATAGCCGCGGCTTTGAATATTCCGACTGCTGGGTCGAGGACAGCCGCCTCGTCGTGCTGAACGCGCTTGATGCCGCCGAGCGCGGGGCGGACATTCGCCCGCGCTGTCGCGTCCTCGGGGCGAGCCGAGTTGGCGATCACTGGCAGATCGATGTCGAGCAGGATGGCGAGCGCGCGAGCGTTCGGGCGCGTGTTCTGGTCAACGCCGCCGGCCCCTGGGTGCATGAGGTGCTGGCGCAGGTGGTGCGGGTCAATTCTCCCGCCAATGTCCGTCTCGTGCAGGGCAGCCACATTGTGGTTCCCAAGCTGTATGACCATGACCGGGCTTACATCTTCCAGAACGCGGATGGGCGGATCATCTTCGCCATCCCCTACGAGCACGACTTCACGCTGATTGGTACGACCGATCGCGATTTCGGCCAGACCCCCGGTCGCCCGGTCGCCAGTGCCGAGGAAATCGCCTATCTCTGCACTGCCGCGAGCGAGTATTTCCGCTCGCCGGTGACGCCCGAGCAGGTCGTCTGGACCTATTCCGGCGTGCGGCCGCTCTATGATGATGGCGCGTCCAAGGCTCAGGAAGCCACGCGCGACTATGTGCTGGAGATGGAGGAAGGAGAGGGGCGCCCGCCGCTGCTCTCGGTCTTCGGCGGCAAGATCACCACCTATCGCCGCCTTGCGGAACACGCGCTGGAGAAGCTCGGAGCTTTCCTGCCCTCGGCGTCGAAGGTGTCCTGGACAGGCAAGGAACCGCTGCCGGGCGGTGATTTTCCGGTCGGCGAGCCGGTGCGTATCGTCGCTCAGTTGAAGCGCGCCCATCTCTGGCTCGACGAGGCTTTGGCCCGTCGCCTCGTCATGGCCTATGGCACGCGCGCTCTCCGGCTGCTCGATGGCGCGCGCAGCGCCGCCGATCTCGGCCGGGTGTTCGGCGCCGATCTAACCGAAGCGGAGGTGCTTTATCTCATGCGCGAGGAATGGGCCCGCACGGCCGAAGATGTGCTCTGGCGCCGCTCGAAGCTCGGTCTGCGTTTCTCGGCCGAGCAGATCGAGGCGCTCGACATGTTCATGCGGGAGAAGGTGCAGCTGCGTCCCATGCCGGCAGTGGTTCAGGGAGGCGCAGCGTGACGCTCGAGCTTGAAAAAGTCAGCCGTGCTGTCGCCGGCGTCACCCATATCCACGACGTGTCGCTGCGTCTGGAGCGCGGCAGTCTCAACGTGCTGCTCGGCGCCACCCTGGCCGGTAAGACCAGTCTGATGCGCCTGATGGCCGGCCTCGATGCCCCGACCTCCGGCCGGGTGCTGGTGGACGGGAAAGATGTCACCGGCTTCACGGTGAAGAAACGCTCGGTGGCGATGGTCTACCAGCAGTTCATCAATTACCCCGCGCTGACGGTCTACGAGAACATCGCCTCGCCCTTGCGCGTGGCGGGTCTGCCCCGATCCGAGATCGAGGCCCGCGTCGCGGAGGCGGCACGACTGCTCAAACTCACCCCTTATCTTCAGCGCCGGCCGCTGGAAATGTCCGGTGGCCAGCAGCAGCGTTGCGCCATCGCCCGCGCCTTGGTGAAGCGGGCTGATCTGGTGCTGCTCGACGAGCCGCTGGCCAACCTCGACTACAAGCTGCGTGAGGAACTGCGCGAGGAACTGCCGCGCATCTTCGCCTCCACCGGCGCGGTATTCGTCTATGCGACCACCGAGCCGATGGAAGCCCTGCTGCTCGGCGGCAGCACGGCAACGCTGCGCGAAGGCCGCCTGACCCAGTTCGGGCCGACGGCGGAGGTCTATCGCCGTCCGGGCGATCTCGCCACCGCCCGCGTCTTCTCCGATCCGCCGCTCAACACGCTTCAGGCCACCAAATCAGGCGGCACGGTGCGGCTGCAAGCCGGCGGATCCATTCCGGTGGCGGGTGCCTTCGCCAGCGTGCCGGATGGCAGCTACACGATCGGCGTGCGCGCGCATCACCTCCAGGTGGAAGCCGGTGAAGGGCATGAGGCGGCGCCATCGATCAATGGTGTGTTCCGCCTGCGGGCCAGCGTCACGGTCGCCGAAATCACCGGCTCCGAGACCTATCTGCATATGGAAGCTGGTGAAACGCCGCTGATCGCGCTGCTGCCGGGTATTCGCGGCCTCGAGCCGGGGACGGCGGTCGATGTGCTGGTTGATCCCGGCCAGATCCTTCTGTTCGATTCTGCCGGCGCGCGCGCCGGCCGCGCGCTCGACGCGGCAGCCTGACGGAGACGCGCGATGGCCAGCATCACCCTCGATCATCTCGCCCATGCCTATCGGCCCAATCCGCAGGGTCCGCAGGATTATGCGCTGAAGGAAATCAACCATGTCTGGCGGCAGGGCGGCGCCTATGCGCTGCTCGGGCCGTCCGGTTGCGGCAAGACCACGCTGCTCAACATCATTTCCGGGCTGGTCATACCGACCAATGGCCGCATCCTGTTCGACGGCCGCGACGTTACCCATCTGCCGACGGAAGCACGCAATATCGCGCAGGTGTTCCAGTTCCCGGTCGTCTACGACACGATGACCGTCCGTCAGAACCTCGCCTTCCCGCTGAAGAACCGGGGGGTGCCGCGCGAAGATATTGATCGCCGCGTCGAGGAGATTGCTGGACGGCTCGACATGAGTGCGGTGCTGGACCGCAAGGCGCAGAACCTCACCGCCGATGCCAAGCAGAAGATCTCGCTCGGGCGGGGCCTCGTGCGTTCGGACGTCGCCGCCATCCTGTTTGACGAGCCGCTGACCGTCATCGACCCGCATCTGAAATGGCAGTTGCGCTCCTCGCTGAAAGAGCTGCACCGCTCGCTTGACCTGACGATGATCTACGTCACCCACGACCAGACCGAGGCGCTCACCTTCGCCGACACGGTGGTGGTGATGCATGACGGCGCCGTGGTGCAGACCGGAACGCCCGAGGAACTCTTCGTGCGACCGGCCCACACCTTTGTCGGCCATTTCATCGGCTCGCCGGGCATGAATGTGCTGCCGGCCTCGGTGGAAGGGCGCACCGCTCACGTCGGAGGCGCGGGCGGCGTCGCCATTCAGCTCGCGCGTGGTTATTCCGCCCTGCCGGCCGGCGCCCGTATCGAACTCGGCGTACGGCCCGAATTCGCCCAGCTGGCACCGGCCGGCGCCGGCGTGCCGGTCGTGGTGAAGCGGATCGACGATCTTGGTCGCACCCGCATCGCCCGGATCGAGATTGCCGGCCATCCGGCTTCTGCCCTTGTTCCGGAGGGCGTTCATCTGAATGGTGACCAGGCCGGGCTCATGCTCGATCCGCAGCAGATCCATATCTACGCCGACGGCGCTCTCGTCGCGGGCCAAGGGGGCGCATGATGGAAAAGCCGCTGAACAATCGGGCCTGGCTGCTCGTTGCGCCGGTGTTCCTCATCGTCGCCTTCTCGGCCATCCTGCCGATCATGACGGTCGTGAATTATTCGGTTCAGGACACGTTCGGGAACAACCAGTTCTTCTGGAACGGCCTCGGCTGGTTCCAGGAATTGCTCGATCCCTCGACCGAGCTCGGCGGGCGGTTCTTCGACGCGCTGTGGCGCAACCTGATGTTCTCCGCGATCATTCTCGCCATCGAGGTGCCGCTCGGCATCCTCGTGGCCCTGTCCATGCCGCGCGACGGCTGGAAGGTGGCGGCGACGCTGGTGCTCATGGCGCTGCCGCTGCTGATCCCGTGGAACGTCGTCGGCACCATCTGGCAGGTCTTCGCCCGCGCCGATATCGGCCTCGCAGGCTGGGCACTGAACGCGCTGGGCATTCCCTATAACTACACCGGCGACGTCATCTCGGCCTGGGTCACCATCGTGGTGATGGATGTCTGGCACTGGACCAGCCTTGTCGCGCTGCTGTGCTATGCGGGCCTCAAATCGATCCCTGACGCCTATTATCAGGCCGCGCGGATCGATGGCGCCTCGCGCTGGGCAATCTTCACCACCATCCAACTGCCGAAGATGAAGCGCGTGCTGCTGATCGCCGTGCTGCTGCGCTTCATGGACAGCTTCATGATCTACACCGAGCCCTTCGTGCTCACCGGTGGTGGCCCCGGCAATGCCACCACCTTCCTCTCCATCGACCTCGTCAAGCTTGCTCTGGGGCAGTTCGACCTCGGCAAGGCGGCGGCGATGTCCCTCGTCTACAACCTCATCGTGCTCGCCGTGTGCTGGGTCTTCTACACCGTGATGACCCACGCCGGCACCGAGCGCCCGGTCCGGGAGATCGCGTCGTGAACTCCTCCTCGCGCGGCGGCACCTTCGTCATGGTGCTCTATCTCGTCTTCCTGATGCTGCCGATCTACTGGCTCGTGAATATGAGCCTGAAGACGAATTTCGAGATCAACACCACGGTCTCGCTGTGGCCCCGTGACATCACCTTCGAGCACTACATCAAGATTTTCACCGATTCGAGCTGGTATTCGGGCTATATCAACTCGCTGACCTATGTGGTGCTCAACACCATCATCTCGATCAGCCTGGCGCTGCCGGCGGCCTACGCCTTCTCGCGCTACACCTTCGTGGGCGACAAGCACCTGTTCTTCTGGCTGCTGTCGAACCGCATGGCCCCGCCGGCGGTGTTCGCGCTGCCCTTCTTCAATCTCTATTCCGCTATCGGCCTGTTCGATACGCCCTGGGCCGTGGCGCTGGCGCATTGCCTGTTCAACGTGCCGCTCGCGGTCTGGATCCTGGAAGGCTTCATGTCCGGCGTGCCGCGCGAGATTGACGAGACCGCGGCGATCGACGGCTATTCCTTCCCGCGCTTCTTCGTGAAGATCTTCATGCCGCTGATCGCGAGCGGCATCGGCGTCGCCGCCTTCTTCTGCTTCATGTTCTCCTGGGTGGAACTGCTGCTCGCCCGCACGCTTACCGCCACCAACGCCAAGCCGATCGCGGTGACGATGACCCGCACGGTCTCGGCGGCCGGTATGGACTGGGGGCTGCTCGCGGCGGCGGGCGTGCTCACCATCATTCCCGGTGCGCTCGTGATCTGGTTCGTGCGCAACTACATCGCCAAGGGCTTTGCCCTTGGGCGGGTCTGAGGGAGGTTGCGATGGAAGAGACCACCAGCCACCTCGCCGAGAACCTCGCCTGGATGGCGTGGACCTGGCAGACCGGCGTGTTCTTCGCCGTCATCGCCAGCCTTCTGGTCATCCTGACGGTCATTGCGGTCTGGAAGCCTGAGCGCGCCCGCGTCGGCGTTCTCGGTATCCCGACGACGCGCGGCGACCGCTTCTTCATCACGCTGCTGGGCAGCGCCTTCATCAATCTCGCCTGGCTTGCCCTGGTGGGACCCGAACTTGGCTGGGCGCTGGCGCTCTGCCTTGTCTACGCACTGGCGGTGTTCCGCCTCGTGTGACGCACAAAAGCGGCGAAGGCCGCAATTTCTCGGAGAGACGGGAGGAAGCAATGAAGCAGATGTCACGCCGGACAAGATTGCTGGTCGCAGCCAGTACCATGGTGCTGTTCGCCTTCGCGCCACCCGCGCGCGCGGATGAGGCTGCTGCCAAGAAGTGGATCGACGCGGAGTTCCAGCCCTCGACGCTGTCGAAGGACGAGCAGCTGAAGGAACTCCAGTGGTTCATCAAGGCGGCCGAGCCCTTCAAGGGCATGGAGATCAACGTCGTCTCCGAGACCATCACCACCCATGAATACGAGGCCAAGGTTCTCGCCAAGGCGTTCTCGGAAATCACCGGGATCAAGCTCACCCACGACCTCATCCAGGAAGGTGACGTCGTCGAGAAGATCCAGACGCAGATGCAGTCGGGCAAGAACATCTACGATGCGTGGGTGAACGATTCCGACCTCATCGGCACGCATTTCCGCTACAAGCAGGCCGTGCCGCTGACCGACTGGATGGCCGCCGAGGGCAAGGACGTCACCTCCCCGACGCTCGACCTCAAGGACTTCATTGGTCTGTCCTTTACCACCGCGCCGGACGGCAAGCTCTACCAGCTGCCCGACCAGCAGTTCGCCAACCTCTACTGGTTCCGCTACGACTGGTTCACCAACCCGGACTACAAGGCCCGCTTCAAGGCCAAGTACGGCTATGATCTCGGCGTGCCGGTGAACTGGTCGGCCTATGAGGACATCGCCGACTTCTTCACCAACGATGTGAAGGAGATCGACGGCGTCAAGGTCTATGGCAACATGGACTATGGCAAGAAGGATCCCTCGCTCGGCTGGCGCTTCACCGATGCGTGGCTGTCCATGGCCGGCAATGGCGATCGCGGCCTGCCGAACGGCAAGCCGGTCGACGAATGGGGCATCCGCATGGAAGGCTGCCGCCCGACCGGCTCCTCGGTGGAGCGCGGTGGCGACACCAACGGCCCGGCGGCGGTCTATTCGATCGTCAAGTATATCGAGTGGCTGAAGAAATACACGCCGCCGCAGGCGCTCGGCATGACCTTCTCCGAGGCCGGCCCGGTGCCGGCGCAGGGCACCATCGCCCAGCAGATGTTCTGGTACACTGCCTTCACCGCCGACATGGTGAAGCCCGGCCTTCCGGTGATGAACGCCGACGGCACGCCGAAGTGGCGCATGGCCCCGTCGCCGAAGGGCGCCTACTGGAAGGACGGCATGAAGCTGGGCTACCAGGACGTCGGTTCCTGGACGCTCTTGAAGTCCACCCCGGTGGACCGGCGCAAGGCGGCCTGGCTCTACGCCCAGTTCGTGACGTCGAAGACCGTGTCGCTGAAGAAGAGCATGGTGGGCCTGACCTTCATCCGCGAGAGCGACATCTGGTCGCCGGCGATGACCGAACGGGCGCCCAAGCTCGGCGGCCTCGTCGAGTTCTACCGCTCGCCGGCCCGCGTGCAGTGGTCGCCGACCGGCTCGAACGTGCCGGATTACCCGAAGCTGGCGCAGCTGTGGTGGCAGAACATCGGTGACGCCTCCTCCGGCGCCAAGACCCCGCAGGCGGCGATGGACGCCCTCGCGGCGGCGCAGGACTCGGTGATGGAGCGCCTGGAGCGTTCCGGCGTGCAGGGCGAGTGCGGCCCGAAGCTGAACGCCAAGAAGCCGATGGAGTACTGGGTCGAGCTCGCCAAGAAGGAAGGCAACCTCGCCCCCCAGCCCAAGCTCGCCAACGAAAAGCCCAAGGGCGAGACCATCGACTACGACGCCCTCATCAAGTCCTGGCCGGCAACCCCGCCGAACAAGAACTGATCCCGCAACAGCCCGATTCCGCCCTCTCCCCACGCGGGGGAGGGCGGCGTCTTGTGCTGCGGGAAGACTTTTCCCTTCGATCATGGCACGTGGTGGCTGGGCTGAAGTGCCCGCAGCCTTCGAGGTGAGACGCCGTCATGAGTTCCTATCTCCTCGCCATTGACCAGGGCACGACTTCCTCCCGTGCCATCCTGTTCCGGCCCGACACCTCCCCTGCCGCCATGGCGCAGCAGGAATTTCCTCAGCATTTTCCGGCCTCTGGCTGGGTCGAGCATGAGGCGGAGGATCTGTGGCAGACCACTCTCGCCACCTGCCGCGAGGCCATCGCCAAGGCCGGCGCCACCGCCGCCGACATCGCCTCCATCGGCATCACCAACCAGCGTGAGACCACCGTGGTGTGGGATCGCCGCACCGGAACCGCGATCTACCGGGCCATTGTCTGGCAGGACCGGCGCACCGCCGAGCTGTGCGCCAGGCTGCGCGCCGAGGGGCATGAACCCTTGGTGAGCGAGCGCACCGGCCTCATTCTCGATCCTTATTTCTCCGGCACCAAGATCAGCTGGATTCTCGATCACGTCCCCGGCGCCCGCGCCCGCGCCGAGCGGGGCGAACTCGCTTTCGGCACTGTGGATTCCTGGATTCTGTGGAAACTCACGGGCGGCGAGGTCCACGCGACGGATGCCACCAATGCGGCGCGCACCCTGCTGTTCAACATCCGCACCGGCGAATGGGACGAGGACATGCTGGCGCTCCTGCGGGTGCCGCGCTCGATCCTGCCGGAGGTGAAGGATTCCGCCGCCGCCTTCGGGACCACCAAGCCGGAATTCTTCGGCGGCGCCATCGCCATTGGCGGCATGGCCGGCGACCAGCAGGCGGCGACCGTCGGGCAGGCCTGCTTCCTGCCGGGCATGATCAAGTCTACCTATGGCACGGGCTGCTTCGTCTTGCTCAATACCGGCGACACGCCGGTCGCCTCGTCCAACCGGCTGCTCACCACGATCGCCTATCAACTCGCCGGCAAGCGCACATATGCCCTTGAAGGATCTATCTTTGTTGCCGGCGCCGCGGTGCAGTGGCTGCGCGACGGGCTGGGCATTATCGGCACCTCGGCGGAGAGCGAGGCGCTCGCCGAGACGGCGGATCCCGCCCAGCAGATCTATCTCGTGCCGGCCTTTGTCGGCCTCGGCGCGCCGCATTGGAACCCGGATGTGCGCGGCGCGCTGTTCGGCCTGACGCGCGCCACCACGCGAGCGGAATTCGCCCTCGCGGCGCTGGAAAGTGTTTGTTATCAGACATCTGACCTCCTGGAGGCGATGCGGGCGGACTGGAAACAGGCGTCCGGCAAGGCGGCGGCGCGGGCCACTGTGCTGCGCGTCGATGGCGGCATGGCGGCCTCGAATCTGGCCATGCAACGCCTCTCCGACCTGCTCGCCGCGCCGGTCGACCGGCCGGTGGTGCGCGAGACGACGGCCCTCGGCGCGGCCTATCTCGCTGGTTTTCAAGCGGGAATCCTGCCGGCGCCGGAGCGGTTCGCCGATAGCTGGCGGCTCGACCGGCGCTTCATGCCGAGCATGGCGCCGGAAACCCGGACCACCAAGCTGGCCGGTTGGCAGGACGCGGTGCGCCGCCTGACGATGCCCTGACACAGGGCTTTTTCCCCCGCCGGGGTGGCGGATCGTCAGTGCAGTGAGGTGGAGCATCAGGCCAGTGTGTGCGGGTGAGGCCATCCATCGGGCATGCCTCCGGCCGTGCCGCCAGGCGCCTCGCGCTGACGGCGCGGGGTGGCGGTTGCAGCGCGGCTTGGCTATTGCAAGGGCGAGCTGACATCGGACGTCCCTGTCCCATCCCCCGCCCCGTTCCCTGCCGAGGAATCCCCCCGCCGTGCCCGACCTCGACCAGACCGTTCGTGACATCGCCGAGGAAATGCGTGCCCGCCCCGATCGCGGCGAGGTGGCGACCTATATTCCCGAACTTGCCAATGTCGATCCCGGCGCCTTCGGCATTGCCGTGGTGGATGCGGAGGGCCATGTCGCCGCCGCCGGCGATTGCGACATGGCGTTCTCGATCCAGAGCATCTCAAAGGTGTTCACCCTGACGCTGGCGCTGGGCAAGATCGGCGACCGGCTGTGGCGCCGGGTCGGGCGCGAGCCCTCCGGCAGCGCGTTCAACTCGATCGTGCAGCTGGAGGCCGAGCACGGCATTCCGCGCAACCCGTTCATCAATGCCGGCGCCATCGCCGTCACCGACGCGATCCTGTCCGGCCACCAGCCGCGCGAGGCGCTGGGCGAGATCCTGCGCTTCCTCCAGTTCATCGCCGAGGACCCGAACATCTCGATCGACGAGAAGGTGGCGGCCTCCGAGCAGCGCACCGGCTTCCGCAACCGGGCGCTGGCCAATTACATGATGGCGTTCGACGTGCTGGAGAACCCGGTCGATTACACGCTGGGGGTCTATTTCCACCATTGCGCGATCGCCATGACCTGCCGGCAGCTGGCCATGGCCGGGCGGTTCCTGATGCATGGCGGGCGCAACCCGTCGACCGGCTTTTCGGTGGTGTCGCCGGAGCGGGCGCGGCGCATCAATGCGGTGATGCTGACCTGCGGCCATTATGACGGCTCGGGCGAATTCGCCTATCGCGTCGGCCTGCCGGGCAAGAGCGGGGTGGGCGGGGGTATTCTGGCGGTGGCGCCGCGCAAGGCGTCGATCGCGGTGTGGTCGCCGGGGCTGGATGCCAGCGGCAATTCCCATCTCGGGCGCATCGCGCTGGAAATGCTGACGCAGCGCATGGGCTGGTCGATCTTCGGCTGAGGGCGGGCGGCCCGGCAACGCCTGAATGCGGCGCAGAAACAAAGAGGGCCGGACGCTAGATCGCCGGCCCTCTGGAAACGTCGTGCTTGGAGCGCGGAGCGCGTGACATGGTCATCATCCCGATGATGGCCGCTGTCAGTTCTTGCGCCCCGTATCCTCTTTGATGGCTTCTTCATGATACCAGCTGCCGAACGAGATGGCGGGGAGCTGGGCGGCGGCTTCGCGCCGGGCCTTGTCGTCGAGACGCGGGTTCGCCGCATTCGCCCGGCCACCGACCGGGAACTGGTAGATCGTCGCGCTTTCGCGATGGACGCTGGCACTCATTCTGTTTCTCCTTGATGGGCTGCGCGTTCCCGCATCAGCCGTTGACGGCAATCTAGCACGTTCCGCATGGCGTTGGTGCAAAATGCACATTTTACGATCACAAGAAGATCAGAAATTGTGCAGTGCCGAACGAGCCTTAGCCCTCCCGGCGTTAACGGCGATGCCGGCACTTTAGTTGCCGCGGCTTTTGCGGGGCTGCCTTGCGTAAGGACAGGCCGGCACGGGCCTGACGCGCGGCCGGGGGTGCCGCCCGCCTTTCGGGGCGGCGGCAGGGTGTCGCGCTTCGTTCACATCCCGCGTGAGGAGGGCGCGCACAGCGCCTTTCGGCGCCAGTTGGCACGGCTCCTGCTTGTGCTTTTGCAGCCGTTGGCGGTCGACCGACTTCTCGCGCGGCCGGCGAAGCGACCGGGGGGCCTGCGGCACCGGTCTTAGCTTGTGAGAGATACGCAATGACGAAGTACAAACTCGAGTACATTTGGCTCGACGGCTACAAGCCGACGCCGAATCTGCGCGGCAAGACGCAGATCAAGGAATTCGACCACTTCCCGTCGCTCGAGGAACTCCCGCTCTGGGGCTTCGACGGCTCGTCCACCATGCAGGCCGAGGGCCGTAGCTCCGACTGCGTGCTGAAGCCGGTTGCGATCTACCCGGATCCGGCCCGCAAGAACGGCGCGCTGGTGATGTGCGAAGTGATGATGCCGGATGGCGTCACCCCGCATGCCACCAATGCCCGTGCCACCATCCTGGACGATGAAGGCGCCTGGTTCGGCTTCGAGCAGGAATACTTCTTCTACAAGGACGGCCGTCCGCTCGGCTTCCCCGAGCATGGCTATCCCGCGCCGCAGGGCCCGTATTACACCGGCGTCGGCTTCAAGAATGTCGGCGACGTCGCCCGCGAGATCGTGGAAGAGCATCTTGAGCTCTGCCTCGAAGCCGGCATCAACCATGAAGGCATCAACGCGGAAGTCGCGAAGGGCCAGTGGGAATTCCAGATTTTCGGCAAGGGCTCCAAGCGGGCTGCTGACGAAGTGTGGATGGCCCGCTACCTGCTGCTCCGCCTGACCGAACAGTATGGCGTGGACATCGAGTTCCACTGCAAGCCGCTCGGCGACACCGATTGGAACGGCTCGGGCATGCATGCCAACTTCTCCACGAAGTACATGCGTGAAGTGGGCGGCAAGGAATATTTCGAGGCGCTCATGGCGGCCTTCGAGAAGAACCTCGACGACCACATCGCCGTCTATGGCCCGGACAACCATCTGCGCCTGACCGGCAAGCACGAGACCGCCCCGTGGAACAAGTTCTCCTACGGCGTGGCTGATCGTGGCGCCTCGATCCGCGTTCCGCACAGCTTCGTGCGCAACGACTACAAGGGCTATCTCGAGGATCGCCGCCCGAACTCCCAGGGCGACCCCTATGCGATCGCCTCGCAGATCCTGAAGACGGTCTCGGAAGTGCCCACCAAGGCCGCCGCGGCTGCGTGATCGCCTGAGCCGGGCCCGCGGGCGAGAGCCCCGGGCCCGGTTTTCCGGCATCGCTTTACGGCATTGTTTCCGGTGCCTGCCCCGGCAGGCGCCGGCCAAGCTCCCGAGATGACAGGCTCGCGAAACGCTGGGCTTCTATAAGTTTCACGCTTTCGGAACGCTTTGCCGTCTCCCCCTCAAGCCAGCCCCTCGGGGCTGGTTTTTTGTTTGCGCGGCGCGATGCGTGGAATTGCGCGGGGGCTGGAGCCGGACAGGGAGCGCGCGGGAGGGGGGCAAGCCGGCCCCGCCGGCGCTTACAGATAGGGCGAGGCGAGCCAGATGGCGCGGTTGCGCAGCCGCGTGAGGAAAGGCCGGGCCTTCAGGCTCTCCAGCGTCTCGGGCGCGCCCGCGCCCATCATCGCGCCGATCCGCGCCTCCACCGCCCCGGCAATGGCGCTGTGGTAGAGTTCGAGATCAAGCTCGAAATTCAGCCTGAGGCTGCGCGGATCGAGATTGGACGAGCCGACATAGGCCCAGCTCCCATCCACCGCCATCAGCTTGGAATGGTCGAACATGCCGCCGGCGCGCCAGACCCGGCACTCGCCTTCCAGCACCTGGTCGAGCTGGGCGGTCATGGCGTAGTCGACCAGCTTCAGATTATTCGCGGCGGGGATGACGATATCCACCTCCACGCCGCGCCGCCCGGCCACCACCAGCGCGCCGATGAGCTGCTGGTCGGGCAGGAAATAGGGCGAGCAGATCCGCACCCGGCTCTGCGCCATGGCGAGCGCGCCCATGATCATGCTGTGAGCGCAGGCGATGTTGCGATCGGGGCCCGAGGGCACGAGGCGCACCGCCACCTCGCCGCGCGGCGGGCTCTCCGGCGCCTCGTCCCAGGCCGGGCCCTCCAGCACCTCGCCGGTGGTGAAGGACCAGTCCTGGCAGAACACGGTGAGTAATTGCTCGACCGCCGGACCCTCGACGCGGAAATGCGTGTCGCGGGCCGGGTCGTCGGCGCCGTAGCGGCGGGTGAACTGGGCGCGGATGTTCATGCCGCCGGTGAAGGCGAGATCGCCGTCGACGATCAGCATCTTCCGGTGGCTGCGCAGATTGGCATAGGGCAGGCGCAGGCCGATGAGATTGCCCATGAACAGCGCGTTGACCACGCCGCCCTGGCGCAGCCGGCCGACGATGGAGGGGCGCGAATAGCGCGCGCCGATGGCGTCGATCAGCACCCGCACCACGACGCCGCGGCGCTGCGCGGCGATCAGCGCCTCGGCGAATTCCGCGCCCACCGGGTCATTGTCGAAGATGTAGGTGGACATGGCGATGTGGCGCCGGGCGGTGCGGATCGCCGCCAGCATGTCCGGGTAGGCCTCGTCGCCGCTGTCGAGCAGGCGCACGGCGTTGCCGGTGGTCAGCGGGAAGGCGCTCACCCGGTCGCCGAGCCGCTTCATCGCCGAGAGGTTGGGCGACAGGGTGATGGCGATCGGCGGGCGCGCGTGATGCTGGCGCCGCTGCTGGCTGGCGCGCCGCCGCCCGGCCGCGCTCTGGCGGATCCGGTTGATGCCGGCGACCAGATAGAGGAAGGCGCCGATCACCGGCGAGAGCAGGATGACGCCGACCCAGCCGATGGCGGCGCGCACATCGTCCTTGGTCATGGCGGCATGGATCGCCGCGACAAGGCCGATCACGGTGGAGACGACGAGGAAGATGTGCGGCCAGTAGGTCGACCAGAAGCTGGACATGCGGCAACCCGGATAGGCCGGCGGCGAGACGCGCCGGCCTCTAGGCTGTAGCCGGTAACGGCGCCGCCGTCATCCGGCCCGCGGCGCCCGCTCAGCCTGCCGCGCGCAGTGGCGCGGCCTCGCCGGCCGTGGCGTCCGCCGCCGGCTCCAGCGCATTGGCGATGGCGTCGTCCACCTTCTCCAGCCAGACGAACTCCAGCCGGTCGCGGGCGTCCGTGGGGATGTCGTCATAGTCGCGCCGGTTGCGGGCCGGCAGCATGACGCGGGAGAGACCGGCACGCGCCGCCGCCACCACCTTCTCCTTGATGCCGCCGACCGGCAGGACGAGACCGCGCAGCGAGATTTCCCCGGTCATCGCCGTGTCCTTGCGCACGGTGCGGCCGGACAGCAGCGAGACCAGCGCCGTGACCATGGCGACGCCCGCGCTCGGCCCGTCCTTCGGGGTGGCGCCGGCCGGGACATGCACATGCACGTCGTTGCTGGCGAACACCGCCGGGTCGATGCCGAATTCGGCGGCCCGGCTTTTCACCAGGCTCATCGCCGCCTGCGCGCTTTCCTTCATCACGTCGCCGAGCTGGCCGGTGAGGATCAGCCCGCCGCGACCGGGAATCTTGGTCGCCTCGATGAACAGGATGTCGCCGCCGACCGATGTCCAGGCAAGGCCGGTGGCGACGCCTGGCACGGAGACGCGCAGCGCCACCTCGTCCTCGAAGACCGGCGGGCCGATCAGATCGGGCAGGGTGGCGGCGGTGATGTGCGCCTGCGTCGCCGTGCCCTCGGCGATGTCGACCGCGACATGGCGCACCACACGCCCGACCTCGCGCTCCAGGTTGCGCACGCCCGCTTCCCGCGTATAGGCGCGGATCAGGGCGGCGAGCGCGTCGTCGTCGATCTCCACCTGCTCGGGGCTGACGCCGTTCGCCTCGAGCTGCCGGCGCACGAGGTAACGCTTGGCGATCTCCAGCTTCTCGCTGTCGGTGTAGCCCGACAGGGTGATGATCTCCATGCGGTCGCGTAAGGGGCCGGGAATGGTGTCCAGCATGTTGGCGGTGGCGATGAAGACGACGCGCGAGAGGTCGAAGGGCAGGCCGAGATAATTGTCGCGGAAGGTGCCGTTCTGCTCGGGATCGAGTACTTCCAGCATGGCGGCCGAGGGGTCGCCGTGAACGCCGGAACCCATCTTATCGATCTCGTCCAGCATCATCACGCAGTCGCGCGTGCCGGCCTTGCGGATGCCCTGGATGATGTTGCCGGGCAGCGCGCCGACATAGGTGCGCCGGTGGCCGCGGATCTCCGCCTCGTCATGCACGCCGCCAAGCGAGACGCGCACGAATTTGCGGCCCATGGCGCGGGCGATGGACTGGCCGAGCGAGGTCTTGCCGACGCCGGGCGGGCCGGCGAAGCACAGGATCGGCGCCTTGCCGTTGGGCGCGAGCTTGCGCACGGCGAGATATTCGACGATGCGGCGCTTGATCTTGTCGAGGCCGAAATGGTCGGCGTCGAGCACCTTGCGGGCTTCCGCGATGTCGATCGGCGCCGTCTCCGGCAGCTTCCACGGCAGGGCGATCAGCCAGTCGAGATAGGTGCGGATCATGCCGTGCTCGGCCCCGGCATCCGGCATGCGGCGCAGCCGGCCCAGTTCCTTGCGGGCCATCTGCTCGACATCGGCCGGCATGCCGGCTTCCGCGATCGCCGCTTCCAGATCGGCGATCTCCTGCGAATTGCCGTCATCCTCGCCGAGCTGCTTCTGGATCGCCGCCATCTGCTCGCGCAGCAGCACCTCGCGCTGGCGCTCGTCCAGCGAGGCGCGGGTCTGCTTGCCGATCTCCTGCGACAGCCTGAGCACCTCGATACGGTGCGCCAGCAGGCGCGAGACCTTGTTCATGCGCGAGACGATGTCGACCGTCTCCAGCAGTTCCTGCTTCTCGTCCGGCGAGATGTCGAGATAGGCGGCCACGAGGTCGGCAAGACCGGCCGGGGAATTGGCGCCGCGCACGGCGGCCATCAGTTCCGGCGGCACCTGCGGCAGCAGTTCCAGCGCCTCGGCGGCCTGGCTCTGGAGATGGACGAAGCGCGCCTCGATCTCCGAGGTGGGCTCCACCGCCTCGTCGATGCGGGTGACGCGGGCGGTGATGAAGGGCTTCTCGCGGGCGAACTCGTCGACGCGGAAACGCTGCTCGCCCTGGCAGACGAGGTGATGCGTGCCGTCCGGCGCCGTCACATAGCGCAGTATGTTGGCGACCACGCCCATGCGGTGCAGGTCGGTCGGGCCGGGCTCGTCGGTCGCGGCGTCGCGCTGCATGAGAATGCCGACCGGCCGGCCCTCGCGCGCGGCCTGCTGGGCGGCGGCGATGGAGGAGGGGCGGGCAATGGCGACCGGCATCACCACGCCGGGAAACAGCACGACGCTGCGCACCGGCAGGATGATGAGCTGGTCGGCCGGCACGCTGAGGCCGGCGCCGCCATTATTCGCCGGGGGGATGTCACCCGCCGTGCCGCCGGCATCGGCCATGCGGAGCGGGGCGAAACGATCAAAATCGGGATGTGTCATGTCGTGTTCCCCCTCAAACCTTGCGCAGCACGATGGCGAGGCAGCCATTGACCACGCGCGGGCGGGCCACCTCGTAGCGGCCGGCCGGCAGGGCCAGATGGCGCTCGAAGCGGCCCTGCGGCAGCTCCATGCGGTGAATGGTGGCGCGGTGGAATTCGGCGGGAAGGATGCGCTCGCCGGCAATGGTGAGCACGCCGTTCTGGATGGTCGCGGTCATGCGCTCGGGATCGACGCCGGGCAGCGCCGCCAGCACGATCAGTTCGCGCTCGGTCTCCAGCACATCGACCGGTGGCTCCCAGCAGGGCACGCGCTGGCGCGCCGGGGCTTCCGCCAGCCGGGCCGGCTGGAACATCTCGCGGTGCATCCGCTCGGCGCGATTGAGCATCTCGATCGCGTCCGACCACATCCAGGCGCGGGGGTCAGATTTCGTCATGAGGTTCTCCTGGGCATGCCCTTGGGGCCTGCCTTGCGCTGATATGGGATCGGATCGCGCCGCCGCCAGAGAAAGGCACGGCGGCTGTGGCGATGGCGCCGGCGATGGGGCGTATCGGCAATTCCGCCTTCCCGGCGGCGTGCCGCGCCAGTTGTGGCGGGCGCAGGGCCGGACGGTGAGAGCTTTGCGGCGGTGAGCCGCCAAGCTGCGCGTGTCGCGCATGGCAGCCAACTTCGGCCGGCGGTAGTCGGCGCGGCATTGCCGCTGGGGCATTAATGAAATATTACCCAAACAGTTCTAGCCTTGGCGTGATCAGCTTCCCGCAAGGTCGATGACCGACACGGGCGGGGGCTGTTCGCGACCGTGGATGACCTGTACAGTCCAGGCGTGACCTGGGCCGGGCCTGCTCGTCGCCTGTATCGCCATGTGAGTAGAGACGCCTGATGCGGCTTGTCGGAACCTTCATCCTCGGCTCTGCCAGTTTCATCGCGGTGGCGGTGGCGGCGGCCTGGGTGTCCAACGTGTTCGTGCCGACTCAGGCCGATGCTGCGCGCGTCGAGCCCGAGCTGCGGATGCAGCCGGCCGCGCCCGCCCCCTTCGCCGTCGCGGTCGAGGATGTGCCGGTGGTGGCGCCGGTTCACACGGTGACCGACATCAGCAATTTCTATTCGTCCGGCCAGATCCCGCAATCCGAAGGCTGGCTGTTCCGGCCCGCCATCATGCCGGTGCGTCCGTCCCTGCTCGCCGTGGCCCCGGTGCCCGCGCCGGAGGACGAGCCGACGGTCGAGACCGTCGTCACCGTGCCGCTGCCGCCGGCCAACCCGCTATTTTCCGGCCGCATGACGCCGGGCGACGAGCCCGAACAAAGCTTCAGCCTCGCGCCGCTGCCGCCGAAGAAGCCCGGCCCGCCGGCGCAGGTCGCCATGCTGCCGCCCTCGATGCCCGAGGACGAGGCGCCCGAATCGGCGCCTGAGGCCGCGCCTGAGACGCCGGCCGACACCCAGCCGCAGGTCCGGGACGAGCTGCGCTACCCCTCGGCCGAGGACCGCTTCGCCATTTACGACATCCGCGCCAAGAAGCTCTATCTGCCGAACGGCAAGAAGCTGGAGGCGCATTCGGGCTATGGCGACAAGTTCGACGATGCGCGCTACGTGCATGTGAAGATGTACGGCCCGACCCCGCCCAACCGCTACAAGCTGCGCATGCGCGAGGCGCTGTTCCACGGCACCGAGGCGGTGCGCATGACCCCGGTCGGCGATGGCAAGATGTATGGCCGCAACGGCTTCCTGCTGCATCCCTATCTGCTCGGCCCGCGCGGCGATTCCAATGGCTGCATCTCGCTGGCCGATTACGACGCCTTCCTCGCCGCCTTCAAGAAGGGCGAGGTGAGTGAGGTGATCGTGGTCGAGTCGATGCCGAAGTCGGCCGAGCCGGCGAGCCCGCTGATCTCCTGGCTGACCGGCAAGCGAAGCTGATCGGGCGGGAGCCGCGCCCGCCCGTCTTTGGTCGAACCCCGAATCCTGAAGCCGGCTCTTGAAACCGCCCCCCTGCTGCTGCCATGCTTGTGCAGTGCAGCAAGGAGGCCGAGCCGTGAGCGAACCCGATTTCAGCGAAGGCGCCGCCTATGTGCGCGGCCGCTTCGTTCCCCTTGCCGAGGCGGCGGTGCCGCTCACCGACTGGGGTTTCAGCCGCTCCGACGTGGTCTATGACGTGGTGCACGTCTATCGCGGCGGCTTCTTCCGCCTCGCCGACCATCTCGACCGTTTCCACCGTGCCATGGCCGCGCGCCAGCTCGCCCCGGCGGAGAGCCGGGAGCAGATGGAGGCGGTGCTGCACCGCTGCGTCGCGCTGACCGGGCTCGACGACGCCTATGTGTCGATGATGACGCTGCGCGGGCGCCCGCGGGTGCGCGGCTCGCGCCGCCCGGCCGATTGCGACAATCATTTCATGGCCTATGCCGCGCCGTGGATCGACGTGATCCCGCCCGAGGTGCAGGCGCGCGGCGCGCATCTGATGATCGCCTCCAATCCGCGCATCCCCGATGCCAGCGTCGATCCCACGG
The DNA here is from genome assembly GCF_018449475.1 of Ancylobacter radicis. Lineage (GTDB taxonomy): Bacteria > Pseudomonadota > Alphaproteobacteria > Rhizobiales > Xanthobacteraceae > Ancylobacter > Ancylobacter radicis. The sequence goes on along the minus strand of NZ_JAHCQH010000015.1, from coordinate 421,809 downwards.
TGAAGAACTTCCAGTGGGCCGACCTCACCACCAGCGTGCTGGAGGCGCACACGAATCATTACGACACCTCGGTGCTGTGCGACGCCGAGGGTTTCGTCACCGAGGGGCCGGGCTTCAACGTGTTCATCGTCCAGGACGGACGGATCGTGACGCCGGATCGCGGCAGCCTGCAGGGCATCACCCGCCGCTCGGTGCTGGAGATCTGCGCCGAGCTCGGCATCGAGGCGGCGATCGCTCCCGTCACCCGCGAGATGCTGGAGAACGCCGACGAGGTGTTCGCCGCCACCACCGCTGGCGGCGTGATGCCGGTCGCGCGGGTCGGCACGGCGTCCGGCGTGCGCATTCTCGGCAATGACCGGCCGGGGCCGATCTCCGCCCTGCTGCGCGAGGAATACTGGAAGCGCCACGAGGCCGGCTGGCACATGACGCCCGTGCGGCGTGAACTCGCCGAGCTGCCGGTACCGGTGTAGGAAGGTCGCGGGTCCCGCCGCACAAGGTCGCCTCATGTCCACGCTCCACGCCGGCTATTTCACCGACGGCCTCGACGCCGACCCGGAACTCGCGCGCGCCTTGCGCGGCGAACTCACGCGCCAGCAGGAGGGGATCGAGCTGATCGCCTCCGAGAACATCGTCTCCCGCCTGGTGCTGGAGGCGCAGGGCTCGGTGCTGACCAACAAGACGGTCGAGGGCCTGCCCTACGCGCGCTATTATGGCGGGGCCGAATATGCCGACGCCATCGAGGCGCTGGCGGTGGAGCGGGCCACGCGCCTGTTCGGCTGTCGCTTCGCCAATGTGCAGCCGCATTCCGGCTCCAACGCCAATGCCGGCGTGTTCCTCGGCCTGCTCAAGCTCGGCGACACCATCCTGTCGATGGACACGGCGGCGGGCGGGCATATCAGCCATGGCCATCCGGCGACGCTGACCGGGCGCGACTACACCATCGTGCGCTATGGGGTGAGCCGGGAGACCGAGCGCATCGAGCTCGACGCGCTGCGCCAGCTCGCGCTGGACCATCGGCCGAAGATGATCGTCGCCGGCGGCTCGGCCTATCCCTTCGCGCTGGATTTCAAGGGCATGCGCGCCATTGCCGACGAGGTGGGCGCGCTGTTCATGGTCGACATGGCGCATTTCGCCGGGCTGGTGGCGACGGGTCTCTATCCCGACCCGGTGCCGCACGCCCATGTGGTGACCTCGACCACCTACAAATCGCTGCGCGGCGCGCGCGGCGGGCTGGTGCTGTGGAACGATCCCGCGCTCAGCGACCGGATCAATTACGGCATCTTCCCGGGCGTTCAGGGCTCGGTGATGATGCATGCGGTGGCCGGCAAGGCGGCCTGTTTCGGCGAGGCGCTGCGGCCGGAATTCGCCGCCTATAACCGGGCGGTGCTGGACAATGCGCGGACGCTTGCCGCGCATCTGGCCGAGGCCGGGCTGCGCATCGTCGGCGGCGGCACCGATTGCGGGTTGATGCTGGTGGACCTGTCGCCGCTCGGCGTCACCGGCGATGTCGCGGCCAAGGCGCTGGAAAAGGCCGGGCTGGCGGTCAACAAGAACCTCATTCCCTTCGATGCCCGCCCGCCCGAGGCGCCCTCGGGGCTGCGGCTCTCCGCCAATGCCGGCACCGCGCGCGGCTTCGGCCCGGATGAGTTCGCCACCATCGCCGGCTGGATCGCGGCAATCTGCCGCGCGCCGCAGCACGGGGCTCTGCTGGCGCGCCTGCAGGACGAGGTGCGCGCGCTGTGCGCCCGCTTCCCGATCTATTGAGGTTTAATCCCGCGCCAGCGCCACCACCGGATCGAGCTTGGAGGCGCTGCGCGCCGGCAGGAAGCCGAAGACGATGCCGATCAGGCTCGAACAGGCCACCGCGGCGATGATCGAGGTGGATGAATAGATCAGGCTGAACATCGAGCCGGCGACCAGGTTGAAGGCGAAGCCGAAGCCGAGCGCCAGCGCGATGCCGAGCATGCCCCCGAGCAGGCACACCATCACCGCCTCGGTGAGGAACTGCTGCAGAATGTTGTTCTGCCGCGCGCCGACCGCCATGCGCACGCCGATCTCGCCGACCCGCTCGGAGACCGAGACCAGCATGATGTTCATCACGCCGATGCCGCCGACCACGAGCGAGATGACGGCGATGGCGGCGATCAGCAGGGTCAGCGCCTGCGTGGTGCTGGTGATGGTCCGGCGGATGTCGTCGGTGTTGATGATGAAGAAGTCCTTGGTGCCGTGGCGCTGGGTGAGGAAGGCCGTCACCGCCTGCTCGGCATAGGCGCTCTCCACCTCGTCATGCACCTTGAGCGTGATCGAGCGTAGCGAGGTGCTGCCGAGAAAGCGCGTCTGCACCGTCGTATAGGGCAGATAGAGCGACAGGTTCTGGCTCGAGCCGAAGCCGCCCTGCTGGGTCTGCGTCACTCCGATGACGCGGGCGGGCACGCTGCCGATGAAGATCACTTGGCCGAGCGCCGACAGGCCGACCTCGTCGAACAGGGCCTTGCGGGTGTTCTCGTCGACCACCACCTCGAGCGCCCGGTTTGCCACGTCCGTCGCGTCGAAGAAGCGGCCGGAGGCGAGCTTGGTGCCCTTGGCGGCGAAATATTGCTCGCTCACCCCGTTCACCAGCGCGCTCGCCTCCTTGGCGCCGAAGCGGACGGTGCTGGAGGTGGAGACCGTGGGCGTGGCGGCCGCGACATAGGGCTGGCGGGCGAGTTCGCGCGCATCCGCCACCACCAGCGTGGTGATCTTGCCCGAGCGGGTGTCGCCGAAATCCTTGCCGGCGAAAATCTCGATCGTGTTGGTGCCGAGCCCGGAAATATTGGACAGCACCTTCTGCCTTGAGCCTTCGCCCAGCGCCACCACGCACACCACCGAGGCGATGCCGATGACGATGCCGAGCATGGTCAGGCCGGTGCGCAGGCGATGCGCGTTCATCGAGCGCAGCGCCATGCGGAACGCCTCGCCGAACTGGTCCAGCCCGCTGTGCCAGGAGGAGGGCGCGGCGCGGGCGATCCGTGCCGGTGCGGGCTGCGGGGCGGAATCCGGCGGGTGATCGGCCGGCGCGGCGGCGGCGGGCGCTGGGGCGGCTTGCTCGGGCGTGGCTTGCTCGGTCCGCCGGTCGGCCACGACCAGCCCGTCGCTCAGCTCGATGATCCGCCCGGCGCGGGCGGCGACATTCATGTCATGGGTGACGATGATGACGGTGCGGCCTTCGGCGTTCAGCTCGCCGAGGATCTTCAGCACCTCCTCGCCGCTCTGCCGGTCCAGCGCGCCGGTCGGCTCGTCGGCGAGGATCACCTCCGCCCCGTTCATCAGGGCGCGGGCGATCGAGACGCGCTGCTGCTGGCCGCCGGAGAGCTGGCCGGGACGGTGCCGCAGCCGATCGCCCATGCCGAGCCGGCCGAGCAGGGCGGCCGCGCGCGCCTGCCGGTCCCGCGCGCTCCAGCCGGCATAGATGGCCGGCATCTCGACATTGCCCAGCGCGGTCAGCTCGGAGAGCAGATGGTAACGCTGGAAGATGAAGCCGAAATGCTCGCGCCGCAGCGCCGCCAGCTCGTCCGCGTCCAGCTCGGAGGTCTCCTTGCCGGCGACGCGGTAGTGGCCCGCGCTCGGCCGGTCGAGGCAGCCGAGAATGTTCATCAGGGTCGATTTGCCGGAGCCGGAGGCGCCGACGATCGCCACCATCTCGCCCGCCTCGATGGTCAGGTCGATGTCCTTGAGCACGGTGAGCGTGCCCTCGCCGGCCTGGAAATCGCGGCGCAGGCCTTCGAGGACGATCAGGGGTTCGGCCATGGCGCCCTCACATGCCCATCGGCGGCGGGCCGCCCATGCCGCCGCTTACGGCGCCGGCGGTGCTGGTGGTATCGCCGGTCACCACGCGCTCGCCTTCCGACAGGCCGGCGCGGACTTCCGCGATGGTCTTGTCGTTGAGGCCGATCTCCACCTGCCGGGTCTCGACCTGCCCGTCGGGCGTGACCACGCGCACGCTGGTCCGCCCCTCGGCATCGCGGGCGCCGAGCGCCATGGAGGGGATGGTGAGCACGCCCTTCGCGGCGCCGGTGACGATGTGCACCTCCGCCGTCATATAGGTGCGCAGCTTGCCGTCCTGGTTCGGCACTTCGAGGATGCCGTTGTAGTAGATCGCTGAGGACGAGGTGGAGGAACTCGACGACGAACTGCTGCTGCTGCTGGTCGAGGTGCTGAAGCTGTCGTCGCTCTTGATCGATTCCGGGGCCGGCTCGATGGACATCAGCGCCGCCTCGTAGCGCCGGTCGCGGTCGCCGAGAATGGTGAACCAGGCCGGCTGGCCCGCTTGCGCGCGCACCACATCGGCCTCGGAAATCTCCGCCCGCACCAGCATGGTGTCGAGCTGGCCGAGCACGACGATGGTCGGGGCGGACTGGCTGGCATTCACCGTCTGGCCCTGCTGGCTGACGATGGCGAGCACGGTGCCGTCGCTGGGCGCGGTGATGCGGGTGTAGCCGAGATTGGCCTGCGCGGTCTCGACCGCGACCTGGGCCTCGATGATCTGGGCCTTCAGCGCGTCGATCTGCGCCATCGTCGCCTTCACATCGGCATCGGCGGCCTCGAAATCGGCCTGCGAGACGATTTTCTGCGTCACCATGGACCGCTGGCGCGCCAGGATCGCCTGATCGCGGTAGAGCAGCGCCTCCTTCTCGGCGAGCTGGGCGCGCACATTGGCGAGCGAGGCCTCGGCGGTGCGCAGCGAATTGAGCTGGGTGACGGAATCGATCTCGGCCAGCAGGTCGCCGGCCTTCACCGTGTCGCCGAGCTTGACCAGCACGCGGGTGATGCGGCCGGAGGCCTGCGAACCGACGGCGACCAGGTTGACCGGTTTCAGCGTGCCGCTGGCGAGCACGGCCTCCTCGATGTCGCCGCGCGTTACCGTGGCGGTGAGCAGCGTCGCCGTCGGATCCTGCGCCGTATAGCGCGCCACGCCGACACCCGCCGCGGCGAGCGCCGCGACGGCGAGGATGACGAGAATGATCTTCCTGATGCGCGACATAATTCTTCCGTCAGTGCGGCCGAAGCCCTCGGGTTGCCGCAACATGTAGGGAGAAAGTGTTGCTCGCGTAGTTCCGGACGTGGCTGGTGGTCGTCCGAAGGGGCCATATTATGGCTGAATATTGCTAGCCCGGCCTTGGCAATGCTGGGTTGCGAAATTCTTCGGCAACCCGCGACACGTCCGGCTAAAGGGGGACCATGACGGACATGATCAAAGCCGAGGCCGAGACCGGCCCCCATATCCTCGTCGTCGATGACGATCAGGAGATCCGCAAGCTGCTCGGGCGCTACCTGACCGGCCAGTCCTTCCGCGTCACCCTGGCGGAGACCGGACGCGAGGCGGAGCGCCAGCTCGCCAATGGCCGGTTCGACCTGATCGTGCTCGACCTCATGCTGCCCGATACTTCCGGCCTCGAACTGTGCCGCAGCTTCCGCGCCCAGTCGCATATCCCGATCATTCTTCTGACCGCGCTGAAGGAGGATGTCGACCGCATCATCGGGCTGGAGATCGGGGCCGACGACTATCTCGGCAAGCCGTTCAACCCGCGCGAGCTGGTGGCGCGCATCCGCGCGGTGCTGCGCCGCACCCATCTGCGCGACGAGCCGGCCAGCGAGGCCCGGCCGGGGCGGCTGCGCTTCGCCGGCTTCACCGCCGACCCGACGCTGCGCCGGGTGTGGGATGCGCAGGGCGAGGAACTGATCTTCACCGGCGCGGAATTCGACCTGCTGCTCGCCTTCATCGAGCGTCCGGGCCGGATGCTCTCGCGCGAGCAACTGCTCGACATCACCCAGGGGCGCGGCTCCAGCGGCTTCGACCGCTCGATCGACGTGCTGATCAGCCGGCTGCGCCGCAAGCTGGGCGATGCCGGCAATTTCCAGATCATCAAGACCCTGCGCAATGGCGGCTACCAGCTCGCCGCGCGGGTGGAGGCGGCGCCGGGCTCGGACGTCGAGGCGCCATGAACACGATCCGTACCCGGCTGATCGCGCTGCTGGTCGGGGCGGTGCTGACCGTCGTGGCGCTGGCCACCGCGCTCTCGCTGGCGCTGCTGCCGCCGCCGCCGATCCGCGAATTCGACGATGCCGTGGCCGGGCAGATCGCGCTGATGATCGACCTCGCCATGCGCTCTCCCGCGGCGATGCCGGACCTCGGCAATGCCCGCATCGCGCTGGCGCCGGTCGAGGGGGAACCGATCCCCGGCCCGACGGAGGGCATCGGCGGGGCGCTGGCGCGGCGCGGCGTCGTCACCAGCCTGCGCGTCGCCAATGTGCACGGGGAACCCTGGCCGGTCGTCTCGGCCAAGCTGGCGGATGGCCGCTGGCTGGTCATGTCCATGCCGATGCCGCCGATCCAAGGCAATGAATGGGTGTTCGTGGGCTGGATACTCATCATCACGCTCGGCACCACGCTGGTCATCGTCGCGGCCGTGCGCCGCCTGACCCAGCCGCTCGCCCTGCTGGAGAGCGCCGCCGCCGCCATCGGCCCGGATGGCGAGCTGGCGCCGCTGGAGGAGAAAGGCCCGACCGAGGTCCGGGCCGCCGCGCAGGCGATCAACCGTCTTTCGGCACGGCTCAAGGAAGCGATGGAGAGCCGGATGCGCCTCGTCGCGGCGGCCGGTCACGACCTGCGCACGCCGATGACCCGGATGCGGCTGCGCGCCGAATTCCTGGCCGACGAGGAGCGGGCCGCCTGGGTGGCCGATCTCGACGAGCTGGACCGGATCGCCGACAGCGCGATCCGTCTGGTGCGCGAGGAAGTGGCCGGCGGTGGGGGCGAGCCGGTGCGGCTCGACGCGCTGGTGGCCGAGGTCGCCACCGAACTGGGCGTGCTCGGCGTGCAGGTGCAGTGCGGCGTGCTGGCGCCGGCGACCATCATGGGCCGTCCGCTCGCGCTGCGGCGCGCCTTGCGCAACCTGATCATCAATGCCGCCACCCATGGTCGGGGCGCCACGCTGCGCCTGCATGCCGACCAGACGCGCGCCATCATCGAGATCGAGGACCGGGGTCCGGGCATTCCCGAGGCGCTGCTGCCGCGCGTGTTCGAGCCGTTCTTCCGCATCGATCCCGCGCGCACCGCGCCGACCCCCGGCGCCGGCCTCGGCCTCGCCATCGCCCATGAGATCATCATGCGCCACGGCGGCACGCTGACCCTGCGCAATATCCGGCCGGGGCTGCTCCAGACGGCGGTGTTTCCCCTGAGCGTCGAGTCGTGATCGGCCTGATGGCCGCGCAGATTGTGCGGCGCGCGCGGGGCGGCTAGAGGTTCAACGGTCCCGTCCGTAGCGCCGAAAGAGCCTGCCGCATGCACGAGAACAGCCCGGCCACCGATGCCGCCGCGCAGCTTGGCGCGCGGATCGAGGAAAAAAGCGCCGTCATCGGCATCATCGGTCTCGGCTATGTCGGGCTGCCGCTGGCTCTGGTGGCGGTGGAGGCTGGCTTCCCGGTCATCGGCCTCGACATCAACCCGCGCCGCGTGGCGGAGATCGCGGCCGGCCGGCAGGTCATCAAATACATTCCCGCCGAGCGGATGGAGGGCGCGCTGGCCACCGGCCGCTTCAGCGCGACCACCGACTTCGCCCGCCTCGCCGACTGCGACGCCATCATCATCTGCGTGCCGACGCCGCTGACCCGCCAGCGCGAACCGGACCTCTCCTATGTCGCCGACACGGCCCGCACCATTGCCCGCACGCTGAAGGCCGGGCAGCTCATCGTGCTGGAATCCACGACATGGCCGGGCACCACGGTGGAAGTGGTGAAGCCGATTCTGGAAGCGGGCGGGCTGGTCTCGGGCCGCGACATCTTCCTCGCCTTCTCGCCGGAGCGCGAGGACCCCGGCAATGCCAGCTTCTCGACCGCCACCATTCCCAAGGTGGTCGGCGGAGACGGCGCGGCGGCCGGTCGGCTGGCCGAAGCACTGTACCGCCCGCTGGTCAGCAAGGTGGTGCCGGTGTCCTCGACCCAGGTCGCCGAGGCCGCCAAACTCACGGAGAACATCTTCCGCTCGGTCAATATCGCCCTCGTGAACGAGCTGAAGACCGTTTACGCGGCGATGGGCATCGACATCTGGGAGGTGATGGAGGCGGCGGCGACCAAGCCGTTCGGCTTCATGCCGTTCTACCCCGGTCCCGGGCTGGGCGGGCACTGCATCCCGATCGATCCGTTCTATCTCACCTGGAAGGCGCGCGAATTCGACATCGAGACGCGCTTCATCGAACTGGCCGGCCAGATCAACACCCGCATGCCCTACATCGTCATCGACCGTCTGGCCGAGGCGCTGGACCGGCATGCCGGTCGCGGCCTCGCCGGGGCGCGCATCCTCGTGCTGGGCGCGGCCTACAAGAAGAATGTCGACGATGTGCGCGAGAGCCCGGCGCTGAAGCTGATGGAGCTGATCGACGAGCGCGGCGGGCTGTGCGAATTCCACGACCCCTTCGTCGCCGCCCTGCCGCCGACCCGCCGCCACGCGCAGCTCAACGGCAAGGCCTCGCAGGAACTCACCGCCGAGCTGGTCGCCGGCGTCGATGCGGTGCTGGTCGCCACCGATCATGACGAGGTGGACTATGCGCTGGTGGCCACGCATGCGCGGGTGGTGGTGGACACGCGCAACGTTTTCGCCCGGCACGGCCTCGCCCCGGCGGCGCTGGTTAAGGCGTGATAGATTTAGCTTGCCTAGGGATATTTTAGTTTCATTGTCGATGGTATAATTTGGGAATGATTTTAAATTTCAATTGTTGAGGTTCGAATGTCCAAATTTAAAATATCTAAAGATGCGACGTTGGAAACGGTGTTAGGTACTCTGAATAAACCCGAGAATTATATTGTCGGAATTTTTCATCATATGCACGAGTGCAAGCGACTTCATGGCTCATCAATAGTTCGTATCGGTGTGATGGGTGAAGGGAAAGCCCCAAATTATCGTATTGAGTATGATGACGAGCAGGATTATTGTCCAAATACAGTATACGGGGCGCTTGACGGAAAGAGTCACAAAATTCTTGTCGAAGAAGATGTTCTTGTGGACTTTAATTGGAGTATTTCTTTGATGTCTTATTCTGAGGTGCAGGCCCTCCTAGGAAGGATACGCAATTTCACAAAAACATCGTCGGACAGTACCAAATAGGCTGCCCGGTGGGAAACACAGCGCAGTCCTTTCAAGGAATAAGCGCGGTGCTCGTCGTCACCTTGGCGCAGGTCTCGGCCGGAGCCACATCGGTGCAGGCCGGGCCGCGGCGGAAATCGTCGTAATAGAGCCGCCAGATATTGTCCCGCCCGGCGCGGTAGGGGCCGAACTTGAAATAGAGATGGTCGCCGAGGCCCGGCCCTTCATGGCCGATCTTGCCCTCGACTGTGGCGATCCACTGCCCGTTGGTGATGATCTCGATCCGCCCGTCGCCCGTGGGGCCGGGCTTCACCAGAAAGACGAAATCCACCCAGCCGGATGAGAGCGCGGGCAGGGTGCCGCCGCGCGGCGTCACGATGAGGTCGGGCGTGCAGCCGGGAAAGCCGGCGTCCGCCGCATCGCGCCCACCCGGCTCGACGGCGACCAGCGCGCGGAACTGGTTGTACTCGTCCGGCAGGGCGGCGGCGGCCTCGCCCGGCCGGCAGCCGGTGGCGCGCTCTCCCGTGCCGGTCTCGGCAAAGGCGCCGGTGTCGGTGTCGATGGTGACGGCGAGCTTGCCTTCCATGAGGCGCAGCGCCAGCAGCGGGCTGTAATCGCCCATCGCGCCGGGGTCGATCTCGCGCTTCCACTGCGCCATCACATAGCGGTGGCGCTCGGCCGGGATCGGCTCGGCCATCTTCATGGAGAAGGCGTACCAGACCGGGTCGCCATAGCGCACGAGGATGTCGGGCTTCTCCCACACCTCGGCCCGCTCGCTGCACAGCTCGTTGTCGGCCGGGCATTGCGGGCGCACCGACAGATCGAGCGCGCCCTTGCCGGAACGCACGACGTCGCTTTGGAAGGCGTGGCTGCCGGCGCCCTGCTCGTGATTGTTCTTGTAATAGAGGCCGCCGCCGGGGGCGAAGTCGGTCCCCTCGAAGCCGTCCTCCAGCACGAGGTTCTGCCCGTCCGCATCGCTGGCATGGCCGGGAGAGGAAAAAGATGCCAGGACCAGCAGGGCCGTGCCGGCCGCGGTTCGAACCAATGGAAAGCCGAGCGTGCGCAGGGACTTCATGCTAGCCTGTCATCATTCTGTGATCGCCGATGCGCGTGAGAGGCGGCGCACCTATTTATGACGGTCAAAATCTTAGGCTTTCCACACGAAGGGCGTAAAGGCCTTGGCCGCTAACTTCTTTCGGTATGTCTGGCGGCACAGCCGGCGCGAGCAGCTCATCGTGCTGTGTTTCGTGCTGTTTTCGCTGCCGTTTTACTGGTGGTCGCTCGATGTGCCCAAGCGCATCGTCAACGAGGCGATCCAGGGCGATGTCTTCGCCCATGGCGAGACCACTGCCCGCCTGTTCGACATCACTTTGTCCCTGCCCGATTTCCTCGGCGGCTGGAGCTGGCATGTCACCGATGGGCTGATGCTAGCCCAGGTGCCCTATCTGTTCGCGCTGAGCATGGTTTTCCTCGTGCTCACGCTGATCAATGGCTGGTTCAAATACGTCATCAACATCCGCAAGGGCGTGCTCGGCGAGCGGATGCTGCGGCGCCTGCGCTTCGAGCTGTTCGCGCTCGCCATGCGCTTTCGCCCGGAGGATGTGCGCACCACCAAATCGGCCGAAGTCACCTCGATGATCAAGGACGAGGTGGAGCCGATCGGCGGCTTCTTCGGCGAGGCCTTCATCACCCCGGCCTTCCTCGGCACCCAGGCGCTGACCGCCATGGCCTTCATCCTGGTGCAGAATCTGTGGCTGGGAACGCTGGCGCTGGCGCTGATCCTGGTGCAGGGCATCGTCATCCCGCATCTGCGCCGCGAGCAGATCCGGCTCGGGCGGATGCGGCAGATCGAATCGCGCGTGCTGGCCGGGCGCATCGGCGAGATGATGGAGGCGGTTCCGGCGCTGCATGTGTTCGGCGTCACCGGCTTTACCGCCTCGGAGATCGGCAAGCGGCTCGGCACGCTGTTCGACATCCGGCTGCGGCTCTACCGGCGCAAATTCGCGGTCAAATATCTCAACAACCTGCTGGCCCAGCTCACCCCCTTCGTCTTCTACACGCTGGGCGGCTATCTCGCCTTGCAGGGCCGGCTCGACATCGGCCAGCTGGTGGCCGTGATCGCCGCCTATCGCGACCTGCCGACCCCGATCAAGGAACTGATCGACTGGGACCAGCAGCGGGCCGACGTGACGGTGAAATACGAGCAGGTGGTCGGTGCCTTCTCCAAGGAATTCATGATGCCGGAGGAGCCGGCCGAGCCGCCGGCGCCGATCCCTTCGGAGACACCGATCACCCTGGTCGGGCTGCGCGTGGTGAACGGGCGCGGCATGGTACAGGTCGACCGCATGTCCGCCGCCATCGCCCGCCCGGCGCGGGTGGCGCTGGTCGGCTCGACCGGGAGCGCGCGCGACGTGCTGCCCAAGGTGCTCGGCCGCCAGATCACCGATTATCAGGGCAGCGTCACCATCGGCAGCCACGAGATCGGCACGATGACCGACGCGCAGGCGAGCGCGGTGATGCTCTATGTCTCCGGCGAGCCCTACATCATGTCCGGCACGATCCGCGACAATCTCTGCCTGGCGCTGCGCCGGGCGGCGCCGCCCGAGGAGGAGCCGAAGGACGTCTGGGCCCGCTACTGGCGCGACGAGGCGCGGATGACGGACAATCCCACCGTCTCCCCGGATGCCGACTGGATCGATTATCGCGGCTTCGGCATCGAGGGGCCGCAGGCGCTCAACGGCGCGATCATTGAGGCGCTGCGCGTCGTGCGGGGCTATGAGGACATCTTCCGGGTGGGCATGAGCAGCCGTCTGGGCGACGAACTCGACGAGGGCGTGGCGACCCGGATGCTGCAAGCCCGCACGGCGATCCATGCCCGCTTCAACGAGCGCGGCATGGGCAGCTATGTCGAGACCTTCACCCCGAACCAGTTCAACACCAGCGCCTCGATCGGCGAGAATCTGCTGTTCGGAGTCTCGATCGGCAAGCGTTTCGCGCCGGAAAACCTCGCCAATGACCCGTTCGTGCGCTCGATCATCGCCGCCGAGGCGCTGGTCGGCCCGCTCACCGGCATCGGCCTGAAGATGGTGGAGACGGTGGCGGAAGCCTTTCAGGGCCTCGCCGCCGACAACCCGCTGCGCGAACGCTATTCCTTCATCGACGAGGCGGAGCTGGGCGATCTGTGGCCGCAGGTGCAGGTCGCCTGGCAGCGCGGCCAGCGGCGCCAGTTCTCGGCGGAGCTGCGCGACAAGCTGGTCGGCTACGCGCTGATGTATGTCGAGCCGCAGCACCGGCTCAATCTGATCGACGACCAGCTGGTCGCGCGCGTGCTGCGGGCGCGGGCCAGCTTCCGCGAATTCCTGCCGGCGGCGGATGCGGGGGAGATCGAGTTCTACGATCCCGGCCGGCTGATGCCCGCCGCCTCGATCCGCGACAACCTGCTGTTCGGCCGCGTGCGCTACGGCAAGGCGCATATGCGCGACAAGATCGTCGTCGCGGCGGCGGAGATGCTGGGCGAACTCGATCTGGAGGCCTTCGTGGTCTCGCGCGGCCTCGACCAGGAGGCCGGGCCCGGCGGCCGGCTGCTCTCGCCGCAGCAGCGCGTCACCGTCCAGCTGGGGCGCGCCATGCTGCGCCGGCCGGACATTCTCATTCTCGATGGCGCCCTCTCTAGCTTCGGAGCGGCAGAGGCGCATATGATCATGAGTAATATTTTCGAGGCGATGTCCGGGAAAACCGTCATTGCCGCGCAGTCGAACGATGATGATCTAAGTGCGTTCGATCTGGTGATGACGTTCGAAGGGGCGAAACTCACCGGAATCGAGCGCAGGGGCGCCGCCGAGGCGACGGCGCCCGAACAGAGCGTGGAGACGCCCGTCCCGGCGCCGTCACCTCAGGAGGCCGTGAAATGACCATCGAAGATGAAGTCCGGTCGCTCCAGAAGTTCCGGATGTTTCATAAGGTTGAGAGCTCCAAGCTCAAGCTGCTGGCGATGATCGCCGACCGCGTGGTGTTCCACCCCGGCGAGGTCATCTATGCGCAAGGCGATACCTCCGATGCCGTCTATGTGGTGCTGGAGGGCCAGTTCAAGGTCTCGCTCAACACGGTGAACGGCGTGATCGACTTCGCCGAGCATGTGCGCGGCGCGCTGCTGGGCGAAGCCGGCGTGCTGTGCGACCAGAACCGGATGGCCACCATCACCGCCGAGACCACCATCACCGCGCTGCGGATCGACCGCGAGCCGTTCCTGCAGCTCCTGCGGGAATCCGCGCCGTTCAACCATGCGGTGATGAGCGAGCTTGGCCGGCAGATCATGGATCTGAACAATATCTGCGCCCAGCTCGTGCAGCGTCTGCCGACCGGCACGCCCGCGGTCGATGCGGGCCGCAAGATCGCCGCGCCGGCCCCCTCTTCCAATACGCCCGTTCACTGACGGCGCACCATGTCGCTGACCTCGACCAGCCCTTCACGCCACACGGCCGTCGAGGCACGCGGCGATCTCCGCGATCTGCCCTGGGCGTGCATGGCACGGCTGTGGTCGGGGATCATCCTGTTCGCCTTCGTGCTGACGCATCTGCTCAACCATGCCGTCGGCATCTTCGGCGTGGGCGCGATGGAATATGCGCAGCACTGGCGCTGGCTGCTCTGGCAGTCCTGGCCGGGCACTGTGCTGCTCTATGGTGCCGCGCTCACCCATATGGTGCTCGCCTCCTACCGCATCGCGCTGCGCCGGACCTGGCGGATGCCGAAGGATGAGGCGTGGCAGATCGTCTCCGGCCTGGCGATCCCGCTTCTGGTCGCCGGCCATGTGCTGAACACGCGGGTCGCCAGTTCCTGGTTCGACGCGGACATCAGCTATCACGCCATTCTGTACAACCTGTTTCCCGCCGCGCTGTTCTCGCAGTCGATGCTGCTGGTCGTCTCCTGGAGCCATGGCGTCATCGGGATGCACCACGCGCTGCGCTACATGCACTGGTACCGCAATGTGCGGGTCGGCGGGCTGGTGCTGGCGGTGCTGATCCCGGTCCTTGCCCTGGCGGGCTTCGTCGCCGGCGGCCGCGAGGCGATACACCGCCCGGCGCCGGCCGCGCGCACGCCGGAACAGATCGCCGGCCTCGATCGCGCGAGCACGCTGGTCTACAGCGGCGTGGCCGGTTTCGCGCTCGGCTTTGTCGGCCTGATCGGCGTCTTCTACATTCGCCGGCGGGTGGTCCACACCGTGACCGTCACCTATCGCGGCTATGGCCCGGTGGAGGTGCCGTGCGGCACCTCGCTGCTGGAGGCGAGCCGCATGTATCACATACCGCACCCGTCCACCTGCCGCGGGCGCGGGCGCTGCTCGACCTGCCGGGTGCAGATCCTCTCCGGCGCCGAGACCCTGCCCCAGCCCTTCGGTGCCGAACGCGCGGTGCTGGCCAGCATCGGCGCGCCGGGCAGCGTGCGGCTCGCCTGCCAGATCCGCCCCGAGCACGATCTGTCGGTGCGCGTGCTGATGCCGGTGCTCGGCCGGCAATTGGGCGGCGATCAGGACGCGGAGGCGCGGGAATGGGCCATCGAGCGCGACGCCACCGTTCTGGTGCTGGACCTGCGGGCCTTCAGCACGCTCACCCATAACCGGCTTCCCTATGAGATCGCCGTGCTGGTCAATCGCTTCTCCTCCGAGATGACCCAGGCGGTGGAGAGCCATGGCGGGCGCATTGACCAGATGTATGGCGACGGGCTGATGGCGGTGTTCGACGCCTCCGACAAGCGGGCCGGCGGCGCCCGCGCCGCGCTGCGGGCGGCACGGGACATGACCCGCGTGCTGGAACTGCTGAATTCGGAGATGCGCGGGGCGCTGCCGATCCCGGTCCGCGCCGGTATCGGCATCCATACCGGCTCCATCGTGCTGGCCCGTGTCGGCGACGGGGTCTCTGACAATCTGATCCGAGCGATCGGCAATACGGTGGCGGTGGCGGTCGCGCTTGAGGCGGCGTCGAAGGAGTTCGTGGCCGACTATGTGGTGTCGACGGAGACGGCGGAGGCTTCCGGCTTTGATTTTTCGCATCTGACGAAGCGCGAGATGACGCTGGATTCGAACGGCATGAGTGTCTCCGCCTATGCGATACCGGACGTGACCACGCTCGACGCGATCATGGCAGGCAAGCTAAGGCTGGGCATGCTCAATCCCGCGCACTCCTGACGCGCGGCGCGAGGGCAGGGGGAGTGCGGGAAACGATGCAGGACGTGGGGCGGGCGATCCGGCCGGAAACAAGGCCGCCGGGCACGGACGGGCTGCGCACGGACGTTCTGCGCACAGATGTCCTGCGCATCGAGGATCTTCACCTCTCCTTCGCCACCCATGGCCAGCTCACCGAGGTCGTCAAGGGCATCTCGCTGCGTGTGCCGGCCGGCAAGACGGTCGCGCTGGTCGGCGAGAGCGGATCGGGCAAGACCGTCATCTCGCAGGCGGTGATGGGCCTGCTGCCGCGCAACGGCGTGATCGAGGCCGGCCGCATCCTGTTCGCCGATCCCGCCAAGGCGGGCGCGGGCGTCGACATCGCCACCCTGCCGCGCGACGGGCGCGCCATCCGCAAGCTGCGCGGCGGGCGGATCGGCATGATCTTCCAGGAGCCCATGTCCTCGCTCTCGCCGGTGCACACGATCGGCAACCAGATCGAGGAGGCGCTTCAGCTTCACCAGCGCAAGCCACGGCGGGAGGCCCGGCGGGTGACCGAGCACATGCTCGGCCTTGTCGGCTTCCGTGATCCGCACCGCTCCTATGACCAGTACCCGTTCGAGCTGTCCGGCGGGCTGCGCCAGCGCGCCATGCTGGCCATGGCGCTGATCTGCCAGCCGGCGCTGCTGATCGCCGACGAGCCGACCACCGCGCTCGACGTGACCATTCAGGCGCAGGTGCTGAAGCTGATGAAGCAGCTTCAGGCCGAGATGGGCATGGCGATCCTGCTCATCACCCATGATCTCGGCGTGGTCGCCAACATGGCCGACGAGGTGGTGGTGGTCTATCGCGGGCAGGTGATGGAGGCCGGCACGGTGGACGACGTGTTCCGCCGCCCGCAGCATCCCTATCTCAAGGCCCTGCTGAAGGCCTCGCCCGATTTCGACATGAAGCCGGGCGAGCGGCTGGTCGCGCTGCGCGAGGTGGCGCCGGTGCTGCCCCAGAGCCTTGCCCGGCGCGAGATCACCGCCAACACGCCGCCGCTGCTCAGCGTGCGGAACCTGCGCAAGAGCTATGGCGCGAAGAATAACCGCGTCGTCGCGGTGGAGGATGTAAGCTTCGACGTGGCGCGAGGCCAGTGCCTCGGGCTGGTGGGCGAGAGCGGCTCCGGCAAGACCACGGTCGGTCACATGCTGATGCGCTCGCGCAGCGCCGATGCCGGCTCGGTCGTGTTCAATGACGGCACGGGTCCGGTCGATGTGCTGGCGCTGGGCGAGGCGCAGCTGCGCGCCTTCCGCCCGCGCATGCAGATGATCTTCCAGGACCCGGTGTCCTCGCTCTCGCCGCGCATGACGGTGCTCGACATCATCCGCGAGCCGATGATCATCCAGAACCGCCTGTCCGACACTGAGCAGAAGCGCCGGGCGATGGAACTGATGGAATGCGTCGGGCTCGATCCGCGCTTCCTCAGCCGCTACCCGCATAGCTTTTCCGGCGGGCAGCGCCAGCGCATCGGCATCGCCCGCGCGCTCGCGCTCAACCCGGATCTCATCATCTGCGACGAGCCGGTCTCCGCGCTCGACGTGTCGGTGCAGGCGCAGGTGCTGAACCTGCTGAAGGACCTTCAGTCCTCGCTCGGGCTGACCTATTTCTTCATCTCGCACAATCTCGCCGTGGTGCACTACATGGCGGCGCGGATCGCGGTGATGGCGCGCGGGCGCCTCGTCGAGATCGGCCCGCGCGAGGCGATCTTCACCCGGCCGGCGCATCCCTATACGCGCACCCTGCTCAAGGCCGTGCCGCTGCCGGACCTCGACCGGCGGCTCGATTTCGCCAGCTGCGTGCCGACCGGCGGCGCCTCCGATCCGGCCAGCTGGCCGGAGGAATTCCGCCCCGCCGCGCCCGGCCGCCTCGGCCTGATCGACCTCGGCGGCGGCCATTGCGTGCTGGCCGACGCGGGCTGCACCGCCCGCGACCTGACGGCGGCGTGAGGGCGGACATGATGGCGCGCTGGCTTCTTTCGCTGCTTTTCCTGATTGCCGCCATTGTGGGTGTCGAAGCGCGCGGGCGCGACCTCTCGCTTGAGCCGCCGGTCTTCGTGCGGGCCATTCTCGAAGGGCGCCTGCCGCCGCTTGCCGAACGGCTTCCCGAACATCCCCGCGTGATCGACCTGCCGGCGATGGGTCGCGAGCCCGGCCATTATGGCGGCACGCTGCGCATGCTGATGGGCGACCAGCGCGACATCCGCTTCATCACCATCTACGGCTATGCCCGTCTGGTGGTGTTCGACACCAAGGGCAATCTCGTCCCCGACATACTCGAAAGCGTCGATGTCGAGGAGGGGCGCATCTTCACCCTGCATCTGCGCAAGGGGCACCGTTGGTCGGACGGGCATCCCTTCACCGCCGAGGATTTCCGCTACTGGTGGGAGGACGTCGCCAATAGCGAGCGGCTCAGCCCCGGCGGTCCGCCGCTGCAGATGAAGGTTCTGGGCGAGCCGGCGCGCTTCGAGGTGATCGACGAAACGACGGTCCGCTACAGCTGGTCGACGCCCAATCCCGGCTTCCTGCCGGCGCTGGCCGGCGCCCAGCCGCTCGTCATCGCCATGCCCGCCCATTACATGAAGCTGTTCGACCAGACATACGCCGATCCGCTGAAGCTGTCGGGGCTCATCAAGCTGGAGCGGGTGAAGGACTGGACCGCGCTGCATGACCGCATGGCGCGCTCCTACCGGCCGGAAAATCCCGAGCTGCCGCTGCTCGGTCCGTGGATTCCGCTCACCCGGCCGCCGGCGGAATTCTTCGTGTTCCGCCGCAACCCATTCTATCACCGGGTCGACGAGGAAGGGCGGCAACTGCCCTATATCGACGAGATCACCATGTCGATCGGCACCTCCTCGCTGATTCCGGCCAAGGTGGCGGCGGGCGGCTCGGATCTGCAGGCGCGCTACATCTCCTTCGCCGACTACACCTTCCTCAAGGCCAGCGAGGCGCGCGGCCATTACAAGGTGCGGCTGTGGGAACGGGGCGAGGGGGCCTTTGTCGCGCTGATCCCCAATCTCAACGTGAAGGACGAGGTCTGGCGCCGGCTGCTGCGCGACGTCAATGTCCGCCGCGCCCTTTCCGTCGCCATCAACCGGCACGACATCAATCAGGTGATCTTCTTCGGGCTCGGCCATGAAGGCGCCAACACCGTCATCCCCGCCAGCACGCTCTACAAGGAAAAATACGACCGGGCCTGGTCGCAATATGATCCAAAGCTCGCCAACCAGCTGCTCGACGCCGCCGGGCTGGACAAGCGCGACGACGAGGGCTTCCGCCTGCTGCCGGACGGGCGGCGGGCCGAGATCACGGTCGAGACCTCCGCCGACAATATGGAGGAGACCGACATCCTCGAACTCGTCGGCTTTGACTGGGCGAAAATCGGGATCAAGCTGTTCGTGCGCGGCACGCAGCGCGACCTGCTGCGCCGGGGCGTCATCGCCGGCAATGTGATGATGGCGGTGTGGCCCGGCATGGACAACGCGCTTCCCGGACCGGACATGTCGCCGGAGGCGCTGGCGCCGGCCAATTCCATGCAGTTCCAGTGGCCGCTCTGGGGGCAATATGTCGACAGTGCCGGCCGCGAGGGCGAGAAGCCCGACCTGCCGGCGGCGCAGGAACTGATCGCCCTGGCCAAGAGCTGGCGCCACTCCGTCACGACCGAGGAGAGGGCCAGCATCTGGTCGCGCATGCTGGAGATCAATGCCGAGCAGGTTTTCACCATCGGCATCGTCAATCGCCTGTCGCAGCCGGTGATCGTCAGCGACAAGCTGCGCAACGTGCCCGATGTCGGCATCTACAGCTTCGAGCCCGGCGCCTATTTCGGCATCTATCTGCCGGACACGTTCTGGCTCGATGACGGTGTGTCCAAGCTCGATGTCATGAGAGACTGACGATGCTGCTGCGCTACATCCTCCGTCGCATCCTCCTCATGATCCCGACGCTGCTCGTGACCAGCGCGCTGATCTTCACCGTCATGGAGCTTCCGCCGAGCGACTATTTCGAGACCTATGTGGCGGAAATGGCTGCCCAGGGCGAGAAGGCCGATACCAGCCGGATCGAGTTCCTGCGCCGCGAATATGGCTTCGACAAACCGATCATCGAACGGTATTTCCTCTGGATCACCGGCTTCGTGCAGGGCGATTTCGGCTACTCCTTCGAGTATGAAATGCCGGTGCGCGATGTCGTGGGCGAGCGCCTCGCCCTCACCGTTCTGGTGTCGGTCTGCACCATCCTGATGACCTGGATCGTCGCCTTTCCGATCGGCATCTATTCGGCCACCCACCAATATAGCTGGGGCGATTACGGGCTGACCTTTCTCGGCCTGCTGGGCATCGCCATCCCGCATTTCCTGCTCGCCCTGATCTTCATGTATTTCGCCAATGTCTGGTTCGGGCTCTCCATCGGCGGGCTGATGGACCCGGTCTATTTCAACCAGCCGATGAGCTGGGAGAAGGCGCAGTCGATCCTCGCCCATCTGTGGATACCGGTGATCATCATCGGCGCCGGCGGCACGGGGACCATGGTTCGCGCCATCCGCGCCAATCTGCTCGACGAGTTGCAGAAGCAGTATTACGTGACCGCCAAGGCCAAGGGCCTGCCGCCCGGCAAGGCGCTGCGCAAATACCCGCTGCGTATGTCGCTCAACTTCTTCGTCTCGCATATTGGCGACGTTCTCCCGAGCATCGTCTCGGGCTCGGAGCTCACCGCCGTCGTGCTCTCGCTGCAGACCACCGGGCCGCTGCTGCTGCGCGCCTTGCAGAGCCAGGACATGTATCTGGCCGGCTCGTTCCTGCTGTTCCTGTCCTGCCTCACCGTGGTCGGTGTGCTGATCTCCGACATCGCGCTCGCCTTTCTTGATCCGCGCATTCGGCTTCAGGGGGGCAGCACGAAATGAGCATGCCCGTTTCCCCCGACGTGCCGGCCCTGCCGCCGCCCGGCGCGCCGCTGGCGCATTATGTCGCCACGGGTCCGTTCGACCCCAATGCGATGGAGCCGATGACGCGGCAGCAGGAGCGGGTGCACCTCGCCTCCCAGCTCACGCTGATGTGGTGGAAGTTCAAGCGCCACCGTCTTGCGCTCGCCTCCGGCATCTTCCTGGCGGTGCTCTATGCGTCGATCCTGATCTGCGAGTTTCTCGCACCCTATAATTATCAGGAACGCCACATCGACTTCATCCGCAGCCCACCGCAGGCGATCCACCTGTTCCATGAGGGCAGCTTTGTCGGGCCGTTCACCTATGGGCTGAACTACCAGCTCGACATGAACACGCTGCGCCGGACCTATAGCGAGGACACCGCCCGGATCTATCCCGTGCGCTTCTTCTGCCGCGGCGACAGCTACCAGTTCTGGGGGCTGATCGAGGGCAATGTGCATCTGATGTGTCCGGGCGAGGGGGGCACGCTGTTCCTGCTCGGCACCGACCGTCTCGGCCGCGACATGCTCTCGCGCCTCATCTATGGCGCGCGCATCTCGCTCACCATCGGCCTCATCGGCATTGCCGTGAGCTTCTCGCTGGGCGTCGTGATCGGCGGCTTGGCCGGCTATTATGGCGGCCTGTTCGATCTTGTCGTGCAGCGCGCCATCGAGGTGGTGCAGTCGCTGCCGCATATCCCGCTCTGGCTGGCGCTCTCCTCCATAATGCCGCCGAGCTGGAGCCCGATCCTGGTCTATTTCGGTATCACGGTGATCCTCGGGCTGATGGACTGGACCGGGCTCGCCCGCGCCGTGCGCTCCAAGCTGCTGTCGCTGCGCGAGGATGATTATGTCGTCGCCGCCCAGCTGATGGGCGCGCGCACGCCGCGCATCGTGTTCCGCCATCTCGTGCCCGGCTTCATGAGCCATCTCATCGCCATGGCGACCATCGCCATTCCCTCGATGATCCTCGGCGAGACCGCGCTGTCCTTCCTCGGGCTCGGCCTGCGTCCGCCCATCACAAGCTGGGGCGTGATGCTGAACGAGGCGCAGAACATCAATATCGTCGTGCTCTATCCCTGGCTGATCCTGCCGGTGGTGCCGGTGATCGTGGTGATCCTCGCCTTCAATTTCCTCGGCGACGGGCTGCGCGACGCCGCCGATCCCTATCGCTGAGGCCTTGATCCCGACCGATGTCCGACCTGTCACGCCTTGAGAAGACGCTGTACCGCCTGGAGGCGCAGCACGCCTGCCTCGCCTATGCCTTCGCCGCCATTGCCGACCGGCCGGGGCCGGTGGTGGAGCTGGGGCTCGGTCTCGGGCGCACCTTCGATCATCTGCGCCGGCATCTGCCGGAGCGGGAGATCTTCGTCTTCGACCGGGTGAACAAGGCCTATCCCGACTGCCAGCCGGCTCCCGATTATCTCATGCTCGGCGAGATCGAGCAGACGCTGCCCCCGCTCGCCCCGCGCCTTGCCGGGCGCGTGGTGCTGGCCAATGTCGATCTCGGCTCGTTCGACCGCGAGAGCAACCGGCAGGTCGCCGCCATGTCGGCACGCCTGCTGCCGCCGCTGATGGCGGCCGGCGGGCTCGTCATGTCCGACCTGCCGCTGGAGCTTGCCGGCTGCGAGGGCGTGGCGCTGCCGCCCGGCGCCCGCGAGGGGCGCTATCATCTCTACCGGCGCCCGGCCTGAGCGGCGATCACCGCGCGGGCCGACACGAAGCGCGCGGCACCGGAGGCGAGAAGCCGGTCGATCATCTCGTCGAGGAAGCGGTCGATCCAGCCATCATGAACGAGATGGTGGGTGAGCAGGCCGATCGGCTCCAGTTCGCCCGGCGCGGCCGCGAGTTCCCCGGCGATCAGATCCGTCATCAGGTCGATCAGCCCGGCTTCGTCGGCGAGCCCGCCGCCGCCCTTCCAGTCGATCGGGTCCCAATGGGTGTTGAGGGCGAGGAGGCCGGGCGCGGCCTCGCGCGCGGTGCGGCGCCGGAAGGTCGAGACGGCCTGATAGCCCACGCCGGGAAGTGCCGGCAGCAGGTCCGGGGCGATGCGGTTCCAGGGCGGTACGAAGACCGGGAGGAACTGGCTTCCGAACAGCTCTTTCAACTGCTCGCACGCGCTCTGCGCCTCGACAATCATCACCTCGGTGAGGCGGTGGGCGCCGAACTCGGCCTTCTTGTCCGTCGGGGGGGCGTGGTTGGCATGGGCGAAGCCGTGCACCGCCACATCCACCCTGTCGATCTCGGACAGCCGGGCGGCGAGCGCCGGCTGGGCGCGGGCGGGAATGACGGCAAGAGTCAGCGGGGCCTGCCAACGGGCGGCGCGGGCAAGCAGGCTCTCCAGAGCCGGGGTCGGCGCCATCGCATCGTCGTCACGCCACCACAGGTCAATCATGCGCCCCAGCGCGCGGGCCTGCGCCAGCACGGCATCGAGCCTGCCCCATGCCGCGTCCACCGCGCGGCGCCGGGCGAGCTGCTCCGTCAGCACCTGCGCGGTGCGCGCCGCCCCGTCGCGGCCAATGGCGGACCAGTCCGGCCGGGGCGCGGCGAGGCGTTCGCGGGCGGCCTCCGCCAGCGCCGGCGCCGTCAGCGTCTCCAGCGCCAGCACGCGGGCAAGGCCGCGCTGGGCGAGTTCGCCGGCGCGCAGGGTCTGCTCCTTCTCGGCCCCTTCCGCGAAGGGCACGAGGATGGCGCGGGCCTGTGCCGCGGCGAGGTCGAGCACCGTGTTGTAGCCGGCCTGGCTTACCGAGAGCGCGGCGCGGGCGAGCACGGCGGGAAAGTCCGGCCGCGCCCGCTCCACCGTCGCATGGGCGGGAGCAAGGCGATTGAGCGCCGCGAAGGCCTCGGGCGAGACGGCGGTGCCTACCAGCACCCGCCAGCGCCGTTCCGGCAGGAGCGTTGCGGCCTGCAGCGCCAGCCGCGCGAGCGGCAGACCGGCCGCCGAACCGCCGCCGGAGACGAGGATCTCGTCGGTCCCGTCCGTCCCGCTATCGGCCTCGGCGCCACGCGCGCCATCATGCACATAGCCGGTCTCGATCAGCCGCCGCTCCAGCGCCGGGCTGCTCGGCCATGACGCTCCCAGCGGCACCACCTCGGCGGCGCCGTGGAACAGCACACCGTCATAAAAGATCCCAAGCTTGGCGAGCGCCTGTTCCGCCCGCTCCGGCCGCGAGGGTGGATTCAGCACGTCCCGGACCGAGCCGAGCACCACCGGCCGGGGCTGACGGCTCCGGGCATGGGCGAGCAGCGCGTCGAATTCCGGCGCCAGAGAGCGGCGGCCGAGCGGATAGAGCTCGGTGATCAGCACATCCGGCGCGGCGTGGTCGAAGGCGGCCAGAAGGGCGTCCGTGCGGGTGGCGAAAGTGGCGGCATCGGCCAGCACGCCGGGTGCGGCATAGAGGGTGGAGAAATCCGTCCCGACGCAATGCACCGGGGGAAGCTGAACGAGGGTGCAGCCCTGCGTGTTCACCGTGGCGGCGGGCCGGCCGCCGGAGGCGATCGTCACCCGCCAACCGGCGCGGGCGAGTGCCCGCCCGACCGCCGCCATGCGGGCGAGATGGCCGACGCCGAGCAGATGGGTGACGGCGATCATCACGTGGGGTGTCGTCATGGGCACAGTCATGCACGGTCCTGCGGCAGGGGTATGTCGCAGGCGCGGAAGGCGGCGGCCAGCGTGGTGGCGGCGGCGGGAAGATCGCGCTCGGCGGCGATGAAGCGGGCGGCGGCCGCACCCATGGCATGGCGTCGGGCCGGATCGGCGATCAGCCCTGCCAAGGCGGCGCGCAGGGCAGGGATGTCGCCGGCGGGGGTGAGAAGGCCGGTCTCGCCGGGGATCATCGCGTCGGCAATGCCGCCATAGGAAGCGGCGAGGCAGGGCAGGCCATGCGCCTGCGCTTCCAGATAGGCGGCTCCGAACGCCTCGTTGACGCCCGGCCAGACGAAGAGATCGGACGCATGGAACAGGGCGCCGAGTGCGGCACGGTCACTGATCGCGCCATGGAAGCGGACGCGGTCGCCGAGGGGCGCAAAGGCGGCCTCGACCTCCGGGCGCGCGGGCCCGTCACCGATGATGTCGAGTGCCCAATCGGCTTCGAGATTGGTGAGGGCCTGCGCAAGCTGGCCATAGGAGGCGAGCTTGTCGCCCGGCCGCATCATGGCCAGCGTGACGAGGCGGGCGGGGCCGTCGCCGCGCGGCTTGGGAGAGGCACCGGCCTGCGGCCAGTCGGCCAGATCGAGAAAGGGCTTGAGATCGGCGACACGCTGATGCGGCGGGCGCAGCCGGTCCAGCACCTCGCGGTCGGCGCCGGTGAGGGCGAGAATGAGCGCCGCCGCATTGATCGCGGCCTCGGCCCGCGCATGGCCCGGCGCGAACGGGCCGCTGGCGCGTTTCGGGGCGCGGGAGGCTTCCGCGATCACATAGGGCACGCCGAGCCGTGCTGCGAGGGCGGGGCCGATCAGGTCCGGGGCCTTGTAATAGACGTGGTAGGTGAAGACGCAGGCGACCGCGGCGGGATCGGTAGCGGCAAGGATGCGCTCGACCTCTTGCGCCGCCTCCTGCTCCAGCGCCGCCCAGTCGACCGCCGCCGGATCGGTGTGGAAGCTGCGCAGGTGCGAGGCCAGCGCCGTCTCATAGCCGAGCCGGCGCAGCAGTTTGAGGAACAGCCGCGCCATGGTGCGGTCGCCGGAGGGGACAGGGTGGTCGGGGGATTTCAGCGGCGCGAGGAACAGGCAGCGCATCGGGTCAGCGCCCGGCCGGCAGGCTCATGGCCTCCGCCGACTGGCGCAGCCGGTTCTCCAGACGGTCGATGCCGGCCTCGAAGGTGAAATCGGCCTTGAGCCGCGCCAGCGCCGCTGCGCCCAGCACGCGGCGGCGGGCGGGATCGGCGATCAGCGCCGCCAGCGCCTGCGCCAGAGCGGGGGCGTCGGCCGGCGGCACCAGCAGGCCATTCTCGCCATCGGTGACGAATTCCGGCACGCCGGCAAAGCGCGTAGAGACGATGGGTAGCGCCTGCGTCGCCGCTTCCATGATGACATTGGGCAGGCCGTCGCGGTCGCCATCCTCGCCCGGCTGGCTCGGCAGCACGAACAGATCGGCCGCGCGCAGCGCGGCGATCACCGCCGTCTGTGCCTGACTACCGCGCCACTCGATCCGCCCGGCAATGCCGAGCTTTTCCGCCTGCGCCTTCAGCGGGGCGATGAGCGGGCCGGTGCCGATATGAACGAGGCGCCAGTGGAGTGTCGGCGGCAGGCGGCCCAGCGCGTCGAGCAGCGTGTCGAACCCCTTCTTGGCCACGGCGCGGCCGACCGCGACCAGCCGCACCGGGTCCGCCGGGTCGCTGCCATCCGCCGTGCGCACGCGCTGGGGCGGGGGCGGGAAGCGGTCGAGATCGAGGCCGTGATAGACCAGCTCGACCTTGTCCCCTGCATTGCCGGCTACGCGGGTGAGTTCGCGCCAGCCATCGGCGGTGCAGGTCACGCCCCAGGCGGCGTCCGCGATCTTCTCGCGGCGCTCCCATTCCGGGGTGGTCCAGATGTCCTTGGCATGGGCGGAGAAGGAGAAGCTGCGCCCGGTCAGCCGCGCGGCATAGCGCGTCACCGAGCCCGGCGTGTGCAGGAAATGCACATGGAGATGGCCGATCGCGGGATCGACTTCGCGCGCGAGCACGCAGGCCTGGCCGAGCCGGCGCATCCGGTTGGGCGTCGGGTCGCGGATGAGGTCGCGCAGAAAGACCCCCATCAGCTCGCGAAAGCGCAGATGGCGTATGGCGTGGACAAGGCCCTTCCAGACGCGGGCGGGATCGTCCTTCAGATATTCCGGTAGATAGAGCAGACGGGCGGCGATCGCCTCATGCATCGGGTGATGATAGCGGTCGGTCGGGCGGCGCAGCGACCAGATGTCGAAGGTGAGGCCGCGCCGCTCCAGCTCCAGGATTTCCTGGGCGATGAAGGTCTCGGACAGGCGTGGATAGCCCTTGAGCACGATGGCGATGCGAACGGGACGGGGCGCGGCCGCGGCATCGCCAGGGCGCGCCGCATCGCTAAGGCGCGCCGCGCGCGACGGATCAGGATCGAGCAATTCAGCCCCCGACGCCCGATGCCGTGGCGCGTTCGGCCTGCGTGCCCAGATGCGGTTCGAGGTGGCTGGCGATGCGGTTCAGCCCGTCCAGCACGCCGGGCATGTTGGCCTGCGAGGGGCGGGGCTGGTCGCGCAGGGCGGTGAGGGCCTGCGCCATCACCAGCGGGTCGCGCTCGGCCTCGCCGGCTTCCACCGGGTCGATCAGCATTTGCAGGAGCCCGAGCTTCTGCGCCCGTGTGGCGCGGATCAACTGCTCCTGACGCGGCCGCGAGCGCGGCACCAGCAGCGCCGGCTTGTCGAAGGACAATATCTCGCAGAACGTGTTGTAGCCGCCCATGGCGACGACGGCGGTGGCCCGGCTCATCAGCCGCTCGATCTTCGGGTCGAAGGTGATGGCGTCGACCTTGGGCAGGCGTTCGATGCGCTCCAGGAACTGGCCGCGCTGCTTGTTTGACAGGAAGGGCCCGAAGGTGATGACCGCCGGCAGCGGAATGTCGGGGGCGGCCTCATAGGCCGAGATCACCCAGTCGATCAGCCCCGCGCCATCGGCGCCGCCGCCGGTGGTGACAAGGATGAACGGCCCCTTGGTGGCGCGCGGATAGCGCATCGCGGCAGCACCCCCCGGCACGGAGCGCCGCAGATAGCCGGTATAGACGATGCGCGAATGCAGGTCCGCCGGCATCGGGATGCCGTCGAGCGGGCGGTAGAAGTCCTCCGTGCCATAGACCAGCACGTCGTCGTAATAGTCGGTCATGGCGCGGATGGCGCCCTTGTCGTGCCATTCGGCGCGAATGACTTCGGGGCTGTCGAGCACATCGCGCACGCCGATGATGCGGCGCGTGCCCATGCTGCCCATGAGTTTGAGGCTGGGCAGCAATTCACCCCGGAAGCCGGCGGGCTCCTTGTCGGCGATGAAGATGTCCGGCCGGAACGATTCCGCCGTCTGGCGGATCAGCGCCTCGCGGATGGCGGTGACTTCCGACACGTCGAGGCGCAGATTCGCGCTGGCGTAGCTGCCATTCTCGCTCTTGGCGACGCCGGGCACATGGACGAAGTCGATACCGGGAGCGAAGTTGAAGCTGCCGGCGAGCGAGGAGCCGGAAATGATCAGCACCGACAGGTCGCCATGGGCGGCGACCAGCGCATTGGCGATGGCGCGCGAGCGGCGGATATGGCCGAGCCCGTAGGTGTCGTGGCTGTACATCAGGATGCGCGGATTGCCGCGGCCCGGCCGGGACGACACTGGCTGGGGAGCGGGGATGGGTGCGCGTTCCATCAAAATATCCAATAGGGGATCGTCGCAGCTGCTTGGCCTGCACCCAGCGAGACGTTGAAGACCCATTGCGAAATAGGAATTATCGTAAAACGAGGGGCCATGCCGTGTCGAGGCGGTTGGGGTGCATCGCCCGGCATTCACGATAAACAATTAGCAACAGTGGCGCCGGCACCTCAGCCCAACTCTTCGCCGGGCGCCGTCATCGAGCGCAATACATCAATGAAATCAGCGGCGTTGGCCGAGGGCGTCTCGCCTTTGCGGGTGATGATGCCGAGCGGCCCGAGCTGGTTCGGCAGGGCGACCGGCAGGCGGGCGAAGGTGCCGCGGGCGACGCCCTCGACCAGAATGGACTTCGGCAGGCAGGCGATCATGCCGGCTTCGCGCACCAGATGCAGGGTGGCGAAGATGGAGGTGGTCTCCACCCGGTTGTCGAGCGAGCCGAGGCCTTGCCGGGCCAGCGTCAGTTCGATGAGGCGGCGCATCGGGCTGGTGTGGGGCTGAAGCACCCAGGGCAGCCGCGCCAGCTCGGCCATGCTCACGCTCTCGCGGCTGGCCAGCGGATGGTCGGCGGCGGTAAAGATCCACAGTTCCTCGGTGGCGAGCGGCTCGATGTCGAAGGCCAGCGCGTCCTTCGGTTCGGTGAGGCGACCGAGCGCCAGGGCGATCTCGTTACGGCTGAGCGCCTCCAGCAGGATGTCGCTGGTGGCGGCGATGAGGCGGATGGTCATCAGCGGGCGGCGCTGCTTGAGTTCGGCGATGGCGCGCGGCAGCAGGCCCGGTGTGGTCGCCATGATGGCGCCGATGGCGAGCGCGCCGAAGCCGCCGGCCTTGAGATTGTCGAGCCCCTCCGCGAAGCTGTCGGTCTCGCGCAGCAGGCGGGCGGCATAATCGGCGACGAAGGTGCCGATCTCGGTCAGCACCATGGCGCGGGGGCGACGCTCGAACAGTTGCGCGCCGAGAAGCTGCTCTGCGTCTTGCAGCATCTTGGTGGCGGCGGGCTGCGTCATGTGCATCTCGACCGCCACGCGGTGCAGATTGCCGCTGCGGGCTAGCGAATCCACCAGCCGCAAATGCTTGAGGCGCAGCCGGCTGACGAGATGGGTGGCGAGCAGGGTCATGGCTTTATCCGGCCGGGAGTACCGCTAGCGATTACCAGATGGAATTAGCTAAGTCCGAATTTTCATTATTCAGTTATCGCTGCCGGGGCTAGGGCTAGTGACCAACAGGTGCTGCCCGCAGAAGGTGGCGATGAGACAGGGAGATGTGCCGATGAAGCTCGTTCGCTACGGTGAGTATGGGGCCGAGAAGCCCGGTCTGGTGGATGGCACGGGCGTGCTGCGCGACCTGTCGGCCCATGTGACCGACATTGCCGGCGACGCGCTGCTGCCCGAGAGCCTTGCCAATCTTCGCGCGCTCGACCCGTCGAGCCTGCCGGCCGTCGAGGGCGCGCCGCGCATCGGCGCCTGCGTCGGCCGCGTCGGCAAGTTCATCTGCGTCGGCCTGAACTATACCGACCATGCCGAGGAAGCGGGCATGGCGATTCCCGACGAGCCGGTGCTGTTCATGAAGCCGCCGAACTGCATCGTCGGGCCCTATGACAATGTCGAGATCCCCCGCGGCTCGCAGAAGACCGACTGGGAGGTCGAGCTCGGCATCGTCATCGGCAAGACCGCGAAATATGTGTCGGTCGAGGACGCCTATGACCACGTCGCCGGCTATTGCGTCATCAACGACGTGTCCGAGCGCCATTTCCAGCTTGAGCGTGGCGGCCAGTGGGACAAGGGCAAGGGCTGCGACACGTTCGGTCCCCTCGGCCCCTGGCTGGTGACCACCGACGAGATCACCGATCCGCATGTGCTCGACATGTGGCTGGAGGTCGACGGCAAGCGTTACCAGAACGGCTCGACCCGCACGATGATCTTCAACGTGCCGTTCATCGTCTCCTATATCAGCCAGTTCATGAGCCTTCAGCCGGGCGACGTCATCTCCACCGGCACCCCGCCGGGCGTCGGTCTCGGCCAGAAGCCGCCGGTCTATCTCAAGGCCGGCCAGACCATGCGCCTCGCCATCGCCGGCCTCGGCGAGCAGCAGCAGACCACCGTCGCTTCGGCGTAAGCAGGATTACCGCGATCATGAACACTCTCGATCTGGCCGGTCGCGTGGCCATCATCACCGGCGGCGCGCGCGGCATCGGCTACGCCACCGCCGAGCGGATGCTCGCCTCCGGTGCCTCCGTCGCCCTGTGGGACATCGACGCCGCCCGTCTCGACGAGGCGGCCGCCGCCCTCGCCGCGCAGGGCAAGGTCACGACCCATGTGGTGGAACTGACCGACGAGGCCTCGGTGAGCGCGGCGACCGCCGCCGTCGTCGCGGCGCATGGCAAGATCGACATTCTCGTCAACAATGCCGGCATCACCGGCGGCAATGGCAAGCTCTGGGAACTCGACACCGAGACCTGGCGGCGTGTGGTCGACGTCAATCTCGTCGGCCCGTTCCTCACCTGCAAGGCGGTGGTGCCGGAACTGCTGAAGAATGGCTGGGGGCGCATCGTCAATGTCGCCTCCATCGCCGGCAAGGAAGGCAATCCGAACGCCTCGCACTACTCGGCCTCGAAGGCGGGGCTGATCGGCCTGACCAAGTCGCTCGGCAAGGAACTGGCGACCAGCAACATCCTCGTCAACGCCATCACGCCGGCGGCGGCGAAGACCGAGATCTTCAACCAGATGAAGCAGGAACATATCGACTTCATGCTCTCGAAGATCCCGATGAACCGTTTCCTCGCCGTGGACGAGGCCGCCGCGCTGATCGGCTGGCTGTCCTCCGAGGACTGCGCCTTCACCACCGGCGCCGTGTTCGATATTTCCGGCGGCCGCGCCGTCTACTGACGGGCGCCGCCGGTAACCAGCGGCTCCTCAACAATCAAACAAGACCCCGGCGACCGGATGCACTCCGGCGCAACGGCGGCCTATGTCCATCAACCCCCTGGGAGGGCGCCCGCATGGTCGCGCAGACACCAACTCTACTCGCCACGATCGACAAGGTTACCAAGCGGCTGCTGCCGTTCCTGCTGCTGATGTATGTGCTGGCCTTCCTCGACCGCGCCAATGTCGGCTTCGCCAAGAAGGCGTTCCAGGCCGATACCGGCATTTCGGACGCCGCCTTCGCCTTCGGCGCCTCGATCTTCTTCCTCGGCTATGCGCTGTTCGAGGTGCCCTCCAACCTCATCATGCACCGCGTCGGCGCCAAGGTCTGGATGGCCCGCATCATGGTGACGTGGGGCCTGATCTCGGCGGCGATGATGTTCGCCCATGACGAGATGACCTTCTACGCGCTGCGCGTCGCGCTTGGCGTTGCCGAGGCCGGCTTTTTCCCCGGCGTGATCCTGTACCTGACCTACTGGTTCCCCTCCTTCGCCCGCGGCCGCGCCATGGGGCTGTTCTATTTCGGCGCCCCGCTGGCCTTCATCTTCGGCTCGCCGCTGTCCGGCCTGCTGCTGGAGTTCCAGGGTTCTGGCGGGCTGCATGGCTGGCAGTGGATGTTCATGATCGAGGGGCTGCTGGCCTCGGTGGTCGGCGTCTGGGCCTATTTCTACCTCGACAACAAGCCCGCCGACGCCAAATGGCTGAGCGCGCAGGAAAAGGCGGCGCTCGACGCGGCGCTGAAGTCCGAGGAGATGGAGAAGCAGGCGCATGGCCCGCGCGGCACGCTGGCGGCCTTGGCGAGCGGCCGGGTGCTCTATTTCGCGCTGATCTATTTCATCATCCAGATGAGCGTCTATGGCGTGGTGTTCTACCTGCCGACGCAGGTGGCCGGGCTGCTCGGCACCAATGTCGGCCTGACCGTCGGCATCGTCACGGCGATCCCGTGGGTCTGCGCGCTCGCCGCGACCTATTACCTGCCGCGCTTGTCCGACCGCACCGGTGAGCGCCGTCTGTTCGCCGGCGGCATCCTCGTGGTCTGCGCCGCCGGCATCGCCGCCTCGGTCGCCTCCGGCTCGCCGCTGCTGTCGATGATCGCGCTGTGTTTCGCGGCCGCCGGCTTCATCTCGGTGCAGCCGATCTTCTGGACCCTGCCGACCGGCTATCTCGGCGGCGTGGCGGCAGCGGGCGGCATCGCCCTGATCAACTCGCTCGGCTCGCTCGGCGGCTTTGTGGCGCCGAACGTGAAGAACTGGGCCGAGAAGTTCTTCGAATCGGGTGCCGCCGGTCTCTATCTGCTGGCCGGCACGACGCTGATCGGCGCGCTGCTGGTCTTCGCCCTCGCCGCGATCGGCGTCGGCCGCGAGACGCGCCCGGCTGCCGCCCCGGCCTCCAGCCGCTGACCCCTCTTCCCCGCGGCCGCCCCGTGCGGCCGCGGGTTCCGACCTTTCCGGGAGCTTCCACCATGACCATGCCGACCATCACAGCCGTGCGTGCCTTCACCGTCCGGGGCGGTGGTGCGGACTATCACGACCAGGGCAAGGGCCACTGGATCGACGACCACATCGGCACGCCGATGGGCAAATACCCGGAATACCGCCAGAGCCGGCAGAGCTTCGGCATCAATGTGCTGGGCACGCTGGTGGTGGAGATCGAGGCCGATGACGGCACGGTCGGCTTCGCGGTGACGACGGCCGGCGAGATCGGCGCCTTCATCGTCGAGAAGCATCTCTCCCGCTTCCTGATCGGCCGCAAGGTCACCGAGATCGAGAAGATCTGGGACCAGATGTATTTCGCCACCCAGTATTACGGCCGCAAGGGTGTGGTGCTGAACACCATTTCCGGCGTCGACCTGGCGCTGTGGGACCTGCTCGCCAAGGTGCGCCAGGAGCCGGTGCATGCCCTGCTCGGCGGCCCGGTGCGCGACGAACTCCAGTTCTACGCCACCGGCGCGCGGCCGGACCTCGCCAAGGAAATGGGCTTCATCGGCGGCAAGCTGCCGCTGCACCATGTGCCGGCCGAGGGCGAGGAGGGACTCAAGAAGAACATCGAGCTGCTCGCCGACATGCGTTCGCGCTGCGGTGACGATTTCTGGCTGATGTACGATTGCTGGATGAGCCTCGACGTGAACTACGCGACGCGGCTCGCCCACAAGGCGCAGGAATACGGGCTGAAATGGATCGAGGAATGCCTCTCCCCGGACGACTATTGGGGCTATGCGGAACTCAAGAAGAACGTGCCGAAGGGTATGCTGGTGACCACCGGCGAGCATGAGGCGACCCGCTGGGGCTTCCGCATGCTGCTGGAGATGGAGTGCTGCGACATCATCCAGCCGGATGTCGGCTGGTGCGGCGGCGTCACCGAGCTGATCAAGATCTCCGCGCTGGCGGATGCCCATTCCAAGCTGGTCGTGCCGCACGGCTCCTCGGTCTACAGCTACCATTTCGTCATCACCCGGCAGAACTCGCCCTTCGCCGAGTTCCTGATGATGCATCCGGTGCCCGACCAGGTGGTGCCGATGTTCACGCCGCTGCTGCTCGACGAGCCGGTGCCGGTGAACGGGCGGATGAAGGCGAGCGCGCTCGACAAGCCGGGCTTCGGCGTGCGGCTGAACCCCGAGGTGACGCTGCACCGGCCCTATCCGGTCGGCTGAGCGCCTTTGGGCAGATAGGCAAAGGCGGGAGCGATCCCGCCTTTTGTCGTTTCAGGCGGGACGCAGCCCGAGCCGCGGGGCGAGCAGATGGTCGAGCGAGAACCGGCCCGGCCCCTGCGCGAGGATGATGAGCAGGCAGGCCGCCCAGGTGCCATGGGTCGGCCAGGCGCCGGGATAGACCAGAAGCTGGATCACCAGCGTCATGACCAGCAGTGCCAGGGCGGAGAGCCGGCTGGCGAGGCCGATGACCAGCAGCAGCGGGAACAGGTGCTCGGCCAGCGCGGCGAGATGGGCGCCGATCACCGGATCGACCAGCGGTAGCCGGTACTCGTTCTCGAACAGGAACACCGCGCTGTCGGTGACCATGAAGCCGTCGACCTTGGTCTGGCCGGACTGCCAGAACACGCCGGCGATGGAGAGCCGGGCGATCAGCGCGATGACATCATGCGGGATGCGCCCGGCGAGGTCGCGCCCGGCGGCGAGGAGGCGGGCAAGATCAGTCATCAATCGCTCCCGTGAAGGCGCCGCTGGCCAGCACGAGGGCGAGCGCGGCGGACAGGTCGAATTCCGGCGCGGCGGCAAGGCCGTGCCCGGCGGCGTCGCGGAGCGGCGCACCCTCCGCCAGCGCGGCGATGAAGGCGCCGGCGCCCGGTGGCAGGCGATGCACGGCGACATCCAGATGCGGGCGGGTGACGAGGGCGTCCTCGCCCTCCCATGGCTCGATCGGGCCGGGCTCGCGCTCGCCTTCATTCATCGCCCAGATCGTCACCACGGGATGGACCGAGCGGATGAGCGCGAAAGCGGGGTGCGGGGCAAGGCGCAGGGCGGCGATCGCCTCCGGGGACAGGCCGGCGAGGCCGGCCGGGTCGAGCGGGGCGGCGTCGGCAGCGTGATAGGCGCGGCTGCGGGCCGCTTCCAGCCGGGCGATATCGGGCAGATAAGGCAGGCTCTCGGCGGGCTCAAACCCGGCGAGGAAATCGGCGAAATCCTCGCCATAGACCATCATCAGCGGCGAACGCGGCGGATGGGCGGCGACGTAGAGCCGGGCCATGGCGGCGAAGAAATCCGCGCCGACAATGGCCCTGACCGCCGGATAGCGCGCCCCGAGCGCCTCCATCAGGCTCACCGTGACGTTGTTGCGGTAGACCGCGAAGCGCCGTTCGGGCACCCCGCCATTCCAGGCGGCAAGGCCGGCCGGGACGGCGCGGTCCGGGTCGGTCACCGCCGCGGCGAAGGCGACCTGCGTGACGAGCGGGGCGGACGGCGGGGAATTGCGCATCATGCCCTCACGCCGCCTGTTCATGCCGCGCGGCGTGGGCGAGCAGGGCGCCCGCCGCTTCCGCCTCGGCCCGCAGGACCGGCCATTCCGGGACGTCATTGTCCCATTCGATGAGGGTGGCGATGGGCCCGGTGCGGGCGATCACCTCCTCATAGAGCGCCCAGACCGGATCCTTGACCGGCGTGTCGTGGCTGTCGATCAGCAGCGGCGCGCCCTGGTCGTCCACCGTCTCCGAATGGCCGCTGAGATGAATTTCGCGCACCGCCGTGAGCGGGAAGCGGGCGAGATAGGCGCGGGCATCGAGATGATGGTTGGTGGCGGCGACGAAGACATTATTGATGTCGAGCAGCAGGCCGCAGCCGGTGCGGCGCACGAGTTCGGCGAGGAAATCGGTCTCCTCCAGCGTGCTCTGCGCGAAAGTGAGATAGGTCGCCGGGTTCTCCAGCAGCATCTGCCGGCCCAGCGTCTCCTGCACGAGGTCGATATGCCCGGCGACGTGATGCAGCGTTGCCGGCGTGTAGGGCAGTGGCAGCAGGTCGTTGAGGAACACGCTGTCATGGCTCGACCAGGCGAGGTGCTCGGAGAAGCTCTCCGGCTGATAGCGTTCGCACAGGGCACGAAGCCGGCTAAGATGTTCCCGATCCAGCGGCTGCATGGAGCCGATGGACAGGCCGACGCCATGGATGGACAGGGCGTAATCGGCGCGTAGCCGGCCGAGCTGGGCATGGGGCGGCCCGCCCGCGCCCATATAATTTTCGGCATGGACCTCGAAGAAGCCGACGGGCTGCGGCGCGGCGGCGATGGCGGCGAAATGCTCCGGCTTGAAGCCGACGCCCGGACCGCGCGGAAGGCTTGAGGAAATCACGCGCCAGCTCCCTGGCTTGAGGAAAGGGGCGGCGCGGGCTCTGCCGCGCCGCCGGTGGCCGTTCTCAGGTCGGCGCCGGGCCGGCTTTCAGCGAGCCCATGCCGCTGGGCGTCTTCATCTTCTCGCAGGTGCCGGTCGGCACGAGCTTCCAGGCGTTCTGCTGGTAATCCACCTTGGAAGTGCCGGCGCAGGTGGTGCCGGGGCCGGCGGCGCAGTCATTCTGCCCCTTCAGGGCGACGCCGAAGCACTTTTCCTTGTCGGCGGCGGCGAAGGCGGAGGGCGCGGCAAGGGTGGCGATGGCCGTGGCGAGCGAACCCGCCAGCGCCAGCGTGGCGACGCTGTTCTTCATGACAATGATCTCCATTGGGCCGGCTGACAGGGCCGACATCACCGTTACGCCGGCACCCCCGGCCGCGTTACAGCCGTCGCGCCGATTTCCCGATCACGGGACCGTGTTCGGCAGGTCGGGGGCAGAAAAGGGTTGCGCGCGCGCCCGTCCCATCCGATCCAGATAAAAACGACACGGGGCCGGTAACAAAAACGGTGCCGGCGGCGTATCGGGGATGACGTGACGCAGGCGGACCGGGAAGCGCAGTGGGCGGAGTGGATGCGCCGGGCCATGGCGGGCGACAGCCTTGCCTACCGGCGCTTCCTCGCGGCCGTGACCCCGCATCTGCGCGCCGTCGCGCTGCGGCGCTGCCGGTCCTTCGGCGCGTCGGAGAGCGATGTCGAGGATGTGGTGCAGGAGGTGCTCATCGCGGTGCATCTCAAGCGCGGCACCTGGGACCCCGCCCGGCCGATCGGGCCGTGGCTGTCGACCATCGTGCGCAACAAGCTGATCGACAGCCTGCGGCGGCGCGGACGCGAGATGACCACGCCGATCGACGATGTGATGGAGACATTGGAGG
Organism: Ancylobacter radicis; assembly: GCF_018449475.1. GTDB lineage: Bacteria > Pseudomonadota > Alphaproteobacteria > Rhizobiales > Xanthobacteraceae > Ancylobacter > Ancylobacter radicis. Next base: position 385,604 of record NZ_JAHCQH010000015.1, on the reverse strand, counting down.
CGGAAGAGGCCACCGATCCCGGCGATCGGCTGGATATCGAGGCGTTGCTGGAGCGGTTGAAGGAGCCGCAGCGCGACATCGTGCGTTCCATATCGCTCGGAGGGGCCGGGGTGCGCGAGACCGCCGAGCGGCTCCACATGAGCGAGGGCGCCGTGCGTGTGGCGCTGCATCGGGCGCTGAAGACGCTGGCGCGGCTTTACCGGAGTGAGACATTGTGAAGACGGACGAGCTGATAAGCCTGCTGACCGAGGACGCCCCCGTCCGGGTTCGGCTCGACCGTGCGCTCGGTCTGGCCCTCGGCGCGGGCGTGATCGCCGCTCTTGGCGTGCTGCTGGCGACGGTGGGTCTGCGACCGGACCTCGCTCAGGCCGCCGAGACGATCCGGGTCATGTTCAAGATCGGCTTCACGCTGGCCCTTGCGCTGTGCGCGGGCCTGCTGCTGTTCCGCGTGGGGCGGCCAGGCGTGGCGCCGGGCGGGCGGGTGCGGCTGCTGGCCATACCCTTGGCACTGCTGGTGGCGGCGGTGCTTCTCGAACTCGCCGTGCTGCCGCCGGCCCGTTGGGTGGAGTGTCTGGAAGGGCTGCACGCCAGCTTCTGTCTTTTCTTCATTCCGACCGTCTCGCTCGCCCCGCTGGCGGCGATCCTCTGGGCGCTGCGCGCCTCCGCGCCGGCCGATCCGGGCCTTGCCGGCGCCGCGGCGGGCCTCGCCGCCGGTGCCATCGGCGCGACGGTGTATGCGCTGCATTGCCCCGATGACAGCCCGCTTTTCCTCGCCACCTGGTACGCGCTGGCGATCCTCATCGTCACCGCTGCCGGCTATGTGCTGGGCCGGCGCCTGCTGCGCTGGTGAAAAGCAGAAGGCCGACCGCTGGGTGCGGCCGGCCCTCCATGGCGCGGATGAACGGGATCAGCCCTTGATGAAGGCGAGGATGTCCGGGTTGATCACGTCGGCATGGGTGGTCAGCATGCCGTGCGGGAAGCCCGGATAGACCTTCAGCGTGGGGTTCGGCAGCAGTTCCGCCTGGAGCGCGCTGGCGTTCTTGTGCGGCACGATCTGGTCGTCGTCGCCCTGCAGGACGAGGGTGGGGACGGTCATCGCCTTGAGGTCGCCGGTCTGGTCGGTCTCGGAGAAGGCCTTGATGCCCTCATAATGCGCCTTCGCGCTGCCCGTCATGCCCTGGCGCCACCAATTGTCGATCACGCCCTGCGAAACCTTCGCGCCATCGCGGTTGAAGCCGTAGAACGGGCCGGCGGCGACGTCGAGGAAGAACTGCGCGCGGTTGGCGGCCAGAGCGGCGCGGAAGCCGTCGAACACCTCGATCGGCAGGCCGCCGGGATAGGCCTCGGTCTTCAGCATGATCGGCGGCACGGCGGCGACCAGCACGGCCTTGGCGACGCGGCCCTGCGGAATGCCGAACTTAGCGACGTAGCGGGCGACCTGACCGCCGCCAGTCGAGTGGCCGATATGGACGGCGTTCTTGAGGTCGAGATGCTCGACCACAGCCGAGACGTCGGCGGCGTAGTGATCCATGTCGTGCCCGTCGCTGACCTGCTCGGAGCGGCCATGGCCACGACGGTCGCTGGCCACGACCCGGAAGCCCTGGCTGAGGAAATACAGCATCTGGGCGTCCCAGTCGTCGGAGCTCAGCGGCCAGCCGTGATGGAAGACGATCGGCTGGGCGTCCTTCGGACCCCAATCCTTGTAGAAGATTTCGACGCCGTCCTTGGTGGTGACGTAACCCATGGTCTCGGTCCTTTCAGGGGAAGCAGGCAGGCTGGTGGATGGCTGTGCCGGGCGCGCCGCAATCGCGGATGTCCGGCAGGGCTGCGAAGGTTGCGGCGCCGGGCCTGAGGGCGAGAATTTCGCGGCAGGAGGCGACGGACGGGAAAGGCTGAATGGTCAGGTTCGGCTCCCGGTAGGCGGTCGGCGAGGGCGATCAGGCGCCCCGGGATGGTGCCAAACCTACCGCGATTGGCGGCGCCGGCAATCCGGCGAACGTGTCTCGGTACCACTCCTGAGGATGAGGCAATCATCCTCAGGTATGAGGCCGGCTCAGTTGCGCGTGCGGTTGGCGCAGCGCCACTGATAGGGGGTGTCGCCGGCAAAGCGGCGGAACACGGTGGTGAAGTGCGCCTGGGTCTGGAAGCCGACGGCCAGGGCAATCTCGACCAGCGGGTCACGGGTTTCGACCAGCATCTTCTGGGCGCGCTCGATGCGCTGGCGCAGCAGATATTCATGCGGGCGCAGGCCGGTCAGCACGCGGAACTGGGCCGCGAAATGCATGCGGCTGAGGCCGGCGGCATTGGCCATGTCGGCGAGGGTGATGGTCTCGCCGAGATGGTCCTCGACATAGGCGGCGACCCGCTTGAAGCGCCATTTCGGCAGGCCGGACTTCGGCCGACGCGGTTCGCGGGCGGGAGCGTCGAGTGCGGCGCGGGAATCGCAGGCGAGGGCATCCTCGGCATCCTCGCTGTCGTCATGGGCCGGCACAGGGCGGGCGCCGGCGAGCCGGGCGACGATGGCAAGGCGCAGCGCGTCGGCATAAAGGCCGCCAAATTCGCGCGCCGTCCGGGTCTGCCCGCGTTCCGCGGCGTCCAGGGCGCGCGACAGGCGGCGCACCACCGGGTCGGCGGCACTGGAGAGCCCCGCCGCATCCTCGCCGGCGAACAGGTCGAGATAGCGGTCGAAGGCGGCCGGCGGCACGTCGAGCCGCAGCGTCGCCGCGGTATCCGGTTCGGCGGCAGGAGCGGCGATCGCCACCACCACGCCCATATGGCCGAGTTCGACGGAAAGGCGCTCGTGACCATCCCGCTCCTCGGGGCGGGTGCCGAGAGCAGCGATCGGAAGCGCAGAGTTCGGGAGCGGCGCGATATGGAGCGACATGGCGGAAATCCCTTGATCCTCGAGCGGTGTGATCAGAGAATATTTCCTGGGGCGAGAAGCTCCATTCTACGCTGGGTTTCCGCTCCTATATGATGAGTGTGACGAGCAGATACCTTGGTATGGGTGCCGTTCAACGCGGCGTGAGCGGTCCCTTGGGGGGCGCTCCCATGAAGGCGATCACCACGAGGCCGGCCAGCGCCGCCCAGTAGCTGACCTGAAAGCCGTCAATATAGGCGAGCACATTCGCCTCGCGCGCCACCAGCGCGGCAAGGCTCGACAGCCCGCGCTCGGCGGCAAGCTGGGCCGATCCGCCCGCGCCGGCAAAAGGCGCGGCGAATCCCTGCAACGCCGCGCTCACGTCGGTCGAGGAGACATGCAACCCGAGCAGATAGGAATGCAGCTGCTCGCGCTGGCGCAGCAGCGTCACCATCAGGCTGAGCGCGGTCTCCGCGCCGCCGAGGCGCAGCACCTGCACATAGGCGGCGACCGAGGTTGAGTTCTTGGGATCGGAATTGGCGAGGATGTAGACGACGGCGGCGAGGAAGGTGAAGGCCTGTCCGACGGACTGGATGAGCAGCAGCGGCAGGAAGGTCCAGGGCGACCATTCATGGTTGATGCCGGTTCCCATCCGCGCCGCCAGGGCGAAGGCGGCAAAGCCGATGATGAGGCTCACCCGCGCGTCGAGCCGCCAGATCGCGAGGACCGCCAGCGGCATCAGCAGCATCAGGGGCACCGCCGTGCCGAGCATGATCGGCACGCCCACCTGTTCCGGCCGAAACCCTCCGACGACGGTCAGGAAGCTCGGCACCAGATAGCTGTTGGAAATGCCGGCGAGATCGAAGCAGAGGATGGCCAGGAAGGCGAGCAGGATGTTGCGCCCGGCAATCACCGTGTGGCTCGCCCAGGGGTGGGCGACCAGCAGTTCATTCAGGAAGAAGCCGGCGAATAGCACGATCCCGGCAAGAAGCAGGGTGAGGATCAGCCCCGATTGCAGCCAGTCCAGCCGGTTGCCCTGGTCGAGCGCGACATAGATCAGCGCCCAGCTTGTGCCGAGCAGCGCCATGCCGCCCCAGTCCGCTCGTTCCAGCAGGCCGATGTCGATCCGGGGGCGCGGCGTGCCCAGTCGGATCAGCAGCCCGATCAGCGGGGCGAGGAACACGTCCTGCCAATAGACCCATTGCCAGCCGAGATACTGGTCATAGAAGCCGAGCAGGGCGACGCCGACGCTCTGTGAGAAGGCGAGGCGGAAGCAGTAGATGGCGATCGCCGGCACCCACCAGCCGATGGGCAGCCGGCGGAAGATGATCATGATGGTGGCGGGGATGAACACGCCGAGCAGCAGGCCGCGCAGCGCGTGCAGCGCCAGCAGCATCTCGAAGCCTTGCGCCTGCGGAATGATGAGTGATAGCCCGGCATAGGCGAGGCTCGGCCAGAACAGCACGCGGCTCACGCCGAAGGTGGCGGCGAGCCACGGCACGGCGGGGGCGATGAAGATTTGCGGCGCGGTGGCTACCGTGCTCAGCCAGGCCCCCTGATCGAAGCTGAGGCCGAAGGCGCCGCGCAGGTCCGGCAGGCCGATGGAGAAAAGCCGCGTGTCGAAGCCGACCAGAAAGGAGCCGAGCAGCACCGCCGCCGCCGCCAATACCGGCTGCACGTCCGGCGCGGCGCCGGCCGCCAGCAGCGGCGCGCCAAGCGGGGGGCGAGATTGCCCGGAGGGGGCGGCAGTCTCGCCCGGCCCGCTCATGAGCCCGGCTCGACATGGATGCGCGCCTCGACCGACATGCCGGCGCGCAGCCGCGCGATCAGCGGCTGGCCGGGATCGAGGGTGATGCGGACCGGGATGCGCTGCACCACCTTGGTGAAATTGCCGGTGGCATTGTCCGGCGGCAGCAGGGCGAACACGGCGCCGCTGGCCGGCGAGATGCGCTCGACATGGCCCATCAGCGTCTGGCCGGGGAAGGTGTCGACGGTGACCTCGACCTTCTGGCCGGGCACCACATGGGTGAGCTGCGTCTCCTTGAAATCGGCCCGGACATAGACGTCGGGGATCGGAACGGCGGCGATGAGGTTGGTGCCGACGTTCACATAATCGCCGACCTGCACCTGCCGGGCACCGACCGTGCCGTCGAACGGGGCGACGACTTTGGTGTAACCGAGCTTCAGCCGGGCGGTCTCCAGCGTCGCGCGGGCGGCGTCGAGCGCGGCGCGCAGCGTACCTTCCTGGCCCAGCAGCACGTCGAGCTGGCGCTTCTGCGCCTCGATCGCGGCTTCCGCCTCGCGCACATCGGCTTCGGCCTTGGCGAGATTGGCGGTGGCCTGCTGGAGCCGCTGCTGGGTGCCGGCGATGCCGCCATCGACCAACGTCTGCTGGCGGTTGAACTCCTCCTCCATCTCGGTCGCCACGGCGCGGGCGGAGACAAGCTGCGCCTGCGCCTGACGGATGAGCGCGCGCTGCAATTCTTCCTGATTGGCGAGGTTGGCCAGCGCGGCCGCCGCCCCATCCACCGAGGCCTGCGCTCCGGCAAGGCTCGCCTGATAATCGGCCGGGTCGATCTCGACCAGCGGCTGCCCGGCCTTCACGGTCTGGTAGTCGTCGACCAGAACCCTCAGCACATTGCCGGCGATGCGAGCGCTGAGGATGGAGACGTCGGCGGCCACATAGGCGTCATCGGTGAACTGGGTGGATCGCTCGCTGGCCCAGCGCGCCCAGTTGACGTTCGCGAAGACCAGCAGGCCCGCCACTACGGCGAGGGCGATGAGCGGAATGACGACGCGCCGCAGGCTCGCCAGTGCCGCCGATGCGGGGGCGCTCGGGGCGGGCGCGGGGGGCGTCGCCGACGCGGGCGTCCCGGGCGGGGTCGAGTCGGCGGGCATGGCGTGACATCCATTGCAACATGACGAGGGGCCGAACCCTTTCAGGTTCGACCCCCTGCATTATGCCTGTCATCGCGACCGGCCTTTCCGGGATGCCACTTCGCTGCACGGCCGTGCGCGCCGGGAAGGCCTGCGATCAGCGCGCGTGACGGATCACAAGCTGCCAGAGCTGGATCGCGGTGCCGACGCTGGCGAAGCCGAGGCCAAGCAGGCACACCAACCCCCAGCCGCCGTTCTGCCAGGCGAGGGTCGCGAGAGCCGAGCCGATCGCGCCGCCGAGGAACATCGCGCCCATCAGCACGGTGTTGAGCCGGGCGCGCGCCGCCGGGCGCAGGGCGAAGACGATATGCTGGTTGGAGACCAGTGCGCCCTGGATGCCGAAATCGAGCAGCACGACACCCACCACGAGGCCGAGGAGCGAGCCCCACAGGCCGAAGACGATCCACGAGACGAGCGTCACGACGGCACCCAGCACCACGGCATGGGCAGGGCCGTGCCGATCCGCGAAGCGCCCGGCGAGCGGGGCCGCCAGCACGCCGACGGCGCCGACCAGACCGAACAGGCCGGCGACATCCGCGCCGAGCCCGAATTCCGGCTGCTCCAGACGGAAGGCGAGAATGGTCCAGAAGGCGGTGAAGGTGGCGAACAGGGCTGCCTGGGTCAGGGCGGCGATCCGCAGGGCCGGAAACTCCACCCACAAATGGCCGATCGAGCGCAGGAGCCGGCCATAGCTCAGGGTCGAATCCGGTGCGCTGTGCGGCAGGGTCGCGGCCATCAGGCCGGCGGCGGCCAGCGCCAGAGGCACTGCGAGCCAGTACATCTCGCGCCAGCCGCCATAGGTGGCGACGAGGCCGGCAAGCGTCCGGCTGAGCAGGATGCCGGTGAGCAGCCCCGCCATCACCGTGCCGACCGTCGCGCCCCGCTTTTCCGGCGCTGCCATATGGGCCGCCAGCGGGACGATCTGCTGCGCCACGGTGGAGCCGAGGCCGACGACGAAAGACGCGGCAAGGATCATTCCGGCGCTCGGCGCCATCGCCACCAGGGCAAGGGCGGCGGCGAGCAGAATGAACTGGCCGACGATCAGCCGGCGCCGCTCGATCAGATCGCCGAGCGGCACCAGCAGGAACAGGCCAGCGGCGTAGCCGAGCTGCGTTGCCGTGGGAATGGCGGCGGTGAGGTCGCCCGGCAGGTCTTGCTCGATAATCGCGAGCATGGGCTGGTTGTAATAGATGTTGGCGACGGCAAGGCCCGCGGCGGCGGCCATCGCGAAAGTGGTGCCGATGCCGAGGGTCGTCGGCGCCTGCACGCGGTCCTGGGTGGTCATGGTCATCTCCTGCATCCGGCGCGGCGGACCTTCAGGTTCGTCGCGGCAACCGGGCTTTTCGGCATCGGAGATATAGCTGCCATGGTATTTGTTATAGTGTCTTCTCAAGATACACGACTATAACGAATTCCGTTATGCTTGATCTGGCCGCCGTCACGCTGCTTGTCGAACTCGCCTCCGCCGGCAGCCTTGCGGGGGCGGCGCGGCGATTGCATCTCTCGCCCATGGCGGCGAGCCGGCTGCTGGCCAAGCTCGAACAGGAACTCGGCGTGCGGCTGGTGCAGCGCACGACGCGCTCGCTCTCCTTTACCGATGACGGCTTGGCCTTCCTGCCCCATGCGCAGGCGCTGGTGGAAGACCATGCCGCCGCGCTGGCCAGCCTGCATGGGCGCAGCGGCGAGCCGAGCGGGCTCTTGCGCATGAGCGCCTCGCTTGCCTTCGGGCGCAAGGTCATGGCGCCGCTCATCGTCGACTTCATGCAGGCGCATCCGCGCATCGAGGTCGAGCTGCAGCTGACCGACGCGGTGGTCGACATCGTCGCGGAGGGGCTCGATCTCGGCATCCGCATCGCCGATCTCGCCGACACCAGCCTGATCGCCCGCAAGCTCGCCGACAGCCCCCGCCGTCTGGTGGCGGCGCCCGCCTATGCCGGGCGCTTCGGCGTGCCGGAGAGGCTGGACGCTCTGGCCGATCATGTGTGCCTGACCTCCAGCCTCGCGCCGCACTGGCTGTTCCGAACGGCGAGCGGCCGGCGGCGGGTGAGCGTGCGCGGGCGCTTTTCCGCCAATTCGCTCGACGCGGTGCAGGAAGCCTGTGTCGGCGGGCTGGGCATCGCCAATCTGTCGGACTGGCATATTCGCGAGGAACTTGCCGCCGGGCGGCTGCGGGAAATCGTGCTGGCCGATGCCACGCCCGAACCGCTCACCATCTGGGCGGTCTATCCGACGCGGCGGATGGTGCCGTCGAAAGTGCGGCTGTTCATCGACGCGCTTGCCGCGCGGCTGGCCGGTCCGTCCTGAGGGTCACGGGGCTGGCGCCGCCAGCGCCGGCAGCCAGATCGATACCCGCCCCCCGCCGCCCGCGCCGGCCGTGGGGGCGATGCTGATCTCCCCCTCATGCACGCCGATGATGGTGCGGCACATGGCGAGGCCGAGCCCCATGCCGTTGGCCTTGGTGGTGAAGAACGGCTCGAACGCCTTCTGCGCCGTCTCCGGGGTAAAGCCGGGCCCGGTGTCGCAGACGTCGATGGCGACGCCGCCGCGCACGCGGCGCGTGAGAAGGCGGATGGTGCGCTCCGTGCTCGCGCTCACCGCCATGGCCTGCGCGGCATTGGTCATCAGGTTGATGAGCACCTGCTGGAGCAGGATGCGGTCGCCCTGCACCAGCATGCCGCAGGCGTCCAGCGCCGGGATCAGCGTCGCGCCGTGGCTCGCCAGTTCGTGCCGGGTCAGATGCACCGCCTCTTCCACCACCGGGTCGATGGCCAGCGGTGCCCGCTCGGGTTCGACCTTGGTCATGAAGGAGCGGACCCGCCGCACCACGTCCGACGCCCGCCGCGCCGCCACAGCGGCTTCGCGCACCGAGGCGCGAACCTCGTCGAGGTCGGGTGGATCGCGGTCCATCCAGCGCCCAGCCGCGTCCGCATGGATGGCGATGGCAGCAAGCGGCTGGTTGATCTCATGAGCGATGGACGCCGACACCTCGCCGATCGTGGCGGCCCGCAGCGCGTGGTCGAGCTGGTCGCGGGTGCGCTGCAGCGTCTCCTGCACCCGCACCCGTTCGGTGATGTTGAGCACGCTGGCCTGCACGCAATCGAGCGCGCCATCGCCGGGAAAGTTGAAGGCGACGATGACGCGCAGCAACTCGCCGGAGCGCGTCCGCAGCGTGGATTCGGTCTCCCAATGGGGCGCATCGCGGTCGAGGGCCAGCAGGAAGCCGCCGAACTGGGCGTCCTCGTCGGCCAGGAACTGGTCGAGCGAGGTGAAGAACTCGTCCTTCGAGGCGACGCCCATCATGCGCAGCGCCGTCGTGTTCACGTCGATGATGCGCACCGAGGCCCGCATGCGCCGCACGAAATCGGGATAGCGGACCAGATAGGCGGCGAGATCGTCGACGCCCTGTGCCCGCAAGGCGTCAAGTTCAGCCTTCATCGGGCGCAGATCGTGCTCCCAGATGGCAACGGCGAGATTCTCGAAGATCGTGCGGTAGCGACGCTCGCTCCGGCGCAGGGCTTCCTCGGCGGCCTTGCGCGTGGTGATGTCGGTATTGCTCTCCAGCGTGCGCCCACCGCGCTGGCCGATATCGTCGCGCCGCAGCCAGCGGCTGAGCGCCGTTACCTCGCGCCCGTCGCGCGTCGACTGGATGACCTCGCCCTCCCATGCGCCCGTGGCGGCGAGACTGCGCTCGACCGCGCCGCGCGATTGGGGAAACCGCGTCTTCAGCAATTGGTGCGCGTCACGCCCCTGCGCCTCGTCGAACGACCAGCCGTAGAGAACTTCCGCGCCGCGGTTCCAGTAGATCACCTGGTCGGTCGAATCGCTGAGATAGATGGCGTCGTTGGTGATGTTGAGCAGTTCGGCCTGCGCTTCCAGCGCCTGCCGGTCAGCATGGCGGCGCATCATCAGGAAGGTGGTGGCGAGCAGGGCGGCGAGGCTGAACAACAGGCGCAGCGTCGCTTCGATATGCCCCTGCAGCCCGTGCATATAGCCGAAGCTGGTCAGGGTCAGCGCGATGCAGAGCAGCGACCAGCCAAGGATCGATCGGCGCGAGCCGATATCGGCGACAATGATCAGAACCAGCGCATAGAGCACCGCCACCGCACTGCCGAGCGCGGTGAGCGTGTCGATGGTGAAGATCGAAGCCGCCAGCAGCGCCGCTCCCGCGTAGCGGCAGCGCGATGCGAAGGGTCCCGGCGTCGTCGTTCGTCGCATGCGCGTGGATCAACCCCGTTTTATCTCGCGCGCGATATTAATCATTCCATTCTGCCTGTCATGGGCTTTGCGAGGGTATCGCGCCCGCCCCACGTATAGGGCGGGCATCCTTTGGTATGGGTTCCGTCGAGGGGACCTTCAAGCGACGTCGCGGGCTACGGCGCGCAGCACCTCAACGAGGCTATCCGCATCGCGCGAGCCGTCATAACGCTGGCCGTTGATGAAGAGGGCGGGGGTGCCGTTCACGCCGCTGCGCAGTCCGCTCATGAAATCGCGGCGCAGCACCTCGTCATGGGCGCCGGACAGCGCCTGCTCGATCTGCCCCATCGTCAGGCCCACGATGGTGCCATAGCGGGTAAGGCTTCTATCGTCGAGTGCACCCTGGTGCTCATAGAGCATGTCGTGCATCTCCCAGAACTTGCCGATGCCGGCCGCGGCCTCGGCCATCGCTGCCGCATGGGCGGCGTGCGGGTGGGCCTCGGTGAGCGGAAAGTTGCGGAACACGAAGCGCAGCCGGTCACCCATCAGGCGCTGCACGGCCTTCAGCTCCGGGTAGGCCTCGCCGCAATAGGGGCATTCATAGTCGCCATACTCGACCAGCGTGACCGGCGCGTCCGGCAGGCCTTCGCTGTGGTCGTGGGGGCCGACGGCGGGGGTGAGGCTCATGACACGGCTTCCTTGGTGACGTCTCTCTTGCCGGCGAGGCTTTCGAGCGCGTCGAGAATCCCGTCCGCGCCGGGGTTGAGGCCGACCGGGGAGACATAGCTCCAGCGGATCACGCCTTCCGCGTCGATCACGAAGAGTGCCCGCTCGCTGGTGCCTTCATGCGGCCGGTAGACGCCGTAGCGGCGGGCGATCTCGCCCTTGGGCTCGAAATCGGCCAGCAGCGGGAAGTGCAGGCCGCGGTCATGGGCGAAGGCGGCGTGACACCACACCCCGTCGGTGGAGATACCGACGAGATGCGCGCCCAGATGCCGGAACTCGGGCAGAACCTGATTGTAGAGCACCATCTGGTCGCCGCAGACCGGGCTCCAGTCGGCGGGGTAGAAGGCGAGGATGACCGGCTGGCCGCGCAGGTCGGAGAGCGCGAGCATCTGGTCCGGCGTCGCCGGCAGGGTGAAATCGGGGGCGACCTCTCCGGCGGGGAGGGCCGTGGTCTGGAACGCGGACATGAAAGCCTCCGTGGAGTTGCCGCCATCGATGAGGGCGGTGGCCGGGTCCGGCCGCCGACCGGCGTCAATGATTGGAGCGGGTGGCCTCGTACAGGAACCAGCTGCGGCGCTCGGTCTCGTCGATCCAGACCTCGATCAGGCTGGTGGAGGCGACGTCGTTATACTGCTCGCACACCGCGTGGGCGGCACGCAGGAAGCCGGTCATCTGGCGGTTGTCCTCGGCCAGCTCGGCGAGCATGTCGGACGCGGTGACGTAATCGGCATCGTTGTCGGCGAGGCGCTGGAGCCGCGCGGCATGGCCGATCGAGCGCAGCGTGGTGCCGCCGACCTTGCGGGCCCGCTCGGCCAGCGCGTCGGTGGTGGCGAAGATCTGCTCGCCCTGCTCGTCCAGCATCAGGTGGTAGTCGCGAAAATGCGGGCCGGACATGTGCCAGTGGAAGTTCTTGGTCTTGAGATAGAGCGCGAACATGTCGGCCAGCACGCCGGTGAGCGCGGCGGCGATGTCCCGCGTCGCGTCGGCGCCAAGGTCGGTCGGGGTGCGCAGCGGCGCCATCTGGCGCTCCTTGGCGGGGGAAGTGGTCATCGGGGTCACTCCTGGGAAGAAAGGGCGGGGCTGGCGGCGGAGAGGGCCGCTCGCTCACCTGACCCTGAGGAGGCTAGGCCCATGGCCCGCGCCGTGAAATCGGCCCTTGGGGTGGCGGCCTCATACTTGCGTGTGTCGCGCCCCATCCCTGCGCAACGCAAAACGCCGGCACGGGGTGCCGGCGTTCTTCGAAAGGGGAGCGTGAGAAGAGATGGTGGCGTCCGGGTGTCAGGCGCCGGCCAGCGCCGCGTCGAGGCAGGCGATCATCTCCTGGCCGTCGAACGGCTTGGCGAGGAAGCCGACCGCGCCGGCCAGCGTCACCTGCCGCCGGATACGGTCCTCGGGAAAGGCGGTGATGAAGATGAGCGGCGTGCGGCTTCCCTTGGCCCGCAACGCCGCCTGCAACTCCACGCCGCTCATGCCGGGCATCTGCACATCGGTGATGACACAGTCAGCCACGCCTTGCTCGGGCGAGAGTAGGAAATCCTCGGCCGAGGCGAAGGTGCGTGTGGCGAGACCAAGCGATCGGACGAGGCTGGCCGTCGCGGTGCGGACCTGCTCGTCATCGTCGATGATCGCGACCATCTGGGCGTGGCGCACGATTGAGTATCCTTCCCGGTCGGCGGCGGGCGCGCGGTGGCTGCGTTCCCTGACCTTGAGCTATATTGCGCTCTACGGCCCTGACGTGAATCATATCAAGGTTTGCCGGGTCTATCTTTTCGGTGTCGAAAGCCCCAGCGTCTCCGCCATGCGCACGAGATCGGCCAGTGAGCGGGCGCCCATCTTGCGCATCACGTGGCCGCGATGGATCTTTACGGTGATTTCGCTCAGCCCGATTTCGCCGGCCACCTGCTTGTTCATGAGCCCGGAGGTGACGAGCGCCATCACCTCCTTCTCGCGTGCGGTCAGCGTCTCATAGAGAAGTTGCACGCTGGCCACCGCCTGATCCGCCTGCCGGCGGGTCTTGTCCTGTTCGATGGCCTGCACCACGGCATCAAGCATGTCCTGATCCCGAAAGGGCTTGGTGAGAAAATCGACGGCACCGGCCTTCATCGCCCGCACCGTCATCGGGATATCCCCATAGCCGGTCATGAAAATGGTGGGCATGTTCATGCCCGAGCGCGCGAGTTGCGACTGGAAGTCGAGCCCGCTGACGCCCGGCAGGCGGATGTCGAGGACCAGACAGCGTGGCACATCCGGGATACGGGCGGCGAGGAACTCGGCCGCCGAGCCGAACAGCTCCACCTTCAGCCCGATCGAGCGGAACAGGCTGGACAGCGCCTCGCGCAGGCCGGCATCGTCATCGACCACGATCACCAGCGGGTCGGGCGCAGCGGCCTTGCCGCCTTGGGCGGAGATGGCGCTCACAGGCTTTGCTCCTTCGCTGCCGGCAGGATCACGGCGAATGTCATGCCGCGATCGGAATTGAGAGTTGCCTCGATGACGCCGCCATGGGCCTCGACGAGATATCGGCTGATCGACAGGCCGAGGCCCATGGCGTCCGGCTTCGAGGTATAGAACGGCTCGAACAGCCGTGACATGGCCTCGGTGTCGGCGCCCACACCGCTGTCGGTGATGTCAAGGCGCGCCGCCTCGCCCTCCGCCCACTCCAGCGCGCGGGTGCGCAGCTTCAACCGGCGGGGGCGGGGAGCGCCCTCCATGGCTTGCACCGCGTTGACGGCAAGGTTGATGACGATCTGCTGCAATTGCACGCGGTCTCCGGTTACCACCGGCAGTGCATCGGCGAGATCGAGTTCGACCGCGATATGATGACGGGTAAGCTCGCGCTCGACGAGGGCGAGGCTCTCGCGGACCAGTTGCGAGAGATCGACCGTTTCCTGCCGGTCGGCCTGCCGGCGGGAGAGCGCGCGCATCCGCGCCACCACCTCGCCGGCGCGCCGGCCATTGGCAATCATCCGCTCGACCGATGCGAGCGCTTCGCCGACATCGGGAGATGGGCGGCGCAGCCAGCGCAGGCACGCCTCGCCATTGGTGACGACGGCGGCAAGCGGCTGGTTCACCTCATGGGCGATCGAGGCGGTGAGCTGGCCGAGCGTGGCCATATGCGTGACATGGACCAGTTCGGCCTGTGCCTTGTCCAGCCGGTCCTGCGAAGCCTTGCGCTCGGTGATGTCGTTGTTGGTTTCCATGACGGCGAGCGGCCGGCCCTGAGCATCGCGGCGCAGCGACCAGCGACTGGCGACAGTGACTCGCGCGCCATCCTTGCGGGTGTGGCGCAGCTCGCCCTCCCAGCGCCCGTGCCGCTCCAGTTCGACAGCGGCGGCCTCGCGCGAGATCGGGAAACCGGTGCGCAGCAATTCGGCAGTGTTGCGGCCCACCGCCTCGTCGGCGGTCCAGCCATACAGCTCCTCGGCGCCGCGATTCCAGTACAGGAGGGTATCGCTCGCATCGCGCACGAGGATGGCGTCATGGGTGAGGTCGAGCAGTGCCGCCTGGTCGCGCAGAGATTCGCTGGAGTGGCGATTGCGCAGCGAGAGCAGCGTGACGATGCCGATCGCCGAGAGGGCGACAATGGCGCGGGCCACCGCTTCCAGCTCGAAACGGACATTATGGACGGCGAAGAAGCTGATCGTCGTCAGGCCGATGCACAGGGCCCCGACGGCGAGAATGCCGCGCCGGGTGAGGACATCCGCCAGCAGCATGACGACGGCGACATAGAGCACCGCCACCGCCATATCGAGCGGGGTCAGCGTGTCGACCAGGAAGATGATGATACCGAGCAGGGCCGCGAGCATCGGGATCAGGGCCGAGCGCGCGCCATGCGCCACAGCAAGCGGCATCATCGGCCCGCCTCCGGCGTGTGGCCTGGATGAGGAAACCGGCAGTAGCAAGTCAGGTACACGCGAGGAGAGTCAGAGACGCGCAAGCACATGTCCGCTAGCTTACCAGCTTCGTGTCAGGCGCTCCGTATACATAGGTATGCCGCGCTGGGATGAACGTATCGTTCTGACTACGCGGGTTGAATTGATCCCGGCGAGGAAGCCGGCACACTAGGCGCGAACGTTGAGGCACGTGCGGCGCGGTACCATTGTGGTGGGCGCCCCCAGTCACGAGGTGTACATTATGTCCGGCAATGTGGCCGATCTCATCGTCTCCACGCTGCACCAGGTCGGCGTCCGACGCATCTATGGCGTCGTCGGCGACAGTCTCAACGGCCTCACCGAGGCGATCCGGGAAACCGGCAGCCTCGACTGGGTGCATGTGCGCCATGAGGAAACGGCCGCGTTTGCCGCTTCCGCCGAGGCCCAGCTTACCGGCCAGCTCGCGGTGTGCGCCGGCTCCTGCGGCCCGGGCAATCTTCACCTCATCAACGGGTTGTTCGACGCCCAGCGAACCCGCACGCCGGTGCTCGCCATCGCCGCGCAGATCCCCTCGCAGGAGATTGGCGGCGGCTATTTCCAGGAGACCCACCCGCAGAACCTGTTCCAGGAGTGCAGCGTCTATTGCGAGCTGGTCTCCAGCCCCGAGCAGATGCCCTATGTGCTGGAGAACGCCATCCGCGCCGCCGTCGGCAAGCGGGGCGTCGCGGTGGTGGTCATTCCTGGCGACGTGGCGCTGAAGCCGGCGCCGGCCCGCAAGAGCGCCCCCAATGCCGGCCTGCTGCCTCCCGTGCCACGCGTCGTGCCGGCCGAGGGGGAGGTCGACGCGCTCGCCCATCTGCTCAACACTGCGGCCAGCGTCACCCTGTTCTGCGGGCGCGGCTGCGCCGGGGCGCATGAGCCGCTGATGGCACTGGCCGAGAAGCTCAAGAGCCCCGTCGTTCATGCGCTCGGCGGCAAGGAGTTCGTCGAATACGACAATCCCTATGATGTCGGCATGACCGGCTTCATCGGCTTCTCCTCCGGCTATGAGGCGATGCACGATTGCGACGTGCTGCTGCTGCTGGGGACGGACTTCCCCTACAAGCAGTTCTTCCCCTCCGATATTACCATCGCGCAGGTGGATGTGCGCCCGGAGCAGCTCGGCCGGCGCTGCAAGCTCGATCTCGGCCTGGTCGGCGATGTCGGGCTCACCATCGATGCGCTGCTGCCGAAGCTGAAAGCCAAGACCGACCGCACCCATCTCGACACGATGGTGCAAAAATACCGCAAGGTGCGCGCCGGGCTTGACGACCTTGCCACCGGCACCGCCGGGCGCCCGCCGATCCATCCGCAATATCTCGCCCGCCTCGTCAGCGAGGCCGCGAGCGAGGACGCGGTGTTCACCTTCGATGTCGGCACGCCGACCATCTGGGCAGCCCGCTACCTCAAGATGAACGGCAAGCGCCGCCTTCTCGGCTCGCTGGCTCACGGCTCCATGGCCAATGCGATGCCGCATGCCATCGGCGCGCAGGCGGCCTATCCCGGCCGACAGGTGATTTCGCTCTCCGGCGATGGTGGCTTCACCATGCTGATGGGCGACCTCATCACGCTGACCCAGCAGAAGCTGCCGGCGAAGGTGGTGATCTTCAACAACGGCACGCTTGGCTTCGTGGCGCTGGAGATGAAGGCCAACGGCTTCGTCGAGATTGGCACCAATCTCGACAATCCCGACTTCGCCGCCATGGCGCGGGCCATGGGTATCCATGGCGTGCGGGTGGAGGATCCCGGCGACCTGCCCGCCGCCGTCGCTAACGTGCTCGCCCATGACGGGCCGGCGGTGCTCGATGTCGTCACCGCCACGCAGGAACTCTCCATGCCGCCGACCATCGGGCTGGAGCAGGCCAAGGGCTTCGGCCTGTGGATGATCCGCGCCGTGATGAGCGGGCGCGGCGACGAGGTGCTGGATCTCGCCCGCACCAATCTGCTGCCGCGCTGAAGCACGGCGCCATCCCGGCGCGGAACCGCGCCGGGCATCCCTGGATTGTTGCCGGCAGGAGGACTTTGCGATGAGCCATATTCGCTATGAGATCGTCGAGCATGATGGCGGCTGGGCCTACAAGCTCGGCGACGTCTTCTCGGAGACGCATCCCACCCATGAGGGCGCCCTGAACGCCGCCCGCGACGCGGCGGCGCGCCAGTCCATGCCCGGCGAGACGCGCCCGATTCTTTATCAGGACAGCGCCGGCCAATGGCATGAGGAGACCGCGCAGGGCATGGATCGGCCCGAGACCGAGGTGTCGGACACCGCGCCCGGCTGGGCGGAACGGGAGCTTTCCGGCAAGAGCTGATGCGTCACGGGCGGGGCGAGAAAAGGCTGGAACTTCGCTCCGCCATTAGCGTTCGCCTTGTGGGAAACCTGAAGCGGGGATGCACTTTCAAGGAGCATTCCATGCCGACTATTCGCGACGCCCGTATTCTCATCATCGCCACCGACGGCTTCGAGCAGTCGGAGCTGATGGTGCCGCGCGACGATCTGCGCGCCGCCGGGGCGACGGTTGACATTGCCAGCCCGGACGGCCAGCCGATCCGCGGCTGGAAGGGCAAGGACTGGGGTGAGACGGTAAGATCAGACCTATCCCTCGCCGCGGCCGAGCCCGAGAATTACCAGGCGCTAGTGATCCCCGGCGGGCAGATCAACCCGGATGTTCTGCGCGTCGATGCGGACGCGATGCGCATCGTTCGGGCCTTCCTCGATGCCGGCAAGGTGGTCGCCGCCATCTGCCATGGGCCGTGGCTGCTGGTGGAGGCCGACGCGGTGCGCGGGCGCACGGTAACATCGTACAAGTCGATCCGCACCGATGTGGTGAATGCCGGCGGCAACTGGGTGGACCGCGAGGTCGCCACCGATCAGGGCATCATCACCAGCCGTTCGCCGGAGGATCTCAAGGCGTTCTGCGCCAAGATCGTCGAGGAAGTCGGCGAAGGCCGCCACGAGCGCCGCAAGGTGGCGTGAGCAGAAACGGTGGCGTGAGCAGAATCCAAGCGACAGAAGAACGGAAACGGGGGCTGCGGCCCCCGTTTCCATGTCTGCTATCAGGCGGCGAGGTGCAGCAGCCGGTCCAGCGCCTCGCGGTCGGCGAGGGCGGCGGCTTTCTCGCGCGGGGTCAGGAGGGCCAGCGCGGTCTCCAGATCGGGCGCGTCCTGCGCCTTCATCCGGGCGATCAGGCGCTCGGGCGCGTAATCGCCCGGCTGGCGCGCGCCGCCCGCGGGCAGCATGGCGCGATGGGCGGCCAGTAGTTCCATATTACCGGCGAGTGCCATCACCGCCTCTTCCTCGCTCGCCTGCGCGCTCAACTGGCGGGACAGCGCGAAGGCGCGGGTGAGCACCGCCGGCGGGTCGCGCTCCTCCGGGGTCGCCAGAACCGGCCGGGCGAGCAGCGCCACCTTGGCGCTGGTTCCCACCACCAGCGGCACGGCGAGCACCAGCCCGAGGATCACCGGCAGCATCCACAGGAACAGGGGCAGCGAGATCGCCAGCGCCGCCCCGCCAAGCGCCATGCCGAACAGGGTATGGGGCAGGAAATGGCGCAGCGTCGGGCCGAGCGCCACCGTGCCATCATCGCGCCGCTGCGGATTCCAGCCGCCATCACGCCCGGCGAGAATGCTGCCGACGGCCGAGGATTGCGCCACCATCATCACCGGGGCGGCGAGGCCGGCGAGCAGGGTTTCGCCGATCAGGCCGATGAGAGCGAGGATGCCGCCGCCAAAGCCGCGCCGCGTCGGGCCGTCGGCGAGCATCACGGCATAGGCGATCAGCTTGGGCAGTAGGAGGATACCCATCGTGCCGACGAACACCCAGGCGGCGCGGATCGGGTCCTGCGCCGGCCATGTCGGGAACAGCGAGAATTCGGCAGTGAAATAGGCGGGCGGCATGAAGCGCGCCTGTAGCGCGGTCATCAGGCCGGCGATCAGCATGATCAGCCAGAGCGGTGCGGTAATATAAGACCCGATGCCGGTCAGCAGATGCAGCCGGCTGATCGGGTGCAGGCCGCGCGCCGGCAGCACCGCCGCGTGCTGAAGATTGCCCTGGCACCAGCGCCGGTCGCGCACCGCGAGATCGGTCAGTGAGGGCGGGCCCTCCTCATAGGAGCCCTTCAGCCACGGCACCATGTGCACCGCCCAGCCGCCGCGCCGGATCAGTGCGGCCTCGATGAAATCATGGCTGAGAATGTGGCCGCCAAAGGGTTTGCGGCCCGTCAGATGCGGCAGGCCGGCGCATTGGGCGAAGGCGCGGGTGCGGATGATGGCGTTGTGGCCCCAGTAATTGCTGTCCGGCCCATGCCACCAGGCCAGCCCCTCGGCCAGCATCGGCCCATAGAGCCGGCCGGCGAATTGTTGCATCCGCGCGAACAGGGTCCGCCCGCCGACAATCACTGGGAGGGTCTGGATCACGCCGACATGGGGGTGCCGCTCCATCGCGCGGGCGATGGCGAGCACGCAATCGCCAGTCATCACGCTGTCGGCGTCGAGCACCAGCATGTTCTCATAGGCGCCGCCGAAGCGTGTCACCCACTCCCCGATATTGCCGGCCTTGCGGTCGATGTTCTTCGGCCGACGGCGGTAAAATAATCGGGCATGCCCGCCGGTACGCGCGCGCAAGGCGAGGAAAGCCGCCTCCTCGGCGATCCAGACATCCGCGTCGGTGGTGTCGCTGAGGATGAAGAAGTCGAAAGCGTCGATGGCACCGGTCGCCTCGACCGATTCATAGGTCGCCTGAAGCCCGGCGAAGATGCGCGCCGGGGCCTCGTTATAGGTGGGCATCAGGATGGCGGTGCGGGCCGCGAGCGGGGCCGGTTGCGCGCCGGCGATGCCGAGCGGGTCGGTGCGCGGGCCAATCATCGCCAGCGCCCCGCCCAGCGCATTGGTGAAGGCAAAGCCGATCCAGGCGAACAGGATGACGAAAAGGCCGAGCACCAGCCCTTCCAGCAGCGTCAGCCCGCCAACCTCAAGCACCAGATACATTTCATGGGCGGCGAACAGGGTGAGCGCCGCCGCGCCGAAGAAGATGAAGGCGCGCCGCAGCCACAGCGTCAGCGTGCGTCCGGGCGGCTGGGCCACGCGCGGGGCCACACGCAGCGACTGCACGGGCATGGGGAGCGGCGCCTCGGGGGGCAAAGCGGGCGTCCAGGCGGGCGCATCGGCCTCAATGGGCATTGGCGCCGCGCGCTCCAGGGTCACGCTGTCCATCGATAGACCCAGCTCTCGGACAGCCGCTCCTCGCCGCGCAGCATTTCGGCCCGCAGTTCGGCGACATCGGCGCCCTTGGGCTCGAAGGCGAAGGCGAGGCGCCAGCCTTCGATCTCGGGATTGCGTTGCAGCACGATGTTCGACACCTGCCCGGTATTGGCGGTGACGCGGGCGGTAATATTTTCTGGCGGCAGGTTCTTGATGGTGTCGCCGACAAGATCGAGCACGAATTGGCGGCGCTCGCCGGTGCCCCCGATCCGGGTCTGGCCGAAGCGTCCGAGATCGGAGCTGTCCGGCGAGTCCCAGCCCCAGTGCAGGCGGTAGGTGAAGGCGTATTCGCGCCCCTTGCGGAACGGCTCCTTCGGCCGCCAATAGGCGACGATGTTGTCGTGCACCTCCTCCGGCGTCGGGATTTCCACCAGATGGACCGCGCCGTCGCCCCAATCGCCGATCGGCTCGACCCAGACGCTGGGGCGGCGCTCATAGCGTGCTTCCAGATCCTGGTAATCGAAGAAGGAACGCTGCCGCTGCATCAGGCCGAAGCCGCGTATGTTGGTGGATTCAAAGGAGGAAATCTGTAGCCGCTGCGGGTTGGCAAGCGGGCGCCACAGCCGCTCGCCGGTGCCGGTGACAATGGCGAGGCCATTGGCGTCGCACACCATCGGGCGGAAATCGTCGATGCCGTCGCGGTCATTGGGGCCGAACATGAACATGCTGGTCAGCGCGGCAAGGCCGGCCTTGTCGACATCGACGCGCGGATAGAGCGTCATCTCCACCGCCATCACCGTCGAGGCGCCGGGCCGGATGGTGAAGCGGTGCGCGGCGGCCGCGCTCGGGCTGTCGAGCAGGGCGTGAACCACCACGGAATCGACGCCGGGGCGGGGATCCTCGATCCAGAACGCCTTGAAAACAGGGAATTCCTCGCCCGCCGCGTCGGCCGTCTTGATGGCGAGGCCGCGCGCGGAGGTGCCATAGACCTGGTCCTTGCCGAGGGCGCGGAAATAGCTCGCGCCCTGAAACACGGCGACCTCGTCGAAATAGTCGGGGCGGTTGATCGGGCTGTGCAGCCGGAAGCCGGAGAAGGCGAGATCGAGCTTGGGGTCCGGTGCGGTGATACCGTGTTCGAAGCGGAACAGGCCCGGCGTATACTCGATCCGGCGGGCCTCGCCCTGCGCGACGGTGTAGATATCCACCCGGTCGCGGAACAGGAAGCCGCGATGCAGCAGCTGCGCTTCGAACGGCGTGCCCTGTCCGCGCCAGAGCGAACGATCCTGATTGAAGCGGATATTGCGGTACTGGTCGTAGCTCAGCTCATTGAGATCGCTCGGTAATTGCTGATCGGGCGCGGCGAAGGGCTTCATCGCCAGCTCGCGCGCCAGTTGCCGCACGGTCTGGGCGTCGAAGCGCGTCGGCTTGTCGGTCTGGGCCATGGCCGGATTGCGCGGCCAGGTTCCCGTTCCGCTCAAGGCCAGAACTGCCGCTCCCAAAAGGACGTCGCGCCGCCGCATCATCTTCCTCGTCTTGCTGGTCCGCACCGGTGGTGCAGTGCAACCTCGACAAGCCGCCAGAGCACCGGCGGTTCCATCCGAGCCGGGCTTTCTGCGCGGACAGGAGCGTTTGGCGCGCCGGGTCGCCTCAGCTTTTGTGAAGAATGGCAAATGGATAGGCGGCGGGCAGCGTCATTTCGCCGGATCCGGCGGCGAGCGAGGCGCCGTCCAGCGTCCGCCAGCCGGCCTCCATGGGAGCGGGGAGGGTGATGTGCTCGCTCGCCGTTTCCAGCACACGCGTGGGTATGATGATACGGACGGCGCGGTCGCCATCGTGGCGCTCGAAGCCAAGCCAGCCCCACTCTCCGGCAGGCAGATCGAGCGGGCGATAATCGCCCCGCGTGAGCGCGGCATTGCTCCGGCGGAGCTGGAGAAGCTGTTGCGTCAGCAGGAGTTTTTCCGCGTCCGGGTCGGCGGCGGTGCCGGCGTCCAGCACCGCTTTCCGGCGCCCCCAGTCGACCGGACGGCGGTTGTCGGGGTCGACCAGCGAGAAGTCGCGGAACTCCGTGCCCTGATAGATATCGGGCGTGCCCGGCAGGGCGTGCTGGAGTACCACCTGAGCGAGACCGATGATCCGCGTCGCTGGCGTAAGCTGCTCGACGAGGGTCTCCAGCCCGTCACGGATCGGGGCGCCCGCCGGCTCGCTCAATATAGCGGCGCTGAACGCCTTGCAGGCCGCCTCATAGGCCTCGTCGGGCGTTTCCCAGTTGGAGTGCCGCTTGGCCTCGCGCAGCGCCTTGGTGAGGTAGCCGTCCATGCGCTCCGGCGAGATCGGCCACGCCGACAAAAGCGTTTGCAGAACAAGGATTTGGTCGATGGCGTCGGGCATCAGCCGGCCATCCGCGGCCTGCGCCAAAGCGGCGAGGTCGGCCTCGTTTTCGCTCAGGAACTCCAGCCACAAGGCCGGGCGCTGGCTCAGCGCGTCGAGCCGGGCGCGGGTGTCGGGGCCGCGCTTGGTGTCGTGGGTCGCCAAGGGGTTGAGGTCGCAGCGTTTTTCCGTGGCGCGGGCAGCGAAGACGGCATGCAGCTCGGCGGGCGTGCGGGTGGGGTGGTCGAGGCTGGAGCCGACCTCGTTGACGGAGAGCAGGATCGGCGTGCGGTACAGTTCGGTATCTTCATACCCCTTGGCCATGGCCGGACCGCCCAGCTGCTGGAAGCGGACGCGAAATTCGCGGTCGCTGTCGTTCTGCGGTGCGGCCATGCGGGCCAGAAGAAGCTGCGCGGCGGCGGCGGTCAGCGGGTCTTCAGCCGCCGCGACGGCCTCGCTGATTTTCTGCCAAATAGCTGAATCGTCAGGCGAATAATCGTCCGTGGCGTAGGAGCGGTAGACCGGGCAATGCACCAGCAGGGCGACCACGCCCTGCCTGATCGCCGTCTCCGTGAGGTCGCCGGCCTTCATCGCGTCGTCGAGCCCGTCGCGGGCGAGCGCCGTCAGCGTGTCCACCTCGGTGGCAAGGCTCGCCTCCAGTACCTGCTTCTTGGCGCTGGCGAGGCGGGACGTGGCGGTGCCGGTAATTAGATGCCGCTCGCGCAGCGCCTCCTCGAAGGCGGCATAGCCTTTGGAGGCGACGAACAGGCCATTAATGTCGTTCAACCGCTCATAGCCGGTGGTGCCGTCGATCGGCCAGTCGCGCAGGCTCTCGCCCGGCTCCAGGATCTTCTCGATGAAGATCGGCACATCAGCGCCAACGGCGCTTCGTAAGCGTTCGCAATAGGTTGCGGGGTCGACGAGGCCGTCAATATGGTCGATGCGCAGGCCATGGACGAGGCCGCGGCGGATGAGATCGAGCGGCAGGCGATGCACCAGCTCGAACACATCGGGGTCTTCCACCCGCACCCCGGCGAGATCGGTGATGTTGAAGAAGCGGCGATAATTGAGGTCATGCGCCGCCGTGCGCCACCAGGCGAGGCGCCAGTGCTGGGCCTCGAGCAGGGAGGTAATATCTGCCTCCGCCAGCACCGTTTCCAGCGCCACGCGGCTCACCGGATCGAGGTCGGAAAGGCCGGTGCGCGGACCGGACGATGCGTGCAGTGAGGTGGACGATGAGGCCGATGAGTCCGATCTGTCGCGCGCCGCCGCCGCGGCCGCGATGTGGACGGCGGCGGGGAGACGGCCGACCAGTTCGGCGACGCTCTCGCGCCGGAGCGGGAAACGCTGCTCGCCATAGACCACCGCGTCGATGCCGCCGCGGGCCTCGTTGATGGCGAGGGTGATCTGCCCGGCCTCGATGGTCGCCTGCAAGGGATCGCCGAGCACCGGCAGCACCAGCCGGCCCTTGTCCCACGCGACATCGAAGATGCGGGCGGCGGGGCTGTCGGGGCCGCCTTCCAGCATGTCGAGCCAGAACGGGTTATGGCTGGAGGCCGCCATGTGGTTCGGCACGATGTCGAGGATCAGCCCCATGCCGTGCCGCTCCAGCGCCGCGCAGAGGGCGAGCAGCCCCTCCTCGCCGCCGAGTTCCGGGTTTACCTTGGTTGGGCCGGCAACGTCATAGCCATGGGTCGAGCCCGGCACCGCCATCGTAATGGGCGAGGCATAGAGATGGCTCACGCCCAGCCGGGCGAGATAGGGCACCAGCGCCTCGGCCTTGCTGAACGGAAAGTCGCGGTGGAACTGAAGCCGGTAGGTGGCGGTGAGGGCGGGCCAAGGGGCGCGTATCATCGTCATCAGGCGGGCAAGCTCCAGAAGGCGGCGGCGACGGGGCCGAGCGCGAGCCGGCCGGGGGCGGGCTGGGCCATGGAGCCGACGCGGGCATCCGGCGTCTCTGAGGGGGCGTGGATGGTGCTGCGGCTGTCCTGAAGGTTGAGCGCCAGCACCAGTTCGCCCGCCTCATAGCGCCAGTGGGCGAGCAGGGCGTCGCCGCTGCGCTTCACCTGGGAACCCTCGTAGCGGGTGCCGGCAATCGGCCAGACGAGACGGCGGCGGGTCTCCGCCAACTCAGCAAAGGCGGCGAGGGCCTCCTGCGCGTCCTCGCTCGCCAGCGCCGCGTCGGTGATGATCGCGGAACGGAAGGTGCTCTCCGCCAGCGGATCGGGGAATTCCGCTTCCCCGTGGGCGCTGAAGAAATCACCGAACTCGGCTTTGCGGCCATTGCGCACCGCATCCGCCAGCTCGCCCTCGAAATCGCAGAAGAAGGGGAAGGGCGTCGGCAGAAGGGCTTCCTCGCCCTGGAACAGCAGGGGGATTTCCGGCGACAGCATCAGCACGAAACGCAGCACGGCGAGGCGTTCGGCCGCCAGCGTGCCGGCGAGCCGGTCGCCCAGCGGGCGGTTGCCGATATGGTCGTGGTTCTGCACGAAGCTGACGAAAGCGTCGGGCGGCAGGTGATCGGAGGGCGTGCCGCGCGGAGGACCGTCCGCGTACGGGTACGGGTCGCCCTGATAGACGAAGCCCTGCCCGAGCGCGCGGGCGGCGGCCTCGGTCGCGTCCGTCGCATAGGGCGCGTAATAGCCGGTGGTCTCGCCCGAGCCGAGCACATGCAGCGCGTGGTGCCAGTCATCGTTCCACTGCGCGGTGTAGAGCCTATCGTCCCGCGTCAGCCATTCGGCAATGTTGTCGTGGTTCTCCAGCACGAGGAAGGCATCGGGGCGCACCGCGCGGCAGGCGCCGGCGAGTTCGCGCAGGAAGGTCTCCGCGCCGTCGGTGGCGAGCGCATGGACCGCGTCGAAGCGCAGCCCGTCAAAACCGAAATCGCTGAGCCAATAGGCGGCATTCTCCGTGAAGAAGGCCCGCACCAGCGGGTTTTCCAGATCGATCGCCGGGCCCCAGGGGGTGGAGATGTCCTGCCGGAAGAAGCTTTTGGCGTAGAGCGGCAGGTAATTCCCGCTCGGCCCGAAATGGTTGTAGACGACGTCCAGCATCACCCCGAGGCCGCGCGCATGGGCGGCGTCGATCAGCGCGCGCAGCTCCTCCGGCGTGCCATAGGCGCGGTCGGGCGCGTAGAGCAGCACGCCGTCATAGCCCCAGTTGCGCCGGCCGGGAAACTCGTTGACCGGCATCAGCTCGATCACGGTGAAGCCGGCGTCGCGGTAATGATCGAGCCGCTCGATCAGGCCGAGAAAGGTTCCGTCGGGCGTCGCTGTGCCGACATGCACCTCGGCGATTACCGCCTCATGCCACGGCCGCGACCAGGCGCGGGGCAGCGCGTCGGGCGGGGCGACCAGCACGCTCCAGCCATCGGCGTCCTCCGCCTGCATGCGCGACGCCGGGTCTGGGACGGGCTGGTCCCCGACCTTGAAGCGATAGCGCGCGCCGGGGGCGAGGCCGTCTACTTCGCCGGCAAAGAACCCGTCCTCGGTGCGGGTCAGGGGAACCGGCACGCGTCCCTCGATCTCCAGCTCGACGGCCGGCACATCCGGCGCGAACAGGCGGAAGCGGGCACCGGAAGCGGTGAGTTCCGGTCCGAAGCGGCGGGGGTTATCGCTCATTCGCGCCATTCCCAGACCAGGAGGGTGCGCGCCGGCAGGGTGAAGCTCTGCCCGCCGCCGAGCCGGGCGCCTTCGAGGTCGTCCCCGGTGGCGAGGATCGCCTCCCAGCCGCCGGACTGCACCGGCGGGGCGACGATATCTACATCGACATGCGAGGAATTGAGCATGATGGCGAGCGAGGGCTCGTTCGGCGTCACCGGAGCGAGGCGCACGGTGATGCATTTGGAGTGCGGGTTGGCCCAGTCCTCCTCGCGCATCCGCTCGCCAGCGGTGTTGAACCAGGCGACATCGGGCTGGCCCATCTCGTTGCGGGCGCCGGTGAGGAATTCCGGGCGCGACAGCGAGGAGTGACGCTTGCGCAGATCGGCGAGGCGGGCGACGAAGGCCGGCAGTTCCGGGTCGTCATTCGACCAGTCGACCCAGCCGATCTCGTTGTCCTGGCAATAGGCGTTGTTGTTGCCGCCCTGCGAATTCGACCGCTCGTCGCCCGCCAGCAGCATCGGCACGCCCTGGGAGAGGAACAGCGTCGCCATCAGGTTGCGCTTCTGGCGGCGGCGCAGCGCGTTGATCGCGGGATCGTCGGTCTCGCCCTCGACGCCGCAATTCCAGCTCTTATTGTCGTCGTGGCCGTCGCGATTGCCCTCGCCATTGGCCTCATTGTGCTTGTCGTTATAGGTGACGAGGTCGTGCAGGGTGAAACCGTCATGGGCGGTGATGAAGTTCACGCTCGACCAGGGCCGGCGGCGGCCTTCCGAGAAAATGTCCTGCGAGGCGGCGAAGCGCGTGGCGAAGGCGCCGATCAGCCCTTCCGAGCCGCCCCAGAACTCGCGCACCTTGTCGCGGTAATCGCCGTTCCACTCGGAGAAGCCGGGCGGGAAGGCGCCAAGCTGGTAGCCGCCGGGGCCGATGTCCCACGGCTCGGCGATCAGCTTGAGCCCGCCCAGCGTCGGGTCCTGAAGAATGGCGTTGAAGAAGGCATGGCCGGGGTCGAAGCCGTCGGGGCGCCGGCCCAGCGTGGTGGCGAGATCGAAGCGGAAGCCGTCAATGCCGTAGGTGCCGGCCCACATGCGCAGTGAGTCCATCACCATTTGCAGCACGCGCGGATGATCGGTGTTCAGCGAATTGCCGCAGCCGGTCATGTCGTCATAGTAGCGGGGATTGCCGGGCAGGGTCCGGTAGTAGGAGGCGTTGTCGATGCCCTTGAAGGAGAGCATCGGCCCGAGATGATTGCCCTCGCAGCTATGGTTGTAGACCACGTCGAGGATGATCTCGATGCCGGCCTGGTGCAGCCGGTCGACCGCCTCGCCAATGGCTTCCAGCCCGTCCTCGCCGAGATAGCGCGGCTCGGGGGCGAAGAAGTTCATCGTGTTGTAGCCCCAGTAATTGGAGAGGCCGGCATCGACGAGGTGGCGGTCCTGCGCGAAGGCGTGGACCGGCAGCAGTTCCAGTGCGGTGACGCCGAGTTTTGCGATGTAGTCGACGAATTCCGGCTGGCCGAGCGCGGTGAAGCTGCCGCGGATCGTCTCCGGGATCAGCGGGTGGCGCATGGTGAGGCCGCGCACATGGCCCTCATAGATGACGGTCTTGGCCCAGTTGACGCGGGGATGACCGGTGGAGGCCATCGGCGTGCCGGCGACCACGCGGGCCTTCGGCATGAAGGGGGCGCTGTCGCGCGCGTCCATCACGAGATCGGCGTCATCGCCCGCGCCGATCGTGTAGCCATAGAGCGCGTCGTCCCATGTGATGTTGCCAACCAGCATCCGGGCATAGGGGTCGAGCAGCAGCTTGTTGGCATTGAAGCGGTGGCCGGCTTCCGGCGCCCAGGGGCCGTGCACGCGCCAGCCATAGACCTGGCCGCGCCCGACCCCCGGCAGATGGCAGTGCCAGACGCCGTTGGTGCATTCGTGCAGATCGATGCGCTCCACCTCGGTCTCGCCATAGCGATCGAACAGGCAGAGCGTGACGCCGGTCGCGTTGTCGGAGAACAGGGCGAAATTGGTGCCCGTGCTGTCAACCGTGACGCCAAGCGGGAAGGCGGAGCCGGGGAGGACCGTGCGCATGCGGGGGCGGTACTCTTCTGAAGTGAAAGGTAACCGTCAACGGCGCCCCCCTGCCTCGCGTTCCTCCGCCCGCGGTGATTTTTCCGCTGTTCAGCCGCTCATGTGTCGCCGCCGCCGCGCGTCTCCTCCGCGCGGGTGCGCTCCAGGAAGCTGACCAGCGAGGCGCAGGCACCCAGAATATGCTCGCGGGTGAGCCGCGCGGCGGTGTCGGCGTCGCGGGCGATGCAGGCGTCGAGAATGCCCTCATGCTCGCGCCGGGCGCGGGCCATGCCGTCGGTCAGCACGAGCTGGGCGCGCAGATAGCGGTCCACCCGGTCGAGCGCGGTGCGGATGGTCTGGAGGTAATAGGGCCGGCCGGCGGCCTCGTAGAGCGTGTAGTGGAACTGCCGGTTGAGCTCGCCCCAATGCGAGGAATCCGGCTCGGTGGAGAAGGCCTGGGCGTAACGCTTGGCGGTCTCCAGCCCCTCGGCAGAGATGCGCTCGACCGAATAGCGCAGGATTTCCGGCTCCAGCAGGGCGCGGAACTCGAAGATCTCGCGCACCTCGTCGATCGAGAGGGTGGCGACCACGGCGCCGCGATAACGCTGGGTGGAGACCAGGCCCTGTTCCTCCAGCCGGGTCAGCGCCTCGCGCACCGGGATGCGGCTCACATTGAACATGCGCGCGATGTGGTCCTGGCGCAGCGTCTGGCCCTCGGTGATGTCGCCCTTGGCGATGGCCTCGCGCAGCGCCTCGAAGATCACGTCCGAGGCCGATGCCATCTGGGCGATATCGGTAGCCTTGACCTTCACCTGCTCTCCTCCGGCGCGCGCCGCGTCCGTGCTGCGGTTCGACCGCGCGATTCGGCGGTCGGTATTTTTCCCGACACTGCAATTTCAGGGCCCCGGAAGCCAGAGCGGCACCGCTGCGCAGGCTTGAGCCGTGCCCAATAAAATCGCAGCGTATGCTGTAAAAAGGATATTGCAACTTGGATCCAAAAATTGGAAGCTCCCTTCGCCGCCGGATGGTGCGTACCGAAGCCCGCCCGATCCCCGCGATCGAGCCCGCTCCGGCCCGCCAGGCGACGGCCCAGAATCAGGAACAACGTCCTCAGAGGAGAGCCGTCATGGCCAAGGCATTCGGCGCACTCGCCGCCGCGGTACTCACGCTCGCTTGCGCGCTGCCCGCTCAGGCGGACAAGCTCGACGACATCATCGCTTCCGGCACGCTGCGCTGCGCCGTCGTGCTCGACTTCCCGCCCATGGGATCGCGCGATGCCAGCAACAACCCGATCGGCTTCGACGTCGACTACTGCAACGACCTCGCCAAGGCGCTGGGCGTGAAGGCGGAGATCGTCGAGACCCCGTTCCCCGACCGCATTCCCGCGCTGGTCTCCGGCCGCGTCGATGTCGGCGTAGCCTCGACCTCCGACACGCTGGAGCGGGCCAAGACCGCCGGCTTCACCATCCCCTATTTCGCCTTCAAGATGGTGGTGCTGACCAAGGACGGGATCGGCATCAAGGATTACGCCGACCTCAAGGGCAAGAAGACCGGCTCGGTCTCCGGCACCTTCGAGGCCATCGCGCTGGAGAAGGACGTGAAGGCGTGGGGCGCCGGCACCACCTTCCGCGGCTACCAGACCCAGGCCGACGTGTTCCTGGCGCTGGCGCAGGGCCAGATCGAGGCGACCGTCGTCACCTCGACCGTGGCCGCCGCCATCGTCAAGGAAGGCAAGTATAAGGGCCTGATGATGGGCGGCGACGCGCCCTATGACATCGACTATGTGGCGCTGATCGCGCTGCGCCAGGAGCAGGGCCTGATCAACTACCTCAACCTGTTCATCAACCAGCAGGTCCGCACCGGCCGCTACAAGGCGCTCTACGACAAGTGGATCGGCCTCGGCTCGGCCCCCGACCTGACCGTGCCCGGCGTCTATCGCTGAGCCTGATGTAACGTCATCCCGGATGGCCCCGCGCCATCCGGGATGACGGCCCTGCTCCCGCCCATCGCCTGCCGAGCACGAGCAACCCGCGATGAACTACACCTTTCACTGGCTGCCGGCGTTCCGTGCGCTGCCCGACATGCTGTGGGGCGCGCTGGTGACGCTTGAGGTCGCCGTCCTGTCCATGCTGCTCGGCGTGTTCTTCGCCGTGCTGCTGGCGGTGGCGTCGGGCTCGAACTACCGCGTGCTGCGCGGCGCCGCGGCGAGCTGGATCGAGCTGGCCCGCAACACGCCGGCGCTGTTCCAGATCTACATGGCCTATTTCGGCCTCGGCTCGCTCGGCATCCATCTCGACAGTTTCCCGGCGCTGCTGGCCGGCATCACCTTCAACAATGCCGGCTATCTCGCCGAGACCTTCCGCGGCGGGCTGCGCGCCGTGCCGCCGACCCAGTTGCGCGCCGCGCGCTCGCTCGGCATGGGGCAGATCCAGGCGTTCCGGCTGATCGTGCTGCCGCAGATGTTCCGCGTGGTGTTCTACCCGCTCACCAACCAGATGGTCTGGGCGATCCTGATGACCTCGCTCGGCGTCATCGTCGGCCTCAACAATGACCTTACCGGCGTGACGCAGGAGCTGAATGTCCGCTCCTTCCGCACCTTCGAATATTTCGCGCTGGCGGCGGTGATCTATTATCTGCTCGCCAAGCTCGTCACCCTCTCCGCCCGCCTTCTGGCGTGGCGCCTGTTCCGCTACTGAGGAGATCAGCGCATGTTCTCCTCCGTCTCCGCTTTCTTCGCCCCGCTGTTCGAGACCTCCTTCTCGCTGAACGATCTGATGTTCATGCTGAAGGGCGCCGGGATCACGCTGGCGCTCACCTTCTGGGCGGTGCTGGGCGGCACGCTCCTGGGCGTCGTGTTCGGCGTCATCCGCGCCATCTCGCCCTGGTGGGTGAACCTGCCGATCGGCATCGTGCTCGACATCTTCCGCTCGATCCCGCTGCTGATCCAGCTCGTGCTGGCCAATTCCTTCAAGACCATCATCGGCGTGCGCTGGGATTCCTTCACCATCGGCTGCATCGTGCTGGCGCTCTATTGCTGCTCCTACTGCACGGAGATCGTGCGCTCGGGATTTCTGGCGGTGCCGGCGACCACCCGGCGCGCCGCCCGCTCGCTCGGCATGAGCTGGACGCAGGATCTTACCGCCATCGTCTTCCCCATCGCCCTGCGCGTCGGCCTGCCGAGCTGGATCGGCCTGACGCTCGGCGTGATGAAGGACACCGCCATGGTGTGGTGGATCGGCGTCGTCGAATTGCTGCGCTCCTCGCAGGTGATCGTCACCCGCATCCAGGAGCCGCTGTTCGTGCTGTCCATCGCCGGGCTGATCTATTTCCTGATGAGCTTCCCCATTGCCCGCCTCGGCGCGCGGCTGGAGAAGCGCTGGCGCGAAAACGACTGAGAACAGGCCATGTCGATCGAGATCAAGGACGTTCACAAATCCTTCGGCGCGCTGGAAGTGGTGAAGGGCGTCACCATGACCGTGGAGAAGGGCGAGGTCGTCTCCGTCATCGGCGGCTCCGGCTCCGGCAAATCCACGCTGCTGATGTGCATCAACGGGCTGGAGCCGATCAATTCGGGGCACATCCTCGTCGACGGCACCGATGTCCATGCCCGCGGCACGGATCTGAACAAGCTGCGCCGCAAGATCGGCATTGTCTTCCAGCAGTGGAATGCCTTCCCTCACCTGACCGTGCTGGAAAACGTGATGCTCGCCCCGCGAAAAGTGCTCGGCAAGTCGCGGGCCGAGGCCGAGGCCATCGCGGTGGAAAAGCTCTCCCATGTCGGCCTGGCCGAGAAGCTGAAGGTCTATCCCTCCCGGCTTTCCGGCGGCCAGCAGCAGCGCATGGCGATTGCCCGCGCGCTCGCCATGTCGCCCGACTACATGCTGTTCGACGAGGTGACCTCGGCTCTCGACCCGCAGCTGGTCGGCGAGGTATTGGACACGATGAGGCTCCTGTCTTCCGAGGGCATGACGATGATCGTGGTCACCCATGAAATCGCCTTCGCCCGCGAGGTCTCGAACCGCGTGGCCTTCTTCCACAAGGGCCGGATCCACGAGATCGGCCCGCCGGCGCAGGTGATCGGCGCTCCCCGCGAGCCCGAGACCGTCGCCTTCCTCAAATCCGTCCTCTGAGATCCCGGACGATCCCTTTCAACGATTCAGGAGTGCTTCCCATGTGGCAGGGCGTCTTTCCCGCCGTAACCGCCAAGTTCAACGCCGACGACACGCTCGACCATGCCGAGATGGAGCGCTGCTTCGCGTTCCAGATCGCTTCCGGCGTCGATGGCATCATCGTCAATGGTTCGCTCGGCGAGGGCCCGATGCTCTCCCATGACGAGCGTCTGGCCGTGCTGAAGACCGCCAAGTCGGTGGCCGGCGGCAAGCCGGTGCTGATGACCATTGCGGATGCGGCGACCCGCGACTGCGCCAGCCTTGCCAAGCGCGCGGCGAGTGCCGGGGCGGACGGGCTGATGATCGTGCCGAGCCTCGTCTACCACACCAACCCGAAGGAGACGGTGGGCACGCTCTCGGCCATCGCGCAGGCCGCGGACCTGCCGGTGATGATCTATTCCAACCGCGTCGCCTACCGGGTCGACGTGACCGTCGAGATCATGGCCGAGCTCGCCAAGGACAAGCGCTTCGTCGCGGTGAAGGAATCCTCCGACGACATCCGCCGCACCATCGACCTGCAGAACGCCTTTGGCGACCGCTTCGACATCTTCACCGGCGTCGACAACCTCGCTTATGAGGCGCTCGCCGTTGGCGCGGTCGGCTGGGTCGCCGGCCTCGTGGTGGCGTTCCCGGAGGAGACCGTCGCGCTCTACCGGCTGATGAAGCAGAAGCGCTATGACGAGGCGCTGGTGCTCTACCGCTGGTTCCGCCCGCTGCTCGACCTCGATGTGTCCAGCTACCTCGTGCAGAACCTCAAGCTCGTCGAGGCGATCGTGACCGGCACGACCGAGCGCGTGCGCGCCCCGCGCCTGCCGCTCGAAGGCGCCCAGCGCGCGCTGGTCGAGAAGATCGTCGCGGACGCGCTGGCAAACCGCCCGGCGCTCGCCAAGGCGGCGTGAACGGCAGGGTGTGAGATGCCTTCGCCTTCGCCGGGTCGTCATCCCGGCCAAGGCGAAGCCGAAGAGCCGGGATCGCCACCCGGATTATGACGCGATCCCGGATACGGCCTGTGGCCGTTCCGGGATGACGCTTCACTGGAACAAGCGCGGTAAAGAGCGTGGCAGCAGCCTCCCCTCCGAACGACATCGCCGTCATCGGCGCCGGCATTGTCGGCCTCGCCTGCGCCTTTCATCTGCAGGCGGCCGGCCGCAGCGTCGTGCTGGTGGAGCGCGGCGGCATTGCCGAGGGGGCGAGCTTCGGCAATGCCGGCGCCTTCGCCTTCACCGACATCCTGCCGCTGGCCTCGCCGGGCATCCTGCGCAAGGCGCCGCGATGGCTGCTCGACCCGCTCGGGCCGCTCGCCATTCCGCCCGCCTATGCGCTGAACATCGCGCCGTGGCTGCTGCGTTTCTGGCGCGCCAGCCTGCCGGACCGCTACGCCCATTCGCTCAAAGTGCAGAGCGCCATGATGCGGCTTGCCGCCCGCGCCATGAGCGAGATGGTGGCGGGTGCCGGGCTTACGGAGCATGTGCGCGCCGACGGCAATCTCCAGCTCTATGAGAGCGAAGCGGAACTTGACGCCGCCCGGCCGGGTTGGGACGCCCGCGAGAAAGAAGGCATCGCCTTCGAGCATGTGCGCGGCTATCGCCTCGCCGAACTGCAACCGGGCCTTGCCCCGCGCTTTGTCGCCGGCACCTTCACGCCGAACTGGAAGACGGTGGCCGACCCCTATCATTTCGCCCTCGCTCTGTTCGAGCAGGTGATGGCGCGCGGCGCCCGCATCGTCAGCGGTGAGGTGGTGGCCATCGAGCCGCAGACGGCCGGCGTGAGCCTGCGCCTCACTGATGGCACGACGATCAACTCCGCGCAGGCGGTGATTGCCGGCGGCGCCTGGTCGCGCCCGCTCGCTGCGACGCTGGGGGACAAGGTGCCGCTGGAGACCGAGCGCGGCTACAACACCACGCTGCCGCCCGGCGCCTTCGATGTGCGGCGCCAGCTCACCTTTGGCGGGCACGGCTTCGTCGTCACCCCGCTCTCGACCGGCATCCGCGTCGGCGGGGCGGTGGAGCTGGGCGGGCTGAAGGCGCCCCCCAATTACAAGCGCTCGCAGGCCATGCTGACCAAGGCCGCCGCCTTCCTGCCGGGCCTGAAGACCACTGGCGGCACGCAATGGATGGGCTTTCGCCCCTCGCTGCCGGATTCGCTCCCCGTCATCGGCCGGGCGAGCGCCGATCCGCGCATCATCCACGCATTCGGCCATGGCCATCTCGGCCTGACCCAGAGCGCGGCGACCGGCCGGCTGGTGGCCGAGCTTGCCACCGGGCGGCCGCTGTCGCTTGATCTCTCGCCCTTCCGTCCCGACCGTTTTTGACGAGACCCCACCATGGCGCGACACAGCTTCTTCTGCATAGACGGCCACACCTGCGGCAATCCCGTGCGTCTGGTGGCGGGCGGCGGGCCGAACCTCATCGGTTCGACCATGATCGAGAAGCGCGCGCATTTCCTCAAGGAGTTCGACTGGATCCGTACCGGCCTGATGTTCGAGCCGCGCGGCCACGACATGATGTCGGGCTCGATCCTCTACCCGCCGCCGCGACCGGACTGCGACGTCGCCATCCTGTTCATCGAGACCTCCGGCTGCCTGCCCATGTGCGGCCACGGCACCATCGGCACGGTGACCATGGCCATCGAGCACGGCCTCGTCACGCCGAAGACGCCGGGCGTCCTGATGCTCGACACCCCCGCCGGCGTGGTGAAGGCCGAGTACACGCAGGTCGGCCAATATGTGGAGGAGGTGCGCATCACCAATGTGCCCGGCTTCCTCTACGCGCAGGGCCTGACCGCCGAATGCCCGGAGATCGGCGAGGTGACGGTGGATGTCGCCTATGGCGGGAATTTCTACGCCATCGTCGAGCCGCAGCCCGCCTTCCGCGACATGGCCGATTTCACTGCCGGCCAGCTCGTCGGCATGAGCCCCGGCCTGCGCAAGGCGCTGAACGCGAAATACGAATTCGTCCATCCCGAGAAGCCGGAGATCCGCGGCCTCTCGCACATCCTCTGGACCGGCGCGGCCCGCCACCCGGAAGCGCAGGCGCGCAACGCGGTGTTCTATGGCGACAAGGCCATCGACCGCTCGCCCTGCGGCACCGGCACCTCCGCCCGCATGGCGCAGCTCGCCGCCATTGGCCAGCTCCGCGTCGGCGATGATTTCGTGCATGAGAGCATCATCGGCTCGCTGTTCAAGGGTCGCGTCGAGGCTGCCGTGAAGGTGGGGGAGCGCGACGCGATCATCCCCTCCATCGGCGGCTGGGCGCGGATGACCGGCTACAACACCATCTTCATCGACGACCGCGACCCCTTCGCCCACGGCTTCGTGGTGGTGTGAGCAAAGGCGCACCGGGCGCACCGTCATCCTGAGGCGCTCGGGCGAAGCCCGAGCCTCGAAGGAGGTCCATGCGGAGCGCCCGCTGTTTCAACATCCTTCGAGGCTCGCTGCGCTCGCACCTCAGGATGACGGCGACCCGCGGGCGGCAACGGCAGAAACGGACACGGCACATGAAGATCACCGGCATCAAGGCCTACAAGGTCGGGCTCCCGCTCAAGGAAGGCCGCTACAACTGGTCGAACGGCAATTTCATCGAGGTGTTCGATTCCACCGTGGTGGCGGTGGAGACCGATGCCGGCATCACCGGCTATGCCGAATGCTGCCCGCTCGGCTCGGCCTATCTGCCGGCCTATGCCCATGGCGTGCGCGCCGGGCTTGAGGAACTCGGCCCCAAGGTGATCGGGCTCGACCCGACCGATCTCAACGTGCTGAACCGCCACATGGATGCGGTGCTGCGCGGCCACCCCTATGTGAAGGCGCCGATCGACATCGCCTGCTGGGACATTCTCGGCAAGGTCACGGGCCTGCCGGTCTACAAGCTGCTGGGCGGCGCGGCGCAAACGAGGGTCGCGCTCTACCGCGCCATCTCGCAGGAGGCGCCGGAGGTGATGGCCAAGAAGATCGCCGGCTACAAGGCCGAGGGCTACACCAAGTTCCAGCTGAAAGTGGGCGGCGACGCCGATCAGGACATCGACCGCATCCGCGCCACCCGCGAGATTCTGGACCCCACCGACATTCTGGTGGCCGACGCCAATACCGGCTGGACGCGGGCGGAAGCCGCGCGCATCTGCGCCGAGGTGGCCGATCTCGACGTCTATATCGAGCAGCCCTGCCCGACCTATGAGGAGTGCCTGTCGGTGCGTACCCGCACCGGGCGGCCCTTCGTGCTCGACGAGGTGATCGACGGCGTCGGCACGCTGATGAAGGCGCTGGCGGACGACGCCATGGACATCATCAACCTGAAGATCTCCAAGGTCGGCGGTCTCACCAAGGCGCGGCTGATGCGCGACATCTGCGTCGCCTCGGGCACGCCGATGACCATCGAGGACACCTGGGGCGGCGACATCGTCACCGCCACCATCGCCCATCTCGCCCGCTCGACGCCGGAGGAGTTCTGCTTCTCGGCAACCGATTTCAACAGCTACGGCACGGTGGACATCGCCACCGGCGCGCCCAAGCGGGACCACGGCTTCATGACCGCCTCCGACGCGCCGGGTCTGGGTGTGGAGCCGATCTTCGCCGCGTTGGGCGCGCCGGTGGTGGTGATCGGCTGATACCCGCAGCGCGACGTCATCCCCGGGCGTGACCCGGGGATCCATGACTTAACTTCGCGCTCGTCGCACACCGTCATCCTGAGGTGCGAGCGTAGCGAGCCTCGAAGGATGTTTCGGGCGCACTGGCCCCCATCCTTCGAGGCCCGGCCTCAGGCCGGGCACCTCAGGATGACGTTGCTTTTTCCACCCGAGAGGCCCGCCATGCGCTCATCCAAACTCATCCACATCGTCGGCTGCCATGCGGAAGGCGAGGTCGGCGATGTGATCGTCGGCGGGGTGGCGCCCCCGCCGGGCGACACGGTGTGGGCGCAGTCGCGCTTCATCGCCAGCGACAACACGCTGCGCAATTTCGTGCTGCAGGAGCCGCGCGGCGGGGTGTTCCGCCATGTGAACCTGCTGGTACCGCCGAAGAACCCGAAGGCGGTGGCGGCGTGGATCATCATGGAGCCGGAAGACACCCCGCCCATGTCCGGCTCCAACTCGATCTGCGTCGCCACCGTGCTGCTCGACACCGGCATCGTGCCCATGGTCGAGCCGGAAACCCATATGGTGCTGGAGGCGCCGGGCGGGCTGATCGAGGCGACCGCCTATTGCCGGGACGGCAAGGCCGAGCGTATCCGGGTGACCAACCACCCCTCCTTTGCCGACAAGCTGGACGCGCAGCTGGAGGTCGAGGGGCTGGGCACGCTCACCGTCGACACCGCCTATGGCGGCGACAGCTTCGTCATCGTCGACGCCCACGCGCTCGGCTTCTCGATCCGCCCGGACGAAGCGAAGGATCTGGCCGAGACCGGCATGCGCATCGTCAAGGCCGCGAACCGGCAGCTCGGGTTCCAGCACCCGGAGAACGCCGACTGGAACCACATCTCGTTCTGCCAGTTTGCCGCGCCGGTCGAGGCGATCGACGGGGTGAAGCAGGGCGCCAATGCGGTGACGATCCGGCCCGGCAAGATCGACCGCTCGCCCACCGGCACCGGCTGCTCGGCCCGCATGGCGGTGCTGCACGCCAAGGGACAGCTGAGCGTCGGCGAGACCTTCATCGGCCGCTCGATCATCGATTCCCGCTTCGAGTGCCGGATCGAGGCGACGACCACGCTGGGCGGCCGGCCGGCGATCATTCCCTCGATCATGGGCCGGGCCTTCGTGACCCATACGGCGCAGCTCATGCTCGACCCGCAAGACCCGTGGCCGACCGGCTATCGGTTGTCCGACACCTGGCCGGTCTGGGTGCAGGACTGACGGGCGGCAGCCGTCGATTGCCGCCCCTGCGGGCGCCGCTCTCGCGTCATGGCCAGGCCTGTCCCGGCCATCCACGTCTTTGGCCGGGTCCCCGGCGTCGAGGAAGACGTGGATCCCCGGGCCAAGCCCGGGGATGACGGCGGTTATCGTACGGCCGGGAAGGGCTCAGCCCAGCGTCGCGCCGACCTTGCGCAGTTCCGGCAGGATCGGCGCCTTGGGGGTCCAGATCTTGTCGTATTCGGCGATGATCGGCGCGGAATCGGCGGCCGGCGGCACCACCATCTTGATGCCCGTGCCCTCGAACTGCTTGATCAGCTTGGGCGCGTTGGTCACGGTCTCGTCGACCTGCGCGTCGAGCGCGG
The DNA here is from genome assembly GCF_018449475.1 of Ancylobacter radicis. Classification (GTDB taxonomy): domain Bacteria; phylum Pseudomonadota; class Alphaproteobacteria; order Rhizobiales; family Xanthobacteraceae; genus Ancylobacter; species Ancylobacter radicis. The sequence continues at coordinate 347,385 of NZ_JAHCQH010000015.1, read as the reverse complement.
CCTTGGTCGCCTCCGCGATCAGCGCGCGGTCCTCGGCCGAGAGCGACTGCCAGGCCTTGCCGGAGGCGAGCGCGATCATCGGCATGAACACCGCGTCCATGCGCATCAGCACCTTCGAGACCTTGTCGAAACGCTGGTTCCAGGAGAAGTCGAGATCGGCTTCCAGCCCGTCGACCTGGCCATTGGCCATGGCGTCGAACACTTGCGGGGTCGGGATCGGGGTCGGCGCGGCGCCGAGCAGCGAGTAGAAATCGCGGAAGGCGGGCGTCGTGTTGATGCGCAGCTTCATGCCGTTGAGGCCGGCGATACCGTCGATCTCCTTGGCCGAGAACACCACGCGGATCGAGGTGATGCCCCAGCCGAGGCCGAGCGTGCCGGTTTCCTTCGGCAGCGGCTCCAGCATCTGCATGGCGATGGGCTGGCGCACCAGCTTGGCGGCGGCTTCCGTCGAGCGCACCACATAGGGGGCGAGGATGGCGGCGACGTTGGGCACGCGGTTGCCCACTTCGGCCGCCTGCAGGAAGGCCATGTCGAGCGCGCCGGTCTGCAATTGCTGCATCATCGCGCCTTCATTGCCGAGCTGGCCGGCATGAAACACGGTCATGGTCAGCTTGCCGCCGGTCTTTTCCTTCAGCACCTCGCCGATCTTCAGCGCGGCGTTGTTCCAGGGATGGTTCGGCGGGGTGATGACGCCGAGGCGCAGATCGCGCGTCTGGGCGCGCAGCACGCCGGGCATGGCGAGCGGCAGGGCGGTACCGGCCGCTGCGGCCGCGAGCAGGGAACGACGGGAGATCATCGGCTGGTCCTTTTTTGATCTGGAAGGTTATCGGACAAGGGCGGTGGACAGGGCAGGAAACAGCGAGAGCAGCACCAGCAGCGCGCAGGCCGCGAAGAAGAAGGGCAGGGTGACGATGAACATCCGGCCCGGTTTCGCCCCGGTGACGGCGGCGGCGACGAAGAAGCACAGCCCCACCGGCGGCGAGAGGAAGCCGAGCACCAGGTTGACCACCGCGACGACGCCGAACTGCACGGGGTCGATGTGATAGACCTCGGTGGCGATCGGCAGCAGGATCGGCACCGTCATGATCAGGCCGGGCGCGCCGTCGATCACCGTGCCGATGACCAGCAGGATCACATTGACCAGCAGCATGAAGCTGATCGGGCCGGTGGCGACCGACTGGATCCACAGCGCCACCGCCTGCGGCACCTTGGCGAACACCAGTACCCAGGACAGCACGCCCGCCGCCGCCACCAGGAACAGCACGATGCCGGAATAGACCCCGGCGCGCAGGAACATGGCCGGCAGCTGGCCGAGCTTCAGCTCCCGCGTCCAGAAGCGCCCGACCAGGATCGCCGCCAGCGCGCCGATGGCGGCGGATTCGGTGGGATTGGCGAGGCCGGTGAGGATCGAGCCGACGATGACGATGGGGATGAGCATGGTCGGCGCGGCGGCGAGCACGGTGGCGACGCGCTGGCGCAGCGGGGCGGCCTCGCCGCGCGGGTAGTTGTAGGCCATGCCCATGCCGGCGATGACGAGGCAGAACAATACGGTCAGCAGCACGCCCGGTATCAGCCCGGCGACCAGCATGTCGCTCACCGGCACCTGCGCCAGCACCGAATACATGACGAACATGATCGAGGGCGGGATGATCGGCCCGAGCATGCCGGCATAGGCGGTGAGGCCGGCGGCGAAGGTCTTGTCATAGCCCTTCGCCTCCATCTCCGGCACCATGATCTGCGCCATGATCGCCACCTGCGCCGTCGCCGAGCCGAGGATGGAGGAGACGAACATGTTGGCGAGCAGGTTCACATAGGCCAGCCCGCCGCGCAGCGCGCCGACAAAGGCCATGGTCATGGCGATGATCTGCCGGGTGATGCCGCCGCCATTCATGATCTCGCCGATCAGGATGAACAGCGGGATGGCGATCAGCCCGTAATTGTCGACGCTGCCGAACATCTGCAGCGGAAAGCTCTGATAGAGCACGGGATTGCCGGAGGCGGCGATGAACACCACGCCGGCGAGGCAGATGGCGATGCCGATCGGCACGCCGATCAGCAGGGTGACGAGGAAGGCGGCGGAGGTGATCATGCCACTTCCTCCGCGCTGCCCAGCCCGAAGGAGGAACGGTCCGGCCGGCGGGCGAGGCCGAGATCCTCCAGCAGGTTGGCGAGGCTGTGCACGGTGAGCGTCAGCGCGAAGATCGGCATGATCAGATAGACCACCCAGCTCGGCCAGTTCAGCGTCTGGGTGCGGTCGGCATAAAGGAAGTTGAAGGTCGCCCCGCCATATTCCCTGGCGTCGAAGCCCATGGCGGCGATGCCGACCGGGTCCATCCAGACCCAGCACATGGCGGCGAGGGCGAGGCCGAAGGCGAGGATGCTGAGCGTCGCCAGCACCCGCATCACCGCCGCGCCGCGCGCCGAGAGGTGCTCGGTCAGCAGCGTCATGGAGAAATCGAGCCGCAGCCGCGACATGGCGGAGGCGCCGATGAAGGTGAGCCAGACCGTGGTGAAGATCGCCGACTCGTCCACCCAATAGAGCGGCATGCCGGTGTAGCGGGTGGCGACATTGAGCAGGATCAGCGCGGTGAGCAGCGCCATCAGCGCGCCGATGGCGACGCGCTCGGCCGAAAGCAGGGCCTCGGACAGCGCCGTGAGCGCCCGCGGCATCGCCCCGCCCACGTGAAGGTCATCGGCCTGCGACATGGCGGTAGCCCCTCTCTGCTGCGTGATCGTAGATTTTATAAATTATCCGCGTCAATATCCGCGGCAGATTATTTGGACCGTTCCGCCATCATGCTTCTCATCAAGCACCGCACCCTGTCGGCCGCGATCCTCGACCAGCTGCGTCGGGCGATCCTCGACGGCACCTATCCGGCCGGGGCGCAGCTGCGCCAGGACGCGCTGGCGGCGACCTTCAAGGTCAGCCGCATCCCGATCCGCGAGGCGCTGTTCCAGCTCGACGCGGAAGGGCTGGTGCGCATCGTCCCGCAGAAGGGGGCGATCGTCGCCGAACTGTCGGCCGACGAGATCAATGATGTGTTCGGGCTGCGCTGCCTGCTGGAACCGCGCCTGCTGGCCCGCTCCATCCCGGCGCTGTCGGATGAGGACATGGCCGCGCTCGACGGGTTGCAGGTCCAGATGGTCGCGGCCACCGAGGCGTGCGATCTCAGCCGCTGGGGCCAGCTCAACGCCGAGTTCCACATGGCGCTCTATGGGCGGGCGGGCCAGCCGCGCTCGCTCTCCGTGGTGCAGTCGCTGCTGCAGACCAGCGACCGCTATACCCGCGTGCAGCTCAGCGGCACCGCCGGCATGCAGCGCGCGGTGGAGGAGCACGCCGAGCTGATGGCGCTCAGCCGGCGCGGCGCGGTGGAACCGGCCTGTATTTTCCTCGAAGCGCATATACGCTCCGTCCATGAGGATCTGCTGCGCGTGCTGGAGCGTGGCGCCCGCGATGAGACCCCCGCCCTCCCATCTTCCGATCCATCTTCCGACGACGACGTGCTTTCCAGGGATCTGCCATGACCGGAACCGCGACCGTGCGCCTCTCGCTGGAGGAGGTGCATGCGCTCTGCCTCGACACGCTGCGGGCGGCAGGGCTCGGAGAGGCCCATGCGCAGGCCATCGCCCGTTCCATCACCCGCGCCGAGGCGGATGAGTGCCGCTCGCACGGGCTCTACCGGCTGATCGGCTATGTGGATTCGGTGCGCAGCGGCAAGGCCGAGCGGCACGCGCTGCCGGAGTTCACCCCGGCGGCGCCGGCGGTGCTGCGGGTCGAGGCGAAGCGCGGCTTCGCGCCGCTGGCGGTGGAGACCGGCGTTCCCGCGCTGATCGCCGCCGCGCGGCGCTCCGGCATCGCCGCGCTGGCGATCCACGACTGCTACCATTTCTCCGCGCTGTGGGCCGATATCGAGCCGGTGGTCGAGGCCGGGCTGGTGGCCTGGTGCTTCACCATCGGCCAGTGCTGCGTCGCCCCCTCGGGCGGCACCACGGCGCTGCTCGGCACCAACCCGATCGCGTTCGGCTGGCCGGGCCCGCAGCGGCGTCCCTTCATCTTCGATTTCGCCACCAGCGCGAGCGCGCGCGGCGAGGTGGAGCTGAAGCGCCGGGCCGGCGAGCCGATTCCCGAGGGCTGGGCGGTCGGGCCGGACGGGGCGCCGACCACCGATCCGGCGGCCGCGCTCGCCGGCGCGCTGCTGCCCTTTGGCGGGCACAAGGGCTTTGCCCTGTCGCTGATGGTGGAACTGATCGCCGGCCCGCTGATCGGCGATCTCACCAGCCGGCAGGCCAAGGCGGTGGAGAATGGCGACAGCGGCCCCCCGCTCGGTGGCGAATTGTTCATCGCCATCGATCCGGCGGTGTTCGGCATCGACGACCTGCCCGCCCGCCTCGGCGCGGCGCGCGAACTGTTCACCCTGGCCAAGGCGCAGCCGGGCGTGCGCCTGCCGGCCGAGCGGCGCTATGCCGCCCGCGCCCGCAGCCGTGTCGAGGGGGTGGAGGTGCCGGCCGTGCTGCACGCGGAGCTGCTGGCGCTGCGCGGCTGAGAGCTCAGGGGCGCGGCTCCAGCCCCTTGGCGATGAGGGTGAAGGCGCGGCGCAGATAGATCCGCCAGTCGGGAAAGGCCGGCCATTCCCACTTATGGCCGGCCGCTGCCGCCAGCGTGCTGAAGGCGACATCAAGCAGCACGCGCGCCGACACCGCCGCATCCTCGACATCGACCCGCCCGAGCGCCTGCTGGCGTTTCAGCCAACTCGCGATCATCGCATGAGTGGAATCGCGGCCGCGCGTCTCCACCAGCGAACGCAGCTCCGGGAACGCTACGCTGTCCACCATGACCACACGCACGAAGGCGATGCGGGCGCGATCCGCTTCCTCGTCAATGTCGACGCGGAACATGCGCTGCAGCGCCTCGACCAGCGGCAGGTGATCCCATTCGGGGCGAATGTCGATCATCGACTGGCGGTGCACGTCGACAATGGCGCCGGTCAGCTCCAGCTTGCTGGGAAACAGGCGATATAGTGTCTTCTTGGATATGCGGCATCGTGCGGCCACCTCGTCCATGTTCATGCCGCTGTAGCCGCGGTCACAGAACAGGTCGAACGCCTGCGCAACGATCCTATCCCTTTGTTGATCGTCGGAAATTACTTTCGGTCGACCACGATGTTTGGCCGAAGATGGGGGAGTGGTGCCGAGCGTCATTGTTCTTCTCGTTAAGGCGCTTTGGAAACCTATAGCAACGATGGGAAATGGAAACGCGGGTTTGACAGTTCCATCGCTGTTAAATATAGATACTCTTAAGTTTCTTAAATAGCGAGGGCTACTGTGGCCTCCCCGACCTTCCGTCCGTCGTCCGCCCCTACCGCCGCGTTCCTCCCGTCTCCGGGGCGACGGCGGCGCCTGCTTGCCGGCCTCTGGGTCGGGTTCATCGCCGTCACCCTGCTCGCGGGCTGCGACGGCGAGCAGCCGGCCGGGGGCGCGGGGCCCGGCGCGCAGGGGCGGCCTCAGGTCGGCGTGGTCACGGCACACCCGCAATCGGTCGCGATCACCGCCGAAATGCCGGGCCGGACCGTCGCCTCCCTGGTCGCCGAGGTGCGCCCGCAGGTCGGCGGCATCATCAAGACGCGCCTCTTCGAGGAGGGGGCGGAGGTCAAGGCCGGCGACGCGCTCTACCAGATCGACCCGGCGAGCTATCAGGCGACCTATGACAGCGCCGTCGCCAGCCAGCAGAAGGCCGAGGCGTCCGTCCCCAGCGCCCAGTCCAAGGTCGAACGCTATGAGGGGCTGATCAAGCAGAACGCGGTCAGCAAGCAGGACTATGACGACGCCGTCGCCTCGCTCGCGCAGGCCAAGGCCGAGGTCGCCGGGGCCAAGGCCGATGTCGATACCGCCCGCATCAATCTCGATTATACCCGCATCACCGCGCCGATCGGCGGGCGCATCGACAAGTCGACGCTCACCCCGGGCGCGCTGGTGACCGCCAGCCAGGACACGGCGCTGACCACCATCCGCACGCTCGACCCGATCAATGTCGACGTCACCCAGTCGAGCACCAACCTGCTCAACCTGCGCCAGGCGATCCGCGACGGACGGATCAAGATCAGCGGCGACAATGTCCAGGTGCGGCTCAAGCTCGACAATGGCCAGATCTACGCCCATCCGGGCACGCTCGAATTCACCTCGGCCTATGTCGACACGGCCACCGGCACCTATGGCGTGCGCGCCCAGTTCCCCAACCCGGACCGGCTGCTGCTGCCGGGCATGTATGTGCGCGCCATCATCGAGGAGGGCGTCGCCCCCAACAGCTACCTCGTTCCCCAGCGCGGCGTGACGCGCAACACCAAGGGCGAGCCGGTGGCGCTCATCGTCAATGCCGACAACAAGGTCGAGCAGCGCGTGCTCTCGGTCTCGCGCAGCGTCGGCAACAACTGGCTGGTGGACAGCGGCATCGGCGACGGCGACCGGGTTGTCGTCGAGGGCAGCCAGTTCGCCCGTCCCGGCCAGGACGTCACGCCGGTCGATGTGGTGGTAGACGAGACCACCGGCGAGGTGCGTGACCGCGGCCAGCAGAGCACGGCTCCGACCCCCGCCGCCGGCACCTCCACCACGGCGAACTGAAGGCGCACCCATGTCCCGCTTCTTCATCGACCGCCCGGTCTTCGCCTGGGTCATCGCCCTGCTGATCATGCTCGGCGGCGTGCTGGCGCTGCGCACCCTGCCGATCGCGCAATATCCGCAGATCGCCCCGCCAACGGTCAGCGTGACCGCCTCCTATCCCGGCGCCGACGCCCAGACCGTCGAGAACTCGGTCACCAAGGTGATCGAGCAGGGCCTGACCGGCATCGACAATCTCGACTACATGTCGGCCACCTCGACCTCGACCGGCCAAGCGACGATCACGCTCACCTTCACCAACGCGGCCGATCCCGACATCGCGCAGATGCAGGTGCAGAACAAGCTGCAGCTCGTGACGCCGCAACTGCCGAGCGTGGTGCAGACCAACGGCATCTCCGTCGACAAGGCCTCCGACGGCTTCCTGATGGTGATGGCTTTCGTGTCGACCGACGGGCGCATGTCCTCGACCGACGTCTCCGACTATATCGACTCCACGCTCAACGACACGCTGCGGCGCATCGAGGGCGTCGGCTCGACCACGCTGTTCGGCTCCTCCTATGCCATGCGCATCTGGCTCGACCCGGACAAGCTCTCCAAATACCAGCTCATGCCGAGCGACGTGGCGAGCTCGATCGAGGCGCAGAACACGCAGGTCTCCGCCGGCCAACTCGGCGGCCTGCCGACCCGTCCGGGCCAGCAGCTCAACGCCACCGTGACGGCCCGCTCGCGTCTGCAGACGCCCGAGCAGTTCCGCAACATCATCATCAAGAGCACGAGCGATGGCTCGCTGGTGCGCATCAACGATGTGGCGACGGTGGAGCTTGGCGCGGAGACCTACACCACCGCCTCGCGCTATGACGGCAAGCCGGCGGGCGGCCTCGCCATCAATCTGGCGACCGGCGCCAATGCGCTCGACACGGCGGAGAAGGTGAAAGCCGCCGTCGAGCGGATGAAGCCGACCTTCCCGGAAGGGGTCGAGGTCGTCTACCCCTATGACACCACGCCCTTTGTACGGCTCTCCATCGAGGAGGTGGTGCGCACGCTGTTCGAGGCCATCGTCCTCGTCTTCGTGGTGATGTTCATCTTCCTTCAGAACATCCGCGCGACGCTGATCCCCTCGCTCGCCGTGCCCGTCGTGCTGCTTGGCACTTTCGGGGTGCTGGCGCTGTTCGGCTATTCCGTCAACACGCTGACCATGTTCGCCATGGTGCTGGCCATCGGCCTCCTGGTCGACGACGCCATCGTCGTGGTCGAGAATGTCGAGCGCGTGATGGAGGAGGAGGGGCTCTCGCCGAAGGAGGCGACCCGCAAGTCGATGGGCGAGATCACCGGCGCGCTGGTCGGCATCGCCACCGTGCTCTCGGCGGTGTTCATCCCGATGGCGTTCTTCGGCGGCTCGGTCGGCGTCATCTACCGGCAGTTCTCCGTCACCATCGTCTCGGCCATGGTGCTCTCGGTGCTGGTGGCGCTGATCCTGACCCCCGCACTGTGCGCGACCATTCTCAAGCCGCCGAAGGAACACGCCAAGAGCCGTGGCTTCTTCGGCTGGTTCAACCGCAATTTCGACCGCACCACCCATGCCTACCGTTCGGGCGCCGCCGGGATGCTGGCGCGCTCGGGGCGCTTCCTCGTGGTCTTCCTCGCCATTGCCGTCGGCATGGGCTGGATGTTCGCGCGCCTGCCGACCTCCTTCCTGCCGGAAGAGGATCAGGGCATCCTGATCACCATGGTGCAGCTCCCCGTCGGCGCCACCGCCGACCGCACCGAGAAGGTGCTCGACGCCGTGCGCACCCATTTCCTGGTCGACGAGAAGGACGCGGTGGAAGGCGTCTTCACCGTGAACGGCTACGGCTTCAGTGGGCAGGGGCAGAATCTCGGCATCGCCTTCGTCAGGCTCAAGGCCTTCGAGGAGCGCAAGACCCCCGCGGTTTCCGCGAGCGCGGTGGCGGGCCGGGCGATGGCGGCGCTGCACATGCGCGACGCCATGGTCTTCACCCTCAATCCGCCGGCGATCCAGGGCATGGGCAATTCGGGCGGCTTCAGCTTCTATCTCCAGGACATCACAGGCACCGGCCATGAGAAGCTGATGGCCGCGCGCAACCAGCTGCTCGGCATGGCGGCGCAGGACCCCCGGCTCGTCGCCACCCGCCCGAACGGGCTGGAGGACGAACCGCAATTCGTCGTCGATATCGATCAGGAGAAGGCGAGCGCGCTCGGCGTCTCGCTGGCCGACATCAACGACACGCTGTCCTCCGCCTGGGGCAGCGACTATGTGAACGACTTCCTCGACCGTGGCCGGGTGAAGAAGGTCTACATCCAGTCGGCGGCGGATTTCCGCATGCAGCCGGAAGACCTCGCCAAATGGGAGGTGCGCAACTCCAACGGCGACATGGTGCCCTTCTCGGCCTTCGCCCTGACGCGCTGGACCTATGGCTCGCCGCGGCTGGAGCGTTTCAACGGCGCCTCGGCGGTGGAGATTCAGGGTCAGGCGGCGCCGGGCGTGTCCTCGGGCGTTGCTATGGACGCGATCGACGCCATCGTCGCCAAGCTGCCGCCGGGCTACGACCATGAATGGACCGGCCTGTCGCATCAGGAGCGGCTGTCAGCCAATCAGGCGACGGCGCTCTACGCCATCTCGGTGCTGGTCATCTTCCTCTGCCTCGCGGCGCTCTATGAGAGCTGGTCGATCCCGTTCGCGGTGCTGCTGTCGGTGCCGATCGGCATCTTCGGCGCGCTGCTGGCCGCCACCCTGTTCGGCCAGTCCAACGACGTCTATTTCAAGGTCGGGCTGCTCACCACCATCGGCCTCGCGGCGAAGAACGCCATTCTCATCGTCGAGTTCGCGATCGAGCGGCAGGCGCACGGGATGAGCCTGGTCGAGGCGACGCTCGACGCCGCGCGCCAGCGCCTGCGCCCGATCCTGATGACGTCCTTCGCCTTCATCCTCGGCGTGACGCCGCTCGCCATCGCCAGCGGTGCCGGCTCGGGGGCGCAGAACGCCATCGGCATCGGCGTGATGGGCGGCATGATCGCCGCCACCGTGCTCGGCATCTTCTTCGTGCCGCTGCTGTTCGTCTCCGTGCGCCGCATCTTCCGGGGCAAGGCCGCCGAGACCCCGGCGGGCGGCGCGAGCGACGGCACGCCCGAAACTCCGACCGGAAAGGCAGGCGACGCTCATGCCGGCTGATCTCCTTCTCCGCCCTGCGACCCTCTCTCTCTCGTCAGGTGAGCCGATGCCGATCCCGACCGCTTCCCGCTCCCTGAGGGCCCCGCGCCTTGTTGGCGCGCTCCTGATGGCCGCGCTGCTCGGCGGCTGCGCGGTCGGTCCCGACTACAGCGCGCCCGGCCTCAAACTGCCCGCCGGCTGGGGTAAGGCGACGCCGTCGGTCACGGTCACCGGCGAGGAGCCGGACAACCGCCCGCCGGAACTCGCCCGCTGGTGGGAGCGGCTCGGCGACAAGACGCTGAACCAGCTCGTCGACCAGGCGGTGGCCGGCAATCTCGATGTGGCGACCGCCAAGGCCCGCGTGCGTCAGGCCCGCGCCACCCGCCAGCAGGCGATCGGCGCCCTGGCGCCCTCGCTCACCGGCTCGGGCAGCTACAGCCGTGCTGACAATGGCAGCAACGTCTCCGACACCGGCGACGTGACGGTGTCCGGCCCGTTCGACACCTTCTCCCTCGGCGCCAATGCGAGCTGGGAACTCGACCTGTTCGGCGAGAACCGGCGCGCCGCCGAGGCCGCGACCTACGGGCTCGATGCCGCCGAGGAGACGCTGCGCAACACGCTGCTCACCCTGATCGGCGATGTCGCGACCTATTATGTCGAGGCGCGCGGCTATCAGGCCCGCGCCGCGCTCGCCCGCCGCACCGCCGCCTCGCAGCGCGAGACCGCCGCGCTCACCCGCACCAAGCTGCAGGTCGGCTCGGCCTCCGCGGTCGATGTCGCCAATGCGGAAGGCCAGGCGGCGAGTACCGAGGCCAATATTCCCGAGCTGGAGTCCAGCTACCAGCAGACCGTGCATCAGCTCGCCATCCTGCTCGGCCAGCCGCCGAGCGCGCTGAACGACGTGATGAAGCGCAGCGCGCCGATCCCCACGCCGGTCAAGGCGATCCCGCGCGGCGTGCCGGCCAATGTGCTGCTGTCGCGCCCCGACGTGCGGCTCGCCGAGCGCCAATATGCGCAGTACACCGCCATGATCGGCGAGGCCGAGGCGGCGCGCTACCCGGATGTCAGCCTAGTCGGCGAGGTCAGCACCTCGGCCGCCAAGGTGGGCGATCTCGCCAAGAGTTCGAGCATAAGCTGGAGCTTCGGCCCGAGCGTGAGCATCCCGATCTTCAATGCGGGCCAGCTCAAGGCGGCGGTGGATTACGCGCAGGCCCAGCGCGACGAGTATTTCCTGACCTATCAGGCGGCCGTGCTGACCGCGCTGCAGGATGTGGAGAATGCCAGCGTCTCGCTGCAGCAGGAGCGGATCAAGTATCGCAGCCTCGATGCGTCCGCCGCCTCCTACCGGCAGGCTGCCTCGCTCGCCCGCACCCTCTACCAGAGCGGATCGCAGAGCTTCCTCGACGTGCTCGACGCCGAGCGTTCGGCCTATTCGGCCGACGATTCCGTGCTCACCAGCCGGGTCGCGATCGCCACCGATTATGTCGCGCTCAACAAGGCGCTGGGCGGCGGCTGGACCGGGACGGTCAACGACCGCACGCCGGCGGTGGTCGACACCCAGATGGCGCCGCGGCTGGTCTCGATGGATCATGTCGGGCTGACGCCGCGTGATCCTGAGAACCAGGGCGTCGGCGAGGCCTTCGCGCACTGAACCCTGCACCCAACCTTCGCGCGGTCCGCGCGAAGGTTCAGGGATAGCTCAGAAACCGTAGGCGGCGCCGTCGCTGCGCGGGTCGCTGGCGCCTTCCAGCCGTCCGTCGGCATGGCGGGCGATGGCGCCGGCATGGCCCATCATCGGGTCATGGGCGCCGACCCGCTCGACCTCATGCCCGGCTGCGCGCAGGGCGTCGATCAGGGCCGGCGGGAAACGGTCCTCCAGCTTCAGCGTCACCGTCTCGGCGCCCCAGGTGCGGCCGAGCAGCCAGCGCGGCGCGGTGATGGCCTGCTGCAGATCCTGCCCGAACAGCGCATAGCGCGAGAACAGCGCCGCCTGCGTCTGCGGCTGGCCCTCGCCGCCCATCGTGCCATAGACCATGTGCCGGCCATCGTCGAAGCTGGCCATGGCCGGGTTGAGCGTGTGGAACGGCTTGCGGCCGGGCGCCAGCACGCGCGGGCCCTCGCCCGACAGCTGGAAGCTGGAGCCGCGATTCTGCCAGACGATGCCGGTCTGCGGCAGCACCACGCCCGAGCCGAACTCGAAATAGATGCTCTGGATGAAGCTGGCGGCCAGCCCGTTGCCGTCGATGGCGCCGAGCCACACCGTGTCGCCCGCCGAGGGCGGCGCCGGCCAGGGCAGGGCGCGCGCCGGGTCGATCCGGGCGGCGAGGCGGTCCAGCACGTCATCGGCGAGGAAGGCGCGCGGATCCTCGTTCATCGCCTCGGGATCGCCGACCACGCGGTCGCGCACCAGAAAGGCCTGCTTGGTCGCCTCGACCAGCCCGTGCAGATGGGCGAAACCCTCGCCTTGCGTGACGCCTAGCCGGGCGAACAGCGCGAGGATCATCAGCGAGGCGAGCCCCTGCGTGGGCGGAGGGAAATTGTACAGCGTCATCCCCGGAAAGGGCGCGCCGAGCCGCACGCTGAGCGGCGCGACGCGGCGGGCGGTGCAGGCGGCAAGGTCGGCGGCGCTCACCGGCGTGCCGGCCTGCGCGAGATCGGCGGCGATGTCGCGGGCGATGGCGCCGCGATAGAAGCTCTCGGTCCCCTCCCGGCCGAGCCGGCGCAGCGTCTGCCCCAGCGCCGGCAGGCGCATCACGCTCCCCGTGGCGGGAGCGGCGCCCCCGACAAGGAAGGCGTCGGCGAAGCCCGGCGCGCCCACCAGCTCCGACATCTTCTCGGCGGTCAGCGCATGCTGGCTGAGGGTGACGGGAAAGCCGTTCTCGGCGTGCCAGGCGGCATCCTCGATCAGGCGCGCGAGCGGCATCCGCCCGCCGCGCTCGGCGCTCAGTGCCAGCGCCTCGCCCCAGCCGGCGACCGTGGCCGCCACGGTGTTGGCGGCGAGCGGCCCGCGCTGGGGAATGCTGGCATGTCCCGCTTGCGCATAAAGCGCGGGCGTGGCGGTGCTGGCCGCGCGCCCGCAGGCCTCGATGCCGACCGGCTGTTCGCCGGGCGCGCCGATCAGCCAGAAGCCGTCGCCGCCGATGGCGGTCATGTGCGGGTAGACCACGGCGAGCGCCGCCGCCATGGCGATGGTCGCCTCGACCGCATTGCCACCCTCGCGCAGGACGCGCAGCCCCGCCTCGCTCGCCAGATGGTGCGGCGAGGTCACCATGCCCCGGCGGGCACGAACCGTGTTCAGCATGTCACGCGTACTCCGGCTACCAACCGATCGCTTCGGGCAGCCATGTCGCCATGCCCGGAAAGGCGAAGACGATGGCGGTGGCGATGAGCTGGAGCGCAATGAAGGGCAGGACGCCGCGATAGATGTCGACCGTGCGCACCTCCGGCGGGGCAACGCCCCGCAGGTAGAACAGCGCCCAACCGAAAGGCGGCGTCAGGAAGGAGGTCTGCAGCACGGTGGCGATCAGCGCCGCCGCCCAGACCAGATCGATATTGCCGTTGATCATCAAGGGCAGGAACATCGGCACGACGATGTAGCTGATCTCGATCCACTCGATGAAGAAGCCGAGCACGAAGATGATCAGCAGCATGAAGATCAGCACGCCATTGGTGCCGCCCGGCACCAGGGCGAAGGCATCATGCACCAGCCGTTCGCCGCCGAGGCCGCGGAAAGCCAGCGCGAAGACCTGCGAGCAGATCAGCACGAAGAACATCATGGCGGTGATGCGGGCGGTGGAGCGCACCGTCTCGACCAGCGTGTTCCAGGTGAACCGGCCGGCCACGGCGGCCACGAGGATGGAGCCGAGCGCGCCCATGCTGGCGGCCTCGGTCGGGGCGGCGATGCCGCCGATGATCGAACCGAGCACGGCCAGCACCAGCGCCACCGGCGGCAGGCCGACCTTCAGCGCCTTCATCGCCAGCTCGCCACGGCCGACGGCATTGCGTTCCTCGGCCGGGATCGGCGGCACCTTTTCCGGCCAGATGATGCCGACGATGAGGATCCACACGCAGAAGATGCCGGTCAGCATCAGGCCGGGCATCACGGCGGCGGCGAACAGCGTGCCGACCGATTCGCCCATGATGTCGGCCAGCAGGATCAGGATGGTCGAGGGCGGGATGAGCTGGCCGAGCGTGCCGGAAGCGCAGATCGCGCCGCAGGCGAGGCTCTTGTCATAGCCGCGCCGCAGCAGGGTCGGCAGGGTCAGCAGGCCGAGCGTGACGATGGTGGCGCCGACAATGCCGGTGGTCGCGCCCATCAGCATGCCGACCAGCACGATGCCGAGCCCCATGCCGCCGCGCAGGCTGCCGGAGAGATGGCCGATCACCTCCATCAGCTCGTCCGCCATGCGGGATTTCTCCAGCATGACGCCCATGAAGACGAAGAGAGGGATGGCGATCAGCGTGTAATTGGCGGTGACGCCGTAGATGCGCGCCGGCAGCAGGCCGAACAGCGTGGTGCCGAAGCCGAGCCAGCCGAAGAAGAAGCCGCTGATCGCCAGCGTCAGCGCGACCGGCACGCCGACGAACAGCAGCACGAAGAAGGAGGCGATGCAGGCAATCGCCAGAATCTCATTATAGGGCATTGGCAGGCACCTGCGCGGGCGGGGTTCCGACCGGGGAGAGGAGGGCGGCGAGCGCGCGCGCCGTGGCGGCGAGGCTCTGCAGCAGGAGGAGCGCGAAACCGGCCGGGATCATCGCCTTGAGGATGAAGCGTCCGGGCAGCCCGCCGGGATCGGGCGAGCCCTCGCCGATGCGGTAGGACTGCATGACATAGGGCCAGGAGAGGATGATCACGATCACCGCCAGCGCCACCACGGAGAAGGCGGAGAACAGGTCGATCGCCTGCTGGACGCGCGGCGGCAGCCGGGCGAACAGGATGTCCACCCGCACATGGCCCTCATGCTTGATGGTGTAGGCGATGCACAGCAGCGTCAGCGGCGACATCAGGTGCCATTCCAGCTCCTGCATCGCCACCGAGCCGGTGTGGAAGGCGTAGCGCATCAGCACATTGCCGGCCATGACGAGGACCAGCGCGAAGCCGGTCCAGGCCGCGAGACGGCCGCAGCCCTCGACGATGACGTCGAGGGCGCGGGCGATGCTTTCCAGCATGCGGACCATGATCAGGAACGGATCTGCGTCTGGTAGACGGCTTCCGACAGGCCGGCCCACTGGCTGTGCTTGGCGGCGAAATCGGTGAAGCTGTCATAGACCTTCTTCACCTTCGGATCGGCGGCGGCCATGCCGTCGAGCGTGGTCTTGGTGACCTCGCGCAGCTTGGCGACGACCTCGGCCGGGTAGGGGGCGGCGATCACGCCCTGGTTCTTCACGAGGTCGCTCATCGCCTCGCCATTGGTCGCCTCGCACCAGGTGTGGCTGAGCACGTTGCAGGCCATGGCGGCGGTGCGCACGATCTCCTTGAGGTCGGCGGGCAGGCTGTCCCAGGCGGCCTTGTTGACGATCAGCTCGGTGACGTTGCTCGGCTCGTGCCAGCCGGTGGTGTAATAGTACTTGGCGGCCTTCTGCAGGCCGAGGCGGCGGTCCTGATAGGGGCCGACGAACTCGGCCGCGTCGATCACGCCGCGCTCCAGCGCCGGGAAGATCTCGCCGCCCGGCAGCAGCTTCACGTCGACGCCGAGCTGCGCATAGACCTTTCCGGCAAGGCCGGGGATGCGCATCTTCAGGCCCTTGAAATCCTCGACCTTCTCGATCGGCTTGCGGAACCAGCCGGACATCTGCACGCCGGTATTGCCGAGCGGCATGGGCACGAGGTTGAACGGCGCGTAAAGCTCCTCCCACAGGGCAAGGCCGCCGCCGTGATAGATCCAGGCATTCTGGCCCTGGAAGTTGAGGCCGAACGGCACGCAGGTGAAGAACTGCGCCGCCGGCACCTTGCCGGCCCAGAAATAGGAATTGGCCGCGTTCATCTCGACCGTGCCGGAGGACACCGCGTCGAAGCCTTCCAGCGCCGGGATCAGCTCGCCCGCCGCGAAGTGCTGGATGGTGAGGCGGCCGCCGGACATCTTGCCGACGAGATCGCAGAAATAGGTCGGGCTGCCGGGGCCGGTGACGTAGAACGGCGCGCCCGGGCCATAGGCGTTGGTCATCTTCCAGTTGAAGCTCTGCTGCGCCCGCGCGACATGGGGGGCTGCAATGGTGGCGACGGCAGCCGTGCCCGCGAGGCCGGCGCCCAGAAAACCGCGACGATCCATGACTATCCCTCTGACATTGTCCGTTCGCCCGACATTCCGGCGACGGTGATCGGCGTCGATATTCCGCGTCCCGCGCCGCGCGGCAATGCCCCCAAAGGGGCAGAGCAGCGGGGATGGGGTGCTGCCGGATCACCAATAAGATTGAAATAATTTTTTATAATCAAACGATTATCTCGTTTTGCCGTCAAAAAAGGCATCCCCGTCGTCCGGGTCGCAGACAAGTTTTTGTGCGCGGATCGTCAAAGTGCTTCAATGCGCCCGCGCCCTTCCCGGCGCCTTCCGCGAGATCGCATGACCCGAGCCGTTCCCGTCTCCATCACCGCCTTTCCCGCCAGCAAGCAGGAAGCCGCCTGGCGCGACACGCTGGCGAGCCTCGCCTTGACCGGGCGGCGGCCGAAGGACGAGCCGTTCCATTTCGGCGAGGTCGCGATCAAACGCTCGCCCACCGGGGCCAGCATCGCCCTGCTGCGCGCCCCCGCGCAGACGCTGGCGCCGGTGCCGGCACCGGAGGCGAAGCTGCTGATCGGCTTCGTGCAGTATGGCCGCGGCCATCTTGCGGAAGGACGGCGCGCCGCCGAATTCGCCGATGGCGATCTCTGGGTAAGCGACCCGTCGAGCCAGGGCAGCGTGCAGTTCCGCAATGATTTCGAACTGCTGCTGCTCCAGGTGCCGCGCGAGCGCCTGATCGGCCGCTTCGGGCGCGGCACCACGCTGCCGACGCTGGTGCTGGGGGAATCGGTCTCCGCCACCGCCGCGCGGCCGATGCTGCGCGCGCTGGCCGCCAATTTCGCGATGATGGAGGATGGCGACCTGATGGCGGCGGAGACGGCGGCGACCGAACTCGTGCTCTCCGCCCTGCTCGCCGAGGCCCGGCCGGAGGAGGACAGCGCGACGCAGGTGCAGGCCGCGCATTTCGCCCGCGTCTGCGCCCAGATCGAGGCGCGGCTGCGCGAACCGGACCTTTCCATCGCCGACATCGCCAAGGCTGAGGGGTTGTCGCCGCGCTATATACAGCGCCTGTTCGAGGGGCAGGACCGCGCCTTCTCCGACCATGTGCGCCACCGCCGGCTGGAACATTGCCGGCTCGATCTGGTCAACCCGCAGCACGCCGACCGTTCCATCGCCGAGATCGGCTTCCGCTGGGGCTTTCCCGATCAGGCGCATTTCAGCCGGGTGTTCAGCGGTGCCTATGGCATCTCCCCGCGCGATTTCCGCAAGACCGCCGGCGGCTGGGACGAGACGCGCTGGACCCGCGGGCGGCCGGTGCATTCGGGCGGCCGCGCGCTGCGCCCGCTGCCCGCCGCGCCGCTTCCGCCCATCGAGGCCAACGCCCCCACGGAGACGGAGGACAGGCTGGAAATCGAGCGCCCCTATCTGCCGCCGGCGCCCGGCCATCACCATCTGCCGGTCTCCCGCGACACCGTGCATTGGGGCTATCTCTCGCGCTCCATCGCCCCGGTGCTGCGCGTACGCTCGGGCGCGGTGGTCACGGTCGAGACGCTGACCCAGCATTGCTATGACGATCATGAGCGCATGATCAAAGGCGATGCGGGCGCGGAGAGCGTGTTCCGCTGGACCCGCGACTACAAGGCGGTGGACCGGCGCGGCGCCGGGCCGATGAACGCCAGCATCTTCGGGCGCGGCGCCGGCGAGGGCTTCGGCGTGCATATCTGCACCGGCCCGATATATGTCCACGGCGCCGAACCCGGCGATGTGCTGGAGGTGCAGATCCTCGATCTCACGCCCCGCCCCAGCGCCAACCCGGACTTTGCCGGCTATGCATTCGGCTCGAACGTCGCCGCCGCCTGGGGTTTCCATCACGACGACATTCTCGACGAGCCGCGCAAGCGTGAGGTCGTCACCATCTACCGCACCGACGCGGCGGGCGAGAGCGGCTATGCCGAGGCGGTCTATTCCTTCCGCTGGGTGCCGCAGACCGACCCGTTCGGCGTGGTGCACGAGACCATCGACTATCCCGGCGTCCCGGTCGACCACTCCAGGATCGTCGAGCGCCACGACGTGCTGAAGGGGGTGCGCGTGCCGGTGCGTCCGCATTTCGGCTTCATCGCCGTGGCGCCGCGCGAATCCGACATCGTCGATTCCGTCCCGCCCGGCTATTTCGGCGGCAATATCGACAATTGGCGGGCCGGCAAGGGCGCCTCGGTCTATCTGCCGGTCACCGTGCCCGGCGCGCTGCTCTCCCTCGGCGACCCGCATCTGGCGCAGGGCGATGGCGAGGTCAGCGGCACCGCGCTCGAATGCTCGCTCACCGGGCAGGTACGCCTGGTGCTGCACAAGCGCGGCGAGACCGAGAAAAGCTTCCTCAACGGGCTCAGCGCCCCGCTGATCGAGACCGAGAGCGCCTGGCTGCTGCACGGCTTCAGCTACACCAATTATCTGCGCGAACTGGGCCGCAACGCGCAGTCCGAGGTATTCAAGCGTTCCTCGCTCAGCCGGGCGTTGCGCAGCGCCACGCGCACCACCCGCAAATTCCTGATGGAACGCTATGAGCTGGACGAGGACGAGGCAATCTCGCTGATGTCGGTGGCGGTGGATTTCGGCGTCACCCAAGTGGCGGATGGCAATTGGGGTATTCATGCCCGGATCGCCAAGGAGATGTTCGCCGGAAAACTCCCCGCTTCCTAAGCGGGAGCGACCCAGTTCAGGCCGTCGGGGTGGGTCAGGGCCTCCTCGAAGGGCATGGGCCGGCCGGTCAGATAGCCCTGTACGCAGTCGCCGCCGAGCGCCTCGAATTCGCGGAGCACCTCGGGTGTCTCGATGCCCTCGGCGATCGCGGACATGCCGAGGGCCTGGGCGAGATCGAGCATGACCGCGACGATCTTGCGGGCGCGCGGCTGGTGCGGCAGCTCGGCCATGAAGGAGCGGTCGATCTTGAGTACATCCGCCGGCAGGTGCTGGAGATAGCTGAAGCTGGAATAGCCCGTGCCGAAATCGTCGATCGCCACTTGGCAGCCGAGCTCCTTCAACTGCTGGATCATCTGCGCCGCCGCGGCGGGCTGGGCGAGCAGCGTGCTCTCGGTCAGTTCCAGATGCAGCATCTCGCCGGGAACATCATGGCGCGCCAGCAGGGCGGCGATGCGCTGCGGAAGATCGGGCGCGATGAGCTGCGGCGCGGCCAGATTGACCGCGACGAAGCGGGCCGGCAGCCCCTGCGCGGCGCGCGCGGCATTCCAGAGGGCGCAGGCGGCCAGCGACCGATCGAGCATCAGGCTGCCCAACGGGTCGATCAGGCCGGCGGCCTCGGCCAGCGGGATGAACTCGGCGGGCGAGACCTGCCCGAAGCGGGACGTCCGCCAGCGCGCCAAGGCCTCGAACCCGATCACCTTGCCGCTGCGGCTCTCCACCACCGGCTGAAAGACCGGGAATATCTCTTCGCCCCCGGCGGCCAGCGCATCCCGCAGGGCGATCTCCATGGCGAGGCGCTGCTGATGGTCGGCCCGCAGCGATTCGTCGAAGATCTGCCAGTGACCGCCACGCTGGGCCCGTGAGGCCATTTCCGCATCACGCAGGATCTGCTCGATCGGGCCGGCGCTGGCGGCGACGCCTACGCTGGCCCGCAGGTAGAAGCGTCGTCCCTCGACTTCAAGAGGCTGGGCGATCAGCCATTCCATTTCCTCGCCGATCTGCTCCGGCCGCGTGCCCTCGGGCGAGACGATGGCGAATTCGCTGTCGCCCACGCGCGCCAGATGGGCCTGCGCGGGGAGATGCTCGCGCAGCCGGCCCGCAATGGCGACGACGAGGGGCTGTATGAAGTCCTCGCCCAGCGAGGCCCGCAAAATGGCGAGGTCCGGCAGGCGGAGCACCAGCGCGCCCGCCGCACTCGGCCCATGCGAGTGGATGTGCCGTATCAGCCCGGCGCGGTTCGGCAGGTCGGTGACGGGGTCGGCATAGGCAAGCCGCTCCAGCGCCTCATTGGCGCGTATGCGGTCGGTAATATCGCGCACGGAAGCGGTGAACAGGCGGCGGTTTTTTGCATTGATCTCGGTGACGACCAGCTCGATCGGCAGAATCCGCCCCTCGCGCGTCACGGCCTCCACCTCGATCCGCCGCCCGAGAATATGCGGCTCGCCTCCGGCGAGATAGCGCGCCATCCCCGCCCGATGAGGCCCTCGCATAGGCTCGGGCACGATGGTGTCGCCCAGAAATCGGCCCATCACCTCGGCCCGCGAATAGCCGAACATGACCTCGGCCGCCGGGTTGAAATCGACGATCTGGCCGGCTTCATCAATGGTGACGATGCCGTCGAGCGCCGCGGTGAGCATGGCAAGCCGCGTCGCCTCGCTGAGCGCCCTCGCGCCCTGCGAGCGTTCGATCGCCAGCGCGATCAAGGCGGCAATGGCCTGAAGGGCGCCGCGCTCCTCGCTGCTCCATTCGCGCTGGGGATCGTCCGAGCTGATGCACAAATGCCCCCACCAGCGCCCATCCACCATGATCGGCACGGTGTAGAAGCTGACGATGCGGGCGGCGCGGAAGAACACCGCGAGATAGCCGTACAGGTCGCAGGTGCGTCCCTCGATCACCTCGCCGCGGATGCGCCGGCCGGCCCATTCGCGCTGGAGATCATCCGCTTCGCCAAGGCGCACGGGGGGATGCGCGGTGCCGATCAGGGAGGCCAGACCCGGCTGGGCCCAGTCCACGCGGCAGGTGACGCCCAAGCCGGAATCGACGGAATTGTGAACCTCGAACACGGCGACGCGGCTGAGGGTGAGTTCGGCGCCGAGCCGGGCGAGGTGCGGCGCCAGATCCTCGATCCAGTCATCATGTCGGGGGAGCCCGGCGATGAGGGAGCTCATCACCGAGAGGAGCCGGCTCGACATTTCCATGTCCCCGGTCACCACGCGCTCTCCACCTGAAGCCATGGCGGTCCCGGCCACCGTGCTGTCTGTATAAGGCCATGAGTTGGCGAGCATTTCCACACGAAACGCGTTCCCCTGCGGGATTACTGTGCACCTATGGGCGGGCAATTGGATACGAGCGCCCCGCAGGCATGCGTCTTGTCCGTGGTGCGTATGCGCGGGTACTGCCGGCGCCTCTAAAAAGATCGCCGCCCGATGAGCGCGCCACGGGCGCGCCGACAATGGCGATAAGCCACGGATTCCACTTTATTTTTGCCATGTCCGAGCCGGCACCGTGGTCTCTGGTGGGCGCGTAAAATGCACCATTCGGCTACCGATCATTGAACGATCGGCCCCCCGCCGCGTTGTCGACGCTGATGCCTGCCGGATCAGGACACTTCCTTCGCCGGTTACGGGCAGCCCGAATCCGAAGGAGACAGAGTCCAGCATGTGTGGGATCGCCGGTGAAATTCGCTTCGATGGAGGTCTGGCCGATACGCGCGCCGTAGCCTCCATGATGGACGTTATGGCCCCGCGCGGGCCGGATGGGGCGGGGCTCGATGCCCGTGGTCCCATCGCCTTCGGACATCGCCGGCTGAAGATCATCGACCTGTCCAACAAGGCGGCGCAGCCCATGGTGGACGCCGCGCTCGGCCTCACCCTCACCTTCAATGGCTGTATCTACAATTACGCGGAACTGCGCGCGGCGCTGGAGGCGAAGGGCTATGTGTTCTTCTCCAGCGGCGACACCGAGGTCATCCTCAAGGCGTTCCATGCCTGGGGCGATGCCTGCGTCGAGCGGTTCCACGGCATGTTCGCCTTCGCCATCGCCGAGCATGACAGCGGCGCGGTGACGCTGGTGCGCGACCGCTTCGGCATCAAGCCGCTCTATTACGCCCAGAAGGGGCCACGCCTGCGGATCGCCTCCAGCCTGCCGGCGCTGCTGGCGGCGGGCGATGTCGACAGCTCGATCGACCGCGCGGCGCTGCACAACTATATGAGCTTCCACGCGGTGGTGCCGCCGCCGCGCACCATCCTCAACGGCGTGCGCAAGCTGCCGCCGGCGACCGTGCGCCGCTACGCAGCCGATGGCAGCTTCACCGAGCGCGTCTACTGGCAGGCACCCTATGAGCGCCGGCCGGAGGATGCCGGCCTCTCCGCACAGGACTGGCGCGACCGGGTGCTGGACGCGCTACGGATCGCCGTGCGCCGGCGCATGGTGGCCGATGTGCCGGTGGGGGTGCTGCTCTCGGGCGGGGTCGATTCCTCGATCATCGTCGGGCTGCTGGCGCAGGAGGGGCAGAAGGACCTCGCCACCTTCTCCATCGGCTTCGAGGAGGCCAATGGCGAGAAGGGCGACGAGTTCGTCTATTCCGACCTGATCGCGAAGACCTTCGGCACCGATCACCACAAGATCTTCGTGCCCTCTTCCGATCTCATGGGCGCGCTGCCGGACACCATCCACGCCATGTCCGAGCCTATGGTCTCCTATGACAATATCGGCTTCTACCTGCTCTCCCGCGAGGTTTCGAAGTCGATCAAGGTGGTGCAGTCCGGCCAGGGCGCGGATGAGATTTTCGCCGGCTATCACTGGTACCCGCCGCTGGCGGACAGCACCGATGTCGTGGGCGACTATGCCCGCCTGTTCTTCGACCGCGACCACGCCACGCTCGCCCGCCAGCTCGGACCCGACTGGATGGCGGACAGCGATGCCAGCCGCGACCTGGTGGCCGCCCATCTCATGGCGGATGGCGCGGCGAGCCCGGTCGACCGGGCGCTGCGGCTCGATTCACAGGTGATGCTGGTCGACGATCCGGTAAAGCGGGTCGACAACATGACCATGGCCTGGGGGCTGGAAGCGCGCGTGCCCTTCCTCGACCATGAGCTGGTCGAACTCGCCGCGACCATTCCGCCCGCGTACAAGCTCGCCCATGGCGGCAAGGGCGTGCTGAAGGACGCCGCCCGCCTTGTCGTGCCCCATGAGGTGATCGACCGGCCCAAGGGCTATTTCCCGGTGCCGCAGCTCAAATACATCTCGGGCGAATACCTCACCATGGTGCGCGATGTGCTCGGCTCGCAGGCGGCGCGCGAGCGCGGCCTGTTCCGGCAGGACTATCTCGACACGCTGTTCGCCGATCCCGTCTCGCACATCACGCCGCTGCGCGGCTCCGAACTCTGGCAGGTCGCGCTGCTGGAGATGTGGCTGCAATCGCATGAGGTTTGAGAGGATGGAGGATCAACCGATGGGGCGCGATCCGGGGGAGACGAGCGGCGTGACGCGGAACTGCGCGCTCGATGTCGGCTGGGGCCGGCTGATCTTCGGCCAGACCTTCGAGGACCGGTCGGCGCTGATCGCCACGCTGCGCGAGGAGGGGCCGGACCGGCGCGACATCGCGGTCTATGTGGAGGACCCGCATGTGCTGCTGGCGCAGGCGCCGCAGGAGGTGTTCCTCGACCCGTCCCACACCTTCCGGCTCGACCTCTCCGCGCTGAAGCCGACCGGTCGTCCGGCCTCCGGCTTCCTGATCCGTCCGCTCGCCACCGACATGGACGCGCAGACCGTGAATCGCATCTATGCCGCCCGCGCCATGGTGACGGCGCCGTTGGAGTTCTTCCGCGCCGCGCGCGATCCCGATCCTCTCATCTATCTCGTGGCGGAAGACGAGGCGACGGGGCGGGTGATCGGAACCGTGACGGGGGTGGACCACGCCCGCGCCTTTGGCGATCCCGAGCGCGGCGCCTCGCTCTGGTGCCTCGCGGTCGACCCGCAGGCGCGCCAGCCCGGTATTGGCGAGGCCCTGGTCCGCGATCTCGCCGGGCGCCTCGCCACCGGGGGCGAGGCCTTTCTCGACCTTACCGTGATGCACGACAACAGCCAGGCCATCGCGCTCTATGAGAAGCTTGGCTTCGCGCGGGTTCCCTATTTCACCGTGAAGCGGAAGAATCCGATCAATGAGCGGCTTTTCGCCGGGCCGGAGCTGGCGGAGGGCTTCAATCCCTATGCGCAGATCATCATCAACGAGGCGCGCCGGCGCGGCATCGTCGTGGAAGCGACCGACCCGGCGGCGGGCTTCTTCCGTCTGACCTTCGGCGCCCGCTCGGTGCGCTGCCGCGAGAGCCTGTCCGACCTCACCTCGGCCGTCGCCATGTCGATCTGCGACGACAAGACCATCACCCGCCGCATCGTTGCCGAGGCAGGCGTGCGCGTGCCCGAGCAGCTCACCACCGGCGCGCCGATGGAGGAGATCGTCGCCTTCCTCAAGCGCCATGGCCGGCTGGTGGTGAAGCCCTCGCGCGGCGAGCAGGGGCGCGGCATTTCCGTCGGCGTTGCCTCGCTCGACGAGCTGGAGGCGGCAATCACCGAGGCCCGCACCGTCTCCAGCGAGGTGCTGGTCGAGCAATGCGTGGAGGGCGAGGACCTGCGCCTCGTCGTCATCAATTACCGGGTCGTCGCTGCCGCGATACGCCGCCCGGCCGCCGTGGTCGGGGATGGCCGCAGCACGATAGCCGAGCTGATCGAGGCGCAGAGCCGCCGCCGCGCCGCCGCGACGGGCGGGGAATCGCGCATTCCCTGCGATGGCGAAACCGAACGCACCGTGCGCGATGCTGACCTCATGCTCGACGCGGTCTTGCCCGCCGGGCAGGAACTCAAGGTGCGCCGTACCGCGAACCTGCACACCGGCGGCACCATTCACGACGTCACCGATGCGGTTCATCCCCATCTCGTCGAGACCGCCATCAAGGTGGCGCGGGCCATCGATATTCCCGTCGTCGGCGTCGACCTGATGGTGACCTCGCCGAGCGGGCCGGATTATGCCTTCATCGAGGCCAATGAGCGGCCGGGCCTTGCCAATCACGAGCCGCAGCCCACCGCCGAGCGTTTCATCGACCTGCTGTTCCCGCTCGCCATCCCCGCCGGTGTTCGGCAGGTGATGGAAATGCCGCCGGCGCGGGGCGAGTGAGGAGACGCGCCATGGCACGCCTGCAGATCGACACCGATTACCTCGCCCGCACGCTCAGGAAGCTGCTCTCGATCCCCAGCCCCACCGGCTATATCGACACCATCGTGCGCTTCGTCGCCAAGGAACTGGAAGGTCTCGGGCTCCAGGTCGAGCTGACGCGGCGCGGCGCCATCCGCGCCCTCCGGCCCGGCGGCACGCATCTGGGGGCGCGGGCGCTGGTCGCCCATGTCGACACATTGGGCGCGCAGGTGACCTGCCTGAAGCCGAACGGGCGGCTTTCTGTCGCTCCCATCGGCACCTGGTCGGCCCGTTTCGCGGAAGGCGCGCGCGGCACGGTCTTCACCGAGAAGGGCGGGTATCGCGGGACCATCCTGCCGCTCAAGGCCTCCGGCCACACCTTCAACGAGGAGGTGGACCGGATGCCGATCGGCTGGGACCATGTGGAGATGCGGGTCGATGCGCGCGCCCGCAACGCCGCCGACCTCGCCCATCTCGGCTTCGAGGTCGGCGACATCATCGCCATCGACCCGCAGCCGGAATTCCTCGACAGCGGCTTCATCGTCTCGCGCCATCTCGACGACAAGGCGGGCGTCGCGGTGATGCTGGCGGCGCTGAAGGCGCTGCATGAGGCGAAGGCGGAGACGCCGGTGGACATTCACTGGCTGTTCTCCATCGCCGAGGAAGTCGGTGTCGGCGCCTCGGCCCTGCTGACCCCGGATGTCGCCTCGCTGGTCGTCATCGACAATGGCACGACGGCGCCGGGGCAGAATTCGGATGAGTTCGGCGTCACCATTTCCGCCGCCGACCAGAGCGGGCCGTTCGACTACCACCTCACCCGCAAGCTCACCGAGCTCTGCCGCACCAACGATATTCGCTACCAGAAGGATGTGTTCCGCTATTACCGCTCGGATTCGGCCAGCGCCGTGGTGGCGGGGGCGGATGTGCGCGCGGCGCTGATCACCTTCGGCGTCGACGCCTCGCATGGCTATGAGCGCATTCACATGCACGCGCTGCGCTCGCTGGCCGAACTGGTGACGGCCTATGTGCAGAGCCCGGTGGAGATCACTCGCGACTTCCAGCCGACCGCCGACATTCGCGGCTTCACCCGCCAGCCGACCAAGGAGGCGGTGCAGGAGATGTCGCCGGACCGGGAGGACGATGAGACGGGCGCGTGACCGGCGCGCCTTCCCTCAGAAGCGGATGGTCAGCGACCCCTTGACGGCGTTGTCGCTGGCCGAGGAGGCGAGCTGGCCGACATAGGACAGGCCGAGGCTGAACATCTCGCTCGGCTTATAGGCGACGCCGAGGTCGATCAGCGCCGCATTCTCCGCGACGGGCGCGCCGGCCACGGTGAAGACATCGCTTCCCACAAAGGCGGCCGCCGCCTCGGGGGTGAGGTCGCCGAAGGCCCGCTGCCAGCCGAGCGCCGCCGTCACCGCCAGCGGCCTGCCATTGGCGAGGGTGAACAGGTGGTTCAGCCGAAGGCCGAGCACGCCATAGCCCGTCGCGAAGGTCTCGGCCTCGCCGGTGAGCGCCGCCGCGCCGCCGGTCTCGGTGAAGCTGTCCGTGTCGAGATGGACATAGGCGAGGCTGGCGAAGGGCTGAAAGGTCGTCGCGCCCAGATGAAAATCATAGCCGACCTCGCCGAAGACCTGCGCGGTGGCGCCGTCATAGTCGGCGGCAAGGCCGTTCGCGAGATTGCCGAAGGCGACGGTGCGGCTGGTGGCGATGTCGTGCCAGCTATAGCTCGCCCCGATTCGCAGGCCGAGATCGCCGAGACGCGCGCCGCCATAGAGGCCGAGGTCATAGCTGTCGACCGAGGCGGAGGAGGCGACGTCGTCCACGTCGATATCCGCGCTCTCATAGCCGCCGACCAGGCCGAGGCGCGTCTGCCAGCCGCCGAGATCCACCGGACGGTCGACGCCGAAGATGAAGCCGTCGAGCGAGCGCGAGACGGGGGCGGCGTTGCCGTCGCCGTCCGTGTCGCCCCAGGCGCCGAAGGCCTGGCCCCAGACGGTCGCCTGCGAGCCCGGCAGCAGCGGCTGCGCCGGGGCGGGCGTGCCGGCCGGCTCGCCGGGCGCGGCGAAGCTCTGGCGCAGGCGCGCAAGCGCGGCATCCCGCAGATAGAAGGATTGCTGCTGCAGGCTCGATTGCAGCGAGGCGTGGATCTCGCCGGCGAGACTGTCGAGGGCGGCCGGTGCCGTTGTGAGATCGAGGCCCGAGAGGGCGACATTTACCGGACTTTCCGCGGAGAGCGCGTCGGCCGCCGTCGCCACCGCCATCTCGTTCGGCGTCAGCGCGGCGCTGGTGTAGCTCACCGAACTGCGGATGAGGTCGATGGCGATCGACGAGCCGGAGACCGAGAGCGACGCCAGCAGGAACGGGAATTCCGCGCTGATCGAGCCGAAGGAGGGCCCGGTGATGCTGCCGAACCCGCCGGTGACGGTGCCGGTGGCGGAGACGATGGTGTAGTTGCCGATGCCAAGGGTGGCGGTGTCGATCCGCGAAAAATTCAGGCTGATGTCCTCGAAGTTGATGTCGCCGAACACCACCAGCCGGTCGCTGACGCCCGGCGCGCCGAGCTCGACGGACAGGGTGGAGTTCGCCCGCATCGTCACATCGCCGATGATGGTCAGCGTGCCGATGGAGTTGCCGGGGGCGACGATGGCGCCATTGCCCACGTCGAGGCTGCCGATGATGACGCCCGTGCCGCCGAGCGTGGCGTGCTGGGCGACATTCAGCGCGCCGGGCAGCAGCCCGTTCACCGACAGGGTGAGGTTTGAGACATAGATCGGCGTCGTCGTGTCGAACAGGCTGACACCGTTCAGCGTCAGCGTGTTCTCTTGATCGGCAATGCCCGACAGACCGACCCAGCCGCTGCCATCCGAAGAGAGCGACCCGTTGAGCGTCGCCGCGCCGTTGACCACGATGAAGGGCGCGCCGAGGTCGAGATAACTTGATCGCGCGAGGTTGATCGCACGGTTCGAGGTGAAGCCCGGCCCGAGTTCCATGGTGCCAAGCACCATAACCGCCGTGCCGGGCAGGCCGAGTTCGCTGTCCGCCGTGAATTGCGAATAGCCGGCGGCAATCACGCTGACCGGGCGGAAGCCGATGCGCCCGTTCAGATAGTCATAGGCCACGGTGTAATAGAGGAAGATCTCGTTGCCAGTGTTGTAGCCGGGCGGCGTGCCGTGCTCGTTCTCGTAATTATAGGAGCCCAGATCGGAGGTGAACGACATCAGCCCGTTGACGCTGATCGTCACCGGCCCCTGAACCTGACCGGAATAGGAAGAATCCGGGCCGCCCGTCGCCTCGGTCTCGAACGTGGCCTTGCCGGCGCCGGTATCGAAAACGCTCTGCAGGCAGCCGGTCTAGCCTTCGGCACTGAAGCAGGTCAGGATGCTCTTGGTGTTCCAGGCGGGCAGGCCGAGATTGGCCCCGGTCATGCCCTGCGACTGGAAGGGCGTGAAGACATAGCCGGCGGTGTTGTCGCTGTTGAGCCCGACCACGAGCACCGGCTGCGCGCTGCTGGTCGCCTGGTTGGCCGCGACGATGAAGCCATTGGCATAGGTGCCGGGCAACTGGCCGAGCGGGTTGAAGATGTCCTGCCCGCCCTGATAGGCGATCCCCATCGTCCCGGCCTGATTGACGTTCCAGCCATAATTGTTCGGGTTGGTCGCGTGCGAAATCGCGCGCAGCCCGCCGCAGTCCGGCTTGCTCTCCTTGCATTCGGAATCGGTAATGACCCCGAAGGCGATCGGCGCGCTGGTGCCGAGGGTGATGTCGTGCCCATCCTCGTTCTTGGCGCCAAGGAAATAGATGGTGCCGTAGACCATATACCCCTTGAAGCGGTTGCCGCTGGAATAGGAGTAGCTGAACCGCGTGCTTGTCGCCGTGTAGCTGCCGCTGTCGAGGCTGGACTCAAGGATGTAGAGGCCGGTCGATCCCGTATCGACAAGTACATGATTGACGGTGTTGCCGGGGTCGCCGACCGCGACATTGGTGTAATAGTACGGGTTGTAGTCGATCGTGTCGGGATGGGCGGTCTTGTAGAACTGATGCAGCGGGATGGTTGCGGAATCTTGCGCGTGGGACGGCGCAAAGCCTCCGGCGCACAAGCAGATCACCAGATACCCCGCTGCCCGACGCATCCTCACGCCCCCACGCGCTGTCGCCCTGCGGCCCCCGCCGGCGCATGGCTGCGCACCATAGTAGGGAACGTGCCGGCGCTGCGAAAGTCACGCGGCACGTTCTTGGACATGTTCGGACAAGTTCCTTCGCGTCCGGTAATGTCAGATCACCTTCGCCCCATCTGAAACGCCTCGTCAGCTGTCTACCGGATCAGCGGCCGAGCCACGCGCGTAGCCGCCGGCGGGCGCGGTCCACCGCCCGGAAAAGCGCGGTCGCCTGCACCCAGCCGAGAAGCGTGGTGCGGATGGCGATGAGCCGCTCCATCAGAAAGGCGAACCAGCCATAGGTCATCAGCTTGGGCTCGCCCGCCCGGTAGATGCGTTCGACGATGACGAAACTGGCGAGATAGGCGAGCGCTAGCGTCAGCGTGCCGGTCTTGAAGTGACCGTCGGCGATCCAGATCAGCGCGACGAATTTCAGCGGCTCGGCAAAGGCGAAGGGAATGGCCAGCAGGGTGAGGATGGCGAGGCGCGGCAGGCGGGCGATCCAGGCCTCGAAGCGGCGCATGACGCCCAGGCCGGCGACCCAGCGCAAGAGCGGGCGGTAGAGCGGGCGGGCGGCCTCGTCGAGCAGCACGAGGACGGTGAGGACAAGCTCGAACGGCAGGCGCAGCAGGCGCAAGAGGACGGTCATGGGCCTGCGATAGCATGGCCGCGCTTTCCTTGGGGCCGCAAATGGCCTAATCGCCCGACACGCACTCGTCAGGAACTCCCCCGCGCATGATCCGCCTCGACAATATCGGCAAGCAGAACGGCAAGCAGATCGTCTTCATCGAGGCCTCGGCCTCGCTGCTGAAGGGCGAGAAGATCGGCCTTGTCGGGCCCAATGGCGCCGGCAAGACCACGCTGTTCCGCCTCATCACCGGCGAGGAAGGGCCGGACGAGGGGCAGGTGTCGGTCGATCGCGGCATCACCATCGGCTATTTCAGCCAGGATGTCGGCGACATGGCCGGCCGTCCGGTGCTCAACGAGGTGATGGACGGGGCCGGTCCGGTCAGCGCCATCGCCGCCGAGATGCGCGAACTGGAAGCCGCCATGGTCGACCCCGACCGGGCCGACGAGATGGACGCGGTGATCGAACGCTATGGCGAGGTGCAGGGCCGTTTCGAGGAGCTGGACGGCTATTCGCTGGAGGGCCGCGCCGCCGAGGTGCTTGCCGGCCTTGGCTTTTCCCAGGAAATGATCGACGGCGATGTCGGGCGGCTGTCGGGCGGCTGGAAGATGCGCGTGGCGCTTGCCCGCATCCTGCTGATGCGGCCGGACGTGATGCTGCTCGACGAGCCCTCGAACCATCTCGATATCGAGAGCCTGATCTGGCTGGAGGCGTTCCTGAAGAATTTCGACGGCGCGCTGATGATGACCTCGCATGACCGCGCCTTCATGAACCGGATCGTCAACAAGGTGGTCGAGATCGACGCCGGTGCGCTCATAAGCTATTCCGGCAACTACGAATTCTACGCCCAGCAGCGGGCGCTGGCGGAGAAGCAGCAGCAGGCGCAGTTCGAGCGCCAGCAGGCTATGCTGGCCAAGGAAATCGCCTTCATCGAGCGTTTCAAGGCCCGCGCCTCCCATGCCGCGCAGGTGCAGAGCCGGGTGAAGAAGCTCGACAAGATCGAGCGGGTCGAGCCGCCGCGCCGGCGCCAGACGGTGGCGTTCGATTTCCAGCCGCCGCCGCGCTCGGGCGAGGACGTGGTCGCGCTGAAGAATGTGCACAAGGGTTATGGCGCGCGCCGCATCTATGAAGGGCTCGATTTCCATGTCCGCCGGCGCGAACGCTGGGCGGTGATGGGGGTGAACGGCGCGGGAAAGTCCACTCTTCTCAAGCTGGTAGCCGGAGAGACCAGCCCCGACCAGGGCTCGGTCGCGGTCGGCGGCAGCGTCAAGATGGCCTATTTCGCGCAGCACGCCATGGAGGTTCTGGAGGGCGAGCGGACCGTGTTCGAGACGCTGGAGGATGCTTTCCCGCAGGCCGGGCAGGGCTCCCTGCGCTCGCTCGCCGGCTGTTTCGGCTTCTCCGGCGACGATGTGGAGAAGCGGTGCCGGGTGCTCTCGGGCGGCGAGAAGGCGCGGCTCGCCATGGCGCGGATGCTCTACGACCCGCCGAATTTCCTCGTTCTCGACGAGCCGACCAACCATCTCGACATCGCCACCAAGGAGATGCTGATCGCGGCGCTGGCCGATTATGAGGGCACCATGCTGTTCGTCAGCCATGACCGGCATTTCCTCGCCGCGCTGTCGAACCGGGTGCTGGAACTGACCCCGGATGGCATCCACCAATATGGCGGCGGCTATACCGAATATGTCGCCCGCACCGGGCAGGAGGCGCCGGGCCTGCGCAGCTGAGCCGCCCCGAAAAAGGGCGGTTCAGGCGGTGGCGTGTCGGTGCAGTGAGGCGAACGATCAGGCCGATGAGGCCAATCCGGCTCACCTGCGAGGGAGGCGACCCGTCAGGGCGCCTCGCCGTCCTTTTGCTCGAGCCCCAGCCGCGCGCGCAGCGCCGCATTGTCGGCTTCGAGCTGGGACAGGCGATCGCGCAGCGGCTGCACGGCGGCGCTGACTTCCGCCTCGGTGAAGCGCGGCGTGATGTGCTGCGGGCAATTCCAGTCGAAGGCGTCGAGCCGCAGGCGGAAGATGCGCTCCATCTTGGCGCGATAGCCCTGCGGGCTGATGAGCGCGGTCAAGGCGGGGTCGGCGTCGAGCGGGACGATGTCGACATGGGCATAGATCTTCAGCCGGGCGCGGCGGGGATAGTCCATCAGGAACAGGCAGGCCCGCCCGTCCGCCGCGACATTGCCGGCGCTGATGTACTGGAGATTGCCCCGGTAATCGGCAAAGGCCAGCGTGCGGTCGTCGACCAGCTTCAGAAAACCGCGCGGCCCGCCCCGGTGCTGGACATAGGGCCAGCCGGTTTCCGAGACGCTCGCCATGTAGAAGCTGTCGCGCTCGGCGATGAACGCGGCTTCGCTCTCGGTGAAGCGATCGGAGGGGCGGGTTCCCTTGAAGTCGCTCCAGAGATGATCGACGCCCATCTCGGCCTGCACCGAGCGGACGCTGGGCGTCACCGCAATGTCGAGGAAACCATAGGACATGACACACCCCATCGCGGCATCGTGGCGAGGGGGCGCCTGCCGCGTTTTCCCTGCCGCGTTCTCAACGTGTCATAATGGTAATTGCCCCGGCCGGGCATAAGGCCGGCGGGCTGGAAACCATGCTCCCGGAAAACGCAAGGACGGGCGGTCCACGCGCGGCTCACGCCTCTAGGGTCTGTTGACAAAGTTTTGCCCGTCTCCCTGCGGACAGCTTTGCTGAGACTCCTGCCGCGGGCCTTTGACCGCTCGTGGAGTGGCAAGATTGCCCGAAATACTGCCGCTCCGCGTTGTGTTGATATCTCCGCTAATCCTAGACAAGCCGACCTTCATTTTGCGGTGAAACGTCGGTTGTGCCTTCGTTGTTAGAGGTATCTTTTTCGATCACCAATCGTCCCCGGAGTTGGTCGATAGCCCGTTGAAAAACGGCCGGATCGTCCATTGCCCGAGAAAGAACAATTGCTCCTTGAATAGTAAGAACTGCCTCTTCCGCGAGGATGCGCGATTGATCGGCTTCGCGGCCCTGCCGAATAAGCGCTGACTGCAATGCGTCCACCCAAGCTACGAAATAACCGCGGATGGCTTGCGCGAAGAGGTCACGCGTATTGGCCACTGCCAGGGCACCGACGAGGCACACGCGCCTGCCGGACCGAAAATATTGGTCCGTCGAGGCGAGCATTGCACAGATGGCGCCATTAACATCGCTCTCGTTACGCAACGGGGAATATACGGCATCCTCGAACCATTGGCCGATTTCGCCGAGAACAGCCCGCACCATCTCTTCTTTTCCGTTTGGGAAGAAATGGTAGAGGCTGCCCTTGCCGAGACCGGTAGCCTTGCTGATCAAGGCAAGGCTTGCGCCTTCATAGCCATGTTCGCGGAAAACCTCGGCCAACGGGGCTATGGTGTCGGCTCTTTCCGCGACCATGCGGGCCATGTTTAGAGGCCCAGATCGCTGAGGCTGGCGTGATCATCAGGCCGACGGCCAAGAGGCCAGTGGAACAGACGATCGCTTTCAGCAATCGGCATTTCATTGATGCTCGCGTGCCTGTGCGCCATCAGACCGTCCTCTGCGAATTCCCAGTTCTCGTTACCATAAGCGCGGTACCAGCGGCCGCCATCGTCGCGATATTCATACGCGTAGCGTACCGCGATGCGGTTACCGGTGAAAGCCCATAGCTCCTTTATGAGGCGGTATTCGTGCTCCTTGTTCCACTTACGTGTCAGAAATTCCTGAGCTTCTTCGCGATTGCTCGCGAATTCGACGCGGTTTCGCCAGCGGGTGTCGAGCGTATAGGCCAGAGCAACCTTGGCCGCGTCTCGAGTGTTCCAGCCGTCTTCGGCCAACCGAACCTTTTCGATAGCGGTTTCGCGAGTGAAAGGGGGAAGCGGGGGGCGTGACATCTTAAGTTCCTTGTCTAGTTGAGGCGTTTGTACCGATTGGTAATTTGTTTACCGATCGGTACAGTCTCGCATGAGCCTGTGGTTGTCAAGCGGCATTTCCGTCTGGCTGTTTGAGATCGATTGGGAGCGGTGCGTGGTAGCGCTCGTTGGCGGCCGCTACCGAACGGTCAAGGACGCCCTCTCGGCTTCATCCTGACGGGTGGCGAGGCTTCGGATTACAACGCCGTTCATGATCTGCTGGTGATACCGGTCGGCAAGCCGAGGCTGTTCCTTGCCGATAAAGGCTATGACGGCGATTTCCTGCGTGAAGAACTCCTGATCCATGGGATCAGGCCGGTCATTCCGCCGAAAGCCAACCGAAAGAACCCGCTTGCCTGCGACTACCGGGCCTACAAGGACCGAAACCGCATTGAGCGGATGTTCAATCGCCTCAAGCAGCTAGGTCAACGCCCCCGCGCGGAACGCATCCCCGCTCTCGCCGCCGCCCGCGCCGTTGCCGGGTGCGCTGTTGGCGTGGAAGCTGGCGGTCTCCTCGCGCAGTCGCTCCCGCAGCCGGGGCGCGGCGTAGTCGAGAAACGCCCGCAGCTTGCGCGGCAGCAATTGCTGGCCGGCATAGACGAGGCTGACCGGCCAGGGCGGCAGTTCGTAATCTTCGAGCACGAGTTCGAGCAGCCCGGCCCGCCGCGCGCCGGTGATCTGGTAGGACAGTAAGCGGGTGAGCCCGAGGCCGGCGACGGCCCCGGCGATCGCCGCCTCCGCCGTCGTGACGGTCAGGCGCGAATGGATCGGCACCAGCCGGTCACCCTCGGGCGAGGCGAAGCGCCAGGCCTCGGGCGAGGCGAGATTGTCGAAGGTGACGCAGACATGGTCGCGCAGATCGTCGCGCAGATCTTCGGGCGCGCGCGGGCGGCCATGGGCGGCGAGATAGGACGGGCTGGCGCAGGTCACCCGGCGCACCGCGCCGAGGGTGGAGGCGATCAGGCTGCTGTCGCCCAGTTCGCCGATCCGCAGGGCGACATCGACATCGGATTCCAGCAGATCGAGCAGGCGGTCGGCGAGCACCAGCTTCACGTCGATATCGGGATAGTCGGCGAGGAAGCCGGCAATGATCGGCACCATATGGAGGCGGCCGAACACGATCGGCGCGGTGATGGTGAGGCGCCCCTTCGGGTCCCGGTGAACGCCCATCGCCGCGCGTTCCGCCTCCTCGACCTGTTCGAGAATGCGTCGGCTTGCCTCGACATAGAGCCGCCCGGCTTCGGTAAGGCTGAGATGGCGGCTCGACCGGTTGAGCATGCGGGTCTTCAGATGGGCTTCAAGCTCGCTGATCCGGCGGCTGACCGTGGCCAGCGGCACGTCCATCTGCTTGGCGGCGGCGGACAGCGTGCCGGCCTCGACGACCTTCAGCAGAACGGCCATCGCGCTGAACTTGTCCACGGGGCATCCTCCCAGAACCAGCCGTCATTCTTCTCGGAAGTGCCGAATGGCCGAGCCTGTGGAGGGTATACGCCCGCGCATGACAAATAAACACGAGCACAAAGCGCCGCGCTCAGGGCGCGTAGCGCGCGGGGCGAGCGGGCTTCTGCCTCTCCCATCCCGGCCGGCGCAATCTCGCGCCCAAGCAGCGGGCGCTGCTCGATCACCTGCGCCTGCCGAACCTTCCCCCGGCGATGCGCTAGACTGCCTGCCGATTCGGGGCCTCGCGTGAGGCGCCCGGCACTGCGGCCGCGCGATCGGGGGAGCCGACATGTCCAGCTTCCGCTTCCTGCACTGTGCGGACATCCATCTGGACAGTCCCTTGCACGGGCTGTCGCGCTATGAGGGGCTGCCGGTCGAGGACATCCGCTCGGCCACGCGCGCCGCGTTCGACAATCTGATCCAGTGCGCGCTCGATGAGGCGGTCGACTTTGTCATCATCGCCGGCGACCTGTTCGACGGCGACTGGCGCGACATGGGCACCGGCCTGTATTTCGCGGGCGCCATGGGCCGGCTCGACCAGGCCGGCATTCCGGTCTTCATCCTGGCCGGCAATCATGATGCCGC
Organism: Ancylobacter radicis; assembly: GCF_018449475.1. Classification (GTDB taxonomy): domain Bacteria; phylum Pseudomonadota; class Alphaproteobacteria; order Rhizobiales; family Xanthobacteraceae; genus Ancylobacter; species Ancylobacter radicis. Next base: position 311,797 of record NZ_JAHCQH010000015.1, on the reverse strand, counting down.
CTCGATCCTTTCGCGCAGCGTGCCGTGGCCGCCCAATGTCCGGCAGTTCGGGGCGCGGCGGCCGGAGACCCATCGTCTGCCGGCGCTCGGGGTCGCCCTGCACGGCCAGAGCTTCCCGACCCCGGCGGTCACCGAAAATCTCGTCCTCGCCTATCCGCGGGGGGAGGAACACGCCTTCAATATCGGCGTGCTGCACACCGCGCTGGCCGGGCGGCAGGGGCACGCCGACTATGCGCCGTGCAGCGTCGAGGACCTGCGCTCGCGCGGCTATGATTACTGGGCGCTCGGCCATGTCCATGAATTCGAGATCGTCAGCACCGCGCCCCCGATCGTGTTTCCCGGCAATGTGCAGGGGCGCACCATCCGCGAGACCGGCGCCAAGGGCGCGGTCATCGTCACCGTCGCGGACGGCGAGGTCACGGCGGTGGAGCGCGTCGATCTCGACGTCATCCGCTGGGTCCGGCTCGATGTGGAGTGCGGCGGCGCGACGCTGGAGGCGGTCCCGACCCTGATCCGCGCCGCCCTTGGCCGGCTGCAGGGCGCCAATGGCTCCGGCCATCCTCTGGTGGTCCGGGTCAGCCTGACCGGCGCGATGGACGAGGCTGGCGCGCTGCATGACCGGGCCGCGCAGCTGCGCGAGGATGTCCGCGCCATCGCCGCCGCGCTGTCGCCGGATCTGTACATCGAGAAGGTGAAGCTGCGGGTGACCCGGCCCACCGGGGCGGCCGGCGTCGCCGCGCTGGGCGAGGATCTGGCGGCGCTGATCGACGAGGGCGCCGCCGATCCCGAACTGGCACGGGTTCTCGCGGCCGATCTGGAGCGTTTCATGCTTGCCGCCAGCACGGCGCTCGGCGAGCCCGAGGAGGGCGAATTGCGCCTTTCCGCCACGCAGGGCGACTGGCCGACGGTCCTGCGCACCGCCTCGCTCGCCTTGCGTTCGCGCCTGATGCGGGAGGGCTGAGCGATGCGCTTCGCCCGCCTCTCGCTGGAGCGATATGGCCGCTTTGAGCGGTGCGAGCTCGATTTCCGCGCCGGCAGCCCGGACCTGCATGTCATCTACGGCGCCAACGAGGCCGGCAAGACGACCTCGCTGGCCGCCGTGTCCGACCTGCTGTTCGGCTTTCCGACCCGCTCGCCCTACAATTTCCTGTTCGACAATGCGCTGCTGCGGGTGGGCGCGGTGCTGGAGGAGGGCGGGCGCCGGCTTGTGTGCCGTCGCCGCAAGGGCACGACCGGGACGCTGCTGGACGCCGGCGACGTGGCGATGGACGAGGCGCCGCTGCTGGCCATGCTCAAGGGGCAGACGCGCGAGACCTTCGGCCTTTCCTTCAGCCTCGATCAGAACGGGCTGCGCGCCGGCGGGCGGGCCATGGTCGAGGCCAAGAACGATCTCGGCCGGACCCTGTTCGCGGCCGGCTCCGGCCTCACCGGCATCGCCGACGAACTCAAGACGCTCGACGGCGAGGTGGACGCCATCTGGGGCCCGAAAGCCGCCAAGCATCGGACCTTCACCAAGGCGCAGGAGCAACTGGCAACGGCCCTCAAGGCGATCCGCGACGACGCGCTGAAGCCCAAGGCGTGGTCCGAGGCGCGGCAGGCGGCCGAGCGGGCCCGTGCGGCCCTTGAGGCGGCGCGCGGCGCGCGCGACGCGGTGCAGGCGGGTCTGCGCGCGGCCGACCGGGTGCGCCGGCTCGCGCCGCTGGTGCGCCGGCGCCAGGAACATCTCGATCTGCTGGGTGGCAGCGACGGCACGGCCGATCTCGGCAAGCCGCGCGAGGACGGCGCCGAGACGATCATCCAGGAGGCGGACGAGGCGCAGCGCCAGAAGGCGGCGGCCGATCAGTTGCGGGCGGAGGCGAGCGAGCGTCACGGCACGGTCGCGGCCGATCCGGCGATCCTCGCGCGCGCGGAGGAGATCGACCAGCTGGTCGCCGATGCCGGGGCCGGCGAGAAGGCGGCGCGCGATCTGGTGCGGCTGGAGCCGGAGCTGCTGGCGGCCGAGGCGCTGACCGCGCGGCTGCGTGCCGAGGCCGGCGGCAATGCCGATGTCGCGCCCACGCGCGCGGGCGCCGCCAAGCTGCGCGATCTCGCCCGGCTCCGCGGCGAAATCGCCGCCGCCGGCCGGCAGATCGAGGAGAGCCGGGCCGATATCGAGGAGCGCCGGATGAGGGCGCAGGCGCGGCTGGAGGCGAGCGTGGCAGCAAGCCCGGCGGGCGCCGGCTTCGATCCGCTGATCGACGCGGTGAACGCGGCGCGCGCGCTCGGCGCGGATGCCGATGCGCGCGGCGAGGCGGCGCGGCGCCGGGCTGAGGCCTCCCTGTCGGCGGTGGCGCCGCTGCTGGCCCGGCTGGTGCCGTGGCGTGGCAGCGTGGATGAGCTGGCGGCGCTGCCGCGGATCGGCGAGCGCGAGATCGAGGCGGCCCGCGCCGAGATCGCCGACATCGCGGCTGGCCTGCGGCGCGAGGAGGAGCAGGTCCAGCGGTCCACCGACCAGATCGCGGCGGTGGAACTCGCCATCGAGCAACTCGCCACCGGCGCGGTGGTCTCGCCCGAGGACATCGCCGCCGCGCGGCGCCACCGGCAGGACCGCTGGCAGCCGATCCGCGACCATGTGCTGGGGGGCGCCGAACTGTCCGCGCCCGAGGCGGCGGTGGCCGAGTTCGAGGCCAGCCTCGCCCAGGCGGATGAGCGGATGGAGCTGCGTTTCCGGCTCGCCGACGCGTCCAGCCGCCTCGCGCTGCTGGAACAGGACAAGGCCCGGCATGCGCTTGAAGCCCAACAGGCGACCGCCCGTGCGGCCGAGGCGCGGCGTCGGCACGAGCGCGCGCTTGAGGCGTGGGGCGGGCGGTTGTCGGGCGTCGGCCTGCCGGCGCTGGACCCCTCGCGCTTCCTGACCTGGCAGGCCGACCGCGAGGCGGCGGAAGCGGCCCATCAGCACTATCTCGCGCACCGCGCGGAGTGCGAGGGCGTGCTCGCGCGGCGGGACGCCTGCCGCGCTCTGCTGGCGGAGGCGCTCGGCAGCGCCGACACCGGTGGCCCGCTGGCGCCGCTGCTGGCGATCGCCGAGAGGCGGCGGGCGGAGGCGGAGGGCGCGGTCCAGCGGCGGCGCCTCGCGCAGGAGCAGCTCGACCAGATCGCCGCCGAACGGACCACGCTGGAGCGCCGCCAGCAGCGGCTCGACGCCGACTCCGCCGCCACTGCGCGGGCTTGGGAGGCGGCGCTGGCCGAGGCCGGCCTGCAAATGGACAGCGCGACCTGCGGGGCGGTGCTCGACCTGCTGGACGAACTGCGTCAGGCGCAAGTCGCGCAGGCGGAGCTGCGCCGGCGGGTCGAGGGCATCAGGCGCGACGCCCGCGATCATGTCGCGCGGGTGGACGCGCTGGCCGATCAATGCGGCCTCGCCCCGGCGGATACGTCCGCCCGCGTGCGCGCGCTGCGCGAGCGTCTGGCGGCGGCGCGCGCCAACGCCACGCTGCTCGGCTCGCTTGAGGAAGATATGCGCCGCCGCGCGGCTCAGGCGGAAGATGCCGGGGCACGGCTCAGGGCGGCCGACGAGGCATTGGCCCCGCTGCTGGCGCAGACCGGCGCCCGCGACCGCGCCGAGCTGTCTGCGGCGATCGAGCGGTCGCGCGCCCGGCGGCGGCTGCTGGAGGAATTGGCGGCGACCGAGCGGCGCATCCTCGACGAGGGCGACGGGATGGCGCTGGATGCGCTGGTGGCGGGCGTCACCGCCGCCGATCCCGGCGCGCTGGCGGGCCAGATCTCCGCCCTGGAAGCGCGGCTGAAGGAGCTCAATGACGAGGTCGATCAGGCCGCGACCGCCCATGGCGATGCCCGCTCGGCCTTCGCGGCGCTGAACAGCGGCGCTACCTCCGCCGTCGGCGCGGCGGCCGATGCCGAGCAGGCGCGGGCCGAGATGGAGGTGCTGGCCGAGCACTATATTCTCAAGCGGGCGCAGGCACTCACCCTGAAATGGGCGATCGAGACCTATCGCGAGCGCCATCAGGACCCGCTGCTGCTGCGGGCCGGGGAATTGTTCTCGACCCTCACCACCGGGCGCTATGTGACGCTGCGGGTGGATGCCGACGGGGCGTCGCCGCGCCTGCTCGGGCTGCGCGACGATGGCCGCACCATGGTCGAGGTCGGCGCCATGAGCGAGGGCACGACCGACCAGCTGTTTCTCGCGCTCCGGCTGGCGGCGCTGGAACAGTCGGTTGCGGCCGGCGTCAACCTGCCATTCCTGGCCGACGATCTGTTCGTGAATTTCGACGATCAGCGCGCGGAAGCCGGCTTCCGGGTGCTGGCGGAGGTCGCCACGTCGACGCAGGTGCTGTTCTTCACGCACCATCCCCATCTCATGGCGATCGCCCGGCATGTGGTCGGGGCGGATCTTCACTCGGAATGTGCGCTGGCCTGAGCGCGGAGCCGTCGTTGCGGGTTCGCAGGCGGCGGGCGCGCCCTTTCCGGCGTGGGCTCACGAAAGACCGCCTTGGCCGGCGCCTCTAGGCTATGCCCGCCCGAGGGCAAGCCTACGGTAGTGCGACCTCCGGGAGGCAGGCCCTCGGGAGACAGGCCCTCCGGGAGGGCGAGGGGCCGGCATGCGTTACTTCGACATCATCCTTGTTCTGCTGCTCGGCGTCGTGGTCAGCCACGGAATCGCGAGGCTGTTGCAGGGCCGCGTGGCGTTGCCGCTGGTGCAGATCGCTCTGGGCGCCCTGATCGGCCTCACCGGCACCTTCGCGGTCGATCTTGAGCCGGAGCTGTTCTTCGTCCTGTTCCTGCCGCCGCTGCTGTTCCTCGATGGCTGGCGGGTGCCGACCGAGGAGCTGTCGCACAATGCCGGGATCGTCCTGTCGCTGGCCTTCGGCCTCGTCTTCTTCACCGTGCTCGGCCTCGGTTGGTTGGTGCATGTGCTGGTTCCCGCCGTGCCGCTGCCGGTCTGCTTCGCGCTGGCGGCGGTGCTCTCCCCGACCGATGTGGTGGCGGCGGGGGCGATGGTGGCCAATGTTCCCGTGCCGCGCCGCATGCTGCGCATTCTGGAGGGCGAGGCGCTGTTCAACGATGCCTCGGGGCTGGTGTGCCTGCGCCTCGCGGTCGCCGCGACCCTGATGGGTTCCTTCCACTTCTGGGATGCGCTGGCCGAACTGGCATGGAGCGCGCTGGGCGGGGTGTTCATCGGGGCGGCGCTGACCTGGCTGGTCTCCAGCGCCAAATCATGGGTGGTCTCGCGCCTTGGCGAGGTGACCTCGTCGCAGATCATCATCAGCCTGCTCATTCCCTATGGCGCCTATCTCGTCGCCGATCGCGCGGGCTGTTCGGCGGTGCTGGCGGCGGTCGCGGCCGGCATGGTGATGAGCCGGCTCGAAGTGCGCGGCCTGGTCCTGCCGATCACCCGAATCCGCCGCACCACGGTCTGGGAGACGGTCCAGTTCACCCTCAACGGCATCATCTTCCTGCTGCTGGGCGAGCAGTTGCCGAGCGTGCTGGCGAACATCAATGCAAGCATGGCCGAGGACGGCCATCGCGGCTTCGGCTGGCTGGGGCTCTATATCGCCGCCATCACCCTGGCGCTGGCCGTGCTCCGCTTCGTCTGGGTGACCGCCATCGTCTGGATCCGCCATCCCGGCGGCGGGCCCATCCCGTCACGGCCCGACTGGCGCCTCGTCACGGCGATGTCGGTGGCCGGGGTGAGGGGTGCGGTCACGCTGGCGGGAGCGATGAGCATTCCGCTGACGATTGCCGACGGCTCGGCCTTCCCGGCCCGCGACCTCGTCATCTTCATCGCGGCCGGGGTGATCGTCGCCTCCCTCGTGCTCGCCAACCTGACCTTGCCGGGGCTGCTGCGGGGCGTCGCCCTGACGGCAGAACCCGATGAGACGCAGCGCGCGCTGGAGGCCCGCATCGAGGTCGCCCAGGCCGCGCTGGCGGCGGTGGCAACCGCCGAGACCGGCCATCCCGCCCCGGAAAGCGGCTTTGTCGCCGCCGCGGCGCTGGTGACCGGCGACTATCAGCGCCGGCTCACGCAATTGTCGAGCGACAAGGACGCGACGCAGCCGGAGGACCGGGCGGATATCGCGAAGACCGTTCAGGAGGAGCGCGGGCTGCGCCTGCTGGCGCTGCGGGCGGAACGCGCGGCGGTGATCGGCATGGTGCGCCAGCGCCGTATCTCCACCGATCTCGCCCGGATATTGCTGCGCGAGACCGATCTGGCGGAGACCTATTACGTGTCGCCCGCCGGGACGCCGTGACGCCCTGACAGCCTGCGCCGGGCGCACTCCTCTCGTTGCGCAGGGCAGCGGGCGCGTGGGCGCGAGGCCGCCACACCGGCCGACTGGACCCCATTACCGTCGTGTGCGGTCGAGGGTTGAAGGCGCCGGATGTAATGTGATCTATGGCTGGGGCTCGGGCCGGAACCACCATAAGCCGCATGAAATCTGCTTCCGAAGCTGCCGTCTTCGGTCCCTTCACCTTGTTGCTAGGGTCGAAGCAATTGCTGAAGGACGGCGTGCCCGTGGCGATGGGCGGCCGGGCGCTTGAGCTCCTGACCGTGCTCATCGAGCAGCAGGGCAAGGTGGTCGGCAAGCAGGAGCTGCTGACGCGGGCCTGGCCCAATCTCTTTGTCGAGGAAGCCAATCTGCGGGTGCAGATGGCGGCGCTGCGCCGCATTCTCGGCGACGGTCAGGCCGGGCAACGCTACATCGTCAACGCCACCCGCGTCGGCTACAGCTTCATAGCCCCCGTCCGCATCGTCGATCTCGGGGAAGCCGAGCGCGCCTTCCCGCCGGCGCCGAGCGCGGCGCGGGAGAACCTGCCTCTGGCGGTCACGCCGGCGATCGGCCGCGAGGCGGTGGTCGCCGCGATCCGGGCGGAACTCGGCCGGCATCGGCTGGTGACGCTGGTCGGGGCCGGCGGTGTCGGCAAGACCACGGTGGCGATCGAGGTGGCGCGGGCGAGTCTGCCCGACAACGGCGCCGTCATCCTGGTCGATTTTGCCCAGATCGCCGATCCCGCCCATGTCGAGCAGGCGGTGGCGACGGCGGTCGGCATGACGCTGGGGATCGCGCACTGGCAGATGGCCGATCCCCTGCCGGTGGCGCACGGGCTCATCATTCTCGACAATTGCGAGCATGTGATCGACACCGCCGCCCACGCCGCCGACCTGCTGCTGCAGAAGGGCGTCGGGGTGCGCGTGCTGGCGACCAGCCGCGAGCCGCTGCGCACGCAGGGCGAGTACGTGCTGCGGCTGCCCGGCCTCGACGTGCCGCAGAACGCCGCCGATCTGGACCCGGAGCGGGCGCTGGCGCTGCCCGCCGTCCGGCTGTTCATCGACCGTGCGGCGGCGGCGCTGGGCAGTTACGACCCGCCGCCGGACGAGATCGCCGCGATTGTCGCGCTGTGCCGGCATCTCGACGGCATTCCGCTGGCGATCGAGCTTGCGGCCGGGCGGATCGACGCTTTCGGCGTGCACGGGCTGGCGGAGCGGCTCGACAATGTGCTGCGCCTGCTGGTGGCGGGGCGGCGCACCGCGCTCAAGCGGCACCAGACGCTGCTGGCGACGCTCAACTGGAGCTATGACCATCTCACACCGGGCGAGCAGGTCACGCTGGCGCGGCTCGGCACCTTTGTCGGTCATTTCTCGCTGGAGGCGGCCGCCCGCGTCGCGTCCTTCGATGAGCCGAGCTGGGACACGATCGAAAATCTCACCAATCTGGTCGCCAAGTCGCTGGTCAGCGCCGACTTTTCGCAGGCCGTGCCGCGCTACCGGCTGCTGGAGACCACCCGCGCCTATGCGCTGGACAAGCTGCGCGTCCGCGGCGAGGTCGGCCGGCTGCGGCGCCGGCATGCGCTGTACATGAAGGAGGCGATGCAGCTTGCCGAGAGCGAATGGGCGCGCGTTCCGGCCACGGCGTGGGTGAACACCTATGCCGGCCAGATCGACAATCTGCGGCTGGCGCTGGACTGGTGCTTCGGGCCGGAGGGCGACCCGGAACTCGGGGCCGAACTGACCGCCGTCTCGGCCGTGCTGTGGTTCCAGCTTTCGCTGGTCGACGAGGCGCGCGGCCTGTTCGAGCGGGCGATGACGGCACTGGCGCTGCGCGCGCAGCCCGATCCGGTGCGCGAGGTGACGCTGCTCTGCGCGCTCGGCACCGCGCTGGTCTACACGGTCGGCCCGACGCCGCAGGCGCGTGAGACGCTCGCCCATGCCTGGCGGATCGCCCAGGGGGCGGACAATATCGGGCTCGAACTGCGCGCGCTCTGGTGCGTGTTTCTGGTCGAGCTGTCCTCGGGCCATTACCCGGCGGCGCTCGACATCGCCGACCGTTTCACGCGGCTGGCCGAGGAGGAGGCGCGGTTCTCCACCACCAGCCATGTGCGGACCGGCCATCGGCTCAGGGGCTTTGCCCAGTACTATCTCGGCGATGTGCGGGCGGCCCGCCTCTCCCTCGAAGCCGCGCTCAATGACGGCGGGGCCGACAGCAGCGCGGTGGTGCGCATGCAGTTCGACCAGGAACTCAATGCGCGTGCCTATCACTCGCAGACGCTCTGGCTGCTCGGGCATCAGGAACTGGCGCTGACCATCGCCGCCGCCTGCGTGGCGGATGCGCGCGCGCGCGGCCATGCGACGACGCTGTCGCTGGTGCTGGTCGAGTCGGGGTGCCCGGTGGCGCTTCACGCCGGCGCGCTGGATCTGCTGGAGGAGCGGGTCGATCTGCTTCAGGAATTGTCCGGCAAGCTTCTGTTCGGGCCCTGGAGCGCCTGGGGACAGTGCTTCCGGGGCGCCCTGCTTCTGGCGCGGGGCGACGCGCCGGGGGCGGTGGACGATCTGACGGAGGGGCTGAAACAGCTTGCCCGCACGGGGTGGCCGATCCGCCGGGCGATGTTCCTCGGGCACCTCGCGCAGGCGCTTCACGCGCGCGGCGACGGGGAGGCGGCCCAGCATCGGATCGAGGAGGCGATCGCGCTGGCGCAGGCGAGCCGCGAAGGCTGGATCCTGCCCGAACTGCTGCGCGTGCAGGCCGTGCTTTATGAGGCCGCGCGGCCGGCCGACGCGGTGGCCTGCATCGAGCGGGCGCGCGACCTCGCCCGCCGGGACGGCATGGAAGCCTGGCTGGCGCGCTGCAACATCGTCGCGCGGCGCCTCGGCCTCCCCTGATCGCCGCGCCGGCACTTCCGGGCGTTGTGGAAAGAGTCGGCGACCCACCGTCGCGTCCGCCTCGGTCATAGACGCAAAGCGGGTCGGTCTGACAAGGTGCGCGCTCGCTTCCAATGTCAGGGATCCCGGCCGCATGCCTTCCGCCCCCGCGCCTTTGTCTGCCGGCCCGGAGGTGGCGCCCCCTGCGACCCTCTCGGTCTATGTCATGGTCGCCATGGTGGCGATGGCCGGGCCGCTCTACATCGACATCATGCCGGCGATCATCGCCGCGCTCCGCACCGAATATGGCCTCAGCCCGGCGCAGGCCGGCTATGTCGCCGCCAGCAATGGCTATGGCTCGACCTTTGGGGCGCTGGCTGCTCTCTTCCTCGTGCCGCGCATCGCCTGGCGGCCGCTCTCGGCGGCGCTGCTGCTGGCGCTGGTGGTGGCCGATCTCGCCAGCATGGGCGCCAAAGGCTTCGAGATGCTGGTGGTGCTGCGCTTCCTGCACGGCGTCGCCGGCGGCCTGCTGGTCGGCGTGACCTATGCCCTGCTGGCGCAGATGGCCGATCCGCGGCGCGGCTTCGGCATTCTCTTCATCTTCCATTTCGGCTTTGGCGGCGTCGGCATCGTGGCCTCGATCTTCGCGTCGAGCTTCTTCCAGCAAGGCATGGTGTTCGCCATTCTGGTCGCGTTCAGCCTGATCGCGCTGGTGCTGCTCCTGCGGCTGCCGACCTTCCGTCAGCCGGGCACCGGGGTGCCGGGACGGAAGACCGCGCCGCGCGGGCGATGGCCGGTGCCGCTGATGGCGCGCATTGGCGCCCTGTTCCTGTTTCAGGCGGCCAATCTGGGGCTGGGGGCGTTTCTGATCGGCATCGCCGTCGATTTCGGGCATTCGGCGGTGTTCGCCGGCACGGTTGTGGCCTTCAGCCTGGGGGCGGGCGTGCCCGGCGCCCTCATCATGCTCATGCTCAGCCGGCGCTACGGCTGGATGCCGCTGGTCCCCGTGGTGGCCGCCGCCGGCCTGTCCAAGCTGCTGGTGATGGCCGGCGCCAGCCCCGCGCTCTATGCGCTGGCGGTGGCCGCCATCTTCTTCACCATGGCGATCGCGCTGCCCTATGGTTTCGCCCTGTGCGCGCGGGACGACAGCAGCGGCCGGGCGGCGGTGCTGGCTGGCTTTGCCTCCAAGCTCGGCCTCGCCAGCGGCCCGGCGATCGCCGGCATCCTCTATTCCACCGGGGTCAATCTGCTGGTCGGCACGGCGGTCGCCACCGTCATGGTGGCCGCCGGCCTGTTCGCCTTCTCGCTGCGTGGGGAGGTGGCCCGGCCGGCGGCGGAGCGGAGCTGATTTTTCACTAATTTACACCCGCGCGAACGGTGAGCGGGTAGCTTCCCCTCGCAGGACGGCAGACCGTCCGGCGCCGGGAACAACCGTCATGCGGCTTAATCTGCAACTGGATCGCGAACTGGTCTCGGCGATGCTGCAAAAGCAGCTCACCGAGTGCGAACGCTATCTGGCGCTCCGCTCGCTGACCGAGGCCTTGCGCAAGGAAGCGCATCTGGAAATCGAGCAGGTGGTGCGCACCCCCGGTGAACTGGCGCGGCGGGTGCGGTCGAATGTTCAGCTGGCCCACGACGCGAAGGCCCAGGTCATCGGCGGCCGTCTGACCGTCGAGCGCGACGGCGAGCCGATCTTCGAGTGGATTCTGCCGCCGGGCAGGGCCCCCTATCTCGTGGCGTCGGACACCGACATGGACCATGGCGACTTCATGGTGACCAACAGCGCGTTGACGGCGATCATGCTGCACGCCGCCGCGATCGAAAAGCGGATGGGCGACTCGGCGATGTTCTCCGATGTCCAAGCGAGCTGCGAGCACATCGCGAGCAATGCCCGCCGCGCCTGGCAGGCCCTCAGCCTGAAGTTCGGCGGCTAGGCCGCCCGAATTGCGGGGCCCCGAGGCGCCGCCCGTCACCCAAATGTGAGTCGCATCGCCTCTTTCCGCACACATCCCTTGTTATTGTGCAGTGCAGCAACAATCTTGCTGCGACGGCGTTAGCAGATGAGCCCTGCGATGTCGGGCGCACAACAAGGACGCCTCCATTGCGTAAAATGTCAGACATGATGGCCGATTTCGCCAGTTTCGGCGGAAGACAGGGGGCCTTTTTCAGGGATGGAGCCTTTCTTAGGGACGGGGCCTATTCCAGAGAGACGGAATCTTCCGACCGGCTGGCGGTGCTCGCGGATTTCGGATCGAACCCCGGCGCCCTGACCGCGCGCTTCTACCTTCCCCCGGACCTGCCGCCCGGCGCGCCGCTGGTGGTGGTACTGCATGGCTGCACCCAGAACGCGGCCGGCTACGACCACCGCGCCGGCTGGTCGACGCTGGCGGACGAGGCCGGTTTCGCGCTGCTCTACCCGGAGCAGAGCCGCCTCAACAACCCCAATCTGTGCTTCAACTGGTTTCGACCGGGCGATGCCCGCCGCGATGCCGGCGAGGCGCTGTCCATCCGCCAGATGATCGACGCGCTGGGGCAGGTTCACGCCATCGATTCCGCGCGCGTTTTCATCACCGGGCTGTCGGCCGGCGGCGCGATGACCTCGGTCATGCTCGCGGCCTACCCGGAAGTGTTCGCCGGCGGCGCCATCATTGCCGGCCTGGCCTATGGCTGCGCGAGCACGGTGCCGGAAGCGTTCGACTGCATGCGCGGCCAGGGAGCGGCCTCGGACGAGGAACTCTGGGCGCTGCTGCGCGAGGCTTCCGACCATGGCGGTCCGTGGCCCCGGATCGCCATCTGGCAGGGATCGGCCGATCACACGGTCGCCCCGTCCAACGCGGAGGACATCGCCGCGCAATGGCGCCATGTCCACCATCTCGGCGAGACGCCGACGCGGGAGGAGATGCTGGGCGTGCGCGCCCGGCGGACCTGGTGCAATGGCGCGGGCGAGGCGGTGATCGAGCTGAACACGGTCGCTTCCATGGGCCATGGCACGCCGCTCGGCGACGGTCTCGGCGTGCCCGGCCCCTATATGCTGGATGTCGGCATCTCCTCCACCCGCGAGATCGCCCGCTTCTGGGGCCTCGCGGACGCGCCGCAGACCCGCGCGGCATTGCCCGCACGCCCAGTGGCGCCGCTGGCGCCGGCGGCGCGGAGGCGGCCACGTGCCGTGACCGGCCAGGACGCCGCACCCGCTGCGTCGCCCGCCGCCGTGCCCGCCACGTCCCGGGCGAAAACCTATGGGACCGGCCCGGCCTTGCAGCCGCCCGGCGCCGATGCGTTCAGCGTGAAGAAGACCATCGAGGACGCCCTGCGCGCCGCCGGCCTGATGCGCTGACCGGCCTGACGGCAGGCCAGCCTGACGGCGGGCCGGTCTTGCCGGGCGGGCGGGGGTCAGGTGGCCAGTTTCTCGGCGTTCATGGTGAGCGTGACGATGATGCCGTCATCGGACCAGTCGGTGGTGATCGAGCCGCCGAGCTGGCCGGCCACGCTGCGGTTGAGAAGCTTGGTCCCGTAGCCTTCGCTGCCCCGCGATTCCACGGCGGGGCCGCCCCGCTCGGTCCACACCATGCAGACCTCCTCCTCGGTCGAGCTCCCGGAGATGTCGAGCATCCCCGAACTCACCGACAGAGCGCCGTATTTGAGGGAATTGGTGGCCAGTTCGTGGATCGCCAGGGCGAGGGTGGTGGCCGACTGCTCGCCGATGCCCATGCGGGGCACCGCGACGCGAACCCGGCCGCTGAACGCGCCGGTGTCGTCATAGGGGGCCAGCAATATGGCGATCAGGTCGCCCAGCAGCGCGGCCCGGCCCTGATTCCCGGCAAGCGGGCGGACCGCGTCATGGGCCCGGCCCAGAGCGGTCAGGCGCTGCGTGAGTTCCTTCGCCATTTCCTCGACCGAACGGGCCGAGCGCGACGTCAGGGTGGTGAGACCGGAGGCAATGGCCAGCAGGTTCTTGACCCGGTGGCTCATCTCGCCGGCGAGCAGTTCGTGGCCTTCTTCCGCCTGCTTGCGGCCGGTGACGTCGAGGAACACGCCGGACATGTGGCCCTTGTGCAGCCCCTCGTCATTGCCGAGGCCGCGCGCGGAAATCCAGCGGATCTCCTGACCGAGCAGAATGCGGAAGTCGATTTCATAGGCCCCGACCAAGGCGCGGGTGGCGGTGAAGGCCGCCCGCACCCGGTCCCGGTCCGCCGGGTGGATACGCGACGAAAGATCCTCGAAGGTGACGTGGCTGGTCGGCGGCAGCCCCCATAAATTGAAGGCCTGCTCGTCCATCGAGAAGGCATCGGTCTCGACGTGCCACGACCACAGGGCAACCCCCGCAGCCTGCAGCGCGCGCTGGAGATTACTCACGTTTCGAAGGGGATGGCTATCGTCGCTGAACGGCATGGACCTGTCTAACACGCAATTGACAAGGCCGCGCAGCTTTAAGGCGCGCCGTTCCGGCCGGCGCCCCGGGAGTGGGCGCGCGGGCTATGGCCTCCGTCTCGACGGCCAAGATTCCGCAAAGGCCCCCCGCGCGGCGGCGGCTGGACCTTCGCGCTACTGGAACTTCGCGCGCAGACGATCAGTGAAGAATTCCATCACCAGCACGATGGCGAAGATCGCGAGGATGATCGCCGAGGCGTTGCGGTACTGGAACAGGTCGAACGCGACCTTCAACTCCTGCCCGATCCCGCCAGCGCCGACGAGGCCGAGCACCACCGAGGCCCGGACCGCCTTTTCCAGCGCGAACAGGGAGGAATTGATCAGCGAGGGCATCACGTCCGGCAGGATCGCCCCGCACAGCACGGCGACACGGTTGGCGCCGATCGCCTGAAGCGCCTCCTGGGGTTTCTTGTCCGCTTCCTCCATCGATTCCGCGAAGAAGCGGCCGCAAAATCCAATCGTGTCGACGACGATGGTCATCGTTCCGGCGACGGCGCCCAGCCCGAGCGTGGAGACGAACAGCAGCGCCCAGACGAGGTCCGGCACCGTGCGGAACAGCGAGATGATCGCTTTCACGAGGTGCCGGAACGGACCGAGCGGGGAGATGCCGCGGGCCGCGAACCACGCCGTCGGCAGGCTGATGATGACGCCGAACACCGTGCCGACGAGAGCGATCTGGAACGTCTCGACGATCCGCCAGAACATGCGCTGCATGAAGGCCGGATCGGTATTTGGCGGCATCATCCGCCCCACCAGCTCGGCCATGCGGGGGGCGCCGGCCGCCAGTCGCTCCGGCGAGGGCGCGACCTGCCCGATGGAGGCGAGGAACGCCGCCGCGACGACGACGAGCAGCGTGAAGGAAATGGGGGAGATGGACGGCAGCCGCGCCGGCAGGGAAGGGCTATGCATGGAAGACACCATCCATGTCCCGCAGCGACACATCCCCGGTGGGAGCGTCGAAAAACACCTTGCCCGCTTTCAGCGCGATGATGCGGTCGGAATAATCGAGCGCGTGCTGCATGTCGTGGGTCGTGTAGACGAGGGTGATGCCGTGCTCGCGCGCGAGGTCGGAAAAGATCTGCATGATGTCGCGACCGACCGCCGGATCAAGGCTCGCCGCCGGCTCGTCGGCAATAAGCAGCCTGGGCTTGCGGATGAGCGCGCGGGCGATGGCGACACGCTGCGCCTGACCGCCGGACAGTTCGTCGGCGCGGGCACGCGCCTTGTCGGCCAGCCGCACCTCGGCCAGAACCTGCATGGCCTCCTCGCGCCACGCCTGATCGGCCAGCGACTGATGCCAGGCGCGCCAGCTTCCCGGCAGGCCGAGCTTGCCCTGGATGACGTTGGTGAGCACCGATTGCCGGCTCACCAGACCGTGGTTCTGGAAAACGAAGCCGATCTGGCGCCGCAGCCTTTGTAGCTGGGCCGCCGTCGGCGCGGCGTGAAAGCTCTCACCGAGCGTCATGATCTCGCCTTCGCTCGACGGCAGCAGGCCGATCAGGCATTTCAGCAGGGTCGACTTGCCCGCGCCGTTGGACCCGATCAGCGCCACGCGCTGGTCCGCGCGAATGTCGAGGTGCACCCCCGCGAACACGGCCGGACCCTTGGGGTAGCTCTTGCCGAGGCTGCGCGTGCGGATGATCGGCTCCGCGCCAAACGGACCCGGCAGGCGCGGATGGGCCGTGGGTACGTTGATGGTGGCTGCTTGCTTCAAGGCGTCTTGAAACGCGGCATCCATAGGAGCGTCCCTCTTTGCGGCGCGGAACAACAGAAAAACACCGGACAGGCGCGCGCCTGTCCGGCGTCGGCAGAGGAACTACTCGACAAAGGACGAGAAATTCTCGACGCCAATGGTGCGGTACATCGAGCGGACATAGTCGTAATCGCTGTCCTTGATGTCGGTGATGAAGATGCCGCCCTTGAACTTCTTGTTGTCCTCGCCTTCGATCACGGCACTCATCAGCTCATTGCCGTGCTTCAGGAAGGCTTCGCGGACCTTCACATAGACGTCTTCGGGGATATCCTTGCGGGCGACGAGGATGTCGTTGGGCAGGTCGCGGCCACGGGCGACCACAGCGAAGGCCGCGTTCGGGAAGGCTTTGCGGATCGAGTTGAGGTGGCCGAAGTTCAGGCCGATCGCCGCGATGTCGCCGCGGATGAGGGCTTCAGCCGCCACGTTGCGGGAGATGATCACGCCCTCATAGTCCTTGCCGTAGACCAGCCCCTGATCGGCCAGCGCCTGCGCCGGACCCAGATGCTGCGAGGTCGAGCCGACCGACCCGAAGGCGATCTTCTTGCCCTTGAGGTCCTTGAGCGTGCGGATGGGGCCGTTCGCCAACACCGCAATCTGGGCGAAATAATCCGGCCGCTGCCAGGCCACGACGATGCGCGGATCGCTGAGCTGCTTCATGATCACATATTCGGCCGGTCCGGTGAGAACCAGTTCGACATGACCGGCGTTCATCGCCTCGACGGCGGCTGTGCGCGAGCTGACGGGGATCAGCTCGATGTCCAACCCTGTCTTCTCTTCGAGGGCTTTCTGGAAGCTGCCAAACTCCTGCTGGAGCGCCTCCAGCCCTTCAATATCGGTCACGGCAAAGCGGACAGGCTCGGCCATCGCCGAAAAGGCCGTCACGAGCGTGATTGCGAGCGCGGGCACAAGCTTGCGAAACATTTATCTGTCCTTTGCTGCGTAGACAGGGAGATGATTACCTGCTTTCCTGTATAGACAGCAGATGACGTGTGCATGACACCGGCGCCGTGCCCGAACAGCTGCAAGTGACCGACAAGCGAGGCCCGATGAGTTGGCAGATCGAAAACGGCGTATCCCTGGTCGATGGCGACTGGGTCGAGCGCCCCATCTACATAGCCGGCAATGCTATTGCCGAGGCGGCGCCGGGGAGCGCCCGGATCGACGCTACCGGGCTGCTCGTCCTCCCCGGCATTGTCGATGTCCATGGCGATGGCTTCGAGCGCCAGATCATGCCGCGTCCCGGTGTGCGCTTCGACATGAAGCTGGCGCTGAAGGACACGGATCGCCAGCTCGTCGCCAACGGCATCACCACCGCGTTCCACGGCGTCACCGTGTCCTGGGAGCCGGGATTGCGCTCAGCCGAGGCCGCGCGCCGTTTCATCCGCACGCTATGCGAGGTCCGCGACGATCTCGGTTGCGACACCCGCCTTCATTTGCGCTGGGAAACCTTTGCGCTCGGCCAGCTCGACGAGCTGCGCGACTGGCTGGCACTTGCGCCGACCCCGATCCTCGCCATCAACGATCACACGACCGGTTCGGTCCTCAAGGGCACCATCGCGCGCAAGATCGGCCAGATGGCCGAACGCTCGGGACTCAGCCGCGAGGATTACATGGCGCTGCTCGACCGCGTCTGGAGCCGTCGCGAGGAGGTGCCCGCCGCCATCGCCTCATTGGCCGCCACGGCCCGCGCCAATGGCAATGTGCTGCTGGCCCATGACGAGTCCTCCCCGCAGGAGCGGGCCGGCTTCCGCGCGCTCGGCGCCGTGTCCTCGGAATTTCCGATGACCATCGAGACCGCGCGGGCCGCCCGCGATGCCGGCGAGGACGTCATCCTCGGGGCGCCGAACGTGGTGCGCGGCGGCAGTCATAATGGTGCGCTCGATGCCACTCAGGCGATCCAGCAGGGCCTCTGCACCGTCCTCACCAGCGACTATCACTATCCCTCGCCGCTCTATGCGGCTTTCAAGCTCGCCTGTGGCAATCGCGACGCCCTCGCCACCTATTGGCCGCTGGTGTCGGAAAATCCGGCGCGCGTCGCGGGTCTCACGGATCGTGGCCGTCTGGTGCCGGGCAAGCAGGCCAACCTTATCCTCGTGGACGGCTCGGACATGGAACACCCCGAGGTCGTTGCAACCATGGTAAGCGGTCATATTGTCTATGCCCGCCGCGCGCTGGACCGGGGGTCCCGTGCGGCACGTGCAAGCGCGGCGGAGTGAAGGCGTGAACAAGAGTTTCCGTGCCCAGCCCAATCGATCCGGCAGCATGTCCGGCTTTGACGGCCTGGTTTTCCGTCCGCGCAGCGACACGCCCATCTGGCAGCAGATCTACGACTACCTGATCGCGCTGATCGACAGCGGCTACCTCCAGGCCGGTAGCCAACTGCCGGGAGAGATCCACCTTGCCGAGAAGCTCGGCGTCACGCGCATCACCTTGCGCCGGGCGCTCCAGCAGCTCCAGCAGGAGGGTCACCTCACCTCGCGCAAAGGGGTCGGTGTCTTCGTTCGCAGCCTGCCCTTGGCTCTCGTCGTGCGGGACGGCAGTCGGTTCTCCGAAAGCTTGACCGCCGATGGCAAGAGTGTCGCCACCCAGACGCTTTTCCTCGACCGGGAGCCGGCGGATGCCGATATGGCGGCTCAGCTCCGCTTGCCGGCCGGCGCGCCGGTGATCCGGCTGCGGCGCGTGCGCAGCGCCGATGGCCAGCCCATCTACAGCAGCACCAAGGTTTTCCCGGCGACGCTGCTTCCCGATTTCGAGGTGGTTTACGCCCGGCGCCAATCCGTGACCGACGTCTTCGTTGCCCATGGCATCCAGAAGTACCGGCGCGTCGAGACGCGGATCAGCGGCGGCTTCGCGGCTGCCGACGAGGCCCAGCTGCTCCAGCTGACGCTGGGGACGCCGGTTTTTCGAACCAGTTCGATCAATGAGGATGCCGCGGGAAACCGCATCGAGTGGGCGCGGGGCTGCTGGCTGCTGACCTCGGTGGACTTCATTTTTTGAGCGCGCCAACCGCGGCGCTATCACCCGTCAAAGCGCCCGTTACCCTGACGTTCTCAGCAGGAGGCAAAACGGTACGTATTACGGCCGCCGAGTTTGGCGGCATAAAGCGCGCGGTCCGCTGCCGAAAGTACGAGGTCGGCATCCGGGCCGTCCTGCGGCGCCACCGCGATGCCGATACTGAGCCCGGCCAGAATCTCACTTCCCCGGAAGAAGATCGGACGCGCCATCACGTCGATCAGACGTTGTGCCATGTTGGCCGCCGAGACGGCAGCATCGGCGTCGTCCAGCATCTGTATCAAGGCGAATTCATCGCCTCCCAGCCGGATTGCGATGTCCTCGGCACCTATGGCGACCTGCAACCGCATGGCGGCTTCGCGCAAGACGGCATCACCAGCCTGATGGCCGAACGTGTCGTTGATGCGCTTGAAGCGGTCGATATCCATGCAGAAAAGGGCGAACCGGCGTCCATCGCGGCGCGCATGGAAAACGGCATCTGCAAGCCGCCGGTCGAAGATCGCACGATTTGCAAGGCCGGTAAGCGTATCGTGAGATGCAAGATATTCCAGGTGGCTTTCCGCCTGCTTGCGTCGCTGAATGTCGCGTACGGACGCCACATAGCCATTCGGTTTCCCCGTGGCCGGATCGTAGGTGAGCCGGACCGAAGCTTCCATCCAAACCCAATGGCCGTCTTTGTGACGTTGGCGCACCTCGCTGACACCGGTTTCGAGTTCGCCCGCCCGGATTGACGCCATGAGCGCGCCAAAGCTCCCAAGGTCATCCGGGTGGACGATGTCGATGGCGCGCAGGCCGATCAGCTCTTCCGGCTCATAACCGAGCAGGGAGCGGACGGAGGGCGAGATATAAAGGCGAATGCCGTCGAGATTGCCGCGCACGATCGTGTCGGTTGAGGTCTCCGCCAACAATCGGAATTCTTTCTCCTGCAGGCTGGCGAGCTGTGCCTCCCAGGCCAGTTGCAGTGCTTGAGCCGCGAGGGCGCCGACATCAAGCAGCCGCCGTCGTTGGTCGTCGTCGAGATCACGCGGCTGCGTGTCTAAGACGGCAAGGTGGCAAGGTTCAAAATGGCACGCTTCAGGTGTGGCGACCGTCAGCACGGCGACAAAACGCACATGCGGTTCTCCATCGACCCACGTCCGCTTCGCTAACGCCGGGCAATCCAGCGTATCCCTTACGACGAGCAGAGGGGACGTCTTGCCAAGGGGCAGAGCGATCCGAACATCGGCGATCGCTGACAGGCCGAAGGCACGATCCTCGGTGCTGGCGAGCCATAAATTGCCGCTCTGCCACATGCAGGCAAACGGCGCGCCCAGAATATCCCGCGCGATCCGGCACAACGCCGAGAAGTCCGGGCTGCTGGAGGTAATGGCTGATGTGTCGCTCGATGTCGCAGATGAGAAAGGCACGGGCTCATTCATCAACGAGTTCGGACGATAGAGGATGGAACTCTAATCATACGACACTTGGTACGCCAAGGCCGTTGCGAGTGTGTGGATACCCTAAGAGATATGCTCGGGGGCTTCTCGCCCGCGAGGAAGGCAAGCGAGTCCCATGGTTAGGGCGCAGACGCAGGCGTAATGAGCCGCCTTCAATCGACGCGCCGTTGAGCGCGGTAGCGAAGACGTCGTTCCCTGGCGGCTAGCTCTTTAAGCGGAGCCTTCGATCGCTGTATCGCTGCTCGGATGTCGTGCGTGGTCGTGGCGCGGCCATGGAGTGTCGGGCCCATAGTGCCTCCCGGAACGCAGCATGCCGGCGGCAGCGGCATCGCCTATCTGTGGGAGCAGCAGTTGCTCCATACGCCGGTGCCGCGCACTGAAGGCTGATCCGGGCCGGCATGACGTTTCGGCACGGATTCTGAGCGATCAGGATCGTGAATTTCCCGCCCTCGCCGCGCGGGGCGTGACCGACAGCGTCGCCTGGCGCTGTCGGTTCGCTGACACAAATCGAAACATGGTCGAGACACGCCGGCGAGGCCAGACACCTATCAAGGTCGGCGGACAACAGACGCCGCCTCCGGGCGGCCTGCATCGGAGTTCCGCCATGCTCAGAACGCTTCTCCTCGCTGCCGCGCTCACCGTCGCCACCGTATCGGCGTCCAGCGCCGCGACCAGCGCGGTTGCCGTCACCAACGTCAATCTGCGGGCCGGCCCGTCGACCGCCTATCCTGCGGTCACCGTCGTGCCTGCGGGCGCCACGATCACAACCTTTGGCTGCGTTTCAGGCTACAGCTGGTGCGATATCGGCTTTGGACCTTATCGCGGCTGGGTGGCGGCGAACTACATCCAGATCGTCTATCGCGGGGCGCCGGTCGTGCTCACGGCCCCCGTGGCACCAGCGGTCGGCATCACCGTCGTCTCGTTCAACCGGGCCTATTGGGACCGCTACTATGTCGCCTATCCCTGGTACGGGCGCTGGGCGGCCTATCCGCCCTATGTCGCCCCGCGGGTGACGTCGGCCAGCCGCTCCGTCACCTGCGCGGGCGGTGCCTGCGTCGGTACCCGCAGCGCCACCGGGGTCTATGGCGGCTCGACCGCCCAGACCCGCGTCTGCACCGACGGCGCTTGCAGCTCGACCCGGACCAGCGAGGGCCCCAATGGCGGCACCGCGACGCGCACCCGCGGTTGCACCGCCGGACAGGGCTGCACGACCAACCGGGCGGTCGTCGGTCCGGGCGGCGGAACGCATACCGGTTCGCGCAGCTTCCATCGCTGGTGATCGGGCGTCCCGCGATAAAGAAGGCCGGGAGCCTGCGCTCCCGGCCCTTTTCTTGCCGGTTCGAGATTGTCAGAGCGGCATGCCCGGCCCCTCGCTGCGGCGCCATTCCAGGAAATGGACGATCCGCTCGACCAGCTTCTGCTGCATCTGCTTGGCCAGGCTCATCTGTTCGGGCGTCAGCGCCGCCTTGAGTCTGGAGACCGCGTCCTGCAACGCGCGGGCCTTCTCCGCCCGCTCGATGGCGGCATCGGCAATGTCCTGCGCGAGGTCGAAGGCCTGTGCTTCCGCCCGCTTCGTCTCGTCCGTCCAGCGCGCGAGCCGCTCGCCCGAGGGCAGAAGCGCGATGAGCGCCGTTGTGTAGCCGCGCCAGGCATCCATCTGGTCGGTCCGGATGCCGAGCGCGGTCTCCTGCGCCGAGAGCAGCAGGCCGGCAATGAGCCGAACGGCGGTCGGATCGAAGGCCGGTCCCGGTTCGCTCGCGAAGGGCTCCTGCTCGCATGCCCAGGGTCCGGCGGGCCCGGTCAGGCCCTGCGCGCCCCCGAGCGTGGGTAGGGCGGCGGCGGCGAGGCCGAGGACGGCCGCTCCGCCGGCGATCCGTGTGGTCAGTCTGGTGGGGAATGTCGCTCTCATGGCGTCACGTCCTTTGCCGTTGATGAGGCGGCAAGGGTGAGCGGCCAAGGTATCGCCGTTCGAACCGCGGCATGTCGATTTGTATCAGCCCGCTCGTTCCGCCCGTGGCAACCGGACCCGGACGGCAAGCCCCCCGCGCGGGCTGCTGTCCAGCTCGATGCCGCCACCGTGCCGGTCGACCAGCCGGCGGACGATGGTCAGGCCGAGACCGGTTCCGCCGCTGTCGCGGTTGCGTGACGCCTCCAGCCGGTGGAACGGCTCGAAGACGCGCTCGCGCTCCTCGACGGGGATGCCGGGGCCTTCATCCTCTATCACCAGAACCGCCTGCGTGCCGTCCGTCTCGATGGCGGCAAAGGCGCGCTTGCCATAGTTCAGAGCATTGCCGACGAGGTTGGCGATGACGCGGCCGAGCGCCTTGTCGCCCATGGCGACCCGAACCGGGCCGTCCGGCAGGTCGAGCACGATGCGCGCGTCGTTCTGCTCGGTCGCGTAGCGGCGCAGCGCGGCGGCAAGGTCGGTGCCGGCGGGCTCCACCGGGATGAAAGAATCCTGTGCGAAATCGAGCGTGTCCTCGACCAGCGCCTGCATGGCCTCCACATCGGCGATGGCACCGGCCCGGTGGCGGTTCTCGGGCATCATCTCGACGCGCAGGCGCAGGCGGGTCAGATAGGTGCGCAGGTCATGCGAGATCGCGCCGAGCGTCAGCGTGCGGTTGCGCACGAGCGCGGCGATGCGCTCCTGCATGGCGTTCACGGCGCGGATCAGCGTGCGCAGCTCCGGCGCGCCGCGCTCGGGGATCGCGACGGGACCGATGCCTTCACCCACCCGGTCGACCTCTCGGGCGAGGCGGGTGATGGGCCGCATCTCGCGCGCGACCGCCATCAGCGCGACAAGGGCGACGCCGACGCCGAACAGGCCGGCAAAGAAGCCGATGGGCACGCCGAGCAGCCGGACGGTGACGCGGTCCTGGATATCGAGCCAGAGATAGCCGCCCCCGGCCAGTCCGACATAGACGCTGAGCGTGTCGCCGCGCCCGTCTTCACTGGGTCCGTCGAGGCGCACCAGCACCTGTCGTCCCTGCGCACCGCGCAGCGCCAGTGCCGTCCGGATGGAACGCTCGATACGTCCGATGCCCTTCGTGGGGTCAGGATCATCGGGGAGGTTGGGAATGATCGTGGCGGCCCGGCCGTTCTCGCTGAAGGCGTCGAGCAGTGCGGGCCGAAGGCTGGGGGGCATCTCGTCGACCAGCAGGACGAGCGATGCGATCTGCCGCGGCAGCGAAGGCGGCGCCTCGCCGAACGCCCGGCGCGCCTCGCCGGTGCCGAAATAGAAGAACAGGGCCAGCAGCTGGATGGCGAAAAACGCCACTGTGACGATCAGGATGATGCGGGCGAGCAGGCCGAGACGCATGGCCATCCGCCTCAGATCTCGTGCACGTCGGCCGAGAACAGGTAGCCGACATTGCGCACGGTGGTGATCGGTTGCTCGGCCTCGCCGAGGCCGTGGGCCAGCTTGCTGCGCAGCCGCGACACGGTGACGTCGATGGTTCGGTCGAACGGGTCGCCGCCGGCGCGCCCGCGTGTCCAGTCCAGCAACTGGTCGCGCGAGAGCACCCGGCCGGGCCGTTCGAGAAAGCAGGTCAGCAGGTCGAACTCGGCCGTGGTGAGAAGCACACGCTGCCCCCTCTCGTCCGCCACCGTGCGTGCGTCGAGATCGGCAATGAGGCCCGCGAAACGCCGCCGCCGCCGTTCCGGCACGCCCGCCGACAGGGCTCCCGACGCACGGCGCAGCAGTGCGCGGATGCGCGCGAGCAATTCACGCGGGTTGAACGGCTTGCCGAGATAATCGTCGGCGCCGATCTCCAGCCCGACGATGCGGTCGATGTCGTCATGCTTGGCCGTGAGCATGAGGATCGGCACCCGGCTTCTGGTCCTGAGTCGCCGGCAGATCGACAGCCCGTCTTCGCCCGGCAGCATGATGTCGAGGATCACGAGGTCAGGCATGCCCCGCATCAGCGCCCGGTCCATCAGGGCGCCGCTTGCGACCGCCTCGACGTCGTAGCCCTCGCCGCCGAGGAAGTCGACGAGCAGGCTGCGAATGTCGCGGTCGTCTTCGACCAGAAGCACTCTTGCGGCTGTCATTGCGCTGGCATGACAGCCGCGACGGGCCCGCGCAAGATGTACCGCCGGCGCTGATACAAACTGCAACAAAAAGGCCCCGCGCCGAGACACCGCCGCAAAACGCTGCGGCGATCCTGCGCTCCTGTCGCCGAGTACACCCCACCCGTTCCCGGCGGCAGGGTAGGCATCAGCCTGCCCGCCATGGAGCCCGCCGCGCCCGACCGCCCCTACGTGGGCGGGCTCCATGGTCCCGCGTCCCACTCCCGAAAGGAGCCGCCATCATGGACCGTGCCTTCTTCATCCGCGCCGGCCTCACGCTGGCCTTCGCCACCCTGCTCGGCGCCACCTTCGCCGGAGCCGTTTCGGCCCAGAATCTCTCGCGCGCGCAGATGCAGGCTGTCCGTGCCGCCTGTGAGGCGGACATCCGGGCCACCTGCCCCGGTGTGCAGCCGGGTGGCGGGCGCATCCTCCAGTGCATCAAGGCCAATCCCGACAGGATCTCCGAACCCTGCAAGGAGGCGCTGGCCGCTGCCAAGGTTGCGCCCGCCCAGTGACCGGGCCCGCCCGGTCGGGTATCGCCGTCATGAACGTCAAGCCTGGCCTCGACCCGTTCCTGTTGCTTGATGCACCGGTTCCGCGTCCGCGCCGCCGCCGCGGGCTCCGGCTCGCCGCCCTCGTTACGGCGGCTCTGGCGATCGCGTTCGTCGGACTGCGCTATTTTTATCCGCATGTGGTGGAGGGCGAGGTCCTCCGGCCGGGCATTCTGGACATCGAGTTGCAGGGACCCGGCACGCTGTCGGCGCTGTCCGAGGCCAGCGTCGGCAGCCGCATCCAGGCCCGCATTGAGGAGCTTGCCGTCGACCGCAACGATGTGGTCGCCAAGGGCGAGGTGCTCGCCCGTCTCGCTTTCGACGATCTCAGCGGCGAACTTGGTGCCGCCGAGGCGAGTGCCCAAGCCGCCGAGCGCGGGGTGAGCGCCGCGCAGGCCGAACGCGACCGCGCCACCGCCACGTTGGAGAAGGAGCGGGCGACCCATGAAAGGCAGGTCGCGCTGTTCGCCAAGGGCGTCGCCAGCACGGCCGGTCTCGAAGACGCGCTCGCCGCCCGCCGCGAGGCCGAGGCGGAGCTCGCGCGTACCGGCCGTGCCGTCGAGCAGGCCGAGGCCGAGCGCGATGCCGCGATCGCGCGCATTGCCGTCGCCCGGGCCCAGCTGGACGACAGCGTGCTGCGCGCGCCCATTTCCGGCGTCGTGGTGTCGCGCATGCGCCATGTCGGCGAGATGCTGACGGCCGGCAGCGACGTGCTGCATCTCGTCGATCCCGCCAGCCTCGTGCTGACCGCAAGGCTGGACGAGGGCGCCATGTCCGCCATCCTGCCGGGGCAGGCCGCTCGGATCACCTTCTCCCACGCCGGAACTCCAATTTCCGGCCATGTCCTCAGGCTTGGGCGCGAGGTCGACGAGGAGACCAGGGAGTTCGAGATCGACATCGCGCTGGATGCACTTCCTGCCAACTGGGCGCTCGGCCAGCGCGCCATGGCGCGCATCCTGATCGAGCAGCGCGGCCCGGTCCTGACCGTGCCGACCTCGTTCCTCGTGTGGCGCGACGGGCGGCCGGGCGTGTGGGTGGCGAGCCGCGCCCGCGCGCGATGGTGCGAGGTGACGCTCGGCGAGGCCGGCATGGAGCGCGTCGAGATCCGCCACGGCATCGCCGCCGGCCAGAACATCCTCAAACCCGGCGGCCTCTACTCATTCATGCGCGTGCGCCTTGCCGGTCCCGTCACATGAACCTGGCGCTGAAGGACACGCTGCACGCCCCGACCCGCTTCGTGCTGACCGCCTTTGGCGTCGCCTTCCTGGTTATGGCGGTAATCGGCATGACCGGCCTCTATCGTGGCATCGTCGAGGACGCGCTGCTCATTATCGAGCGGATTGATGCCGATCTCTGGGTCGTGCAGGGCGAGCGGGCCGGGCCTTTTGCCGAAGGTTCGGCCGTGGCGGCCGACATGGACCGGAGGGTCGAGGGTGTGCGGGGCGTCGCGGATGTGCGGCGCTTCACCCAGTTCAGCCAGCAGTTCAGCGTCGCCGGCAGCCCGCGCCGGGCCACCGTGACCGGCATCGACGTGCCGCGCGACGACGGGCGCTGGCTTCCGCTCGCCGAGGGACGCTGGTTCGGCGGAAGCCGCTACGAGGCGGTGGCGGACGCCAGCACCGGTCTCAAGGCCGGCGACCGGATCCAGCTCGCGCGGGATGTCTACACCGTCGTAGGGCTCACGCGGCACATGGTGGATTCGGCCGGCGACGGGCTGCTTTTCGTCGGCATCAACGACGCCTCGGTCATTGCCCGCCGCCGCACCTCGGAGGAAATTCATCTCGCCCGGGCGACGGCGGGAGGGGCCGCCGCCGTCAGCGCCGATACGAGTTCGGTGGCGCAGGAAAGCAAGATTGCCGCGGTGCTGGTCCGGCTCGATCCCGCCGCCGACCCCGCGCAGGTGATCGCCGCCATGCAACGCTGGGGCGATGTGCGGGTCATGACCACCGGCGAACAGCGCGACCTGATGCTGAATGCAAGGCTCTGGAAGCTGCGCCTGCAGATCCTGACTTTCACCGGGATGATCCTCGTCATCACCGCCATCGTGGTGTCGCTGATCGTCTACACCATGACCCTCGAGAAACTGCACGAAATCGCCCTGCTGAAGCTGCTGGGCGCGCGCGAGAGCGTGGTGATCGGCCTCATCGGCCAGCAGGCCGCGCTGATCGGCATTGCCGGCTATGTCGTCGCCATCGTGCTGTCCTGGCTGATCTTCCCGCTCTTCCCGCGCCGCGTGGTGATACTGCCGTCCGACCTGGCGCAGATCGCGCTCGCCCTCACCCTGGTCTGCGCCGGCGCGGCCTTTGTGGGGATCGCGCGTGCGTCGCGGGTGAGCGCACGGGAAGTGCTGTCATGAGCGATGTGCCGGTGCTCTCGGTGCGCGCGCTGACGCGCCATTACACCGCCGGTGGAGGGCTGGTGCGGGCTCTCGACGGCGTGTCGCTGGATGTCGCCGCCGGCGAACTGGTGGGCATCTTCGGGCCCAGCGGCTCGGGCAAGAGCACGTTTCTCATGCTGGCCGGGCTTCTGGAGAACCCCACCTCCGGCGACGTTTGGCTGGCCGGCGAACGGGTCTCCCATGCCGGCGCCGATCTTGACGCGCTGCGCGAGACACGCCGCAAACGTATCGGCTTCGTGTTCCAGAAGGCGAACCTGATCCCGTTTCTGTCGGCAGTGGAGAATGTCGCGCTGAGCCTCGAAATCGCCGATGTGGCCCCCGCCGATGCCCGCGCCCATGGCCGGCGGCTGCTCGCCGCGCTCGACCTCGCCCACCGCGCCGACAGTCTGCCCGCGAAACTCTCCGGCGGCGAGCAGCAGCGTGTGGCCGTGGCGCGGGCGCTCGCCAACGCGCCGCCGCTCATCCTCGCCGACGAACCGACGGCCGCGCTGGACAGTGTCCGGGGCCGCCAGGTGATGGAGATCTTCCGCCGCATCGCCGCCGCCCACGGGACGGCTGTCCTGGTGATTACCCACGATCCGCGCTCGACCGACCTGTTCGACCGCATCGTTCACTTCGAAGACGGGCGGGTGTGTGCGGGGAAGGCGCACCCATAAGGATGCCCTGACCTGTCGACGAGATGTCCGTACGCCCTGATGGTGACGTGATCTCCGCAATGGCTACGGCTTGGCCAGAGTAGTGTCTACAGTGGCGAGAGCCCGATGGCGGCTCTCGATCATCAGGAATCGTACCTGCTCACCGCGCTGGGCTTCATCGGCCTGACCGATGTCACGATCATCCGGGCCGAGGGCCTGGCCCTTGGCGAGGAAGCAAAGGCAACGGCGCTGGCCGGCGCCAAGGCGTAGATTGCCGCGCTGGCGGCCTGACCCCGCACGCATCCGACATCCCTCTTCCAGACGCCAAGGTTCCCGCATAGGGGAAACCTTCCGCTTCCGTCCATGAAGCATCGGGAGCAAGGGCGGCCAGCAGGTTCCGGCCGTTCTCCTCCGACGTGCCCTCATAGGTGGCGTGGATCAGATCGAGATTGGCGCCATCTCAGCCCCACTTCATCTCGCCGGTGGCGACCTTCGCGCCGATATCAAGCGCAACGCCCATGCCGAGGCCGGGGAAGCGGGCGAGCATCGCGGCCTTGAGCGCGGCGGAGTCCTTGGCTTTGGCCAGTTCTTCCTCGAAGGCGAGGAGATAGGCCTTGGTGTATGCGACCCCCGAGAGATCGGTGGCGGCGCCCGGCACCATATGGCCGGGCACGACGACGGCAGGCTTGCGGGCTGCGATCTTGTCCAGATTGGCGATCCAGGCGGCGCGCTGTTCCTTGGTCGGGGTGTCCGCGGTCCAGACATAGACGCCGGAGAACACCATCACCCCGCCGAACACCGCGTTCAGCGACGGCACGAAGAGATAGCGGCGGTTGGCCAGCCCTTCCGCCGGCACGATCTCGACGGTCTCGCCGTCGACGGTGAGCGAGGGGCCATCGAACACCTCGGGGATGATGATGTCGGCCAGCGTCTGCGGGCCCTTCTCCTTGAGCTGGGGTCCCCACACCGCGAGCTTCTTCTCCACGCTGGCCTTGATGGCCGCGACGGTCTCGGAGGCGGCGATCACCTTCGCGTTCGGGAAGGCTTCCTTGATCGGCTTGAGGCTGAAGTAATAATCGGGATCGGACTGGCTGACATAGATGGCGGTGAGCGTCTTGCCGCTGGCCTTGATGGCCTCGGCCACCGTCCGCCCGTCGGCATAGGTGAAGCCACCGTCGATCAGCAGCGCCTCGGAGGCGCCGGTGATGAGCACGGGCGCGCGATAGAAGCCCTTTTCACCGGCGGGGAAGTGCTTCCAGGACAACCCGCCGGCGGCATGGCCAAGACCTGCGGGAGCAAAGGCAGCGGCGGCGCCGGCCGCGAGGGTGGTTTTCATGAGGGATCTCCGGGTGAGCATCGCTCTCTCCTGATGAGACGTGGTGGGTGAGGGGCGGGCTGTGGCGCGTTGGTGCGCTCAGGCCGCCTTCAGTTCGGCGACCAGCATGTCCATGCTGCCGAACAGGGCATTGCCGCGCACAAGCCGGGGAGTGGTGGCGTTGCCGACAGCGAGCGACGGCACCCCGTCGGCGCCGAGGCGACGCATCTCGCGGCGGGCGGTCTCGACGCGGGAGCGGTAGGCCGTGAGCAGCGCTTCATCGGGAGCGGCGAGCCGGTCGGCGATCTCGCCCATGTCGAGCGCGCGCAGCACCTGCCCGAGGACGGTGATGTCGGTGATGTCGCGGCCTTCCACATAGCGGGCGTGCTGGATCGCCTTCAGCGCCTCGAACGCCCGCGCCGGAGCGACACGCGCGACGGCGACGATCGCCAGCGTCGCCGGGCCGGAATCGAACAGGCGTGTCCGGTCTGCCAGAACCTTCTGACGGTAGGCGTCGCTGAAGGGCTGGCCGGTCAGGCGGGCGATGCGCTGGTCATTGCTCCAGGCGTAGTCCGCAAAGCCCGCATCCATCGGCCGGGCACCGGGGCCGGCAAAAAGGCCGGTGGGCATAAGCTCCAGGGCGACGTCCGGTCGGGCGATCAGCCGCTCGATGGCCGGGGAGGCGCCATAACACCAGCCGCAGAGCGGATCGAAGAGGTAGCCCACATGGATCGTGCCCGTGATGTTACCCGAGATGGTGCCGGTGATCGTGTCGCTCATGGCGGTCTCCTATGACGGCAGGCATGCCACAGCGGAATTGAGCGAAGAAGACCAACAAATCAGACACACTGTATGCTAAAAACACACAGTGCTTTCCGAGAGGTCTATCGACGTGAATCTCAACCGGCTGGCCTATTTCGCGGCCGTGGTGGATGCCGGTTCGTTCACGCGGGCGGCCGAACGGCTCGGCATCACCAAGGCGGTGGTGAGCCAGCAGGTGGCGCAGCTGGAACGGGACGTGCGGACTAGCCTTCTGGTGCGCACGACGCGGCGGGTCGAGCCGACCGAGGCCGGGCGGCGGTTTCACGCGCGCTGCGTCATGATCCTGCGCGACGCCGAAGATGCGTTCGACGAGTTGGCGCAGGCGGCGGCTGAGCCAACCGGTACGCTGCGCGTCACCGCACCGAACGACTATGGCACCGCGCTCGTCGCGCCGGTCGCGGCCGCCTTCTCTGCCCGCTATGCCACCTGCCGGGTTGAACTGACGCTCAGCGACGACACGCTCGATCTCGTCTCGGGGCGCATCGACCTGGCGATCCGCGTCGGCTGGCTCGCCGATTCCGGCCTGCAGGCCCGCAAGATCGGCGGCTTCAATCAGTTCCTCGTGGCAAGCCCCGGCTTCTCGTCGCGTCTCGCCTCGGTGGAGGAGCCGGACGATCTGGCGGGATTGCCTTTCATCGCCAATCTGGCGCTGCGCGAGCCGCTGCTGTGGCCGTTCACCCGCGGCGCGCTGGACCGGCGTGCCGTGCGGATGCAGGCAAGCATGGCCATCGATACGACACCCGGCGTGCTTGCGGCGGTGAAGGCCGGCGGTGGCCTGTCCATCCTGCCGGATTTCCTGGTGGCGGAAGAGCTCGCGACCGGGCGGCTGGTGCATGTGCTGCCCGCGTGGGAGCTGCCCTCCGGCGGCATCCACACGGTCTATCCCACCGCCCGCTTCCGCCCGCCCAAGGTGACAGCCTTCGTTGATATGCTCGTGGCCGCACAGAAGAAGACTTCCCTCGCCACCGCGCCGGTGGGGTAGCGGCGAGGGGCCGCGAGCTGCGGCGCACCGGTTCGCAGCCGTTCGCACTGACCATAGCCGGGGGCACGCGCTGGACTCCGGCCATGGAGCGTGGGGTGCCAACTGACGAACCTTGGCCGAGCACCAGATAGCCGACATTCCGCTTCGACGAACGCCTGGCACATGGCTGCAACGCCGGGCAGTTGGGAAGCCTGACCAAGGTTCGCGCCTTCTCTATGGGCCGACAGCCTGCCGACAGGTTCGGATCGCTAGCGGAAAGGTAGGCACACAGGGAGGCTCGGATGCCACATCGTGCAGGGACGCGCGTGAAGGATGAGAGCTTGTACGGCGCCGCTGGCGGCACCTCGCCCGCTTTCCCGCTGGGAGCGCGATAGACATGGCGCCGATCGCCTGCCCGAAACGTGCGAGCCTGAAGGAACCCGTCCGATCCCATGCATTCGCGGCGCCGGCTCCCGCCCCGATCCGCCCCGATCTGTTAGGCCATGCTGGCGATGACCTGCCGCTCGGACCGAGCCCGGCTCCGGGTTTGCCGGATGTTTCCGTCGTTCTCCCCGCGCGCGACGAGGCCGGCGCTATCGGCCCGCTGCTGGCCGAGATCACCGTCGCCCTGGCTGGTACCCGCTACGAGGTCATCGTCGTCGATGACGGCTCGACCGATGCGACGGCGCGGGTGGTGGGGCAGGTCGCGCGCGACCATCACCAACTGACGCTTCTCGCCCATGCCCGCTCGTACGGCCAGAGCGCCGCCATACGGTCCGGTGTCGACGCCGCGCTGGGACGCATCATCGTCACGCTCGACGCGGATGGACAGAACGACCCGGCGGACATTCCCCTGCTTCTGGCGCTCTACCGCAATGCCGGGCGGGGTCGGGAGGTGCGGATGGTCGCCGGCCAGCGGCGCCGGCGCAATGATGGTCTCGTCAAGCGCCTCTCCTCGCGCCTCGCCAACCGGGTGCGCGGCGCGCTGCTCGCCGATGGCGTCGCCGATACGGGCTGCGGCCTGAAAGTATTCGACCGTGCCACCTATCAACGGCTCCCCTATTTCGACCACATGCACCGTTTCCTGCCGGCGCTGATACAGCGAGAGGGCGGCGTCGTGCTGACCCATCCGGTCAATCATCGCCCGCGTTCGGCCGGCCGCTCCAAATACGGCACATGGAACCGGCTCTGGGTCGGCATCGTCGATCTCGTTGGGGTGATGTGGCTGAGCGCGCGCATGAGCCGCCCTGTGATCCGGGCCGAGATCATCGCCGATTCCCGGCGGGGGCCCCGCTCATGAGCGCCGGTCTCTGGCTCGCCGTCGGTCTTGTTGGGCAGGCCATGTTCTCGGCCCGCTTCCTCGTTCAATGGTGGGCAAGCGAGCGCGAGGGGCGCAGCATCATCCCGCACAGCTTCTGGTATCTGAGCATCGCCGGCTCGCTGGGCCTCGTCGCCTATGCGATCTATCAGCGCGACCCGGTGTTCATCATCGGCCAGGGCGCGGGCCTCGCCATCTATCTGCGCAATATCCGCCTGATCCGGCGGCAGAGCATCCGCCCGGAGGCGCTGCGTGACGGCGCTGTCTGAGGCGGGGGACGCCGCCATCCCCGACCGCTCTTTCAGCCGTGCCAACGCGGGGGCGCTGACGCTGGCTCTCTCGCTGTCGTTTGCCACCCTTGCGCTGACACTGCTGCTGCGCGGGCCGTTCCCGGTCGACGAGACCCGCTATCTCACGGTCGCCTGGGAGATGTGGACCTCCGGCGACAAGATCCTGCTGCACCTCAATGGCGAGCCCTACAGTCACAAGCCGCCGCTGCTGTTCTGGCTGATCAATCTGGCCTGGCGCGTGACCGGCCCGCAGGAATGGAGCGCCCGGCTGATGCCGGCGCTGTTCCTGCCACTGAGCGTGTTCGCGACCTACCGGCTCGGCCGGGATCTTGCCGGTCCGGCGCTCGGCGCCCGCGCGGCGCTGGTGCTGGCGGGCTTCACCGCCTATGCCGCGCTCGCCAGCTCGGTGATGTTCGACGCCATGCTGACCACGGCGAGCGTCACCGCGCTCATCGGCCTCTTGCGCGCCGGGCGACGGCAGGCGGGCGGGTGGACGATTTTCGGCCTCTCCGTCGCCATCGGCCTGCTGGCCAAGGGGCCGGTGATGCTGGTGCAGGTGTTGCCCGCCGCGCTGCTGGCCCCGCTCTGGGTCGAGGGGATGACCGACTGGCGGCGCTGGTATCTCGCGCTTCTCGGCACGGTGCTTCTTGCCGCGCTTCCTGTGCTTGGCTGGGCAGTCGCCGCCGCCGGGGCCGGGGGCGGGGAGTTCGCAGGCACGCTGCTGTGGCGGCAGACCGCTGGGCGGATGGTCGAGGCCTTCGCCCACCGTCGACCTTTCTGGTTCTACCTGCCACTTCTGCCGGCGTTGCTCTTTCCCTGGTGGTGCGTCTCCGGCTTCTGGAACGGGGCCGCGCTGGCGTCGCTCTGGCGGGAACGGGCGTGGCGTCTGCCGGTGATCATGTCTGCCGCCACGCTGCTCATCATGTCTGCCATTTCCAGCAAGCAGCTTCACTACCTGCTGCCGGCGCTGCCGGCGGCGGCGCTCATCCTTGCGCGGCTGATCAGCACCGCGCCGCGCCGCATGGAATTCGGGCCTGCGCTTGCCGTGCTCGTCGCGGGCGTCGCGATGCTCGCTAGCGCGCTGCTGGCGCCGCGCTACCCGCAACTCCTGCCGCCATTGGCAGTGGGGCCCGGCCTGCTGCTCGTCGCCCTCGCCCTGCCGGTTTGGGCGCAGCGGCGCCACGCGTGGAGGGCCGGAGCGGGGGCGACGGCTGCGCTGCTGCTGGCGGGTTTCCTGCAGGCATGGCTCGGCGGGCTGCCAGCCTTTGACCTCACGCCGCTGCTTGCCCGGATCGACGCCACCCGGTCCATCGCAGTGGTCGGCATCTATGAAGGGGAGATCGGTTATCTTGCCCGACTGACCCAGCCGGTGGACCTGCCGGGCGAGGCCGAGTTGCCGGCCTGGCGGGCGGCGCATTCCGATGGGCAGATCCTTGCCCGATTCCATGCCGGCGAGGCGCCAGTGGCCGAGCTGCCCAGCTTCGAGCAACCGTTCATGAAGCAGCGCCTTGGCCTATGGTCGGCTGCCCCGGCGCGCTGAGCGCTCAACCTGCGGCGATCTCGGGAGGGAAGAGGATGCGGGCGACTGTGCCGCCTTCCGGGCCCCGGTCGATCTCGAAGCGCGCGCCGTGCAGCTCGCAGATGCGGCGCACGATTTCCAGCCCGATGCCGAGCCCGCCGGCACGCTTGTAGAAGCCCGGAGCGTTCTCGCGCGGAACGCCGCCGAAGCCGATGCCGTCATCCGCCACCTCGATCGTGCCGTCCGACTGCGAGGCGACACGGATGGCGACACCCGGGCCGCCATGACGCACGGCATTCTCGATGAGGTTGCGCACCGCGTCGCGCAGCAGTGGCGCATAGCCGGGGACGACGGGATCGGTGGAGGGTTCGAAGGCGATCGAGGCCCCCGCGCCATAGACGAAGGCGGCGGTGGAGCCGACCAGTTCCTCCAGCATGCGGTCGAGCGCGACGGGCGCGAAGCCGCGCGTATCTGCCGCTTCCAGCCGGGCCAGGGCAACGATCTGTTCGAGAAAACGCGAGAGTTCGTCCACCTCATGGATCGCCTGCCGCGCGCGCGGATGATCGATCCGCTCCAGCTCCAGCCGCACCACGGCGAGCGGGGTGCGGATTTCGTGGGCGATGGCGGAGGTGAACAGCTTTTGACCGGCGACCAGCGCCCGCACCCGCTCATAGGAACGGTTCACCGCCCCGGCAAGCTGGGCGATTTCGCGGGGCATGGTCCGCGTCGGCAGACCGCTTTCCGGCTTCATGGGGTCGAGATGCTCGGCGGCGAGCGCGGCCTCGCGCACCGGCTTCAGCGCCGTGTGGATGGAGTAGAGACTGGCGCCGAGCACGAAGATGAGCGTCATGCTCATCGGCACCAGCATGTGCTCGGTCACCTCATCGGCGAAGACGTCCCAAAGCGCATGCTGCGGGTCACCGTTTATGGCGACCTCGATGAAGGCGTGGCGCCCGCCAATGTCCACCGTATGGCCCCCGGCAAAGGTGAGCGGGTAGCCCTCGGTGAGGATGCGCAGCCAGAAGCTCGGCGGGTTGAGGTCGAGCGGGAGGAAATGCTCGGTGCAGGAGGCGTCGCAATGCGAGAATAGGATCACGCCGGAAGGGGTGCGCACGCGGGCCACATAGCCCGAGCCTTCCACATCGTAGCGCCCCCGCAGGCCGGCGGGCAGTTCGTAGCGCAGCCCCGTGCCGGTGAGCGTGAAGCCCTCCGCCAGAGTCTGCGTCTCACGTTCCAGCAGGAGACGCGAGAGATTGTCCGGGTCGGCCGCATATTCGGCAACCACGGCGATGAGCTGCGCGACCATGGCCAGCAGCGTGAACAGCACGATGCGCCGCGCCACCAGAACGCCGAGCGCACGGCCTTTCCCGGTGCCTGCGGGTGGTGCGGCGGCGCTCAAGCGTCGGTCTCGCGCAGCAGATAGCCGACGCCGCGCACCGTCTCGATAGCGATGCCGGCATCATGCGCGGCGATCTTCTTGCGCAGGCGCGACAGATGCAGGTCAATGGCGTTGGCGGAGATGTCCTCGTCGAAATCGGAGAGTTTGTGCTCAAGCACGCGCTTGGGCATCACCTTGCCGAAGTCACGCATGAGGATTTCCAGCACGGCACGCTCGCGCGGCGTAAGCGGTAGGACGTCTTCTCCACAGCTGACCTCCAGTCGCGCGAGATCGAAGCGCAGCCGCCCGGCCTCCAGCACCGGCGCCATGCTGGGCGCCCGGCGCAGCAAGGCGCGCGAGCGGGCGAGCAGTTCGCCATTGTTGAACGGCTTGGTGAGGTAGTCGTCGGCCCCGGCATCGAGCCCGGCGATGCGCTCGTCGATCGCTCCGCGCGCGGTCAGCACGAGGACCGGCGTGGTGCTGCGCTTGCGGCGCAGGGCGCGCAGGAAGTCGAGCCCGTCGCCGTCGGGCAGGCCGAGGTCGAGCAACACGAGGTCATAGGCGTTGGTGTCGACGGCAAGCTGCGCCTCCTCCAGCGAGCCCACCGTGTCGATCCGCCAGCCGGCCTGCCGGATCGTCTCGCTGACCAGCTCGCGCAGCCGCACGCTATCTTCCACCAGGAGGAGCCTCATGGACGGCTCCCCCTGCGTGGTGTCAGGCGCGGCGCTTGCGACCGGTGATCATGGACAGCACGAGATTCTCGCGGTGGCGACGGCTCTCGATGAGGGCCGCGCCCGCGTGCAGGAGCGCCAGCACCATGATGGAATTGGCGAGCCATTCGTGAGTCTCCTCCAGCCACTCCTCGCCCCAGAAGGTGTCGAGCCCCATCATCCAGCCGCTCACGCAGGTGGCGGCAAGCAGCGCCATCAGCGCGAGCATCATTGCCGCACCGGCGGGGTTGTGTCCCAGCATGCGCGGCTCGCGCCCCTTGGCAAGAGCCGATAGATACCACGTGAGCCGGCGCGGGCCGGGGACGAACTCGGCAAAACGGGCATAGTGCGTGCCGATGAAGCCCCAGATGACCCGCACCACCAGCGCCGCGGCTACCATATAGCCTATGATCTCGTGCAGTGCCTCGCTGTCTTCGACGACGAAGAGGTTGAGCAGGCACCCGGCGACCACGGTCCAGTGGAAGATCCGCACCACCGGATCCCACACCATGACCTCCGGCGAGGGCCCGGCCTCCTGCGAGGGCCGGGCCGTGCCGCCCGAGGCGGCGCCGGCGGAGGGTATGGGCCCGTTCATCAGTCGATCTCGGACTTCACGACCGCGCCGGAGACCGGGTTGAAATAGACCTCGGCCTTCTTGCCGTCCTTGGTGTAGCCGTAGATCTCATAGCAGCTGCCGGAGACCTTGAAGGTCTTTATCTTCTGGTAGCCCATCTCCGTGACCTTCGCCTTCATGGCGTCTTCGGTCATCCATTTGTCCTTGGCCTCGGCGGTGCAGGCCGGGCCGGCAAACGCGGCGATCGGAGCGACGACGGGGGCGATCAGGAAAGCGGCGGCGAGGCTGGTGGCGATCATGCGCATCTGGTGAAGTCCTCAAGCACATCGGCGGGCTGCCGACGGCGAGAGAGATCGCTGCGTCAACCTGTCGGATAACTGTCGCTGCTCGCAAGATCAGCTTTCCAGGTCTTTGCCCGCCTTGGACAGCTTCCCGACAGGAACGGCACGCCAGACAGACCCCTGAAACGCCATGGGGGATTGCCGGTGCGGCTGGATTGTCAACTTAGGGGAATGCTGCGTGGCGCAATGCGGGGAGTGCTCGGGCTGCTCCTGGCGATTTCCGGGGTCGCCGCGCTCTACGCGGGTATCACGGTTGCGCAGGGCAATTTCCACACCGTGATCGAGGGCGAACTTTACCGCTCCGCCACCCTGTCCGGGACGCAGCTCGAGGCGGCGCTCACGGGGTTGAAGGTCCGCACCATCGTCAATCTGCGCGGCGCCTCGCCAGATCAGGACTGGTATCGCGAAGAGGCTCGTCTCGCGAGCGCCCATGACGTCATCCTCATCAACCTGCCCTGGTCCGCGCGCCGCGAGTTGTCCGATGCCGAGGTCGCCGAGTTCATGGCGCGCCTTGCCGACGCGCCGCGGCCGATCCTGATCCATTGCCGATCCGGCGCCGACCGAACGGGGCTTGCCGCCGCGCTCTACCTCGCCGCCATCAAGCGGGCAGACGAGGAAACCGCCGAGAGCCAGCTATCGCTGTGGTTCGGCCACATCGCCCTGCCGGTCACGCCCTTCTACGCGATGGACGAGACCTTCGAGCGGCTGGAGCCGAGCCTCGGCTATCTCGACAGTTGAGTAAAAACAGTCGGCCGCCCTGCCGCCGACGGCCACCGCAGGGCTCAGACGCTGATGCGCCCGGTGGCCAGGCCGAAGATGGCGAGCGCCGCCCCGGCCGCTGCTGCCGCGAACAGCAGCCATTCGACGGGTGTGAACACGCGGTGGCCGCGCTCGCGCTGCGCGATGATGAACAGCGCGCTGCCGGGCGCGTAGATCACCAGCGACAGCAGCAGGAACTTCAATCCGCCGGCATAGATCAGGCCGGCGGCATAGAGCGTGGCGAGCCCCGCCCGCACCAGATCGCCCGCGCGCCCCTTGGGCTGCGCGGCATAGGTCTCGCCGCTCCAGGCGAGCTTGAGCGCATAGGCCGCGACCAGCAGATAGGGCAGCAGGATCATCGACGAGGTGAGTTTCAGTGCCAGCAGGAAGGCCTGCTCGGCGAAAAGCGTCATGATGAGGAAGAACTGCACCAGAAGATTGGTCAGCCACAGCGCGGCGAACGGCACCTTATTGCGGTTTTCGGCGCCGAGAAAGGCCGGCATGCTCTCCATGCGCGCGGCCGAGAACAGCACTTCGGCGGCCAGCAGCGACCAGGAGAGATAGGCGCCGAGCACCGAGACGATGAGGCCGATTGATATGAACACGGCGCCCCAGGGACCGACCACCGCCTGCAACACCCCGGCCATGGACGGGTTGCGCAGGCCCGCCAGTTCCGGGCGCAGCAATATGCCATAGGACAGCATCGTCACCAGGACGAGCAGGCACAGCACGCCGAGGAAGCCCAGCAGCGTGGCGAGGCCGACATCGGAGCGCCGGCGCGCATAGCGGGAATAGACGCTGGCGCCCTCGATGCCGACGAACACGAACACCGTGACCAACATGGTGCCACGTACCTGATCGAACAGGCTGTCGGTACCGGCAGCCATGCTGCCCCAAAAATTCGCGGCGAAGATATCGGCCTTGAAGCCGAAGCCGACGAAGACGAGGAACATCAGGATCGGGATGATCTTGGCGACGGTGACGATGGTGTTGAGCGCCGCCGCCTCGCGCACGCCGCGCAGGATGAGGAAATGCACGGTCCACACGCCCAGCGACGAGACCGCCACGGCGATGACGGTGTTGCCGTCACCGAAGATCGGGAACAGCGCGCCGAGCGTCGATTTGATGAGCACCCAATAGGACACGTTGCCGAGGCAGCAGACGGTCCAGTAGCCGAGCGCCGAGGCGAAGCCGAGATAATTGCCGAAGCCGTCCTTGGCATAGGCGAACACGCCGGCATCGAGATCGGGCTTGCGGCGCGAGAGGGTCTGGAACACGAAGGCCAGCATCAGCATGCCGCCGCCGGCGATGCCCCAGGCGATGAGGGCGCCCAGACCGCCGGTAACCCGCCCGAACGTCTGCGGTAGCGAGAAGATTCCGGCGCCGACCATGGAGCCCACGACCATGGCGGTTAGCGTCGGTAGTGCGAATTTCTGTTCGGTGGGCTGGGTCATGGAGGCGCCTGAGAGTCTAATCCGAACCCCATCCGGGATGGCGGGACGTTCTGATACGCCGTCATCCCCGGGCTTGGCTCGGGGATCCACGCCTTGGTGCGCGGCACGCAATATCGGCAAAGGCGTGGATGGCGGGGCCAAGCCCGGCCATGACGTTGGTTAGAGGCGCGGGTTAAGGCACGCGTTCAGTAGTCGACGGCGTCGCGGATGATCGGGCAGGTCATGCAGTGGCCGCCGCCGCGCCCGCGCCCGAGTTCGGAGCCGTCAATGGTAATGACCTCGATACCGGCCTTGCGCAGCAGCGTGTTGGCATAGGTGTTGCGGTCATAGGCGAACACGACGCCGGGCGAGGCGCAGACAAGATTGGCACCGGAATCCCATTGAGTCCGCTCGCGCATATAGTCGTTGCCGCCGGTCTCGACGACGCGCATTTCCTTCAGGCCCAGAGCCTCGCGCACGGTCTCGACGAGGCCGCCCTTGTCCTTGTGCAGTTCGACGCCGCCCTTGCCGTCCGGCCGGTAGGAGAAGCACTCGATCTTGTCGACGATGTCGGGGTACAGCAACACGCAGTCGCGGTCGGCGAAGGTGAACACCGTGTCGAGATGCATCGCCGCGCGCAGCTTCGGCATTGCCGCAATGATGACACGCTCGGCGGCGCCCTGCGCGAACAGCGCGGCGGCGGCCTGGCTGATCGCCTGGCGCGAGGTGCGCTCGCTCATGCCGATCAGCACATTGCCCTTGCCGATCGGCATCACGTCGCCGCCTTCCAGCGTGGCGAGGCCCCAATCCTTGGTCGGGTCACCCCACCACACCTTCACCTTGCCGGCGAAGTCAGGGTGGAATTTGTAGATCGCGGTGGTGAGGATGGTCTCCTCATGCCGCGCCGGCCAGTAGAGCGGGTTCAGCGTCACGCCGCCATAGATCCAGCAGGTGGTGTCGCGGGTGTAGAGCGTGTTGGGCAGCGGCGGCAGCAGGTACTCGTTGACGCCGGCAGCGTCGCGGATCAGCGCCAGCGTCTCGCCGCCAATGGTGTCCGGGAATTCATAGGTCGACAGGCCGCCGATCAGTGTCTCCGCCAGTTGGCGGTTGGGCAGGCCGTCGAGATAGGAGCGTACCTCATCGACAAAGCCGACACCGATCGTGTTCGGCACCACCTGGTTGTCGAGGATCCATGCCTTGGCCTCGGGAATGGCGACCGTCTCGGTCAGCAGATTGTGCATCTCGACCACGTCGATGCCGCGGTCGCGCATCTTGGTGATGAAGTCGAAATGGTCGCGCTTGGCGACATCGACCCACAGCACATCATCGAACAGCAACTGGTCGCAATTGCTGGGCGTCAGCCGCTGATGGGCGCGGCCGGGCGCGCAGACCATGACCTTGCGCAGCTGGCCGACTTCGGAGTGAACGCCGAAGGTGGTTTCCATCATAGGGCTCCTAAATGCCTATCCGATTCAAGGGGTAATGGTGCCGGTAACGAGGCCGTAAGTGCCCACGGCGGCGGCCACCACGGTGATGCCGAAGGCGACCATCTCGACCGGTGTGAACAGGCGCACGCGCTGCTCGCGGCGGGCCCAGAAATAAAGGATGATGGTACCGGGCACGAACAGCACGGCCACCAGCAGCACATATTTCAGGCCGGCGGCGACGAACATGAACAGCGTGTAGACCACCGCGATCCAGGCGAAGATCTGGTCGCGGGCGCGCTCGTTCGGGGTGGTCTCGTAGCCGACGCCGCTGCGTGCCAGCAGCACGCCGTAGCCGGCGACCAGCAGGTAGGGCAGCAGCGAGGTCACGCTGGTCATGTCGAGCATGAAGTTGAAGGCGTCGCGCGACCAATAGGTCGAGATGACGAACAGCGAGACGACGATGTTGGTCATCCATAGCGCGTTGGCGGGCACGCGGTTGCCATTCTGCACCGCGAACATTTTCGGCATGTCCTGCGACTTGGCGGCGGCGAACAGCACTTCCGCGCAGATCAGCGACCAGGCGAGATAGGCGCCGAGCACCGAGACCAGCACGCCGATCGAGATGAAGATCGCCCCCCAATGCCCGACAACGAGTTCGAGCGCGCCGGCCAGCGAAGGGTTGGCCACGCCGGCGATCGCGGCACGCGGCGCGGTGGCATAGGGCAGCATGGTGACGGCCACCATCAGGCCGGTCACGGCGACGAAGCCGAGAATGGTCGCGGAGCCGACATCCGAACGCTTCTTGGCGAAGCGGGAATAGACGCTGGCGCCCTCAATGCCGAGGAACACGAAGACGGTGATCAGCATGGTGTCGCGCACCTGCGCCAGCAGGGTCTTCTCCGGCATGTCCACGCCACCGAAGAAGTTCTCGGAGAATTGCGCGTAATTGAAGAAGAAGATGAAGGCGAGGATCGCGACGATCAGCGGCACGATCTTGGCGATGGTGACAACCGTATTGACGAAGGTTGCCTGCTCGACGCCGCGCAGGATCATGAAATGGAAGGCCCAGATGCCGCAAAGCGAGACGATGATCGCCGTCGCGGTGCTGCCATCCCCGAAGATCTCCGGGAAGAACCGCCCGAGCGTCGAGCCGATCAGCACCCAGTAGAACACGTTGCCGAGGCAGCTTCCGAGCCAGTAACCGAAGGCCGACAGGAAGCCCATATAGTCGCCGAAGCCGGCTTTGGCGTAGGCGAACACGCCGGAATCGATGTCCGGGCGCTTCTCGGCCAGTGCCTGAAACACCCGCGCCAGCATGTACATGCCGGTTCCGGCAATCGTCCAGGCGATGATGGCACCGAACGGGCCGGTGGCGGTGGCGAAGCGGCCCGGCAGGTTGAAGAT
The DNA here is from genome assembly GCF_018449475.1 of Ancylobacter radicis. GTDB lineage: Bacteria > Pseudomonadota > Alphaproteobacteria > Rhizobiales > Xanthobacteraceae > Ancylobacter > Ancylobacter radicis. Next base: position 270,132 of record NZ_JAHCQH010000015.1, on the reverse strand, counting down.
GCCGGCTCCGACCATGGAGCCGACCACCATGGCGGTTAGAATGGGCAGGGAAAGCTTGCCAGCCGGGGTGTCCGCCATGATGCCCATCTCGGAAAAAGGAGGAAGCGTGGTGCGTTCAACCCTATAGACCAGCAGGAATTTCAATAAATGGGCCGGACGTCCCAATTGTTGTCGCGCAATCCCAATCTTACGTCTTTTACCGCAAAGAGCCAGCTCCCCGACATGCTGCAAGTGCGAAGGAAAAATGAGCTTTGCCTGGCAAGGAAAGCATGAATGTTGTTCGCGAGTGCCGCATGAACGTTGCGTAACAGAAGGCGTAAATCCTGAATTTCGAAAACCCGGTCATTCCGCCCAAGCGGAAGAGCTGGCCGGGCGTATCGCAGCAGCGGCGCTCGGGCGCTCACGGCGATGAACAGCTTCTGCGGAAGCCACCGCTAGGCGGCGAGCCAGCGGAGCAGTTCGGCGAGGCTCGGCATGTTGCCGGAGACCATGCCGGTGCCCTCGAAGCCGCCGGTTCCCCGCAAGCCGATCCGGCCAGTCTCGCGCGCCTCCTTGGGCGAGATTCCGAATTCCTGGCGGAAGGCACGGCTGAACACGGACGCGTCGGTGAAGGCCCATTGCTCGGCGATGCGCGTGATGGGGCGGACATCCAGCGGGTCGAGCAGCGCGTGCCGCGCGCCCAGCAGCCGCTGCCGTCGCACATAGGCCGATATGCCTCCGATCGGTTCGAACAGCCGGTAGAGGCGCGAGCGCGACACACCGAGATCCTTGCAGATCGTTTCAGGGGTCAGTTCCGGCTCCGTCAGCCGGAGCCGGATCCGCCGCCGGGCCCGTTCAAGCAAAGCAAGGTCGATCGGCGCCTGCGCCTCGGCCAGGCGGTCGCGGGCGGGTCGCGCGCAGGCGTCGAGGAAACAGCGCGTCGCCTCGGTGATGTGGTCGAGTTCGTGGGGCTCGACCAGCGGTAGCCGGCGGTCGAGCGCCAGCATCAGGTCGGCCAGCAGCGCCCCGAGACCACTGTCGAGCGGCACGTCCAGCAGGTTGTCGAGACAGGAGCCGGCCAGCAGGTCGCGCGGGACGAACAAGGTCAGAGCCCCGTCATCCTCGATCTCGGTGGTGAGTGGCCGTGCCAGCGAGTGGATGAGAGGCCGTGCTTCCGGCCGCCGATGCGCCGGCCGCCCCTCGTCGAAGCTGCACGGCAGCACCACGTACCAGTGATCGAGCACGCCCTTCTGCCAGTGCCTCCAGCGCACGGGATGACCTTTGCGCGGCAGGCTGGTGCTGGTGAGCACGAGGCGGCCGAGCGGCCAGATTCGCTGCGACATGTCGAAGGAGGCCTGCCTGTCGACGCCCGGGCGTATGTCCACAATCGCCTCATGGGCGGCACGGAATGCCTCGAACTGCTCGTGGGGCGGCAGGTCGGCAGTGGTGAACAGGATGGGGTGCACGCGCGTGGTTCGGTCGCAACAGCTTCTGATTCACATGCGCTCGCACGTTCCCCCGCCACCGCACAGGCCGGCGTGACAACTCGACATAAGCTGTGAAAAGACGTGATAGTCTCCAACGCCGGTAAAGCAGGCGCCGAACGCCTGCGACGAGCGTTCCGGCTTCGCTGGCTGGCGCTCGATACGGCTGGAGAAAGCAGGCGCGGAACGCAGACGATGGGCGATCGACGCCAGTTGGATCTGGATTTTCGCGCGGTGCGATCTGGCTTGGGTATCGGCGAGTTCGTGCGCTCCGGCAAAGTGCTCGGACAGGTCGATGAGGTGTTCCGCGCCAAGGAGCACGGCTATCGCCGCATCGACGACTTCACCCTGCTCCACGTGATGAATTTCGACGTCGGCGCGCCCTACAGCCTGACGATGGCGCGGGCCGATCTCGTCTGCATCCAGGCGACCATCGCCGGCCGCTACAGCCGTTGGATCGGCGAGCGCATGGATCTGATCAACCCGCACATACTGCAGGTGAGCAACATCCCGCTGTCCGTCTCCGACACCGATGCCGGCACGCGGCTGCGCGGTATCCTCATCGTCTGCGAACGCAAGGACTTCATCGACCGTTACGGTCTGAACATCGAGCGGGTGCCGGCGGCCTATCGGCCGATCTTCCTGTCGCGGGACGGAACGCCAGAGGTATTGTCGCTGCCCCTGTCGCCAGCCGGCATCGGCCTGGTGGACCAGATCGTTTCCTGCCGCTATCCCGAGCCGCTGCACGGCATATTCGTCGGGGCGAAGGCGGTCGAAATCATCTGCGATGTCGTCTCCCAGCTGCACGGCCTGCGCCTGCGCACCGCGCCGCGCCTGATCGGCCAACAGGCGAGGGTAAAGGCCATCGAGACCGCGGCGGAGATCTACCGGCGCGAGATCGGCGATCCTCCGACCATCGAACAGCTCGTCCGGCGCGTCGGACTGAACCGCAATGAGTTGACCAGCGGTTTCCGCGACCTCTTTGGCGTCACGCCCCACGTCTATGCGCATACGCGCCGCATGGAACGGGCGCAGGAACTGCTGCGCGCCGGCGAGCTCTCCATCAGCGAGGTCGCCCGGCGTATCGGCTATGAAGGCTATTCAAGTTTCTCGCGCGCCTATCATGCCCATTACGGGCGCGCGCCGTCGCCTGCCGATCCCGGCGGGTAGCACGACGCACGGATCTCAGGAGATGGGCCTGTGCGCCGTCTCCGGCATGTGCCAGATCACCAGAAGGCTGGTCCCGGCGGCGATGATGACATAGCCCGCGGGCGCCAGTGGATTGTCCAGCATCGCGGTCAGCCAGACGGCGATGAAGGGGGCAAAGCCGCCGAAGATGGCCGCCGCCATCGCATAGGACACTGACGACCAGCGCGACCGGTCGGGCGTTGAGAACAGTTCGGCCACAACCGCCGGGCCCGGTCCCGAATAGAGTGCAATGGCGACGCCGAACAGCAATTGAACCCCGACCACCAGCGGGAAGCTTTCAAAGGCGACGATAACCCACATCGCCGGAACCACCAGCGCCAGGACCAGAAGGCAGGAGCATAGCAGGAACGGCCGGCGGCCATAGCGGTCGGACAGCCGGCCGATGAAGGGCACGAGCAGGATGATGGCGGCGATGCAGATGGTGTTCGACCACGTGGCCTGCGCCGCGCTCAACCCGGCATGCCTCTGGGTGAACAGCGGCATGTAGATGAGGAAGACATAGTAACAGACCGTCCAGTGCATGGTGAAGCCGAGCACGGTCAGGCTGGGGCGGCGTATCCGCCGCAGCACCGTGACTGTGGAAGCCCTTGCCGCCTGTTCCCGGCTATAGACCGGCGTCTCGTCGATACCGGTGCGAAGCCACAGCGCCACGATCCCCAGCGACCCGCCAAGGAGGAAAGGCAGGCGCCATCCCCAGTCTTCCATGGTCTCGGGCGAAAGCGTGCTGACGAGTACCGCGGCAACCGCGCTGGCGAGGCCGCTGCCCAGAGCCACGGTCACCGAGAGAAAGCTGGTGGAGAAGCCGCGCCGGCCCTCGGGCGACGTTTCGAGCAGGAAGGCGTTGGCGATGCCCCATTCCCCGCCGGCCGAAAAGCCCTGAACCAGCCGTGCCGCGAGTAGCAGCACCGGCGCGAGCACACCGATCGCCTCGAAGGACGGCAGGACGCCGATGGCAAGGGTCCCCACCGCCATCAGCACGGCGGTGATCATGAGGGCGGGCTTGCGGCCCCGGCTGTCGCCGAGGCCGCCGAGCACCAGCCCGCCCAGCGGGCGCATGACGAAGCTGGCGCCAAACACAGCGAGCGTCGCCAGCAATGCAACAGTGTCGTCCTGCAGCGGGAAGAAGACTTGCGAAAGGTAAACAGCAAGCAGCCCGTAAATGACGAAGTCGTACCATTCGAGCACATTGCACAGCAGAACGCCGACGAAGGCTCGCCGCCGCCGCTTCGCCGTCGGCTCAAGCCCGGCCGGCTTCACCTCGAAACGGCCATGGCCGGCGGGGGCGGGTAGGGCGGTGCAGACATGCCACCTCGGAGGGCCTGGAGACGCGACGGCGGTACACAAGCACAGCCGGCGTTCGCAGAGAAGCGACCTTGATTCACGGCCCTGGCGTCGTCGAAGAATGTTGCGATGCAGCAAGGCGGCTGCTACCGATATACCCTGTCCGGTTCAGAAAGGTGGCGCCCATGCGACGTCCGAAATCCGCCGCGCCCCGCCGACAGCCGCTCGATGTCATGGAGCCCGAGGCCGGTACAGAACGGGAACCCGTCCTCATCGATCTCGCCCTGCAGGGCGGTGGCTCGCACGGCGCCTTCACCTGGGGCGTGCTGGACCGGCTGCTTGAGGAGAAGTGGCTGGAGATCGAGGGCATTTCGGGCACCTCCGCCGGGGCGATGAACGCGGCGGTGATGGCGGATGGCTACGCCGCGGGCGGGCGGGAGGGCGCCCGGGCGGCGCTCGACGCCTATTGGCGCCATGTCGCCGACGCGGCACGCTTCAGCCCGTTCCAGCGCGGTCCGCTCGATGTGCTGCTGGGCCGCTGGACGCTCGATCATTCGCCGCTTTTCGTCACCATGGATCTGATGTCGCGGCTGTATTCGCCCTATGACCTCAATCCCGGCGGCGCCAACCCGCTGCGCGCCATTCTGGAAAAGGCGATCGACTTCGACCGGCTGAGGACGTCGCCGGTCAAGCTGTTCATCACCGCCACCAATGTGCGCACCGGGCGCGGCCGGGTGTTTCGCAATGCTGAGATCACGCCCGACGTGCTGCTCGCCTCGGCCTGCCTGCCCACCTTGTTCCAGGCGGTGGAGATCGACGGCGAGGGCTATTGGGACGGCGGCTATTCCGGCAACCCGACCATGACGCCGCTGGTGCGTGAATTGACATCCGACGACACCATTCTCATCCCGATCAACCCGGTGGAGCGGCCCGGCACGCCGCGCACCGCGTCGGAAATCCTCAACCGGCTCAACGAAGTCTCGTTCAACGCCGTGCTGCTGAAGGAACTGCGGATGATCGCCCTGCTGCGGCAGGTCGCCGATCCCGGCAATAGCGAGGGGGCGCAATGGGCGAAGATGCGCGTCCACCTCGTGCGCAATTCCATCATGGACACGCTCGGCTATTCCTCCAAGCTCAACGCCGAATGGGAGTTCCTTAGCCTGCTAAGGGACGAGGGCCGCAAGGCCGCCGACGCTTTCCTGGAGGCCGATGCGGATAACATCGGCAAGCGATCTTCGGTCAATCTCGACGTGCTGCTCGAAGGGGTGTGAGCCATGGGCCTCATCGGCATCCTGCTCGGCCTTGGTCTTCTCGTCTGGTTCGCCTATCGCGGCTGGAGCGTGCTGCTGCTGGCGCCGCTCGCGGCGCTGATTGCCGCGCTCCTGTCCGGCGAGCCGCTGCTCGCCAGCTGGACGCAGACTTTCATGAGTAGCGCGGCGAGCTTTGTCGGCCAGTTCTTTCCGCTGTTCCTGCTCGGCGCGCTGTTCGGCAAGCTGATGGAGGACAGCGGCTCGGTCTCGGCCATCGCCGAGTTCATGACCGCGAAGCTGGGGGCGCAGCGCGCCATCCTCGCCGTCGTGCTGGCGGGTGCCATCGTCACCTATGGCGGCGTCAGCCTGTTCGTCGCGCTGTTCGTGCTGGCGCCGATGGCGCAGGCGCTGTTCCGTACGGCCGACATTCCGCGCCGGCTGATGGCGCCGGCCATCGCGCTCGGCACCTTCACCTTCACCATGATGGCCCTGCCCGGCACGCCGGCGATCCAGAACGCCATTCCCATGCCGTTCTTCGGCACCACGCCCTTCGCCGCGCCGGGGCTCGGCCTCATCGCCTCCGCCATCATGCTCGGCTTCGGCCTGTGGTGGCTGGCCCGCGCCGAGGCGGCGGCCCGGCGGGCGGGCGAGGGGTTCGGCGACGGCACCGCGACGGTGAACGCCGCTCTCGACGACCCGATGCTGCGCGAGCGGGCGACCACGGCGCGCGAGTTCGATCCGGCCGAGATCGGCCATGGCCACCAGAGCGTGGAGCGTCCCTCCATCGCGCTGGCGGCGCTGCCGCTGGCACTGGTCATCATCGTCAATCTGCTGATGTCCTTCGTGCTTCTGCCGCGCCTCGATTTCGCGTTTCTGGCCGAGGCGCGCTGGGGCGGCATCCCCCTGTCCGCCGTCTCCGGCGTGTGGTCGGTGGCGGTGGCGCTGCTCGTGGCGATACTGGCGACACTCATCATCAATTGGCGGCACCTGCCAAAGCTGCGCGAGACCATGGACGCTGGCGCCAACGCCTCGGTCCTACCCATCTTCTCGGTGGCGAGCCTGGTCGGCTTCGGCGCCGTGGTGGCGGCGCTGCCGGCCTTTGCGCTGGTGCGCGACTGGGTTCTGTCCATCGACGGCGGGCCGCTGGTATCGCTGGCGGTGGCGACCAACATCCTTGCCGCGCTCACCGGCTCGGCCTCGGGCGGGCTCACCATCGCGCTCGACGCGCTGGGACCGGTATTTCTGGAACGGGCCGGCGCGCTCGGCATCGAACCCGCGCTGCTCCACCGTGTGGCGGTGATGAGTGCGGGCACGCTCGACAGCCTGCCGCACAGCGGCGCCGTGGTGACGCTGCTCGCCGTCTGCGGGGTGACGCCGCGGCAGAGCTATCTCGACATCATCATGGTGGCTATCGTTGGCGCCCTGGTGGCACTGGTGGCGGTGATTGCGCTGGGCTCGTTCGCCGGCAGCTTCTGAGGGATCGCCGGGGGACGATCAGCGCGCGGTGCCAAGCGTCGCTCCCAGGATGAGCACGATCGCCATCAGCGCCAGACCGGCAACCGGCCAGCGGCGCAGGGCGGCATCGAGCCGCTCCGCCCCATCGCCGATGCGGCGGACCGCCGGCAGGGCGCACATCGCCAGCGCCGCCACATCGCCCTCGGGGATTTTTGGCAACCCAATGCCTGAGCGGGCAAGGCCGAACGCCAGCAGCCCGCCGAGGAGCAGCGGCCATGTCGCGTCCCACAGCGCGGCGGGAGCGAGGGCGCTTGCAGGCGCATAGCCGATCGCGGGCGCGAACAGCATCCAGCCCGCGAATAGCGAGGCGGCGGCCGTTGCCAGCCATGGCGCACGCAGGCCCCAGCCGGCGACGGCATCTGCCCGCACGGGCGCGGTTTTCGCGACCAGCCGCAGAAAGTGCAGCATCAGCAAGGCGCTGCCGGCGGCCGACAGCGCCGCGAGCGTGCCCGCGAGGCCGTCACCCAGCGGTCCCTTGGCGGCGTATTTGGCCAGCGCGCCGCTGGTCAGCGGCAGGCCGGCGAGGCTGAGGGCCATCACCGCCATCACGCCCAGCGCCAGGGTCCGGTGCCGCGCCCCCGTCGCGGCCATGACCCCGACGCCCATGAAGAGTGCGCCCTTCACCAGCATGTGGTGAAGCGCGTAATAGGCCGCGAGCCGGGACACACCGGCAGCGCCCAGTTCCAGCCCGGCGCCGATGATCGCGGCCACCAGGCCCATCTGGCTCACGGTGGAATAGGCCAGCACGGTCTTCGGGTGGCTCTGGGTGATGCCGATGGCGACGCCGTAATAGGCGGTGAACAGCCCCAGCACGATGAGGGCCGTGCCCCAATCGGCGGCGGGCTGGTCAAATGGCAGGAAGCGGACCAGCCCGATCACCCCCGCCTTGACGATGATGCCGCTCAGCACCGCCGAGGCCGGCATGGGCGCGACCGGATGGGCCAGCGGCATCCACACATGCAGCGGTACGAGGCCCATCTTGAGGCCGAAGCCGAGAATCAGCAGCGCCAGCGTCGCGTCCCGCCAGGGTGAGGCGGGCAGCGACGCCACTGCGTCGGCGATCAACGGATTTCCCGTCGGCCCGGCGGTGGCCAGCAGCACGAAGCCGAGCAGCAGGAAGGCTTCGCCCAGCACCGCCAGCGCCATGTAGATCAGGCTGGCGCTCTCCGCGCGCGGCGTGCCCTCATGCGCGACGAGGCCATAGGCGGCGAGGCTGACGAGGGAGAACATGAGGTAGAAGCTGGTCATGTCCGCGACGATGAACACGCCGAGGCTGCCCGCAAGTGTCAGCAGCCACCAGACGGCGAAGCCGATGCGCGTCGGGTCCGTGGCCATGTAGGTGCGGGCATAGAGGCCGGCGGCGGCCCACAGCAGCGCCGCGCCGCCGAGCAGCATCGCACCGGGCTCGTCAAGCGCCAGCACCAGGCGCATCGGCGCCGGCGCCAGCAGCAGCGACCCGCCGGGCGCCGCCACGGCCGCCACCAGCGCCGGCAGCGGTGCCAGCGGCAGCAGATCGAACACGCGCCGGCGGAAGCCGGGCAGCAGGCAGAGCGCGACGAAGGCGAGCGGCGTGGCGAGCGCGGCGGCGAGCAGGGCTCCGGCAGGCGTCATGTTCCGCTCCTCACGGCAGCGCCCCACGGCCAATGGCAAGCATGTCGAGCGGCTGCAGCGGCACGAAACCGAGCGCCACGGCGCAGAGCGCAAGGCCCAGCGCCGGCCATTCGCGTTCACGCGCCACCGCGCGCGTCTCGATGGCGGTTGCGGGCGCGGCCATGGCGCGTTTGAGCACGCGCGCGACATAGGCGGCCGCGAGCAGGCCGCCGACGCTGATGACGATAGCGACCCACCACGCCCCGCTCAGGATGGCGGCGTTAAGCAGCAGCAGCTTGGCGATGAAGCCGCCGCTGGGCGGCAGTCCCATCAGCGAGAGGCCGGCAAGACCGAAGGCGAACACGCTGACCGGGACAGTGCGCCCGGCCCCGGCGAGGTCGGCGATGCGGTCATGGCCCAGCGCCTCGGCGATCAGTCCGGCGGCGAGGAACATCGCCGCCTTGGCGAGGGCGTGCGAGATAAGCTGCAACATGCCCCCGGTCCAGCCGATCGTCGTCCAGGGCGCGACCCCCGGCTCGATCAGGATGAACATCAGGAACAGATAGCCGATCTGCGCCACGGTGGAATAGGCGATCATCAGCTTCAGCCGCCGCTGCCGCAGCGCGACGACGCTGCACACCAGGATCGCCGCCGCGCCGAGCAGGGCCAGCACCCGAGCCGCCGCCTCGCTCGGCGGCTCCGGCAGCACGTCGAACCACAGCCGGAGGATGATGAAGAACGGCGCTTTCACCACCAGCGCGGACAGCACCGCGCTTGCCGGCGCCGGTGCGCCGGCATGGGCCGGCGGCAGCCACAGATGCAGCGGGAACAGTGCCGCCTTGGCCATCAGCCCGCCGATCATCAGCGCAATGGCGGCGTGGGTGGCGAGGTTGGCCGACGCCCGGCCGTGCAGGGTGCCGATGTCGAGCGTGCCATATTGGCCATAGAGGATCGCGGTGCCCAGCAGATAGAGCGCCGAGCCGATGAGCGCGAAGACGAGGTAGCGCAGCGCCGCCTCGATGGTCTCCGCCTTGCCATCGAGGCAGACCAGCGGCACCGCGGCAAAGGTCAGCAGCTCCAGCGCGACGAACAGGTTGAACAGATCCTCGCCGAGGAAGACGAGGTTGAGCGCGCTCCACAGCCCCATCAGCAGCGACCAGAAGGCGAAGGCGCGACGCCCGCCGGGGGCGTCCTCGGCCATGTCGAATTGCGGCCGGGCATAGAGGGCGACGGCCGCAATGACGAGCGCCGCCATCGCCATCATCACGCCCGAGAGGCCGTCGGCGCGCAGCTGGAGGCCGAGCGGCGGCGCCCACCCGCCCACCACATAGACGATCGCCTCCTTCGAGCGAACGAGGTCGATGCCGATCGCGCTCGCAATGGCGACGCCGACGGCGACCACGGCGAGCGCCACGGTCGCCGGCCGCCTTATGCCCAGAAACGGCATCACCAGCAGGGCCAGCATGCCGATGACCGGCACGACGACGGCAAGCACGAGGAGCGGACCGGTCGTTGTTGCCATGCCCATCTCAGCGCCCCTTCGGATCGTCGCGGAGCCCGTCGGCGGCTCGCTCGGCGGCTCTGAGGGCGGTGAGGCGGCGCAGCAGCATGAGTGCCAGCGCCGTCGCGGCGAAGGCGACGACGATGCCGGTGATGACCAGCGCCTGCGGCACGGGATCCCCCGGCAGGCCGGCCGCCGCACCCCTGCGCGCGGCGACCCCGAACAGCAGGAAGACGCCGGCACCCAGCAGGTTGAAGGACAGCACGCGGCGCAGCGGCGCGGCGTGGGCGAGCACGCCGTAAAGGCCGAGACCGATCAGCACGCAGGCCGCGAGGCCGAAGAGAGACGCGCCGGTCATGCGGATGGCTTCCGCGCGCCCGGGCCGAGGAGCATCAGCAGGAGCATGAGCGCGATGGAGACGGTCAGGGCCATCTCGATGACGATGATCAGCGGCTTCGCCCATCCGTCGGGATAGGCGAGGAAGCTGCCGGGGAAAAGGAAGCCGGCCAAGCCGATGGCGAGGAAGACCGCCGGTCCGGCCACCACAAGCGCGCGCAGCCGCGCGTCGCCGAGTGCCGGCGGCGGCGTCAGGCCGGCCATCATCAGCAGCAGGCCCATGGCGGCGATCAGCGTCGCCGCCTGGAACTTGCCACCCGGCGCGTCGGCGCCGACCCAGAGCAGATGCATGGCGACGACAAGCCCGACCGGCGGCAGGACGCGGGCGAGCAGGTCCAGCGGCGGGCTCGGCGCGGCCGGCGAGGCGGGCGCATCGCGCCAGTTCTCGTCATGCGCCAGCGACCAGATGCCGATCAGCGCCAGCAACACGACGACGGTCTCCAGCAATGTGTCGAGCGCCCGATAGGCGAGCAGCACGGCGGTCACCGCATTGCCGAGGTCGAGCGCGCCGAGCGGCGCCACAGCCTGCATGGCGAGGCTCGGCGCCGGCTCCGGTGCGGCAAGGACGATGACAGCGAGAGTGCCGGCGATGAGGGCGCAGAGAGCGGCGAGGGCGAGGCGCAGCGGGGGAGAGGCCGGCTTCTCCGTGCCGGCGAAGGCGCTGGCGCCGAGCAGCAGCGGGGCGGTCAGGGCGCCGATGGCCGCCTCGGTCAGCGCCACGTCGACCGCGCCGAGGCGAACCCAGGCGAGGGCGAGCAGCAGGCCGAAGGCGATGAAACCGATCACCGCCGCGCGCGCCTGCCGCGCAAGCACGCTGAACAGCGCCACCGCCAGCAGGGTGACGACCAGAACGGCGTCCAAACTCGCGTTCATCATCCCCGCCCGCATCCCCGCCCGCCCTGCACCAGCCGCGCGATCATCTGGCTGGCGACCGCGCCGGCAAACAGCGCGAGAAGCCAGATCACCAGCAGCTTCAACGCGCCGAGCGCGCTGCCCGCCTGCGGCATCAGCCCCAGCACGATCAGCCCGAGGCCGAGATTGTCGGCCTTGGTCAAGGCGTGCAGGCGCGACAGCGCATCGGGAAAGCGCAGCAGCCCGATTGTGCCCGCGAGGAAGAAGAGCAGCCCCGACCCCACGGCCATCAGGGTAAACAGGTCGATCAGCACGCTCATGACAGCTCCCGCGTCTCGTCCGCCGGGTCGGCCGGGGCGGCGGCGAACAGCGCGGCGCAGGCGAAGGCGGCAAGCAAAGCGAGGGTGAGCGCGACGTCGAGGATGGCGGCGACGCCCTGTGCCACGGCGAGCAGCGCGGCCACCGCCGTGCCACCGGTGCCGGCGAGCTGAACGGCCATCAGGCGATCGGCGGCGCTCGGCGCCCGCAGCAGCCAGACGAGGCCGCAGGCGATCAGCAGGAGGAGGATCAGGGCGGCGGCGGTCAGCAGCTCAGCCATCGGCGTTCCCTCGGATGCGAGAAAAATCGGCCTCTCCGGCGGCGACGGCGGCGGCGACCGGCTGGTCGAGGTCGAGCGCATGGACCAGCAGCGTGGCCTCGTCGCGCATCACCACCGGCAAGGTGCCCGGCTGGAGGCTCAGATAGGCGTGGAAGGCGTCGCGGCCGGTGCCCGCGGCAAGACGGGTCGGGCAGGGCACGAGGCCGGGCCGCAGCGGCAGGGATGGCGCGAGCGCCCGACGCGCGACGTCGAGGCCGGCGAGCAGCGATTGCCCGGGAAAGCGCAGAGCCAGCCGGACCAGCGCGCCGATGGCGACCGGCCGTCCGCCGGGCCGCAGCAGCACGAGGCTGAGCCATGACGCGGCGATCGCGGTCAGCGCGCCGACGGCGAGACCGGCCCGCCCGCCGCCATGCAGTATGAGCCAGAGCGCGAAGAAGGCGAACGCACGCGGTGCCCCGCGACGCAACGATTCAGGCAGGCGCAAGAGGCGTGGCATCGGGGGCGTCCTCCCGCGTGATGATGACGACCACCGCCGCGCGGCCGCCGATCCGCGCTACTGTGCCGAGCGATGCGGTCCCAAGGCAATATGGCGGACGCCGCTGTCGTGCGCATCCCACGCAAAACCGCCGACTGCCGGAACGGAACGCATAGAAACGGGACGTCATGTCGGTTTCCTCGCCCCGGTGGCCAAGTATAGTTGTCCCGCTTGCCGACGGTGGGCGGGATGTCACAATGCGATGACCCCTTCGCGCTATCGCGAATGGTCACCTCACGCATCGTCATATCCTGACGGCTGGGCTGGATTTGCGAAGGGACGGAACCAGAATGACGACGACGGTAAGACCCTTGGCGATTGTCGTGATGCTCGGCGCGAGCCTGCTCCTCGCGGGATGCGGGGAAGAGGCCGAAGTCGAAGCTCCTGCGCCCCGGCCGGTGCGTGTCGTCACGGTCGAGAAGGTCATGGGCGGGCAGGTCGCCTCCTTCACCGGCGAGGTGCTGGCGCAGGACGAGGCGTCGCTCGCCTTCCGCGTTTCCGGTCGGATGATCGAACGCAGCGCCAATGTCGGCGATCAGGTCAAGGCCGGTCAGGTCGTCGCCCGGCTCGATCCGCAAAATGCGCTTAACGCGCTGCGCTCGGCGCAAGCGGCGCTGGCGGCGGCGGAGAGCCAGCTCGTCACCGCGGCCAACACCTTCGGCCGGCAGGAGCAGCTGCTTGGCAACGGCTTCACCACGCAGGCGAATCATGATGCCGCCCGAACCGCGCTGCAGGCGGCGCAATCGGGGGTGGACAATGCCGAGGCCCAGCTCAAGATCGCCCAGGACAATGTCAGCTACACCGATCTGGTCGCTGATGCCGCCGGCACGGTGACGGCGCGCGGCGCCGAGCCCGGCGAGGTGGTGCAGGCCGGGCAGATGATCCTCCAGCTTGCGCGGCAGGGCGGGCGCGACGCAGTGTTCGATGTCCCCGCGAACATCCTGCGCTCGGCATCGGCCGATCAGGTTATCACCATCACCCTGAGCGACGACCCCGGCGTGACCGCCACCGGACGGGTGCGCGAGGTGGCGCCGCAGGCGGATCCGGTCACCCGCACCTTCCGCGTGCGCGTCGGCCTCGACAACCCGCCCGCCGCGATGCGGCTCGGCTCCACCGTCATCGGCCGCGTCGAACTTGGCGCAACCGCCGCAATCGAACTCCCGGCCTCCGCCCTCACGGCGGTCAATGAGCGGCCGGCCGTCTGGGTGGTCGATCCCGTCACCGGAACGGTGGCACTGCGCAACATCGAGCTGCGCCGCTTCTCGCAGGCCAGTATCGCCGTCGAGTCGGGGCTCAGCCCCGGCGACGTCGTGGTGACGGCGGGTGTTCAGGCACTTCACCCCGGCCAGAAGGTGCGTCTGCTCGGGGCGGGGTCGTGATGCGGTTCAACCTGTCGGAATGGGCCGTCCGGGAACGTTCGCTGGTCCTGTTCTTCATGTTGGCGGTGGTGGTTGCCGGCGTGTTCGCCTATACGCGGCTCGGCCGGGCCGAGGACCCCTCATTCATCATCAAGACCATGGTGGTGCAGGCGGCGTGGCCCGGCGCCGGCATCGAGGACACGCTCCAGCAGGTCACCGAGCGGCTGGAGCGGACGCTGCAGGAAACGCCGCATCTCGACTTCATCCGCAGCTACACGCGCCCCGGCATCACCACCATCTTCGTCAATCTGAAAGGCAGCACCACCGCCGAGGAGGTGCCGGACGTCTGGTATCATGTCCGCAAGAGCGTCGGCGACATGGCCCACACCCTGCCGCGCGGGGTAGTCGGGCCGGGCTTCAACGACGAGTTCGGCGACACGTTCGGCCTCATCTACGGCTTTACCGCCGACGGCTTCACCCATCGCGAACTGCGCGATTATGTCGAGCGGGCCCGCTCGGCGCTGCTGCATGTGCCCGATGTCGCCAAGATCGAGCTGCTGGGCGAGCAGGACGAGCAGATCTTCGTCGAATTCTCGGTACGCGATCTCGCCAATCTCAGCATCAACCGTTCCGCTCTCGTCGCCGCCTTGCGGGCCCAGAACGTCGTTCAGCCCGCCGGTGCCATCCAGACCGGCGACGAGAAACTGGTCATCGACGTCACCGGCGCCTTCGGCTCCGAACAGGACATCGCCAACATCAATTTCGCCGTGGACGGGCGCATGCTGCGCCTCGCCGACATCGCCACCGTGCGCCGTGGCTATGCCGACCCGCCGCGCCCGCTGTTCCGCACCAATGGCGAGCCGGCCATTGGTCTTGCCATTGCCATGCGCGAGGGCGGCGACATCCTCCAGCTCGGCCGCAATGTCGACGCCGCGATGGCAGCGATCAAGGCCGAATTGCCTCTCGGCATCGAGCCGCATCTGGTCGCCGACCAGGCGGTGACGGTGGCCGACGCCATCTTCGAGTTCATGGAATCGCTCTGGCAGGCCATCCTCATCATCCTCGTGGTGAGCTTCATCGCGCTCGGCGTGCGCGCCGGCCTCATGGTGGCGCTGACCATTCCGCTGACGCTGGCGGGCGTGTTCGCCATCATGTGGCTGCTCAACATCGACATGCAGCGCATTTCGCTCGGCGCGCTCATCATCGCGCTGGCGCTGATGGTGGATGACGCCATGACCACCACCGACGCCACGCTCGGGCGCCTCGCGGCTGGCGAGCCTAAGGAGGTCGCGGCGGTCTACGCCTTCAAGACCTACGCTTTCGCCATGCTGGCCGGAACGCTGGTGACGATCGCCGGCTTCGTTCCCGTGGGCTTCGCCGCCTCCTCGGCGGGCGAATACACCTTCACCTTGTTCGCGGTGGTGACGATCGCGCTGCTGGTCTCCTGGCTGGTGGCGGTGGTTTTTGCTCCGCTGATCGGCCTTGTCGTCCTGAAACCCCCGAAAAAGGCTGCTACGGGGCCGGGACGGATCATGCGGCTCTATCGCCGCCTGCTCTCGGCGGCGCTCACCGCCCGCTGGCTGACCATCGCCATCACGCTCGCCCTCTTCGTCCTGTCGGTGTTGGCGCTGCCGCTGATACCACGCCAGTTCTTCCCGTCCTCCGACCGGCCGGAACTGCTGGTCGACCTGCAACTGCCGCAGAACGCCTCGATCCACGCCACGGAGCGCGCCATGGCGCGGCTCGACGCGGCGCTGAAGAACGATCCCGACGTGGAACGCTGGAGCGGCTATGTCGGGCGCGGCGCGATCCGCTTCTATCTCCCGCTCAACGCGCAGCTTCCCAACGATTTCTTCGGCCAGGCGGTGATCGTGGCCAAGGATGTGGAGGCGCGCCAGCGACTGGAGGCCAAGCTGGCGAAGCTGCTGGCCGAGCAGTTTCCCAATGTGGTGAGCCGCGTCTCGCCGCTGGAGCTTGGCCCGCCGGTCGGCTGGCCGATCCAGTATCGCGTGGTCGGGCCCGATCTCGGGCAGGTGCGCGACATCGCCTTCAAACTGGCCGAGGTCATCGCCGCCGATCCGCTGACGCGGGCGGTGAACTATGACTGGATCGAGCCGGCGCGCGAGATTCGCATCCGCGTCGATCAGGACCAGGCACGGCTGCTCGGCCTCTCCACCGAGGCCATCGGCTCGGTGCTGAACACCGTCGTCAGCGGCGCGCCGGTCACGCAGGTGCGCGACGACATCTATCTCGTGGACGTCATGCTGCGCGCCACCGACGAGCAGCGCGTTTCGCTCGACACGCTGCGCACGCTGGAAGTGCCGCTGCCTAGCGGGCGGACGGTGCCGCTCAGCCAGTTCGCCAGCTTCGACTATGAACAGACCTATCCGCTGGTGTGGCGCCGCGACCGGCTGCCCGCGCTGACGGTGCAGTCCGACATCGCGCCCGGCGAGTTGCCGGAGACGGTGGTGGGCCAGCTGGCGCCCGAGATCGACGCCCTGGCGAAGACCCTTCCGGCGGGCTACCGCATCGAGACCGGCGGCACGGTGGAGGAGAGCGCGGCCTCGCTGGCCTCCGTCATGGCGGTGCTGCCGCTGATGATCCTCATCATGCTTGTCGTCCTGATGTTCCAGCTCAGGCGCTTCTCACTGACCTCACTGGTCGTCAGCGTCGCTCCCCTTGGACTCATCGGCGTGGTTCTGGCGCTGCTGGTTTCCGGGCGCCCGCTGGGCTTCGTCGCCATCCTCGGCGTGCTGGCGCTGATCGGGATGATCATAAAAAACGCTGTGATTCTCATAGGTCAGATCGAATCCGAGCGCGCCGCCGGCAAGAACGCGCGCGAGGCGGTGATCGACGCCTCCTGCGCCCGCTTCACCCCGATCATGCTGACGGCGCTATCGACCGTGCTCGGCATGATCCCCATCGCCCCCACCGTCTTCTGGGGCCCCATGGCCTTCGCCATCATGGGTGGCCTGATGGTGGCCACACTGCTCACTCTGGTCTTTCTGCCCGCTCTCTATCTCGCAACGGCAGGACGGGAACGCGCATCGCCGGCCTGAGTCCGGCGGGGGGAGACGGCCGGTCAGGCAAGCTCGCCTGGCATGTTGGCGGTGGATGTCTCCGCGCCCCGGCACTGGCGAGCGACGGGCTGGTCAACAAGGTCGGCATCGGTGCCATCCGAACGTCCAAGGCGCCGCCGATGGCACATGTCCGCAGCGCATTCGACGCCAACACTTTCGGTGCATGGCGATGGCCCGGGCTTCGCTCGAAAAAACCTAGCCCGACTCTGCCAGGAAGCCTTCGGCCATCATGCGGAACGCTGAGATCGCCTTGGGGAGAGCGAGGTTCGGCTCGTCGCTGGCTGCGACCCAGAGAGCCGCGTTGAAAGCTGCGCCGCTCAGGAGGCGCGACGCGGCCTCGATGTCGACCGGCCTCATCACGCCGTCCTCGATCAATTCCGCAACCGTCTGCTTGGTCACGTTCAGGCAGGCATTCTGGCTGGGCCATTGTGACGGATCTCCCAGGAAGGCAGGTCCATCGAGCAGCACGATCCGCCGGATTTCCGGGTCGAGCGCCATCCCGATATAGGCGGCGCCTTCTGCCAGCAGCCCCTCCCAGGCTGTCGTGCTCGCGGCTGCGGCCTGACGCGCGCGGGCCGCCATCTCGCCATCGACCTGCGTGACGACGGCGCTCAACAGACCCGTCTTGTCCCCGAAGCCATGATAGAGCGCCCCGCGGGTAAGCCCGGCTTCCGCGGTGAGCTCATCCATCGAGGCGGCCGCAAAACCATGCTTGGCAAACGCCTTGCGCGCTGCGGCGATCAACCTGGAACGGTTGGCTTCCATCGTTTCGGCACGCCGCATCTTCGCCATTGGCCCTCCATTCACATACGTTGCGTATCTGAATTTGACACACGCAACGCCTCCCATTATCACATACGCGGCGTATGCGAACGCCCAGGCGTCGCCGGATTATCCATCAGCGCAGATCGCTCACCATGTGAAAGGAACAATGTGATGGCTCAACTCGAAGCGATCTTTCCCGCCAATCGTCATGCCTTGTACGAGGCGCACGGCTATTCGGCCGCGGTGAAGGCGGACAACCTGCTGTTCGTCTCCGGTCAGGTCGGCAGTCACGGCGATGGTTCGCCCGAGCCGGACTTCGAGGCTCAGGTCCGTCTGGCATTCGCCAATCTTGAGGCGACCCTGAAAGCGGGTGGATGCGGGTTCGACGATATCGTCGACGTGACGACCTTTCATACCGATCCCGAAAATCAGTTCGGCACGATCATGGCCGTCAAAAAGGACGTCTTCCCGAAGGCGCCTTATCCGAACTGGACGGCGGTCGGCGTCAACTGGCTCGCGGGGTTCGACTTCGAGATCAAGGTGATCGCGCGCATTCCGAGCCCCGCCTGATCCATCTCCTCGAGCACCCGGCGCCTCGGGGAATGGCGCGGACGAGTGCCGTATCGCAACGCGTCCTCACAGACCTTACGGCCCGGATCCGAAGCCCTTCCAGCGCATGTGACAGCTCCGCGCCACAGCGAGCGCCGTCGCGTTCGCCGCCGTGAGGGAATGCGAGACGCTTAGGGTTACGAACATGCCGTCAAAGACGGCAAGCCGATCCCAGAGCCCCGCGGTCGCCCCTTGGTCACTGAAAACGACTGAAAACCCGTCATCCAGGCAATAAGATTGTCCGTTAACTCTCGTCATCAGACGGCACCGACGGAAGTCGGGGCCGACACGCAGCGGCGGTCGGATGATGAGTGCAACAGAGACCACAATTCGGGAGGTTGCCGCGCTGGCGGGTTGCTCCATCGCGACCGTCAGCCGGGTCGTTACCGGCCACGGACCGGTCAGCGACCAGATGCGCAAGCGCGTCGTGCAATCAGCGTTGGAGCTTGGGTTTCCGCTGACCCGCACCCTTGCGCAGGCGCGTCCCGTCATCAGCGTTCTGGTACCGAGCCTGACCAATCCGGTCTTCGCCGGCGTCGTCGCAGGCATCGAGCAGCGCGCCCGCGCTGCCAACATGTTCACCATTCTCGGCCAGTCAAACTACGACCCGGCGCAAGAAGAGGATGTCGTTTCCACTCTGATCGGCGAACGCCCCACCGGCATGATCTTGACGGTCTGCGATCCCGCCACCAGCCGGGCTCTGGAACGGGTGCGCAAGGCGGGGATGCCGGTGGTCACCATCTACAACGAAGGCACGCCTGATGGGGTGGCGTCAGTCTCAGTTGACAGTCGCGGCGCGGTCCGCCAGCTGACCGAGGAACTCCTGTCGATCGGTCATCGCCGCATCGTGTTCGTTGCCGGCAAGTTCACCTCGTCGGATCGTTCAAGCTATCGTTATCAGGGCTATCGCGACGCGATGGTTGCGGCACGGCTGATCGCATCGCCGCCGATCGAGGTCGACTTCATCGATGCCACCAAGGATATCGATCTCACCGAGGTGCTCAGCACACACCAGCCAACCGCAATCATGGCCTCGAACGATCTCCTGGCGCTGACCGTGATCGCTTCGCTACGCCGCGCCGGGCTCTCGGTTCCCGGCGATGTGTCGGTCACGGGTTTCGATGGCATCGACTTCGCCCGGCAAAGTTCTCCGAAGCTGACCACGATCCGGCAGCCATCCCAATCAATGGGAACGCTTGCCGCCTCGCTGCTGCTGGAAATGGCTGCCGGACACAAGGCTCCGATGCAGCTGCGTCCCGATTTCATTCCGCTCGCGGGCGAGACCGTCGCGCCGCCCCGGCCGCGCGAGCCTTAGCCCAACGTCCACCACATCAACCGGAAAGCCACGTTCATGAAAGCCGGCCTGCTGTCTCTTGGCCTTGCCGCCGCACTCAGCGTGTTCTCGTTTGCCCCGCTCCCGGCGCAGGCGCAGGACGCCATATGCTATAACTGCCCGCCGGAATGGGCGAACTGGGGCGAGATGCTCAAGCTCATCCGCGCCGATCTCGGCCTCACCATCCCCGGCGACAACAAGAATTCCGGCCAGGCCGTCGCCCAGATCCTTGCTGAGCGCGGCAACCCGGTCGCCGACATCGCCTATCTCGGCATCAATGCAGGCATCTCCGCCGGCAAGCAGGATCTGGTCGAGGCCTGGAAGCCCGAGCGTTTCGCCGAGATTCCACAGGGCCTGAAGGACCCTGATGGCCGTTGGTGGGCGGTGCACCAGGGCACGCTCGGCCTGTTCGTGAATGTTGACGCTCTGGGCGGCGCGCCGGTGCCGGCGTGCTGGTCCGACCTGACCAAGCCGGAATATAAGGGCCTTGTCGGTTATCTGAACCCGACCTCGGCTGCCGTCGGCTATGTCTCGGCGGTCGCAATCAACACCGCGCTCGGCGGCTCGTTCGAGAATTTCACCCCGGCGATCGACTATCTGAAGCAGCTCAAGGCCAATGACGCCCTCGTCACCAGCCAGACCTCCTATGCCCGCACGGTCTCCGGCGAGATCCCGATCCTGCTCGACTACGACTTCAACGCCTATCGCGCGAAATACACCGAGAAGGGCAAGTTCGAGTTCGTCCTGCCCTGCGAAGGCTCGGTGAGCTTTCCCTATGTCATGACGCTGGTTAAGGGCGCGCCCCACCGCGCCACGGCCGAGAAGGTCCTGAACTTCCTGCTGTCCGACAAGGGGCAGATGTTCTGGAGTACCGCCTATCTGCGTCCTGTTCTTCCGGTGAAGATGCCGGCCGAGATCGCCGAACGCTTCCTGCCCGCGAGCGAGTATCAGCGCGCGGTTGCGGTGGACTGGGCTGCCGCCCAGGCGGCGCAGGCCGGGTTTTCACAGCGCTATCTCTCCGAAGTGCGCTGATGCTTCGTCCTTCCCGGGGGGCGTGGGTCACCCCCCCGGGAACGACCCACAGGTCTTGAACGACAGGCTCCCATGACCAGCAAGCGCTTCGACCTGTTGCTGATATTGCCGCTGGCGATCTTCACGCTCGCCTTTCTCATCCTTCCGCTGGCGCGGCTGGCCGTCGAGGCTGGCAGCGGGCCGGGTGGTCTTGCGAACTTCGTCGCCATCCTCACCGAGGCGCGTTTCCGCAACAGCCTCTTCGTTACGCTCATTCTGGCTGTCGTGACGACCGTCGCGACCCTGACCGTCGCGACCATAGCCGCGCAGACGCTGGCAAACCGGAAGTTCCTCGGGCGTGGGCTCCTTCTTTCGCTGCTGACCTTCCCGCTGGCATTTCCCGGCGTCGTGGTCGGCTTCATGATCATCCTGTTCGGTGGCCGGCTCGGTCTGGTCGGTGGCGTCACCAAGTCCCTGTTCGGCACCAATGTGATCTTCGCTTATTCGCTGTTCGGTCTTTTCCTCGGCTATCTCTATTTCTCGGTGCCGCGCGTGCTGCTGACCATCCTGGCCGCGGCGGAAAAGCTCGATCCTTCGCTGGTCGAGGCCGCCCGTTCGCTCGGTGCCGGCCCCTTCGCGATCCAGCGCGACGTGGTGCTGCCGGCCCTGTTCCCGGCCATGTACACCGCAGGGGCGCTATGTTTTGCCACCGCCATGGGCGCCTTCGGCACCGCCTTCACGCTCGCCACCAATATCGATGTGGTGCCGATGCTGATCTATACCGAGTTCACCCTCGCCACCAATGCCAGCATGGCCGCTGCAATCTCGATCGCGCTCGGCCTCATCACCTGGGTGACACTGGCCATCGCCCGCAGCCACGCCATGCGTGGCGAGGGAGTGTGAGATGCACCGTCGATGGACCAGCCTTGCCGGCATTGTGGTGACGGCGCTGCTCACCCTTTTCCTCGTCATTCCCGTGCTGCTCTCGGTCTATGCCGGCCTTACCGTCAGCTATGCGCGTGGCATGTCGGCGGGTTTCACACTCGACTGGGTGCGGCAGGTCTGGGAGCTCTATTCCGAGACCGTCTGGCGCAGTCTTGCCGTCGCGCTGTTGACGCTGATGCTGACGCTGCTGATCGGCGTGCCCGGTGCCTATGCGCTGGTGCGGCGCGGTGGGCGCTTCGCCCGCGTGGTGGAGGAGATCGTCACCCTGCCGGTGGCCGTGCCCGGCCTCGCGCTCGCTCTGGCGCTCATCCTGAGCTACGGCAATCTCGGCATCTTCCGGCAGTCGACCCTGTTCGTCGTGGTCGGGCACGTGCTGTTCACGCTGCCTTTCATGATGCGCGCCGTGATCGCGGTGCTGGAGACCATCGACTGGCGTACGCTGGATGAAGGCGCGGCCAGCCTCGGTGCCCCGGCCTGGCGGCGCTTCATCGACGTGATCCTGCCCAATGTGCGGCCCGGCGTGGTCGCCGGCGCGCTCACGGTCCTCACGCTGTCGATTGGCGAATTCAATCTCACCTGGATGCTGCACACCCCGATGACCAAGACGCTGCCCGTGGGGCTTGCCGATGCCTATGCCTCGATGCGCCTCGAGATCGCCTCGGCCTACACCCTCGTCTTCCTCATCATGATCATCCCCCTGCTGATCGGCATTCAGCTTGTCGCCGGGCTTACCGAGAAGCGGATGACGTCATGAACTCGCCGAACCCCACTGCTGCCGTCCGGAACGGCTCATCGATCACCACCCGCGGCCTGACCAAGACCTTCAACGGCCACCGAGTTCTTCAGCCGACCGATCTGGAGATTGCGGCGGGCGAGATCCTCGTCCTGCTCGGTCCCTCTGGCTGCGGCAAGACCACGCTTCTGCGCTTGATCGCCGGGCTGGAGCAGTCCGACGGCCCCGACATGATCCGCTTCGACGGCGAGGATGTCAGCGCCGTGCCGATCGAGAAACGCGATGTCGGCATGGTGTTCCAGTCCTATGCCCTGTTCCCCAATATGACGGTCGCCGAGAACGTCGGCTACGGTCTGAAGATCCGCAAAATGCCGCGCGCCCAGCGTGAGGAGGAGACGAAGCGGCTGCTCGCGCTGGTCGGGCTGGAAGAGTATGCCGGGCGCCGCATCTCGGCGGTTTCCGGTGGCCAGCGCCAGCGCACCGCCCTCGCCCGCGCTCTGGCGATCAAGCCGCGTGTGCTGCTGCTCGACGAGCCGCTCGCGGCGCTCGACGCCGTACTGCGCGAAAGGTTGCGGGTCGAGATCGGCCTGCTTCTGCGCGAATTCGGCATCACCGCAGTCTATGTCACCCATGATCAAGCCGAGGCCATGGCGATCGGCGACCGGATCGCGGTGATGCAGCGCGGCCGCATCGTGCAGATCGACGCGCCGCGCGAGATCTATCATCGCCCGATCAATGATTTCGTGGCGGACTTCGTCGGCACCATGAATCGGGTGCGCGGGTCGGTGCGGGCTGGCGCGCTCATCCTCGACGCGGGTGAGACCACGGCACGCATCGCCGTCGGCGGCCCGGATCGGGAGACCACGCTGTGCTTCCGGCCAGAGGCGGCGCGCCTCGCCGTCGATGGCGGCGCGGTTCGCGCCCGGATCAGGGCGACGACCTTCTTCGGCGCCACGCAGCGTCTGGTCGCCGAGGTCTCGCCCGAGTGCCAGTTGCAGCTCGACCTGCCTTCAAACCAGAGTTTCGTTCCCGGCCAGATCATCAGCTTCGATATCGATCCTGCCGCTATCCTCGAATTCAAGCCTGAGAGCTGAGATGCTTATCGCGCAGATTTCCGACCTGCATATCCGTCCTCGCGGCGAACTCGCCTATGGCGTTTCGGAGACCAATCTTTTCGCCGAGCGGGCCATTCACGCCTTGCTTCGCCTCAACCCGCAGCCCGACTGTGTTCTCGTGACCGGCGATGTCACCGACTGCGGGCTGGACGAGGAATACGCCATCGCCGCCGAGCTGCTGTCGCGCCTGCCATGTCCGGTCTATGCGGTGCCGGGAAACCACGATCGGCGCGAGGCTTTCCGGCGAGCATTCGGTGCCGCGGGCTATCTGCCGGCCAGCGGGCCGTTGAACTTCACGGCCTGGTGCGGGGCCGTGCGCATTGTCGGCCTCGACAGCCTGGTGCCCGGCGCAAGCCATGGCGAACTTTCGCCGGACACCCTCGAGTGGCTGAACGATGCGCTGGCCGACCATCCGGGCGCTCCGACACTTGTCATGCTGCATCACCCGCCTTTCGAGACCGGCATCGGCCACATGGACAAGGCGCGGCTATTTGCCGGCGCCAATGCTCTCGAGCGGATAGTCGCCGCCCATCCGCAGGTCCGGCGCGTTCTTTGCGGGCATGTGCATCGCTCGATCCAGCAAGTGTTCGGCGGTACGCTTTGTCAGATCGCGCCCTCGGTCGGTCATCAGGTCATGCTCGACCTGCATGAGGACGCTGCCTCCTGCTTCATGCTCGAGCCGCCGGAATTCCTGCTCCATCGCGTCGATCATGGGCGCGTGGTGACACACACCGCCAAGGTCGATCGTGCACCGGGGCCGTTCCCGTTCATCCTGCCCCGAGAATATCCGGGAGAAAAGCGACATGCCGCGCCGGATATGGACGATTACGTTGAGCGATAACAAACCTGAATATTCGACATTTAATTGCTAATAACTGTTTCACTACAATCTTTTAAAAGGATCGGCGTCAGACAATATTCTAGAAGGTTGCTTATTTTCATCTATGCACCTGAGATTCGTCGCCATGTCGACTGGTTTGTTATGTCAATGATTGAGGCTGGGCGGCATTCCGATGGTGGAGGGCTCTATCTTCAGATTAGTCCTACCGGCGCCAAGTCCTGGCTGTTCATGTTCAAGCGCGATGGAAAGCGTTCCGAGTTGGGCTTGGGTTCAATTCGCGATGTGTCTCTCGCTGATGCACGCCAAAAGGCATCTGACGCCCGTAGGCTGGTCGACGCAGGCAAACATCCGCTCGAGGAGCGCCGGGCAGCAGAGGCGGCAAGGAAGGCTCAGGAGGCGAAGCCGACATTCGGTCAAGTGGCCGATGATCTGATCGAAAGCATCGCCTCGGGATTTCGAAATGCGAAGCACCTCGATCAATGGCGGATGACCCTCGGTTCGACCTACTGCTCATCTCTTCGCGATAAGTCGGTGGATGCGATCACGACCGAGGAAGTGTTGGCGGTTCTGCAACCCATTTGGGTGACAAAGGCTGAAACAGCCTCCCGCATCCGTGGCCGGATCGAGCGAGTGCTGGACGCAGCTAAAGCCAAGTGACTTCAGTCGGGTGAGAACCCCGCATTGTGGCGCGGGCATCTGGATAGCTATTACCCAAGCGGCAGAAGCTTCAGCGGGGCCATCATGCGGCGATGCCGTACACGGAGTGGCAGGCTTCATTGCCAGATTGCAAGCCATTCAGAGTGTTTCTGCGCGAGCGTTAGAGTTCCTGATCCTGACAGCAACTCGCTCAGGCGAGGTGCGAGAGGCGCCGTGGAGCGAGTTCGAACTCGGTGCAAAGGTATGGACCGTGCCAGCCGGCAGAATGAAGGCCGGGTGGGAACATCGTGTCCCTCTTTCACCGCGTGCCGTGCAGATCGTTGCGGATATCCTGGCAAATCGACCAGAGGTTGACGATGGCGGCTATGTCTTTGCCGGTGCCAAGCGAGGCAAGCCTCTGTCGGTGATGGCACTCGACATGCAAATGCGCCGTCTGAAATCTGACGACACCGTTCATGGCTTTCGCTCAACGTTCCGCGACTGGGTAGGGGAGGAGTGGCTTGCTGCCGGTTTCGTGGACACCGAGATAAGGTGTTCAACCGGACTGGAGAGCGGGAATGCAACGACGGAGGTTCAGCCGCGAGTTCAAGCTTGAGGCTGTAAGATTGGTGAAGGATTGGGGCGTTGCCGTTGCGCAGGCTGCCCGCGACCTGGATGTCGACGAGAACGTGCTGCGTAAATGGGTCCGCGAGGCTAAGGCGGATCCTCAGCATGCCTTTCCCGGGCAGGGTCAGATGAAGCCCGAGCAGCTCGAGATTGACCGGCTGCGCAGGGAAGTGGCCAAGCTGAAGGCGGAGCGCGACATCCTAAAAAAGGCCGCGGCCTTCTTCGCGAGGGAAGCGACATGAGGTTCACCTTCATCGCGAAGCACCGGAACATCTGGCACGTTCTCGTTCACAGATCGGGCATGGCTATGCGACGCTCTGGACGTCGTCTGATGACCGACCATGGCATCACCTGCTCGATGAGCCGGTCAGGCAACGTCTGGGACAATGCGGCGATGGAGAGCTTCTTCTCATCGCTGAAAACCGAGCGCACAGCCCGCAAGATCTGCAGGACGAGGGATGACGCGAGGGCGGATGTGTTCGACTACCTCGAGCGCTTCTACAATCGCCGACGCAGACACTCGACATTGGGCTATCTCAGCCCCGTCGAGTTCGAGGAGCGAGCTAAATTAGCTTAACCTCGTGTCCACAGAACCGGCAGCAGGCCATAACGCCGGGACGCATGAACAGAAAGAAGGCCTACCGGCATGCCTGCGACGCTAGCGGAAGCTCGCTTGTTACCCAGAAACGGACACTTGGTCAGGGATGAACACCATTCAGCCGAGGCCGAACGTCTTTCTCAGCCCCTTCTCCACGGGACCCACAGGCATGAAGCGGCGCAGTTTGGCGAGCAGGGACGCCTCACCCTTCGGCGTATGGCGCATCTTCCAGCCGCCCAGTGCGGCGCGCACGATCGTGGCGGCGACAGAATCGGGCGCGGGGGCTTTCTGAACGTTCTTCTGGATCGCCTTGGAGACGACGCCACGCTCACTCTCATAGGCGGGAATGGTGGACGCCGCCTGCGGCGCGTTCAGATCGAGGTTGGTCTTGGTGAAGGACGGCTCGACCAGCGCCACGCGGATGCCGAACTGGCGGACTTCGTGATCCAGGGTCTCGGACAGCCCTTCAACGGCATGTTTGGATGCCGCATAGAGCGCCATATAGGGCGCGGGCAGGAAGCCCAGCACCGAGCTGACATTGACGATGCGCCCGGATCGTTGTTCGCGCATATGGGGCAGCACGGCCCTGATGGTGCGCAACAGGCCAAAAAGATTGGTGTCGAACAGCGCCTGGGCCTCGGCGATCGAGGTCTCCTCGGTGGCGCCAAGCAAGGTAACACCCGCGCTGTTGACCAGCACGTCGATGCGCCCGTCTTGCGCGATGACGGTTTGAATGCCGCTCTCGATCGAGGTCTCGTCGCGGACGTCCATCTCGATGAGCGTAACGCCGGGAATTGGTTGGGTTTTGGCCGGATTGCGGACGGTGCCATAGACGCGGCAACCGGCTTCCGCGAACTTCAGAGCGGTAGCGCGGCCGATGCCGGATGAGACCCCGGTGACGAGGACGATTCTGGTGGTCGACATGATCATTCCTTTGAAGCGTGCGTGCGATGAGAGCGGCTGAACGCTCTTACTCGGCGGCCATGGCCGGGTGCGGCGCGGGTGTATGCGCGGCGCCCGCGGGAAGCTCATCGGGCGTAGCCTTGATGCGGAACCAGGCGGTGTAGAGCGCGGGGAGGAAGAGAAGGATCAGCGCCGTGCCGACGGCGGTGCCGCCGATCAGCGTGTAGGCCATCGATCCCCAGAACACGGAGTGCGTCAGCGGGATGAAGGCCAGCACCGCCGCCAGCGCGGTCAGGATCACCGGCCGCGTGCGCTGGACGGTGGCCTCGATGACGGCGTGATAGTCATCGAGCCCGGCGGCCTGGTTTTCCTTGATCTGCTCGGTCAGGATCAGCGTGTTGCGCATCAGGATGCCGGCGAGCCCGATCAGCCCGAGAATGGCGTTGAAGCCGAAGGGCTGGTTGAACAGCAGCAAGGTCGGCACCACGCCGGCCAGGCCAAGCGGCGCTGTCATCATCACCATGGTCATGGTCGAGAGGCTGCGGACCTGCAGGATGATGACGATGAGCATGGCCGCGATCATCAGGGGGAAGATCTTCACGAGGGCGACATTGGCCTTGATGGATTCCTCGATATTCCCGGCCATCTCGATGCGGTAGCCGACGGGCAGCGAGGCGATCAGCGGCTGGAGTGCCTGCATCACCTGCTGGGAGACCTCAGGCGGCTGCGTCGCTTCATTGACATCGGCACGGACAGTGATGACGGGCATGCGGTCGCGGCGCTTCAGGATGGGCTCCTCGAACCGGATCTCCGAGCGGCCGATCTGGTCGAGCGGAATCTGACGACCGTTCCGGCTCATCAGCGAGAAGTCGGCCAGCCGCGACGGATCGAGCCTGTTGTCGCCGGCGCTTCGCGCCACCACGGGCACGTTGCGGATGTTCTCGCGCACCTGCGTGACGGGAATGCCAGTAAGCAGCAATTGAATCTGCTGGGCGGCCTCCGTGGGCGAGAGGCCGATCAGGTTGAGCCGATCCTGGTCGGGAACAAAGCGCAGCACAGGCGAGCGGTTGCCCCAATCCCGATTGGCGTTCCGGACGTCCGGGATGCCGTTCATGAGGGTGAGGGCCTGCTCGGAGATGCGGTAAAGTTCCGCCGGATCGGGCCCCATGATGCGGAACTCGACCGGGAACGGCGTGTAGGGTCCGAAGACGAGCTGCGTGACCCGGACAAAGGCTTCCGGGACCAGCCCTTCCGCGATGGCCGCGCGCAGCTCATGCTTGAGCGCCTCGCGCGCCTCGGCATTCGGCGTCAGCACCACGATCTTGGCGAAGGACGGATCGGGCAGTTCCGGCGCCATGGCGAAGAAGAAGCGCGGCGCGCCCTGGCCGATATAGCTGGTGACGATCTTCGCCTCGGGCTGCTCCCTCAGCCAGCGCTCGATCTTTTCCACGGCGGCCGTGGTGGTTTCGATGCTCGTGCCTTCCGGCAGGCGCACCTCGACCAGCACTTCGGGACGGTCGGAGGTCGGGAAGAACTGCTGCTTGACCGCGCCCATGCCCATGACGGAAAGGCCCATGGCGACGCCCACCACGGCGCAGGTCATGAATTTGTGCCGCACGGTGAATTTGATCACCGCGCGCAGGCGCCGATAGTTCGGCGTGTTGTAGATCGCGTGATGGCCGCCCTCGACCGGCTTGATATCCGGCAGCATCTTGACCCCGAGATAGGGGGTGAAAACCACGGCGACGATCCAGGAGACGATGAGCGCGAAGGCGACGACCCAGAAGATGTTGCCGGCATACTCGCCGGCGGCGGAGGCGGCGAAGCCCACCGGCATCAGGCCGATAATGGTCACCAGCGTGCCCGACAGCATCGGCGCCGCCGTATGGCTCCAGGCATAGGCGGCGGCCTGGATGCGGTCCATGCCCTCTTCCATCTTCACCACCATCACCTCGATGGCGATGATGGCGTCGTCGACCAGCAGGCCGAGTGCCAGGATCAGCGCGCCCAGCGTGATGCGGTCGAAGAAGCGGCCGGTCTCCAGCATGATGAGGAAGACCACGGCCAGCGTCAGCGGCACCGCAAGCGCGACGACGATGCCCACGCGCCAGCCGAGGGCGACGAGGCTCACGAACAGCACGACGCCGAGCGCCATGACAAATTTCAGCATGAACTCGCCGACGGCCGCGTCGATATTGACGGCCTGATCGCTGACCTTGGCGAGCGTCATGCCAAGCGGCAGCGTGGCGGCGATCGCGCTGGAGCGGTCTTCAAGCGCCTTGCCGAGTTCCAGCCCGTTCCAGCCCTGCTGCATCACCGCCGCCAGCATGATGGCGGGTTCGCCGTCATGGCGGATGATGTAGGTCTCGGGATCCTGATAGCCGCGACGCACCTCGGCGACATCGGACAGTTTGAGCGTGCGCCCGCCGGCCACGATCGGCGTATTGGCGATGGCCTCGAGGCTGTCATAGGCGCCATCGAAGCGGATGAAGACCTGCGGCCCGCGCGTATCGATCGAGCCGGCGGGGGTGACGGTGTTCTGCCGCTGAAGGGCGCTCGCGATGTCCTGCGCCGACACGCCGAGGGTGGCGAGCTTGGCGTAGGAGAACTCGACGAAGATCTGCTCGGGACGTTCGCCGAGAATGTTGATCTTCTTCACGCCGGGCACATGCAGCAGATCCTGCCGGATCACCTCCGCCTGCCGCGCCAGCTCGCGCATCGGCATGCCCTTGGCCTTCAGGGCATAGAGGGCGAAGCTCACATCGGAGAACTCGTCATTGACGAAGGGGCCGAGCACGCCGGGCGGCAGATTGCGCGCCTCGTCGCCCAGCTTCTTGCGCGCCTGATAGAACTCCTCCTCGACCGCCGAGGGGGGCGTGTTGTCCTTCAGCGTGACCGTCAGATAGGCGAAGCCGGGGCGGGCGATGGTCTCGACCCGGTCATACCAGGTCAGTTCCTGAATGCGCTTTTCCAGCGGCTCGGCGACGAGATCCTGCATCTCGCGGGCGGTGGCGCCCGGCCATGCCACCGTGACGGTCAGCGTCTTGATGGTGAAGGACGGGTCTTCCGCCCGGCCGAGCTTGACGAAGGCGTAGACGCCCGCGGCGGCCAGAAGGACGATGAAGAACAGGGTCACCGCCCGCTCGCGAACCGCGAGCGCGGAGAGATTGAAGCTCATGGGGCGGCTCCTTCGGTCCGGGCGGCCGTTCTCACGGTCGCGCCGTCCTTCAGCAGATGCGCGCCCAGCGCCACGACTTCCGCGCCGAGCGCGACGCCGGTGAGGGTGGCCTCCTCGCCGCCGAGGCGTTTGATCTCGACCGGGACGAAGCGCACGGAGGACGAGGCGCGATCGACGACCCAGACGCCGGTGCGCGCGCCATCGTCCAGCACCGCGCCGATGGGAACGGTCACGGCCGGCTGATCCTCGCCGCTGGCGATGGTGATCGTCACGGTCGAGCCGAGCGGCGCCGAAGCCGCCGGGCCATCGAGCACGTAACGCGCTTCATAGGTGCGTGTCTGGGGATCGGCAGCATCGGAAATCTGCCGCAGCCGCGCCGTGCTGGGCGTGCCCGTGCTGCCATAGACGCTGGCCCTGGCCGACGACCCCAGCGCCGGGCGGATGGTTTCGGGAAGCGCAACGACGGCTTCGCGCGGCCCGGCATGGGCCAGTTGGACGACATTTTGGCCCGCAGCGACGACCTGCCCGGGCTCGCCGAGCGTGGCGACGACGGTGCCGTCCGCGCCGGCCGTCAGCGTGGAATAGGTGGCCTCGTTCTCGGCGACATCGGCGTCCGCCTGCGCCGCGTCGAGCTGCGCCTGCGCGGTGTCCAGCGTGGCCTTGGCCTGTTCATAACGCTGAGGGGTTGCGGCGAGGCCACCCTTTACGAGCGCGGCGTAGCGCTTTTCGTCCGCGCTCGCCTGAACCAGCACCGCGCGGGCGGCAGCCACGGCGTTGCGCTTGGCGGTCAGGGCAAGGCGCAGGTCGGTGTCGTCGATCCGCATCAAGGGCTGGCCGGTCTTGACGGTCTGACCGACATCGACGAGCCGTTCGACGATCTTGCCGGGCACGCGGAAGCCGAGATTGCTCTGCACCCGCGCCTCGATGAGCCCGGTGAAGCCGCGCTCGACGCCCTTCACCGGCGCGGCGCTCGCCACGCGGACGAGGGGCGCGTCCTGCCGGGGATCACTCACGGGCCCCGCGTGAGGCGAGGAAAGCGACAGCGCGACGATGGCGCCAACGCCGGCCACAGCGATCAGTCCACCTGCCAGCACGAGAATGGGCTTCTTGTTCATGGCCGCCGCCCTGTCAAATTAGATTGCATTTGATTGCTATATTCGATATAGAAATCAAACGCAATCTAAATTCAGGGGGTCAGCCATGCGGGTCAGTCGCGTCCAGGCGGAGGAGAACCGGCAGACGGTGATTAATGTGGCAAGCCGTCTCTTCCGGGAGCACGGCTTTGACGGCATCGGGCTCAAAGACCTGATGGCTGGCGCCGGCATGACGCAGGGCGCCTTCTACAAACAGTTCGACTCCAAAGAGGATCTGGTCGCGCAGGCTTCCCGGCGCGCCTTGCAGGAGGCTCTCGGCCGCTGGTCCGCCGCCGCCGCCTCCCGACCTGATGATCCACTCGCCGCCGTGGTCGATTTTTATCTCAGCGAGGCTCACTGCGCCGAAAGGGCGGAGGGCTGTCCGGTCGTCGCCCTCGGCTCGGATGCGGCCCGGCAGGGACCGGATGTGCGGGCCTCGTTCGAAGGCGGATTCAAGGAGTATCTCGCCCTGGTCGGCGGCTGGATCGGCGAGGCTGACGCCGAGGGATCGGAGGGCGGCCAGGCAAATAGCAAGGCCATGGCCGTTCTCGCCACCATGGTCGGCGCCGTGCTGCTCGCGCGCGCGGTCAACGACAAGGAGATGTCGAGGCAGTTCCTAGAGGCCGCAGCCGACAGCGTGATGAATCAGACGGCTGCGGCTCCTCCCGGTCCCCAGCCCAGGCAATAAGGGCGTCGCTATAGGCGCACGACAAAGGAGGCCGCATGACAAAATCGGCATGGCAGCGGCTGTTCGCGAAGGCGACCTGGCGAGGCTGGCGCGAGAGGCTACGCCAATGGGAGCAGGCGATGAACTATGACGACATCGACCTGCTTGAGCGCCGGATTCGGCAGCTCGAACTGCAGGTGTGCGAACTACAGAAGAAGGTCAGGTAGGTGACCACGGCGCTGGCAAGCGCAGGGAATTCCGCTCCCCCCGACCTCGAGGTCCGAGTCGCCAACGTGGTATTTCCGCTCGCAAGGGGAGCTAAGCGTCGAAGCTGGTTGAACGGGACACACCCTGCCATGCCTCAATCTCCAAACGCATCGCTTCCAGCTTCTGCGAGGCCAGAGCGAGCGCGTCTTCTCCCAGAAACAGCCGGGTCGGCGGATTGTCGGATCCCACCAGCGTCAGCAGCGCCTGCGCCGCCTTGGCAGGGTCGCCCGGCTGGTTCCCACTCTTGGCCTGCCGTCCTGCGCGAATTGGGTTCATGACCGCATCGTAATCGGCGATGCTTCGTGGTGTACGCTCCATGGAGCGGCCAGCCCATTCAGTTCGGAACTGACCAGGGGCGATGGTGGTAACGTGGATGCCCAGTCCTTTCAGTTCCTTGCCAAGGGACTCCGATATTCCCTCGAGCGCGAACTTGCTTCCACAGTAGAACGAGATGCCGGGCATGGTGATGAAGCCGCCCATCGAGGTGACGTTGACGATGTGCCCGCGCCGACGCTCCCGCATTCCGGGCAGCACAGCCTTCATCATCGCAACGGCGCCAAAGACATTGGCGGCGAATTGTCGTTCAAGCTCGGCGATAGAGGACTCTTCGAGGACGCCTTCATGACCGTAGCCCGCGTTGTTGACCAGCACGTCGATCGGTCCCGCCATCGTCTCGGCCTGGGAGATGGCGACCGGCGCCGCGTCGTAGTGCGTGACGTCGAGCAGCAGCGCATGTGCCTTGTCGGCTTGCGCGGCAAAGGCATCGGCATCCTCTTGGCGGCGAACCGTACCAACCACCGTATGGCCGGCTGCCAGCGCGCTTGCGGCGAATGCGCGGCCGAGGCCAGAGCTCACGCCCGTGATGAGGAAGGTCTTGCTTGCGGGAATGGTCATCAGCACGCTCCGGAAATTGCCCATAATTTATATCATGATATAATTCTGCAATGAGCGCGCGCAAGCCCCCCTCCCACCTGGCACTATCCACGCGCGAGCGAGTACTGGCCGCGGCCGAAAGTCTGTTGGCCGAGAGGACCGCGGAGTTCTCGATGCGCGACCTGGCAGCCGCGGCCGGCGTCAGCTTCGCTACCCCCTTCAACCAGTTCGGCGACAAGCTTTCGATCATGCGGGCGCTGTCGGCGGCGCGGATCGATCAGATGCACGAACGGGCCGCCGCGGCCGAGCTATCCGCCGACGCCACGGAAAGAGTGCTGGAGGTCGTGGCGATCGCCGTGGGGGTGATGATCGAAAATCCGGCGGTCAACCGGGCGGTTATGGGCGCGATCGGCGCACCAGGTACAACGGCGGGCGACATCCGGGAGCGTTCGCGGGCGCTCTGGGCAGCGGCGTTAGGTGATGGAACCGGCCTGATGAAGGAGCACCTGGCGCTGGCCCGCTCTGTTCTGCCTGAACAATTGGCCAACGCCTTTCGCGGCGTCCTGTCGTTCTGGACTGCCGGTGAAGTTCGCGATCAAGACTTGCGCGCCGAGGCTCTCGCCGCGGCGGCGACGCTTCTGCTCGGCTTCTCTGCTAGCACACGACGAGATCGGTTAATTGTGTTGATGGCGGCTTCTTCGCGTTAGAATCCGCCACTGCGATACTTTGCTGCTCTCCTAAAGCAATTCTGCGAGGGGCGGATTGCGCCCGAACCGACCGATGCGCACCAGCAGAAGGCGCACGTCGCTAGGTCTCCGGTGAGAGGGCTGTGATGGGCCAGCGGCGGCGCCGCTATTGGTCCACCGAGCGGCCCGCGCTATCGTCCGCCCATGGACCCGATCCGAATTCTGTTGGTCGACGATCATCCGATTGTGCGCGAGGGCTATCGCCGCCTGCTCGGACGCCAGCCGGGGCTTTCTGTGGTGGCCGAGGCCGGCGACGGCGATGCTGCGCTGGCAGCTTTTGCCGAGCACCGGCCGGACATCGTGCTGATGGATCTCTCCATGCCGGGCGGGGGAGGCTTTTCAGCGGTGGAGGCGATCCTCGCCGACGATGCCCAAGCGCGGATCATCATCGTTTCGATGCATCAGGGTGCCGTCTTCGCTCAGAAGGCTATGGCTGCCGGAGCGCGCGGCTTCGTCTCGAAGTCCAGTCCGCCGGACGAACTCGTCCGTGCCATCGCAACGGTGATGGGCGGGCGGCGCGCACTGTCCACGGACGTGGCGCAGGAATTCGCTCGAACAATGGTTGAGGACGACCCGACCGCCGGTCTCACCCCGCGCGAGCGGGACATTCTTCTGATGCTGATGCGGGGCATGAACGGCCGTGCCATCGCCCGCGACCTCAACCTCTCGTCCAAGACGGTTCAGAACAACCTGTCGCAGATCCGGGCCAAGCTGGGCGCGTCGGGCGATGCCGACCTCGTGCTCAAGGCGCAGCGCGCCGGCCTCGTGCCCGTCCTGTGATGCGCGGCCTTCTCCCGCAGCTCGTCATGCGGGTGCTGGCCGCGGGGCTGCTCACCGTCATCGTCGCGGCGGGGTGGGTGCTGTGGGACACGGCGAACGCGGCGCGACGTGACGCACAGACGACCGCCACCCTCGTTTCCGACGCCATCGCCGCCCGACCCAGTTTCGAGGGGCTGGCCTTCGGCGGCGTGGCGCCAACCCCGGTCTTTCGCGACTGGCAGCAGTTTCCGGCCTGGAGCCTCATCGCGCCGGGCATTTGCGTCGAACTTGGCCCTCGCGACCAGCCGATACAGCGACGCTGCGGGCCCTATCTGGCGGCAGCCACGCCGCCGGACTGGTTCGTCTGGCTGGCAAACCGGCTTGGCTTGGTGCCGGGGCCGGTCGCCGTGCCGGTGCGCGCCCGCTACGTCTCCGACGCCTATGTGACCGCCATTGCCGATCCCAGCGTCATCGTCACCCGCGCCTGGGCCCGCACGGGTGACCTGATGCGGGTGGCCGTCGGCATGGCCATTGGCGGCGCGCTGCTGACCGGCCTGCTCATGATCCGCCTGCTGGCGCCGTTCGGGCTCTTGTTGCGCGGTATCGAGCGGTTGCAGCGGGGCGACTTCGCCGCCCGCCTGCCGCGTCTCAAGGTGGCGGAATTCGACCGGCTGAGCCGCGCCGTGAACGACACGGCGGTGGCGCTGCAGGAGGCGCAGGCGATGCGTGCCGAACTGACACGGCGGCTTTTCTCGGTGCAGGAGAGTGAGCGGCGGGCGCTGGCGCGCGAGCTGCACGATGAGTTTGGCCAGTGCCTCACGGCGACCCGCGCCATGGCAGCGGCGATTGCTCAGTCGGGAGAAAGCACGGCGCAGGACGGGGCCCGCATTGCCGAGATCTCCGGCCAGATGATGGACAGCCTGCGGGCCGAACTGGCCCGGCTGCGACCGCCGGACCTCGATGATCTGGGCCTGCGCCCGGCACTGGAGCGCATGGTCGCCGACTGGCGCGCGCGCATGCCGGCGGTACGTTTCGAGCTAAGGTTCGCCGGCCCGATCGACGCCGTGCCGGACGGCCTTGCGCTCAGCCTCTACCGCATCGCACAGGAATGCGTGACCAACGCCATTCGGCACGGCACCCCGAGGCAGGTCGCTCTGCACATCGAGGTCGGCGACGCCATCACGCTGACCGCCACCGATGACGGCTCCCCCCGCCATGATGGCGCGATCGACGATGGCTACGGCCTGCTTGGCATCCGCGAACGGGTCGACGCACTCGGCGGCAGCTTTGAGCTGGCCCCGGTCGAAGACGGCATGCGCGCGGTTGCCCGCCTGCCGCTCTGACCCGGGCGATCTTCCCGGATCGGAAGGGAAGCCCTCTCTGGCGGCCCACGCCGGGCCATCCCATGCTCACCGGTGAAGCCTCTGGCACGGGAAGCCCGCCGCATGAACGAGATGAGCCATCCGGTTGCGCAGCTTGGCGCCGCCGTCGCTGCCGGGCTGATAGGCCATGAAGAGTTGGTGGAGCGGCTGCTGATCGCCCTTCTTGCCGGCGGTCATGTGCTGATCGAGGGGCCACCGGGCATTGCCAAGACGCGCGCGGTCAAGCGGCTCGCCGCTCATCTTCCCGGCAGCCATGCGCGGATCCAGTGCACGCCGGACCTGCTGCCCTCGGACCTCACGGGGACGCAGGTGTTCCGACCCGAGAGCGGCGGCTTCGACTTCGTGCCCGGCCCCCTGTTCCACGCGCTGGTGCTGGTCGATGAGATCAACCGCGCCCCGCCCAAGGTGCAGTCGGCGCTGCTTGAGGCCATGGCCGAGGGCCAGGTGACGAGCGCCGGCGTCAGTCGACCCCTGCCCGATCCCTTCATGGTCGTCGCCACCCAGAATCCGATCGAGCACGAGGGCACCTTTCCGCTGCCGGAGGCGCAGATGGACCGGTTCCTGCTCCATCTCTCGCTTCGCCTTCCGCAGGCCGAGCAGGAGCGCGCCATCCTTGATCTCGTCTCTGCCGAGCGGATCGAAGTCCTGGCCTTTGTCGCCCTCCCGCTCTCGGTCGATGCCCTTCGAGCCGCGAAGGAGGAGGTGGCACGGGTGCATCTGGCGCCCGCGTTGAAGGACTTCATCGTCCGGCTGGTCATGGCATCTCGGCCCGGCGGCGCCGTGGCGCAATGGGTGGAGCATCCCGTCTCGCCACGTGGCACGCTGGCGCTGGCCGTAGCCGCGCAGGCGCGCGCCTGGCTCCGGGCGCGCGATTATGTGCTGCCGGAAGATGTCATCGCTCTTGCGCCGGACGCGCTTGCCCACCGGCTGATACCGAGCTGGTCGGCGATCGGTGAGGGACGCAGCGGGCGCTCGCTCGTCGCTGACATCCTGCGCCTGGTCGAGCCATGGTGAGCCCCGCGCTTGAGGCGCCGGGCATTCGGCTGGATGCCCGCGAATTGCTGGCGCTGCGCGAGGGGGCACCGGGCAATAGGCGAACCCAGCCGGCTTCACGTCGGCCGGGTGCCGCTCCCACGAGGGCGCCGGGCGCGGGAATGGATCTGCGTGAGATCCGCGCCTTTGCCGAGGGCGATGACGCCCGCCGCCTCGACCCTTCCGCCACCGCCCGCACCGGCATTCCGCATATCCGCACCTTTCATGAGGATCGGGACGACACGCTGTTGCTGATCGTCGATTTCCGGCCGCCGATGCTGTGGGGCACCGGCGCATCGCTGCGCTCGGTGCGCGCGGCGCGGCTTGCGGCGCGGCGAGGATGGCAGGCCGTGCTGCGGGGGGCTTCGCTGGCCGCGATCAGCGTCAACGCAGAGGGCGTGGCGGCGGTCCCGCTGGCCGGTGGCGTCCCGCAGATGGTCCGCATCAGCCATATGCTCGCCAGCCGCCACGACCAGGCGCTCGGGGGCGGCGGTGGGGCGCCTTCGTTGGAGGAGGCGCTCGTGCGTGCCGCGCGCCTCTGCCCACCCGGTGGTGACGTACTGATCGCCACGGGGCCGGAGGGCCTCGCACCAGAAGACGAGCCCGCTTTGGCCCGGCTCGCCCGCCGCCGTCAGGTCCGGGTCCTGTTGCCGTTGGACACGATCGAGACGGCGCCGCCCGAAGGTGCGCTGCCCATTCAGGCCGGGGCGCTCACCTGCCTTGCGCAGCTGCGGCCGTTCGACCGCGCCGCGCTGGCGCAGCGTCTCCGGCCGCTGAATGTCAGCCTTGAGGTCGTCGATCATGACGCAGGCTGAGCTCATCATGGCCTTGCCGGAAGGTCGCCTGCCGCCGTCGCTGATGCAGGTGAATGCTGCCGATCTGCTGCTCCTGTTCGGCATGGGGCTACTGCTGGCGGCGTTGCTGGCGCTTCTGGCGATGCCCTTCCTCGCACGCCGGCCCTCGCGGCGCGCACTCATCCGCGCCACCCGGGGGATGCCGCCGCAGGAGCGGGCGCTGGCGATCGGCCGTCTTCTCGGCCATCTGCCGGACGAGCTGCGCGCCATGGCCTATGGCAGCGCGCCGCCGCTGTCGCCGGAGGCCGTCGAGCGCATCGCATTCAAGGCGAGGCGGGCACGGCGATGATGCCATCCGTAAGTCTCGCCTTTCCTCTGGCGCTGTTGCTGCTTCCCGTCCCCCTGCTTGCGCGTCTTCTTCCCATGGCGCGGGCGCGGGGGGGAACCGCGCTGCGGGTGGCGCCCGGCACGTTTGCCGCGGCACTGCCGGCGCGTGGCGGCGAGGATCGGACCGGACAGGCAATTCTCGTCGCGGCCTGGATCGCGCTGGTAGCGGCACTCGCCGGTCCGCAGGTCGCGGCGACGCGCGAGCTGGTGACAGCTTCGGGACGCGAGATCCTGCTGGCCCTCGACCTCTCCGGCAGCATGCTGAAAGAGGATTTCGTTCTCGACGGCAAGCCGCTCTCGCGACTGGAGGCGGTCAAGCGCGTCGCCGCCCGCTTCGTCGCGGCGCGTCAGGGCGACCGGATCGGGCTGGTGAT
Source organism: Ancylobacter radicis (assembly GCF_018449475.1). GTDB lineage: Bacteria > Pseudomonadota > Alphaproteobacteria > Rhizobiales > Xanthobacteraceae > Ancylobacter > Ancylobacter radicis. The sequence continues at coordinate 231,796 of NZ_JAHCQH010000015.1, read as the reverse complement.
CTTCGGCGACCGGGCCTATGTCGCGCAGCCGCCGACCTTCGACGTCGCTTCCGTGGCCCGCGCCATCGAGGTCGCCCAGATCGGCATTTCGGGCCGCTCCACTGCCATATCGGATGGGCTGGGGCTGGCGACGCGGCGGATCATGGGGAGCGAGGCCACCACAAAGGTCGTCGTCCTGCTCTCGGACGGGGTGGATACATCAGGCAAGGTTCAGGCGACGGATGTCGCGCGCCTTGCGGCCGGCCATGGGGTGCGGGTCCACACCATCGCGCTTGGCCCCGAGGATCTCGCGGATCAGCCCGCCTCGCGCGATGCCGTGGACGCCGTTGCCTTGCGGGAGATCGCCAAGGTCGGAGGGGGCACCAGCTTCCGGGTGCGCAGCCTGGCGGATCTCGAAGCCATGGCCGCGACGCTGGATCAACTTGAGCCGAACCCGATGCAGCGCCCGCCGCTGCGCTACTGGCGCCCGCTCTGGATGTGGCCCGGCGGCGCGGCGCTGGCGCTAGTGTTGCTGCTCGCCGCGTGGAGGCGGAGATGAGCGAGCTCGTCCTGTTGCGTCCCTGGTGGCTGCTTGCCGTGCCGCCGCTCGTCGTCCTTGCGTTGTGGCAGTGGCGGCGCGGCCCCGCCGCCGGCGGCTGGGAACAGGTGATGCCGCCAGTGATGTTTGAGGCGATGCGGGCGCTTGGGCACATGCGGGGAGGGGGGCGGCGCCGGGGCATAGCCCTGCTGGCGTCGGCGGCGCTGCTTTGCCTCGGCCTGTGCGGTCCCGCCGTGCCGCGCGCGGATGCGCCGGTGCTTGCGGGCAGCGGAGCGGTTCTCATCGCCCTCGACATGTCGCCGTCTGTTGCTGAAGGCCCGGCCCTTGCCGATGCGCAGGCCGCTGCCGCCGCTCTGTTGACGGCCGCGTCCGGCCGGCCGGTCGGGATGCTGCTCTATTCCGGCGAGGCCTATGAGGTGGCGGCTCCCACGGCGGATCCCGCGACGCTGGAGAGCCAGATCGCCGTGCTCGCCCGCGACACGATGCCGGACGGTGGCAGCCGCCCCGCCAGTGCGCTGGCGCTGGCGCGGCAGATGCTGCACGCGAGCCGGGATGCCGATCTCGTGCTGATCTCCGATGGCGGGGGCGTCGACGGCGCCGCCCAGGCGGAGGCGGAACGTCTCGCCAGCGATGGTGTGCGGCTTTCCGTGCTCACCTTGACCGGGCCCGCGGGCGGCGCGACCGATGCGGCGGCTCTTGAGGCGCTGGGAAGCCTCGCCGCTCCTGCCCGGGCCCCCTCCGCCGTTCTCCGCCGCCTCTCGCAGCGGGGCACGCTGGAGCGGGATCCGGCACTCTCGACCTTGGCGTTCCGCGATCTCGGTCCCTATCTCGCGGCGCTGGCGGGACTGCCGCTGCTGGGACTGTTCCGGAGGCGCGCATGAATTCTGCATTGCGCCTGCGTCTCGCTTTCGTTGCCGCGGTCGGGCTCGCCTGCGTGCTCCTCGCCGGCCCTGCCGCCTGGGGACGCCTTCTGTTGCACAGCGGAGCGCCCGGCGCGGCCGCCCGATGGCTGGACGACACGGCGGCACGGGGGCTCGCCCTGTACCGGGCGGGCGACTACGCTGCGGCGCACGCCGCCTTCACTGACGCCGGGCGCAGCCAGACCTTCAATCGCGCGCTGACGCTCGCCGCCACGAGACAGCATGCGCTCTCCGTTGCCTATTTCGACGCCGTACTCTTCGCCAACCCGTCCGATGACGAGGCGCGCCGGCTGCGCGATCTGGTCGACGCGATGGTGCCCAAGACAACGGGCGAATCCACCGTGCCGGGTCGCTTGCCGGGCGGCGGCGGTCTCGCCCCCGGCGCGCCGACGGACGCACCGGTCATAGCCGGCACGCCCGATCCCGCCTGGAAGAAGCCGATCGAGGCCCGCGGCTTCGTGGCCTCGGATGCGTGGCTTGAGACGCTGGCCGACGATCCCGGCGAATTCCTGCGCCTGCGTCTGCGCAAGGAATATGAGCGGCGCGCCGGGCTCGGCCTGCTGCGGCCCGCGGAGGGCGAGAAATGGTGAGGTGGGCCAGCTTGTTCCTGCTTCTCATCGCCGGTGACGCCTATGGGGATGGCCTGCGCCTGCTGCTGCCGGCGGGCGTGCGCCCGGTCGTCGGCGAGATGATCCCGGTGACGCTGAGGGGCGAATACACCAGCCGGATTGCGCTGGAGACGCTGACGTTCCCCGGTTCGGAGGACTATGACTGGCTGCAGCTGGCGCGCGACCAGTGGCGCGACGAGGAGATCGAAGGGCGCACCGTCCGGGTGTTCGAACGGCATCTCGCCGTCTTCCCTCGTCACGCCGGAACCCTCGCGATCGGCCCGGTGACGCATCGTCTCACCGTGGTCGATGAGAACAACCTGCGCGCGCCGCTCGACGTGACGGCGCCACAGGTCAGCCTTGCCGTCGCTCCCTATCCCGGCGCGGGAACGCCGCTGTCGGCGCGCACCCTGACGATGGAGGACACTCTCTCGGCTGCACCCGGCGCGCTGCGGGACGGCGAGACCCTGGTCCGTCGTGTCACGCTGAAAGCGGATGGCGCTCTGCCGCATAGGCTGCCGCCGCGCCCTGTCCTTCGCGAGCCCTGGCTGATCAGCTTCGCCGCACCGGAGCAGCGCGAGATGCTGCCGACGCCCACCGGCCCGGTGACGACGCTGGTGTGGGAATGGCATCTGCGCCCCAAGACGGGAGAACCCGGCGTGCTGCCGCCTGTCTCCATCGCGTGGTTCGACACGGTGACCCGCGAGATGCGAAACGCGGAAATCCCCGCGCTCCCCTTCGGCTATGCCAGCTTCCACGACAATCGAAGCGGCACGGGCCGGCTGCCGTCTTCGGAAGCGGGGCTGGGTGTGATAGCCGCGGTCCTCGGGATCCTGACCGGGCTCGCCCTGTGCATCCCCGGGCTGGCGCCGCGCCGAAGGGCGCATCTCCTACTCACGCTTCGACGGCTTTCCCCCGTCGATCCGACGCGCCGGCGGCTAAAGCGCGCGGCCCGCTCCGGAGACCTTTTCGCCCTTCGCCGCGCGGCCGAAGCCTATCTCCGCCGCCGGCGCGACCTCGGCCTGCCGGTGAGCGGATGCGAGACCGCCGCGTTGGACGCCGCCCTTTATGGAAGGAAGGCCGGAGATGACGCGTTTGACCGGAAGGCGGGAGTAAGGGCCATCATTGGTCAGTCACTTCTATGCCTACACCCTGCGACTGATGCGAAGCGGTAGGCTGGAGAAGTGAGAGGCGGTCAAGCATTGCTCTGCGGGCTCGACACAACCCGAATGAAGGTGTCGCCGGCCTCAGTTGTTCTCTTCGCCAGAAGCACCCCCGCGGCTCCCATTGCCCTCATTCCACCAGCCATCAGCCACGAGGGCGGTTTCAGGATGGATCGAGACGTCTTCTCGACGGCATCCCGTCATTACTCGACGTGCGGGGGATCAGGTCATGATAATCGCGTTCACTCGCCGGCAATGCCCCGAGGGCCCGGCAAGAGAAATGAGAACTGCCCACCAGAGAAATCATCGCCTACCCCGGCAGCAGGCTAAACTGCTTATCAGACATCCGTCGCGTACAGCGTGGCCGAGATCACTGCGCCTCAGCCTTGCCACTAGTCCGGCCGTTCAGCTTTGCCGACCCGTTGACGCTACTCGTCAGGCAAATTCAAGGTAGCCGAATTCCTGTAGTCGCCTAGCCGCCGGATGACGAAGACGACGACTGACGCCCATACAGGGCTATCGATGACAGACAACGGGCGGGGGCTACAGGCTCACCGCCTTTTCCGTTCGGGAAAGTTTGCCCCAATTCGCGGTAATGCCTGTCGGAAGGTGGGGTATGCGGTGGGGTAGCGCAAATCAATCGTCGATTTATCACATAAGAATCAACGACTTAGAAAAATTTGGCGGAGGGAGTAGTCGTCGGCGAACCTGTCTCTGCGAGGTTCCCTGTTACGGGAGAAAACAAGGAACGTCAGCCCGCACGGCACGGCGCGCAGAGAATCCTGTTCTTTCAGTGAGTTGGGTCTAAATCGTCGGACACGCGGTTCCTTGATTGAAAGCCATTCGCAACCCAAACAGGGAAGCAGCATTGTCGCCGTGCGGGATTCGATTGTTATTATCCGGGACGGAATTGCTCGAGCGCGGATCACGCCGGCGCCGCACGGGACCGCATTGCCGTTTCCGTTCAAGTGACTGTCGCGAAGCGGTTCCCTGTCGCGCTTTTGCGGGAGGCCTGGTCCGGTTGATGGGACGTCTTTGCGGTGAGGACGCAGCGTGCCGCAGTGAGCGATATCTCATCGCGCTGGCTGATGTTGGCAACACCGCTGTGCTCGCGTCGGCGCTGCTTTACAGATAGCGATGCACGTCCACGGCATCGTAGGACGTGAGGAAAGCGTCGTACTCTGATTTCAAGTCGTCGTAGAATGTCGACAGATCGCTGCGGGTCGGCGACATCCTGATCCCTGCCCCTATTCCCGATGGGTACGGCGCCCCTTTAAAATTAAAGGCATCCACGAAGATCATCAGTTCGATGAAGTCTTCGGATGCGGCTCCCGCCGCGACAGCCACCGTCTGGTCGACTTCCATCGCGTCATCTGTGTCCTTAGGGATAAGACGCCAGTGGGATGGCAGAAATGGGAAATCCGAGCGGGGGTAGGCGGCGATAATGAGACTTAAATCCATGGTCTCGAAATAGTCGGCCTCATCCTCGTCGACGACTTTTCGCAGGAACGGAAGGAGCGCGCACGGCTCTCCGTTTAGGGCAGAAACCCACCCCAGCGGGTGCCCGACCCTGAATGCCTCTCGCTTCAATATATCGGTGTTGAGCACGGATTGGCCGTTCCACTGGAGACTGATCTCGTAGTGGATGTCTCCCCCATCAATGGCGGCATATATCACCTGGAGCGTGAGGCCTTCGACGTTAAGGGTCGCCATAGCATTGCTTCCGACGCTTCGTGGATAACGCGTAGGGCTAGCAATGCTCGATTTCCTGTTGAAGTCGATATCCGAAACTCTGGAGGTAAAAAGGTATTGGGCTGGCGACTCGTTTTCCGTGTGATGCGATTCCATGCGACCCGCATTTGGGAGCAGACCCGTTGGCGAAGCTGGGAGCAGGCATCACGCGTTCGTGATCGCTGCCGAAGGCGACGATTTGGAAGCCTGTTTGGTCCTAAGAGCTTTGAAGAGGTCTGTAAGAGGCCTTTAAGAGCCCTTTAAGAACTGGCGGAATTTGAAACCCGTTTTCGAAGGCTTTTTTCAGCCCTGTCATGGGTTTGCGGGCACTTGCAATCACCTCGCGTTCCCTCACTGTTCTCTTCGATTTCCCTTGGCACGATCGAAGCAGCAGCGCTGGAGCGACGTTTGTGAACACTTCTGCACCCACCATTGAGATGAGACCCATCGGGGCTTTGCGTCCCTACCCGGGCAATGCTCGTACCCATTCCAAGAAGCAAATCGCTCAGATTGCCGAGAGCATTCGGCGCTTCGGGTTCACCAATCCCGTGCTGGTCGGCGACGATGATGAGATCATTGCCGGACATGGACGCGTGCTTGCCGCCAGGCAGATTGGGCTTGGGACCGTACCGGTGGTGCGACTGTCGCATTTGTCCGCCGAGGAGCGCCGGGCCTACGTGCTGGCAGACAATAAACTCGCGCTGAATGCCGGGTGGGACGAGGAGATCCTCGCCATCGAACTGCAGGCGCTGATCGACCTTGAGTTCGACGTCACCGTCACCGGCTTCTCCCTGGCTGAGGTGGATTTCACACTCGACCGTGCGCGTGAATCCGCAACCGGTACTCCGGACGCGGCTGATGAAGTGCCGCCTGTAACGTCAGCGGCGGTTACAAGAACCGGTGATCTATGGTCCTTGGGCCGCCATCGTCTCCTGTGTGGCGACGCCCAGTCGCGACAGGATGTCGAGCGGCTCGTCGATGGTGCGAAGATCGACCTGATCTTCACCGATCCACCTTACAACGTCCCGATCGATGGTCACGTGAGTGGGCTCGGCACCGTGCGTCATCGCGAATTCGCTTTCGCGTCGGGAGAGATGACGGCGCCTGAGTTCACCGCTTTCCTGACGACGACGCTGGGGAATGCCGCCGCAGTGGCCAAGGATGGGGCAATCGCCTTCGTCTGCATGGATTGGCGCCACATGCGCGAGATGCTGAATGCCAGCGAGGTCGCTTTCTCGGAACTGAAGAATCTCTGCGTCTGGAACAAGACCAATGGCGGCATGGGCACCTTCTACCGTTCCAAGCACGAGCTGATCTTCGTCTTCAAGGTGGGTGGTCGTCCTCACACCAATAGCTTCGGGCTTGGGGAAACGGGCCGCTACCGCACCAATGTTTGGGATTATGCGGGCATCAGCAGTCTCGGCGGAAACAGGGCTGAGGAACTGGCGATGCACCCGACCGTGAAGCCAGTCGCACTCATCGCAGATGCAATACGAGACTGCTCGCGCCGTGGCGAAACGGTGCTCGATATCTTCGCCGGCTCCGGCTCGACGCTCATGGCCGCCGAGACTTGCGGCCGCTTTGCCCGTGTCCTGGAGTATGATCCAGCCTATTGCGACACCATAATCGCTCGCTGGGAAGCATTCACCGGGAAGAGAGCAACGCTTGAGGCTGACGGCCGTACCTTTGAGGAGGTGACCCTCCAGCGCCAATCGGCTGGCGCGCGTTTGGAAGGGGAAATGCCAAAGCGCCCTGTCCGGTCTTCGAGCCGGAGGTCCCATCATGGCTGACAGAGATGAGAGCGGGAAGAAAGCGAAGACCCTTTCCAACGAGGCCGTCGGCCGCATGAAGGCGGACGTCGCTTACGGAGTAGGTTATGGCAAGCCGCCTGAGCATAGCCGTTTCCAGAAGGGCACATCCGGCAATCCTAGCGGAGGTCCTCGCGCCAAGAGCACGGATCTTTCACCGGCGGATCTGCCGACCTATCGCGCAATCCTTGAAGGCATGCAGCGCACCGTCCGGATTCGCGAAGGCGATACGGTCAGTGAGATTTCAACGCCTCAGGCCTTGGTTCGGGCGCTTAATGCATCGGCCCTCAAAGGCGATCCACGCTCTCTACGCCTCGCGCTCCAGCTGGCGCAGGCGACCGAACGACAGGAGGCGATCTATCTCCGCGAAAAAATAGAATTGGCGAAAAATTATAAAGAGATGACGTCTAGCGCCATGCACACAGCGCTCGCCGCCGGCAAAGAGCCGCCGTTCTTCCTGCCGCATCCCGACGATGTGGTAATCGACGAACGCGTCGGTTTTCGTGTCGTTGGCCCCGTCGATGAGAATGAGCAGAAGAAGCTTGAGGAGCACCTACGTTTCCGCGATGTGCTCATCATGCAGGATGAACTTGATCGTCGGCTCGCGCCGACGGTTGGCCACCCCTCCGGCCAACCAGGCGGCGCCTTGCTCTTCGCCATCGCATTAGATCAGCTTGTGCCGAAGCGCTTCAGGCTTAGCGACACCGAATTTACCAATCGGATGCTGCGCTACGAGACATGCGCAAAACGCGCACTGCTCAAGGAGCTTTATCGCGCCTGGCAATCCCTTGGCTACAATCTGCCACGCGGATACCGATTCCATAACGTCGAGCGGGCCAGAGAGATCCTTGGCTTCGGGATCGATCTGGCAATGGCTTTCAACGATGGTCGGATCGACGTCGATAAAGTCAGTCGGGCTGAGCCTGACGGAGCGCTGGAGCACTTCGTCGACCATTGGATCGATCGGATTAATGCCGCGCCGCGATAGGGCTGATGGTACACACTTTTTATCTGTCCACAAAGACGTTGGGCAGACCCGAGCTTTGGATGGCCGCCTTCAATTTCTCTACCCGCAAGGCCTTGCATCGACTCGTGGCCGCCGAGGATACGCGCAGAGGTTAACCGCCGGGAGCGGTACCACCATTGGCTTCTTCTCCGGCGCACTTCAGACGGCAAGGCCTTCTACCAGCCTGTGCCGAGGGGCGAGCACCAGGGGATCATCTATCTGTTCCCCTTCGGTAGCCGTCGATTCGCAAGATGGAGTATATGATCCGGGACTTCGACTTCTTCCGCACCCACAGACCCGAGAGCATCCTGCGCCAGCACTGCGGACTGCCGTTGTTCGGTCCGCACGAGCGGAACACTGCCATTACGGACATCGATTGTATCATCAGCCTTTATCCGGACTTCCAGACCGACCGCTGCCCGACCCCTGAATACATGTTCCCCGGCGTGGCGGAGGATCCGTTCTACCGGAAACTGCTGGAATTGAAGTGGGACCGACCCGAAGTCCTGCGCAACGTCGTGAAGTATCGCTGGGCGCTTAACGGCGCCTAATGGGGAGAAGCAGAAGTTCGCTGCGACGACGACGAATGGCCGGTTCGGGGCCGGTGGCAGACTGTCCGCTATTAGGGACTTCAAACGAGAAGCGGACATTTCGTCGATGAATGACCGAGGCCGCAACGGACGCTAAGCTGCCTTTGGCAACGTCTGGTTTCAATCAGGTTGACCAACCCGAATTGTACGATCGAGATGGGTGGGGGCGGTCGGACTGTTTCCACCTAGACGCGCCGCCAAAGAGTTTGTTCAACTTAGTCGAGCGCACACATGTTGCGGAGGAAGCTTGTCAGAGGTAGTCGACGAATTCTGGACAACGGTTGCGCGTCGATCCGCCACGAATGAGGCGACCGTCGAAACGTGGTTCGTGTTGCCGTTCCTTGAAGCGCTCGGACACGATAGGCTCAACATTCTTGCCAAGGTGCCGGTTCTCTTTCAGCAAGGGCGCCAGCGCCGCCCTGGTCGGAAACCAGAGGCGGACTTCGTCGTCTACGCTGAGAGACCCTTCAGCCGTGCAACCTCTCTCATTGTAGTTGAGAGCAAACATCCCACCGAACCTCTTGATGGGGGCAAGGAGCAAGGAGAGTCTTACGCACTCCATCTTCGTGCACCCGTTCTACTCTTGACCAACGGTCATCATCTCGAAGTGTGGCAGCTTCAGCCAACGTCCGAGAGCGCGCGCGTACTGGCATGCGACATTACAGACCTTCCTCAGCACCGCGGTGCGATAGAGGGAATCCTGTCAATTGAAGCGCTCCGGGATCATTGTAGAGGCTTGGCGTACAAGCAGTTTGATCTACTGGCTCGCGACCTCAGTGCCTACGAGCAGGCGGCGCATCAACGCGCAAGGCCATCGGCGACCAGTGCTGTCCCCCGACGCCTGCGCGAACGAGATACCCTGTACGAATGGAACAGTCGTGAGTTGCTGGACCTCCCGGGGCGCGGCGCGCTGATAACCGCTGCCTCCGGGTTCGGAAAGACGCTACTCGCTCGATCGCTCATGTATGACTCGATCGAGCGACGGTGGGAGGGATCTACGGAAGTTCTACCGATCGATGTATTCCTTCCAGATCTCACCCAATCGGGGCATGAACTCGAAGCATTCCTTGCTGAACGGGTGGCCGCGCAAAAACCCGGGTTCTCGGTCGCCAGGCTGAGAGATATCGCACGAGATGCAGGGTTACTGCTAATTGCCGATGGCTTCGAACGAATCGAGTCTGCGAGGCGATCTTGGGTAGAGGGGCAACTGCGCACGTTCTTGACGGACTATCCTCACACGCGGATTTTCGTCATGTCGCGCGCACAGGCGGCGCCGACGGAGTTGAACCTCACTACGCTGGAACTCCAGGGCTTCCTGCCAGACGAATTGCGCGATCTAGCCGAGCTGCATTCTCAGGCCAATCCTGATGCGCGCTTCGCCTTCAGCGGTGCTCCGGACTTTGTCTATCGCTTAGGCGAAGTTCCTCTGCTCGCAGACCAAGTACTAAAGTATTATACGTCGAATCATTCTTACCCAAGCAATCTCTCGACACTCTTTGAAGGATGGCTCGGACGCATCTTTGCTGTCTCAGGCACGATCGACCGGGCACTTTATCGGAAATTGCTTGAAAGAATCGCTGTCGAAACAGAGGCTCGACCTCTTGACGTTGGTCGGGCCTGCGAACTCTTTACCCATCGGGCCGATCCTGAAAACACGCTACAGCGCTTAGCCGAACACGACGCGATAACGGTACGCGGCACCACCATCGAACTGCAGCATGGAGCGTTGGCGGATTATCTACGGGCAGCACATTTTTGGACTATCAACCCGTCACCGGATCGAGCCCGCTTGGACGCCCTCATGTTCGATCCGTCATCCCAGTTCGCGTTTCTTCTCGTGTCAACCGCCCCAACGGAAGATGCGAGAAGCGCGGCGTGGAAAGCGATAGCTCAGAAGGACATGCGGTTAGCCATCCGAAGTCTACGCTTCGCGGGCTTCGACAACCCGTTCACAGGCGAGATCACTGAAGCAGATGGGCTGCGGTTGGCGCGTGATCTTCAAAGTACGGTCGAGACGTTGGTTAGCTCTCATTTCGACCCTATAAGCGGGCCGTTGCGAGAAGAAATCGCTGGTCAGCCGGTTGAGAAGTTGGGCGTCGTTGCCAATATCGGAGAAGACGATATAGCCTATGTCTTCTTCGATGCGACAGATGCCGATGAACCGGTGGCACTCGTCGGCGCCAACCAGTTGGAACGCGCACCCCGAATGTACGGTCATGCGCTTCGTCGGATGGGTTTCGGCCCGGAGGCGGGGCGCGTTCTCGCCGTCGGATGCGTCAAGCAGGCGATCGATAAGCTAATTAAGCACCGCAGTTTTTTGGGTGGGCGCGTCTGGACTGAGGAACGCGCGTTCGGGCGCCTCCGGCATCTCGTCCGTCGATATGATATCCCGCTGGAGCCGACCGAGTTTGGCCAAGCACTCAAGCACATCGAGCCGCACGCTGGCGAGTGGGTGAGTGGTAGCAACTTCTCTCGCGAACAGTGCTTCGCGATCGACGAACTCCTCGCAGACCTACGCTGGTTGCGCGACCAAGGTATCGACCGGCTGGACCGATGGTGGGAAGACCTTGACCAACTGAACCTACGAGAGCCTAGCGACCAACAGCGCTTTGTTGGAACGCTCGACGCCTACTACCGCCGCAGGCAATTGGCCTATAACGAAATTGTGGAACGCAGTTTGCCTGCTCTACGACCATACCTGCGGACGCTCCGTCTCATGCCTTTGCGTTTGGATATTGTCGCCGAGTTCCATACCCGACGGGGCTACGAGAATGTTACGCTAAACAAATTGCGCTGGCCCGTTCGGACCTATGACGACGCGGGCGCGGACGTGACGTTCGCTGACGAGGGCCCCAATCACCACAGCGAAGAATTCATTCAGCGATATGCAAAGCAGACGGACCAGCTATTGGCAAAGTTTGGACGAGCCTTTCCTGATCGCGTGGTGCAGTGGAGTGGAGGCGGTGTACCTGACTTCAAAGGACGGGACACCACGTTCGGCAAGCTTCCTGACGAGAGCGCGGTCGTGTCTGGAGCAATGGCGTGGTTGCAGGACGACCTGAAGTATATGTTCTCCGAAGTGCCGACCGGGCGTTGGAAAATCGGGTAGGCTCGGGTCCGGACGACTGATCGACGCCTCGAAAAACGAACTGGTCAGGCGGTAACGTGATTGAGAACGCGTGAAGCAAACAATCACGACGTCAGCCGTGCATATTCCGCAATATGCATCAGAGCGCCACGTCAAGATTTTCCAGCGGTGAGATCGAATATCACCACATCAATCAGCGCGCGGCGCGCCTCGGGGATACGAGCGGTCAGCATCGAGCACATCTCCTCTGCAGTCGCAGGCGCGGGAAGCCCGTCGGGATGAACCTTCAGCCGCCGGCCACTCGCTGATGGCACATCGCCGAACCACAACACGCAGTAAATGCCGCGCTGTTCGGAGCGCCAGTCGGCAAGATATTGGACGTCGAGCTGACTGGCCGCAGCGTCCCACACATCGGGGTGCCACTGGCCTTTGACCTCGACTGGCAATTGCATCGCCCCATGAGCGAAAGCGAGATCTGCCCGCTTAGTCATCGGCATGTCAGCCTCAGTGATACGCTGTATACCGTAGCGCGCGAGTTCGGGACCGATCATCGCCGCCAACTTATCGCGGCAGCGATTCTCATTTCGAGGAATGCCGGCATCAGTCCAAAAATCGAAGACCAAGTCCAGATCGTCGCCAATGAGCTTGCGCCGAGCAACGTCCATCTCTTCGAGCACCAGCGCCTTCAGATCTTCGATATTGCCCGGCGCCCCGTCTTCAAGCAGCGTGGCGAGGTCGCCTGGCGCGACCGGCGAAAAATCCTCTTCGGCACGCTTCTGCCGCTGTTCGGCCGCCATATGGCGGATTAGCTTGGTGTAGCTGTCACTGGGTCCCGCAATAAGGCGCTGGAGCGCTGCGCTCGCCTCGACGCTAGTGTCGTTGGCTAGCCGATTGATCAACGACCGCAGGAAGTCGGTCGCGTCATAATCGTTTGTGCTGCCCGATCCGCTGCCCACTAACACAGCATAAGGCCATTGCTCGCGAAACTCGGCGAGGATCCATTCGGCTTGCGCGACCGTTAGCGGTAGCGTCCCGCCGCGGCGCTCGAACTGCAGCCGGTCGCGCAGAAACCAGAGGAATTCGGGATGGCGTGCGCCGATCCCGCTGAGATCGGGCAATACTGCCTCGAACCGGACCAGCACGTCGATCGCCAGCCATGAGAGCATATGTTCGAAATTGCGGAACACCGTTGTGGCGCGCTCTTCGGCCACATCACGCAGCGCGTCGAGCGCGCCGCTATAGGTGAGGCAATCGATCAAGTCCGACTCGACGGATTGGGGAACATTGGTGAACTCGGTCAGCCAGTGGGCCCCGAGCGCAGCGCCAGTCGTCCGCCATTCCGGATCATGCACGAGCTTATAAAGACCGGCGATATTCTCTTTGCCCGCCGCCAGCGCAGGCTTGATCCAGAGACTTGCAAAGGTTTGCCGGGTCTCTGGAGTCGGAATGACCTCCGCCTCCAGGACCGCCCGTACCGCCTGCTCTTCGTCATTGACATTCCAGCCATGATCGTCGTGGCTGAGTAACAAAGCGGCCAGCTTGAGCGGTTCGGACAAGTCGGTCACGCTTTTGCCGCTTCGCACCCGCTCATAAAGCCCGGCCATCATCGGATAGCTGTAGTGATAGACCGTACCTCGCGCAAAACCGTCGGCGAATTCGGCCGCGGTCGGCAGATCGGTGCGGTGCAGGACGGCCTCGAACCCAACCAGTGCGTCATCGCGCAGGGCCGGTCCGATCCACTCCGCCAACCGCTCGCGCGGTGGGGACTCCCTCGACAAGCCGGAGACAAGGGCGAAATAAGCTTGTGCGGGCTGGACGATCGCCTCGATATTGCCCGCGCGCAGCTTATCGCGGACCTCCTCGAAATGGCGCAGCCTCTTCTGGAAAGAGACCTTTCGCTTGTGTGAGCGCTCGGCCGCTCTCTTTTCCTGCTGGGCCTGCCAGTCCGGCTTCTCGGGGTTTGCAAGCTTGCTCAAGAAACCTGCGAGTTCGGTGTCTCCGGGACGGAACGTTTCCGCTGCGGCGCGCACATCGGGATCCAGCCCATCAGATCGCCAACCGATGCTCACCAAATCCTTCCAGTCCTGGCAAAGCACCGGGTCTTCGGTGTCGCCTTCAGCCAGGCGATGGAATGCGGAAATTAGATCACCGGCCTTTGTCGATAAGGGGACCAGCCGACGCTGCAGATAAATCTCGGTGACCCACAGGCTGTCCTTCCGTCGATCACTCACGAGGACATGCGCCTGGATCGCACGCCGCAATGTGTCGTGCTCCGTCAGACGCTGTGCTAGCTTTTGGCTGGTGTCACGGTGGCTAAGGTGTGCCTGCTCTATGATCCAGAGCCAACGCCACACGGCCGGTGCTTGGGTCGGATCGACTCCGCCTTCGTCGATCGTACGAGTGAGCAAGCGGGCAACGATGTCGTTTACATCGCCATCCTGATCCCAATCGTCTACGCAAAGAAGTTGGGCATAATCAACAATCAGATCGAGCACGCCGGTTCGGCGTTCCAACGGGATCGCGTCAAGGAGCCGATCATAGAGCCGCACGGTATGGATTCGTCGCTCCTTGCTGCGGGGCAGCGGGCAACTGGTTAGCCCCATCTCAGCGAACAGGGTCGCAACCAGCAGCGCGTCCGAAACGTCGGCACGGATATGCTCGATCAACTGCCGCGCGAGGCGCGGCGCGTCGTCACCGCCTTGATCGGTCAGGGCCGCGATAGTTTTTTGCCACCAAGTGCGATCACGATGCGGCAATAAGGCGTCCGCTGCGTCATCGCGCTCGCGAAAGAAGCGTTCCGGCGACAGCACGATATCCTCAAGCGTATCGGCCAGCTCGGCAGCAAGCGACGTAGCCTGCAGACCTTCAATGAGCAACGAACGGAGATGCTCATTGCTGTCTGCCGATGCGATGACCGCCTTGATCTTGGGCTTGAGCGCGGGGATCATAAGTCCCGCGGCGGTCTTGCTGTCCCAATCGGCCGCGCGGAAATAAGGATCTTTGTCGGCGAGGACGCAGAGCGCCTCTAACAGGCGATCCGCAAGATGAGTGGTCAGGGCGGCAGTTTCGCCGTAACGCAGTACGCCATAAGGGTCATTGACGATGACCCGCTCAGCCATTGCCGGGCTATGATAAGCAAGCCATGCATGCAGGCCCCGCAAGCTCGCCGGTACGCCGCCGCTACCTTGCAGTTGCGCAAGAACGCGCCGCTGTGTCCGTGACGTTGTGGCCTGTCGCGCCAACCAGCGAGCGCCAAGAAATTCGGCGACGACGCGATGAAGTGGCTTGGCACGCAACGGGCCGACGCTGTGGAATAGCTTGGAGGAAAAGACTGCCCTCGCAGCGCCTGCGGTGGGCAGGTTCTCCAAGTCGGCAAGCCGCAGATCACCTTGCTGGACCTGCGCCGCCCCCGCCACGCTGGCGGCTTCAGCTCCCGCGAACAAGAGGCCAGCGGCTATCGCGCCGGCCGCATCGAGCGCTTGGTTTTCCGTGAGCTGCGCCAACCCTTCCTCCTGCCGATCGGGATCGTGCTCCGGCCAGATCAGGGTGCAGACGCGCTCGAATAATGCCGCTCGCGTCTCGGGCAATTGTGGGTCGCTCTCGGCCACCCGTCCCATCAGCCCGAGCGTCAATGGGTTGCTATATAACTCTTCTAGGCTGTGACGCGAGAGATGGTCGAGTACACGATCGGCATCCACGTTCAAATGCCGCGCATCAAGATAGGCATGCGCCTCGACACGATCGAAAGGTTCGAGTGTCAGGACTCTGGGTTCAGTGCCATAGAGCTGTCGCAGGTTCGAGACACCGCGCGCCTGCCACTCACGCGAGCGGCAGGAAAGGATGAACAGCGGTGAATCCGCTTCTTCGAGTTGGGCGAGGATCGCATCGATCGCATCGCCTTCGCGCCGCGACATTGCCTCGTCAAGGCCGTCGATAAGCAACGGCTTACCTAACGGAATGAGATTCGCCGGCCTCTTAGCGTTGATAAACCGGACAGCGGTGACGGGTTCGACGCCGAGCCGCTGACCGAGTTCGCGCATCAGCTCGCTCTTACCCATACCGGGTTCGCCGAGGACGACCTTGTTGCCGGTAAGCGCAAGGAGCCCGGCCTCATCAACGCGGTTATCAAGGAGCGACGCGTCGGTAAGCGTGAGCCACCGGGGGAAATAGACCGCCTCCGACACTAAGATTGTATCTTCATTCTTCGTTCCAGGAGATGCTGGAGAAAGGCCGCTTGTCATTTGAAACGTCAGTCTACCCCAACCCTCCGTCGGACTGTAGGCATACGCTGCCAGTTTCCAAGATCGCCGTGTCGAGCAAGAATGGCGCACTAGGGACGCAAAAATGCCGACGTGCCACCTCGCTGATGTCCGCTCTTGGGCTGTGGCCGTTGCCAGATCAATGGCCGAGATGGGGGCGCACAGTGGGAATCACTTCCCCAAAGGGGCCGACTGCAGACTGTCTGCTTCTAGCGTCAGGCCAATCAAAGCGGACGTATTGGTCAACCGACGCGGCATCCTGAAGTGACGCATAACTGCCCCTCGAATGCCCTTTCAGCGACGGCTGCTTCGCGCCTCATAACCGCCCTTGGCACGCAATTCAGAACTGCTGGTAGCAGATATCAATTTCCTATCTGTCCGGTGTTTTCTAGCGCCTGGCCGCAGTCGCTAGGCGACGGAAGATTGCGGTTGTAGAAAGTGCAGGATCAACTGACAAAATTTGATCCAATGCATCGGTAAGATCGTGAGGAATAACTGAACCTTCTGACTTGCCGACTGTGAGATCAAGTAGCTTCAGCAGAGCCCGCGCCTTCGTTTCGTCATTGATGACCGTAAGCTTCTTTGATTCACCTGCATCGCCATAAAGCCCATAGTTGACCATCGACCAGCACTCGAACGGCACGAGAAAGCGGGCAATCGTGTCCACGGCTTCGGCGAAGGCCTCGCCTGAGGTCGCCGGAAGGTCAGCAAGCGCGCTGCTGACCCCAGGCGTCGCCAGCGACCGCTCCTGCGGCCAAACCTCGCGAAGGAACGGCGCGGCGGCATTTCGGAAGAGAGCCGCCGCGGATTCTGGGTCTTCTTGCCCTTCGCCATCCTCTGGCGTGTTGTTTGCAGTCTTCGCGGAGAGTTCACGAACGAATTGCTGGATCGCATCCGCCGCTGATGCGCGCACTTCATCATCCAGCGTCCGCAACATCTGCTGAACGCGCTGGTTAGGCACTGCAGGCGGACGGCCCTCGCGGAAAGCGTGAAGGGATTCGATCACGAGGCTGAAGACAAGCCGACGGCGCGTTTCCCGGCCCAGTCTGTGATCATTGGCGCGTTCGGTCATCGCAGGGCCGATGATTTTCAAGACTTCGGTGAACTGGGTGCGCCTTGCTACGGCTCGCCAGAGCGCTAACGCGGCGCCATCATCCTTGCGCAATGGCGCGATGAGATGTTCTTGTGCCCAATTGCGATCAGCGCGCAGAAAGTAGGGTAACTCCTCGATCATCCGGTGTCTGGCGATCAGCCCACTGCGGCCTTCCACTGCAATGACGATGTCGCGCATCCGCCTTTCCATCGAATCTGCGGGAAAGGCTTGCGCCCCGGGCGGCAGGCTTGGGCATGCAGCCAGAAACACGCCTACGAGCTTGCCAGCGGGCGTATTGAGCGTGTCGAGGTCCATCGGCTCGCGGTCATCATCAGCGCGCGCGGTAACGCTCAGGTCCTCTTCTTCGACACTTTCGGGTCTTCGGTTAGTAACTTCAACAGCGATTGGCCAGAGGCGAAGCCAGATCGGCAAGGCCAGCGGTAGCTTGACGGCGTGCTTCTCCCAAGCATCTAGCCAGGCACAAATTCCTTCGATCGCAGTCGAAAACGTTGTGCCGGATAGCTGGTTCAGCAGGCCGAGAACCCTCCCAGCCTCTCCGCCCAGCTTCACATCTTGAGCCCCATCGCCATCCTGCTGGCGCGGCCTATGCGCCCAGCCAAAGCGGTTCCAGACCTTCGGGAAGTCGTCGCCACCGTTTTTCGTGGTCTCGAAGTCAGCAAGCACCTTGTCGGGATTTTCCTGCTGATTGATCCAGTCGTTGGCGCGTTCCGCCGGGTCATCATCCCAGCCACGACGCCCGGTTCCCAAGGCCGCTTCGAGCGCCTTCAGCCGTTCGACGCCTGAAACCGTGTCGAATTTCGCATCCGGTTTCGCTTCACGACGAGTGACGGTAATCCCTCCGGAAAAACCTTCATCGATCGTCATCTGCACGAGTTCAGCGAATTGCGCCGTCCGAGCATCAAGCCAAGTCTTGGCCCAATTCGGTAAGGCACCTCCGCCGACTTCGATGCGCCGTAGTTCCCGCAAGGACCAAAACAGCCGCGCATTCTTTACCTGCGCGGCATCGACATTCTTCGGCCAATGATCTCGCGGAGGGCCTTTCTGAATCCGAGCGACGATCGTGCCTTGCGCTCCTGCGTTCAAGTCGCGGAAGCGGATGGCGCGAAGCTCTGCGATTTCCGGGAAGCCGTGCACATCCCAAAACCTGTCCTGATCAAGCGCCGTGAGGAAGGCTGACACCTCATCGGTAGGCGTAATCTGTTCGTTCCGAGATATCGCAGCCCACAAGCGAAGATGCACTGGCGAGCTATCTAACCTCCAGCGCCAAGCAAAACTCCGCGCAGCAGCAGGATCAAGTTCCGAAATCCTAGCGACGACGGCATGCAGCAGCTTCACTGACGGCGCGATGCCATGATGGTAGGCGTCTGGGTCGCCATCCTCGCGCGCTCTTGGAGCGTCAGCCACGTAGTACGCGCGTCTCAAGTCGCCAAGTTGCCATAGGCGCTTTTGTCCATCCCAGCCGAGCCTGCGAGCAATATCGAGGCCGTGATTGATAGCGGCCTCCAGCGCATTGGCCAGCGATGTCAGAAAAGCGAGATCATTGAGGTTTGCCAGTTCGAGTACATTCAGATCAATCAGATCTCCGCTCGTCAGGTTGGCTGACAGGACGTGCTCGACGTTTCTCGGTTTGCGTGGCTTCTTGATGTAGTTCCATCGCCACCCTTTAAGTGGCTCGACCTTGAGTCGAGGCGCGACGAGTTCAACAATGGCGGCGACCGCCGCACCGGACCTATCACCTACCCGTAGCCGCCGCTGAATGCCGTAAATCGCAATTCCGTTGCGTTCTTCCGGTTGAGGCGCTGACCAGCTTTCTTCGATCAACCGCCATGCCGAGGCCCATGGTTCTGCAAGGTCGCGCGCGCCTGGGCCTGTCAATAAATCTTCAATCGCGATGCGTTCGATCCGCTGCCCAAGTTTGAGTTTCAGCGCCCAGTCGATCGTTCCTTGCTCAGCAAGGCGCTTGTTCAGAAAGGCGATTACCGTTCGGAACGTCTCGCGGTCTTGCGGATCAAAATAAGCCCAGGGCCGGATCATGGCTTCCGTCCCCGTTCGGCTTCAGCGCAAATCGTTACGATCGCATCAAGCCACTCAATTTCGGCCTTCGCGTCCGCAACTAACGCTGACAGACGTACACGTTCACTTGCGTTGCTTCTCCGGAAGAAATGGTCGAAGAGATCGCGGTCAAATTCATTGGCCGAAGACCGCGGTTTTTTTACAATTCTTCGCACTTCGGCATCGACTATTGCTTTCTTTCCATTGATCGCGGACAAGGCCGCCCATCGTCCGAGGGTTGCCCTTAGCGCGTCGTGACCGTTCGTTGAGTCGTAGTGGATCGGCGTGATGCCGCGCCCGTTCCAGTCTGCAAGTGCGACTGCATCGGGCGAGTTCGTGCCGAAAAAAGTGAAGCGCTCTTTCAAGTCGTCGAAACGCTTGCCGTCAGCCGCGACCGCGTTCAACAGGTAGCGCATCGGCGGATCGTTGGCGCTGTAGCCGACGAGCACCAGATGATACAGGCGTGCAGCATCGTAGATGAAATCCGGAACAACGCGGCGACGCAGGTAGAACTCACCAAAATCCTGATCTGACAGAACAAGTTCAGAATTTCTCGCCGGGTTTTTGTCGAGCGCGCCATGGATATGAAGCACGCCCGAAAATTCCGAATGCCGCGATGGCCTTGGGATCGAACCGAGGGAATAGGTCTCAACGGGCGAGCGAAGGCGTTTTGCAGCGACTTGAAGCAGGAGATCGAAGTTTGTTGTCACGATGGCATTGGCACCGCCGCGATCGGCAAGGGCTATGAGCGCCTTGTGGATCGCGGTCGGGCTTGTTGCACCTGCACGCAAGATCGCCGCGACTGTCCGTCTAACCTGGCTATCGCCACGTGTTTGATCGTCGAGTCGGCGCTCAAGCATGCCGAGGACAACATCATAGTCGCCACCGATGAACCGCTTCACTTCGGCAGTCTGCCGATCGGTCAGGCCTGCACAATTGGCCTGCCACTGGTTGCAAACTCCCGGCGGCAATCCCGCTAAGGCGCCATGCGTCGAAGTATCGAGTGTGGCATAGACGTCGAGAACAAGTTGACGAAAATCCGGAAGCCCTGCTGGCCGGGAAATGCCTGCACCACAAATGAACAGCACCTCCCCGCGCGCATGAGCAAGAAGGAGCCGCTCGGGGATTGGCGAGAGCCCATGCCCCAATTGTATAACTCTATCCTCAATAGCGGTGTTGGCAGCCACAGCATTGAAGCCCTAAATTCGCAGAATCGTTTGCTTCATCCTATTGTCCGTTTTCCTGGCTGAACAGCTGACGGCGGCCCATCCCCTTCCGCCCCAAAACGGTCATTCGTGATGCCCGCCGCGAACTTCAGCTTATGGCGCAACCAGGACCTCCCGAACCGCAAACGGCAACGTCTGCTTTCAGGAAATCGCCAACCCGATCTCTATGGCCGAGATCGCGGCGCAAAGGTGCCGTTCGCAACGGCGTACCGATAAATACACTCAATGCGTCGTCGACTTCGATTCCGAGATGCCGGACGGTGCTTTCGAGCTTTGTATGGCCGAGCAGGAGTTGGCAGGCGCGCAGATTTCCAGTCCACTTGTAGAGGATAGAGACCTTGGTCCGCCGACAGCTGTGGGTGCCGTAGTCCGCCGGGTTTAGGCCGATCAGGCTTACGCATTGGTCGACGAGACGTCCATATTGCCTCGCATTGACGTACTGTCGGGGCGATCGAGTGGCTGCCGGTGCCTCTGATCATGGCGCTCGTTCGCCGGCGTCCTCCCACCGGATCGTGCGCTTGACTCTCGTTCCGGATTGAGTCGTTTTAAACGAACAAAACAGGAACAAATATGCGCGCGACACATGACGTTTCCGCGCTGAGGCAGATGCTCGCCGGGCTGGAGGCAGAGCGTCTGCCCGGCGCTTCATCGGCCTTCAGCCTGGGCGCTGCGGGGCCTGACGGCGTGCCGGCCGAGACGCTCGCACGCGGGGCGCTGCATGAGATCTATGCGGCGGAGGGCGCCGACATGCCGGCCGCCTCCGGCTTCTCCCTGGCGCTGGCGCTGCGGGCGGCGCAGAGGCCGGGCGAGGAGCGGCCTCAGAGGAAGCTCCCGATGCGCCCCATCGTCTGGGTGCGGCAGGACTTTATCGATTCAGAGGCGGGCCGCCTCGACGCGCATGGGCTGAGAGGCCTGGGCCTCGACCCGTCGCGGCTTATCCTGGTGCGGGCGCGGGACCCGGAACAGGCGCTGCGCGCGGCCGGCGACGCGGTGCGCTGCGCCGGGCTCGGGGCGGTGCTGCTGGAGCCCTGGGGCGAGCCGAAGGCGCTGGACCTCACCGCCACGCGGCGGCTGGCGCTTCGGGCGGGCGTTTCCGGCGTCACCTTCTTCCTGCTGCGCATGGCCGAGAAACCCTCGGCCAGTGTTGCCGTCACCCGCTGGCTGGTGCGCCCGATCCTCTCCACCCCGCTGGCGGCGGACGCGCCGGGCGCCCCCGCCTTTGCCGTCACGCTGCTGCGCCATCGCGGCGGCCTCAACGGCCATGCCTGGAATCTGGAGTGGGACCATGAGAGCTGTTCCTTCCGCGACATCGCCCCGCTATCTCGCGCTGTGGTTCCCGTTCCTGCCGGCAAACCGGCTCGACAGGGCACGGTGGCACAGGGCGAGGCGACCGGGGATGTCCGGCCCTTCCAGCGCGCCGGATGAATCGGTGCCGCTGGTCTTCGTCGAGCGGGTGAAAGGCGCGCTGCGCCTGTCCGCCATCTCCGCGCAGGCGCGGGCCGTGGGTCTGGCGCCCGGCCTGACGCTGGCGGATGCCCGCGCGCGCATTCCCGCCCTCGCGGTCGCCGACCATGACCCACGCGCCGATGCCGGCTTTCTCGAGCGGATCGCCGATGATTGCGACCGCTGGACCCCGCTGGTGGCGCTGGACGGTGTGGATGGGCTGGTGCTCGACATCACCGGCTGCACGCATCTGTTCGGCGGCGAGGCAACGATGCGCCGGCATGTCATGGAGCATCTCCAGCGTCACGGGCTGACGCTCCACGCCGTGGTGGCCGGCACACCGGAGGCGGCGCGCGCCCTCGCGCGGTGCGGCAAGGGCGGCGTGGTGCCGGTCGGGCGCGAGGCGGACTGCGTCGCGCCGCTCCCCATTTTCGCGCTGGACTTGCCCGGAGAGACGGTGACCGGGCTGTCCCGCGCCGGGCTGAAGACCATTGGCGATCTGGCGTCGCGTCCCGGCACGCCGCTCGCCGCGCGCTTCGGCGAGGAATTGCTGACGCGGCTGCGGCGCACGCTGGGCCATGAGGATGTGCGTATCGTGCCGCGCCGCCCGCTGCCGGCCTGCATCGCCGAGCGGCGCTTTGCCGAACCGATCGCCCGGGCCGAGGATGTCGGGGGCGCGCTGGGCCTGCTGATCGACGATCTCGCGCTGATGCTGGAGGCGCGGGGCGAGGGCGGGCGGGCCTTCGAGGCCTCCTTCTTCCGCGCCGACGGGGCGGTGCGGCGCATCGCGGTGGAGACCGCCCGGTCCTCGCGCGATCCCGCATCGCTTGGCTGGCTGTTTCACGAAAAGCTCGACGCGCTCGCCGACCCGCTCGATCCCGGCTTCGGCTTCGATCTGGTGCGCCTCGCCGTGCTACGCGCGGAGGCGCTGGCGCCGGCGCAGGTGAGCCTCGACGGTCGGGCCATCGAGGAGGAAGAGGTGAGCGCGCTGGTCGACCGGCTGGCGGCGCGGCTCGGCCGGGACCGGGTGCTGCGCTTCATGATGCGCGACACCCATGATCCTGCCCGCGCCGCCAGCCTGGTGCCGGCGGCCGATCCACCGCCGCCCGCGTGCCCGATGCCGGAGGACGGGCTGGCCCGTCCCCTGATGATGTTCGACCCGCCGCAACCGATCGAGGCGCTAGCCGAGGTGCCGGATGGCCCGCCCTTGCGCTTCCGCTGGCGCCGCGTGCTGCACGAGGTGGTGCACGCCGAGGGGCCGGAGCGCATCGCGGCCGAGTGGTGGCGGCGGGAGCACGACGCGCCGACACGGGATTATTACCGGGTGGAAAATAGTCAGGGACGCCGCTTCTGGCTATTCCGCGTCGGGCTGTACGACCGCGAACCCGGCCCGCCGCGCTGGTTCGTCCATGGGCTGTTCCCATGAACGCGGTTTTCTATGCCGAGCTGGCGGTCACGACGAACTTCTCCTTCCTTCGCGGGGCATCCCACGCCAGCGATCTGGTGGCGCAGGCACTCCAGCTTGGCCATGCCGGCATCGGCATCGCCGACCGCAACACCGTGTCGGGCGTGGTGCGGGCTTATGCCGCGTTGAAGGAGGCGGCGGAGGTGTGGCGCGAGGAGATCGGCGCGCCGGAGGCCATCTTCCCCTTCCAGCTCGCGGTGGGCGCGCGGCTCGTCTTCGCGGACGGTACGCCGGATGTCATCGCCTATGCGCAGGACCGTGCCGGCTGGGGCCGGCTGTGCCAGCTCCTCACCGCCGGCAATATGCGCGCCGAGAAGGGAAGCTGCCTCCTCACCCTCGACGACCTGCTGACTGACGCGGGGGGCCTCTCGCTTATCCTCATGCCTCCCCGCCGGCTGGAGGAACTGGCGCGGTATCTCGTCCCGCTGGCGGAGGCCGCGCCCGGCTGGCTCTGGCTCGGCGCCGACATGCCGCGGCGTGGCGATGATCGCCGCCGGCTGGCGGGGCTGAAGGCGCTGGCTGCGGACGCCAAGGTGCCGCTGCTGGCGATGAACGATGTGCTCTATCACCACCCCTCCCAGCGCGATTTGCAGGATGTGCTCACCTGCATCCGCGAGGGCACGACGATCGAGGTCGTCGGCCGGAAGCTGGAGGCCAATGCCGAGCGCCATCTCAAGCCGCCCGCCGAAATGGTCCGCCTGTTCCGCGACGCGCCGGAGGCGGTGGAGGAGACGCGCCACTTCCTCGCCCGGCTCGATTTCTCGCTCAGTGAACTGAAATATGAATACCCGAAGGAGCCCGTTCCCCCCGGCTACACGGCGGAAGCCTGGCTGGAGCATATGACGTGGCAGCGGGCCGCCATCCGCTATCCCGACGGTGTGCCGCCCAAGGTGGAAAAGCAGCTCCGGGAGGAGCTGGCGCTGATCGCCGAGCTGAAATACGCGCCCTATTTCCTCACCATCCGCGATATCGTCAGCTTCGCCGAGAAGGAGGGCATCCTCTGCCAGGGGCGCGGCTCGGCGGCCAATTCCGCCGTCTGCTACGTGCTCGGCATCACCGCGGTGGACCCGGCCGAGAGCGACCTGCTGTTCGCCCGCTTCATCTCCCGCGAGCGCCGCGAGCCGCCCGACATCGACGTCGATTTCGAGCATGAGCGGCGCGAGGAAGTGATCCAGTACATCTATGAGCGCTATGGCCGCATGCGGGCGGGCATCGCCGCGACCGTCATCTCCTATCGCCCGCGCAGTGCCATCCGCGATGTCGGCAGGGCGCTTGGCCTCACCGAGGATGTCACCGCGCGGCTCTCCAGCCTGGTCTGGGGGAGCTGGGGCGACATGGTGGCGAAAGGTCAGATCGGCCAGGCCGGGCTCGATGCCGACAACCCGACGATCCGCCGCGCGGTGGAACTCGCCGGCCGGCTGCTCGGCTTTCCGCGCCACCTCTCGCAGCATGTCGGCGGCTTCGTGCTGACCCAAGGCCGGCTTGATGAGATGGTGCCGATCGGCAAGGCGGCGATGGAGGACCGCACCTTCATCGAGTGGAACAAGGACGACATCGACACGCTCGCCTTGATGAAGGTCGATGTGCTGGCGCTGGGCATGCTCACCTGCATCCGCAAGGCGTTCGACCTGATGCACGAGCATGAAGGCGTCGATTACGCGCTGGCCGACGTGCCGAGAGAGCAGAGCGATGTCTACGACATGCTGTGCAGGGGGGATTCCATCGGGGTGTTCCAGGTGGAAAGCCGGGCCCAGATCAACATGCTGCCGCGCATGAGGCCGAGCTGCCTGTACGACCTCGTCATCCAGGTCGCCATCGTCCGGCCGGGGCCGATCCAGGGCAACATGGTGCATCCCTATCTGCGCCGGCGCGAGGGGAGCGAGAAAGTGACCTACCCCTCGCCCAAGCCGCCGCATGATCCCGATGAACTCCGGGAGGTACTCGCGCGCACCAAAGGCGTGCCGCTGTTCCAGGAACAGGCGATGAAGCTCGCCATGGTCGCCGCCGAATTTACCGAAGTCGAAGCCAACAAGCTGCGCCGGGCCATGGCGACCTTCCGCAATATGGGCACGATCGGGCAGTTCCAGACCCTGCTGATCGAGCGCATGAGCGCGCGCGGCTATGACCCGGCCTTCGCGGCGCGCTGCTTCGAGCAGATCAAGGGGTTCGGCGAATATGGCTTCCCGGAAAGCCACGCCGCCTCCTTTGCCAAGCTGGTCTACATCTCCGCCTTCATCAAATGCCGCTACCCGGCCGTGTTCGCGGCGGCGCTGCTGAACTCCCAGCCCATGGGCTTCTACGCCCCGGCGCAGATCGTGCGCGATGCGCGCGAGCATGGCGTGGAAATCCGCCCCGCCGACATCAATCACAGCTTCTGGGACAACACGCTGGAGAGCCGTCCCGATGGCGCGCTGGCGCTGCGCTTCGGCCTGCGGCAGATCGACGGCTTCAGCGAAAGATGGGCGGAACAGCTCGCCGCCGCGCGGGGGGCCGGCTATCGCGATATCGAAACGCTCTCCATGCGCACACGCCTGCCCGCCGGGGCATTGCGCAAATTGGCCGATGCCGATGCGTTCGGCTCGCTGGGGCTCGACCGGCGCGCGGCGGCGTGGATCGTCCGGCGCCTGCCCGATGATGCGCCGCTGCCTTTGTTCGCGGCGGCGCAGGCGCGCGAACTCGGCGCCGAGCCGGATGCGCTTCTCCCCCTCATGCCGCTGCCCGAGCAGATCGCGGTGGACTACCAGACCACAAGGCTCTCGCTGAAGGGCCACCCCATGGGCATGCTCCGTTCCATTTTCCAAGCGGAGGGCATCGCCAGCAGCAGCGAAGCGGCGGCACGGCGCGATGGCAGCTTCATCCGCACCGCCGGCATCGTGCTGGTGCGCCAGCGGCCGGGAAAGGGCAACGCCATCTTCATGACGCTGGAAGACGAGACCGGCATCGTCAATGTGCTGATCTGGGCCCGGCTGTTCGAGCGTTTCCGCGCGCAGGTGATGGGCGCGCGCCTCGTCGTAGTGGAAGGCAGGGTGCAGAAGAGCAAGGAAGGCGTCCTCCATGTGATGGCCGAGCGGGTGATCGACCGCACCAGTGAACTCGCCCGCCTGTTCGACGGTCCCCGCCAGAAGGGCGCCTACCCTCTCCCCCGTCCGCAGGTCGATCCCGGCATCGACGAGCGGGCGACGTCCGCCTCCCGTGAGGGCCACCTGCTGGCGGGCCGCCGCTCTACGCAAGGCCACCCGCGCCAGGTCCGCGTCCTGCCGAAATCACGGGATTTTCATTGAGCATCGCGCGGCACAATGCCGGCGTGGCTTATGGTGGTGGCCGGTAAAATGAGCGCGCGGCGACAGCGCCGGCACGTAAAGTTGCGCAGAGGCAAACTCGACGAGCAGCCAGTGAACGGTTGTGTTGGTGGCAACGACGAACGTCTGGAATGGGACGAGCTTCCAGCGACGGCTCCTGGCGCTCCGGCAGGCCGATGGCGCTGTGCTCATCGTCCCAAGCTGCCAACGAGCCGCCAGTACCAGCACCGATGCTCGTAGGGGCATCATGACCAGAGATCGAAGGCAGTGCCGTGCCATGAGCCGTCCAGGCCCCTTCTGCTGCATCACTCGCGCAGCCCTTGGGCAAGGTCGTGAAGCCATAGCTATTCAGTCCATCGGATTACCGAACGTCCGTTGGTCAGATCCGTCAGCAGCCGGTCCACCCCACCGACTTCCGGTTTCGGCGCTGACACCGACAGAATCGCGCCGCTGTCCGTGAAAGCGTGAACGCTCATTTGCACGCCCGGGACGGCGGTCAACCTCGCCTGGGCCAGCGCCAGATCACTGAACCCGCACGTGACGGTTCCGGAGACGGTCTCGATGAGCGCCGCCTTCTTGGCTTCTCGCAGGCAGAGGGCCGCCGTTCCGCCATAGGCACGGATCAGGCCGCCGCTGCCCAGAAGGATGCCGCCGAACCAGCGCGTGACGACGACGGCGACGCGATCGAGGCCTTGCCCGTCGACGGTGGCCAGAATCGGCTTGCCCGCGGTTCCAGTGGGCTCGCCATCGTCGTTGAAGCGGTAGTTCTGCCCCACGCGCCATGCCCAGCAATTGTGGTTGGCGGCCGGATCCGACCGTGTCGCGATGAAGTCCTTCGCCGCCGCCTCGTCCGCGACGGGGCCGGCGATTGCGATGAATCGGCTCTTCTTGATCTCCTGGCGGCGGATCGCGAGTTCAACGAGGGTAAGGCGCTCGACCATGCGCTCGTCTGTCATAAACTCGGTTCCCAATCGTCCCTGGCCTGAGGGAATGTCTGCTTCCAGGCAAAGAGCTTACATTAGCTAATAGCGCTCTTCGCCGATCAGCTCCCCATCAATCACGGCTCCCAACGCGGCGGACTTCCGATAGACGTCCGCAATGCCTCGGTGAAGGCGCGCACCTTCGCGCTCGGCTGCGGCAGGGCGCGAAGGAGGTAGATGCCTGACAACTCGTCGTTCCACGGCTCGTCACCGAGCCGCAAGCGCACCAGCTTGCCGGCCCTCACGTCCGGTCCAACAACCCAGCTCGCCAGAAACGCGATCCCCAGACCCGCTTCGGCCGCCGCCCGCAGGGCCTCGAAATCATCCGAGCGGAGGGTCACTGTTCCCTTCCCGACATGGCCCGCCGGACAGCCGAGCACATCGCGCCAGCCAAGGAGATCGGCGCCATGGAGCTTGTCGAGCAGCCGATGCGATGACAGATCCGCCGCGCTGTCAGGCGTGCCCGCCCGCGCCAGATAGACCGGGCTCGCGACCAGCAGCCGCGTGAGCGGCGCCAGTCTTGTCGCGATCAGCGTACTGTCGGCAAGCGCGCCCATGCGGATGACGGCATCAAGCCGCTCGGCTACCGGATCGGCGAGCCGCTCCGTCAGGTCGAGCTCGACATGCAGGGCGGGATGCTCGGACTGCAGGGCTGCGACGACCGGCAGGACGTAGCGTTTGCCGAAGGTCGGGAAGCAGGCGATCCGCAGCGTGCCCGAAACGGAACCGTCGAAGGCGGCGACCTCCGCATGGGTATCGGCGAGTTCATCGAGATGCCGCAGGGCCCGCTCATGCAGCCGCTGGCCGGCATCGGTGAGCGTGAGTGCCCGCGTCGAACGGACGAGCAGGGCGACGCCTAGATCCGCCTCCAGTGCATCGATCTGGCGGACGATCGCCGAAGGCGTCACCGCGCGCCGGCGAGCGGCGCCGGAGAAGCTCCCCGCCCGTACGACATCGACAAAGGTGGCGAGGAATTCGGCGAAATGGGGTCTCATCTTTGCGATCCAGGCAAAGCCGTTTGCAGCAGGCTCCGGCTTATCGCCGGTCCCGGACACTCGCATATTCGCGGCGTTCACACAGCGGCGAAACCCCGTCGCCGGCACGCAATACTCACGGCACAGTGGGCAGTCGTTCCATCTCGCAAGCAAGATCAGCGATCGTGGAGATATCGAAATACGTCCGGCCGAGACGTCGCGCATAACCGGTTCCGCATCAATCTTCACCGTATTGGCGTTCGGCCTCTGTGAGGGTGGGTACGGTTATCTAATACAAACGTATATCGATAAGGCAAAAACATGAAAGTCCTCACTGAAAAGATCCTATCGCAATCCGCCTATACCGCGGACATCGACGTTCCCCTTGAAAAGATCGATATCGCGGACTGGCTGTTCACACTGCCGGAAGCGGAATATCTCCGCTGCTGCCCGCCGGATCATATCGGTTCCGGCGTCACCATGACCGATGATGGTCGTCGTATGGTGATCAATGTCGAGATGATCGGCACCGGGCTGGTGATCCAGCACTATGTCGCCGAGGAAGCCACGGCGAGCTATTGCCGTATGAATTCGATCTCCGACGTGTTCACGCCAGTGGGACGCACGCAGGTCAACGTGATCTGGGAGCTGATCGCCGAGTCGCTCGAGGGCGGGCGCACCCGTTATACGAACCGCGTCACCTCGCACCCGACTGACGTGTTCATGGACTTCCTCGCCGAGCACGGCCAGACCTTCGAGCAGGCAGCCATGGCCCGGCAGGAAGCCGGTGGCGATCACAACCGCCGCGAGACGCCGCTCTTCGCCGCCAGCATCGCCCGCCGCGCGATCGCCAAGGCCGCGGCAAAATGAAAGCTATCGTGTTCGACGATTTCGGTGAGGCGGACGCCCTCCGCCTCACCGAAGTGCCTATGCCCGAGGTCCGCCCCGGCGACCTTCTGGTCAAGGTCCGCGCGGCCGGCGTCAACCGCGCCGATCTTCTGCAGCGGCAGGGCTATTATGGCCGGCAGACCTATGGCGAGAGCGACCTGCTCGGGCTGGAAGTGGCCGGCGAGGTGATTGCGGTCGGCACCGACGTCACCGACATCCGGCCGGGCGAGCGGGTGATGGGAATCGTCGGCGGCGGCGCCTATGCCGAGTTTGCCCGTGTCGACCGCAGCATGGCGGTGCCTATTCCCGAGCATCTCGATTATGTCGGGGCGGCGGCGGTGATGGAATCCTTCGTCACCGCCTGGGAAGCCGCCGTGCATCTGGGCGGGACAACCAAGGGGACGGCCGTGCTCATCCACGCGGCTGCGGGCGGGGTGGGTTCCGCCGCCGTCGAGATCGCCCACGCGCTTGGTGCCCGGGCTTTCGCGACCGCCAATGCCGAGCGGCGCGCCGAGGTGCTGGCGCTGGGTGCCGAGGCGGTGTTCGATTATCGATCCGAGGACTTCGAGCAGGGCGTGCGCGATGCCACCGGTGGGCGCGGCGTGGACGTGATCGTCGATTTCGTCGGCGGTGATTATCTCGCGCGCAATTTGCGCAGCCTCGCCCCTGGCGGGCGCCTCGTCCAGGTCGGTCTGCTCGGCGGGCAGGACACTACCAACATTCCGCTCTCGGTCCTGCTGCACAATCACCTGCGCCTCATCGGCACGGTGATGAAATCGCGGAGGGCGGACGAGAAGCGCGCCATGGTGCGGCGCTTCGCCGAAGGCGCGCTGCCAATGTTCGCGGACGGCCGGCTGAAACCGCTGGTCGGTAAGGTCTTTCCGCTCGCACGGGCCGCCGAGGCGCACCGCACCATGGAAGCCGGCGGCGGGTTCGGGAAGATCGTGCTGAAGGTGACTGCGTGAGGCACGGCGGCACGCTCCGCCTCGCGCCGCGGCCGGCCATGACCGCAGGATAAGTTGCTGCCCTCGGCATTCAACCGACCGTCCGCAACTGGCGCAAAGGTGCCGACCTGCCCCACCTCGCTGATGTCTGCTTTCGGGCCGCGGCCGTTGCCAGATCAATCACCGAGAAGGCGACGCAAAGCGGACTTTCGCACCGGCGTGTCGGGAAGGTCGCTTTGGCTCATGATGGGACATGGCATAGCGCCTAACTACTCACTATCCACTCGACTTCGCCGGCACACAGAGCGACAGCTTGCAGGGGCGCCGGCGCTGGATCGTGACCGGCCGCCTGCCGCCGAACTCCCGGCCCGCCAAGCGCGGGCTCGCCTCAGTACAGCCGCCGGATCGACCGCGGCGTGTTCTGAGGAGAACTGGAATGACCAACGCTGCCATCCGCCGTCCGGATCGAGTGCGTTTTCGCTCCGCGGCACTGGGCACCAAGCCCAGCCGGACCCGCCGTCGACATGAGAAGTACACCGAGCCCGCTTTAGGCGATCCGTCTATGATCGAGGCCGTAGCAACCGGGTCGCCGGATCCGGTCGAAGCATCGGTGAGCCAGGCTCCTGAACAGTCCGCGCCATCGAGCCGATGCACCAAGGCAGATATCGTCCTCTCGCTGCTCCAGACGGAGCAGGGCGCCAGCATCGCTAGATTGATGGAGGCAACTGGCTGGCAGGCGCACTCGGTGCGTGGCTTCCTCTCCGCGGAGGTGCTTAAGAAGCGTGGGCTGAACCTGGTTTCCGCTGTCGGCTCAAATGGCGAGCGCCGCTACCGCATCGATGCACGGTAGTGTCTCAGTTTGAAATCTCGCACCGTTGACGTGCCTGTCGCCAGCCTGGCCCCGCTCCTATATGCTTAGCGGGAAGCATGGGAGGCTCGCATGCCGTTAGACATTGGCGATCGAATTGATGATGACCTTTCCGATGCGCGGTGGCGCGCTAAGGATTCGCTCACGAGCCGCCCGGTCGGCGTCCGAGTTTCCCATGAGGCCCTTCAAGATATGGGCGAGTCCGCCTGCCTCCAGAAGGCTGTAGAGAAGTATGACGGGTCGACCGACTCCGTTCGAGTGACCACGGGTGATTTCTGACATGCCGCGCGGACCCAAAGGCGAGAAGCGCCCCGCTGACGTGATCGGCAACGCCGTCCACGTCATGCGCATTGCTACGGGCGAGGTAGACGAGGCCGCGCCCGTCGATGACGGGAAGGACCCGGCCGCGAAGGCGCTCGGCAAAAAAGGCGGGGCGGCACGGGCCGCGTCCATGACTCCGGAGCGTAGGGCCGAGATCGCCAAGGCGGCGGCGGCGAAACGGTGGGGAAAAACCTAAAGGTCCGTGCCGTGGTCCTTTTCTGGCTGGTATTCGAGTGGCAGAAGCATCTGATCACCGTATCGAGCATGGCGCTGATCAAGTTTTTGCATAAAATCTTTCCAATCCCGGCTAAAGGACATGATCGTAACAACCGATCCAAGCAACTCTCGAAGTTTCGGATATCCCTTATTTGACGTTAGGCGCTGAAATAATTTGTCCTTGTGGCGACCAGTGTCGCTTCGTGGTGTAACTTTCTTTAGTTCATCAAGAACTCCAGGCGCAAGACGCTTATATATTATATCATTAGTGAGCATCCCAAAATATTGAGGGCGCTTCACAGAGCCGGTTGGGTAATCTAATCCCCTGAGACGGAATATTTGCTCGTAGTATTCATTCGGAAACGTCGGAACGTAGGGCTGCAATTCTTTAGCGATGAAGGCCTCCAGGATGCGGGACAGTGCATCGTGTGCTCGATCACGCTGATATCCGGTAGCTTCATCGACCAGCGCGATAATTCCGACACGGGCTAACCCGCGAACGAGAATTTCGCATTGTTTGGCGATGTGAAGCTGGTCAGCACGCAGTGCGTCATCCTCTCTCGCGGCCAAAACAGCTTCGCAAAGATCCGGAAGTATAGTTGCCTCATACCCAGTGGCAGGTGTTCCGCCCGTCGGGGCCTGAAACCGGATGGGGTTATCCATCCTGCTCAGCAAGTCCTTGGGAAGATAGGCAATCAGGCTTTTTTGAGTGGCAAATTGGTAGAGACGATCACCCTGCCTCCGACCGGCTCCGCCAATCGACATTCCAAGAGCGCGAACCATCCCACCAAGGGAAAGAACCCGCCTGCCATCCTCCAGAACATAGCAGGGGATTTCGATTTCTCCGATTTTCAGCGGATGGTCGGATGACCCGTGGGTCGCCTTTTCGACACTCCGACCTTCATGCCTGGCTGCTGCTGCTTGCCGTGCAATTTCGCTGCGGCGCTCGGGTGTGAGCTTTTCCGCTCGGGCGTGACCGCCACGGGCGCGGCCGATAGGTTCGTCGTCCATGCAGGCTCCTTTCGGGGGTTGTGCTTGCAATATCCAGATTTTCAAGCACTATGCAAGCACGCCTTGCGGTTTCTGCTTGCATAGTGCTTGACGCTAAGCATGAAAGTTCATATCATGTTTGGCATGAACAAGCTGCCCCTCGCCAAGCGCGTCCAAATCCTCTCCATGCTCTGCGAGGGATCGTCCATGCGGTCGATCTCTCGCGTGGCCGACGTGAGCATCAACACGGTTTCGAAGCTGCTGGTTGACGCAGGCAGGGCTTGCGCGACGTTCCATGACGACACGGTGCGCGGAGTCACCTCCAAGCGCATCCAGTGCGATGAAATCTGGTCCTTCACCTACGCGAAGGCGAAGAATGTCGCTGCCGCCAAGGCCGCGCCGGAAGAAGCTGGCGACACGTGGACGTGGACGGCGCTGGATGCCGATAGCAAGCTCATCGTGTCGTGGCTGGTCGGTGGCCGCGACAGCGAATATGCGATGGCGTTCATGGGCGATCTGCGCTCGCGCCTCGCGAACCGCGTGCAGCTCACCACGGACGGGCACCGCGCATATCTTGAGGCGGTCGAGGGTGCGTTCGGCGGCGATATTGATTACGCGATGCTGGTGAAGCTGTACGGCGCCGCTGCTGAGAGCTTCAAGGGCCGCTACAGCCCGGCGGAATGCATCGGCGCCCGCAAGGATCGGGTTGAAGGCAACCCCGACAAGGCGCACGTCAGCACGTCCTATGTCGAGCGTCAGAACCTCACGATGCGGATGCACATGCGCCGCTTCACCCGCCTAACGAACGCGTTCTCGAAGAAGTTCGAGAACCACGTTCACATGGTCGCGCTCTATACCGTCTGGTACAACTTCGTGAAGATGCACAAGACGCTGCGCATGACGCCCGCAATGGCCGCTGGCGTTACCGACCGCCTTTGGTCGATGGAAGACGTGGCCGCGCTGGTCGAGGCGGCTGCACCGAAGGCTGGAAAGCGTGGGCCCTACAAGAAGACGCCCATTTAGGCGTGCTACTTAACGCTAAGCATATCCAGAATGCGGTAAGCCGCATCGGAATTTGGGACGGAAGCGAGCACGCGGATACCAACAGAACCCGGATTTTCGCTGGCCTCATAAAGATAGAGGCCGGAGCGATCACCCTCTAAGCCGTTGTCTTTCAGCGTCTGCGACGACAACTCAGACATGTATACTGGTGTTCCAAGTTGAGTCGTTCCGACAAAAAGGAACTCGTCCATGGCTCTTTCTCCTGTACGCGCTACGCCGAAATTGTCGGCTTCTCAACTTGCCGACTATCTCGTTGCGCCGACCCCTGTAGGCCAGATGGGGATTCTGCGGCAAGCTAAGAATCCTGGCCAGAGCAGGCCTCTTATCATTCAATACCAGCATGCTCGTCGGTGCATTTCCGCGTGCCTGCAATCGCCAGCAAGCATGAACCGCCTCGTGGCGAGCGCCGTTGTCGCGCTCGAACAGCGGCGAGATGACCCGTCAAGCTCCCCTTTGGTCCGGGATGATGCGATTCGTTCAATAGACGTGATCCAAACTTTTCAACGGGCGGTTAATTCTCTCGACATTGGCAACGCGGTTTACGAGCCGGGTCCAAATCCGAGCAACCCGCTCTCGATATCGGGAGTTGATGTCACCGTCTGGCCAGATGCCGTTGCGAAGGTTTCCGCGCGGAATGGCGAAACCCGCGTCGGAGAGGTTTTTATCCGCTGCACGATAGGAGCGGCGGGCGATGGCGCGGAAAACCGTCGTTCAGAGGCGAATGGGCATTTGGCGACGATTGCCCACATGCACGCGGCGGCCAATCTTACGCACCTAGGCACCCCATATTCACCGGCATCAATGGTGATAGATGTGTCTCGCGGTGCTGTAGTGCGTGGCCCATCGAACATAACCCGGAGGGTGGCCAACATTGAGGCCGCGTGCGCCATGATCGCCGCTATCTGGCCAACCGTATAATTTCAAAATGAGACACTACCCGATGCACCGGCGACTTGACGATGAATGTCGAGCAGCATGTGACCGCGCTGGCGGATCTTGATGGTTCTCAGCTCCGCCAGCGCTGGGAGCAGGAGATGGGAGGTCCCGCACCTAGCGTCAGTCCGAAGATGCTGCGGCTGGCGCTGGGCTATCAGCTGCAGGCCAAGGCCTTCGGCGACCTGCCCGGTCCCGCGCGGCGCAAACTGGCGCAGCTCGCCAATGGCAAAAGCCGTAGCCGGCCTATCAGTGCCGGGATGCGGCTGGTGCGCGAGTGGCACGGCATCACCCATGTCGTCACCATTGATGACCATGGAGCGGTCCACTGGAACGGCCGGGAGTGGAAATCGCTGAGCGCGGTCGCCTGTGCCATTACCGGCCAGCACTGGTCGGGACCGGCCTTCTTCGGTCTGCGTAAGACGGTGCCATCATGAAGTCGGTGCGGTGCGCCATCTATACCCGGAAGTCGAGCGAGGAGGGCTTGGAGCAGGACTTCAACTCGTTGGATGCCCAGTATCTGGCCTGCTCGGCCTATGTGGCGAGCCAAGCCAGCGAAGGCTGGACGCTGCTCAGCCAGCGCTATGATGATGGTGGCATCTCGGGTGGAACGCTGGAGCGCCCCGCACTCCAGCGTCTTCTGTCTGACATTGCGGCCGGACGCATCGACATCGTCGTGGTCTATAAGGTCGATCGCCTCACCCGCTCGCTGCTCGACTTCTCCAAGCTGGTCGAGGCGCTGGACAAGGCTGGCACCTCATTCGTGTCGATCACCCAGTCCTTCAATACCACCACCAGCATGGGCCGGCTGACGCTGAACATGCTGCTGTCGTTTGCCCAATTCGAGCGCGAGGTCACCGCCGAGCGTATCCGGGACAAGGTGGCGGCGTCCAAGGCGCGCGGCATGTGGATGGGCGGAACACCGCCATTAGGCTACGCGCCGAACGGTCGGACGCTCGCCATCGTCGCGGAGCATGCCGATCTCGTCCGGCACATTTTCCAGCGCACCCTCGAACTGGGCACGGTGAAGGCACTGTGTGACGAGTTGAAAGACCAGCGCATCATCAAACCCGAACGTGTCTCGCAATCTGGCAGGTCGCGCGGCGGTTCGCCATTCGGCCGCGGCGAGCTCTACGCGCTGCTGGCCAACCCGATCTATATCGGCCGTATCCGGCACAAGGAGGCACTCCACAAAGGTCTCCATCCGGCGATCATCGATCAGCAGGTGTGGGAGGCCGTCCAAGCGCAGCTGGCCGAGAACCGCACCGGCACGCGGCACATCCGCTTAGCCAATCATCGCAGCATTCTTGCGGGAAAACTGTTCGACGACCGCGGCCAGCCGCTGGTCGCCTCGCATGCCAGCAAGGGAGCGCAACGCTATCGCTACTATGTCAGCCGGGACCTGCAGCACGGTGAGACAAACAAGGAAGCCCAAGCTGGCCTTCGCATCCCGGCCATCGAGATTGAGCGATTGGTTACGTCCCGCCTCGCCACGATGCTCGATGACCCAATGGCGCTGATGGAGAAGCTATCGATCCAAGCTCTGTCTCCCGACAAGACGCAGAAGATAGTCTCCGCCTGCCGCGCCGCTGCTCGCGATCTGCGCGGCGCAGATCAATCCGCCATTTCTGGACTGATCGGCACGGCCATCAGCAAGATCGACCTCACCCCGGACAGCGTCACCATAGTGCTGGACCAGAAGGGCCTCGCGGCAAAACTGCAGATCGACGCTCCGACGAGGGACGCGCCTCCTCCGAGCATCACCATCCCGGTTGCCCTGAAGCGTTCGGGGTCTGCCCTGCGGATGGTTCTGCCCAGCGGGGAAAATGCATCGCCTCAAGTCGACGACAAGCTCCTCACCACCATCGCCACCGCCAAGCAATGGTGGCAGCAGATGCTGAGCAACCCGCGACTTCGGGTCACCGATCTGGCCGCCATGCATCAAGTCACCGAATCCTGGGTCACCCGCGTGCTGCGGCTTGCCTTTCTGGACCCAACCATCATCACGCAACTGATGGCCGGCACCGCTCCGGTCGCTCTCGATTTCGATGCTCTACGTGGCACCGACTCCATCCCCGCGCTCTGGTCCGCGCAGCGCGACCTGCATCGGGTCGGCCTTCCGCGCTGAACCAGCGCGATGCTACGGCCATTCCGTACTGAAAAATATGCCACTGAGAGAAGGGCCGAAATCCGCGCCGAAATCTACCCATTCCGTACCAGAGAGAAAATCCAGCCCGCGGGAAACCCGCAGAAACGCGCGGTTTGCGGGGTGGTCGGGCAAAATGGCTGAGCAGGGACGACTAGTTGGCGGAGGGAGCGGGATTCGAACCCGCGATACGGTTTCCCGTATACACACTTTCCAGGCGTGCGCCTTCAACCACTCGGCCACCCCTCCGTCGGCGGGCGTGTCGCCCGGCCGTCCTTGTGGGTGCGTTGCCGCCGCCCGCTCAGGAAGGCGCGGAATATAGCGAAGAGTGCCGCTCTGGCAAGCGGGGGTGCGTGGAAAGCGTGAACGGGGCCGGCCTTGTCCGCAACTTAACCGCGCCGCAGGGGCGTGGCTCACTATGACGGCGACATGGGCGGGCGTGCCGGACGCCGTTCCGCGCCCTGTCGGGCGTCCCAATCCGTCGCGCCGCAGCGCGCCGGGGCTAAGGCCAAGGCCTTGCGCCGGGTGCGCGACCCGCCGGGGCCGAGGCCAAGACTAAGCCAAAGCCAAAGCGGGGGGACAAGGACGCGCGCGGCTCGCCGGCCACGCGCTGCCCTTGCCCGTCGCCGTGCAGGCTCGGTTCAGTTGGTTGCCGGCGTGGTCGCGGTGATGGTGCAACTGGCGGCGTCGGCGCTCGCGCCCATCAGATGCACCTGGTCCTCGCCCTTGGCGCCGGCCACGATGTTGAAAATGGTCGTGCTCGCCGAGCCCGCCGCCTTGCCCTTGGCGGTGAAGGCGCAGGTGACCACGGCCGAGCCGATGGTGGCGGCGGTGCCATTGGTGATCGACACCTGCATCACCGAGCCGACCGGGTCGGTGAAGATGTCGCCCTGATGCAGCTTCAGCGCCGGATCGGCGGCGAGGGCGGGCAGGGCAGCGAGGACAAGCAGAAGGGTCGCGGGGGCGAGGGCGGAGGCGGGGGACGTCATGCGGGCTCCCATGCGTTGCGACAGTTCGGCGACGGTTCGGCGGCAGCGCGGCGGTGTTCCACCCCGAATGATCCGCGCGAACGGCCGGCGCTTACCAGTACATGCCGGCTGCGCCGTCGCCTAGAGTGCGCGCCGACCTATGTGGCGACCCATCTGCCGCCCCCTGTGCCGGGCCGGCTCGCCGCGCGCGCGATCGGGCCATTGATGGATGTGTCCAAAAACACACGGCAAAGGCCCGTGCCGCCCGGCTCGGCCGGCCGGCACGGGCGTGCCGCTCCGGCCGCCGGGGTGGTGGCGCCGGCCGGCCGGGCAACCTGCCCAGCGCGTGAAGTTGGCCAGCGGTTTACCGCGCGGCCGGTCGAGTCTGAGCCCTTCGGGTTCCGGCGGCGCGCAGCGCGCGGCTAGATGCGCGGCGGTAAAGCCACCGAGCTTGACCGGGCGAGAACCATGCCGCCGGCGTAGCGGTTCCCCGCCTGACGCTGTGGTCGCCGCGGCTGCCGGTGTGTGACGTGAATGTTATTGCAACTATACTTAACTGTGCTGGAATAGACGGATGAGTAGACAAGCCTAACCCGGCCGGTATATTTGTGCCGTCCAATCTGGGTGGCGAGGGGAACAGTATGATCTCGGCTACGCGTCTGTCGGTGCCAGCGGGCAGGCTGGCCGGCATCATCGGCCTCTCGGCCCTGGCGGGGCTGCTGGCCGCGTGCTCCGAGGAGAACAAATATGTTCCCCCGCCGCCGGCCGCGGTCACGGTCGTCCAGCCGCTGAAGCAGGAGGTGACCAACTACCTCGAATTCACCGGCAACACCGCCGCCATCAACAGCGTCGATCTGGTCGCCCGCGTCGAGGGCTTCCTGATGTCGATCGACTATCAGGACGGCAAGGTGGTGAAGAAGGGCGACCGGCTGTTCCTCATCCAGCAGGACACCTACAAGGCCGATCTCGATCAGGCCAATGCGCAGCTTGCCTCGGCCAATGCGCAGCTCATCAATGCCAAGGCGGAATTCAGCCGCCAGTCGACGCTCGGCCAGCAGGATTTCGCCTCGCAGGCGGTGGTCGACAAGGCCCGCGCGGCGATGGACCAGGCGCAGGCCTCGGTCGATGCGGCCAAGGCCAATATCGAGATCGCCCAGATCAATCTGGGCTACACCACGGTGCTGGCGCCGTTCGACGGCATCGTCACCCGCCACCTTGCCGATGTCGGGCAGCTGGTCGGCCATGGCGAGCCGACCACGCTGGCCACCATCGTGCAGATGGACCCGATCTACGCCTACTTCAACATCGGCGAGAATCAGGTCCTGCGCATCAAGGAGGCGCTGGCCGCGCAGGGGCGCACCATCGAGCAGGTGAAGGAGGTCGAGGTCGACATCGGCCTGCAGAACGAGGGCGATACCTACCCGCATAAGGGTCGGCTGGATTATGTCTCGCCGCAGATCGACCCCTCCACCGGCACGCTGCTGGTGCGCGGCCTGTTCGAGAACAAGGATCTCAGCCTTCTGCCGGGCCTGTTCGTGCGGGTCCGTGTGCCCGCCCGGAAGGTGCCGGATGCGCTGCTGGTCGATGATACGGCGGTCGGCACGGCGCAGCAGGGCAGCTATGTCCTCGTGGTCAACAAGGACAATGTGGTCGAGCAGAAGGTGGTCACGGTCGGCCAGCAGCAGGGCCAGTACCGGGTGATCGAATCCGGGCTGGCGCCGGATGACCGGGTGGTGGTCGGCGGCATCCAGCGCGCCGTTCCCGGCGCCAAGGTCAACCCGCAAATGGCGCCCGCGCCCACGGCGGGCGCGTCGGCGCCGGCCGCTGCTACGCCCGCCAAGCCCGCGCCCTGACGCGTTCCCCGGTCCCGTCGCTCCGTTCCGCTCGAACCGAAAGCCCGCGCCATGATCTCTCGCTTCTTCATCGAACGGCCGGTCCTCGCCAATGTGCTGGCGCTGGTCTTCGTGCTGATCGGCGGCGTGGCGCTGCTGACACTGCCGGTGGCGCAATATCCCAATGTCGTGCCGCCGACAGTGCAGGTGACGACGCTCTATCCCGGCGCCAGCGCGCGCACCCTGATCGACACGGTGGCGCTGCCGATCGAGCAACAGGTCAACGGCGTCGAAGGCATGCTCTACATGCAGTCGACCAGCGCCTCGGACGGCACCTATACGCTGACCGTGACCTTCGCCATCGGCACGGACCCGGATTTCGCGCAGGTGCTGGTGCAGAACCGCGTCGCCATCGCCATGTCCTCGCTGCCGCAGGCGGTGCAGCTGCAGGGCGTGACCACGCAGAAGAAATCGACGGCGATCCTGCAATTCGTCACGCTCTATTCGCCGAAGAACAGTTTTGACAGCCTGTTCCTGGCCAATTTCGGCATCATCAACCTGCAGGACGAGATCGCCCGCCTCAATGGCGTCGGCAATGTCAGCGTGTTCGGCGCCGGCCAGTACGCCATGCGCATGTGGCTCGATCCGAACCAGCTGCAGGCGCGCGGCCTGACCCCGCAGGACGTGATCGACGCCGTCCAGCAGCAGAGCCAGGAGGTCGCCTCCGGCGTCGTCGGCATGCCGCCGGTGCCCAGGGGCCAGAACTTCCAGTACACGATGAACATCGCCGGCCGGCTCAATGACGCCGCCGATTACGAGAACATCATCGTCAAGGTCAGCAATGCCGATGGCGGGCGCATCACCCGCCTGCGCGATGTCGCCCGCGTCGAGCTGGGCGCCCAGACCTACAGCCAGACCTTCACCTTCAACGGACAGCCGGCGGCGGCGCTCGGCATCTATCAGCTGCCCGAGGCGAATTCGCTGCAGGTGGCGACGGAAGTGCGCGCCAAGATGGCGGAGCTGTCCAAGACCTTCCCGCCCGATCTCGCCTATCAGGTGCCGTTCGACACCACGGTGTTCGTCAACGCCTCGGTGAGCGAGGTCTACAAGACCCTGTTCGAGGCGGGCATCCTCGTGCTCATCGTCATCCTGATCTTCCTGCAGGACTGGCGCGCGACGCTGGTGCCGGCGACCACCGTGCCGGTCACCATCATCGGCACCTTCGCCGCCATGGCGGCGATGGGCTTCACGGTGAACCTGTCGACCCTGTTCGCCATCGTGCTGGCCATTGGCATCGTGGTGGACGACGCCATCGTCATCGTCGAAGGCGTGGCGCGGCATATCGAGAAGGGGCTGCCGGGACGGCTCGCCGCCGAGAAGGCGATGGACGAGCTGTTCGGCCCGATCATCGGCATCACGCTGGTGCTGATGTCGGTGTTCATCCCGGCCGCCTTCATGCCGGGCCTCACCGGCCAGCTCTACCAGCAATTCGCCCTCGTCATTGCCGCCACCGCCTTCATCTCGGCGATCAACGCGATGACGCTGAAGCCGACCCAGTGCGCGCTCTGGCTGCGCGCGCCGGTGCCGCCGGAAAAGCGCAACGCCTTCTATCGCGGCTTCAACGCGGTCTATGACAAGTGCGAGCATTGGTATGCCGGCCTGATCCGCCGGATGGTCAAGGTGAGCTATGTCACCACCGCCGTCGCCCTCGTGCTGATCGGCGTCGCCATATGGGGCCTCACCCGCGTGCCGACCGGCTTCCTGCCGACCGAGGACCAGGGTTATGTGCTGATCGGCGCGCAGCTTCCCGATGCCGCCTCGCTCCAGCGCACCGATGCAGTGATGAAGAAGATCTCCGACATCGCCGGCAAGACGCCGGGCGTCGAGAACGTCATCGCCATCTCCGGCGTCTCGGTGCTGGACAACAACGCCACCCTGCCCAATGCCGGCGTCGCCTATGTGATGCTCAAGGACTGGGACGTGCGCGACAAGGCCGGCGAGGGGCTGCTCTACATCTATGAGACGCTGAGCCGCGAGCTGCAGCAGATCGACGAGGCGGCGACCTTCGTGCTGGTGCCGCCGCCCATCCAGGGCATCGGCAATGCCAGCGGCTTCACCATGATGGTGGAATCGAAGAATGGCAGCTTCGACTTCATGGAGCTGCAGAGCCTGACGCAGGCGATCGTGCAGAACGGCTCGTCGCAATCCTCGCTGCAGCGGCTCAGCACCTCGTTCCGCGCCAACGTGCCCCAGCTTTTCCTGCAGATCGACCGCGTGAAGGCCGAGACGCTCGGCGTCACCGTCGGGCAGGTGTTCTCCACCGTGCAGGGCTATGTCGGCTCGACCTATGTCACCCAGTTCAACCAGTTCGGCCAGACCTTCCAGGCCTATATCCAGGCGGAAGCCGATTTCCGCCGCACCCCGGAAGAGATCCTGAACCTCAAGATCCGCACCCCCTCCGGCGAGATGGTGCCGCTCGGCACGCTGGCCAAGGTCGAGCCGGCCTTCGGCCCGCCGCTGATCACGCTCTATAATCTCTACCCGGCCGCCACCATTGTCGGCGCCGCCGCCACCGGCTTCAGCTCCGGCCAGGCGCTCGACGTGATGGGGCAGGCGGCCAGCACCACGCTGCCGCCGGGCATGGGCTATGAGTGGAGCGCGATGTCCTATCAGGAGGAAGTGGTCGGCAACGAGGTCTATTACGTCTTCGGCCTCGCCATCCTGCTCGTCTACTTCGTGCTCGCCGGCCAGTATGAAAGCTGGATCCTGCCGCTCTCGGTGCTGCTCGCCGTGCCGCTGGCGCTGCTCGGCACGGTCGGCGCGCTCACCGGGCTTGGCGTCGCCAATAATCTGTACACCCAGATCGGCCTCATCCTGCTGATCGCCCTCTCGGCCAAGAACGCGATCCTGATCGTCGAATTCGCCCGCGAGAAACGGGCGGAGGGCATGGAGATCATGGACGCGGCGGTGGAGGCGGCACGGCTGCGTTTCCGGCCGATCCTGATGACCTCCTTCGCCTTCATCCTCGGCGTGCTGCCGCTGGTGCTGGCGACGGGCGCGGGCGCCAATTCGCGCAAGTCCATCGGCATCGCCGTGTTCTCCGGCATGCTCGCCTCGACCTGCCTCGCCGTGCTGTTCGTGCCGTCCTTCTACGCCGTGCTGCAGCGTTTCGAGGAGCGCGGCAAGCGCAAGAAGACCGCCACGGCGGGCACCGAGCCGCCGTCGGGCGAGCCGCCGGTGGCGGCCCAGCCGGCGCCCTGACATGGCGCCCGCCTCAATAAGCGGCACATTGCTGACGCTTTCTGAGGCGGCTGCCGGCGCCGGTGGCGGGCCGGCGCATTTCCCGCTTCGGCCACGGGCGCGGGCGGCGTATCATCGCGGCGCGGCGCGCATAGGGGCGGCGCATCATCGCCGGTTGCCGCGCGCACGGCACGATTCCTGCGTTCCTGTAGACCGACAATCTCGCTCCGGCGCCTGCGCGCCGGTCAAGCGCCGTGTGCGGGTCCGCTGTCCAATTGGGTGCC
Organism: Ancylobacter radicis; assembly: GCF_018449475.1. Lineage (GTDB taxonomy): Bacteria > Pseudomonadota > Alphaproteobacteria > Rhizobiales > Xanthobacteraceae > Ancylobacter > Ancylobacter radicis. The sequence goes on along the minus strand of NZ_JAHCQH010000015.1, from coordinate 188,840 downwards.
TATGACAATCTTCGCCAGCCTGCATCACGTCACGGCCTACAAATATGACCGGCCGGTCCAGCTCGGCCCCCAGATCATCCGGCTGCGCCCGGCACCCCATTGCCGGACCCCGGTAAAGAGCTATTCGCTCAAGGTCACGCCCTCCAATCATTTCGTGAACTGGCAGCAGGACCCGTTCGGGAACTGGATGGCCCGCTTCGTCTTCCCGGAACCGGCCACCGAGTTCCGCGTCGAGGTCGACCTGATCGCGGACATGACGGTCTATAATCCGTTCGACTTCTTCGTCGAGGAATTCGCCGACAAGCTGCCCTTCGCCTATCCGCCGGCGCTCGCCAAGGAACTCATCCCCTATCTCGAACTGGAAGAGGGCGGGGCGCTGCTGGACGACTATGTCGCGCAGGTGCGTCCCAAGGGCGGGGAGCCGACGGTCGATTTCCTGGTCGAGCTGAACCGCCAGCTCCAGCAGCGCGTCGGCTATCTCATCCGCATGGAGCCGGGCGTCCAGACGCCGGACGAGACGCTGGCGCTCGCCGCCGGCTCGTGCCGCGATTCCGGCTGGCTTCTGGTGCAGATCCTGCGCCGGCTCGGCCTCGCCGCCCGTTTCGTCTCCGGCTATCTGATCCAGCTCCGCCCCGATGTGAAGGCGCTGGACGGGCCCACCGGCACCGACGTCGATTTCACCGATCTTCATGCCTGGTGCGAGGTCTATCTGCCCGGCGCCGGCTGGATCGGCCTCGATCCCACCTCCGGCCTGCTGTGCGGCGAGAGCCATCTGCCGCTCTGCGCCACGCCGAACTACGTCTCCGCCGCCGCCATCACCGGCGGCTACACGGCGCCGGAGGGCACCCAGACCAGCTTCGAGTTCGACATGCGCGTGACGCGCGTCGCCGAGAAGCCGCGCGTCACGCTGCCCTTCTCGGACGAGGCCTGGACGGCGCTCGACGCGCTCGGCGACCGGGTGGATGCGGATCTGGCGGCGCAGGATGTGCGCCTGACCATGGGCGGCGAGCCGACCTTCATCTCGATCGATGATTATCAGGGCGCCGAGTGGAACACCTCGGCCGTCGGCCCCACCAAGCGGATGCGCGCCGACGACCTGATCCGGCGCCTGCGCAAGCGTTTCGCGCCCGGCGGCATGCTGCATTACGGCCAGGGCAAGTGGTATCCCGGCGAGAGCCTGCCGCGCTGGACCTTCTCGCTCTACTGGCGCAAGGACGGCAAGCCGATCTGGCGCGATCCGACCCTCGTCGCCACCGAGAACGTCACCGGCGCCACCGTCGATCAGGCGCATGGCTTCACCGAGAACCTCGCCACCCGGCTGGGCCTCGATCCGGTCTATGTCGAGCCCGCCTATGAGGATCCCGGCCACTGGATCCTGAAAGAGGGCGACCTGCCGGAGAATGTCACCACGCAGGAGTCGAGGCTCGACGACCCGGAGGAGCGCTCGCGCATCGCCCGCATCTTCGAGCGCGGCCTCGGCCGTCCCACCGGCTATGTGCTGCCCGTGCAACGCTGGCAGGCCCGCTCCGTGCGCGGCTGGGTCAGCGAGAAGTGGAGCTTCCGCAGGGGTAAGCTGTTCCTCGTGCCGGGGGACAGCCCGGTCGGTTTCCGCCTGCCGCTCGCCAGCCTGCCCTGGGTGCCGCCGGCGGCTTACCCTTACGTTCATCCCGCCGACCCGATGGCGATCTCCGGCGATCTGCCGGATGCCGAGACGCTGCACCAGCTCTACCGCCGCACCGCGACCGATGAGGGCCAGCAGGACAAGATCCATCAGGTGCTCACCGGCACCGGCTCGGTGCGCACCGCCATATCGATCGAGCCGCGCGACGGGCGGCTGTGCGTGTTCATGCCGCCGACCGAGCGGCTGGAGGATTATCTGGAGCTTCTCGCCGCCGTCGAGGTGACGGCGACCGAGCTCAAGATGCCCGTGCATATCGAGGGCTACACGCCCCCGGTCGACCCGCGCCTCAACGTCATCCGCGTCGCGCCCGATCCGGGCGTGATCGAGGTGAACGTCCATCCGGCCGCCAACTGGAAGACCTGCGTCGAGATCACCCGCGATCTCTATGAGGAGGCCCGGCTCTCGCGCCTCGGCACCGAGAAGTTCATGGTCGACGGGCGCCACACCGGCACCGGCGGCGGCAACCATGTGGTGGTCGGCGGCGCCACCCCGGCGGACAGCCCGTTCCTGCGCCGGCCGGACCTGCTCAAGAGCCTCGTCACCTACTGGCAGCGCCACCCCTCGCTGTCCTACATGTTCTCCGGCCTGTTCATCGGCCCGACCAGCCAGGCGCCGCGCATCGACGAGGCGCGCCACGATTCGCTCTATGAGCTGGAAATCGCCATGTCCCAGGTGCCCAATCCGGGCAAGGGACCGACCCCGCCGCCCTGGCTGGTCGACCGGCTGTTCCGCAACCTGCTGACCGATGTGACGGGCAACACCCATCGCTCGGAAATCTGCATCGACAAGCTGTTCTCCCCGGACGGGCCGACCGGGCGCCTCGGCCTTGTCGAGTTCCGCTCCTTCGAGATGCCGCCGGACTGGCGCATGAGTCTGGCCCAGCAGCTTCTGCTGCGCGCGCTCATCGCCTGGTTCTGGCGCGAGCCGCAGGAAGGCCCGCTGGTGCGCTGGGGCACGGCGCTGGCCGACCGCTTCATGCTGCCGCACTTCGTCTGGGCCGATTTCATGGACGTGCTGCACGACCTCGGCCGCGCCGGCTATCGCATCGACCCGATGTGGTTCGAGGCGCAGCGCGAGTTCCGCTTCCCCTATTTCGGGCAGGTCGAGCATGGCGGCGTGTCGCTCGAGCTGCGGCAGGCGCTGGAGCCCTGGCATGTGCTGGGCGAGGAGGGGGCGGTCGGCGGCACGGTGCGGTTCGTCGATTCCTCGGTCGAGCGCCTGCAGGCCCGGATGGAGGGGCTGAACCCGGTCCGCCACATCGTGACCTGCAATGGCCGCCGCCTGCCGCTGATGCCGACCGGACGGTTCGGCGAATATGTCGCGGGCGTGCGCTTCAAGGCCTGGCAGCCGGCCTCCGGCCTGCACCCGACCATTCCGGTCCATGCCCCACTGACCTTCGACATCGTCGATCTGTGGTCGAACCGCTCGCTCGGCGGCTGCGTCTATCATGTGGCGCATCCGGGCGGACGCAATTACGATACGTTCCCGGTCAATTCCTATGAGGCGCAGGCCCGCCGGCTCGCGCGTTTCCAGGATTTCGGCCACACGCCCGGCTATATGTTCGTGCCGCCGGAGGAGCCGTCGGGCGAATTCCCGACCACGCTCGATCTGCGGCGCCCACCCCGGCAGTGAGGGCGGGGGAGATCCCCGCCGGCCTGCCGGCCCGTCTTTCTGTGGTGAAGCGGTGCGCCATCAGCGCCGCCGGCTTGCCTCAAGCAAGCTTGCGCGCGCATAGAGGAGCCCATGCCCAGACGCAGTGACCCGCAGGCGCTCACGCGCCGCTTCCAGGAGGAGGCGGTCGACGCGCTGCTGGCGGGATACCAGCCGCTTCCCGGCGTCCACGACGAGCTCGTCGATGCCGAGGGGCACCCGCGCGCGCATTGGCACGCGCTGCTGGCGGCGCTGGCGGAGATGGGCGTCGAAGAGGTCAATCGCCGCTTTCAGGCCGCCGACCGCCATCTCTACCGCTCCGGCGTGTTCTACCGCGTCTATGACGATCCCAATGGCGGCGAGCGGCCCTGGCCGATCTCGCATCTGCCGCTGGTCATCGACGCGACCGAATGGCGGGCCATCGAGCGCGGCATCATCCAGCGCGCGCAGCTTCTGGAGGGCGTGCTCAGCGACATCTACGGTCCCGGCAATCTGGTGCGCGCCGGCGCGCTGCCGGCGGCGGCCATTGCCGGCAGCCCCGATTTCCTGCGCCCGCTGGTCGGCGTCGATCCCCATGGCGGCAGCTTCCTGCGCATCTATGCCGTCGACATCGGCCGCGGGCCGGACGGGCGCTGGTGGGTGATCTCCGACCGTACCCAGTCGCCCTCGGGCGCGGGCTATGCGCTGGAGAACCGCATCGCCATCTCGCGCGCTTTGCCGGACCTGTCCCGCTCGCTCAACGTCGTCAGGCTCGCCGGCTATTTCCAGGCGATGCGGGCGGGGCTGACCCGGCTCGACCGCTCCGGCGAGGGCCGGGTGGGGCTGCTCACCCCCGGCCCGCTCAACGAGACCTATTTCGAACACGCCTATCTCGCCCGCTATCTCGGCTTCGTGCTGCTGGAGGGCGAGGATCTGACGGTGCGCGACAACCTCGTCTATGTCCGCACCGTGGCCGGGCTGAAGCGCGTCGACGTGCTGCTGCGCCGGCTCGATTCCGACTATACCGACCCGCTGGAGCTCAACCCGCGCTCGCGGCTCGGCATTCCCGGCCTCGTCCAGGCGATCCGTTCGGGCGGCGTGGCGGTGGCCAATGCGGTGGGCGCCGGCGTGCTGGAAGCGCCCGCGCTGATGGGCTTCCTGCCGCGCCTCGGCCCGCGCGTGCTGGGCGAGAACCTGCTGATGCCCAATGTCGCCACCTGGTGGTGCGGGCAGGAGGCCGAGCGCCGCCGGGTCATCGCTGGGCTCGACGATCTCGTCCTCTCGCCGGCCTTCCAGCGCACCCTGCCGGGCCTGCTCGACAAGGGCTCGGTGATCGGCGCCGATCTCAACCGGGAGGCCCGCGCGGCGCTGGAGGCGGCCATCCGCACCCGCGGCGTCGACTTTGTCGGGCAGGAGGCGGCGCGCCTGTCCACCATGCCGGTCTGGCACAATGGCAAGCTGGAGCCGCGCCCCTTCATCCTGCGCATCTTCGCGGCGGCGACGGAGAATGGCTGGAAGGTGATGCCGGGCGGCTTCTGCCGTGTCTCGGACAGCCTCGATGCCCGCGCCGTCACCATGCAGGGCGGCGGGCGCTCGGCCGATGTCTGGGTGCTCGACGACAGCCCGGTCGAGCAGACCACGCTGCTGCCGATGGTCGACCGGGTGGAGATCAAGCGCCAGACCGGGCCGCTGCCCAGCCGGGCGGCGGATAATTTCTTCTGGCTCGGGCGCTATGTGGAGCGCGCCGAGATGACGCTGCGCCTGCTGCGCACGCTGGTCGGGCGCCTGTCCTCCTCCGCCGAGGGCGGCGGCTCGTCGGTCGCCAAGCTGATGGGGCTGCTGCAATATTGGGGCGCGGTGCCGGCCGATCTGGCCCGCATCCGCCCGGCGCGCCACGCGCTGGCCGCGCTCACCCGGCGCGATCTGCCCGGCGCCGTGCCGAACCTCATCGAATCCGCCCGTCAGGCGGCCTCGGTCATCCGCGACCGCCTCTCCCCGGATGCGTGGCGCACCCTGGCCGATCTGTCCCTGATGATGACTGAGCCGGTCTCCACCGCCGAGCCGGACACCTATGAGCGCACCGACCGGGCGCTGCGCGCGCTCGCCGCCTTCTCCGGCCTTGCCTCGGAGAACATGAACCGGCTGGCCGGCTGGCGTTTTCTCGATCTCGGCCGCCGCATCGAGCGCGCCATCGCCACCTGCCGCTTTGCCCGCGCGCTGGTCGGCGAGGCGCCGACCGCCGGCACGCTCGACGTGCTGCTGGAGCTCTGCGACAGCCAGATCACCTATCGCTCGCGCTATGTGATGGTGGAAAGCCGCGCGCCGGTGCTCGATCTGGTGCTGCTGGAGCCGGTCAATCCGCGCTCGCTGGCCTATCAGATCGACGCCATCATGGCCCATCTCGACCAGCTGCCCGGCCATATCGGCGACGAGCCGCCCCCGCCCGAGGAGCGCCTGGCCGCGCGCCTTGCCGCCTCGATGAAGGCGTTCGACGCCATCGAGTTCGACGATGAGCGGCTGCGCGAGGTCGAGGCCCATCTGATGGAGCTGTCCGACGAGGTGGCCGAGCGGTATTTCATTCACCGCCTGCCGGTCGAGACACCCTGGGACCTGTTGGCGTAAGGGGGCGGGCATGTTCTACGACATCCACCAGACCACCGCCTATTCCTACGCCTTCGCGGTGCCGGTGGCGCGCCATGTGGTGCGCATGGTGCCGGTCGACCGTCCCGGCCAGCGCGTCGTGGCCAGTCATTTCAGCGTCGAGCCCGAACCGGTGGAATGGACCGAGACGCGCGACTTCTTCGGCAATCAGGTGGTGCATATCCGCATCGAGACGCCGCACACCGAATTCCGGGTGCGCACCCGTGCGCGGGTCGAGGTGCAGCCTTCCCCGGACTGGGACGCCGACACCGCGCCGGGCTGGGAGGCGGTTCGCGAGGCGGTCGCGGCGACGCTCGACATGTCGCCCGCCTCGCCGGTGCATTATGTCTTTCCCAGCCACATCGTGCCGCTCAGCGCGCCGATCACCGACTGGGCGGCGGCGAGTTTCCCGGCCGGCCGGGCGATGATCGCCGGCGCCATCGACCTGATGCACCGGCTGCATGAGGAATTCACCTACGATTCCCGCGCCACCGAGGTGACCACCCCGGCGCTGGAGGCCTTCACCATCCGGCGCGGCGTCTGTCAGGACTTCGCCCATATCATGATCGCCGGCCTGCGCGGGCTTGGCCTGCCGGCGGCCTATGTCTCCGGCTTCCTGCGCACCGAGCCGCCGCCGGGCAAGGAGCGCCTGCAGGGCGCGGATGCCACCCATGCCTGGGTCGCGGTGTGGTGCGGGGCGGCCATTGGCTGGGTCGGGCTCGATCCGACCAACGCGCTGCGCGTTTCCACCGATCATGTCGTGCTGGCGGTGGGGCGCGATTATTCCGACGTGGCGCCGATCGGCGGCGTGCTGCTCGGCTCCGGCCGGCAGAAGCTCTCCGTCGCGGTCGACGTCATCCCGGTGACGGCCAAGGGCGAGACACCGTCCCCATCCACCCCGACGGGCGTCTGATTCGGGCGCTTGTTTCTGGCATCGCGCCCGGCGCCTGAGCGCGCCCCCTGTTCCCGCCGTCCGCGACAGGTTTTCGCGTCCGCGCTAGACATTTGCTGCCCGAGGCGAATCGGGCTGTTCGACGGATGCGCCCCGCCATGACCGACGCTGCCCGCCAACAGGCCGGCCCTCCCCTGGCCGCCGACCCGCGTGAGAAGGGCTTCCTCGCCGGCCTCGCCGTCTATCTGCGCCCGCGCGTCATCGCCATCCTGCTGCTGGGTTTCTCCTCCGGCCTGCCGCTGGCGCTGTCGGGCTCGACGCTGCTGATCTGGATGCGCGAGGCGGGGGTCGATCTCACCACCATCGGCCTGTTCGCGCTGGTCGGCACGCCCTACGCGATCAAGTTCCTCTGGGCCCCCGTGGTCGACGCGCTGCCCGTTCCGCTGCTGTCGCGCTGGCTCGGGCGCCGCCGGGGCTGGATGGTGTTCGCCCAGTTGCTGCTCGCCGGCGCCATCTGCCTGCTGGCGAGCGTCGATCCGCGCACCGCGCCATGGCTGGTCGCGCTCGCCGCGCTGCTGGTTGCCGCCGCCTCGGCGACGCAGGACATCGTGATCGACGCCTACCGCGTCGAGCGCCTCGACCTGTCCGAACAGGCTGCCGGCATGGCCGCCTATGTCTTCGCCTACCGGGTCGGCATGCTGGTCTCGACCGCCGGGGCGCTGTTCCTTGTCACCTTCATCCAGGACGGGTTCGGCCTCGACGCGGCGGCCGCCTGGCGCTGGGGCTATCTCGCCATGGCCGGCTGCGTCGGCATCGGCCTCATCACCACGCTCTGTTCGGGCGAGCCCACCCCGCCGGCCGGGCGCGAGACGGCGGCGCAGGCGGCGGAATCCCCGGTGAAGCGGGTGCTGCGCGCGGCGATCAGCGCCTTCACCGAGTTTCTCGGCCAGCCGCTCGCCATCGCCATCCTCGCCTTCGTGGTGCTCTACAAATTCTGCGACGCCTTTGCCGGCGCCATGACCGCGCCCTTCGTCATTGATCTCGGCTTCACCCGCACGGATTACGCGACCATTGTGAAGGGCCTCGGCCTCGGCGCGACGCTGGTCGGCGGCATTGTCGGCGGCATGGCGGCGCGGACCCTGCCGCTTCCCACCATGCTGTGGATCGGCGCCATCCTGCAGAGCGGCTCGAACCTGTCCTTCGCCTGGCTGGCGACGCAGGGGCACGACTACACCGCCCTGTCCATCGCCATCGTGGCGGAGAATTTCACCGGCGCCATCGGCACGGTGATCTTCGTCGCCTATCTCTCGGGCCTGTGCCGCAACCCGCTGCACACCGCGACGCAATACGCGCTGCTGACCGCGCTGGCGGCGACCGGGCGGACCTATCTCGCCGCCTCGGCCGGCTATGTCGCGACCGAACTCGGCTGGTTCTGGTTCTTCGCCGGCTCGCTGATCGCCGCCGTGCCGAGCCTCGTCCTGCTGGCCTATCTCCAGGCGCGCGGGCATTTCCGCACGCTGGCCGCGACCGGTTAAAGGCTGGTGCGCGAGCGGATCGCCGCCGACAGCGTGCCCTCGTCGAGATAGTCCAGCTCGCCGCCCACCGGCACGCCATGGGCGAGGCGGGTCACCTTCACCCCGCTCTCGCGCAGCAATTCGGTGATGTAATGGGCGGTGGTCTGGCCATCCACCGTCGCCCCCAGCGCCAGCAGCACCTCGCCGACGGCCTCGTCCTGGGCGCGCGCGATGAGCGCGGGGATGTTCAGATCGTCCGGGCCGATGCCGTCGAGCGGGGAGAGCGTGCCGCCCAGCACATGGTAGCGGGCATTGAGCGCGCCGGCCCGCTCCAGCGCCCACAGATCCGCCACGTCGGCGACGACGATCAGCAGCGTCGGGTCGCGCGTCGCGTCGGTGCAGACCGAGCAGGGATCGCGCACATCGAGATTGCCGCAGACCCGGCAGGTGCTGATCTTGCCGAGCACCTCCTGCATCGCCCCGGCGAGCGGGCTCATCAACTGCTCGCGCTTCTTGATGAGCTGGAGCGCGGCGCGCCGGGCCGAGCGCGGGCCGAGGCCGGGCACGCGGGCGAGCAGCTGGATCAGGCGTTCGATCTCGGGACCGGCAACGGCGCGGGACATGCAAACCTCACGGCCGTGCGGCGGCACGGCGACCGCCCTGTCTAGCGCAGCGCGGCCATCGGCGCCAAGCCCGCGCCAAACCCGCACCACGTGCGTGCGAGTCCGGCGCGGAACCCGCGCCACGGCTCAGTGGGAGCCCCAATCGCGATCACATCGGCAGCAGGCAAATCCGGTTTTGCTCGACACCGGGGGAGGGGGTTGCTAACCGGGGGGCCACCTCATCGAGCCGTAGGGAACACCGATGCCGACGACGAAAGCCGCCGCCACCGCCGCCTTGTTCGCCTCCGCGCTGCTCTTGTGCTGCGCCGCCATTCCCGCCCAGGCCGCGCCGGGCGCCGGGATCGAGGGGGCGACCCTGCCGCTGCTCTGGGGCATTCCGTTTCTCGGCATGCTGCTCTCCATCGCCATCATGCCGCTGCTGGCCGGCCATTTCTGGCACCATCATTACGGCAAGGTGGCGCTGTTCTGGGCGCTTGCTTTCCTCGTGCCCTTCGTCGCGGTCTATGGCGCCGGGCTGACGATCTACGAGGTCGTGCACGCGGCGACGCTCGAATACATCCCCTTCATCACCCTGCTGTTCTCGCTGTTCACCATTTCCGGCGGCATCCTGCTCACCGGCAATCTGCGCGGCAGCCCGGGGGTGAACACCAGCCTGCTGGCCATCGGCACGCTGCTGGCGAGCGTCATCGGCACCACCGGCGCCTCCATGGTGCTGATCCGCCCGCTGCTGCGCGCCAATGACGACCGGCGCTACAATGTGCACACGGTGGTGTTCTTCATCTTCCTGGTGTCGAACATTGGCGGTTCGCTCACCCCGCTCGGCGATCCGCCGCTGTTCCTCGGCTTCCTCAAGGGCGTCGACTTCTTCTGGACCACCAAGCACCTGTTCCACGACACGGCGGTGATCGGGGCGATCCTGCTGGTCGTGTTCTATCTGCTCGACCGCTATTTCTATTCGCGCGAGGACAGGCTGCCGCCCAAGGCCGACCCGACCCCGGAGACGGAGAGCCTCGGCCTGCGCGGCAAGCGCAACATCCCGCTGCTCGGCGGCGTGATCGCGGCCATTCTGATGAGCGCGCTGTGGAAGCCCGGCATCGAGTTCGACGTGTTCGGCACCCATGTGCCGCTGCCCTCGGTGGTGCGCGACATCTCGCTTCTCGTGCTGGCCGGCGTGTCGATCTGGATCACGCCCGCCTTCATCCGCGAGCGCAACGGCTTCGACTGGGAGCCGATCCGCGAAGTGGCCAAGCTGTTCGCCGCCATCTTCCTCACCATCATCCCGGTGATCGCGATCCTCAAGGCCGGCTCGAACGGCGCGCTGGCCCCGCTGGTCGCCCTCGTCACCGATTCGGCGGGCGAGCCGGTCAATGCCGGCTATTTCTGGATGACCGGCCTGCTGTCCGGCTTCCTCGACAACGCGCCGACCTATCTGGTGTTCTTCAATCTCGCCGGTGGCGACCCGCAGTCCCTCATGACGAAATACGCGGTGACGCTGGAGGCGATCTCGGCCGGCGCGGTGTTCATGGGCGCGCTCACCTATATCGGCAACGCGCCGAACTTCATGGTGCTGGCCATCGCCAAGAGTCGAGGCGTCGCGATGCCGAGCTTCTTCGGCTACATGGCCTGGTCGGGCATCTTCCTGCTGCCCTGCTTCGCCCTGCTGACCTGGCTCTATTTCCTCTGAGCCGGTCGGCCGGCCCTCAGCCCTGCGCCTGTGTCGCCAGATAGGGGCGCAGGGTGGTCGTCAGCCATTTGCTCAGCAGCGCCGTCTCGAAACGCAGCGGCTCGACCGAGCGGACCGCCACCGGGTCCATCAGATAATTCATCGCCCGCACGGTCTCTTCACCGCGCGCCATCACCCGCCCGTTCCGGCGCAGCGTGTAGGTGAGCGTGATCGAGGGCCAGGTGTCCTGCCGCATCACCCGCAGCGTGCCGGTGCGGGAGGCGAGCGGGTTGATGGCGCCCGCGAGGTCGATGTCGCGGACCGACACCTCCAGCGTGTCGCCGGCCGGCAGGCGGGCGGCGGCGAGGCGCTGGAGGATGCGGGTGAGGCCCTCCAGCGTGAGGCGCTGGTCCACCGGCCCCCAGCCGAGATTGCCGTCCCTGTAGGTTTCGGGCGCGACGAAGGTCACCGTCGCCGTCCCCGCCTCGGCTGTGGCCGGCAGGATGCCGAAAAGGGCGGTCAGGACGAGAGCGGTTCCGGCACGGCGCATGACAGGGCCTCCGTCGCTTGGAGGCCCCATGCTGCCACTACTCGGCGGCGATCGCCAGACTGGGCTGGGCGCCGCGCACCTCGTCATCGACCAGGCTCTCGAACCGCGCGAAATGGCGGCTGAAATGGGAGACGAGCTGCCGGGCGGTCTTGGCGTAGTCCATCCGGCTCGCCCAGCTCCGCGCCGGGTCGAGCAGGCGGGCATCGACGCCCTCCACCGCCTTGGGTACCTCGACGCCGAAATGCGGGTCGGTGCGCCATTCGCCCGCGTCCAGCGTGCCGTCGAGCGCGGCGCCGACCAGCGCGCGCGTCGTCTCCACCGGCACCCGCCGGCCCGTGCCGGCCTTGCCGCCGATCCAGCCGCTATTGACCAGCCAGCAGGTGACCTCCTGGCGGGCGATGAGGTCGCGCAGCATGCCGCTGGCGGCCGCCGGGGCGCCGGACAGGAAGGGGGCGCCGAAGCCGGGGGCGAAGGCGATCTGCGCCTCCTCGATTCCCGCCTCGGTGCCGGGCAGGGTGGCGCTGTAGCCGGAGAGGAAATGATAGATCGCCTGCGCCGGGGTCAGCCGGGCGATCGGCGGCAGCACACCGAGCGTGTCGCAGCTCAGCAGGAACAGCGCCTTCGGATGGACACCGCTTCCCTCCGGCCGCGCCGTGGCCGGTGCGGGGAGCGCGAAGGCGGCGCGGGCGCTCTCGGCCGGGGTCTCGCCCTCGATCAGAGGCTGGCGGGTCTCGGCATCGAGGGGGACATTCTCCAGCACCGTACCGAAGCGCGAGAGCGCGGCGAACAGCACCGGCGTGCCGGCGGCGGTCACATGTTCGGCGCGGGCGTAGCAACCCGCTTCCAGCGCGCGGATGCCGTCCGCGCTCCAGCCAAGAACACCGTCGGCGACCAGCGCCCGCTCCGGCGTGTCGGCGAGGGCGGTCTTGCCGGTGCCGGGCAGGCCGAGGAACAGGGCGGTATTGCCGTCGACCCCGGTCGTGGCGGCGGCGTTCAGCGCCAGCGTCCCGCGCGCCGCCAGGGCGTGGCCGAGATAGGTGTGCACCGCGCCGCGAATCTCGCCCGCCAGCGCCGTGCCGCCGATCAACACCAGCCCTTCGGCGAGGTCGCAGGCGATGACGGTCGCGGAGCGCACGCCGTGTTTCTCCGGCTCGGCCTTGAAGCTCGGCACGCAGATCACGGTGAGGCGGGGGGCAAAGGTTGCAATCGCTGCCGCATCCGGCCGGCCGAGCAGATTGCGCATCACCAGCGCGTGCCAGGCATGCTCGGTCAGCACCCGCACCGGGATGTCGCCGGCGTCGAGATCCTGCGCGAACAGGGTGCGCGCGCCGGCATAAGCGAGGAAATCGGTCTTGAGAGCGTCGAAATGGTCGCGGGTGAGGGCGTTCGCCTTGTCCCAATCGACGCTGTCCTGCGTGCGCTCCTCGCGCAGGATGAAGCGGTCGGCCGGGTTCGGGCTGCGATGCGCGCCGGTTTCGGCGGCCAGCGCCCCGGCGGCGGACAGGCGCGCCTCGCCGCGGGCGATGGATCGCTCGCACAGGGCGGCGTCGCCAAGGTTCCAGAACAGCTTTCCGCTGCCGTCGAGGCCAATGGCCTCAAGGCCATGCTGTTCGTTACGCGTGCCAGACTGTTGCAAGGTCGGCTCCTCCTGACGCGGGACAGACAGGGGGCACCGGGTGCTCCCACGCGCGGTTTTGGCCGATCTTCCGGGTCGATTGTGTGACGAAACCGGGCCGAACCGATGGTCATAGGTTAAGGGCCGACCCGATCCCCCTACCTATTGCGGCGAATCCACCGGGGCTCCACGGGCTTTTGCGGCCAGTTCCACCAGAATTTCCCGCATGATCCGCGCATTGGTCGCCCGGCGCGGAAAATCCAGCCGGCGGACCTCGGTGCCGGACATCAGGTCGCAGCCGGCCGGATCGATGCCGATCAGCCGCCAGTCGCCCGGCCCCGTGCCGATGAGCTGCATCGCGTAAAGCTCGATCGCGTCGCGGTGGTCCTCATTCATGTGGGCGACCGTGCTCTCCTCCGCCGCCAGCACCTCGCCGGCGTCCGAGATGTCGAGGATGAGGTCGTCCCGCGTCACATCGGTGATGCGGCCGAAGCCGGCGACGAGGTGGGCGCTCGACACCTCCACCCGGTAGAAGGCGAAATCGGCGAACCCGGCGAAGCCGGCGGCGTCGGGGTGGCGGGCCAGGAAACGGCGGCGCGCGATCTCAACCTCATCGGCCTGACTTAACCTGACTGTCCACCCGATCAAACCGGCGCGCGCGCCCTGAAGCTCGTCGCCGGTGCGCCGCTCATCGACCAGCAGGGAGACCCGGCGGTCTCGCGCGACATTGCGCGTATGCCGCGCCAGATCGGAAAGCAGGAGAATGGGCGTGCCGTCCGGCAATGTCGCCACCTGTACCAGCGAGGCATAGGGACCGCCATCGGCGTCGAGCGTGGCGAGCGCGCCGAAGCGGGCCTCGCGCATCAGCCGGCGTGTCGCCGCGGGGGCGTCGAACGTCGTGCTGGGGGGCATGGGGGGCTTGCTGGCAGGTTGCAGGGCGGGCATGAGGATCCTTCCTCGCAGGGGCGATTGGCTATGTGCCTTGAAACGCGCTATTTCTGTTGAATCAGTTTGCCTGTCACATTATGGCCACGGCGGCACGGTTGACCCGCAGGCTGCCCTTACCGCCGCCGAACAGGAAAGTGTCCAGATGCCGACCATCGCTCTCGTCGACGACGATCGCAACATTCTCACATCCGTGTCGATCGCCCTGGAATCCGAGGGTTATCGCATCCAGACCTACACGGATGGGGCGACGGCGCTTGACGGTTTCAAGACCAGCCCGCCGGACCTCGCCATCTTCGACATCAAGATGCCGCGCATGGACGGCATGGAACTGCTGCGTCGCCTGCGCCAGAAAAGCGACATGCCGGTGATCTTCCTCACCTCCAAGGATGATGAAATCGACGAGTTGTTCGGCCTGAAAATGGGCGCCGACGACTTCATCAAGAAGCCCTTCTCGCAGCGCCTGCTGGTCGAGCGGGTGAAGGCGGTGCTGCGCCGTGTTGCGCCCAAGGACGGCACGATGCCGCGCGAGACCGACAGCGCCAAAGTGCTGGAACGCGGCCTGCTGCGCATGGATCCCGAGCGCCATACCTGCACCTGGAAGGGCGAGAACGTCACCCTCACCGTCACCGAATTTCTGATCTTGCAAGCACTTGCGACCCGTCCGGGCGTGGTCAAGAGCCGCAACGCGCTGATGGATGCGGCCTATGACGACCAGGTCTATGTCGACGACCGCACCATTGACAGCCACATCAAGCGGCTTCGCAAGAAGTTCAAGGTGACGGACGACAATTTCGAGATGATCGAGACGCTGTACGGCGTTGGCTACCGCTTCAAGGAGTAGCGGCTTCTTGCTCGACCCAGCATCCGCCCGGCCGGTGACCGAGGACGAGGATCCGCGCGACGCGGCCGATGCACCGGAGGAGGGAGCGCCCAAGCTGGGCCGCCTGACCCGGCTGCTCGGTGCGTTCGGGCGGCTGCGAAATTTTGTCGCCTTCAAGAGCTTTTCGAGCCTCACGCGCCGCATCGTCCTGCTCAACCTCGCCGGCATGGGCGTGCTGGTGTCGGGTATCCTGTATCTGTCCGAGTTCCGCGCCGGCCTCATCGACGCGCGCGTCCAAAGCCTTCTCGTGCAAGGCGAAATTATCGCCAGCGCGATCGCCGCCTCGGCGCAGGTCGAGACCAACGCCATCAGCATCGACCCCGAGCGCCTGCTGGAACTTCAGGCCGGCGAGAGCTACGGCCCGGGTGAAGAGGGCTTCGCGCCGCTGGAATTTCCGATCAATCCCGAGCGCGTGGCTCCGGTGCTGAAGCGCCTCGTCGAGCCGACCGGCACGCGCGCACGGATTTATGATCGCGACGGCTCGCTGCTCGTTGATTCGCGCTCGCTCTATTCGCGGGGCGAGATCCTGCGCTTCGAGATGTCGGCCCCCAACGCGCCGAAGCCGAACTGGATGGAGCGCGGCTGGAACAGCCTGAAGATGTGGTTCGAGCGGGGCGACCTGCCGCTCTACAAGGAGCTTGGGCCGAACAATGGCAAGGGCTACCCTGCTGTTGTGGCGGCGCTTCAGGGGCAGAAGTCGAGCGCCGTTCAGGTCAATGACCGCGGTCAGGTGATCGTCTCCGTCGCGGTGCCGGTGCAACGCTTCCGCGCCATTCTCGGGGTGCTGCTGCTCTCCACCCAGGGCGGCGAGATCGACGAGGCGGTGGCGGCCGAGCGCCTCGTCATCGTGCGCGTCTTCCTCGTCGCCATGGCGGTGATGGTGGTGCTCTCGCTGCTGCTCGCCAGCACCATCGCCGGCCCCGTGCGCAAGCTCGCCGATGCCGCCGAAAGAGTGCGGCGGCGCACCCGCTCGCGTGTCGAGATTCCCGATTTCACCCGCCGCTCGGACGAGATCGGGCATTTGTCCGGCGCGCTGCGCGACATGACGGATGCGCTGTATTCCCGCATCGAGGCGATCGAGAGCTTCGCCGCCGATGTGTCGCATGAGCTGAAGAACCCGCTCACCTCGCTGCGCTCGGCGGTCGAGACCCTGCCGCTGGCCAAGTCCGACAGTTCGCGCGCCCGGCTGCTGGAGGTCATCCAGCATGATGTGAGACGGCTCGATCGCCTCATCACCGACATTTCCGATGCCTCGCGCCTCGACGCCGAACTCCAGCGTCAGGAGGCCGAGCCGGTGGACCTGACGCGGCTGCTCAACACCGTGACCGGCGTGCACAATGATGTCGTGCGCAGCGATGGGGTGAGCGTGAAGCTGGGATTCGAGCACGCGGCCGGAGCAAGCGGCGGCTTTGTCGTGCCGGGTCATGATTCCCGCCTCGGCCAGGTCATCAACAATCTGATCGACAATGCCCGCTCCTTCTCGCCGCAGGGCGGGGAGGTGCGGGTCACCTGCCGCCGGCTGAAGGATGCGGTGGAGGTCATTGTCGACGATGATGGGCCGGGTATTCCCCCGCATGCGCTCTCCCGCATCTTCGAGCGTTTCTATACCGACCGGCCGGAGGAGCAGGGCTTTGGCCAGAATTCCGGTCTCGGCCTGTCCATCTCCCAGCAGATCGTCGAGGCCCATGGCGGTCGCATCTGGGCCGAGAACCGGCTGGCGGCCAAAGCGGCGGCCAAGCCCAAATCGCGCGCCCGCAAGCCGGTCGCCCAAGTCCCCGATGAGGCGGCGCCGGTGCCCAAGTCGGCCGGCGCCCGCTTCATCGTGCGCCTGCCGGCCGTGTGATGGGGGCGGCGGCGACCATCCACGCCTCCTGCGTCAGCGTCGGCGGGCGCGGCGTTCTCATCCGGGGGCCGTCGGGAGCGGGGAAGTCGCATCTGGCCTTTGCCCTGATCCTCCTCGGCGGTTCGGGAATCGTGCCGCCGACGCTTCTGGTCGCCGATGACCGGGTGAGCCTGACACCGAACGGCGGCGACCTGTTCGCGACCGCGCCGCACACGCTCGCGGGGCTGATCGAGGTCCGCGGCGCGGGCGTGCGCCGGTTGCCCCATGCCGAGGCGGTTCCGGTGCGGCTCGTGGTCGACCTCGCCGCCGCCGACGCCGCCCGGCTTCCCGAGCCGGAGGCCTGCCGCTGCATGATTTCCGGTGTGGAACTGGCCCGGCTGCCGGTGCTGGCGCCGGGCGATGCGGTGCAGCAGGTGCTGGCCCGGCTGTTGACGCAGCCCGGTGTCGACTAGGCCCATCACCCGAATATGCTTCGAGTTATGCCCTTACGCACTTGCCATTCGTGTGCGCTGCAACGATGATGGGCGCCCCACGAAAGAGGTGCATCCGAATTCATCATTCGGGTGCCCTCTGCGCAGACATGCACTCGTGCCGTAATGCGGGCGCGGCGGAGCAGAATGATAGGTCTCGTACTCGTAACGCACGGACGCCTGGCCAGCGAGTTCCGTTCGGCTCTGGAACATGTCATGGGACCCCAGTCCCAGCTTGAAGCCATTACCATTGGTCCCGACGATGACATCGAGCAGCGTCGCAAGGATATCGTCGATGCGGTCGCTGTGGTGAACAGTGGCGGCGGCGTGGTGATTCTCACCGACATGTTCGGCGGCACGCCGTCCAATCTCGCCATCTCGGTCATGACGTCGCCCGAGATCGAAGTGGTGGCCGGGATCAACCTGCCCATGCTGGTCAAGCTCGCCACGGTGCGCGGCGAACTGCCGATGGCCGAGGCCGTGGTCCAGGCGCAGGACGCCGGGCGCAAATACATCAACATCGCCAGCCGGGTGCTTGCCGGGAAATGATGGACACCTCGGTCGCCCTCACGCGCGAACTGCCCATCGTCAACCGTCGCGGCCTGCATGCGCGCGCCTCCGCCAAATTCGTGCAGACCGTGGAGCGTTTCGACGCCGATGTCCGGGTGACGCGCTGCGGCGAGACCGTTGGCGGCACCTCCATCATGGGCCTGATGATGCTGGCGGCGGCCCCCGGCACAACGATCCAGGTTGTGGCCTCCGGCCGCGAGGCGGTCGCCGTGCTGGAGGCGCTGACGAGCCTCATCGCCGACCGGTTCGGCGAAGAAGAATAAGCCGCGCTCACGCGCCCGCCCGTCCGTCCCGGCAATCCGCTGCGCCTCGCTTTCCGAAACCTCTACCGAAGTGGAACCGTCTCTCATGGCGGTCGCCGTGGCGCGCCCTTAAGCTCGCGGCCCGTCACAGCGACGCGATCAGCAGCGACATAAAGACATCTTTATGTCGTTATTGCTATGCCAGGCTGTAGCTGGTAAACCGCATTGCTAAACCCGTTACCCGTCAGGAAGAGTTTCATGGCCCTCGCCAGCGACTACATCGTCAAGGACATCGGTCTCGCCGATTTCGGCCGCAAGGAAATCGAACTCGCGGAGACCGAGATGCCCGGTCTGATGGCCATCCGCGCCGAGTACGGCCCCGCGCAGCCGCTCAAGGGCGCGCGCATCGCCGGTTCGCTGCACATGACCATCCAGACCGCCGTGCTGATCGAGACGCTGAAGGCGCTCGGCGCGGATGTGCGCTGGGTCTCCTGCAACATCTTCTCGACGCAGGACCACGCCGCCGCCGCCATCGCCGCGGGCGGCACGCCGGTGTTCGCCTTCAAGGGCGAGACGCTGCAGGAATATTGGGACTTCACCGCCAAGCTGTTCGACTGGCATGACGGCGGCGTGCCGAACATGATCCTCGACGATGGCGGTGATGCCACCATGCTCGTCCATTACGGCCTGCGCGCCGAGCAGGGCGATGTCGCCTTCCTCGAAACGCCCGGTTCGGAAGAAGAGGAAATCTTCTTCGCGCTGATCAAGAAGCTGCTGGCCGAAAAGCCGAAGGGCTGGTTCGCGCAGGTGGCGAAGTCGATCAAGGGCGTGTCGGAAGAGACCACCACGGGCGTTCACCGCCTCTACAAGCTGGCCGAACAGGGCAAGCTGCT
This sequence comes from Ancylobacter radicis, assembly GCF_018449475.1. GTDB lineage: Bacteria > Pseudomonadota > Alphaproteobacteria > Rhizobiales > Xanthobacteraceae > Ancylobacter > Ancylobacter radicis. The sequence goes on along the minus strand of NZ_JAHCQH010000015.1, from coordinate 170,187 downwards.
GTTCCCGGCGATCAACGTCAACGACTCGGTCACCAAGTCGAAGTTCGACAATCTCTATGGCTGCCGCGAATCGCTGGTCGACGCCATCCGCCGTGGCACCGACGTGATGCTGGCCGGCAAGGTCGCCTTCGTCGCCGGCTTCGGCGATGTCGGCAAGGGCTCGGCCGCCTCGCTGCGCCAGGCCGGCGCCCGCGTCATCGTCTCCGAAGTCGATCCGATCTGCGCCCTTCAGGCGTCGATGGAAGGCTATGAGGTGGCGACCATCGAGGACGCCTTCTCGCGCGCCGACATCTATGTCACCGCGACCGGCAACAAGGACATCATCACCGTCGAGCACATGCGGCAGATGAAGGACCGGGCCATCGTCTGCAACATCGGCCATTTCGACAACGAGATTCAGGTCGCCGGCCTGAAGAACTTCAAGTGGAACAACATCAAGCCGCAGGTCGACGAGATCGAGTTCCCGAGCGGAAACCGCATCATCCTGCTGTCGGAAGGCCGTCTGGTGAACCTCGGCAACGCCATGGGTCACCCGTCCTTCGTGATGTCGTCCTCCTTCTCCAATCAGACGCTGGCGCAGATCGACCTCTGGGCCAACCCCGGCAAGTATGACAACAAGGTCTATACCCTGCCGAAGGTGTTGGACGAGAAGGTTGCCGCCCTCCACCTCGACAAGCTCGGCGTGAAGCTCACCAAGCTGCGCCCGGAGCAGGCCGATTACATCGGCGTGCCGGTCGAGGGGCCGTTCAAGCCGGATCACTACCGCTACTGAGCCCTGCGGGCTGCCGATCGTTCAAAGGGGCGCCCTGTGGCGCCCCTTTTTCGTTCACAGATCCTTCTGCATGAATACCAGGTCGAGCCGCTGCCCGAACTTGGTGCCGATGCCGGGCATGCGCGCGGTCTCGACGAAGCCGAGCCGGGCGTGGAGGGCGAGCGAGGGCGCGTTGCCGCCGGTGATGCCGCCGATCATCACCTTCTTGCCGATGGCGCGGGCCGGCTCGAACAGCGCCTCGACCAGACGCCCGCCAATGCCGTGCCCGCGGGCGGCCTCGGCCACATAGACCGAATGCTCGACGCTGATGCGAAAGCCGTCAAAGGGGCGGAAATCGCCGAAGCTGGCATAGCCGAGCACCGTCTCGCCCTCGGTGGCGACGATCACGGGGTAGGATTTCGCCCGGCGGTCGGCGAGCCAGGCGCTGCGGTTGGCGAGATCGGCCGGCGTGTCGTTCCAGATCGCGGTGGAGTGGAGCACCGCATGGTTGTAGATGTCGAGAATGCCGGGCAGGTCGTCGGCCGTTGCGTCGCGCAGGATCATGTCGTTGTCTCCGGCGGGGTGGCGAGCCCTGCCGCAAGGTCATCGCGGTGGCGCCCGATTCCGGCCCCGGTGTGAATCTATACCCTGTCTTCTGGAATGTCGGCGGCCCGTCCCCCATATCGGTGGAAAGCGGGCCGACCCGCTCAGGAGGAAAGACCAAAAGGATGAACCCGACCGATTCGTTCGACCGCATGCGCTTCACGGTCCGCCGCATCAGCTGGTGGCAGGTCGCGGTGGTCGTCGCCGTGGCGCTGGCTGTCGGCATTGCGCTGGCGCTGGTGGCGGCGAGCGTCTTCCTCGTGGTCTTTCCCGTCATCGCCATTGCGGGGCTGGCCTATCGCCTGTTCGGCGGCCGCAAGCGCCCCGGTGCCGGTGGCCCGACCGTGATCGATGCCGAATACCGCATCCTCTCGCCGGAAGAAGCCGCCCGCGCGCGGGAATCCGCCTGGGACCCGGACCGGCGCCTGCGCTGAACGCGGCGCCGGCTTCCCGTCACTTCTCGACGAAGGCCTTTTCGATCACGAAGTCGCCCGGCTCCGTGGTCGAGCCTTCCTCGAAGCCACGCTCCTTGAGGATCACGCGCATGTCGTCCAGCAGCTGCGGGCTGCCGCACAGCATGACGCGGTCATCCTGCTTGTCGAGCGGCGGCAGGTCGAGGTCCTCGAACAGCTTGCCCGAGGTGATGAGGTCGGTGATGCGGCCCTGGTTGCGATAGGGCTCGCGCGTCACGGTCGGGTAATAGACCAGCTTCTCGCGCACCAACTCGCCGAAATACTCGTTGTCCGGCAGCTCGTTCTCGATGAAGTCCTGGTAGGCCAGCTCCGCCACGCTGCGCACGCCGTGGACCAGGATCACCTTCTCGTAATTCTCGTAGGTCTCCGGGTCCTTGATGAGGCTCATGAAGGGCGCGAGGCCGGTGCCGGTCGCGAGCAGATAGAGCCGGCGGCCGGGCACCAGATAGTCCACCAGCAGCGTGCCGGTTGGCTTGCGGCCGACGATCACCTCGTCACCGACCTTCAGGTGCTGGAGCCGCGAGGTGAGCGGGCCATTCGCCACCTTGATCGAGAAGAACTCCAGCGTCTCCTCGTAATTGGCGCTGGCGATGGAATAGGCGCGCAGCAGCGGCTTGCCATCCACCGGGAGGCCGATCATCACGAACTGCCCGTTCTTGAAGCGCAGTGCCGGGTCGCGGGTGGTGGTGAAGGTGAAGAGGTTGTCGGTCCAGTGATGCACCGACAGGACGCGCTCGTGATGCAGGTTGCTCATTTACAAACCGTCTAAGTGAAAACTTCCAAACCAACGGAAGTCTATGTAATTCGCTGGCGCACCGTTTACTGCGCAAATCGCGCGCTGTCGACCCTCGCTTGCGCGGGTGGGCCTTGTCGGCTCACCATGGCGGTTCACGTCGTCCGGCCCACAGTCTCGGGCCCACATCCTCCGGTCCATGAGCAAGGTCAATGTTCAGTCACATCATCCTCGGCGCCCGCGACCTCGCTCTGCTCACGGGCTTTTATGACAAGGTGCTCGCCCCGCTCGGTCTCACACGGCTGGACGAGCCGTCCGATGGCGGGCCCGCCGGCTCCATGTGGGTGATGCCCGGCAGTTATTTCCCCCAGTTCTTCGTCCAGCTCCCGTTCAATGGTCTGCCGGCGACCTGGGGCAACGGGACACAGGTGAGCTTTGCCGCGCCGTCCCCCGCCGCGGTCGATGCGGCCTGGCAGGCGGCGATGGAGGCGGGCGGCGTCGACGAGGGAAAGCCGGGCCTGCGCCCGAACTACGGGGCGGATTATTACGGCGCCTATTTCCGCGATCCCGAGGGCAACAAGCTCTGCGTGGTGCATCTGGCCGCGCTGGAACACCTCACCCTGCGCGGCGGTGCGTGACGGCGACGCTCAGGCCAGCGTCCGCTCGGACGGCTCCTGGTTGCGCTTGTCCTGATACATGGCGAAGTCGGCCCGCTTGACCACCTGTTCCAGCCGCTCGCCGGTCAGGCTGGTCGCCATGCCGATGGAGACGGAGAGCGCGGTGGCCGAATAGAACTGGTTGTTCAGTTCGATCAGCTTGCCGATGTTCTCCATCACCGCCTGCCCGCCGGCCGCGTCGATGCCGGGCAGCAGGATAGCGAATTCGTCGCCGCCGATCCGCGCGGCGCAGCTCGGCCGGTCCACCGCCTTGGACAGCACCTCGCCCGCCCGCCGCAGCAGCGTGTCGCCGGCGGCATGGCCGAGCTGGTCGTTGACCAGCTTCAGATTGTTCAGATCGATCATGATGATGGTGACGGGGAAGGGGCCCTTGCGCTCCAGCCGGTTCAGCTCGTCGGCATAGAAGGAGCGGTTGTAGAGCTGCGTCAGCACATCGTGCTTGCCGAGATATTCGAGATAGGCTTCGGCCTTCTTGCGGGCGGTGATGTCGGTGAGCGCGACCTGCACCAGCGACCAGTCATGCTCATGGCCCGGCAGCACCGAGAATTGCAGGTGGACGTGCAGTTCCTCGCCGGCGAGCGTGTAATTCACCACTTCGCGCTGGTGGAACAGTTTGCCGTTCCAGAGTTCGATCAGTTGCTCGCGAAAATGCCGGTGCATCTCGTCGCGAAACACCGATCCGATATTGGCGATCAGATCCGCCTTGCTCGATGCCCCGAACATGTCGAGCGTGTGCTGGTTCACGTCGATGACCCGAACCTCGCTGATGCAACGCTCGACGAATTCGGGATGCACATCGGTGAACACGCGCAGATCGACAATACCGCGCAGGCGCACATCGTCGATCAGCCGCTTGATGCTGGAGAAGTCCTCCACCCACAGGGAAACGGGCGAGTGCTGGAACAGGCCGCGCGCATAAAGCTCGGCCTGCGCCGTCTGGCGGCGGGCGGTCTCGCGCTCGGTAATGTCCTCGATCGAGAGGAGAACCCGGTCGAGGCTCTCCTCATGACCCGGCAGCACGGTGCCTTTGAGCAATATGTCGAGGCGCTGGCCGGAGAGGGTGTAATTCACCGTCTGGCTGGCGAAGTTGAGCTTGCCGTCCCAGAGCTGCGTCAGTTCCTCGATATGGGTCTTCAGCATGTCGTTGCGGAAGACCTGGGCGAGATTGGCGACCAGATGCTCCTGGCTCGTCGCCTCGAACAGCTCCAGCGTGCGGCGGTTGACCGTGATGACCCGGATGCGCCGCGAGCATTCCGCCACCCGGTCGGGCCGCCCGCGCAGGTGTTCGCGCAGCGATGTCACCCCTTCGGCCCGCCATTGCGCGAATAACTGCCCGACCGCGCTGAAGTCTTCGAGCCAGAGCGACACCGGCGCGAGGTCGAACATCTGTGCACTGTCGCGTGGGGCGATCATCATCGCGGCCGCCGCATCGTCTTGGAACTTGAGCATCGAGTAACCACTCGTAGCACCGGCGCGGCGCGTCGGACAATCGGCGATAGTTAAACTGTATATCCAATGTCGAGGCGATTCCGGCACTACTCCGGCACCTCAGGGCGCAACTTGATGGCATGAGCCTCCCGGCCCAGTGCCGGCGCGCGGCGCCGCGCGCTCACGCATCGGCTGCGAGAAACTCACCCGGCGGAAATCCTTTCATCGGCGGCACGGCTGAGCGCGCCATAGCGCCGCGCCGCCTCAAGGGCGAGCCCCGTGCCGACGGAGCCGAACGTGTCGCCCTCCACCACCCGCGCGCCGGGCAGGGCGCCGATGATGGCACCGCGCACATGGGCGAGCCGCGTCGAGCCACCGGTCAGGAACAGCGCATCGATGTCGGCGGCGGCCAGTCCCGCCTGTTCGAGGCAGAGGCCGACACGGCGGGCAACCTTTTCGGCAAGCGACTGGGTATGCGCCACCAGTTCCTCCGGCGTGATGCCGACCGACAGCCCGGCTTCCAGCCAGGCGAGGGTGATCTCGGTGCGCGTCGCCTCGGCAAGCGCGATCTTCGCCTCTTCCGCCGCCATGGCCAGCGTATGGCCGCGCTGCTCCTCGATGACATGGATCAGCCGCTCCACGAGGTGCGGCCGCGCCGCCTCGCGCCGCACCTCGATCAATTCGCGCAGCGTCTTGGAGGTGTAGAGCCGGTTGATGCTCGACCAGGTAGCGAGTTCGTGGAAATAGCCGCTCGGCACATCCCGCCCGGCCCGCTTCATCGGGCTGCGGAAGCCCAGCAGCGGCATGATCGTGCCGAGCGAGAGCTGCCGGTCGAAATCCGTGCCGCCGATGCGCACGCCGTCATTGGCGAGAATGTCGTCGGCGCGGTCGGCGCGGCCCGCCCGTCCCGGTCCCAGCCGGACGATGGAGAAATCCGACGTGCCGCCGCCGATATCGGCGATCAGCGCAATCTCCTCGGCCCGCACCTGCTGCTCGTAGTCGAGAGCGGCGGCGATGGGCTCATACTGCGTGGAAATGGTGCGGAAGCCGACCGAGGCGGCAATCGCGCGCAGCGCCTCGTCCGCGCGGCGGTTGGCGGCCTCGTCGTCATCGACGAAGAATACCGGACGGCCGAGCACCACCGCGTCCAGCGGCGCGCCGGTGCTCGCCTCGCCCCGCGCCTTCACCGCGCCGATGAAATCGCCGATGACATCGCTAAAGCCGATAGCGCGCCGGCCGATCTGCGTCTTTTCCTCGATCAGCGGGCTACCCAGCACGGCCTTGAGGCTGCGCATCAGCCGCCCGTCCTCGCCGGCGACATAGCGGGCCATGGCGGCGCGGCCGATGGTGAGCGTGCCGGCGGGGTCGTAGAAAACGGCGCTCGGCACGGTCGTCTTGCCATCCTCCAGAGGGGCCAGCACGGGCGCGCCGGCCACGCGGATGCCGAGCGTGGTGTTGGAGGTGCCGAAATCGAGGCCGCAAAACGCCATGGGGGTCTCCTGGAGGCGCGTGCGCGCAAAGGGGGCACTCGCTAGCCGCTTCGTCGCGATTGATCAATTGACGTGCGGTTGAGGAGCCGTCAAACCGGACAGGAAACAGGAGACGCCACCATGACGATGCACGACTGGACGATGAAGCACTCGATCGCGGCGGTGGTGATATTGCTGGTGGCGGTGGGCGCTTTCCTGTTCAGCTGGACCTGATCTGCCGGCAAAATCGTGCGCCGTGCTGGCTAATGTCACATTCGGCTCCTATCTGAGACCCAACGTGCCGCCCGGATCGTGGCCGGGTATCCACGAGGAGTTTCATCCGCCGTGCCAAGCGACTTTTCGTCCGACGACAGCACCGGCCGCGCCCAGGCAGACGGACCGGAGGAGGCGTCACGGCTCTCGGACGTGCTCAGCCGCATCGCCGGCGACACGTCGCGTGAACGCATCGCCATTGGCGATCTTCTGGGGGCCATGGAGGAGCGCGCTTTCGGGCCGCTGATGCTGATCTTCGCGCTGCCGAATGTTCTACCGACCCCGCCCGGCACCTCCACCATTCTCGGGGCGCCGCTGATCTTCCTGACCGCCCAGCTCGCCCTGGGCATGCAGCCCTGGTTGCCGGGGCTGATCGCCGGCCGTTCCATCCCGCGTCAGGATTTCGCGAACTTCATCACCAAGGCGTCACCCTGGCTGTCAAAGGCCGAGCGCCTGCTTCAGCCGCGTTTCGGGATGCTGGCACATCCGCCGGCGGAATATGTCGTCGGCATCATGTGCTTCGTGCTGGCGGTGATACTGGTGCTGCCGATTCCGCTCGGCAACATGCTGCCGGCGCTGGCGATCTGCATCCTCGGGCTCGGCATTTTGGAGCGCGACGGCATCTGGATTGTCGCCGGCATGGCACTGGCCGTCGGATCGCTCGGCGTGGTGTCCGGCGTGATCTGGGCCTTCGTCCAGACCGGGCTCTATCTGCTGCACAGTTTTCTGGGCTGAGCCTCAGCCGGGAACGCGCGCCTGTTCGAGGGCGCGGGCGAGCATCGCCATGCATTCGCGCGCCTGCTCATGGCCGGTCTCGTCGCCGCGCAGCCGCTGGGCGAGATCGTACAGGTCGCGAATGGCGACATCCACGGCCGTGAACAGGTCGATGTCGAGATCGTCCTCGAACGCGGGCTCGGGGAGGCGGGCAGGGAAGGGAATGACGTTACTCATCACAAAACTCATGCGCGGCGAATCGACAAATCAGGGCTGAGACGAGCTTCGCCTTAATTGGTTAACGTCATCCTCCCCTACCGCCATGCCGGCTGTCCGGGTTGCAGCTGATGCTCAAATGTATGGATAATGACTGCATTAATGTTTGCAGTCATTTATTGACTTCATCCATTCGCGCGCGCATTTCCAAGGGGAAGTCCAAACTGCCCCCGGAGGGTCGTTACCGATGGAGAATCCAGCCATGTCCGCACGCGAATGGTCGAGGCTCACGCCTTTTGAGACGGGTGTGCGGGGGCGTTGCCCGCGCTGCGGGCAGGGCCATCTGTTCAACGGCTTCCTGGCGCTCGCGCCGCGCTGCGAGGTCTGCGAGCTGGATTACTCCTTCGCCGACCCCGCCGACGGCCCGGCCTTCTTCGTCATCTGCTTCGTCTGCATTCCGGCGGTGCTGTTTGGCCTGTGGCTGGAAGTGGCCTTTCAGGCGCCCTATTGGGTTCACCTGTTCACCACCCTGCCGGTGCTGCTGATCACCTGCATTCCACCCTTGCGCCCGCTCAAGGGCTGGCTGGTGGCGAGCCAGTACTACTACAAGGCCGAGGAGGGGCGCCTGTCCCCCGCCGAGCGCCCCGAGGCGGCACCCCAAGCGGTTGCCGAAGCGGTTGGTGACGGGACGCGCGGCTGAGCGTCAGCGCGGGCGGCCCGTCTCGCGAAAACGGGCCGGCCGCACCCGCGCGGCATGCAGATCCTCCCCGCAGGCCGCCGAGGCGAGATAGGCGAGTTCGTGCTCGCGCGGCTCCAGCAGCGGGTCGAGCCGACGCAGTTCCTCGTCCACATGGCCTGGATGGCAATGGACCAGCACCCGCTCGCCCGGCCCGTCGAGAGCCGCCCGGAAGATCGTGCGGTAGCCCGGCTCCGGCCCGAAATCATAGAGGCCGCGAAAGCTGTCATTGGTGGCGAGGCCCGCCGCCTGCGCGCGCGGCGCCGCTCCGGCGCTGAGCGTGCCGATCAGCACCGCCTTGCGCCAGCCGAGTCGCCGGCGCCGCACCCAGGCGAGCGGCTCGCGGCAATTGCGCAGCCAGGGAGGCGTCGCAGCATAACGGCGGACGAGTTCCTCAACCACGATGTCGCGAATGCCGGGCAGCGCATGGGCGTGCTGGTGCCCGTCGAGAAAATCCGGGGGCGCGCCCCATTCATCCTCGAAGGCATCAAGCTGGGCGCGCAGTTCGTCGCGAATGGCGTCGCGCGGCAGCGCCCCGGTCAGCGCGCGCCGCACCAGCACCCCGATGTCCGGCAGCCGGCCGTCCTGCGCCAGATCCCGCGCGGCGGTGAGCGGGCGCTGGCCGGTAAGGGTGAAGTGCAGGCCGACATCGGCGGGATGCGCACGCACGAGGCAGCGGAAATCGCCCGCCCGGCGGCGCCAGCCCGCCATGCCGGTCATCGCGCCGGTCGCGGAAAGCCGCCTCTGCTCGATCAGGCGCTCGATTGCATCGCAAACGCCCATGCTCAATCCATAGTCATCAGCACAAATTACTATGGGTCTGACGCCATCATCCATCGGTTTTGTCACGCCAAAGAAATTTCACAATCTGAATATACGTGTCCGCAAGCTTCAGGACAGCCAAAACTGTCTTAAAGATTTGACAGGTGGCCTTCCCTGACGGTAGGCGTCAAGTAAAACCAGTGACGAAAACATGCCGCACATGGACCCAAGGGAAGCTCGCCTGATTTCGATCGTGGTGCCCGTCTATAATGAGGCGGCATGCCTGCGCGCGCTCCACGCCCGACTCTGCGCCGTGCTCGATGCCGAGCCGGATATGCGCCGCGAGTTCATCTTCGTCGACGACGGCAGCCGCGATGCCAGCTTCGAGACGCTGGCCGAGATCGGCCGGGCCGATCCGACGGTGAAGGCGCTGCGCTTCGCCCGGAACTTCGGCAAGGAGGCCGCCATGGCGGCGGGTCTGCGTGCCGCGGTGGGCGACATCGTGGTGCTGATGGATTCCGATCTCCAGCACCCGCCGGAGGTGATCCCGCAGATGATCGCGCGCTGGCGCGACGGCGCCCAGATGGTGATCGCGGTGCGCCGCTCGCGCGCGACCGATCCCTTCTCCCGCCGGCTGCTGACGCGCGGCTTCTACCATTTCTTCCACGCCCTCTCCGAGGTCGATATTCCCGAGGGAGCCGGCGATTTCCGCCTGTTCGACCGCCGCGTGGTGGACGCCATCAATGCCCTGCCGGAGCGCAACCGTTTCATGAAGGGCATCACGAGCTGGGTCGGCTTCCGTCAGGAAGAGATCGCGTTCGAGGTGGCCGAACGCGCCGGCGGCGTCAGTTCCTTCAACATGCTGCGCCTGCTGCGCTACGCCTTTGACGGGCTGTCCTCCTTCTCCATGGTGCCGCTGCGCGTCTGGTCCTTTATCGGCGTGTTGCTGGCGGGCCTGTCGGGGCTGTACGGGCTTTATCTCATCGCCGAGGCGCTGGTGTTCGGCGTGCGCACGCCGGGCTTCCCCACCATCATGGTCAGCATGCTGTTCGTCTCCGGCGTCCAGCTCATCAGCCTTGGCGTGATGGGTGAGTATATCGGGCGTATCTTCACCGAGGTGAAGCGCCGGCCGCTCTACCTCGTCGCCGACGAGATCGGCTTCACCCCGGCCGCGCTCGGCCTGACACGGCCGGCTTATGCCGCTGCCGATCGCGCCGCGCATCTCCCCTCGCTCGTGCCGGATGGTCAGGTTTCGTGAGCTTTCCTCCGTCGGACGTCGCGGTTGCCGCCCCCGAACAGCCGCGCCTGTCGCTGGCGCGCCTCTGGCGCTCAGTGGCGCTCACCCGCGCGGCGAGCCTGCTGGCCTTCGCCGGCATCGCCGTCTTCATTCTGCTGACCTTCCGCGACTATGGCATCAGCAATGACGAGCCGGTGCAGCACACCTATGGCCAGCTTCTGCTGAACTGGTACGCCAGCGGCTTCTCCGACGAGAGCGCGTTCCACTACATCAACCTCTATCTTTATGGCGGCCTGTTCGATCTCATCGCCGCCGGCTTCCAGCCCTATGTGCCGCTGCCGCTTTATGAATGGCGGCACCTGCTCTCGGCCGGCTTCGGCTTTGTCGGGCTGATCGGCGTCTGGCGCCTCGGCACGCTGCTGGGCGGGGAGAAGGCCGGCATCCTTGCTGTGCTGATGCTCGCGGTTACCGGCATGTATGGCGGGGCGATGTTCACCCACACCAAGGACGTGCCCTTCGCCGCGGCCATGCTGTGGAGCCTGTACTGTGTCGCCGCGCTGGCCGCACGCTTGCCGGAGCGCCCGAGCTGGCGGCTGGTGGTGGGCCTCGGCCTGTCGGTCGGCTGCGCCCTCGGCCTGCGCGTGGGTGGCGTCTTCGCCGTCTTCTACCTGCTGGTCACGCTCGCCGCCGGTACGCTGCTGCTGCGCGATCTGTGGCTGCCGGTGCGCCTGCTGCCGCGCCTCATGGTGGCCGGGCTGATCGCCCTCGCGGTGATGGCGGCGGCCTGGCCATGGTCGGTGCTGCCGCCCAGCAATTTCCTCAAGGCGATGGGCGCCTTCAACAATTTCGCCTTCGACCTGAAGACCCTGATCAATGGCGAGGCGCTGCCGATCGACCGGCTGCCGCCGACCTATATGTCGGAATATCTGCTGATCAAGCTGCCGGAGATCACCCTGCTCGGCCTCGTCGCGGCGCTGGCGATGGTGGGGTTGAGCTTGGTGCGCCTGCTGCGTGAACTGCGCCGGGATGGCGTGGCCAGCCTGCTGGCGCATCACCCGCGCCGGCTGCTGGCCCTGCTGCCGGTTCTGCTGGCGGTCGCCGTGCCGGTGGTCTTCACCCTTCTCGACAATCCCCCGCTCTATAATGGCATCCGCCATTTCCTCTTTGTCCTGCCGCCGGTGACGGTGCTGGCCGCGCTTGGCCTGATGGCCGCCGGGCGGGCGCTGATGGCGGTGAGCCCGCTGCCGGCCACCGCCTTCGCCGGGATCGCGGTTGCGGTGTTCGGCATCAATGCCGATACGTTCGCGCGCCTGCACCCCTATCAATATGTCGCCTATAACCAGCTGGTCGGCGGCACCGCCGGCGCCTGGGGACGCTTTGAGGGCGATTACTGGGGCGCCAGCCTGCGCGAGGCCTCGCTCACTTTGCTGCACGGCCTTCAGCAGGAAGCTGCCCTCGCGCCCGGCCGCGCGCCGCTGCATTACAAGGTGGCGGTCTGTGCCGAGGACGTGCAGGTCTCGACCCATCTCGGCCCGGAATTCGAGATGGTGGAAGATTGGGACGACGCCGATTTCGTGCTCTCCGCCCGCAATGTCGGCTGCGACAACGTGCCGGGCCTCACCTATGCCACGGTAAGCCGGATGGGCATTCCCATGGCCAGCGTGTTCGACGTGCGCGGCCAGCACCCGCCGATCGAACTGCCGGTGCAGATACCCGATGAGGATGGCTGGGGGCTCGACTTCAACGCACCCGCCGTCTCCCTGCAGGAGGCGACCGGCCCGCTGGTGGCCAAGGCCCGGCCATGACCGGGCCGCTGCCGCCGGGTTTTGCCTCCCGCGCGGCGCTGCTGGCGCGGGCGCGGCATATCCTGCTTTTCGCCGCGCTTGGCGCGCTCGGCACGCTCGCTCATTACGCGGTGCTGATCGGGCTTGTTCAAAGCGGGTTCGCCGGCCCCGTGGCCGGCTCCACCGCCGGCTTTCTGGTCGGCGGCCTCGTCAACTACCAGCTCAGCCGGCGCATCGTCTTCCGCTCGGACAAGCGCCATGTCGAGGCGGCCGGCAAGTTCTTCACGGTGGCCGCCCTCGGGCTGGTCTTCAATGCCGCGCTGATGGCGCTGTTGACCGGGCCGCTCGGTGCCCCTTATCTGCCGGCGCAGATCCTCGTCACCGGCCTTCTCGTGCTCTGGCATTATGCGGGCAACGCGGTGTGGACCTTCCGGCAGAGCCGCTAACCGCTCCCGCCCGCCGCTGCGCTCTCCCGGAACGGCCTTGCGGCACAGGCGCGCTCGGGGGCCCTGTCGCGCCCCCGCGCATTGATGCTAGACCGGGGGCAACCGGCGCCCGAGCGCCCGATCACAGGCGAGGAGACATCATGGCCGGCCGTTTCGACGATTGGGACAAAGACGACAACGGACATCTCAAGGTGTGGCCGATGCAGGCCTTCACCACCGCGCTGTTCGGCACGGAGAAAGTCGGCCTGCGCATCGAGATCGGCATCAGCGCGCCCAAGCCCGGCGAGCCGGTGCCCGCGCTCCAGCTCGTGCTCGATCCCGCACAGGTGCGCCAGCTCGCGGAAGCCCTGGCGGAGGCGGAAGCGCGCCTCGCCGACGCGCATTTCACCGCGCTCGCCACCTCGGGTCCGGGCAATGCGTGACGGCTGACGGGCCGGCGGGCGAGTCCCGCCCGCCCCTCACGCCGCCAGATATTGCGCGTCGGCCTGGTCGAGCCGGCGGCGGATCTGGGTGACGATCAACTGGTCGTCCGGCACGCAATTGTCATAGGTCAGCCGCTCGCCCTTGCGCACCGGCTTCACCACGCGGGCCTGCTCGGCAAGGCCCAGCGGCAGGGCGACACTGTCACGCGCGTCGCGCCAGCTCATCGTGTAGCCGCGATAATCATACTCGCCGATACGCCCGAGCACGTCGCCCGGCTTGAGGTCGCGCTTGGCGAGCGCGGTGCATTCGGCGACGGGATGGTCCAGCACCTCCATGTCGGGCGTGCCGTGCATCACTGCCCGCACCGCCGAGAGCGGCACTTCGAGGCTGGTCAGGTGATAGGGGCGGATCAGCGCGAAGCACGGGCCGGGACCGACCTTGAGGTCGGCCATGCGCTCGATCACGCGCGGATGGCGCGGGCGCACGATGCAGAACACGCCGGGCGCCACGCCCTTGCCGAGGGTGAAGTCGACCACGCCCGACCGCGAGAGGATGCCGCCATCCTCCTTGGTGCAGAGCACCTGCGCCAGCACGTCGCGATCCGCCGCCGGGCCGTGCATGCCCGGCACGTCCGGCACCAGGCCGGTGGCGTTGGCGAGGGCGGTCATCTCCACCATGGTCTTGGAGCCGTCGACGAACTCGACCAGCATGCGCGGGTTCATATTCCGCGCCTTCGCCTCCTCGATGAATTCATCGGGGATGGCGTCCGGCTTGAAGGCATTGTTCTTGGCCTTGCCGGCGCAGACGATCTCGAAGCCGAGCGACTGGGCGAAGCCGATCAGCTCGATGGTCGCGGCCGGCTCGTCGCCCGCCGCGCCGGTCAGCACCACGCCGGCCTTGCGCGCTTCCTGCTTGAGGAAGCGGCCAATGGTGATGTCGGCCTCGACGCTCAGCAGCACCACATGCTTGCCGTTGCGGATCGCCTCCAGCGACACCAGCGTGCCGATGTTCGGGCTACCGGTGGCGTCGATCACCACGTCGATATGCCCGGCCGCGCACATGGCGCGGTAGTCGTCGGTGATGGCGAAATGGCCGGTCTCGATGGCGCGGTCGATCTGGCTGCTGGACGAGACGGACACGATGTCCTCGCGCCGGTGGCCGGCCATCAGCGCGGCGTCGATCGCGGTCTGCGCGTTCAGCTCCACCACGGCGCCGATACGCACGCCCGGCATCAGCGCGGCCTGCACGATGAGATCGGTGCCCATCTGTCCGGCGCCGGCAAGGCCGATCGTCACCGGACCATGCTTGGCGGTCCACTGTTCCAGTTCGGCGGCGAAGCCCGACCGCACGATGCCGCTAGCCCCGAGCATACGCTCAACCCTTCCTTAAGGCCCTGGCGCCTGCCGTGAGGCCGGCGCACTCCGTTCTTTCGGTACTCGACAATTCGCCGGAGGCAAAGTGGGCCGAGGTGAGTTGCCGTCAGTAATCCGCGCCGACCGCGTTCAGCACGGCGGCGGCCGTCACCTCGTCGGTGATGAAGACGGTCGGGCGCAGCATGCGCAGCGCGCCGAGCACCGCCGCCGTCTTGCCCGGCCCGCCGGAGGTGAGGATGCGTTCGGGTGTCGCCTGCAGCGTCTCGATCGGGATCGACATGACGCGGCTATTGACCGGGTGGTCGACCGGCCGGCCCTCGACATCGATGAAATTGTAAACGACGTCGCCCACCGCGCCGGCGGCGATCAGCGAGGCCCAGTCGGCCTGCGAGAAGAAGCCGAAGCGCAGCGAGGTGCTTTCCGCCTCCATCTCGCCGACGCTGAGCACCACCGCGTCCATCTCGCGGGCGAGGGCGTAGACGGTGCCGAGACCGCAACGCTCGATCAGCGCCTTCTTGGTCTCCACGCTGTCGACGATGGCGGGGGCGGCGATCAGGTGGCAGTCGGCCTGGAAGATGCGCGAGAGCTGCCAGGCGAATTCCGACGGGTTGTACTGGCGCGCCTTGGTGATGCCGCCAAGCAGCGAGATCACCGAGACATTGGCGACCGCCTTCTCGTCGATGAAACCGAGCGCGCGCATCAGCGTGCGGCCCCAGCCGAAGCCGATCTTCATGTCCGGCCGGATCAGATCGGAGATGAACTGCCCGGTGGCGGCGCCGATGGCGCTGGTCGGGTCGGCCAGCGGCCCGGAGAGCGGCGCGACAATCGCCTCGCGCAGGCCGAAGGCCTTTTGCAGGCCCATTTCCAGCCGGGGCAGCTCGGCGATTTCGCGGCTGAGCGAGATTTTCACCTCGTTGAGCTGGCGGGCATCGGCCAGCAGGCGCACCACGGTGACACGGCCGATGTCCAGCGCCTCGGCGATGGCGCTCTGCGTCATGCCCTCGACATAGTACATCCAGGCCGCCCGCAGCCGCAGGCGCGCGGAGCGTCGGCCCGTGGCGCTGATGTCGCCGCCGGGTGCCGGTTCGGCCATGCCGCTCGGCTTCGTCGTGGCGGCTCCTCCCGACATTCGCATTCCCCCGGAGACATGAGTTCACCCTGCTATAGATGACGCAGCGATCTTCATCAAATCACGCGGGCAGTGGCGGGGAGCGGCGGTTACGCAAAATCCCGCTTGTCGTTGCATCGCGCGCGGGGCACGCTGATCGAACGTCCCGCCCTCCGGGGAAGCAGGTTTCCGATCGCCGATGTCCAAAGACGAACCATTGAAGCTCGATCAGTTCCTCTGCTTTGCGGTCTATTCGGCGAACCATGCGTTCAACCGGGTCTACAAGCCGATCCTCGACCGTCTGGGCCTCACCTATCCGCAGTTCATCGCCATGGTGACGCTGTGGGCCGAGGATGGGCCCACCGTCGGGCAGATCGGCGAGCGGGTGCTGCTGGAGACCAACACGCTGACGCCGCTGCTCAAGCGGCTGGAAAGCGCCGGCCTCGTGCGCCGGGTGCGCGACGCGGCGGATGAGCGGCAGGTGCGCATTTTCCTCACCGAGAAGGGCCGGGCGCTGCGCTGCGAGGCCGAGGGCGTGCCGGCCGAGATCAGTCTGTGCCTCGACCGCGATGCCGCCGCCATCGCCGAGCTGACCGGCGAACTGACGCGGATGCGCAACACGCTGCTGGCCCGCGTCAAGCCGTAGGCGGCGCTTCCGGCGGCTCCGCCTGATGGCCGGCCTCGCCCTCGATGAAGCGGCGGTGGCGGGCAATCTCCACCGCCAGAAAATCGAGGAAGGCCCGCACGCGCGGGGAATGGCGCAGATCGGGGTGCGTGAGCAGCCAGAGATCGGCGGCATAGTCCTCATTGGGCGGAGCAAGCCGCACCAGCGAGGGGCGGGCATCGCCGATCACGCAGGGCAGATGGCCGATGCCGATGCCCGCCTCCACCGCCTCGGCAAGACCGAGCACGCTGTTGATCTTGTAGGCGACCCTGTCCGGGGTGACGTTCTCCTGCACGAATTTGACCGCTTTCAGCGTGCCGAGCGTGTCGCCCAGCGACACCCAGTTGCGGGCCTCTAGTTCCTCCGGCGTCGCTGCCGCCGGATCGGGGAAGTCGATGGCCCGGCCATACAGCGCCCAGGCGATGCGGGCGACACGGCGGCCGACGAGGTTTTCCGGCGGATGGTCGGTGGCGCGTACCGCGACATCCGCGTCGCGCTTGGAGAGATTGAGCGGCTGGTTGCTCAGCACGATGTCGAGCCGCACCTCGGGATAGCGTTCGCGAAAGGTGGCGAGCATCGGCATCAGCAGATGGATCAGCAGCGAATCGGGCGTGGTGACCCGGAGTTCGCCGGAGGGCGCCGGCTCGCGGCCGGCGAGCTTGCGCCCGACCGAGGTGATCTCCTCGTCGAGCCGGTTGGCCAGCGCCACCAGTTCCTCGCCGGCGGGGGTGAGAGCGTAGCCGGTGCGGTGACGCTCGAACAGCAGCGCGCCGAGTTGCTCCTCGACCTGCTTCAGCCGGCGGAACACCGTGGAATGGTTGACGCCGATGGCCGCCGCCGCCGCCGGAAGGCCCTTGGCATCGGCCACGGCCTTGATCAGCCGGAAGTCGTCCCAGGCCAGATTCTTGAACGGCTCCGCCATACGGCTCTCCACCCATCCTGCAAGGCATTGCAATTAAAAGGATATGTTCGATCGAGCAGGTGATCGCACCATAGCAGCCATAACGTCATTGCGTCAATGCAATTGATAGTGGATGGCATTGCGCCAATGCCGGGTTATCTATGTTCCCAACAGAGCGCGGTTGGCGCTCGGATGAGGGCACGATCATGAACCGCAATGGCATCCATCATGTTACGGCAATCGCCGGCAATGCGCGTCGCAATGTCGAATTCTATACCCGCACGCTCGGCCTGCGCCTGGTGAAGAAGACCGTCAATTTCGACGATCCCGGCACCTATCACTTCTATTATGGCGATGAGGTCGGCGCGCCCGGCACCATCCTCACCTTCTTCCCGTGGGATCATGTGGCGCCGGGCCGGCTCGGCGTCGGCGAGACGCAGGAGACCGCGTTCCGCGTGCCGGAGGGCTCGATCGGTTACTGGACGCAGCGTTTCGTCGAGAAGGGCGTCGCCCATAGCGCCCCGGTGAAGCGTTTCGGCGAGACCGTGCTGTCCTTCAAGGACCCGCACGGCATGCGCCTCGCGCTGGTCGGTGTCGCCGGCATCGAGAACAGCCCGGCCTGGATCGGCACGGATGTGCCGGCCGAGCACGCCATTCGCGGCTTCCATTCGGTGAACCTGCTGCTGGCCGAGGCCGCGCCGACCGGCGCCATCCTCACCGACATCTTCGGTTTCACCGAGATCGGCCGCGAGGGGTCGCTGGTGCGTTTCAAGGCCGAGGGCACGGAGATCGGCGGCATCGTCGATATTCATGAGGCCGGCGGCTTCCTCCCCGCCCGCATGGGCGGCGGCTCGGTGCATCACATCGCGTTCCGCGCGGCGGACGATGCGGCCGAGTTCGCCATGGTGAAGAAGCTGCAGGAGAACCACGGCATCCGCACCACGGAGCAGAAGGATCGCAACTACTTCCGGTCCGTCTATTTCCGCGAGCCCGGCCATGTGCTGTTCGAGATCGCGACCGACGTTCCCGGCTTCGCCGCGGACGAGCCGGCCGCCCAGCTCGGGCAGGCGCTGAAGCTCCCCGATTTCCTGGAGAGCCGCCGCGCCCAGATCGAGGCCGTGCTGCCCGAAATCGCCTGAACCCAATCTCTACCCGCCCGCCACTTCCGGCGGGCGGGATATTTTTCCCGCCAGGAGGCCGTCATGAGCGTCAACGCTCCGCTGTCCCGCGCATCCGCCAATGCCGAACTCTCCTTCCTCCATCGCTTCGAGCCGGGCCGCGATCCGGCTGCCGCGCCGCTCTTGCTGCTGCACGGCACCGGCGGCGACGAGAACGACCTGATCCAGCTCGGCCGCATGATCGCGCCGGACGCGCCGCTGCTCTCGCCGCGCGGCAAGGTGATGGAAGGCGGCATGCCGCGCTTCTTCCGCCGCCTGCGCGAAGGGGTGTTCGATGAGGCGGATGTTCGCCTGCGTGCCGCCGAACTTGCGGATTTCGTCCGCGAGGCCCGCGAAGCCTATGGTCTCGCCGCGCCGGTGGCGGTCGGCTTCTCCAATGGCGCGAACATCGCCGCCGCCCTGCTGCTCACCCGGCCGGGCGTGCTTGCCGGCGCGGTTCTGCTGCGGGCCATGGTACCTCTGGCCGAACCGCCCAAGGCGGACCTCGCTGGCACGCCGGTGCTGCTGCTCTCGGGCGGCATGGACCCGATCGTGCCGGAGGAGAACGCGGCGCGGCTTGCCGGTCAGCTCCGCAATGCCGGGGCGCGGCTCGATCATCGCACGCTCTCTGTCGGTCACGGCCTGTCGCAGGCCGACCTGACGCTGGCGCGCGATTGGCTCGCCACCGTTCCCACCAGCGCCGCCTGACGTTTCCTGCGTTTCCTGACGGAACCGCCGGGCTCCCCACGCATTGCCGCCACGGTGCGGGTGCATCACCATCGCACCGCGGCGGCAGGATACGGGACGGAGAACGGGCATGAGGTGGGGGGATTTCCGGCGCAGCAGCAATGTGGAGGACCGGCGCGGCAGCGGTGGTTCTGGCGGCGGCGGCCTGCCCGGCGGCCGTGGCGGCCTCGGCATAGGCGGGCTGATCATTGTCGGCCTCATCGCCTGGGCCACCGGCATCAACCCGGCGGTGCTGATCGGCGGCGCGGAAATATTGATGGGTGGCGGCGACAGCAGCACCAGCCAGCCGGCGCCTTCCCAGACCGCCCGCGGCACCCCGCCGAAGGACGAGATGGGCCAGTTCGCCAGCGTCGTGCTCGCCCAGACCGAGGATGTCTGGACGCCGATCTTCAAGGCGCAAGGCGCGACCTACCGCCCGCCCGGCCTCGTCCTGTTCACCGGTGGCACGCGCTCGGGCTGCGGCGCGGCGCAGTCGGCGATGGGCCCGTTCTACTGCCCGACCGACCAGAAAGTGTATCTCGACCTCACCTTCTTCGACGAGATGAAGCGCCGTTTCCGCGCGCCGGGCGACTTCGCCGCCGCCTATGTCATCGCCCATGAGGTCGGCCATCACGTCGAGAACCAGATCGGCATTCTCGCGCAGGTGCAGGAGCGCCAGCGTCAGTCCTCGCGCGCCGAGGCCAACGCGCTTTCCGTGCGCGTCGAGCTGATGGCCGACTGCCTCGCCGGGGTCTGGGCGCATCACGCCGACGCGAAGTGGCGCATTCTCGAGGAAGGCGATATCGAGGAGGCGATGAACGCGGCGTCCGCGATCGGCGACGACCGGCTGCAGAAGCAGGCGCAGGGCTATACGGTGCCGGACAGCTTTACCCACGGCACCTCGGCCCAGCGCGTGAGCTGGTTCCGCAAGGGGCTCGACACCGGTTCGATGAAGCAGTGCAACGCCTTCCAGGGCCGCATCTGAGGAACATCATGAGCGCCGACGCCAACACGCCCGCCGAAAAGCCCTTCGTGCCGCTCGCCATCGCGGTGCTGACCATCTCCGACACCCGCACACCGGCCGATGACCGTTCTGGCAACACGCTGGTGGAGCGGCTGGAGGGCGCGGGCCACCGCCTTGCCGCCCGCGCCATCGTACCCGATGATGTCGACACCATTCGCGCGCAGGCGGCGGGCTGGATCGCCGACCCGGCGGTCGATGTGGTCATCACCACCGGCGGCACCGGCTTCACCGGCCGCGATGTGACGCCGGAGGCGGTGGAGCCTCTGTTCGAGAAGCGCATGGAAGGCTTCTCGACCGTGTTCCACATGATCTCCTTCCAGAAGATCGGCACCTCGACGCTACAAAGCAGGGCCACGGCGGGCGTCGCCAATTCCACCTACATCTTCTGCCTGCCCGGCTCGCCCGGCGCCTGCCGCGATGGCTGGGACGGCATCCTCGCCCATCAGCTCGACGTCCGGCACAAGCCCTGCAATTTTGTGGAAATCCTTCCCCGGCTCGACGAGCATCTCAAGCGCGGCAAGCTGAAGGCGCCGGCGCCGGTCTGAGGGTCAGGCGGCGGGCAGCAGGATCTGCGAGCGCAGCAGCACCAGCCCGCCCCGTCCGATGCGGGCGGTGAGCCGGCGAGGGGCCTGAGCGCCGGCCTCATGGCCGCCGAGCGCGTCATAGAAGCGGCGGTGGATCAGCAGCCCCTGTTCGGGCCGCGCGCGCCCGGTGAGCGCATGGCGCGCCACGGCGGCAGCTTCCCGCAGACGCGGGGTGACGCCGAAGCCATCCAGCGCGAGACGGAAGGTGGCCGCCTGCCGGTCGTTTGCGCCCATGCGCTCCATCTGGTCGATGAAGCCGCGCACCTCCCGCGTCCAGCCTTCCTGCAACAGCCCGACGGGCTCCAGGAACAACACCCAGGACATGCGCGCTGCCGCCGCGCCGAGGCGCAGCCGGGCACCGATCTCGGCCGGGCCCTGCAGATAGTCGCAGCCGGCGGCATCGGCGATCTCCGCGACATCCGACGATTCGCTCCCGTCCACCAGCAGCACCTCGCGCACCAGCCCGGCGGCGGCGCCGGGTACCAGCGCGGCGAGTGTGGGGATCAGCAAATTGGGGCTCGCCCCCGTGGGAATGACCACTGAAATCACGCGTCCAGCCACCTCGATCTGAAGGTTATGGATTGGTGCAAAAGGACTTTAGGAGAACGTCGTTCTGCCTATAGCACCATGCCCGGGGCGTATAGCGTCCCCCTTGGTTTTTCGACATATGTTCTTGATATGTTCTCATAAGGCGCCTAGAAATGGGCCCATGCAACGCCATCCCACAGCCCCCCTCCCGGAATGGCCGGCGCCCGCCCCGCCTGCGTCGCCCCATCCTGTTCACGGATCACAGCCTGTTCGCGCCCCCCAGCCCGACCGCCCGCCGCGGGCGGACAAGGCGATGGGCAAGCCGGCGGGTAAACCGGCGGACAAGTTGGCGGACAGGCCGGCGGGACCGAAAAAGGCTCCGCGCGCCGGCCGGCATCTCGGCCGGTTGCCGGAGGAGCGCCGCGCCGCCGAGGAGGAGGCGGCCCGCGCCGCCGCCCGCGACCTCACCGGCCTGTCGGAGATCGACATCGTACCGGAGCCGCCGCCGCAGGCGCGCTTTATCGAGGGCGAGCGCCGGCGTGGGCGCGGCGCGCTCTCCAATGCCGCCGGCCGCTTCGAGCCGACGGCGCGCGAGGCCTTCGACGATGGCTGGCAGAGCCTCGACGAGCTGCCGCCCTTCCGCACCAGCGTGACGGTGGAGAAGGCGCGCACCATCATCACCCGCAACGATTCCCCCGATGTCGGCTTCGACCGCTCGATCAACCCCTATCGCGGCTGCGAGCATGGCTGCGTCTACTGCTTCGCCCGCCCGACCCACGCCTATCAGGGCCTGTCCGCCGGGCTCGATTTCGAAACCAAGCTGTTCGCCAAGCCGGATGCGCCGGAGCTTCTGGCCAAGGAACTGGCCAAGCCCGGCTACGAGCCGCGCACCATCGCGCTCGGCATCAACACCGATGGCTACCAGCCGATCGAGAAGGAATGGCGGCTGACCCGCCGCATCCTCGAAGTGCTCAGCGATTTCGGCCATCCGGTCGGCATCGTCACCAAATCGGCGCTGGTGCTGCGCGATCTCGACATTCTCGCGCCAATGGCCGCGCGCGGTCTCGTCAAGGTCGCGCTCTCCGTCACCACGCTCGACCACAAGCTCGCCCGCACCATGGAGCCGCGCGCCGCCACGCCGCAGCGCCGTCTTGAGACGATCCGCCGCCTGAGCGAGGCGGGCGTGCCCACCGCCGTCCTGGTCGCCCCGGTCGTGCCGGCGGTGACGGATGCGGAGCTGGAGCGTATTCTCGATGCCGCCGTGGCGGCCGGCGCGTCGGAGGCCGGCTATGTCATGCTGCGCGTGCCGCTGGAGATCCGCGACCTGTTCAAGGAATGGCTGCTCGCCCATTTCCCGGATCGCTACCGCCACGTCCTGTCGCTGCTGAAGGAACTTCATGGCGGCAAGGAATATGATTCCGCTTTCGGCCAGCGCATGACCGGCAGCGGCCCCTATGCCTGGACGCTGGCCCGCCGCTTCGAGATCGCGAGCGAGCGCCTTGGCCTCAACCGGCGCCATCTGCGGCTGACCACGCGCCATTTCCGCCGCCCCCCGCAGAGGGGCGAGCAATTGTCGCTGTTCGGGGAAGGCGCATGATGGAAAGCTCAATCAACGCAGCTGGCGCAGCGGTGCCGGCAACGCCGCGCATGGCGCCGCTCCATGTCTCGCTGATCACGCTGGGCGTGGCGGACCTGCCGCGTGCGGTTGCCTTCTATGAAGCACTTGGCCTGGTGCGGCGCGACAAGGCGGCCAAGGGCGCGGCCTTCTTCCAGGCCGGCGCGGTTGTGCTGTCACTCTACCCGCGCCACGATCTCGCCGCTGATGCCGGCGTGGTCGATGGTCGGACCGGCGTGTTCGGCGGCATCGCGCTGGCGTGCAACCGGCCCAGCCGGGCCGAGGTCGACACCACGCTGATCCGCGCGGTGGCGGCCGGCGGGCGCGGCCTTCGCCCCGCGCAGCCGACCTTCTGGGGCGGCTATTCCGGCTATGTCGCCGATCTCGACGGCCATGCCTGGGAGGTCGCCTACAACCCGTTCTTCCCGGTAGATCCAGAAGGGCGGCTCACTTTGCCAGAGTGAGGGCGAGGGCGATGCAAAAAGCCCGGCGCTAAGGCCGGGCTTCACGCCGCGTCGGAAGGCGGGGGCGTCGCAGCCCCCATGCCTCACTGCGCGAGCAGCGGCGCCAGTTCCTTGTCGAGTTCCTCGGGGCTCAGCGCGCCGGAAACCTTCTTGCCGTTGATGAAGAAGGTCGGCGTCGAATCGATGCCGAAATCCTTCGCCCCGCGCTGGGCGGTCGCGTCGATGTCGCCGGCCAGCTTCTGGTCGTTGAGGCAGGTGTTGAACTGCTGCTCGGTCATGCCGCTCTGCTTGGCAATGGCGAGCAGGGCCTGCGCCGGATTATTGGTGAAGGCCCAGTTCTTCTGCGTCTCGAACAGCGTGTCCGTCATCGGGTAATATTTGCCGTCCCCGGCGCAGCGCGCCAGCATGAAGGCGGCCTTGGCGACGATGTCGAGCGGGAATTCGCGCAGGATGAACTTCACCTTGCCGGTGTCGATGTACTTTTCCTTGAGCACCGGAAAAGTGGTCTCGTGGAAATGCGCGCAGTGGCCGCAGGTCAGCGAGGCATATTCGACGATGGTGACCGGCGCGTCCGCCTTGCCCAGCACATTGTCCGGCAGCGCGCCGGGCGCCATGAGCTGCGTCATGTCCACCGTCTGGGCTTCGGCCCGGCCGATGAAGGAGAAACGCTCCGCGCCGAGGCTCTCCGGGCTCGCCAGCGCGACCAGCGCGGCGGTGGTGAGGGCGGCGGCTCCCAGCCCTTCGAGAAGGCGGCGACGGTCGATCATGGATGGTCTCCGAAGGGAAAGCCGGCCGCGCGGCCGGCGTTGACGTCTAGCGCCTACAGGCAGCGCGCGAACATGGCAACGGTACGGCAGGCATGGCCCCTGTCACCGCTGCGTGAAGATTTGCCGCGGAGCGGCGGGTTGGGCCGTGCCGGCCACGCCGGCGCGCGTCGTCGTGGCGTCCGCTCCCGCCGGGCCGCGCTCGCGTTCCACCAGCGCGCCGAGCCGGGCCAGCGCGGCGGCAAGGCCGGGGTCGTCGAAAGGGCCGAGCCGGCTGGCGATGGCCGCGCATTCGGCCTCGCCCGGCTCGATGAAGCGCCGGCGCGGCGGGCGCAGAACCGGCACCGGCCCCTGGCGCAGGGCCAGCCGGCCGATGCAGCGCCAGCCGAAATAGCGGTTGACCCGCTCGATGACGACCGGCGCGTCGTGCTGGAGTTCGATCGCGTAGCCGCCCTCCACCCGCACATGCAGCACGCCCGGCTCCGGGCTGTCCTGCCGGCTCGGCCAGGCGAGTTTGATCGGCACCGCGCGCGCCGCCAGCGCCTCGCCCACAATATCTGCCCAGCGCGTGACGATCTCCACCGAGGCGAGGCCGCGCTGGCGGCAGCTCTCGGCGATGGTGGCGTCGATCAGGTCGGCAAGGGGCTTGGGGCCGCGACGGGGGGGCATGAAGGCGGGTTCCGGCATCAATTCACAGGAGCGTATCGCGGCGGGCTTGCCGACCGCGCCGGGCCGGCCCACCTTGGCGCACCGAGACAGAAGATCGCATGCCTGCCCGCTCCGATAAAGCCACCCTCCGAAATCCCGCCATCCCCGGCCTGCCGGCGCCCGATCCCGCGCGCCTTCTGGAGTGGTATGACCGCCATCGGCGGCATCTGCCCTGGCGCGCGCCGCCCGGCGAGCGGCAGGACCCGTACCGCGTGTTCCTTTCCGAGATCATGCTCCAGCAGACCACGGTGGTGACGGTGCGGCCCTATTATGAGGGCTTCCTCGCCCGCTGGCCGCGCGTGAGCGACCTTGCCGCCGCGCCGCTGGAGGAGGTGCTCTCCGCCTGGGCGGGGCTCGGCTATTATGCCCGCGCCCGCAACCTGCATGCCTGCGCCCGCGCCGTGGTGGAGCGTCATGACGGCCATTTCCCGCCGGATGAAGCGAGCCTGCTCGCGCTGCCCGGCATTGGCCCCTATACCGCCGCCGCCATCGCCTCGATCGCCTTCGAGCAGCGCGCCGCCCCGGTGGACGGCAATTGGGAGCGCGTCATCGCCCGCCTGTTCGCCGTCGAGGAACCGCTGCCGAAGGCCAAGGCGGGGCTGCGCGCGCGCGGGCTGGCGCTGCTGCCGTCCGCCCGCTTCGGCGATTTTGCGCAGGCGATGATGGATCTCGGCGCCACCCTCTGCACCCCGCGCAAGCCCGCCTGTGCGCTCTGCCCCTGGCAGGCGCCCTGCGCCGCCCGCGCCGCCGGCGAGCCGGAACGTTATCCGCTGAAAGCCGCCAAGGCGGCACGGCCCACCCGGCACGGCATTGCCTTCCTCGCCGTGCGGGCGGATGGCGCGGTTCTGGTGCGCTCGCGCCCGCCCACGGGGTTGCTCGGCGGCATGAGCGAGGTTCCCTCCACCCCGTGGGAGACGGAAAGCGCGGGCGATCCCGCCCGGTATTCCCCGCTGAAGGCGCCGTGGCGCGCGCTCAATGCGCCGGTCACCCATGTGTTCAGCCATTTCGCGCTGGAACTCACAATCTGGCGGGCGGATCTGCCCGCCGGCACGCCCGCTCCGGCGGGCCATCGCTGGGTCGCCCCGGCCGGCTTTGACGCCGAGGCGTTTCCCAGCGTGATGCGCAAGGTGCTCGCCCGGATCGATTAAATCGGCGTGATCGGCGAACCCTCAGCGACCTCGAACGTTGTCCCTGCGAGCCGCACGAACGCGGAAAAACAGGAGACACATCATGGGTAGCACCGCTGACAAGGCGAAGGGCATGGCCAATGAGGCCATCGGCAATGTGAAGCAGGGCGTCGGCAAGGCCACGGGCAATGATCGCCTGCGCGTCGAAGGCGCGGTCCAGGAGCTCAAGGGCGAGGGCCAGCAGGCCAAGGGCGAGATCAAGGATGCGGTCAAGAAGGCCGGCAATCTCTGAGCCGCCCCACGAAAACGACGAGGCCGCCCCACCGGGCGGCCTTTTTGTTGGGTCAGTCCATCAGCCCGATATGGTCGGGCAGGGCCACGACACGGGCGAGCCAGGCCTGCACGCCGGGGAAGCCGGCGAGGTCATAGCCACCCTCTTCCGCCGTGTGGGTGTAGGCATAGAGCGCGATGTCGGCGACGCTGAAGGCGTTGCCCGCCAGCCAGTCGGCGCCGGCGAGCCGGGTTTCCATCACGCCCAGCGCGCGGTTGCCGGCGTCCAGAAGCTGCGCCAGCCGCTCCGGCGTCGCCAGATGCGCCCGCTCCTCATAGATGAACAGCGCCCGTCGCACCGCCAGCGCCGGCTCGTGGCTGTACTGCTCGAAGAACATCCATTCATACATCTTGGCGCGCTCATAGCGGTCCGCCGGCACGAGGGGGCTGCCCTCGGCCAGATAGAGCATGATCGCGTTCGATTCGGCCAGGAAGCGGCCATCCTCCAGTTCCACGGTCGGCAGCTTGCCGATCGGGTTCTTGGCGAGGAAGTCCGGCCGGCCGGCGGAGCCGTCGCGCGCGGACATGGTGACGCGGTTCAGCGTCACGCCCAGATGCGCGGCGGCGAGCCGGACCTTGTAGCTGTTGCCGGAGTCCGGCACGTCATAGAGGGTGATCATGCCGCTCATTCCGCCGCCATCGCCATTTCCGAGCGCACGGCGGCGCGCAGCGAATCGATCGGGCGCAGGCCCTCGCGGGTCTGGATGTGCCAGTAGGTCCAGCCATTGCAGGCTTCCAGCCCCTGCGCGATGGCGCCGGCGCGGTGGATCGAGCCGACCTGGCCGAGGCCGGGCGCGGTTTCCAGCGACAGCATGCCATCGGCCCGCACCAGCGCCCGGACCCGGTGCTTGGCATCGGTCAGCAGCGTGCCGGGCTCCAGCATGCCGCGCTCGATCAGCGCGTTGAAGGCGATGCGCGGCGCCTCGCGGGCGGAAGGGGCGAGGGCCAGCGCCGCCTCCGGCAGCGGTTCCACCGCGTCGATGCGCGCCTGCGCGGCATCGGCATAGGTGGCGTCGCGCTCGATGCCGATGAAGTGCCGGCCGAGCCGCTTGGCGACCGCCGCCGTGGTGCCGGAACCGAGGAACGGGTCGAGGATCACATCGCCGGGCTTGGAGGCGGAGAGAATCACCCGCGCCAGCAGCGCCTCGGGCTTCTGCGTCGGGTGGACCTTGTGGCCGGCCTCGTCCTTCAGCCGCTCATGGCCCGAGCAGATCGGGAACAGCCAGTCGGAGCGCATCTGCACATCCTCATTGGCCGCCTTGAGCGCCTCGTAATTGAAGGTGTAGCCCTTGCCGGCCGGATCGCGCGAGGCCCAGATCAGCGTCTCATGCGCGTTGGTGAAGCGCCGGCCGCGGAAATTCGGCATCGGGTTGGTCTTGCGCCAGATGATGTCGTTGAGGATCCAGAAATCGAGATCCTGCAGCATCGTGCCGACGCGGAAAATGTTGTGATAGGAGCCGATCACCCAGAGCGTGCCGGTCGGCTTCAATACCCGGCGCACCGCCAGCAGCCAGGCGCGGGTGAAGGCGTCATAGGCCTCGAAGCTCTCGAACTTGTCCCAGTCGTCATCCACCGCGTCGACGCGGCTCTCATCCGGGCGCTTCAGCTCGCCGCCGAGCTGGAGATTATAGGGCGGGTCGGCGAACACCATGTCGACCGAGCGGGCCGGCAGCTTGGCCAGCTCGGCGATGCAGTCGCCGCGCAGGATGGTGTCGAGCGGCAATGTGCCGGCGGGATAGCCTCCCCGCGACGGGGAGGGGACGAGACTGACGCGGGGGGCCTTTCGGGCCTCCCCAGTACGAACCACCTTCATGGACGGCTACCCGACGCTCGATGACGCAACAGAACTGATTTCCACAATCTCCGCTGCTCAGGGTAAAGACGGGGTAAAGCGTCACCCCTACTTTGTCGCCAAGTCACGATCAAAGCGTCAACCACGCTGTTCAGGAGCCGCCCGCGTGGCCGAGACTGCCGCCCTCCGCCCGGCCGCCCCGCCGCCGCCATCGCTCCCGCCCGGCCGCTGGCATGGCGACGGGTTGATCGCCCGCTCGGTGCGCTTTGCCCTTACCCTGATGGCGCCGATCGGGCTGGCGCTGCTGGTCGGGATCGATTTCTGGCTGATCTACGCCATGGTCACCTGCATCCTCGCCTTCACGCTGGACACGGGCGGGCGGGCCGGGCAGCGCCTCGCGGCGATGGCGGCGGCGGGTATCGTGGTTCTGCTCGGCACCGCGCTCGGCACGCTGGTGGCCGGCCATATGGCGCTCACCGTGCTCGCCTTCGCCGGGATCGGCGTGCTCTACGCGCTGGTGGAGAGCCTGCATCAGAGCGCGGCAATGGCGGCGCGCTTCGCCTGCCTGACAGTGGCCATCGGCGCGCTCTACGCCCCGCTCCAGCCGGTCGATGTCGCGGCGGTCGGCCTCTTCGTTCTCTATGCCTGGGGCGTCTCGCTCGGCTGGGATGTCGCCGTGGGCGTTTGGCGGCCCTCGACCGCGCCGCAGCTGCGGGACCTGCTGGCACGGCTGCGCGCCACCGAGCGGGAACGCTGGATCTTCGCCGGCGCGGTGGCGGTGGCGATTCCGGCGGCGTTTCTCACCAGTCTCGCGCTGGGCCTGCACCGGCCCTACTGGGCGCTGATCGGCGTCGTCCTGGTGCTGCGCGCCGATTCGCTGGCGAGCCGCACGCTGATGGGGCAGATGCTGCTCGGCACGGCGCTCGGCGTCGCGGTCGCGCTGGCCTTTGGCTGGCTGTTTCCCGCGCACCAGGCGGCGCTGGCGGGGATGATGCTGGCGGCGCTGCTGCGCTGGCCGGCGCAGCAATACAACAATGCGCTCGGCACCGCCGCGCTCACCGTCTTCATCATGCTGCTGCTGGAATTTGTGGCCGGCGGCGTCGCGGGGGCGGCCCACGACATCATGGAGCGCCTGATCGACATGGGCGTCGGCTGCGCCTTCGCCATGGTGGCGCTGGGGATCGACCGGCTCGGCCAGCGTGTGTTCGCGCGGCGGGGGGCGTGAGCGGGCCGCGCGCCGCCCGTCAGGGCACCAGCCAGAGCACCGGCAGCAGGCCCTGACCCTGCGCCATCTCGATCCCTTCCGCCAGCGGAATGGCGGCCAGGAACACGCAGGCGTCGAGGAAGGTGCGCATGACCAGCTGGGTGCGGATTTCCAGCGCGTCGACATTCTCCCACAGCCGGAAATTCGGGATGAAACGCGGCACCCGCGCCTTATAGGCGAGATAGGCCTCGCCGAATTTCTGAGTGAGGAAACGCTCCTCCTTACGCACCACGATGGTGAAGACCAGCACGGTGAGAAGCGTGGCGGCCAGCGCCGCCGTGATGCTGCCGAACTGCGCCCCGGCGCCGGCCGCGCCGATGAAGGAGAAGACATAGAGCGGGTTGCGGCAGATCGAGTAGGGGCCGAGCGCCACCACCTCGTTCTTCTTGCGCCCGCCAATATAGAGCGAGCACCAGGTGCGCCCGACAATGGCAAGCAGCATCAGCCCGAGGCCGACGATCTCGATCGTCTCATGCAGCCCGTGCTCGGTCGTGTCGGCCCAGAGCGAATGGCTGAACAGCAGCACGCCGACCGCGAGGCCGCCCAGCCCGAACAGCACCAGCTTGCGGATATGCTGGACCGCACCGATGTCGAGGGCGGGCGTGGCGTTGGGGGCGTTACTCATGGCTGTGACCGTGCAGGGGCTGACCAATTTAGAAGTATTCTACTCCTAAGAGGCCCGTGCAGCGGCTTTTTTTGGGCAGCCGGCAAAAGAAAATCAGTCGAGGGTGGGGACGGGCCGGTTGCGCGGCGCGCGCCCGCCAAACCTCAGCCCGGAAAGCCCCAGCCCGCCGAGCACGAGGGCAAAACCCAGCGCGTGATAGAGGTGCAGCGTCTCGCCGAGCACGCTCACCGCCAGCCCTGCGCCGAATACCGGCATGAGCTGGAGGAACTGGCCGGCCCGCGTCGGGCCGAGCACCGCCACCCCCTTCGCCCACAGCACAAAGCCGAGCGTCGGCAGGCTCGCCACATAAAGCACCAGCAGCCCCGCCGTCCCGGCTTCCCGCGCGTCGAAGGCGAGCGGCGTGGTGGCCAGTTCCCATAGCGCCAGCGGCGCCAGCGCCACGAGGCCGAAGGGAATGCTCACCGTGAGGGCGGCAGCGGCCGAGAGCCGGCAGGGAAAGCGTTTCAGCAGCACCGCATAGAGCGCGAAGGCGCTGATGCCGAGAAACAGCACGAGGTCGCCGCCGTGGAAATCGAGCCGGGCCAGCGTGCCGAGGTCGCCGCGCAGCACGATGAAGGCGACACCGGCGGTGGAGACGGCCAGCGCCAGCCGCGCGCGGGCGCTGGTGCGCTCGGACAGGATCAGCCAGCCGAGCAGCCCGACCACGATCGGCGCGGCCGAGCCGATGATCGAGCCGTTGACCAGGCTGGTATGGGCGAGGCCGGCATAGATCAGCACGGTGAAGATGGCGATGTTGAGCACCCCCGCCGCCGCCCAGAGCCACCAGCGATGGATGATCTCATCCCGGTGCGCGGCGATCTCGCGGAAGGTGAAGGGGGCGAGCAGGGCGAAGGCCAGCAGCCATCGTGCGGCCGAGAAGGTGGCGGGCGGCAGCAGATCGGCGGCGAGCCGCCCGGCGAGGAAATTGCCGGACCACAGCAAGGCCGCACCGGCCAGCGCCAGCGCCGCAAGGCCGGCGGAGAGGGGAACCTGCACCGGGCGGGCGGTGCGCGATACCAGCGGAGTAAGCGTGTCTGCCACGAATGCCATGACGCGTCTCCCGAGTGCGTGCCGACCCCGCGACGGGACATCAGCCGATATAGGTCAGTGTAGTTGACCTAGCGCGGCATGTCCTTGCGTTGTGGAGGGCTGGAGCCGGGCGCGCGCGGCAGATTCTGCCGTCAGAGGCGCTTTTTTGCGCTCGCGCTTTCGCTGCCTGTTTTGTCGGCAGGGTTCTCCGGCGTGGCGGGAAGAGGGCGCAGATGATCGAGCGGCAGGCGCGAGCGTTCCTTCACCCGCTTCAGCGCCAGCGAGGAGCGCACGCCGCGCACGCCGGGCAGGCCCATCAATATGTCGTGGGCGAAACGGGCGAAGCCTTCCAGATCCTCGCACACCACATGCAGCATGTAGTCGCTGTCGCCGGTCACGCTGTAGCAGGCGACCACCTGCGGCAGGGCGATCACCGAGGCTTCGAAGTCGCGCGCGGCCTCCTCGACCTGCCGCTCCAGATGGACATGGATGAAGGCCATCACGCCGAGCCCGAGTCTTGAGGCATCGAGCCGCGCCTCATAGCCGGCGATCAGCCCTTCCTCCTCCAGCCGCCTTGTGCGCCGTAGGCAGGGCGAGGGCGAGAGGCCGATGCGGTCGGACAGGTCCTGATTGGTCAGACGCCCATCCTCCTGCAATTCCCGGAGAATGCGCAGATCGAACATATCGAGGCTGGGAACGCGCATTTTCTGCCTCCCCTAGGGTCATGCGCGGCAGGCTGTGCCGCTTATGGTCAGAATGGCGGCAGGGCGTGGCGTCCCGCAACTCAACTTTGGTCAAGCAAGCTGACCTGATGGGCGGCCGTCCGTTCGACCGTCATGGCCGGGCTTGGCCCGGCCATCCACGTCTTGGCGCGTGCGGTCGAAGGCGTGGATCCCCGGGCCGAGCCCGGGGATGACGAATCGGGCGGCAAAATCCCAACATGTCGTGGATCGCGCCCCGCGAAACACTTGAACTTGTGGGTCCCGCGCGGCACGCTAGGGCCATGAAATTCACCCGGCTGCGCGTTACCGGCTTCAAGACCTTCGTCGAGCCGACGGAAATGCTCATCGAGCCCGGCCTGACCGGCGTGGTGGGCCCGAATGGCTGCGGCAAGTCGAACCTGGTCGAGGCGCTGCGCTGGGTGATGGGCGAAAGCTCCTACAAGGCGATGCGCGCGGAAGGGATGGACGACGTCATCTTCGGCGGCTCCACCACCCGGCCGGCGCGCAACACCGCCGAGGTCGTGCTCACCGTCGACAATGCCGACCGGTCCGCTCCCGCCATCTTCAACGATGCCGACGGGCTGGAAATCTCCCGCCGCATCGAGCGCGAATCCGGCTCGGCCTACCGCATCAATGGCCGCGAGGTGCGCGCCCGCGACGTGCAGATCCTGTTCGCCGACGCGTCCTCCGGCTCGCGCTCGCCCTCCATGGTGCGGCAGGGGCAGATCGGCGAGATCGTCGGCGCCAAGCCGTCCGCTCGCCGGCGCCTGCTGGAGGAAGCGGCCGGCGTCGCCGGGCTTCATGCCCGCCGCCATGAGGCGGAGATGCGGCTGCGCGCGGCCGAGACCAACCTGACCCGGCTCGACGACGTGATCGGCCAGATCACCGGCCAGCTCGACGCGCTGCGCCGCCAGTCGCGGCAGGCGGCGCGCTACCGCGTCGTCTCCGGCGACATCCGCAAGGCGGAAGCCGCGCTGCTCTGGCTGCGCTGGTGCGAGGCCGCCGGGGCGCTGGAGGAAGCCGCCCGCGCCCATGATCTCGCGGTGCGCGCGGTTGCCGATGGCACGCTGCAGCAGGGCGAGGCGGTCCGTGCCGCCGCCATCGCCGCCCATGAGCTTCCCCCCTTGCGCGAGGCCGACGCGGTGGCCGCCGCCACGCTCCAGCGCCTCACCCTGGCGCGCGGCGAGCTGGAGCGCGAGGAAGCTCGCGCCGGCCAGCGCCGCGAGGAGCTGGACCGCCGCCTCGCCCAGCTGGCCGGCGATATGGAGCGCGAACGCGCGCTCGCCACTGACGCGCAGGGCGTGCTCGCCCGCCTCGCCACCGAGGCCGAGGAACTGGAAGCCGCTCTGGAGGAATCGGGCGACGAGGATGCGCAGGCGCTGGCCGAGCGCGATGACGCCGCGGTGGCACTCACCGAATCCGAGCGCGCCTTCGCCGACGCGACCGCCGCCCATGCCGAGCAGGCCGCCCGGCGCGGCGCGCTGGAGCGGGCGCTGCGCGAATCGGGCGAGCGGCTGGCCCGGCTGGAGCGCGAGGTCGCCCAGTTCACCGAGCAGCATCGCCAGGCGGAAGGCCTTGCCGGGGCCGGCCGGCTGGAGGCGTGCCGCGCCGCCGCCGAGGCCGCGCAGGACGCTTTCGCCGAGGCCGAGAGCGTGGCGCAGGAGGTCGAGGCCGCCCATGCCGAGGCCCGCGCCGCGCTCGACCATACCCGCCGCCCGCTGTCCGAGGCCGAGCGCACCGCCCAGCGGCTCGACACCGAGGCCCGCACGTTGGCCAAGCTGCTCGATGTCGGCACGCCGCGCCGCTGGGCGCCGGTGCTGGATTCGATCCGTGCCGCGCGCGGCTTCGAGGCGGCGCTGGGTGCCGCGCTGGGCGACGATCTCGACGCCCCGGCCGATCCGTCCTCGCCTGTCCATTGGGCGCTGGTGCCGGCGGAAGGCGATGCGCCGCTGCCCGAGGGCGTGTCCCCGCTCGCCGCCCATGTCGAGGCCCCCGCCGTGCTCGCCCGCCGCCTCGCGCAGATCGGCGTGGTTGCCCGCGCGGACGGCGCGGCCCTCGCTTTGCGGCTGAAGCCCGGCCAGCGGCTGGTCTCCCGCGAGGGCGATCTGTGGCGCTGGGACGGTCTCAGCGCCGCCGCCGATGCGCCGACCGCCGCCGCCCGGCGCCTCGCCGAGCGCAACCGCCTTGCCGACATCCAGGCCGAACTGGTCGGCGCCCGCGCGCAGGTCGCCACCCATCGCAAGGCGCTGGAAGCCGCCGAGGCGGCGCTGCGCGCGGCCGGCTCGCGCGAGAACGCCGCCCGCGAGGCCCGCCGCGCCGCCTTGCGCGCCATGGAAACGGCCCGCGAGGAACTCGCCCGCACCGAACGGCAGGCCGCCGAGCAGGCCGCCCGCCTCTCGGCGCTGGCCGCCAATCTCGCCCGCGCCGAAGACGAGCGCGAGAGCGCGGCGATCGCGCTGGAGGAAGCCCGCGCGCAGGTCGCAGCCCTCGCCCCGGCGCTGGAGAGCGAGGCGGTGCTGGCCGAGGTGCGCGCCCGCGTGGCGCAGGACCGGGCCCGGCTGGCGGAACTGCGCGCCCGCGCCGACGGCCTGTCGCGCGAGCGCGAGCAGCGCCGCCGCCGGCTGCTCGCCATTGCCGAGGAACACCGATCCTGGCGCGCCCGCGCCGAGGGCACCGGCGAGCGCGTCGCCGCGCTGGAGGCGCGCATCGAGGAAGTGGCGATCGAGCGCGAGGAGCTGGACGAGGCGCCCGCGCGCTTTGCCGCCCGCCGTCGGGCCCTGCTCGACGAGACCGCCTGTGCGGATGCCGCGCGGCGCGAATCGGCCGACCGCCTCGCCGCTGCCGAGACCGCGCTGGCCGAGACCGAGCGCGCCGCCCGCGCCGCGCTCGAATCGCTGTCCGCCGCCCGCGAGACCAGCGCCCGCGCCGAGGCGCGGGTCGAGGCCGCCCGCCAGCGCCGCGAGGATCTGGTGCGCGACGTCTCGGACATGCTGGACGGCCCGCCCGAGAGCGCCCGCGAGATCGCCGGCTTCGCCGCCGATTCGCCGCTGCCGGAGGCCGCCGCGGTGGAGGCCGATCTCGACCGGCTGAAGCGCGAGCGCGAGCGGCTCGGCGCGGTCAATCTGCGCGCCGAGGAAGAACTCACCGAGGTCGAGACCCGCCAGCACGGCCTCACCGCCGAGCGCGACGACCTGACCGAGGCGATCAAGCGGCTGCGGCAGGGCATTCACAGCCTCAACCGCGAGGCCCGCGAGCGGCTTCAGGCCAGCTTCATCGTGGTCGACGGTCATTTCCGCCAGCTGTTCGGCACGCTGTTCGGCGGCGGCGAGGCGCAACTGATTCTCACCGATTCGGACGATCCGCTGGAAGCCGGGCTCGACATCATCGCCAAACCGCCGGGCAAGAAGCCGCAATCGCTCTCGCTGCTCTCCGGCGGCGAGCAGGCGCTGACCGCGATGGCGCTGATCTTCGCCGTGTTCCTCACCAACCCGGCGCCGATTTGCGTGCTGGATGAGGTGGATGCGCCGCTCGACGACGCCAATGTCGAGCGATTCTGCAACCTGCTGGACGAGATGCAGCGCCTCACCGAGACGCGCTTCCTCACCATCACCCACAACCCGATCACCATGAGCCGGATGAACCGTCTGTTCGGCGTCACCATGGCCGAACGGGGCATTTCCAAGCTGGTGTCGGTCGATCTGGCCACCGCCGAGAGCTTCCGCGAGGCCAGTTGAGACCCGCGCGGCGGGCATGGCGCGTCCTCGCGATGGGGCGTTTGCCGTATTTCGTTGCCGGCGCTGGCATGCCAAACACCACGCTGTCAGCTTCCCTTGGTGCGGCGCGGCATCGCGACCCCTGCGACAGAGCGTCCACCTTTCAATTTTTCACAGGTTTTACAGTCACTTAAAAGATGACTTCACATCCTTGACACCCCTAGGGCCGAACACTATGGTGCGCCCGGTTTCGGGGTTGGGAAAACCTTCTCCGGCAAAGCCCGAGCGCAGATTAAATGGACGACCGAAACAAAACGGACGGCCAGGCAAACTCGGGAAAGCCGGATCTTTCCGACGCCGAGCTCTCCGGCAGGCTGAGCGGGCTGGGCAGCGCCATCGACAAGGTGCGCGCCGAACGCAGGGCCGAGGAGAAGCAGTCCGCCGTCCCGGATCGGACGTCGGCAACCGCGGGCATGACGCTGGCTTTCCGGTTGGGGAGCGAGTTCGTGGCCGGAGTTCTGGTCGGTGCCGGCCTCGGCTGGGGCGTCGACCGTCTCTTCGGCACCGCGCCGTGGGGCATGATCATCTTGCTGCTGCTCGGCTTTGGCGCCGGCATCATCAACATGATGCGCGCTTCCGGCGAGCTGGGCCGCAAGAAGCCGCCACAGGGCGGTGCGTGACAGGAATTGGGCGGTCGGCCTTCGGGCGGATCGCGGCATATCAACGGTGCGGTCCTTCGGGGTCGTGTCTTTAGGCGGGGGCTGGCGCTTCTTCGGAGCGCCGCGTGTTGAGGGCAGCGACCGGCATGGCCAGTGGCAGCGTGATCGATCCGATCCATCAGTTCCAGATCATCAAGATCGTGGATCTGGGGGCGCCGGGCGGCGTACAGCTCGCCTTCACCAATTCCGCGGCCTTCATGTTCGGCATCGTGGCGCTGGTGTTCTTCTTCCTCACCTTCGCCACCCGCGGGCGCACTCTGGTGCCCGGCCGGCTGCAGTCGCTGGCGGAAGTCTCCTACGAATTCGTCGCCTCGATGGTCCGGTCCACGGCCGGCAATGAGGGGATGAAATTCTTCCCGCTGGTGTTCTCGCTGTTCATCTTCGTGCTGGTCGCCAACTTCGTTGGCATGATCCCGTACACCTTCACGGTCACCAGCCATCTCGTGGTCACCGCCGGGCTGGCGCTGGTCGTCATCCTGACGGTCATCATCTACGGCTTCGTGCGCCACGGCACCCACTTCCTCGGCCTGTTCGTGCCGTCGGGCGTGCCGGCCTTCCTGCTGCCCTTCATGGTCGTGATCGAGGTCATCTCCTTCCTCTCGCGCCCGATCAGCCTCTCGCTGCGTCTGTTCGCCAACATGCTGGCGGGCCACATCGCCATGAAGGTGTTCGCCGGCTTCATCGTCATGATGAGCGCCACGGGCGTCGCCGGCATCCTCGGTGCGACCCTGCCGCTCGCCATGGTGGTGGCGCTGACCGCGCTCGAGTTCCTAGTCGCTTTCCTGCAGGCCTACGTCTTCGCGGTGTTGACCTGCATCTATCTCAACGACGCGCTTCATCCCGGTCACTGACCGGGCGCGTCGCGGGACACTCATCCAGCCTTCAACTCAATCTTGCGAATTCAATAGGAGAAGACCATGGATCCGATCGCCGCCAAGTTCCTCGGTGCCGGTCTCGCCTGTCTCGGCATGGGCCTCGCCGCTATCGGCGTCGGTAACATCTTCGGCAACTTCCTGTCGGGCGCCCTGCGCAACCCGTCGGCGGCCGATGGCCAGTTCGCTCGCGCCTTCATCGGCGCGGCCCTCGCGGAAGGTCTCGGCATCTTCGCGCTGGTCGTTGCCCTCGTCCTGCTCTTCGTGGTCTGACGTCCTGCGGTTACGGGCGCGCCTTCATGGCGCGTCCCTTCCGTTTTGATCGAGGAAGCCTGAACCATGTCCGAGAACCCGGGTCCGTCCGGCACGTTCGTCATCGCCCAGGCGGAAACGCCGGCGGCGCATGGCGCAACGCCCAGCCATGGCGGCGTTGAAATCCAGGTCCCGCCGGGCGAGGCGCACGGCGCGGGCTTCCCGCCCTTCGACGCGCAGACCTTTCCCTCGCAGCTCATCTGGCTGGCGATCGCCTTCGGCGCTCTCTACCTGCTGATGAGCCGCGTCGCGCTGCCGCGCATCGCCACTATCCTCGAGGAACGCCACGACCGTGTGGCCGACGATCTCGAAGAGGCCGGCAAGCTGAAGGCGGAGAGCGAGGCCGCGCAGGCGTCCTATGAGCAGGCGCTTGCCAGCGCCCGCAACAAGGCGCACGGCATCGCCACCGAAACCCGCGACACGCTGGCAGCGGAAGCCGAGACGCGCCGCAAGGCGGTCGAGGCCGAACTGTCCGCCAAGCTGGTGACGGCCGAGGCGCAGATCACCGCCACCAAGACGGCGGCGATGGCCAATGTCCACGGCATCGCGGTCGATGCGGCCGGCGCCATCGTCCACCAGCTGATCGGCTCCACCCCCGCCCCGCAGGCGGTTGAGGCGGCAGTCGATCAGGCCACCAAGAGCTGAGGGCGCGACAATGGGTACAGCCGAACTCTGGGTCGCCGTCGCCTTCGTGATCTTCATGGGGATCGTGATCAAGGCCGGCGCCTTTTCCGGCATGGCGGCCAAGCTCGACGCCCGCGGCGAGCGCATCCGCCAGGAGCTGGAGGAAGCCCGCCGGCTGAAGGAAGAGGCGCAGAAGCTCGTCGCCGAGTATAAGCGCCGCCAGCGCGAGGCCGAGGCGGAAGCCGACGCCATCATCACCACCGCGCGCGCCGAGGCCGAGCGCCTCGCTTCCGAGACCAAGCAGAAGCTTGAGGACCTGATCGCCCGCCGCACCCGGATGGCCGAGCAGAAGATCGCTCAGGCCGAGGCGCAGGCGCTGGCCGATGTGCGGGCCGCCGCGGCAGAGGCGGCGGTAAAGGCGGCGGAGCTGCTGCTCGCCGCCAATGTCGTCGGCGACACCGCCGAGCGTGTCACCGCCGAGGCGGTGAGCGAGGTCAAGGCCAAGCTCAACTGAGCCGTACGCTCAACTGAGCTGATTTCATCCTACGAATTTCCAGACGCCCGGCCGCAAGGTCGGGCGTTTTGGTTTGCAGAGCGGCCCGGCGGCGCTGGCCTGCCGGCCTCCCGGCCGCCGCTCCCGTACGCGGTCATCCCGGACGGCCAACGGCCGATCCGGGATCGCGGCCTCCCGGCCTTCCAGCTTCCCGTTCTCACGCCGTCATCCCCGGGCTTGACCCGGGGATCCCTGACGTCGTCGACGCCGGGGGACCGGCCGAAGGCGTGGATGGCCGGGTCAAGCCCGGCCATGACGGCCATTGGAGTGACGCGCCGCGCCGCCTCCCCAATGCCGTGCCGGCCCGTCAGCTGGTCCAGCGGCGGGGGCGGTAGAAGGTGTGCTCGCCGATCCGGTCGAGCTTGCGCATCTCGCGGATCCAGTTCGGCCGCACCGAGCGCGCGTGGTAATGGGTGGCGCGGGCGACCTTCTCGTCCCACACCAGCCCGTCCAGCATGTCCGCCGCGATCTCCTGCGCCTGTTTCCACAGGCGCGGCTCGGTCACCACGTCCTTGATGTTGTCGCAGGCGAAGGTGAACTGGCAGGCCAGCCGGCGATGCGCGTTCTGGTAGACGGCGCGGCAGATGTCGGCGGGGTAATAGCCGGAGAACACCCGGTTGATCACCACCTGCGCCACCGCGACCTGCCCCCGGCGCGGCTCGCCCCGGCTTTCGAAATACACCGCTTCGGCGAGGCACTTCTCCGAGCGTTCGCGCCGCTTGCCGGTGAGGCCGAGCCGTTCGGCCGGGCTCGGGCCGCTGGCGAGGCGGGCGCCGTCGGTCCCGTCCGCGCTTTTGGCGGCGGTCGTGGTGCCGCCGGGCGGGGAGGGCGGCAAAGGCGGCCCGTCGCGCTCCTCGCGGTGCAGGAAGGGCTGCGGCGGCAGCAGCGCCGTGTCATAGCCGAACACGAAGGCCGCCTGCCGGTAGAGCGGCCGGGTCTCGTCGAATTCAAGCGCCGCCGTGTCCGGCGGGGCGGGGCCGTCATCGCCCGTGCCCTCGCGCCCGGCCAACTGGGCTTCCAGCTGGGCGGGGTCGCCGGTCGGGTCGCCGGCGGAAAGCGAATCGACGCCCGCCCGGTCGAGCGCGGCGCGGTCGCGCGATTCGGGGCCATCCTCGGCTTCCGCCGGGTCCGTGCTGATGCCGGCGAGAACCGTGGCGCCGGTCCCGGTGCCCGTCCCGATGCCGGTGCTGAGATCGAGGCTGGTGCCGCTCCCGGTTCCCGTGCCGGCGCCCGCCAGGCTCGGACCGGTCGGCTGGCCGGCGGCGGCCAGCGGGTCCGCCTCGATGGCGTCGGCGCTCTCCACCGGCAGCCGGTCGCCCTTCTGGCTGCGGTCGATGTCCACCGCGAGGGCAAGGCCGGGCGGCTCGGGAATGGCGGAACCGGAAATCAGCGCCGAGCGCGTCGGCCAGGCGAAGGCGGCGGCCTTCAGCGTGTGGACGGGGCCGGAGAGAATGGAGAGGCGGGCGCGCTCGGCGACGCCGGGCTGATGCGCGAGCCGCCCGGTAATGTCCTGTAGCCCGATGCTGCTGCTCCAGCCGCTCGCGACCAGCAGCGCCAGCGCACCGCACCGTATCCGGCGGCCAAAGCCTCTCGAACCCCACATGGGCAACGCCTACGCAAGAACACGGTTCGGGGCGCGTGACCTGCGGGAGACAGGCAAGGCCGCGCGAACCAACCCTTATGGTTGTCGCGCATTAACCTTGCTCGACGGTTAACCCGGCGGCTTTTCCCGGCAGGCAGGGCAAAACAGGCAGGGGGAAGGGGCGTCAGCGCGGGGCGGAGGCGCGGCGCAGCCGATCGGCGATCGCCTCGCCCAGCCCGTGGCCGGGCAGCGGCACCACGGCGATGCCGGCGGCGCCGCTGGCATCGAGCGCCCGCAGCAGCGCGAACAGGTTTGCCGCCGCCTCGGTGAGGTCGCCGGCCGGGCTGAGGTCGGCCACCGCCACGGCGGACTCGCTGCCGGGCGGGTGGGCGCCGGCGAAGGTCAGCAGCGCCTCGCCGGGGTGCAATTCGAGGGCGTCGAGCCGCACGCGGGCGTTCGGCGCGTAATGCGAGGCGAGCATGCCGGGCGCCAGCGGCGCCTCGTCGTCCTCGGTCTGCGCATGCACCTCCCGCGCGGCGAGCGGGGCCCCGAGCGCGGCTTCGATGGTCTCCCGCGCCAGCCCGCCCGGCCGCAGCATCACCGGCACCTCGCCGGTGCAGTCGAGAATGGTCGATTCCACGCCCACGCGGCTCACCCCGCCATCCAGCACCAGGTCGATGCGGCCCTGAAGGTCCGCCAGCACATGGGCGGCGGAGGTGGGGGAGACATGGCCGGAGCGGTTGGCGCTCGGCGCGGCGATGGGGCGTCCGGCGGCGCGCAGCACCGCCAGAGCCACCGGATGAGCGGGCACGCGGATGGCGACGCTGGTAAGCCCAGCGCGGGCCAGCTCGCTGGTCGCATCCAGATGGGCCGGCACGACCAGCGTCAGCGGCCCCGGCCAGAACCGGGCGGCGAGCCGCTCGGCGGCGTGGGTGAGCTGGCCGACGCGGCGGGCGGCCGCGATATCCGGCACATGGGCGATCAGCGGGTTGAAGGACGGCCGGCCCTTGGCGGCATAGAGGCTGGCCACGGCGCGCGGGTCGGTGGCGTCGCAAGCAAGGCCATAGACCGTCTCGGTCGGCAGCGCCACCAGCCCCCCGGCGACGAGCAGGCGTGCCGCCTCGGCGATACCGGCCTCATCGGCCGCCACATGTCGGGTGGTGCGTTGCTGCGACGTCGCGCTCATAAGTCCTCTCGTTCCGGCCGGCTCGATAGGCCCTCGCCCGGCGCGGGTCAACGCTGCCGGCAGGGCAGGAGTAGGGTAGGGCAGGCTCGCCCGGCGCGAAAAAACCGCGCCCCACCCCTTGCCCGGCTGGTGGCGCGTGCCGACGTGGCATATCGTCCACCATTGGCCGCTGCCGGAGCCGTTCCGGGGCCGGCCAGGGGAGACGGACGGACCCGCCGGCACCACGCCGCTGCCCGACGGCAAAAAACCACCGAACGCCAAACGACCCAAGGAATTCCATGAGCACGCTGCTGATCGCGCACGACGCCTGCCTCGACCACCTCACCCCCGCCGGCCATCCCGAGCGGCCGGACCGTGTGCGGGTGCTGAACCGCGTCTTCGAGGCCGAGGCCTTCGCCACGCTGGCGCGCGAGCAGGCGCCGATGGCCGCGCGCGAGGACATCATCCGCGTGCACCCTGAGGATTTCGTCGAGGCGCTGGAAGCCGCCATTCCGACCGAGGGGCTGGTGCGGATCGACGGCGATACGGTCATGTCGCCCGGCACCTTTGAGGCGATCTCGCGCGGCGTCGGCGGTTCGGTGCTGGCGGTCGACGAGGTGCTCTCCGGCCGCGCGGCCAACGCCTTCGTCTCCATGCGCCCGCCCGGCCACCATGCCGAGACGCGCACGCCGATGGGCTTCTGCCTGTTCAACAATGTCGCCATCGCCGCCCGTCACGCGCAGAAGGTGCACGGCCTCGGGCGCGTCGCCATCGTCGATTTCGACGTGCATCACGGCAATGGCACGCAGGAAATCTTCTTCTCGGACCCGAGCGTGATGTACGCCTCGACCCACCAGATGCCGCTGTTCCCCGGCACCGGCGCGGTCGGCGAGCGCGGCACCACGGATAACATCGTCAACGCGCCGCTGCGCTCGGGCGATGGCGGCGAGCAGTTCCGCGAGGCGTTCGAGAGCCGCATCCTGCCGCGCCTCACCGCCTTCGGGCCGGAACTGATCATCATCTCCGCCGGTTTCGACGCCCATACGCGCGACCCGCTGGCCAATCTCAACCTGCTGGAAGACGATTTCAGCTGGGTCACCAAGAAGCTGATGGAGCTCGCCGACAAGCAGTGCGGCGGCAAGCTAGTCTCGGTGCTGGAAGGCGGCTACGATCTCGAAGGCCTCGCCCGCTCCGCTTCGGCCCATGTGATGGCGCTGATGCGCGGCTGACGGTGCGTGAGGGCACGGATGCGCGGCCGGCATGCCTTCGGGGGTGAGTTGCCGCGCCCGAGCCTGTATAAGGGCGCGAGTCACAGCGGGAGGCAGCGATGAGCGCGGCGACGACCACCGATCTGGCGGAAGTGAACGCCCTGAGCTTCGAGCGGGCGCTGGCCGAGCTTGAGGCCATTGTCGGCAAGCTCGAAGGCGGCAATGTCCCGCTGGAGGAATCCATCGCCCTCTATGCGCGCGGCGAGGCGCTGAAGGCCCGCTGCGACGCGCTGCTGAAGGACGCCGAGGCGCG
The DNA here is from genome assembly GCF_018449475.1 of Ancylobacter radicis. Classification (GTDB taxonomy): domain Bacteria; phylum Pseudomonadota; class Alphaproteobacteria; order Rhizobiales; family Xanthobacteraceae; genus Ancylobacter; species Ancylobacter radicis. The sequence goes on along the minus strand of NZ_JAHCQH010000015.1, from coordinate 127,857 downwards.
GGTCGAGAAGATCACGCAGGGCTCCGACGGCCGCCCCACCGGCACCGTGCCGCTCGACGGCGAGTGAGCCCTGCCGGCCCCTGAGCCACGCATGATAAGGCTGCGCGCCCATCATCTGCTCTGCCTGCTCACCTATGTCGGGCGGGGCTACAGCCCCGCCTTCGTCGCCCAGTACAGCGCCATCGTCGCCCGGCTGAACGCAGGCGAGAGCGCAGTGCTGGTCGAGGGGCCGGACGACATCTGCGCGCCCATGCTCGGCGCAACCGATCTTGTGGCTCCCCATCATTGCCATGAGCCGCGCATCACGGCGCGGGACGCCCTCGCACTGGAGGCGGTCGCCGCCGCGCTCGGGCAGGCCTTCGCGCCGGGCGACGCGATCCCGCTCGACGCCCCAACCGTCGCCCGCCTGCGGAAAAACTTCGCCGCCGGGACGATTCGCGCGGCCTGCGCCGCCTGTCAGTGGGACGGGCTGTGTTCAAACATCGCGGCCGGCGGCTCTGCCCGCACGCGGCTGACCGGGTCACCGCTCTAGCTGGCCTTCGCCGCCCGGCAATCCGGGTTGAACACCCGCACGGTCGAGGCCGGGTTGCGCGCCAGCGGGCCCGGCGGGCGCACCGGGCGGCGCACCAGCTCGCCGCCGCAATTGGGGCAGACCCCGCCCAGTAGATTGCCCGCGCACTCCGCGCAGAAGGTGCATTCGAAGGTGCAGATCATCGCCTCGCGCGTATCGGGCGCCAGATCGCGGTCGCAGCACTCGCAGTTCGGACGCAGCTCCAGCACGGTTCTCTCCCGATCAGTAGACGCCCGGCAGCAGCCGCGCGGTGCGTGCGCTATAGGCGCGGTATTCCTCGCCGAACGTGTCCAGCATCATCTTCTCTTCGCGGCCGATGCGGAAGAGGTAGAGAATGCCGAAGCCGATCACCCCGGCCGGGCCGGCGATGAAGTTCGGGATCAGGATCAGCTGGGCGATCGCCCACAGAAAGAAGGCCGAATACATCGGGTGGCGCACATAGCGGTAGACGCCGCCGGTGATCAGCTTGTGGCTGTCCTTGATCTCCAGCGTCACCGACCAGTTCTTGCCGAGGTCCTTGTGGGTGCGGCGGAACAGCCAGAGCGCGGCGATGAAGGTGAGCGTGCCCAGCGCGAACTGCACGGGCGTGTAGGGATAATCCGCCGCGTCGAACAGATGCGAGGTGGCCCAGAACAGCGGGATGATGCCGAGCCCCAGCGTCGAGCAGGAGAGCAGTATCAGCTCGCGCAGCCGGTCGCGCGCATCCACCACGCGCTCGCGCTTCACCTTGCGCTCGAACGGCAGGCGGATGACGTACCAGCCGATCACACCGATGGCCCAGACGATCTTGGCGGCGAGGATGAGGTTCATGGAGTTCCCGTCATTCAGGCGATCAGCGCGCCGTCGATTAGCGTACCGTCTTGGGCGAAGCGGCCCAGCGGTCCTTCGGCGCGCGCGGTGAGGTCGGCAAAGGCCAGCGGGCCCAGCGCGACCATGAAATAATCGTAGGAAGCCTGCCGCTCATTGGCCAGCAGGAACTGGTAATGCACCCGCATCGGCCGTCGGCGCACGCGCTTGAGCTTTTCCGGGCTGAGCATGTGCTTGATGTTGGCGTTGCGCAGCAAGGGCTGGCTGCCCTCGATGGCGTCGAATCCCGCCTGACGCAGCGTCACCGGGTGAAACTTGTAGAAATTGATCGCGTCGTGCCGGCCCTGATACTCGACCCAGGTGAGGCCGGGCGTGCCGGCGACGCGCGCGGCCTGCCGGCGCACCTTCTGCCCGCGCGCGTGCAAAGCGAGCTTGGGGATGGTCGCCCCGCAGGTCATCAGGCACAGCCGCGCCGGGCCGTCGGCAAGGCCGGGGTGGCGGTCGAGCGCGCGGTCGAGCACGCCGAGCATCAGCGTCGCCCCGAGGCTGTGGCCGACCAGCACGATTTCGTCATAAGCGCCGGTCTGTGCCGCCGCCACCAGCACGCCGGCGAACTCGTCGAGCCGCGCATCGACGCTGGGCGTCGCGTCATGCAGATAGTTGCGGGCAAGGTCCCAATCATCGAGCGCCTGATGCAGCCGCCAGTAGCGGCCCGGCCAGCGGAACAGGCCGAAAAACGTTGCCACTCCTGCCGCCAGTCCGGCCAGCACCGCCCCCAGCGTGCCGGCCAGCAGCCAATAGGCGAGGCCCCCGGCGACGAGCCCGCCTAAGGCGAACAGCCAGACCATCACATAGGGAAAGAAGAAGAAGAAGCCGTAGCGCGGGCTGGCGCGGAAATAGCCCCGCGCGGCGCCGCCGAACAGGAAATCGGTCAGCCCGCCAAGGCCGCGCCACAGCCGCACCGGGTCGGGCCGGTCGTCCAGCTCGCGCACGATGTCGTCCCAGGAGAGGATGCGGTAATCGGTCCGCGTGTTCCAGTTCGGGCCGGAGGTGTCGACGTCCCAGCGGGCGAAGGGCAGGGCGCCGTCGTCGCGGCGCGGCGAGACCGCGACCCTGAACGACCACAGCCGCGCGAAGCGCCCGGCCTGGTTGGCGAAGCGACCATGGTGATAGTCCATGCCGGTCGGGTCATGGCCCGGCAGGAACAGCACGAGACGGCGCGTGCCGGCGGCCTGCGCCGTGCCCTCTGCGGTCCTCGCCTGAGATGCCACCTCGTTCATGCCGCTCGGTTCTAAACGAACCGGACGGTTCAATCCAATATTTGTGACATGGCGCCGCGCCGTCTCCACACTCTTGCTCGGCTTTGCTGCGTATCAGTTGCGGAGCGGGCGCCGGTGGGCGCGCGTTGCGCCTGCTGGGGGCATTGTGTATGCCCTTGAACTTCGTCCACTGCATCGCATCTGCCGTGGATGAGCCGTTACCGGAGACGTCCTTGACCCGTCCTTCCACGCCGCTTCTCGATACTGTGCAGGTGCCGGCGGATCTGCGCCGCCTGTCCGACGACAAGCTCCCGCAACTGGCGGCGGAGCTGCGCGCGGAGATGATCGACGCGGTATCCGTCACCGGCGGGCATCTGGGCGCCGGCCTGGGCGTGGTGGAACTCACGGTCGCCCTGCATCACGTGTTCGACACGCCCAATGACCGGCTGATCTGGGATGTCGGCCACCAGTGCTACCCGCACAAGATCCTGACCGGCCGGCGCGAGCGCATCCGCACGCTGCGCCAGGGCGGCGGCCTGTCCGGCTTCACCAATCGCACCGAGAGCATCTACGACCCGTTCGGCGCCGGCCATTCCTCCACCTCGATCTCCGCCGGCCTCGGCATGGCTGTGGCGCGCGATCTGGAGGCGGCCAAGGCCGCCGGCACCAGCCCGCGCAATGTGGTCGCGGTCATCGGCGACGGCGCCATGTCGGCGGGCATGGCCTATGAGGCGATGAACAATGCCGGCGCCATGGATTCGCGCCTCATCGTCATCCTCAACGACAATGACATGTCGATCGCGCCCCCGGTCGGCGCCATGTCGGCCTATCTCGCCCGGCTGATTTCCGGGCGCACCTACCGGTCGCTGCGCGAGACCGCCAAGCAGCTCGCCGGCAATCTGCCGAAGTTCTTCGGCCGTCAGGCGGCGCGGGCGGAGGAGTTCGCGCGCGGCTTCTGGACCGGCGGCACGCTGTTCGAGGAACTCGGCTTCTACTATGTCGGGCCGATCGACGGGCACAATCTCGACCATCTGCTGCCGGTGCTGCGCAATGCGCGCGACAGCGAGACCGGGCCGATCCTGGTCCATGTCGTCACCCAGAAGGGCAAGGGCTACGCCCCCGCCGAGGCCTCGGCCGATAAATATCACGGCGTGCAGCGTTTCGATGTCGCCACCGGCACGCAGCGCAAGGCGGTGTCGAACGCGCCGACCTATACCAGCGTGTTCGCCGAGAGCCTGATCAGCGAGGCGCAGCGCGACGACCGGATCGTTGCCATCAATGCCGCCATGCCCGCGGGCACCGGACTCGATCTGTTCGGTCAGGCCTTTCCCGAGCGCAGCTTCGATGTCGGCATCGCCGAACAGCACGCCGTCACCTTCGCTGCGGGCCTCGCCACCGAGGGCTACAAGCCGTTCTGCGCGATCTACTCCTCCTTCCTCCAGCGCGCCTATGACCAGATCGTGCATGACGTGGCGATCCAGCGCCTGCCGGTGCGCTTCGCCATCGACCGCGCCGGGCTGGTCGGCGCGGATGGCGCCACCCATGTCGGCGCCTTCGACGTGCCGATGCTCGCCTGCCTGCCGGGCATGGTGGTGATGGCCGCCGCCGACGAGGCGGAACTGGTGCACATGGTCGCCACCGCCGCCGCCTATGACGAGGGCCCCATCGCCTTCCGCTACCCGCGCGGCGAGGGCGTCGGCGTCGAGCGGCCCGCGCGCGGCATTCCATTGGAGATCGGTCGCGGCCGCGTGCTGCGCGAGGGCTCGAAGATCGCGCTGCTCTCGCTCGGCACCCGGCTGGCCGCCTGCCTCAACGCCGCCGAGCATCTTGCCGGCTTCGGCCTGTCGGCCACGGTGGCGGATGCCCGCTTCGCCAAGCCGATCGACCGCGATCTGGTGCTGCGTCTTGCCCGCGAGCATGAGGTGCTGATGGTGGTCGAGGAAGGCGCCACGGGCGGCTTCGGCAGCCATGTGCTCACCCTTCTGGCCGAGGCCGGGGCGCTGGATCGCGGCCTCAAGGTGCGCACCCTGGCGCTGCCCGATCTGTTCATCGACCATGATTCGCCGGCCGCGCAGATGAAGCAGGCCGGGCTCGACGCGGATGGCATTGTGCGCGGCGTGTTCGCGGCGCTGGGTCGCGACGAGGAAGCCCGCCTCACCTTGCTGCGCGGCTGAACCGGGATGTCCACGCAGGAGACGCCCGCCGCGCCCACCCGCGACCGGGCCGACCGGGTGCTGGTGGCGCGCGGCCTGTTCGACAGCCGCGCCCGCGCCCAGGCCGCCATCGCCGCCGGTCTGGTCCGGGTCGGCGGGCGCGTCATCGCCAAGCCCTCCGAGACCATTGCCAGTGACGCCGCCATCGAGGCGCAGGAAGCCTATGAATGGGTCTCCCGTGCCGGCCTCAAGCTCGTCGCCGCGCTCGACGCCGCCGGGCTCGACGTGGCCGGGCGGGAGGCGCTCGATGTCGGCGCGTCCACCGGCGGCTTTACCGAGGTGCTGCTGGCGCGCGGTGCCGCCCGCGTCCACGCTATCGATGTCGGCCGCGACCAGCTCCATGCCCGGCTGCGGGACGATCCCCGTATCGTCTCGCGCGAGGCGACCGACATACGCGACCTCGCCCCCGGCGACCTGCCGACCATGGACATCGTCACCATCGACGTCAGCTTCATCTCGCTGGAGGCCGTGCTGCCGGCGGCGCTCGCCCATGCCCGCGCCGGTGCCCATTTCGTCGCGCTGGTGAAGCCGCAATTCGAGGTCGGGCGCGACAAGCTCGCCAAGGGCGGCATCGTCAAGGATGCGGAGGCCCGGCAGGCGGCGGCGGAGCGGATCGAGGCGCGGCTCGCCGCGATGGGGTGGCGCGTGACTCACCGTCTCACCTCGCCCATCCTCGGGGGAGATGGCAATGAGGAGTTCCTCCTCGTCGCCCGGCAGGGGGAAATATGACCATGACACGCGGCGCACGGCCCTCGCCGGCCTCCCCCTTGAGCGAACCGGTCCACACTGCACCGATCGTCCACCCGACTGCACTGACCATCCACCATCTCGGCCAGCGCGGCGACGGGGTGGCGGAGACGGCGGAGGGGCCGGTCTATGTGCCGCTCACCTTGCCCGGTGAAATCGTGGAGGCCGAGCTAAGTCACGACCGTGGCAAGCTTATTTCGATTCTCCAGCCCAGCGCGGAGCGGATCGAGCCGATCTGCCGCCATGTCGGCCAGTGCGGCGGCTGCTCGCTCCAGCACTGGGAGGCATCAAAATACCACGCATGGAAGCGCGAGCTGGTGGCCGACGCCTTGGCCCGCGTCGGATTGTCGCCTGAGATCAAGGACTTGATCCCCGCCCATGGCGAGGGCCGGCGCCGCGCCGTGTTCCATGCCCGCTCCACCGGCGGCAGCGCCGGGCGCGGTAACGACATACTGGCGGTCGGCTTTGCCGGGCGGCGCAGCCACGCCATCGTCGCCATCGATTCCTGCCCCATCCTCGCCCCCGGCCTCGACGGCGCCTTGCCGGCGGCCTGGGCGGTGGCGCAACTCCTTGCCCCGCTTGCGAAACCTCTGGATATCCAGGTCACCGCCACCGATACCGGCCTCGACATGGATGTGCGTGGCAGCGGCCCGCTGCGGCCCGCTCTGGTGGCGCGCCTCGCCGATCTCGCCGAGCGGCACGGCCTCGCCCGCCTGACCCGCCATGGCGAACTCGTGCTCCAGCGCGAACCTCCTGTGATTACAATGGGTTCCGCCCGCGTGCCGTTGCCGCCCGGCTCCTTCCTTCAGGCCACCGCGGCCGGCGAGGAGACGCTGGCCGGGCTGGTTCTGGAGGCGACCAAGGGTGCCGCGCGGGTGGCCGACCTGTTCAGTGGCGTCGGCACCTTCGCCCTGCGCCTCGCCCGCAAGGCGCGGGTAAGTGCTTATGAATCCTCCGATTTGGCGGTGGATGCGCTGACCCGCGCGACGCGCGGCGTGTCCGGCCTGAAGCCGGTCAGCGCCGAGGTGCGCGACCTGTTCCGCCGCCCGCTCTATCCCTTGGAACTCAAGAACTTCGACGCCGTGGTGTTCGATCCGCCCCGCCAGGGCGCGGAGGCGCAGGCCCAGCAACTGGCGCTCAGCAAGGTGCCGCTGGTGGTCGGCGTGTCCTGCGATCCGGCGAGCTTCGCCCGCGATGCCAAGATATTGACCGATAAGGGGTATCGGCTGGACAGCGTGACACCGGTCGACCAGTTTCTCTATTCCGCGCATGTGGAGCTGGTGGGCGTCTTCCGGCGCTAATTGCCCCAGCGTTCCATCCACATGCGCTCGCCAATGGTGCAGGAAATGCGTGGCTCGCCCGCTGCGCGGTGCAATAACACCTCTTTCGGCGGCGTCACCCCGGCGATTTCCAGCACCAGCTTGGTTTTGATCGCGTCGGCAAACTGGTGCGCGCCCCGCACGGGGATGACGAAGGCGCCGGGACCGCCGACCACGCAATCCTCATAATAGATGTCGAGCTGGCCGATATCGAGCATCGAGCCGGCCGGCTCCTTGAGCATCAGCGGCAGGCCGTTAATGGTAATCCCGCGCGCCACAAGGGCATCGCGCGTCGGCTCAACCATCGGCCCCTGATTGTTGGTGCCGTCGCCGGAAATGTCGATGACACGGCGCAAGCCTTTGTAATTGTTGCTCTCCAGCAGATCCGCGCCGAAGTCCATGGCGCCGGATATGGAGGTTCGGTAGACCCGCCGCAGCGGCGCCGCGCGGATCGCCTGCGCGAAGCGTTCCGCATCCGCGCGCCCGCCGACCAGCATCCAGTCGACCACCAGCTTCTGTTCCTCCGCGCCCGCCCATTCGACATAGGCCAGCGCGACGCGGCCATGCGGGCCGAGCTTCAGGGCGTTGAGAAATTCCTGCGAGGTGACGGCACCAATATACCCCTCACGCTGGAGCGCCAGTTCGTCGAGGTCCATCGAATAGGAAATGTCGACCGCCAGCACCAGCTCGACATCGACAGGCTCCTGCGCGCGCAAGGGCGAGGCTGCCAGCAGCCCCAACGCCAGCGTTGATATCGCCGCCCAGAACCTCACGCACGCCATCGCGAACCTCCGTCCATGACGGGACCACGACGTGTCAGAGACGCGTCACATTCGATGGTGACACGGTCGGGCGACGCTCAGAAGCCGAAACTTCACGCCGTCCTGGCTTCGCAATGCCATTCGCGTGAGCGGGGTTCAGGCGTCCAGTGTCTCGGTACCGGTGATCTCGATCCCAAAGCCGGCGACGCCGACATAGGTGCGGGCGCGCGAGGCGAGCAGCCGGATCGAGGAAATACCGAGATCGCGCAGGATCTGCGCCCCCAGGCCCACTTCGCGCCAGCTTTCATCGCGCAGCCGCGCGCTTTCCGCCGGCGTGCCTTCGGAACCGACCGAATTGACCGGAACGCCCGTCGTGCCGTCGCGCAGATAGACCAGCACGCCGCGCCCCTCCGCCTTGATCCGCTCCAGGGAGGCGTGAATCGCCTTGCCGCCGGTGAAGACGTCGCCAATGGGATCGGCGCGGTGCAATCGTACCAGTACGTCGCGCCCGTCGCCGATCTTGCCGTGGATCAGAGCGATATGGTTCACCGGCTCGAAGGGCGTCACATAGGAGATGCCGTGCATGTCGCCCACCGCCGTCGGCGCGGTGAACTCCGCGGTGCGGCTCACCAGCTTCTCGCGCAACTGCCGGTAGGCGATGAGGTCGGCGACGGAGATGCGGGTGAGATTATGGGCGGCGGCGAAATCCGCCACCTTCGGGCCGCGCATGACGCTGCCGTCATCATTCACCAGCTCGCAGATGACGCCCACGGGTTCGAGATCGGCCAGCTTGCACAGGTCCACCGCCGCTTCGGTATGGCCGGAGCGCATCAGCACCCCGCCTTCCTTGGCGATCAGCGGGAAGATATGGCCCGGGCGCACGAAATCCGAGGCGCCGGCATTGGGGTTGGCGAGCCCCCGCACGGTCGCGGTGCGGTCCTCGGCGGAAATGCCGGTGGTCGTGCCGTGCTTGTAGTCGACCGATATGGTGAAGGCCGTGGCGTGCGGCGCGTCGTTGTCCGTCACCATCGGGTTGAGCCGCAGCCGCTTGGCATATTCGGCCGGCAGCGGGGTGCAGACGATGCCGGAGGTGTGCCGCACGATGAAAGCCAGCTTCTCCGGTGTTGCGTGAACCGCGGCGACGATGAGATCGCCCTCATTCTCGCGGTCATCGTCATCCGTGACGACCAGCATCTCGCCACGCGCGAAGGCCTCGATCGCCGCTTGCACGCGGGCCTGCAGATTATCGCTCATCATTGCCACCTCGACGCTATCGATCCCGAGAAAGTCGTTCGGCGTCACCGCCCCCGCCGTGGCTGCGGCGATGCGGCTGCCCGCTTCCCGGGAGACCCAGGCTTGCTGGTCGTTGCACAGCGCGGTGATGCTGGCCGGCGACAGGCCGACACTGCGCGCGAAGGCGCTGCGTGTCGTTCCTGTCAGGGCGAGCCAATCCGCGAGCTTCATGCAGAGAGCATAAGCGCGGGAAAATTCACTCGCAATGAAAAACGGACAGGCTTTCAGTATTACTGAAATGCACGCCTTGATTGCAGAAAGTCAGCGTGGGAACGGCCAAGCCGGGGGCGTGCCGACCTGCGCGCGATGGCGCAGCAAATGGTCCGCCAGCACGCAGGCGACCATCGCCTCGCCAACCGGGACGGCGCGGATGCCGACACAAGGGTCGTGCCGGCCCTTGGTCATGATTTCCGCGTCGTCGCCGTATCTTGTTACCGTACGACGCGGCGTCAGGATCGACGACGTCGGCTTCACCGCGAACCGCACGACCACCGGCTGTCCGGTCGAGATGCCGCCAAGGATGCCGCCGGCATGGTTCGCGAGGAACACGGGCTTGCCGTCATTGCCCATGCGCATCTCGTCCGCATTGTCCTCGCCGGTGAGGGTGGCCGAGGCGAAACCCTCGCCGATCTCCACGCCCTTCACCGCATTAATGCTCATCAGCGCCCCGGCCAGATCGGCGTCCAGCTTGGCGTAAAGCGGGGCACCGAGCCCGGCGGGCACACCCTCGGCTACCACTTCGATCACGGCGCCGACCGAGGAGCCGTTCTTTCGAATGCCGTCGAGATAATCCGCCATGCGCGCCGCCGCCTGCGCATCCGGGCAGAAGAACGGGTTGCGGCCGATCTCGGCACTGTCCCAGTTCGCGCGGTCGATCACGATCTCGCCCATCTGGACGAGGGCGCCGGTGATGGCGACACCCTCCAGCACCTTGGCGGCGATCGCCCCGGCGGCCACGCGCACCGCGGTCTCACGCGCCGAGGAGCGCCCACCGCCACGATGATCGCGCAGGCCGTATTTCACGTCATAGGCGTAATCGGCATGGCCGGGCCGGTAGCTCTCGGCGATCTGCGAATAGTCCTTGGAACGCTGGTCGACATTCTCGATCACCAGGGCGATAGGCGTGCCGGTGGTAATATGAGACCCGTCTTCCTGCGGCAGCGTGCCGGAGAGGATCTTCACCTCATCCGGTTCGCGGCGCTGGGTGGTGAAGCGCGACTGGCCCGGCCGGCGACGGTCCAGCGCCTCCTGCACCTCTTCCAGGCGAAAGCGCAGACCCGGAGGGCAGCCGTCGATGACACCGCCGATCGCCGGTCCATGGCTCTCGCCGAAAGTCGTCACGCGGAACAATTGGCCGAAGGTGTTGAACGACATGAACGGCGCCCGGGCAGGGAAGGGATGGTCGGGCTTCTAGGCCCGCCGGCGCCGGGCGTCAAACCACGCTTGGTTCGGTGCCGTCGTTCGAAATGGGATCGCGGCCATGGTCAAGGCGGCTGCCGTGCTCCATAATAAGGCGAAACCCTGAAATCACGGACCCAATGCCTGTTTTTGAAATCGCCGTCGTTGTTCTGCTCGTGCTGATCAACGGCGTTCTCGCCATGGCCGAGCTGTCCGTTGTCTCGGCTCGCCCGGCCCGCTTGCGATCCATGGCGGATAATGGATCGAGCGGCGCACGCATCGCTCTCTCGCTCGCCGCCGATCCCGGCCGCTTTCTGTCCACGGTGCAGATCGGCATCACGCTGATTGGTATTCTCGCCGGCGCCTTTTCGGGCGCCACGCTTGGTGGCCGGCTCGGGGAATGGCTTCGGGACATGGGCGTCTCGCCCGGTCTGGCGGACGGCCTCGGCTACTCACTGGTGGTGGCGGCCATCACCTATATCTCGCTGATCATCGGCGAACTGATCCCCAAGCGCCTGGCGCTCCAGAGTCCCGAGAGACTCGCCAGCCTCGTCGCTCCCGGTATGATGTTGCTCTCGCGCGTCGCCGCGCCGGCGGTGTGGCTGCTGGACATTTCCTCGCGCGGCATTCTTCGCCTGCTCGGCGAGAGCGGCAAGGGCGACGACAGCAACGTTACCGACGAGGAGATCCGCGCCATTGTCGCCGAAGCCGAGACGGCTGGCGTGATCGACCCGGAGGAGCGGCGCATGATCGCCGGCGTGATGCGCCTCGCTGACCGGCCCGTCCGGGCGGTCATGACGCCGCGCACCGATGTGGACTGGATCGACCTCACCGACGACCCGGACGCGGTGCGCCAGACGATCCGCGAGACCCACCATACCCGCATGCCCGCCTGCGAAGGCACACCGGAGGAGAGCGTCGGCGTCATCGACATTCGCGATCTTCTCGAGGCCTATCTCGACGGTGAGACGCCGGACCCGCGCCAGTTCGTCAAGCAGGCGCCGGTACTGGTCGAGACGGCCGGTGCGCTGGACGCGATGAAGGTGTTGCGCCATGCCGAGACGCCGCTGGCGCTGGTGGTCGACGAGTATGGGTCGATGGTAGGCATTCTCACCCCGGCCGACCTCCTCGATACGATCGCCGGCACGGTGGTATTCGACGAGGGTGGGCAGGTGAAGCCCGACGTGGTGGAGCGCGCGGACGGCAGCTATCTCGTGGCGGGCTCTACGCCGATCGACGAACTGGCGGATGTGCTGGCCATCCGGCTGCCGCAGGATTCGAGTTTCCATACGGCCGCAGGATTCATGCTGCATGAGCTCAAGAGGCTGCCGCAGGAAGGCGCCGCGTTCGAGGCGATGGGCTGGCGCTTCGAGGTCGTCGATATGGATGGGCGACGTGTCGACAAGATCCTCGTTGCGCGGGCGGTGACGCCACGCCGCCGCGCACCGCTGATGGGGTAAGGCGATCAGCGCACCACGCGCTCGATCGCTCCCATGGGCGAGGCTGCATTGGCCTGCACGCCGCCATACCTGGCGCCGAGCCCCGCCACGACGGTGACGATGGCGACGGCGAGGGCGGCGGCGATCAGGCCGTATTCGAGACCGGTGCCGTGATTGCGCCGGGCAACCGCCGTGCGGCGCCGTTGCGCCACAGTGCGACCGACCAGATCCCTGTCAACAAGCTCTCTCATGGGCTTACTCTGCTTGCGCCTGTCTGTGACGATTTCTGTCTTGGGACAGATTTTCTTGTGCCGTCAGACTGAGCCCCAGATGTTGATCGCGCGTTAAATCACGGCTTCACGCGGTTTCTGCGCGGCGGTTACTTCCCCTGTGGTTAATGTTTTACAGCCGCAAGACGTCCGCCAAGACGCGCGTCGCGGTGACCAACGCGCTTAGCCGCGCGGCTTGGCGCGGCGCGTGGGCTCGGCATTGGCCGGGTCGTCCGGCCAGGAATGCCGGGGATAGCGTCCGCGCATATCGGCGCGCACATCGCGCCACGAGCCGCCCCAGAAGGCCGGCAGGTCGCGCGTCAGCTGGATCGGCCGGTGGGCGGGGGAGAGGAGGGCGAGGGTCAGCGGCACGCGACCCTGCGCGATCGAGGGGTGGGTCTTCAGCCCGAACAGTTCCTGCACGCGCACGCTCAGCACCGGCCCGCCCTCGGCGGCGTAATCGATCGGCAGGCGGGAGCCGGTCGGCACCTCGACATGGGTCGGGGCCTCCTCATCGAGGCGGCGGGCGAGTTCCCAGGGCAGGAGGGCGTGCAGCGCCTGACCGAGCCGGCTGGCGTCGAGGCCATTCAGGCCGGTCAGGCCGTCGAGGTGAGGGGCGAGCCAGTCCTCTGCCGTGGCGGCGAGGGTGTCCCAGGAGAGGTCGGGCCAGGTCTCCGGCAGGCGGGCGTGCAGGAAGCGCACGCGGTCGAGCCATTGACGCTGATGATCCGACCAGGGCAGGCGGTCCAGCCCGCGCGCGCGCGCCGCCTGCGCGAGGGCGCGCGAGGTTTCCGGTCCCGGCTTTACCGAGGCGGGGCGTTCGGACAGGACCAGCCCGCCGAGCCGGCGAATGTCGCGCGCACGCAGGGCGCCGGATGCGGCGTCGAAACCGGTCTCCACGGCTTGGGTGATCGCCGGGCCGAACTCGGCCTCAAGCTCCGCTTCGGTGAGCTCGGTAGCCAGCAGGATACGCGCCTCATCCGCTGTGCCCGTCAGTTCGGCGATGGCGAGATAGGGAGCGCGGGCGAGGGCGCTGGCAGGGTCGAGCGCGGCGCCCCGGCCATTGGCCAGCACAACGCGGCGCCCGTCGCCACGCGCGCGGGCGATACGGTCGGGAAAGGCCAGTGCCAGCAGCACGGCCGGCGAGGGGACGGCGCCGCGTGTGCAAGGCGCCAGCCCCTCGGCTTCGCGGGCCCAGCGTTCGGCGAGGCGACGCGCATCTTCCACCCGGCGCCCGCTCTCGCGCTGGAAGCCATCGAGGCGGTGGGCAAGGTCAAGGCTGTCGCCGCCGAGCCCCCGCTCGGAGACGATGGCGGCGATGCGCGCCGCCGTGGGACCGGCCCCGCGCCGGGCACCGTCGATCACCATGCGGGCCAGACGCGGCTCCAGCGGCAGGCGCGCCATGGCGCGTCCGCGCTCGCTCGCCTGCCCGTCCGCGTCGAGCGCGCCGAGGCTCTGAAGCAGGGTCCGCGCTTCCCGCCATGCGGCCTCAGGCGGCGGATCGAGGAAGGCCAGCGCGCCGGGCTCGCGCACGCCCCAGACGGCGAGGTCGAGCACGAGGCGGGAGAGGTCGGCGGCGAGGATTTCCGGCGCCGCGAAGGCCGGAAGGCTCGCCGTTTCCGGCTCGTGCCAGAGGCGCAGGCACACGCCCGGCGCGGTGCGGCCGGCGCGGCCCCGGCGCTGGTCGGCGGCGGCACGGGAGACGCGTACGGTCTCAAGCCGCGTCAGCCCGACGCCGGGCTCGAAACGCGGCACGCGGGCGAGGCCGCTGTCGATGACGAGGCGCACGCCCTCGATGGTCAGGCTGGTCTCGGCGATGGAGGTCGCCAGCACCACCTTGCGCCGCCCCGGCGGGGACGGGGCGATGGCGAGATCCTGCTCGCGCGGGTCGAGCGCGCCATAAAGCGGGGCGATGTCGACCGAACTATCGCGTACGCTCTCCCGCAGCAGGCGCTCGGTGCGCCGGATCTCGCCGGCGCCGGGCAGGAAGGTGAGGACGGAGCCGGCCTCAGTGGCGAGCGCGCGCTGCACCGCCTCCGCCATCTGCCGGTCGATCGGCGCGCGCGGGTCGCGGCCGAGATAGCGGGTCTCGACGGGAAAGGCGCGTCCCTGACTCTCGATCACCGGGGCGTCCGGTCCGAGCAGCCGCGCCACGCGGGCGCCGTCGAGCGTCGCGGACATGACGAGGAGGCGCAGATCCTCGCGCAGCGCGCCCTGAGCATCGAGAGCGAGGGCGAGGCCCAGATCGGCGTCGAGGCTGCGCTCGTGGAATTCGTCGAACAGCACGGCGGCGACGCCGGACAGTTCCGGGTCGTCGAGCATCATGCGGGTGAAGATGCCTTCGGTGATGACCTCGATGCGGGTGGTGCGGCCGATTTTCGAGCCGAAGCGGGCGCGATAGCCGACCGTCTGGCCCGCGCTCTCGCCCAGCGTCGCCGCCATGCGCTCGGCGGCGGCACGGGCGGCGATACGGCGCGGCTCCAGCACGAGGATGCGGCGGCCGGCGACCCAAGGCTCGTCCAGCAAAGCGAGCGGCACGCGGGTGGTCTTGCCGGCGCCGGGCGGGGCGACGAGCACGGCGGCATTGCCGGCGCGCAGGGCCGCTGTCAGGCCGGGCAGGGCCTCGTCGATGGGGAGGGGCTGGTCGAACGCGCGCATCGCGCCCGCTCATAGCAGAATTGTGCGCCGGCCGTCGCTGCGTCGTTAACAAGGATCGTCATCCCCGAATGGCCGTCAGGCCATATCCGGGATCGTACGAGGTAAATGCTGTTCTGGACGCGATCCCGGCTCTGCGCTTCGCTGCGGCCGGGATGACGTCTTCAAAGAGAGGCGGGATGCCCTGGAGGCAACCCGACCTCACATCACCGCGTCGATGGTCCTGCCGACCTTCTCGACCAGTTCGCCGATCTGCGATTCGTTGATGATGAGCGGCGGGCTCACGGCGATGGTGTCGCCGGTGGCCCGGAACATCAGCCCCTCATCGTGGAAGGCATGCTCCATCGCCTCATAACCGCGCTTGCCGGGGGTCTCGGGCTTGGGCGCCATGTCGAAGGCGGCGACGAGACCGACGGTGCGGATGTCCAGCAGGCCGGGCTTGCCCTTCAGCGTCATCACCGCATCGGCGAAGATCGGCTCCATGGCGCGGGCGCGCTCGAACAGGGCTTCGTCGCGATAGAGGTCCAGCGTCGCCAGCGAGGCGGCGCAGGCCAGCGGATGGCCGGAATAGGTGTAGCCGTGGAACAGCTCGATCACGTGGTCCGGGCCGTTCATGAAGGCGTCGTAGATGTGCTTGCGCACGATCACGCCACCCATCGGCACGGAACCGGAGGTCACGCCCTTGGCGAAGGTGATCATGTCCGGCACCACGCCGTACCGCTCGGCGGCGAAGGGGAAGCCGAGGCGACCGAAGCCGGTGATGACCTCGTCGAAGATCAGCAGGATGCCGTATTTGTCGCAGATCTCGCGCAGGCGCTTGAGATAGCCCTTGGGCGCCGGGAGGCCACCCGTGGAGCCGGCCATCGGCTCGACGATGACGGCGGCGATGGTCTGCGCGTCATGCAGGGCGACGATGCCCTCCAGCGCGTCGGCGCGCTCGGCGCCCCATTCCGGTTCGCCCTTGGAGAAGGCCTGCTTCTCGCGGTCATAGGTGTGCGGCAGATGGTCGGCGCCCGCCAGCAGGCTGCCGAAGAAGCGGCGGTTGGGCGAGATGCCGCCGACGGTGATGCCGCCGAAGCCGACGCCGTGATAGCCGCGCTCGCGGCCGATCAGGCGGGTGCGGGTGCCCTTGCCGGTCACGGCGTGGAAAGCGAGGGCGATCTTCAGCGCGGTATCGCCGGCTTCCGAACCGGAATTGCAGAAGAACACATGGTCGAGATCGCCCGGCGCCAGCTCGGCAATGCGCGAGGCCGCCTTGAACGCCAGCGGGTGGCCGAACTGGAAGGTGGGGGCGAAATCCATCTCCGCCGCCTGCTTCTGGATGGCGGCGACGATGCTGTCGCGGTTGTGGCCGGCATTCGAGCACCACAGGCCGGCGGAGCCGTCCAGGATCGCCCGGCCTTCCGGCGTGTAATAGTGCATGTCCTTCGCCTTGGACACCATGCGCGGGCGGCGCTTGAAGGCGCGGTTCGCGGTGAAGCCCATCCAGAACGCCTCAAGGTCGTTCGGCGTGGTGGCGGTGACGTCGTAGTCATAGGCAACGGACATGATCAGCTCCGAGTGACGGGCCATAGGTAAGGGCCGCGCTTTTGATCATGTATAATGCTTGAGCATCGGCATGCTCACGAGAAAAAATGATGATGTGATCACTTTCCCTTCTGCCGTGCCGTCCACGCTGCGGAACGGCCCCCGATCGATCGTCATGAACTCGCCGCACAGCGGGCTACAGTCACCCTGCGTCACGTTATTTCATCGACAAGCGCCCCCGCCTGGCCTACCGGGAGCGTGAACCCCGTTCACAGGACGGCGCCGTTGCCCGACAGCACCAGACCCGAGATGGAGGCCGTACCGCCGGTATCCGCCGCCGGCCCGCCCGATGCGGCGGCGGCCGAGGTGGTACGCCGGGCGCTGGCTCAGGTGCTCGAGTCGGAGGAGCTGCGTTCGTCTCCCCAGCTCTCCAACATTCTGCGCTTCATCGTCGAGGCGACCCTGCAAGGGCGGGCCGACGCCATCAAGGGCTACACCATCGCGGTTGAGGCGCTGGGCCGGGATGCGTCCTTCGACCCGCAGGCTGACCCGATCGTGCGGGTGGAGGCGACGCGGCTGCGCCGGGCGCTGGAGCGTTATTATGCCGGTGCCGGCGCGGGCGACGAAATCGAGATCGTGGTGCCGCGCGGCAGCTATGTGCCGCAATTCCTGCCGCGGGGCGGCGGCAACGCGGTGGCGGCGCTTCCGCCGGATGGCGAGCCGGCGACGGGCGCGGACGAGGTTCCTTCTGTTGTAAACAAGCCGTCGCCCACCGATGCGGACGACCGGGAGCCACGTGGCCAGCGCGCGGGGCGGGGGCTGCCGCGCATCGCCGTGCTGGCCGCAGCGGCTTTCGCGCTCGTCTTCATCGTCGCCATTGCCGTCGACATGGTCGATCCAAGGGGCTGGCGGGCCCTTGTCTCGGACGCCGCGCTGCGGCCGGTGGAACGGGCCAATCGCCTGGGCATTCCGATGATCGAGGTGCGCGCTTTCGATACCACGGGCGGCAAGCCCTTGCCGCCGAGCGAGATCGCCGGCACCTCCGGGGCGATCACCAGCGGCGATTTCACCGCGCGGGCTCTTGAGGTGCGGGTGCGTGATGCGCTTGCCCGGTTCGATCTGCTTGACGTGCTGGCCAGCCCTGATGTGCGGCCTTCGCTCAATTGCGGGGCCGGCAGCAACTCGCCGCATTCGGTCTTCGCGCTGGGTGGCCTCGTGGAGAATCACGATGATGGCGCCATATCCCTGCTGCTGCGGCTCTCCGATCTGTGTGACGGCACCATTGTCTGGTCGCGCGAATTCGACAGTCTGAAGCGGGGATCCGATGCGACGGCCTCGGAAGTTGCGCTGGTGCGCGACATCATGGCCGCCATCGCCGAACCCTATGGCGTGATCCAGGCCCGCGCCCGCGCCCAGGTCACGGCGGCGGGCGGCCCTGCCAATGCGGGCTCCTATGGCTGCGTGCTGATGGCGTTCTCCTATTGGCGCTCCTATCGGCCGGAGGAGCACGAGCAAGCGCGGACCTGCCTTGAGCGCGCGGTGGCTTCTGACCCGACCTTCGCGCTCGGTTACGCCCTGCTGGCCGAACTCTATCTCGACGAAATTCGCAACGGGGCGCCGTCCTCCTCGCTCAAGCCGGCGATCAATCGCGCGCTGGCCGCCGCCGAGCAGGCGGTCGAACTGGCGCCGACCAGCTCCACCGCCCAGCGCGTGCTGATGCATGTGCATTTCTTCCGCGGCGAGCGCGGCGGGGTAATCGCCGCCGGGGAAGCGGCGCTGGCGTTGAACCCCTATGATGTCGAGGTGCTCGCCGATTTCGGGGGCCAGCTCATCCTGCTCGGCGATGCGGCGCGGGGCGAGGCGATGCTGGCGAGCGCGGCGCAGATCGCGCCGGGCATGCCGCCCTGGGTCGACTATTACCGGGTCATGGCGGCCTATCTGCGGGGCGACGCACCGGCCGCGGCGGCGGCGGCCGATCAATTGATGGGCGAGGGCTTTGCTCCCGGCCTGCTGGCCCGCGCACTCGCGGCCCATCTCGCCGGCGAGACCGATGCCGCGCGGGCGGATGTGCGCCGCCTGACCGAGGTCGCGCCGATCTGGGCGGCGGAGCCCGAGGCGATGGTGGCGCGCTTCTTCCCGAGCCCGGAGATCGCCAAGCGCGTCAAGGCGGACCTCGCCGCGCTCGGCCTGCCCATGCGCAAGACCTCGGCGGCGGCGAACTGACGCGCCGGTAATCGACCCTTGGTCGCGTGGCGCTCCACGGGCGAACGCGCTATGAGGCGTCTCCCACCTTCTGGCCGCCGGAACACGCTCATGTCGCACAGTTTCGATCTCGCCATTGTCGGCGCGGGCGTCGTCGGTCTCGGCCATGCCATTGCCGGTCTGCGGCGCGGGCTGAAGGTCGTGGTGATCGACCGCGACGCGCAGGCCAACGGCGCCTCGATCCGCAATTTCGGCTTTGTCACCGTGACCGGCCAGCAGCGCGGCGAATGCTGGCGCCGGGCCATGCGCTCCCGCGACATCTGGGCCGAGATCGCCCCGCAGGCGGGCATTGAGGTGATTCATCGCGGCCTGCTCGTTGCCGGGCGCCGACCCGAGGCGATGCCGGTGCTCGAAGCGTTTCTCGCTACCGAGATGGGCGAGGGGTGCGAATTGCTGACCCCCGACGAGGCCCGCGCCCGCCTGCCGGCGCTCTCCGGCGAGCTCTCCGGCGCGCTGTGGAGCCCGCACGACATGCGGGTTGAATCGCGGGACGCGATTCCCAAGCTCGCCGCCTTCCTCGCGGCACGCGGCGTCACCTTCCGCCGCGAGACGGCGGTGACCGGCGTCGAGCCCGGCAAGGTGCACACCTCCGGCGGCACCGTCACCGCCGCCCGCATCGTGGTGGCGCCGGGCGATGATTTCCACACCCTGTTCGAGGACCGCTTCACCGCCTATGGCGTCACCCGCTGCAAGCTGCACATGCTGCGCGTCAGCGATCCCGCGCTGGGCCGGCTTCCCGGCTCGGTGATGACCGACCTCTCGCTCGGGCGCTATCTCGGCTATGCCGAGCTTCCCGAGGCCGAGCCGCTGAAGCGCCGCCTTGCCGTGGAGCAGGCCGAGCACTTGAAGCATGGCGTTCATCTCATCGTCGTGCAGTCGGCCGATGGTTCGCTGGTGGTGGGCGACAGCCATCATTACGGCGCCACCCCGGATCCCTTCGCGCCCGATTTCGTCGATGAGCTGATCCTCGACGAATACGCCGCGCTGTTCGGTCGCCGCCCGCAGGTCACCGAACGCTGGCTCGGCACCTATGCCTCGGCCTCCGACCGGCTCGCCTTTATCGACCGGCCGCATGACGACATCCGCCTCGTGGTGGTGACCAGCGGCACCGGCGCTTCCACCGGCTTTGCCATCGCCGAGGAAGCGGTGGCGGAGCTGTTCGGCTGATCGTCACCAACCCCTCGCGAAGGAGTGGACCATGCTCAAGGCGCTGATTCTGGACTGGGCCGGCACGGCCGTCGACTTCGGCTCGCGGGCGCCGATGGGGGCCTTTGTCGAGGCCTTCGGGCAGTTCGGGGTGATGCTCTCCATCGAGGAGGCGCGCGGGCCGATGGGGCTGCCCAAGCGCGACCATGTGGCGAGCCTGATCTATAGCCCGGCCATCGCCACCCGCTGGCAGCAGGCGCAGGGCGCCGCCCCGACCGAGGCCGATGTCGACCGCGTGCTCGCCGTGTTCGAACCGCTCAATGTCGAGGTCATTCCGCGCCATGCCGACCTCATTCCGGGCCTTCTGGAAGTGGTCGCCGAGGCGCGTCGGCGCGGCATGAAGATCGGCTCCACCACCGGCTATACCCGGCCGATCATGGAAAAGCTGATGCCGCTCGCCGCCAGCGCCGGCTATGCGCCGGACAATGTGGTGTGTGCCGGCGACCTCGTGGCGGGGCGGCCGAGCCCCTTGATGATGTACCGCACCTTCGCCGATATCGGCGTGTGGCCGCCCGGCGCCTGCGTCAAGCTCGACGATACCGAGCCGGGCATCGCCGAGGGGCTGGCCGCCGGTACCTGGACCGTGGGCCTCGCGCTCTCCGGCAATGCGGCGGGCCTGTCCAAGGCAGAACTCGACCGGCTCGCGCCCGATGAGCGCGCCGCTTTGCGCAAGCGCGCCAGCGACAAGCTCGCGCGGGCCGGGGCGCATTTCGTCATCGACACGGTGGCAGACCTGCTGCCGGTGCTCGACGCCATCGAGGCGCGCCTCGCCGCCGGGCTGCGGCCCTAGGCGCGTCCGGGCGCCCCCTCCCGTCTTGCCGCCCGCGCCTGCGTCCTCTAAACCGCGCCGAGACTCTTGAAGGACGGTGCCATGGCCACGGACAAGCCCAGCAAACTGAAGGCGAGCAAACCCAAGGCCCGCCTGCCGCGCGGCTTTGCCGATCGCGGGCCGGGCGAACTGGGCGCCACGCGTGCCATGCTGGAGACCATCCGCAAGGTCTATGAGCTCTACGGCTTCGAGGCGCTGGAGACCCCGTTCATCGAGTACACCGACGCGCTGGGAAAATTCCTGCCCGATCAGGACCGGCCGAATGAGGGCGTGTTCTCCTTCCAGGACGATGACGAGCAGTGGCTCTCGCTGCGCTACGACTTGACCGCCCCGCTCGCCCGCCATGTGGCGGAGCATTTCGACAAGCTGCCCAAGCCCTTCCGCTCCTACCGGGCGGGCTGGGTGTTTCGCAACGAGAAGCCTGGACCGGGGCGCTTCCGCCAGTTCATGCAGTTCGACGCCGACACGGTGGGCGCCCCCACCGTCGCGGCGGACGCCGAGATCTGCATGATGATGGCCGACACGCTGGAGGCGCTCGGGCTGGCCGGCAAGTTCGTCATCAAGGTCAATAACCGCAAGGTGCTCGATGGCGTCTTGGAGGCCATCGGCCTCGGCGGCGACGAGAATGCCGGGCGCCGGCTCACCGTGCTGCGCGCCATCGACAAGTTCGACAAGGTGGGCATTGACGGCGTGCGCGACCTGCTCGGTCCCGGACGCTGGGAGAACCCCGAGGCCAAGAGCGGGGATTTTACGAAGGGTGCCGGGCTCGATGAAGGGCAGACGCAGGTTGTCCTGTCCATGCTCACCCCCGGCGGCGGCGAATTCTTTCCGGCCAGCGCAACCTATCTCGATGGGCGTCGCGAGCTCGACGAGATCGAGGCGCTGGTGAACGGAGCCGGCTATCAAGAGCGCATCCGCATCGACCCCTCCGTCGTGCGCGGCCTCGAATATTACACCGGCCCGGTCTTCGAGGCCGAGCTGACCTTTACCGTCTCGGACGAGAAGGGCCGCCCGGTGCGTTTCGGTTCGGTCGGCGGCGGCGGGCGGTATGATGGGCTGGTCGGCCGCTTCCGCGGCGAGGCGGTGCCGGCGACCGGCTTCTCGATCGGCGTCTCGCGCCTGGCTTCCGCGCTCTCCTATCTGAAAACCGAAGCCAAACCCGAGTTCGGCCCGGTCGTGGTGGTGGTCATGGATCGCGACCAGACGGCCCATTATATGGGCCTCGTGGCGCAGTTGCGTAAAGAAGGCATCCGCGCCGAGATGTATCTCGGCAACCCGAAGAATCTCGGCAACCAGTTCAAATATGCCGACCGGCGCAACAGCCCGTGCGTGGTCATCCAGGGCTCGGATGAGCGCGCCGCCGGCACCGTGCAGATCAAGGATCTGATCGAGGGCGCCAAGGCCGCCGCCGCCATCACCGACAATGCGGAATGGCGCGAGAGCCGCCCGGCGCAGTTCTCCTGTGCCGAGGCCGAGTTGGTCGCGAAGGTCATCGAGGTGCTCGACCATCACGGCGTGCCGCACGGCGACAAGCTGGGCTGACGCGACGGGCGGCCGATGGCCGAACTGACGGTTTGAGGGTGGAAGTGCGGGGGGGCATCGCGCACCCCCATGTGCATCGTCATCCCGTCCCGTCCTCACACCGTCATCCCCGGGCTTGACCCGGGGATCTACGACTGAGGCCGGGCACGGCGGGAGGAAGTCGTGGATGGCCGGATCAAGTCCGGCCATGACGGTGTGAGGTGATGGCGACGCTGAAGGGTCCCCACACCAAAAGCCCCGCACCGCCTCGCGGCCGGGGTTCTGCGCCATTTCCCATCCGCCCTGTGAAGGGCGCGCGGGGCACCGGGGCGGACGCCATCAGCGGCCGCCTGCACCTTTGTTTTAAAAGGTGGTGCAAGCCTTCACTCAGCCAACCGACACGCCGTCCCCGGCGCCCCGCACGCGGTGTTTTATGGCTTGCTCCGAATGGCCCCTGGAGGAGACAGACTTGCTATCCTCCACTGAAGGCGGCGCCCACGCGCACCAAGGCGCGTAGCATCCCGCCCGTGAACGGCGCTCCGCCGCACGGGAACATCCGACTTGGGCCGCGACGCCACCGGGTGCGTTAAGCCCGCCGACGCCGCCACCGCCCCCATCCCCCACGCCGGCCGCTCCGGACGCACCCCTCGGTGAGGACAGGTGGGGGTAGGATGGCGCAGTTCGGGGATCGTGTCTAGGGAAATATTCCTAGATAACTCTTTCGCCGCGCCTGTGCATCGGCGTTCCGTCCCCGCGCGTCCCGCCTTCCCACCGTCATCCCCGGGCTTGACCCGGGGATCCACGACTTGGGGCCGGGCGCGATGGGAGAAGGCGTGGATGGCCGGATCAAGTCCGGCCATGACAGTGTGCGGAGATGGCGACGCCGTGCCGGGGGTGGATGGCCGGGTTGATCCCCGGATCAAGTCCGGGGACGGCCATGACGGCGTAAGGGGATGGCTGCCGGGATGACGGTGAACTGCCTGCGTGCTTCGAGGCCCGGCGTTGCCGGGCACCTCAGCATGACGGAGGGCAGATTGGGCGCGCCGTCATCCTGAGGTGCGAGCGCAGCGAGCCTCGAAGGAGGGTTGAAAGAACGGCATCCTATCATCCCGGACGGCCGAAGGCCGAGCCGGGATCGCGTCCCGCCCCGCAGAACGCCGTCATCCCCGGGCTTGACCCGGGGATCCACGACTTGGGTTCGGGCGCATCGGGGGGAAGGCGTGGATGGCCGGGTTGATCCCCGGATCACGTCCGGGGACGGCCATGACGGCGCAAGGGGATGGCGGCCGGGATGACGGCGAAGTGCCCTGCGTGCTTCGAGGCCCGGCGTTGCCGGGCGCCTCAGCATGACGAGGCCTATTTGCTGCCAACGTCTCCTGCAGCACGCGACGTCCTCCCGAGGGGATGAGCGAAGCGAGCTGAGGGATGGGCGGGCCCCAACATCCCGCTTCAGGCCGTTGCTTATGTGGGCTATGCAGGGCGTGCGGAAGGTAAGGCTGTGCGGTGCCCGCCGCGTCCCGGTGCCGCGCGCGGCACCCGAGCTTTTCGCCTGTTCCAGAGGAAGAACCCGATGCTCCGTCTGCCGTCTCGCCCCACCCTCGCTTTTCTGGGAAGCGCCGCGCTTATGGCGGCGCTGATGCCGGCCGTGCTTGGCCTGTCCGCCGCGCCCGCTTGGGCGCAGACGGCGCCCAAGCCCGCTGCCGCCGTGCCCGCCGCCGCTCCTGCGGCCCCCAAAGCCGACGCCGCCAAGACCGATGCCCCCAAGCCGGATGCGAGCCTGCCGGGCGGGGCGACGTCGCTGCAGGAGAGCTTCGACGACTGGACGGTGAATTGCGCCCTGCCCGGCGGGCGGCGGGTCTGCGTGCTGGCGCAGGTGCAGGTGGACCAGCAGAGCAAGCAGCGCGCGCTGGCCATCGAGGTCGGCGCCACAGATACCAAGAGCGTGACCGGCATCATGGCGCTGCCCTTTGGCATCGCGCTGGCGAGCGGGGCGATCGTGCAGATCGACGATGCCGCGCCGCTGCCGCCGCTGCCGTTCCAGGTCTGCCTGCCGGCGGGCTGCATCGTGCAGTTCCGCTTCGACGGCGACACGCTGGCGCGGATGAAGGCCGGCCAGCAGATGAAGATCACCGCCCGCGCCTTCGAGGGCGGCAAGAGCGTCGTGCTCACCGTCTCGCTCAAGGGCTTCGCCGCCGGCCTCACCCGGCTGCAATCGCTGCTCTGAAAGCGGTAGCCCGTTAGAGCATTTTCGAGCGAAGTGGATTCCGGTTCGCGTGAAGAAAATGCGTCAGAACAAAAAGCTCTAACCCGCGCCAGCAAAAACCCCGCCCACCGTGAGGTGAGCGGGGTTTTTCCGTGCCGTGGAGCGTGAAGGACGGTGCGGCAGCGCCCGGCTGCCGCGCGGCCTCACACCAGATCGAAGCGGTCGGCGTTCATCACCTTGGTCCAGGCGGCGACGAAGTCTTTCACGAACTTCTCGCCGGCATCGTCCTGCGCATAGAGCTCGGCATAGGCGCGCAGGATGGAGTTGGAACCGAAGACCAGATCGACGCGGCTCGCCGTCCACTTCAGCGCGCCGCTCTTGCGGTCGCGCAGCTCATAGACGCCATTGCCGGCATTCTTCCACGCCAGGCCCATATCGGTCAGGTTGACGAAGAAGTCGTTGGTCAGCGCGCCCTCGCGGTCGGTGAACACGCCGTGCTTGGAGCCGGCATGGTTGGTGCCGAGCACGCGCAGGCCGCCGACCAGCACGGTCATTTCCGGGGCGGTGAGGCCCATCAGCTGGGCGCGGTCGAGCAGCAGTTCCTCGGCCGCGACGGCATAGTCCTTCTTCAGCCAGTTGCGGAAACCGTCATGGATCGGCTCCAGCACGCTGAAGGAGTCGGCGTCGGTCTGCGCGTCGGTGGCATCGCCCCGGCCGGGCGCGAAGGGCACGGAGACATCCACCCCCGCCGCCTTGGCGGCCAGCTCGATGCCGACATTGCCGGCCAGCACGATGACGTCGGCGAGGCTGGCGCCGGTCTGCGTCGCGATCGGCTCCAGCACCGCCAGCACCTTGGCGAGGCGGGCCGGCTCATTGCCTTCCCAGTCCTTCTGCGGGGCGAGGCGGATGCGCGCGCCATTGGCGCCGCCGCGCTTGTCCGAGCCGCGATAGGTGCGGGCGCTGTCCCAGGCGGTGGCGACCAGTTCCGGGATCGACAGGCCGGCATTGATGATCTTCGCCTTCACGGCGGTGACATCATAGTTGGTGGCGCCGGCGGGGACGGGGTCCTGCCAGACCAGATCCTCGGCGGGCACGTCCGGGCCGACATAGCGGACCTTCGGGCCCATGTCGCGATGGGTCAGCTTGAACCAGGCGCGGGCGAAGGTGTCCTGGAAATAGGCGGGGTCCGCCATGAACTTCCGGCAGATCGCGTTGTAGATGGGATCGACCTTCATCGCCATGTCGGCGTCGGTCATCATCGGGTTGTGGCGGATCGAGGGATCGCTGGCGTCGACCGGCTTGTCCTCTTCCTTGATGTTGATCGGCTCCCACTGCCAGGCGCCGGCCGGGCTCTTGCGCAGCTCCCATTCATGGCCGAACAGCATGTCGAAGAAGCCCATGTCGAACTTCGTCGGATGGGTGGTCCAGGCGCCTTCGAGGCCGGAGGTGACGGCGCGGCTGGCAAGGCCGTTCTGGTTCGGGTTGGCCCAGCCGAAGCCCTGCTCGGTGATATCCGCGGCTTCCGGGTTGGCGCCGAGCAGCTTGGCGTCGCCATTGCCGTGGGTCTTGCCGACGGTGTGGCCACCGGCGGTCAGCGCGGCGGTTTCCTCGTCATTCATCGCCATGCGGGCGAAGGTCTCGCGCACCTGGGCGGCGGTCTTCATCGGGTCCGGCTTGCCGTTGACGCCTTCCGGATTGACGTAGATGAGACCCATCTGCACGGCGGCGAGCGGGTTCTCCATGGTCGAGGGCTCGTCGACATTGCCGTAGCGTTCGTCGCTCGGGGCCAGCCATTCCTTCTCGGCGCCCCAGTAGACGTCCTTTTCCGGATGCCAGATGTCCTCGCGGCCGAAGCCGAAGCCGAAGGTCTTCAGACCCATCGACTCATAGGCGATGGTGCCGGCATAGGCGAGCAGGTCGGCCCAGCTCACCTTGTTGCCGTACTTCTTCTTGATCGGCCAGAGCAGGCGGCGGGCCTTGTCGAGGCTCACATTGTCCGGCCAGGAATTGAGCGGGGCGAAACGCTGATTGCCGGTGCCGGCGCCGCCGCGGCCATCGGCGAGGCGGTAGGAGCCGGCCGCGTGCCAGGACATGCGGATCATCAGGCCGCCATAATGGCCCCAATCGGCCGGCCACCACTCCTGACTGTCGGTCATCAGGGCGTGCATGTCCTGCTTCAGCGCCTCGAAATCGAGCGACTTCAGCTCCTCGCGGTAGTCGAAGCCCTTGCCGAGCGGATCGGTCTTGGTGTCGTGCTGCGACAGGATGTCGAGGTTGAGGGCGTTCGGCCACCAATTGGTATTGGACGTGCCGGCCTCGGTGATCGCACCGTGCATGACCGGGCACTTGCCCGCCGGCCGCTTCGTGATGTCGTCCATTCTCGCCTCCGAATCCCGATCTTCGCGCCGCATGTCCTGGAATTAGACCAATGCGTGCCTGATGGCAGGGTCTTACCGCGTCTCTGTGATAATGAAAATTTGCATTTTCTAATTGGCACGATATGTACAGCTTATGGGTAATATCTCCATGAAGCATCTGCGCTATTTCGAGGCTCTGGCCCATCACGGCCATTTCGGCCGGGCCGCCGAAGCCTGCGCCATCTCCCAGCCGGCGCTGTCGCTGCAGATCAAGGAGCTGGAGGAAATCCTCGGCGCGCCGCTGGTCGAGCGCGGCATGCGGCAGATCCGCCTCACCAGCCTGGGCGAGCAGTTCGCCGAGCGGGCGCGGGTCATCCTGCGGGCGGTGGACGAGCTGGACGATCTCGCCCGCGCCTCGCACAGCCCGCTGGCCGGGCGGCTGCGCATCGGCGTCATCCCCACCGTGGCGCCGTATCTTTTGCCGGCTATTCTTACCCGGATTTCCGGTCGCTTTCCCGGCCTCGACCTGCGCCCGCGCGAGGCGGTGACACAGAGGCTGGTGGAGGATCTGCTGGAAGGCCGGCTCGACACCGCGATCGTCGCCCTGCCGGTCTCCGAGCCCTCGCTGGTGGAGGTCGCGCTGATCGAGGAAGAGTTCGTGCTGGTGCGCCCGGCGGCGGATGCGATGAAGCCGGTGCCCAATTCCGAGATGCTGCGCGAGATGCAGCTTCTGCTGCTGGAGGAGGGACATTGCTTCCGCGAGCAGGCGCTGTCCTATTGCAACCTCTCCTCCAGCCGGCCGCGCGAGCTGATGGAGGGAAGCTCGCTGACCACGCTGGTGCAGATGGTCGGGGCCGGCATCGGGGTGACGCTGATCCCGCAAATGGCGGTGCGGATCGAGACCGCGCAGGCGCAGGTCGCCGTCGCCCGGCTCGCCCCGCCGCGTCCGGCCCGGAGCATCGGCATGGTCTGGCGCCGCAGCAACCCGCTCTCCGGGCAGTTCGAGCTGCTGGCGCAGATCGTGCGCGAGGCGGCGCAGCTGCGCGCGGGCGCGCCGGGGTGAGCGCGGCGTACGGAAACCATGTCATCGCCCATGCATGGACCGGGCCCGCCCCCTTTGCTAGAAGCGCGCTGCCCAGCTGCTGGGCACGCTGAGACCTCACCGACCGTACCGGACAGGATTCCATGCCCGCCGAAATGAGCCATGCCGAGGAACTGCTCGCGCTCTATGCGCGCGCCGGCTTCGGCCGCGTCGAACCGCCGGTGCTGCAACCGGCCGACGCCTTTCTCGACCTGTCGGGCGAGGAGATGCGGCGGACCATGTTCATCACCACCGACCCGGACGGGCGCGAACTGTGCCTGCGCCCGGACCTGACCCTGCCGGTGTGCCGCCATTACATTGCCGACGGCGCCGTGCAGCCGCGCGACTTCGCCTATCTCGGCCCGGTGTTCCGCTCCGACGTGACGGCCGGCGAACTGCTTCAGGCGGGCGTCGAATCCTTCGGCCGGGCCGACCGCGAGGCGGCCGATGCCGAGGTGCTGGCGCTCGGGCTGGAGACGGCGGCGCTGTGGGGCGTGATCGAGCCGACCGTGCGCCTCGGCGATGCCGGGCTGTTCGCGCGCCTGCTCGACGCGCTCGACCTGCCGCCCGGCTGGCGGCGGCGGCTGATCAAGGATTTCGCCCGCTCCGGCGATCTCGGCGCCGATCTCGCGGCGCTCAAGCAGCGCCCGGAAGCCGGTGGCGTGGCCGCCCATGCCGGCGTGCTCTCGGCGCTGGCCGGCTCCGATCCGGCGGCGGCGCGCGCGCTGGTGGCGGACCTGCTGTCGATTGCCGGCATCACGACGGTGGCCGGCCGCACCGTGCCGGAAATCGCCGAACGCTTCCTCGAACAGGCGGCGCCGGGCGACGCGGAGGGGCTGTCGCCTGAAAAGGTCGCGGTGCTGGAACGCTATCTCGCCATTCAGGGCAACCCGGACACGGCGGCCGCCGCTTTGCGCGCGCTGGCCGACGATGCCCGGCTCGATCTTGGGCAGGCGCTCGACGCCTTTGAGGGGCGCACCCATTTCATCGCCGCGCAGGGCATCGAGCCCGACCGGCTGGCCTTCGCCGCCGCCTTCGGGCGCCCGCTCGACTATTATTCCGGCATGGTGTTCGAACTGCACGAGAATGGCAACGGCGCCCCGCTGGTGGCCGGCGGGCGCTATGACGGGCTGCTCGCCCGGCTCGGCGCGCCCGCGCCGATTCCGGCGGTCGGCTTCGCCGTCTGGCTCGGCCGTCTCGACGCCGTGGAGGCGCGCTCATGAGTTCTCCCGTGACCTCTCCCCTCATCGTCGCCGTGCCCTCCAAGGGCCGGTTGCAGGAAAACGCCACCGCCTTCTTCGCCCGTGCCGGCATGACGCTGAACCAGTCGCGCGGGGCGCGCGACTATCGCGGCACGCTGTCGGGCGTGGAGGGGGTGGAGGTCGCCTATCTCTCCGCCTCCGAAATCGCCAGCCAGCTCGCCGCCGGCGCCGTGCATCTGGGCGTCACCGGCGAGGATCTGGTGCGCGAGAGCATCCCGGACGCCGATTCCAAGGTGCTGCTGGTGGAAGGTCTCGGCTTCGGCCACGCCAATGTGGTGGTGGCGGTGCCGCAGGCCTGGATCGACGTGCGTACCATGCGCGACCTCGACGATGTGGCGACGCATTTCCACGCCAGCCGCGGCCGGCGCATGCGGGTGGCGACGAAATATCTCAACCTCACCCGCGGCTTCTTCGCCCGCCATGGCATCGTCGATTACCGCATCGTCGAGAGCCTCGGCGCCACCGAGGGCACGCCGGCGGCGGGCACGGCGGAGCTGATCGTCGACATCACCACCACCGGCTCGACGCTGGCGGCCAACGCGCTGAAAGTGGTCGATGACGGGGTGATGCTGCGCTCGGAGGCCAATCTCGTCGCCTCGCTCTCGGCCGACTGGAACGCGGGCGCGCGGGCGGCGGCGCGGGCGCTGCTCGACCGGGTGACGGCGGCCAAGCGCGCGGCGACCATGCGCGAGGTGAAGACGCGCTTTGCCGCCTGCGACAGCGTCACCGTGGCCGAGGCGGTGCGCCGCTTCCGCTGCACCGCGCCGTTCGGCGCGCCGACCTCGTCGGGCATGGTGACACTGCATTGCCCGCCCGACACGCTGCACGGCCTCGCCGTGTTCCTGCGCGAGAAGGGCGCCGCTACCGTCTCGGTCGGCGCGCTCGATTATGTGTTCGCGGCCGAGAACCCGCTATTCGAGAAGCTGGAAGCCAAGATCGGCTGAGCGCCCGGCGGGAGCACATATTCCGCCTACCGAGGGCTTCCTCACGGCGTCATGGCCGGGCTTGGCCCGGCCATCCACGACTTCTCAACCGTCGCGCCCAGCCAAAGTCGTGGATCCCCGGGCCAAGCCCGGGGATGACGTCGCTCATGACAGTGCTCACGCGGCACGCGATCCCGGCTCGAGCCCCGGCCGTCCGGGATGACGGCGAAGGGGGCTACCTCTCCGCGGCCTGCGCGTCTGCGTGCTTCGAGGCTCGCTGTGCTCGCGCCTCAGCATGACGGAGATCTGCGCAACGCCGTCATCCTGAGGTGCCCGGGCAAGGCCCGGGCCTCGAAGGACGCAGACGGATGACAGTGCTCACGCGGCACGCGATCCCGGATCGGCCTGCGGCCGTCCGGGATGACGGCGTAGCTATTACCCCTGCGCGGCCTGCGCATCCCTGTCGGCGTCCAGCGCGGCGAAGGCGGGGGCTTCGCCGAGCGCATGGCCGAACAGGACGAGGCAGGGGCCGCTCGCGCCGTCCGCGACCGCCTGCGCCAGCGCCTCGCCGAGCGTGCCGACGGTGGCCGGCACCTGCCGTTCCTGCGGGCGGGTGGCGGAGAAGATGGCGATGGCGGGCGTCGCGGGATCGAGCCCGGCGGCCATCGCCTTCCCGGCCAGTTCGGCCCAGGTGCGCTGCGGCATGTAGACCACCGTGGTCGCCGCCGGATCGGCCAGCGCGCCCCAGTCGAGATCGCGCGGCAGCTTGCCGTCTCTCGCATGGGCGGTGATGAACTGCAGCCGGCGGGCATGGTCGCGATGGGTGAGCGAGGTGGCGAGCCGGCTCGCGGCGCCCTGCGCGGCGGTGATGCCCGGCACCACCTCGACCGGCAGCCCGGCGAGGCGGGCGGCGGCGATCTCCTCGCCGGCGCGGCCGAACACCATCGGGTCGCCGCCCTTGAGCCGCACCACGCGCTTGCCCTGCCTGGCCAGCGAGACCATCAGCGCGTTGATGTCGTCCTGCTTGCAGGAGGGCTTGTAGCCGGTCTTGCCGACCAGCATCTTCCTCGCCTCGCGGCGGGCGACATCGAGCACCGCCGGGGCGACGAGATCGTCATAGAGCACCACATCGGCGGACTGGAGCACGCGCACGGCCTTGAGCGTCAGCAGTTCTGGGTCGCCCGGCCCGGCGCCGACCAGCGCCACCGAGCCGCGCGGCGTGTCGCTGCGCGCGCCGCGCGCATCCGCCAGCAACTCGGCCTTGAGCGCCTCGGAAGGCTCCTCCTCGGGCGTCTCCAGCGCGGCGCCGGTGAAACGCTCCCAGAAGCGGCGGCGGCCCTGATAGGACAGTTCCAGCGCCTGCACCGCCGGGCGCCATTGCCGCGCCGCCTCGGCCCACCGCTTGAAGCCCTGCGGGATTACCGCCTCGATCTTGGCCCGCACCGCCTGCCCGAACACCGGGGCGGCACCGTCGGTGGAGATGCCCACCACCAGCGGCGAGCGGTTGACGATGGCGCCAAAGGCGAAGTCGCAATAAGCGGGCTTGTCGACCACATTGACCGGCACGCCGGCGTCTTGCGCGGCGGCGCGGAAGCGGGCGCAGTCCTCTTCCTCTTCCAGCGCCCCGATGGCCAGTGCAGCCCCATGCAGATCCTCCGGCGTCCACTCGCGGACGATGAGGGTGATCGCACCGGCGGGCGGGGCGGCGGCGAGAGCGAGTAGATCCTCGCAGAACTCGGCGGCATAGACGATGAGGTCGGCGCCGGCGGCGGCGAGCAGCTCGGCCTTCCAGGCGGCGGCTTCCGAGCCGCCGGCCAGCACCACGCGCCGTCCCTCCAGCGTGAAGAACACCGGCAGGCGCGCCAGCGGCGCCATGCGCGCCCCGTTCGGGGCGGCGCGGCGGGAGGGGGCGGGCGTCGGCGTCTCAGTGCTCATATCGGATCGGGTCGCGCTGGCGGAAAGGATCGTTTATTTATTACACAAAAATTACGTTCATTGAAGTCAATAAACGTCATTCAACCGGTAAATCAGTGGCTCTTTTCCGACAGCCGGTCGGTCCAGGCCAGCACCACGCCGGAGACGACGAACACCATGTGGATGATGACGAGCCACATGAGCTGCTTCTCATCCACGCCCTTGTCGAGATTCATGAAGGCCTTGAGCAGGGCGATGGCGGAAATGGCGACGATCGAGGCGAGCAGCTTCTGCTTGAGGCCGGCGAAATCGACCTTGGTCATCCATTCCGGCCAGTTTTCATGGCCCTCGGCGTCGATGCGCGAGACGAAATTCTCATAGCCGGAGAAGATCACGATGATCACCAGGCTGCCGGTGAAGGTGAGGTCGATCAGCGCGAGCAGGCCGAGGATGATGTCGCTCTCGTCCGAGTCATAGGCATGGGTGACGAAGTGGAGCAGCTCATGGCCGAACTTGAACAGCAGCACGAGCAGCGCGATGACGAGGCCGAGATAGAACGGCGCCATGATCCAGCGGCTGATGAAGATGACGCGTTCGATGATCTTCTGCATGGGGGTCCGTTCCCTTTCGCGACTGCGAGAGGGGTGCCACGGCGCCGGGCCGGCGGCAAGAGGTGCGGCAAGAAGAGGCGCGGCACAGGCGCGGCAAAGCTCCGGGGCGTTCGGGCGCCCGTTGCCGGATGGCCCTCAGTTCTGCGGCACCATCTTCTGATAGGTGTTCTTGAGGTCGTCCTGAACCACCGTCGCCGTGCCGGTGGCGGTGAGCAGCAGGTCCTTGTCCGGCGTGCGCGTGCCATAAGTCCAGCCCGCCGGCAGTGTCAGCTTGGCGCCGAGGCTGGGCAGGTCGGCATAGGCGAGCGCGGGGTCGACGATCTGAGCGTAGGACTGCATCACATAGACCGCCCCGTCGGGTGCGGTGAGGGTGAAGACCGGCTTGCCGGCGTCGAAACGATAGGTCGTGTCGCGCTCTATGGTCTGCTCGGTGAAGGCGGGCCCCATGGCCTGGTGCAGCGACAGCCCGACCTCGGCGCGCTTGGCCAGCGTTATGCCGCCAATGGTGATGACCTCGCCGGTCTTGGTGGCGCCGCTGGCGATGATGTCGTCCATGAGGAAATGGCGCGGCCCGTTCATCACCACGGCGAGGGTGTCGAACTGGCGAAGCAGCTCCAGCCGGCTGAGGGCGTCCCACTTGTCGGCCGGACAGTCGTCGAAGCCGAGCGTGTTGTAGACCGAGGCGCGCAGCCCCACCCGCGTCACATGAATGGGCACGATCTCGCAATAGCGGGCATCGCGCAGAACCACCGGCAGCTTCGGCGCGGGTTGCTGTGCCTGTGCGCAGAGCGGCAGCAGCAGGGCGAGGAGCGCGGGCAGGCAGAAGCGGATCGACAGGCGGGCGGTGGTCACGGCGGTCCCTCGTTCAGCTCAAGGTGCCGCAGATTACCGCCGCAGGCCCACCCGGCGGAAGGCGCCCGACGCGATCCGACCAATAATCGACATCCCCGGAAAGGGGGAGGGTCGGCGGCGGGCGAACCCGCCGCCGCTCGTCCTACGCGCTCACGCCGGTGCCGATCGGGCAGGACACGCCGGTGCCGGCGAGGGCGCAATAGCCGTTCGGGTTCTTGGCGAGATATTGCTGGTGATAGGTCTCGGCGAAATAGAACACCGGGGCGTCGACGATCTCGGTGGTGATCGGCGGGTAGCCCTTGGCCTTCAGCGCGGCCTCATAGGAGGCCCTGGCCGCCTGCGCCGCCGCGTGCTGGGCGGGTGAGGTGGGGTAGATGCCGGAACGGTAGGTGGTGCCGACATCATTGCCCTGGCGCATGCCCTGCGTCGGGTCGTGGTTCTCGAAGAACAGCTTGAGAAGCTGCGCGTAGCTGATCACGGCCGGGTCGAACACCACCAGCACCGCCTCGGCATGGCCGGTGAGGCCGGTGCAGGTTTCCTCATAGGTCGGGTTCGGGGTGATGCCGTTGATGTAGCCGACCGCCGTCACCCAGACGCCCGGCGTCTGCCAGAACTTGCGCTCGGCGCCCCAGAAGCAGCCCAGAGCGAAGATCGCGGTCTCGAAGCCCTCGGGATAGGGCCCCTTGAGCGGATTGTGGTTGACCGCGTGATGGCTGGCGGTGGGCAAAGGCTGCGCCCGGCCGGGCAGGGCATTGGCCGCGGTCGGCAGGTCGTCACTCTTCTTGAAGAAGAACATGGTCCGTCCTCGCTATGTGTGCCGCCAATGTAGGAAGCGGCGGCGGGTTTTGCGAGGGTCGCGCCGGCAGGTGGGCGGGGCGCTCAGGCCGGGCGCGGGCGGCCGAGCAGCATGAGCACGAGGCCGATCACGGCGAGCACGATGAACAGCGGCGTTTGCAGCACCGGGGCGACGAGAAGGTCCCAGGTCCCGCCGGGCAGCGTGTCGCTTACCCATCGCTGGAAGGCGGCGAGGCTGTCCTCATGGCTGGCGAGCCAGGTGACGCCCAGCGGCGTGGCGACCACTTCCGAGGAGGCGATCGAGCGCACCCCGTCCAGCACCAGCGCGACAAAGCCGCCGGCGAGCAGCCAGATACCGAGAAAGCGCAGCAGAAACCGGATCGCGCGCAGCACGTTGCCCTCTTCGCCAAATCCCGCGCGGCGGCTGGCCGGCGGGACGGTGTTTCTCTTAGACGCCCGCGCCCGCGCCGGGCAAGTGGCCGGGCAATGCGCGGGGGCGAAGGACACCCGGCATGGGGCGGGGATGAGGGGCGCTCCGTCGGCGCGACGGGTTCGGGAGCGTGGGGCCGTCGCGGGCCGCCGCCGGCCGGCCCCACGCTTGCGCCGCGTCATTGCGCCGCCGGGCTCGCGCGTCCGTGAAGACACCTAGGCTTGATCTGCATCAACGCTGCGCACCTTCCGCAGCGCGAAAGCTCCACCCGGAAAAATGGAGTCGTTCCAGGTCCAGAGTGGACATGTCCCGTGCGGGCATGTCCGGCCTGAACCGGGCGAGGAGGGTCGCATGTCGCAGCAGAGCAGCGCCGTCGGTGGCGTACGGAAGAGTCTGACATTCGGCGAGGGGGGCCTTGCCGTCGTCTTCGCGCTTCTGGCGCTATCCAGCATCACCGTGGCGGCCAAGGCACAGGACAGCGCCTATGCCTTCCACGCCTATCTGTCGGCCTTTGCGAGCCTGGCGACGGTGTTCGTCATTCTCAACCGCTATATGGACCGGCCGGCCGCGCTGCCGCCGCTGATGATCGACGGCAAGCCGAACTACAATTTCGGCCCGGTGAAGTTCGCTACCCTCGCCTCCGTGTTCTGGGGCCTCGCCGGCTTCCTCGTCGGCGTCATCATCGCCTTCCAGCTCGCCTTCCCGGCGCTGAATTTCGACCTGCCCTGGATCGCCTTCGGCCGGCTGCGCCCGCTGCACACCTCGGCGGTGATCTTCGCCTTTGGCGGCAACGTGCTGATCGCGACCTCCTTCTATGTGGTGCAGCGCACCTCGCGCGCCCGGCTCGCCGGTTATCTGGCGCCGTGGTTCGTCGTGCTCGGCTACAATTTCTTCATCGTCATTGCCGGCACCGGCTATCTGCTGGGCATCACCCAGGGCAAGGAATACGCCGAGCCGGAATGGTATGCCGATCTGTGGCTGACGGTTGTGTGGGTGACGTATCTGCTGGTCTTCCTCGCCACGCTGTGGCGCCGGCAGGAGCCGCACATCTATGTGGCGAACTGGTTCTATCTCGCCTTCATCGTCACCATTGCCGTGCTGCATCTCGGCAATAACGCGACCATCCCGATCTCGGTGTTCTCGCCCAAATCCTACATCGTCTGGTCGGGCGTGCAGGATGCCATGGTGCAGTGGTGGTACGGCCACAACGCGGTCGGCTTCTTCCTGACCGCCGGCTTCCTCGCCATCATGTACTACTTCATTCCCAAGCGCGCCGACCGGCCGGTCTATTCCTACCGGCTCTCGATCATCCACTTCTGGGCGCTGATCTTCCTCTACATCTGGGCCGGCCCGCATCACCTGCACTACACGGCGCTGCCGGACTGGGCGCAGACGCTGGGCATGACCTTCTCGATCATGCTGTGGATGCCCTCCTGGGGCGGCATGATCAACGGCCTGATGACGCTCTCGGGCGCCTGGGACAAGCTGCGCACCGACCCGGTGCTGCGCATGATGGTCGTCTCCGTCGCCTTCTACGGCATGTCGACCTTCGAAGGCCCGCTGATGTCGGTGAAGGCGGTGAACTCGCTGTCCCACTACACCGACTGGACCATCGGCCATGTGCATTCCGGCGCGCTCGGCTGGGTCGCCTACATCTCCTTCGGCGCGATCTACTGCCTGGTGCCCTGGCTCTGGCAGAAGCGCGAACTGTACTCGCTGCGCCTCGTCAACTGGCACTTCTGGATCTCCACCATCGGCATCGTCTTCTACATCTCGTCGATGTGGGTGGCGGGCATCCTTCAGGGCCTGATGTGGCGCGCCTACACCTCGCTCGGCTTCCTCGAATATTCCTTCATCGAGACCGTCGAGGCGATGCACCCCTTCTACATCATCCGCGCCCTGGGCGGCGTGCTGTTCCTGATCGGCGGGCTGCTGATGGCCTTCAACATCTTCATGACCATCCGCCAGCCGAGCACCGTCGAGGCAGATACTGGCGTGCACACCCCGTCCCTCGTGCCGGCTGAGTGAGGACACAAAAATGGCTGAACTGGCCGCAACCCCCAAGAAGTCGTCGCTCTGGGCCAAGCATGCCTTCTTCGAGAAGAACTCGATCTGGCTGATCATCGGCATCCTGCTGGTGATCTCGGTCGGCGGGCTCGTCGAGATCGTGCCGCTGTTCTACCTCAAGAGCACCATCGAGAAGGTCTCCGGCGTGCGTCCCTGGACGCCGCTGGAACTCGCCGGCCGCAACATCTATGTCCGCGAAGGCTGCTACAACTGCCACTCGCAGATGGTGCGCCCGCTGCGCGACGAGGTGGAACGCTACGGCCACTACTCGCTGGCGGCCGAGAGCATGTATGACCGCCCGTTCCAGTGGGGCTCCAAGCGCACCGGGCCGGACCTTGCCCGCGTCGGCAACAAATATTCCGACGAATGGCAGCGCCAGCATCTGGCCGATCCGCGTTCGGTCGTGCCGGGCTCGATCATGCCGGGCTACCCGTTCCTGGAAAAGACGCCGCTGAAATTCGCCAATATCGGCGAGGACATCACGGTCAACGCGATACTCGGCGTGCCCTACACGGAGGAGATGCAGGCATCGGCGATCGCCGATCTGCGCCTCCAGGCCTCGCCCGACGGCGACGTGGATGATCTGCAGAAGCGGTATCCCGGCGCGCAGGTCCGCGATTTCGACGGCAACCCCGGGGCCCTCACCGAAGCCGACGCGCTGATCGCCTATCTCCAGGCGCTCGGCACCATGGTCGACTTCAAGCTCTATGACGACAAGGCGAACATCCGCTGAGGAGGCATCCATGAACGAGACCTATCGCGCCCTCGCGGAATTCGCCCAGACCTGGGGGCTCCTCTACTTCGTGGGCATTTTCCTCTGCGTGCTGATCTACGCGCTCTCGCCCTCGCGCAAGGCGCAGTTCGACCACGCCGCCCGCCTGCCTCTGAGCGAGGACTGACATCATGGCCGACATTCACAAGAACGATGTGGACGCCATCACCGGCGTCTCGACCACCGGCCACGAGTGGGACGGCATTCGCGAGCTGAACAACCCGCTGCCGCGCTGGTGGCTGTGGGTCTTCTACCTCTGCATCGTCTGGTCGGTGGCCTATTGGGTGGTCTACCCGGCCTGGCCGCTGGTCAGCTCCTATACGAGCGGCGTGTTCGGCTGGAAGTCGCGCGACGCGGTGCAGGTCCAGCTCGCCGATCTGCGGGCCCAGCGCGCGGCCTTCGCCGACAAGCTGGACGCGGCCTCGCTGGAGCAGATCGAGAGCACGCCGGCGCTGCTGTCCTTCGCCCGCGCGCAGGGCCGCGCCGCCTTCGGCGACAATTGCGCGCCCTGCCATGGCGCGGGTGCGGGCGGCTCCAAAGGCTACCCGAACCTGAACGATGACGACTGGATGTGGGGCGGTTCGCTGGAGCAGATCCAGCAGACCCTGCTGCACGGCATCCGCTCGGCCGATCCCGACGCGCATGTCGGCGACATGCCGGCCTTTGGCCGCGACGGCATCCTGACGCGTCCCGAGGTCGTCGTGGTGGCCGATTATGTGCGCTCGCTCGGCAACCTGCCGGTGCCGGCCGGGGTCACGCCCGACCTCACCAAGGGCAAGGAACTGTTCGAGGCCAATTGCGCCGCCTGCCACGGCGCCGACGGCAAGGGCAATATCGAGCTTGGCGCGCCGAACCTCACCGACGGCATCTGGCTCTATGGTTCCGACCGCGACAGCGTGATCGCCACCATCACCAATGGCCGCGCCGGCATCATGCCGGCCTGGTCGGGCCGCCTCGACCCGACGACGATCAAGGCGCTGACCGTGTATGTCCACTCGCTGGGCGGCGGCAGCTAAAGCCCTTTCCGATCAGGTGGAATCGCCTGATCGGATCCCGGCCGCGCCAGCCCCGACAATGATCCCGGATCGGTCCAATGGACCTGTCCGGGATGACGGCGTGAGGGCCGAGGCAGGGGCGAGGTGAGGGCCTCGGCGAGCCCGTGGCGTGCCGCCGCATAAGCATTTTCCCGCCCGGCATCGCCCGGATCAAAGGCGTAGCTTCGAAAGCCTACAAGAAGCTGTCGCCGTGCCGGGGAAGATGATGAACGTGGCAAGCAAACCTGAAACCGTGGAAACCGAGATCGACGGCCCGCTCTATGAGTCGCGGCGCAAGATCTACCCGATCGCCGTCCACGGCACGTTCCGCCGCATCAAGTGGACGCTGCTGATCATCACGCTCGGCATCTATTATCTGCTGCCCTTCGTCCGCTGGGATCGCGGGCCGAACGCGCCCTCGCAGGCGGTGCTGGTCGACCTCGCCAATGGCCGCTTCTACTTCTTCTTCATCGAGATCTGGCCGCAGGAAATCTACTACGTCACCGGCCTGCTGATCCTCGCCGCGCTGGTGCTGTTCCTGATGAACGCCGTCGCCGGCCGGCTCTGGTGCGGCTATCTGTGCCCGCAGACCGTGTGGACGGACCTGTTCCAGGTGATCGAGCGCATGGTCGAGGGCGATCCGCGCCAGCGCCGCGAGAAGCTGAAGACCGCCTCGCGCGCCCAGCGCGCCTTCGAGGCCGCCGCCAAGCATTTCCTCTGGATCATGGTCGCCTGGTGGACCGGCGGCGCCTGGGTGCTCTATTTCGCCGACGCGCCGACGCTGACCATGCAGCTTCTCAAGGGCGAGGGGCCCGCTGTCGCCTATCTGTGGATCGGCATCCTCACCTTCACCACCTATGTGCTGGCCGGCCACATGCGCGAGCAGGTGTGCACCTATATGTGCCCCTGGCCGCGCATTCAGGCCGCGCTTACCGACGAATACGCGCTGAACGTCACCTATCGCTATGATCGCGGCGAGCCGCGCGGCTCGCTGAAGAAGACCGAGGCGCTGAAGCGCGAGGGGCTGCCGGCGGGCGATTGCGTCGATTGCCATCAATGCGTCGCCGCCTGCCCGACCGGCGTGGATATCCGCCTCGGCAGCCAGCTCGCCTGCATCCAGTGCGGCCTGTGCATCGACGCC
Source organism: Ancylobacter radicis (assembly GCF_018449475.1). Lineage (GTDB taxonomy): Bacteria > Pseudomonadota > Alphaproteobacteria > Rhizobiales > Xanthobacteraceae > Ancylobacter > Ancylobacter radicis. The sequence continues at coordinate 88,339 of NZ_JAHCQH010000015.1, read as the reverse complement.
TGCGACACGGTGATGAAGAAGGTCGGCCGGCCGACCGCGCTGATCGCCTACGACACCGAGATGAATGTCGAGCGCCGCAGCAAGGGGCTGGCGCCGATCACCAAGATATTGCGCGCCCGCACCGTGCTCTATGCCGCGCTGATCGCCGTGATCGGCGGGATCATGGTCTACAGCCTCGCCGCGCGCGGCACCGAGAGCGTGTCCGTCCTGCATGACCGCAACCCGCTATTCGTGCAGCTCTCGGACGGCTCGATCCGCAACGCCTACACGATGCGCATCGTCAACAAGCAGCCCATGCCGCGCCGCTTCGCCGTCGCCGTCGAGGGCGTGCCGCAGGCCCGGCTGGAGGTTGCCGGCGGGGTGAGCGCGGTCGAGAACGGCCATCCGGTGATCGAGGTCGGCCCGGACCAGACCTATGAGCTGCGCGTCCTGCTCTCGACCCACGCGAAGCTTCCGGCGGAAGCCTCGCTCGGCATCACCTTCTCCATCACCGATGTCGCGGGTGGCCAGACCAGCACCGTGTTCGACCACTTCAAGGGCCCCTGAGGAGCACCGCCATGGCTTTCCATGCCACCGATCTTACGCCGCCGCCGGGCGGGCGGCCCCTCACCGGGCGTACCGTGCTCGCCTGCTTTCTCGGCTTTTTCGCCATCGTCTTCGCGGCCAATTTCTTCCTCGTGCGGGCAGCGGTGACGAGCTTCGGCGGGGTGGAGACGGAAAGCTCCTACAAGGCCGGGCTTGATTTCCGCAGGGAAAGCGAAGCCGCGGCGGCGCAGGCGCAGCGGCACTGGCAGGTCGACGCCCATGTCGAGCCGACCCGGCTGGTGGTGAGCGGGCGCGACGACCACGGGCTGCCGCTGTCCGGTGTCGACCTCACGGCCGAGCTGCATCATCCGACCAACCGCCGGCTGGATATCGTGCTGCAACCGCATGAAATTTCCGACGGCCTGTGGAATGCGCGCGGGGAGATTCCGCCCGGCCAGTGGGAGCTGGTGATCGACTTCTCCCGCGACGGCGAGCGGCTCTACCGCTCGATGAACCGCGTCATCGTCAAATAGCTGCCGGGCGGAAGGTCGTCGTCATGGGTGCGCAGGTCATCGACTTTTCCGCGTCCCCCGGCCCGGTGGAGCGTAGGACCCCTGCCGGGACGGCGGGGGCCGAGCCGGCGGCGCGGGATTTCTCCCTGTTTCTGCGGGAGGATGCCAGCGGGCAGGCGGAGATGGCCTTCGCCATCGAGGGCATCGACTGCGCCGCCTGCATCGACGAGATCGAGGATGCGGCCGAGGCGCTGGACGGGGTCGCCCGGGCGCGGCTGAATTACACCGCCCACCGCCTCACCGTCGGCTGGACCGCGCGGCCGCTGGCCCGGCCCGAGGCGGTGCTCGACGCGCTCGCCCGGATCGGCTACCGCGCCTACCCGTTCGAGGCCGACCGGCTGGAGGCGATCGAGCACGCCAATGCGCGCCATCTGTTGCGCTGCCTCGCCGTGGCGGGCTTCGCGGCGATGAACATCATGCTGCTCTCGGTGTCGGTGTGGTCGGGCAATGCCACCGACATCACGCCGGAGACGCGCGACCTGTTCCACTGGCTCTCGGCGCTGATCGCGCTGCCGGCCGCCGCCTATGCCGGCCAGCCGTTCTTTCACAGCGCCCTGCGGGCACTGAAAGCGCGCTCGCTCAACATGGACGTGCCGATCACGCTCGGCGTGATTCTGGCGCTCGGCGTCTCCGTCTTCGAGACACTGAACCATGCCGAGCACGCCTATTTCGATTCCGCGGTGATGCTGCTCTTTTTCCTGCTCACCGGGCGCTATCTCGACCACGCCATGCGCCGCAAGACGCGGGCCGAGGCCGGCAATCTCGCCGCGCTGAAAGCGGTCAGCGCGCGCCGCTTCGCGCCCGATGGCAGCCTCGTCACCGTGCCCGCCGCCGCCGTGACGGCCGGCGACGAGGTGCTGGTGAGCGCGGGCGAGCGGGCGCCGGTGGACGGTATCGTGGTCGAGGGCTTCGGCGCCGTGGATGAAAGCCTCGTCACCGGCGAGACCCTGCCGCGCCCGGTCTCGGCCGGTGCCAGCGTGCATGCCGGCAGCCTGGTGCAGGACGGCGCGCTGCGCCTGCGCACCACGGCGGCGGGCGAGGACACGTTTCTGGAGGAAATCGAGCGCCTGCTCGACAAGGCGGCAACCGCGCGTGGGCGTTATGTACGGCTCGCCGACCGGGCGGCCCGGCTCTACGCGCCGGTGGTCCACGCGACCGCGCTGCTGTCGCTGATCGGCTGGCTGATCGCCGGCGCCTCGCTGCATCAGGCGGTGCTGATCGCCGTCGCCGTGCTCATCATCACCTGCCCCTGCGCGCTGGCGCTGGCCGTGCCGGCCGTGCAGGTGGTGGCCGCCGGCACGCTGATGCGCCACGGCATCCTGCTCAATTCCGGCGATGCCTTCGAGCGGCTGGCCGAGATCGACACGGTGGCCTTCGACAAGACCGGCACGCTGACCCTGCCGGAGCCGGCGGTCGCCAATGCCGCGGCGGTGCCGCCCGATTTGCTGCTGGCGGCGGCCCGGCTGGCGCTGGCCAGTACCCACCCGCTCGCCCGCGCCATCGCCGCCACCCATCCCGACGCGGAGCCGGTGCGCGAGGCGCGCGAGACCTCCGGCGCGGGCATCGAGGCGATGATCGACGGGCGCGCGGCACGGCTCGGCAGCCCGGCCTTCTGCGGCTGTGCCGACCTCGTGCGGCACGCGCCCGATGCCTCGCTGGTGGCGGTGCGGCTCGGCGAGACCTGCGCGGTGCTGGAAATCCGCCAGACGCTGCGGCCGGACGCGGCGCAGGTCATAAGTCGGCTGAAGAACTTTGGCGGGCGCCGGGGCGAGGGGCTGCGCATTGTCGTCCTTTCCGGCGACCGGACGGAAGCGGTGGCCCCCGTCGCCGCGACTCTGGGCGTCGAGGACTGGTGGTCGCAGGCGCGCCCGGCCGACAAGATCGCCGTGCTCGACAGCCTCGCCGCCGAAGGGCACCGCGTGCTGATGGTCGGCGACGGCATCAATGACGCGCCCTCTCTGGCCAGCGCCCATGTCTCGCTCTCGCCCATCACCGCCGCCGACGTGACCCGCGCGCAGGCCGACGCGGTGTTCCTCGGCGACCGTCTCGCCCCGGTCGAGGCCGCGCTGGCGGTGGCCGCGCGGGCGCGCCGGCTGATGCGCGAGAACCTGATGATCGCCATCGTCTACAATCTGATCGCCGTGCCGCTCGCCATTGCCGGGCTGGTGACGCCGCTGATCGCCGCGCTCGCCATGTCCGGTTCGTCGGTGATCGTCACGCTCAACGCGCTGCGCGCGCGCGGCGGCCCCACTGCTGCGCCCGCTCCGGCACACATCCGGGAGGCCAAATGACCGTTCTTCTCTATCTCGTGCCGGCCGCGCTCTGCCTTGGCCTGCTCGGTCTTCTCGCCTTCATGTGGTCGCTGCGTGCCGGCCAGTATGACGACATGGAAGGCGCGGCGCTGCGCGTGCTGAAGGATGACGACCTTGAGGACGGCCGCCATGGCGCGCCCGGAGGTGAGCGGCCATGAGTGCCGGCGACCTGTTCGGCGTGGAGACGGAGGGCGCGCGCGCCGGCCGGCTCGGCTGTGCCTGCCCGGAAGACAGCGCGCTCGGCCTGCGCCGGGGAGCGGGCGAAGCCCGCCTTGCCGCCGGCTTCGCGCTGGTGGTGCTGGCGCAGGCGCTGACGCTGGGCGTGCTGCCGCTGGCCGGTGACATGCTGGCGCCGCCGGGCGACCGGCTCGGCCTGCTGCCCGTCTCCGGCCTGCCGCTCGCCGCCTTTCTCGGCGGCGCGGCGCTGGCCAGCCTGCCGGCCAGCCTGCTGCTCGACGCTTTCGGCCGGCGGGCCGGCTTCGCGCTCGGGGCGAGCCTCGGTGTCGCGGGCGGTCTCGTCTGCGCCTATGCGCTGGTGACGGCGCTGTTCGCGCCGCTGGTGCTGGGCGCCTTCTGGCTCGGCGCGGCACAGGGCTTCGGCATGTTTTACCGCCACGCCGCCGCCTTCGGCGCGGAATCCGCCGGCCGGCCCGGCGCGGTGGCCCGGCTCATCGGTGCCGGCGCGCTGGCCGGCCTTGCCGGGCCGCTGCTCGCCGGGCAGGCCGAGGCGCTCGCCGTGCCCTACACCTTCGCCGGGACGCTGGTGCTCGCCGCACTGGCCCAGCTTGGCGCGCTCGGCTTTGCGGTGACGCTGCCCGAGGCGCGCTTTTCCCATGCCGATTTCACCGTCGAGGCGGCGCAGGCGGCCCGCCAGACGGGGGCCCACCCCGCTCTCGCCTGGCGGGCGCTGGCGCTGCCGACGCTGATCGGCGCGCTCGCCTGGGGCGCCATGACCTCCGCCATGGCCGGGGCGCCGCTGGCGCTGATCGGCTGCGGCGTCAGCGTGCCGCTGGTGTCCGGCATCGTCGCCTGGCATGTGGTGGCGATGTACGGGCCGGCGCTGGCCGGCGGCGTGCTCGCCCGCCGGATCGGCGCGCCGGCTCTCGCGGTGGGCGCGGTGATGCTCTGCGCGGTCGCGGCGGCGCTGGTCCGCCTGCTGCCGGACGCGCTTAGTATCGGCACCGCCTTCCTCGCGGTCGGCGCCGGCTGGTCGCTCGCCATGTGCGGCGCCACGTTGATGGTGCATGAGAGGGGCCGGCCCTCGCGGCTGCAACTCGCCGCCCATGACGGCACGCTGCTCGCCGCCGCGTTGGCGGGCGTGTTCGTGTGACCGTGCGCGCTCGGCAGGAAGCCGTGCCAAACGCCGCTCACCCGCCCTCAACCTTGCCGACCTTGACAGACCGATCCCGACAGAAGCCCGAGGCGTTGCCGGCATCCGGCCGCGTCCGGCGCCTCATGGGGGCTTTCACGTGTGGCCCAAGGGCCGGCCCCTTGACCTTGCGTCCTCCTTATGTAAGTGATCGCTCACTAACATAACGCGGGAGGCTCCGCCTTGTTCACCCGGCTGATGACGTCACGGCGCTTTGCGCCGCTTTTCTGGTGCCAGTTCTTCTCCGCCTTCAACGACAATTTCGTGAAGAACGCGATGGCGCTGCTCATCCTCTACGGCCTCGCCGCGACGGCGGAGACCGGCGGGGCGCTGGTGACGCTGGCGGGCGGCGTGTTCATCCTGCCCTTCTTTCTGTTCTCCAGCCTCGGCGGGCAACTGGCCGACCGCTACGACAAGTCGCTGATCGCCCGCCGGCTGAAATTCGCCGAGATCTGGATCGTGCTCGTCGCCTCCTCCGGCTTCGTGCTCGGCTCGCTGCCGCTGCTGTTCATCGGCCTGTTCCTGATGGGTACGCTGAGCGCGCTGTTCGGGCCGGTGAAATACGGCATCCTGCCCGACCATCTCGCCCGCGAGGAACTGGTCTCCGGCAATGCGCTGGTGGAGATGGCGACCTTCGCCGCCATCCTCGCCGGCACGGTGGGCGGCGCCATCGCCATCACCCATACCCATGACTGGGCGGTGGCCGGCTTCACCTTCGTCTTCGCGGTGATCTGCTGGCTGAGCGCGCGGGCCATCCCGCCGACACTGGAGGGCGCGCCCGACCTGAAGATCGACCGCAACATCTGGCGCAGCACGGTGGCGCTGATCTCCGAGCTGCGCACGACGCCCGCCATCTGGCGCGGCACGCTGATCGTCTCCTGGTTCTGGCTGGTCGGCGCGGTCGTGCTGGCCCTGCTGCCGACGCTGGTGAAGGAGGATATCGGCGGCACGGAAGGCGTCGTCACGCTGTTCCTGATGCTGTTCACCGTCGGTGTCGCGATCGGCTCGACGCTGGCCGCCAAGCTCTCGGAAGGGCGCATATTGCTGGCGCTGGTGCCCTTCGCCGGCTTCGTCATGGCGGGTTTCGCGCTGTTCCTCGGCGCCCATTTCGCCGCGCTGACCCCGACGGTGGAGCCGATCGGCTGGTATGATTTCCTCACCTCGAAAGAGGGGCTGCTCGCCGGTTTCGGGCTGATCGGCCTTGCCGCGGCGGGCGGTGCCTTCGTCGTGCCGACCTTCGCCTTCGTGCAGGCGGAAGCGGGCGAGGATCGCCGCGCCCGCGTCATCGCCGGCAACAATGTGCTGAACGCCGCCTTCATGACGGCCGGGGCGGTGGTGGTCGCCGGGTTGCAAGCGGCGGGAGTCGGCGCTCCCGCTTTGCTGGCGCTGATCGGCGCCACGACGCTGATCGCCGCCTTCCTCACGGCGCGGGCCTTTCGCGGCCATGTGCTGCGCGACCTGATCCGCCTCGTCTTCCGCGTCGCCTTCCGCGTCGAGGTGAAGGGCGCCGAGCATCTGAAGGCCGCCGGGCCCGGCTCGGTGATCGCCATCAACCATGTGAGCTTCCTCGACGCGCCGCTGATCATGGCGCTGCTCGACCATGACCCGATCTTCGCCGTCGATGCCAGCATCGCCGAGCGGTGGTGGATCAAGCCCTTCCTCTCGCTGGTGCGGGCCTTCCCGCTCGATCCGACCCGGCCGCTGGCGACGCGCGACCTGATCCGCCTCGTCCAGCAAGGCGAGCAATTGGTGATCTTCCCGGAGGGACGGATCACCGTCACCGGCTCCATCATGAAGATCTATGACGGCTCGGCGCTGGTGGCGGACAAGGCGCAGGCGCCCGTCGTGCCGGTGCGCATCGAGGGGCTGGAGCAGACCTATTTCTCCCGCCTCACCCCGGACCAGACGCGCAAGCGCCTCTTCCCCAAGGTGCGCGTCACCATTCTCCCGCCCCGGCGCATCCAGATCGACCCGGAACTGTTCGGCCGCAAGCGGCGGCGCGCGGCGGGGGCGGCGCTCTACGACATCATGTCCGATCTCGTCTTCGAGACCTCGCACACCAACCAGACCGTCTATCAGGCGGTGAAGGAGGCCGGCGAGCGGCTCGGCACGGGGCGGCTGGTGGTGGAGGACCCGCTCGGCACCGCGCTCACCTATCGCAAGCTCATTCTCGGCGCGCGCATCCTCGGCGACAAGCTGGCGGCGGTGACGGAGCGCGGCGAGAAGGTCGGCGTGCTGCTGCCCAATGCGGCCGGCATCGCCGTGGTGCTGATGGGCCTGTCCCGCCATGGCCGCGTGCCGGTGATGCTGAACTACACCGCCGGCGCCGTGAACCTCGTCGCGGCCTGCAAGGCGGCGCAGGTGAAGATCGTCGTCGCCTCGCAGGCCTTCATCGACAAGGCGCGGCTGGAGGCGGAAGTCGCGGAGCTTGCCAAGCATGTGCGCGTGCTGCTGACCGAAGAGGTGCGCGCGAGCGTGACCAGCGCGGACAAGCTCAAGGCGCTGCTGCCGCTGCCCGACCCGAAGCCTGCCCATCCCGACGAGCCGGCCTTCATCCTGTTCACCTCGGGCTCGGAGGGCAGCCCCAAGGGCGTCGTGCTCTCCCACCGCAACGTGCTGACCAATGTCGCGCAGGTGGCGGCGCGGATCGACTTTTCGCCGGCCGACATCATGTTCAACGTGCTGCCGGTGTTCCACTCCTTCGGCCTCACCGGCGGGCTGATCCTGCCCATGGTGTCCGGCCTCAAGACCTATCTCTACCCCTCGCCGCTGCACTACCGGATCATCCCGGAACTGGTCTACGCCACCAACGCCACCGCCATCGTCGGCACCGACACCTTCCTCATGGGCTATGCCCGCACCGCCAACCCCTACGACTTCCGCTCGCTGCGCTTCGTCGTGGCCGGCGCCGAGCCGGTGAAGGCGGAAACCCGGCGGATGTGGATGGAGAAGTTCGGCCACCGCATTCTGGAAGGGTATGGCGTCACCGAATGCGCGCCGGTGCTCGCGGTGAACACACCGATGTTCAACCGCGCCGGTACCGTCGGCCGGATGCTGCCGGGCATCGACCATGTGCTGGAGCCGATGGCCGGCATCGAGGAGGGCGGGCGGCTGCGCGTGCGCGGGCCGAACATCATGCTCGGCTATATCCGCCCCGAGGCGCCGGGCGTGCTGGAGCCGCCGGAACAGGGCTGGTACGACACCGGCGACATCGTGGCGCTGGACGAGGAAGGCTTCGTCGCCATTCGCGGCCGCGTCAAACGCTTCGCCAAGATCGCCGGCGAGATGATCTCGCTCGCCGCCATCGACGCCATGGTCGCCACGCTGCGGCCGGATGCCGAGCATGTCGCCGTCGCCATTCCCGATGCCAAGCGCGGCGAGCGCATCCTCCTGCTCACCACCGCGACCGATCTCACCCGCGCGGCGTTGCAGGCCCATGGCCGCGAGATCGGCGTGACCGAGCTGATGATCCCGGCCGAGATCCTGCTCATGGACTCCCTGCCGCTGCTCGGCACCGGCAAGGTGGACTTCACCCGCGCGCGGGTGATGGCGCTGGAGATGATCGCGGCGCGCAACGCGGCGTCGGGGAGTGCCTCGGGGGCGGTCTCGTGAGGGCGCCCTCCCATCGTCCGCCGGCCCGTGCCGTGCCGCCCGCCGCCCGGCGCGGGCGCGACGGCACGGTGACGCGCGCGCGGATCGAGGCGGAGGCGCTGACCCTGTTCGCCCAGAAGGGGGTCGACGGCACCTCGGTGCGCGACATCGCACAGGCCACCGGGCTCTCGGAAGGCGCGCTCTACCGGCATTTCCCCTCCAAGGAGGAACTGGCGCGCGAGCTGTTTCTCTCCCGCTATGCCGCGCTGGCCGGTGAGATCGGCGCGGTGGATGCGGGCGGGGGCACGCTCGCGGAGAAGATCAGTGCCGTGGTCGGTCTTGCCTGCCGGCTGTTCGATGCCGAGCCGGCTCTGTTCGCCTATCTGCTGATCCACCAGCACGACCATCTCACCTATGTGCCGGAAACGCCGGAGGCGAATGTGGTCGAGGCGGTGGCGCGGCTGATGCGCGGCGCCGGGCTGGAGGCCGAGCGCGCGACGCTCGCCGCCGCCATGGCGCTCGGCTGCGTGGTGCAGCCGGCGGTGTTCGCGCTCTATGGCCGGCTGCCCGGCCCGCTCACGGCCCGCGCCGAGGCGATCGCCGGGGCGGTGCTGGGCATCGTCGAGGGCGCGCGGCGCGGGTGAGGGCGGCGCGGCGCCGGCGCAGAAGTCGCTTTCAAGGACGCGATCCGCAGGAGCGCAAGGCGGCGCGTTGCGGTGGCGACTTAGTGCTTGACAAGTCCCGCGTTCCGCGCGAGCCTATTTTTACGGCGCCGGGCAAAGTTGCCCACTAACGCGCCATTCAACGCATTATTTCCAGCGAGCATGTGCGATCGAGCACCTGTCAGGCTGGCGGCAGCGACGCCCACGGCATATCGGCCGGCGGGCGTTTTTTTATTTTGGGCTTGAACAATGTCGTCGACGCATCATCGCATCGGAGTGATGTTCTCAACCACCGGGCCCTATGCCGTGGTGGCGCGCTCGATGCTGAACGGTGCGCTGCTGGCGTGCCGCGAAAGTGCGGCTCTGGGCGCGGATTTCACCATCGAGCCGGTCGTGGTCAATCCGGGCGGCGATCTCAACCGCTATGCCGAGCTGAGCCAGGAACTGATCGCGTCGGGCATCCGCCATGTGGTCGGCTGCTATACCTCGTCGAGCCGCAAGGAAGTCATTCCGTGCTTCGAGAAGCACGACGCGCTGCTTTGGTATCCCTCGCATTATGAAGGCTTCGAAAGCTCCAACAACGTCATCTATACCGGTGCCTCGCCGAACCAGCATGTCCTGCCGCTGGTCGCTCATATGCTCGCCAATGTCGGTCCCCGCGCCTTCTGCGTCGGCTCCAATTACATCTGGGCGTGGGAGAACAACCGTATCTTCCGCGAGGCGATGACCGCGCAGGGCGGGCAGGTGCTGGCCGAACGCTATGCCGCCATCGGCGACACCGAGCTTCAGCAGGTTGTCGAGGCGATATTGGAGGCGCGGCCGAATTTCGTCTTCAACAATCTGATCGGCACCAGCGCCTATGCCTTCTTCCGGCTGTTCCGTGCCGCCTGCAAGGAGCGGGGCATCGACCAGGCCAAGTCTATCCCGGTGGCCAGTTGCACGCTGTCCGAGCCGGAACTGGAGGAGATCGGCGAGGAGGCCGTCGACGGGCATTTGTCGTCCAGCGTCTATTTCTCGACGCTCGACAACCCCGCCAATGCCGTCTTCACCGGCACCTATGACGCCGCTTTCCCGGAGGGGCCCTCGACCTCGGCCGACGCCGAAGCCTCCTATATTGCCGTGAAGCTGCTGCTGCGGGCGCTGCACGATGCGGGCACGGACGAAGTGGCCGCGGTGAAGCAGGCGGTGACGCGACAGCGCCTCCAGGCTCCCCAGGGCGATGTGTGGATCGACCCGCAGACGCTGCATGCATGGCTGACGCCGCGCATCGGCCGCTCCACGGAAAAAGCGCGCTTCGACATCATTGTCGAAGAACCGGCCCCCGTGCGGCCCGACCCTTACCTCGTCACCTCGTCTCCGCGCTACGCAGTCTCTTCCCGAACTCCAAATCTGAGAGTGGTAAGATGATGGCTCCTCGCCTGCTTCAGAACTTCAATGGCGGCCGGGCGCTTATTGTCACGGCCAATCGCAGCGCGGTGGTGTCCCTCGATATGACGCTCGCCAAGCTTGGCGTTACGGCGGAATATCCTGAAATTGTGGATGCGCGGGCGGAGATCGACTTCAGCCCCCTCAATGCCGAGCGCGACATCGTCTTCATCGATGGCGATCTCGACGTCACGGGAACGCCGGAGCCCGATGAAGTCTCCCGGCTGCCGCGCGTGCCGGTCATCGGGCTGGTCGGTGTCGAGGCGCCGAGCCGGCTGAGGAACCTGATCAATCTCGGGGCGACCGCGTTCCTGCGCAAGCCCGTGCATGGCGCCGCCGTCTACACGGCGCTGTTCCTCGGCATCAACCAGTTCCTGCTGCGCAGCGACATGCATGGCCGGCTGGAGGATATGGAACGTCGCCGCCGCGGCCGTCGCTCGGTGGTCAAGGCGATCATAGCCCTGATGACGGATGCGGGGGTCGATGACGACGAAGCCTACAACCGGCTGCGGCGCGAGAGCATGCGCGCGCGGCTGAACCTCGAAGATTACTGCGAGCAGTATCTGCGCAGCAGGGCGACAACGCCCGACCCGACGGCGCACGAACAGGCCCTACCCCTGCCGCGCGCCGACCGGAAATAAACCCACAGAGGAGAAGACCATATGTCTGGGAAGATCATGCGGGGGCTGCGTGCCGCAGCCCTCTCGGGGACGCTTGTGCTCGGCAGCGGGGTGGCCTTTGCGGCCGACCCGATCAAGCTCGGCGTTCTGGAAGACCAGTCCGGCGACTTCGCCGCCGCCACCATCGGCAAGGTCCACGCGATCCAGCTGGCGGCGGAAGAAATCAACAAGGCTGGCGGCATCGATGGCCGCCCGCTCGAACTGGTGATCTACGACACCCAGTCCGACAACACCCGCTACCAGGAGTTCATGCGCCGCGTGCTCCAGCGCGACAAGGTCGACGCGGTGTTCGCCGGCTTTTCCTCCGCCTCGCGCGAGGCCTACCGGCCGATCGTCAACCAGTTCGACGGCCTCGCCTTCTACAACAACCAGTATGAAGGCGGCGTCTGCGACGCCAACATGATCGTCACCGGCGCGGTGCCCGAGCAGCAGTTCTCCACCCTCATCCCGTGGATGATGGAGAAGTACGGCAAGAAGGTCTACACGCTCGCCGCCGACTATAATTTCGGCCAGATCTCGGCCGAATGGGTGCGCAACATCGTCAAGGAGAATGGCGGCGAAATGGTCGGCGAGGATTTCATCCCGCTCGGCGTGTCGCAGTTCTCGCAGAACATCCAGAACATCCAGAAGGCCAAGCCCGATTTCGTGGTGACGCTGCTCGTCGGCACCGCGCAGGCCTCCTATTACGAGCAGGCGGCTGCCGCGAGCGTGAACCTGCCGATGGCCTCCTCGGTGAATGTCGGCCAGGGCTATGAGCACAAGCGTTTCAAGCCGCCATCGCTCAAGGACATGTACGTCACCACCAATTACATCGAGGAAATCGACACGCCGGCCTCCAAGGCGTTCTTCGCCAAGTTCAAGGCGAAGTTCCCGGACGAGCCCTATGTGAACCAGGAGGCCGAGAACTCGTATCTCGCCGTCTATCTCTACAAGCAGATGGTCGAGCGCGCGAAGTCGACCAAGCGCGACGACCTGCGCAAGGAGATCGCCAAGGGCGATGTCTGCATGGACGCGCCCGAGGGCAAGGTCTGCCTCGACCCCAAGAGCCAACACATGTCGCACACCATCTATCTGGCGAAGGTGGGCGCGGATCACTCCATCACCTTCCCGAAGGTGTGGGAGGACATCAAGCCCTACTGGCTGGGCGAAGCCGGTTGCGACCTGACCAAGAGCGACCCGAGCGCGCAGTACACGCCCTCGAATCCGCCGCCCAAGCCCTGATCGCGGGCTGACCTTTCGCGGATGCCGCTTCCCCTTCGGCGGCATCCGCCAACATCGCCCCGGCTATGACCCCCTCTGCGCCGGGGCGATCCCCTTCCTTTTCGTCGTCGAGCTAATGGGCCCCACCGCACATGGATGTCGGGACACTCGCCTTTTCCGCCCTGTACCAATTCGGCGATGCCTTCGCCTTTCTCGTGCTGTCCGCCTGCGGGCTCGCCGTGATCTTCGGCATGATGGGCGTCATCAACCTCGCCCATGGCGAATTCATCATGTGCGGGGCCTATGTGACGGTCTCGGTCGCCCATACCGGGCTGCCGCTGCCGCTCGCCATCGCCTGCGGTGCCATCGTTTCCGCGATGGTCGGCGCGCTGGTGGAGCTCATCGTCATCCGGCATCTGTATGAGCGCCCGCTCGACACCATCGTCGCCACCTGGGGCCTCAGCCTGATCGCCACCCAGGGCACGCTGATCCTGCTCGGCTCCACCATGGCCGGGGTCGGCACGCCGTTCGGCAGCTTCCAGATGGGCGGCTATTCCTACTCGCTCTACCGCCTCGTGCTGTTCTTCATGGCGCTGGCGGTGCTGGCCGGGCTTTACGCGCTGTTCAACTGGACCCGCTTCGGCGTGATGGCGCGCGCCACCATCCAGGTACCGCATATGGCCGCCGCGCTCGGCGTCGACACCCGCCTCGTCTACAGCCTGACCTTCGCTCTCGGCGCGGGACTGGCGGGGCTCACGGGCGGGCTCTACGCACCGACCATGACGCTGGTGCCGACCATGGGCACGACCTTCATCATGGAAGCCTTCGTCACCGTCGTCGTCGGCGGGGCGGACGTCTTCCTCGGCACCGCGCCGGCCGCCGCCGTGCTGGCGGTGGTGAAATCGGTGATGACCTCCTGGCAGGGGCAGTTGTTCGGCCAGATCGGCCTGCTGGTCACGGTCATCATCGTCATCCGGGTTCTGCCCAAGGGCATTTCCGGCTTCCTGCTGCGCGAACGCGCCTGAGCCGGGGACAGGAATCAATGAACGCTCTCACTCGCTTTTTCGCTCGGCTGGAAGGCCCGCAGACCATCGGCCGCGGACCGGGCTTCTGGATCGGCTTCCTCGTCGTGCTCACGGGGGCCTGCCTCTACCCGCAGTTCAGCGATGGCTACACGGTGGGCAACACGGTGTACTTCTTCACCTGGGTGTTCATGGCGCTCGGGCTGAGCCTGATCTGGGGTTATGGCGGCGCGCTCTCCTTCGGCCAGACGGCGTTCTTCGGCATCGCCGGCTACAGCTACGGCATCCTCACCATCAATTTCGGCGCCGCCTATGGCTTCACGTTGGTCGCGGTGGTGCTGGCGGTGGCCATCGCCGCGCTGTTCGCGGTGCTGCTCGGCTATTTCCTGTTCTTCGGGCGCATATCGGGCGTGTTCCTCGGCATTGTCACGCTGTCGGTGACGCTGGTGCTGGAACGCTTCATGGCGCAGACGGCGGGGCCGGAATGGCGCATCGGCAGCGCCCGGCTGAACGGCTTCAACGGCATGAGCAACATGCCGCCCCTGACCATTCCGTGGCCCGGCGGCGACATCGTGCTGTTCCCGGATGTGCAGCTCTATTACGTCGTGCTCGGCCTGCTCGTGCTAGTCTATCTGCTGCTGCGCATTCTGGTGAACTCGTCCTTCGGCAATGTGCTGGTCGCCATCCGCGAGAACCCGGAGCGCGCCGAGATGCTCGGCTACGACATCCGCAAATATCAGCTCGGCGCCTTCGTCATTGGCGCGGCCCTCGCCGGGCTGTCGGGCGTGCTCTACACCACCTGGGGCCAGTACATCACGCCCTCCAGCATGGGCATGACGGCGGCGGCGCTGCCGATCGTCTGGGTCGCGGTCGGCGGCCGGTCGGACATCACCTCGACGCTGATCGGCACGCTGGTCGTGCTCTCCGCCTTCCAGGCGCTGACCATCCATGGCAGCCAGTATGCGCTGGTGGTGATGGGCATCCTGCTGGTGCTCACCGTGCTGATCGCCCCGCGCGGGCTGATCCTGTCCGGCGCAAGCCGCATCGGCCGCCTGTTCGGCAAGCGGGGAGACGCGTGATGGCCCTTCTCGAAGCGCGCGCGCTCAACAAGCATTTCGGCGGCCTGCACGTCACCAACAATGTCGACCTCGCGCTGGAGCCGGGCGAGATCCACTGCCTCATCGGCCCCAACGGCGCCGGCAAGAGCACGCTGTTCCGTCTCATCCTCGGCGAGCACCAGCCGAGCAGCGGACAGATTCTGTTCGGCGGCGAGGACATCACCGCGCTGAAATCCTACAAGCGCATCCGGCGCGGCATGAGTGTGAAGTTCCAGGTGCCCGGCATCTTCAAGGCGCTGAGCGTGCGGCAGAATCTGGAAATCGCGATGCAGCAGCACTACCCGCCGGCGGCGCTCCATGCCGAGATCGACCGGCTGCTCGACTTCCTCAAGCTCGAAGGCGAAGCAAAGCAGCTTGCCGGCAATCTCAGTCACGGCCAGAAGCAGTGGCTGGAGATCGGCATGGCGGTCAGCCTCAAGCCGCGCCTGCTGCTGCTCGACGAGCCGACCGCCGGCATGTCGCCCGATGAGACCCGTGCCACGGGGGATATGATCCAGCGGCTGAATGCCGACGGGATGACGGTTCTCGCCGTGGAGCACGACATGGCCTTCGTCCGGCAGGTCGCCCACAAGGTCACGGTGCTGCATCTCGGCCAGGTGTTCGCGCAGGGCACCATCGACGAGATCGTCGCCGATGAGCGCGTCGCCGCCATCTACCTCGGTCAAAGCACCCCGTCGACGGATGCGCCGGAGGCTGCACATGCGTAAGGAAGTCCTGCTCTCCACACTCGGACTGCGCGCCGGCTATGGCGGCAAGCCGGTCCTTCAGGGCCTCGACCTCACCGTGCGCGAGGGCGAGATCGTCGCCGTGATCGGGCGCAACGGCGTCGGCAAGTCGACGCTGATGAAAAGCCTGATCGGCCTCGTCCCGGTCATGGACGGGTCGGTCATTTATCGCGGCGAGGCGGTCGAGCATCTGCCCGCCCACAAGCGCGCCCGGCTCGGTGTCGGCTATGTGCCGCAGGGCCGCGACGTGTTTCCGCGCCTGACGGTGGCCGAGAACATCGCGGTCGGCGCCATGCTGAAGCGCGCGGTGACGCAAGCCGACCGCGACCGCGTGCTCGACTATTTCCCGATCCTGCGCGAGCGTTGGGGCCAGCGCGCCGGCACCATGTCCGGCGGCCAGCAGCAGCAGCTCGCCATTGGCCGCGTGCTGATCGCCGACCCCGCGCTGATCCTGCTGGATGAGCCGTCCGAAGGTATCCAGCCCAACATTGTGCAGGACATCGCCCGCATCATGGTCGAGCTGAACCGCACCACCGGCGTCACCATCGTGCTGGTCGAGCAGAACATCGACATGATCCGCGCCATGGCCCAGCGTTGCTACGTCATGGACAAGGGTCGCATCGTCGCCGAGCTGGACCGCGACGGGCTCGCCGACGGCGCCGCCATGCGCCGCCATCTCGCGGTCTGAGCACCGCCGTCCTACCGAGACAGCCAAAAGGAGAAACCGAATGTCCTGGCTCGAAAATTCCATCATGTCCCGCAAAGGCCTCGCCAAGGGCCAGGCGGGGGAGACCTACGCCATCACCGAGGCGTCGCAGGGCAAGTATCATTACGTCTACGGCCCCTATGTCGACCCGGTGCTCACCGTCGACCCCGGCGCGGTGGTCTCGGCCGAGACGCATGACGCTTTCGAGGGCCAGATCAAGTCCGAGACCGACAAGCCGAGCGAGATCCTGAACTTCCCCTATCTCAACCCGCAGAACGGGCCGATCTTCGTCAATGGCGCGGAGAAGGGCGATACGCTCGCGGTCTATATCAAGAGCATCGTGCCCCGTGGCCCGCAGCCGCGCGGCACCACGGTGATCATGCCGGAATTCGGCGGGCTCGTTCCCACCCACGACACCGCCATGATCAGCCCGGCTTTGCCCGAGCGGGTCAAGAAGCTCCACATCGACGAGAACGGCACGAAGTGGAACGACAAGATCACGCTGCCCTATGAGCCGTTCATCGGCACCATCGGTACGTCGCCGGAGATCGAGGCCATCACCGCTCTGCAGCCGGACTATTTCGGCGGCAACATGGACCTGCCGGATGTCGGCGTCGGCGCGGTGATCTATCTCCCGGTGAACATCAAGGGCGGCCTGCTCTATCTCGGCGACTGCCACGCCGCGCAGGGCGACGGCGAACTGTGCGGCGTCGCCATCGAGCATCCGACCGTCACCACCCTGCAGATCGACCTGATCAAGGGCTGGTCGGTGAAGATCCCGCGACTGGAGACCAAGGATTTCATCATGTCGATCGGTGCCTCGCGCCCGCTGGAGGACGCCGCCCGCATGGCCTATCGCGACCTGATCCGCTGGATGGCGGCCGATTACGGCTTCGAGGAGATCGACGCCTACATGCTGCTGACCCAGTGCGGCCGGGTGCGGCTCGGCAACATGGTCGACCCGAAATACACGATGGGCGCCTCGATCAAGAAGTCGTTCCTGACACCCTGACGTAGGCCCAACCCTCATGCCCGGCCGAAGGGCCGGGCTTCCACGCCTTCCTCCCCGCGCGAAGACGTGGATGGCCGGGACAAGTCCGGCCATGACGGGCCTACCCAAGTCCCCTGTTCGTTCCCTCACGGCGTTCCGCACCAGCCGGGCGCCGGACGCTCACTCTTTGCCCGGAGACCAGCGATGACCACGCCGCTGAAGGTCGCAACCGTTCAGTTCGAACCGACGATGTTCGAGAAGGAGCGCAATATCGGCCGCCTGCTGGACATGGCGGTGGAGGCCGCGCAGGCCGGCGCGCGGCTGATCGTGACGCCGGAAATGGGCACGACCGGCTATTGCTGGTTCGACCGTGCCGAGGTGGCGCCCTATGTCGAGACCATTCCCGGCCCGACCACGGAACGCTTCGGCCAGGTGGCGAAGGCCCATGACTGCTACATCGTCATTGGCATGCCCGAGGTCGATGCGGCCACCGGGCTCTATTATAATGCGGCGGTGCTGATCGGCCCTGACGGGGTGATCGGCACCCACCGCAAGACCCATCCCTATATTTCCGAACCAAAATGGTCGGCGCCGGGCGATCTCGGCCATCAGGTGTTCGACACCCCGGTCGGGCGCATCGCGCTGCTGGTCTGCATGGACATCCATTTCATCGAGACCGCCCGCCTTGCCGCGCTGGGCGGGGCGGATGTCATCTGCCACATCTCCAACTGGCTGGCCGAGCGCACCCCCGCGCCCTACTGGATCAGCCGCGCCGTCGAGAATGGCTGCTATCTGATCGAGAGCAACCGCTGGGGGCTGGAGCGTACCGTGCAGTTCTCCGGCGGCAGCTGCGTGATCGAGCCGGATGGCTCCATCGCCGCCGTCATCGATTCAGGGGACGGCATCGCCTATGCGCAGATCGACCTTGAGCGCGCCCGCGCGCGCCGGGTGTTCGACGAGCCGGTGTTCGAGCAGCGCCGGCCCGAGCTTTACATGGAATTGCCGACCACCACTTTCGCCTGGAACCCGCTCGATTTCTTCGGCCTGTACGGCCATCGCCCGCTGCCGCCCGGCCGGCGCTCGCGCGTCGCCGTCGCGCAGTTCGCGCCCTCCGGCGACATCGAGGCCAATCTCGCGCGGATCGAGCAACTCACGATCGAGGCCAGGACCGACGGCGCCGACCTCGTCGTGTTCCCCGAGCGCGCCATCACCGGTTTCGAGTCACTGGGGGCGCAGAGCGTGCCGGGGCCGGCTACCGACCGGCTCGTGGCGCTCGCCGCCCGGCATGGCCTGTACATCGTCGCCGGCCTCGCCGAGCAGGACGGCGCCGCGCTCTACAACAGCGCCGTGCTGGTCGGGCCGGAAGGGCTGATCGGCACCCATCGCAAGCTCCACCTCGACGCCAGGGACGGCAACTGGGCCAGCGCCGGGGATGCGTGGAGCGTGTTCGACACCCGCCTCGGCCGTATCGGCCTGCTGGTCGGCCATGATGCGGTATTTCCCGAATCCGGGCGTGTGCTGGCGCTGCGCGGCTGCGACCTGATCGCCTGTCCCGCGGCGATAGGCGGGCGCTTCACCGCCCCGCATGCCGGCACCAAAGTCGCGCAGAACTACCCGATCCCGACGGGAGCGGATCCGCACCACTGGCACCATTTCCGCGCCCGTGCCGGCGAGAACAATGTGTTTCTCGCCTTCGCGAACGTCCTCGACCCGCTGCGCGGCTATGAGGGCAAGAGCGGCGTGTTCGGGCCGGATACGTTCGAGTTTCCCCGCCGGGAAGCCATCGTCGCGGCGGGGGAGGGTGTCGCGTCAGCCGAGATCGACACCACCAATCTCGACAGCCGCTACCCCACCAATGTGGTGCGCCGCAAGGATCTGATGGTGATGCGACTGCCGCACCACTACCAGGACCTCATCCTAGGCGCGCCGGGGCGCACCTAGAGCTTTTCCGGTGAACTCCAGGTCACCGGAAAAGCTCTAAATTATTGTTCTGACGCATTTTCTTCACGCGAACCGGAATCCACTTCGCTCGAAAATGCGCTCGGAGAGGGCGGCGGCAGCCATTCTCTCCGTTTGATGATGGCCGCGGGTCGCGGCCCCGCTCAGAACAGCTTCATGCCCGGCGGGATCGGCAGGCCGGCGGTGAGGGCCTGCGTCTTCTCCTGGATCAGCCGCTCGCCCTTGGCGCGGGCTTCCGCATGGGCGGCGACGATCAGGTCTTCGAGGATCTCGGCCTCGTCGGGGTTGAGCAGGCTCGGGTCGATGCGGATGGCTTTGAGCGCGCCCTTGGCGGTGAGGCGCACTGCGACCATGCCGCCGCCGGAGGCGCCGTCCACCTCGATGCTCTCCAGCTCGGCCTGCATCTGTTCCATGCGGGCCTGCATCTCCTTCACCTTGGACATCATGCCGAGAAGGTCTTTCATGCGAGGCTCCCTTTAAAAATCGAGGTCGTCATCGGGCCCGGCATCATCGCGCGCGGCCATCATTTCATACTCGTCGAGCGAACCGGCGGGCGGGCCTTCATCGGCGACCTGAGTGCGCACATCCACCACCGAGGCGCCGGGAAAGCGGGCGAGCACGGCCGCCACCAGCGGATTGGCGCGCACATCGGTGAGCAGGCTCTCGCGGGCGGATTTCGCCTGCTCGGCCAACGTCGAATCGCCCTCTTCGCGCGAGACGGCCACGAGCCAGCGTTTGCCGGTCCAGGCGGAAATCTTGGTCTGAAGCTCCTGCACCAGCGCCATCGAGGCGCCCGGCGCGAGGGAGAATTCCAGCTTGCCGTCCTCGAAGGAGACCGGCCGTATCTGATTCTCCAGCGCGAACTTGGCCTTAAGGTCGCGCTTCTGGGCGGCCAGCGCCACCAGTTCGGCGAGGGTGCCGACCGCGACGCCCGGCTGTTCCTGCGCCGGGGCGGCGGGCTGGGGCGTGCCGCGGGCGGCGAGCGAGAGATGGCTGGAGGCCGATGGGGTGGATGATGGGGCCGATGAGGGTAGTGCGCGCGGGGCGGCAAAGCGCGGCGCCATCGCCATCGCCGCCGATCCACCGCCGCCGCCGCCCGAGTTTCCCCCACCCGCGCTTCCGCCCCCCGATGGCGCACCGCCGCCGGCCGGCGGGCGGGCGGGCGCGTCCTCCGCCCCGTCGCGCAGCCGGCGCAGCGCCTCGTCCGGGGTCGGCAGGTCGCTGGCATAGGCGAGGCGCACCAGCACCATTTCCGCCGCCTGCATGGGCTTGGCCGCCTGCTGCACTTCGGCGAGGCCGCGATTGAGCATCTGCCACGCCCGCGAGAGCACGCGCATCGACAGGGCGTTGGCGAAGTCCCGCCCGCGCGTGCGCTCGGCCTCGATCAGCGCCGGGTCGTCCGCCGTCTGCGGCAGGATCTTCAGCTTGGTGACGAGATGGGTGAATTCGGCGAGATCGGTGAGCACCACCGCCGGATCGGCCCCGCTGTCATATTGCTCGCGCAGCTCGGCCAGCGCCTGGCCGATATCGCCCTTCATCAGCGCCTCGAACAAATCGATGACGCGGCCGCGGTCGGCGAGGCCGAGCAGCGCGCGCACCTGTTCGCCATGCACGGTGCCGCCCGCATGGGCGATCGCCTGATCGAGCAGCGAGAGCGCGTCGCGCACCGAGCCTTCGGCGGCGCGGGCGACGAGGCTCAGCGCCTCGACATCAATGCCGACACCTTCCGCGTCGCAGATGCCGCGCAGATGCCGGGCCAGCGTGCCGGCATCGACGCGGCGCAGGTCGAAACGCTGCGTGCGCGAGAGCACGGTGACCGGCACCTTGCGGATTTCGGTGGTGGCGAAGATGAACTTCACATGCTCGGGCGGCTCCTCCAGCGTCTTCAACAGACCGTTGAAGGCGGCGGTCGAGAGCATGTGCACTTCGTCGATGATGAAGACCTTGTAGCGCGCCAGCACCGGCTTGTAGCGGGCGGCCTCGATGATCTCGCGGATATCGCCGATGCCGGTGTTGGACGCGGCATCCATCTCCTGCACGTCGACATGCCGGCTCTCGATGATGTCGCGGCAGTGCCGGCCGAGCACGGGCATGTCGAGCGTCGGCGCGCCGCCGCCCGCCGGGCCGTCCATCGGCTCGTAATTGAGCGCGCGGGCGAGGATGCGGGCGGTGGTGGTCTTGCCGACGCCGCGCACGCCGGTGAGGATATAGGCCTGCGCGATGCGGCCGGAGCTGAAGGCGTTCTTCAGCGTGCGGACCATCGCCTCCTGGCCGATCAGGTCGGTGAAGGTCTGCGGCCGGTATTTGCGGGCGAGCACGCGATAGGGCGTCACCGCGCCGCGCAGGCTCTGCGGCGCCTTGCCGAGATCGAAGCCCGGAGATGCGTCCACATCCGAGGCGTCGATATCTTCGGTCGCCGGAAGATCGGGGCTGTCCGCGCTCATGGTCCCTCGCTGCTGGCCCCTTCATATCATCGCGGGGAGCGGATAGGGCAACCCGCGCCGGGAGCCGGGTGGGGAAAAATCGGCGCAGGCTGGCGACAGGGGTTCGTTCAGCCGCCGACGGCCTGCCGGCGCGTCAGCCGCCACAGCGCGAACGCGCCACTGAGCGACAGGGCGGCGATGGCGGTCACGATGACGCCGTCAAGGAAGGTCTCATGCGGCAGCCGCGTCACGGCGGCGAGGCCGGTGAACAGCACCACGGCGATGCCGCCGCGCGCCGCGCCGAGATGGCCGCTGCGCTCCGAGGTACGCTCGCCGCTGGCCATGGCCGTTCATCCGTCATGCGGGAAAGGGTGGGAGGCTGGACAGAGACCCGAGACCGGGCTCGTTGGGGCTGCTTCCTTCCGGACCTGACCCGGTTGGCGAGTGGCTCGTCCACCGCCAACCTCCCGGCGCCTATATCGGGCAGATGCGGGCGCGATGCAAGGGGGAGGGGAGGTTCAACCCGCGCGACGCGCGCTCTGTCCATGGCGCTACCTTGAGTGGCTTGCCGCACCCGTCGGCCCCTCATAATGTGATCACATTATCACTGCGGCTTGAGAGGTGTCGGGATGGCAGGTACTGGCGATATCCTGTTGGGCGATATCCTCTTGCGTCCCGCGCGGGCGGGCGATGGGCCGGCGGTGTTTGCCGTCACGCATCAATCGGTGCGCGGGCTGGCCACCGGGGCTTATTCGTCGGCGCAGATCGAGGGCTGGATGGGGGCGCGCACGCCGGCCTTCTACGAGGCGCTGATCACCGGCGGGCGCATGGTGGTGGCGGAGCGCGATGGGGTGGTGGTCGGTTTTGTCGACGCCGATCCCGGCGAGGTGACGCGGCTGTTCATCCTGCCCGAAGTGGCCGGCGCGGGGCTTGGCCGGCGTCTTCTGGAGGTCGGCATCGCCGCGGCGCGGGCCGGGCATGACGGGCCGATCCGGCTGGAATCGACCCGCAACGCCGAGGGCTTCTATCGCCGCCACGGCTTCGAGCCGGTCGGCATCGGCCATTTCTCGCACGGTCTCGGCGGCGAGCCGATCGAGATCGTGCAGATGGAGCTGCGCGCGGCCGGCTGACGACCGCGCGCCCTGCGGCTCAGCCGGCGAACTGGTCCGTCGCCCTTATCAGCCGGTCGAGGATGCCCGGTTCGCGATAGGCGTGGCCGGCGCCTTCGATGAGGTGGAACTCGGCCTGCGGCCACGCCTTGTGCAGTTCCCAGGCGTAGCGCGCGGGGCAGGGCATGTCGTAGCGGCCATGCACGATGACGCCGGGAATGCCGGTGAGCCTGTGCGCGTTGTTCAGCAACTGGCGGTCTTCCAGCCAGGCATCATGGAAGAAATAGTGGTTCTCGATGCGCGCGAAGGCGAGCGCGAAATGGCCGTCCAGCCAGGGGGCGGTGAATTCCGGCGCGGGCAGCAGGGTGATGGTCTCTCCCTCCCAGATCGACCACGCCTTGGCGGCCTCGATCTTCACCGCCTCATTCTCCCCGGTGAGCAAGGCGCGATAGGCGCGGACCGGGTCGGTGCGCTCGGCGTCGGTTTTCAGGGGGGCGAGGAACCGCTCCCATTTGTCGGGGAACATCTCGGAGACGCCGAAGCGGTAATACCAGTCGAGTTCCGGGCGGGTGACGGTGTAGATGCCGCGCAGGATCAGCTCGGACACACGCTCGGGGTGGGTTTCGGCGTAAGCCAGCGCCAGCGTCGAGCCCCAGGAGCCGCCGAACACCTGCCATGTGGCGAAGCCGAATTTCTCCCGCAGACGCTCGATATCGGCGACGAGGTGCCAGGTCGTGTTGCTGGTGAGATCGGCATAGGGAATGGAGCGTCCGCAGCCGCGCTGGTCGAACAGCACCACCTCGTAGCGGGCGGGGTCGAACAGCCGGCGGTAATCCGGGGCGATGCCCGCGCCCGGCCCGCCATGCAGGAACACGGCGGGCTTGCCGCCCTTGGTGCCGACGCGCTCGTAATAGATGGAATGGCCGTCGCCGACATCGAGCATGCCGGTCTCGAAGGGCTCGATGGCGGGGTAGAGGCTGCGCAATTCGCTCATGGGGGGCCTTTGAGGGGTGGTGGGGCGGCAAAGCCGATTCGCCGCCATTCTAGCGAGCCGCCGGGAGGTGCGTTAAATTACTATAATACCAACAAATTCAATCTTTCGGCGTGGCGTTCGTGCACAGCCGCGGCTATAGCTCCCCGGCCGGTGGGCGTGCGCCGGCATCACCCGTCAGTGCGGGGAGCGGCGAGGTGAGGACATGAGCGACGCAGCCGATTTCCAGCTCGATTCCCGGCTGGAGGCCGACACGTTCCCGGTCGGCGATCTCGCCCTTTGCACTATCCGGCTGATGAATGATGCGCGCTTTCCCTGGCTGATCCTGGTGCCGTGCCGTCCCGGCCTCGCCGAGCTGATCGAGCTGGAAGGCGAGGCCCGCGCGCAGCTGACCGCCGAGATCGACGCGGCCAGCCGGGCGCTGAAGGCGGTGGCGCCGTGCGACAAGCTCAATGTCGCCGCGCTCGGCAATATGGTGCGCCAGCTGCACATCCATGTCATCGCCCGGCTCACCAGCGATGCCGCCTGGCCTGGCCCGGTCTGGGGTGTCGGCGAGCGGCGGGACTACGCGGCGCCGCAGGCGATGCTGCTGGCGGGCAAGCTGCGCCGCGAACTGGGGTGTGCCTGATGGCGACGCACAGTCTCGGGCTCTGGCCCCATCTCGGCTATGTCGGCAACCGGCTGAACCGCGCCAGCGAGCGCCGCTCCCAGGCGCCGGACATGCTGCGCGACGAGCGTGCCCGCGCCTGTCTGGTCTCGGGTGAGAGCATCGTGCTGCAGCGTCGCCCGACGGGCGCGGGAGCGGAGGGGTTCGACGCGCTGTTCGAGCTGGGCCGCGCCGTCTCGCTCGGCGGCCGGCTCAGCGAGGCGTGCCTGCTCGGCCTTGCCGACGACGTGCCGCATTTCGTGCTGCCGATGCACCCGGCCGCGCTCGGTCAGCTCACCGAGCGCGAGGACCTGCTGATCACCGATCTGCGCCGCATCGCGGTGGAGGGGCTGGTCTCGCCCGAGCAGCTCGGCGAACTGGCCTGCGCCAAGTCGATGCTGGCCTGGCATGACCGGCGGACCTATTGCTCCAATTGCGCGCAGCCGCTCACGGCGGTCGAGGGCGGCTGGCGGCGGGAATGCGCCCATTGCGGCGCGCAGCATTTCCCACGCACCGATCCGGTGGTCATCATGCTGGTGGTGGATGGCGACGAGTGCCTGCTCGGCCGCTCCGCCCGCTTCGCGCCGGGCATGTGGTCGTGCCTGGCCGGCTTCGTCGAGCCGGGCGAGACCTTCGAACAGGCGGTGCAGCGCGAGACGCTGGAAGAGGCGGGCATTCTCACCCGCGCGGTGCGCTATCTCGCCTCGCAGCCCTGGCCGTTCCCCATGTCGGTGATGATCGGCATGCATGCGCAGGCGATCACCCGCGAGATCACCATCGACCCGAACGAGCTGGAAGCCGCGCGCTGGTTCCACCGCGACGAAGCGGCGCTGCTGCTCACCCGCACGCACCCCGACGGGCTGACCGCCCCGCCGGCGATGGCGATCGCCCATCATCTGATCCGCGCCTTCGTGGAAGGGCGCGACCCGCCGGTGGGGTGAGAGGCCTCTGGACGTGCGCGCTCAGTCCCGCGTCCAGGGCAGGAAGTGCTTGGACAGCTTCAGCCCCTGCGCCTGATAGTTCGAGCCGAGGCCCTCGCCATAGAGGGTGCGGGGGCGCTCGATCATGCGCTCATAGACCAGACGCCCGACGATCTGGCCGTCCTCCAGAATGAATGGCACCTCGCGCGAGCGTACCTCCAGCACGGCGCGCGCGCCCGTTCCCCCGGCGGCGTCATGGCCGAAGCCGGGGTCGAAGAAGCCGGCATAGTGCACGCGGAATTCGCCGACCAGCGGGTCGAACGGCACCATCTCGGCGGCATGGCTCGGCGGCACATGCACGGCTTCCTTGGAGGCGAGGATGTAGAAGGCGTCGGGGTCGAGCACCAGTTCGCGCCGGCCGCGCGTCACCAGCGGCTCCCAGAAATCCTCGACCTCGCAGGCGGCGCGCTTGTCGACGTCGATCACCGCCGTGTGGCGCTTGGCGCGGAAGCCGAGCAGCCCGCCAAAGCCTTCCCCGGACAGGTCGACGCTGACCGCGATGCCGCCGCCCACCGTGTCGGGCGTCGCGCTGTCGACCAGCCGGTCGCTCGCATTGAGGGCGGCCAGCGCCGCCTCGTCGAGCCGCGCGTCGCCACGCCGGAAGCGGATCTGCGACAGGCGCGAGCCCTGCCGCACCAGGATCGGGAAGGTGCGCGGGCTGATTTCGAGATACAGCCGGCCCTCATAGCCCGCCGGCACGATGTCGAAGGCGCGCGAGCGGTCGGCGATGACGCGGGTGAACACGTCGAGCCGGCCGGTGGAGCTTTTCGGGTTGGCCGAGGCGGCGATGTCGGAGGGCAGAGCGAGCGCCTCCTCCAGCTCGACGAGATAGACGCAGCCGGTCTCCAGCACCTCGCCCGCGGTGAGGTCGAGCTTGTGCAAAGCGAGCCGGGCCAGCCGGTCGGCCACTGTCTCGTTCGGGCCGGGCAGGAAGCTCGCGCGGATGCGCCAGGCGGTCGGGCCGAGGCGCAAATCGAGGCTCGCGGGCTGGATCTGGTCGGCATCGAAGGGGCGGCCGATGCGGATTTGCCCGCGCTCGGCCAGCGCCTCGATGGCATGGCCCGGCAGGATACCCTCGCCGCTAAGACCCGAAATAGCCACGCCGTTCGCTCCGCTTCTCGCCGCGCGCGGTCCCGCCTCGCGCAAGTTCCGTTCGGTTTAACGGACGCGCCCCTTGACGCCAAGCCGGGTGCGGGAGTAATCCCGCCGGGAACGTGGTCATTTGAGCCGGCCGGCTTGCCGCCACGCTAAATAAGGTTGCTAAAAAGGTCGGGGCCGCGCAGCGCATGCGCGTGGGCGTTCCCGGTCTGTCTGTGCAGGATAGCGGAGCCGCCCGATGAGCCAGAACGACAAGCTTTCCCCCGCCGAGATTGCCCAGCTTCGCCCCGATACCCGCCTCGTCCATGGCGGTATCCTGCGCTCGCCTTTCGGCGAGACGGCCGAGGCGCTCTACCTCACCCAGGGCTATGTCTATGACACGGCCGAGCAGGCGGAAGCCCGCTTCAAGGGCGAGGATCCCGGCTTCATCTATACCCGCTATTCCAACCCGACCGCGGCGATGTTCGAGACCCGCATTGCGCTGCTGGAAGGGGCCGAAGTGGCGCGTGCCACGGCGTCCGGTATGGCGGCGGTGACCGCCTCGCTGCTCTGCCAGCTGAAAAGCGGTGACCATGTGGTGGCGGCGCGCGCGCTGTTCGGCTCCTGCCGCTATGTGATCGAGGAATTGCTGCCGCGCTTCGGCGTCGCCACCACGCTGGTGGATGGCACCGACCTGTCCGCCTGGCAGGCGGCGGTGCGGCCGGAAACCAAGGTGTTCTTCCTGGAGAGCCCGACCAACCCGACGCTGGAACTGGTCGACATCGCCGCTGTGGCGGACATCTCCAAGGCGGCGGGCGCCTGCCTCATCGTCGACAATGTGTTCGCCACGCCCATGCTGCAGAGCCCGCTGGCGCTCGGCGCCGATGTGGTCGTCTATTCCGCCACCAAGCACATTGACGGGCAGGGCCGCTGCCTTGCCGGCGTCGTGCTGTGTTCGGAGAAGTTCCTCACCGACCATTTGCAGACCTTTCTGCGCCAGACCGGCCCTTCCGTCTCGCCCTTCAATGCCTGGGTGATGCTCAAGGGGCTGGAGACGCTGCCGCTGCGCGTCGAACGCTCGCAGGCGACGGCGACCGCGCTGGCCGATCGGCTGGCCGGCGAGGGCAAGGTCGGCAAGGTGATCTATCCTTACCGCGCCGACCATCCCCAGCATGAACTGGCCAAGCGCCAGATGCGCGGGGGCGGCACGCTGGTGACCTTCGAGGTCGCGGGTGGCAAGGCCGGCGCCTTCCGCTTCCTCAACCAGCTCAAGGTGGTGCGCATCTCCAACAATCTCGGCGATGCCAAGAGCCTGGTCACCCATCCCGCGACCACGACGCATCAGCGTTTCACGCCCGAGGCGCGGGCGGAGATGGGGATTTCCGAGGGCATGGTGCGGCTGTCGGTCGGCCTCGAACATGTGGACGACCTGACCGACGATATCGTCCGGGCGCTGGCGGCGGTGTGAGCGCCCGCGCCGCATGGCGGGCGGCGGCGCGCGAAACGATCGCGTGAACGCCGCCGCCTTGCCCTCGCCAATGCCTTGTCTTGTGAAGCAAACGCCTTTCATAAGAGGCCGGATGAATGGAGGGACGCGCATGTATCGGGCGACGACAAGGGGTGTGCAGGTGACCGTGACGCCGCGCTTCGCCCCCGAACGTTCCGACCCCGAGCGCGGCCAGTATTTCTGGGCCTATACGGTCGAGATCGTGAATCTCGGCATCGACACGGTGCAGTTGCGGGCGCGCCACTGGATTATCACCGACGCGCTCGGCCGGGTGCAGGAAGTGCGCGGGGCCGGCGTGGTGGGCGAGCAGCCGGTGCTGCCGCCGGGCGCTCATTTCGAGTACACCAGCGGCGTGCCGCTGCCGACCACGACCGGCATCATGGAAGGCAGCTACCATCTGGTGACGCAGGCCGGCGAGATGTTCGACGCGGTCGTGCCGGCCTTCTCGCTCGACCTGCCGGGTCTCGCGCGCACGCTGAACTGAACGGCGCGCCGCGCTTCCGGCGGCGGGGCGAAGCAGCTATGCTGCACGCAGCCTGACGCCTTCTCTCCTGCCGAGCCATCCGCCTTGAGCAACAGTCTGCCCCAACCGTGATCGACCTGCGCCCGATCGCCGCCATTCTGGGCGTGCTGCTCGCCGTTCTCGGTACGACGATGATGATCCCCGCCTTGGTGGATCTCATCGCCGGCAAGCCTGACTTCGTCGCCTATGCCGCCGCTGCCGCCATCACCGTCTTCGTCGGCCTGTCGCTCTGGCTGGCGGGCCGCTCCAGCGAGGTCGAACGGCTCGGCATCCGCCAGGCCTTCGTGCTGACCGCCGCGAGCTGGGTGCTGCTCTCGGCCTTCGCCGCCATTCCCTTCATGTGGGCGGAAAGCGACCTCAGCTTCACCGATGCCTATTTCGAGGCGATGAGCGGGCTGACCACGACCGGCGCCACGGTGATCTCGGGGTTGGACACGCGCCCGCCGGGCCTGCTGATCTGGCGCGCCTTCCTGCACTGGTATGGCGGCATCGGCATCATCGTCATGGCGATGGCGCTGCTGCCCATGCTGCGCATCGGCGGGATGCAGCTTTTCCGCGCCGAATCCTCGGATAAATCCGAAAAGGTGCTGCCGCGCGCGGCGCAGATGGCCAAGGGCATTCTCGGCAGCTATCTGCTGCTCACCTTCGCCTGCGCGCTCACCTATGCCTTTCTCGGCATGAGCGTGTTCGACGCGGTGGCGCATGCCATGGCGACCATCTCGACCGGCGGCTTCTCCACCCACGACGCCTCGATCGGCTTCTTCAAGAGCCCGGCCATCGACTATGCGGCGATCTTCTTCATGATCTCCGGCTCGCTGCCCTTCGTGCTCTATGTGCGGGTGCTGGCGGGCGATTTCAGCCGGCTGTTCGCCAATACCGAGGTGCGCCTGTTTCTCGCGCTGGTCGCGACCTTCACGCTGATCTCGACCTTTCAGCAGGTGCGCGCCGGCATCGCTCTCGGCGAGACGGCGCTGCGTCAGGCGCTGTTCAATGTGGTGACGCTGATGTCGACCACCGGCTTCGTGACGGTGGACTACACGAACTGGGGCCCGCCGAGCGACGCGCTGTTCTTCGTCGTGATGTTCCTCGGCGCTTGCACCGGATCGACCGCCGGTGGCATGAAGACCTTCCGCATCGCCATTCTCGGCTCGGCGTTGTCGCAGCATCTGCGGCGCATCATCTACCCGAACGGGGTGTTCCCCGTGCGCTATGGCGGCCAGCCGATCGGCGACGATGTGGTCGCCTCGGTGCTCTCCTTCGCCTTCCTCTATCTGGCGAGCTTTCTCATCATCGCCATCGCCATCAACGCGCTGGGTTTCGATCTCATCACGGCGCTGTCGGCGACCATTACGTCGCTGGCCAATGTCGGCCCCGGCCTTGGCCCGATCGTGGGCCCCGCCATGAACTTCGCCGGCCTGCCGGACAGCGTGATCTGGCTGCTCTCCTTCGCCATGCTGCTGGGCCGGCTCGAATTGTTCACCGTTCTCGTGCTGATCCTGCCGAGTTTCTGGCGGCGCTAGTTGGGCGCTGCAGCAAACCCCTTTATGCTGGTAGTCTGACCGCGACGGGGATCCCTTCATGCTTGCCGGACGAACGACGACCGAGGAACTGCTCGCCTATCTGGTCGCCTTCGACACCACCAGTCGCAATTCCAATCTCGATCTCATCGCCTTCGTGCGCGACTACCTCGCCGCCTATGGCGTGGAGAGCGTGACGATCCCGAGCGAGAGCGGGGAAAAGGCGAGCCTGTTCGCCACGATCGGCCCGAAGGGCATGGGCGGGGTGTGCCTGTCCGGCCATTCCGACGTGGTGCCGGTCGACGGCCAGCCCTGGACCAGCGACCCCTTCACCCTGACGCCCAAGGACGATCGCGTCTATGGGCGCGGCGCCTGCGACATGAAGGGCTTCATCGCCACCTGCCTCGCCATGGTGCCGCAGATGGCGGCGGCGACGCTTGCGACGCCGATTCATCTTCTGGTCTCCTATGACGAGGAGATCGGCTGCACCGGCGTCGTCCCGGCGGTGCGCCGGCTCGGCGTCGACCTGCCGCTTCCCCGCGCGTGCATCGTCGGCGAACCGACCTCGATGCGGGTGGTGGACGCGCATAAATCCGGCATCGCCTATATGACGACGGTGACCGGGCGCGAGGCGCATTCCTCCATGCCGCAGCTCGGCGCCAACGCCATCTTCGCGGCCGCCGAGCTGATCGGCGAGCTGGACCGTATGCGCGCCGAGCTGATCGCGACCGGCGATCCCAGCGGGCGTTTCGATCCGCCCAACACCACGCTTCAGGTGACGGTGATCGAGGGCGGCACGGCCGGCAACATCGTGCCGCGCCAATGCGCGCTGCGCTGGAACCTGCGCGGCCTGCCCGATTTCGACGAAGAGGCGCTGCTGGCGCGCTTCATGGCCTTCGCCGAGGGCACCGTGCTGCCGAAGCTGCGGGCCAGCGCGCCGGAAGCCGCCATCACCACCGATTTCATCTACAAGGTCCCCCCGCTGGCGCCGCAGACCGGCTCGCCGGCCGAGCTTCTGGCGCTGCGCCTCGCCGGGCAGAACCGCACCCACACCGTCGCCTATGGCACGGAGGGCGGGCATTTTCAGGCGCAGGGCATCCCGACCGTGATCTGCGGGCCGGGCTCGATCGACCAGGCGCACAAGCCCGATGAGTTCATCGAGGTGAGCCAGCTGCGCGCCTGCGAGCGGTTCCTCACCGGGCTGATCGCGGAGTGCGCGGGGTAGGGGCTTTGCGTTGAAAACGTGTCATCCCGGACGGCCAAAGGCCGATCCGGGATCGCATGCCGCC
The DNA here is from genome assembly GCF_018449475.1 of Ancylobacter radicis. Lineage (GTDB taxonomy): Bacteria > Pseudomonadota > Alphaproteobacteria > Rhizobiales > Xanthobacteraceae > Ancylobacter > Ancylobacter radicis. The sequence goes on along the minus strand of NZ_JAHCQH010000015.1, from coordinate 57,420 downwards.
TTCGCTCACGCGGTTCCCGCCCTTACGCCGTCATCCCCGGGCTCGGCCCGGGGATCCACGACTTGGGCCGGGCGCGACGAGGAAGTCGTGGATGGCCGGACCAAGCCCGGCCATGACGGTGTGCGGGGATGGCGGCCGGGATGACGGTGACGTGCCTGCGTGCTTCGAGGCCCGGCTGCCGCCGGGCACCTCAGCATGACGGGACGTTTTGGCTTCCAAGAACAACGTCATCCTGAGGTGCGAGCGCAGCGAGCCTCGAAGGACGGCTGTCATGCCCTGCACATCTCAGAACGCCGTCATCCCCGGGCTCGGCCCGGGGATCCACGACTTGGACCGGGCGCGACGAGAGGGAAGTCGTGGATGGCCGGGCCAAGCCCGGCCATGACGTCGCCCGTCAGTTCGCGGCGGAGGCCTCGTCGGCCTCGTCCGCGCCCATCACCTCTTCCGCCCGGAAGCCGTAGTTCCGGCCGCAGAATTCGCAGGTGACGGTGATCCGGCCATCCTCGACCAGCGTGTCGCGCTCCTCGCGCGAGAAGCTGGAGAGCACGTTCATCACCCGCTCCTGCGAGCAGGAGCAGCGGGCGACCACGTTCTCGGCCTCGAACACCCGCACGCCGCGCTCGTGGAACAGGCGGTAGAGCAGCCTTTCGCTGGACAGGTCGCTGTCCACCAGCTCGATATCCTCCAGCGTCGCCACCAGCGACTGCGCCTCCATCCAGGCGTCTTCTTCTTCCGCCTGCGGCAGCGCGGTGCCTTCCGGCGCGTCGCCGGGGTGCAGGTCGACCGGGCGCAGATGCCCGCCCTCGGTGGGCAGGAACTGCACCATCAGCCCGCCGGCGCGCCAGGAGGAGGCGGCGCCGCCGGGATGCATCTCCTCGGCGACGGCGAGGCGCACGCGGGTCGGGATCTGCTCGGACTGGGTGAAATACTGGTGCGCGGCGGCTTCCAGCCCGGCCCCTTCCAGCGCCACCACGCCCTGATAGCGGTTGACGCTGAGCCCCTGGTCGATGGTCATCGCCAGATGGCCATGGCCGAGCAGCGCGGCGCTGTCGCCGCCCCGTCCGGCGGCCTGCATGGCGGCCAGCCGCTCGGCATTGAAGCGGGCATAGGCGCGCACATCCTGCGGGGCGGTGAAATCCACCACCAGCAGGTCGACCGGCCCGTCCGTGCGGGTCTGCAGGATGAAGCGGCCGGTGATCTTCAGCGTCGAGCCGAGCAGGACGGTGAGCGCCACCGCCTCGCCGAGCAGGCGCTTGACCGCCGGGGGATAGTCATGATGGGCGAGCACGGCATCGAGCGCCGTGCCGAGGCGCACCACGCGCCCGCGCACGTCGAGCCCGTCGACGTGAAAGGGGGTGACGCGGTCGTCCACCGCTTCAGCGGCGGGCGGGCGGGTATGGGGTTCGGTATGTGCTGTCATGTCGCCGGCCCATATGGGTGCGAGGGTGGAGTTTCGCGAGGGGGCGCCCCGCCAAGGGGTGCGCCACGACGCTGCGTCACCCCGGACCCGCGAGCCGGTCCGGGCTCGCCAGCCACAGGCTGAGCGATCCCGGTCGCGCGTTGGCGCCGGGATGACGCTCGAATGAGTAGCCTCAGGCCGCCGCGCCCTCGAGGCACCAGGCGAGGATGCCCTTCTGCGCGTGCAGCCGGTTCTCCGCCTCGTCGAACACCACCGATTGCGGGCCGTCCATCACCTCGTCGGTGACTTCCTCGCCGCGATGGGCCGGCAGGCAATGCATGAAGATGGCGTCGCTGGCGGCGCGCCGCATCAGCCCGCCATTGACCTGATAGGGCTGGAGCAGATTGTGCCGGCGCTCGGTCTCGGCATCGCCCATCGACACCCAGGTATCGGTGACGACGCAATCCGCGCCCTCCACCGCTTCCTCGGCGCTGTGGCCGAATCGGACCTTGGCGCCGGTGCTGCGCGCCCAGTCGATCAGGGCGGGGCGCGGCGCGAGTTCCGGCGGGGTGGCCACGTTCAGCGCGAAGTCGAAACGCTGCGCCGCGTGGACCCAGGAGGTGAGCACATTGTTGGCGTCGCCGGTCCAGGCCACGGTGCGCCCGGCGATCGGGCCCTTGTGCTCCTCGAAGGTCATCACATCCGCCATGATCTGGCAGGGATGGGACTCGCGGGTCAGCCCGTTGATCACCGGCACGCTGGCATAGGCGGCGAGTTCTTCGAGCGCCTCATGGTCGAGGATGCGGATCATGATCGCGTCGACATAGCGCGAGAGCACCTTGGCCGTGTCGGCGATGGTCTCGCCGCGGCCGAGCTGCATCTCCGCGCCGGTCAGCATGATCGTCTCGCCGCCGAGCTGGCGCATCGCGACATCGAAGGAAATGCGCGTGCGCGTCGAGGGCTGGTCGAACACCATTGCCAGCACCTTGCCGGCAAACGGCTTTTCGGCGGCAACCTCGCGGCGGCGGCTCTTGAGATCGTGCGAGAAGCGCATCAAGGCGCGCAGCTCGTCCGCGCTGAGCACATCGAGGTCGAGGAAATGCTTCACGGTGCTGCCCGTGGCTCCGTTGTTCGCGCTCATGCGGCCGCTCCCTTCACGGCAGCGACCTTGAGGCCGCTCTCGATTTTCGTGCAGGCGGCGTCGAGCCGGGTGAAGGCCGCCTCGATCTCCTCGTCGCCAATGGTCAGCGGCGGCAGGAGACGGACCACATTGTCGCTGGCGCCGGGCACGAGCATGCCTTCCTCGCGCAGGGCGGCGATGAGGTCGGTATTGGGCACATGGGTGCGCAGGCCGAGCAGCAGGCCCTCGCCGCGAATTTCGGCGATCACCTGCGGGTGGCTGTCCTTCAGCTCGGCCAGCTTCTGGCGCAGCCGGCCCGCGGTGGCCTGCACCTGCTCCATGAAGCCGTCGGCCAGCACCACGTCGAGCACCGCATTGGCGACGCTCATGGCGAGCGGGTTGCCGCCATAGGTGGAACCATGCGTGCCGGCGGTCATGCCCTTGGCGGCCTCTTCCGTGGCCAGGCACGCGCCGACCGGGAAGCCGCCGCCAATGCCCTTGGCCACCGCCATGATGTCCGGCGTGATGCCGGCCCATTCATGGGCGAAGAACCGGCCGGTGCGCCCGACGCCGCACTGTACCTCGTCCAGCATCAGCAGGATGCCATGGGCGTCGCACAAGTCGCGCAGCTCGCGCAGGAAGGACCAGGAGGCCGAGCGCACGCCGCCCTCGCCCTGCACCGGCTCGATCAGGATGCCGGCGGTCTCCGGCGTGATGGCGGCCTTCACCGCCTCAAGATCGCCGAACGGCACATGGTCGAAGCCCGGCATGTCCGGGCCGAAGCCTTCGAGATATTTCGCGTTGCCGGCGGCGGCGATGGTCGCCAGCGTACGGCCATGGAAAGCGCCGTTGAAGGCGATGATGCGGTTGCGCTCGGGATGGCCGCTGGCGAAGTGGTATCTGCGCGCCATCTTGATCGCGCATTCAAGGGCTTCCGCACCCGAATTGGTGAAGAACATGGTGTCGGCGAAAGTCGCCTCGATGAGGCGATTGGCCAGCCGCTCGCCGCCTTCGATGCGGAACACGTTCGAGATGTGCCAGAGCTTGCCGGCCTGCTCGGTGAGCGCGGCGACGAGGTGCGGATGGGCGTGGCCCAGCACGTTCACGGCAATGCCGGCGGTGAAGTCGAGATATCGCTGCCCGTCGCGCGTGAACAGCCAGGCGCCTTCGCCCCGCTCGAATACGAGGTTCACACGGTTATAGGTCGGCAGGACGGGGTCGATCACCACTCCCCTCCATCTCTTCTTCATGCACCCACGCGATCAGACATGGGCAGGTCCAAAAACGAAACGTGCCGCCCTTGCGGGGGCGGCACCCGAGATCGCGGATTTTATAGAAGAACCCTTGAGGGTCAATATTGCGCACCGGCTGCAAATGCAGAAGCGGCGGCCGGTGCGCCGTATTTCGCTCCGGCTCGGCCTCGAACACCGGCCGGGGCGCCGAGGGGCGGCACCATCACGGCGCTGTCCAGGAGCGGATCGGGCCGGGCCGCGTGGCTCTATGGCCTCGCCCCGCTTGCGCGGCCCCAAAGGACAGGGAGCGTGGGGCTGGCATTTCACGGCGCATCCAGAGCGGATTACCGCTCGCTGTGGACGAGGCCCGGCGAGGCTGTTCGGCGCGCGCGACTCAAGTTATTGATCCGACTCATATCCTTTCCCAAGTGTTGCGGCGCGGACTCTCAACTGGGGAAAACAATCGTTTCGGACGTGAACCTACTGTCCGTGAGTCCGCGCATATTGTAGCCTTCTCCTCGTCAGATACGACATCTCGTGCGGCGGCCTTCCCTAGTGGCGTTAGCGGCGTTCCATCTCGGCCAAGCCCGCTTGGCCGGAATGCTGCGGGATTCCGCCTGTGGAACGACGAGCGCGAAGGAGGCACAGCGATGAACTGGACGGACGAGCGCGTCGAGCTGCTCAAGAAACTCTGGTCCGAAGGGCTCTCGGCCAGCCAGATCGCCGCGGAGCTGGGTGGCGTCACCCGCAACGCCGTGATCGGCAAGGTTCACCGGCTCGGCCTGTCGGGCCGTGCCAAGGCCGTTGCCGCCGCCGCGCCCCGTCCGCGCAAGCCGCGCCCGGTGGCGCCCGGCGCGGCCCCCCGTCCCATGGTGCAGGGCAACACGGCGCTGGCGCCGGTGTACCACCCGGTGGTGGAGCCGGAGCCCATGGAGATGCCCGATCCGGTCTCCAATGTGGTGCCGATGGCGGACCGCTGCTCCATCCTCAACCTGACCGAGTTCACCTGCCGCTGGCCGGTGGGCGATCCCGGCAAGGCCGATTTCTTCTATTGCGGCAGCCGCACCAAGACGGGCCTGCCCTATTGCGCCTATCACGCCCGCATCGCCTATCAGCCGGTGCAGGACCGCAACCGCCGCCGTCTGGCGCGCTGAAGCGACGCGGCGGCACAGGGCGCCGGCTATCCGGCGCCTTCCGCTGAGCCGCGCGGCAATCTGCGTCTGGCGCGAGGCCCGCGAGGCGTCATAATGGCGCCCGGATTCCCCGGCCCGGTGGACTGATGCTTTTCCGCCCCGCGCAGCCTTCACCTGCCACCGCGACCGAACCCGCGACCTTTCGCGTGCGGGTTGGCGTGGAGGAAATTCTCGTCACCCTGCGCCGCAACCTCCGCGCCCGCCGCTATACGCTGCGTGTGCGCGCGGCCACGCGCGATGTGGTGCTGACCCTGCCGGCGCGCGGCACCGTCAACGAAGCCTATGATTTTGCCCGCCGCCACGCCGGCTGGATCAAGCTGCGGCTGGACCGGCTGCCGCAGGCGGTGGCGTTTCTGCCCGGCGCGGTGATCCCGCTGCGCGGCATTCCCCATCCCATCCTCCATGTTCCCGAGGCGCGCGGCACGGTCTGGGTTGGGCAGGTCGAGGGCGGGCCGGCGCTGTGCGTCGCCGGCGAGGTCGCCCATGTCGGCCGCCGCGTCACCGATTTTCTCAAGCGCGAGGCCAGGCGCGATCTGCTGGAAGCCTCGCGCCGCCATGCCGCCGCGCTCGGGGTGAGCATCACCCGCGTCACCCTGCGCGACACGGCGAGCCGCTGGGGCTCCTGCTCGGCCAAGGGGGCGCTGTCCTATTCCTGGCGGCTGATCTTCGCGCCCGCCTTCGTGCTCGACTATCTCGCCGCCCATGAGGTGGCGCATCGCCGGGAGATGAACCACGGCCCGCGCTTCTGGGCGACGGTGGACCGGCTGTTCCCCGCCCGCGCGCAGGCCGAGGCATGGCTGAAGACGCGCGGCGCCGAGCTGCACCGCTACGGCGCGGACGACTAAAACGTCGCTTTCCCGTGGCTCAGCTGCGGCCGAACAGCTTGTCGATCAGCCAGTTGTCCAGCCCCGGCCGGGGCGCTGCGGGCACGGGGCGCTGCGGGCCGCCGGTGACGACGGGCTCCTCCGGCGCCTCGCCCGGCGGCAGGCCGCCCGGCTGGTAGGTGCCCGCGCCGGGCAGGGTGACGGGCGGCACGTCCTTGTGCGCGGCCTTCATCACCTGGCTCCATATATCCACCGGCAGGCCGGAGCCGCCGGCCTTCTTGGTCGGCGAGGCATCGTCATTGCCCAGCCACACCCCGGCGATGAAGCGGCCAGTATAGCCGATGAACCAGGCGTCGCGGTAATCCTGGCTGGTGCCGGTCTTGCCCGCCGCCGGCCAGCCCGGCAGATCGGCGCGCCGCGCCGTGCCGACCAGCAGCACGTCCTGCATCATCCGGTTCATCATGGCGACGTGCGGGGGCGCCATCACCATGCCCCGGCTCGGCTGGGCATAGGCGTAGAGCACCTTGCCGGTCTTGTCGCGCACCCGCTCGATCACATGCGGGGTGACGCCGACGCCGCCATTGGCGAAGGGCGCATAGGCGTCGACCATCTCCATCAGCGAGACTTCCGAGGTGCCGAGCGCGATCGAGGCATTGGGCTCCAGCTTTGAGGCGATGCCGAGCCGGTGCGCGGTCTTGATCACCGCCTCCGGCCCGACCTCCAGGGCGAGGCGCACCGCCACCGTGTTAAGCGACAGCGCCAGCGCGGTCTTCAGGTCCACCGGGCCGCGATACTCCTTGGAGAAGTTCTCCGGCCGCCAACCCTTGATCTGGATCGGCGCATCCTCGCGCAGGCTCTCCGGGGTCAGGCCGCGCTCCATCGCGGTGAGATAGACGAAGGGCTTGAACGAGGAACCGGGCTGGCGTTTGGCGGTGATGGCACGGTTGAACTGGCTCTCCTCATAGGAGCGCCCGCCGACCAGCGCCCGCACGCCGCCATCGGTATCCATCAGCACGATGGCGCCCTGTTCGACGCCGAGCTTCTTGCCGCTCTTGCCGAGCGCATCCTTCAGCGCCTTGTCGGCGGCGGCCTGGAGGGCGGGATCGACCGTGGTCTGGACGATGATGTCGCCCTCGATCGGGCCGATGATGGATTTGAGCTGCTCCATCACCCAGTCGGCGACATAGCCGGTGGAGTCCGGCACCTGCGTCTTGGCCAGCGTCGCCGGGCGGGCGAGCGCCGCCTGCTGCATCTCCGCCGAGATGAAGCCGGCCTCGCGCATGGCGCCCAGCACCACTTCGGCGCGGGCCTGCGCGCCATCGAGATTGCGGGTCGGCGCGAGGAAGGAGGGCGACTTGACGAGGCCGGCGAGCATCGCCGCTTCCGACAGCGTGACCTGCCGCGCCGACTTGCCGAAATAACGCTGCGCCGCCGCCTCGACGCCATAGGCGCCCGCGCCGAAATAGACGCGGTTCATATAGAGTTCGAGGATCTCGTTCTTGGAGTACTTCGTCTCCAGCCAGATCGACAGAATCAGCTCCTGCACCTTGCGCGAGAGGGTGCGCTCCTGCGTCAGGAACAGGTTCTTGGCGAGCTGCTGGGTCAGCGTCGAGCCGCCCTCGCGCAGCCGCCCGGCGGTGAGGTTGACGACCACCGCGCGGGCTAGGCCGAGCGGGTCGAGCCCGAAATGCGCATAGAAGCGCCGGTCCTCGATGGCGACGAAGGCCTGCGGCAGATAGGGCGGCAGGGCACGCAGCGGCACGTTCGCCCCGCCCATCTCGCCGCGCGTGGCGATTGCCTTGCCGTCGGAGCCCTGAATGATGACGGTCGGCGGACGCTCGGGAATGGCGATGTTCTGGATCGGCGGAAGCTGGCTCGCCTCATAGAAGATGAGGCCGCCAAGCGCGATCACGCCCCAGAGGCCGAGCACCGCGCCCCAATAGAACAGCCGGCCGAGCAGGCCGCGCCGCGGCCGCCGTCGCCCGCCGCCACCGGAGCCGCGCGTGGCGCCCTTCGCCGCGCCGGAGGAGGCATTGGCGGCGCCCTTGCGCGCCTTGTTTCCGCTGGAACTGCGCTCGCGCGCCATGGAATTGCTGCCGAGCGTCGGGCGGTCGTCGGCGGTCAGGCGCAGGTCGCCATCGAAGCCGGGCGTGCCCAGCACCGGCTCGCGCCGCTCGATCTCGCCTCGCCGTCCGAACATGAAACGCATTACCCCCAGCCCTGCCGGTAAACGAACCCTAAATGACGGCGTTTAAAGGGGGGTTAAGCGGAGAGAATGGGGCGGGGAGGGCGTCATGCGCCCGCCGATCTGGCGGCGCAGGCATAGGGCGGGTCTTGTTGCCTACAGGAAGGTTGTAAATTGAAAGTATTATATAACCATAAATGGTTATTAAATACCGTGAAGGGAATAGATTTATTACATTTGACTTCCGAAAGTCAGTAACGCACTCTTATTTACGTTGGGAAAAGCTGGGAGTTCGTCATGAACATCGAAGCGGTTCAGGGTGCGTTCGGCGTTTTCGAAATATTTGGCCATGATGCGGGGATCCGGCTGAAGCTCAAGGAATATGGCGCCTATCAGGGCTCCAACCTCGCCATGCTGATGGATGCGCTCGGGCCCGGCGATCATGTGCTCGATCTGGGCGCCCATGTCGGCACGTTCGCGATACCGCTTGCCACCCGGGTCGGTCCCACCGGGCGGCTGGTGGCGGTTGAGGGAACAGCCGAGACCCATGCGCTGCTCAGCCGCAACATGGAGGCCAATGGCGTGAGCTGGGCTAGCGCCCTGCATCGCGTGGTTTCCGCGACGCCCGGCTTTTATGCGGTGAATTTCGGCGGCGAGGACCGGATGTACAACACCGGTGCAGCCCGCCACGAGCCCGCCGCACAGGGTGTGGCATCCATCTCTTTCGAGGAACTGGTCGAGCGGCATCTCGACGGCCGGCTGGACGCGATAAAAATCGACGTCGAGGGCATGGATTACGCGGTCCTTTCCGCCGGTGCCGACCTGATCCGGGATTCACTGCCGACCGTGGCGTTCGAGGCAACCCTCACCCCCGCTCGCGCCGCCGAGTATGACGCGCTTTTTGGTTCCAACTTTGCCTTCTACGAGAACCTCGAATTCCGCAACGGGTGCATTGACGGCTATCTGGCGCATCCGCTCGAGACTCTCGCGGGCACCTATGCGCGGGGCCAGCACAATCTCTTCGCGGTAGCGCGCGGCAGCGCGATCCATCGGCGCTGGCAGGAGCAGATGGAGGACGAGCAGGAGGCCCTGCTGCGCACCGCGCTTCATCTGCGTCGACGCGGCGACGAGGCCGCGAGTGATGAACTGGTCATGGACCGGCTCGATGGCGGCACGGCTCTGCGGGCGATCGTGCGGGCGGAAGTGCTCAGCCGCTACCACCGGAATGACGAGGCGGCCGCGACCGCCGGGCGCGCGGTCGAGATGGCCCCGTCGGATTGCGAAATCCTCTACCGCGCGGCGCGGGTTCACCATCGCGTCGGCGATCGAGGTGCCTGGCTCGAACTCACCGGCCTTGCGGCGCAGGCCAATCCCCGGTCCTCATCGGCGGTTCTGGCCCATGCCCGCGCCCTTCAGGCGGATCGTCGCCGCGACGAGGCGGCCCAGGTCATCGGCGGCTATCTCGAGCGGTTCGGCGATCACCCGCAGGCGCTGATGGCGGAAGCGCGCCTCCGGGAGCGGGCGGATCCCCGGCAGGCGATCGAGATCGCGCGGCGCGCGACGCGCATTCGCCCCACCGATGTCGGTCTGCGCCTCGCCCTTGTCGACATGCTCAAGGCGGCCGGGGAGCGGCGCGCCGCCATCGACGAACTCGTCGCCATGAGCCGGGCCAACCGGCATCATCCCAAGATCCGTCAGGCGCTGGACGACCTGCGCGCGGCGAACTAGTCGGCGCGGCGGGCGAGGCTCACAGTGCGGCGATCAGCGTCCACCAGCCCAAGGCTGTGAGCATGGAGAGCGGCACGCCGAGGCCGATCAGCGCGGCGATGAGGTCGGGTTCCAGATCATTGTCCATGGCGATGACGCTGGCGCCGAGCATGGGCGGCATGGCCATTTCCAGCATGGCCACCTTTGCCACCGGGTCCGCCGTGTCGCCGAGCGCGGCATACATCGCGATCAGCAGCGCCGGGGCGAGGAGCAGCCGGTGCGTGAGCCCCACGCCGAGCGGCGCGAGATGCTGCTTCAGCCGGTCGATGCGCAGCGCGTAGCCGACCGCCGCCAGCGCCAGCGGGGTGAGCGTCGCGGCGAGCGCGGTGACGATCTCATCGAGCCAGTCGGGCCGGTCGAGATGGTTGGTGGCGAAGGCGATGAGGATGGCGATGAAGGGCGGGAAGGTGATGATGCGCTTGCCCACGGCCTTCAGGTCCAGCCGCCCCTCGCTCGCCACGGCGGCGATGGCAAGGCCCAGCGTCGACAGCGCGAGATAGGAGCCGAACAGGTCGATGACGATGCCGAGGCCGAGCCATTGGCTGCCGGCGAAGGCGGCGATCATCGGCAGGCCGACAAAGGAGGTGTTGCCCCAGCCGGCGCCGAGGATCAGCGCCCCGGTGCGCCCGCGCGACCAGCCGAGCGCCCGGCACAGCGGCACCAGAACGAGGATGGCGACGAAGGCGCCGAGCCAGGGCGTGGCCGCCGCCAGCCACCAGTCGGGATGGACCGTGAGCTTGTGGAAGCTCTCCAGCGCCGCCGCCGGCAGCGCGACATTGATCACCCAGCCCGCCAGCACCTTGCCGGCATTGTCCGGCAGCCGCCCGCTCCAGCGCAGCACCACGCCCAAAGCGAGGCACACCAATATCAGCGCGATTTCATGCACGGGGCAGCTCCCGCAAGGCTCGACGGAATTTGGATACCGCGCCGGGCGCGTCCTTGCCAGCCGCCCTACGCCGCGTTGGCCTCGTCGTCCGCGTCGAGCACGGCGAGCAGGGCGCGGCGGATGGCGGAGTGGCGGGCGGCGCCCATGATCTTCGCGCCCATCAGATCGGTGACATAGAACACGTCCACCGCCCGCTCGCCGAAGGTCGCGACATGTGCCGAGGCGATGTTGAGGTTGAGGCGCGAGAGGGTCTGGGTGAGGCCGTAGAGCAGGCCCGGCCGGTCGAGGCCGGAGACTTCCACCACCGTGTGCTTGTTCGACCAGCTATTGTTCAGCGTCACCTCGGGCTCGACGGTGAAGGCGCGCGGGCGCTTGGTGAGCTTTCGCGCCACCACCTCGGGCAGGCGGATGTCGCCGGCCAGCGCCTTCTCGATCGCCCCGGCAATGCGGTCGGCGCGGCGCAGTTCGTCATCGTCCAGCTCGAAGGCGCGGGTGAGCGAGATGGTGTCGAGCGCGCGCCCGTCCGTCGTGGTGCTGATCTGCGCGTCGACGATATGCGCCCCGGCGCTGGCGCAGGCGCCGGCGATGACGGCGAGCAGCTTGGGATGGTCGGGCGCGAACACGGTGAGCTCGGTGATGCCGCGCGCGGGATCGGTCTTGGTGGTGGTGGCGAGGGCTCGCCCGGCCGCCTCCGCCTCCAGGATGAAGCGGGCATGGGCGATCTGCTGGTCGCGGTCGGTCTGCAACCAGTAGGAAGGGTAATGCCGGCCGAGATAGGCGTCGCGCGCCGCCGCGTCCCAATCGGGCAGGGCGGCGCGGAACTCGGACTGGGCGCGGGCGACGCGCTGGGTGCGGTTGCTCTCGGAGAAACCGCCGGTGACCACCGGCTCGGTCTCGTAATAGAGCGTGCGCAGGAGCTGGGATTTCCAGTTGTTCCACACGCCCGGCCCCACGGCGGCGATGTCGGCGGTGGTGAGGATTTCCAGCAGCCGCATCCGCTCAAGGCTCTGCACCACGGCGGCGAAGTTCTCGATTGTCTTGCGGTCGGACAGGTCGCGCGACTGCGCGATGGTCGACATGGTCAGGTGCTGTTCGATCAGCCAGGCCACGGTGTCCGTGTCGCTGGGCGAGAGGCCGAAGCGCGGGCACAGCTTGCGCGCGACGCGGGCGCCGGCGATCGAATGGTCTTCCGGCCGGCCCTTGGCGATGTCGTGCAGGAAGGTCGCGACATAGAGCAATTGCCGGTTCTTGATCTGCTGCATCAGCTCGTTGGCGAGGCCGAAATCCGGCCGGTCGCCCTTCTCGATGCGCGTGAGCACGCCGATCGAGCGGATGAGATGCTCGTCCACCGTGTAGGAGTGGTACATGTTGAACTGCATCATCGCGACCACGCGGCCGAATTCCGGCACGAAGCGGCCGAGCACGCCGGTCTCGTTCATCCGCCGCAGCACGATCTCGGCGCTGTCCCGCGAGCACAGGATCTCCAGAAACAGCCGGTTGGCTTCCGCGTGCTCGCGTACCCGCGTGTCGATCAGCTTGAGCGAGCGCGTGGCGAGGCGCATCGCGTCCGGGTGGAAGGCGAGGCCGTGCTTGCCGGCGAGATGGAAGATGCGGATCAGGTTGACCGGGTCGCGGCCGAAGGCGCTGGCGTCGGCGACATTGATGCGGTCATTGTCGACGATGAAGTCGGCGCTTTCCTTGAAGGTGCGGCGCGGCGAGCGGCGCAGGCGGGCGATCATCCGGTTGAGCCGGGGCACCGGCTTGTCGTGCCGCTCCTCCAGCGCCGCCGAGACGATGGCGGTGAGGTCGCCGACATCCTTGGCGACCAGGAAATAGTGCTTCATGAAGCGTTCGACGTCGCGCATGCCGGGATGGGAGACATAGCCGAGCCGCTCGGCCATTTCGCGCTGGAGGTCGAAGGACAGGCGCTCCTCGGCCTTGCCGGCGACGAAATGCAGATGGCAGCGCACCGACCAGAGGAAATCCTCGCAGCGCCGGAACAGCCGCGCTTCCTCGTCGTTGAACACGCCCTTGGCGACCAGCTGGCGCGTCTCGTGCACGCGGTAGACGTATTTCGCGATCCAGAACAGCGTGTGCAGATCGCGCAGGCCGCCCTTGCCGTCCTTCACATTGGGCTCGACCACGTAGCGGGACTGGCCGCCGCGCTTCAGCCGGTCCTCGCGCTCGGTGAGCTTGGCGGCGACGAATTCGGCCGCCGTGCCCTGCACGATCTCGGTATCGAAGCGGGTGGCCAGCTCCTCGAACAGAGCGCGCTCGCCGAGCAGCAGCCGGGCTTCCAGAATCCCGGTGCGGATGGTCATGTCGGCACGGGCCTGACGGATGCACTCATCCACCGAGCGCGTCGCATGGCCGACCTTCAGGCCCATGTCCCAGAGCACATAAAGCATCGCCTCGGCGACGCTTTCGCCCCAGGCGGTCTGCTTGTAGGGCAGCAGGAAAAGAATGTCGGTGTCGGAGCCCGGCGCCATCAGGCCGCGGCCATAGCCGCCGACCGCGATGATCGCCATGCGCTCCGAGGTCGAGGGATTGTCGGACGGGTAGAGAAAGCGCACCACCAGCTCATGCACCAGCTGGATGATCTCGTCCTGCAGGCGCGACAGCCGCTCGGCGCAGCGCCGGCCGGAGCCTTCCTCCATCAGCCAGCGTTCGGCGGTGGCGTGCCCCTGCTGATAGGCGAGCTTCAGCCGCCGCGCGAGCTGGCCGCGAAGTTCGATCTCGCGCCCCGAAGTGGTGCTCGTCACTACCGTCTCGGCGAGGGCGGTGAGTTCCACCCGCAGGGCTTCGAGGTCGAAGAGTTCCTTGAAGGGATGGTCGGCGCGGCGGCGGCGGGTGTCGGTCATGTGGGGGTCCGGCTGATCACCCCCCGCTTTACCTGATCCGGGCCGCCGCGTCATCGTGCGCCGCGTCCTATCGGCACTCCCAAACGAGACGGTATCCCAAACGAGACATGCCCGGCACCGCGGGAGCGGGCCGGGCATGTCCGTCCTGACGGGGCGCGTGGCGCGCGGCCGTCGCTAGGCGGAACCGCGCGAGGCGGTCACGGTCGGGTCAGGCGTGTCAGTTAGTGGTCGCCGGAGCGGTGGTGCTGGTATTGGAGGTCGTGCTGCGGGTGTCTTCCAGCGACTTGAACTCGGGCGCCGCGTTCAGCTCCTCCTTGGTCAGCGCCACCACGATCTTCTGACCGTCATCGGTCGGGGTCGGGGTCAGCGATTCGAAGGAGACGGCGACGGGCTTGGCGCCGATGCCGAGGAAGCCGCCGACATCGATCACCGCCGCGACGATGGAACCGTCACGCTCGATCACCACGTCGCTGATCGAGCCGAGGGCCTCGTCATTGGAGGTCACGACCTCGCTGCCCATCAGGTCGGAGCCGAGCCACTGGCCGCTCGACTGGGCGCTGACGAATTTCGGGGTGGCCGGCACGGTCGTGGTGGCCGCGCTGTTGTTCATGGTGCCGGACGGGGAGTTCGGCATTTCCGACGCGGGAGCCTGCGGGGTGCCGGCATCCGGCACGACCGGGCTGGCGGCCGGCGGGGTGGTGGTCGAGGGGGACGAGCTCTGCGCAAAGGCCACCGCCGGGGCGAGAGACAGGGCGGCGACGGCCGTGAGCGTCACGATCTTGTTGGTCATCGTCTTTCTCCTGTGCGTATACTTTTGATGTGAGCGCGACCATGTGGGCCGCTTGCAAAGTAAACGTCTCAAGAGTTGGCTGGTTCCCCGATTAATTGTCCCGCACTCTGGAATTTCCCGAATATGCTGCGCGGGCATAGACTAAAATGCACTATCCGAGGGAGGCGACGCAGATAGTGAGGTCTTCCGTGGCGAGGCTGGAGCGGGTCGGACCGAGAGCGGAGACGCATCCCTTGGGCGGGCGTGTCGCACGGGCCGGGCGCATGTCCGGCGTGTTCTGCGCGGTCGGCGCGCCATCCGCGCCAACGTGCGTGGCGGCGGTCTGGGCAGTGCCGGCGGGGAGCACGTTCTTGGCCATCATCGAGCTGCCCATCGGGTTCTGCGGCAGCCGCAGATCGAGCCGCGCGCCCTTGGCCGTGCGGTTGACCTGGTGGGCCTGCGTCGCGGCCTGCGGGGCCGGCGTCTGCGGGCCATAAACGCCGGCAGGGGCGATCCGGGGGCTCGTGCCGGCGCCCAGCGCCACCGCGGCGAGCGGAATGGCAATGGCGAAGCCCGACACGGCGCCGATCATGTAGGCTGAGGTTTTTCCGGCAAGACTGGCAAAGGCGTTCATGGTCCTCTCCACCCGGCAGCCGCGTGACGCAGGCACAGCCTGCCGTCCGGGCGCGGGCCGCAGCCCCGCCGGATGGTTCGTCCGCGAGCGATATTGGTCGAAAATGGGAGGGGAGGTGGCCGGACGGCCGCCATCCCCGCGATCGCATGGTTAACGTCGTGCAAACCCACTGGTTCCCGTCCACCGGCAACGAGGGGCGTGGCTCAACAATGTTTGATCGCGGGTGCGGGGCGTCGGGTCGCGCCGGCCGGTTCAGCGGCCGGCGGTCAGGTGCTGCTCGGGAACGGAGACGTGGCAGCTAAAGCCGGTGGGGGCGAAATCAAGCTCGACCGTGCCGTCGAGCGCGCGGGCCAGATTGCGCTCGATCACCAGCGAGCCGAAGCCACGCCCGCGCGGCGGCTCCACCGGCGGGCCGCCGCTTTCCGCCCAGGACAACTCGAAGCCACCGCCGGCCTCGGCCAGGCGGCGTGACCAGTTGATGGTGACATGCCCGCCCGGCACCGACAGCGCGCCATATTTGGCCGCGTTGGTCGAGAGTTCGTGCAAGGCAAGGCCAATATTCTGCGCCGCCTCGGGCTTGAGGAAGATGTCCGGGCCCTCGGCCGAGACCTGGCTGTTCTCGCGGTCGATATGATGGCCGAGCTGCGAGCGGACCATGTCGGTCAGCGAGGCGCCGTGCCAGCCTTCCTGCACCAACAGATCATGCGAGCGGGCCAGGGCCTGAAGACGGGCGCTGAAGATTTCGACGAAATCGTCGATCGAGCCGGCATGGCGGGCCGTCTGGCGCGCCATCGCCTGAATGACGGCGAGCAGGTTCTTCGAGCGGTGCGTCAGCTCGCGCATCAGGAGCCGCAGATGCTGCTCGTTCTCCTTGCGGTCGGTCACATCGACCACCGCGCCGGTCAGGCCGACAGTGAGGCCCGACAGGTCGCGCAGCGGCTCGACATGCACGTCGTACCAGCATTTGCGGCCGTTCTCGTCGACCTCGACCTCGCCCTTTCGCGGCTCCGTCGCATTGAGAGCCTCGCGCTTGAGCAGCGTGATCGCCTGCGCCGGCATTTCGCCCAGCAGGTCGGCATCGCTCGCGCCGACGGCGGCATCCACGGGATGGCCGAACAGCGGCTTGCTCACCGAGGTGTAACGCTGGTCCCTGTCCTGGGTGAAAATCGCCACATTGGAGCCGCGCAGCGCCATCTCGTAGCGTTGCAGAACGGTGGCCAGTTCAAGCGTCAGACGCCGCTGCTCCTGCGCCACCCGTGCGGGGGTGGGCAGGTTGGCGAGGGCGCGCAGGTTGCTCCACAGGGCGATGGCGCCGATGAAGTTGATGATGGCGAGGCCGGTGCGCACGGCCGTCGGCATCCAGGGCGCGATCTGCACATTCGAGGCCACGACCAGCGAGAGCAGGCCGAGCATCAACAGCAGCGAGCCCAGAAGGCAGCCGAGCAGCTTCATCTGCCCGGAGAGGTCGCGACGCAGGATCATCAGATAGAAGATGCCGGCGGACATCGCCCAGCACGCAACGATCGTCGTCCATCGCGCGGCGCTGTCGATGAAGCTCAGGTCGATCGACATTTAACTACCGGGTCAGGCCGTGGCGCGCTGCTCTCGCGGACGGGCCTTGCGCTCGAAGAACAGAGCCTGGCTGATCACGGCGGCGACGGTGGACGGCTGGAAGGGCTTGGCGATGAGGAAGGCCGGCTCCGGGCGAATGCCGGTGAGGAAACGCTCGGGATAGGCGGTGATGAAGATCACCGGAACCTCGACCCCTTCGATCAGCTCATTCACCGCGTCGAGCCCCGAGGAGCCGTCGGCGAGCTGGATGTCGGCCAGGATCATGCCCGGCGGCTTGCGGCGCGCGAGGCTGACCGCCTCGGAATGGGTGCGGGCAATACCGCTCACGCGGTGGCCGAGGCCTTCGACCAGCCCCTCCAGATCGAGGGCGATGAACGGCTCGTCTTCGATGATGAGCACCTCGGTGGCGATCTCGGCGGCGAGTTCGCGACCGGCATCCTCCACGAGGTTGCGCAGGGTCGGCACGTCGATGTCGAGCACCGAAGCGGCGTCTTCCTCGCCGAAGCCTTCCAGCGACACGAGGAGGAACGCCTGCCGGACGATCGGCGTTATATGGCTGAGACGGCGTTCGCCCTGAACCTCGATCGAGGCGGGGTCGATCTCGGCATTGATCGCCACCGAATTCCACAACCGGGTGAGCAGCCGGTACAGCGCCACGCGCGGCTCAACCTCGCGGTCGAGCGTGGAAGGGTCGGCGATCAGCGTTTCAAGGAGGGCCGTGACATAGGCGTCGCCGGCGGACTGGCTACCGCTCAGCGCGCGGGCATAGCGGCGCAGGAACGGCAGATGCTGTGCGACAAGTTGCGAGGTGCTCACACGCGTCTCCCCAAAGTGCGAAAAGGCAAGCAACCATTAACGCCATATGAAGGGCATGGTTCCCGGTTGCCGCCAAAATAAACTTAAAATCTCGAATGGTCCCGGAACCGCCGTGCCACTCGCTCGTTATGGAGGGGCAACATGCGACGGGGCCGTCCTTTTCTTTTACCCGTTTCGGGGGCTCGATGTCGGGAAAACATACGATGAATGATGAGCGGTCCGGGGGACAGGCGGGCAGCGCGGAGGCGTTGACCAGCACTCCCCTGCCGGGACATGCGGGTACCGCACTCGGCAACGACATTCAGGCCAAGATCGGCCAGCATCTGCGCGCCATGTATGATGACGTGGTGCGTCAGGGCGTGCCTGATCGTTTCCTCGATCTTCTCTCCCAACTCGACAAGCCGGCTACGAAGGCTCAGTCGGGCGAGGACGGAGGCGAGAAGTGAGCCAGTTCGACCCTGTGCTGCGCGATGAAATCATCGCGGCCATTCCGAATCTGCGCGCGTTCGCCATCTCGCTCAGCGGCAATGTCGATCGCGCGGATGATCTCGTGCAGGAGACGCTGCTGCGCGCCTTCGCCAACATCAACAGCTTCCGCACCGGGACCAACCTTCCCGCGTGGCTGTTCACCATCCTGCGCAATCTCTTCCGGTCCGAGTACCGCAAGCGGCGCCGCGAGGTGCCCGATTCCGATGGCGCCTTCGCCGCGACGCTGACGACAAATCCCGACCAGAACACGCATCTGGACTTCGAGGATTTCCGCACCGCGCTCGACAAGCTGCCGTCCGACCAGCGCGAAGCCCTTGTGCTCGTCGGCGCGTCCGGCTTCTCCTATGAGGAGGCTGCCGAGATCTGCCAATGCGCGGTGGGCACCATCAAGAGCCGCGTGAACCGGGCGCGCAAGCGTCTGGGCGAATTGCTGGCGATTGAAGATGCCGGGGATTTCGGTCCCGACAAGACCACCCAGGCCATCATGACGGCCAGCGACCGGCTCTGAGCCGGAACCTTCTCCTTATCGCCGCTCTCTTCGACATGACGCCGGCCGTCCGCGCGGGCGGGCGATGATGCGCGCGTGTCAGCGCCTCTGGTCGATGCCCGACGCACAGGAAAAAGCCCCGGTCCATGGCCGGGGCTTTTTGCGGTCGCGCTGTTGCCGGGCTCAGGGAGCCCGGCTGCGGCCCCGGAACATGCCGATGACGGCGGAGACCAGAAACAGGATGATCGCCACGAAGAAGATGATCTTGGCGATTTCGATGGCCGTGCCGGCGATGCCGCCAAAGCCCAGCACCGCCGCGATCAGCGCGACGACGAGAAAGGTAAGTGCCCAACCCAGCATGGGATGCCTCCGAAGATGAGGCGGCGGGTGGCCGCCTTGCAAAAGCGGCCTGCGCCGCGTCGCGGGGACAACGAGCGTAGCCGGCACAGGTTCCCGCACTGCGAGGTCTGTCAGATACGGGTCGCCAGCACCGGCGCAATGGCGCGGGCTTCCGCCACCAAAGCGGTGACGGTCGGCGTCATCGGCTCGCGGTCCAGCACCACGAGGCCCATCTGGTGCGAGACCTCCGGTTCGACGATCGGGATCGAGCGGATGCTGGGCGGGAAGGCGAACACATCGGCCAGCGTCTTGGCTACCACGCTCGCCCATTTGCCGGTGCGCACATGGGAGAGCAGGGCGATGGTGGAATTGGCCTCCAGCATCGGCGTCACCCGGTGCCCGGCCTCGGCGAGCTGCTTGTCGACGATGCGGCGGTTCTGCATGTCCGGGGTGAGCAGGCAGAGCGGCACCTGGCCGATTTCCTGCCAGGTCACCTGCGCCCGGTCGCCGAGCGGGGAATCGACCGAGGTGAGGAAGCGGTAGCCTTCCTTGTAGAGCGGAAAGGTCTTCAGCCGCCCGACCGGGTCATTGTCGAGATAGGTGACGCCGGCATCGGCTTCGAGATTCTCGATCAGCCGCAGCACCTCGTTCGAGCTGGCCGACATCAGCGTGAAGCGCACATCGGCGTGCTTCTCGCGGAACGGCGTGGTCAGTTCCGAGAGCATGGGCATGGCGGTGGGAATGGCGGCGATGCGCAGATGGCCGGACAGGCCCTTGCGCATGCCGGCGATTTCCTGGCGCATGGCGCGCACGTCGCCGATGACCCGGCGGGCCCAGTCCAGCGCCCGCTCGCCCTCCGGCGTGAAGCCGATGAAGCGCGAGCCGCGCTCGACCAGACGGACGCCGAGCTGCTCCTCAAGCTGCTTCAGGCCGGCGGAAAGGGTGGGCTGGGTCACGCCGCAGGCCTCGGCGGCGCGGCCGAAATGGCGCTCCTTGGCGAGGGCGAGCAGAAGTTCGAACCGGTCGATCACGCAATACTTCCTGACACGTACGATAGAACGTTTCTATCAGACTATCAGCTTTCACATCAGATACGAGTTGGACCGATTCAAGTTCGCACGATGCCGCACAGGAAGCGGGCAGGGGGCGGGGCGCGTGTTCGGCCGGGTGCGTCGGGAGGAAAGACGTGGATGGCCGGGTCAAGTCCGGTCCTGACGGCGGGCGGGGATGGTCGCGCGAGGATACCCAATCCTCCCCCACACCAAAAGTCCCGTCCCACAGGAACGCCGTCATCCCCGGGCTTGACCCGGGGATCCATGACTTCGGCCCGGTTCATGCGCGGCAATGCATGGATGGCCGGGCTGATCCCCGGATCAAGTCCGGGGACGGTCCTGACGTTCGAGGGGGTGTCGGGGGCCCCGCCTACTCCGCCGCGCCGCGCATCTGGCGCAGCCCGTCGCCCATGGGCAGCGTGTCGGTGGGGGGGATCGGCTCGCCGTCGAATTCCAGTTGCTCGATGCGCGCGCCGCGCCGGGCGATCTTGTCGGCGGAGGTGAGGGCCTGCGCCACGTCGTCATTCACCTGCACGAAATGCTTCTGCAGATTGCCCACCCGGTCGCGCAGCCGCATCACATCGGCAACCAGCTTGCCGCATTCGGCGCGGATGAGGTCGGCCTGCTCGCGCATCCGCGCATCCTTGCAGATCGCCTGCACCACCTGCACCGCCAGCATCAGCAGCGAGGGCGAGACGAGGATGACGCGGGCGCGGAAGGCCTGCTGGATCAATTCGTCGAAATGCTCGTGCAACTCGCCATAGACGGACTCGGACGGCACGAACATCATGGCGATGTCCTGCGTCTCGCCGCTGATGAGGTAACGCTCGGCAATGTCCTTCACATGCTTGCCGACATCGCCCTTCAGCCGCGTCTCGGCCTGCTTGCGGGCCTCGGGCGTCGGCGCCTCGCGATAGGCGGTGATGGCCTCCAGCGGGAATTTGGAGTCGACCAGCAGCGGGCGCTTGTCGCCGGGCAGGAAAATCGCGCAGTCGGCCCGGCGTCCATTGGCCAGCGTGTGCTGGAAGGCGAAGCTGTCGCGCGGCAGGCCGTCGGCGATGATCGCCTGCAGCCGCCCCTCGCCGAAGGCGCCGCGCGCCTGCTTGTTTGACAATGTCTCGCGCAGGCTCATCACCTGGCCGGAGAGTTCGCCAAGGCTGGCGCGGGCCTGATCGACCAGCGCGAGGCGCTCATTGAGCCGGGTGAGATTCTCATGCGTCGCCTCGGCGGAGCGGGCGAGACTTTCACCCACCCGGTGCGAGGAGGCGTCGAGCCGCTCGGCCACCGCGCGGGCCAGTTCGCCCTGGCGATGCGCCAGCACCTCGGCCATGGACTGCACGCGCCCGACGGTCTCCGCCTGGGTCCGCGCCAGCTCGATCAGCCGGGCCTCTAGGTCCTCCGCCCGGCGGGCCTGCTCGTCGGCCTCCTCCGCGCTGTGCCGTGCCGCGCGCGCCACCGCCCGCAGCACGGCGAGCAGCATGAGAAAGCCCAGCGCGGCGCCGGCGATCAGCGCGTGCGCCAGCGTCACCGGCTGGCTGCCGAGGAGGAAGAGAACCTGATCCATCAGGCCTTCTAGCAGATTTTCCGCGCCGCGCGAACAGAGAGTGAACATCGGTACGGCGCCCGCGCGGGCGCCGTTGACCGGCCATCGGCCAGCGATTATCTGGACGGCATGTCGATACGCCCGCTCGTCATCCTCCCCGATTCCCGGCTCCGGCTGATCTCCGATCCCGTCGCGCGCGTGGATGCGCGCGTGCGCGCCATCGTCGAGGACATGTTCGAGACCATGTATGACGCGCCGGGCATCGGCCTTGCCGCGATCCAGCTCGGCATTCCCGAACGCATCGTCACCGTCGATGTCGGTCGCCGCGAGAGCGAGGATGACAGCGACGAGGCGAAGAACCCGATCGTGCTGATCAATCCCGAAATCGTCGGCGCCTCGCAGGAGCTTTCCGTCTATCAGGAAGGCTGCCTGTCGATCCCGGAATATTATGCCGATGTCGAGCGCCCGGCGCAGGTCAAGGTGCGCTACATGGATCTCAACGGCGAGACCCGCGAGATCGACGCCGACGGCCTGCTCGCCACCTGCGTCCAGCACGAGATCGACCATCTCAACGGCGTGCTGTTCATCGACCACATCTCCAAGCTGAAGCGTGACCGGGTGACGGCCAAATTCACCAAGCTCGCCAAGCAGAAGGAGCGCGACGGGGCCTGAGCCCGCCGCGCCTCCCGCCCCT
Source organism: Ancylobacter radicis (assembly GCF_018449475.1). Taxonomy (GTDB): domain Bacteria; phylum Pseudomonadota; class Alphaproteobacteria; order Rhizobiales; family Xanthobacteraceae; genus Ancylobacter; species Ancylobacter radicis. The sequence goes on along the minus strand of NZ_JAHCQH010000015.1, from coordinate 35,558 downwards.
CAACGCCTCCCGGAAGGGCTCCTCATGCGCATCGTCTTCATGGGCACGCCCGATTTCGCGGTCTCCACGCTCGCGGAAATCGTCGGCACCGGCCATGAGGTGGTCGCCTGCTACACCCGCGCCCCGGCGGCGGGCGGGCGCCGCGGGCTCGATCTCGTGCCCTCGCCGGTGCACCGCGCGGCGGAAAAGCTCGGCGTGCCCGTGCTGACTCCCGCGAGCCTGCGCACACCCGAGGCGGCGGAGACCTTCGCCGCCCATGAGGCCGATGTCGCCGTGGTGGTCGCCTATGGCCGCATCCTGCCGCAGAACATCCTCGACCTGCCGGCGCTCGGCTGCCTCAATCTGCACGCCTCGCTGCTGCCGCGCTGGCGCGGTGCCGCCCCGATCCAGCGCGCCATTATGGCCGGCGATGCCGAGAGCGGCGTTGCGGTGATGAAGATGGAAGCCGGGCTCGACACCGGTCCGGTCGGCCTTGTCGAGCGCGTCGCCATCGGGCCGGACATGACGGCGGGCGAGTTGCATGACCGGCTGATGATCGTCGGCGCCGATCTGATGGGCCGGGCGCTGGCGGCGCTGGAGCGCGGCGGTCTGAATTTCACGCCGCAGCCGGAAGACGGCGTGACTTACGCCGCCAAGATCGACAAGGCCGAGACCCGCATCGACTGGAGCCGCCCGGCCACGGCGGTGCACGATCATATTCGCGGCCTCTCGCCCTTTCCCGGCGCGTGGTTCGAGCTTGAGGGCGCGCGGGTGAAGGTGCTGCGCTCGACGCTGGCGACGGGTTCCGGCGCGCCGGGCACGGTGCTGGCCGATGATCTGACCATTGCTTGCGGTGAGGGCGCGGTGCGCCTCACCGAGGTTCAGAAGGCCGGCAGCCGCGCCATGCCCTCCGGGGAATTTCTGCGCGGCGCGGCGTTGGAAAAGGGCAGGGTACTCGCATGAGCGACGCAGGCATCACCATCCGGCCGCTGGCGGCGGAGGACTACGCCGTGTGGGCGCCGCTCTGGCAGGGCTATCTGACCTTCTACGAGGCCAGCCTGCCAGAGGCGACCAGCCGCACCACCTTCGCCCGCCTGACCGATCCGGCGGAGCCGATGTGGGGGGCGCTGGCTTTTGCGGGCGAGACGCCGCTCGGCCTCGTTCACGCGCTGTCCCACCGCTCGACCTGGAGCGTGCAGGATTATTGCTATCTGAACGATCTGTTCGTCACCGATGCCGCGCGCGGCAAGGGCGCCGGCCGGGCGCTGATCGAGCATGTCTATGCCGAGGCGGCCCGGCGCGGCTGCGCCAGGGTGTACTGGCTGACCCACGAGACCAACACCACCGCGCAGCGGCTCTACAACACGCTGGCCGATCGGCCGGGCTTCATCGAATACTGCAAGAATCTGGACTGAGGGGCGGGCGGTGACAAACCGCTGCCGCCCCACGCGAGCGCCCGCCTACTTGCCCGGCTGGGGCACCATGCGCAGATAGGGCTTCAGCGTCTTCCAGCCGCCAGGAAACTTCTCCTTGGCCGCCTCGTCGCTGACCGAGGGGACGATGATCACGTCCTCGCCATCCTTCCAGTTGGCCGGGGTGGCGACGGCGTGCTGGGCGGTGAGCTGGAGCGAATCGATCACCCGCAGGATCTCGTCGAAGTTGCGGCCCGCGCTCGCCGGATAGGTGAGGGAGAGCTTCAGCTTCTTGTCGGGGCCGACGACGAACACCGAGCGCACCGTCATCGTGTCGGAGGCGTTGGGGTGGATCATGTCATAGAGCCCGGACACCGTGCGGTCCGGGTCGGCGATCAGCGGGAAGTTCGGCGCATAGCCCTGCGTCTCGGCGATGTCGTCGGCCCATTTGGCGTGGGCGTCGAGCGGGTCGACCGAGAGGCCGATCACCTTGACATTGCGGCGGTCGAATTCCGGCTTCAGCCGGGCCACCTGGCCAAGCTCGGTGGTGCAGACCGGGGTGAAGTTCTTCGGGTGGGAGAACAGCACGCCCCAGGAATCCCCCAGCCAGTCGTGGAAGCGGATCGGGCCTTCGGTGGTCTCGGCTTCGAAATCGGGAACCACGTCCCCAAGGCGGATGGTCATGCGTCTCTCCTGCGCTGGCGGGCACGATGCGTCACGTATTACCGTGAAAACTATGTATATATTATGATAATCCGCATCATTTCCGTAGGTAAGGCCCGATCTTATACGTAGGGGTACGGAGGAACCTAGTCCCTCCTTGTGCGTTTAATCGGCGGACTTCGGCGGTCGCATATGCGCGGCCGGACAAGACAGGGCCCAGTCTGGAGAGGAAGAACATGCTCAAGATCATTGCCATCTGCGCCGTCGCGCTCAGCGCCGCGGCCTGCACCACCACCGAGCGTCGCACGGCGGGTGGCGCACTCATCGGCGGCGGCACGGGCGCCATTATCGGCGGCATCGCCGGCGGCGGCACGGGTGCGGCGATCGGTGGCGCCATCGGCGCGGGCACCGGCGCGGTTATCGGCGCGGCGACCTCTCCGGGCGACTGCTATACCCGCGACTCGTATGGCCGCACGGTGAGCGTGCCCTGCCGCTGATCGGCTCGGTCCTTGGCAAGGGAAGCGGCCCCGCAAGGGGCCGTTTTCGTAGGTGAGCTTTGGTCGCTACTGGCTCGCCCACAGCACGCGGGCGACCCAGGCGATCTCGCCTTCCGTGAAGCTGCGGTCGGGATGCTCCGGGTTGAGCGAGCGCAGTTCCAGCGTGCGCGCGGTGCGGCGCTTCAGCTCCTTGGCCAGCACCTCGCCCTCGCGCGTCTTGACGATCACCCGGTCGCCCCGGCGCACGGGCGCCGCTGGCGAGACCACCACGACATCGCCGTCGCGGTAGAGCGGCAGCATGGAATCGCCGGCGATCTCCAGCGCATAGGCATGCTCGTCGGCGACATTGGGAAAGGCGATCTCGTCCCAGGCGCCGCCGACCGGAAAACCGGCATCGTCGAAAAAGCCGCCGGCGCCCGCCTGCGCGAAGCCGATCAGCGGGATCGCGCGCCGCCCCGTCGCGCCGCCCTCGATCAGCCCCATGAAATCGTCGAGGCTGGTCGCGGTGGCCGCGAGGATCTTGGCGATGCTCTCGGTGGAGGGCCAGCGCAGATGCCCGTCCGCCGTGGTGCGCTTGGAGCGGTTGAAAGTGGTGGCGTCGAGCCCCGCCCGCTTGGCCAGCGCCGAGGCGCTGAGGCCCTGGCGCTCGGCCAGCCGGTCGACGGCGCGCCAGATCTGGGCATGGGTTAGCATGGTCGGAGCCGCCGGATTTTTATCAGGTAAATAGGAATTATACCCTATTGTCGCCAAAGTCCAGCCGCCTTGCGCGCGCGGGCGTTGCCAGCGTGGCCCGGCGCGGCTAGAGCGGGCGCGCCGCCGCAACATGATGGGAAGCCCGTGAGCCCGCACCCCACTCTGATCTACAAGATCGTGCCGCGCGCGCTGTGGCAGCAGGCGCAGGAAGCCGGGCGCTTTGATGGCGCGCCGGTGGACCTCGCCGACGGCTTCATCCATTTCTCGACCAGCGCGCAGGTCGCCGAGACCGCCGCCCGCCACTTCGCCGGGCAGGATGATCTCCTGCTGGTGGCGGTGCGCACCGAACATCTGCCGGTCGAGGCGCTGCGCTTCGAGGCCTCGCGCGGCGGCGACCTGTTCCCGCATCTTTATGCGCCGCTGGACCTCGCGGCCGTCGCCTGGGTGCGCGACCTGCCGCTCGGCGACCATGGGCGCCATCTCTTTCCCGCCTTCGAGGGCTGAATCATGCGCGCTCTGCTCGATCTCGCGCTTCCCTTCGCCCGGCTGCTCGACCCCGAGACCGCCCATGGCCTCGCCATCGGCGCGCTGTCCCGTCTGCCGGCCGCTCCCGCTCCGGCGGATGATCCGCGCCTCGCGGTGGACGCCTTCGGCCTGCGCTTCCCGAACCCGGTGGGTCTTGCCGCCGGCTTCGACAAGGAGGCCGAGGTGCCGGACGCCCTGCTCGGCGCTGGCTTCGGTTTCGTCGAGGTGGGCACCATCACGCCGCGCCCGCAGCCCGGCAATCCGCGCCCGCGCAATTTCCGCCTGGTCGAGGACCGCGCGGTGATCAACCGCTACGGCTTCAACAGCGGCGGCCATGGTCCGGCCAAAGCCCGGCTCACCGCGCGGCGTGGCCGGCCAGGTCTGGTCGGCGTCAATGTCGGGTCCAACAAGGACAGCACCGACCGCGCCGCCGATTATGTCGCCGGCATCCGCGCCTTTGCCGGCCTCGCCAGCTATTTCACCGCGAACGTCTCTTCTCCCAACACGCCGGGCCTGCGCGATCTACAGGAGGAGAGCGCGCTCGACGATCTGCTCGCCCGGGTCATCGCCGCGCGCGACGAGGCGGCGCCCGGCATCCCGCTGCTGCTGAAGATCGCGCCTGATCTCGCGCTGCCCCATCTCGACGGTGTGGTCGAAGTGGCCAGGCGCCGGCGCATTGACGGGCTGATCGTCTCCAACACCACGATTTCCCGCCCGCTCACGCTGCGCGCGGCCGCGAAAAGCGAGACCGGCGGCCTGTCCGGGCGCCCGCTCTTTGCGCTCTCCACCCGCATGCTGGCGGAAACCTTCCTGCGCGTCGACGGCGGCTTCCCGCTGATCGGCGTCGGCGGCATCGACAGCCCGCAGACCGCGCTCGCCAAGATCGAGGCCGGGGCGAGCCTGATCCAGCTCTATTCGAGCCTGGTCTATGAGGGGCTGGGGCTGGCCGAGCGGATCAAGGCGGGGCTGGTCACGCGGCTTTCCCGCGACAAGACCACGCTCGCCGCGCTCACCGGCCGCAACGCCGCCGCGCTGGCGCGCGAGCCGTTCCCCGGCTGAGGTTGGCGAGGCTCAACGCGCTACCCCATGCAGGCATTCTCGGTGGCGCTGTAGCCTTCGGGGCGCGGGGCGTTCTTTTGTGGCTGGCCCCGGCCCAGCGCGCCATCCGAGCGGGCGCGCAGATAGACGAAGATGGCGTCGATGAAGCACATGACGTTCGGGTTGTTACCGAAGGCCGGCATCACCAGATCCTGGCTGGCGCTGACATTCTTCTTGCCGTTGGTCACCGTGTCCATGAAGCCCGCATAGTCGAGCGTCTGCAACGCATCGACCAGCGAGGGCGCGAAGGTCGAGCCGAGCCCGTCCGGCCCGTGGCACTGCATGCAATTGGCGGTGTAGCGGATGTAGCCGACCGATGTGTACCAGTCGACCGTGCCGTCCTGGTCGATCTTGAAGGTCGGGTTGCCGGCCTTGTCGCTATATTCCCCGTCGGACGAACTCGCCGCCGCCGGGTCTCCCGACCCGTCCGCCGCGAGCGGGGAGATCGTGAAAAGGTACAGCGCGGCAGCGGCCCACAGGGCCGGCCCTCTTGGCGTGATCATGCATTGCTCCCTCACCCCGGCTTCTGATGTCCGGGGAGGGGGAGCCTCCCGCCACAGCGGCGGGCCGTCAAGCCGGGCGGCTCAGCGCCCGCGGCTGGCGAGGCGCATGATGATCCAGAGCGGAATGACGATCACCGCGCCGAGCACGAAATAGCGCCACAGCCGCTCCACCGCCTCGAAGCTGAAGGAGAACAGATGGCGGACAAGGCTTTCCAGGCTGGCAAAGATGTTCATCGGGTCGAGCCCGAGGGCGGACAGGATCACGCCCACCACCAGCGAGAGCAGCAGCAGCCGGATAAGCACCCAAGCGGGCGAGCCGCCCATCCAGCGGGTGAGCTGATTATCGGCCATGATTCACGCTCCTTCGGCAGTCGATATCCGCTTCCCTAGCACGCCGGGGGGCCGGCGGGGAGCGCGGGCGTACGTCGCCGCCTTCTGGCGGCGCGAAAGCAGGCTGGTGCCGCTTCGCTTCCTAAGGGTAAGTTGGTATTTTGTTATGTAGCGATTCCGTCGGCTATCGAGAGTTTCCATGTTGATTTCATGCTCTGTCTGTGGCGGCTCCGATGTCACCAAGGCTGACGTGCTCTGGCCCGAACTGGTCGCGGCCTGGGAGCTTTCGCCTCACGAAGTCGGCTATGTGAACCACCAGCAGGGCACCAAATGCCGCGACTGCGGTACCCAGATCCGCGGCATGGCGCTGGCACGGGCGATCCTCGCCTGGATGGGTGAAACCGCGCCGTTGCGGAGCGTGCTCGCCGGGGAGCGGTGGCGCGACCTGCGCGTGGCGGACATGAATGGCTGTGCGGGCGTGTCGGAGAGCTTTGCCGGGCTGCCGGGCTACCAGCGGGCCGATTTTCCCGATTTCGACATGCAGAACCTGTCGATTGCCGACGGCACCTTCGATCTGGTGTTCCACTCCGACACGCTTGAGCACATCCCCGATCCGGCGGCGGCGCTGCGCGAATGCCTGCGCGTGCTAAAGCCCGGTGGCCGGATGTGCTTCACCGCCCCCGTGATCGTCGGCCGCCTGACCCGCCGGCGCGATGGCCTGCCGCCCAGCTATCACGGCTCGCCGGACACGCAGCCGGAGGACTATATCGTCCATAGCGAGTTCGGCGCGGACATCTGGACCCTTCTCGCGGAAGCGGGAGCCACGTCTATCCAGTTGGAGGTCGTCGACTATCCGTCGGGCCTCGCCTGGTCGGTCGCCCGGCCCGGTGACGCCCCGATTTTTCAAGTGATTGCAGAACCCGTTCCTTGTCCGATCGAAGAGGCGCCTCCGATGTCTGCTCCTCCCATTTCCGACGAGCCAGCGGAAGTCTCGCCGCTCGACCTGTACGATCAGGACGCCCTGACGACGCGGCACAATCATGAATTTATGAACGATCCGGCGTTCCGGCGCGCTTATGCGCGCGGCGTCAAAGCGGCAGAAACCGATTACCGGTGGCATTGGCGCGTTCATGTAGGTCTGTGGGCCGCCCATACGGCCAGCAAGCTGCCGGGAGACTTCGTCGAGTGCGGCGTCAATAAGGGGTTTCTCAGTTCGGCCATCATGGAGTTGCTGGACTGGGACCGTACCGGGAGGACCTTCTACCTGCTCGATACGTTTAATGGCATCGACCCGCGCTATATTTCCGACGAGGAGCGGGCGGAAGGCATATTGGACAAGAACAAGAAAACTATTGAGAGCGGCTTCTACCTGACCTCCGCCGAGGCGGCGATCGCGAACTTCGCGGAATGGAAGAACCACAAGATCATCGTCGGCGCCGTGCCGGAGACGCTCGACCAGATCAAGGCGCGGCAGATCGCCTTTCTGAGCATCGACATGAACTGCATGCCGCCGGAGGTCGCGGCGCTGGAATATCTCTGGGACCGGCTGTCGGACGGTGCCGTCGTGCTGCTCGACGACTACGCCTATGTCGGATACCGACAGCAAAAGCTGGGCATGGATGCGTGCGTCAAGAAATTCGGCGTTGGCGTCCTGTCCCTGCCGACGGGGCAGGGACTCATCATCAAGCCGCCGCGCCGGCCATCGGCGGGGTCGGGACCGCTCGCGGCTCTCAAACGGTTGCTGCGCGCCTGAGGCCGCCCTCAATCATCGCTTCCAGCGTCTCCAGCCGGTCGGCCTCTCCCGGCGGCTTGTCCCAGCGCAGGCGGGCGATGCGGGGAAAGCGCATGGCGAGGCCCGAGCGGTGGCGGGTCGAGCGCGCCAGCCCCTCAAAGGCGACTTCCAGCACCAGCCCTTCGGTTGGCGTGTGCACCACCTCGCGCACCGGGCCGAAGCGGTTCACCGTGTGGCGGCGCACGAAGCGGTCGATCTCGATCAGCTCGGCATCGGTGAAGCCGAAATAGGCCTTGCCGACCGGCACCAGTTCGCCCTCGCCGGAACGCTCGCCGGTCCAGACGCCGAACGTGTAGTCGGAATAATAGGAGGAGCGCTTGCCGTGGCCGCGCTGGGCGTACATCAGCACGGCATCGACGCTGTGCGGGTCGCGCTTCCATTTCCACCATGGGCCCTTGGGGCGACCGGGCAGATAGGGCGTGTCGGCGCGCTTCAGCATCACGCCCTCCACCGCTTCCGCATCCTCCCCCGCGCCATGCGCGGCCGGGTCGGCGCGGGCGCTCGCCAGCTCGTCCCATGTGGCGAATGGCACGAGCGGGGAGAGGTCGAGCCGCCCTTCGGTGGGATGCGCGGCGATGAGTGCGGCGAGCCGGGCGCGGCGCGCGTCAAAGGGCAGGTCGCGCAGATCCTCGCCGACCTCGACCAGCAGATCATAGGCGCGGATATGGGCGGGGAACTCGGCGATCAGCTTGGCTGAGACCACTTTCCGGTTCAGCCGCTGCTGCAGCACGTTGAAGGATTGCACGCGCCCCTCGCGCAGAATCAGCAATTCGCCGTCCACCGCGCCGTCAAAGGCGAGAGCCTCGGCAAGATCGGGGAAGGCGCCGGAAATGTCCTCACCGGTGCGGCTGTAGAGCCGGGTGACGTGCCGGCCATCCGGCCCGGCGGCCCGCACCGCCTGCACGCGGATGCCGTCCCATTTCCACTCGGCGCGGAAATCGGCGGGGTCGAGCGTCGCGAAATCGGCATCTTCGATCGGGTGGGAGAGCATCACCGGGCGGAACGGGGCCGGGTCTTCGGTCTCGGGCTTCTCGCCATGCCCCTCGGCCCAGGCGAACAGCGCCTCATAGGGCGGGGCGAGGCCGGGCCAGACCAGCTCGATCTCATCCGGCGTGCGCGCGCCCAGCGCCGCCACCGCCGTCTTGGCAAGGCGCGCCGACACGCCGATGCGCAGCCCGCCGGTGATGAGCTTCAACAGCGCCCAGCGCCCGGTCTCGTCCAGCCGGTCGAGCAGGCTTGCCAGCACAGCGGGCATTTCCGCCCGGCCCATATGGGTGAAGGCGTGGACGATGGCGGACAGGGGGACGTCGGAGGTGGGGGAGGCGGGCTCCCCCTCACCCCAACCCTCTCCCCGAGGGGGAGAGGGGGCTCGGTCGGTCGCTTCCAAAGCCCTCTCCCCGTGGGGGAGAGGGTGGGGTGAGGGGCCCTCCCCCCGCGGCGGCGCCGGCCACATCAGCGCGACGGTCTCGGAGAGGTCGCCGACATAGTCATAGGACAGCGCGAACAGCACCGGGTCGGTGCGCTCCATGATGAGCTGGCGGATCAGCCCCGGCTTGGCGTTGCGGAAGGACAGAGCCTCGGTGAGCGCGGCCAGCGCCCATCCGCGCTCGGGGTCTGGGGTGTGGCGGAAATAATCGGCGATCAGCCGGATCTTGCCGTTACGGCGCGGCTCATAGGCGAGGCGGTCGAGCAGCGCGGCGAAGCGGTTCATGCCGACGTCTCCCCTGCTGTCTCCTCCGCGATCGCGGTGGCCTCGGCGGCGGCGTTTTCCGCCTCCTCTTCCCCATAGCCGACCATGTGCAGCGGGCGGGCGCGCAGCCCGGCGAGCCCAGCCCAATGCACCAGCGCATCCTCCTGGCCATGGGTGACCCAGAGTTCCTCGCAGCCGGTGGCGAGGATGGAGGCCTGAAGGTCGTCCCAGTCGGCATGGTCGGAGATGATGAGCGGCAGCTCGACGCCGTTCTGACGGGCGCGGGCGCGGATGCGCATCCAGCCGGAGGCAAAGGCGGTGACGGGATCGGGAAAGCGTCGCGACCACACATCGGTGAGCGAACTTGGCGGGCACAGCACCACCGCGCCGGCGAGTTCCGCCCCTTTGAGCCCGCGCGCGGGGCTGACCTCGCCGAGGTCGATACCTTCGGATTGATAATAGGCGGTGAGCTTTTCCATCGCCCCATGCAGCAGGATCGGCCGCTCATGACCGGCGGCACGCAGCAGCGCCATCACCCGCTGCGCCTTGCCCAGCGCATAGGCGCCGACCAGATGCGCCCGCTCCGGGAACAGCGCGAGCGATTGCATCAGCTTGGCGATCTCGTCGGCCGGCTCGGGGTGTCGGAATACCGGCAGGCCGAAGGTCGCCTCGGAGATGAAGACATGACAGCGCACCGGCGCGAAGGGCGCGGCGGTTGGGTCCTCCCCCGGCTTGTAATCGCCGGAGGCGACGATGCGGCAGCCGTCCTTCTCCAGCAGGATCTGCGCGCTGCCCAGAATATGCCCGGCGGGGTGAAAGGTGACGGCCACACCGTTCACGCTGACGCTCTCGCCATAGGCGCTCGCCTGCGTCGTGCCGGCGAAGGCCGCGCCATAGCGGATCGCCATGATGTCGAGCGTCTGCCGCGTCGCCAGCACGGCGCCGTGGCCGGCGCGGGCATGGTCGGAATGGCCATGGGTGATGAGCGCCCGCGGCACGGGGCGCGTCGGGTCGATGAAGAAATCGCCGGCCGGCGAATAAAGGCCTTGGGGCGTGGAGTGGAGAAGCTCTTCCGGGCGCATCGTCCACGATATATAGGGCGGCGCCGCGACTTTCCGCGAGCCCCCTGAAAGAACCTCTCATGAGCCCCGCCCGGCTGATCCTCTCGTCCGGTAACCCGACCGTGGACCGCCGGATGGACTGGGCGCGCGCCCTGATGGCGGAGGGCAACGCGGCCGATGCCGCCGCGCTGCTCGACGAGGCGGTGGCACGCACGGCCGATTACGCCCCCGGCTGGTTCCTGCTCGGGCAGGCCCGCGAGGCGCTGGGCGAGGGGGAGACCGCCCGCGCCGCCTATGAGAGGGTGCTCGATCTCGATCCGGCCGACACGCTGGGCGCCGGCCTGCACGTTGTGCGCCTCGGCGGCACGCTGCCGGAAGCGGGCGGCGCCGCCAGCACAAGCTTCGGCATGAGCGAAGCCTATGTGCGGACCCTGTTCGATCAATATGCCGATCGCTTCGACGCGGCGCTCGCCCGGCTCGGCTATCGCGGGCCGGAGCTTATCCACGCGGCCCTGTCCGACGCCTGCGCCGCGCTCGCCCGCCCCTATGCCTTCGGGCGCGGGCTGGATCTGGGCTGCGGCACCGGGCTGGTGGCGGCGCGCCTCGCCGATCATGTCGGGGCGCTGGAGGGCGTCGATCTCTCGCCCAACATGATCGCACTGGCCCGGCGGCGCGGCGTCTATGAGCGGGCGGTGGCGGGCGAGATGGTGGCCTTCCTGAAAGAGCGCCCGGCGGAGGATACCGATCTGATCTTCGCCGGCGACGCCTTCTGCTATCTCGACGACCTCGGCCCCATCCTCGCCGAGAGCGCCCGCGTGCTGGAACGGGGCGGGCTGCTGGCTTTCACCGTCGAGACGCATGACGGCGCCGGCATCCTCCTGCGCGACACGCTGCGCTTCGCCCATGCCGAGAACTATGTCCGCGCCACGCTCGCCGCCGCCGGCCTCACCCTCATCTCCTGCGCCGCGCAATCGACGCGGACGGAGAAGGATCAGCCGGTGCCGGGGCTGGTGGTGGTGGCGCAGCGGGAGGGGTGAGGGGGCCGAGTTTTCCGCGCGCAACATGCGCAGCCTCAGGCTGCGGGCTGCGTTCTTGGGGTGCTTCTGGTTGACGAAGGTCAAATGTTACCGAATGATGCCAGCAAGAACGGGGGCACGTATGAGCAGCAACGATTTTTCTGCCAACCCACCGGTGACACCCACCGGTCCTAATGTCAGCTCTGCCGTTTCCCAGCCCCCGCCGCATCCTCTGGACGGTCAATGGTACACCCATATGGACGGGCAGGTGTTTGGCCCCTTCACCGGCCACCAATTGCGCGATTTCGTCCGCGAGGGGCGTCTGGCGGCCGATACCGAGGTGGTGCGGCTCGGCTCTGAAGTGTGGGTGAAGGCCGCAGATGATGGCGCGCTGAAAGGGTTGTTCGCTCCGCGCGCGGCGCCGTCCTCGCCCCCGCCTCCGTCCGGGCCGATCAACGCCGCACCGGGCTCGACCGTGGTGCAGGTCACCAACCAGATTTCGGAGCCGCGCCCGAGTTCCGTCGTTATTCTCGATCCCGGCGCGGCCGGGGCGAAGTCGGCGGGCGTCGCTCTTCTGCTGTCCATCGTCATTGTCGGGGCGGGGCAGCTTTACAATGGGCAGATCGGCAAGGGCATTTTCATGTTCTTCGCCTGCATCCTGCTTTGGTTCGTGTTTCTCGGCTGGATCATCAACATCTGGTCGTGGATCGATGCCTACCAGACCGCCAAGGCGATGAATGAGCGTTACCTCCGCAATCTGGCGGCGGCGGCCGCAGGGGGCTATCGTTGAATCGCGAGCGTCTGCCCGCGATGCTGCGGTGCCCGCATTGCGGCTTTCCCATCTCCGCGCAGACGACCACCTGCGAGAATTGCCGCAGCTTCATTCCCATGGCCGACGTCGCCGCCAACAGTAGCGTCAACCGACTGATGTCGCTGCTGTTCGGCCGCCAGCTCGCCAGCCTCAGCCTGCCCGACGTGGCGCGGGTGCTGGCCTGGATTCCGCTGGTCATCGGACCGCCGGTGGCGTCTCTTGCGATCGTCAGCATCAAGGTCGCGCAGGATCCGGCCCGGCTGCATCAGCGGGAGTGGCAGGGACCGGCGCTGATCGCCGCCCTTAACATCGCTCTCAGCCTCGTCGTCTGGCACTACGCCGCGCAGGAGCTGGGCGACCTCGCGCGCAGCATCGGCACGGGGCTCGCCGATTTCATCCACGGCGTTCGCCCAGGCACGACGCGTCGCGATTTCAGCATTTGAACCGCCCCCTTCCCACGCGGCCCGCGGTGGAAAGGGACTCTCGCCGTTGGGAGGAGTTGGGCGGGTCATCGCATGGCCCGGCCATCCTCGTCTTCGTCCCCTCCGCGCTCGCGGATAGTCGTGGATCCCCGGGCCAAGCCCGGGGATGACGTAGGCATGACGGCCCTTGCGCTCACCGCCCCTCGCAATTCCGCCCCGAGCCATTAGCTTTGCCCGGTGCCCCCACGCGATTCCGAACGCCCTGACGATCTCCTGCCCGACATCTTCCGCCGCTGGTTCGCCGGGCGGGGCTGGGCGCCGCGTGCGCATCAGCTGGAACTCTTGGAGAAGGCGCGCGACGGCCGCTCCACCCTGCTGATCGCTCCCACCGGCGCAGGGAAGACGCTGGCCGGCTTTCTGCCGAGCCTCGTCGAGCTGGCCGAGCGCCCCACCGCGCGCAACAGCGTGCGCCCGACCGGCGTCCACACGCTCTACATCTCCCCGCTCAAGGCGCTGGCGGTCGATGTGGCGCGCAATCTGGAGCGCCCGGCGGAGGAAATGCGCCTGCCGATCCGCATCGAGACCCGCACCGGCGACACGCCGGCCTCGCGCCGCCAGCGCCAGCGCCGTGATCCGCCGGATATCCTGCTGACCACGCCCGAGCAGATCGCGCTGCTGCTCGCCTCCGCCGACGCCGAGCCGCTGTTCGGCGATCTCCGGCGCATCGTGCTGGATGAACTCCACGCGCTGGCCGGCTCCAAGCGCGGCGACCTGCTCAGCCTCGGCCTCGCTCGGCTGCGGGCCATCGCCCCGCTGGCGCAGACGGTCGGGCTGTCGGCCACGGTGGCCGACCCGGACACGCTGCGCCGCTGGCTGGTGCCGCAGAGGGGGGCTCATGAGATGGGCGATGTGGTGGTGGCGGAAGCGGGCGCCGCGCCCAGCCTGTCCATGCTGGACAGCGCCGCCCATGTGCCCTGGGCCGGCCATACGGCGCGCCATGCGCTCAAGGAAATCTACCGTCTCATCACCGCCAACACGACGACGCTGGTCTTCGTCAACACGCGGATGCAGGCCGAGCTGCTGTTTCAGGAGCTCTGGCACGTCAACGAGGCCAATCTGCCGATCGCCCTGCATCACGGCTCGCTCGATGTCGGGCAGCGCCGCAAGGTCGAGGCGGCGATGGGCGAGGGCCGGCTGAAAGCGGTGGTCTGCACCTCCTCGCTCGATCTCGGCATCGACTGGGGCGCGGTCGATCTGGTCATCAATGTCGGCGCGCCCAAGGGCTCCTCGCGCCTCATGCAGCGCATCGGCCGGGCCAATCACCGGCTGGATGAGCCCTCGCGCGCCGTGCTGGTGCCGGCCAACCGGTTCGAGGTTCTGGAATGCCGCGCCGCGCTGGAGGCGGTGCGCGCGGGGGCGCAGGACAGCACGGTGGTGCGCTCCGGCGCGCTCGATGTGCTCGCCCAGCATGTGCTCGGCATGACCTGCGCCGGCCCGGTGGCGGCCGATGATCTTTATGCCGAAGTCGCCTCCGCCGAGCCCTATGCGGAGCTTACCCGCCAGGATTTCGACGACGTGCTCGATTTCGTCGCCACGGGGGGCTACGCGCTGCGCGCCTATGAGCGTTTCGCCCGCATCCGGCAGATGAAGGATGGCCGCTGGCGGGTCGCCAACCCGCAGATGGCGCAGCAATACCGGCTGAATGTCGGCACCATCGTCGAGGCGAGCATGCTCAAGGTGCGCCTCGCCGGGGCCAAGGCGCGCTATGGCGGGCGGGTGCTGGGCGAGGTGGAGGAATATTTCGCCGAGCAGCTCAGCCCCGGCGATACCTTCGTCTTCGCCGGCGAGGTGCTGGCCTTTCTGTCGATCGTCGAGAACGAGATGCGCGTCGCCCGCACCCATGCGACCGATCCGCGTGTGCCCTCCTATGCCGGGGGCAAGTTCCCGCTCTCCACCTTCCTCGCCGCCGGGGTGCGCGCGCTGCTGGCGGACCCGCAACGCTGGGCCAGCCTGCCCGGCCAGGTGCGGGAGTGGCTGGAGCTGCAGAAATGGCGCTCGCGCCTGCCCGGCCGCGACGATCTGCTGGTCGAGACGTTTCCGCGCGGCGGGCGGCATTATCTCGTCGCCTACCCGTTCGAGGGCCGGCTCGCCCACCAGACGCTCGGCATGCTGCTGACCCGCCGGCTCGACCGGGCGCGGCTGAACCCGCTCGGCTTCATGGCCAATGACTACGCCATCGCCATTTACGGCATGTCCGATCTCTCGCTGGCGCTGGCGCAGGGTCGGCTCTCGCTCGACGGGCTGTTCGACGCCGACATGCTGGGCGACGATCTGGAGGACTGGCTGGCGGAATCCTCGCTGATGAAGCGCACCTTCCGCCAGTGCGCCATCATCAGCGGGCTGATCGAGCGGCGCTTTCCCGGCAAGGAGAAGAATGCGCGGCAGGTGACGATGTCCACCGATCTCATTTACGACGTGCTGCGCCGGCATGAGCCCGGCCATGTGCTGCTGCGCGCGGCGCGGGCGGATGCGGCGACGGGGCTGTTGGACATTCGCCGGCTGTCCGACATGCTGATGCGCATCCGCGGGCGAATCGAACATGTGCCGCTGGCGCGCGTCTCCCCGCTCGCCGTGCCGGTCATGCTGGAGATCGGCCGCGAGCGGGTGGCGGGCGAGGCGTCGGAAGCCCTGCTGGCCGAGGCCGAGGACGAACTGATACGGGAGGCGATGGGTGGAGCCGATGCGGGCCGCGACGGCGCTGGATGAACGGGATGAGGAAGCCGACGGCTTTCTCCTGGCCGGCGCGCGCCTCGTGCTCGATCCTGCCGGCGCGCTGTGGTGGCCAGCCGAGCGCATGCTGATCGCCGCCGATTTGCATCTGGAAAAGGGCTCCTCCTTCGCCGCGCGCGGCGTGCCGCTGCCGCCCTATGACACCCGCGCCACGCTGGCACTGCTCACCGAGATCGTCGCGCGCTGGAACCCCCGCACCCTGGTCATGCTCGGAGACAGTTTCCACGACCGGCGCGGTGCCGCCCGGCTCGGCGCGCTGGAGCGCGACATGCTGGCCGGCCTGAGCGCAGGGCGGGAGATGGTCTGGGTCGCCGGCAACCACGATCCCGACCCGATGCCGGGCCTTGGCGGCGTCCATGTCGAGGAATTGCGCGTCGGCCCGCTCACCCTGCGCCATGAACCCTCCGCCGGCGCGGCGACGGGCGAGATCGCCGGCCATCTGCACCCGGTGGCGCGCCTCCTGCTGCGCGGGCGCAGCCTGCGCCGGCGCTGCTTTGCCAGCGATGGGGCGCGGCTCGTCATGCCGGCGCTGGGCGCCTATGCGGGCGGGCTGAACATTCGCGATGCCGCGCTGGCCGGGCTGTTTGGCGGGCCCTATATCGCGCATCTGGTCGGCGGGGCGCGCATCTACCGCTTCGCCTATCATGCCTGCCTGCCGGACCGCTGAGGCGGGGCAGGGCGTCGCGTCAGCGTGAACCCGTCAGCGCGACGCGGTCTTCTTCGGCACCGAGCCGTCGGTGTTCCAGTCGGAGCCGTTCGCCTTGGCGTCGACCACGATCGGCGTCCATTTGGCGATCGCCGCCCGGGCGGTGGCGAGCGCCTTGGCGTCGAGCTTGGCGGCGATCTCGTCGCGCTTCACGCCCGCCTCGCCATCGCCGGCGGCGGCCGCCAGCGAGAACCAGCGCCAGGCCTGGCCGAGATCGACCGCCACGCCGAAGCCGCGCGCATAGAGCACCGCGAGATTGTACTGGCTGTCGCGCACGCCGCGTTCCGCCGCCCGGGCGAACCACTGCGCCGCCGTGCGGTAATCGGGCTGGCCGTCGATCCCGGCGGCGAGCAGCACGCCGAGATTGTGCATGGCGCGGACATTGCCGGCCTTGGCCGCCTGCTCATAGAGCACGCGGGCGCGGGCGACGTCGCGGGTGACGCCGTCGAGACCCTTCTCATAGATCGCGCCGAGCCGGTAGGCGGCGGGCACCGAGCCATTGGCGGCGGCGAATTCGAACCATTCGGCGGCGCGCGCGGCGCTGGCGGCGACGCCGACGCCGTCCATGAAGCGGTGGCCGATCTCATAGGCGGCGACCGGATCGCCGGCCAGCGCGGCCGAGCGCAGGCCCTGGCTGCCGATCGCGCCGGGCAGATCGGTCGGTGCCGACAGGCTGGAGGGGCCCGGCGGGGTGTCGGGCACAAGATCGGGCGCCGGTTCCGGCAGGGCCGGGGGCGCGGCCGGCAGCGCCGGGGCCGAGCGCGGCGCGCCGACCGAGCCGGTGATGTCGTCGGGCGAGGGCAGCGAGCCCGGCGCGGCGGTGGGTGCCGCCGGGCGGGCGACATTGCGCGGGGGAATGCCGGCGGCGGCCGGCGCCTTGGCGCGCAGCTGCGCCTCGCGCATCGTCGTCAGCAGGTGCCAGGAGCCATAGGCCATGGCCGAGCCGCACATGCCGATCAGCAGCATGGCGCGGATGCGCGCCAGCCAGCGCCGGCCGGGCGATACCGGCTTGGCGCGCTGCTGGCGGTCGCCGATGCGGCTGTGCATTTCCGGCAGAACCACCGAGGCCGGCTGCGTGGCGCGGCGGGCCTGGGCGATGAATTGCGTGCGGCTCGGCGCGCCGGCCAGCAGCGCCGCGTCATCATCATTCTCGGCCGCCGGGGCGAGCGGGCGCGCCGGCGCGCGGGCGGCGCGCGGCGGCGTGGTGTTCTCATAGAGATAGTCGTCGCCCAGCGCGCCGATCAGCGCGCCTTCATCGGGCTCGAAGGCCGGGCCGGGCACGGCCGGGGACGCCGGGACAGCGGCGGGTGCCACATAAGCGGGCGCCATCTGGGCCGGCGCGGGCGCCGGCTCCGGCGCGGCGAAGGCGGCGACCACCTCCGGCGAGCGGGAGAGTTCCTCCAGCGCGGCGCGCATCAATTGCGGCTCGAACGGCTTGGGGATCGAGGCCGGCGGCGGGGCGACGCTGGGCTGCGGCTCCGTGGCCTGCGAAACGGGCGCGGCCGGTTGTGCCACGTTCTCCGGCGCCGTGCGTTCCGGCGCGGGGGGCGCCATCGCGGGCGGCGCGGCGGGCGCGGCAGCGGTTGCCCGGTTCGCCTCGATGGCGGCGATCTCGCGCTTCAGCAGGGCGGAACCGGACGCGGCACCGGCGCGCGGGCGATGGCCGGCATTGGCGAGGATGGTGGCGCGGGTCTCTTCCATCTGGATGAAGAGATCGTTCACCGCGCGTTCGATGGTGGCGAGCTGCCCGCCGATCTTCGCCGCCGGATCGCCGGCCGCGTCGAGCTTCTCGGCGATCGCCGCCACCTGCCGGCTCAGCGCGTCGAAGCGTGGGCCGTGGTCGGGAATGTCGATCGGGCGCTCGATCCGCTCGATGCGGTCGGCAAGCCCGCGGATCAGCGGCTCGACACCGGCCGGCACGTCGCGGCGCACGCTGGCGAGGCCGTTCTGGATCGAGTCGAGACGGCTGAAGATGTCGCCGAGCGGAATCGTCGGCGCCGGCTGGTTGCCGATCGTGTCGGCGAGATGGTCGATCCGCCGCTCCAGATTGCCGACCACGGAGCGGATCATCGCCTCGTCTACGGCCGGCATCTGGCTGACCTTGGCGGCGAGCATCGCCACCTGTTCGGCCAGCAGGCGCAGCGCGTCGGTCGACAGGGCGCGCCCGAGCAGGTCGCGGATTTCATTGGCCTGCGCCTGTAACCGGGCGATGGCGGCGCCGTCGACGCTCTTGGCGTTGACGATGTCGATCTTGCGCTCCAGCGTCTCGATGCGGCCCATCAGCACCGCCGGGTGCTCGGGCAGCTTGAGGGCGCCGATCATCTCGCGCATCGAGCCGAGCGTGGCGCGCAGCTCGTCATCGCCCACCTGCGCCCGCTCGGCGCGGTCGGCAAGGCGGGCCACGGTGCGCTGCAATTCGTCGACCGCGCGGCGCGGGGCGAGGGCGGCGATGCTCTCGCGCATCTCGCCGAGGTCGCGCTGCAGCGCGCCGATCTGCTCATTGATCAGCAGGCTGCGGGAGGCCGGCGGCGCGCCCGTGCTGCCGAGCGGCGGCACCGTGGGGGAAACCGGCACGGAAGGCGGGGAGGGGATGCGCCGCTCGCGCGGGGCGTCGAGTTCGCTCTGGCGCGCGGCGATCTCCGCCACCGCCGCCTCGATCGCGTCGGGGCCGGGCGCGCTCTCCATGAAGCGGCCGGCAAGAGGCTGGCCGGCGCGGCCCAGCGTTTCCGCCGTGCGCACGATCTCGTTCACCCGCCGGTCGAAATAATGGTTGGCGGGGCTCGCCGCAGCGGTTGCCGTGGTGGCGGCACTCGCGCTCGGGGCACTCGCGGGCCGCTGGCGCGGCGTGTTGATCGAATCGAGCCGCTCATTGATCTGGCGCAGCGCCGCGTCGAGCCGGCTCTCGGAGGAGGCCGGCGCGGCCGGGACGACGGGAGAGGGCGAGCGGGCCATACCCGCCGCCGCATAGGCATCGGTGCGATAGGCCGGCTCGGCCATGCGCGGCGGCTCGCTGGCGCGGACCGGCTCGCTGAAGCGGCGCTCGGCATCGCGGCTCTGCGAACGGCCGGACTCGGCGAGGCCAAGAGATGGCGTCATGGAAGGCGCCGCAGACGGCGTCACGCCCGCCGGGGCGGCGCTGACCAGCCGGTCGATGACGCCGGAGAGTTCCTGCACGCGGCGCTGGAGATCCTCCACCGTGCCGCCAGGGGCGCCGGCGGTCTGCATCGCCCCGGCATTGGAGGCGAGAAGCTGATCCTTCAGCCATTGGTCGAGCGGCTGGCCGGCCAGACGTGCGGCCTCGCTCATCGCTCGCCATGCTTCGGGCGCGATCTGTCCCGTTGTCGAAGGGGCGGCTTGCCTCACCTGGGGTCTCCGTCGCATCGGGCGCCGGAGCGGCGAGAATCGCCACGTCCAACGCTGGAGCTCATGGGACCGACTGTTCAATTTCTTGGTAAATGTCGCGTTAATGCGCTACCGCCGATTAACCATCCTCCGTGCTGCGCTGCACGTCGGGCAGGGTTGGGAGCCGCGAATCGAGCGGTCCCGCCCGGTAGACCCCTGACGCGCCCGGTTTCCGCTCATTGCCCCCATGTCCGAACGTAAACCGAGGCCGGAAAACCGGCCTTGCGTCGCCGCGCGCCGGTTAGCGCGAACATTGGCGGTTATCAAAAAGATCAAGTTTAATCAGTGGGTTGATCCGTCATTTAACAGTAAGTTGCCCTAACGTCGGGTGCGACTTTCTCCCCTTGGGGAAGCGGGTCTGCGACACTGCGTCAACCTTCCTGACGTGTCCCCGTCAAAACCCGGAGTAGCCGACATGGATTTCTCCTCTTTCGAAGCCGATCGCGCCGCCGCCCCGCACGCCGCCACCACCGCCACCGAGACGCAATATTTCACCATTGGCGATCTCGCCCGCGAATTCGACGTCACGCTGCGCGCCCTGCGCTTCTATGAGGACAAGGGCCTGCTCTCCCCGCGCCGCGAGGGCCTGACCCGCCTCTACACCGCCGCCGAGCGCGCCCGCCTCGCCATCATCCTCAAGGGCAAGAAGCTCGGCTTCACCCTTGCCGAGATCAAGGCGATGGTCGCCCTGCGCGAAGGTTCGGCCATGCCGGCCGGCGGTCTTGCCCTGACTCGCGAGAAATGCGCCGAGCAGCTTGCGCTGCTGGAACAGCAGAAGGTCGAGATCGAAGAGGCCATCGACGAACTCCGCCAGATGGTCGCCGCCTTCCCGGCCCGCGCCGCGGCCTGACTTTTTCGTCTTTCTCCTCGATTGTCCGTTTGGCGGCGCCCCCTCGCGGGCGCCGTCGGCGTTTCAGGGGGAGCTTTTCTTCAGGCGCTTTTCCCGGGGCGGCGCGTGCTCTAGCGTGGCGGGCGAATCCGGCCCGGCGGCCGCAAGGTGCCGCAAAGAGCCGGGAAGGCCCGAGGAGCCCTCTCATGTCCCGTTCCGTCGATTATTATTTTTCCGTCCAGAGCCCCTGGGCGTTTATCGGCTTTCCCACCTTCCTCGCCGCCGCCGGCCGCCACGGCGCGCGCATCAACTACAAGCCGGTGCTGCTGGGCGAGCTGTTCGCGGAAACCGGCGGCATGCCGCTGGCCAAGCGCCACCCGGTGCGCCAGCGTTACCGGCTGGTGGAGCTGAAGCGGTGGCGCGAGGCGCGCGGGCTCGATTTCCATCTCGCTCCCGCCCATTGGCCGTTCGATCCCGGCCTTGTCGACCGCATGATCATCGCCGCCCAGCTCGATGGCGACGATCCCGCGCCGCTGGTGGCGCGTCTGGGTGCCGGGGTGTGGCAGCGCCAGGAAAACCTCGCCGATCCCACCGTGCTCGCCGCCATCCTCGCCGAGCTGGGCCTGCCCGCCAGCCTGCTGGAGGCCGCCGACAGCGACCGTGCCCGCTGCATCTATCAGGGCAATCACGATGCGGCACTGGAAGCTGACGTGTTTGGGTCACCTTCCTATGTTCTCGATGGGGAAGTGTTCTGGGGTCAGGACCGGCTCGACTTCCTCGAATCGGCGCTGGCCAGCGGTCGCCCGCCCGTGACGCCCTGAACCGGGCGCCGCGCGGGGGCCGGACGCGCGAAAGGACGATGATGATGCCGTTTTCCACCCGCCGGTTTCCCGCCCGCCCGTTTCCCCGCCTTGCCGCCGCCGCCCTCGTGCTGGCGCTGCCGGGCGGGGCTCTGGCGCAGGCCGGTTCCGCCACCGCGCCGGCCGTCATCGCGCCCGGCGAGTCCCCTGCGGCCATGTCTCCTGCGGCAACGCCTCCTGTGGCCACGTCCGGCTTCATCATGCAGCCGGTCGAGGGCGGGCTGATGAAGCTCGATACCCGCTCGGGGAACATGTCGTTCTGCTCGCTGCGCGGCGCCGCCTGGGTGTGCGAGGCGGTGCCCGAGGACCGCACCGCGCTGGAGGCGGAGATCGTCCGGCTTCAGGCCCGCATCGCCGAGCTTGAGAAAGGCCGCGCCGGCGTGCCCGACATCATGGCGCCGCCCGCCGACAAGGATGCGGGGCCCGATGCGCCGATGACCGAGGAGGCCCGCAAGCGGCTCGACGAGGCGCTCGATGTCGCCGAGCACGCCTTCCGCCGCTTCATGGAGATGGTCAACCGCCTGCGCGGCGAGGAGGCTGGGCAGGGCGAAAAGCTCTGAGCCGAAAAGCTCCGGGCTTCCCGGCTCAGCAATTCGCCACGAAGGCGTGGCTGCGCGCCAGTGCCTGATCGGCCAGCGTGCCGGGAAAGCCGATGAAGACGTGGCAGCCGCCGGGATAGACGGCGAGCTGCGCGCCATTGCCCGCCGCCAGCCAGCGCGGCGCCATGAACAGCGTGTCGTCGAGCAGCGCGTCGCGCGTGCCGACCGTGAACAGCGCCGGTGGCAGGCCGGAAAGGTCGGCGTGGAGCGGGGAAATGTCCGCCAGCGCGACATCGCCGCCCTCGCGCAGATAATGGCCGACGAAGACATGGACATCGCGGGTGTTGAGCACCAGCGGCTCGTCGCCCCATTGCCGGGCGCTCGGGGTGAGGCCGAGATCATAGCAGCCGGCCGTCAGATTGGCCGCGCGGAAGGGGGTGAGCCCGTGCCGGTCGCGCAGCCGCAGCAGCGTCGCCACCGCGAGATTGCCGCCGGCCGATTCCCCGCCAATGGCGAAGCGGTCGGTGCCGAAGCGGGCCGCTCCCTCGCGCATCAGCCAGAGCGCGGCGGCCTCGCAATCATCGGGCGCCGCCGGCCAGGGCTGTTCGGGCGCGAGGCCGTAATCGACCGAGACCACGGCAAAGCCGGTGCGCTCGACGAAGCGGTGGTTGAGGCCGTCATTCTCGCGCGCCGAGCCGAGGCACCAGCCGCCGCCATGAATGTGCAGATAGACGCCCTTGGGCGGCGTCGGCGGGGTGAGGATGCGCAGCGATACCGGGCCGCGCGTCCCCTCAATCTCGATCACCTCAGCATAGGGACTTTCCGGCGCCAGCGGAAACGGCCCCTTGCCCTCCAGCCGCAGCTTGCGCAGCACCGCCATGGGAAACACCCAGCGGTCCGGCACGGCGCCCAGCGCCTTGACGACGGCGGCATTGAGCGCGCGCGTATCCGGCGCGATCGCGGCCGGGTCGAACACGGCCGGGTCGAGCGTCAGCTCGGACGCGTGGGTGGCGGAGAGGGGCGCGGGGGCAGACGACATGAACGGGCACGCTCCGTGCAACGGGGTGGGGTGGGTCTGTCATCGGGGGCTGAACCGGCCTATCCAAACCCAGCCGGGCGCATTCGTCCAGTTCACCTAACGACAGGGAGCCCCGCCCATGAGCCGCATCCGACAGGGCGACATCCGCGAAACCCTTGTGACGCGCCGCGTCTCGACCGTGCTCGCGGTCGACACCAAAGGGCGCAGCTTCACCGAGGTGACGCAGGCCGTGCGCCACTTCCTCGCCACGATCAAGGCCGGGGAGGGCGAGGTCAGCCTGTTCTGCCGGCACACCTCCGCCTCGCTCACCATTCAGGAGAATGCCAGCCCGGAGGTGCAGGTCGACCTGCTCACCGCGCTCGACCGGCTGGCCCCCGAACATGCCGGCTGGGTGCATGATCTGGAAGGCTCGGACGACATGCCGGCCCATGTAAAGAGCGTGCTCACCGGCATCCATCTCGCGATTCCCGTCATGGATGGGCGCCTGGCGCTGGGCACCTGGCAGGGAATCTACCTCATCGAGCACCGCGCCCGCCCGCATCGGCGCGAATTGGTGGTGGCGTTTGTCGGCGATGCTGACTAAAGGTCGTTGAATTGGCCAGATCAACGCAACCTGCGTAAGACAGGGGCGCCGGCCATGAACCATGATCGCGGCGCGGCCGGCCGAGAGGGCAGGTTCGCGCGGGTGGAAGGGGCCTCTGCGAAGTGGATATGACGACGAGTTTCCGGCTGATCATCGCCGACGACCATCCGCTGTTTCGAGGCGCCCTGCGCGAGGCGGTGACACGCCAGTTCCCCACCGTCGAGCTGTTCGAGGCCGGCGGCTTCGAGGATCTCCAGGGGTTGCTGGAACGCGAGAGCGACATCGACCTCGTGCTGCTCGATCTGAGCATGCCGGGCGTGCGCGGCTTTTCCGGCCTGATGTATTTACGCGCGCAATATCCCGGCGTGCCGGTGGTGGTGGTCTCGGCCCATGAGGAGGCCGGCGTCATCCGCTCCTGCATGGAGTTCGGCGCTTCCGGCTTCATCCCCAAGACCGCGCCGGTCGACACGATGCGCGTGGCAGTCGCCGCCGTGCTGGAGGGCCGCACCTGGACCCCGCCGGACATCGACCTGTCGGGCGGCGCCGACAAGGAGGGCCAGGCACTCGTCGCCCGCCTCGCCACCCTCACGCCGCAGCAGGTGCGGGTGCTGATGATGCTGTCCGAGGGGCTGCTCAACAAGCAGATCGCCTATGAGCTGGGCGTCTCCGAGGCCACGGTGAAAGCCCATGTCTCGGCCATCCTGCAGAAGCTCGGCGTCGAGAGCCGGACCCAGGCGGTGATCGCCGCCGCCAAGATCGAAGGCGGCAACTGGGCGCAGGCGACCGGCTGAGGCGGGGCGCCGGCTGAGAGATGGCGCCGGGAATGGGGGCGGCGATGGAACGCGACACGCTTTTCCTGCTCGCGCCCGGCTTTGCCGATCCGGCCTTTCCCGGCCAGACCTTCTATTGCTGGCACTGTGCCCTGATGGAGGGCGTGCTGGCCTCATTCCCCCACCTCACTGAGCGCCTCGATGTGGTGCGGATCGCCTGGCCGCGTCCGCGCGCGGCGGTGATCGACCTTGTCGGCGCGGCGAACCAGGCCCTGCCGCTGCTCGTTCTGGCCGCGGGCACGTCCTCCCGCCACCAGACCGGCATGCATGAGGGGCGCGGCTTCATCAACGACAAGGACGCCATCCTCACGGCCCTGTCGGAGCGCCACGGCTTCCCCGCCCCGCATCCCTGAGCGGGGGAGGGGGCGCTATTCCGCCGCCGCCCGCGTCGCCCGCCACTGCGCCAGCAAGGCGCGCAGGGCGGCCGGGCGCACCGGCTTGTTCAGCACTTCCATTTCGGTCTCGCGCGCCGTGTCGCGCACCTTCTTGGAGCGGTCGGCGGTGATCAGCACGGCTGGCAGGCTCTGGTCGAGCTTCCAGCGCAATTGCTTGGTCGCCTCGATGCCGTCGCCCTCGTCGAGATGATAGTCGACCAGAAGCACGTCCGGGGCGATCTTCAGCTCGCGCAGCGTGGCCAGCGCCTCGGTGATGTCGGCCGCCTTCACCACCCGGCAGCCCCAGCCGGTGAGCAGCGTCTCCATGCCGTCGAGAATGGTCGGCTCATTGTCGATGCACAGCACGGTGAGCGCGTCGAGCGAGGCGGCGGGAACGGCGGGCGGGCGCGAGCGCGGCAGTTCGGCCGGGATCGGCGGGGCCGACGGCACCTCGACCGAGAACGAGCTGCCGCGCCCGGAGGCGGAGATCAGCTCGATCGGGTGGTCGAGCACGCGGGCGATGCGCTCGACGATGGAGAGGCCGAGCCCGAGCCCGCGCGCCGCCTTGGCGCCCTGGTCGAGCCGCTGGAACTCCTTGAAGATCAGCTTCTGCTTGGCCTGCGGTATGCCGAGCCCGGTGTCGAGCACCTGAATGCGCAACCTTCCGCGCCGGCGGCGCACGCCGATCAGCACCCGGCCGCGCGGGGTATATTTGATCGCGTTGGAGACGAGGTTCTGCAACAGCCGGCGCAGCAGCCGCCGGTCCGAGCGCACCGCCGCCGTGCTCGCCACGAAGGTGAGGCGCAGGTTCTTTTCCTGCGCCAGCGGGGCGTATTCGAGTTCGAGCTGGCGGAAGATGTCGTCGAGCCGGAAGGCGCCGATTTCCGGCTTCAGCGCCCCCGCATCGAGCCGTGAAATGTCCAGGAGCGCGCCGAGGATCTCCTCCACCGCTTCCAGCGAGGCGTCGACATTGCGCGCCAGCCGCCCGTCCTCGCCGGTCTGCGCCTGCTCGACCAGGCTGGTGGCGTAGAGCCGCGCCGCGTTGAGCGGTTGCAGGATGTCGTGGCTGGCGGCGGCGAGGAAGCGGGTCTTGGAGATGTTGGCCTCGTCCGCCGCGGATTTCGCCTGGGCGAGCTGGGCGTTGAGGTTCTCCAGCGCCTTGGTGCGCTCGCGCACGCGCCGCTCCAGCGTCTCATTGGCGCGCTCCAGCGCCTCGGCGGCCTCGACGGTGGGGGTGATGTCGTTGAAGGTCACCACCACGCCGCCATCGGGCATGGTGTTGACGCGCACCTCCATCACCACCCCGCGCGGGGCGAGGCGCTCCTGAAAGGTGATGTTGCGCCGGGCGTAGCGGCCGAGCTTCTCGCGCACGATCTCCTCGACCGGGCCGGGGCCGAACACCCCGCTCGCCGCGTTGAAGCGGATCATCGCGTCCATGCCGACGCCGATCCGCA
The DNA here is from genome assembly GCF_018449475.1 of Ancylobacter radicis. Taxonomy (GTDB): domain Bacteria; phylum Pseudomonadota; class Alphaproteobacteria; order Rhizobiales; family Xanthobacteraceae; genus Ancylobacter; species Ancylobacter radicis. Next base: position 9,660 of record NZ_JAHCQH010000015.1, on the reverse strand, counting down.
CGATCTCCGGCGGCAGGTCGAGCATCTCGCCGAACTGGCGGTTCCAGCAGATCAGCCGCAGATCGCGGTCGAACACGGCGATGCCCTGGCGCACATGGTCGAGCGCGGTCTGCAGGATCTCGCGATTGTACTGGATGGCGGCCGAGGCATCGTCGAGCAGCTTCAGCGCCGCCTTGGTGGAGACGGTGCGCTTCCTCAGCATCAGCGACAGCACGAGCCGCGAGGAAGCCGCGCCGATGGCCGAGGCGAGCAGGTGCTCGGCATAGCGGATGAGCTGGAAATCCGCCTCGCGGGCCGGCTCCAGCGTCACCCCGCGCATCGCCGAGACGCTCTCGAACGAGGCGCGGGTGCGTTCCTCGCCGAGATAGCGGGCGACCGTGCCGACCAGCTCGCCCACCGTCACCGGCGAGCGCCAGAGCCGGAAGCTCGGCGCGGAGGGGGCGCGGTCGGCCTCCACGAAGACGCTCGCCTGCAACCGCTCGATCGGTTGGGGATGGCGCAGCAGCGAGAAGGCGAAGAAGCAGATGACGTTGACCGTGAGGCTCCACATCACGCCATGGGCGAGCGGCCCGGCGCTCACCCCGAGCAGCGCCTGCGGGCGCAGCCAGTCGAGGCCGAACGGGCCCTGCGTCAGCAAGGCGTGGCTGAACAGGCCGGAATCGATCAGGCTCGGCAGCAGCAGCGTATAGGCCCACAGCGCGATGCCGGCGGCGATGCCGGCAATGGCGCCGAGCGCCGTGCCGCGCCGCCAGATCAGCCCGAGCAGCAGCGCCGGGCCGAACTGCGCCACGGCGGCGAAGGACAGCAGGCCGATCTGCGCCAGCTGCGCGTCGCCGGTGAGCCGGTAATAGAGATAGGCCAGCAGCAAGATGGCGAAGATGGCGATGCGCCGCACCGTGAGCAGGCGCAGCCCCATGTCGACATGGGCCGGGCCGGCCTCGCCCGGCGCGAGGGCGCGCCCGCTCTCCTCCGCCCCGCGCCGGCCGCGCACCATCAGCGGCATGAAGATGTCGTTGGACACCATCACCGCCAGCGCCACCGTCTCGACGATCACCATCGCGGTCGCCGCCGACAGCCCGCCGACAAAGGCCACCAGCGCCATCAGCTTGGAGCCGGCCGAGAGCGGCAGGGTCAGCACATACATGTCGCCGTCGATGAAGCCGGGCGGGAAGGAGACCAGCCCGGCCACCGCGATGGGAATGACGAACAGGTTGATCAGCACGAGATAGAGCGGGAACAGCCAGGACGCGGTGCGGATTTCCTGCTCCGAGGTATTCTCGACCACCGCGACATGGAACTGGCGCGGCAGCAGCAGGATGGCGAGCGCCGAGAGCATCGTCATCACCGCCCAGTTGCTGGCCGAGAAGCCTTCCATCAGCACCGGCAGCACGCCCTTGTCCGCCGCCTGCGCGAACAGGTCGAACGGGCCGGAAAACATGACGAAGGTGACGAACAGGCCGACCGCGAGGAAGCTCACCAGCTTGACGATGGATTCGGTCGCCACCGCCAGCATCAGCCCTTCCTGATGTTCGGTGGCGTCGATATGGCGGGTGCCGAACAGCACCGCGAACACCGCCATGGTGACGGCGATCATCAGCGCGAGGTCGCCGACCAGCGGGTAATGCAGGCCGAGCCCGTCGAAATCGCCGAGCAGCGCCACCAGCGAGGCCGACACCGCCTTCAGCTGCAGGGCGATGTAGGGCAGCGAGCCGACGATCGCGACCAGCGCCACCAGCGCCGCGACACCCTGGCTCTTGCCATAGCGGGCGGCGATGAAGTCGGCGATGGAGGTGATGTTCTGCGCCTTGGCGAGCCGCACCAGCCGCAGCAGGAAGGGCGCGCCGAGCGCGAACACGAGCATCGGCCCGACATAGATGGTGAGGAAGTTCACCCCCTGCGTGGTGGCCAGCCCGACCGAGCCGAAGAAGGTCCAGGAGGTGCAGTAGACCGCGAGCGACAGCGCGTAGATGTAGGGCCGCCCCTTGCGCCCCCGCGGCACGCGCGCCACCCGCCGGTCGCCATAGCTCGCCACCGCGAACAGGAAGCCGACATAGACAAGGGCGACGGCGATGATGACCCAGGCCTGAAGCATGGGGTCTCCGGCAAGAAGCGCGGCCGATGAGGCGCGGGGAACCTAAGCGCGATCTTTATGCGCCGGAGGGGAAGGGCGGGCAAGTTGGGGGGCGGGGCGGCTACGGTTCGGAGATCTGCCCTAGGCGGACGATTCGATTTAGCTGCCGATGAATTGAGGTTCTTATCGGTTACATTTTGATGCACCGGGGAATTCTGAATGGTAGCTTTGACCGCAGTCTGGGAGCGAGCCATGACCCACGAAGAGCGCAATCAGGAAATTCTCAAGGCGATCAAGGAAGTAACCGAGCGCGTCAACGTGTCGAAGAAGGCCGCGCGTGATTTCCTGATCCAGGGTGGCATCTACACCAAGAAGGGCAAGCTCCGGGCCGAGTTCGGCGGAGTGAGGCCGAAGAAAAATCCTGAATCTGCCTGAGTAAATTTGCCGATGATATTACCCGTCGACATGCGACTTATAGTTGTGTCACATGGCTCAGCGGTAGGTCGTTTTCTCCGGCAATGGTTAGGGCAACAAGCATGTGGCGAACAGTGCAAGCCCTCTCGATCAGCACATTGGTTGGGCTAACCGGTTGCGTAAGCACGTCCGAAATGCAGGTTGCGCCGAATGCTTATCAGATAGAGACGAATGCAGGTGGCTTGATCTTCATGGGGCAGGCCGGTCCCCAGGCGCTGAAGCGTGCTGCAGAGTTGACCATAGCCAAAGGATATACGCACTTCCGTCTGGCCGGCGCTGGCATCGAGACAGGATCTCAGGTGACGGGGATCATTCCGGGCCAGACACGCGCTCAGGCCACGGTAGTTGGCAACACCGTTTACGGCTCAGCCTACACCGCCCCAGCAACAGTTGTGCGCGGACCGACCGAGCGGGTAACCGCAACCGTCCTTATGTTCCACTCGACCGATCCAGAGGCCGAGGGAGCTTTTGACGCGGCCCAAGTTCTCAAAGGCGACGCGGGTTAGCCGCAACGCAATTGCAAGTTGGTTCGTGTTTGCCGGCCCTCTCGCATTCCTCATGTAACGACGCGCACTATCCGTCTCGGTTTCGGCAAGGAGTTTGCGGAGATCGAGATGCTGGGTGGTGAGGTGCATGTTTCGTTCGCATGAATGCTTACTGATTATTATTTTTCTTGTAGTTACAAGAATAACAGATCGCACGGACATTTCCAGATTCTGTTTTACCGCCACGCGTAATTGGTACGGTGTGATCAAAATCCCACCGTGTTTTCCGATGCTTGGGAAGTGGGATTTCCGCCCAGTCTCGCATGCATACAGGGCATCTGTCGGGTGCGTTTGCCAAAGCCGCTCGCTTCATGGCAGCAGAGATCCGGCCGCCAGCAGCTTTCAATCTTTCCGTGTAAACTTTCGCACGAGCGTTCCTGCAGTCCATGCAGCTTTGTCGACCGCTGGCCTGTAAGTTGAATCTCGAACTGCCGCATTTCGTGCAGACAAGCATCGCCGCCCTTCACCCAGTAACGTTTGTTGCCATCTCCTACACTGAAATTTAGCCGTCAGCTTTAAAGCCTGAGGCACCTTGGATATCCCAGCTTCCCTTTCCCCCCCCCACCCTTGCCGCCGCCCCCATCCCGCCCCACAATCGCGCGGGGAACCGTCGCGACGGAGGGTGCGCATGAGCAAGGTGTTGAAGGAATTCCGCGAATTCGCGGTGAAGGGCAATGTTGTCGATCTTGCCATCGGCGTCATCATCGGCGCGGCCTTCGGGCGGATCGTCGAGTCCATCGTCTCCGACATCTTCATGCCGGTGATCGGCGCGGTGATTGGTGGGCTCGATTTCTCCAATTATTTCGTCGGCCTGTCCTCCGGCGTCACCGCGCCCTCGCTCGCCGCCGCGCGCGAGCAGGGGGCGGTTTTGGCCTATGGCCATTTCCTCACCGTGGTCATCAATTTCCTGATCATCGCCTGGATCCTGTTCCTGGTGGTGAAGGGCATCAACCGGCTGCGCCGCAACGCCGCCCAGGAGCCGCCGTTGCCGGCCCCGCCGACCAAGGAAGAGGTCCTGCTGACCGAGATCCGCGATATTCTCGCTCGTAAGCCGTAGGCACACGAGCCGCGCGCAAGCCGTAAGGCGGGCTCACCACGACCATCCTTCGAGGCGCGCTGGCGCGCGCACCTCAGGATGACGGTGTGCGGGGTGGGGCGACGCCGTGTGGTTAGTCTCACCTCCCACCTCCCGACCCTCCGTCATGCTGAGGTGCCGCCCTAAAGGGGCGGCCTCGAAGCACGCAGGGCCGTGCAGCCCTCGACACGTAATCAACAGACGCGCCGATGCCGTCAAAATGGGCTGTCATCGCGCCTGCACAGCTTCTAATCTGAAGGGGATCGGGACCGCGTGCCGGCCCGCCCCCTTTGAGACCTGTGCCCGATGAACCTCGCCAGCCCCGCCGCCGATCTCGTGCCGGAAACCGCGCCTTATCTGCACGAGCCCTTCCCGCACACGCCGTTTGACGGCACGCGCAAGCCCTTCTCCATCGCGCTCGCCCCGCTCGACCTCGCCGAGTGGATCGAGCCCGATGCGAAGCTCAGCGAGACGCTGGCGGAGCGCGCCGCGCTGATGCGTGACAAGCGCGACGTGGTGTTTCGCGCGGAAGAGGGGACGGAAGACGCGCAGCGCGAGGTGCTGGAGCTGCTGGTGGAGCACCTCACCGCCCGCTTCCCCGAGCAGTACCGGCTGGAGGGGCGCCGGCTCGAATTGCTGGCGACGGGGGAGAGCGTCGATCTCGACGACCCCGCGCGGCTCCCGCTCGACATCGCCAGCCACATCGTCTCGGACGATCTCATCCTGCTCGCCCCGAGCGAGGGCGGCTACCGGCTGGTGGCGGCGGCGCTGTGCTTCCCCTCGGCCTGGTCGCTGGCGGAAAAGTTCGGCCTGACCATGGACGGCGTGCATGAGAAGGTGCCGGGCTATCCGACCAAGCTCGCGCGGGTGATGAACCGCATCTTCGAGAATCTGAAGGTCGACCAGCCGGTATGGCGGGTGAACTGGTCGATCTACCCCGACGCGGCGCTGCACCACCCCGAATCCAAGGAGCGCCCGCGCGCCTGGTTCGACGATCCCGCCAATCTGGCGCCGGAAGCCTTCGTGCGGGTCGAGCGCCAGACGCTGCGCCGCCTGCCGCAGACCGGGGCGCTGCTGTTCACCATCCGCATCCATGTCGATCCATTCGACGCCTTCCGCCGCCACCCGGAAGGGCGCGCGCTCGCCGCCTCGCTGCGCGAGCAGATCCTCGGCCTCGATCCCGACCAGCTCGCCTATAAGGGGCTGACAGAGCATCGCGACGCGGTGGCGCGGGCACTGGAGATGATCGCCACCGCCGGCTAGAGCTTTGCTCTGACGCATTTTCTTCACGCGAACCGGAATCCACTTCGCTCGAAAATGCTCTAAGCTTGCCCCTTCCTGTAGGGGAGGGGCGCATGGTCTTCTGGTTTCCGCTGCTGTTCTGGCTGGCCGCTCTGGTGGTCGCCATTCTCATGCTCGCGCGCGGCCCGCGCCCGATCACGCTGGCCGCCATCGTCGCGCAATTACTACGCTGGATCCTCGTCTTCCCCGCCGGCCTCATGGGGCTGTGGGCGTTTTCCGGCCATGTGTTCGTGCCCGACCAGGTGGCCGCCTCCATCGGCTGGGCGCCGAGCCCGTTCCAGTTCGAGGTCGGCATGGCCAATCTCGGCATCGGCATGGCCGCACTGATCGGCGCCTTCCTCGGCTCGCCCGGCTTTCGCGCGGCGGTGGGGGTGATGATGCTCGGCTTTCTCGGCGGGGCGGGCGTCGGCCACCTCATCCAGATCGGCGAGACCGGCAATATGGCCGCCGGCAATGCCGGGCCGATCCTCTACACCGATTTCGCCACGCCGCTGGCCGTGCTCGGCCTGTTGCTGATCCAGCGCCTCCTCGGCCCCGTACCGAAGGCGTGATCCGCGCTTGCGCCGCGCCCGTCGCGCCTTATGTGCAAGGGCGTGGCGAGGCCGCGTGACGCGAGGCCGCAACAGGCGAGGCCCTTTTGTCCGATATCCCCGATACTCCCGACCGGGAAGGCAACCGCCTCGCCGCCCGCGCCGCCCGCTATGCCCGCGTCGGCACCCGTGTCGGCGGGGTCGCCGCCCGCATCGCCGGCACCCGCCTGTTCGGCCTCGACGACAAGACCGGCAACGCCGCCGCGCTGGCCGCCGCGCTGGGCGGGCTGAAAGGCCCGATCATGAAGGTCGCCCAGCTGATGGCGACCATTCCCGACGCCCTGCCGCCCGAATACGCCACCGAACTCGCCACTTTGCAGAGCGAGGCCCCGCCGATGGGCTGGGCCTTCGTCAAGCGCCGCATGATGGCCGAACTCGGCCCGGACTGGATGGCGCGCTTTGCCGCCTTCGAGAAGGAGCCGGCAGCGGCCGCCTCGCTCGGCCAGGTGCACCGCGCCACCAGCCTTGAGGGCACGCGCCTTGCCTGCAAGCTGCAATACCCGGACATGCAGTCCGCCGTGGAGGCCGATCTGCGCCAGCTCGGCGTGGTGCTCGCCATCCATCGCCGCATGGACCCGGCGATCGACACCAGCGAGATCGCGCAGGAAATCGGCGCCCGGGTGCGCGAGGAGCTCGACTACAAGCGCGAGGCCGCCCATGCGCGCCTTTACGCCGCGATCCTCACGGACGAGCCCGGCGTGCGCGTGCCGCGCGTGCATCCCGATCTCTCCACCGGCCGCCTGCTGACGATGGACTGGCTGGACGGCCGGCGCATGCTCGATTTCGTCAATCACAGCCTGGAGGAACGCAACCGTCTGGCGCGGGCCATGTTCGCGGCCTGGTGGCTGCCCTTCGCCCGCTTCGGCGTCATCCATGGCGATCCCCATCTCGGCAATTACACCGTGTTCGAGGAAGAGGGCGCGCCTTCCGGCATCAACCTGCTCGATTATGGCTGCATCCGCATCTTCCCGCCCGCCTTCGTCGGCGGCGTGGTCGATCTCTATCGCGGCCTGCAGGAGGGCGACGAGGCCCGCATCGTCCATGCCTATGAGACCTGGGGCTTTCGCGGCCTCAAGCGCGAACTGATCGACGTGCTCAACATCTGGGCCCGCTTCATCTATGGCCCGCTGCTGGATGACCGCGTGCGCACCATCGCCGATGGCGTGGCGCCGGGCGAATATGGGCGGCGCGAGGCGTTCCGGGTGCATCAGGCGCTCAAGCAGCAGGGCCCGGTGCGGGTGCCGCGCGAATTCGTCTTCATGGACCGCGCCGCCATCGGCCTGGGCGGGGTGTTCCTGCATCTCAAGGCGGAGATGAATTTCCATGCTCTGTTCGAGGCGGCGATCGCCGGCTTTGACGTCGCGACGGTGACGGCGCGTCAAGGCGCCGCGCTCACTGCCGCCGGTCTGCGGTAAGCCGCACCCGCACATCCCGTTGCCGCTGCCCCCGTCTTCCGCTAAAGCGGAGGACCACATCATTCTTTGGGAGGGGGTCGACATGGCCGATCACGGAGCGCCCGAATACGCCACGGCGGACGGCAACGACTATGCCGCGCACAAGGGCACCTACCAGTTTTTCGTCAAGAGCACCCTGGTCAGCACGGTCTCGCTCTGCTGCTTCATGATCGCCTTCGCCATTGGCGGCGTGAACGGCCATTGGGGCCTGTTCACCCTCGGCACTCTGGCCTCGGTCGCGGTCGCGGCGGTCGGCCTCGCCTCCGACACCGGCAAGCCCAGCCTGCTGTTCGGCCTGCTCGGCCTGCTGCTGCTGACGCTGATCGTCACATCCTGAGCTGAATCATGCGGATCACCATTGTCAAAGAGAGCTCTGCTTCGGAGCCACGGGTTTCGGCGTCTGTTGAGACGGTGAAGCGTTTTGTTGGTTTGGGTGCGGAGGTTGTTGTGGCGTCGGGGGCGGGTCTCGCTTCGGGCGTGAGCGACGCGGATTTTGCCGGCGCGGGCGCGTCGATCGCGGCGGATAATGCGGCGGCGGTGGCGGGCGCGGATGTGGTGCTGGCGGTGCGCCGGCCGGAGGCGTCGGCGCTCACCGGCATCAAGCCCGGCGCGCTGGTGATCGCCATCGCCGACCCCTATGGGAATGAGGCGGCGCTCAGCGAGATCGCGGCGACGGGCGCCAGCCTGTTCGCCATGGAGCTGATGCCGCGCATCACCCGCGCGCAGGTGATGGACGTGCTGTCCTCCCAGGCGAATCTCGCCGGCTACCGCGCGGTGATCGACGCCTCCGCCGAGTTCGGCCGGGCCTTCCCGATGATGATGACGGCGGCCGGCACGGTGCCGGCGGCGCGGGTGTTCATCATGGGCGCGGGCGTGGCCGGTCTGCAGGCGATCGCCACGGCGCGGCGCCTCGGCGCGGTGGTCTCGGCGACCGATGTGCGCCCGGCGGCCAAGGAACAGGTCGAGAGCCTCGGGGCGAAGTTCATCGCCGTCGAGGACGAGGAGTTCAAGCAGGCCGAGACGGCCGGCGGCTATGCCAAGCAGATGTCGGCGGAGTACCAGGCCAAGCAGGCCGAGCTGACGGCCAGCCACATCGCCAAGCAGGACATCGTCATCACCACGGCGCTGATCCCCGGCCGGCCGGCGCCCAAGCTGGTCTCGGCGGCGATGGTCGCGGCGATGAAGGCGGGCTCGGTGATCATCGACCTCGCGGTCGAGCGCGGCGGCAATGTCGAGGGCGCGGTGCCCGGCGAGATCGTCGTCACGGCGAACGGGGCGAAGATCGTCGGTCATCTCAACGTGCCCGGCCGTCTCGCCGCCACCGCCTCGCAGCTTTACGCCAAGAACCTCTACGCCTTCGTCGAGACGCTGATCGACAAGGGCACGAAGGCACTTAGCGTGAAGTGGGACGACGAGCTGGTGAAGGCGACGCTGCTGACCAAGGACGGGGCGGTGGTGCACCCGAACTTCAAGCCGGCGGACGCGGCGGCGAGCGCGGCCTGACCGCGCCGGCCTCTCGCGTCCTCCCGGACGGCCGCAGGGCCGGACCGGAATCGTCCGGCCGCCATCCCACGTCATCCCCGCCCCCGGACTTGATCCGGGGGGTGACCCGGGGATCCAGCGGAGCCGCTGGAAGGACGATACAGGGCGGAGCGCCCGGTCGTGGATCCCCGGGTCAAGCCCGAGGATGACGGCTGGGAGGGTTGCAAGACCGCGTCGTGGCACGACACGACCACCGGGCGCGTGGCGCCGGACATGACACAACATCCGGGCGCGTGGCGCCCGGCAGCTTCAGGGGAATAGCCGGTCGCGGCGCGGCAGATGCTGGCGGCACGGCGTCGAGGCTTCAGGGGAACAGGACATGGCCAATCCGGTAGCGGGCGATCCGGTCGCCCAGAACGCAGCCGAGGGCGCGCGGGTCGCGGCGGAGGTCGCCCGGCAGGCGGCGGACGCGGCGCAGGCCTATGCGGACGCGGCGGCGCAGCATTATGCGGAGATCGCCGGGAACGCGGCGCACGCGCTCTCGGGCGGGGCGATCGACCCGTTCGTGTTCCGCCTCGCCATCTTCGTGCTGGCGGTGTTCGTCGGCTATTACGTGGTGTGGTCGGTGACCCCGGCGCTGCACACGCCGCTGATGAGCGTGACCAAC
>NZ_JAHCQH010000014.1 GCF_018449475.1 Ancylobacter radicis | reverse complement strand
CGACAACATCACGGTTGACGTGGCGCTGATCGTTCCGATCGCGATGGAAGAGAAGCTGCGCTTCGCCATCCGCGAAGGCGGTCGCACCGTCGGCGCCGGCGTCGTCGCCTCCATCATCGAGTGATCTAACAATCCCGAAGGGCGCGGGAACGCCTGCGCCCTTTTTTCGTGGTGCTCGTAATAGAGCCCTATTGACGAGCCCTCTGGGAGCCTGAAGTCAATGAACGGCCAGAACATTCGGATTCGCCTCAAGGCGTTCGATCACCGCATACTCGACGCTTCGACGCGCGAAATCGTCTCCACGGCGAAGCGCACGGGCGCCCAGGTTCGCGGCCCCATTCCGCTGCCCACGCGGATTGAGAAATTCACGGTCAATCGTTCGCCGCACGTGGACAAGAAGTCCCGTGAGCAGTTCGAGATGCGGACGCATAAGCGTCTGCTGGACATAGTCGACCCGACCCCCCAGACGGTGGACGCGCTGATGAAGCTCGACCTCGCCGCGGGTGTCGACGTCGAGATCAAGCTCTGAGAGAAGGCGAAGGGACATGGCCATGCGGTCAGGCGTCATCGCCCAGAAGGTCGGCATGACTCGCATCTTTAATGATGCGGGCGAACATGTTCCGGTCACTGTGCTGAAAGTCGATAATTGCCAGGTGGTTGCCCACCGTACGCTCGAGAAGAACGGCTACACGGCCGTCCAGCTTGGTGTCGGTAAGGCGAAGCCGCAGAACACCACCCGCGCCATGCGCGGCCACTTCGCGGTTGCGAAGGTTGAGCCGAAGCGCAAGCTCGCGGAGTTCCGTGTCGAGGAGACCGATCTCATCCCCGTCGGGGCTGAGCTCACTGTCGATCATTTCGTGGTCGGTCAGTTCGTCGATGTGACGGGCACCTCCATCGGTAAGGGCTTTGCCGGTGGTATGAAGCGTCACAACTTCGGTGGTCTGCGCGCCACTCACGGTGTGTCGGTTTCGCATCGTTCGATCGGTTCGACCGGTGGTCGTCAGGACCCCGGCAAGACCTTCAAGAACAAGAAGATGCCCGGTCACATGGGCGTCGACACCGTGACCACGCAGAACCTCAAGGTCGTCCTGACCGATGTGGAGCGTGGCCTCATCGCGGTCGAAGGTGCGGTCCCCGGTAACAAGGGTGGCTGGATCCTCGTTGCGGACGCGGTGAAGAAGAAGCTGCCGGCCGAGGCTCCCAAGCCCGGCAAGTTCCGGCTCCCGGGCACCGAAGCCGACGCGGCTCCGGCGGCTGAGGCTGCGGCCGAGGAGAACGTGTGATGGAACTCACCGTCAAAACGCTTGACGGCGCCGAAGCCGGCTCCGTGACCCTGTCCGACGAGATCTACGGTCTCGAACCGCGCCAGGACATTCTCCATCGCTGCATCGTATGGCAGCTGTCGCGCCGTCAGGCCGGTACGCACCAGACGTTGTCGCGCTCGGAAGTCAACCGCACCAAGCGGAAGATGTACAAGCAGAAGGGCACCGGCGGCGCCCGTCATGGCGCGGCTTCGGCCCCGCAGTTCCGCGGCGGCGCCAAGGCGTTCGGCCCGGTTCAGCGCAGCCATGCGAGTGAGCTGCCGAAGAAGGTCCGGGCGCTGGCGCTGAAGCATGCGCTGTCGACCAAGGCGAAGGACCAGCAGATCTTCGTCCTCGACGATGCGACGCTGTCCGAGCCCAAGACCAAGCTGCTCAAGGAGCGCCTGGCGGGTCTCGGCCTGTCGAACGCCCTCGTGATTTCGGGCGCCGAGGTGGATGCCAATTTCGGCCTTGCCTCGCGCAATATCGGTCACCTTGACGTGCTGCCCGTCCAGGGCATCAACGTCTACGACATCCTGCGTCGCCAGACCCTGGTTCTGACGAAGGCGGCTGTCGACGCTCTGGAGGCGCGCTTCAAATGAGTCTCGATCCGCGCCACTACGACGTGATCGTGTCCCCGGTCATCACCGAGAAGGCCACGGCAGCGTCCGAGTACAACAAGGTCGTCTTCAAGGTTGCTCTGACGGCTACCAAGCCGCAGATCAAGGAGGCGGTCGAGAAGCTCTTCGACGTGAAGGTCGAGAGCGTCAACACGCTGGTCCGCAAGGGGAAGACGAAGTTCTTCAAGGGCCGCAAGGGCGTGCAGTCCGACGTGAAGAAGGCGGTTGTGACCCTCGCCGAGGGACACACCATCGACATCACGACGGGTCTGTGAGCCGGGATCAGGGACCAGAGACATGGCGCTCAAAACCTTCAAGCCGGTAACGCCGAGCCTTCGCCAGCTCGTCATCGTCGATCGCTCGGCCCTGTACAAGGGCAAGCCGGTCAAGACGCTGACCGAGGGCAAGAGCGAAGCTGGCGGCCGCAACAACACCGGTCGCGTGACCGTTCGCTTCCGTGGCGGCGGGCACAAGCAGGCCTATCGCGTGGTCGACTTCAAGCGCGCCAAGCGCGACGTGGCGGCCACCGTGGAGCGGATCGAGTACGATCCGAACCGCACGGCCTTCATCGCCCTCATCAAGTATGCGGATGGCGAGCTGTCCTACATCCTGGCCCCGCAGCGCCTTGCTGTCGGCGATCAGGTGATCGCGTCCAAGAGCGTCGACGTGAAGCCCGGTAACACGGCTCCGCTCGGCAATCTTCCGGTCGGCACGATCGTGCACAATATCGAGCTGAAGATCGGCAAGGGCGGCCAGATCGCCCGGTCCGCCGGCTCCTATGCGCAGATCGTCGGTCGCGACCAGGGCTACGTCATCGTTCGCCTCAACTCGGGCGAGCAGCGTCTGGTGCATGGCGAGTGCTGCGGCACGGTGGGCGCGGTCTCGAACCCTGACCACATGAACACGAATCTCGGCAAGGCTGGGCGCAAGCGCTGGCTCGGCCGTCGCCCGCACAACCGCGGCGTCACGATGAACCCGGTCGATCACCCCCATGGCGGCGGCGAAGGCCGTACCTCGGGCGGTCGTCACCCGGTCACGCCGTGGGGCAAGCCGACCAAGGGCAAGAAGACCCGGACGAACAAGTCGACCGGAAAGTTCATCGTGTCCAGCCGGCACGCCCGCAAGAAGTGAGCGAGGGGAACTGAATTATGTCTCGATCGGTCTGGAAAGGTCCGTTCGTCGACGGCTACCTCCTCAAGAAGGCGGAAGCTGCACGTTCGTCGGGTCGTCACGACGTGGTCAAGATCTGGAGCCGTCGCTCCACGATCCTGCCGCAATTCGTTGGCGTCACCTTTGGCGTTTACAACGGCAACAAGCATGTGCCGGTCTCCGTGACCGAGGACATGGTTGGTCACAAGTTCGGCGAGTTCGCTCCGACCCGTACCTATTACGGGCACGCGGCGGACAAGAAAGCCAAGCGCAAGTAGAGGCAGGGTCATGGGTAAGGCAGCTCGTCCGCGCACGCTCGCGGATACGGAAGCCAAGGCGGTTGCACGCAATCTTCGCGTCAGCCCCCAGAAGCTCAACCTCGTCGCGGGCCTGATCCGCGGGAAGAAAGTTGCGACGGCTCTTGCCGATCTGCAGTTTTCCCGCAAGCGGATCGCCGGCGACGTGAAGAAGTGCCTGGAATCGGCTATCGCGAATGCCGAGAACAATCATGAGCTCGACGTCGACGATCTGATCGTCGCGGAAGCGCATGTCGGCAAGGGTCTGGTGATGAAGCGTTTTGCGGCACGTGCCCGCGGCCGCGCCAGCCGGATCGAGAAGCCGTTCTCGCATATCACGATCGTGGTGCGTGAAGTCGAGGAGAAGGCCTGATGGGTCAGAAGGTTAATCCCGTCGGGCTGCGGCTCGGCATCAACCGCACCTGGGACTCGCGCTGGTTTGCCGGCAAGAACGAGTACGGCCAGCTGCTGCACGAGGACATCAAGATCCGCGAAATGCTTCAGAAGCTTCTGAAGCAGGCTGCGGTGTCGAAGATCGTCATCGAGCGCCCGCACAAGAAGTGCCGCGTCACCATCCACTCGGCGCGTCCGGGCGTGGTGATCGGCAAGAAGGGCGCCGACATCGACAAGCTTCGCAAGAAGGTTGCCGAGATGACCGCCTCCGAGGTGTTCATCAACATCGTCGAGATCCGCAAGCCGGAAATCGACGCGCGTCTGGTTGCCGAATCAATCGCGCAGCAGCTCGAGCGCCGCGTCGCTTTCCGTCGCGCCATGAAGCGTGCGGTGCAGTCCGCGATGCGTCTGGGCGCCGAAGGCATCCGCATCAACTGCGCGGGACGCCTTGGTGGCGCTGAAATTGCGCGCCTTGAATGGTATCGTGAAGGGCGTGTGCCACTTCACACCTTGCGCGCGGACGTAGATTACGGTACGGCCACCGCCTTCACGACCTACGGCACCTGCGGTGTCAAGGTCTGGATCTTCAAGGGCGAGATTCTGGAGCACGATCCGATGGCGCAGGATAAGCGTCTGTCGGAAGGTGAACCGTCGGGTGGTCGTTCCTCGCGTCGCGACGCGGCGTGAACTGAGACAAAAGGAATAAGAGGCGCGACATGCTGCAACCGAAGCGCACAAAGTTCCGCAAGCAGTTCAAGGGCCGTATCAACGGTGCTGCGAAAGGCGGAACTGACCTCAACTTTGGCCAGTTCGGGCTGAAGGCCATGGAGCCGGAGCGCGTTACGGCGCGCCAGATCGAAGCCGCGCGTCGCGCGCTGACCCGTCACATGAAGCGTGCGGGCCGCGTCTGGATCCGCGTCTTCCCGGACGTGCCGGTGTCGAAGAAGCCGACCGAAGTCCGCATGGGTAAGGGCAAGGGCGCCCCCGAGTTTTGGGCGGCCAAGGTCAAGCCTGGCCGTATCATGTTCGAGATCGATGGCGTCAGCCAGGATATCGCTCGTGAGGCGCTGACCCTTGCCGCGGCGAAGCTGCCGATCAAGACGCGCTTCGTCGAGCGTATCGCCGAGTGACGGAGGGAATGATGACGAAGGCTTCCGACATTCGGACGAAGACCGCGGACGAGCTCTCGGACGAGCTGCTCAAGCTGAAGAAGGAGCAGTTCAACCTGCGCTTCCAGAAGGCCACCGGTCAGCTCGACAACACGGCGCGGGTGCGTCAGATCCGCCGCGACATCGCGCGGGTCAAGACCGTCCAGGCGCAGAAGGCCGCGTCCGCGGCCAAGGCGAAGTGAGGAGATAGCGATGCCGAAGCGTATGCTGCAGGGCGTCGTGGTGAGCGACAAGCAGGACAAGACCGTCGTGGTTCGTGTCGAGCGCCGTTTCACCCATCCGCTGCTGAAGAAGACCGTCCGCCGTTCCAAGAAGTACCATGCCCATGACGAGGGCAATGTGTGGAAGGAAGGCGACACCGTCTGGATCGAGGAGCATCGCCCCTTGTCCAAGCTTAAGAACTGGATCGTTGTCCAGGGCGAGAAGCGGGCTGAAGTCTGAGCTCCCGGTAACGGGTTTGAGGTTGCGCCGGTTATCAATGACTGCGCGCATAATTTCCGAGAAAAAGGTGCGTCATGATCCAGATGCAGACCAATCTCGACGTGGCGGACAATTCCGGCGCGCGTCGCGTCATGTGCATCAAGGTGCTTGGCGGCTCGAAGCGTAAGTATGCCCATGTCGGCGACATCATCGTGGTGTCGGTGAAAGAAGCTATTCCGCGCGGCCGCGTCAAAAAGGGCGACGTGATGAAGG
Organism: Ancylobacter radicis; assembly: GCF_018449475.1. Classification (GTDB taxonomy): domain Bacteria; phylum Pseudomonadota; class Alphaproteobacteria; order Rhizobiales; family Xanthobacteraceae; genus Ancylobacter; species Ancylobacter radicis. Next base: position 577,082 of record NZ_JAHCQH010000014.1, on the reverse strand, counting down.
CGGTCGTGGTACGCACGGCCAAGGACATCCGCCGCGTCGATGGCACCGTGATCCGGTTCGACCGCAATGCGGCCGTTCTGATCAACAACAACAAAGAGCCGGTCGGCACGCGTATCTTCGGGCCGGTTCCTCGCGAACTCCGCGCGAAGAACCACATGAAGATCATCTCGCTGGCACCGGAGGTGCTGTGATGGCTGCCAAGATCAAGAAGGGCGACAAGGTCGTCGTCCTCACTGGCCGCGACAAGGGTCGCACCGGTGAGGTGTTCGAGGTGCTTCCCAAGGAGGGGACCGCCAAGGTGCGCGGTATCAACCTGGTGAAGCGTCACCAGCGGCAGTCCGCGACCCAGGAAGGCGGGATCATCTCCAAGGAGGCCTCGCTCGACCTGTCGAATATCGCGATTGCCGATCCGAAGGATGGCAAGCCGACCCGCGTCGGGTTCCTTGTGCAGGCTGACGGCACGAAGGTGCGTGTCGCCAAGCGCTCGGGGGAGAAGATCGATGGCTGAGACCAACTATACCCCGCGGATGAAGGCCCACTATGTGGACGTCGTTCGCAACCAGATGGTCGAGCAGTTCGGCTACAAGAACGTCATGGAAGTGCCGGTCATCGAAAAGATCGTCATCAACATGGGCGTCGGCGAAGCCACTGCGGACACCAAGAAGGTTCAGACCGCCGCTGGCGATCTCGCCCTGATCGCCGGTCAGCGTCCGGTCGTGACGCGTGCCCGCCAGGCGATCTCGAACTTCAAGCTGCGCGAGAACCAGCCGGTCGGCGCCAAGGTTACGCTCCGCAAGGTGCGCATGTACGAGTTCGTTGATCGGCTCGTGAACATCGCTCTCCCCCGCGTGCGTGACTTCCGTGGGCTGAATCCCAAGAGCTTCGATGGCCGTGGCAATTTTGCCCTCGGTATCAAGGAGCACATCGTGTTCCCGGAGATCAACTACGATAAGGTTGATCAGATGTGGGGCATGGACATCATCGTCTGCACGACGGCGAAGACGGACGACGAAGCGCGCGCGCTTCTGAAGGCCTTCAACTTCCCGTTCCGTCAGTAAGCATCCCCTTCCGGCAGTGGGGCCACGGCCCCAAACGCGGAGACTAGGAGCAAATTTATGGCCAAGAAAAGCTCGGTCGAAAAGAACGAACACCGCCGGAAGCTCGTAAAGAGCTATGCCGGCAAGCGTTCGCGTCTGAAGGCCCTGGTGAGCAACAAGGAACTGCCGATCGAGGATCGCTTCGCTGCGGTTCTCAAGCTCGCGGAACTCCCGCGTAATTCGGCGAAGGTGCGCATCCGCAATCGTTGCGAGGTGACGGGCCGTCCGCGTGCGTATTACCGCAAGCTCAAGATGAGCCGGATCGCCCTCCGCGAGCTTGGCTCGCAGGGGCAGATCCCCGGTCTTGTGAAGTCGAGCTGGTGAGGAGGGCCTGACCATGTCCACGACTGATCCGATTGGTGATCTCATCACCCGCATCCGCAACGCTCAGATGCGCCGCAAGGAAACCGTGCTGACGCCCGGCTCCGCCCTGCGCGCCCGCGTTCTCGACGTGCTGGCTTCCGAAGGCTTCATCCGCGGTTATTCCGCGTCCGAGCCGGTCAATGGCCGCACCGAGTTCCAGATCGAGCTCAAGTACTACGATGGCGAGCCGGTGATCCGCGAGATTTCGCGCGTCTCCAAGCCGGGCCGCCGCGTCTATTCGTCGGTGAAGACCCTTCCCCGCGTCGCCAACGGTCTCGGCGTCGCTGTCGTCTCCACGCCGCAGGGTGTGATGGCGGACCACGAAGCCCGCGATAAGAACGTGGGCGGCGAAGTCCTCTTCACGGTCTTCTGATCGGGGAGGCAGAGAGAGCACATGTCCAAGATCGGCAAAGCCCCCATCACCGTCCCGGCCGGCGTCACCGCCTCCGTGGAAGGGCAGACCGTCAATGTGAAGGGCCCCAAGGGCGCCCTTCAGGTCACTGTCGTCGACGAGATCGACGTCAAGCTCGATAACGGCGCGCTGCTGTTTGCCCTGCGCGGCGAAACCAACCGCCACAAGGCGATGTGGGGTCTGTCGCGGACCCTCGTTGCCAATGCGGTTGAAGGCGTGACCAAGGGCTTCGAGAAGAAGCTCGAGATCAACGGCGTCGGTTATCGCGCTGCGGTGCAGGGCAAGTCCCTGAGCCTGGCTCTCGGCTACAGCCACGATGTGAACTATCCGATCCCGGAAGGGATCCAGATCGTCACGCCGAAGCCGACCGAGATTGTGATTTCCGGCATCGACCGCCAGAAGGTTGGCCAGGTCGCTGCGGAAATCCGCGACTATCGCGGCCCCGAGCCCTATAAGGGCAAGGGCGTCAAGTACGCCGGCGAATTCATCTTCCGCAAGGAAGGCAAGAAGAAGTAACGGAACTGAACCATGGCAAAGTATCAGGACGCCACCGAGCGCCGTAAGGCGCGTGTCCGTCGTGCGATCCGCACGACGGCGAACGGGCGGCCGCGCCTCTCGGTGCATCGCTCGTCGAAGCACATCTATGCGCAGATCATCGATGACGCGCGCGGGGTCACCCTCGCTGCCGCCTCATCGCTTGAAAAGGATCTGCGGGAAAGCCTGAAGACCGGCGCGGACGTTGCGGCGGCTTCGGCGATCGGCAAGCTCGTGGCGGAACGCGCCATCGCAGCCGGTGTGAAGGACGTGGTGTTCGACCGCGGCGCCTTCATTTACCACGGCCGCGTCAAGGCGCTCGCCGATGCCGCCCGCGAGGGCGGTCTCAACTTCTGAGATCACGAGCGGGTCCCCCGCAGAACGACGAGGATAAGATCATGGCTCGTGAGCGTGAGCGTGAACGCGAAGATCGCGACAACACGTTCGTGGACAAGCTGGTCCACATCAACCGTGTTGCTAAGGTAGTTAAGGGCGGCCGTCGCTTCGGCTTCGCGGCGCTGGTCGTTGTCGGTGACCAGAAGGGTCGCGTCGGCTTCGGCCACGGCAAGGCTCGTGAAGTGCCGGAAGCCATCCGCAAGGCGACGGAAGCCGCCAAGCGCGCGCTGATCCGCGTGCCTCTGCGCGAAGGTCGTACCCTGCACCATGACGTGCATGGTCACCATGGCGCCGGCAAGGTCATCCTGCGCGCGGCTCCGGCCGGTACGGGCATCATCGCCGGCGGCCCGATGCGCGCCGTCTTCGAGACGCTCGGCATGCAGGACGTGGTGGCGAAGTCGTTCGGCTCGTCCAACCCGTACAACATGGTTCGTGCGACCTTCGATGCGCTGAAGAACCAGGACAGCCCGCGTCTCGTGGCTGCCCGCCGCAGCCTCAAGGTGTCGCAGCTTCAGTCGCGCCGTCGTGTCGACGACGCCGAAGCGACCGACTGACGCCTGAAAGGTAGTGGAGCTAATCATGGCGAACAGCAACAGCACCGTTACGGTCGAGCAGGTCGGTAGCCCGATCCGCCGTCCGGGCGATCAGCGGGCCACCCTCATCGGCCTTGGCCTCAACAAGCTCGGGCGTCGTTCGACGCTCGAAGACACCCCGGCCGTGCGTGGTATGATCCAGAAGGTCCGCCACCTCGTCCGCGTCGTCGAAGCGTGACGGCGGCGAAGGAGTACAGGCGATGAGCAGCCTCAACGACATCAAGGACAACGAAGGCGCGCGCAAGAAGCGCATGCGCGTCGGTCGTGGCATCGGTTCCGGCAAGGGCAAGACCGGCGGCCGCGGCGTGAAGGGTCAGACCTCGCGCACGGGCGTCGCGATCAAGGGCTTCGAAGGCGGCCAGATGCCGATCCATCGTCGCCTTCCCAAGCGCGGCTTCCACAACATCTTCGCGCTGGACTGGAACGAGGTTTCCCTCGGCCGCATCCAGATCGCGATCGACGCCGGCAAGCTGGACGCCAAGGCGACCATCACCCAGGCGGCGCTTGTCGAGGCGGGCGTTCTGCGTCGCGTCAAGGCTGGCGTGCGCGTGCTCGGCTCCGGCGAGCTGACCTCCAAGGTCTCGCTCGAAGTGGCGCACGCCACCAAGTCGGCGCTCGAGGCGGTCGAGAAGACCGGCGGCACGGTGACGCTTCTGGCTGGTAAGCCCGAGGCTGGCGAAACGGCGGCCTGACGTTTAAGTCAGGCCTTCCGATCTTTTCAGGGCACAGTCGAGGGAGCGAAGCCCCATGGCCTCGGCAGCAGAACAGCTCGCGGCAAACCTCAATTTCGGTGCTCTGGCGAAAGCCGACGAACTCAAGAAGCGCATCTGGTTCACACTGGGTGCGCTTCTCGTGTATCGGCTGGGCACCTATATTCCGATGCCCGGGATCAATCCCGACGCGCTCGCGGACGTCTTCAAGACGGCGCAGCAGGGCATTATCGGCCTTTTCAACATGTTCTCGGGCGGCGCGGTCTCGCGCATGGCGATCTTCGCCCTGAACATCATGCCGTATATCTCCGCCTCCATCATCATCCAGCTCCTCACCACCGTCTCCCCGACGCTGGAGGCGCTGAAGAAGGAAGGCGAGGCGGGCCGGAAGACCATCAACCAGTACACGCGCTACCTCACCGTGGTGCTCGCCGTGTTCCAGTCCTACGGCATCGCCGTGGGCCTCGAAGGCTCGGGCGCCGTTGTGGCGGATCCGGGCTGGTTCTTCCGCATCTCGACGGTGATCACCCTCACAGGCGGCACCATGTTCCTGATGTGGCTGGGTGAGCAGATCACCTCGCGCGGCATCGGCAACGGCATTTCGCTGATCATCTTCGCCGGCATCGTGGCGGAGCTGCCCTCGGCCATTGCCAACACGCTTGAGCTCGGCCGTCAGGGCGCGATCTCGACCGGCCTGGTTCTGGCGGTGATTTTGATGGCCGTCGCGGTCATCATGTTCATCGTGTTCATGGAGCGGGCCCAGCGCCGGCTGCTGATCCAGTACCCGAAGCGTCAGGTCGGCAATAAGGTGTATGAGGGCCAGTCCTCGCACCTGCCGCTGAAGCTGAACACGTCGGGCGTCATCCCGCCGATCTTCGCCTCCTCGCTGCTGCTGATCCCGACCACGGTCGCGAGCTTCCTGCAGGGGCAGGGGCCGGGTTGGCTGACGACGGTGACCACACTCATCGGTCACGGCCAGCCTCTGTTCATGCTGCTCTATGTGCTGCTGATCGTGTTCTTCTGCTTCTTCTACACGGCTATCGTGTTCAATCCGGCGGAAACGGCGGACAATCTGAAGAAGCATGGCGGGTTCATTCCGGGCATCCGTCCGGGCGAGCGTACCGCCGAGTACATCGACTATGTGCTGACTCGCATCACCGTCATTGGTGCGGCTTACCTTGCGATCGTCTGCTTGTTTCCCGAGATTCTCATTTCGTATGCGGCGGTGCCCTTCTACTTCGGTGGAACCTCGCTGCTGATCGTGGTGAGCGTGACCATGGATACCGTGGCACAGGTTCAGGGACACCTGCTGGCGCATCAATATGAGGGGCTGGTCAAGAAGGCCAAGCTCAGGGGGAAGCGCCGATGAGGCTGATACTGCTCGGACCGCCGGGCGCGGGTAAGGGCACCCAGGCGCAGCGCCTGGTCGCACGCTACGGCATCGCGCAGCTGTCCACGGGTGACATGCTGCGCGAGGCGGTCCGCAACGAGACGCCGATCGGCCTGAAGGCCAAGGCGGTGATGGATGCCGGGCAATTAGTGTCGGACGAAATCGTCATCGGCATCATCTCGGACCGCATCGACGAGGCGGATTGCGCCAAGGGGTTCATCCTTGACGGTTTCCCCCGCACGGTCGCGCAGGCCGAGGCGCTCGACGCCATCCTCGGCGAGAAGGGCCTCAAGCTCGACGCCGTGATCGAGTTCAAGGTGGACCAGGACAAGCTGGTCGACCGGATTCTGCAGCGGGCGCGCGAGACGGCGGCCCGCGGCGAGCCGGTGCGCAAGGATGACGATCCGGAGATCTTCAAGACCCGGCTCGCGGCCTTCAACCGCGATACGGCGGTCGTGTCGCCCTACTATGCCGACCGGGGTCTGCTGGTCGCCGTGGACGGCATGAAGCCGATCGATGAGGTCAGCAGCGCCATCTCGGACATACTCGAGACGGTCTGAATCAGGCGCGCGGCTTGACAAGGCGACGGAATCGCCCTATGAGCCGCGCTTCACTCAAACGGGTGCCGCGCATCGACATCATTCGGTGATGTCGCGCGGCCTCGTGCGTATCTCCGCATGGGCCGGCCTCCACCGGCGCGGGGCACATTAATTCCGGTCTTCCGGATCACATGGAGAAGCCGTCGTGGCTCGTATCGCAGGCGTTAACATTCCGACCAACAAGCGCGTCATCATTGCGCTTCAGTACATTCACGGCATCGGCGCCAAGAATGCCGCCGACATCGTCGAGAAGGTCGGTATCGCGCTCGACCGTCGCGTGAACCAGCTTTCCGACCAGGAAGTGCTGCAGATCCGCGAGACCATCGACCGCGACTACATCGTCGAGGGCGATCTGCGTCGCGAAGTGTCGATGAACATCAAGCGCCTGATGGACCTGGGCTGCTATCGCGGCCTGCGTCACCGTCGTGGCCTGCCGGTGCGCGGTCAGCGTACCCATACCAATGCCCGCACCCGCAAGGGTCCGGCCAAGGCTATCGCCGGCAAGAAGAAGTGAGGGGGCGGGCTTAGGCCCGCCTTTCCGCGTCGGCGCCCTGCGCGGCCGACTGTTCCGTTTTGCACATTGTCCCGAGCGCCTGGAATAACGGGCGCGCCTGAAGGATCCGAGGTCCATGGCCAAAGAAGCTACCCGCGTTAAGCGCCGCGAGCGCAAGAACATCGCCTCCGGCGTCGCACATGTGAATGCGTCGTTCAACAACACCATGATCACGATCACCGACGCGCAGGGCAACACGATTTCGTGGTCCTCGGCGGGTGCCATGGGTTTCAAGGGTTCGCGCAAGTCGACCCCGTACGCGGCTCAGGTCGCGGCCGAGGATTGCGCCCGCAAGGCTGCCGAGCACGGCATGCGCACCATCGAGGTCGAGGTTTGCGGCCCCGGCTCCGGGCGTGAGTCGGCTCTGCGCGCCTTCCAGGCGGCCGGTTTCACGGTGACGTCGATCCGCGACGTGACCCCGATCCCGCACAATGGTTGCCGTCCGCGCAAGCGTCGGCGCGTCTGACGCTGTTTAACTGCGGCGGCGCGCAACCGCGCCGCACAGCCGCTGCGTTTGGCATTCCCTCCCGGCACCGGCCGGGGATGGTGTCGGCGGGAAGGGTGCCCGGGGCGCCGTCGAAAGCAAGGGTGACGTCGTGATTCAGAAGAACTGGCAAGAGCTGATCAAGCCTGAGAAGCTCGAAGTTTCGGTCGGCAGCGATCCGAAGCGCCTTGCGACCGTGGTCGCCGAGCCGCTTGAGCGGGGCTTCGGCCTGACGCTCGGCAACGCGCTGCGCCGTATCCTGCTCTCTTCGCTGCAGGGTGCCGCTGTCACCTCCGTGCATATCGATGGCGTTCTCCATGAGTTCTCCTCGATTCCGGGCGTGCGCGAGGACGTGACGGACATCGTGCTCAACATCAAGGACATCGCCATCAAGATGGCCGGCGATGGCCCGAAGCGCATGGTGGTGAAGCGGCAGGGGCCCGGCGTTGTTACCGCCGGGGACATCCAGACCGTCGGCGACGTGCAGGTGTTGAACCCCGAACTGGTTCTGTGCACGCTGGACGATGGCGCCGAGATGCGCATGGAGTTCACGGTCGACACCGGCAAGGGCTACGTGGCCGCCGATCGCAACCGTCCGGAAGATGCTCCGATCGGTCTCATCCCGGTCGACAGCCTCTACTCGCCGGTCAAGAAGGTGTCGTACAAGGTCGAGAACACCCGTGAAGGGCAGATCCTCGACTATGACAAGCTGACCATGACGATCGAGACCAATGGTTCGATCGCTCCCGAGGACGCGCTGGCCTACGCCGCCCGCATCCTTCAGGATCAGCTTGAGATCTTCGTGAACTTCGAAGAGCCCAAGCGCGAGGCCGAGAGCCCCGCGATGCAGGAGCTGCCCTTCAACCCGGCGCTGCTGAAGAAGGTGGACGAGCTCGAACTGTCCGTCCGCTCCGCGAACTGCCTGAAGAACGATAACATCGTCTATATCGGCGACCTGATCCAGAAGACCGAGGCGGAGATGCTCCGTACCCCGAACTTCGGCCGCAAGTCGCTGAACGAGATCAAGGAAGTGCTCGCCAGCATGGGCCTGCATCTCGGCATGGAAGTGCCGGGCTGGCCGCCGGAGAACATCGAGGATCTCGCCAAGCGGTTCGAAGATCACTACTGAGCACTGAGCGCGGCGTTCGAGCCGTCACATCAACCTATCGGCTCGAAAGCCGCCGTCTGACAGGATATTCGCCATGAACCACGGCAAAGCCCATCGCCGGTTCAACCGGACCGCAGAGCACCGCAAGGCCATGTTTGCCAACATGGCTCAGGCGCTTCTTACCCATGAGCAGATCGTCACCACCCTTCCCAAGGCGAAGGATCTTCGCCCGGTGGTCGAGAAGCTGATCACCCTCGGCAAGCGCGGCGGCCTTCATGCCCGCCGTCAGGCGATTGCCGACATCCGTGACGTCGTCGTCGTGCGCAAGCTCTTCGACGTGCTTGGCCCGCGCTACAAGGAGCGCAATGGCGGCTATATCCGCATCATCAAGGCGGGTTACCGCCATGGTGATTCGGCTCCGGTCGCCGTGATCGAGCTGGTGGATCGCGACGAGAGCGCCAAGGGCGCCGCTGATCTCGCCCGCCACGAGGCCGCCAAGGCCGAGGAAACCGCCGCGGCGTGAGCCCGGTAGCCGAATTGACATGAAGATCGGGGCGGCTTCGGCCGCCCTTTTCTTTTTGGCGGCGGAGTGCCGCAGGCTTTCCCTTTTTCCGCCGCGCGGCGAGGTCTATATCTCGTTCATGATGCGCTTCACCCCCGTCTTTGCCGCCGCTCTCGCCCTTGTCGCCTGCGCCGCGCCGCTCCAGGCGCAGACGACGACGGTTCAGGCACCGTTGGCGACACCCATGCCAATGCCGATCGAGCCGCGCGTGCCCGCCTCCCGGGCCGAAATCGGGCTCAGCTTCGCGCCTGTTGTGGCCAGAACGGCGCCGGCAATCGTCAATGTCTACGCCATGCGTGCCATGCCCGCGCGGCGCGGGCCTTCGCTGCTGGAGGATCCCTTCTTCCGGCGATTCTTCGGCGGACCGCAGGGCCCCGGCTTTGGCGGGCCCAATGAGCGCATCCAGCGTGCGCTGGGTTCTGGCGTGATCGTCGACCCATCCGGGCTCATGGTGACCAACAACCACGTCATCGAAGGGGCTGACGAGATCCGCGTCTCGCTGGCCGACAAGCGGGAGTTCGACGCCGAGGTCCTGCTGCGTGATCCGCGCACCGATCTCGCCGTGCTCAAGCTCAAGGGCGGGAAGGGGGCTTTCCCCTCCGTGGTGCTCGGCTCATCGGACGACCTTCAGGTCGGCGACATCGTGCTCGCCATCGGCAATCCGTTTGGTGTCGGGCAGACGGTGACGCAGGGCATCGTCTCGGCGCTCGCCCGCACGCAGGTGGGCATTACCGATTATCAGTTCTTCATCCAGACCGATGCGGCGATCAATCCGGGTAATTCCGGCGGTGCGCTGGTGGATGGCGCCGGCCGGGTGGTTGGCATCAACACCGCGATCTTCTCGCGCTCCGGCGGCTCGCAGGGGATCGGCTTCGCGATTCCCGCCGACATGGTTCGCGTGGTGCTCGAATCGGCGCTGAGCGGCGGCAATTCGGTGCGACGTCCCTGGCTCGGCGCGACCCTCCAATCGGTCACGCAGGACATTGCCGACAGTCTCGATCTGCCGCGCCCGGTCGGTTCGCTGGTTCAGACCGTGCGGCCGGGCAGCCCGGCGGAGAAGGGCGGGTTGCGTGTCGGCGATCTGATCGTCGGCGTGGCCGGGCAGGAGGTGGATGATCCCGACGCGTTCGGCTACCGCTTCGCCACGCGCCCGCTCAGCGGCAGCGTGCAACTCTCGGTCATTCGGCAGGGCAAGCCGCTGGCGCTCGCCATCCCCCTTCTGCCGGCGCCTGAGAGCACGCCGCGTGAGGAGGTGACGGTGACGAACCGCTCGCCGCTCGGGGGTGCCACTGTCGTCAACCTCTCGCCGGCGGTTGCCGAGGAGCTTCGCACGATCGAGGCCGAGAACGGTGTTGTGGTGATCGCCGTAGTGGAGGGCTCGCCGGCCGACATGACCAATATGAAGGTGGGCGACGTGATCCTTGAGGTGAACGGGGTCAAGATAGAGCGCACGGCCGATCTGGTACGCGTCACCGGCCAGCCGGCGCGGGTGTGGCGCATTACGCTTCAGCGCGGGGGGCGGACGCTCACCGCCATGCTGCCCGGTTGAGGCGGTCTTGAGCGATCTTTTCACGACAGGGGGGCTTGAGGCCTCGGTCCCACGCCCGCTGGCCGACCGGCTGCGCCCGCAGCGTCTCTCCGAAGTGGTCGGTCAGGAACATCTGACCGGACCGGAAGGCATCCTCACCCGCCTCACAGGCGGGCGCTCCTTCGGCTCGCTGATCTTCTGGGGCCCACCGGGAACCGGCAAAACGACGGTGGCGCGGCTGCTCGCCCGCGAGACCGAACTGCATTTCGAGCAGATCTCCGCCATCTTCACCGGCGTCGCGGAATTGAAGAAGGTGTTCGAGGCGGCCCGCGGACGGCGCGCCGTGGGGCAGGGGACGCTGCTCTTTGTCGACGAAATTCATCGCTTCAACCGGGCACAGCAAGACAGTTTCCTGCCCGTGATGGAGGACGGCACGATCACCTTGATCGGCGCCACCACGGAGAACCCATCCTTTGAACTCAACGCGGCGCTGTTGTCGCGTGCCCGCGTCCTGGTGTTCAAGGCGCTGGATGGAGCGGCCATTGAAGGCTTGCTCCAGCGCGCGGAGACGCTGGAGGGGCGGCGCCTGCCGCTCCAGCCGGAGGCGCGTTCGGCGCTCGCCGGCATGGCGGATGGCGATGGGCGCTATCTTCTCGGGCTGGTTGAGGAACTTCTCGGCCTGCCGGATGGGTCGGACCTCGATGTCGCGGCTTTGGCCGAGACGGTGCAGAAGCGTGCGCCGATCTACGACAAGGGGCAGGACGAGCATTACAACCTGCTGAGCTGCTTCCATAAGAGCCTGCGCGGCTCGGATGTGAACGCGGCCATGTACTGGGCCGCGCGCATGATCGTCGGCGGCGAGGACCCCGGCACGGTGTTCCGCCGCCTGTGCTGTGCGGCGTCGGAGGATGTCGGCATGGCCGATCCACAGGCGATGCCCATGGTGGTCGCTGCCTGGACCGCCTTTGACCGCGTCGGCTGGCCGGAGGGGCGGCTTTTCCTTGCGCAGGCCATCGCCTATGTCGCCACCGCTCCCAAATCGAACGCTGCCTATTCCGCCTTCAACGCCGCCATGGCACTGGCGCAAAAAACGGGGTCGCTCGCGCCGCCCAAATCCATCCTGAACGCACCGACCAAACTGATGAAGGATCTCGGCTACCACGCCGGCTACCGTTACGATCATGACTTCCCGGACGCTTATGCTGGGCAGGAGTTCTTTCCCGACGATCTTTCCGGCGACCGGCGACCCGATTTCTACGCCCCCAATGAGCGCGGCTTCGAGCGCGAGGTGAAAAAGCGACTGGAATATTGGGCACGGCTGCGGGCGGAGCGTCAGGGGCGGTAGAGGCGACAAGGCGGGCGGCATGAATTCGGCGATCATGATCTTCATCGGTGCGGGCATGGGCGGCGTGCTGCGCAACGCGGTCAACCTGATGGCCATGCGCCTGTTCGGGGCGCATTTTCCAATCGGCACCATGGCGATCAATGTCGTCGGCTCGTTCCTGATCGGCGTGATTGCCGGTTGGTTGACCTTCCGTGCCGGGGAGGCCTGGTCGCTTCACGCCAAGATATTCATCATCACCGGCTTTCTCGGCGGCTTCACCACCTTCTCCTCCTTCTCGCTCGATACGGCGATGCTGGTAGAGCGCGGGGAACTGGGTCTTGCGGCGGTCTATGTCGGCGGATCGGTCCTCCTCTCGCTGCTCGCCGTGTTCGCTGGCTTGGCGCTCATGCGCTCTCTCGCGTGACGGCGGGCCCCGTCTCGGCTATGTGCTGGGGCGAGGAGAATTTTCCATATGGCCGTAGAAACACGCGTCGTCGACCGCGACGAAGAGGGAATGCGGCTCGACCGCTGGTTCAAGACGCATTTTCCCGATCTGTCGTTCGGGCATCTGCAGAAGCTGCTGCGGAGCGGGCAGGTTCGTGTCGATGGCGGGAGGGCAAAGACCAATAGCCGTCTGGCGGCCGGCCAGGCCGTGCGCATACCCCCGCTGGAAGAAAAACCCAAACTCTCCGCCGCCGATTATCTGGATGCGCTGGAGGGCAAGCCGATCGTGCGGGAGCGCCCGCCGGCCGCCGAACGCGATCCGGCAGAGGTCGCCGCACCTGCGGTCAAGCGTGCGAGCGCCGACGACAAGGACGCCACCGCGCTCCGGCAGATGATGCTCTATGAGGACCGCGACGTTCTCGTGCTCAACAAGCCGTTCGGCCTCGCCGTTCAGGGCGGCTCGGGGACCTACCGCCATGTCGACGGCATGCTGGAGTCGCTGCGCGGCGATGACGGGCAGAAGCCGCGCCTTGTCCACCGCATCGACAAGGATACCTCGGGCATCCTGCTGGTGGCCAAGTCGCGTCTGGCGGCCTCCACGCTGGCCAAGACGTTCCGGTCCCGTTCGGCCCGCAAGGTCTATTGGGCACTGGTGCCTGGCGTGCCGCGCCCGGCGCAGGGGCGTATCTCGACCTATCTCGCCAAGGATGAAGCCGCCGAACGCATGCGTGTCGCGCGGCATGGCGACGATGAGGCCAGCCATGCCATCTCCTATTATGCGGTCGTCGATCATGCGGCGCAGAAGATGGCCTGGCTCTCACTGAAGCCCGTCACTGGCCGAACGCATCAGTTGCGTGCCCATGCGGCGCATATCGGTCACCCCATTGTCGGCGATCCGAAATATTTCGACATCGAGAACTGGCCTTTGCCGGGCGGGTTGCAAAACCGTCTGCATCTTCTGGCGCGCCGGCTCGTCATCCCGCATCCGCGGGGAGACAAATTGATCGATGTCTCAGCGCCACTGCCGCCGCATATGCAGCAAAGCTGGAACGTGCTCGGTTTCGACGCGACTCAATACGACCCCATCGCCGAGGCGCCCGAGGCCTGAGTTGGACGGGCCCAGCGCCGTCATGTTGCGTCGCAGCGTGTCACTTGTGCAACGCTGCATGACGAAGTGCCGGATCGACTCCGTTTCGACCGCATCCCCCATGTCCGTGGTATGTTTATAGCTTGTACCTACGTCATTAGTTGCAAATTATAAGTAGCCGGTACCGAGGTGTCGGCGAGGTTGCAAGAGGGATCGACGGGTCGCCATTGCGGGGCGATCTGGCGAACGTGCGGTGCGGCTCTTGTGGAGAGCGCGTTCCCGCCATGCCCCTCTGACTGTTGGGGGACAGTCTTCTATGGGCGAAATCGGGATCTATTACGAATTGTCCGAAAGTGCCGCGAGTGAAGGACGCAAGGAGCGTCTTCGGTCGCGGGGAGGGCTGGGGCGTCACAGGAACCTTGTGCGGCTGAGCCTGATCGTCGGGGCCGCCGTCATCGACCTGGCGACCATCGGTGTGGCCGGCATTCTCGCGGGCGCCCTTCGGCACGGCGAGTTGTCGCCGAGTAACTGGGACCAGACGCTGGCGCTGCTCGCGCCGTCCTATCTTCTCGCGGCGATTGCCCTTCGGGCCTATGACATGCGGGCGCTGCGTTCCTTCAGCCGCTCCATCCTGAGGGCGCTGGCCGCCCTTATCATCGCCGCCGCGATCAGCTTCAGCGTGACCTTCGCGCTCAAGGTAAGCGCCGAACTCTCGCGACTTGAGGTCGGCTATACATTGCTGCTGGGATCTGTGTTGCTCGTCCTGGTGCGAGCCATGGGCGTCAGCATGATACGCCGGTTCCTGTTCTCGATCGTCGAGCCGCGTATCGTGGTGCTGACGGACGGTGTCGGCATGGAGCGGCGAACCGGCAACATGATGACCATGATGGTCAATGTCCGGAAGCACAACATTGTCCCCGCCCTCAGCGATCCCAAGTTTTTCGACCGTGTGAGCCGCACGGTTCGCGATGCCGATCGCGTCGTTCTGTCGTTCGCCGATTCGGAGGAGCGGCTGAAATGGGCCGAGGCCATGCGTCTCAGTGGCCTCGATGCGGAGATCGTGGCCGACCTCGGTGACGTGCAGCCGTTGGCCTTGTCGCACTGGCAGAACCACCCGACGCTGGTGATCTCGCGCGGTCCGCTCAATCTGGGCGAGCGGCTGCTCAAGCGAGGTTTCGATCTCGCCGTAACCGGCGCCATGCTGCTGGTGGTCGGGCCGGTGATCGCGATTTGCGCGATTCTGGTTAAGCTGGATTCGCCGGGTCCCGCCTTCTTCGTGCAGGAGCGCGTCGGCCGCAACAACCGTACCTATCGCTGCTTCAAGCTGCGGACCATGCGGAACGACCTGTCGGATAATTCGGGCAACATCTCGGCCTCCCGAGGCGATGCGCGGATCACCCGCATCGGCAATTTCCTGCGCCGCACCAGCCTCGATGAACTGCCGCAACTGTTCAACGTGCTCAATGGCGACATGAGTCTGGTCGGTCCGCGCCCCCATGCACTGGGCTCGCGCGCCGAGGGGGCGTTGTTCTGGGAGCTGATTCCCGATTACTGGAGCCGGCACACGATGAAGCCGGGCGTGACCGGGCTCGCGCAGGTACGGGGCTATCGGGGGGCCACGCACAGCCGGATCGATATCGAGAAGCGCGTCGCCGCTGATCTCGAATATATCAATGGCTGGTCGCTCTGGCTGGACATCAAGATCCTGTTCATGACGTTGAAGGTAGCGATCCATCATAACGCCTACTGAGTGTGGCGCCGGCGCTCTGGCGGGGCGTGGACCGGCAGGCTAGCTAGGCGGGATCATCATTGCGCCGGAGCTCGCCATGAGCCGCCTCGTCCGGGCCGCCCTGCTGGCGTCCCTCCTTGCCGCGACCGTCTCTCCGGCGCGTGCCGCGTCCCCTTGTGAGGGGCGGCTGGGCACTTCGCGCGTCATGGAGGTGCAGGCGGCGGGCCTGAAGGTCGGCACCAAGCATTTCCCGGAAACGCTCGACCTTGCCGATGGCGAGGTCGTTCTCACATTCGATGACGGCCCGCATCCCGGTACGACCGAGACCGTGCTGCGCGCCCTCGCCAAGGAATGCGTCCGTGCGACGTTCTTCCTCGTCGGCCGTGCCGCCGCGGCGCATCCCGACATGGTGCGCAGGATCATCGCCGAGGGGCATACGGTTGGCCATCACAGCCAGACTCACCCGATGACATTGGCGGATATGCCCTTCGACAAGGCGGTTGCCGACATCGAGAAGGGTTTCGCGTCGGTCGACCGTGCCGCCTATGGCGCGGCGGGCCCGCATCCGCGTGTGCCGTTCTTCCGCTTCCCAGGCTTCGGATCGTCGCCGGAACTGCTGGACTATCTCGCCAAGCGCGGCGTCGGCGTCTTCGGGGCGGATCTCTGGGCGGGGGACTGGAACCCGATGACGCCGGAGCAACAACTGGAACTCGTGATGGCGCGGCTTGATCACCAGAGTCGGGGCATGATTCTGTTCCACGACACCCGTGCGCAGACCGCGAAGATGATTCCCGCTTTCCTCGCCGCTTTGCGGGAGAAGGGATACCGGGTCGTTCACATCGTGCCCGCCGGCGTCGCCACCGCGGTCGCCCCCGACTGACGCAGGGCACGATTGAATTTTCATGTCATGGGAAGAGGGCAGGGCCGATGGGGCATCCGATGCCCGCCGTTTCGCACCCTAGAAGCGACAACGGCGACCCGAGGGTCGCCGTGCGTTGCATCCATCCTTTGGGAATGGTGCGGTCGAGAGGACTCGAACCTCCACGGTGTTACCCACTGCCACCTCAAGGCAGCGCGTCTACCAATTCCGCCACGACCGCATAGCTCCGTACCGGCGGTGAGCTGCAAGCAGCGGCCGGCGGGAGCGGGGCATCGTCTAACAGATCGAATGGGGGTCCACAAGGGCTTGCGGCCCGCCTGTGGACAGAGTCGTTCCAGGAACGGGCATGGATGGGAAGACAGACCGCCCGCAAATGATTATCTCTCCGGCATGGCCGATATCACCACCTCATCCGCGCAGCCGCGCGACGATCTTGCCCCCGAGATGCTGCCACATCCGGGCAGCCCGCCGGTACGCTGGCGGGTGGCGCCCGGCTATGTGTCCTATCCGCAGGCCTTGGCCGAAATGGACCGGCTGGCAGAGGCTATCGCGGCCGGGAACGAGGACGAGCTGGTGTGGCTGCTGGAACACCCGCCGCTCTACACCGCGGGCACCAGTGCGCGGCCTGAAGACCTCGTGGATGGGCAGCGTTTCCCCATCTTCCAGTCGGGCCGGGGCGGGCAGTTCACCTATCACGGTCCCGGCCAGCGCGTGGCCTATGTGATGCTGGACCTGAAGCGCCGGGCGCCGGATGTCCGGCGTTACGTCGCCGCGCTTGAGGAATGGCTGATCCGCTCTCTCGCCGCCTTCAATGTACGCGGCGAGCGGCGGGAGGATCGTGTCGGCGTCTGGGTGCGTCGTCCCTTCCGCGAAGGGGAGGGGGAGGACAAGATCGCCGCCATCGGCATCCGTGTCCGGCGCTGGGTGACCATGCATGGCGTGTCGCTCAACGTTGAGCCGGACCTCGCCCATTTTACCGGTATCGTGCCTTGCGGCGTCCGCGATCATGGCGTCACCAGCCTGGTCGATCTCGGCCTACCGGTGAGCATGGAGGATGTCGATCTCGCGCTTCGCCGCGAGTTTGAGGCGGTGTTCGGTCCGACGGTCGCGGATTAGAGCGTCGGGCGCACCTCGAAACCCGACGGCATGTCGGCAGGGACCATTTCCCGGCTGATCTCTGTCTGCGTCACATGGGCCGCCGGCGGGCCATGCCGGGCGACCTCGATCATCGCGTCCATGTCCGGTCCCTCGGCGAGCAGCGCCTCGACGCGGCCGTCCCGCCGGTTGCGAACCCAGCCGCGCAGGCCGCGCCGACGTGCCTCGGCCGCGAACCAGGCGCGATAGCCGACGCCTTGGACCCGCCCGATGATGAAAAGCCGTACGGCTGTCGTCTCAACCATGGGGCCAACCTGTTGCCGGGGTACCACGCGCGCGATGCATTGACAGGACCTTGAGGGGATCGGTTTGCCTTCCCCGAGGATGCTTCATAAGAACGGTCCCAGTCACCTGATTCCGAAGCTTCGGCCGGAGAGCGGCATGCGCGAAGAGACCGATCTCGCCGCCTCCCGTTCCGGGCGCGGCCCCGAGCACGACGTCGATCCGATCGATGTGCCCGGCTTCGTCGAGGCGATCGTCGGCGCCATCGATGTGCGCGACGTCGAGGCGTTGCGCGGGCTGGTGGCGGATCTGCATGAGACCGATCTCGCACGTCTGCTGGAGGCCCTGCCGGCCTCCGAGCGGCCGCGGATGATCGAGCTGCTGGGCAGCGACTTTGACTTCACGGCCCTGACCGAGCTCGACGAGACGGTTCGCGTCCAGATCCTTCAGGAACTGTCCACGCAGACCGTCGTCGAGGGCTTGCGCGATCTCGATTCCGACGACGCGGTCTACATCCTCGAAGACCTCGACGAGGCCGAGAAGCAGGAGATCCTGGCGCAACTGCCGATCCCCGAGCGGGCCACGCTGCAGCGAAGCCTCGACTTTCCCGAGGAAAGCGCCGGCCGGCGCATGCAGACGGAGTTCATCGCCCTGCCGCCGTTCTGGACGGTCGGTCAGGCGCTGGACTACATCGGTGAGACGGACGGCCTGCCCGAGGTTTTCTTCGAGGTCTTCGTGGTGAATCCCACCTTCCGGCTGAGCGGTTCCGTTCCTCTCGATCGGCTGCTGCGTACCAAGCGCGGGGTAAAGATTGGCGAGGTCGTGACCGCCGATCGTCACGTGGTCAATGTGACGGACGATCAGGAGGATGTGGCTCGTGTCTTCGAGCGGTACAACCTGATCTCGGCGCCAGTGGTGGACGAGGCTGGGCGCCTCGTCGGCGTGCTGACGGTCGACGACATTGTCGACGTCATCCAGGAAGAGGCGGATGAGGATCTGAAGGCGCTGGGCGGCGTGGCCGGCGACGAGGAGCTCTCCGACAGCTTCTGGTACATCGCGCGCAGTCGCTTCACCTGGCTTTTCCTCAACCTGATCGCCGCCAATCTGGCCTCCTTCGTCATCTCCATGTTCGAGGACGAACTGCAGAAGATGGTGGCGCTGGCCGTGCTCATGCCGATTGTCGCCAGCCAGGGCGGCAATGCCGGCACGCAGACCATGACCGTTGCGGTGCGCGCCCTCGCCACGCGGGAGCTGCGCACCAGCAATGCGGGGCGGATCATTGCCCGCGAACTGCTGGTAGGTCTGTTCAACGGCGTCGTGTTCGCCGTCATCATGGCCGTGGTCGTGTTCGCCCGGTTCGGCGTTGCCGATCTCGGCTTTGTCATCGCCCTGGCGATGATCATCAATCTCGTCGCCGCGGCTCTGGGTGGAATTCTTATTCCCCTGACGCTCAATCGGTTCAAGATCGATCCCGCCGTCTCCTCCGGCCCCTTCGTCACGACGATCACCGACGTGGTCGGTTTTTTCGCCTTCCTTGGAATCGCGTCGCTTTGGTTTCAAACCTAAAAAATCGAAACAAAGTCGAATATTTCAACCGCCATTAACAAAAGCGCCCTAGCATAGCTGCAATCCGCAGGAGAGAGCAGATGTGGGGGCCCGTCGGCCGTCTTCTCGGGCAGGCGCCCACAGGCGGGTCTGGTGAAGGGGCTGTGTCGTCCAATCGCCAGTTTGGCAGCGCCCGGCTGGCGCGCACGGGTGACCGGATGATCCTGGCGGTGGCCCTTGTCATCGCCGCCGCTATCGCCGCCATGGTCGCCTTCTCGCTGCTCGCCGCCGAACGGGTCGACCAAGCGTCGCGCGACCGCTGGAACGAGCTGATGCTCGACAGCCTGAACCGGCGGGCCGGTGATCTCCAGCGTGATCTGGCCAGCTTCGCTCATTGGGACGAGTCGGTTCTACGAACCGCCTATTTCCTTGACGTCGATTGGGTTCACGACAATTTCGGCCGGTGGCTGCACGACACTCAAGGGCACGACCGTTCCTATGTGGTTCTCGAGACCGGCCTCGGCTACGCTTCCGTCAATGGCTCGATGATCGCGGTCGATATCGCCCCATTCGATGCCAAGGCGATGACGCCTCTGGTCCGCGGTGTCGGCGCCGCCTTCATGGAACAGGCGGCGCAGGTTGCCGCTGCCACCCGGAGCGGGGAACGCCCGCGCGAACTGTCTCCAGTGTTTAGGGCCGGCTATATGCGGGTGGAAGGTCGCCCCGCGCTGGTCGGTGCGATCAGCATCACACCGGATTACGGCCGGGTGGTTTCACCGACGCGCGTGCCGCCGATCGCCGTAACCGTCGTCTTCCTCGATACGGATTTTCTCGGTGACCTGATCGCGGAACTTCATGTCGCAGCGCCCGCCATCACCAGTGAGCCGCCCGACGAGAGACGTCAGGCGGTGCTCATCCCCTTCCATGATGGCGACATCGCACCGGCCTGGCTGAGCTGGATGCCGGAAAACCCGGGTGCCGCCCTGTTGAGGGCCCTGCTGCCGGCGCTGCTGGGAGCGGCGGTGCTGCTGCTCGCGGCCGCGATCATCATTCTCTGGTACGCCCGGCGTGCGACGCAGGAACTGGCAAAAAGCGAGGCGCTCGCCTCGCGGCTGGCCTATGTCGACTCGCTCTGCGGCCTCGCCAACCGGGCCATGCTGATGCGCGCCTTGCGTGATCGGCTGGTTCGGGTCGGTCCCGGCAACCGTCTGGCGATTTTCTTCCTCGATCTCGACGGCTTCAAGGACGTCAACGACACATTGGGTCATCATGTCGGCGACCTGCTGCTCGCCGAGATCGGCTCGCGCCTCGGTGCTCTCGCGCTTCCCTCGCTGCTGGCCTCGCGCTTCGGCGGGGACGAGTTCGTGCTGCTGGCCTCCGTCGGGCCGGACAATCACGAGGTGGAGGCAATCGGTGCCGTCGTGCTCGACGCGATCCGACGGCCGGCGCAGATTGCGGGACAGATACTGGTGATCAGCGGCACGATCGGCGCCACCATCGCGCCGGACCATGGAACCGAAGCGCGCGAACTTATCCGGCTGGCGGATATCGCGGTGTACCGTGCCAAGGCCGAGGGGCGCGGCTCCCTGCGCGTCTTCACCCCCCGCATGGAGCGCGAGGTCGTGCGCCGGCGCGATGTCGAGCTGGAGCTCAAGCGGGCGCTGACCACGGGCGAACTGGCGGTCTACTACCAGCCGCAATTCTCCAATGACGGTGATGTGGTGGTGGGTTTCGAAGCCCTGGTGCGCTGGCTTCATCCCGTTCAGGGGCTTATCTCGCCCGGCGAGTTCATCCCCATCGCCGAGCAATCGGGGCTGATCACCGAACTCGATATGTGGGTGTTGCGGCGGGTCTGCGAACAGGCGCGGGACTGGGGCGACGTTAAGATCGCGGTCAACCTCTCCCCTGTCGATTTTCGGATGGGCAACCTTGCCGACACCGTCCGGCGTATCCTGCACGAGACCGGCTTTCCGGCCGAACGGCTGGAAATCGAGATCACCGAAAACCTGCTGTTCGGAAACCAGCCGGAGGCCTTCGCTTCGCTCTCGGCACTGCGGAACATGGGCATCCGGATCGCGCTGGACGATTTCGGCAGCGGATACTCCTCGCTCGGCTATATCCGCCGTTTCCGGGTCGACACGATCAAGATCGACCGCAGCTTCATCCAGAATATCGGCCACACGGAAGATGCCGCGGCCATCATCGATTGCGTGGTGCGCCTTGCTCGCGCGCTGGCCATCACCGTGACCGCCGAGGGCGTGGAGACACGCGAGCAGTTACGCTACCTTCAGTCGGTCGGCTGCCACTATGTGCAGGGCTTTCTGCTGGCGGCGCCGGTGCCGCTGTCGGGCGTCGACCGCTACCTGGAACGGGTGGCACGCGGCGAGAGCCTTCCTGTCTCGCGCTCGCAATTGCGCTGAACTATGTAACGGGCATGTTCTTCACTCTCTCCAAGCTCGGCTGGATGGCGGCCGTCCCATCGACATTTCTCACGCTCGTCGCGCTCGCCGGCCTCGTGCTGATGTTGCGCTGGCGGCGCCTCGGCGCCAGTCTTGCCGTCATCGGCGTCGTCGGGATTCTGGTCACCGGGCTAGGGCCGTTCGGTCGCCTGATGACGCAGGCGCTGGAGGACCGCTTTCCCATCCACGCCGATGACGGGCAGGCGGTTGCCGGCGTGATCGTGCTGGGCGGGGCGGAATTGCCGGACATCACCGCCGCACGCGGCCAGCCAGCCTTCCAGGAATCGGCCGAGCGGCTCTTTGCCCTTGCCGATCTCAGCCGGCGCTATCCCGATGCCCGGATTGTCTTTACCGGCGGCAGCGGACGTCTCGAACCGCCACCCATCGCGGAGGCCGACGTCATCCGGCAGGTTCTGCCGCAAATCGGTGTCGATCCCGACCGCGTGACCTTCGAGAGCCGTTCGCGCAACACGTCGGAGAATGCTCGCCTCACGCGGGATCTGGTCAATCCCGCCGCGGGGGAACGCTGGTTGCTGGTGACCTCGGCCATTCACATGCCACGAGCGATGGGCTGCTTCCGCGCCGTGGGGTTCGACGTGACCGCCTACCCGGTGGACTTCCGTACCACTGGACAGGGCTCGCCTTGGCGGCTGTTCAGCTCGGTAGCCGAGGGGCTTCAGTTCTTTGATGCGGCCGCCCGCGAATGGGTCGGACTCGCGGTCTACTATTGGACCGGGCGCATCGGCACTTTCTTCCCGGCCCCCTGACGGGCCACCAACTCGTCAAATGTCGCCGGGCTCGTCACTCTTGCCGGGCAGGCCAAGGCGATACACGCCGCGCAATTCATCCGGGTCGGCGGGTTTGCCCTTGCGGTACATGACGAGGCGTCCCTCGCGCGCCATGCGCTGCGCTACCCGCCGCAGCACCGGCAGAGCGGTCTGCCATTCGGGACCCTTGGAGAGGCTGCGGGCGACATCCTCCGGCGAGACGCTGCGGTTGGCGGCGCCCGCCACAGCAAGGATCGCGGCCTCCATGGCCTCTTCGGAAGGCCGGCGGGGACGGGGAGTTTCCGTCGTGGGCATGGCGTCATTCACGATTGGCGCTCCGAAGTATCGTCATCGAGGATCCACTGCGCGTCCTTGCCGAACTGGCGATTCATCATGACCATGAAAATGGCGAAGGTCGTGATCATGAAGGCCCAGCCATTTATGTACCAGCCCAGATAGGCCAGGGCGAAGAAGAAGGCACGCTGGCCGCGGTTGAAATGCCGGCCGGCCAGCGTCGCCATGCGCGCCGCCTTCCGGGCATGGGCCTGCGCCTCGGGTGTCGCGGCATCGCGCGCGGGCGGCGTCGAGCCGAGCAGGATCGTGGTGTAGTTGAAGAGGCGATAGGCCCAGGCGAACTTGAAGAAGGCGTTGGCGAATATAATGGTCAGACCCAGCGTCTTCACCTCCCAACTGGTCCGGTTCGGCTCCACAAAAGGCAGATCGGCGAAGATCGCCATGACCGCGTCGGTCGATTGCAGGATCGCCAGTGTCGCGCCAATGGCGAGCAGGGAGGTCGAGGCGAAAAAGGCGGTGCCGTTTTGCAGTGCGGCAACGATCTGGGCGTCGACGATTCGGTTGTCGCGCGCCAACATGCGCTGCATCCATTGCTGCCGGAAGGTATCCATCCGACGGTTGAAGGAGCGGCGCTCCGCCCAGCCGCCCTCCATCATCAAATGATAGGCGATCCAGGCGATGATGAAGGCGACAAAGGCTATGCCGTCGAGATAAGTGAAGCCGAACATGACTTTATGGCGCTTTGGGAGCAGAGGAGAAGGGGAGGGTGACGGCGCAAGCCCTATCCTGATGGCTCCGCTGCAATGCTTCAATACCGACGACGAGCCGATGGACACAAGCGTCCGTTCCACGCGCGCTTAGCAGGATTGCGCGTGGTGCAGGGGATTGTGACGCTTTCGCGATTGCGAACGCGGTAACGTTTGATTAAGTTTTGTTTCGGTCCGCGCCAGACAGGAATCTGTTGCTTGAGCGACGTGATCTGAAATTCGATCTAGGGATCTCACATGCCTGCCCTTTCCGAGCACTCCTCCTGCTGGGGAGTTGCACGTTGGACCGTCGTCGCCTTTCTCGCCGCGGTCGCTCTTGTCTATCTCTTCGGCGGCTTCCAGGCCGTTCAGGTGGCGGCGAGCTGAGCGTCGGCTCGGCGAGCCTCGCCTTCTGGTTGGATCGGTTGCAAGCGTGTAGCCGAGCTTTGCAGTTTCAGCGGCCCGGCTTCACCGCCGGGCCGTTTGTTTTTTGCCCGCGATGGATGGCAGGATCATCCGTCGTGATGGCCGCCATGAGCGATCTGAATTTGCCACCTGCGCCGCTCTGACCGATCTTGACCGCCCTGACACGCGGAAGGTGGCCATGACGCTGAAGCTGGTGATCGGCAACAAGAACTATTCCTCCTGGTCGCTGCGGCCATGGATCGCCATGAAGGCGGCGGGAATTCCCTTCGAGGAAATCACGATCCCGCTGGAGGCGCCCGACTTCAAGGCCCGCGCCCGTGCGGTCTCTCCCGCCGGCAGGGTGCCGGTGCTGATCGACGGCGAGGCCGTCGTGTGGGAGTCCATCGCCATCCTCGAGCATCTGGCCGAGCGTTTCCCCGATCGCGGCCTGTGGCCGGGAGAACCGGTCGCGCGGGCTCACGCGCGCTCGCTGGCGACCGAGATGCATGGCGGCTTCGGAGCCCTCCGTAGCGCCGCGCCGATGAATCTCTGGCGGCCGATCGAGGTGCGGGCCATGCCCGAAGCCGCGCTGAAGGATGTCCGCCTGTTGATGCGTCGCTGGGCGGAGGCGCGAGAGCGATTCGGAGCTGGCGGCGATTTCCTCTATGGCGCATTCTGCGCGGCCGACGCCATGTTCGCTCCGGTGGCAACGCGGCTGCGCACCTACGGTATCGCGGTGGATGAGCCGACACAGGCCTATATTGGCGCTATCCATGACCATCCGGCATTCGTGGCCTGGAAGAAGCTGGCTCTGGCCGAGACGGCTGTGGTGCCCGAGGATGAGGTCGACTGGCCGGTCGTGAAGCGGGTATAAGGGCCGCCCGTTCCCCGGACCCGCTTTCCCATGCCGCTCCATCTTCTCAAGCTCTGTGTTGGCGCCGAATCGGTGCAGGACCTCGAGGAGTGGATTGCCGAGGATCTCGCCCGCAAATCAGCGCGCGGCGAGGCGGTGGAGCAGTTCCACACCACGCGGATGGTGCCGAACCGCCTGCCCGAACTGATTGACGGCGGTTCGCTCTACTGGGTCGTGAAGGGCGAGGTGGCGTGCCGCCAGCGTCTGCTGGCGATCCGGCCTTTCGTCGACACGGACGGCATACGCCGCTGTCATCTGGTGCTGGAGCCAGTTGTCCGCCGCGTCGAGCCGCGCCCCTGCCGGCCGTTCCAGGGATGGCGCTATCTTGCCGCCAAGGATGCGCCCTTGGACATGGGTGACGGGCCGGGCGACGTCGCGCTCCCCGAGACGCTGCGCCGCGAATTGCGCACTCTGGGCCTGCTTTGACTCCTAAGGGAAACCCCATCCGTTCTCCCGCGTTGTCACTGGCAACAGGGAGATGAAGGATGAAGCAGGATTCGGACGATCACCGCGAAATGGCGGGTGATGAGGTCGTGGTGAAGGCGAATATCGAGGAGCGCCAGGCCGTCGAGGTCAAGCCGATGCGCTATGTGCTCGGCATCGGCATCGCCCTTGTCATCGTCGGCTTTGCCGTCAGCTATCTCGTGGTGAGCTGACGGTCAGGCCGGAACCGCGACATTGTCGATGAGACGCGTCGCGCCGAGCTGGGCGGCAACCAGCAGACGGATCGGGCCCTCGGCGGGCGTTGCGATGGGGGCCAGCGTCTCGGCATGGCGCGCGTCGAGATAGTGCAGCTCGAAGCCGGCCGCGATCACTGTCTGGCGTGCCCGCGCGACGGACGCGGCGACATCGGCTCCCCCAGTAATCTCGGACGCGGCCGCCGAGAGCGCGCGATAGAGAACCGGCGCGACATTCCGCTCTTGCGGCGACAGATAGATGTTCCGCGAGGAGAGGGCGAGGCCGTCCGGGTCCCGGAGCGTGGGCACGCCGATGATCCGAACCGGCATGTCCAGATCACGCGCCATGCGGGTGACCACCTGAAGCTGCTGGTAGTCCTTTTCGCCGAACATCGCGATGTCCGGTTCCGCCTGGATCAGAAGCTTGGCGACCACCGTTGCGACCCCGGCAAAATGGGTTGGCCGGAAATCGGTCTCCAGTCCGAGGGCGGGGCCGGAAAGCGAGATCGTCGTCGCAAAACCCGCAGGGTACATTTCCGCCACATCGGGCACGAACGCCAGATCCGCGCCTGCCATCGCTGCCTTTTCGAGGTCCGCCTGCAATGTCCTTGGATAGCGGCTGAGATCCTCCGTCGGGGCGAACTGGGTCGGGTTGACGAAAATGGACACGACCACGCGCTCGGCATGGGCGAGGGCGGCCGTGACAAGGGCCATGTGCCCGGCATGCAGGGCGCCCATTGTCGGCACCAGGGCGATGCGCTCGCCGCGCACGCGCCACGTGGCGACCTGCTCCCGCAGCTCCTGAACGGTATGGACGGGCCGGACGGTCGTGGAGGACATCGGAGTGCATCCTGGTCGCAAGGGGCCGGCAGGGTCTAGCAAAGGGAGGCGTGGGGTCAACCATGCGCGAGGTGCTGTCTCCCATCGCGTGGCACCGCTAGTATCGCGCCGAATCCGATCGAGGCCGCTATGACTTCGGACAAGACGCGCCCCATGGCGCCACGCCCCGCGACGAAGGTCGCCCCCTCCGCCGACGTCGCGGCGTTCCTCGCCGACGTGAAGGCCCGCCCGCCCGTGGCCGCCGGGCGTCGCGGGCGGTTGATCTTCGGCCTCGACGCCACCATGAGCCGCCAGCCAACCTGGGATATCGCCTGCGGGCTGCAGGTGGAGATGTTTGACGAGGCGAGCCGCATCGGCGGGCTCGACATGCAGCTGATCTACTTCCGCGGCCTGACGGAGTGTCGTGCCTCTCCCTGGATGGCTGAGGGCGCGCGCCTGGGCGCTCTGATGGCGAAGATCGACTGTCGGGGCGGAGCCACCCAGATCGGCCGCGTGCTCAGGCACGCCGCCAGGGAAGCGGAACAAGGTCCTGTGGGAGCACTGGTTTTCGTCGGCGACGCGATGGAGGAATCGCTGGATCATCTGTGCGCCGAAGCCGGTCCGCTGGCCTTGCGGGGCATTCCGGCCTTCTTCTTTCAGGAGGGGCATGACCGGGATGCCGAGCGCGCCTTCCGCGAGATTGCGCGGCTTACCAAAGGCGCCTGGTGCCGGTTCGATGCCGGCTCGGCCGAGCAGTTACGGGCTCTGTTGCGCGCGGCGGCGACCTATGCCGCCGGCGGCACACAGGCCCTGCAATCGCTCTCGGCCTCCTCGGCGGGCGCGCGCCTTCTTCTGTCGGCCATGCGGGACGGCCAATGATCAATCTGCTGATCGGCGCGGCCATCGTCGCGCTGCTGTATTACGGGCTGAAAGCGTTCGGCCGGGCGGATGCCAAGGCGCTGGCCAAGATGGGGCGCAGCGTTGGCGGCGGCGCCATGCTGCTCGTCGCCGGTTTTCTCGGGATGCGCGGCCATATCGAGACGGCGATCCCGCTCGGCATTTTCGGGCTGTCGCTGATCGGCTGGAATCTGGGGCGCGGGGCGCCCTGGGATCGCCTGCGCACCACCAAGGGACGGGTATCGTCCGTGCGCACCGCGGCGCTGGACATGCAACTCGACCATGATAGCGGGCGACTGACCGGCACGGTGACGAGCGGGAGCCATGCCGGACAGGCGCTCGATGGTCTTGAAATCCCTTCCATCGCCCAACTGGCGCTGGAGCTGGATGCGGAGAGCCGCCAGCTACTCGAAGCGTATCTGGACCGCCGGGCGCCCGGCTGGCGTGAAAACGCTCAGCGCGACCCGGGCGGGCGGGGCGCTGATGCGCCGCGCCGTGGCACGATGACGGAAGAGGAGGCCTACCAGATCCTGGGGCTTGCGCCGGGGGCGGGTACGGATGACATCCGAAAGGCTCACCGATCCCTTATGAAGAAACTCCATCCCGACCAGGGCGGGTCGAACTATCTCGCCGCCCGGGTAAACGAAGCCAAGGACATCCTGCTCCATCGGCATTGAGGGCTCCCGTCAGTTCCGGAAGACCATGCAGCCGAAGTCGCTGCGCTTCAGCGCCGCGCAGGCCTTGCGGGCGGCAGTCTCGGCGTCGAACCCGGCAAAGCGGGCACGCACGATGGTGGAGGAGCCCTTCACGGTCTCGGTATAGGGAGCCGCCTTGGAGAGGGCGGCGGCAGCCTTCTGCTTGGCCTTGGTCAGCTGGGCGTGGGCGTCGGCTTCGCTGCCGAAGGCGCCGATCTGGATGCCCCAGCCGCCGGCGCGGGGGCGGGCCGCCGTATCGGCGGTCTCGGCGTCCTGGAACGGAATTTCGGTCGGGCCGGCGCTGGCCAGCTGGACCTTCTTGATGGCCTGCTGGGCGGGAGCCGCCGCCTGAGCGGGAGCGGTCGCCACTGGCGCCTGATTGCTGGTGAAAGCGAGCGTGCCGAGAATGCCGGGCTGGTTGCTGAAGGTCGCCGTCGGCGCGGTCGGGCGGGCGATCGCCACGGTCTTGACGGCAACCGGGACGATCGGGGTGGTGGAACCCGCCAGAGCGGACGGGTCAGCCGCGCGGACCGGCGGGGTCGGCACCGAGGCCGTGGTGATCTCGTCAGTCTCAACGGCAGCCGGCAGGGCGGCGGCCGAGGCCATGGCGATGCGCGGGTTGGCGGAGGGGACCGGCACCACTTCCGGCGCGACGGCGGGGGCAGGCGCGGGAACCGGCGCGGCGACGGCCACGGCGACCGGCGCCATGTCGGCATCTGCCATGGCCGGAGCGGAATTCATGCGGGCCACCATCTGGCGGCCGGCATAGGCGCGCGGCAGGGATTCGGTCAGGAGGGCGGCCATCCGGTTGTCGCGAGAGGCCGCGCTGGCGCCGCCCATGACCACGGCGATGACATAGCGGCCATCGCGCTTCACGCTGGTGAGCAGATTGAAGCCGGAGGCGTTGGTGTAGCCGGTCTTGATGCCGTCAACACCCTCGATGCGTCCGAGCATGCGGTTGTGGTTGCGGATCGCGACGCCGCGATACATGAAGCTGCGCTTTTCGAAATAGGCGTAATAGGTCGGGAACCGTTCCTGAATGGCGCGGCCGAGCGTGGCGAGATCACGGGCCGTCGTCACCTGCTGCGGGTCGGGCAGGCCATTGGGATTCTTGAAGGTGGTGCGCGACATGCCGAGGGAGCGGGCGCGCTGGGTCATGCGGCGGGCGAAGCTGGCGCTGTCGCCGGCGAGATTCTCGGCGATCACCACGGCGACGTCATTGGCCGAGCGGGTGACCAGCGCCTGGATGGCGTCGTCGACCGAGATGGTCGAGCCGGCCTTGACGCCGAGCTTTGACGGCTGCTGGGCCGCCGCATAGGGCGAGACCCGCAGTTGGGAATCGAGACGGAGCCGGCGGGCCTCAAGCTGTTCGAACAGCAGATAAAGCGTCATGACCTTGGTCACGGAGGCAGGGTGACGCAGGGCGTCGGCATTCTCCTCATGGAGAACCTTGCCGGTGTTGGCGTCGATCACAATGTCGGAATAGCCGCGCTTCCAGGCGCCGTTATCGGCAACCGTTCGGGTGACCGCCGCCTTGTTTCGGGCCTGTTTCTTCTTCTTCGGCGCCGCATCAGCGGCGCTCGCGCCCATCAGTGACACTGTAAGAAGCAACACGCCGGCACGCATGGCATACGTGCCGATAAGCCCCGAAACCCGCATCTACCCGTCTCGCTTACTCTCTCGGCCTAGGCCGGTACACAACGATCGGCAGATCCCTGGCAGCCGCAGGGCGGGTGCGGCGCACCAGCTCTGAATTGAAGGAACGTTGCCGAGCGATCACTCCGCAAACCTTAAGAAGAGTGCGGTTACGAACTCGTAAATTTGAGCCCATCATCCCCGTCCATGTGGCGAGAAAATGAGCTGGTATCCTTGTGCGGACCTGTCATGTTGCGCTGCACAAAAATTCTTGACGGGTATGCTGCGTTGCGCTACTTAGAAGGCAGGGAGACGCTTCCCAAGCGGACGCGAGCGGGCAAGACTCAGCACGCGTGGAACAGCACAGGAGCTGGCTAACATGCAGAACGTCGACGACCTCCAGAAGCTCGGCAAGGACAACATGGAACTGGCGATGAAGAGCTTCGGCACCATGTCGAAGGGCGTGCAGGCGATCGCCGTCGAGATGGCCGATTATTCGAAGAAGTCCTTCGAGGAGAGCACCGCGGTGGCTGAGAAGCTGTTCGGCGCCAAGACCCTCGACAAGGCGGTCGAGATCCAGTCGGACTATTTCAAGAGCGCCTATGAGAGCTTCGTGTCCCAGGCGACCAAGATGGGCGAACTTTACGCCGATCTCGCCAAGGAGACCTACAAGCCCTACGAAGGCCTCATCGCCAAGATGCCGGGCGCTAAGTGACACGCCTCGCTTGAGGCGCGCCCCATCGAGCGGTGCGTTGCTGGCCTTGGGTCGGTGATGCGAAGCTCTGGTGCGATTGAGAATTTCGAAGGCCCGGCCGAAAGGTCGGGCCTTTTCGTTTTGGCTCCCGCCGGCAGTCACAAAGTTGTTTCGTCATGATGACGCAGGCGAAGATACCGCCACACAAGCTTCCCAGGCTCCATTGTCACCGGATTGCGACAGAGAGAACCAGTCGGGGCTCTGGCGCGAGGGGGAGCGGCTACCTATTATGTCTGAAGCAAGCCCCGGTATGTTGCCGGGAAGGTCCAGCCTGAATGTCAGAACCTGAAACCGAAACGCTGCCCTTTATCATGATGGCCGACGACGAGCGTCGTCGGCGCGGTGACAACCCGCCGGGAACGGCGGTCATTACCCGTACGAAGCCGCAGGTGAAGCGGCCGAGCCTCTACCGGGTGCTCCTGCTCAATGACGACTACACGCCAATGGAGTTCGTCGTTCATGTGCTGGAGCACTTCTTCACCAAGAACCGGGAGGAAGCCACCCAGATCATGCTGCACGTTCATCAGCATGGCGTGGGCGAGTGCGGCGTCTACACCTATGAAGTGGCCGAGACAAAGGTCACCCAGGTGATGGACTTCGCCCGAAAGCATCAGCATCCTTTGCAGTGCGTCATGGAGAAGAAGTGACGCCCCGCGACGGCTAAACGAAGAGGTCCCGATGCCCACCTTCTCCCGCAGCCTCGAGCAGTCGCTTCACCGGGCCCTCGCGCTCGCCAACGAACGCCATCACGAGTACGCCACGCTGGAGCACCTGCTTCTGTCGCTTGTCGACGATCAGGATTCGGCTGCCGTCATGCGGGCGTGCAATGTCGATCTCGAAAAGCTCCGTCGCAACCTCGTCGAATATATCGACACCGAACTCGACAATCTCGTGCAGGACGCGGGCGAGGATTCCAAGCCCACGGCCGGTTTCCAGCGCGTGATCCAGCGCGCGGTGATCCATGTCCAGTCCTCCGGCCGCGAGGAAGTGACCGGCGCCAACGTGCTGGTCGCGATTTTCGCCGAACGTGAGAGCCATGCGGCTTATTTCCTGCAAGAGCAGGACATGACTCGCTATGATGCGGTCAACTACATCAGTCACGGCATCGCCAAGCGCGCCGGCATGTCGGAAAGCCGTCCTGTCCGAGGCGCCGAGGAGGAGACGGAGACGAAGACCGGGGAGGACACCAAGAAGAAGGCCGATGCGCTCGACGCCTATTGCGTGAACCTCAACAAAAAGGCGCGCGAAGGCAAGATCGACCCGCTCATCGGTCGTGACGCGGAAATCCACCGCACCATCCAGGTGCTGTGCCGCCGGTCCAAGAACAACCCTCTCTTCGTCGGCGATCCCGGCGTGGGCAAGACTGCCATCGCCGAGGGTCTGGCACGGCGCATCGTCAATGGCGAAGTGCCGGACGTGCTGAAGAAGGCCACCGTCTTCTCGCTCGACATGGGCGCGCTGCTGGCGGGTACTCGTTACCGCGGCGATTTCGAGGAGCGCCTCAAGCAGGTGGTCAAGGAAATCGAGGCCTATCCCGACGCCATCATGTTCATCGACGAGATCCATACGGTGATTGGTGCCGGGGCGACCTCGGGCGGGGCGATGGATGCCTCCAATCTGCTCAAGCCAGCCCTCGCGGCCGGCACGTTGCGCTGCGTCGGCTCGACCACCTACAAGGAATACCGCCAGTATTTCGAGAAGGACCGCGCCCTTGTGCGTCGGTTCCAGAAGATCGACGTGCCGGAGCCGACCGTTCCCGATGCGATCGAGATCCTGAAGGGGCTGAAGCCCTATTTCGAGGACTATCACCGGCTGCGCTACACCAACGAAGCCATCAAGGCGGCGGTTGAGCTTTCCGCGCGCTACATTCACGACCGCAAGCTGCCGGACAAGGCGATCGATATCATCGACGAGTCCGGCGCGGCCCAGATGCTGGTGCCCGAGAACCGCCGCAAGAAGACCATTGGCGTGAAGGAGATCGAGGCGACCATTGCCACGATCGCCCGTATCCCGCCGAAGACGGTCTCTAAGAGCGACACGGAGGTTCTGGCCGGTCTGGAGACCACGCTGAAGCGCGTCGTCTACGGGCAGGACAAGGCCATCGAGGCTCTGGCGTCCGCCATCAAGCTCGCCCGCGCCGGCCTGCGCGAGCCGGAGAAGCCGATCGGCTCCTACCTGTTCTCGGGCCCGACCGGCGTCGGCAAGACGGAAGTCGCCAAGCAACTCGCGTCCAGCCTCGGCGTCGAGCTGCTGCGCTTCGACATGTCCGAATATATGGAGCGGCACACCATCTCGCGGCTGATCGGCGCCCCTCCGGGCTATGTCGGCTTCGACCAGGGTGGCTTGCTCACCGATGGCATCGACCAGCACCCGCATTGCGTGCTGCTGCTCGACGAGATCGAGAAGGCGCATCCCGACCTGTTCAACATCCTTCTGCAGGTGATGGACCACGGGAAGCTGACCGACCACAACGGCAAGCAGGTCGATTTCCGCAACGTCATTCTGATCATGACGACGAATGCCGGTGCGGCGGATCTGTCCAAGTCGGCCTTCGGCTTCACCCGCTCTAAGCGGGAAGGGGACGATGTGGAGGCGATCAACCGCCTCTTCGCGCCGGAGTTCCGCAACCGCCTGGATGCGATCATTCCCTTCGCCCACCTCACCAACGAGGTCATCTCGCTGGTGGTGGAGAAGTTCGTGCTCCAGCTCGAAGCCCAGCTCGCCGACCGCAACGTCACCATCGAGCTGTCGGACGACGCGACCGCCTGGCTGGTGGAGCGCGGCTACGACCAGCAGATGGGCGCCCGTCCGATGGGCCGGGTGATCCAGGAGCACATCAAGAAGGCGCTGGCCGACGAGGTGCTGTTCGGCAAGCTGCGTTCCGGCGGGCATGTTCGCGTCGTGCTGAAGACCGACGAGGACGGCGGTACGGAACTCGCCTTTGAGTTCCCGGAAGGGCCGATTACGCCCAAGCCGGAGAAGATCGAGCCGGTCAAGGCCAAGCGCGCGCCGCGCCGCAAGGCCACGGCCAAGACGGCCGACAAGCCGGCGGCCAAGACGGCCAAGCCGACGGGTGAGGGCGGTCGCCCCCGTCCGGGCGGCTCCAAGGTGCCGAAGCTGCCGCTGGTCAAGGTCTGATCCTCCTTCGCCTCACGATCAAACCCCGCCGGTTCAGCCGGCGGGGTTTTTCGTTACGCTGGCCTGCCATGGCGAGTAGCGGGCCAGACATCCCGGCCCGAACAATCCCACCAAGGTGGCGCTTGACCGCCGCGGTGGCGCGGCCGATGTACGGGCACCCGCGTGAGCCCCATGAATCCAGTGCCTGACATTCCCCCTTCCGAGACGATTTCCGCCACCCGCTGGTTCCTGCGGGGCATGGCCGGGGCGCTGGCCGTGCCGGGCTTCGTGCTGGTGGCGACCTTTGTCGGCTTTGGCGGGTTGCTGCATGATGTCGGCTTTCCCATCGGCGCGGGGCTGCTGTCCACCGTGCTGGTCTGGGCGCTGCCGGCCCAGGTGATCCTCGTCGGCGGCATCGGTGCTGGCGCCCCGCTACCGGCCGTCGCTCTGGCCGTGTGCCTCTCGGGGGTGCGTCTTCTGCCGATGGTGGTTTCGCTGATGCCGCTGATGCGCGGGCCGCGCCCACGCCTGTTCCATGAGATTCTCTGCGCCCATTTCGTCGCCGTGACCATGTGGGTCGAGGCGCTGCGCCTGCTGCCGAAGGTTCCGCCGGTCGGCCGACCGGCCTACACGATCGGCCTCGGCACCGGCCTGACCGTGATGAGCACCGGTGGCACGGCCTTCGGCTACTATCTCACCAATGCGCTGCCGGGCCCGCTCGCGGTGGCGCTGCTGCTGCTCACCCCGATCTCCTTCACCATCCTGCTGGTGCGCAACGCCAAGGCACCCGTCGACTGGCTGGCGATCGGCCTGGGTGCGGCGATCTCGCCGCTGGCGGTCAATTCGCCGGGAGGGCTGGATTTGTTCTGGGCGGGGGTAGGGGGCGGTACGCTCGCCTTCCTGATCGCCCGCTATGGATTTCGGCGCGCGACATGAGCTTCATCGGCACGGAACTCGGGGCGGCCTTGGTGGTGATCCTGGTCGGCTTCCTGCCGAACGAGATATGGCGCCTGCTCGGCGTCCTGTTCGGGCGGCGGATCGACGAGAACGGCCTGTGGATGCAGTGGGTGCGTGCGGTGGCGACGGCGCTGCTCGCCGCCGTCGTCGCCCGGCTGCTGCTGGTGCCGAACGGGGCGCTCATCGCCTTGCCCCTCTGGCTGCGGATCGCAGCGGTTGCCGCGGGCATTGGCGGCTTTGTCGGCTTTCGCCGTTCCGTCCTCGCCGGCGTCCTCACCGCCGAGGCAGTGCTCATCGCCGGCGCCTGGTGGCTCAGCGTTGGCTGAAGCGATCAGCCCTCAAGTGCCGCCTTCAGCTTGGCGGCATTCGCGGCCAAGACCTCTGGGGTCTCCATCTTCGATTGCGGCGGCAGCAGCTCGACGCCCTCGAAGCGCGGGATCACATGCACATGCAGGTGGAACACGACCTGCCCGCCAGCGGTCTCGTTGAACTGCTGGACGGTGATTCCATCCGCTCCGAACGCCGCCATCTGCGCCACGGCGATCTTCTTGGCGACGCCGATGACATGAGCGAGGTCGTCCGGCTCGATGTCGAGGATGTTGCGGGCCGGCGCCTTGGGGATCACCAGCGTGTGGCCGGTGGAGCGGGGCATGATGTCGAGAAAGGCGAAAGCCTTCTCATCCTCATAGACGCGGTGCGCGGGAAGCTCGCCACGCAGAATTTTCGCGAAGATGTTGCCGGGATCGTAGGTCATGCAATCCTCCCCTGTTGCCGGACCTGATCGCAAGCGCCGCGCCAGCGGTCAAGGCTCGTCCGGTACCGTGCCGGAGAGATCGTGCCGGAACGGCCCGGCCTGCGCGAGCTCGGTGCCGAGTTCGGCGACATAGCGCCGCTCGCTTGCCAGATAATTGGCCACGGCGGCACGGAAGCCAGGGTCGGCAATGTAGTGGGCGGAGCGGGTGGTGACCGGGAGATAGCCGCGCGCCAGCTTGTGCTCGCCCTGTGCGCCCGCCTCCACCGTCTTCAGCCCGCGCTGGATCGCGAAGTCGATCGCCTGATGGTAGCAGACCTCGAAATGCAGGAAGGGGTGGTGCTCGATCGCTCCCCAATGCCGGCCATACAGCGTGTCCGAGCCGATGAAGTTGATCGCGCCAGCGATCCAGCGCCCGGCCCGCTTGGCCATCACCAGCAGCACATCATCCGCCATGCGCTCGCTGATCAGCGAATAGAAGGCGCGGGTGAGGTAGGGGCGCCCCCATTTGCGTGAGCCGGTCTCCAGGTAGAAGCCATAGAAGGCGTCCCAGGCCTCCTCGGTGAGGTCGCGCCCGGTGAGCCAGTGGATGGAGATCCCCGCCTCCAGAGCCTCGCGGCGCTCGCGCCGGATCGCCTTGCGTTTGCGCGAGGCAAGGTCTTCGAGAAACGCCTCATAGTCGCCATAGCCGCGATTGTGCCAGTGGAACTGCTGGTCGGTGCGGGGCAGGAAACCCTCGGCTCCGAGGGCGTCGGCATCCTCTGGCGTGAGGAAGGTGGCGTGGACCGAGGAGACGCGCCGCATCTGCGCGAGCGTCACGAGCCCTCCTGCCAGCGCGCCGCGCACGGCTTGCGTCGGCGCGCCCGGCGCGGCCATCAGCCGGGGACCGGCGGCCGGGGTGAACGGGACCGAGACCTGAAGCTTGGGATAATAGCGACCGCCCGCCCGCTGCAGCGCCTCCGCCCAGCCATGATCGAAGACATATTCTCCCTGGGAGTGGGACTTCAGATAGGCCGGACAGACACCGATCACCGCCCCCTCATCGTCCTGAAGGACGAGGTGCTGCGGCAACCAGCCTGTCTCCGCGCAGGCCGAACCGGACTGCTCCAGCGCCGCCAGAAATTCATGGCAGACGAAGGGGTTGAACGGCGCAGCTTCAGGTGGGCTGTCCGGCCGTTTATGTGCCGGATTAATTTGAGATTGGTCTTCAATATCACGACAAATCAATGAGTTATTGTGGTTTGCTGACGTTCGGCGTGAGCTCGAATCGGCGCAGCGGTTCCACGCTGGAGCGGGAATCGCACCGATATCGCTCTCGACCCGCAGGGTGAAAGTGTCGTCAGGCATGAAGGCTGGATGGCTCGCGAGTCATGAACCGACACACTGTGCGCGCCTTCGCCGGTCGGCGAAAGCCCGCTCACGCGAATGAGATGCGGGGCCGCGCGACAGGCGTGATGCTCCGGCCCGTCAGGGGCGGAAACCCTCGAAGATCATCTGGTCGGCATGAAGGGCGGCGATCGCCCGGTCTTCAAGGGTGCGCACCGTCCAGGTCAGGACCGCGAGGCCGCTTTCCCGGCGCGCCCGCGTCACCGGCTCGGAGGGAAGTTCCTTGACATAGTGGGCGAGGAAGTCGGGCTGCATAAGCGCGAAGGGCTCCAGATGGCCCCAGGCGCTCTTGGTCTGCGCCGAGAGGAAATCCCATTCCGGGTCGTCGTAGCTGTGCTCCATGGTGAAGCCACGCGGGATATGGGGCGCCAGGTCTCGCGCCGCCGCGACGAGGTCAGGATCGAAGGACATCAGCGCCACGGGCCCGGCATAGCCGGCCAGAACCTCCACCGCGCGCCGGGCCACGGCAAGATTGCCGTCGTACTGGCTTTTCAGTTCGATGACGAGCGTGCTGCGGCCGGCGACGCGGGCGAGCAGGTCGCCCAGCGTCATGGTGCGGTCCGTGGTGCCGCGCAGTTCCATCGCCCTGAACGCTTCGGTGGTGAGCGCATGGGCGGGGCCGCTGGCGAAGGTCAGGCGTTCCAGCGTGTCGTCATGGAACACCATCGCCTCGCCATCGGCCGAGAGCTGGATGTCGACCTCGATGGCGTAGTTTCCCGCCAGCGCAGCATCCACCGCCGAGGGCGTGTTCTCGATGATGCCGTGCGCCGTGTCATGCAGCGCGCGATGGGCGATCGGCCGGGCGGTGAGCCAGGCGGGCGCGTTGGGCGTGATCGCGCGCGACATGACAATCAGGCGAACTCGATGACCGCGTCGATCTCGACGCTGACATTGAGAGGCAGCGCCGAGACGCCCACCGCCGAGCGCGCATGGCGGCCCACATCGCCGAACACCTCGACGAAGAGATCGGAGGCGCCGTTCACGACCTTGGGCTGGTCGGTGAAATCGGGAGTCGAATTGACGAAGGCGACCAGCTTCACGACGCGCGTCACCCGGTCCAGATCGCCGAGGGCGGCCTTGATCTGGGACATCAGGTTGATGGCGCACTGGCGCGCGGCGGCACGCCCGGCCTCCAGGTCCGCCTCGCCGGCGAGCTTGCCGCTCAGGAACACGCCGTCTTTCACCGACACCTGGCCGGAAATCCAGAGCTGGTTGCCGCTGATGACGCTCGGTACATAATTGGCGACCGGCGCTGCGGCGACGGGAAGGGTGATGCCGAGGGCCGCGAGCTTGGCCTCAACCTGACCGGACATGGCTGTCTCCGTGCTATTATGCGGCGAGGTGGCCCGTGGCTTCCCACTTTCGCCCTTGTTCTCGCCTTGAGTTCGGGGTGCGATGTTTGTCCGATCGATCTGCCGCGCGCAAGCGCATGTGCGGCACGCCAGAGGAATCTCGTCTTTATGTCAGCGACCTTCATGGCCCGTGCCCTGATCGCCTCCGCCCTTGCCGTTCCGCTGCTGGCCACCGCGGCCTCGGCACAGCCTGTGCAATTGTCCCCGCACCGCGCGACCTATGCTCTCTCGCTCGACGGCGGTACGCCGGCCAA
Organism: Ancylobacter radicis; assembly: GCF_018449475.1. GTDB lineage: Bacteria > Pseudomonadota > Alphaproteobacteria > Rhizobiales > Xanthobacteraceae > Ancylobacter > Ancylobacter radicis. The sequence continues at coordinate 539,489 of NZ_JAHCQH010000014.1, read as the reverse complement.
GCGCGTCAATTCCGCCAAGGGCGAGATCGTCTATGAGCTGCGCGGCAATGCCTGTGCGGGCTATTCGGTTCAACTGCGCCAGAGCACGGATATCGAGACCGATGGCGGCCGGCTGAACAGCTCCATTTCCACGGCGAGCTGGGAAGACCCGGAGGGCAACGCTTATCGCTTCCGGGTCGTCAACACGGTGAATGACGAGACGCCGGAGGAAGCCGACGGTGTGGCCGAGCGGCGTGACGGCCAGCTCGTGGTGAAAGCCACCAAGCCGGAGGAGGAAACGATCCGTCTGGCCAAGGGGGTGCTGCTTCCCACCCAGCATGTGGTGAAGGTGCTCACCGCCGCCGGGCAAGGGGAGAGCATCGTCGAGGCGCCGGTCTATGACGGCTCGCCCGACGCCAAGAAGGTGTTCGATACGCTGTCGGTCATCGGCAAGGGCACGAACAATCCCGAGGGTCTCGAGGAGGCCGCGACCAAGGCCGATCTTGCCGGGCGGATGCGGTATCCCGTGGTTATCAGCTATTACGAGCGGGGTACGGACGGGCAGACGCCGGACTACACGATCAGCTTCGATCTGTTCGACAATGGTGTCAGCCGTGCGCTGAAACTCGATTACGGCGATTTCGCCCTGCGCGGCACGCTCATTTCCTACGAGGCCCTGCCGCAGGAGAATTGCGCGAAGTAGCCTCGTCCGGCGTGTTACGGTGGGGTTGCGGCGTGCCGGCGCGCCGGGGCGTATCGAGCGCGATGCCGCGCTCGATGACACCCTTGCCGAAGCGGGTACGCAGATCGTCCGCCGCGAGTTCGGCCAGGCCCTTCTTGGTGGACTGGGTGTCCACGAGGTCGGCCGGGTCGGCGAGTGAGGGATCGGCCAGTTCCGAGACGCCAACCCCGATCAGGCGAAAGCGGCGGCCATCCACTTCCTTCGCCAGCAATTCGCGTGCGTGGGCGAAGATGCGGTGCGCCAGCCGCGTCGGGTCTTCCAGCGAGCGGGCGCGGGTGATGAGCCGGAAATCGGCGCCTTTCAGCTTGAGCGTCACGGTCCGCCCGGCAAGTCCGGCGGCCTTCAATCGATCGGAGAGCTTGCGGGAGAGGGCATAGAGCTCCTGTTCAAGCGCCCGGAAATCGCTGATGTCGACATCGAAGGTGGTTTCCGTCGAGACGCTCTTGGTCTCGCGCTCCGGATTCACCTTGCGCTCGTCAATGCCATGGGCGAGGCGGGCGAGGCGCAGCCCCTCGGCACCGAAGCGGCGGGCGAGGGTTGCCGAATCCGCCGCCTGGAGATCGGCAATGAGCCGGTATCCCTCGCGCGCGAGCCGTTCCTGCGTGGCGGCGCCGACACCCCAGATGGTGCCGACGCTGCGCGGAGCGAGGAAGGCGGTGGCCTCGACGGTGCCAATCACCGCGAATCCGCGCGGCTTGTCCAAGTCTGAGGCGATCTTGGCGAGAAACTTGTTCGGGGCGAGCCCGATGGAGATGGTAACGCGGATCTCCGCCTCAATGGCGCGGGCAAGACGTGCCAGCGCCCGCGCGGGGCTCTCGCCATGCAGGCGCTCGGTGCCGGTGAGATCAAGGAAGGCCTCGTCGATGGACAGCGGTTCCACCAGCGGCGTGAGGCGCAGCATCCGTTCGCGGATATCACGTCCGGCGGCGACGTATTTCGCCATGTTCGGCTTCACCACCACCGCTTCCGGGCAAAGGGCGAGCGCCTTGAACATCGGCATGGCCGAGCGCACGCCCTTGACCCGCGCGAGATAGCAGGCGGTGGAGACCACGCCGCGCTTGCCGCCGCCGATTATGACCGGAACGTCCCTCAGGCCGGGGTCGTCGCGCTTTTCAACAGCGGCGTAGAAGGCGTCGCAGTCGATATGGGCGATGGTCAGCCGGTCGAGTTCGGCATGGCAGGCGAGGCGGGGACTGCCGCAATGCGGGCAGCGCGAGGCTCCTTGCGCGTCGCGCAGGCAGTCGCGGCAAAAGGCCGGTTCTCCCGCCATGACGTTCCTCGTGCCCTCAATCCTCGCCGAGATCGGCATGGGCGAGAATCTCGCGCGCGGCCACCACATGGCCGGGCTCGATGCCGGCGCCCTCGGCATAGGCGATCAGCATATCCTGCCGGTTGATGAGGTAGTCGAGCAGCGCGACGTGAAAGGCGTTCGAGCCCGCGACCCCGCGTAGGTCCACCGGGGAGAGGCCGCTCTCGGCGAGGAACGGGCCGATCCGCTCGGGGTCGCCGGCAAGATAGCCGAGGGCGCCGAGGCTGACTTCACGCGCCGCGGTCTGGCTCGACAAAGGCTTGGAATTTCGCGTCCGCATTTGGGGTTCCGTAAGGAATGGAGTCTTAAGCTCACCCACAAGAGATGGGCCTAACGCTTGCTGGATCTGGCCCGCGTGTGGACCATCGACGAAGTTCAGGACCACGGACCGAAGCCAGATGCCCAAGACCGTTCTGATCGTTGAAGATAATGAGCTCAATATGAAGCTCTTCAACGATCTTCTCGAAGCCCATGGCTATATCACGGTCGGCACGCGTCATGGCGGCGAAGCGATGGGGCTGGCCCGCAAGCACCGCCCCGACCTGATCCTGATGGACATCCAGCTCCCGGAAATGTCCGGCATCGATGTCACACGGGCGCTGAAGGCCGACCCCGAGCTCAGGGCAATTCCGGTGATCGCCGTTACCGCCTTCGCCATGAAGGGCGACGAGGAGCGCATTCGCGAAGGCGGGTGCGAGGCTTATCTCTCGAAGCCGATCTCGGTCAGCAAATTCCTCGAAACCGTCCGGCATTTCCTGCCCGAATCGTGAGCGGGGCAGCCTGAGCGCCGAATCGTGCGCCGCCGTGCCGGGGCCGATTGCTTTCGCCCGCGATTGGGATAGCCTTCGGGCGGTATCGCATCCCTGCGGAGTGCTCGGGTCCGCCGCATCTCCTGGGCCCGTGGGGTCAGGTCGGCGGGCGGTGGTTTCGGATGGCCTCTCCGTTCCGCCACCCGCCGACCATCTCCATCGTAGGTGGGGCCGTCAGCGGCAGGGCCACAAACAAAAAAGGCGCCTTGCGGCGCCTTTGTCGTTTCAAGCGATGGCCCGAAGGCCGGGTATCACTTGATCTTGCCTTCGCGGAACTCGACGTGCTTGCGCGCAACCGGATCGTACTTCTTGACGACCAGCTTGTCGGTCATGGTGCGCGAGTTCTTCTTGGTGACGTAGAAGAAGCCGGTGTCGGCGCTCGACACGAGCTTGATCTTGATGGTCGTTGCCTTGGCCATTGACCGGGTCTCCTGGAGCGTGGCCGTGACCACGTCGATAAAATCGGGTTCGCGCGGCAGCGATGCCGCTCGTTGGGCGTCCGTATCGGGGATCGGCGCGCGAATGTCAAGAAACCAAGCTCAGCGGTCGCGCCAAATCTGCCCGGCCACCACCACCGAATAGAGGATAAGGAAGGCGGCAATGGTCCAGGCGAAGCCGTGCGGGTCCATCGCCTGCATTCCCGCCCCGACCGCGGTCGGGCCAACGGTGAGGCCGAGCGAGTAGAGCATCACGAAGGCGGCATTGGCCGTGGCCAGCATCGCCCCGTCGAATCGGGCGCCGAGCAAAGCGAGGCCGACCGTGTAGAGACCGCAGACGATTCCCGTGGTGAGGAACACCGTCGCCCACATCGCCCACCCATCCACCGCCAGCGAGGGAATGAGCAGGGCGCCGCCGAGGCCAAGCGTGCTGCAGATGAGCAGCATCTTGCGCCGGTCGAACCGATCGCTCAGCAGTCCGAGCGGAAGCTGCAGGAAGACGTTGCCGAGTTCGGCAATGGTCAGCAGCAGGGCGGCCTCACCGTCATCCAGGCCTCGTCTCAGCCCGTACAGCGGCAGGAAATTGATGAGGCCGGTCTCGACGGCACCAAAGATGAAGGCCGCCAACGTGGCCGCCGGTGCAATCCGCATCAGGCTCAGCACGCCGCGCGAGCCCTCCTTCTCGATCGCCGGTGCGCTGGAGGCGCCGATCATCACCGGTACCGCCGCGAGGGCGAAGCAGGCCGCGCCCGCGAGATAGGGCAGCCAGCCGGTGGTGCCAACCAAGGTAAGAATGGCCGGCCCACCGGCGAAGCCGCAGGACAGCACGGTCCCGTAAATGCCGATCACCAGCCCCCGCCGGTCAGGCGGTGCGGCGGCATTGATCCAGAACTCGCTGATGATGAAAAGCACGGAGAGCGCCGCGCCGAACATGAAGCGCAACGGGAACCAGAGCAGGAAGGAACTCGTCAGCTTGAAGCCGATCAAGGAGAGCGCCGCTGTCAGAATGGCCGCCATGAGCAGAGGTCCGGCACCGACGCGGCGGACCAGATTCGTCAGGAACGGCGCCACCGCAAGCGTGGCGAGTCCGCCGACCGCCGTGTTGATGCCGATCCAGGTGCTCGATATGCCGCGCGAGTCGAGTTCGAAGGCAAGCAGCGGGATCGAGAGGGCAAGGCCGAAGCCAACGGCGGAAATGGCACCAATGGCGGCGGCGATGGACGCGACATTGACCGGGCGGGCCGCGACGGGGGCATGCATGGAAGGCACCTGAGAGCTGGGAGGTCGGCACCTCCAGCTGACGGCTCTAACCCATGGGCGGCGAAAGTCGAATGACTTTTGGCGATGCCCTCATGCCGTGCGGTTGTGAATCGGGCTCCAGCGGTACGGTAATCTCAGGCAATGGCCTCGCGGTACATGCGTCCGGCCCGCGCGAAGTAGAAAGGAACCGGCAGCCAGGGCTTGTTGCCGGAGCCGAGGCGGATCTCGATCTCTTCGATAATGGCCAGGGTGATGTTGGGAACATCGGACCTCTTCGCTTCGGCGAGGGTGAGCCAGGCGATCTCGACCAGTTCGGAGTCCGGGCCGACCACGCCTTCCGTGCGATCCACGATGGCTTGCGCGTCGGCCATGAAGAAGCGGGTGTCGAAGCGGCGCGGCAGACCGGGCGGCGTGACCGCGCGGGCCACGAAGGTCACATCCTCAAGGTTGGGGAAGACACCCGCGGCACCGAAGGCTTCCCATCCCTGCGGCGACTTCTCCGGCCCGCCGGCCTCGCGCGTGCCGAGCAGAAGGCCGGTTTCCTCATAGGTCTCGCGAATGGCCGCGAGTGCGAGCGCCCGTGCCCGCCCGGCGCTGGGGCGCGCGACACGTTCCATGAGCCGGCGTTCGCTCTCGGCGGCCAGCATGCCGAAAACCGGCATGTGCCGGTCCCGTGGGTCGAGCCGCCCACCCGGAAAGACGAACTTGCCGGGCATGAAGCGCAGCGATGGATTGCGCCGGCCGAGCAGCAGGCGCGGGGTTCGCCCGGAGCGATCCACGAGGATCAACGTCGCGGCGTCGAGGGGGCGGATGGCAGGATGCGGCGGGGAAGGGCGGGTCAGCGCGAAACGCTCGGTGACGTCGGCGGCGGTCATTGCGGCTCCGGCTTGGAACGGGTGCGCCTGAAGCGGCGCAGTCTCAGGGCTTCAATCCAGCGGAGCCCGGCGTCAGCGGCGCGGCTGGCTGCCGGCTTGGCGGCACGGGATCACGCTCGCTGTCGTTGGGGTCGAAGCCATGCATGCGGATCGCCCATTGGTAGCCGATCAGGGCGCCCTTCACCGGCGGCAGCAGCACCAGTGAAAGAATGAGCGTCATCGGCAGCCAGATGATCAGGTGGATCCACAGCTCCGGGTGCAGGGCCATTTCCACCGCGAGCAGCAGGGGCACGACGATATGGCCGACAAGGGTGATGACCATGTAGGGCGGAGCGTCGTCCGCGCGATGATGCCAGAGCTCCTCGCCGCAGGACGGGCAATGCTCGTTCACCTTGAGGTAGGAGCCGAACAGCTTGCCTTCCCCGCAGGCGGGGCAGCGCAGGCGGAACCCGTTGATCATGGCCTTGCCCACGGGTCGCGGGGCAGCGGGGCGCGGGGATTTCTGTGTCATCTCATGTGCCTCCCGGCACTAGCGGCGCTTGCCACCGCGCGCGGCGCGGGGCGGGCGGTCATCGGGTCTCTGGAAGCGGGTGCGCCCCCCGCGCGGCCCACGCCTGTGGCCGTCGAACCGGCTTCCATCCGATAGTAGCTCGAAACGCAGCGCGCCAGCTACCGGTGCGGCCTCGACCAGCTTCACTTCGACGCGGTCGCCCAGCCGGTGCATCTCGCCGGTCTGGTCGCCGATGAGGGCGTGATGGGCCTCGTCGTAGCGGTAATAATCGTGCCCGAGCGTGACGGCCGGGATGAAACCATCGGCGCCGGTGTCGTCCAGCGCGACGAACAGTCCCGCCTTGGTCACGCCGGAGATGCGGCCCTTGAAGCTCGCGCCGATCTGCGCGGCCATATGATGGGCGATCAGCCGGTCGATCGTCTCGCGCTCGGCTGCCATGGCACGCCGCTCGCTGGCCGAGATACGGGCGGCAATCTCCGCCAGTTCCTCGGGCGTCGTGCTCTCCGGCAGCCCGTCGCGGCCGAAGCCTAGGGCACGGATCAGGCCGCGATGCACGATCAGGTCGGCGTAGCGGCGGATCGGCGAGGTGAAATGGGCGTAGCGGCGCAGATGCAGGCCGAAATGCCCGTAATTCTCCTGCGCATACTCCGCCTGAGCCTGGCTGCGCAGGATCACCTGATTGATCAGCGGCGCGTATTCCGTCTCATGGAACCGGGCGAGAATCTCGTTGAACTGGGCGGGCCGGACGGTCTCCGTCTTCGGCATCTTGACGTCCAGGGTCTGCAGGAACTCGCGCAGGCTCGACATCTTCTCCAGCGAAGGCTGGTCGTGGACGCGGTAGACCAGCGGGATGCGTTTTTCCTCAAGCGTCTCCGCCGCCGCGACATTGGCGAGGATCATGAACTCCTCGATCAGCTTGTGGGCGTCGAGGCGCTCGGGAACGATCACCCGGTCGACCGTGCCGTCGGGCTTCAGCAGGATCTTGCGCTCGGGCAGGTCGAGGTCGAGCGGTGAGCGGGCATCGCGCGCCTTCTTCACCAGCGCGTAGCCGTCCCAGAGCGGGCGCAGCACGTCGTCGAGGATGGGACTCGTCACCTCGTCGGGGCGACCATCGATGGCGGCCTGCGCCTGCGCATAGGCGAGTTTCGCCGCCGAGCGCATCATGATGCGGTGGAAGCTGTGATGCTTCTTGCGGCCATTGGCGCCGATGATCATGCGCACGGCGAGCGCCGGCCGGTCCTCATGGGGACGCAGCGAGCACAGGTCGTTGGAGATGCGCTCGGGCAGCATCGGGACGACCCGGTCCGGGAAATACACCGAATTGCCGCGCACGACGGCTTCCCGGTCGAGCGCCGAGCCCGGGCGGACATAGGCGGCGACATCGGCAATGGCCACGGTGACGACGAAGCCGCCGGGATTCTCCGGGTCGGTGTCTGGCGTTGCATGGACCGCGTCGTCATGGTCCTTGGCATCTGGCGGATCGATGGTGACCAGCGGCAGGTCACGCCAGTCCTCGTGCCCCGCCAGTGAGGCGGGCTTTACGGCTTCGGCCTCCGCCAGCGTCTCGCGGCGGAACACGCTGGGAATGCCATGGGCGTGGATGGCGATCAGGCTGATCGCCTTCTCCGTGGCGATCGAGCCCAGCCGCTCCTTCACCTTGGCGGTCGGCAGGCCATAGGCATGGTGGCGAACGATTTCCACCGAGACGAGATCGCCTTCCTCCGCGCCATTGGCGAAATCGGTGGGGATGGCGAGCTCGCGGCCCATGTTCCGCTTGTCGATCGGGATCAGGCGGCCACCGCCCTGCGCGTCGCGGCGGAACAGGCCGAGCACGAGCGAGCGCGACTTCTCCAATATCTTCAGGACGTGGCCGGTATGGCCCACGCGGCCATCCACCTCGGGGATTTCCTCGGTCTTGAGCAGAACCCGGTCGCCCACTGTCGGCGCAGGGCCCGCCAGTCGTCCCCGGCGCGCGAGTTGCACGAGGATGCGCGGCGGCTCGCCATGCTCCTCCTCGTCCCAGTCGATCGGTACGGCGATCAACTCGCCGTCTTCGTCCCGCTCGATCACTTCGGACATCACCACGGCGGGCAGGGCGCCCGGCAGATGCAGCTTGCGCCGCTTGCGACCGATCAGTCCTTCCTCGGCCAGCTCGCGCAGCATCGCCTTCAGCACGATGCGATCACTGCCATCAAGCCCGAAGGCGCGGGAAATCTCGCGCTTGCCGACATCCCCGCCTTGGGTTGCGATGAAGGCGATCAGATCCTCACGGCTCGGCAACCCCTTGGGCTGACGGGGAGGGGCGGTCTTGCGGGCTTTCGGTCGGACAGGCTTTCGCACGATTCACAATTTCCTGGCTGGGCTTCTGACGCTAGCGGCATCGCGCCCGCCCGTCGACCAACGATCCCGCTGTCGGCGGCTTTCATAGGCGTCCCCCTTGCATTTAGGGTCTCACGCGACAATTGTCCCGGGCCCCGGGGGCAGGGCACGCATTTTGAGAGACTGACATGGATGCCCGTTCGTCGGACGCCGAAGCGGCGCCGCTGGACCACGCCGATATACGGACGATCATCATCGGCGTGATGCTGGCGATGTTCCTGAGCGCGCTGGACCAGACCATCATCGCGACCGCGTTGCCGACCATTGGCGCGCATTTCGGCGATCTGGAAAATCTCTCCTGGATCGTGACAGCCTATCTGCTCACCGGCACGGCGGTGACACCTCTGGTGGGCAAGCTGGCGGACATACACGGACCGCGGCCTGTGCTGCGGGTGGCGATCGCATTGTTCCTGGTGGGCTCGGTCGCCTGCGCTCTCGCGCCGAGCATGCTCTGGCTGATTGCCGGGCGGGCCGTGCAGGGGCTTGGCGGCGGCGGTCTCATCGCGCTGGCACAAACCATTGTCGCGCTGATGATCGCTCCACGCGAGCGGGGGCGCTACCAGGGCTATTTTGCCGCCGTCTTCATAACTTCAAGCATCGCCGGACCCGTTCTGGGCGGCTTCTTTGCCGAGCATCTGCACTGGTCGTTGATTTTCTGGATCAACCTGCCGATCGGGCTTGTGGCGGCGGCCATGAGCGACCGGGCCCTGCGCCGGCTTCCCGCGCACCACCATCCCCACCGGCTGGATCTGCTCGGTGCGCTGCTGATGTGCGCCGCGACCGTGGCCCTGCTGCTTGCCCTGAGCTGGGGCGGCGCCCGCTTTGCTTGGTTGTCCTTGCCGGTGCTGGGCCTGGTGGGGGTCTCGGTGCTGCTATGGCTCGCCTTCGTGGCGCGGGTGGCCACCGCCGCCGAGCCACTGCTGCCGATCAGCATCATGGCCAACAAGGTGGTTCGCGCCGGCGTTCCGGCTGCGGCCTTCGCCATGGGAACGCTGGTCGGGCTGTCGATCGTCCTGCCCCTGTATCTCGAAGGGGTGATGCGTCTCACCGCCAGCGAATCGGGGCTCGCGCTGATCCCTCTGATGTCGGGCGTGGTGATTGGCGCGACCGGCGCGGGACGGATCATGGGGCGCGTGCGGCACTACAAGCGGGTCGCCCTGGCTGGCTTGCTGATGGCGATTGGGGCGCTTCTGGTCATTGCCGCCGAGCCCCTTCAGGTGCCCCTGTGGGGGCTAGCGTCGTGCTTCGCCCTTGCCGGCATCGGGCTTGGTACCGTGCTGCCGATCTCCACCGTCGCCGTCCAGAACGCCGTGGCGATGCCGCAGATCGGCGTGGCGACGGGGCTCATCAACTTCTTCCGGTCGCTGGGTGCGGCGGTGCTGACGGCCGGCTTCGGCGCCATCGTCGTTGGCCTGTCCGGTATGGAGGGCGGGCGGGTCATGGAGCATCTGATGCTCGCCGGTGCCGATCCGCTGCCGCTCGCTCATGCCTTCCGGTGGGTGTTCGTGGCGGCGGCGCTCGCGCTTACCCTGTCACTCATCGCCATGCTGGCGATGGAGGAGCGCCCGCTGCGCTCCGGCCAACCCACGGCCGCGCTGCCCGAATAGGATCTGCACGGAAGGCTATCTAGTGAGGGGAAACCGACGCCGGGGCGCCGGTTTCCAGATTCACTCAGCCTTGGCCGCGCGCTTGGCGGGGGCTTTTTTCGCCGCCGCCTTCTTGGCCGGGGCCTTCTTCGCGGGAGCCTTCGTCGTCGTGGCCTTGTCCGTGGCGGTCTTGGCTGCGGTCTTGGCTTTGGCCGGGGCCTTGGGCTTTGCGGTGCCGCGGTTGGCCTTGGCGGGCGACGCCGCAGCCTTTGCTTCGATCAGCTTCACCGCCTCGTCCAGTGTCACGGCGGCGGAGTCCATGTCCTTGGGAAGCGTGGCGTTGATCTTGCCATGGTTCACATAGGCCCCGAACTTGCCCGGCCGCACGCTGATCATGCCGCCCAGCGTCGGATGCTCGCCAAGCTCGCGCCCGCCCGCAGCGCCCCGACCTCGGCCGGGGCCTTTGTTCTGCTTGTCGGCGATCAGGGCGACCGCGCGGTTGAGCCCGACCGACAGCACGTCGTCGTCGGCTTCCAGATTGGCGTAGGTCTTGCCGTGCTGCACATAGGGGCCAAACCGGCCGATGCTGGCGAGGATGGGCTCGCCCGTCTCGGGATGGTGGCCGACCTCGCGCGGCAGCGACAGCAGCGCCAGCGCCTTGTCGAGGTCGACATCGGCGGGCGCGAGCCCCTTGGGCAGGCTCGATCGCTTCGGCTTCTCGCCATCCTTGGCTTCGCCAAGCTGGAGATAGGCGCCGAAGCGGCCATCACGCAGCGAGACTTCCAGCCCAGTGACCGGATCCGTCCCGATGACGCGGTTGCCGCTTGCCTCGGTGCCGTTCTCGTCGGCCGACTGCACGGCGAGGGGGCGCGTATAGCGGCATTCGGGATAGTTCGAGCAGCCGATGAAGGCGCCGAACTTGCCGACCTTCAGCGACAGCCGGCCGGTACCGCAGGTCGGGCACAGGCGCGCGTCAGTGCCATCTTCCTTTGGCGGGAAGATGTGGGCGGTCAGCATCCCGTCGAGGGCGGAGATGACCTCCGAGACGCGCAGATCCTTCGTTTCGCCCACCGCGGCGGTGAAGTCGCGCCAGAAGTCCCGCAGCACGTCCTTCCATTCAAGCTCGCCGGCGGAGATGCGGTCGAGCTTCTCTTCCAGATCCGCCGTGAAGTCGTATTCGACATAGCGGTCGAAGAAGCTCTCAAGGAAGGCGGTGACGAGACGTCCCTTGTCCTCCGGCACCAGCCGGCGCTTGTCGAGCCGCACATATTCGCGGTCGCGCAGCACGGCGAGGACGGAGGCATAGGTCGAGGGGCGGCCGATGCCGAGTTCTTCCATCCGCTTGACCAGAGAGGCTTCCGAGAAGCGCGGCGGCGGTTCGGTGAAGTGCTGGTCCGCCTTGATGCCCTTATTGGCGAGCGCCTCGCCCGACGCCATGGCGGGAAGCCGGCGATTCTCCTCGTCCTCCTCCTCGTCGTCGCGTCCCTCGCGATAGAGAGTGAGGAAGCCGTCGAACTTGATGACGGTGCCGGTGGCGCGAAGGTCCAGAGCCCGGCCGCCGGCGGTGGCGGCGATGTCGACGGTGGTGCGCTCCAGCTCGGCGGATTCCATCTGGCTCGCCACGGTGCGCAGCCAGATCAGCTCGTAGAGCTTGGCCTGTTCGGGCTCAAGATGGCGGGCGACATCCTTGGGACGGCGCGAGACGTCCGTCGGGCGGATCGCCTCATGGGCTTCCTGGGCGTTCTTGGCCTTGGTGGTGTATTTGCGCGGCGCCGAGGGGACATAGCGGTCGCCATACTCGCGGCCGATCACCGAGCGGGCGTCTGCCACGGCCTCCGGCGCCATGTCGACGCCGTCGGTTCGCATATAGGTGATGAGGCCGACCGTTTCGCCGCCAATATCCACGCCTTCATAGAGCCGCTGGGCGAGGCGCATGGTGGAGGCTGGCGCCAGGCCGAGCTTGCGGCTCGCCTCCTGCTGCAGCGTCGAGGTGGTGAAGGGCGGATGGGGATGCCGCCGCCCGGGCTTTGCCTCGACCGAGGTCACGCGGTAATCGGCGCCCTCAAGGGCCGAGCGGAAGGCCGCTGCCTCCTCACCGGTGCCGACATCAAGGCGGGTGATCTTCTGGCCATCGGCCCCGACGAGCCGGGCTTCGAACACATCATTGCGCGGGGTCGCCAGCTGGGCGGCGATCGACCAATATTCACGCCGGACGAAGGTCTCGATCTCGCGCTCACGGTCGCAGACAAGGCGAAGCGCGACCGACTGGACACGGCCCGCCGAGCGGGCGCCGGGGAGCTTGCGCCACAGCACGGGAGACAGGGTAAAGCCGACCAGATAGTCGAGCGCGCGGCGGGCCAGATAGGCGTCGACCAGCGCGCCGTCGATCTGGCGCGGATGCTTCATCGCTTCCAGCACCGCCTGCTTGGTGATGGCGTTGAACACCACACGCGAGATCGGCTGGCCCTTCAGTGCCCGCTTCTCCTTCAGCACTTCAAGCACATGCCAGGAGATCGCCTCGCCCTCGCGATCCGGATCGGTGGCGAGGATCAGGCCATCGGCTTCCTTCACCGCCCGGGCGATGTCAGACAGCCGCTTTTGCGATTTCGGATCAACGTCCCACAGCATATGGAAGTCATGTTCGGGATCGACCGAGCCATCCTTGGCCGGCAAATCGCGCACATGGCCATACGAGGCGAAAACCTCGTAGCCGGGTCCCAGATATTTATTGATCGTCTTGGCCTTCGCAGGCGATTCGACGATTACGACCTGCATCAGCCCGCCACGTCCGTTGGTAGTCTAGCCCAAAAGCGGCCCGGAAAATGGGGTAGCCGCCGGGGCGTGTCAAATGCCCCCGGCCTCCTTGCCGCACCAGCTGCCGCTTCCGCAAGGGGGAAGCGGGCCTTTTCGGCGGCTTCCGCCCATGGAAAGTCCCGCAAACGTTTGCTCTGCCATGGATTGCAATTTTTGATTTAGTAAATCAGTTTAAACGCAACTTCAGGTAATATGCCTTCCGCGCATTCCCCGCCATTTGACATTTCATCATCAGGGCACCTCGTGAACGAGCTCCCGCGTGACATCTGCCCGAGGCGTGACACGGCGCACTACATCGCCGAGATGGCCCACGAACTCGCGGTGCTCGCCGCGGTTCGCGAACTCGCCGTGCTGCGTTATCTGCTGGAGATGGCCCGCGACGAAGCCCGTGCCATCGCCTCACAAGCAATGACGGACGCTGCCGTTATGGATCAGGAGCCGGGCGGCTAATACTGCGAGAGCGAGACCCGGCCGCCGCCATGGCGTTCCAGCCGGCCCGCGAGCTCCAGTTCGAGGAGCAATATCTGCACCTCACCGGCGGACAGGCCGGACAAGGCGACCAGGTCATCCACCGGCAGAGGCGCGGGCCCGAGCAGGCCGAGGATGCGGCCGCGCGCGTCATCGCTCGGATCGGGGGCATCGAAGCCGGCATCGGTTCCTTCTTCCGCCTGAAGGGGCGGCGGGCGGTGCCGCAGAGCGACAAGACCCTCCAGCACGTCGGCCGCGCTGGTGACTAGCATGGCGCCCTGCTTGATCAGCGCGTTGGTCCCGCCGGCGCGCGGATCCATGGGCGAGCCGGGCACGGAAAAGACCTCCCGCCCTTGTTCGGCGGCCAGCCGCGCCGTGATAAGCGAGCCGGACCGCTCCGCCGCTTCCACGACCACAACACCGCATGACAGGCCGGAGACGAGGCGGTTGCGGCGGGGAAAGTCGCGGGCGCGCGGCTCCCACCCCATGGGCATTTCCGTGATGACGGTCCCCTGATCCGCGACGCGACGCATCAGTTCCTCATTTTCCTTCGGATAGGGTCGGTCGAGCCCGCCGGCCAGCACAGCCACTGTGCCCGAGCCGAGGCTGGCTTCATGCGCCACGGCGTCGATCCCGCGAGCAAGGCCCGAGACAATCACCCAGCCGGCTTCCCCGACGCCGCGGGCGATGCGCGCGGTCATGGTGCGGCCGACACCCGAGGCATTGCGGGAGCCGACCACAGCGACACAGGGGCGATTCAGCAACTCGGCCCGACCGATCACGCTGATGAGCGGAGGCGCATCGTCGATCTCGCGCAGCAGGGCGGGATAGTCCGGCTCGCCTAGCGCGATCAACTGGCCACCCAGGCGATCCAGCGCACGCATTTCCGCTTCGACTTCGGCGATGGTCGGTATGCGTGGCGGAATAAGCCCACCGCCCCGGCGCGCCAGGCCCGGCAGCGCCTCCAGCGCGGCAGCCGCGCCGCCATAGCGGTTGATGAGGTTGCGGAAGGTGCGGGGCCCGACATTCTCCGTCCGGATCAGGCGGAGCCAGTCGCGGCGCTGGTCAGGATCGAGACGAACGCCGCGTGGTGCCAAGCTTTATCCCTTCTTGCCGATCTTGCCTTCGGTGCCGGTCAGAAGCCGGGAAATGTTAGTCCGGTGCATGAACCAGAGCAGCGCCGCCAGGATCGCCAGCAGCAGGCCGGTCGGCGGCGGCGCGATGATGAAGGCGGCAAGCGCCGTCAGCAGGCTGGCAACCAGCGCCGCCAGCGACGAGTAACGGCTGATGAAGGCGACGGCGAGCCAGGCGACGGCGAAGACGAGCGCCGCCTGCCAGGCGAGCGCCAGCGTCACGCCGAGAAAGGTCGCGACGCCCTTGCCACCCTTGAAGCCCAGCCAGACCGGAAAGAGATGGCCGAGAAACGCGCCCAGCGCCGCCGGCAGCGCGGCCTCCGGTCCAATGAGCTGGCTGGCCAGCAGCACGGCGAGCGTACCCTTGAGCGCGTCGCCCAGCAGCGTTGCCGCGGCGAGCCCCTTACGCCCTGTGCGCAGCACATTGGTCGCGCCAATATTGCCCGAACCGATGCTGCGAATATCCTGCGTCCCGGCCATCCGGGTGAGGATGAGGCCGAACGGAATGGAGCCGAGCAGATAGCCGAGAAGCAGGCCGGCGACGCTCGACAGTGTGGGAAGCGACCAGATCATGCCGGAGACCTTAAAGGCTCTGCGCCGAAATAAAACTCGGCACCGTCGCGATCAGACATATTCGTAGACAGTACGGCCGGCCACCAGCGTGCGCACCACCCGTCCCTCGAACTGCGCTTCGTCAAACGGCGTGTTGCGGCAGCGCGATTTGAGGTTCGCCGCATCGAGGATCCAGGCCTCGTCCGGGGCGATGAGCGCGATATCGGCCGGCTGGCCGAGGCGGAGCGTGCCGGCCGGCAGGCCAAGCAGTTCCGCCGGCCGAGTCGACATGGCGCGGATGAGCGCCATCAGCGACAGGCTGCCATCGTTCACGAGGCGCAAACCCGCCGCGAGCATGGTTTCCAACCCGATGGCGCCGAAGGCGGCTTCGGAGAAGGGCAGGCGCTTCACGTCGACGTCCTGCGGATCGTGATCCGACACGATGACGTCGATGAGACCGTCCGCCACCGCCTGCACCAGCGCGAGCCGGTCATCCTCGGCGCGCAGCGGCGGGGTCAGCTTGAAGAAGGTCCGGTAGCCGACTACGTCGCGCTCGTTGAGCGTCAGGTGGTTGATCGAGGCCGAAGCGGTCACGCTCAGTCCGGCCTCCTTGGCGCGGCGCAGCACGTCCAGCGATTCGGCGCAGGTGAGCGAGGCTGCATGATACCTCCCGCGCGTAATGGCCGCGAGCCGCACGTCGCGTTCGAACATGATGGCTTCCGCCGCCTTGGGTATGCCGGCGAGACCGAGGCGCGAGGCCAGTTCGCCCTCATTCATCACACCCTCGCCGGCCAGCGACTTGTCCTCGGTATGGTGGACGATCAGCGCATCGAAATCGCGCCCATAGGTGAGCGCGCGGCGCAGCACCTGCGCGGAGCCGACCGAATGGGTGCCATCGGTGAAGGCCACCGCGCCGGCCGCGCGCAGCAGGCCGATCTCCGTCATCTCGCGGCCTTCCAGCCGCTTTGTCAGCGCCGCCATGGGATGGACGTTGACGATGGCGGTGTCGCGCGCGCGGCGCATCACGAAGTCGACGATGGCCGGCTCGTCGATGATCGGGTCGGTCTCGGGCTGGCAGATGATGGTGGTCACGCCACCCGCCGCCGCCGCCTGACTGGCCGAGGCCAGCGTCTCGCGGTGCTCGGCACCGGGCTCCCCGATGAAGGCGCGCATGTCGACGAGGCCCGGCACGGCGATGAGGCCACGGCAGTCGACGATCTCCGTGCCCTCCGGCAGGCCGGCCGACTTCAGGTTCGCGGCGAAGTCCTTGATGACGCCATCGGCGATCAGCAGGTCGCCATGACCGTCCATGTCGCTCGAGGGGTCGAGCACACGCGCATTGGCGAGAAGGGTGGGGCGGGGCTCACGCATTGGGCAGGTTCCGCGACAGCGCGTCCAGCACGGCCATGCGGACGGCGACGCCCATCTCGACCTGCTCGCGGATGAGGGACTGGGGACCATCGGCAACCGCCGAGTCGATCTCGACGCCGCGATTCATGGGACCCGGATGCATCACCAGGGCGTCCGGCCGGGCAAAGCGCAGCTTCGCCTCGTCGAGCCCCCAGAAATGGAAATACTCTTTCACTGAAGGCACATAGGAGCCATTCATGCGCTCGCGCTGGAGGCGTAGCATCATGACGATGTCGACATCCGCGAGACCGCGCTTCATGTCGCCGTGAACCTCGACGCCGAAACGCTCGATATCCTTCGGCAGCAGGGTCGGCGGGGCGATGACCCGCACCTGCGCGCCCAGCGCGTGCAGCAGCAGGATGTTGGAGCGGGCGACGCGCGAATGGATGATGTCGCCACAGATGGCCACCGTCAGGCCCTGGATGCGGCCTTTGTTGCGGCGGATGGTGAGAGCATCGAGCAGCGCCTGAGTGGGGTGCTCATGGGCACCGTCGCCGGCATTCACCACGGCGCAGTCGACCTTGCGGGCGAGGAGTTCGGCGGCGCCGGAGGCGCTGTGGCGGACGATGAGGACATCCGGGTGCATCGCGTTCAGCGTTGCCGCGGTGTCGATGAGCGTCTCGCCCTTCTTCACCGAGGAGTTGCCGACCGACATGTTCATCACATCGGCGCCGAGGCGCTTGCCGGCGATCTCGAAGGAGGACTGGGTCCGCGTCGAGGCCTCGAAGAACAGGTTGATCTGGGTTCGCCCGCGCAGCGTCGCCCGCTTCTTCTCCACCTGACGGTTGAGGAGCACGAACTCTTCGGCGAGGTCGAGAAGCCCGACGATCTCGTCAGGGGACAGCCCTTCGATGCCGAGAAGGTGCCGGCGGGCGAGGGTAAAACTGGCAGTCGGGTTCGATGTCATATCGAAGTCGGCTGGATAGACGCAGAGGGGCCCTCCCGCAAGCCCAAAGCTCGTTTTCCCAATGATTTCGCGAGTTCCACGCGCCCCGCCACCCGGCCCAGGAGCGTGCTTGCGGGAACCTCATTCGCGCGTCGGCGTTGACTGGCACGGCGCCAGAACGCGCAGAAGGAGCAGAACGATGACCCACTCGGTTGAGAACAGCAGGGCCGGCATCGGCAAGTTTGCCGCCATCGGCTTCGCGGCGGCATTGGCCGCCCTGTCCACTCTCCCGGCTTCGGCCGCCCCCCTGTCGCTGGGTGCCGGTGTGCCAGAGGCCGCCCGGACGGCACCTTCCGTACCGGTCGAAAATGTGCGCTGCCGTGGCTGCGCGGTCGGCGTCGGCATCGCGGCGGGCGTGATCGCGGGGGCGGCGATCGCCAATGCCGCCCGAAACGACCGTAATCGGTATTATTATGACGAAGGCCCCGGCTATTATGGTGGCGGGCCGGGCTATGGACGCCCGGTCTACAGCCGCGGTCCCGGCCGCTGCTGGGTTGAGACCAATCCTCACCGCGGCACCGGCTATTGGGGCCGCTGCTGAGCTATCTGACCGGCGAAAATGATCTGGGGCGGCGCATCGGCGTCGCCCTTTTTGCTATGTATTTCCTAGAGATAGGCCACAAGGCCAATCACCAGCGGCATGGTGGCGGCGGCGAGCAGGGTCTGGATCGTCAGGATCTCCGCCAGCAACGGCGCATCGCCGCCCATCTGGCGGGCGAGGACATAGCCATTGGGGGCGGAGGGCACGGCGGTCGCCACGGCGACGATCAGCAGGTCGACCTCGTGCAGGCCCAGCGCCCAACCCATCGCGACACCCACGGTCGGCAAGGCCAACAGCTTGATAACACAGGCAAACCAGGTCGCGGCGCGCGGGCGGCGCAGGTCGCCGAGACGCAGGCCGGCGCCGACCACCAGCAGGCCGAGGGCCAGCGAGGCGCGGCCGAGCACATCGGCAAAGGTAATCAGCACCAGCGGGACCGGAAGATGAAAGGCGTTGATCAGCGCGCCGGCCGCGCAGGACCAGATGAACGGGTTGCGGACCAGCTGAAGCACCAGCAAGCGATTGCTGGCGCTGCCGTTTTCGCCGTGGCGGGCGAGCACCATGACGCTGATCGCGTTGAGCACCGGGATCATCACGGTGAGGCCGACCGCCGCCACGGCGAGGCCGGCGGAGCCCGCGAGCGAGCCGGAAACAGCCAGCGCGATATAGGTGTTCCAGCGCAGCGCGCCTTGAAAAACCGAGGTATAAGAAGGACTTGTAAGGCGGAATAGGCGGCTGAGGGGGCGCCGGGCCAGCGTCAGGGCGATGGCGAACACCGCAATCGAGCCCAGCAGCGCGCCCGCCACCTCGGCCACCGCCACCTCGCCAAGCTCGGCGCGGGCGATGGAGACGATCAGGAGGGCGGGGAACAACACGAAATAGGTCAGCCGCTCCAGCGCGATCCAGTGCGACGCCTCGGGCAGGAGGCCGCGCTTCAGCACCACGCCAAGGGCGATGATGAGGAAGACGGGAGCGAGCGCGCCGAGCACCACTGCCATGTCAAGTACCTGTCAGATCAGTCGTTTTCGGCGAGGAAGCGCAGCCGGTCGAGCGCCCCCTGGAGGATGAAGGTGGCGGCTTGCTGGTCCACCACTTCGGCGCGGCGGGCGCGGCTCATATCCATGGCGAGCATGTCGCGCTCCACGGCGGCGGTGGACAGGCGCTCGTCCCACAGCACGATGGGCAGCTCGGTGAGCTTGGCCAGATTGCGGGCGAAGGCGCGGCTGGACTGGGCGCGCGGGCCTTCCGAACCGTCCATGTTGACCGGCAGGCCAAGCACGAAACCGGCGGCGTGGCGGGCGCTGGCGAGCGAGAGAATTCGCTGCGCATCCGGCGTAAACTGTTTGCGGGCAATGGTTTCCACCCCCGCCGCGAGGCGTCGGTCGGGGTCGGACGAGGCGACGCCGATGGTCTTGGTGCCGAGATCGAGCCCGATCAGCCCACCGCGCGGGGGCAGGAGAGGGGCGGCGTCGACGATGCTGAGGATGGGTGCAGGCATGGCGGGAAGGGGCCTAGCACGCCGCCGCGCCGGGCGCCACGGCACAGCTTCGCGGACAGCCGGATGACCGGAGTGTCAGTGCAGTGAGGTGGACGATCAGGCCAGTGAGGCGCATCCGCGTCGTGTGAGGCCACGCGGCGGCCGGGGGACCGCTCGGGAGCCCGCCAGAGGGCCTGTCGCCGTCGCCTGACTCGGCCCGTCACAGAGGCCGTCGCCCCCCTTTCGGCCGGTTGCCGGTCGCCCGGCTTCTCCCGCGCGTGCCGGCGACCTCGAGCAGCCGGCGAAAGGTCGAGCACTCCATGTGCGAGGGGGCCGGGCAGTCGGCGACGTGGCGCAGCGTGTCGCGCAGGGCCGTCAGCTCTCGGATCCTCTGGTCGATCGTGTCGGCCTGCGCGTGGAGCGCATCGCGCGGCAGGTTCGGCTCCCCGTTCGCGCCGAACATGCCGGCGATCTGGTCGAGCGAGAAGCCGGCGGCCTTGCCCATGGCGATGAGCTTGAGCTGGACCAGCACCTCCGGCGGGAACTGCCGGCGCAGGCCGTGCCGGGCGACCGAGGAAATCAGCCCGGCCTCCTCGTAATAGCGCAGCGCCGAGGGCTTTATTCCGCTCCGCTCGGCGACCTCCCCGATATCCAGAAACTTCATGCTTGACCTCAACTCGACTTGAAGTGGCAGCCTGCGCGCGAACCAAAGTTGTGACAAGGGGCGAGGGTGATGCAGCAGGATTTGCAGCCGGCGGATGTACGACAGGCGGATGTGCGGGAGGCCGGCGGTGCGCCGGCCGGGGTCACGGCCACGCTGGCCCTGGCGATGCTGCTGGGCTCGCTCGGCATCGGCATCGCCAATATCGCCCTGCCGGCACTGGCCGAGGCCTTCCCGGCCCCGTTCGCCCATGTGCAGGCGGTGGTGGTCGCCTATCTCGTGGCGCTGACGGTGACGGTGGTGATCGCGGGGCGGCTCGGCGACCGTCACGGGCTGAAGCCCATGCTGGTGGCGGGTCTTGCCCTGTTCGCCGTCGCCTCCCTGCTCTGCGCGCTGGCGCCGAGCCTCGGGCTGCTGATCGCTGCGCGGGCCTTGCAAGGCATCGGCGCGGCCTTTCTGATGACGCTCTCCATGGCCATGATGCGCCAGACGGCGGGCGAGGCCCGTGTCGGCCGGGCCATGGGCCTGCTCGGCACGGTGTCGGCGCTGGGCATGGCGCTCGGCCCGGCGCTGGGCGGGGTGCTGATTCCGATGGCGGGCTGGCGCAGCGTCTTCTGGGTGCAGGTGCCGCTGGCGGCGGTCGCCTTCGCGCTGGCCGTCCTCCTGCTGCCGGGGGCGCCCGGAAGGTCAACCTCGTCTTCCCCCACGTTGCGCTCGGTCATGGACCGGCGCCTCGTGCCCACTCTGCTCGTCAACCTTCTGGTCGCCGCCGTCATGATGACGACGCTGGTGGTCGGCCCGTTCTATCTTGGCGCCGGTCTGGGCCTGACGGCGCCGCAGGTCGGGCTGGTCATGGCGGTGGGCCCGGTCATCTCCATTTTCAGCGGGGTTCCGTCGGGCTGGCTGGTTGACGGCTGGGGGCCCGTGCGCGTGCTCGGCCTTGGCCTCGCCCTGCTGGCGGCGGGTGCGTTCCTGCTGGCGTTTCTGCCGAACGGCATCGGCCTTCCCGGCTATGTGCTCGCCATCGCCGTGTTGACGCCGGGCTACCAGCTTTTTCAGGCGGCCAACAACACCGCCGCGCTGGCGCATGTCGCCGGCGAGCGGCGTGGCACCGTTTCCGGTCTGCTCAATCTCTTTCGCAATATCGGCCTGATCGCCGGGGCCTCGGCGATGGGCGCGCTGTTCGCGTTCGGCGTGGGAACCGACGCCTTCGCGCAGGCTACGGCAGGGGCCATCGCGTCCGGGATGCGCCTGACCTTCCTGACGGCGGGGGGATGGATGCTGGTGGCGATCGGGGTCGCGGTGGCGGCGCAGGCTGCCAGCCGACGCGCCGCCTGAATCCCGGCCTTGCCGCATCGGCACCGCCTTGTACCTCCGCGATGGCGCACTATCTTGCCGCCGTCATCCGCAGGGAGAACCCGATGAAGATCACCTGGTACGGCCACGCCGCGTTTCGTCTGGAGTTCGCCGGCAAGGTGGTCCTGATCGACCCCTTCCTGACCGGCAACCCGTCCTTCACCGGCACGGTGGAGGCGGCGAGCGCGGGGGTGAGCCACATCCTGCTCACCCATGGCCATGGCGATCATGTCGGCGACACGGTGGCGATCGCGCGGGCAACCGGCGCGACGGTGGTGGCCAATGCCGACCTCGCGTCCTGGCTCGGCTCCCACGGGGTGGAAAAGCTGGAGATGATGAACACCGGCGGCACCATCCATCTCGACGGCTTTACCGTCAGCATGGTCCGGGCCGACCATTCCTCCGGGATGATGATGGACGGCGCCTCGGTCTATCTCGGCAATGCCAACGGGCTGATCGTCAAGGCGCCGGGCGAGCCGACGCTCTGGCACATGGGCGATACCGACATCTTCTCCGACATGGCGCTGATCGCCGAGATCCACCGGCCGGACGTGGCGATCATGCCGATCGGCGACCGCTTCACCATGGGGCCGGAGACGGCGGCGCTGGCGGTGACGCGCTATCTCGGCGGGCTGACCATCATCCCCGCCCATTACGCCACCTTCGGCCTGCTGGAGCCGAATGCCGACCGCTTTGTCGCGCTGGTCGGCGAGGAGGCGACGGTGGTGGTGCCGGAAATCGGCGTCGCGACGGATTTCGCCCGGCTCTGAGAGGCTGCGGGCCGTTCCCCCGGCCCGCCTGTCTATGCCATTTCGGCCTGGCCGACCGCGGCGAGGCCGGCGCGGGCGGCGCGGGCCTGACGCACCAGAGCGGCGGCGAGCAGGGTTTCCATCGCCGCGATCAGCGCCGGCTCGGCGATAACGCCGCCTTCCGCGCTTCCCCGCCCGGCGAGCCGGCGCACCAGCCCGGCCTCGGCGGCCGCCCGCAGCATGTCCATCACATGCGAGCGGGAGATGCGGCATTCGCGGGCCAGATGCGCCACGCTGAGCGGCGTCTGCCCGTTGGCGGCGTCGAACAGGCAGAAGGCCACCATCAGCCCGCCATCGCGATCGGCGAAGAGTTCGAGGCAGGGGACATCGGTGACGATTCGCCAGCCGGCGCGCAGCGGCGCCAGCAGGGTGGTGACGAAGGCTTCGAGAAAGCGCGGGTCGTCGAGATGGGCCAGCGCCCGCCCGCCCTCCGGCAGCGCCGGCCCCATGGCGCCCAGCATGGCGCGCCAGCGTTCCTTGTGAATCTCCATCAGCCGCGGCGTGACGACGAGGCGGTGCCGGCGCCGGTCGGCATCCGGCGCGGGGGCGACCAGTCCCAGCAGGCGGCAGGCGGCGAGAATCGCGGTGACGCGGCCGGGGCTGCACAGGCCGAGCGCCACCGCCTCGGTCTTCAGCCGCCCCGAGGTGAGGCCCGGCGCGCCGGGATCGGATTCGAGGTCCATGCTCAGCATCAGCAGCGCAAGGGTGATGCGGCCCCGGTCGTTCAGCATGCGGGTGAGCAGCACATCGCCGCGATAATGCCCCCCGATATTGCGCGCCGCCGCGCCCGCCATCTCGGCAAAGGTGGGATGGGAGCGCAGGCGCGCGCGCTCCTCCGCTTCTTCGGCGATCAGCGCGGCCAGTTCCGGCGCGATGGCGCTTTCGTGATCGGCACGGGGGCGGGCGGTGGCGAAGGCAGGCGGCATCACGCTTCTCGGTCCGGCTGCGGAGGTAGGTGGATCGGGGGCTGCGAATCCGACCAATAATCGACATTGCCGAGTGTACCCGGGATTGCATTATCGCGCCGCTTCCGTTCCGTGATGTCAACATTAAGGAGGCGACATGACCGGATTCGCTTTATCCCTTCGGGGTTTCGTCCTCGCGGCCTGCGCTGCGGCGTCGTTCAGCGTGCTTCCATCGGCCGGCGCTGAGGCGGCGGTGATCTATTGCACGGGCCCCGGCGTGCCGGTCGGCTGCGTGGTGCGGGCGGCTCCGGCGGCCCGGGCGGCTGTCTATTGCACGCGGCCCGGCTACCCGGTCGGCTGCGTCGGCGGTGTCGGCGCTCCCGGTGTCGGTGCCCCCGGTGTCGGCGTTGTCGGTGCTCCGGCAGCGCGCGCGGTGGCCCGTCCCGGCCCCGGCGTCAATGGCGGCGGACCGGTCAACCGGCCGGGCCTGCGCTGACCCATCTTTATCCAAGGAGAACATTCATGAGCATTCTCAAGCGCGCCCCCCTGGCCTGCGCGGCGACCGCCGCCGGCCTCGTCCTGTTCCTCGCCGCCGGCTCGGTGGCCATGGCCGACAAGGCGGCGGGCGATGCCTGCGCGGCCAGCCTCAACGCTGACGGCCAGGCCATCTATGCCGGCGTCGGCAGCGCCAGCGGCGACCTGCGCACCGCCATCACCAACACCACGCGCTCGCTCGCCATGTCCGGCAAGATCGACCGTGGCAATGCCCGCACCAATGCGGAAGCCGCCGGCAAGTGCCTGGAGCTGGCCCGCTCCTGATCGCGGCGCCCGTGACGGCGACGCTTCTGCCATGGCCCGCGCGCACCACGCGCGGGCCATTTTCGTTTCCGCGCCAATTCCGTGATTGGTGGTGCCGTGCGTTGCGGGGCGCCGTGCCCGCCTGCTATAGGGCGCGCATCAGTTCTCGTTGAGTGGGATTTCGGATGTCGGTCGATCTGGCGACGGTCCGGCGAGTGGCGCATCTTTCGCGCATCGCCGTGACGGAGGAGGAGGTGAACCACCTCCAGGGCGAACTCAACGCCATCCTCGCCTTCGTGGAACAACTCGGCGAGGTGGACACCACCGGCGTCGAGCCGATGACCAGCGTGATTCCGATGACGCTGCCGCTGCGCGCGGATGTCGTCACCGACGGCTTCTATCCCGAGCGCGTGCTGGCCAACGCCCCGCTGGGCGAGGACGGCTTCTTCGCCGTGCCGAAAGTGGTGGAGTGAGCGCCATGACCGATCTCACCCGCCTCACCATCACCGCCGCCCGCGAAGGGCTGGCGCAGGGCCATTTCACCGCCACCGAGCTCACCACCGCCTATCTCGGCGCGATCGAGACGGCCGGCGCGCTCAACGCCTATGTGCTGACCACGCCCGACAAGGCGCTGGCGATGGCCAAGGCCAGCGACGACCGGATCGCCAAGGGCGAGGCCGGGCCGCTGGAGGGCATCCCGCTCGGGGTGAAGGACAATTACGCCGTGGACGGCGTGCGCACCACGGCCGGCTCCAACATCCTCAAGAACTTCGTCCCGCCCTATGAATCGAGCGTGACCGCCAATCTCTGGCAGGCCGGCGCGGTGCTGCTGGGCAAGCTGAATCAGGACGAGTTCGCCATGGGCTCGTCCACAGAATCGAGCGCCTTCGGCCCGACCGTGAACCCCTGGCGGCGCAAGGGCTCGTCCCAGCCGCTGGTTCCCGGCGGTTCCTCCGGCGGTTCGGCGGCGGCGGTGGCGGCGCATCTGGCGGCCGGCGCGGCGGGCACCGACACCGGCGGCTCGATCCGCCAGCCGGCGGCCTTCACCGGCACGGTCGGCATCAAGCCGACCTATGGCCGCTGCTCGCGCTGGGGCATCGTCGCCTATGCCTCCTCGCTCGACCAGGCCGGGCCGATCGCCCGCTCGGTGAATGACGCGGCGCTGCTGCTGCGCGCCATGGCCGGGCATGATGCCAAGGATTCGACCAGCGTCGACCTGCCGGTGCCGGATTATCAGCAGTCCTGCGGCGGCTCGGTGAAGGGCAAGCGCATCGGCATCCCCCGCGAGTACCGCGTCGACGGCATGTCGGCCGAGATCGCCGCGCTGTGGGACAAGGGCGCCGACATGCTGCGCGAGGCCGGGGCGGAGATCGTCGAGATCAGCCTGCCGCACACCAAATACGCCCTGCCGGCCTATTACATTGTGGCGCTGGCCGAGGCTTCCTCGAACCTCGCCCGCTATGACGGCGTGCGCTATGGCGAGCGGGTGGCCGGCCGCGACATCGTCGAAATGTATGAGAAGACCCGCGCGAGCGGCTTCGGCGCGGAAGTGCGCCGGCGCATCATGATCGGCACCTATGTGCTCTCGGCCGGCTATTACGACGCCTATTACCTCAAGGCGCAGCAGGTCCGCACGCTGATCAAGCGCGACTTCGAGACCGTGTTCGCGGAAGGGGTCGACGCCGTGCTCGCCCCCGCCACCCCGTCGCCCGCCTTCGGCATCGGCGAGAAGTCCGGCGCCGACCCGGTGGAGATGTATCTGCAGGACGTGTTCACGGTGACGCTGAACATGGCCGGCCTGCCGGGCATTTCGGTGCCGGCCGGGCTGTCCTCCGAGGGGCTGCCGCTCGGCCTCCAGCTCATCGGCCGACCGTTCGAGGAGCAGCATTTGTTCGCGCTCGGGCAGGTGATCGAGGACGCGGCGGGCCGCTTCGAGATCCCGGAGAAATGGTGGCTGTGATGGCGCGGATGCTCCCCGAGAACGAGCGCGCGCTCGCGCCCTTCCGGGCGCAGATCGACGCCATCGACGCGCAGATGGTCGAATTGCTCGCCCGCCGCTTCGAGGTGGTCAAGCACGTCATCGCGGTGAAACAGGCCGAGGGCCTCGCCGCGCTGCTGCCCGAGCGGGTCGAGGACGTGGTCGAGAAGGTGATGGCGCAGGCCGAAACCCGCGGCCTGCCGCCGGAACTCGCCGAGAAGCTCTGGCGCGTGCTGATCGAGTGGGTGGTCGCTTACGAGAACGAGCGGCTGGGGTAGGGCGCCGCCCGGCCTGGAGCTTATTGTTCTGACGCATTTGCTTCACGCGAACCGGAATCCGGTTCGCTCGAAAATGCGCTAGCCGCCGGCCCCGCGACAGCGGGCAAGGAAGGTCTGAATCCTGAGCCGGCGCTTGCGGAATTTGCGGGCCATCTTGTCGCGGAGCACTTGGGCAAAAGCGGCGGCCAGCTTGGAGCGTGACCGTCGCAGGTCTGTCAGCTCATTCTGAAGCGCGTGATGCTCCGCCATCAGCGTGCGCAGCCGGTCGGATTCGGACCATCCGGTACTGCCGATGAGGGCCAATTGGTCACCGAAGGTGACGCGGCCAATCAGTTCGTCGAGCAGACCGACCACCAGCGCAAAGGGCTGGCGCTGCGCGAGTTCCGGCCACTTCATGGTACCGCGCCGTTCCAGGAAACGCCGCTCGACCCGCGCGCAGACGGCCATTTCCGGGATGAACTGGGCGATCAGTTCCTCGCGCTGGGCGATGCTGAATTCCGGCTGCCGCTTCAGAATGTCGATGCAGCGCATCACATGCAGCGCGAGGTCGGGCGTGAAGCGGTGGCAACTCTTCCAGCCGACATAATGGGTGAGCGCCTTGACGACGGCGTGCTCCGCCGAGCGGATCGGAAAATGCGCCAGCCGCACGCGCGGCAGCGGCCAGACGGCGACCGACTTGCCCTCGAAGCAGACGCCGTGATTGCCGGGATCGTAGGAGACGTTGCCGTTGCGGCTGAGCGCGCGGGTGACGATGGCCTTGAACGGCACCGGCGCGTTGCGGTCGATCTGCGCGTGCAGCCGCTCCAGCGGGTCGACGATCGCGGGATCGTCGTCCGGGCTCACCACATAGCAGGTCTCGAAAAAGCCGCCGGCCATGCCGTAGGGGATGGCGGCGAGATCTTCCTCGAATTCCTGCCGGCTGGTCGCGGCGATGAATTCATCCGCGTCGAGCGCCGTGACGATGTCCCAGTCCTGTTCCTTCAGCGCGTGCTGGAGCAGCCATGTGGTGCGCTGTCCCTGCGCGATGCCGCCGCGCCACTGGTCGTCTATGATTTCGAGATTGGGAAATTCGTCGCGGAGAAGCCGCAAAATCTCTGGCGTGGCGTCGGACGAGCGGTCGTCGATGATGAACATCTTGTCGACGAAGGCCAGATTATGCCGGACGAAGCACTCGATAATGTCCGCTTCGTTCTTCACGAGGGAGATGGACGCAACGCGCATGAACATCCTTGAAGCGTTCATCTGTCGATGAAAGCTTATCGCATGCGAGCGATTCCCTCACAAGATGAAGGCCCGCTTCCTGTGGGTCGTTGAGGGGGCGGGAAGTATCCCGGCACGTCCCGTATCAGGTGCGCCGGGCGTCAGGTGCGTCGGGCGTCAGGGGCGCTGGGCGATGGCCGCCGCCCCCGCGCCGTTCGCGGCGAGTTCACGGGCGATGATCTCTTCCACCCAGCGGGCGAAATGCGGCGCGTTGCGACAGAACTCGGCGACCGGGTCGGCGACCGTCGTTTCCGCCATCCAGTCATGGCACAAGCCGGCATCCCGGCAACCGAGGCAACGTTCCGCGGCGGCGCGCAGCTCCGCATCGGGAACCAGCCCGGCCTCCGGGTCGAGCCCGGCATGCTCCATCATGGTGCGGAACAAGGCGAGCCGTTCGTCGATCGTGTCCACCTGCATGAAAGCCTCCCCGCGATGCCAGCGGGGAGAATGGCCGCCCCGCGCGGGGGCGGC
Organism: Ancylobacter radicis; assembly: GCF_018449475.1. GTDB lineage: Bacteria > Pseudomonadota > Alphaproteobacteria > Rhizobiales > Xanthobacteraceae > Ancylobacter > Ancylobacter radicis. The sequence goes on along the minus strand of NZ_JAHCQH010000014.1, from coordinate 511,745 downwards.
CTTGATCTTGCTCAAGCGCGACGCGCTCAGCCGCAAGCGCGACGCGCTCAGCGGGCGACGGTGAGCGGATCGCCGATGCCGATCACGTAGAAGCCGACCAGCAGCAGCGTGCCGGCGACCACCAGATAATAGATCGTCGGCAGGATGGTGATCCGCAGCGTCGCGCCCTCGCGGCCGAGCAGGCCGACCGTGGCGGAGGCGGCGACCACATTGTGGATGGCGATCATGTTGCCCGCCGCCGCGCCGACCGACTGGCCGGCCACCATCAGCGCCGAGGACAGGCCGAGGCCCTGCGCCACCGAGAACTGGAACTGGCTGAGCATGAGATTGCTCACCGTGTTCGAGCCGGCGAGGAAGGCGCCGAGCGCGCCGATCGACGGGGCGAACACCGGGTAGACCGCGCCGACCTGCGTCGACACCCATTCGGCGACCAGCACCGGCATGCTGTCCAGCCCGTTGGCGTTGACGCCGGAATTGATCATCACCCGCACCATCGGCACGGTGAAGATCAGCACGAAGCCGGCGCCGATCAGCGTGCCGCCGCTCTCGCGCACCGCCGCGCCGAAGCCCGCCGCCGACATGCGGTGCAGCGCGACGGTGATGAGGCAGATGATGACCAGCAGGCCGCCCGGCGAGAACAGCAGCGGGAAGTCGCCATTGATGCCCTGTTCGCCGAGAATGCCGGAGACCGCCAGCGTCGCCGATTTCAGCGCGCCGCCAATGGCCGGCACGGTGCGGCTGACCACCAGGAAGATCGCCAGCAGCACATAGGGTGTCCAGGCCAGTGCCAGCGGGATGGTGCGCTTGGCGAGGCTGTCGAGCGTGATGTCGAGCGCGCCGAACCACTCCTTCGGCCATTCGCTGGTGGGCGCGAAGTCCCAGCTGTCGCGCGGCACCAGGAAGCGGGCGCGCGCCGCCACCGTCATGATGGCGAGGCCGACCAGCCCGCCGATCAGCGAGGGGAATTCAGCGCCGAGCAGCACGGCCGAGAGCACATAGGGCACCGTCATCGCGAAGGCCGCCAGAAGCGCGAAGGGGGCGATGGACAGACCCTCGGTCCAGCTTTTGTTGCGGCCGAAGAAGCGGGTCATCACCATGATGAGGAACAGCGGCAGCAGCGTGCCGCAGATGGCATGCAGGATCGCCACCTCCGAGGTGATGACGTGGAAGAAGCTGGCCCAGTCCGAGCCCGCCTGCGCCAGTTGCCCGTCAATCGCCGCCCGGTCGAGACCGGTCTGCACGCCGACGATCAGCGGCGTGCCGACCGCGCCGAACGACACCGGGGTCGACTGGATCATCATGCCGAACACCACCGCCGCCATGGCCGGGAAGCCGACCGCGACCATCAGCGGGGCCGCCACCGCCGCCGGCGTGCCGAAGCCCGAGGCGCCCTCGATGAAGGAGCCGAACAGCCAGGCGATGAGGATCACCTGTACCCGCCGGTCCGGGCTGATCGAGGTGAAGCCGGCGCGGATGGTGGAGATGGCGCCGGAATGCTTCAGCGTGTTCAGCAGCAGGATGGCGCCGAAAATGATCCAGAGCAGGCCGGCGGTCTGGATCAGGCCCTGAAGCGTGGAGGCCAGCACCCGGTTGGCGCTGACGCCCCAGACCAGAAGGGCGATCACCACGGCCATCACATAGGTGATCGGCATCACGATGCGGGCGGGAATGCGGAACCCGATGAGCAGGATTCCGGCGGCGAGAATGGGCAGGAAGGCGAGTAAGGCGAGCAGTCCGGTCGACATCAGGCGTTGTCCTCCATGGGGTCTTTGGGGGGATCGTGTTCTTGATCTTGTTGGTAAGGTTTTTAGACCACGGGCGAGACGGAAATGATTACCCAATGGGATTAGTTCCAATGGCCAAGCCACGGGCCACCGCACAAACAGGCGAGCGGTCCCCCAAGCGCCCACGCCTTCGCGCGCGAAACGCAGGTCGGCGCGCCTTCGCGCGCGAAACGGTTGTCAGGATGGGCAGGGGCGGGGTAGGGAACAGGCACGAGAGTGACGCCGCGCCGACGCCCGCCAGAACAGGTTCGACCCCATGGACATGTACGCCCGCCCCGCCGACCCGAAGAAGCTGATCAAGGGCGCGACCGGCGATTGGGAAGTGGTGATCGGCATGGAGATCCATGCCCAGGTCACCTCCAACTCCAAGCTGTTCTCCGGCTCCTCGACCGAATTTGGCGGCGCGCCGAACAGCCATGTGTCGCTGGTCGATGCGGCCATGCCGGGCATGCTGCCGGTGATCAACGCCGAATGCGTCAAGCAGGCGGTGCGCACCGGCCTCGGGCTGAAGGCGCAGATCAACAACCGCTCGGTGTTCGACCGGAAGAACTATTTCTACCCGGACCTGCCGCAGGGCTACCAGATCAGCCAGTACAAGAGCCCCATTGTCGGCGAGGGCGTGGTGCTGGTCGACACGCCGGACGGGCCAATCGAGGTCGGCATCGAGCGCCTGCATCTGGAGCAGGACGCCGGCAAGTCGATCCACGACCTGCACCCCACCCAGTCCTTCGTCGACCTCAACCGCTCGGGCGTGGCGCTGATGGAGATCGTCTCCAAGCCGGATCTGCGCTCCTCCGAGGAAGCCAAGGCCTATGTGACCAAGCTGCGCACCATTCTGCGCTATCTCGGCACCTGCGACGGCGACATGGAAAAGGGCTCGCTGCGCGCCGACGTGAACGTCTCCGTGCGCAAGCCGAACGAGCCCTTCGGCACGCGCTGCGAGATCAAGAACGTCAACTCGATCCGCTTCATCGGCCAGGCGATCGAGACCGAGGCGCGCCGGCAGATCGGCATCATCGAGGACGGCGGCATGATCGACCAGGAAACCCGCCTGTTCGATCCCGGCAAGGGCGAGACGCGCTCCATGCGCTCCAAGGAAGAAGCGCATGACTACCGCTACTTCCCCGACCCGGACCTGCTGCCGCTGGAATTCGACGACGCCTTCGTGGCCGAACTGGCCGCGCATCTGCCGGAATTGCCGGACGAGAAGAAGGCGCGCTTTGTGAACGCCTACGGCCTCTCCGCCTATGACGCGGACGTGCTGGTGGCCGAGCGCGAGACCGCCGCCTATTACGAGGCGGCGGTGGCCCATGGCGGCACCGCGCGCGACGCCAAGGCAGTGGCCAACTGGGTGATGGGCGACGTCTCCGCCTTCGCCAACGCGTCCGGCCTCTCGGTCTTCGAGACCCACATCACGCCCCAGCAGATCGCCGGGCTGGTCGATCTGATCGCCGACGGCACCATTTCCGGCAAGATCGCCAAGGACGTGCTGGCGATCATCATCGCCGAGGAAAAGGATGGCGACCCCCGCGCCATCGTCGAATCGCGCGGCATGAAGCAGGTCACCGACACCGGCGCCATCGAGGCCGCCTGCGACGCCATCATTGCCGCCAATCCTGACAAGGTGGAGCAGGTGAAGGCCAAGCCGACCATGCTCGGCTGGTTCGTCGGCCAGGTGATGAAGCAGACCGGCGGCAAAGCCGCGCCGCAGGTGGTGAACGACATCCTGAAGGCCAAGCTGGACATCTGAGGCGGGGCTGCTTCATTTCCGGTGAGCCTCCGTCGTCTCCGCAACGTCTCTGCCGGTCGGCGCCTGCCGTCCTCACACCGTCATCCCCGGGCCTTACCCGGGGATCCACGACTTGGACCGGGCGTCGCGCGAGGGACGTCGTGGATGGGGAGCAGGAATGACGGATCAGGTGACGCCGGCTGACCGCGTGACAGAGACAGGGACCGACGCGCCGGTGAGCGGCCCCATCCTCATCGCCCCCGCCACCCGCGCGGACCTGCCGGCCATCGTGTCCATTCTCGCCCGCGAGACGATGTTCGGCGTGCGCGACAGCGCCGATCCGGCCGATTTTGCCGCTTATGAGCGCGCCTTCGAGGAGATCGCCGCCGATCCGCGCGCGACGGTGTATGTCGCCCGGCTTGGGGGCCGCGTGGTCGGCACCTTCCAGCTCACCTTCATGCGGGCACTGCTGCGCCATGGCGCGCGTCTGGCCATTGCCGAGGCGGTGCAGGTGGACCCGGATCTGCGCGGGCAGGGGGTCGGCGGGGTGATGATGGAATTCGCCATTGCCGAGGCGAAGCGGCGCGGGGCTTCCTCGCTCCAGCTCGCCTCCAACAAGCAGCGGCTCGACGCCCACCGCTTCTATGAGCGGCTTGGCTTCGAGAAGCGGCTCGACGGCTTCAAGATGGAATTCAAGGACGCGCCGGCCAACACATAAGCCGGCTAAATGTCTCGCGCGTTGGTGGGCCTCACGGCAGGCAGCGCGCCATGAAGACGTGCCAGGCCTTGGCGCCGGAGAGGTTGTGCCGGGTCTTGTAGGCCTGCCATTCGCCATTGCAGCGATTCACCGCCTCGCGGTCGCTCTCGTCCGGCTGCTTCTGCAGAGCGGGGGGCGGGGCGGGGGCCGGGGTCGCGGCGGGGGGCGAGGCCGGCTTGGCCGATGGCGGCGGAGCGGCGCCCGGCCGGGCGGGGGCGGCGGATCCGGCGAGGCATTGCTGGGCGAAGTCGCGATAGGTGAGGTCGCCGGTCTCGCGCTTGGCCTTCATCTCGTTCCACAGATCGGCGCATTGCTTGATCGAGGGCCGCGCGGCGGTGGCGGCCGGGCCGGTCGGGGTGGGCGAACTCGCCGTGGGGGTGCCGGGCGGGGACGCGGCCTGCGCGGCGCCGGCCATGCAGGAGCGGTAGAACGCGCTGTAGGTGGTGTCGCCGGTCTGGTTCGCCGCCTTCATCGCGTTCCAGCGGTCGGCGCAGACCTTGGCCGGATTCGTCGCCTGCGCGCGGGCGGGCAGGGGCGCGCCATGCAGGAAAGCGGCGCCGACCAGCAGGGCGGCGAGGCCGGGCAGGGCGATACGGTTGGCTGCGGGCATCCGTCCTCCGGGGCGCGGCGGGTCCGGCGCTGCACCCGCGCTGCACCCGCAGGCGCAGGATAGTCGCTCCACCGGCCGGAAGGAACCTGTGCGGCGGCCACGCGGCCGCCAAGAGGTGGGGCAGGCGGGTCGGGGCAGGCTGGCCGGGCGGGCTGCCGCCACCCGGCCGTGCGCGAGAGGGCGCGCCTCAGGCGCCCTTCTGGCATTTGGCCAGGAAATCCTTCTGGCCGAGGCCATCGAGCTTTCCGGCTTTCTCGCCGGTCTTCCATTCCTTCTGGCAGTTGGCCTTGGCCGCGCTCGCGATCTTCTGATGCGCCGGGGGCGTGGCGGCGGGCGTCGCCATGGGGGTGGCGGCGAAGGAAGAGGCCGAGGCGAGAACGATGCCGGCGGCGGTGAGGCCGGCGAGAAGACGATGGGTCATGATATTTCCCTCGTATTTCCGGTTCGCGATGCTGCGAACAGGACGGAGTTCATTCCCCGCCTCGGGCCGAATTGCGGTGCAAACAAGAAAGAATATTGATCATCGTCACGAATACATGAGTGACGTGGCGATACGTAAAGTATAAGCTGACTTAAGGTCAGGAGATGCTGGGGCCTTGCCGCATCATTGCCTGTGGGCAAGCCGGAAGGCGCGGGAGATCGCGCCGGCGGGCGCGCTTGCCAGCGACAGCGGCTGGGCCTAGTTCTCAATGGTTAACGGCCGCCAGGGGGCGGCGCGCAGAAGGCGTTTGGCAATGGCCCAACTTCAGACCAAGCCGATCCAGCTCCATTACTGGCCGACCCCTAACGGGTGGAAGATCTCCATCATGCTGGAGGAATGCGGCCTGCCCTATGAAGTGCTGCCGGTGAACATCGGCAAGGGCGAGCAGTTCCGCCCCGACTTCCTCGCGATCTCCCCCAACAACAAGATCCCCGCCATTCTCGACCCGGAGGGGCCGGGTGGCCAGCCGATCTCGGTCTTCGAATCGGGCGCCATCCTGCAATATCTCGGGCGCAAGACCGGCCTGTTCTACCCGGCCGACGAGCGCGCGCGGGTGGAGGTGGAAGAGTGGCTGTTCTGGCAGATGGCGGGCCTCGGCCCGATGGCCGGGCAGGCGCATCATTTCCGCATCTACGCCCCCGAGAAGATCGGCTACGCCATCGACCGCTACACCAATGAGGTGCACCGCCTCTATGGGGTGATGAACAAGCGCCTCGCCGACCGCCCCTTCCTCGCCGGGGAGTACTCCATCGCCGACATCGCCTGCGTCGGCTGGGCCAAGCTCTGGGAGCGGCAGGGGCAGGACATCGCCGAATTCCCGCATTTCGCCGCCTGGCTGGAGCGCGTGCTGGCCCGCCCGGCGGTCAAGCGCGGCCTCGCGGTGAACGCCGAGGACCGCGGCAAGATCGACCTGTCCACCGACAAGGACGCGCAGAAGATCATGTTCGGCCAGCGCGCCCGCGGCTGAGCGGGCCGGGCGGCCCGTTCGACCGTCATGGGTGGGCTGAGCGGAGGGGCGGGGCTCTGTGAGCCTCTTGCCGAGTATGTTGGCGCCATCGCCCGGCGGTTCTGCGCCTCTTCTTATGGCCGTGCGCCGCTCTCATGGCCGGGTGACGCGCTAGGCGTTTCAACCGCGTCGGCCCGGCGCTGCATTTGGCCGGCGCCGGCCGGCGGCGTTCCGGGGAGGATGCCGTTCGCGCACCCTCCCGCTCTCGCCCATGGACCGAGAGCTTGCCCCAGCATGTGGACGGTGGCGCGCGATCCGGTCCCCGCGCCGCTAAGCCCTTGACCGCGGGGCGCCGGAAACCTAGACAGGGCCCCGCTGGATGCCACGCCGCCCGCGGCGCGACACCCGGCTGGAGACGTGGCCGAGAGGCTGAAGGCACTCGTTTGCTAAATGAGCAGGCCCCCAAAAGGGCCTCGAGGGTTCGAATCCCTCCGTCTCCGCCATTTCAGTCCCGATCTGGGCACCCCGCTTCCCGTCGATTTGCCTTCTGAGGCGAAGTCGAGATTCGAAGATGTGCGCCTCTTCGGTCGATCAGTAGATGATCCCCTCGCGTCCATAGATCGACCGCGCCACGCCGATGAAATTGGTGAGCGCGTGGCTGCGATAGGCGCGGTTCCAGACCAGCAGCGTCTCGATCCGTGCGGATGCGTCGGCGATCGGCTTGGTGACCACCGTTCGCGGCTGGAAGCGCACGATGCCGTGCGAGTAGACGGACACGCCGATCCCGCTGCCGACAAGACCGAGTATCCCCATCGCGTCGGAGATCTCGTACCTCGCCTCGATGCTGATGCCGGCGCGCGCGAAAATGTCGACGACGAGCGGGCGGAAGAAGTCCCATTCCGACATGCTGCCGAGCACCAGGGGAAAACGCGCCAGTTCTTCCAGCGTCACGCTCTCCCGCGTCGACAGGCGGTGCTCCATCGGCAGAACCGCGACCAGCGGTTCCAGCGAGATGGGCTGCGTCTCGAACTGCGGGTGCGCGAACGGGCCCAGCATGAAGCCGACATCGATGTCATTGCGCGCAAGGTCGATCTTCTGACCCTGGGTGCGGATGTATTTCAGCGTCAGGTCAACTTCGGGATAGAGCCGGGTGAATTCGTGCACGACCCGCGGCATCGCTTCGATGGCGGCAAACGACATATAGCCGACCCGCAATTGCCCCTTCTTTCCCTCGGCGGCAATGCGCGCCGAATGAACGGCTGACTGAATGGTGCTGCCCAGCAGGCGCGTGCGCTCGTGGAAGATCTCGCCCGCCGCCGTCAGCGACACCTCCCGCGTGGTGCGACGTATCAATTGATAGCCGAGCAGTTCCTCCATCTGACGGATGCGCCGCGACAGCGCACTCTGGTCGATCGCCAGCCGCTCGGCGGCGCGCCGGAAACTCAGCTCCATCGCCACGACGTTGAACGCTTCAATGTCGCGGGAATTGGGCAGCGCAGACATTGGCGGTCTCATGGTCCGGCGGCGCCAAGGTCGGGCGGAAAGGCGGGCGCGGCATTGATGTCATTTCGTCCATAATAATGGGGAAGACGGCAATGGCGTCAAGATAGGCTTGCCCTCAATCTAGGCATCAACACGGTGCTTACCTGCCCTGGAGGCGTCCGAAAGATTGCCGAGGGCCAGGCTGCACCCGCCCGTTGGACGCCTTGCAGAGGACCACGACCATGACCGAAATCGACAACGCAGCCCTCGATCGCATGTTGCAGCAAGCCTTTGAGACTGCGTCTCAGCTCTACAAGGAACGCGGCTTCCAGCGCCGCGTCGGCTTCGGCTCCCGTCCCGCTCTTATCAGCGTCGATCTGGCCAATGCCTGGACGCGGCCGGGCAATCCCTTCACCTGCGATCAGGAGAAGATGAACGGCGAGATCATTCCCGGCATGCAGAAGCTGCTCGCGGCCTGCCGGGCCAATGGCATTCCGGTCGTGCACGTCACCACGGCCTATGAGATCCCCGACCGCACATCGGCCTTCACCGACATGGGTCTGTGGCATTGCAAGATCCCGATCGAAGTCGTCGACATCGCCAACAAGGACTTGTGGGCGATCGACAGCCGCATCGCCCCGGTTCCCGGCGAATACACGCTGCTGAAGAAGCGGGCCTCGGCCTTCCACGGCACCGAACTCGCGGGAATTCTGCGCGCCAACGACATTGATACCATCATGGTGACGGGCGTCACCGCCTGTGCCTGCGTGCGCCAGACGATCTGCGATGGTCTCGCGGACGGCTTCCGCACCATCGCGGTCAAGGAATGCATCGGCGACCGCGTGCCGGGTGCGGTGGCGTGGAACCTCTTCGATATCGACGCCAAATTCGCGGATGTCGAGACCGTCGACACCTGCGTCGCCTACCTCAACGGCCTCCAGCGCGCCGCGGCCTGATCCGCCGGCGCGGCCGCCCGAAGCGGCCGCGCTCCCGGACGGAAAGGCGAACCAACAGGCGAGGAATTGAGATGGCGCGAATTGGCGTGGACGTCGGCGGCACGAACACCGACCTCGTCCTGGAATGCGACAAGGGAATCTTCTTCCACAAGGTGCCGAGCACGACGAAGGATCAGTCGATCGCCGTGGTGGAGGGCGTCCTGCAGATCTGTGACATCGCCGGCGTCGCCAAGGAGAGCGTGGACGTCATCGCCCACGGCACGACGGTCGCGACCAACATCACGATCGAGCACAATGGCGCTGAGGTCGGGATGCTGACCACGCGCGGCTTTCGCGACATCCTGCATATTGGCCGTCACAAGCGCCCGCACAATTTTTCGCTTCACTTCGATGTGCCATGGCAAAGCCATCCGCTGGTCAAGCGGCGCAACCGGATTGCGATTACCGAGCGCATCCTGCCGCCGACCGGGGAGGTGGAGGTCGAACTGGCGGAAGCCGAGGTCCGCGAGGCCTGCGCCCTCTTCCGCCGGCGCGGGCTTCGTTCGATCTGCATCGGCTTCATGTTCTCCTTCCTGAACAGCCGGCACGAGAGGCGGGCCCGCGAGATCGTGCTTGAGGAGATTCCCGACGCCTATGTGTCGATCTCCTCGGAAGTGGCAAATGTGATCCGCGAATATGAGCGTTTCTCCACCGTGGCGATGAACGCCTTCGTCGGCCCGAAATCGGCGCTCTACCTGCGAAATCTCGAACGTAAGGTCAGCGAGGCCGGCATTGCCGCCAAGCTGCGCGTCATTCAGTCGAATGGCGGCATCGCCACTATTGACGGTTGCGTGAAAAAACCGGTCGGTATCCTGATGAGCGGCCCGGCGGGCGGCGTTCTGGGGGCGCTGGCCGAAGCCCGCCTCGCCGGCATCGACAACATCCTCACCATCGATATCGGCGGCACGTCGGCCGACATTTCCATGGTCACGGGGGGGCGCTTCCGTATCAAGAATGCCCGCGACACGGTGGTGTCCGGCCATGCCGTGATGGCGCCGATGATCGACCTCGAAACCATCGGGGCAGGGGGCGGCTCGATCGCCTTCATCGATACCGCCGGAGGCTTCAATGTCGGCCCGCGCTCCGCCGGCTCGGAACCGGGCCCGGCCTGTTACGGGCGTGGCGGCACGGAGCCGACCGTGACGGACGCGCAGGTCGTTCTGGGGCGCATGGATGCCGACAAGTTCCTCGGCGGCGACCTGCCGCTCGACCCCGCGCTCTCCGAAAAGGCAATCCGCGAAAAGATCGCCGAGCCGCTGGGCCTTTCGGTGGTGGAGGCGGCGCTGGGCATTATTCGCGTCGTCAACAACAACATGGCTCTCACCATCCGCGCCAATTCCGTTGCGCGCGGCTATGACCCCCGCGACTTCTCGCTGATGCCCTTCGGCGGGGCCGGTCCCTTCCACGGCGTCGCGCTGGCCGAACTCGTCGCTGCCCGCGACGTGATCGTGCCGGTCTCGCCCGGCATCACCGCCGCCATGGGGCTGCTCGGCACCGATCTGCAATATGAGCACACGCGCTCGGTCATCACCCCGCTCTTTACCGCCGACCAGCCGGCCCTCGACCGCGTCAACGCGGTGATCGACGAACTGAGCGCGGCGGGTCGCCACGAACTCGACAATGACGGCGTCGCCCCCGAGAGCCGGGTCTTCGAGGTGGTGGCCGAGGTGCGCTATCACGGCCAGGGCTTCGAACTGCGCGTGCCGGTGATCGAGGGCCGGCTGACGCGCGCGAACAAGTCCGCGGTCATCGCCGCCTTCCACGCGATGCATGTGGCCGATTATGGCTATGCCTTCGACGACAGCCTGGTCGAACTCTACAACATCCGCGTCATCGCTACGGCGCGCGTGCCGCATCTCGCGCTGCCGCTTGTCGCGCCCGGACAGCCCGACGATCTCGACCGGGCACGGCTCTACGAGCGGCCGACGGTCTTCGACGACGGTTCCACGCACATGACCCCGCGCTATGACCGCCGCAAGCTCGGCATCGGCACGCGGGTGAGCGGGCCGGCCATCCTCGTCCAGCACGATTCCACCACGCTGCTGCCGCCCGGCTACACGGCCGAGACGCTGGCGCATGGCAGCCTCAAGATCACCCGGGCCTGAGAGGGATCATCATGACAGCCACTCAGAAAATCGATCCGATCACCTTGCAGGTCATCCGGGGAGCCATCGAGACCATCGCGGAAGAGATGGCGCATGTGCTTTTCCGCATGTCCTTCTCGTCCATCATCCGCGAGTCCGAGGATCTCGGAGCGGGTCTGTTCGACACGGATTTCAACACGCTTTGCGAATCCGAATCGACGCCGATGCATATCGGGTCGATCCCCGGCTATCTGCGGGGCATTGCCGAAACGCTCGATGATGGCGAGTGGTGCGAGGATGACGTGGTGGTGCATAACCACCCCTATTTCGGCGCCTCGCATTCGCCCGATCTGGCGATCGTCATTCCCATTTTCCACGCGGGCAAGCTGGTCGGATTCTCGGCCAATACCGCCCATCACATCGACATCGGCGCCGCGACGCCGGGGCTGATCATCGACGTACCCGATGTCTATGCCGAGGGTATGCTGTTCGCCGGCACCAAGCTCTATCGCAAGGGCAAGCGCAACGAGACGATCTGGAGCTTCATCCGCCGCAATTCCCGCGCGTCGCGGCAATTGGTGGACGACATCGAGGCGCAGATCGCGTCCGCCCGCCTTGGAGTGCGGCGGTTCAAGGAACTGCTCGACCGCTACAGCGAAGATCTCGTCTTCTCGGCCTGCAACCAGCTCATGGATTATTCGGAGACCATGCTCCGCCAGCGTATCGCCGCCATCCCGGACGGCGAGTACCGCGCGGAAGGCTGGCTAGACGACGATGGCCGCAATCGCGGCCAGCATCTGCCGGTCAAGGTGTGCGTGCGGGTGATCGGTGATCGTGTCGAGGTCGATCTGACGGGATCGGCGCCGCAGACGCCGACGGCCTACAACGTGCCTTTCGAGGGCTCGACCAAGGTTGCCGCCTTCGCCGCCTTCCGCAAATTGCTGCTCGATACCGCGACATCGGAGACGCGGGTTCCCTCGAACCAGGGGTCGTTCCGCCCCATAAGCGTGATCGCGCCGAAGGGCTCGATCTTCAATCCCGAGGCGCCGGCCTCCGCCGAGGCGCGCTTCACCCAGTGCAACTTCATGATCGACCTGATCATCAAGGCGATGGCGCCGGTTCTGCCGAGCGAAATCATCGCCGGCTCCTCGGCCTCGATCTCGTTCGCGTCCTACGCCGGAGTCCAGCCGAACGGCGAGTACTGGGTGTTCCTGGAAGTCAATGAAGGCGCCTATGGCGGCCGGCCCCGCTCCGACGGACCGGACGCGATCGACAATCTCATGGCCAATACCCGCAACAACCCCATCGAGGATCTGGCCATGCACATCCCGATGATCTGCGACCGCTACGAACTGCGCGACGATGTGGCGCCGGGCGCCGGCCGGTTCCGCGGTGGCATGGGAGTCGTCAAGGCCCAGCGCATCCTTACCGACGGCATCATCACGCATGAGAGCGAGCGCCACAGCAATGTGCCGTGGGGCATCTTTGGCGGCCACGAGGGCGCGCCCGGCAAATGCGAGATCTACAACATCGAGACCGCCGAGCCGCCGCGTCAGATGCACTCCAAATTCCACGGCCTGGCCGTGCGGCGAAACGACGTGATGGCCTATTACAGCCCGTGCGGCGGCGGCTTCGGCAATCCCCTGGAACGGGACCCGCAAAAGGTTCTCGAAGACGTGCTCGACGGCTTTTGCTCGCCCGAGAATGCGCGGGATGTCTACGGCGTGGTTCTCGATCTTGAGGCTGAAACCCTGGACCTCGCCCTGACCGAAGCTCTGAGGCTGCAACTGGAAGGCCAGCTGCAACGCCAGTCCCTGTAGGGCGCACCGTTTGCGCTCAAGCGTCTGTTGCCTCTGCCGCTCCCCGCACGCGCATCGCCGTCATCCAGACCCGCAATTCCCGTGAACACTTTTCCATTCGAGGTTCTTCCATGAGCACACCCGAATTCTTCATGCGCCGCGCCATCGAGATCAGTCGCGACCGGCTGCGGGCCGACGGCTGCGGGCCGTTCGGCTGCGTCATCGTCAAGGATGGCGTCATCGTCGGCGAGGGCGTGAACAACGTGGTCAACAACCACGACGCGACCTCCCATGGCGAGATGGAAGCGATCCGCGATGCCGGCCGCAACCTGAAGACGTGGGATCTCAGCGGCTGCGAGCTCTACACCTCCTGCGAGCCCTGCGAGATGTGTGCGTCGGCGATGTTCTGGGCCAAGATTTCGAAGATGTACTACGCCAACACGCTGGCTGATTGCCAGGAAGTCGGCCTCGACGTCGCGCCGCTGCGCAAGATGATCCGCTCGGATGTCGAGGATCGTGCGCTGCCGGCCGAGCGATTGCTGGGCCCTGCGGCCCGTGAGGTGCTCGACGAATGGGCCGCCTCGCCGGACTTCGATCCCTTTCAGTGACGTGCCGATTTCAGTGACGTGCCGATGCCGGCACCGCAACGCCGGCCAATGACTCGATAATCAACCTTCCCGATGGAGCCATCGTTCATGAACGAGTTTGACGGTCCGATCACCGATTTCCGGGGGCTGCTGCACCCGATGAACCGCCGCCGCCTGCTGCAGGGCGCCAGCGCGCTGGCCGGCGCCGCCGCGCTCGGCGTTACCGCCACGGCCCCGGAGCCGGCCTACGCGCAGGACAAGGTGCTGAACCTGCTTTCCTGGCCCGGCCATGCCGATCCGGCGGTGGTGAAGCCGTTCGAGGACAAGTACGGCGTCAAGGTCGTCGCCAAGGAATATGTCGGCGGCGAGCCGATGCTGGCGCTGATGAACCAGTCGCCTCCCGGCTCGTTCGACGTGGTGCTGGCGGATGCCGAATACATCCACATGCTCAAGGAAGGCGGCTTCATCGACAAGATGAACCCGGCCGACTACCCGCTGGCCGATTACTGGCCGGAATTCCAGAAGTTCGAGCCGCACTGGGTCGGCGACGAGCTGTATTCGGTGCTGATCCGCTTCGGTTATCTCGGCATCGCCTACCGCACCGACATGCTCACCGAGACCGACGTGAAGTCGTACAAGGCGCTGTGGGATCCCAAGATCAAGGGCAAGCTCGGCTTCTTCGACTGGTACCTGCCGACGATGGGCTGCCTGAGCCTGTATAACGGCAACAAGCCGCCGTTCGACATCTCCGACGCCGCCTTCGGCAAGCTCAAGGAGACGCTGTTCTCGCTCAAGCCGCAGACCGCCGGCTTCTACTCCATGGCCGACCAGTTCTCGATGCTGACCAACGGCTCCGCCGCCGCCATTCCCGGCGTCGGCGACTGGGTCGTGCTGCTGCTGCAGCAGAACGGCGTGCCGGTTTCCGCCACCGTGCCGGAAGAGGGCGGCATCCAGTGGACCGAGTCGATGTCGATCGTCTCGTCCTCCACCAAGAAGGACCTCGCCAAGGCGTTCATCCAGTACATGTCCTCGCCGGAAGGCCAGGTCCGCTCGGCCCACATGCCGGCCTACTGGGCCTCGATCCCGAACAGGAAGGGCTGGGAACTGCTGAACAGGGACTTCCCCGCCGACGCCAAGGCGCTGCGTCACACCTTCGACGCCCGCAACGTCATGGACGAGTACAAGGACGGCAAGATCTTCATCCGCAAGACCCCGGTGAAGCAGACCATCGAGCAGTGGAACGACGTCTGGTCCGAATTCAAGTCGATGTAGTCCGACCGCTCATCACGGCGGGCGGCCGCGTGCCGCCTGCCGTTTCCCCGAACAGCACCTGCGAAGGCCGCATGAGCGAACCTCTGCCATTGCCGGACACAGCCTCCGAACCCGCACGGGCGGCCTCATCGCGGTGGGCCAACAGGGCGCGCTACGCCGTATTCTGGGGAGCGCCGCCGGCGCTCTGGCAGGCCGCCTTCTTCCTGGTGCCGCTGTGCTTCCTCATCGCGATGACCTTCTGGTCGGTGAGGAATTTCCGCCTGGCGCCAGACAGCACGCTGGCGAACTGGACCTTCATCCTCACGGCCGGCTTCTTCCGCAACGCCTATGTCTACACGTTCTGGCTCTCCGCCCTGACGGCGCTGATCGCCAGCCTCGCCGCCTTTCCGGCTGCTTACACGCTGGCCTACAAGGTGAGCCCGGCGACGCGCCGCTTGATGATCTTCATGCTGGTGGTGCCGTTCTTCACCAGCTATCCGGTGCGGATCTATTCCACCCAGATTTTCTTCAGCCCGCAGGGAATCATCAACACCGTGCTGGTGCCGCTCGGGCTCGGGCCGCTGCAGGTGCTGAACACGCCGACCGGCACGGTGGTGGGTTATCTCGTGCTGACCCTCCCGCTCGTGGTGCTGCTGCAGACCTTCGCGCTGTCCAACGTGCCGCGCATCCTGATCGAGGCGGCGCATAATCTCGGCTGCGGGCGGTTTCGTACCATCTGGCAGGTGATCATTCCGTCCGCGCGGATCGGGCTGATCGTGGCCGGTACCTTCGCCTTCGTGCTGGCATTCGGCGACTATGTGGCGCCGACCTATCTCGGCGGTTCCAAGCCGCCGACGCTGAGCATCCTGATCGCCGATCAGGTGAAGTCCGGCAATAACTGGCCGCGCGCCTCGGTGGTGGCGGCGACGATGATCCTGACGCTCATGATGGTGATGCTGGTGATGATCGCGCTCGCCTATGGCCGGCGCAAGGGGAGAGGCTGAGCATGGCCGCTCTCCGCCGCATCCTTCTCATCGCCTACACGGCGCTGCTGTTCGCCTTTATCTTCGCGCCGATCGTCTCGACCATCGTGTTCTCGTTCAACGCCGACCGTTTCCCCAGCCTGCCTTGGGGCGGGTTCAGCCTGCAATGGTACGCGGCGATCTTTAACGACGCGACGATCCAGCGCGGGCTGGTGAACAGCCTCATCGTGGCCGGCGTCACCTGCGTCATCGCGACGTTCCTCGGCTTTTCCGCCGCCTATATCGACTACCGCTACCGATTCCTCGGCAAGTCGGTCTATCTCGCGCTCGCGGCGCTGCCGCCGACCGTGCCGGTGGTGATCCTCGGCGTCGCGCTGCTGACCTTCGAGGGGCGGATAGGGCTGTCCGGCACCCTGACCGGCATCATTGTCGGCCATGTCGTGCTGAGCACGCCCTTCGCCATGGCGCTGGTGCGGATGCGCCTCGCCGATCTCGACCCGGATATCGAACGCGCCGCCTGGAATCTCGGCGCGACGCCCTGGGCCACCATGTTCGGGGTGATCGTGCCGTTCTGCCTGCCGGCGATCTTCGCCGCGATCTTTCTCACCGCCGCCGTGTCGTTCGATGAGTTCATGATCGCCTGGTTCGTCTCCGGCGTGAACGAGACGCTGCCGGTGCGCGTGCTGGCGATGCTTCAGGGACAGGTCAGCCCGCGCATCAACGCCATCGGCGCCATCGTCTTCGCCGTCAGCATCACGCTCATCGTGTTCGCCCAAGTGCTGCTCGGGAGCATCGCGGGCCGTGCCGCCCGAAGGAAAGGATGACGCGCATGGCCATTCCCATGATCGAACTCGACCGTGTCGCCAAGCATTATGGCGACCAGGCCGCCGTGGCCGATGTGTCCTTCGACATCGAGAAGGGCGAGTTCATCGCGCTGATGGGCCCGTCCGGCTGCGGCAAGACCACCACGCTGCGCATGATCGCCGGGCTCGACCAGCCTACCTCCGGCGAAATCCGGCTGTGGGGCCGCCGTCTCAACGAGGATGCGCCGTGGGAGCGCGATGCGCCGCTGGTGTGGCAGAGCTATGCGCTGTTCCCGTTCCTGTCGGTGCGCAAGAATGTCGAGTTCGGCCTCAAGCAGCGCGGCCTGCCCGCAGCGGAGCGCCGCAGGAAGGCCGATGAGTGGATGGAGCGGCTCGGCATCGCCGGCTTTGCCGAGCGCGGCGTCGATCAGCTCTCGGGCGGCCAGCGCCAGCGTGTCGCGCTGGCCCGCGCGCTCGCGTTGGAACCTGAAATGCTGCTGCTCGACGAGCCCTTGAGTGCGCTCGACCCGCATTTGCGGGTGCGGATGCAGTCCGAGCTGGTGCGCCTGCACCGCGAGCTCGGCATCACCTTCATCTGCGTGACGCACAGCCATTCCGAGGCCTTCGCCATGGCCGACCGGGTGGTCATCATGAATGAGGGGCGGGTGCAGCAGGTCGGTGCGCCGCGAGATATCTACCGCCGCGCCGCCAACCGTTTCGTCGCCGAGTTCGTCGGCGGCAACAATCTGTTCGCCGGCACGGCGTCTTCCGCCGGCACGAGGCTGCGCGTCGACGGTCCGTTCGGCACCGCGCTCGCCCCGCGCCCGGCCGAGTTCACCTTTCAGGACGGCGACGCGGTGACGCTGGTCGTCGCGGCCGACCGTATCGAACTCGCGCCGGCGCCGATGGGAGCGGACAACGAAGTTGAAGGACGGGTGGTGACGCTCGACTTCGTCGGCTCCAGTGTCACGGTATTCCTGGAGACCGCCGGTGGCGCGGAACTGCGTATCCAGCAGTCGCTCAGCCAGATCGAGAATACCCCCCTCAGCCCCGGCCAGACCATCACCGCCCGATGGTCGCAGGATGTGGGCTTCTTCCTGTCGTCGTGACGACGATGTCTTTTCGGTACCAGCGCGATGTCGCTGGCCTACCCCTGAGCGGAGCCCTACATGACCGGCCTCTCGACCCGTATCGCGGACATGACCTGGTATGAATTCGCCGATCGGGTCAAAGACAACCCCATTGTTTTCCTGCCGACGGGCTCGGTGGAGCAGCACGGGCCCCATCTGCCGCTCCTGACCGACGTGATCCTTCCGTCCGCGCTGGCGGAAGCTGTGGCGGCCGAGGTCGGCGGCATGGTCGCCCCGCCGGTGGCCTATGGCTACAAGTCGCAGCCGAAATCCGGCGGCGGGAACCATTTTCCCGGCACGCTGAGCCTGGACGCCAACGTGTTCATCGCTCTGGTCCGCAACATCATCAATGAACTGGTCCGCCACGGCGCGCGCAACATCGTGCTGTTCGACGGGCATATGGAGAATGCCTGGTTCCTCGTCGAGGCCGCCGATCTCGCCCTGCGCGATCAGGCCATGCTGGGGCGCACGGATGTGAAGATCATCAAGCTCGGCTACTGGGACTTCATCACCAAGGCGACCGAGGCCATACTCTTTCCCAACGGCTTCCCGAGCTGGGAACTTGAGCATGCGGCGGTAATGGAGACCTCGCTCATGCTCCACATCCGCCCCGATCTGGTGCGGCAGGACCGCATTCCCGATGATCCGGCGGCGGACTTCCCGCCCTATGACGTCTATCCGTTCGACACCCGCCCCATCCCGCCGACCGGCGTTCTGTCGTCGGCCAAGTCCGCCTCGGCCGACAAGGGCAGGGCCGTGTTGGCTCAGGTGGTGCCGGACATCGCGGCGGCGCTATCGAGGGAGTTTCCATCCATCCGCATCTTGTGACCCGTGATGGTTGAATGCCGCGCGCGCATCGCCTGCGGGGGCTGCGAGCCGGTCAACGCTGGTTGATCGAGGTGTTGGCGACTTGTTCTCTTTTTGTTCTCGTGCTTCCATCGGGAGAACGAGGAGACACCGCCATGCAGACAAGCGCCCCGCACCCGACACCCCACACCGAGCCATGCGAGCCGGAACCCATCGTCATCACCGAGGCCGATGTGAGCGCCATTCTCCAGGAGTGTTCGGGGGATTCCCGCGCGGCCATTCGCGCCCTTCTGCTGGGACAGGCCGTGCTCCAGCAGCAGCTCGAAGAGGCGCGTCGGGAGGCGTCCTGGGGCTATCTGAGGGGACGTCCGTCGCGGTGGATCAATCGCCCTGAATCTCAAGCGACTTGAGCCTCAAGCACTCTGAGCCTGCAGCGGCAGGGTGAGTGGAGGCGCGCGGTGATCCCGCGCACGCCCCGTTCCGTGTGGCGGTCCCCGACGGGGTGAGCCACGGCCACAAGCCGGCGTCCGCAGGCGCCTTTTCACCCGCAGGCGCCCTTGTCGTTGAAAGCGGCGCGGGAGCCTCGGCGCCGACGGTGAGGCTCTCCGGCACCGACGGCTCCTAGGTGGGGCGCTGCGCCGTGTGCCGCTCAGTAGGGGACGCGGTCGGCCTTGTTCTTGTACTGCTTCCACACCTCGACCGCGTCCTCGCGCAGAATCTGCACGCATTCGATCGAGCGTTCGCTGACCGGCTTCTTCAGCTCGGCATAGATCATGCTGTCGTCGAAATCGCCATATTCGAGCGCGTCGGCATTGGTCGAGGCATAGAACACCTTCTCGATGCCGGCCCAGTAGGCGGCGGCCATGCACATGGGGCAGGGCTCGGCGCTGGTGTAGAGCGTGGCGCGCGGCAGCTTGAAGCTGCCCACCTTCTTGCAGGCCTTGCGGATGGCTTCGATCTCGCCGTGCCAGGTGGGATCATTCTCGGCCACGACGCGATTGGCGCCCTCGCCGATGATCTCGCCATCGCTGACGATGACGCAGCCGAACACGCCGCCGGCGCTGTCGACCAGCGCGGTCTTGGCGGACAGTTCGATGGCACGCTTCATGAACTTCTCGTCGTCGCTGGTCATCGCAAGTCCCTTATCTGCATCGGAGAGGGTGAGGCGTGGGCACGGCACGACACGTCACAACAGCAGGGATAGCAGGCCCATCTCTGCCGCATAGAGGGCGATCAGCAGGAGCGCGCCACCGATCTCGGCGCGGCGCCGATGCGCGGGGGCCGGCGCCAGCCACCAGCCCATGCCGGCGCGGGCGAGGCCGACCAGCGGCCAGGAGACCAGGCTCACGCTGATGGCGTTGCCGATGAAGGTGGCGACCGCCGTCGGCAGGCCGGCCAGATGCGGGCTGAGGAAGCGGATTTCGAGCCCGACGACCGGGAACAGGACGAGCAGCACCAGCGCCGTCTGTTTCCAGGCCGGCGGCACCGCGCCGGCCCGATCGGGGGCGAACCACGCCCCGAAGCCGGCGGCCAGCCGCCGGCTGGACCAGTGCGACATGGTGGGATCGGCGCTGGCGAGCCGCTCCCGGCGCTCGGCGGAGGCCAGCCACGTATCGAGCTGGCCGGGGGTCGAAAAGCGCACCAGCGCGGTCCAGTAGGGCGGATCGCCGGCGACGGGCGCCTGCACGAAGGTGCCCATATAGCCGGGAAAGCGCGCCTGCGCGGACTGGATCGCCTGGGTCCAGTCGAGGAACTCGTTCTCGCGGCCGGGTTCCACCACGGTGGTGATGACTTCCGTCACCGTGCCGAAGGCGTGGTAGTCGGGCGCGACCTCTTCCGGCATGTCGGGCGCGCCCGCCGCTCGCAGCCCGGCGAGGCTGTCCAGCAGGGCCGCGCGGGCGGGATGGGCCAGCCAGGATTCCAGCGCCTCATGGGCGACGAAACGCTGGATGATCTGCCACTCGGTGGAGCCGGCATAGGCGGGAAGGATGTCGAGGCCGAGAAAGCCGGGATGCGAGGAGGCCCCGCGGGTGAAGGCGGCCTGCCAGTCGGCGAAGGCGTCGAAGGCGTCCGGGCTGACCACGATACGCGTCGTCACGGCACTGACGGCGGCACTTCTTATTTCGGTCGTCATGCCGTCTCCCGAACACCGCCGCCGCGCGATACTGGGTCCGTACGTAACGGAAGACAACCGCGAAAACGGCGCGACGGGGCGATAGGCGCGCGTCGTGGTCGACCCATACCTCTGGACCCATACCTATCGACACGCGCCCAAAGAGGACCGGCCCTCTCGGCGCTTTCGCGCTGCCGCCTGCCGATTTTCCCGCGAGAGGCTATTGGTTGATGTCGGGCTCGACCAGCATCGCCAGGTTCCGCAGCGAATCCTGCCAGCCGAGGTAGCAGGCTTCCACGGGAATGACGTCCGGGATGCCGTCCTGCACGATGGACAGATCGGTACCGACCGAGACCTTCGTCAATGTCACGGTCACGGTGATCTCGCCGGGAAGATTGGGATCGTCGAATGTGTCGGTGTAGCGCAGGCGTTCGCCCGGAACGAGTTCGACATAGGCGCCGCCGAAGGCGTGGCTGTGGCCGGTCGTGAAATTGCGGAACGACATGCGGAAGGTGCCGCCGACCTTGGCCTCCAGATGATGCACGGTGCAGGCAAACCCGTTGGGCGGCAGCCATTTCGCGAGGGCGTCCGCCTCGATGAAGGCGCGATAGACCTTGTCGGGGCTGGTCGCCAGAACGCGGTGCAGGCGGACGGTGCTGGGCATGGTCATTGGTCCTGAGTGGGTGAGGGGCTCTGCGCCAAGGACGGCCCATCCTCGCCCAGGCCGACATCACGATCTTCGTTTTTTTGAAACGCCCCGACCGTCGTTGAGGTCCGGCCGCACGCCCGAGAAAATTTCCGCGGCGCTGTCGGCACGGCTATCGGCCGTTCGTCCTCGCCTCATGGGCGCCCGCAGAGGCGCGGCCAAAGGAGAGAAAAGCGATGAATGTTCAGGCCTACCTCATGTTCAATGGCCGTACCGAGGAAGCCATCGCGTTCTATAAAACGGCACTCGGCGCCGAGGTCACCATGCTCATGCGCTTTCGCGACGCGCCGGACCCGGTGCCGCCGGGCATGATACCGGAGGGCTGGGACGACAGGATCATGCATGCCAGCTTCAGGATCGGCGACGCCGAGCTGCTGGCCTCCGATGGCTGCCAGTCCGATGCCGCCGGGTTCAACGGCATCTCGCTGGCGCTCTCGGTCGCGTCCCCGGAGGAGGCGGACGCGACATTCGCGGCTCTCGCGCAGGGCGGGCAGGTGACCATGCCGCTGGCAAAGACCTTCTTCTCGCCGCGCTTCGGCACCCTGACCGACCGCTTCGGCGTTTCCTGGATGATCGTCACCAGCGAGTGACAGGAGGGTATGATGGCGCAGCAGGTCTTCATCCTGGTCGGCACCCGCAAGGGCGCCTTCATCGTCGAAAGCGACGCCGCGCGTCGCTCATGGCAGGTGCGCGGCCCGTTCTGCGAGACATGGCCGACCAACCATGTCGTGGCGGACCCGCGGAGCGGAACGATCTATGCCGGCGGCGGCAATGAATGGTTCGGGCCGGCGGTGTGGAAATCCACGGATTTCGGCGCGAGCTGGACCCATTCGAGCCAGGGCCTCGCCTCTGAGGCCGGGCAGGCCCCGGTGAAAGCGGTGTGGAGCCTCGCCACGGCGCCGGACGGCAGCCTCTATGCGGGCGTCGAGCCGGCCGGGCTGTTCCGCAGCGTGGATGGCGGCGCGAACTGGACCCATCTCAACGGCTTGCAGAAGCACCCGACGCGGCCGGAGTGGAATCCGGGCGGCGCCGGGCTGATCCTGCATTCGCTGGTGCTCGATCCTGCCGATGAGCGGAAGATCTGGGTTGGCATCTCGGCGGCGGGCGTGTTCGCCACCGAGGATGGCGGCGCCACGTGGGAGACCCGCAATCGCGGCACCCGCGCCGATTTCATGCCGGAGGGGCAGAACTATCCCGAGTTCGGCCAGTGCGTGCATTGCCTCGTCATGGCGCCCGGGGGCGGGCGCCTCTACCAGCAGAACCATTGCGGCATGTACCGTTCCGATGACGGCGGACGAAGCTGGGAGAGCATCGAGAAGGGGCTGCCCTCGTCCTTCGGCTTTCCGGCGGCGGTGCATCCGCGCGACCCTGACGGCCTCTACCTCATCCCGCTGAACGGCGACATCAAGGGGCGGTTCATGCCCGAGGGCAACACGGCGGTGTGGCGCACGCGCGATGCCGGTGCGAGCTGGCAGGCCAAGCGGGTGGGCCTGCCGCAGGGCGGTGCCTATTTCAACGTGCTGCGCCAGGCGATGGCGACCGATACGCTGGAGCCGGCGGGGGTCTATTTCGGCACCAATGCCGGCGGCCTTTATGCGAGCATCGACGAGGGCGAGACATGGGACTGCGTCGCGCCGCATCTGCCGACCATCACCTCGGTCGAGACACTGGTGCAGGAGCGTTGAGAGCGATGGACGGGAAGACGGCACGCGAAAAGGCGGATGAGCCGCGGGCGCGGGTGCTGGTGCGCCTTCCGCCGCATCTTGTCGTGCTCTTTCCCGGCGCCGACCGGCTCGTCCCGCTTGACGCCGGCACAGTCGACGAGATGGTGGATGCGCTCGACGCGCTCTGGCCGGGCATGCGCGAGCGCATCTGCGACGAGACGCCGTCGATCCGGCGGCATATCAACGTCTTCGTCGACGGACGCCGCGCAAGGCTTGCGACGCCGCTCGCGCCGGGGGCGGACGTCTTCGTGCTTACGGCGATCAGCGGCGGCTAGGCCGCCCCCTACTGCGAAAGGGCGAACATGATCTACGCACTGCTCTGCTACCATCAGGAAGACGTCGTCTGTGGCTGGACCAAGGAGGAGGACGACGCCGTGATGGCCCGCCTTGCCGTCGTCCACGAAAAGCTCGCCAGGGCCGGCAAGCTGGGCCCGGCGGCGCGCCTTCTGCCGACCACCGCCGCCACCACGCTGCGCAAGGACCAGGACCCGCCGCTGGTGCTGGACGGCCCGTTCGCCGAGACCAAGGAGCAGTTGCTCGGCTTCTACACCATCGACTGCGCCGATCTTGAGGAGGCACTGGAGGTCGCCCGCGAACTCGCCCGCGCCAATCCCGGCGGCGCCTATGAGGTGCGGCCCGTCAGCCTGTTCGTGCCCGGCAGCTTCGCGCCCTGATGGACGAGGCGCGCCGGATCGGCACCACGCTGGCCGCCGCGCGTCCGCAGGCGGTGGCCGCTCTGCTGCGCTATTTCCGCGATCTCGATCTGGCCGAGGAGGCGTTCCAGGAAGCGTGCCTGCGCGCCCTGCGCAGCTGGCCGCAGAACGGCCCGCCGCGCGATGCCGCCGCCTGGCTGATTTTCGTCGGCCGCAATGTCGCGCTCGACACGGTGAGGCGCCGGGCCCGGCAGACCGAGCTGCCGGCCGAGGAGATGCTCTCCGACATCGAGGACGCCGAGGCGGTGATCGCCGAGCGCATGGACGGCGCGCATTATCGCGATGACGTGCTGCGCCTTCTGTTCATCTGCTGCCACCCGGATCTGCCGGCGACGCAGCAGATCGCGCTGGCGCTGCGCGTCGTCTCCGGCCTCTCGGTCAGGCAGATCGCCCGCGCCTTTCTGGTCACGGAAGCGGCGATGGAGCAGCGCATCACACGGGCGAAGGCGCGGGTGGCAAAGGCTGAAGTGCCCTTCGAGACGCCCGGCGCGGTGGAGCGCGCCGAACGGCTCGGCGTCGTCGCGGCCATGATCTACCTCGTCTTCAACGAGGGCTATTCGGCCGCGGGCGACCTGTCCGCCGCCCGCGAGCCCTTGTGCGAGGAGGCGATCCGCCTCGCCCGGCTGCTGCTGCGGCTGTTTCCCGCCGAGCCGGAAATCATGGGTCTGGCCGCGCTCATGCTGCTCCAGCATGCCCGTGCCAAGGCGAGGTTCGACGCGGAGGGCATGGTGATCCTGCTCGACCATCAGGACCGCCGGCTCTGGAGCCGGCCGGTGATCGCCGAGGGGCTTGCCCTGCTCGACAAGGCGCTGCGTCACCGCCGGCCGGGTCCCTATCAGGTGCAGGCGGCGATCGCGGCGCTGCATGCGCGTGCGGCGCGGCCCGAGGAGACGGATTGGGCGGAGATCGAGCTGCTCTACAGCACCCTCGAGATCATCCAGCCCTCCCCGGTGGTGACGCTGAACCGGGCGGTGGCGGTCGCGAAGCTGCGCGGGCCGGAGGCGGCGCTGGCCATGGTCGAGCCGCTCGGCGACAAGCTGTCCGGCTATTTCTACTATCATGGCCTGCGCGGCGCGCTGCTGATGCAGCTCGGCCGAACGAGCGAGGCGCGCGATGGCTTCATGACCGCGATCGGCCTCGCCACCACGGCTGCCGAGGCCGCCCATATCCGCGCCCATCTGGACCGGCTGGCCGCTACCGGCCGCGAGGGCCCCTGAAGGCCGCGGTCTCAGGCGCGGGCGCGTGCCCTGACCGAGTTTCCCCGTCCTGTTTTCAGCATCCCGCGCGTGCCGGGCATCGAATTATGCCGAAAGATGATTGGACCTCGCGCCGCTTTCGACCGATAGAACGGAAAAACCTCCGGGAGATGCGTCGCATGGACGAAGCCACCCACGGACCGCTGGCGGGAATCCGCGTGGTCGAACTCGGCAATCTGATTGCCGCCCCCTTCGCCGCCCGGCTGATGGCCGAATTCGGTGCCGAGGTGATCAAGGTCGAGTCGCCGGGCGAGGGCGATCCGCTGCGCAAATGGCGCAAGCTGCACAAGGGCACCTCGCTCTGGTGGTATCTTCAGTCGCGCAACAAGAAGTCGATCGCCATCAATATGCGCACGGCGGAAGGCCAGGAGATCGTGCGCCGCATGGTGCGCGAGGCCGATGTGCTGATCGAGAATTTCCGGCCCGGCACGCTGGAACGCTGGGGCCTCGGTTGGGAGGCGCTGAAGGCGATCAACCCCAATCTCGTCATGGTCCGCATTTCCGGCTTCGGCCAGGACGGGCCCTATCGCGAGCGTCCCGGCTTCGGCGCGGTGGGCGAGGCGATGGGCGGCATGCGCTTCACCTCGGGCGATCCCGACCGCCCGCCGGCGCGCACCGGCATCAGCATCGGCGATTCGCTGTCCGCCCTGCATGCGGTGATCGGCGCGCTGATGGCGCTGATCCGCGTGAAGACCGGCCATGGCGGCGGGCAGGTGGTCGACGTCTCGCTCTATGAGAGCGTGTTCAACATGATGGAGAGTCTGGTCCCGGAATATGATCTGCTCGGCCATGTGCGCCAGCGTTCCGGCGGCGCGCTGCCGGGCATCGCGCCCTCCAACACCTATCCGACCCGCGACGGCGCCTATGTGGTGGTCGCCGGCAATGGCGATGCCATTTTCAAGCGGCTGATGACCGCCATCGGCCGCGACGATCTCGGCAACGACCCGCGCCTTGCCTCCAATGAGGGGCGCGCCGCCCATGCCTCGGAACTGGACGGCGCCATTGCCGACTGGACCCGCCGCTTCCCGATCGAGGAGGTGGTGGCCGTGCTCGACAAGGCGGACGTGCCCAATTCGCGCATCTATTCGGTCGAGGACATCGTGCGCGACCCGCAATATCTGGCGCGCGAGATGATCCTGCCCTCGATCCTGCCGGACGGAACGCAGGTGAAGATGCCGGGCATCGTGCCCAAGCTCTCGGAGACCCCCGGCAGCGTGAACTGGCTCGGCCCGCGCCTCGGCGAGAACACCGCCGATGTGCTGGCCGGGCTCGGCTATGGCGCGGCGGAAATCGAGGCGCTGCTCGCCAGCGGCGCTGTCGCCCAGCCCGCGCCCGAGGAGACCGCCTCGTGAGTCTGGCGAGCCTTCCCGCCCGCGTGCATATCCAGGAAGTGGTGACGCGCGACGGGCTTCAGATCGAGCCGCGCTTCCTGCCGACGCCCGACAAGATCGCGCTGATCGACGCGCTGTCGCAGACCGGCGTGTCGAAGATCGAGGTGACCTCCTTCGTCTCGCCCAAGGCGGTGCCGAATCTGGCCGATGCGGGCGAGGTGGCGCGCGCCATCACCCGCCGCGCGGGCGTGACCTATGTCGCGTTGGTGCCCAATCTGCGCGGCGCGCAGGCGGCGCTGGAGGCCGGCATGGACGAGCTGAACCTCGTCCTGTCGGTGAGCGCGACGCACAACCTCGCCAATATGCGCATGACCCCGGAACAGTCGCTGGAGGGTTTCCGCGCCATCGTCGCGGAAACGAAGGGGCGGGCGCTTCTCAACGGCTCCATCGCCACCGCCTTTGGCTGCCCGTTCGAGGGGACGCAGGCGCCGGACAAGGTGCTGGCGCTGGCCGGGCGCTATCTGGAGATCGGTCTCGATTCGATCACGCTCGCCGACACCACCGGCATGGCCAATCCCCGGCAGGTGGCGGGGCTGGTGCGGGCGGTGCGGCAGAGCTTTGGGGCCGTGCCGCTGACCCTGCATTTCCACAACACGCGCGGCATGGGTCTCGCCAATGTTTTGGCCGCGCTGGAGGAGGGGGCGGACCGCTTCGACGCCTCGCTCGGCGGCATTGGCGGCTGCCCCTTCGCGCCGGGCGCGACCGGCAACATCTCGACCGAGGATCTCGTCCATATGCTGGAGGAGATGGGCGTGGCGACCGGCGTCGACCTGCCGCGCCTGCTTGAACTGGCGCGCGGGCTGCCGGCCCTGCTCGGCCACGACATTAACGGCCAGGTGGCCAAGGCGGGCCGGAGCGGGGATCTTCACCCCGTCCCGGCAGGCATCGAGGCGGCATCGTGAGCCCGGCAGCGCAGCCGCCGGCCCTGAGGGCCGCCTTTTCCCCTCTCCCCGTCGGGGAGAGGGCTGGGGTGAGGGGGCTTCGACGCATCGGGATGTTGTCGCCCCTCACCGACCCGCTGCGCGGGCCACCTCTCCCCGACGGGGAGAGGGAAAGGACCTCGTTCGCATGCATGCCGACACATGCGTGGCGGACTTTGAACTGAGATGAGAGGAAGCGACATGGAAACCGCGTTGCGGCCTTCCCCCGCACCACATGCCGCGCCGGCCGCCAGCGGCGCGCCGCTCGCCGTGGCGCTCGATGATGTGAGCATCAGCTTCGCCATGAAGGGCCAGCCGGTGTTCAAGGCGGTGGCGCCGACCTCGCTGCATGTGCGCGAGGGCGAGTTCGTCGCCATTGTCGGCCCCACCGGCTGCGGCAAGTCCACCTTGCTCAACGCCACGGCGGGCCTGTTGAAGCCGGCCGGCGGGAAGGTCGCAATCTTCGGCGAGCCGCTGGTAGGGCTCAACGCCCAGGCCGGCTATCTCTTCCAGCAGGATGCGCTGATGCCGTGGAAGACGGCGCTGGACAATGTCGCCATCGCGCTGGAGATCGGCGGTACGCCGCGCGCGCGGGCGCTGGAGCAGGCGCAGGAGTGGCTGACCAAGGTCGGCCTCGGCCGCTTCGGCGAGCGCTACCCGCACCAGCTCTCCGGCGGCCAGCGCAAGCGCGTTGGCCTCGCCCAGGTGCTGGTGCGCGATCCCAAGATTCTCTTGATGGACGAGCCCTTCGGCCCGCTTGACGCACAGACCCGGCAGATCATGGGCACGCTCTTGCTGCGGCTCTGGGCGCAGGACCGCAAGGCGGTGCTGTTCGTCACCCATGACCTCGAAGAGGCCATCGCGCTCTCCGACCGCGTGGTCATCATGTCGGCGGGGCCCGAGGCGCGCATCATCGGCGATTTCCCCATCGACCTCGCCCGCCCGCGCGACGCTTCCGAAATTCGTCTCGATCCGCGTTTCCATGAACTGCACCGGCAGATCTGGAACCAGCTCAAGGCCGAGGTCGCCAAGACCTATGGCGACATCACCGAAGGCGAGGAGATCGCCCCGTGAAGACGCATCCCCTGAAGCTCCTGCTGCTGCAGGTTCTGGTCGCCATCGCCGTGCTCGGCTTCTGGCATGTCGGCGCCACCGTGCCGATCGGCGGCAAGTACCTGCTGCCGGAATTCTTCTTCTCCACCCCGCTCGACGTGATCAAGCGTGTGGTCGAGCTGTTCGTCTCGGGCACGATCTGGAAGCATC
Source organism: Ancylobacter radicis (assembly GCF_018449475.1). Lineage (GTDB taxonomy): Bacteria > Pseudomonadota > Alphaproteobacteria > Rhizobiales > Xanthobacteraceae > Ancylobacter > Ancylobacter radicis. The sequence goes on along the minus strand of NZ_JAHCQH010000014.1, from coordinate 483,431 downwards.
TCTGGATCACGCTGACCGAGACCGTGCTGGCCTTCATCATCGGCTCGGTCGGCGGCGTGCTGATCGGCTTCTGGTTTGCCCGCAAGCCGCTGCTGGCGGCGGTGTTCGACCCCTATGTGAAGATGGTCAACGCGCTGCCCCGCGTGGTGCTGGCGCCGATCTTCATGCTGTGGCTCGGTCTCGGCATCTGGTCGAAAGTGGCGCTGGGCGTGACGCTGGTGTTCTTCATCGTGTTCTTCAACGTCTATCAGGGCGTGAAGGAGGTTAGCCCGGTGGTGCTCGCCAATGCCCGCATGATGGGGATGAACGAGCGCCAGCTGTTCCGCAACGTCTACTGGCCTTCGGCCATGTCGTGGATGTTCTCTTCGCTGCACACCGCCGTCGGCTTCGCGCTGGTCGGCGCGGTGGTCGGCGAGTATCTCGGCTCGGCGGCGGGGCTCGGCTATCTCATCCATCAGGCGGAAGGCGTGTTCGACGTCACCGGCGTGTTCGCCGGCATGTTCATTCTGGCGGCCTTCGTGCTGGTCATCGACTGGATCGTGACGCGGGTGGAAAACCGCCTTCTGGTCTGGCGGCCCCAGGCGGCCAGCGAACAGGGCTGACAGGTTCAGCCGCTGACAAATCTCATCAAGAAACGGGAGGAACCCAATGAAAATACGTTCTCTTTTGCTGGCAGCGAGCCTGCTTTTCCCCACCCTTGGCGCGCAGGCGGCGGATGTGGAGAAGCCGGACCTCACTATCGGCGTCGGTGGCAAGCCGCTGCTCTATTATCTCCCGCTGACGCTGGCCGAGCGGCTCGGCTACTTCAAGGACGCCGGCCTCACCGTCGAGATCAACGATTTCGGCGGCGGCGCCAAGTCGCTGCAGGCGCTGGTCGGCGGCTCGGTGGATGCGGTCACGGGTGCCTATGAGCACACGATCCGCATGCAGCAGAAGAAGCAGGACATCCGCGCCGTCATCGACCTCGGCCGCTATCCCGGCATCGTGCTCGCGGTGCGCAAGTCGGAAGCCGACAAGATCAAATCGGTGGCCGATCTCAAGGGCAAGAATATCGGCGTCACCGCGCCGGGCTCCTCGACCCATATTCTGGTCCAGTACGCCTTCGCCAAGGCCGGGCTGAAGTCGGATGACGCGTCCTTCATCGGCGTCGGTGGCGGCGCCTCGGCGGTCGCGGCGATGCAGAAGGGCGAGATCGACGCCATCTCCCATCTCGACCCGGTGATCTCCAAGCTGGAAGACATGGGCCTGATCAATGTGATGATCGACACCCGCACGACGGAAGGCACGGAGAAGCTGTTCGGCGGCATGAACCCGGCGGCGGTGCTCTACCTCAAGGAAGACTTCATCGCGGCCAATCCCAAGACGGTGCAGGCGCTCACCAACGTGTTCTACCGCACGCTGAAATGGCTGGAGAAGGCGACGCCGGAAGAGGTGGCCGCCGTCGTGCCGCAGGATTACTGGCTGGGCGACAAGGACCTGTACATCAAGGCGTTCAACGCCTCGCGCCAGTCCTATTCGACCGATGGCAACATCGACGAAGCCAGCATGAAAAGCGCGCTGAACCTGCTCACCACCACCGACCCGAAGTTCGACGGCGCGTCCATCGATCTCTCCAAGACCTTCGACGGCTCGTTCCTCGCCAAGGCGAAGGCGCAGTGACCGTCCGATCCTGACAGCAGGCCCCGTCACGCGCCGTCCTCACGACGGCGGCGCGTGACGGCACGCCGGTTCTGAGCCGGTCCTCGATCCGCTTTCGTGATCGCGACCTTGCCCGCGCACATCCACAACCCGGTTCGGCACGTAGTTGCGGGCAGGACCACGGAGGGTGCGATGCGCCAGAGCCTGAAACGTCTTCTACCCATGAGTCTGCTCGCAGCCCTCGCGCTGACGGCACCCGCCGCCGCCAGCACGGCGCAGCCCTTCACGCTGGAGGGCTATTTCGCCGGCGCGAGCCAGGCCGAGGGCTCTTTCCACGCCATCAACGGCACGTCGCGGCGTTTCTCCGTCGCCCTCGACGGCAAATGGAACGGCCGGATGCTGACGTTGGTGGAGAATTTCACCTTTGCCGATGGCGAGCGCCAGACCAAGACCTGGCGGTTCGAGAAGCAGGCCGATGGCACCTATCGCGGCACACGCGAGGATGTGCGCGGGGATACGACGGTGACCATCCGCGGCAATACCGCGACCTTCAACTATCTGATCGACCTCGATGAAGGGCCGGGCGAGAATCTCGTCCGCTTCCACGACACGATGACCCTGCGGCCGGACGGCACGATGCTGAACACGGCATGGGTGACGAAATACGGTCTGCCGGTCGCCCGTTCGCGCGTCGAATTCCGCCGGCCGTGATGCCGGCGCCCTCACCGGGCGGCCTGGGACGCTGGCGGCTTGCCGCCTATGCGCTGCCGGCGCTGCCGCTCGCGGCGCTCGCCCTCCCGCTCTATCTGCTGGTCCCGACCTTCTACACGCAGACGCTGGGCCTGCCGCTCGGCGCCGTCGGCGGGGTGCTGCTGGCGGTGCGCCTTGTCGATGCGGCGGGCGACGTGGCGCTGGGCTGGCTGTCGGACCGGCTGCGCGTGCGCTTCGGGCGGCGGCGCACCCTCTTCCTCGCCGCGCTCCCGGTGGCGGCGGTCAGCGCCTTCATGCTGTTCGGCCCGCCGGCCGGGGCAGGGCTCCTCTATCTCGCCTTCTGGGCGACCGGCGTCTCGCTCGGCTACACGGGGGCGACCCTGGCCTATGGCGCCTGGGGGGCGGAACTGTCGGGCGACTACCGCGAGCGGGCGGCGATCACCGCGGCGCGGGAGGGGGCGACGCTTGTCGGCACATTGGTGGCGATCAGCCTGCCCTTCATGATGGGCTTCGACCGGGTGGACGGATTGCACGGACTTGCTCTCATCGGCCTGATCGTCCTCCTCACTGCACCGCTGGCCGGCCTCCTGGCGGTGCGTTTCGTGCCCGAGCCGATGGACCATTCCCGCACCCGTCTGGATCTGCGCGCGGCACTCAGATACCTCGCGGCGAACCGTCCGTTCCGGCGCCTGCTCGCCGCCTTCGTGCTGAACGGCCTCGCCAACGCCATTCCGGCAACGCTTTTCCTGTATTTCGTGGCCGACCGGCTGGGCGCCCCCGAACTGCGCGGCCCGCTGCTTTTCGCCTATTTTCTCAGTGCGATAGCCGGTGTGCCGCTGGCCCTTCATGTGGTGAAGAAGGTAGAAAAACACCGCGCCTGGTGCGGCTCCATGCTCATCGCCTGCGCCATTTTCGCCGCCGCTGGATTTCTTGGGCCGGGCGACGTCATCGCCTTCGCGGCGATCTGCGTCGCGACGGGCCTCCTGCTGGCCTTCGACCTCGTCATCCCCCCGGCCATTCAGGCGGATGTCATCGACGTCGACACCGCCGCCTCCGGCGAGCAGCGGTCAGGCCTGTATTTCGCGGCCTGGACGCTGGCGACGAAACTGTCGCTAGCCCTCAGTGTCGGCTTGGTTTTTCCGCTTCTCGACCTTGCCGGTTTCAGCCCCGGTAGCCCCGGCGGCGCGGGGACGGGAGCCCTCGCGGCACTCTATGCCTGGCTGCCGCTTCTGCCGAAGCTCGCCGCCATTGCACTGATGTGGCGCTTCCCGCTGGACGAGGCGGCGCAGCGCGAGCTGCGGGCGCGGATCGAGGGCGCGGCGCCGCCCTGACCGTGGCGGAGGTATAAAAACACCGAACTGTTGCCGGATCGCGTCACGTTGCCCTCGCACCGTGCCGGAACGTCAGCACCCTCTGGTTGGGGCGGGGGCAATGGGCTATGCCCACCGCCCATTGTCGGGGTGCGTGATGCAGGTAACGAGTGAACAAGGTCGGGCCGGGATGGCGAGCCTGCGCGACTGGGTGGCGCTCGGGGTGATCGCCCTGCCATGCCTCGTCTATGCGATGGACCTCACCGTGCTGAACCTCGCGGTGCCGCATCTGTCGCTCGACCTCGCCCCCTCCGCCGCACAACTCCTTTGGATCATTGATATTTACGGCTTCATGGTGGCCGGCACGCTGATGCTGATGGGCACGCTGGGCGACCGTATCGGCCGGCGCCGGCTGTTGATGATCGGTGCCGCGGCCTTCGCGGCAGCCTCGATTCTCGCCGCCTTCGCCCGCACCGCCGAGGAACTGATCGCCGCCCGCGCGGTGCTCGGCATCGCCGGGGCGACGCTGGCGCCCTCGACCCTCTCGCTGATCCGCAACATCTTCCTCGACCAGCGCGAGCGCACCTTCGCCATCGGCGTATGGATCGCCTGCTTCTCCTCCGGCGCGGCGCTCGGCCCGCTGGTCGGAGGTATTATCCTGACGTATTTCTGGTGGGGAGCGGTGTTTCTTGCCGCCGTTCCGGTGATGATCGGCCTGCTCATCGCCGGGCCGCTGCTGCTGCCGGAGTTCCGTGACGAGACGGCCGGCCGGCTTGATGTGCTCAGCGCGGCGCAGTCGATTATCGCTTCTCTGTCAATTATTTACGGCATGAAGCGGATGGCCGAATCCGGCTTTGGAGTTGAGGCGGTAGCGGCTGTCGCGCTGGGTCTCGGCGTCGGCACCCTGTTCGTCGCGCGGCAGAAGCGGCTCGCCGACCCGATGATCGACCTCGCGCTGTTCCGCACGCCCGGTTTCGGGGCCGCGCTCGGTATCAATGTAACGGCGATGCTCGGTGCGATGGGCATCTTCGTCTTCATCTCGCAATATCTCCAGCTCGTGCGCGGCATGAGCCCGCTGGAGGCCGGGCTCTGGACCGCACCGTCCGGCGTGTGCTTCGCGCTCGGCTCCATGGCGACGCCCTGGCTGGTGCGCCGCTGGCGCTCCGCCGATGTGCTCTCCGCCGGCGCGCTGATCGCGGCACTGGGCTTCGCCGTGCTGACGCAGCTTCACCCCGGCTCGTCGATCTGGGTCCTCATGACGGCAATTGTGCTGATCTGCCTTGGGCTTGCGCCGGTCGGCACGCTCACCACCGATTTCGTCATGCGCATCGCCCCGGCGGAGCGTGCCGGGGCGGCCTCGGCGATCTCGGAGACCAGTTTCGAGTTTGGCGGCGCGCTCGGCATCGCCGTGCTCGGTAGTCTCGTCGCGGCGAGCTATCGGCTGGAGATGGTGGCGTTCAGCCTGCCCGACCTGCCGGGAGCCGCGCTCACGGCGGCGCGCGCGACGCTTGATGGCGCGGTCATTGCCGCCGGGCGACTGCCGGCGGAACTGGCCGCGCCGCTGGTGGAGGCGGCGCATGCCGCCTTCATGGTGGCGCTCGACCGGGCGGCGATGGCCTGTGTCGCGGCGGCGCTGCTCGCCTTCCTCATCGCCCGGCTGAGGCTCGCCCGGATCTGAGATCCGGGCGACACGTCACGCCTCGATGTCGACGTCGCGGGTCTCCGTGCCCATCAGCAGCGCGATCAGCGTCAGGCCGGCCATTGCGGAAAGGTATAATCCTACCCAGAACGGGCTGCCGCCGCCCCAGCTCCACAGCGCGATGGCGATGAAGGGAGCGACCGCCGCGCCGAGGATGGAGGAGACGTTGTAGGAAATGCCCGAGCCGGTGTAGCGCACATTGGCCGGGAACAGCTCCGGCAGCAGCGCGCCCATCGGACCGAAGGTCATCCCCATCAGGCTGAAGCCGAGGATGAGCCACGCCATCACCCCGATGGTGCCGCCGGCCAGCATCGGCACCCAGAGCAGGCCGAAGGCGATAATGGCGAGCGTCACCCCGATCAGCGTGCCCCGGCGGCCCCAGCGGTCCGCCCACGGGCCGGAGAGCATGGTGAAGATGCCGAAGAACACCACGCCGATGATCATCATCAGCACGAAGGTGGTGTAATCATACCCAAGTCCTGGCAGGGCACCGTTCACCGCCGCGCGGCCATAGCTCAGCGAGAAGGTGGTCATCAGATAGAACAGCACATAGGTCGCCAGCATGTAGAAGGTGCCGAGCACGAGCTGGCGCGTATGGGTGCGGAACACCGAAACCAGCGGCAGGCTGTGGACCTTGCCGGCCTTCACCGTCTTCTCGAACGCCGTGCTCTCCACCAGATTGAGCCGGACCCACAGGCCCACCGCCACCATGACGATGGAAAACAGGAACGGGATGCGCCAGCCCCAATCGAGGAATGCCTGCGACGGGCGTGAGGGATCATCGGACGGCAGGATGGCGGCGATGATGAGGAACAGGCCATTGGCGAGGATAAAGCCAAGCGGGGCGCCGAGTTGCGGGAAGGTGCCGTAGACCGCGCGCTTGCCGGCGGGCGCATTCTCGGTGGCGACCAGCGCCGCGCCGCTCCATTCGCCGCCGAGCGCGAAGCCCTGCGCGAGGCGCATCAGCATCAGCAGCGCCGGGGCCAGCCAGCCGACCTGATGATAGGTGGGCAGGGCGCCGATGAGGAAGGTGGCGATGCCCATGGTGAGCAGGGCACCGACCAGCGTCACCTTGCGCCCGCGCTTATCGCCGAGATGGCCGAAGAAGATGGCCCCGAGCGGACGCGCCACCATCGCCGCGCCGAACACGGCGAAGGAAGCGAGCAGGGCGGTCGCGTCATTGCCGGGCGGGAAGAAAAGGTGCGGAAATACCAGCACGGCCGCCGTGGCATAGACGTAGAAGTCGTAGAACTCGATGGTGGTGCCGATCAGGCTGGCGAGGATGACGCGCGAGCGGGGATTGGCGACGGTGCCGCCGGACAGGGCGGCAGGGCTGGATGACATGGGCTGCGGGCTCCGGGAGCGTCGCGGCGGGCGAGGACGCAGGCCGGACGAGGATCAGGCGGCCCTTTTAGACCACCCATCCCCGCGATGCAGCCGGCCGAAATGATACTTTCGTCGGCCTGCGCAACCCCTCAGCCCGGCGGATCGACCTTTACGCCCTGCGGACCGACTTCGATCTGCAGCGAGTTCTGATCCCGCTCATAGGCCTGATAGGCGAAAATGGCGGCCACAACGGCGAGCACCACGACCAGAGCGCCGAGGACAGTGCGGTTCATAGACAATCCCTTTCCATTGGCAGCCGGAACAAGGCACCGGCCGCGGTATTGGAACGCGGTGAAGGCCAAGGGGTTCCGCGCGAGTCGCGGGGAAGATGCGTCGGAGAGCCGGCGGCCGGTGGCGATGACTCTTGGCCGCTTACCCAACTGTCATGGATCGCGAGCTGGACGCCTTCGGCGGGCGGCGCTGGGAAAGCCAGGGTCCTGACGCAGAGACGGCGCACGGCACCTCTGCGTCAGGACCCGTATCCCATCACTTCAAGAGACCGCTCCATCGCGATCATATTTCGCTCACGGCCGTGAGAATACTGAAAATCATCCCGCAATATATTCAAATTAAATTGTTATTTTAATGATCTGACCGCAATAAATCATGTAAACATACATTCGTATGAAGCATGTTGAAAACATCATTGGAAATGTTATTTGTCTTTTGTGAGCGGTATCGCGTGATTGAAAAATTGAATACTTGACCGAGCGTCACGATCTGACGTTCGGAGAGGCCGGGAGGCGGTTTCGAGCCCGGCATGCGAGCCCAGCCAGATGAACATCCGGGGTGTGTCGAGCACCCGCGCCGGAAGCGGCCACCAAGAGCCGCGCGGCATCAACAGGTTGAGGAAAGTCTCAATGGAACCGAACGTTACGAGCCCAAGGACCAGCGCGCGGGCCTGGGAGCCCTGGCTTCAACTGGCCTGCGGCGTCCTCTGCATGGCGATGATCGCCAATCTTCAATATGGCTGGACCCTGTTCGTCGATCCGATCAATCAGGCCCATGGCTGGAGCCGCGCGGCGATCCAGACCGCCTTCACCATCTTCGTGCTGACCGAGACCTGGCTGGTGCCGATCGAGGCGTGGTTCGTCGATCGCTATGGTCCGCGCATCGTCGTGACCTTCGGCGGCGTGATGATCGGCCTCGCCTGGATCATCAACTCCTATGCCGACTCGCTCACCCTGCTCTATGTCGGGGCGGTGTTCGCTGGTATCGGTGCCGGCGCCGTCTACGGCACCTGCGTCGGCAATGCGCTGAAATGGTTTCCCTACCGTCGTGGCCTTGCGGCCGGCGCCACGGCGGCCGGCTTCGGCGCCGGCGCGGCACTGACCGTGGTGCCGATCGCCAACACCATCGCCTCGCATGGCTATCAGGCCGCCTTCTTCTGGTTCGGCATCGGCCAGGGTGTGGTCGTCCTGCTGCTCGCCCAGTTCCTGCGCCCGCCCGTCCACAAGATCGCGCCGCCGAAGAAGGCGCTTGGGCTGCCGCAGAGCAAGGTCGACTACCAGCCCTCGCAGACCGTCACCAAGCCTGTGTTCTGGCTGCTCTATCTGCTGTTCGTGATGGTTGCCTCGGGCGGCCTTATGGCGGCGGCGCAGATCGGCCCGATCGCCCATGATCTCGGCGTCGCTGATATTCCGGTGAACCTGCTCGGCCTGCAGGCGGCGGCGCTGACCCTTGCCATCTCGCTCGACCGCATCTTTGACGGTTTCGGCCGGCCGATCTTCGGCTATGTCTCAGACCGGATCGGGCGCGAGAACACCATGTTCATCGCCTTCGGCACCGCCGCCGTGATGCTATTGCTGCTGGTTTATCACGGCTCGAACCCGCTGGTCTTCGTGCTGGCGACGGCTGGCTTCTTCGGCGTGTTCGGTGAAATCTACTCGCTGTTCCCGGCGACCTGCGGCGACACGTTCGGCTCGAAATTCGCCGCCACCAATGCCGGCATGCTCTACACCGCCAAGGGCACGGCGGCGCTGCTGGTGCCCTTCGCCAGCCTCATCGCGGCGGCCTATGGCTGGTACGCGGTGTTCGCCATCGCGGTCGGCCTCAACGCCATGGCGGCGCTTCTCGCGCTGGTTGTTCTGAAGCCGCTGCGTGCCCGGTTCATCGCCCGCAGCGCCGTCGAGGCGGAAGGACTTTCCGCCATGGGCGCGCGCCAGTCGCCCGCGCACTGATCCATCGAGCGGTCGTAAAAAAGGGCGTGCGGGGCAGCCCCTCGCACGCCCTTCTTTTTACCGTGTGTCGGCTCAGCGGGAGCCGACGAGCCGGCCGTAAACCTCAGGCAGACGGTCTCGCATATGGGTGTTGAGCGAGCGCCCGCGCTCCAGCGCCTCGGTCGTGAGATCGGCGAAGACGAGTTCCTCGCCATCGCCCGCCAGCACGAGGTTGCCCCCGCTCGGGTCACCGACGCAGCTCAGCCCCATATAGTCGAGCTCGCCTTCGCTGCCGCAGCGATTGGCATAGGCGATGAACAGCTCGCTTTCGAAGGCGCGGGCCGGGACGATATAAAGCGACACCGCGTCATAGGGCTTCATGTTCGCCGTCGGCACGAGAACGAGGTCGGCGCCGTTCAGAGCCAACGCGCGCACCGCTTCCGGGAACTCCACATCATAGCAGATGAGCAGTCCCGCCTTCATGCCGGCGACCTCCGCCACCTCCGCCGTACCCGCGCCGGGCGCGAACATGGCGCGGTCGAGATCCCCGAACAGATGCGTCTTGCGGAAGTTGAGCAACTGCCGGCCGTCGCGGTCGAGCAGCAGGGCGGAATTGTAGATGAGGCCCGCCGCGTCGCGCTCGGGATAGCCGTAGCAGAGCGCGACGTTATGGGTGCTGGCGATCTGTGCCGCACGGACGGCGCTCGCCCCGTCCGCCGGCTCCGCCACCGCCTCGGCCGCCTCGCGACCAATATTATAGCCGGTGAGGAACATCTCTGGCGCCAACAGCAGGTCCGCGCCGCCCTGCGCCGCGCGGGCGGCGGCGCGTTCCAGTATGTCGAGATTGACCGACGGCCGGTTTTCCGGGTCGCCGGCGGTTTGCAGCATGGCAAGGCGCATCACTCCCCCCGCCGCGCCTTGAGCGCCGTCACCGACATGCAGAGAATTTCGAACAGCACTTGCGCCGCCGCATGCGCCGTGTTGGAGGTACTATCATACTGCGGAGCCACCTCGACGACGTCACCACCGATGACATCGAGCCCGTTGAGGCCGCGCAGGATCTCCAGCACCTCGCGCGAGGTGAGGCCACCGATTTCCGGCGTGCCGGTGCCCGGCGCGAAGGCGGGATCGAGGCTGTCCACATCGAAGGACACATAGACCGGACCGGTGCCGAGGATGGCCTTGGCCTTCGCGATGATGGCGGGCACGCCCATGCCGGTGACCTCCTCGGCATGGATGACCGTCATGCCGCTCTCATAGGAGAACTCCCATAGGAACTCGGCGCCGCCGCGTATGCCGATCTGGATGGTGCGCTGGGGATCCAACGTGCCATCGAGCACGGCCTTTCGGAACGGGCCACCATGGTGGAACTTGGCGCCTTCATAGACGCCGCTGGTGTCACAATGGGCGTCGATGTGCAGCATGCCGACCGGCTGCTTCTCGCCGATGGCTTTGAGGATCGAGCCCGTGATCGAATGATCACCGCCGACGGACAGCGGAATAACGCCGGCCGCCACGACCTTCTTGTAAAAGGTTTCAATGTCCGCGTGGCAGTTCTCAAGACTAAAACGGCTGGTGAACGGCATGTCGCCAATGTCGGCCAACTTCACCTCGGCGGCTGGAACCATGCCGAGAACATGCTCATAGGGACCAATACGCTCGATGGCGCGGACGGCGCGGGGGCCTTGGCGGGCGCCGGGGCGGTTGGTGACGCCAAGATCCATCGGCACGCCGATCAGCGCGACGTCGAGTCCGCCGAAATCCGGCAGGTCCTGAACCTCCGGCCGATAGGGCGCGTCGAGCAGGGTCGCGGCATTGGCCCACGGCCAGACGCGCCGGTCGCCGCCCTTGAACTGGAGCTCGGCCACCTTCTTGAAGGTCGGGTCGAAAATGACCCCGCCGGCGATGGAGCCGTATTTCGCGCGCAGCTCCTCGAGCTTCTTCTGATCCGACATGTTCCCCTCTTGTTGTTGCGACATCACCGGAATCCGGCGCGCAGCCTAGCGGTGCGGTGCAACAAAGGGGAGGGGTGGTGTGACGGAACCGCCGGGGTGTGGCCCGCCGGGCGCACCGTCAGCCGGCGATCTCCATGAGAATGTCCGCGACCGATTCGGGCGCCGACAGGAAGGGGGAGTGCCCGGTATCGAGCTGGTGGAGATGGGCACCCGGCACCGCCGCCTGCATTTCGCGCTGCACGGCGAGCGGCAAACCGCGGTCCTGGAGGCACTCGATATAGTGCCGCGGGAGGCGGCCGAAACGGTGCAGTGTGGTGGACGATGTGTACAGGAATGGCGCGTGAGGCGTGACGCGTACGAGATTGGACAGCGCCCGGTCGATGTCGTGCGCGGTGCAGTCCGAATAGAGCGAGCGGGCGATCAGATCGCGCTTCGTCAGGTCGAGGCCGAGCCCCTCCTTGCCGAGGCGCAGCATGCCCTGCGTCTCGACGATGGCCGGGTCCTTCAGATAGGTCGGCGTCATCACGAAATCGCGGGCGGTCTTGCCGTTCGGCGCCATAAAGCCGGTGAGATAGACCAGCGCCTCGATCTGTTCCGCCATCTCCTCGCCGAGCCAGGTGCAGGTCGCCCCGCCGACGGAATGCCCGACAAGAATGGCCTTGCCCTCGATCGCTTCCAGCGCCGCGCGCACGGGGGCGGCATAGACGGCGATGTCGGTGACAGCGGCGGTCGGGGTCGGGTCGAAGCCATGGCTGGCGAGGTCGGGGGCGATCACCGCATGGCCGTTGGCGCCGAGGATGTTCGCCACCTTCTGGAAGCAGCCGCCCCAGTGCCAGGAACCGTGGACGAGGATGAAGGTGGCCATGGCGCGTCTCCCCTGAGATTTCCCGCCTCCTAGCCCGTGGCCGCGCGTCCGTCCAGCGTGGCATGACGTCGACCAACGCAAGTCGCGCTTTTCGGCGCCGCCGGCTCGGGATAGTTTCTATCCATGGCGCGCAAATGGGCATGGGCAGCGCCGCGAGGTGAACAGGAAAATGGCGTATCGTCATGTCGTCGGACCGCAGGCCTATGTCTTCGCGGACCTGAAGGAACTGATGGCCAAGGCCACGCCGCCCCGCTCCGGCGACATGCTGGCGGGCGTTGCCGCTGCCTCAGCGGAGGAGAATGTCGCCGCCCGCATGTGCCTTGCCGAGGTGCCGCTGGCGGCGTTCCTCAGCGAGGTGCTGGTGCCCTACGAGACCGACGAGGTCACGCGGCTGATTATCGACACGCATGACGCAGCGGCGTTTCGGCCTATCGCGCATATGAATGTCGGCGATTTCCGCGACTTCCTGCTCTCCGCCAGCGCGACCAGCGAGGCTCTGGCCGCTCTGGCGCCGGGCGTGACACCGGAAATGGCCGCCGCCGTGTCCAAGCTGATGCGCAATCAGGATCTCATCATCGTCGCCAAGAAGTGCCGGGTGGTGACGCGGTTCCGAAACACCATCGGCCTGCCCGGCACGATGGCGGTGCGGTTGCAGCCGAACCACCCGACCGACGATCCCGCCGGCATCACCGCCTCGATCCTCGACGGCCTGCTCTATGGCTGTGGCGATGCCACCATCGGCATCAACCCGGCCTCTGACAGCCTCCCCGTTCTGAGCGAGCTGCTGAAGCTGACCGACGACATCATCCAGCGTTTCGACATTCCCACCCAATCCTGCGTGCTCACCCATGTGACCACCTCGACCGAGGTCATCAATCGCGGCGTGCCGGTCGACCTCGTCTTCCAGTCCGTTGCGGGAACGGAAACGGCGAACGCCTCCTTCGGCATCAGCCTCGCTACCTTGAGGGAAGGCCACGAGGCGGCGCTGTCGCTGAAGCGCGGCACGCTGGGCGACAATGTCATGTATTTCGAGACCGGGCAGGGCTCCGCACTCTCGGCCAACGCCCATCACGGCGTCGACCAGCAGACGCTGGAGGCGCGAGCCTATGCGGTGTGCCGGCCGTTCCGGCCCTTGCTGGTCAACACCGTCGTCGGCTTCATCGGCCCGGAATATCTCTATGACGGCAAGCAGATCATCCGCGCCGGGCTGGAGGACCATTTCTGCGGCAAGCTGATGGGCGTGCCGCTCGGTTGCGACGTCTGCTACACCAACCACGCCGAGGCGGACCAGGACGACATGGACACGCTGATGACGCTGCTCGGCGCGGCGGGCGTCACCTACATCATGGGCATTCCCGGCTCCGACGACATCATGCTGAACTACCAGTCCACCTCGTTCCACGATCAGCTCTATCTACGCGAGGTGCTGGGCCTGAAGCGCGCGCCGGAATTCGAGGCGTGGCTCCAGCGCATGGGCATTACCGAGCCGGACGGGCGCCTGAAGCTGCAACGTGGCAATCACCCGCTGCTCGCCGCCGCGCCGGGGCTCGCGGCATGAGCCAGGGTGCAAAGAGCGAAACGCCCGACGAGCCGGCCGCCGCCGGATATGTGATTGAGGATGCCTGGCGCAAACTCGCGACCACCACACCCGCGCGGATCGCGCTCGGCCGCGCCGGCACCGGCCTGCCGACGCGCGAGGTGCTGCGCTTCGCGCTCGCCCATGCGCAGGCGCGGGACGCGGTGCACACCCCCTTCGATTCGGCCCGCATGGCGCAGGAGATCGGCGCGCTGGGTTTCGAGATCGTGGAAATCGCCTCGGCGGCGCCGGCGCGCGATGCCTATCTGCGCCGGCCGGACCTTGGGCGTCGCCTCTCCGATGCCAGCCGCGCGCTTCTGAGCGAGCGGGCGGGTGGAGAAGTGGATTTGGCCATCGTGGTGGCGGATGGCCTGTCCTCCACCGCCATCCATGCGCAGGCCGTGCCGTTTCTGACCGCCTTCAAGGCGCGGATGGTCGAGGCCGGCTGGAGCCATGCGCCGATCGCCATCGCCGCGCAGGCGCGGGTCGCGCTGGGCGACGAGGTCGGCGAGTTGCTCAAGGCCCGCGCCGTGGTGGTGCTGATCGGCGAGCGGCCCGGCCTGTCTTCCCCGGACAGTCTCGGCCTCTATCTGACCTTTGCGCCGCATGTCGGCCTGTCCGACGCGCAGCGCAACTGCATCTCCAATGTGCGCGGGGAGGGGCTGTCGCATGACCACGCCGCCTTCAAGCTGGCCTGGCTGATCAAGGAAGCGATGGCCCGCCGTCTTACCGGTGTGACGCTGAAGGACGAAAGCGACCTGCTGCTGGTGGGCGGTCAGCCCCCGGCTCTGCGGCTGTCAGCGGGGTAGCTCTCAGCCGGCGGCGAATTCCTCGCTGACCCATTGGCGCAGTACCTGTGTGGCCGGGCGCTCGCTACTGCGGGCCGGCGCAAGGAACCGGTAGCGCAGCCCTTCGAGGATCGGGCCGAAGGGCTGTGTGAGAATGCCCGTGGCGAGTTCGGCGGCCACCAGGGTGAGGCTCACCAGCGCGATGCCCTGCCCGGCGATGGCCGCCTGGATGGCGCTCGATTCATCGTTCAGCGAAATGCCGCCGGCCACATCGAGCCCGCGCAGCCCGGCGATGTCGGCGAAGCGGCGCCAGCTCGGCACGCTGGCCTGCGGCGCGAAAGACAGGCTCTCGGTATGGATCAGCGTCGCATGGGCGAGATCATCCGGCGTGGCGATGCCGAGATGCGGAGCGCAGACCGGGGCGAAGCGTTCCGCCATCAGGTCTTCCGCCTGCAATCCCGGATAGGGCCCGGCGCCATAGCGAATGGCCGCGTCGGCCTCGCCGGCCGCGAGATCGACCGGCTCGTCGGCGGCATGCAGGCGCAGATCCCAGCCGGGAAAGCGGGCGCGAAAGCGGGCGGCGCGCGGCACCAGCAGCCGGGCGGTGAAGGCGACGGTGGCGGACAGCGTCGCCACCTGACGCGCCGGCCTGTGGCGCAGCCGGTCGACCGCCTCAGCCATGGTATCGAAGCCGAGCCGCACCGGACCGTGCAGGGCGCGCCCCTCCTCGGTGAGAGCGACCTTGCGGGTCTGGCGATGGAACAGAGCGACGCCCAGCTCGGCTTCCAACTGGCGGATCTGGTGGCTGATGGCGGTCGGCGTGACGCCCAGCTCGGCCGCCGCGCGCTTGAAGCTCTCCAGCCGCCCGGCGGCCTCGAAAGCGCGGAGCGCGGCAAGCGGGGGAAGACGTCGCATGACAGCCTGATAGGTGAGCTAAATTCAGCCGTAAGGTGAGTATTCCGCGTTTGCCGCGGCAATTCGGCAGCGACTATAAGCAGCCGGGTCGGTCTTCGCCACCGACGAGTCACTACGCCTCATGCGATGCCGTCGCGGGGCCATCGGGAGAGGCACATGGCCTGGATCTATCTGCTCATCGCCTCGCTGTTCGAGATGCTGTTCGCGGTGACGATGAAATATGCCGACGGCTTCTCCCGCGTCGGCTGGAGCATCTTCACGGTGGCGGCGGGCATTGCCAGCCTGCTGTTCCTCACCGCCGCGATGAAGACGCTGCCGGTCAGCGTCGCCTATCCGGCGTGGACGGCGGTCGGCTCGGTCGGCACGGTGATCCTGGGGGCGGTGCTGTTCAACGAGCCGCTGACCGCGATGAAGATCGTCTGCGTCGGCGCCATCGTCGCCGGCATTATCGGCCTGCGCCTTCAGGCCGGCTGAGGCTCAACGCTTGCGGCCATATTCGCTGTCGAGCCAGCGATCGGCCGCCTGAAGGCGCTGGAACACGAAGGCGACGGCGCGGGTCGTGGTGACCTGTGGTCCCTGCTCCCAGACCTCGCCATTGTCGAAGCCCATGAAAATCGTGTAGCGCGGCTTGAGCGAGCCGAAGAGGGTCTTCTTGCGGACCGACTTCACCACCACGAACTCCATGTGGAGCTGGCTGGAGGCGAGGTAGCAATAGCCGTCCTCCGGCTCGAATTTGGGCGAGAGCTTGGCGCCGATGATGGGCGATGCGCCGCGGATCGCCGCGAGTTCGCGGGGGTCGAAGGGCAGGCGGGGAAGGTGGCTGGCCGTGGCCAGCATCTCGTGCATCGTCAGCTTTTCCGCCATGTCGTCCCCCCGGCTCTGCTACGAAAGGCTTATCTGCCGGGGATGGGCGGCGATGACAAGGGCGGGAGGCCGGGTGCGTCAGACCGGCGCGACTTTCGCGGCCGGCGGGAGGCGCTTAGGATGGCGCGATGCGGGGTATTCATCACATTGCGATCATCGGCGCGGATTATGAACGCTCGCGCCGCTTCTATGCCGAGATTCTCGGCTTTGCGATCCTCCACGAGGCCTACCGCGCCGAGCGCCGCTCCTGGAAGTGCGATCTCGATGCCGGCAATGCGCGGATCGAGCTGTTCTCCTTCCCCGACGCCCCGCCGCGCCCGAGCCGGCCGGAAGCGCAAGGGCTGCGCCATCTCGCCTTCGCCACCGACGATCTCGACGCGGAGATCGCGCGGCTGAGCGGCCATGGCGTCGCGGTCGAGCCGGTGCGGGTCGATCCCTATACGGGCAAGCGTTTCACCTTCTTCGCCGACCCGGACGGCCTGCCGCTGGAGCTCTATGAGGAAGGCTAGGCCGGCGCGAGGCTGATGCTGAGGCCTCCAGGGGCTGTGTATCCCAAGATGTCCTTACCTTGCGGAAATGCCTCAAATCGGAAAGTATGGAGGTATGGTTGATCGAGGATGACCCGTGCCCTCATGAGCGTGGACGATCTGGCGCCCCTGTTGTCCGTTCCGGGCGTCGAGCCCGCGTGTGACGCGCCGCCGGACGACACGGCGCGGCGCGATGCGGAGCGTTTCGTTGCGGCGCTCTACCATGGGATCTTGAACCGCGAGCCGTCCGCCGACGAGATTGCCGCCTGGGCGGCGCCGCTGACGCTGGATCAGACCGATGTGGTCGGCTACGTCGCCGACATGGCGGCGACCTTCCTGACGAGCGAGGAGCGGCAGCGCATCGACGCCGAACGGGCCGCGCCACCGCCCGAACCGGAGCCCATCCCCACCACAGCCCCGCTGTTCGCGCCGGCCGGACATTTCTACTCGCCGGTCGTGGACGTGAGCGAGGCCGAACGCCATCTCGCCCGGCTGGCGGCGCAACCCCTGCCGGAGACCTTGCCGGGCCTGCGTCTGGATAGGGCGCGCATGGTCAGCGCCTGGCAGGATCTGTTGCCGCATCTTCTGGCGGTTCCCCTCCCGGACCAGCCCACACCGGGATTCCGTTATTGCTACGACAATCCGGCCTATTCGTATGGCGACGGCGCGACGCTCTACGCGCTGATCCGGCGCCATCGGCCGCAGCGGATCATCGAGATCGGGTGCGGCTGGTCGTCGGCCTGCCTGCTGGACGCGATCGACCGGGAACTGGCCGGGGCGTGCGAGGTCACCTTCGTCGAACCCTATCCCGATCTGCTCTATCGCCTGGCCGGCACGCCCTGGCCGGGCCACCGGGTCATCAATTCGGGCATTCAGGACGTTCCCCTGGAGGAATTCGAGCGGCTTGAGGCGAACGACATTCTGTTCATCGATTCCACGCATGTCGTGAAAACCGGCAGCGATGTCGTCTATGAGCTGCTCGATATCCTGCCCCGGCTGAAGACGGGTGTGCTGGTCCACATCCACGATATATTCTGGCCGTTCGAATACCCGTCCGACTGGGTCGTGCAGCAGAACCGGTCGTGGAACGAGCTGTATGCGTTGCGTGCCTTCCTCGCCCATAACACCGCCTGGGACATCGAGTTTTTCGGCAATTACCTGACCCAGATGGAAGCGACGCGCGTGCGTCGGGATTTTCCAAGGATGATCAGGAATGCCGGCGGCGCCATCTGGCTGCGCCGTATCGCATAGGGCAGGGCGGCCGGCGGGACGGGACCGCGCGATCCCCTGTCAGGCGATGCTGTACTGCCGCCCGGCGGGGCCCTCCGGCAGATCGTAGCGATCGACCCCTTGCACGTTCTCGCCGGTCGCCGTCGCCTCATGAGCCACGCCATTGCGGCGTGCCAGGACGGGGTCCCTCGCCATCGGCCGCACGCTGAAGACCCCGTCGCGATCCACCACCGTCCCGCAGCTGGTCACGAAGTCCGGGCGCGGCAGCAGCCGGCTCTGGCCAAGTTCCATATGGACGTCGATCAGGCAGTCGACGAAATGCCGGGCGAGTTTGAAGTCGGCCGCCGCCGGCCCCATCATCGCGGTGATCGGGTTGACGATGCGCACCCGGTCGGGCCGCAGCGCCCGCAGCGAACCGCTGGCGATCAGCGGTTCCGCCGTGTGGTCGAGCACATAGCCGATATTGCGTCCCGACAGGATGAGCGCGAGCTGGGACTGGATGCCGAGCCCGATGTCGCCGCAGGTGTCGCTGCGCCGCGTGCGCTCGGGATGGTAGTATTCGAGATGCCCTCGGTTGCAGTAGGCGGCGGATTCGATATCGGCCAGGGTCAGTTTCTCGTCGGGCACGGTGAAGAAGGGATGCCGGCTGGAACAGCACATGAAGCCCTGCTCGTCGAACAGGTGCTCATAGGTCAATTGCGGATAATGCTCGTTCACCAGCCCGATGCCGACATGCACGATGCCGTCGGCGACCCGGCCGGCAAGCTGGAAGCCGAGCATGACCTCCATGCGGAAGCGGACATTGGGGTAATATTCGGAGAAGCGGTGGATCGCATCGTGCAGCCGCGCGGACGGGTTCTCGACAATGCCGTCCTGAATGCCGATCGACAGTTCGTAGACGGTGTTTTGGTTGATGTTCGAGGCCTTCTGCTTGAAGGCCTCGATGGAGGCGAACAGTTCCTGCGCGGCCTTGTAGACCACCTCGCCCTCGCGAAACAGCTTGAAGCCTTTCGGTCCGCGTCGGCACAGCCGGGTGCCGAGCCGGATCTCCAGCGATTTCAGGTTCTCGCTGAGGGTCGATTGCGAGAGGTTGAGCGCCGCCTGCGCGGCGGTGAAGCTGCGCTCCTCGACGATGGTGCAGAAGCAGCGCAGCAGCTTCAGGTCGATGTCGTAGATCTGGCTGATGTGCGACATGGCTAGGCCTCCGGTCGACGATGTCCCATTCCTGAGGTTTGGCCCCATTCCTGAGATTTGGCTTACCTGAGCCCTGGCGTAGCAATTTGTGCGCCGCACAGGCGCCGTGCCGATCTCCCTGATATTCAACGAAAATCGATGCCCTTCATGTTTCCATCGGAAAGGGTGATTGCACAGCGTTTGTCCACGGATCGCCTCGCTGCCCAATGTTGAACCTCCCCACGCCGGAACATCGCTTGGGGTTTTCCCGATGGTGCCGATGATGACCGCCGCTCTAGCCTTCCCGCTCACTTGCAGCGGGCAGACAGGGCAGCATCATGAGTCCACGTCCATTCCACCTCGGCTGGTTCACCAATTTCGCGGTCGATGAGTGGACCAAGCCGTTCACCGGCGGCGGCGGCGATCCGTGGGATGGCGCCTTCTATGTCGATATGGCGAAGGCCATGGAGCGGGCCTGCTTCGACTACATCATGCTCGAAGACACGCTGATGATCTCCGAAGCCTATGGCGGCACGAACGAGATCTATCTCAAGCACAACATCATGGGTCCGAAGGCCGACCCCTCGCCGATGGCGGCGCTGATCGGCGCCAGCACGACCAATCTCGGCGTGGTCGCGACCTTCTCCACCATGGCCTATCCGCCCTTCATGCTGGCACGGCTGTGTTCGACGCTGGACAGCATCTGCAAGGGCCGCTTCGGCTGGAACATCGTCACCACCGGCGAGGACCTCGCGGCCGAGAATTTCGGCATGGACAAGCTGCCGCCGCGCCAGGAACGCTACGACATGGCGGACGAGTATGTGGAGCTGTGCAAGCAGCTCTGGGGCAGCTGGGATCCCGATGCGGTGGTGCGCGATCTGGACAGCGGCACCTATGCCGATGCCTCCAAGGTCCGGCCGATCCATTTCGAGGGCAAGTATTTCAAGAGCCGGGGACCGCTGAACTGCGTGCCCTCGCCGCAGGTGCGCCCGGCCTTCGTGCAGGCCGGCGGCTCGCCCCGCGGGCGGCAATTCGCGGCGATGACCGCCGACAGCATCATCGCTCCCTCCATGGGCGTGGCGGGGCTGAAGGCGTATCGCGACGACGTGCGGGCGCGCGCCGCGGCCGGCGGGCGCGATCCCGACGAGATCAAGGTGCTGTTCGTGGTCGCCCCGATCCTCGGCGAGAGCGAGGAGGAGGCGAAAGCCAAGGCCGCGCGCATCGTCGACGCGCCGGATTATTGCGAGAAGGCGCTGGCGCTGGTCGCGGCCATCACCGACATCGACTTTTCCACCTTCGATCTCGACGCGCCGCTGCCGCACCTAACCACCAATGGCGAGCAGGGCTCGCTCGATGCGTTCCAGCAATCGGGCAGCGGCAAGACGCTGCGCCAGCTCTGCGCCGACCAGCTGGCGCGCGGTCTGGATGGTCTGATCGGCACGCCCGACCAGGTCGCCGAGCGGATGGGCGAGGTGATGGCCGAGGTCGGCGGCGACGGGTTCCTCATCACCCGCCCCTTCACCGCCAATATCAGCCGGCAATACATCAACGACATCTGCGAGGGGCTGGTCCCGGCGCTGCAACGAAGGGGCCTCGCCCGCACGCGCTACACGCCCGGCGCGACGCTTCGCCAGATGCTGCGCGAGTTTTGAAACGTCTCGCCCATGGCGACTGGAGGTGAGCATGAGCGCGACCGATCCGAGAAGCATTGCGGCCAGCACCGTGGCGGCACTGGCCGGCGAGCCGCTCCCGGCGGCGGTCAGCCGCGAGCTGTATCGCGAGGGCATGGCGAAGCTGCCGGCGGCGGTGAACATCGTCACCAGCCTCGACGAGGCCGGCCAATGCGGTTTCACCGCTTCGGCGGTCTGCTCGGTCACCGACAGCCCGCCGACGCTGCTGGTCTGCGTCAACCGCGCCAACCAGTCGCACCGGGCGATCGCCACCAGCCGCGTGCTGTGCGTCAACACGCTCGCCGGCCCGCATCACGAGGCGCTCGGCATGGCTTTCGCCGGCGGCGTGAAGACCATGAGCGAACGTTTCGCCGGCGCGCATTGGATGACGCTGGTGACTGGCGCGCCGGTGCTGATGGAGGCGAGCGTGGCCTTCGACTGCCGGGTGACCGACCTCGCCACGGTCGGCACGCATGATGTCGCCTTCTGCGAGGTGCTCGGCCTGCATCAGGGCGGCACGAGCGAGGGGCTGGTCTATTTCGGCCGCCGCTTCCACCATCTGACGACCTGACAGGCGCGCAAGCGACGCCCAAGTCCTCGGATCAATCTTTCCCACGGCTCGCTTGTTGAAAACGGGGCCGTCGCGCGCGCGACGGCCCCGAGCCTTGTCTGCGAAGGGCGGCGTGGATCAGAACTCGAGAAGGTTGTCGCGCAGGAACTGGTGGGAATAGGCGCGGCGCGTGAGGCCCCGGCGTTGCAGCACCGGCACGAGGCCGTCGGTGATGGTGGAGACGGAGCGGCGCGAGACATCGGACAGGGCGATGAGGAAGCCGTCGCCGCCGATCTCCTGCATGATCTCGTCCATCTGGCTGGCGACACTGTCCGGCGTGCCGACCACATCGACGCAATAGCCGCAGCTCACATGGTCGATCATCGCCTCGCGCAGCGGCTTGTCGCCGGCGCGGGTGAGGAATTGCGACAGGCTGGACTGGTGGCCATTGGTGGTGAGGGTGAGCTGGCTGACCGGCGTGTCGAGGTCGAGGCTGGACAGGTCGAGATTGGTGCTCCAGCCGAAGCGGGCCATGCGCGCGTCGAGATTCTGCGCGGCGGAGACGCGGCGCTGTTCGGCCGCCCATTTCGCCTGGTCCTCGGTCTCGGCGACGATCGGCGAGAGCAGGAACAGGATCTTGCAGTCGTCGGGATTGCGGCCAAGCTCGGCCATCTGCGCGCGCACATCGTCGCGGTACTGCTTCATCGCGGCGACGCCGTTCGGCGCGGCGACGATGGTGTTGGCATGGGTCGCGGCGATCTTGCGCCCGCTTCGGGAGCCGCCGGCCTGTGCGATCACCGGCTGGCCCTGCGGGCAGGGGCCGGAATTCAGCGGCCCGCGCGAGGCGTAATAGGTGCCGGCATAGTCGATGGTGTGGACCTTGGCGGGGTCGATCAGCACGCCGTTCTCGTGATCATTGATGATCGCGCCCGGCTCCCACGAGTTCCACAGCCCCTTGACGATGTCGATATACTCTTCCGCCATCACATAACGCTGGTCGTGCTCGGGCAGCTTCTCCATGCCGAAATTCTGGGCGGAGAGATCCGACGAGCCCGTCACCATGTTCCAGCCGGCGCGCCCGCCGGAGATCTGGTCGAGCGAGGAGATGATGCGGGCGGTCAGATAGGGATGATAGGCGAAGGTGGAGAGCGTCGGCACGATGCCGAGCTTGCGGGTCGAGGCGGCCAGCAGCGTTGCCACCACGCTGGGCTCCTGCCGGGGCACGCAGATGCCGCCCTTCAGGAAGATGTCGCGCGAATCCTGCCAGTTCTGACCGACATAGATGGAATCCTCGATTAGCAGGTAGTCGAAGCAGGCCCGCTCCATCGACCGCACGAGGTCGACGAACATGTCGGCGCTCATCCAGTCCTGGCCGATATTGCCGGTCCACGGCTCGCCCCAGGCCTGGATGCTGGAGCCCTGGAGAAACCAGGCGAGATGAAAGGGATTGGCCGTCATGCACGCTACCTCTTCCTGAACCTGCGCATCGGCCACCGCCGACGCACGGGCAAGGTTAAGGCCGGGAATCGCGCGGCGAGTATCGCCAAGAGGCGAAGCTTGCTTGTCCGCCTGCAGCATGACACTGCCCAAGAGGAGGGCAGGTCGTCGGCAATATGTTCACCGTGCATTCGGCGGCGTCAGAGCGGGCCCATCACATAGGTCGGCAGCCAGGTGGCGATTTCCGGGAAGATACAGAGAATGACGATGCCCAGCATCATGAGCAGCACATAGGGCAGCGCCCCGAGCAGGACCTGCTGCGCCGGCACCTGTGGGGCGATCGCCTTGACCACGAACAGGTTGAGCCCCACCGGCGGCGTGATGAGGCCGATCTCCATGTTGATGGTCAGGATCACCGCGAACCAGTAGGGGTCGAAGCCCGAGGAGACGATGATCGGGTAGAGCAGCGGCGCCGACATCACGATGATCGCCACCGGCGGCAGGAACATGCCGGCCACCAACAGGAACAGGTTGATCAGTGCCATCAGCACCCAGCGGTTCACATCCAGCGAGGCGATGGCTCCCGCCACGGTCTGGGTGATGAACAGCGAGGAGAGGGCGAAGGCGAAGAGTTCGGCCGAGGCCATGATCATCATGATCATGACGCTCTCGCGCAGGGTGGAGGAGAAGATCTCCAGGATCGGCCCCGGCCGGAACAGCCGGTACATGATGATGACCACGCCGAGCGTCAGGAAGGCGCCCGCGCCGGCCGCCTCCGAGGGCGTGGCGACGCCGCCATAGAGCACATAGAGCGTGCCGACGATGATGATCAGGAAGGGCGTGACCTTGGGCAGGGCAGCCAGTTTCTGGCCAAAGGTGAAGCGGCTGCCGCTCACGTCGAAGTTGAAGTTCTTGCGGCGGCAATCATAGAGTGCCCACGCCATGAACATCGCCACCAGCATCAGGCCGGGCATCACGCCCGCCAGGAAAAGCCGGCCGATCGAGGTCTCGGTGGCGATGCCGTAGACGATCATCGTCACCGAGGGCGGAATGAGGATACCGAGCGTGCCGCCGGCGCAGATCGAGCCGGTCGCGACCGAGGCCGGGTAGCCGCGCTTGAGCATTTCGGGAATGCCCATCTTGCCGATCGCCGCGCAGGTGGCCGGGCTGGAGCCGGTCATGCCGGCGAAAATGGCGCAGGCGCCGATATTCGACAGCACCAGCCCGCCGGGGACGCGGTTGAGCCAGCGGTCGAGCGCCTCGTAAAGGTCCTTGCCGGCCGGGGTGGCGGCCACCGCCGCGCCCATCAGCACGAACATCGGGATCGAGACATAGGCGAGGTTGGCGATGCCCGCGAACATCGTCTCCGCGAGCACGTCGAAGACACCGATCCCGTTGGCCATCAGCAGCCCGCCAATGGCGGTGAGGCCGAGGGCGAAGGCGATCGGCATGCCGGTGCCGAGCATGAGGAACAGCAGGCCGATGATGAGCATGCCGGACAGGGTGGGGGAAAGGCTCATCACGCGATTCCTCGGGCGTCATCCGGGCCGTGGAGGCGGCGGATCAGTTCGGCGACATATTGGAGCGACAGAAGGGCGAAGCTGACCGGTAGCGGCAGCAGCGGTATCCACAGCGTGATGGCGGCAACCGTCGAGGTGCGCCATTCGTTGACATAGGCCTCATGGAAGAAAATGACGCTGGCGATCGTCATCAGGACAGCGAACAGCAGGCCGAGCCCGGCGCCGATGATGCCGAGCCAGCGGCGCGGGCCGGCGGGCAGGGCGATCTCGATCACATCCACCCCGACATGGCCGCGCGTCTTCAGCACATAGGGCGCGCCGAGGAACATGGCGGCGGTCGCCGAGAAGATGACGAAATCCGTCTGCCAGATGGTCGGCGCGCGGAACACGTAGCGCAGGAAGATCATCTCGCAGATCACCAGCATCGCGGCGATCAGCAGCAGCCCGGCAAGAATGGCGGCGGCTTTGGAGACGAGATCGACTGCTCGCAGGAACAGGCTGACCATGAGAGGCTTTCGCTTGTCAGAGAGAGAAAGGCACGGCGGGCCAGCGCGCCCGGCCTGCGGTGCCGCGCGCCCCGGCGCCTCGGGTCCCGGCACTCCCGCAGGGGAGCGCGCGGGACCTCATGCGGGGCCTACTGGACGGACAGCGCCTTCTTGATCAGCTCGTCGCCGCCCTTCACCTTTTCGGCGAAGTTCTTGTAGGAGCTTTCCTGCGCCACCTTGAGCCAGGCGTCGTAATCGGCGGCGGACATTTCCACCACCTCGACGCCGGCTTTCTTGTAGGTGTCGATCAGCTTCTGGTCGCCCTTGCGCACTTCCGTCGCGAACCAAGCCTGCGCCTTCTTGCCCGCGTCCCGCAGCGCCTTCTGCTGCGCCGGGTTGAGCTTGTCGAACACCTGCTTGGACACCAGCACCGGCTCGTACATGAACCACAGGGCGTTCGCGCCCGGCGCGGTGAGGCACTTCACCTGCTCGTAGAGGCGATAGGACACGAAACTCTCCGAGGAGGTATTGGTCGCGTCGAGCACCCCCGTCTGCATGCCCGAGTAGATTTCCGACGACGGCATGGAGGCGATGGACGCGCCGGCGGCGGCCAGCATCTGCTCGAAGGCGGGGCCGGCGGCGCGGGTGACCTGTCCCTTGATGCTGTCGGGGCCGGCAATGCATCCCTTCTTCGAGGCGAAGGCACCCGAGAGCCAGGCATCGGCCAGGACAATGGCGCCGTTCTTTTCGATCAGAGCTTTTATTTCCTGCATGAAGGGCGAGTCGTTGAGGCGATCGGCTCGGTCGAAATTGCGCACCAGCCCCGGCATCAGCGTCACCGAGAATTGCGGCACACGGCCCGATGCGTAGTCGAGCGGGAAGGAGGTGATGTCGAGCTGACCCTTGGTCACCGCGCCCCACTGCTCGTTCGCCTTGTACAGCGACGCGCCCGGGAAGACCTGGATCTTCAGCCCGACATTGGCGGCCTCGACGTCGCGGGCGATCATCTGCACCATCTCGTCGCGGGGATCACCCTTGCCGCCCGGAAACTGATGCGAGGCGCGCAGCGTGATGTCCTGCGCGAAGGACGAGCTGGCGAAGGCCAGGGCGCAACCCAGTGTCAGGGCGCGCGCGATCAGTCGCGTACCGTTCATGCTTTCCTCCATGTCGCCGCCTTCCGGCGGACTGTTGGCGTTTCCTCAGGGTCTGCATCGGGCGGTTGATCCGCCCGTTTGTCGGCTCGGTTGGCGCCGGGCTCGGATCAGGCACTTTGGCGGTAGATGTCCTTGTAGGCATCGCGCAGCGTATTCTTCTGCACTTTGCCCATGGTGTTGCGCGGCAATTCCTCGACGAAGAACACCCGTTTGGGCTGCTTGAACTTCGCCAGCCGGCCTTCCAGCGCCTGAAGGATGGACCGCTCGGTCAGGCTCGCGCCCTTGCCGGGCACGACAATGGCGGTGACGCCCTCGCCGAAATCGGGATGGGGTACGCCGATCACGGCACTCTCCACGACGCCCTCAATGGCATCGATCTCGCCCTCGATCTCCTTGGGGTACACGTTGAACCCACCGGTGATGACGAGATCCTTGCCGCGCCCGACGATGTGGAGATAGCCCCGCGGGTCGATCATGCCGAGGTCGCCGGTGATGAAGTAGCCGTCGTGGAACTCGCTGGCGGTCTTCTCCGGCATGCGCCAGTAGCCCTTGGTGACGTTCGGGCCCTTCACCTCCACCATGCCGATCTCGCCGTCGGCAAGCGCCGCGCCCGAGGTCGGGTCGGTGATGCGTATCGAGACCCCCGGAAGGGGAAAGCCGACCGTGCCGGCAATACGCTCGCCCTCATAGGGGTTCGACGTGTTCATGCAGGTTTCGGTCATGCCGTAGCGTTCGAGGATGGCATGGCCGGTGCGCTCACGGAACGCACGATGGGTCTCCGCCAGCAGCGGGGCCGAACCGGAGACGAACAGGCGCATATGCGCCGTCGCCTCGCGGGTGAGGCCCGGCTGGTCGAGCAGCCGCGTGTAGAAGGTGGGAACGCCCATCAGGCAGGTGGCGCGGCCCATCAGCTCGATCGCCTCGCGCGGGTCGAACCGCGTGCGGAAGAAAATCGACGCTCCGCTGAGCAGGACGATATTGGCCGCCACGAACAGGCCGTGCGTATGAAACAGCGGCAGCGCGTGGATCAGCACATCGTCGCCGGTGAAGCGCCAGCACTCCTTCAGCACCTGCGCATTGGACAGCAGATTGCCATGGCTCAGCATCGCGCCCTTGGCCCGGCCGGTGGTGCCGGAGGTGTAGAGAATGGCGGCGAGGTCGTCCGGCCCGCGCGCCACATCGTCAAAGCTCGGCGGGAAGGCGGCCGCTGCCTCGGTCAGTGAGCCGGCGCCGTCCGCGTCCAGCGTTTCCACGGCGGGAAGGCCGAGTTCGGCGGCGAGGCGGCGGGCCTGCGCCTCGCTCTCGGAACCGCAGACGAACAGCGCCGGCTCGGCATCGCCGAGGAAATAGCGCACCTCGTTCAGCGTGTAGGCGGTGTTGAGGGGCAGGAAGACCGCGCCGGCTCTCAGCGCGGCGAGGTAGAGGGCGAGAAACGCCACCGACTTTTCCGCCTGCACCGCCAGGCGGTCGCCCGGTTTGACGCCGCGGGCGACGAGCAGGCCCGCCAGACGCGCGGAGAGCGTCAGAATCTCGCCATAGGACACGCTTGACCCATCCGCCAGCATGGCGAGCGGCTTGTCGAGCGACGGGATGGCGGAGCGGAAGGCGGCAAACAGATGATTGTCGGACATGACGGCTTTTCAGGTAACGGGAACGAGGGCGCGGGAGGCTGTGTCGACCTTGAGCAGCTTGCGCACATTGGCGTTTGCCACCACCTCGCCCTTTCCGGCGAAGGCTTCGTGATTTTTCTCGATATCGGCGGGAATGTAGCGGTAGTTCACCATCAGCCCGGCCGCCTGCGCGATGCCTTTGGCCGACAGGTCGCCCATGAGGTTGATGCGTTCCAGCCTTGCCCCATTGCCGAGATGGAAGCGGGCGACGGGATCGACCGGGGCCCCCTTCGGGGTGCGGGCCGCCAGCAGATAATAGGCGGCGATGGGGCCGAGCACGGCGGCGAGTTCATCGCGCAGCTCGGGATTGGCCGCCCAGTCTGGAAGGTCGAGTTTTTCCAGCACCTTGCGGTCGGCTGTGGTCAGCACCACGCTCTGTTCCGCGCGGCGTTCGGCATCCAGCCATTTGCGGAAGCCGGGCACGGGCGAGAGCGTGACAAAGGTCGAGAGCGAGGGCAGTTCGCGGGCGATTTCCTCAAGCACCTGCTTGATGAGGAAATTGCCGAAGGAGACGCCGGCAAGCCCTTTCTGGCAGTTCGAAATGGAATAGAAAACCGCGGTGGTCGCCTGCTGCGGTCGCAATACGGTGCGCGACGGATCAAGGACCGGGAAGATCGCGCCGGGCGTTTCTTTCATCAGCGCCACCTCGACGAAGATCAGCGGCTCGTCGACCAGTGCCGGATGAAAGAAGGCATAGCAGCGCCGGTCCGGCGAATCGACGCGGGCGCGCAGGTCGTCCCAATCGCGGATCGCATGGACGGCCTCGTAGCGGATGATCTTTTCCAGGACATTGGCCGGCGTCGACCAGTCGATCCGCTTCAGCACCAGAAAGCCACGGTTGAACCACGACGCGAACAGATGGGCGAAGTCGCGGTCGACCTCGGCGAGATCGCGCCGGCGAACCATCGCCTCCATCAGATTTTCGCGCATCCGCACGAGGGACAACGTACCGCCCGGCGCGAGATTGAAGCGGCGGAACAATTCCTGCCGACGCGGCTCGCTCGCCTGATGCAGCTCCGCAGCGGCCTTGGCAACGCCATCGCGCGCATAGCTATCGAGCGCCGCCGCGAGCCGCTGGCTATCGGGCCCAAACTTCTCGGCCAGGACTTCGAAGAAGGCGATGCTCTCGCCGGTCTTCATATGGGCGTAGCGGGTGAGGATGTCGGCCGCCAGGGCCACGCCGGAGGCCTCGCCGCGCCCGGATAGTAGGGTCTCGCAACGCTCCGCCAGCGTTTCGACGCGGGTCGCGCCGCTGACGCGATGGGAGCGGTCAAGCAGGGTGCGGCCGCGCTCCGCGATGGAGATCAGGAGGTCCGCCACAAAGGAAGTGTTCGATCCCATGGCCGTTCCAGCGTTGCTGAGCCGTTGATCCTGCTGGAGACGCGGCCCTCCCGGATATGCCGACGGGGCCTGTCTCGCTTATTCAGTGAAGGCGATATTGCATCGAGAGTCAATCATCAAGTATACAAGATGATCCCTCTTGCATTGCGGTATGGAAGCTGGCTTTCTTCGCGTGGAGGTACGCCATGCGTGGTGAGCAGACTCCGAGGCTTCGCGAAGCTCTCGAAGACGACATTGTCGCGGGCCATTTGAGGCCGGGACAGAGGCTCGACGAAGCGAGCCTCGCCGAGCGCTTCAGTGTGTCGCGAACGCCGATCCGCGAGGCGCTGATCCAGCTCTCGGCCTCGGGTCTGGTCGAGATGCGTCCCCGGCGCGGGGCGTTCGTGACGCTGCTGGGCCCGCGCGAACTGGTCGAATCCTTTGAACTCATGGCGGAGATCGAGGCCTCCTGCGCGCGGCTGGCGGCGCAGCGGCTCGGGCCGTTGGACCGCGTCGCGATCAACCAGGCGCACATAGCCTGTTGCGAGGCGGTGGCGGCCGGCGATGACGACGCCTATTACCCGGCCAATGCGCGGTTTCATGCCGCGATCTACGCGGCCACCGGAAATCGCGTCTTGCGCGCCGAGGCCACCCGGCTGCAAACCGCGCTCCAGCCCTATCGGCGCCTTCAGCTCAAGGTTCCGCGCCGCATCGGGGCCTCGCTCGCCGAGCATGAAGCCATTCTTGAGGCCTTGCTGGACGGGGACGGCAACCGCGCTGCCGAGCGGATTCATGCGCATGTGCTGGTGCAGGGCGAACGTTTCATGTCGCTGCTCGCCGCCCTGCAACACGAAGCCGACGCTGTCGGCTGAGCGTGCGTCGCCCTATCTCCGATGTTGCTCGCGCTGGGTGATCAGCCGGGCGCTCTGGAGGCCGCTGAGGTAGATCCATAGCCAGCTCCAGGCTACGGCGAAGCGGGAGCGTGTGCCGATCAGGAAGTAGATGTGGGCAAGGCCCCAGATCCACCAGGCCAGGCCGCCCTTCATGCGAAAATTGCCATATTCGATGATCGCGGCGCGCCGTCCGATGGTGGCGAGGTTGCCCTGATGCCGGTAGTGGAACGGAGCAACCGGCGGGCGGCCTTCCAGTCGGTGCCGGATGACTCGGGCGACATAGGCGCCCTGCTGCTTGGCCGCCGGGGCCAGCCCCGGAACCGGGTCGCCATTTGGCTGCTGCACCCTGGCGGTGTCGCCGATGACGAAAATGTTCTCATCGCCTTCCAGCGTCAGGTCGGGCCGCACCGCCACCCGTCCGGCGCGATCGGCTTCGGCTCCCAGCCACTCCGCAGCCGGCGAGGCCTGCACGCCGGCCGCCCAGATAATCATGCGGCAGGCGATATCGGTGTCGCCGATCCGAATGCTGTTCGGGCCACAATCCGTCACCGGATGGCCGAGCCGCACCTCGACGCCGACCCGCTCCAGGGCGGCTTGCGCATAGGCCGAGAGCGGCTCGCTGAAGGCGGGCAGAACGCGGGGGCCGGCCTCGATGAGCAGGATGCGCGCTTTGCGCGTGTCGATGCGGCGGAACTCGGGAGGAAGCGTGTGGCGGGCAAGCTCGGCGATGGTGCCCGCGAGTTCGACGCCGGTCGGCCCGGCGCCGACAATGGCGAAAGTCAAGAGGGCATCGCGGATCGTGGGGTCCGGTTCCATCTCCGCCCGCTCGAAGGCGAGAAGCATGCGCCGGCGGATGGTGGTGGCATCCTCCAGCGTCTTCAGACCGGGCGCATAGGGCTCCCACTGATCCTTGCCGAAATAGGCGTGGCGGGAGCCGGTGGCGAGAACCAGCGTGTCGTAGGGAAGGCTGGGGCCGTCATCCAGTTGCACGGTCCGCTTGTCCCGGTCGACGCCGATGACCTCGCCGAGAAGGGTCTCCACTTCCGGGCGGTCGCGAAACAGGTGACGGATCGGCCAGGCGATCTCGGAGGTGGCCAGCACGGTGGTGGCCACCTGATAGAGCAGCGGCTGGAACAGGTGATGGTTGCGACGGTCGACCAGCGTGATCGAGACGTCGGGATGCTGAAGCTTATGGATGAGCTGTACCCCGGCAAAGCCGGCTCCCACGACCACGATCCGGTGACGGGGCTTTTCAGTGGGATTGGTCGCCATCGTACTCGTCTCCTTGTATTTGCCCCACCACCCACGCACGCAGCACCATTCCGGCGCGCATGACAGCACCGGAAGGGTGGGCGCAGCTTAGGCCCGCAGCCGGGCGGTCTCCAGTGCGACCATGGGAGGCCGATCCCCGCGACCGACTCGCGCCCGCTGAACCGGAGCCGGAGATGTACGAGCGGACCTGCCGCCATGTGCTGCGCCCTCGGCACCGCTGCTTGGCATGTGCGCTGGCGAAATGGTTCAGCACGCGATCAAACAGCTATCGCCTCAGGGGTCTTCGCGGCGGCAAGAAGGACAGCCGCCAGACCGGATTTTGTCGGATATCAGGCATCGGTCTCGCCGGCTTTCACATTCCCATGGACAGGCCGGTTGAAAACCAAAATGGCCGGACATCCGTGCCGTCACAAGAAGGGGAGGGTGTCTTTGGCCTCCCACGGAGCAAAGGGCTGGCTGGCCCGTGGCGGCACTGTGGATAGCGAGACAGCGCGTCGCGCAGGCTGAAGAGAGTTCAGTCGTATCCGTCATGCCGTTCCCGCATCGGCGGGTTGAATGTTGTTGGCGATATGGAGTCTATATTTTCTCATTTCCGCGCGAGTTGAATGCAATGGCTCATGAACACATCGAACATTTTGGCGGTTACATGACGTAGCGTCAGATGGGAGAAATAGCTTGAAACAACTCGATTCGAGCGCGGTTGAGGGTGGGCGTACCCAGCTACAGTTTCCCGCCGTGCCGAAATAGGACCAAGAAACGACATCGCTATTGATCGACTGGAACGATAACGTTCGGAAACACCGAATCCGGGGCGCGGGACCAGTTATGACAATTCGATCGCCGTCTTACGACGTGTCGCGCTCACGCGCGCTCGGCCTTGTTGCCTTCGGCCTCGGCGTGGGTGGTGTTCCTCTTGCGGCGCAGGCGGCTCCCGCGCCGTCGCCCACCACCTATCAGACGCTGAATTTCGGCACCAACGGCACGTTTCTCACCGGCATTCGCGGCGACAACATCGTCGGCAACTACACGATCCCCGGCACGACGGAGACCGGCGGCCTCTATTACAACATGACGACGCAGACCTGGTCGGCCATGCCGGAGGCGACCAGCAATGGGGCGAACTTCCCCGGCGCCATCGGCTCCTCGCCCTACGGGCCGAATTTCGGCAATCCCGGCGGCATTTTGCGGGTGGTCGGCAGCTACCAGACCTCGGCCTCGGCGCCCTATGACCTCAGCTATCTCTATGATGCCGCCAATGCGCCGGGCCAGCAGATCACGACGCTGATCTATCCGGGCGCCGACACGCTCTACACCATCGCGCACAGCACTTTCGGCAATCGGGCGGTCGGCAATTACGACACGCGCCTCGCGACCGGCAACGCCTTCATCTACAACATCGACACCGGCACCTACACCACCAACAACATTCCCGGCGCCATCAGCACCACGGCTTACGGCATCTATGGCGACAAGATCGCCGGCGGCTATGGCGAGGTGATGGTCGACGGCGTCATCCACGCCGAGCACGGCTATATCTACGATCTGACCAACGGCACCTATGTCACCTATGACCATCCCGGTGCGGTCGCCACCCATTTCGAGGGCATCACCGGTGCGGGGCGCTCCGGCGAGTACAACCTCGTTGTGAACTGGGTCACGGCCGATGGCGTGGTGCATCCGGCGGTCATGCATGTCGACGCTTTGGGCATTGTCACCTGGTACGAGATCGACATTCCCGGCGCGGTGGTGTCCTCCAACTCGGCCTATGGCGACAATGTCGTCGGCATCTATGTCGACGCCAACGGTATCAATGGTTATCTCGCCACCATTCCCGGCATCTACAACCCGATCCGCAACACGGGCGCGCTGTCCTCCAGCACGGACAATGACGCCGTGCTCTCCGGCATCATCGGCGACGACATCATCAACAGCGGGACCATCGCGGTCAGCGGCAATCTGGGCGTCGCCATTCGCGGCGACACTTATGGCGTGCTCACCAATACCGGCACGATCACGGCAACCGGCATCGCCGGCGCGGCGGTGGAGATGCACGGGCTCTATGGCACGTTGCTCAATTACGGCACGCTGCAGACGACAGCCGCCGCCGACGCGCTGCGCACCGGGGCGGACAGCTATGGCAGCGTGATCGTCAATACCGGCATCATCGACGGGCGCGTTGCCGCCACGGCGGGCGATGCCAAGCGGTTCGAGAACAGCGGCTGGTTCGGCGTCAGCGGCACCGGCATTCCGATCACCCATCTGTTCCGCGGCACCTTCGCGCAGACCTCGGTCGGCACCTATGCGATGCGCATGACCGGGCTGGGCGTCGACGCTTTCGAGATCACCGGCGCGGCACGGCTCGCCGGCACGCTCTCGGTCTCGTTCCAGACCGCGGATATCGCGCCGAGTTACGCCGTGCTGGCGGCGACGCAGGAGATCACCGGCGGCTTCGAGACGCTGACCACCGAGGGGCTGCCGGCTCTCTACGCGGCGAGCCTTGCCACCACGACCAACCTCGTCAGCCTCAACGTCGCCGCCGACCTCGGCGGCCTCGGCATCACGCCGAACCAGCAGGCGGTCGGCAGCGCGCTCGACAGCTTCATCAACACCCCGACCGGCGGCCTGCTCTCGCCCCTGCCGGAGGCACTGAGCCCGCTCTATGATCTCAGTGCGGACCAGTTGCCCGGCGCGCTCGCCGCGCTGTCCGGCGAGGCCTATGCCAGCACCCAGACGGTGGTGATCGGCGACAGCCAGTACAGCCGCCAGTCGGTGCTCGGGCGCCTGCGTCAGGGGGGCTATGGCGCGCAGCCCGGTCCGCTCGCGGCGCTGGGTTATGGTGGCCCGGTGCTCGCCTATGCGCCCCCGGCCGCCACCGGCGTGCCGTTTCCGGTCAAGGCCGAGGCGGCTTCTCCGGAACCGGCCTTCAACGGCACGCTGTGGGCGCAGGCCTTCGCCGGCCGCAGCGACTATGATGCGGGGTCGGCCAATGCCGAGGTCGACGCGACGCTGGGCGGCATCCTGTCCGGCGCGGATGTGCAGGTGGGCGGCTGGCTGATCGGCGCGGCGCTGGGCTACACCCAGTCAAGCGCCGACATCGACACGCTGGCCAGTTCCTCGGACGTCGACAGCGTACTGCTGGCGCTCTACGCGGGAACGAGCGATGGGCCGTGGAACCTGCGCCTCGGCGCCAGCTACGCCTTCAACCAGATCGACGCCTCCCGGACCATCGCCTATCCCGGCTATTCCGAACAGGCGAACGCCGATTACGACGGCAGCACCGCGCAGATCTTCGCCGAGATCGGCTATGGTTTCGCGGTGGAAAAACTGGCGCTGGAGCCCTTTGCCGGCCTGGCCTATGTCCATCTCCACACCGACAGCTTCAGCGAAACCGGCGCCACCGCCGGGCTCACGAGCGAATCCGCCTCGACCGGCGTCGGCTATTCCTCGCTCGGCCTGCGGGTCGCGACCACGATGGAACTTGCCAATGGCATGGAACTGAAGCCGCACGCCTCGCTCGCCTGGCAATATGCTTTCGGCGATATCACGCCGGAAGCGCAGATGGCGTTTCTCAGCGTGCCGGCGGCCAGCTTCACCGTGGCCGGCGTGCCGCTGGCGGAGAATACTGCTCTGCTGGAAGTCGGTCTCGATCTGCGCCTCAGCGAACAGGCAAGCCTTGGCGTGTCCTATCTCGGCCAGTACGCCGACAGCGTGACCGTCAACGCCGTGCAGGCCGGGCTGCGCTGGCGTTTCTAGACGGCGCCGCGCGTGTTGCGCGGCCGGAGCCTTGGATCGCTGTAGCTCTGCTCGTACCGCGTGCGTTGTCTTGGGGGGCTGCTCACCCCCGATTCATCCCTCGGCGGTGTAGGCCGCGGACCGATTATGCGTGATGAAGGCGCGCACTGCCGGGGACAGCTCGCTCTTGCGATGGGCGGTCGCGAGTTCGGACCTCGTATGGATGCCGCGAATATTGCAGTAGCGCACGCCGGGCAGCCTGAGACAGTCGAGCGATTTCGGAACCAGAGCGATGCCCAGTCCGACGGCGACCATGCTGGCGATCGTCGTGAAGTCCCTTCCGATCGGTCTGATGACGGGGCTGATGCCCGCTTCCTCGCAGGCCGTCGTCGTGTTGCGACGAAAGCCAACATCGGGAGCCTGGCGCGGGGTAATGAATTCGCGATCGGCGAGATCCACCAGATCCAGCGCCCCCGCGCTGGCGAGTGCGTCATCGGCAGGAAGGGCGACGACCAGACGCTCCTTCAGTATGACGCGCGTCACGACATTGGGCGGCAGGGGTGTGGGCGGGCGGATGAAGCCGAAATCAAGCCGCCCCTCGGAGATGCGGGAAAGTTGCTCGCCCATTTCCATTTCCACGAGCTGTAGTTCAACGTCTGGATGTGCCTTGCGGAAACTTGCGATCGAATGTGTGAGCACGCCGGCATAGGCAACGGAGGCGACGTAGCCGATCGAAATGCGGCCGGTCTCGCCGCGCCCTGCCTTGGTCACGGCGACGAGCGCCGCCTCCGCCGCGTTGAGCGTCTTGCGCGCCTCTTCAAGAAAGACTTCGCCGGCCAGCGTCAGCTTCATCAGGCGCTGTGTCCGGTCGAGCAGCGGTGTCTTTACGATCGACTCAAGCTTCATGATCTGCTGACTCAGCCCCGGCTGAGCGATGCCGAGGCGTTCCGCCGCTCGGGCAAAATTCTGCTCTTCCGCCAGCACGACGAAATACCGCAAATGCCGGATTTCAAAGGCTTCCTGTGTCTTCGGGCCAGAAACGCGCGTCATGATGTCAGCGATGCCAGATCGGAATTATTATAATCAAGAATGATGGGCTTGGGCTTCATCATAAACTTGGATTATCAAATTAGCGAGGTTGGCTTATTGGATCGCGGGCGGTCGCTATGACTATCTTGGCTCTCCTTCCAATATTCTGATCGATTCAGGTTATGCGCAGTCCATTTTACCGCCATACGTCTAATATTCTGGTCGCCTCAGTGGTATTTGCCGGAATTTCATCGGCATATGCGGAAGAAGACGCATCCATAGAGCTTGATACGATCAGCGTGGAAGGCCGTGGCCAGACACCCACGGGGCCGGTCAACGGCCTCGTCGCCGAACGCTCCTCGACGGGTACAAAGACCAACACGCCGATCGTCGAGACCGCGCAGAGCATCTCGGTGATCACGGCGGACCAGATTCGGCAGCAGAACGCGCTCTCGCTGAACGAGGCGCTGCGCTACACCGCGGGCGTGATCCCGGAGAGCCGCGGCGCCATCTCGACACGTTTCGACCTGTTCAAGATCCGGGGTTTCGACGCCGCGACCTATCTGAACGGTCTGCGCCTGATGAAGATGAACTTCGTCTCGCCACAGATCGACCCCTACCTTCTCGAGCGCATCGACGTGCTGAAGGGGCCGACCTCGGTGCTCTACGGCCAGGCGCCGACTGGCGGCATGGTCAACCAGATCATGAAGATGCCGCTGGCCCAGCCCTATCACGAGGTCGGAGCCGATGTCGGCAACTTCGCCTATCGCCGCGCCGTGGCCGATCTCTCCGGCCCCATCAGCAAGGACGGCTCGCTGCTCTACCGCGTGGCGGCGGTCGGCAGTGCCGGCAATGGCCAGATCGAGGACACGTCGGCGGAGCGTTTCGCGGTCGCCCCGACCCTGACCTGGAGGCCGAGCGACCAGACCAGCCTGACGCTGACGGCCTTCTACCAGCGCGACCCGGAGGCGAACTCCTACGCCGGTGTGCCCTCGATGGGCTCGGCCGTGTTTAATCCGAATGGCGTCATTCCTCGGGATTTCAATGCGGGCGAACCCGATATCGAGCAGTTTGACCGCACACAGGCGTCGCTCGGCTATCGGTTCGAGCATGCCGTCGACGACACGCTGGTGGTGCGGGCAAACGGGCAGTGGTTCGGCACCGAACTCGACTATGCCGGCGTCTATGGTCGCTCGCTCGGAGCCGACAACCGAACGCTGTCACGCTCGGTGACCTATTCCCATGACGAACTCAGCTCGTTCGCCTTCGACAACCAGATCGAGAAGACGTTCGAGACCGGCGCGCTGCGCCACACCCTGCTCGTCGGTTTCGACGCGCAGGCCTATGATGGCTTCTATAATTCGGGCAGTGGAACCGCGCCCTCGATCGACATCTTCAATCCGGTCTACGGCAAGACGGTCGTGATGCCGGCCCTGCGCCGCACCGATGTGGACGGTACCCAGTATGGGCTCTATGCCCAGGACCAGATCCGCATCGGCAACTGGATCGCCACCCTGGCCATCCGCCAGGACTGGGCGGAAAGCACGACCCGCAGCACCACGCTGCAAAAGCAGGACGATTCCGCGCCCAGCACCCGCTTCGGCCTGCTCTACCATTTCGACAACGGCCTCGCCCCCTATGTGAGCTACGCCGAATCCTTCACGCCGATCGCCGGC
The DNA here is from genome assembly GCF_018449475.1 of Ancylobacter radicis. Classification (GTDB taxonomy): domain Bacteria; phylum Pseudomonadota; class Alphaproteobacteria; order Rhizobiales; family Xanthobacteraceae; genus Ancylobacter; species Ancylobacter radicis. The sequence continues at coordinate 446,227 of NZ_JAHCQH010000014.1, read as the reverse complement.
ACCGATTTCAACGGCGATGCCTTCGAGCCTGAACAGGGAACGCAATATGAGGTGGGCATCAAGTACCAGCCGCCCGGCACCGACCTGCTGATCACCGCGGCCTATTTCGATCTGACGCGCCAGAACCTTCTGACGTCGGACCTCGCCCATATCGGCTACTCGGTCCAGATCGGCGAGGCGCGCTCGCGCGGCTTCGAGTTCGAGGCCAAGGCCCAGTTGCAGGACGGCTGGTCGGTCCTCGCCGCCTATACCCATCTGGACACGAAATACACGCAGGACAATAGCGGCCTGGAGGGCCTCGTCCCCGTCGGCGTGCCCGACGATATGGCCTCGCTCTGGGTGCATTACGACGTCCAGCCGGGCTCGCCCTTTTACGGGCTCGCGGGTGCCGTCGGCGTCCGCTATATCGGGTCGAGCTACAACACCAACAACACGATCGAGCTTCCAGACGTGACGCTGTTCGACGCCGCGCTGTCCTACGATTTCGGCAAGAAATATGCGGAACTCGATGGCTGGCGGTTGCAGGTCAACGCCAAGAACCTGACGGATGAGACCTATCTGGCCTCTTGCTACACGTCGACGACCTGCGCCTATGGCTACGGCCGGACGGTGAGCGCGGGTCTCTACTACCGCTGGTGACGCCGGCCGGTGCGCAAATACAGATGTCCTCGCGACCTCGGCCAGCTTTTGGGATATCCGTTGTGAACGGCCTCACCCGGCGAACGCTCTGTACGGGCCTTGCCGCCTCAATTGCGGGGGTGGGGATGCCCGCCTGCGCCACGGAGCGTCTTAGGGTCCGGGTCGCTGCGATCGACTGGGCGATGCTGGAGACAGCCATCGCCATGGGTGTCGAGGTGGTCGCCGCGGCGGAGTTGCGGCTCTATCGCCAGATGGTGGTCGAGCCCGCCATGCCGCCCGGTGTCTCTGATCTCGGCCTGCGCGGCAGCCTGAACTATGAGGCACTTCTGCGCGCCGCTCCGGACCTGATCCTTTCCGCGCCGTGGTACGTGAAATATCAATCCAATCTGAGCCGCATCGCACCCGTCCATAGCTTCCGCATCGACCAGCGCGGGCGTTCGCCCTATGAGCCCGCCATGGAGGCGGCACGGGAGCTAGGGCGGCTCACGGGGAGCGGCGAGAGGGCGGAAAACCTCATAATCGAGGTGGCGGCGGAAATCAGCGCGCAGCGGGAGCGGCTTGCGAGGCGGCGGGGCGACGCCTTCTGCATCATCAATATCGGCGATCCCCGGCATTTTCGAGTGTTCGGCGCCGACAGCATGCAGGGTCATGTGCTCGACAGCCTCGGCCTACGCAATGCCTGGGCAGGCCAGACACGGTATTCGGCTCAGGCTCCGGTCGATCTCGTGTCGTTGGCGAATGTGGGCGATGCCGACATCATCATCGTCCGCCCGATTCCATCGGATGCGCTGCGCGTGCTGCCCGAGAGCCCTCTCTGGAACGCCTTGCCGGCGGTCGCCCAAGGCCGGGTGCATGTCATCGACCCAGTCAATCCGTTTGGCGGGCTGCCGACCGCGCGTCGCCTCGCCCGCCTGCTGGGCAACGCACTCGCATGATGCCTGACGACATCGCCTCACGCCGCCACATCCTGTTGCTGTGCCTGCTGCTCGCCATGCTGTCGCTTGCTCTGTTTGGCTGGTCGCTGGTGGACGTTTTTTCCGCGAATGGCTCCATCGCCGCAATGAACCCTTCCGGCAGGTTCGCCGGCCTGATCGCGCTTCACAGCCTTGCTCCGCGCTATCTGGTCGGACTTCTGGCGGGGGCGGCCCTCGGGCTGGCAGGGGTGCTGCTGCAGATCGTGTTGCGCAACACGCTTGCCGATCCGTCGAGCCTCGGCGTAGCCGCCGGCGCCCATCTCGCCATTGTCGCCGCGACAGCTTTCGCCCCCGAACTCGGCGGCTTTCCGCGCGAGAGCGTTGCCTTCGCGGGTGGGCTGGTCGCCGTCTTCATCGTTCTTGGCCTGTCCTGGCGACGCTCCTTCGAGCCGGCGACCGTGGTGGTGGCGGGCATGATGGTGGGGCTGCTCTGTGCCTCGCTCACGGCCACCATCATCCTCTACAGCGGCCAGTATCTGACCTCCCTGTTTCTCTGGGGCGGCGGCTCGCTCGCACAACAGAACTGGATGCCGCCGCTCGATCTTGCCGTGCGCTTCGTACCGGCCTTCGTTATCTCGATGCTGTTCGTGCGCGCGCTGACCCTGCTGACACTCGATGATCAGGGGGCGCGTGCGCTGGGACTATCGGTATCAGCTGTACGGCTCGCCATACTCGTTCTCGCCGTGGCTCTTTCGGCGGCTGTCGTCTCGCAGGTCGGCGTGATCGGCTTTGTCGGTCTCGCTGCGCCAAATCTCGCGCGGCTCATGGGAGCGCGGACGGTACGCCTTGTCCTGCCGCTGTCGCCGCTTCTGGGCGCCCTGATGCTGAGCGTCACCGACGGCCTCGTGCAGGCGATCGATCGGGCCAGCCGCTTCGACATGCCAACCGGCGCGGTTACCGCGCTGTTTGCCGGACCGGTGCTGTTCTGGCTATCCAGCCGGCTGCGCGCGGCGCGTCCGGATTTGCGGGCGGATGGATTGACGGAATCGTCGCGCCGCCAGCTGTTTCCGGCCATTCTCGGCAGCCTCGCCCTTGTCACGGCATTGGCGCTGCTGGTCGGGCGGAGCGAGATCGACATCGGGTTCGATTCTCTCTCGACGGTCGCAACGCTGCTTCCCTGGCGCGCGCCGAGGCTCGTTGCCGCGATGGCCGGCGGCGCCATGCTGGCGACCGCGGGTTGCCTCCTTCAGCGCATGACGTCGAATCCCCTGGCGAGCCCGGAAGTGCTCGGGGTGAGTTCGGCGGCGATCCTGGCCATGGCGATCAGCGTCTTTGCCGCCCCCGCGATGGGGCTGGCGGGACAGATCGCCGGCGCGACGCTGGGCGCGATCCTCGGCTTCGCCGTCCTGATCGTCGCGGCTCGCGGAGGCGCCTTCGAGGGCAACCGCATGCTGCTCGCGGGCGTCGCCCTGGGTTCCTTCTGCGGCGCCGCATTGACGATTCTGATGACGCGCGGAGGCATGGAGGCGGGGATGATCCTCGCCTGGCTCACCGGCGCGACGGCGCATGTCGATCCTGCGATTGCCGTGGTGACAGCTGTTCTCGCCGTCGTCCTCATCTTCCCGGCATTGCTGCTGTCGCGATGGCTCGACCTGCTGTCCCTCGGGAGTGAGATGCCGGCGGCGCTCGGCCTTGCCATGATACGGACGCGACTGGTCCTGCTCACTCTTGCCGCGTTGCTGACAGGCGCTGCCGCGCTGACCCTCGGGCCTGTGAGCTTTGTCGGCCTGATGGCGCCGCACATCGCCCGCCATACGGGCGCAGCCGATGCGAGGAGCCTGGTGGCGATCTCGGCGGCGCTCGGAGCCTTGCTGATGGGCGTAGCCGACCTCGCTTCACGGCTCGCCTTCTACCCCTACCAGATGCCGATCGGCCTGTTCGCTTCGCTCATCGGCACGCCCTATCTTCTTTACATGCTGGCTCGGCGATGACGGCGGCATCCCCCGATGTGATCACTGTTTGCGACGCCGGTCTCGCGCGGCGGACGATGACAGTCGTGCGCGTCGCGGACCTCTCGCGACGGATGCGTCGCATCACCCTGAGCGGCGCCGATCTCACGCCCTTCGATGCGCCCCGGCAATTGCATGTGAGGCTGTCGATCGGAGAGGGCGAATGCCGGGCGACGCGCCTCTACACGATCCGGCGGATCAATGCGGATGCTGGCGAGATGGACATCGACTTCTTTCTGCATGACACGCCGGGGCCGGCCTGCGGCTGGGTGGCACAGGCGCAGGCCGGTGCCACATGCGAGATCGCCGGACCGGTGGGGCGTCCTGTCGGCGCGGCCGACTGGCACATCTTCGCCGGCGACGAGACGGCCCTGCCGGCAATTTCACGGATTGTCGAGGCCCTGCCGGTCTCGGCGGTTGGCATCGCCGTGCTGAGCGTGGGGACGCGGGAGGAACGGATCGGGTTTTCTCACCCTCCCGGCATTCTCGTCCGCTGGGTTCATCCCGGCCGCGGAGAGACCGTCGGTGACCGGCTTTTCGTTGCGGTCTCGGCCCTCGTGCCACCAGCAGGCGCCACCGTATTTGCCTGGGCCGGCGCACATGCCGATTGCGCCCGACGTCTGAAAAAGCACTGGGAAGCGTCCGGGATCGGCGACGCGCAACGCCTCACCGTCGCCTATTGGCGATAGCCGTGGCGGGAATGTGCGGGCGTGCCATGGGATCAAGGATGAGCCTATGGCATGGGCTCGCCAAAACGGCCGGCACCATCTGATGCCGGCCGTCCTGAGCATTGTCGATCAGGCGCCGTAGCCGACGATGCCCTTGATCTCCAGGAAGTCGCGCAGGCCGAAATCGGCGTATTCGCGCCCGTTGCCGGACTGCTTGTAGCCGCCGAAGGGCGCGAACAGGTCCCAGTCCGGATAGTTCAGATAGACCGAGCCGGCCCGCAGCTTGCCGGCGACGCGGCGTGCTTCCTCGATGTCCGTCCCCTGGATATAGGCGGCCAGCCCATAAGGCGTGTCGTTGGCGATGGCGATGGCCTGATCGACGCTGTCATAGGGGAGGATCGACAGCACCGGGCCGAAGATTTCCTCGCGCTCGATGCGCATGCCGGGCTTCACATGGCCGAACACGGTCGGCTTGACGAAATAGCCGGTCTCCAGCCCTTCCGGCTTGCCGGTACCGCCGACCACCAGCGTCGCGCCCTCGTCGATGCCGGCCTGGATGAGGTCCTGCACCTTGGCGAACTGCACGTCGCTGACCAGCGGGCCGATCTGCGTCTCGGTGTCGGTGGGGGCGCCGACGCGCACGGTCGCGGCCGTGCTGCGGGCGATCTCCAGCGCCTCGTCATGGCGGGCGGCGGGCACCAGCATGCGGGTCGGCGCGTCGCAGGACTGGCCGGTATTGGAGAAGCAGGACAGCACGCCCTGGGACACGGCGGCTTCGAGGTCGGCATCCGGCAGCACGATATTGGCGGACTTGCCGCCGAGTTCCTGCGCCACGCGCTTCACCGTCGCCGCGGCGTTGCGCGCGACATCAATGCCGGCGCGCGTCGAGCCGGTGAAGGACACCATGTCGATGTCGGGATGGGAGGACAGCGCCGCGCCGACTTCCGGGCCGGTGCCGTTCACCAGATTGAACACACCCTTGGGGAAGCCGGCCTCGTGCATGATCTCGGCGAAGACGACGCCGGAGATCGGGGCGATCTCGGAAGGCTTCAGCACCATGGTGCAGCCGGCGGCGATGGCGGGCGCGACCTTGCACATGATCTGGTTGAGCGGCCAGTTCCACGGCGTGATGAGGCCGACGACGCCGACCGGCTCATGGGTGACGCGGGTGGTGCCGCGCGTCTCGTCGAACTCGAAGTTACGGAACGCCTCGATGGTCGCCTTCAGATGGCCAAGACCCGCATAGGCCTGCGAGTCGCGGGCGCGGGCGATGGGCGAGCCCATCTCATGGCTGATCGCCTGCGCGACATCCTCATAGCGGCGCTCATAGACGGCGAGCAGGCTCTCCAGAAGGGCAAGGCGCTTCTCCTTGGAGGTGAACTGGAAGCTCGCAAACGCCGTGCGGGCGGCGGCCACGGCGCGGTCGACATCGGCCTGCGTGCCGAGCGAAATGGTGGCGAACACCTGCTCGGTCGCCGGATCGACCACGCCGAGCGGGCGATTCTCGATCGGGTCGACAAAGGCACCATCAATGTAGAATTTCTGGGTGTTGGGGGACATGCGGGTCTCGTTTCTCTTCAGGAACGCAAATGTCGAAATACCGGATCAGACCGGATCGGCGCGTCGGTAGGCGAAGCTAGCATGCCCAGCGCCGGCAGGGGTGGGACGCCGGGCTCGCGCAGCGGGGAATCGGTCAGCTCTCCGCCGGGCTCTCGAACCCGGCGAAATGCTTGCTCACCCCTTTCAGCCGCAGCCGTGCCGGGAGAGAGCGGCGCCCAGATCCGGCACCGTCTCGATGCGCGCGATGAGGCCGAGTAAATCGGCGGCGCTCTCGGCACCGAGCGCGACGCGCGCATTGCCGAGGAATTTTTCCGCGACCACGCTGTCCGGCAGCGGACGGCGCACACCGCCCGGCGCATCGACGACGAGCGGAGAGCCATATGCCGTGCCGTCCTTCAGCCGGATATCGACCCGCCCCGCCGGGCGCCGCTGGCCGTTCATCAGTTCGCTCGCCTCGGCATCGACAACGCCGCTCACGCGCCCTGCAAGGGCCCTCAACACCGGCGAGGTCATAGGGCCGGCATCGTACCAGCGCGACCGGTCAAGACGCAGCGCAAGAGCCGCCAGCGTGTAGGGGAAGGAGAACTGCGCATCGTTGATGCTGAGCGGCGACCCATCCATGAAGTCGCGCCGCAGCGCGGCGTCGGTATGCACGGTGATGGCCTCGATCGCGTCGGCCGGGATGGTGTGCTCGGCCAGCAGGGTCTCGAAGGCGTCAAGCGTGGTGTGCATCCAGCGGCAGGCCGGGTAGGGCTTCAGGGTGTTGAAGCCGAGCGTCCAGTTTTGGCCCAGCCCCTCGGTAAGTCGTTCCGGCTCGAACCGGTCGGAACCGAGCATGCGCCACAGGCCCGAGGGGCCGTCGAGTATCGCCTTGGCACCGACCAGCCCGGCGCGGTGCAGGCTGACGCCGCGCACACCGGCTTCCGCCGCCGGAGCGAGGAAATCCTTGAAGGTGACGAGCGGCCGGCGCTCCCAATTGTATTTCCGCAGGCTCGGCACATTGGCGAAGGTGCCGGCAAAGCCGAGCGCATTCTCCATGGCCGCGTCATCGAGGTCCATGAGCCTGCCATAGGCGATGGCGGCCCCGATCGCCTGATGCTGGCACACGCCATAGACCAGCCGAAAACGCTCGATGCTCGGCTGCATGGCGCGGATCAGCCGGTTGTTGACCTCATAGGCCAGCGCCACGGCGGTGACGAAGTCCGCTCCGGTGACCGTCCGCTCGAAGCAGGCGCTGAGCGCGGCGGCGACGATGGAGGCGCCGGGATGCCCCATGCCACGGCCCATTTCGTCATCCAGCCCATCGTCGAAATCGAGCGCATTCATCGCCGCGGCATTGACGAAAGCGGCAGCGACCGGGCCGAGCCCCTCGCTCTCGCCCAGCACGCGGCAGGGGCCGGGGCGGGCTTCGATGCGGGTCGCGGCAAGGATACGCCGCTGCATTTCGGTCGACGCACCGGCAAGGCCGCAGCCGATACTATCGAGGATGTGGGTGCGTGCCTTCGCCCGGATCGTCGCCGGGATCGCCGCGCCGTCAAATCCCGCGGCGAAGCGGGAGATGGCGGCGGTGAGGCCCGATCCGTCAGCGTCAGGCGAGGAAGGTGCGGTCATAAAGATCCGACAGGCGTTGGGTCATCGGGCAAGGCAGCGCGGCGCCGATCGGCCGCCCGTCGAGGCTGCGCACCGGCGTGACGCCGCCGAAGGTGCCGGTCACGAAGGCCCCGTCGGCATTGTAGGCCTCGGCGAGGGTAAAGTCGGTCTCGCGGCAGGGTATGCCTTCCCGCGCGCAGAGTTCGAGCACCTTCCGCCGGGTGATGCCCTTGAAGCAGGTGCGACCGGTCGAGGTGAGCACTTCGCCGCGCTTCACGATGAAGAAATTGGTCGAGTTGCAACTGGCGACGAAGCCGCCCGGGTCCAGCATCAGCGCCTCATGGGCGCCGGCGGCGATGGCTTGCAGCAGCGGGCGGATGAAGTTCAGCCGGCTGTGCGAATTGAGGTGCAGGTCGAAGCTGTCCGGCCCGGAGGTGCGGAAGGTCGAGGTGAACAGCTTGATGCCGGCCCTCTTGATCTCCGGATCGGGCACCTTGAACTCGGCGGTGATGGCGATGGTCGGCTTGCCGAGCGCGTTGCGCGGGTCCTGATGCACCGTGTGCTTCTCGCCGCGCGTCACCATCAGGCGGATATGGCCACCGTCCGTCATGTCGTTGGCGGCGCACAGTTCTTCCAGCGCCGCGCGCAACTGCGCCTTGGTCATGCCGATGTCGAGGGCGATGGTGTTGGCACCCTCAAAGAGCCGGTCCAGATGATCGTCGACCAGCACCAGCCGGTCCTTCGCCATGCGGATGCCTTCCCACACGCCGTCACCCAGGCCGAAGCCGGCGTCGAAGATCGACACCATCGCCTGCGCCCGCTTCACCAGACGGCCGTTGAGCCAGATCCACAGATCGTGGTTGCGCGGGTCCTCGAGCGGCGTCTGGGCGCCCTTTTCCTCAACCATGTTCGATCTCGCTCAGAAGTGGAACGCTGAAAAGCGGCGCAGGAAGGCCTGCGTGCGCTCCTCGCGCGGGTTCTTCAGCACCTCGTCGGGGGTGCCTTGCTCATGGATGCGCCCCTCGTGCAGGAACAGCACCCGTGTCGCGAAATGATAGGCAAAGCCGAGCTCGTGCGTGACCAGCAGCATGGTCCGCCCCTCCTTCGAGAGGCCGAGAATGACGTCGAGCACCTCGCCGACCAGTTCCGGGTCGAGCGAGGAGGTCGGCTCGTCGAACAGCAGGATCTCCGGCTCCATGGCGAGCGCGCGGGCGATGGCGACACGCTGCTGCTGGCCGCCGGACAGGCGCTGCGGGTATTGCTCCGCCTTGTCGGACAGGCCAACGCGCTTGAGATAGTCCTGCGCCGTGGCGCGAGCCTCCTTGCGGTTCATGCCCTTCACCGTCACCGGACCTTCCATGACGTTTTCGAGGACGGTCATGTGGGGGAACAGGTTGAATTGCTGGAAGATCATGCCGACGCGGGTGCGCAGGCGGCGCAGCTCGCCCGATCGCGCGGTAATCGCCCCGCCACGCCCCTCGACGCCGATGGAGGTGCCATCGAGGGCGATGCGCCCGGCGCTCGGCGTCTCCATGAAGTTTATACAGCGCAGGAGCGTGCTCTTGCCGGAACCGGATGAGCCGAGAATGGCGATGCGCTCGCCGGCGGCGACCTTCAGGTCGATGCCTTTGAGCACCTCATTGCTGCCGAAGCTCTTGTGCAGCCCCTCGACCGCGAGAACCGGGGGGGCCAGAACCGGGGGCACACTCGCCGATGTCACGTCCACCATGGCGATCAGGCTCCCTTGGAATTGAGGCGACGCTCAAGCGCGTAGGCGGCCAGCGTTCCCGGGTAAATGAGGACGAAATAGATCACCGCGACGATGGTGAAGGTCTCGAGCGGCAGGAAGGTCTGCGTGCTCAGCATCTTCGCCTCGTACATCAGCTCCTGCACGGTGATGGTGGAGGCGATGGAGGTCATCTTGGCAAGCTCGACACCGCGATTGGTGAAGGCGGGCACCATGCGGGAAAACGCCTGCGGCACCGCCACGCGGCGCAGCAACTGCCATTCGCTCATACCGATGGCGCGCCCTGCCTCCCATTGCCCGGCCGGCAGTGATTGCAAGCCGGCGCGCCAGATTTCAGCGCAATAGGCTGAGGTGTTGAGGAACAGGCCGAGCGCGGCGGCGGTGAAGGCGCTCGGCTGCCAGCCGGAGAGGGCGGGCAGGGCGTAATAGAACCAGATCAGCTGCACCAGCACCGGGGTGTTGCGGAAGATCTCGATATAGGCGGTGGCGATCAGGTTCGGCACCCGGAGCGCCGACCCGCGCGCGAGGCCGATGAACAGCCCGCAGACTAGCGCGCCGGAAAAGGCGATGGCGAAAAGCAGGATGGTGAGCTTCAGCCCGCGCAGCAGAAGGTCGCTATTCGCCAGGATTTCGCCGAACTGGAAGGTGTAATTCATGGCGATCACCGGGCCGCGCGGCGCGCGAGGCGGTGTTCCACCGCGCGCATGCCGAGGCTGGCGACGAACAGCACGGTGAAGAACATCACCGCCACCGTCGAATAGATCTCCATCGGACGGTAGGTCTGCGTCGCCAGCACCATCGCCTTGTAGACCAGCTCGCCATAAGTCAGCGTCGCCGCGAGCGAGGTGGTCTTCACCAGCTCGAAGGAACGCTCCATCAGCGGCGGGATCATGCGGCGGAAGGCCTGCGGCAGGATGATGCGGCGCATCAGCTGCACGTGGCTCATGCCGATGGCGCGGCCGGCTTCCCACTGCCCGCGATCGACCGAAATGATGCCGCCGCGAAACACTTCCGCGAAAAAGGCACCGGACTGTACCGAAAGTGCTGCCGCCGCTGCCGCGAAGGGCGTCAGGCTGATGCCCGTGAGAATGGGCAGGCCATAGAAATACCAGAAGAAATGCACCAGCGGCGGGGTGTTGCGGTAGAATTCGATGATCGCGGTCGCGGGGATTGAAACGATACGCGACGGCGCCAGCCGGCCCATGGCGAGGACAAGCCCGATGGCGAGGCCGAGTCCGATCGAGAAGCCGGAAAGCTTCAGCGTGTTGACCAGCCCTTCCAGCAAAACGCCGAAGTTCAGCCATACCGGCCGGAAGTCCCACACATATTGCATTCGGTTCGGCCTTGCCGGGCTGCGATGAGCGGACGGGCGCAATAATAAAACGGCGCGCCGGATTCAGGCGGCGCGCCGATCGAGGGATAATCAGGCCTTCCAGCGTTCGCGCATGATCGCCGGCGTCGAGGCCGGATCGATGCCGCGGAAGGCGAGATAGTCCTCGAAGATCTTTTGCGTCTGGCCGGTGGCGTAGAAATAGCCGAGGCAGACGCCGAGCCAGTCGCGCCAGCTCTTGTCGGCAACGTTCGGCACCGCGGCGCTGGACGGGGATTCGCGCAGCGGCTGCGGCAGGATCACCTTGCCCCGCTTGAGCCGCGACTGCAGCATCACCAAGGCCGGGTGGAACAGCGAGATGCCGTCCATGCGCCCGGCGATGAAGGCCGCGCCGGTCTCGTCCGCGCTGGGGAAACGCTCGATGGTCGCCTTGGGCAGGCGCACCGTTATGTCGCGATCCGGCGACGTGCCGAGCACCACGCCGATGCGGAATTCCGGCTTGTTCATCTCCTCCCAAGTGCTGGCCGTCACGCCGTCGGCGAGCAGAACGCCCTGCGCGTACCAGAACATGGGCTGCACGGGGAAATCCACCGCCAGAGCCCGCTGCGGCGTCGCATCCATGGTGAACATGACGTCGAACTGGCCGGCCTGCAAAGCGGCCACCGCATTGCCCCAGGTGGTCTCGACCGGAACCGGCTTCACGCCGAGTTCCTTCGCCACCGCGACGCCGGCGCCCCAGCCGAGGCCATACCACTCACCGGACCGCTGGTCCTTGTAGAACCACGGCTCGCCCGGTGCGACACCGATGCGGAGTTCGCCGCGATCCCGGATCGCCTTGAGCGTACTGCCGGCGGGGGCGTCCTGGGCGAGCACCGGGCCGGAGCCGGCGCCAAGGACGGCAGCCGCCCCGACAAGCGATCCGGCGGCCAGGAAGGTGCGGCGGTTACCGACATTTTCGGTCATGTGATCATCCTCTGGAAATGGATGGCAAGGCGTTCATTTTGGGGTTTTGATGGGAGTTTCTTATAGGAACATTTTATTCCCAATGAGAAAGTGTCAAGGAGTTTCCGGCGGCGTCTCGTCGAAACGGAGGCTTTGATCGGCGGCGCAGACCCAGAAAATCTCCGCGTCCTCCGCGCCTGCGCTCAGGAGGGCGTGCCCCATCGTGCTGTCGAAATAGACGCTGTCGCCCTCTTCGAGGGTCACCGGCGCGTAGAATTCGGTGAGCAGCGTCACGCGGCCCTTCAGCACCAGCACGATTTCCTCGCCGGCATGGGCGACGAGACTGCCGAACTCATGGGCCTCATGCGCCCGCAGCCGCGCCTTCATCGGCTGCATGCGCTTGGCGGTGAGGTCCGAGCACAGCATCTCCAGCGTATAGGCGCGTGTGCGGATGTAGTCGCCTCCACCTGCCCGCGTGAGGGACCGACGGCCATGCGGCGCCTGTTTGCGCGCGGAGGAGAACAGTTCGGAGATATCGACGCCAAGCCCTTGGGCGAGGCGGATGATGTTGTCATAGGTCGGCGAGAGCAGGCTGTTCTCGATTTTCGAGATTGCCGACGGCGAGATGCCCGCCCGTTCGGCCACCTGCTTGATGGTGAGGCCAGCACGGGTCCGCAGACCACGCACCCGAACGCCGAGTTCGATTCCATCGGCCTTATCGGCCTTAACGTCCATCGCGGCGTCTCCGACAGGAATGCGGACCAACAGCCGCTATCAGAACACTACGGCAGCAAACGAACAATACATTCCTATAGGAAAGTTATCGGTGCGGCCTCGTTCCGCCCGTCCTGACGTTGCCCGCGCAAGGCAATCCAGCTTGCGGTTAGTTCTGGTCCATTGAGAGAGCCAGCGGATGAGGCGCAGCCGCTTCACGCAGAGCGGATCATCGGGATATTGAGGAAATGGTCGTACTCGCCGACCGCGCCACCCAGCCGGGTGTTCGCGGTTTTGTACGGAAGTGGCGCGCCCTAGGGGAGTCGAACCCCTCTCTCCACCGTGAAAGGGTGGCGTCCTAACCGATAGACGAAGGGCGCGCAGGCCGGGCCCTTATAGGGGCGAGACGGCCGGCGCACAAGATACCTCGCAGGGTGTCATCCACAGGTGATCATGGTGTGGAACGGGCGCCTGCGGGGTCATCGTTCCCGCCAAGGCATCCCGTCGTCACGGCCTGCGGAATGCCTCGCGACGAATTACCATTTGCCGGTATTCGGCATCGAGGCCCAGGGCTCCTGAGCGGGCAGGGCGGGGCCCTTTTGAAGGAGCTCGATGGAGATGTTGTCGGGGGAGCGCACGAACGCCATGTTGCCGTCGCGCGGGGGGCGGTTGATGGTAACGCCCGCATCCTGAAGCTTCTGGCAGGTCGCGTAGATATCATCCACCTCGAAGGCGAGATGGCCAAAATTGCGGCCTTCGCCATAGGGCTCGGGATCCCAATTATAGGTCAGCTCGACCTCGGCGACGCCCGCCTGGCTCGGGGCGGCAAGGAAGATCAGGGTGAAGCGGCCCTGCGGCACCTCCTTGCGGCGTACCTCCTCCAGCCCCAGCTTGTTGACGTAGAAATCGAGCGAGGCGTCGATGTCGGTGACGCGCACCATGGTGTGAAGGTACTTCATGTGTCCTCTTGCGAGCTGTGGCGGCCAGCGCCAGCCGGGAAGTGGTCGCAACATATGACGGCGGATCATGACATCAAGGCCGCCTGCGCCGAACTGAGGGCGATCTTGACGCATATGCGTCGGGGCGTCGCCTTCACCGGCGCGGGCATCTCCACCGAGTGCGGCATCCCCGATTTCCGCTCGCCGGGAGGGCTGTGGGCCCGCAACCGGCCGATCGACTTCGAGACCTTTCTGGCGCGGCGCGACATGCGCGATGAAGCCTGGCGACGGCGCCTCGCCTTGGACGCCGCCTTTGCTGGCGCCGAGCCCGGACGTGGCCACCGGGTGTTGCAGCGGCTGGTCGCGGAGCGCCGTCTTGCCGGCATCGTCACCCAGAATATAGACGGGCTTCATCAGGCTGCGGGTGTTCCTGACCAGCATCTGTTGGAACTGCACGGCAATACGACCTATGCCCACTGCCTTGAATGCGCCGCGCGCTATGAGATTGACTGGGTGCGCCGACGCTTCGAGGCGAATGACGCGCGCGCCCCGGACTGCCCCGCCTGCCAGGGCCCCATCAAGACGGCGACCATCTCCTTCGGCCAGCCCATGCCGGCGGCGGCGATGGCACAGGCGCGCGAGTTGACGCGCGCCTGCGACACCTTCCTCGCCATCGGTTCATCGCTCGTGGTGTGGCCCGCCGCGGGCTTTCCCGTGGAAGCCAAGCGGCATGGCGCGACGCTGGTCATCATCAATCGCGAACCGACGCCGCTCGACGCGGTGGCCGATCTCGTTATCCATGCCGACATCGGCGAGGTGCTGGAAGCGGCACTTGAGCCGTGAGGTGGCAGCTAACTCGTTGATCCGTCGCCACTGTCTGCCGCGAATCAATTTGGGTGTTTTCGTGGCGAGATCGGGTGCTATGCTTCGTTCGATAGAATCATAGGGCGCTGGTCAAGCGGCGGGGCGCGGCGTTCGCGGAGGTAAGTGGCCGATGGTTTCGGACGGTACTCTGCCACGTTATGGCTTGGACGAGCACGGCTCGCTGAATGCCGATGAATCGACCGATCGGCCGGAGGTTGGCGTCGTCCAGATCGCCGGCACGATCAAATGGTTCGATGTGTCCAAGGGCTACGGTTTTGTGGTGCCCGATGGGGGCGGCCGCGACGTGCTGCTGCATGTGACGTGCCTGCGCCGCGGCGGCTTCACCACCGCCCAGGAAGGCGCGCGCGTGGTGTGTGAGGCCGTGGCGCGCGAACGTGGCTTTCAGGCGCTGCGGGTCCTGTCTATGGATTCGTCGACGGCGCTGCATCATTCGCAATTGCCGCAGGCCCGCACGCATGTGGTCGTCCAGCCGGAGGGCGGGTTCGAGCGCGCCTGGGTGAAGTGGTTCAACCGGCTGCGGGGCTTCGGCTTTCTGTCGCGTGGTGAGGGCACCGAGGACATTTTCGTCCATATGGAGACCCTGCGCCGACATGGCTTGACCGAATTGCGGCCGGGACAGATGGTGATGGTCCGCTTCGGCCCCGGCCCAAAGGGGCTGATGGCGGCAGAAGTCCGGCCAGACGGGGCAACCACGCCCTTGTCGCACTAGGGAAGGCGCTCCGCGCTCTCGACATCATGACGTCTCGTTCTTTGCCGGGGGCTGCGCTAATCGCGGCCGCGCCGCTGCGCGGCTTCTGTATCCTCCTGTTCCTTCTCGGCATGCTGGCGGCCGCGACCGTCACGCACGCGGCCAGCTTTGATCCGCTGACCATCAACACCCGCACCGGCCCGATACGGTTCACCGTGGAGATGGCGACCACGCCGGCGGAACGCTCGAAGGGGCTCATGTACCGTACCGAACTGGCGCCGGATGCCGGCATGTTGTTCGATTTCAACGTCGACCAGCCGGTCTATATGTGGATGAAGAACACCTATATCCCGCTCGATATGCTGTTCATCCGCTCGGATGGGCGTATCGCCTCCATCACCACCGATACGGTGCCGCTCTCGACCGAGACGATCTCGTCGGGCGTTTCGGTGCGGGCGGTGCTGGAATTGCCGGCGGGTACGGTGCGCGCGCGTGGCATTGCTGTCGGCGACATGGTCGAGCACCGTCTGTTCGCGCGTCCATAGGCCGATATGGGCGGCGCGAGTGGCTTGACGGCGCGCCGCGCGGATGCGATGCCGCTGTGCAGGCGGGTGGCCACGCCGCCGAGTGTCGGGGTATAGCGCAGCCCGGTAGCGCGGAAGTTTTGGGAACTTCAGGTCGCAGGTTCGAATCCTGCTGCCCCGACCACCCAGGCGTGCGAAATTCGCCGGCATGAGGCGATGGGAGCGAGTTGAATGGTTGCGCGCATTTATAAGCCGACCCGCAATGCGATGCAGTCGGGCACGGCCAAGACCAAGCTCTGGGTGTTGGACTATGAGCCTGAGACGCCCCGTCAGGTTGAGCCTCTCATGGGCTATACCAGCTCCGCCGACATGAACAGCCAGCTTCGCCTGCGCTTCGAGACCAAGGAAGAAGCGGTGGCCTATGCCGAAAAGCATGGCATCGCCTACCAGGTACAGGAGCCCAAGGAACCGGTGCGCCGCCGCATCGCCTATTCCGACAATTTCAGCTTCCGCCGCATGGGTCAGTGGACCCACTGATCGCCCGGCAGAGCTTGGCCGCGTAGCTCAGCTGGATAGAGCAGCCGCCTTCTAAGCGGCAGGTCGCTGGTTCGAGCCCAGCCGCGGTCGCCATGCCACGCTTCTGTACCGACGGGCTGGCCCGGCCTGTAGCCACAGGTCGTGGCCATGCCTGTAGCGATGCGGCTTTTACTCGAAAACAATCCAATAAAATCAATATCATCGCCGGATATATCATCCCTCCGGCGGCAGGCCTGATGCGCCCGTCTTCTCCTCAAAACAGTTCCGCCCGCCCGAGCTTCATCGGGATCCTCAACCCAGGATGCGGAACATATAGGCGAGGACGCCCAAGGTGAGCACGACCAGCGCGGCCTTGAAGAGAAATGATCCTTCGCCCATGCCGACATTCCGTTGCGTGAGTTGGCGGATGAGAACAGGTGAGGGTGGTGCTTTCAACCCCATCTTGATACCGGGCCGATCGGGCCTGATGGAGGTTGCCGGCTGGTCGGCAGAAGGTGGTGGCGCTGATGGCACCCGCTGAGCGAAGCCGGGCCGCGCCTTGCGTCGTCGCCGATCGGCTTGGCTACGGTATCGCGGCGATCTAGCTTTGACAGATGTGCAATCTCTACAGCCATAAGAGCGACCTCCGGGCCATCGCCGATCTGGTCGGGCCGTTCACCAATGCCGCTGGAAACCTGGCGCCGCAGCCGGCCATCTTTCCCGATTATCCCGCACCCATCGTGCGCCAGCGCATGGGGCAGGGGCGCGAACTCGTTCGTGCCCGATGGGGCATGCCCTCGCCGTCGTTTCTGATCGAGGGCAGGGGACGCGATCCGGGCATCACCAACATCCGCAATAGCGACTCGGCCCATTGGCGAGGATGGCTGATGCCGGAGAATCGCTGCCTGGTGCCGTTCACCAGCTTCTCCGAGAACGCCGTCGCGACGCATGAGCCCGTGTGGTTCGCCCGCGACGAAAGCCGGCCGCTCGCCTTCTTCGCCGGCCTTTGGACAAGCTGGACGGGCGTACGCAAGATCAAGGAAGGCCCCGTCTCCACGGAGTTGTTCGGCTTTCTCACCACCGAACCGAATGGCGTGGTCGCTCCCATTCATCCCAAGGCGATGCCGGTCATCCTGACCACGCCGGACGAATGGGAGACGTGGCTGCGCGCCCCCTGGAGCGAGGCCCGCGCGCTTCAGCGTCCGCTCCCGGACACCGCGTTGATGATTGTCGCTCGTGGCGCCAGGGAGGATCCGCCGCCCGCGCGCGAACCCGATCTGTTCAGCGTCTTGGCTGGCCGGTGAGGCGCTACGCGATCCGCTTCGAACAATTGCGCGTAGGCTCGCCGGGGGACTAAACCTGCCGCCGCATGGGTCCTCGCCCAACAGCATCAGGAAACAACGCATGCAACTGCGCCTTTATCTCGCGGGTCCCGACGTGTTTCGGCCCGATGCCGCTGAGCGCGGCGCCGAACTGAAGGCATTGTGCGAAGCGCAGGGCGCGCAGGGGCTCTATCCGCTCGATGTTGCCGCGGACAATATCCGCCGCCGCTGCATCGCCATGATCCACGACGCCGACGCGGTCATTGCCGACATCTCACCCTTCCGGGGAGAGCACATGGACCCCGGCACCGCGTTCGAGATCGGTTATGCCGAGGCGCTTGGCAAGCCGTTCTTCCTCTGGTCGAACGAGCCGCGCGCGCTGATCGAGAGGATAGCTGCCGGTCCGCAGGGCAGAGACGGGCAGGGGCGTCTGGTGGAGGATTTCGGCAAGCCCGAGAACCTAATGATCGTCCCCGACGGACAGCGCGTCTGGAGCGGGCCGGCCGAGGCCATCGCCGAAGCGGTCGAGGCGCTCGGCTTTACGACAAAGAATCGTCGGCTGCAGCGCCAGACCCGCATTTCCGTTGTGATCGCGCTCGGCATCAGCCTCATCGTCGCGCTGGCGGCGGGGATGCTGGTCGATCTGCTGGTCGGCTGGTAGAGCGCTCGGATCGTTTGAGACGCTGCGTCAGGCGCTCGTGCGGCATCCTCAAAGATGTTAATGTGCAACCTTGTGACGAGGGACCCGTTGGGCCCTGTCTGCCGGCCGCACCGCGATGCCGGTTCACGCGCGCAAGGGAGACCCAATATGCGCAAGTGGCTTCTCACTACCGCTGCCCTCGCCATGTTGGCGGGCCTCGGCGGAACGGCTCAGGCGCTGAAGGCGTCTCTCCCGCATATGCAGAACCCGTATATGGAGTTCACCGGCCCGTTCGAGGGCGACCTCTACACGCGCACCGATATGCTGCCTCAGGCGCGGCCCTGGTTTCGCTCCATGGGGCCCAGCTACGGAACCTATGCCGACCCCTGGTTCCCGATGGGCAAGGTGATCGTGAAGCCGATGGCGCGGCCGATTTCCAAATAGCGATCGCGATCACCCGAAGGGACAGGATGCACTTGCCTGCCCCTTCGGGCCCGGTGACACGATGCGCGGGCAAACACCCTACTCGTCCGTCTTCGCCTTGACGGCGGGACCATCGCCTCTCTTGAATGGCCCGCGACTCGAAATGGCTGCGAGCATCGGAGAGGCCCCATGACCAAGCACGCTGGCGTACCCCCTGAGGCGCTATCGCATGAGGAGCGGCTTGACCGCCTCGGTGAGGTTGCGGTGCATGTGGGGCTCGGCTTGCGCCCGGGTCAGGAACTGGTGATGACCGCCTCGATCGAGGCGCTGCCGCTGGTTCGGCGCATCACCGAGCATGCCTATCGCGCCGGTGCCAGCCTCGTCACCACGCTGTTCAGCGACGAGGAAGCCGCTCTCATGCGGTTCCGCAACGCATCGGACGAGAGCTTCGACCATGCGAGCGGCTGGCTCTATGAGGGCATGGCCAACGCCTTCAAGAGCGGCGCCGCGCGCCTCGCCATCTCCGGTGACAATCCGGTTCTGCTCGCCCATGAGGATCCCGACAAGGTCTCGCGTGCCAATCGCGCCCGCTCCAAAGCCTATATGCCGGCGTTGTCGCTGATCGCCGGCTTCGACATTAACTGGACCATCGTGTCCTACGCCTCGCCGGCCTGGGCCAAGGCGATGTTCCCCGACGACCCGGAAGACATCGCCGTCGCCAAGCTCTGGCACGCGATCTTTGCCGCCTCGCGGGTCGACACCCCGGACCCGATCGCCGCCTGGGATGTTCACAATGGCGAATTGCACGCGCGCACGGCCCAGCTCAATGCCAAACGTTACGCGGCGTTGCGTTTTCGCGGGCCCGGTACCGACCTGACTGTGGGTCTGGCGGATGATCACGAATGGGCCGGTGGCGCGTCGACGGCCAAGAACGGCATTATCTGCAACGCCAACATTCCGACCGAGGAGGTGTTCACCACGCCTCACAAGGGTCGGGTGGACGGCTATGTCGCCAGCACCAAGCCGCTCTCCTATCAGGGGACGCTCATTCAGGACATCGCGGTACGCTTCGAGGGTGGGCGGATCGTCGACGCCACGGCGCGCACCGGCGCGGATGTGCTGAACAAGGTGCTCGACACGGATGAGGGCGCGCGCCGGCTCGGCGAGGTCGCGCTTGTGCCGCATTCGTCGCCCATCTCCAAGAGCGGGCTTCTCTTCTACAATACGCTCTATGACGAGAATGCCGCGAGCCACATCGCGCTTGGCCAGTCCTACTCCAAGTGCTTCATCAACGGGGCGACCCTGACACCCGAGGAACTCGCTGCCCGCGGCGCGAATTCGAGCCTCATCCACATCGACTGGATGATCGGTTCGGGCGAGGTCGATGTCGACGGCATTTCGGCGTCGGGTGAGGCCGAGCCCGTGATGCGACGGGGCGAATGGGTCTGACGACCCTGTCCGGTCTCCTTTTTCACGCCTTTGAATTATGATTGGCTCCCGGTTGCGTCGCGGGAGACGGCGCGGCCTGTGAGGGGGAAGTACTGCATGTGTCGATGGCGGAGCTGGTGGAAGGGACTGCCGGCCCTCATTTTATTGATTGTCGCCGCGCTGCATTTCGGGCGCGCGCCGATCGAGGCGGAACTGACCGACCAGACCGACCGGCTGTTCGTCGCCATCGGTGAATCCTGGGCGCGGGCGAGTTTCGAGGGGCGCGACGCACTGCTGGAGGGGGAGGCCCTTTCCGAGGACGCGCGCGTGAAGGTGCGGGCGGAGCTCGCGCAGATGTTTGGCGTCCGGCATGTCGAGGATCGGACCACGCTGCTGCCGGAGCGGCGGCCCTTTACGTTCTCCGCCATCCGCGACGGCACCAAGCTTCGACTGGAGGGCTATGTGCCCTCGGTCTATGCCCGAAAGCGGATCATCGAGGCTGCCGATAAAATGACGCCCGGCGTCGTGGTCAGCGGCGCCAAGGAACTCGTCCGGGCGCGCGGCGTGCCGGCCGGTGATTTCATTGGCATGGTCGCTTTTGGCCTGGAGCAACTGGGCAAGATGCAGGCGGGCCGCTTCACGCTGTCCGACGACGCCTTTTCCATCGAGGGTCGGGCGCCGGATTTTGCCACCTATGATGCGCTGGAGGTCACGGTTCGCAGTGAACTGCCCGCCGACTTCAAACTGGCCCGATTCGCCGTGCTGCCGCCGGCGGTCTCTCCCTTCGTCTGGTCGGCGACGCGCGAGCCCGATGGTGTCGCGCTCGACGGCTACATACCGTTGGGCGATGCGCGGCGCGCTCTGCTCGACATGGTGCGGGCGGCCGTGCCCGGAGCGGCCATTTCCGATCGTCTGCGCCTCGCCGATGGCTCGCCGCCGACCGATGGCTGGCTGAAGGCGGTATCCTTCGCATTGGCCCAACTCGGTCGGCTGCCGAACGGCAAGGTCGCGCTTTCTGGCACCACTCTCGCGATTGAGGGCACGGCCCCGGACTTTGCCGCCTATGACGCCCTGGCGGGCGCGCGCCGTGCCGTGCCCGAGGGTTACACGTTGACACGGTTTGCCGTCGAACCGCCGACCGTGTCGCCCTTCGTCTGGGGCGTCCAGCGTGGCGGGAACGGCATCCGTCTCACCGGCTATGCCCCTTCCGAGGATGCCAAGCGGCTGCTCCTCGATGCCATAAGGGCCGGTTTCCCCGGCGTACCGCTCAGCGATGAGATGCGTATTGGCGCGGGTGGTCCGGCAGCGGAGGGGTGGGTCAACGCCACCGTGTTCGGCGTGGGCCAACTCGCCAAGCTCAGATCCGGTGCGGTGCGGGGCAAGGACGCGACGCTGTCGATCAGTGGGGAGGCCGTGGACTCGGCGGCCTTCGCCACGGTTGAGGCGGCTCTGGCCTCACCCCTGCCCGGCGGCTTCACCCTTCAAAGGGATGTGCGTCCGCCCATTGTCTCCCCCTATGTGTTCAGTCTGCGCAAGGATGGCGAAGGACTGACCATCTCCGGTTTCTATCCCGACGCCGCCGCGCATCAGAGCCTGGTGGAGGCGGCGAAGGCGTTGTTGCTCGGGGGGGCAGTGAACGATGTCTCGGCCCTTGCCCAGGGAGCTCCATCTGGCTTTTCGAACATGGCGATGGTGGCCCTTGGCGAATTGGCCCGGCTCAGTGCCGGCGAAGCGCGCTTTGACGACACCAAGCTGCGCTTCACCGGGACCGCGCTCTATCCGGCCGCCATCGAGTCCATTCGCGCCAATCTCGCCGCGGCGCTGCCCAAGAGCTTCTCGCTTGAATTGGCACTCGATATTGCCGCCCGTCATGACGCCGGGGACAACGCCATGTGTCAGAAGGCGATCGATGATCTGCTCGCGCGCGGCAGCATTGCCTTTTCCATGTCGGACAATGGCATCGCCGCCGCGAGCCGGGGGCTTCTCGATCATGTCGCCGCGGCTGCGGCGGGATGCCCTGACGCGGTCGTGCAGGTCAGTGTTCAGCAGGGGGAGGCGGCGCCCGGCGTCGCGGCCGCGCGCGCCAAGGCGGTGTCGGACTATCTCGCCCAGGCTGGCATCGCGCCGGATCGAATCGTGGCGGGAAGCCCGCCGGCCATTGCCCAGGGCCAACCCGATGCCGCCTCGTCCGAGGCAGGCCTCCAGCTCATCGTGAGGTAGACATGTGGTTCCTGACGCTTGAGCTTTGGCCCTATGTCGCCGCCGCCTTCGCCATCGGCGTGCTGACGGGATGGCTGTCCGGTTGCTCGCCTTCCCGCCGCGCTGACCGGCCGGACGCGGAGGCCGCACGATGACGATCCTCGCAATCGAGATGGCCCTGCTGCTTCTGGCCACCTATATCGTCGGCTGCGCCGCCGGCTGCTGGTTGCGGCGCATGACAAGGCGCCGCACGGCAAAAGCCTGAGGCTCTTAGGCGATCACAGGCGCGAACCGCGCAGATCGGCCTCGATCTGCAGCGTGTCGCGCGTGCCGAAGCGGGCCTTGTAGATCTGCGCATTCTCCATCACGCGCTGCACATAGTTGCGCGTCTCCGAGAAGGGAATCCGCTCCACCCAGTCGATCGGATCGACGGAGGGGTCGCGCGGGTCGCCATAGGCGGCGATCCATTTCGCGACATTGCCCCGGCCTGCGTTATAGCCGGCGAAGGTCAGCACATAATTGTCATGATAATTGTCGAGCAGGCTGCGCAGCTCGGCGGCGCCGAATTGCACGTTCACCGTGGGGTTGCGCAGCTGAGCGGGGGCGAAGCTCACGCCGGTGCGGTTGGCGATCGTGCGCCCCGTGGCGGGCATGACCTGCATGAGGCCGGTCGCACCCGCGCTGGACAGCGCCGCCGGGTTGAACATGCTCTCCTGCCGCGCAATGGCGTAGACGAGGGCACGGTCGACATCGGTGGTGATCGGCTTGTAACTGGGCATGCCGATGACCGGATAGGCCTCGGCTTCCAGCTTGAAACCGCGATTGAGCGCGATCTTGCCGACCGTCGTCATGGTGCGGGCGTCGCCATCCGCGCGGGCCAGTTCGGCCAGTAGCCCGAGTTGGGCGGCATCCGGCAGGCGTTCGGCGAGGTCATAGGCGAGAGCGAGCTGCAGGCTCGACTTGTCGGTCTTCTGCAGCAGCTTGTAGATCATCACCCCCTCGTCGCGCGCAAAAGCGGCGCGTTGGGCGGCGTTGGCGGCGGGGGCGGCATGCACCTTCACCGTCGGCCGTCCCAGCCGGGCGCTGGCGAGCTGGCCGTAATAGGCGGTGCCATGCTGGGCCGCCGATTCATAATGCTGGCGGGCATTGGCGGTGGAGCCGAGGGCTTCCCAGGCGCGGCCCTGCCAATAATAGCCCCGCGATATGGTCGCCGGGTGCACCTGATTTTCCGCGACGCGGCTGAAGTGCTGAAGCGCGGTCTTCGGGTCCTTGAGGAAGCGAAGGGCGATCCAGCCGGCGGTGAACTGCGCCTCCGCCCGCTTATGGCCGTCTTCCGGCAGCACGGCATC
Organism: Ancylobacter radicis; assembly: GCF_018449475.1. GTDB lineage: Bacteria > Pseudomonadota > Alphaproteobacteria > Rhizobiales > Xanthobacteraceae > Ancylobacter > Ancylobacter radicis. The sequence goes on along the minus strand of NZ_JAHCQH010000014.1, from coordinate 423,202 downwards.
GCGCGCGACCTTATAGGCGGTGCCGGCGTCCCCGAGATCGAGCAGTTCGCGCGCGACGAGGCGCCGTTCGACCCACCATTCGTCAGGGTCGACCAGGAGAGCGGCATCCTTGGGCGCCGCCGACAGCGTACGGGCCGCCGCCTTGTCGTCACCGCCCCGCCGCTGGATCTTGGCGAGGGTGTAGATATAGGCGGGATCGGAACGCAGCGACGCCGGCACAGCCGCAAGCAGCTTCTGCGCGTCGCCGCCCTTCGAGAACAGCGCGATCCTTGCCTTGGCGAGGGCAACGACGTCCGTGCCGGCGCGTTGCGCGGCGCGCAGGCCGCGCTCGGCATCTTCGCCGTAGAGCATCTTGTCGGCGCGGTATTTGTGATCGGCGCGCGTCAGAACCCCGCCGAATTCGGCCATCACCGTCGATTCGACATCCGACGACAGCGCGTCCTCACGCCACGCGTCGCGCAGCCAGGCCGAACCGGCCTTCTGGTCGCCGGCGGCGAAAAGGGCACGGGCGAGGGCGATTTTTCCTTCGCCGGAATAGGGTCGCTGCTCGGCGAAGAAAGCGAGGATCGTCTGCGCGTCCTTGTTCTCGACATAGAGCAGATACTCAAGCCGGCGGCGCAGCACGACGGGCGTGGGAAGCGTGGGGTGGGCGTTCAGGATCGCCACCGCTCGGTCGAAGCCGACATCGCGCGCGGTGACGCGCAAGGCGAGCCAGCGCACCAGAGCCTGGGCACCGGGATCGCGCATCGAATCGGCCATGGCGAGGGCGGGCGCGCTCTGGCCCTGCTCGATCAGGGCAATGGCACGCCGAAGATCGGCCGGGGCGCCGGCAAGGGCGGGCGTACCAAGGGCCGGCGCCGCCACGGCAGCGGCGGCCGCAGGCGCCGCCAAAGGCTTTGCCGCGGGCTTGGATGGAGGCCGGGCAACCGTTTTTGCCGCCGGCTTGCTGGCCGGCTTGGGCTTGGCTGCGCTGGATTTGGCCGCAGGTTTCGCTGCCGGCTTTTGCGGCGGCTTGGGTGCGACCGTGCTGGAGGATGCCGCAGCGGCCGGAGCGGTCATACCAACCGAGGCAAGCAGCATGGCGGTCAGCACGGGCAGCACCATTGCCCGGTGAAACACGCCGGACGGGCGCCGGGCGCGAGCCCGCACATTGTCGCTGTCACCCACCGTGGGGGCGAGAGAAGCCGCGTGCCGTTGTCGGCTGATCGTGTCGCTCATGGCCGAAGCACTCCCGACAAGCAGGCGTTGCCTGCCCTGCGCGGCGAGCCCGGCCCGGGCCCGCCTGTCCCTTTGTCGCTCGATCTTATTGACGAATTGCTAACCACAACCGGCTGCATAGGGTTTCCCTCACGCGCCTCTGGCAGTTGTAGGCGGGTATCCCGGCGAAACAGGGGCAGGGTGCCGCTACGGTCGTTCTTTGCCAAGCTTTGATCCAACAAGGCTCTTTCTTCCGCCTCGCCGACGCGATATTCCATGCCCCCTTTGCGGCGCCATAACGGATCGGCGCGCAACAAGATGAGAAAATTCAGGAGCGCTCCATGCCCCATTCGCTGCCCCTCCGTGGATCCTTCACGGCGCTGGTCACGCCGTTCCGCGATGGCGCGCTGGATGAGAAAGCGTTCCGTGGCCTCGTCGACTGGCAGATCGAGGAAGGCATTCACGGCCTCGTGCCAGTCGGCACCACGGGCGAGAGCCCGACCGTCTCGCATGACGAACACAAGGCTGTCGTCGAATGGACCGTGCAGCAGGCCGCCGGGCGCGTGCCGGTGATGGCTGGGGCCGGCTCGAACAACACGATCGAGGCGATCGACCTCGCCCGCCACGCCGAGAAGGCAGGGGCGGATGCGGTGCTGGTTGTGACGCCCTACTACAACAAGCCCGGCCAGGAAGGCCTGTACCAGCACTACAAGGCGATCAACGACGCCATCGGGATTCCGATCTACATCTACAATATCCCGGGCCGGTCGGTGGTTGACATGTCGGTCGAGACGATGACGCGTCTCTATGAATTGAAGAACATCGTCGGGGTGAAGGATGCGACCGCCAACCTCGCGCGGGTGAGCCAGCAGCGCCAAGCCATGGGTCCGGCCTTCAACCAGCTCTCCGGCGAGGATGCGACGGCTCTGTCTTTCATGGCGCATGGTGGCCATGGCTGCATCTCGGTCGCGTCCAACGTCGCGCCCAAGCTCTGCTCGCAGTTGCTGAATGCCTGCATCGCGGGCGACTATGCCAAGGCACTGGAACTTCAGGATCGCTTGTTCCCGCTGTTCCAGGCGCTGTTCGTTGAAACCAACCCGAGCCCCACCAAATATGCCTTGAGCGTGCTCGGCAAGATTGCCGACGAGGCGCGCCTGCCGATGGTGCCGGTGAGCGAGGGGACGAAGGAGATCGTCCGCTCCGCGATGCGGCACGCCGGACTGATCAACTGACGGGAAACGGGGCAGGCGCTCCGTTCCGGAGCGAGAGCAATGGCCGAGAAGAAGAAAGAACTTCCCCGCAAGGTGGTGGCCGACAATCGCCGGGCTCGTTTCGATTTCGAGATCGGGGAGGTATTTGAGGCGGGCATCGCTCTCAGTGGCACCGAGGTGAAGAGCCTGCGCGAGGGCAGGGCGACCGTGGCGGAGAGCTATGTTTCCGCCAAGACCGGCGAAGCCATCCTCTACAATTCCTTCATCCCGGAATATCTGCAGGCCAACCGCTTCAACCATGAGCCGCGGCGCCCGCGCAAGCTGCTGTTGCAGAAGCGGCAGATCGCCCGCCTCTGGCAGGCGGTCGAGCGCGAGGGCATGACGGTCGTGCCGCTGAAGATCTATTTCAACGAGCAGGGCCGCGCGAAGATCGAGATTGCCGTCGCGCGCGGCCGCAAGGCGCATGACAAGCGCGAGGCGCTGAAGGAAAAAGACTGGGCCCGCGACAAGCAGCGGCTCATGCGCGATCGCGGCTGATTCAGCTCAGAAAACAAGAAAAGCCCGGCACTTGGCCGGGCTTTTTGATTCGCGGCATCAGGACAGGTCAGTCCTTGGCGCGCTCGACATAAGAGCCATCCGAGGTCATGACCACGATCCGGGTGCCGACCGCGATATGCGGAGGAACGGCCGAACGCACGCCGTTGGAAAGAATCGCGGGCTTATAGGAGGAGGAGGCGGTCTGCCCCTTCATCGCCGGCTCGGTTTCGACCACTTCGAGGACCACGCGCTGCGGCAGCTCGATGGCAATGGCATTGCCCTCATGCACCGACAGCATCACCTGCATGCTTTCCTGCAGATAGGGGGACTGGTCGCCGATCACGTCCGGAGAGACGGCCACCTGATCGTAATTTTCCGGGTTCATGAAGTGATAGCCCTCACCGTCCGAATACAGGAAGGTGTAGGGGCGATCCTCCACATGGGCGCGCTCCACCTGCTCGGTGGTGCGGTAGCGCTCGGAGACCTTCACCCCGTCCGAGATGCGGCGCATGTCGATCTGCGTCACCGGCGTGCCCTTGCCGGGATGAATGTTCTCGGCGGTGAGCACGACATAGAGCTTGCCGTCGATGTCGAGAACGGCACCCTTGCGTAGGGTGCTGGCGATGACCTTGACCATAGAGGTCCTCTGGCTGTTGGGTGCGCCGCATCGCGCGGAGGCACCGGGGGATTCCATTTGGCGCCTCCTATACAAGCGCGACCGTCATCCGCCAACCCCGCCCGCCTGCGCCGGAGCCCGTTCCATGTCGCTTCCCGTCTCGCCCTGGTGGACGCCGCAGATCCATGCCGACCGGCGCCCCTTCCTGATCGCGCGTCAGCGGGTGCAGGCGGCGCTGCGCGGCTTCTTTGCCGAACGCGGCTTCATCGAGGTCGAGACCCCGATCCTCCAGCTCTCACCCGGCAATGAGATCCATCTCAAGGCCTTCGCCACCGAGCTGGAGGCGCCGGACGGCACGCGCGCGCCGCGCTATCTGCATACCTCGCCGGAATTCACGGCGAAGAAGCTGCTCGCGGCGGGGGAGGACAAGCTGTTCACCTTCGCCCGCGTGTTTCGTAATGGCGAGCGGACAACGCTGCACCATCCCGAGTTCACCATGCTGGAATGGTACCGCGCGGGTGAGACTTATGAGGTGCTGATGGAGGATTGCGCCGGCATCCTCGCGGCGGCGGCGCGGGCGATGGGATCGTCGATCTTCCGATTCGCCGGCCGGGAGTGCGATGTGAGCCTCCCACCGGAACGGCTGACCGTTGCCGAGGCTTTCACGCGTTTTGCCGGCATCGACCTGATGGCCAGCGTCGATGTTGCCGGCAATGATCGGGATGGACTCTGGCAGGCGGCGCGGGCCGCTGGCATCCGCGTGGCTGAAGATGACAATTGGGCGGATGTCTTTACGCGCGTCATGGTCGAGAAGATCGAGCCCTTTCTGGGGCTGGGGCGCCCCACCATCCTGTGCGAATATCCGATCTCCGAAGCTGCACTCGCCCGCCCGAAACCGGGTGACCCGCGCGTGGCAGAACGCTTTGAGCTTTATGTCTGTGCGGTTGAACTCGCCAACGCCTTTGGCGAGCTGACCGACGCAGCCGAGCAGCGCCGCCGTTTCGATGGCTGGATGGACGAAAAGGAGCGCATCTATGGCGACCGCTACCCGATCGACGAGGATTTCCTGGCCGCGCTCGCCGTCATGCCAGAGGCCTCGGGTATTGCGCTCGGCTTTGACCGGCTGGCGATGCTGGCGAGCGGCGCCCGGCGCATCGAGGATGTGCTGTGGGCACCCGTGGCGCCCTAAGGCGGCTGCGAGAGGTCAGTCGAGCGTGTCGATATGGGCGCGCACGCGGGCGAAGACGGCGTGGAACATCTCCGTCGTCAGTACCCCGGTATTCGTGTTGTAGCGGGAGCAGTGGTAGCTGTCGAACAGCAGGACATCGCCCAACCGATGCACCGCACCATGGGCGAATTTGAAGTGCGACAGCTTGTGACCATGCGCGGCGAGCACCTGATCATGGGCGATCTTGCCCAGTGCGACGATGGCTCCAAGACGTGGCAGTTGGGCGAGCGTGGCGGACAGAAAAGGCCGACAGGTCCGCATCTCCTCGGTCGTCGGCTTGTTTTCGGGCGGCACGCACCGCACCGCATTGGTCAGCCGGGCATCCCTGAGGCGGAGCGAATCGTCCGCTCGCGCCTCAAACACGCCGGTCGCGAAGCCGAATGTGATGAGCGTGGAATAGAGCAGTTCGCCGGCATAGTCGCCGGTGAAGGGGCGCCCGGTACGATTTGCCCCGCGCAGGCCCGGCGCCAGCCCGACGATGAGCAGCCGCCCGTCCTCGCGACCGAAGGACGGCACGGGCGCGTTGTGCCAGCCGGGCTCGGCGGCGCGCCAATGCTCGCGGAAAGCCATCAGACGCGGACAATAGGGGCAGTCATGCGAAGGTTCGGGCGATGCCGGGGCGGGTGTCGCCGTCATGGCGGTCAATTGTCGCTGAGATCGTCATCCGGGCCCGGTGCGGGGGAGCGCCGCTCCAGGAAGCGCGGCGGCTCCTGCATGCGGCCCGAACGCTCGGCAGGATCGCGGCCGACGCGGGACTGAAGGTCCACGAGGTCGATGAACACATCCGCCTGGCGCCGCAGTTCGTCGGCGATCATCGAAGGCTGCGTGTGCATGGTGGAGACGACCGTGACCCGCACGCCCTTGCGCTGGATCGCCTCGACCAGCGAGCGGAAGTCGCCATCGCCGGAGAAGATCACGATATGGTCGACATGGCCGGCGAGTTCCATGGCGCTGACAGCCAGCTCGATATCCATGTTGCCGCGAACCCGGCGCCGGCCCTGACTGTCGGTGAATTCCCTCGCCGGCTTGGTGACGACGGAATACCCATTGTAATCCAGCCAGTCGAGCAGCGGGCGGATGGAGGAATACTCGGTGTCCTCAACCAGTGTGGTGTAATAAAACGCGCGAAGAACATAGCCGCGCGTCTGGAATTCCTTCAAAAGTCGCTTGTAGTCGATATCGAAGCCGAGAGATTTGGTTGCCGAATAAAGGTTGGCGCCGTCAATGAACAGGGCGGTTTTTTCCATGCCTTGAACCATAGTGATGCAATACCTGAACGTTTGAAATGCAAAGGGCTCGATCCAGGGTCGCTATGCCGCGAGGTTGGATCGGCTACCTACTCATATCCCATTTGTGGCGAGGTCGGGACAATGGCGCGCTCTGCCCCCCATTTTCGCGCCTGAGCGGCAGCTGAGGCCTGGCGGTCCAGCGCCAAACATCGGCGGCCGCTCTTGCCCTTCATGGTGCATTAGTTTATGGCACGGCACTTCATCTATCCACCGACAGGAGTGCCGAGGCATGGCTCGCGTCACCGTCGAGGATTGCATCGACAAGGTCGACAATCGCTTCGAACTCGTTCTTCTCGCGGGCCATCGTGCCCGCATGATTGCGTCGGGCTCTCCGATCACCATTGATCGCGACAACGACAAGAACCCTGTGGTCGCCCTGCGCGAGATCGCCGATCAGACGATTTCGCCGGAAGACCTCAAGGAAGACCTGATCCACTCGCTCCAGAAGTTCACCGAGGTGGACGAGCCGGAGCCCGAGACGGTTCCGATGATCGCCTCCAGCGCCTCCCACGGCGCCGATGATTCCGATGTCATGCTCGACCGCATGACCGAAGAAGAGTTGCTGGCCGGCCTCCAGGGCCTCGTGCCGCCGGAGCCGAGCGACGACGACGAGGGCTGAGGCCCGCCTCATCCTATCTGAACGGCCCGGCCTCGTGCCGGGCCGTTTACGTTTCGGCCTCCATATCGGCGGGCGCGGCTTGCCTCGCCGGGTGTGGAGGGCAATATCTAGCCTGTCGGGCCGTTTGCCCGTCTCATCTCGCGAGTAGCCCTGTCATGATGCGGCAGTACGAGCTCGTCGAGCGCGTCCGCCGGTACAATCCCAACACCGACGAGGCGCTGCTTGATCGGGCCTACGTCTATGCGATGCGCGCTCACGGTACGCAGAAGCGTGCCTCGGGCGATCCCTATTTCTCGCATCCGCTCGAAGTCGCCGCGATCCTGACCGACCTGAAGCTCGACGATGCGACCATCGTCGCGGCGCTGCTGCACGACACGATCGAGGATACCGACACCACCCGCGACGAAATCGACCGCATATTCGGGCCGCAGATCGGCGCGCTGGTCGAGGGTCTCACCAAGATCAAGAAGCTCGATCTCGTCTCCAAACAGGCGAAACAGGCCGAGAACCTCCGCAAGCTGCTGCTGGCGATCGCCGACGATGTGCGTGTGCTTCTCGTCAAGCTCGCCGACCGATTGCACAATATGCGCACCCTCAAATGGGTGCCGGAGGAAAAGCGCAACCGCGTCGCCCAGGAGACGCTGGACATCTACGCGCCGCTTGCCGGGCGCATGGGCATGCACGACATGCGTGAGGAGCTGGAGGATCTCTCCTTCCGCCAGCTTTCGTCCGAGGCCTATGATTCGATCCTCAGCCGCCTTCAGGCGCTCAAGGAGAACAATGGCGAGCTTGTTGCCTCGATTGAGCGGGAATTGTCCGAGGCGATCACGCAGAAGGGCATCGCCGCGACGGTGAAGGGGCGGGAGAAGCGCCCTTATTCCATCTGGCGCAAGATGGAGTTGAAGTCGGTCGCCTTCGAGCAGCTCTCGGATATTTACGGCTTCCGCATCCTCGTCGATACGCTTGAGCAGTGCTACGGCGCGCTGGGCATCGTCCATACCAAGTGGCCGCTCGTACCCGGCCGCTTCAAGGACTACATCTCGACGCCCAAGCAGAACGACTACCGCTCGATTCACACCACCGTCGTGGGTCCCGGCCGCCAGCGCGTCGAACTGCAGATCCGCACCCGGCAGATGCACGAGATCGCCGAATACGGCATTGCCGCTCACGCGCTTTACAAGGATGCGTCGGGGCCGGTCGATCCGACGACCCGCGACTCTAGCGCCTATGCCTGGTTGCGGCGGACCATCGAATTGCTGGCGGAGGGCTCCAGCCCCGAGGAATTCCTCGAACACACCAAGCTCGAGCTTTTCCACGATCAGGTCTTCTGCTTCACGCCGAAGGGCCGCCTCATCATCCTGCCGCGGCGCGCGACGCCCATTGACTTCGCCTATGCCGTTCACACCGGTGTCGGTGATCGTGCGGTCGGCGCCAAGGTCAATGGCCGCGTCTCGCCCCTGGTATCCGAACTGCACAATGGCGACGAGGTGGAGATCATCACCGCCGCCGGGCAGACGCCTCCGGCGGCGTGGGAATCCATCGTCGTCACCGGCAAGGCGCGTGCCGCCATTCGCCGGGCGACGCGGGCCGCCGTGCGCGCTCAATATGCGGGCCTCGGGCGGAAGATCGTCGAACGCGCGGTCGCCCGCGCCGGCAAGGTGTTTTCGGAGGAAAAGCTGGCGTCGGCCGTGGGGCGGCTTGCGCGCACCTCGCTCGAAGACGTTTACGCCGCCGTGGGCCGGAGCGAGATGCGCGCGGATGACGTCGTGAAGGCGCTTCACCCGGAATGGACGGGTCCGCGGCCGGAGGAGCGCGCCGCGCCGGCGGGCGAAGGCTGGTTCGAACTCGATCAGGGCCAGAGCCTCAAATTCAAGATTCCGGGAATCGAGAGCGATCCCGACCCGCAGACGGCGATTCCGATCCGGGGCATCAATCGGGAACTGCCGGTGCGCTTCGCGCCGAACGGCGGGGCCGTGCCGGGCGATCGGATCGTCGGTATTCTCACCGCAGGCGAGGGCATCACCGTCTATCCGATCCAGTCTCCGGCTCTGCAGGACTATGAGGAGGAGCCCGAACGCTGGCTGGACGTGCGCTGGGATGTCGACGAAGACAACCCGCAACGCTTTCCGGTACAGATCGTGGTTGTGGCAACCAACGAGCCCGGTTCACTGGCGCAGATCGCGCAGGTGATCGGCGAGCGCGACGGCAATATCGACAATGTCCGTATGTCCTCGCGCTCGGCGGACTTTACGCGTATTGTCATCGACATCGGCGTCTATGATCTCCGCCACCTCAATGGCATCATCGCGGACCTTCGCGCTCGGGCTGTCGTTTCCAGCGTGGAGCGTGTGAACGGCTGATCGGAACCGCCTCGGGTGCTCAGCGTTGTCGCAGCACGAATTGCCGACAGCGCGAGGAAGTGCCGATGGTCGCCGAACAGTTCAAGGGAACTTTGCTCATTCTTTCGGGCGGTGCCCGAGAGTTATGGGGTCGCGCCATGCGCGACGTCGCCGTTCAGGTTCATGGTCGGATGGAGCAACTCTCCGGCCGGGCCGTTCTCGCTTGCGTACGCGCGCGCTCGTGCGCCTCTACCCGTCCCGGCGGGACTTTCTGACCCACGTCATCTCGTTCCGACGCCAAGGAGGGCCGCCATGCGGATCCGTTACGGTTATCGCATCGCGCTCGAATGCGCGGCACCCATGGCAGCCAGTTTTGCCATCGACATTCACCCGGATCGTCATTCCGACATCGTGGTCGAGTCGGCTCTGCTGATGAGGACGCAGGACGGCCGAGATGTCCCCTATCGGCGTGCCAGCGACCTGTTCGGAAATGTGCGCCAGCGCGCGCTGTTACCCCCGGGGCGAACCCTCATCGAGCGTCATGGTGTGATCGAGGATAGCGGCCAGCATGATCGCGTCGTGCCCTCGGCAGTCCAGACGGCGGTTATCGACCTGCCCGAGGAGGCGATGGGCTATCTCCTGCCCAGCCGCTACTGCGAGAGCGACCTGCTGGGACTGGAAGCCTGGAACAGGTTCGGCAATGTGCCGGAGGGGTGGGCCCGCGTGCAGGCGATCTGCGACTTCGTGCACGGTCACATCAGTTTTGGCTATGGCTATGCCGATTGCACCCGCACCGCCGCCGGTGGGCTGCGCGAGGGGCGGGGAGTGTGCCGGGACTTCGCCCATCTTGCCGTTGCCCTGTGCCGCGCCATGAATATTCCGGCGCGTTACTGCACCGGCTATCTCGGCGATATTGGCGTGCCGCTGGACCCGGCGCCGATGGATTTCAGCGCCTGGTTCGAGGCCTATCTTGACGGTGTCTGGTACAGTTTCGACGCGCGCCACAACAGGCCCCGGATCGGTCGCATCGTCATGGCGCGCGGGCGCGACGCGGCCGATGTGCCGATCGTGTCCACCTTCGGGCCCCATGGCCTGGCCGGGTTCGAGGTGTGGACCGAAGAACTCGGTGCCGAGCGGGTCGCCGCCTGATCGAAGGGTCGGGCGGTGACGTCGGCTGTCGGATCGGTTATCACCGCCGCACGATCAAAACGACCTGCGGGCACCGAGATGACACAAGACGAGGTTCTGGCCGAATTCCGCGACGCCGGCGCGCTGCTCCACGGGCACTTCATCCTGTCGTCGGGTCTGCGCAGCCCGGTGTTCCTGCAGAAGATGTTTATCTTCCAGGATCCCGTGCGCACCGAGCGGCTGTGCCGGGCGCTGGCCGAGAAGGCCGAAGCGGCCTTCGGCAAGATCGACTATGTCGTCTCCCCCGCCGTCGGCGGCATCGTTCCCGGCTATGAAACCGCCCGCCAGCTCGGCGCCAAGGCGGTGTTCGTCGAGCGCGAGGACGGCAAGTTCCAGCTTCGTCGCGGCTTTACAATCCCCGAGGACGCCAAGGTGCTGATGGTCGAAGACATCGTCACCACCGGCCTGTCCTCGCGCGAATGCCTCGCCTCCATCGCTGAGCATACCAAGAATGTCGTCGGCGCGGCCTGCCTGATCGACCGCTCCAACGGCAAGGCCGATCTCGGCGTGAAGCTGGTGGCGCTCTGCAAGCTCGACATCCCCGCCTATCCCGCCGACGCGCTGCCGCCGGAACTCGCGGCGCTGCCGCCGGTCAAGCCGGGCAGCCGCGCCATTCAGGGCGTGAAGGGTTGAGCCGATGACCCGCATCGTGCCGCCGCTGCGCCTCGGCGTGAATATCGACCACGTCGCCACGGTGCGAAATGCGCGGGGTGGGTCGCTTCCCGATCCTGTGCGCGCGGCGCAACTCGCCTGCGCCTCGGGAGCCGACGGCATCACCGCCCATCTGCGTGAGGATCGCCGCCATATCCGTGACGCGGACATGAGGCGTCTGCGCGAAGTCCTTCTCGTGCCCCTCAATTTCGAGATGGCTGCTACGGATGACATGGTCGCGCTCGCGACCGAGTTGCGTCCCCATGCCTGCTGCCTCGTGCCCGAGCGGCGCGAGGAGCGCACGACCGAAGGCGGGCTGGATGTAATTGGCGGCGGTATCGAACTGGCGCACAAGCTGGAAAAACTGGCCAAGGCTGGCATCCGCGTTTCGCTGTTCATCGCCCCGGACGCTGACCAGATCGCCCGCGCGGCGGATATCGGCGCGGCGGTCATCGAGCTGCATACTGGCGCTTGGTGCGATCTGCTGGCCGAGCGCCGCAACGATGAGGCCGCTCTCGAATTCGAACGTCTGGCGCACGCTGCCAGAGAGGGAGCTCGCCTGGGGCTGGAAATCCATGCCGGCCACGGGCTCGATTATTCGACGGCGGAGACCATCGCGGCGCTGCCGGAGGTTCGTGAACTCAATATCGGGCATTTTCTGATCGGCGAGGCGATCTTCGACGGGCTTGAAGGTGCCGTCCGGCATATGCGCGTGGCCATGGCGCGCGGCCGGGCTGCCGGCCGCCCCGTGGCAGCATGAGACCCGCATGATCATTGGCATAGGCTCCGACATCACAGACGCCCGCCGCGTCGCCGAAGTGTTGGAACGGCATGGCGAGCGTTTTCTCGAACGGGTGTTCACGCCTGTCGAGCGGGCCAAGTCCGAACGGCGGGCCCGGCGTGCGGAAAGCTACGCCAAGCGTTTCGCCGCCAAGGAGGCCTGCGCCAAGGCGCTCGGCACCGGGCTGGCCCAGGGCGTGTTCTGGCGGGACATGGGCGTGGTCAACCTGCCCTCGGGCCAGCCGACCATGGAACTCACCGGCGGGGCGCGCGAGCGACTTGACGCGATTACCCCTGCCGGGTGCGTGGCCCGGATCGATCTTACCATCACGGATGACGGTCCGATCGCCCAGGCCTTTGTCATCATCAGCGCGGTTCCGAAGGGCACGGGCGAATGACGGCCGGGAAGCTCCTGACATCGTGACTGGGCCGCGTTGCCGCCGCGGCGGCGAGCGGCTATAGGAGCCCACGGCCGGCGGGGCTTGTGCCGCGCCCCGCAGCGGAAAGCGACATGACCTCGACCACCGAACCGAAGAAGCAGGAAGGCGGCCTTGGCGAAACCGTCAAGGTGATCCTCCAGGCGTTTCTGATCGCCATCATCATCCGCACCTTTCTGTTCCAGCCCTTCAACATCCCTTCGGGCTCGATGAAGGAGACACTGCTGGTCGGCGACTATCTATTCGTGTCGAAGTTCAGCTACGGCTACAGCCGTTTCTCCTTTCCGTTCTCGCCACCGCTATTTAGCGGTCGCCTGCTCGGCTCCACGCCGAACCGCGGAGACGTGGTGGTGTTCAAGCTGCCGCGCGATGAGAGCACGGACTACATCAAGCGGGTGATTGGCCTGCCCGGCGACGAGATCCAGATGATCGACGGCGTCCTGCACATCAACGGCCAGCCGGTGAAGCGCGAGGATGCGGGTTACTGGATGGATGATGAGGGCGGCGGTCGGGTGCAGCGTGTGAAACGCTGGACTGAAACCCTGCCGAACGGTGTCAGCTATTACACGCTCGACCTCGTCGAAAATGGCTTCTACGACAACACCCCGGTCTACAAGGTGCCGCCGGATCATTATTTCATGATGGGCGACAACCGTGACAACTCGACCGATAGTCGGGTGCTCAGTCAGGTCGGCTATGTGCCCTATGACAACCTGATCGGCCGTGCCCAGGTCATCTTCTTCTCGGTGAAGGAAGGCGATGCGGCCTGGCAGTTCTGGAAATGGCCCTGGACGGTCCGTTGGGACCGGCTGTTCTCCTTCGTGCGATGACGCGCGCAAACCGCCAGAACGCGCGCACCGCGGCCGACGAGGCCGGTCTGGAGAAGCTCGAAGAATCGCTTGGCCACAGCTTCAAGGATCGCGCCCATCTGCTGCTGGCGCTGACCCATATCAGCGCGGTTACCGGTGTGCAGGGGTCGCGGGCGCGGGTGCGCTCCTATCAGCGGCTTGAGTTTCTCGGCGACCATGTCCTCGGCCTCGTTGTCTCGGACATGCTCTACCGCGCCTTTCCCAACGCCGAGGAAGGCGAACTATCACGGCGGCTGGCCGACCTTGTCTGCGAGGAGAGCTGCGCCGCGGTCGCCGCCGCTATCGATATCGGTCCGCATATTCGGCTTGGCGCCGGTGAAGACCGGGCCGGCGGGCGGGCGCGCGTGGCGATTCTGGCCGATATCGCCGAGGCTGTTCTCGCCGCCGTGTATCTCGACGGTGGTTTTGCGGCAGCGGAGGCCATGGTCGAGCGGTTCTGGCGGCCGCGGCTGCAAATGCCGGGCGGCTCGGCGCGGGACCCCAAGACGGCGCTTCAGGAATGGGCCCAGGCGCGTGGTCTGCCGCCTCCTACCTACCGGCTGGTGGACCGCTCCGGTCCGGACCATAATCCGCAATTCCGCATAGCGGTCGAACTCCCCGGCTTCGATCCGGTGGAAGCGGCCGGCTCCTCGAAACAGATTGCGCAGAAGGCCGCAGCATCGGCCTTTCTCGAACAGGTTGATTCATGAACGACGTGGCCGATAACGGCATGGCCCCACAGGGTATGGCCGAAAACACCCGCTGCGGTTTCGTTGCCCTGATCGGGGCACCCAATGCGGGCAAATCGACGCTGACCAACGCGCTGGTCGGCACCAAGGTCTCGATCGTCTCCCACAAGGTGCAGACGACGCGCTCGCTGGTGCGCGGCATCGCCCTGGAAGGCGCGACGCAGATCATACTCGTCGACACACCCGGCATTTTCGCGCCCAAGCGCCGGCTTGAGAAGGCGATGGTGCGCTCCGCCTGGAGCGGTGCGGGTGACGCGGATGCGGTCGTGCTGCTGATCGACGCCCGTGTCGGAGTGACCGAGGAGGTCGCCGCGATCATTCGTGGGCTTATTGACGTAAGGCGCCCACGCGCGATCCTGCTCAACAAGATCGACCTGGTGAAGCGTGAGGAACTCCTGGAACTCGCCGCCTCCATTGCCGATAAGATCAGCTTCGACCGGCTGTTCATGGTTTCGGCGCTGACCGGTGATGGCCTCGCCGATCTGCGGAACTGGCTCGCCCAGACCCTTCCCCTCGGCCCCTGGCTCTACCCGGAAGACCAGATTTCCGATGCGCCGATGCGGATGCTCGCGTCCGAGATCACCCGCGAAAAACTCTTCCATCGGCTCCATGAGGAACTGCCCTATCGCTCCACGGTCGAGACCGACTCCTGGCAGGAGCGCAAGGACGGTTCGGTGCGGATCGAGCAGACGATCTTCGTCGAGCGCGAGAGCCAGCGGAAGATCGTGCTCGGCAAGGGTGGCGAGACGATCAAGGCCATCTCGACCGGCGCCCGGCGCGAAATCTCCGAGATTCTCGAACAGCCGGTGCATCTGTTCCTTTTCGTGAAGGTGCGGGAGAACTGGGCGGACGATCCCGAGCGTTACCGCGAAATGGGCCTCGAATTCCCGAGTTCGGACTGAGACGGGCAGGGCGCCCATGGAATGGACCGATGAGGGCATCATTCTGGGCGTGCGGCGGCTTGGTGAGGCCAATGCCATCGTCGAACTGATGACGGCCGCCCATGGCCGCCATCTCGGCATCGTGCGGGGCGGGGGCTCGCGCCGTCAGGCATCCAATCTTCAGCAGGGCAATGGCGTGCGCGCGGTATGGCGTGCGCGCCTCGACGAGCATCTCGGCAGCTATGCGCTGGAGGTCACGACCGCCCGCGCGGACCGGATGATGGCGCATGCCCATGCTGCCTTCGCCTTGAGCCATCTCGGCGAACTGTTGCGGCTGCTGCCCGAGCGCGATCCCCATCCCGAGCTTCATGCGGCGCTGGCGACCATCGTCGATCATCTCGAGCACAAGCCGCTGGTCGGCATGATGATCGCGCGGTTCGAACTGATGATGCTGGCCGAACTGGGGTTTGGCCTTGATCTCGCCGCCTGTGCGGCGACCGGAGGTCGCAACGACCTGCTCTATGTCTCGCCAAAGTCGGGCAGGGCAGTCAGCCGCGCGGCGGGTGAACCCTGGCGCACTCAGCTTTTCAACCTACCCTATTTTCTTATGGCTGAAGTCGCGGAACCGCCCGCGCGCGAGGATATCCAGGCCGGCCTGTTGCTGACCGGCTATTTCCTCGAACGACGGGTGTTTGAGCCTCGCGCGTTGCCGATGCCGGCGTCACGCGAGGCGCTGATTGCAACCCTCATGCGCACGGATCAGTAGATCGGCGTGGTGAAGGTCGGGTCCGCGTAATAACGGCCATTGGCGAAATAACGCCGACCGATCCATACCGGCGTGCAGCTTGGCGCCTGCAACATCACCGTCCGACCGTTACGGTCGCGCCGGAGATAGGTTCGCTCCCGGCAGACATTCTGCCAGGCAATGAGCGTCGGCACGGTGCCCGCGCCTATTTCCGGCATGGTCGTTGCTATCGGAGCGGCCTGAGCCGAAACGACAAATCCGCATGTGGCGATTGCAACTCCAAGGACAAGCTTAAGCTGTCTCATGGCGTCCTCCTACTTTTCTTATGGCCGTAACATTACCGCGTTAGGGCGAAAAAAGCGATAAATTACAACGATTTTCGAAACATTCATTTGCTTCGGGAACTGAAACCGATGCGAAACCGGGGATTGCAGTCGCCGCCCCTATCCCCTTGATTTTCATCGACAGGCGCCGGATGTGAAATGATCGAAACCGCGCGACGCAGATCAGCTATGCAGAATCGGAAATGAGACATTATGTCTCATCCTCTCCCGGGGTGGCTTGGAGAAGCCAGTTGGGGACGGTCGCCCGTTCATGTCTTGTTCCCGTCGCTGGTTCCTTGTAGCCATATCTCATGGGAGAGGGACCAATTCCGACCGACAGCGGTGCGATCGAGCCGATCGGGCTGAAGGCGGCGCTCGAGGAGCGCTACCTCGCCTATGCGCTCTCCACCATCATGCACCGGGCGCTGCCGGACGCGCGCGATGGTCTCAAGCCTGTCCATCGGCGTATTTTGTACGGCATGCGTCTGCTACGGCTCGATCCTGGCGGCGGCTTCCGTAAGAGCGCGAAGATCGTCGGCGACGTGATGGGTTCGTTCCATCCGCACGGCAACATGGCGATTTACGATGCCATGGTCCGTCTCGCGCAGGACTTTTCACAGCGTTACCCGCTGGTCGACGGCCAGGGCAATTTCGGCAACATCGACGGCGATAACGCGGCGGCCGAACGGTATACCGAGGCGCGGCTGACCGAAGTCGCGCGGCTGATCCTCGACGGCATCGACGAGGACGCCGTTGATTTCCGTCCGAACTATGATGGCACGACCGAAGAACCGGTCGTCATGCCCGGTGCCTTCCCGAACCTTCTGGCCAATGGCTCGACCGGCATCGCCGTCGGCATGGCGACCTCGATCCCGCCGCACAACGCGGCCGAGTTGATCGACGCCAGCCTGCATCTGATCGAGAACCCGCACGCCACGACGGATGATCTGCTGCGCTTCGTGAAAGGGCCGGATTTCCCCACCGGCGGCGTCATCATCGAAGCACCGTCCTCCATTGCCGATGCCTATGCCACCGGCCGGGGCGGCTTCCGCCTGCGCGCGCGCTGGCACAAGGAAGAGACCGGGCGCGGCACCTACATCATCGTCGTCACCGAGATTCCTTATGGCGTGCCCAAATCGCGCCTCGTCGAGAAGATCGCGGACCTCCTCAACGAGAAGAAGCTGCCGCTTCTCGCCGATGTGCGTGACGAATCGGCGGAAGATGTCCGCCTCGTGCTGGAGCCGCGCGCGCGGGGCGTCGACGCCGAATTGCTGATGGAAAGCCTGTTCCGGGTGACGGAACTGGAAGTCCGTTTTCCGCTCAACATGAACGTCCTGGTCGGCGGCCAGGTGCCCAAGGTGGTGAGCCTGCTCGAGGCGCTGCGGGAATGGGTCGACCATCGCCGCGATGTACTGCTGCGCCGCTCCCGTCATCGCCTCGGCCAGATCGAGCACCGGCTGGAAGTGCTTGGCGGCTATCTGATCGCCTATCTCAATCTCGACGAGGTGATCCGCATCATCCGCGAGGAGGATGAGCCCAAGCCGGAACTGATGAAGCGGTTCGAGCTCAGCGATGTTCAGGCCGAAGCGATCCTGAACATGCGCCTGCGCTCGCTGCGTCGGCTTGAGGAATTCGAAATCCGCAAGGAGCACGACGCGCTGTCCAAGGAGAAGGACGGGCTGGAAAAGCTGCTCGATTCGGACGCGCGCCAGTGGAAGGCCGTCGCTGGCCAGCTTGGTGAGGTCCGCAAGATGTTCGGACCGGAAACGGCAATCGGGCGCCGTCGGACCAGCTTCGGCGAAGCGGCGGCGCATGGCGCGGATGCCGTGATCGAGGCGCTGGTCGAGCGCGAGCCGATCACCGTCGTGGTCTCCGAAAAGGGGTGGATCCGTGCGCTGAAGGGCCATGTGAGCGACCTGTCCGCGCTCACCTTCAAGGGCGACGATAAGCTGAAGATCAGCTTCTTCACCGAGACGACGTCGAAGCTGCTGATCTTTGCCACCAATGGGCGTTTCTACACGCTGGAGGCTTCCAAGCTGCCCGGTGGGCGCGGCCATGGCGAACCCATGCGCCTGTCGATCGACCTCGAACAGGAAGCCGATATTGTCGATGTGCGGCCCTATCAGAGCGGTCGCAAGCTGCTGGTGACCGCCAAGGAAGGACGGGGCTTTCTCGTCGCCGAGGATGATTGCGTCGCCAATACCCGCAAGGGCAAGCAGGTTCTTGGCGTTGACGGGCAGGAGGCCTGCAAGGTGGTGCCCGCCCTCGGCGACACGGTCGCGGTGATCGGCGAAAACCGCAAGCTGCTCGTCTTCCCGCTCGCGCAGATCCCGGAAATGACGCGCGGACGCGGCGTGCGGCTCCAGCGTTACAAGGATGGCGCCATGAGCGACGTGAAGGTCTTCAGCGCGGCCGAAGGCCTGACCTGGACCGATACGTCTGGCCGCACATGGACGGTATCGGACCTCACGGAGTGGCGCGGCGAGCGGGCCAGCGCCGGCCGGCTGCCGCCCAAGGGTTTTCCCCGCAACAACAGGTTCTGACCCTTAGTCTTCGGTGAGTGAGGCGCCTCACGCGTCCACGCGTTCCCAGCCATTCGGCATGAGCCGCTCCTGGGGCAGGAAGCGGCGCTTGTAGTCCATTTTCGCTGATCCATCGACCCAATAGCCCAGATAGACATAGGCCAACCCCATGGCCTTGGCCTTGCTGACATGGTCGAGGATCATGAAGGTGCCGATGGACCGCGCGGCCTCGTCCGGCTCGTAGAACGAATAGACCATGGAAAGTCCGTCCGCGAGCACGTCAGACAGCGCCACCGCATAGAGTGCCCCCTGGCCGCGGCCATGCACCGCCGTGCCGGGACCGCGGCGGCGATACTCGATCAGCCGCGTGCGCACATGGCTGTCCTCGATCATCATCGCGTAATCGAGCACCGTCATGTCGGCCATGCCGCCATCGCTGTGCCGGCTGTCGAGATAGGCGCGGAAAAGCGAGTATTGCTCGGCCGTTGGAACGGCGGCGCGCATGTCACCGATGAGGTCGGCATTGGCCTGCCGCACGCGGCGGAAGGAACGGGTCTCCTCGAACTCATCGACGCAGATGCGCACGGAGACGCAGGCGCGGCACTGCTCGCAGGCGGGCCGGTAGGCGATGGACTGCGAACGGCGGAAGCCACCATGGGTCAGCACGTCGTTCAGCTGCGTCGCCCGCTCGCCGACCAGATGCGTGAATACCTTCCTCTCCTCCCGGCCCGGCAGATACGGGCAGGGCGAGGGAGCGGTAAGATAGAACTGCGGTGTGTCGCGCGGATGTTCGGTCACGGCTCGTTCACGCTCTGGTCGACATCAGATTGCCAGAGCCGCGCGGCGCGTCAAACTCCGTAAATCAAACCGCCTTCACAAGCACTCAACCGCGCCAGCCGCGCAGGGCTCCCGCGCGCTCGTCGTTGTTCGTGACCACCGTGCCAAGCACGAGATCGTGGAGGAGGCGGCGGCGGGGGTTTAGCAGGGGGACGATGAGGACCAGCGGGGTCAGGACGCTCATGAAAACCCAGAACAGCACCACGCTGAGCACGGCGAGGAGGCTGGTCATCGGCGTGCCGTCCCATTGCCGCATCTCGATCTCCATCGCCCGCATGCCGAGCGTGGCCGAGCGCGGGCCGCCCAGCGTCAGGCCGCTATAGACGATGGCCCAGATGAAGAAGCCGGGGCTGAGCAGGCCGAACAGGAACCAGCCAAGGCCCAGCGTGACGAAGCCGAACAGAAAGATGAACACCGCCGCGGCGCCGACGGGGGCACAGATCACCACGGCGTCGATCAGAAAGGCGACCATCCGCCGCCCGAGCACGCCCCGGAAATATTCCGGTTCCTGAAGCGGATCAAAGGCATAGGGCAGGGGTTGATCGTAACCGGGGCCACCACGAAGGGGAGCGTCGGACATGCGTTTTCCTCCAACGCCTCATAAAATGGGCAGGCAGGCGCGCCGCGGCAAGGCCGCGGGACGCGCATTAGCCGCCCGTACGCCAGTCCACCCGCACCACCTGCATGCCGTTGGCGATGAGCTGGCGATAGACTTCGTCGGCATGGGCGCGGTCGCGGGTTTCGACCGTCACGTCGAGGCGGGCGCCCTTAGCGTGGACGTCGAGGAAGTGGCGTTTGTGCTCCACTTCCAGGATGTTGGCGCCGAGCTGGCCGAGCAGGGTGGAGATGAGGCCGAGTTCGCCGGGGCGGTCGAGCATGGAGAAGCGGAAGGAGACGATGCGCTCCTCGCGCTCCAGCTCACGCATCATGATCGAGGCGACGATGCGCGGGTCGATATTGCCGCCGGAAACGATGAGGCCGACATTGCGCCCGCGATAACGCTCGGGATCGGCCAGCAGCGCCGCAAGGCCCGCCGCGCCGGCGCCTTCCGACAGCGTTTTCTGCTGCGTCAGGAACAGGTTGACGGCGCGCTCGATGGTCGGCTCGT
This sequence comes from Ancylobacter radicis, assembly GCF_018449475.1. Classification (GTDB taxonomy): domain Bacteria; phylum Pseudomonadota; class Alphaproteobacteria; order Rhizobiales; family Xanthobacteraceae; genus Ancylobacter; species Ancylobacter radicis. The sequence goes on along the minus strand of NZ_JAHCQH010000014.1, from coordinate 403,097 downwards.
CCACCAGCACGACATCGGAGACCAGCGCCGAGACGATCTCGCGGGTCAGCGTGCCGGCCTGCTTTACCGCGATACCCTCGGCCAGCGTCGCGCCCTCGCAGGGCAGGTTTTCCTGATGCAGCGCGTTCCACATCGAGGGGTAGAGCGCGGTCTCGACGCCCACCACCTCAAGGCTCGGCCGCATGGCCCGCGCGGCGACCGCCATGCCCGAGAGCATGCCGCCGCCGCCGACCGGCACCAGCATCGCGTCGAGCTCCGGGGCGTCCTCGATCATCTCGGCGGCGATGGAGCCCTGCCCGGCAATAACGTGAGCATCGTCATAGGGATGCACCCAGACGAGATGCTCGTCGCGGGAGATGCGGTCGGCCTCCACGCTGGCATCGGCCACCGACTCGCCGTGCAGCACGACGCGCGCGCCATGCGCCTCGGTGGCGGCAACCTTCACCATCGGCGTGTGCTTCGGCATCACGATGGTGGCGCGAATACCGAGTCGCGCGGCGTGGTAAGCCACGGCCTGCGCGTGGTTTCCCGCCGACATGGCGACCACGCCGGCCGCACGTTCGGCGGCAGAGAGGCTGGAAAGCTTCACCAGCGCGCCGCGCTCCTTGAAGCTCGCGGTGACCTGAAGATTCTCGTATTTCACGAAGACATGGGCGCCCGTAATCGCCGACAGGCGCGGCGCCGGCAGCGTGGGCGTGCGCAGCACCGCGCCAGCCAGCAAGGTCCTTGCGGCGGCGACGTCGGCGGGAGTGACGGGCAAAGTCATGAAATTACTCAGTATTCTCGCGGCGTCTGCGCCGCACGATTGAGGAGACCACCGGGCCGCATGATGAGAAAAGCGACCAGAAGCGCGTAGGTTACCACGTCCCGATACGCAATATCGAAGGCCGAGGACCACCCGGTTTCGACGGCGGCGACAAGGGCAGCGCCGAGAAAGGCGCCGGGTACCGAGCCAATGCCGCCGATAACCGCCGAAATCAAGGCTTTGAGCGTGATTGAGAGGCCGTCGCCGGGTGAAATCGTACCAAAAGCGATCACAATCACGCCGCCGGCCAGTCCCGCCGCCGCGCCGGCGAGGAGAAAGGTTCGCGCGCGCAGGCCCGGCACGTTGATGCCGAGCATTGCCGCCATCAGCGGATCCTGCGCATGGGCACGCCAGAAAAGGCCGAAGCGGGAGAAGGCCATGATGCCGAGCAGCAGCGAAATTCCGGTCAGGGCGAGCCCGCCGGCGAGTAACTGGGCGGGCGTGGCGGTCGCGATAAAGCCCTCGTGACCGGCGATGTAGAGAGGGCGATTCAACAATGCCGGCAACCAGTTGACACGATCGGCTGATGTTAGACGCAAAAGCTCGGCGAACGCCACGGCGAGGCCAATGGTGGCGATGAGCACGGGCTGGGGCGAGCTTGTGCGGGTCGCCAGCGGCACCACCACCAGCCGGCCGACCACCCAACTCACCAGCGCCGCGCCACCTATGCCGGCGAGCAAGGCGAGTGTGAGGGCGAGCGGTCCCAGCCGCCCGACATCGCTGGCGACGCCGACCGCGATCAGCATGTAAACGCCTGCAATAACAGCGATTTCGCCGAAGGCCAGGTTGATCCGGCCGAGCAGGCCATGGACCAGCGAGAAGCCGGTGGCGATGAGTCCGTAGACCCCGGCCATGACCAGACCGCCGAGGCCCTGCTGAAGCCAGTAGGCGGCGCGCGGATTGAGCCGGAAAAAGGCCCGAGCGGCCGCGCCGGGTTGTGCGTCCTCAAGCCACCAACGTTTTAAAATCAATAACTTGATGTCGCTCAGGCTGCCCCGGTCGGTGTCCACCGCGATGAGATTGAACCGCCCCGCGCCGGTCTGCGCGGCGAAGGTGCAGATCAGCCAGTGCGGCGTCTGCCCCCGTTCGCTGCGGGTGCGGTAGGTGTATTTCAGCGCGGTCGGCGCGCCGGGAACGGGAACGAGAGCATTTTCAATGACTTCCAGCCGCTCGTCATGCAGCGCGGGGGCGACGGCGCGGCAGAGACGGGCCTGGTCGGCGTCAACCACCGAGCCGCAGCCGGCCAGCACAAGCAGGCCCGTCAGCAGGATAAAAAGCCGCGCCGCCGGGCGGCGTGTCAGTGCAGTGAGGTGGACGATCAGGCCAATGAGGCCAGTCAGACGCGCCGGGCGCACCGGCGCGGCGGGAAAGCCGCCGACGCCTGCCTGCGTGCACCCGGCCAAGGTGCGGCTCAGCCCTTCCGGGCGAGCTTCTCGGCCACGCGCGGGGCGAAATAGGTGAGGATGCCATCGGCGCCGGCGCGCTTGAAGGCCATCAGGCTCTCCATCATCGCCTTCTCGCCGTCGAGCCAGCCATTGCGGGCGGCGGCCTCGATCATCGCGTACTCGCCGGACACCTGATAGGCGAAGGTCGGCAGGCCGAAGGCCTCCTTCAGCCGGTAGACGATGTCGAGATAGGGCAGGCCGGGCTTGACCATCAGCATGTCCGCGCCCTCCTCGATATCCAGCGCCGCCTCCCGCAGGGCCTCCATGCCGTTGGCCGGGTCCATCTGGTAGGTGAGCTTGTCGCCCTTCAGACAGCCGGAGGAGCCGACCGCGTCGCGGAACGGGCCGTAGAAGGCGGAGGCGTATTTCGCGCTGTAGGCGAGGATCTGCGCGTCGAGATGGCCGGAGGCGTCGAGCGCGCGGCGGATGGCGCCGACGCGGCCATCCATCATGTCGGATGGGGCGATGATGTCGGCGCCGGCATCGGCCTGCACCAGCGCCTGCTCGACCAGAACGGCGACCGTCTCGTCATTGAGGATGCGGCCGTCGCTGGACAGCAGGCCGTCATGGCCGTGGCTGGTATAGGGGTCGAGCGCGACATCGGTGATGAGGCCGATCTCCGGCACTTCGTTCTTGATGGCGCGCAGGGTGCGGCAGACCAGATTGTCGCGGTTAAGCGCCTCGCGCCCGTCGGCGGTGCGCAGCTCGGGATCGGTGTAGGGAAAAAGCGCAATGGCCGGGATGCCCAACGCGGCGGCACGAGCGGCCTCGCGCACGGCTTCGTCGACGGTGAGACGGTCGACGCCCGGCATGGAGCCGACCGGGGTGCGGGCCTCGCTGCCATCCATCACGAAGATCGGCCAGATCAGGTCGGCGACGGTGAGGGTGTTCTCGCGCAGCAACTCGCGGGCCCAGCCCGCCTTGCGGTTGCGGCGGGGGCGCTGCACCAGATCCAGCTTCGACGACACGTCCGGGCGGCCCGAGGGCTCGGGGAAGGCAGGGCGCGGACGGGCGAAGGGGATTGTCATGAGCGGGTCTCACCAATCAGTTTCGAATGCTTATAACGTCATATGGTCGTCAAGGCGACATGTTCAGCCGGGCGATTGCGTATGCGACCGGCATTCCGCCACAGGTCATGTTGACGCGGCAGGCACCCCGGCGTGGCCTCTCACCCTGGCGCGGCGGGCTTGCGGCGGGCTTTCGCGCTCCCGCCATTGGTCCGGCTTTGCCCCTGCGCGCGGCTGGTTTATTTCCGGGTGACACGGCACGGCGACCACGGCACGGCGACGACGGAGAGGGCAGGCGGCATGAGCGCAGGCGGTACGGTTGACGAGATCGGGGTCCGATTCGAGGTGCGCGGCGTCGCCGGCATCATCACGCTGGACCGGCCGCGCGCGCTCAACGCCCTCGACCACGCCATGGTGCGGGCGATGCGCGGGCAGCTCGACGCCTGGGAGGGGGATCCCGCCGTCGAGCAGGTGATCCTGCGCTCGGCCCATGAGCGGGCCTTCTGCGTCGGCGGCGATGTGCGCTCCATGGTCGAGCTGGGCCGTGCCGGCAACACGGAGGCCGCGCGGGACTATTGGCGCGACGAATATGCGCTGGATTTCCGCATCGCCGGCTATCCCAAGCCGTTCCTCGCGCTGGTCGACGGGCTGTGCTTCGGCGGCGGCTTCGGCGTCTCCGGCCATGCCCGCTTCCGGGTGGCGGGGGAAAATCTCGGCTTCGCCATGCCGGAAGTGGCGATCGGCCTGTTTCCCGATGTCGGCGCGACCTATGTGCTGCCGCGCCTGCCCGGCTGGAGCGGCACCTGGCTCGCCATGACCGGGGCGCGGATCGGCCTGTCCGACGCGATGGCGCTTGGGCTCTACACCCATCACGTGCCAGTGGCGCGCTGGCCGGAGCTGATCGCGGCGCTGACGGAAGGCGAGCCGATGGAGCGCACGCTGGCGCGCTTTGCCGCCCATGCGCCGGCCGCCAGCCTGCGCGCGCTGTTTCCCGCCATCGACCGCATCTTCGCCGGCGGCTCGGTGGGTGCCATCCTGATCGCGCTCGATCAGGCGGCCAAGGGCAGCGGCGACGAGGCGGAATTCGCCCGGCTGCAAGCGGCGACCATCCGCCGGGCCTCGCCGACCAGCGTGCACATCGCCTTCCAGCAGATGCAGCGCGGCGCGGGAATCGATCTGGCCGGGGGCTTCGCCTATGAGTTCCGCATCGTCTCGCGGCTGCTCGACATGCCGGACTTCTATGAGGGCGTGCGGGCGGTGCTGATCGACAAGGATCAGGCGCCGCGCTGGAGCCCGGCCCGGCTGGACGAGGTCGACCCCGCCACCATCGCCGCGCTGTTCGACGAACCGCTTCCCGACGAATTGGTGCTGACCTGAGCCGAAATTCGGTTATGCAAGCCGTATGAGTTCTCCCTACGATCCGATCGACGCGTCGCGCGGCCCGGCCGGCGCGGAAATGCCGCTCTGGCAGAGCCGGGTGGTGCTGTATCTGCGCCTGCTCGCCGGCTTCCTGCTGGTGAAGACGGTCTATAGCTGGACGCTGATCTGCGGCGTGTGGGACGGCGAGACCAGCCGGTTCGAGATGCTCTCGCTGGCCGCGCAATCCGCCGTGATCTGGGCGGCGATCATGAACCCGGTGGCGGCGGTCGGCCTGTGGCTCGGCGCCTCCTGGGGCGTGGTGCTGTGGCTGGTGACGGCTTTGGTGCAGATTGCCATCAATGCCAACGCGCCCGAGGGCGTCGGCCGGCTGATGATCGTCGCCGGCATCGAGACGGTGCTGGTCGCGGTCTATGCCTTCCTCACCTACAAGGCGGCGCGCGAAAGCGAGCGTTAATGGCTGCCGGCAGACTTTAAGCCTTTGTCAGGCATATCGTTTCATCAATGATTCAGCCTGCCGCTTAAGCCGATCTTAGCCCCGCACTTCCCACACTCGCGCGGATCAGAGGGAGCAAATCCCCGGACGGCGACAGGGGTTTGGGCATGAAGAGAGCAGGGCAGGCCGCTCGGGTCGACAGTGCGGAAAATGCGCGCGCCAATGTCGTGCCGCTCGGCGCGCGGCGCGAGCCCGTCCGCGCCGAGATGCCGCGCGACGACATCACGCCGCTCTATCACGAGGCGCTGACGCTGGTGGAGCGGCTGCACCGCCGGCTGCTCGATGTGGTGAAGGACGAGTTCGACCGGCGCGGGCGCGAGGATGTTAACGCGGTGCAGGCGCTGCTGCTGTTCAACATCGGCAATGCCGAGCTGACCGCCAGCGAGCTGCGCACGCGCGGCTATTATCTCGGCGCCAACGTCTCCTATAATCTCAAGAAGCTGGTCGAGACCGGCTATCTCGACCACCAGCGTTCGCGCATCGACCGGCGCTCGGTGCGCATCCGCCTCACCGACAAGGGCGAGGAGGTGCGGACCATCGTCGGCGGGCTCTACGCCAAGCACATCGCCACGATCGAGCAGATCGGCGGCATCGGGCCGCAGGAGTTCCAGCAGCTCAACAAGGCGCTGGGGCGGCTGGAGCGGTTCTGGACCGACCAGATCCTCTACCGGCTCTGATCCGCCCCGTTTGCGAACTCATCGCTGGAGGAAGCCCTCAAGCGTGTTCGCCACATTGACGCCGATAGCCTCCACCGCATAGCCGCCCTCCTGCACGAACAGGGTCGGCAGGCCGAGCCGGGCGATGCGCCCGCCGATGGCGAGATAATCCGGGCTGTCGAGCCTGAACTGCGAGATCGGGTCGTCCTTGTAGGTGTCGACGCCGAGCGAGACCACCACCACATCCGGCGCATAGGCGGCGACACGATGGCAGGCATGGTCCAGCGCCTCGCCCCAGGCGTCGAAGCCGGTGCCCCAGCGCAGCGGGTAATTGCCGTTGAAGCCCTCGCCGTCGCCCGCCCCAATCTCGTCGGCATGGCCGAGGAAATAGGGATATTCCTGGCGGGGATCGCCATGGATGTTCAGCACCAGCACGTCGGCGCGGTCATAGAAGATGGTCTGCGTGCCATTGCCGTGGTGGTAGTCGACATCGAGGATGGCGACGCGGCCGGCCCCGGCATCGCGGAACGCCTGCGCCGCCACGGCGGCATTGTTGATGAAGCAGTAGCCGCCCATCGCATTGGCATGGGCGTGGTGGCCCGGCGGGCGGCACAGCGCGAAGGCGCTCGATTCGCCGGCCCGGATGAGATCGACGCCGGTCAGCGCCACATCGGCGGAGGCGCGGATCGCGTCCCAGGTGCCGGCAACGAAGCAGCAGCCGGCGTCGAAGGAGAAATGGCCGAGCTTGCCGTCCACCGTCTCCGGCTCGATGTAGCGCATCCCCGGCGCGCGCCAGAAGCTCGGCAGGATCGGCAGCGGGCGCTCATCGGCCAGCCACAGCTCGGTGAGCTGCGACAGGAAGTCCACATAGCGCGGATCATGCACGCGGCTGAGCGGGGCAAGGCCGTGCTCGGCGGGGGCGATGGTGGCGCCGAAGCCGCGCGCCTCGACCGCGGCGCGGATCATCTCGGCACGCTCGGGCTTCTCGAAGGCGGGGACGATCTGGCCGTTATAAAGCTCGACATGGCCGGAATGGCCGTGATGGCGGGGCGAATAGACGGTCTTCATCGCGGGGGCGCTCGGCTGGCTGAGGAAGGACACCACCCGTTCTAGGCAGGCGCGGCGATTCCGTCACGCGGTCGAATGCGCAGCCTCCGGCGCCTGCGACGCCCGCCATGTCGGTTTCACGCAAGGCGCCCATGCGGCAGCATGCTTTGAAAGGCCAGAGGGGCTGTGCTAAGCGACGCGCCTTGATTTCTCGGGTCCGGCACGAGGCCGAACCGGAGGCGTCGCCACCGCCCGCGCCAGGGAGGCCGGAAAAACATGTCGTCCGAAGCCCACGCTTCTTCCAACAGCACCATCAACCGATTCTTCTCCGCCCCGCTTGCCGAGACCGATCCCGAGCTCGCCGGTGCGATCACCGCCGAACTCGGTCGCCAGCGCGACGAGATCGAGCTGATCGCCTCGGAGAACATCGTCTCGCGCGCCGTGCTCGAGGCGCAGGGTTCGGTGCTCACCAACAAATACGCGGAAGGCTATCCGGGCCGGCGCTATTATGGCGGCTGCCAGTATGTCGACGTGGCCGAGCAGCTCGCCATCGACCGCGCCAAGAAGCTGTTCGGCGCTGGTTTCGCCAATGTGCAGCCCCATTCGGGCGCGCAGGCCAACACCGCCGTGTTCTTCGCGCTGATGCAGCCGGGCGATACCTTCCTCGGTCTCAACCTCGCCGCCGGCGGTCACCTGACCCATGGCGCGCCGGTGAGCCTGTCCGGCAAATGGTTCAAGCCGGTGCCCTACAGCGTGCGCCGCGACGACCAGCGCATCGACTACGAAGAAGTCGCCAAGCTCGCCGACGAGCACAAGCCGAAGGTGATCATCGCCGGCGGCTCGGCCTATCCGCGCCATATCGACTTCGCCAAGATGCGCGCCATCGCCGACTCGGTGGGCGCCTATCTCATGGTCGACATGGCCCATTTCGCCGGCCTCGTGGCGGGCGGCGTGCACCCGAACCCGGTGCCGCACGCCCATGTGGTGACCACCACCACCCACAAGACCCTGCGCGGCCCGCGCGGCGGCATGATCCTGACCAATGACGAGGATCTGGCGAAGAAGTTCAACTCCGCCATCTTCCCCGGTACCCAGGGCGGCCCGCTGATGCACGTCATCGCGGCGAAGGCGGTCGCCTTCGGCGAGGCGCTCCAGCCGGACTTCAAGATCTACGCGAAGAACGTGGTGGAAAACGCGAAGGCGCTTGCGGAAAACCTCAAGGGCCATGGCTTCGAGATCGTCTCCGGCGGCACCGACACGCATCTGATGCTGGTCGATCTGCGGCCGAAGAAGCTGACCGGCAAGGTCTCCGAGATCGCGCTCGGCCGGGCTCACATCACCACCAACAAGAACGGCATCCCGTTCGACCCCGAGAAGCCGATGGTCACCTCGGGCATCCGTCTGGGCACCCCGGCGGGCACCACCCGCGGCTTCGGCGTGGCCGAGTTCCAGCAGGTCGGCGACATGATCGCCGAGGTGCTGGACGTGCTCTCGCAGAAGGGCACGGATGAGGATAGCCTCGTGGAAGCGGCGGTGCGCGGCAAGGTCGCCGACCTGCTCGCCCGCTACCCGATCTACGGCTGAGGCACACCGATGCGCTGTCCTTACTGCGGAAGCCTCGACACACAGGTCAAGGATTCCCGTCCGACCGAGGACAGCGCCGCCATCCGCCGCCGCCGCATCTGCCCGGATTGCGGCGGCCGCTTCACCACTTTCGAGCGCGTGCAGCTGCGCGAGCTGACCGTGCTCAAGCGTTCGGGCCGGCGGGTTCCGTTCGACCGGGACAAGCTGGCCCGTTCCATCCAGGTGGCGCTGAGGAAGCGCCCGGTCGATCCCGAGCGGATCGAGCGCCTTGTCTCGGGCCTCGTGCGCCGGCTGGAGAGCATGGGCGAGAGCGAGATCACCTCGGAGATGATCGGCGAGCGGGTGATGGAGAGCCTCAAGCAGCTCGACGACATCGCCTATGTCCGCTTCGCCTCGGTCTACCGCAATTTCCGCGAGGCCAAGGATTTCGAGGCCGTGCTCGGCGAGCTGGAGCCGCGTATCGGCGATGCGCTGGTGGACGAGGAGGACGAGCTGTTGCCGGTCCGCCGGGCTCCCGACGAGGCGGGGAGTTGAGCGCGGTGCCCGCGTCCGCCTCCACGCGATCCATGTCCCCCGTGCCGATGATGAACACGCAGCCCCACGACGACGCCCTGATGGCGGCCGCGCTCAGCGTCGGCCGGCGTGAACTCGGGCGGACCTGGCCCAACCCCGCCGTCGGTGCGCTGGTGGTGCGGCAGACGCCGCAGGGTCCGCTCGTGCTCGGGCGGGGCTCGACCGCGCAAAGCGGGCGCCCCCATGCCGAGCCGCAGGCGCTGGCGCAGGCCGGCGACGCCGCGCGCGGAGCGACGCTCTATGTGACGCTGGAGCCCTGCTCGCATCACGGCCAGACGCCGCCCTGCGTGGACGCGGTGCGCGCCGCCGGCATTTCCCGCGTCGTCGCGGCCATGGAAGACCCCGATTTCCGCGTCGCCGGGCGCGGCTTCTCGATCCTGCGCGAGGCGGGGATCGAGGTGGTGATCGGCCCCGGCGCCGCCGAGGCGCGGCTGGTCCATGCCGGCCATATCCGCCGCGTCACCGAGGGGCGCCCGCACATCATGCTGAAAATGGCGGTCTCCGCCGATGGCAAGGTCGGGCTCGACGGGCGTCGTCCGGTTGCGATCACCGGCGCCGTGGCGCGCGGGCGGGTGCACATGCTGCGCGCGACCCATGACGCGGTGCTGACCGGCATCGGCACGGTGCTGGCCGACGATCCGCTGCTCACCTGCCGCCTGCCGGGCATGGACGGGCATTCGCCGGTGCGCGTGGTGCTGGACAGCGCGCTGCGCCTGCCGGCCACCAGCGCGCTCGCCCGCTCGATCGGCGCCGCCCCGCTCTGGGTGTTCGCCGCCGAGGACGCGCCGGCCGAGCGCGAGCATATGCTGGTGGCGCTGGGCGCCGAGGTGATGCGGGTGCGGCGCAAGGCCGATGGCGGGCTGGCGCTGGACGAGATCGTGAAGCTTCTCGCGCTGCGCGGCATCACCCGCCTGATGGTCGAGGCCGGCCCGCGCGTGGCCGCCGCCTTCCTCAAGGCCGGGCTGATCGACGAGGCGGATATCTTCGAGGCGCCGCTGCGTCTGGGCGCGTCGGCGATCGACGCGCTGGAGGGGCTGCCGCTGGGCGCGCTCGATACCTATCTGAGCGTGCAGGAAACCGAATGGCATGGCGAGGACCGCCTGCGCATCATGAGGCGTCGCTAGCATGTTCACCGGCATCATCACCGACATCGGCACCCTGCGCACGGTCGCCCCGCGCAACGACGTGCGGCGCCTGACCATCGCCACCGCCTATGACACGGCCGGCATTGATCTGGGCGCCTCGATCGCCTGCTCGGGCGTGTGCCTGACGGTCGTCGCGACCCAGCCCGACGCCTTCGAGGTGGAAGCCGCCCCCGAGACGCTGGCGGTGACGACCGCCGCCGCGTGGCAGGAGGGCCGCACGCTCAATCTCGAACGCGCGCTGAAGATCGGCGACGAGCTGGGCGGGCATATCGTGCAGGGTCATGTCGACGGCGTCGCGCTGGTGGTGGAGCGCGAGGACCTTGGCGAGACCACGCGCTTCACCTTCGAGGCGCCGGAGGCATTGGCACCCTTCATCGCCATCAAGGGTTCGATCGCGCTCGACGGTACCTCGCTGACGGTCAACGAGGTCGAGGGCAACCGCTTCACCTGCCTGCTCATTCCGCACACGCTGGCCCACACCACATGGGGCGCCGTGAAGGCGGGCGATCATGTCAATATCGAGATCGACATGATGGCCCGCTACGCTGCGCGGCTTGCGGAGTTCCGCTGACGCCTGTAGGTGGTCGGCCCAATCAGTTTCACGAGGTTTCCTGCCATGGCGAGCCCCCGCCCGCCGCGCGCGTCCGCGGCACCCGTTCTCCCGCTCGACGGGGCGCGCGTGCTGATCGTCGAGGCGCGCTTCTATGACGACATCGCCGACGAGCTTCTGGCCGGCGCGCAAGGTGCCGTGGCCGCCGCCGGCGCCAGCGCCGATGTGCTGACCGTGCCCGGCGCGCTGGAGATTCCCGCGACCCTCGCCATCGCGCTCGACGCGGCGGCGGCGGCCGGCCGGCCTTATGACGCGGCGGTCGCGCTGGGCTGCGTGGTGCGCGGCGAGACCTATCATTTCGAGATTGTCGCCGGGGAATCCTCCCGCGCGCTGATGGACCTGTCGGTCGCCCGCAAGCTGGCGCTCGGCAACGGCATCCTCACCGTCGAGACTGACGAGCAGGCCTGGGTGCGCGCGCGCATCACGGAGGGCAACAAGGGCGCCGGCGCGGTCGAGGCGGCATTTGCCGTGCTGCGCCATCAGCGCCAGATGGCGGGGGCCTGAGCCGGCATGACGACCCCTTCCAAACCGACCACCCCTGCCAAACCGGTGAACCACAAGCCGCTGCGCAAGAGCGCGGCCCGCCTCAACGCGGTGCAGGCGCTCTACCAGATGGATGTCGCGGCGACCCCGCTCGCCGAAATCCTCGCCCAGTTCGAAAGCCACTGGATCGGCCAGGAGATCGAGGGCGACGAGATCGCCGCCGCCGACGTGACCCTGTTCCGCGACATTGTCGGCGGGGTGGTGCGCGAGCAGCGGGTGATCGACCCGATCCTCGACGCGGCGCTGGTGCGCGGCTGGCCGCTGAAGCGGATCGAGACCGTGCTGCGCGCCGTGCTGCGTGCCGGCGCCTATGAGCTGACCGCCCGGCCGGACATCCCGGCCCGCGTCGTGGTCGCCGAATATGTGAACGTCGCCGCCGCTTTCCTTGACCGTGAGGAAACCGGAATGGTCAATGCGGTGTTGGACGGTATAGCCCGCGAGCAGCGTCCCGGCGATTTTGCCGGGTGAGGCGCATCGTTTGAGGCGGGTCCGATGAGGTAGAAGATGGCCGCGGGCGGTTCCGGTGAAGACAGGTTGATCGCCCGGCTGTTCGAGCCCATCGCCCGCCATCCCGGCGCGCTCGGCCTGAAGGACGACGCGGCCTTTCTCCAGCTGCCCGCCGGCCACCATCTGGTGCTGACCAAGGACGCGCTGGTCGCCGGCGTGCATTTCTTTCCCGACGACCCGCCGGCCTCCATCGCCCGCAAGGCGATGCGGGTGAACCTGTCCGATCTCGCCGCCAAGGGCGCCGAGCCGCTCGGCGTGATGCTGGCCTTCGCCATTCCGCCGGACATGGATGATGCCGCGCTCGCCGAATTCGCCCGCGGCATCGGCGAGGACTGCCTGCTGTTCGGTGCGCCGCTGCTCGGCGGCGACACGGTGCGCACGCCCGGCCCCTTCACCGTCTCCATCACCGCGCTCGGCTCGGTGCCGATCGGCCGCATGGTGCGGCGGACCACGGCGCGGCCGGGGCAGGCCATCGTGGTGACCGGCACCATTGGCGACGGCGCGCTCGGCCTCGCGCTGCGGCTCGATCCCGACCGGCCGGGCTTTGCCGCGCTGGACGCCGCGGGCCGGGCCTATCTCGCCGATCGCTATCTGCACCCGCGCCCGCGCGTCGGGCTGGCGAGCACGGTGCGTGCCCATGCCCGCGCGGCGATGGACGTGTCCGACGGTCTGGTCGGCGATCTCGAAAAAATGCTCGCGGCCTCCGGGGTCGGCGGGGAAATCGACGCCGGCAAGGTGCCGCTGAGCCCCGCCGCCCGCGCCGCCATACAGGCCGAGCCGGCGCTGCTCGCCACCGCGCTGACCGGGGGCGACGATTACGAGATCCTCGCCACGATGGGGGAGGGCGATGTCGACGCCTTCGAGGCCGCCGCCATCGCCGCCGGCATCGGCGCGAGCGTGATCGGGCGCACGGCGGTCGGCGCGGGGCTGGTGGTGCGCGGTGCCGACGGCGCGGCGCTCCGCTTCGCCTCCACCAGCTTCAGCCATTTCTGAGAGCGGGCGGTTTAGCCAAAGCGCCGATTGCCTGCGCTGGCGCGCCGGCCTAGCCTCTCGCTCAGGGCGCCGCCGAACGGCGCCGGGATCGGGAACAGCCACATGAAAATCGCCAGAATTCTGCTCGCCGCCGCCGCGCTCGCCGTCGGTGCCGGCGCGGCCCATGCCGAGATCAAGACGGTGCGAATCGGCACCGAGGGTGCTTACCCGCCCTTCAACTCGGTGGATTCGACCGGCAAGCTGGTCGGCTTCGACATCGACATCGCCAATGCGCTCTGCGCCAAGATGAAGGTCGAATGCACCTTCGTGGCGCAGGACTGGGACGGCATCATCCCCGCTCTGCTGGCCAAGAAGTACGACGCCATCGTCGCCTCCATGTCGATCACCGACGAGCGCAAGGAAAAGGTCGCCTTCACCGAGCCCTATTACCTGACTCCCGGCAGCTTCATGGCGCCGAAGGACACCAAGATCACCGAGATAACCCCGGCCGCGCTCAAGGGTCTGGTGATCGGCGCGCAGTCCTCGACCACCGGCGCGACCTATCTCGAAGACAAGTACAAGGGTTCCGAGATCAAGCTCTACCCGACGCAGGACGAGGCCAATGCCGACCTCGCCTCGGGCCGGCTCGACGCCATTCTGGCTGACAAGTTCGTGCTCTATGAATGGCTGGAGAAGACCGACGCCGGCAAGTGCTGCAAGTTCGTCGGGCCGGACCTCAAGGACGTGAACCCGCAGGGCACCGGCATCGCCGTGCGCAAGGAAGACAACGAGCTGCGCGAGATGCTGAACAAGGCGATCAAGGAGATCGTCGCCGACGGCACCTACCAGAAGATCAACGCCAAGTACTTCCCGTTCCCGATCAACTGAGACTGCCGGTCACTTGATCTGCGGCGCGGCGGGGGAACCCTCCGCGCCGCCTTCCTTTCTCCCTCCCGGATGCGCTCCCGATGAAAACCGATGTGATCGTTCTCGGGGCCGGCATTGTCGGCACCTCGATCGCCCATAACCTCGCCGAACGCGGACGCGCCGTCGCGCTGGTCGACCGGCGCGGGCCGGGGGAGGAGACCTCCTATGGCAATGCCGGACTGGTCGAGCGCGCCTCGATCTACCCGGTCGCCTTTCCGCGCGACCTCTCCGCGCTGATCGAGGTGGCGCGCGGGCGCAACCCGGCGGCCAATTACCACTGGGACGCGCTGCCGGGGCTGATTCCGTGGATGTATGCCTATTGGCGGGCCTCGGCGCCGGCCCGCATCCTCGACTATGCCCGTACCATGTCGACGCTGCTCACCTTCAGCCTCGCCGAGCATGAGCGGATGGCGGCGCTGGCCGGCGCGGCGCATTATTTCCGGGATGGCGGCTGGCTGAAGCTCTACCGCACCGAGGCCGGCATCGCGCAGGAGCGCCGGGAATTCCCGCTCGCCCACCAGTATGGCCTCTCCGCCCGCGAGATCGGGCTCGACGAGGCGATGGCGCTGGAACCCGCGCTGCGCCCGATCTTCTCGCACGCCGTGCTGTGGTCCGACCCGCATTCGGTATCCAGCCCCGGCGGGGTGACGCAGGCCTATGCCGCCAATCTCAAAGTGCTGGGCGGGCAGGTGCGGCGCGGCGATGCCCGCACGCTGACACGGCTCGGCAGCGGCTGGTGGGTGATGACCGATGACGGACCGGTCGAGGCGCCCGAGGTGGTCGTCGCGCTCGGCCCCTGGGCGCGCGACATTCTGGCGTCGTTCGGCGTGAAGGTGCCGCTGGCGGTGAAGCGCGGCTACCACATGCATTACCGCACCGAGGGCAATGCCGGCCTGTCGCGGCCGGTGCTGGACGAGGAGGGCGGCTATGTCATCACGCCGATGGAGGGCGGCATCCGCCTGACCACGGGCGTGGAATTCGCCCGCCGCGACGCGCCGAAGACGCCGGTGCAGCTGGAAAAAACCGAGCCGCTGGCGCGCGGGCTGTTCCCGCTCGGCGCGCGGGCCGAGGCCGAGCCGTGGATGGGCTGCCGCCCGGCCTTCCCGGACATGCTGCCGGCGATCGGGCCGATTGCCGGGCGCCGGGGCATGTGGGTGGCGATCGGCCACCAGCATCTCGGCTTCACGCTGGGGCCGGTGACGGGGCGGTTGATCGCGGAGATGATGTCCGGGGAGCCGACCTGCGTCGATCCGGCGCCGTTCGCGCCGGATCGGTTCTGAGCGGGCGTGCGGGGGGCTGCCGCTTGGGGACCCCGGCGCCTTTAGAGCGTCGGGCCGAAATTGGTGGCGTTGAAGAACTGGCCGAGGATCGACATCTCGTTGCCGGCGGTCGGGGTGGAGCGGCTGATGAAGTCGAACACCTTGCCGTCCTTGAGGCCGTAATCGGCGATGCGGGTGACGCGCTTGTCCTTGGGGTCGAAATAGACCGCGAGCACGCGCTGCTCGATGATCTCCGGCCGCAGGAACATGACCTTCTTGGCCTTCTGCGAGATGTAGTAGAACACCTCGCCATCCACGGTCGCGACCGTCGAGGGGGTGCCGAGCACGAGCAGCACCTGCTCCTGGCTGGAACCGACGGGGACCTGCTCCAGCGCGCCGGGATTGGGCACATAGCCGCGCTGCTGCTCGCTGACGAACGGGGTCGGCGTGCGCGGCAGGCCGGCCGTGGAGGCCGGCATGGACAGGTCGCCGCTCGCGCATCCGCCGAGCCCGAGCGCCGCCAGGGCGGCGAGAAGAGGGCCGTGCCGGCGGGCCGAAAAAGCCGGAGGCGAAACGCGCGTCAATGCCATCAACTCAACTCCATCAGCCGCGGGGCCGCAGATCCGTTCGCGCACAAAGCACAGGCAGCCGCCGCGAGGCAACCATCTGGCGCACCCCGCAGGGCTTGCCAGCGCCATCCCTGCGCGCTACCCCGCATCTCAACCAGCCACCACGCGCCGCCCGGAGCGGGGCGCCGACGAGACGGAGCCGGCCATGATTCTGCGCTTCTTCCGCCGGAACGACGGACGCGAGACCATTCAGCGGCTCTATGGCGCGATCGTGGCGCAGTCGCGTGATACGGTGTTCTATACCGAATATGGCGTGCCGGACACCATCGCCGGGCGTTTCGAGATGATCCTGCTGCACGCCTTCCTGCTGTTCCACCGGCTGAAGGGCGAGAGCGAGGAGCGCCGCGAGCTTGGCCAGCGCGTGTTCGATGCCTTCTGCGTCGACATGGACGCGAACCTGCGCGAGATGGGGGTCGGTGACCTCACCGTGCCGAAAAAGATGAAAAAGGTCGCCGAGGCCTTTTATGGCCGTGTTGCCGCCTATGATGGCGCGCTCGATGCCGCCGAGCCCGGCGCGCTTCATGAAGCCGTGCTGCGCAATGTCTATGATTCGGACGAGGCCTTCACCGCCCAGGCGGCCGGGCTCGCCGCCTTTATCCGCCGCGCCGTGGCCGCGCTGGCGGGCGTGCCTTTCGACACCTTCGCCGCCGGGGAGTTTCCCATCCCGCCGGCGCGCGACCCGCACTCCAAGGAGCTTGTGACCCCATGACCGACAAGCTGCCGCTCAGCCACCCGGTGCTCGTGGCGAGCCTTCCCGATACGGGAACGACCGTGAAGCTGAAGCCCGATGCCGCGACGCTGGCGGCTCTCGCCGTCCAGTTCGGCATCCCCGGCATTCCCAAGATGACCGCGCAGGTCAAGCTCGTGCCCGCCAGCAAGGGCCGGGTGCAGGTGAGCGGCCTTGTCGAGGCCGTCGTCACCCAGACCTGCGTGGTGTCGCTGGAGGATTTCGATACGGAGATTTCCGAGGAGATCGACGTCACCTTCGCCCCGCCCGAGCAATTGCCCGAAATCCGCCCCGGCGCCGAGCTGGACGTGACCGAGCTGGACCTGCCCGATCCGCTGATCGACGGCACGGTCGATGCCGGCGCGGTGGCGGCGGAATTCCTCGCTCTGGGGCTCGATCCCTATCCGCGCAAGCCCGGCGTCGCCTTCAAGGGCGTGGTGGAAATGACCGACAAGGAGAGTTCCCCCTTCGCCGGCCTGGCCAAGCTGCGCAGCGACGATGACAAATAGCGCGCGGCATTTTCCGCCGAGAGGCCACGACGCTATTGTCATGGCCGCTCATCTGGGGCATCCCCTGTGCGCCTTCGCGGTTCCCTCCGGGCCGCTTCCCCGACCAGAGAGACCGCACAATTAGATGTCGTCGACCGTCCGCATAGCCCTCGACGTCATGGGCGGCGATCATGGTCCGGACGTCGTCCTGCCCGGCGCCGAGATCGCCCTGACCCGTCATCCCGACATCAGCTTCCTGCTGTTTGGCGATGAAGGGCGTATCCGCGAATTGCTGGCGCGGCTGCCGCGCCTTGCGGCGGCCAGCCGGGTGATCCCGACCCACGTCGTGGTGCGGATGGACGACAAGCCGAGCCAGGCGCTGCGGCAGGGCCGCAAGGTTTCCTCGATGTGGCGCGCGATCGACGCGGTGCGCGTCGGCGAGGCCGATTGCGCCGTCTCGGCCGGCAATACCGGCGCGCTGATGGCCATGGCCAAGGTGAATCTCAAGACCATGGCGGGAATCTCCCGCCCGGCCATCGCCTGCCTGTGGCCGACCGCCAAGGGCGAAAGCGTGGTGCTCGATGTCGGCGCCTCGATCGGGGCGACGGCGCAGCACCTTGTCGACATGGCGGTGATGGGCGCGGCGATGGCCCGCATCGTGTTCGACATCGAACGCCCCACTGTCGGCCTGCTGAATATCGGCGTCGAGGAGATCAAGGGCGTCGAGGAAGTGAAGGACGCCGCCGCGGCGCTGCGCGAGGCGGACCATGCCGGTCTGGCCTATCACGGCTTCGTCGAGGGCGACGATATCGGCAAGGGCACGGTCGACGTGGTGGTGACGGAAGGCTTTTCCGGCAACATCGCGCTCAAGACCGCCGAAGGCACCGCCAAGCAGGTGGCCGACTATCTGCGGGCGGCGATCAATCGCAGCCTGATGGCGAAGATCGGCTATCTGCTGGCGCGCGGGGCCTTCAACGCCCTGCGCGAAAAGCTCGATCCGCGCAAATCCAACGGCGGGGTGTTCCTCGGCCTCAACGGGGTCGTCATCAAGAGCCATGGCGGAACCGACGCGGAGGGTTTCGCCTCCGCCGTCGATATCGGCTACGACATGGTCCGCTATCAGCTCCTCTCCCGCATCGAGGCGGGCATGAACGATCGTCCCCGCGTCGGCGTTGCCGGCGGGGAGGCGCCCCTTCAGGACGACATGCAGGTTTCATCGTGAGTGCTATCCGTTCCGTGGTGCGCGGCGTCGGCGCCTATCTGCCCAGCCGCACACTGACCAATGCCGACCTCGCGCTGATGGTCGACACCTCGGACGAGTGGATCGTCCAGCGTACCGGCATCAGCGAGCGGCACATCGCCGCCGATGGGGAGCTGACCTCCGACCTCGCTCTGCACGCCGCCCGCGCGGCGCTGGCGGACGCCGGGCTCGACGCGCAGGATATCGACCTGATCGTGCTGGCCACCTCGACCCCGGACAACACCTTCCCGGCGACGGCGGTGAGCGTGCAGGCCGGGCTCGGCATCACCCATGGCGCGGCGTTCGATCTTCAGGCGGTGTGCTCCGGCTTCGTCTTCGCGCTGGCCACCGCCGACAATTTCCTGAAGTCGGGTGCCTATAAGCGCGCGCTGGTGATTGGCGCCGAGACCTTCTCGCGCATCCTCGACTGGTCGGACCGCACTACCTGCGTGCTGTTCGGCGACGGCGCCGGCGCGCTGGTGCTGGAAGCCGTCAGCGAGGGCGAGGAGGGGCGCGGGGTGCTCACCACCCATCTGCGCTCGGACGGCCGGCACAAGAACAAGCTCTATGTCGATGGCGGCGTCTCTTCCACCAAGACGGTCGGCTATCTGCGCATGGAAGGCCGCGAGGTGTTCCGCCACGCGGTCGGCATGATCACCGACGTGATCGAGGACGCCTTCAAGGCGACCGGCGAGAGCGCCGCCAGCATCGACTGGTTCGTGCCGCATCAGGCGAACCGCCGTATCATCGACGCGAGCGCGGTGAAACTCGGCATCGCGCCGGAAAAAGTGGTGATCACCGTCGACCATCATGGCAATACCTCGGCCGCCTCGATTCCGCTGGCGCTGGCTGCCGCTTATGCGGATGGCCGCATCAAAAAGGGCGATCTGGTGCTGCTGGAAGCGATGGGTGGCGGCTTCACCTGGGGCTCGGCGCTGGTCCGCTGGTAGAACAGCGGTAGTGGAGTGCCAGATTGCGCGGAACCGTTGACCGTCAAGGGTCTCGCCGCCTAGGCTGGTAATGGTTGATGATATGGGCGACGAGAGGAAGCGGGCCATGGCGGGGCGAACCATTACGCGCGCGGATCTGTGCGAGGCTGTGTACCAGCGCGTCGGACTGTCGCGGACCGAATCGGCGGCGCTGGTCGAGACCGTGCTGACCGAAATCGCCGACTGCGTCGCGCGCGGCGAGACGGTGAAGCTCTCCTCCTTCGGCTCCTTCGTGGTGCGTCAGAAGGGCGAGCGCGTCGGTCGCAACCCGAAGACCGGCGAGGAAGTGCCGATCGCCCCCCGCCGGGTGATGGTGTTCAAGCCGTCGAACATTCTGAAGCAGCAGATCAACGCTGACGCACCCGAATCGTGAGTTCCCGCCGGGAGCTTTCGACGCAGGAGAAGGAGCCGGTGAGCGTGGAGAAGGGGCCCGACGCCTTTCGCACGATCAGCGAGGTCGCGGATGATCTCGACCTGCCCCAGCATGTGCTGCGCTTCTGGGAAACGCGCTTTCCGCAGATCCGCCCGCTCAAGCGCGGCGGCGGGCGGCGCTATTACCGGCCGGATGATGTCGAGCTGCTGCGCGGCATCCGGCACCTGCTCTATTCCGAGGGCTACACCATTCGCGGCGTGCAGCGCATCCTCAAGGAAGAGGGCCCGCGCTATGTGCAGGCGATCTGGCGCGATGCCGAGGCCGATGCGCTGGCGGTCGCCGAGCTTGAGGAGATGGAGCGCCACGCGCCGTCCCGCGAGCCGGTCGATGCCGGCCATCCCGGACGCGGCCGCGAGGTCGAGGGCGGCCGCGGCGGGCCGCTGAGCGGGCTTCTGAACCTTCTGCCCTCGCGCCAGCGCGACGCAGCGCCCCGCGAGCCGGTGATGCGCGAGCCCGCCTATCGCGAACCGGTGGCGCGCGGCGTTCCGCCGGAGGAGGCCCCAGCGCCCCGGCGCGGCGCGCGTCGCCGGCCCGAGAGCGAGCCCGATTTCCTCGAATTGCCGCTGCTGCCGGACCTCGCGCCGCAGAGCCGCCCGCCGCGCGGCGAGGCGCCCGCTCGCGAGCCGGAACTGCCGCCGGTGGAACCGCGCCGCGCCGAGCCGGTGCTGCGTCCGATCGAGCCGCGCGTTGCCGAGCCGCGCATGGCCGAGCCGCGCATGGCCGAGCCGCGTCCGCAGGAGCCGCGTCTGCACGAAGCCCGTCCAGCGGAACTGCGGGCCGGCGAGGGACGGGCGAGCTTCCCGTTCCGCGCCGTGGCCCCGGAGCCCGAGCCGGACGAGATCGACCCCTTCGCGCCGCTGCCTGAGCCGGCCCGCCCGGCGCATATCCTCGCCCGGCAGAATGCCCGCCCGATGCCGGTGGCGACCCCGGTGCGGCCCGTCGAGGAACTCCCGGTGCGGGCGCCGGAGCGTGTTCCCGAGCGCGCTATCGAGCGTGCCGCCGAGCCGTCGCCCCAGCTCTCGCGGGACGACGTGCAGCGCCTTCAGGCGGCGCTCTATGAATTGCAGGAATGCCGCCGCCTGCTGGACGCGGCACGGGGCTGAATTGCCGCCACGCGAGCGGGCCGCCGCCCGGATCGCGTGGACCCGGGCGCGGAGCGTGTTCAATGTCGGTGATCGTCTAGAAACGGTCAGGCAGGGCTAGGCCCGGCCTCAGTCGACGACCGCGATCTGCACCTTGGCGACACCGCGCTTGCGGAATCCCAGATCGTCGGCGGCAGCGGTCGACACGTCGATGATGCGGCCGCGAATGAAGGGCCCGCGATCATTGATGCGAAGGACCACGGTGCGGCCATTCGCGGTGTTGGTGACACGCACCTTGGTGCCGAAGGGCAGGGTGCGGTGGGCCGCCGTCATGGCCGCGGCGTTGTGCCGTTCGCCATTGGCCGTGCGGCCGCCATAGCCATAATAGGAGGCCATCCCAGTCGTCTGAATCGTCTTGTTGGTTTCAGCTAGCGCAGGTTTGCCGCTGGCGGTGCAGATGATCCCCAAAGCGCATGCCGCCATGGCAACCCGTCCCATTCCCCAAGCCGTCAATACCTCGTTCCTTCTCCAGTTGCATCCGATGCAACCAAATGGAAAGGAAATGTGGCGAGGTGATCACGATTTCATGGCTGGAAACGGGCAACGAAAGTCTGATGCTGGTATAAAGCACAACAAATCCCGTATGCTCAGAATGGATCAGTCTCTTCTCATCTGCAAGCACAATGGAACGATATTTTCTTGCATCCCCCGCTTATACGCAAAGGCAGACAAGATAATGCCAGCGCAGCGCCGGCATCGCTGGGGCAGGGCGCAGAGCGGCCCGGCGAAAACTGAGCCGGCACAGCGTCGGCTTCTCTCGGCGGAAAGCCGCAATGGATTTGATCCGTGCCGGGATGCTATTCAGCCGGGATGCGGATCATCCGGCGCAGGCCGGCAAAGGAGTTGAGTGTCATGGCGAACAGGAGCGCAGAGGGCGACGCCCACAGGCCGGTGGCGCAGGAGGTCGCGGAACTGATGCGCGCCCTCGGCGTACCGGATGCGAGCTGGCGCGGCGGGGCGCGGCAGAGCCGCTCGCCCATCACCGGCGAGACCGTCGCCCATGTGGCCGAGGCGAGCGCGGCCCATGTCGCGGATGCGGTGACGCGCTCGGTCGACGCCTTCGAGGCCTGGCGCACCGTGCCGGCCCCGCGCCGCGGCGAACTGGTGCGCCTGCTCGGCGAGGAACTGCGCGCCCACAAGGCCGAGCTTGGCCGGCTGGTGACGCTGGAAGCCGGCAAGGTCCTCTCCGAGGGCCTCGGAGAGGTGCAGGAGATGATCGACATCTGCGATTTCGCGGTCGGCCTCTCCCGCCAGCTCTACGGCCTCACCATCGCCTCGGAGCGGCCCGGCCATCGCATGATGGAAACTTGGCACCCGGTCGGCCCGGTGGCGATCATCACCGCCTTCAACTTCCCGGTCGCCGTCTGGTCGTGGAACGCGGCGCTGGCGCTGGTGTGCGGCAACAGCCTGCTGTGGAAGCCCTCGGAGAAGACCCCGCTCACCGCGCTCGCCGTGCAGGCGCTGTTCGAGCGCGCCGCGGCCGTTTTCGGCACCGCGCCCAAGGGGCTCTCCCAGCTCCTGATTGGCGGGGCCGATGTCGGCGCGGCGCTGACCGACGATCCGCGCGTGCCGGTCGTCTCGGCCACCGGCTCCACCCGCATGGGCCGCATCGTCGGCGAGCGCGTGGCACGGCGCTTCGGCCGCTCCATCCTCGAACTCGGCGGCAACAACGCCGCCATCGTCTGCCCCTCGGCCGATCTCGATCTCGCGCTGCGCGGCATCGCCTTTGCCGCCATGGGCACGGCGGGCCAGCGTTGCACCTCGCTGCGCCGGCTGATCGTGCATGAGAGCGTCTATGACACGCTCGTGCCGCGCCTCGCCAAGGCCTACGCCTCGGTGAGCATCGGCGATCCCCGCGCGGCGGCGACGCTGATCGGCCCGCTGATCGACAAGGACGGCTTCGACAACATGCAGAAGGCGCTGGAGGCCGCCCGCGCGGCCGGGGCGCGGGTGCATGGCGGCGAGCGCGTGGATGTCGCGGGCGCGGCGGACGCCTATTATGTCCGCCCGGCGCTGGTGGAGATCGACGAGCAGGTCGAGATCGTCCGCCACGAGACCTTCGCGCCGATTCTCTATGTGCTGCGCTGCTCGGGCCTGCCGGAAGCCATCAAGCTGCAGAACGGCGTGCCGCAGGGCCTGTCCTCCTCGATCTTCACCAATGACATGCGCGAGGCGGAGACCTTCATGTCGGCGGAAGGCTCGGATTGCGGCATCGCAAATGTGAATATCGGTCCCTCCGGCGCCGAGATCGGCGGCGCTTTCGGCGGCGAGAAGGAGACCGGCGGCGGGCGCGAGGCGGGCTCGGATGCGTGGAAGGCCTATATGCGGCGGGCCACCAACACCATCAACTATTCGCGCCAGTTGCCGCTCGCTCAGGGCGTGTCGTTCGACATCGACTGATCGGGCGCCCACACGCTCACCACCTCGTCGAGGACCGGTCGCGGCCGGTCCTCGGCCTTGGCCACCGGGCGACCAATATGGATGAAGCCGGCGATGCGCTCGTCGGCCTTGGCTCCCAACAGCGCCGCCGCCTGCGGGTCGCGGCCCGGCCATTTCAGCAGCCATTGCGTGGCGAAGCCCAGCGCGCGCGCCGCCAGAGTGAGCGCCATGCCGGCGGCGCCGACGGAGAGCACCTGATTCCATTCCGGCACTTTGGCGGCGGGGTCGGGACGGGCGACCAGCACCACCGTCACCGGCGCGCGCGCCAGATACAGCGTCCACATATCCGCCTTGGAGGGCGGCAACTCCGGGTTCTGCGCGGCATAGAGCGCATCGAGCCGCGCGCCGAGCTGTTGGCGGGCCTCTCCGGCGATCACGATGAAGCGCCACGGCACCAGTCGTCCGTGATCCGGCACGCGGGCGGCGAGGCGCAGCATCCGCGCAAGCTCCTGCGGCGTCGGGCCGGGCTCGACCAGACCGCGCAGCGGCGCCGAGCGTCGCGCCTCCATCAGCGCCAGCGCCGCCTCGCAGGGCGGGATCATCACCGGCGGGGTGGTGCTCGGGCCGGGCGGTGGCCCGGCATGATGGGGAGCGGGGTGATGGGAAGCGGGCTGATTCATCGCGGTCTCCGGGAGCGGCCAGTATAGCGCCGGCCGATGCGAAGCGGCGAGGCCGCGCGGGGTAGGGCGCGTGCCGGCCATTCCCTGCCGTTCCTGCCCTTGCCGGCGAGGAGGGGCGACCTAGTTACCGTCGGTCTTCACCGGGGTACCCCCATGAGCTTCGTCATCCGCCTTGTCTTCGCCCTCGCCGCCTGCGCCATCATGGTGGTGGCGGCAGCCCTGCTGGTCTACGCGCCCTATACGGCGCTAGCCGGCGCCTTGTCCGGCGGGGGTGTCTCGCCCGACGCGCTGCTGGGCGCGGTGGGCTATCTCATCGTCGCCATCGCCCTGTTCGACGTGGCGAAGTATTTCTTCGAGGAGGAAGTGCCGGCCGGGCGCGAGCGGCGCACGGCGGCCGATGCGCGGCGGGGGCTGACCAAATTCGTCTCCACCATCATCATCGCGCTGTTCCTGGAGGCCCTGGTGCTGGTGTTCGAGACCGCGCGCGAGGACCCCTCCCATGTGGTCTATCCCGCGCTGCTGGTAGCTGCCGCCTGCGCGACGCTTCTCTCGCTCGGTCTGTTCCAGCGGCTGAGCGCCGCGACCGAGGAATCGGTGGGCCCGGAGCCCGACACGACCGACCCGGAAGAAAGCAGCGGGGATGGCGACAAGCGCCGGCTTGCGTCGCGCGGCGCAAATGGCTAGACAGACCTCGCCTCGCGGCAGTCGGAGCGTAGCGCAGTCCGGTTAGCGCACTAGTCTGGGGGACTAGGGGTCGTGGGTTCGAATCCCGCCGCTCCGACCATTAGCCCAAATACAGGGCCGCGAGGCATAGCCCACCCTGCCGAACCGGCCGGCGCCTCCGCGCTGCGTGTTCATGTTGCGCCGCAGCGCGTATCGCGTTAGGTGAGGGTCATTCATCAGGACCCGGTGAAACTCCGGGTGGCTCTTCCGGCCGCCGATCCGCCGGATCACGCACAGTCAGCGCCCGTCTTGCCCGCTTTCCGGCGGACGCCCGCTCTTTGCGAAGATTTCTCACATGACATTGACCTCACGCTATTTCCGCGACTGGACCTCCAATATCCGCGCCGACATTCTTGCCGGCATCGTCGTCGCCCTCGCCCTCATTCCGGAAGCGATCGGCTTCTCGGTGATTGCCGGCGTCGATCCGAAAGTGGGGCTGTTCGCCTCCTTCGCCATCGCCTGCGTCTCCGCCATTGTCGGCGGACGGCCGGGCATGATCTCGGCGGCGACCGCGGCGACCGCCGTGGTGATGGTCTCCCTCGTGCGCGACCACGGACTTCAATACCTGTTCGCCGCGACCATTCTGATGGGCCTTATCCAGCTTGTGGCCGGCGCGCTGAAGGTCGGGCGGCTGATGCGCTTCGTCTCGCGCTCGGTCATCACCGGCTTCGTCAACGCGCTGGCCATCCTCATCTTCATGGCGCAGTTGCCCGAGTTGATCGGGGTGCCGCTGGAGACCTACCCGATGATCGCGGTGGGCCTCGCCATCATCTATCTGTTCCCGCGCCTCACCAAGGCGGTGCCCTCGCCGCTGGTCGCCATCGCAGCGCTCACGCTGTTTGCCTGGTGGAGCGGGGTGGACCTGCGCACGGTCGGCGATCTCGGCGAACTGCCCTCCAGCCTGCCAATGTTCACCCTGCCGGATGTTCCGCTTAACCTGGAGACGCTGCAGATCATCCTGCCCTATTCGCTGACGCTGGCAGCGGTTGGCCTGCTCGAATCGCTGCTCACCGCGCAGATCGTCGACGACATGACCGACACGCTGAGCAATAAGAGCCAGGAATGCGTCGGGCAGGGCGCCAGCAACATCGCCTCGGCGCTGATCGGCGGCATGGGCGGCTGCGCGATGATCGGCCAGTCGGTCATCAACGTCACCTCCGGCGGGCGCGGGCGGCTGTCCACCTTCGTCGCCGGTGCCTTCCTGCTGTTCCTTATCCTCGTGCTGGACGACATCGTGCGCATCATCCCGATGGCGGCGCTGGTGGCGGTGATGATCATGGTCTCGATCGGCACCTTCTCCTGGCGCTCGATTCTGGAGCTGCGCAGCAATCCGCGCTCCTCCTCCATCGTCATGCTGGCCACCGTCATCACGGTGGTGGCAACGCATGACCTCGCCATCGGCGTGCTGGTCGGGGTGCTGCTGTCGGGCGTGTTCTTCGCCGGCAAGGTCTCGCAGCTCGTCAGCGTCGGCGAGATCATCGACGAGGCGGCGGGGCGCATCACCTTCGTGGTCGAGGGGCAGATCTTCTTCGCCTCCTCCGAGGTGTTCCTCGCCGGCTTCGATTTCGACAACCCGGCGCGCGAGGTGGTGATCGACCTCACCCACGCGCATTTCTGGGACATCACCTCGATCGGCGCGCTCGACAAGGCGGTGCTGAAATTCCGCAAGGCGGGCGCCAGCGTCGAGGTGATCGGCCTCAACGAAGCGAGCGCGACGCTGGTCGACCGCTTCGCCATCCACGACAAACCGGACGCGCCCGCCGCCGCGCTACATTAAAGCGCGGTACCCGCCGGAGCGCGCCGCGCTTTAACACGGTGGAAACCACAATGGCGCCTAATGGGCCCATGGTGGATGAGCCCGACATTGCGCGTGAGATGGCCCCGGCCGAAGGGGCGGAGAGCGCAGCCATGCCCGGCGCGGCCCCGATCGCCACGGCTGAAGCGGCGCCGGGCCGGCACCGGCTGCGCAGGAGCTGGCATCTCTATCGCCGCCATCTTCTCGTTCCCAGCCTGCTGGCCGTTCTGGCCGGCAGTCTCGTCGGCCTCGCCGTCGAGCCGCGCTATGCGGCTGAGGCCCGCCTGCTGCCGGAAGCGCGCGGTATGGCGGCCGCCGCGACGCGGGCACAGATCATTTCCTCGCGCGAATTCGCCCGGCAGGTGCTGGACGACAGCCGGCTGGCCGAGCGGCTCGCGGGCCGCAGCCTGACACTTACCGACCGGTTGAACGCGCTGCTCGGCGCGCCTGCGACGGCCTCGACCGGCGATCTGGCGGCCTTGCGGGCCGTCGAGGGCGGGCTGAGCGTGAGCGACCGGGCGGACGGGCAGACGACGATCCGCTTCGTCGCCCCCCATCCCGCGCTCGCCGCGGAAGTCGCCAATGCCTTCGCCGATGGCTATCTGCGCCTGCGCCAGGCGCGGGGCGCCTTCAACATGGAATCAGGCGGCCCCATCGCCATGCCCGCCCGGCTCGCGGTTCGGGCGCAGGCGCCTGCCGAGGCGCTCGCGCCCGCGCCGGCCCTTGCGGCGGGCGGCGCCGCGCTCGGCGTTTTCGGCTTTGCCTTCGGTCTGCAGATGTTTCGCCGCCGCCGCCGGAGCAACCCGCCCGCGCCGCCGGCTACAGTGCCTCAGCTTCCCGAGCTGGCCCGCGAAGGCGCGGCCCAGCATCTGCCGTGGATCGGCGGCGAGAGCGTGGATTATGCGGAGGAGGGCGATCTCCTGCCCCGCCGCCATCTTTCGCGCGAGGGGGAACTCGCGGACCTGTCGCGCATGGTCGAACTGCGCGGCGATGCCGCCCGGCTGGTGGTGGTGACGGGCCCCTCGACGGATGAGGGAATCGCCCGCTGCGCGCTGGCGCTCGCCCGCTCGCTGGCCGCGCCGGAACGGCGCACCGTGATCGTCTGCCTCGACGTGATGGCGCCGGCGCTGGCGGAGCTGACCGCCGATCCGCGCGCCCCCGGCCTCACCGACCTGCTGTTTGGCGTCGCCAGCTTCTCCGACGCGATCCACCGCGAGGCGGCCTCGCGGTGCCATGTCATTCCGCCCGGACGCGGCGCCTGCGAGGCGAGCGGGCTGGTGGGCGCGGACCGGCTGACGCTGATCCTGCGCGCGCTGATGCAGACCTATGACCATGTGGTGGTCGCCGCCCCGCCGCTCGGCACGGCGGAAGGGGCCGAGCGTATCGCCGCGCTGAAGCCGACGCTGATTCTCGTCACCCAACCGGGCGGCCCGGCGACCGACGCGGTTCACGCCTTCGACCACCTCGCCGCGCAGGGTTTCGGCGACATCGCCATGGTGACCTTCACCGAGATGCCGGCTCCCACCCCCGCGCCGCTGCCGCAGGCCGCCTGAGCGCCGGTCTCACGCTGTTGTGACCTCAGAGCGTTTCCGGCCGGCGGTCGTATTTCTGCATCCAGCGGATGATGAAGGCGGCCGGGATCACCCAGCCAATGCCGAGAAAGACATAGGCGAAGAACTGGGCATAGCCGGGCAGGGTGGTCACGCGCCCCTGCGCCAGCGCCATGGCGGCCAGCGCCCAGACGATGACCAGCGCCAGCATCGCCACCGTTCCGATGAATTTGCGTAGCCGCGGCGGCAGGCCTTTGGTGGGGCCGGCCGGTGTCTGGCGCGCGCCAATCTTGCTCGCAGGGGTCTCGCTCATGCGTGGCTCCTCGGGCCTTGCGATGAAGGGGGCGGCGCGGGACAAAGAGTCTCGTTGCACGCCTCGGTCCGCCTCTATATCGCTCGCCGGGCCGGGGAGGAAGTCGCCCGGCCGAGGCGGCCAAAGGGGCTGGCGGCCGCCATTGCCAGGAGCGCGTGATGGCCCTTGATCAACTCAGTCTCGCCGCCGGTCGGCCGCTGCCCGCCACCGATGCGGGAGATCGCCTGCGTCCGGTGCGGATCTGGCTCTATGCCGTGGCGGCGCTGATCGTTCTGATGGTGGTGGTCGGCGGGGCGACCCGGCTCACGGAATCGGGCCTGTCGATCACCGAATGGAAGCCGGTGACCGGCACGCTGCCCCCGCTCTCGGCGGCGCAGTGGCAGGTCGAGTTCGAAAAGTACCGGCAGATCCCGCAATATATCCAGATCAACCGGGGCATGAGCCTCGACGAGTTCAAATACATCTTCTGGTGGGAGTGGGGCCACCGGCTGCTCGGCCGGGTGATCGGCTTCGCCTTCCTGCTGCCCTTCCTGTTCTTCCTGTGGCGCGGGCTGATCGACCGGCCGCTCGGCTGGAAGCTGGGCGGGCTGTTCGTGCTGGGCGGGCTGCAGGGCGCCGTCGGCTGGTGGATGGTCGCCTCCGGGCTGGTGAACCGGGTGGATGTGAGCCAGTACCGGCTCGCTACCCATCTGACGCTGGCCTGCATCATTCTCGCCGCCACCGTCGCGGTCGCAGTGTCCTTGAAGCCGGCGCGCGCGCCGCAGGTGGTGCCGGCCTGGCTGCGCACCAACGCGCATATCCTGCTCGGCGTGGTGGTGTTGCAGATCTTCCTCGGCGGGCTCGTTGCCGGCCTCGACGCGGGGCTCACCTACACGACCTGGCCGCTGATGGACGGTCATCTGGTGCCGCCCATGGCGAACCTCTTGGTGCAGGAACCCGCCTGGCGGAACGTGTTCGAGAATGTGCTGACCGTGCAGTTCAACCACCGGCTGGTGGCTTATGTGCTGCTGGCGCTGGCGCTTGGCCATTATCTCGCCGCCCGGCGGGCCGGCGGGCCGGCCCGGCAGCGGGCGCTGCTGATCTTCGGGCTGGTGCTGGCGCAGGCGATGCTGGGCGTCTTCACGCTGATCCATCAGGTGCCGATCGACATCGCGCTGGCGCATCAGTTCGGTGCGACCATCGTGCTGATGGCGGTGACGGTGCATCTGGTGCGGGTGCGCGAGGGCGCCTGAGGGAAGGGCGTCAGGACGAGGGCTGTGCGATGTTTACGCGTCCTGCGATGCCGAGCGCGTGCGCTGCCGGTCCTCGGCCAAAGTCGTGGATCCCCGGGCCGAGCCCGGGGATGACGGTGTCTGGAGCTGACGGCGTCGTGGGGATGATGATCAGCCTGCGTCGCTGAGCCTGCGACAGCGACCTTCCCCCCCATCGCGACGCCATGGCCGGGCTTGGCCCGGCCATCCACGACTTATCCGCGCGCGCCTGCTAATCCGTCACTCGACTCCGCCTCACTCCGCCGCCCGGCGGGGTTTCAGCGGGCGGCGGGCCAGCACCTCGGCGAGGAAGCGGCCGGTGTGGCTGCGCTCGGTCTTGGCGATGACCTCCGGCGGACCGGCCGCGACGATCTCGCCGCCGCCATCGCCGCCCTCGGGGCCGAGGTCGAGAACCCAGTCGGCGGTCTTGATGACTTCGAGATTGTGCTCGATCACCACCACCGTATTGCCCTGCTCGACCAGTTCGTGCAGCACTTCCAGGAGCTTGGCGACGTCGTGAAAATGTAGGCCGGTGGTCGGCTCGTCGAGGATATAGAGCGTGCGGCCGGTGGCGCGGCGCGACAGTTCCTTGGAGAGCTTCACCCGCTGCGCCTCGCCGCCGGACAGCGTGTTCGCCTGCTGGCCGACCTTGATATAGTCGAGGCCCACGCGCGAGAGCGTCTCCAGCTTTTCGCGCACCGCCGGCACCGCCTTGAAGAACTCCGCGCCTTCCTCGACCGTCATGTCGAGAACGTCGGCGATCGACTTGTTCTTGAAGGTGACTTCGAGCGTCTCGCGATTGTACCGCTTGCCCTTGCAGACATCGCAGGTGACGTAGACGTCGGGCAAAAAGTGCATCTCGATCTTGATGACGCCGTCGCCCTGGCAGGCCTCGCAGCGTCCGCCCTTGACGTTGAACGAGAAGCGGCCCGGCCCATAGCCGCGCGCCTTGGCCTCCGGCAGGCCGGAAAACCATTCGCGGATCGGCGTGAAGGCGCCGGTATAGGTGGCCGGGTTGGAGCGCGGGGTGCGGCCGATCGGCGACTGGTCGATATCGATGACCTTGTCGAGATGCTCCAGCCCCTCCAGCCCGTCATGCGCCAGCGGCGGCTCGGAGGCGCCGTTCAGCCGGCGCGCCACCGCCTTGTAGAGCGTATCGACCAGCAGGGTCGACTTGCCGCCGCCCGACACGCCGGTGACGGCGGTGAACAGGCCGAGCGGGATTTCCGCCGTGACGTTCTTCAGATTGTTGGCGCGGGCATTGACCACGCGCAGCAGCCGCTTGCGATCCGGCTTGCGGCGCTTGGGCACGGGCACGCTGAGTTCGCCGGTGAGATATTTTCCGGTGAGCGAGTTCGGATTGGCCAAAATTTCCGGCGGCGTGCCCTGCGCGACGATGCGCCCGCCATGCACGCCAGCGCCGGGGCCGACATCCACGACATAGTCGGCCGCCATGATGGCGTCCTCGTCATGCTCGACCACGATGACGGTGTTGCCGAGGTCGCGCAGCCGGCGCAGCGTGCCGAGCAGGCGCTCATTGTCGCGCTGGTGCAGACCGATGGAGGGCTCGTCCAGCACATAGAGCACGCCGGTCAGCCCCGAGCCGATCTGCGACGCCAAGCGGATGCGCTGGCTTTCGCCGCCCGACAGCGTGCCCGAGGCGCGCGCCAAAGTGAGATAATCCAGCCCGACATCGAGCAGGAAGGCGAGCCGCTCGCGAATTTCCTTGAGGATGCGGACGGCGATTTCGTTCTGCTTGTCGGTGAGTCGGCCGGGCAGGGTGCCGAACCAGTCCAGCGCGGTGCGCACGGATAATTGCGCGGCCTCGCCGATATGACTGCCGGCGATCTTCACCGCCAGCGCCTCAGGCTTCAGCCGGTAACCATGGCAGGCGGCGCAGGGGACGGCGGAGAAATATTTGCCGATTTCCTCGCGCGCCCAGTCGCTATCCGTCTCGCGCCAGCGGCGCTCCAGATTGGTGACGATGCCCTCGAAGGTCTTCGCCGTTTCATAGGCCCGGATGCCGTCATCATAGACGAAGCGGATCACCTCAGGCCCCGAACCGTGCAGGATGACCTTCTGCGCCTTTTCCGGCAGATCAGACCATTGGGTGGTCAGCTTGAAGCCATAATGGCGGGCGAGGGCGTCGAGCGTCTGGCCGTAATAGGGCGAGGAGGACTTTGCCCAGGGAGCAATGGCGCCCTGCTTCAGCGTGCGCGACTTGTCCGGCACGATGAGATCGGGGTCGATCTTGCTTTCATGGCCGAGGCCGTCGCAGACCGGGCAGGCGCCGAACGGATTGTTGAAGGAGAACAGCCGCGGCTCGATCTCGGAAATGGTGAAGCCGGAAACCGGGCAGGCGAATTTCTCCGAGAAGATGATGCGGCGGGCCTCGCCGTTCTCTTCCTTCTCGTCGGCGAATTCCAGCACCGCGATGCCGTCGGCCAGGCCGAGCGCGGTCTCCAGCGAATCCGCGAGGCGCCCGGCGATGTCGCCGCGCACCACGAGCCGGTCCACCACCACATCGATATCGTGCTTGAACTTCTTGTCGAGCGCCGGGGCCTCGGCAATCTCGTGGAACTGGCCGTCGATCTTGACGCGCTGGAAGCCCTTCTTCTGGAACTCCGCCAGTTCCTTGCGGTACTCGCCCTTGCGCCCGCGCACCACCGGCGCCAGCAGGAACAGCCGCGTCTTCTCCGGCAGAGCGAGGATGCGGTCGACCATCTGGCTGACCGTCTGGCTCTCGATCGGCAGGCCGGTGGCGGGCGAATAGGGCACGCCGACGCGCGCCCAGAGCAGGCGCATATAATCGTAGATCTCGGTGACGGTGCCGACCGTCGAGCGTGGATTCTTCGAGGTGGTCTTCTGCTCGATGGAAATGGCCGGCGACAGGCCGTCGATCTGGTCGACGTCCGGCTTCTGCATCATCTCCAGAAACTGGCGGGCATAGGCCGAGAGACTCTCGACATAGCGGCGCTGGCCTTCGGCATAGATGGTGTCGAACGCCAGCGACGATTTGCCGGAGCCGGACAATCCCGTGAACACGACGAGGCTGTCGCGCGGAATCTCCAGATCGACATTCTTGAGATTATGCTCGCGCGCGCCACGAATGGTAATCGAACG
The DNA here is from genome assembly GCF_018449475.1 of Ancylobacter radicis. Lineage (GTDB taxonomy): Bacteria > Pseudomonadota > Alphaproteobacteria > Rhizobiales > Xanthobacteraceae > Ancylobacter > Ancylobacter radicis. Next base: position 370,683 of record NZ_JAHCQH010000014.1, on the reverse strand, counting down.
GGCGTCGCGGCGCGGGAGGTCCACGCGATCCTTCATTCCGGTCTCTTCTTCGACGGGCAGTGCCAAGGGTCTAACGCGGGGGCGGCCGCCCGTCCCGGCGCGGATCAGATACCGGCGCCCCGCAGGGCGAGGGCCGCGACGGCGGCAGCCGCAATCAGCCCGCCGCTTACGGCGAGGAGGGCACGGCGGATCAGAGCCTGCCGGGCATCCTCGGCACGCAGGGCGATGGCGGTGGCGCGGGCGCGCCGGCTTCTGTGCGGGTGGTTCATGATGGGAGTGCTCCCTGTGCAATCACGCCAGCTAACATAATGCGGCTCCGCCAAGCTGCAACGGACGACTCGTCACGGTTCGACACGTCTTGCGTCAGATTAGCCCTAATGCTAGGAACATAACAAGAACATTCAAGCGCCCGGCCGTCACCGGCGTGAGGCTTGTGTGGACAGGAGTGGCCGCAGGGGGCGCATGCCGGCGGCGGATGGGATAATGTGCGGTGTCTGAACGCGCGCGCTCCGCCGCGTGCGTTCGATTGCTCTCGGAGGACAATATGGCGGGCAGCGTGAACAAGGTGATCCTGATCGGCAATCTCGGCCGCGATCCGGAAGTACGCACCTTCCAGAATGGTGGGCGGGTCTGCAATCTGCGCATCGCCACCTCCGAGACCTGGCGCGACAAGGCCTCCGGCGAGCGCAAGGAGCGCACCGAGTGGCACAGCGTGGTGATCTTCAACGAGAACCTGCTGAAGGTCGCTGAGCAGTACCTGCGCAAGGGCACCAAGGTGTACATCGAAGGCCAGCTGGAGACCCGCAAGGCGACCGACCAGAATGGCGGCGAACGCTATTTCACCGAAGTGGTGCTGCGCGCCTATCGCGGCGAGCTGACCATTCTCGACAGCCGCGGCGGCGGTAGCGGCGGTGAGGGTGGCGGCGACGATTACGGTTCCGGCAGCAGCGACTTCGGCTCGGGCGGCGGCTATTCCGGCGGGGCCAGCCTCGGCGGCGCGGGTGGCGGGCGCTCCTTCGGCGGCAATGACCGCAAGCCGGCCTCGGCCCCGGCCCCGGGCGGCGGCAAGTTCGGCGGCGATCTCGACGACGATATCCCGTTCTGAGGCGGGCCGGACGATCCCGCGCGGGGCTTGTTCGGCGTGGGGCTTGGTCGTCTTGGCGCCTCCCCGCGCTTCCGGAATCCCGGCGGCTATCACGCGCGAGACGGCCTCACCGATGCCGGGCCTGATCCAGGTGGGCTGGAAGGGTCTTGGCGGCCGGGATTAACGTTGCCGTCCGAGCCGTGACACCAGCAATCTGCGGCGCGGGGGCCTGAAACGCGGTCTTCGGGCCCTCCCGCCTGAGCAGGCTCAGCTCAAAAACGCCGCGCGGATGCCGTCGATGACGAACTGCACGGCCAGCGCGGTCAGCACCACGCCGAGCAGGCGCGAGAGGATGGCGTTGCCGGTGACGCCCAGCAACCGGTCGACCCGGCCGGCCGCGAGATAGACCAGAAGACAGCTCGCAATCACCAGCAGCGTGATGCCGAACAGCGCCGCCAGCCTTGCCGGGTCGCCATGCGCCTCGCCCGCCAGCAGCAGCATGGCGGTGATGGCGCCGGGCCCGGCCATCAGCGGGATGGCGAGCGGAAACACCGCGAGCATGCGCAGCGCCTGATCGCGCGCTGCCGACGCATTGGTGTCGAAGGTACGCTCGGTGCGGCGACCGAACACCATCTCGAAGGAAATCGTGAAAAGCAGCAGCCCGCCGGCGATGCGGAAGGCGGGCAGGGTGATGCCGAGCGCGCCGAGCAGCGGGGCGCCGACCACGCCGAAGAACACGAGGATCGCCAGCGCGAGGACCGAGGAGCGCCAGGCCACCTGCCGCCGCTCCTGCGGCGACAGGTCATGCGTCACCGCCAGGAACAGCGGCGCCAGCCCCACCGGGTCGATCACCACCAGCATGGTGACGGCGGCGGAAAACACATAATCCAGCATGATACCCCCCGGTCTGCGCCATCTGCCGCCAACAGAGGCGTTTTCGCAAGAGCCCGCGCCGGAGCTGGAGAGGCTCCGGTGGTGAGGTGATGGCCCATGGCGGGGCCGGCCCAGCGGACCCGCACCGCCGACGCGTCGTCTCCATTGGCCGGCAACGGGCCCGGCGAGTGGCTGAGGTGGGGAGGGCCGGCGCGGCCTTGCGCGGACGGAAGGCTCTCCGATCGTTCCCACAGCGGGGGCGCCGCTCGGAACACGGATGCCCCGGGGGCCGTCGTCCGGCCTTCATGCCGACGGCAGAGCAAGGCGCCAGCCAGGGAGGTGCCGGGATACTCTGTCGCCTTGCTTCCGCCACGATCTCCACAGCTTGCGAAATCACGGCTGTAATCCATTGATTTTACGCAGGTTTTGCGGCGGCTGAAATCGGGCTGCGGCTGGTGTTTTCGAGTGGAATCGGCTAGACAATCCTACCTGTTCGGCAACTGCGGAAAGTCCTTCCTTGTCCGATTCCGATACGTCCAAGCCGGAGGGCCCCGGCCCGACGGATATCCGGCCCGTTTCCATCACCGACGAGCTCTCGCGCAGCTACCTCGACTACGCGATGAGCGTCATCGTCTCGCGTGCGCTGCCTGACGTGCGCGACGGGCTGAAGCCGGTGCATCGCCGCATCCTGTTCTCGATGCGCGAGAACAATTACACGCCGGAGCGGCCCTACAACAAATCCGCCCGCGTCACCGGCGACACGATGGGTAAGTACCATCCGCACGGCAACCAGGCGATCTATGACGCGCTGGTGCGTCTGGCGCAGGACTTCTCCATGCGCCTGCCGCTGATCGACGGTCAGGGCAATTTCGGTTCCGTCGACGGCGACCCGCCCGCGGCCGAACGCTACACCGAGGTGCGCCTCGCCAAGCCGGCGATGACGCTGCTGGACGATCTCGACAAGGACACGGTCGATTTCCAGGCGAATTATGACGGGCGCGAGCAGGAGCCGACCGTGCTCCCCGCCCGCGTGCCGAACCTTCTGGTCAATGGCGCCGGCGGCATCGCGGTCGGCATGGCGACCAACATACCCCCGCATAATCTCGGCGAGGTGGTGGATGCCTGCATCGCGCTGATCGACGATCCCTCGCTCGATATCGAGAAACTGCTCGACTACATCCACGGCCCGGATTTCCCCACCGGGGCCCTCATTCTCGGGCGCACCGGCATCCGTCAGGCCTATCTGACCGGCCGCGGTTCCGTCCCGATGCGCTCGCGCGCGACCATCGAGGAAATCCGCAAGGACCGCGACGCCATCATCGTCACCGAGATTCCCTATCAGGTGAACAAGGCGACGATGATCGAGCGCATCGCCGAACTGGTGCGCGAGAAGCGGCTGGAAGGCATTGCGGAAATCCGCGACGAATCCTCCCGCGAGGGCATGCGCGTCGTGTTCGAGATCAAGCGCGACGCCCAGGCGGAAGTCGTGCTGAACAATCTCTACCGCATGACCGCGTTGCAGACCTCGTTCGGCGTCAACATGGTGGCGCTGAACGGCGGCAAGCCGGCGCTGATGAACCTGCTCGACCTGCTGACCGCCTTCGTCGCGTTCCGCGAGGATGTTGTTAGCCGGCGCACAAAATTCCTGCTGCGCAAGGCGCGCGACCGCGCCCATGTGTTGGTCGGCCTCGCCATCGCCGTCGCCAATATTGACGAGATCATCCACACCATCCGCACCTCGCCCGATCCGGCGAGCGCGCGCGAGGCGCTGATGACGCGCGACTGGCCGGCGCTCGACGTCGCCCCGCTGATCGCGCTGATCGACGATCCGCGCCATCGCCTCGGCCCGGACAATACCTACCGGCTCTCCTTCGAGCAGGCCCGCGCCATTCTCGATCTGCGCCTGCAGCGCCTCACCGCGCTCGGCCGTGACGAGGTGGCGGACGAGCTCGACAAGATCGCCGTGGAGATCCGCGAATATCTCGATATTCTGGCCAGCCGCGAGCGCATCCGCACCATCGTCAAGGACGAACTCCTTGCGGTGAAAGCGGAATTCGGCACGCCGCGCAAGACCGAGATCATCGAGGCGGAAGGCGATTTCGAGGACGAAGACCTCATAGCCCGCGAGGACATGGTCGTCACCGTCTCGCATGCGGGCTATGTAAAGCGCGTGCCGCTCTCGACCTATCGGGCGCAGCGGCGCGGAGGCAAGGGCCGCTCGGCGATGCAGACGCGGGACGAGGATTTCGTCACCCGCCTGTTCGTCGCCTCCACCCACGCCCCGGTGCTGTTCTTCTCGTCCAAGGGGCAGGTCTACAAGCTCAAGGTGTGGCGCCTGCCCATCGCCGCGCCGCAGGCGCGCGGCAAGGCCCTAGTGAACATTCTTCCGCTGACCGAAGGCGAGCGCATCACCTCGATCATGGCGCTGCCGGACGAGGAGACGTGGAGCCGGCTACAGATCATGTTCGCCACCACGGGCGGCACGGTGCGGCGCAACGAGCTGTCCGATTTCACCAATGTGAATCGCAACGGCAAGATCGCCATGAAGCTGGAAGAGGGCGAGGCCATCGCCGATGTCCAGCTCTGCACCGAGCAGGACGACGTGCTGCTGACCAGCGCCAACGGCCAGTGCATCCGCTTCCCGGTCACCGAGGTGCGCGTCTTCAAGGGGCGCGATTCCATGGGCGTGCGCGGTATCCAGCTTGAAGGCGCCGACAAGCTCATCTCGATGGCCATCATCCGCCATGTGGAGGCGAGCGCCGAGGAGCGCGCGGCCTATACCAAGCTCGCCAATGCGTTGCGGCGCAGCCAGAACGGTGCCGAGAGCGGCGTGGAAGAGGTGGAATCGCCGGTTGAGGCAGATGTTGAGGAAGCGGTCGCGGTGCCGGCCGATATCGACCAGGCCCGCTATATCGAGATGGGCGCCGCCGAGCAGTTCATCCTGACGCTCTCCGAGAATGGCTACGGCAAGCGCACCTCGTCCTATGAGTACCGCACCACCCGGCGCGGCGGCAAAGGCATCGTCGCCATGGCGGTCAATGACCGCAACGGGCCGCTCATCGCCTCCTTCCCGGTGGACGATGGCGACCAGATCATGCTGGTGACGGACGGCGGACAGCTCATCCGCTGCCCGGTCAACGGCATCCGCACCGTCGGTCGCGGCAGCCAGGGCGTGATCGTGTTCGACACCGCCGAGGATGAGAAGGTGGTCTCGGTGGAGCGCGTCAACGAGGAAGAGGGCGAGGAAAGCCTGGGCGACAGCGCCGACGGGGCTGCCGTGGAGTAAGGGCGGGCAGCGCCTGTCTTTGCCCATGAAATCCAGAGGCGGCGCCGGTGACGGCGCCGTTTCCATGTTCGGCTTTTGACTGAACGAGCCCGGCACACGTCAGGCTCTATTTTCCGGCAAGTCTTGTTTTTCCGACAGGAACCCATGCGTCGCATCTGTGTCTTTCTCGGCTCCAATGCCGGCCGCCGCCCCGCCTACACGCAGGCCGCCGCCGCACTCGGCACCACGCTGGCGCGCGAGGGCATCGGGCTGGTCTATGGCGGGTCCTCCGTCGGCCTCATGGGCGTGCTGGCCAATGCGGCGCTGGAGGCGGGTGGGGAGGTGATCGGCATCATCCCGCAGCGCCTCATGGACAAGGAAGTCGGCCATCGCGGCCTTTCGGATCTGCGCGTCGTCACCTCCATGCATGAGCGCAAGGCGCAAATGGCCGAACTGGCTGACGCCTTCGTCGCGCTGCCGGGCGGCGCGGGCACGCTGGAGGAATTGTTCGAGGTGTGGACCTGGGCGCAGCTCGGCAACCACACCAAGCCCTGCGCCGTGCTGGATGTGGAGGGCTATTATCATCGCCTGCTCGGCTTTCTCGACCATACGGTTGAGGAAGGCTTCATGCGGCGCGAGCATCGCGACATGCTGGTGATGGCCGAGAGCCCGCGGGAACTGCTGGCCAAGCTGCGCGGCTATCGCGCGCCCACCGTCACCAAGTGGATCGGCAAGGATGAGCGTTAGGCGCACCCGGCCCGGCGCCGCGCGCCGCGCTTGCGTCCGGCCGCTGGGACAGCTAACGCTTGCCGCGCATTGAGAGAGTGCTGATGAGCGCCGCGCGCACCGCCTTCTATCCGGGATCGTTCGATCCGCCGACCAATGGCCATGTCGAAGTGGCGCGCGCCGCCGCCCGGCTGGCGGACCGGCTGGTGGTCGGCGTCGGCATCCATCCCGGCAAGGCGCCCCTGTTCTCCGCCGCCGAACGGCTGGAGATGCTGCGCGAGGTGTTCGCGCCGATCGCCGCCGAGGAAGGCGCGAGTCTCGACTGCGTGACCTTCGACACTCTGGTGGTCGACGCGGCCGAGCAGCATGGCGCGTATCTCTTGATCCGCGGCCTGCGCGATGGCACCGATCTCGACTATGAAATGCAGATGGCCGGCATGAACGCGGTGCTGAAGCCGACCGTCCAGACGGTTTTCCTGCCGGCCTCCCCCATTGCCCGCCCTATCACCGCCACGCTCGTCAGGCAGATCGCCGCGATGGGCGGCGATGTCTCGGCTTTCGTTCCCCCGGCCGTGCTGGCACGGCTTACCGCGCGCTTTCCGCGCCGCTGACCCTTGCGGCCGCCGCCTTCGCTCAACGGAGTTGCCTTCCATGATCCGAAGCCTTTTCGCCGCCTTCGCCCTCACCGTCGCGCTGGCTGTGCCGGCGATGGCGCAGGCGCCGAAGCTGCCGCCCAATGTCGATCCGCAGAACGCCATCATCATGCAGACCACCAAAGGTCCGGTGATCTTCGTGCTGCGCGCCGACATCGCCCCCAAGCATGCCGAGCGGATCAAGACGCTGGCCCGCGAGGGTTATTATGACAACGTGCCGTTCCACCGCGTGATCGAGGGCTTCATGGCCCAGACCGGCGACGGCCAGTATGGCAATGGCACCGGCGGCTCGCGCTACCCGAACGTGCCGGCCGAATTCTCCAACGTGCCCTTCAAGCGCGGCACGGTGGGCATGGCCCGCGCCTCCGCCCCGAACAGCGCCAATTCGCAGTTCTTCATCACCTTCGGCGATGCCTCGTTCCTGAATGGCCAGTACACGGTCATCGGCGAGGTCGTCTCCGGCATGGAGAATGTCGACAAGATCAAGCGCGGCGAGCCGGTGCAGAACCCCGACAAGATCATTTCGATGAAGGTCGCCGCGGACGTCAAGTAAGACGCCGCGCGCCGCCACTATCCGTTTCCAAGGAGAAACCCATGTCCGACAACGCTGCCAACTTCCTGCTGCTGGAGACCACCCAGGGCCCGGTGAAGATCAAGTTCCGCCCCGATCTCGCGCCGAACCATGTCGCGCGCATCGCCGAGCTCGCCACCGAGGGCTTCTATAACAACGTGCCGTTCCACCGTGTGATCGAGGGCTTCATGGCCCAGACGGGCGACGGCCAGTTCGGCAACGGCACCGGCGGTTCCGGCAAGAAGCTGAAGGCCGAGTTCAACAAGGGCCGCCATGTGCGCGGCACGGCCTCGATGGCCCGCGCGCAGAACCCGGATTCGGGCGACAGCCAGTTCTTCATCTGCTTCGGCGACGCGTCCTTCCTCGACGGCCAGTACACCGTGTGGGGTGAGGTGGTCGAAGGCATGGAGAATGTCGACAAGATCAAGCGCGGCGAGCCGGTCTCGAACCCGGACAAGATTGTCAAGGCGAGCGTTTCCGCCGCCTGATCTGCGCCGAATTGGACAAGGCGTCATCCCGGAGGTGCGCGAGCACGCTCCGGGATCGCTGTTTCTGAACCCGAGTTTTTCGATGCGTGTCGACCTCTTCGACTTCGACCTGCCCAATGAGCGGATCGCGCTGCGCCCGGTCTCGCCGCGCGATGCGGCGCGGCTGCTGGTGGTGCGCACGGGCGCCGAGCCGGAACTGGCGGACGCAAGGGTGAGCGACCTGCCGGAGCTTCTCCAGCCCGGCGACGCGCTGGTGGTGAACGATACGCGGGTGCTGCCGGCCCGCCTCGCCGGCATCCGCCGCCGCGCCACCTCACAGGGTGAGGGCGTCGAGGTGGAGGCGATGCTGCACAAGCGCGTGGCGCCCGATAGCTGGCTGGCTCTCGCCCGGCCGGGCAAGCGGCTGGCGCCGGGCGACACCATCGTCTTCGCCTCTCCCGATGGCACGCAGACGCTGGACGCCGTGCTGGAGGCGAAAGGCGAGGGCGGGGAGGTGACGCTGCGCTTCACCCTTGCCGGGGCCGCTCTCGACGCCGCCATCGCCGGCATCGGCCATATTCCATTGCCGCCCTATATCGCCGCCAAGCGGGCCGATGACGCGCAGGACCGGCGCGACTACCAGACCATGTTCGCCAATCAGGAAGGATCGGTTGCCGCCCCGACCGCCGGGCTGCATTTCACGCCCGAGCTGATCCAGCGTCTGGCGCAGCGGGGCGTCGAGACGCATCGCGTGACGCTGCATGTCGGCGCCGGCACCTTTCTGCCGGTGAAGGTGGACGACACCACCGACCACCGGATGCACGCCGAATGGGGCGAGGTGTCCGCCGCGACCGTCGCGGCGCTCAATGCGGTGAAGGCGCGGGGCGGGCGGGTCGTCACCGTCGGCACCACGGCGACGCGGCTGATCGAGAGCGCGGCGGCCGAGGATGGCTCGCTGAGCGAATGGCGCGGCGAGACCGACATCTTCATCACGCCCGGCCACCGCTTCCGCTTCATCGACGGGATGATGACCAATTTCCATCTGCCGCGCTCGACGCTGGTGATGCTGGTCGCCGCCTTCATCGGCCATGAGACGCAGAAGCGTGCCTATGCCCACGCGATTGCGACCGGCTACCGCTTCTATTCCTATGGCGATGCCTGTCTTTTGCTGCCAAAAGCCCGCGCATGAGCGAACAATCTGATTTCCATTACCACCTGAACGCCACCGATGGCGCCGCCCGCCTCGGCGAGGTCGTGACCCCGCGCGGCACCATCCGCACGCCGGCCTTCATGCCGGTGGGCACCGCCGCCACGGTGAAGGGGATGTATCCGCAGCAGGTGCGCGAGCTGGGTGCCGACATCCTGCTCGGCAACACCTATCATCTGATGCTGCGCCCCACCGCCGAACGGGTGGCGGAACTGGGCGGCCTGCATGAATTCATGCGCTGGCCGCACCCGATCCTCACCGATTCCGGCGGCTTCCAGATCATGTCGCTGGCCGGCTTGCGGAAGATGAGCGAGAAGGGCGTGACCTTCCGCTCGCATATTGACGGCTCCTATCACGAATTGTCGCCGGAACGCTCGGTGGAGATCCAGGGCCTGCTCGGCTCGGACATCCAGATGCAGCTCGACGAGTGCGTGCGGCTGCCGGCGACCAAGGACGAGATCGCCCGCGCCCTGCGGCTCTCGCTGCGCTGGGCCGAGCGGTCGAAGAAAGCGTTCGAGAGCCAGCCCAAAGGCCGGGCGCTGTTCGGCATCGTGCAGGGCGGCGACGATCCGCAATTGCGCGAGGAATCGGCGCGTGGGCTGATCGATATCGACTTTCCCGGCTATTCGATCGGCGGCCTTGCGGTCGGCGAGCCGCAGGCGGTGATGCTGGCGATGATCGAGGTGGTCGCGCCGATCCTGCCGACGGAAAAGCCGCGCTATCTGATGGGGGTCGGCACGCCCGACGACATGATCGAGGCGGTCGCGCGCGGGGTCGACATGTTCGACTGCGTGATGCCGACGCGGGCCGGGCGGCATGCGCTGGCCTTCACCCGCTTCGGCAAGATCAACCTGAAGAACGCCCGTCACGCCAATGATCCGCGCCCGCTGGACGAGGCGAGCGACTGCCCGGCAGCGCGGGATTATTCGCGCGCCTATCTCCACCATCTCATCCGCTGCGACGAGATGCTCGGCTCGATGCTGCTGACTTGGGTGAACCTCGCCTATTACCAGAGCCTGATGGCCGGCGCGCGCGCCGCCATCGGCGAGGGGCGGTTCGAGGCCTACAGGGTCGAGGTCAAGGAAGGCTGGGCGCGCGGCGATATTCCGGCGCGGTGAGGCGCGACGGCGCGTCCTCGGACGACGTCCCGCTAAGCGACGCCCCTAAAACGACGTCATCCCCGGGCTTGACCCGGGGATCCACGTCTTGGTGCAGTCTTTGCTATTGAAGGCGAAGGCCATCGATGACCGCCTTGATAACTCAGCCGTGCAGCTTGGCCGCGACGCTGGCAACGTGCTTGCCCTGGAAGCGGGCGCCGGCGAGTTCGACCTCGGACGGCTGACGCGAGCCGTCGCCATCGGTGATGGTCGCGGCGCCGTAGGGCGAGCCGCCCTTGATCTCATCCAGGCCCATCTGGCCGGCAAAGGCATAGGGAAGGCCGACCACGACCATGCCGTGATGCAGGAGCGTGGGCAGGAAGCCGAGGATGGTCGATTCCTGACCACCATGCTGGGTGGCCGAGGACGTGAACACCGAGCCGACCTTGCCGACCAGCGCGCCGCCGAACCACAAGCCGCCGGTCTGGTCGATGAAGCTGCGCATCTGCGAGGCGACCGTGCCGAAGCGGGTGCCGGCGCCAAAGATGATGGCGTCATAGTTCTTCAGGTCGTCGACCGTGGCGACGGGGGCCTTCTGGTCGAGCTTGAAGTGGTTGGCGCGGGCGATGTCTTCCGGGACGGTCTCGGGAACGCGCTTCACGTCAACGGTCGCACCCGCCTCGCGAGCGCCTTCGGCGACGGCCTCGGCCATGGTCTCGATGTGACCATAGGTCGAGTAGTAGAGAACAAGCACTTTGGCCATGGGATCAACTCCTGGGATCGGATCGCCGGACCGGGTGCGGTCCTGCTGAAGACGTGGCGCCAAGCTAGTCGGCGTTCCCTCAGGGCGGAAGCGGTATGATCGACAGGACGATCTTGCAGCCGTGCAATAAGCTGGGGGAGCGGCGTGGGCCGTGCGTAACGGCAACCGCCTGTGCGCGAATATCCGCCGCGACCATGCGCAGCTTGCCAAGCCCGACCGAAACCCTTAATCCCCCCGCGGTGGGAGCCCGTAGCTCAGCCGGTAGAGCACGTGACTTTTAATCATGGGGTCTTGGGTTCGAATCCCAACGGGCTCACCACCTTTTCGCCCACGCCTGCACGCTTTCCCGGTGGCGTGACGGTCCGCCATGGCGTTCAGGCCCGGTCGCCCTCGAACCAGACACAGTTCCGGCCGGCGTGCTTGGCGGCGTAGAGCGCGCGGTCGGCGTGCAGCAGCAGTTCTTCGATCGAAGTTTCGGCCGTCGACGCGCAGGCGCCGCCGATGCTGACCGTCACCCTGTGGCGGGTTGTGCCGCGCGTCACCGGCACGTCTTCCACCGTCTGCCGCAGCCGTTCCGCCACGCCGAGGGCGACGTCGCGGTCGAGCCCCGGCAGCAGCACCGCGAATTCCTCGCCGCCGATGCGGGCGAGCAGGTCACGCGATCTCAGCGCCGCGCGCACGCGGGCCGAAATCTCGACCAGCACCTCGTCGCCGAAGGCATGGCCGTGGCGGTCGTTCGCCACCTTGAAATGATCGATATCCAGCAGCAGTGCCGCCAGCGGCTCCCCGACACGGTCAAGCGTGCGGCCCTTCTGGAAGAAGCTGCGCCGGTTGAGTACGCCGGTGAGCGCATCGGTATCGGCGAGCTGGCGCAGGTCGAGCGCCAGCTGGTGTCGCTGCGAGACATCGACATAGGAGTGCACGCGATAGTCGCCGATTCGGAAGCTGTGGCTTTGCAGGACTTTGTCGCGGCCGCCGCCCGCGCGGATCTGGAATTCCGAGGTCGAGATGGTGCCGTCGCCCCTCGGCGCCATGGCGAGTTTCGCCGCCCACTCCACCTTCGCCGCCTCGCGGATGAGCGGGTCTGGGTAGAGCTTGTGCCACCAGTCGTCGAGCGCCGCGATTTCCTCCAGCGCATATTCGAAAATCTCGGTGAAGCCGCGATTGGCGAAAACGCCGACATCGTCATCATCCTCGATCAGCAGCGCCACCGGAAGCTGGTCGAGGATGGTCGGGAGAAGATGCACCCAACGCCCCGGCGCAGCGCCGGGCGCACCGACGGTACCCGACGGGGGAGCACGCGTCTCCAACACGGTGAGGACCCATAGGGATTCGGCCGTCCCGGCCGGGTAGAGACGCCGCGCGGCGATCTGCAGATGACGGCGTTCGCCGGCAAGGGTGCAGCCGAGCTGGAGTGCGTTCAAGGCCGGCGCGGCCTCGCAGGCGTGCAGATAGGCGGCGAGCCCACCGGCCTCATCGGCGAACAGGGCGGACAGGGTCAGCGGGCGCGGGGCGGCCGCGTCCCCAAACAGAATGGTCGCGGCCGGGTTCAGCGCGACGACGATGTCGGCGCGAACGGCGAGCACCGGCACGGCGACGGAGGACAGCCAGTCAAGCTCGGTTGGATTCATGGCACGACTTGCTGTGACGATCGCGGCGTTTCGCACGGCGCATCGCCAGGCGAGATCAAACTATCCGTCCCAAGCCGTTCACAGGCAATAGGTCGCGCCGCATGTCACCCCGAACGCAACGTGCCCCGCAGCTTGCGCCGCGGGGCACGTCTGGCGTTCAGTGTGCGTCGGTCAGGCCGCGCGCAGGGTCTTCACGAAGCTGCGCACTTCCGACTTGAGCTCGGCCGCCTGGCCGGAGAGATGCTCCGAGAGCCCCTTCAACTGGACCGACGCGGCACCCGTGCTCTCCGCCGCCTCACCGACACCACCGATGCTGTCATTGACGACGCGAGTGCCCTGGGCGGCATGCTGGGTGCTGTGGGCGATCTCGCGGGTCGCCGCGCCCTGCTCCTCAATGGCTGCCGAGATCGCGGCGGATGCGGTGCGGATCTCGTTGATCGTTCCGGCGATGCGGGCGATCGACGACACCGAACGGCCGGTCGCGTTCTGGATCTCGGTGACCTTGGACGAAATCTCGTCGGTCGCCTGCGCGGTCTGGCTGGCGAGTTCCTTCACCTCCTGAGCCACCACCGCGAAGCCCCTGCCGGCCTCGCCAGCACGGGCAGCCTCGATCGTGGCATTCAGCGCCAGCAGGTTCGTCTGGCCGGCAATGCTGGTGATGAGGTCGATCACCGCCCCGATCTGGGTCGCGGCCTGGGTGAGTTCGGCGATCTCGCTCTGGATCCGGCTGGATTCGTTGGAGGCGCTGTCGGCGATGTTCGCCGCACGGATCACCTGTTCGGCAATCTCGCGAACCGAGGCGGACATCTCCTCGGTCGAGGCGGCAACCGCCTGCACGCTGGAGGAGGCCTCGGTCGCCGCGTCGCCGACCGCCCGCGCCTGACGGGTGGTCTCCTCGGCCGACGCGGAGAGGCCGGTGGCGGCCTGCGCGACTTCGCTCGACGAATTGGAGAAGGATTCGGCCAGAGTCCCCATCCGGCTTTCGAACGTGGTGGCGATCTCCTCTTTCTGCTGCCGCAGCCGGTCGGCCGACCGCTGCTCCTCAAGAGCTGCCTGCTCGCGCAGATTCTCGTTGTCGATCAGTTCCCGGCGGAAACGCTCCAGCCCACGCGCCAGACGGCCGACCTCATCCTGTCGATCGGTTTCACCGACCTCGGTATGGAACCGGCCTGAGGTCAGCGCATCCATGACGGCGACGATGCGGCCGATCGGGCTGACGATGCCCTTGCGTGCGATCAGAAAGGCGAGAGCCAGACAGGCGGCGATGGCGATGGCCGTGCCGAGATAAAGTTCGATCAGGGTCGCATCGGCGCGCGCGTGCAGTTCCTCTTCGCGCTGGTGCATGTCGTTCGTCAGCGCGGATATGAGGGAGCCGACTTCGGCACGCACTTTGTCCAGCGCCGGCTCACAATCGGCCATCATCATCTGGTCGGCGCGGTGCTTGTCGTCCGCCGTCGTCGCGCTCATGGCCGTCGCGATCGTCGGGCCGCAGGCGGTCTTCACCTGGCTGTCAAAGCGGCTCACGAGCTCGTCGATGGCGCCAGCATGATCGGGAAGGGCAGCCTTGGCCTGGTTGGCGTAGTCGTGCAACTCCTCAAGCCCGTGGCTGAGTTCCTTTTCCGCCTCGCGATTCTCCTCCGCCGATGTGGAGGCGAGGGCATGGAAGATGGACCGCTCCGACCAGACGATCTGCCGATTCATCCGCGCCAAGGCGATCGCGGCCTTCGCATCGCCTTCGATGAGAGCGGTGTAATCGTCCTGCATCTGCACCATCCGCCAGCCGGCGAAAACGGTGCAGCCGGTCGAGCACAGGCCAAGCAGTGCCACGACGAGGGAGATTTTCCCCAGTATGGGCCAATTATTGAATCGCATAACGACATCTTCCACGCGCCGGTGACGGAGGCGCCCAGAAGAGACCGCGTGGCTTGCCCGGGGCTTACGCAAAGTCAGCTAGGTCAGCAGGGTATAGAGCCCGCGGGCCTCATCCGCTGGCCCGCGTCGCGCCCCGATCGCGTCGACGCGGACGACGACGACCCGCTCGTGAAGCGCGATGGTGAGCACGTCGCCCGGCCGCACCGTCCGGCTCGGCTTGTCGAGCCGGGAATGCTGGCCGTGATGGGTGAGACGGACCCTCCCGCGCTCGATCAGTTCGACCGCGAGGCTGCGCGCCTTCACGAAGCGCGCGTGCCACAGCCAGATATCAACGCGGCAGACCTCGCTGTCGATCAGCGGTCGCCCGGAAAGTCCGTCCTCTGCATCACCCATCGGAGGGAATGCGGGCGAGCAGCTCGGCGGTACGCTGCTGCGTCATGGTCAGCACGCATTGCTGCTGCGCGGCGGTGGTGCCGGTGCCGAAATGCCATTCCGCACCAATGAGATCGAACAGGCAATTGGCGTCGCGAAAGCCGAGCCACGCCCTCTGGGCAGCGATGAGATTCTGCTTCCAGCTTACTTTCTGGTCCGCCGGCGTGTCGGCATCGGCGGCGATGGCGGCGAGCGCCTTCTGATAGGCGGCGTTCAGCGCCTTGTCGGCCTTGGCGAGCGCACCGGCAAGGCAGTTCTGCAGTTCATAGCCGCCGAACCGGTCGCAGGCCGAGGCCGGGGTCTGCGCCGATGCGCCATGCGGCAGGCTCCCCAGCACGAGCAGCGCGGCGGCGAGGCGGACTGACGGTTCGAGACGGGCCATCGGCTTTCCTGACGGATCATGGGCGACGCGGAGAGGCGGCCACGGCACCAGCCGCCTCGGCGCGCGGCCTTATTTGCTGGTCATGCCTTCCAGCGTGGAGATGACGAACTGGTGGAACTTGTCCATCGTGTCGATGCTGGTGTGGCTGATATTGGGCTGGCCGGAGAGATCGAAATTCTCCAACTGGCCGGGATAGCCGGGCACGGCGGAGACCGGCTTGCCGAAACCGTCCTGCGCCCAGAAATTGATGAACACGGCGACATTGCCGGGCACCGGCGCGGGATCGGTGGCGTCGAAGGTGACGCCGAGATCAACCGGAATATTGGTCGTCTGAATCGTGGTGGCGATGTCGATTACCGCATTGGCGCCGAGCGAATGGCCGATGATGACGACCGGTCCGGTGTGACCGCCCTGATACCGCGTGGTGATCAGCTCGACCACTTTCTGCGCCTCATCCCAGCCATAGATCTGCGATGTGTAGCCCTGCTCGACGAGTTCCTGCGCCAGGCTGTCCATGCCCAGCGAGAACACGCCGAACAGGCCGCGCAGAAGATAGACATGGGTGTCGGCACGGGTGGGCAGGGGCTGGCCGGGCTTCGCCGTCACCGGCGCCGCCGCCCATGGCGGGCGCGGCGAGGTCTGGGCCGAGACTGGCGCCGCGAAAAGGAGTGCGAAGGAAGTCGCCAGCATCGCGACGGCGACGATAAGGCGGTTGAGCGTCATTCAATCCCCCGAGGCGCAGAAAGAGCGCGTGCAAGATAAAATAGATGCCGTGCCTCTTGTCCATCGCGGCGCGACACGGCGTTTCATCGGACCCGCTAACAGGAACCACATGTGATGATCACCACACAGGCCGAGGTGCCCACCACCCATGGCAGCCGCTATCTCCAGCAGCTCTGCAAGCATTGGGCGCACAAGCTGGAGGTCGCGTTTACCCCCGAGCGCGGCGAGGTGAAGCTGCCGGACGGCGCGGTGGCGACAATGATCGCCGGCGAGGCGGCGCTGGCCGTGCACATCACCGCGCCCAATGCTGAAACTCTGGCGCGCATGAAGGACGTTGTCGCCCGTCATCTCGACCGCTTCGCCTTCCGTGAAGCGCCCTTGCCCTTCGACTGGCACGACGCCGCAGCCTGACACCGTCGATTTCGCTCGAAAATTGCACCAATTCTGATCTTCTTTCCGCAACGGGAAAAGCCCGTTGGGAGGGAATGATGTTCAGACTGCTTCTTGCCGCCGCGCTTCTTGCGGCGTCCTCGCTCGCCGCATCGGCGCAGTGGATCGCGGACAAGGAGGGCGGTGCGTTCGACGACGACGCGCTGCACCTCGCGCTGACGGTCTCCGGCGATTACGTGTTCGCCCTGCGGTGCCGCGACAACACGCTGGAGGCGGTGTTCATCACCCCCGAGCGGATCGACGACCCGAAGGGGCCGGAGATCATGAACAGCCTGGAGCCGAAGCTGCGCGTGCGCGTCGATGGCGGCGAGATCATTGCCAATGATGCCACGGCCCATGAGGTCAAAGGCACGCTTGGCATGGTCGCGGAGGTGGATGACGACCTGTTCCTCGAGGTGATGGATGCGCAGTCCTCCATCTCCGTCGTCATCACGATGAAGGGCGACAATTTCCACGAGACCAAGTTCAACGCTCGCGGCTCGACCAAGGCGCTGGAAGAGGTCGCCGATGGCTGCGGCATCGACTACTGAGCCGCTCTGGAAGCTTGTTTTGGCGCGTTTTCTTCACCCGAATCGGAAACCGCTTCGCTCGAAAACGCTTTAGGAAGCCGCTTCCGCCTTGCGCAGCACGAAGGTGAGCACGCCTTCGTGCTGCTCCTGCCCTTCCAGCAGGTTGCCGCTCTGCCGCACCATGTGGGGAATGTCGATCACCGCCATGGGATCGGTGCAGGCGACGACAAGCAGCATGCCCGGCGCGGCACGCTCCAGCGCCCGCCGGGCATGAAGCGCGGGCAGGGGGCATTTGAGGCCCCTCAGATCGAGCCGGATCACCCGCTCCTCGCGGGCTTTGGATGCCGTCGTATCGGATGTCATGGAGCCGCTCCCGCGCCAGCTAAGCCGCCGCCGCGCCCTTGCGCAAGCGCCCGGCCGATCGGAAAGGGTGATCGGGCCATGCCACCCCTGCGCTTGACTTGAGACTCGCGCCGGCGGAACTCAGGGCTCGATACAAGGGAGAAGATCATGCGGCTGATCGGCTTTGCCGGATGGAGCGGCGCGGGCAAGACGACCCTGCTCGCACGGCTCATCCCGGCGCTGGTGGCACGGGGGCTCAGCGTCTCGACCATCAAGCACGCGCATCATGACTTCGACATCGACATTCCCGGCAAGGATTCCCACACCCATCGTGTCGCCGGGGCGCGCGAGGTGCTGGTCTCCTCCGCCAATCGCTGGGCGCTGATGCATGAGCTGCGCGGCGCGCGCGAGCCCGAACTGCCGGATCTCCTCGCCCATCTCGCCTCGGTCGACATCGTCCTGGTGGAAGGCTTCAAGCGCGACCACCATCCCAAGATCGAGATTCACCGTGCCGAGGTCGGCAAGCCTTTTCTGCACCCGGACGATCCGTTCATTGTCGCCATCGCCTCGGACATGCCGCTGAACGGCGCGCGGTTGCCGGTTCTCGATCTCAACGACCCGCAGGCGCTGGCCGATGCCGTCGAGCGCCACGCCGTGCCGGTCGCCAGCGTCCGCTGGCGCCAGAGCGAGGATCAGCCGGCCTAGCTGCGCGCCATACTCTCGGCTGCGGCGAGGTCGTCCGGTGTGTTCACGTTGAAGAACGGGTCATAGGGGATGGCCGGCCAGTCCACCGCCACGGCCCCGACACGTCCCAGCCAGCTATCGACCCGGCGCACGCGGTCAACAACCAGAAGGTGACGCAGATCCTGCCGTGCGGCCACCGGCCAGAGCCCGACCACGCCATGCACCCGCCCGCCCGAGGCGGCGCAAGCCGCGCCGTTGCGCGCCGCGGCAATGTGCAGCCGGTCGCCCAGATCGTCGGGGAGAAACGGGCAGTCGGAGGGCACGGTCAGCAGGAAGCGCGCCTGCGGCAGATGCTCTGCGACATAATCGAGCCCGGCCAGGATGCCGGCGAGTGGGCCGGGGCGCTCGGGCAGGCTGTCCGGCACGACGGTGAGATCAAGGCCGAATCGCGCGGCCGGGCCATTGGCGTTCAGCAGTAGGGTCGACACTTGCGGCGCGATCCGCCGGACGATGTGCGACAGGATCGGCGCGCCATCTAGCCGCAGCAGCCCCTTGTCGCCGCCGCCCATGCGCCGCGACAGGCCGCCCGCGAGGATCATGCCGACGGGCTTTTCCATCACGCGGACGGGCGGGTGAGGAGATAGGCGGAGACCGCGACGAAGATCACGGCGATGAGGCCGAGTACCGGGGTGGAGAGCCCCAGCAGCACGAGAATGCCGAAGCTTGCCATCATGCTGCCAGTGGCGACGAATTGCGCCCCGCGCGGCACCGCGCCCTTTTCGCGCCAGGCGACCACGGAAGGACCGAGGCGCGGATGGCTGAGCAGCCATTTCTCGAAACGCGGCGAGGAGCGGGAGAACAGCCAGGCGGCAAGGATGAGAAACACCGTTCCCGGCATCCCCGGCATGATGACGCCGACGATTCCGAGGCCCACGCAAATCCAGCCGCCGACGAACATCACCCAGCGCATGGGTGACGTTGCGGAATAAAGCGGGGAGCGTCCGTCCTGCATTACTGGTGTCGCTGTGGATTGCTCAAATTGTCTCATAGTCGCCGCGAAATATTCAGCCGGCTCCGAGGAGCTTCACGGCCACATCCCTTTCAAAGATATGTAGCAAAAGCCGGAGCGCCACTCCACGGCGCCCGCTAAGATCGGAATCGTTCTGAACGATCTCTGCCGCCTCGGCGCGCGCCTGCGTGAGAAGGTCGCCATGAAGATCCAATTGGGCGACCCGAAAGCCGGGAAAACCGCTCTGCCGTGTGCCCAGCACATCGCCTTCGCCGCGCAGGCGCAGATCCTCTTCCGCCAGAAAGAACCCGTCCTCGGATGAGCGCAGCGCTTCCAGCCGCTGATGCGCCACCTCGCCCAGAGGGCGCCGGTAGAGCAGGATGCAGACCGATGCGACGTCACCGCGCCCGACCCGGCCGCGCAACTGGTGCAATTGGGCAAGGCCGAATCGCTCGGCATGCTCGATGACGATGATGGACGCCTCCGGCACATCGACGCCCACCTCGACCACCGTGGTCGCGACCAGAAGCTGCGTCTCGCCACTGGCGAAGGCGGCCATGGCGGCATCCTTCTCCGCCCCCTTCATCTTGCCGTGAACGAGGCCGACGCGGGCGCCGAAATGCGCGGTCAGTTCGGCAAAGCGCGCTTCGGCGGCGGCAAGGTCGGAGTTCTCCGATTCCTCCACCAGGGGACAGATCCAGTAGGCCCGCCGCCCCTGCGCCAGCGCCGTGCCGAGGCGCGCGACGATCTCGTCGATCCGGTCGGAGGGAATGGCGCGGGTGTCGATCGGCTTGCGGCCGGCTGGCTTCTCGCGCAGTTCGCTCGATTCCATGTCGCCGAAATAGGTCAGCACCAGCGTGCGGGGGATGGGGGTCGCGGTCATCACCAGCACGTCGACCGCCTCGCCCTTGGAGGCCAGCGCAAGGCGCTGATGCACACCGAAGCGGTGCTGCTCGTCGACGATGGCGAGGCCGAGGTCGTGGAAGGTAACGCCCTCCTGAAACAGCGCATGGGTGCCGATGACCAGATCGACCGCGCCGCCGGCGAGATCGGCGAGAAGCTGGTCGCGGGCGCGCCCCTTCTCGCGGCCGGTCAACAAGGCGACCCGCAGCCCGGCCGCCGCGGCGAGCGGAGCGATGGTCTTCATGTGCTGGCGGGCGAGGATTTCCGTCGGCGCCATCAGCGCCGCCTGCCGGCCAGCCTCAATGAGGGTAGCCGCCGCCAGCAGGGCCACCACGGTCTTGCCCGAGCCGACATCGCCCTGAAGCAGGCGGAGCATCCGGTCGTTCGAGGCGAGGTCGGCGCGGATCGCCTCCAGCGCGGCAAGCTGCGAGCCGGTCAGCGCGAAGGGAAGGGCGCCCAAGATGCGGTCGGCGACGCGCCCGTCACCGAGGCTCGGGCGGCCGGCCTGCTTGACGGTGCGGGCCCGCACCAGAGCGAGGGCAATCTGCCCGGCGAGCAGTTCGTCATAGGCGAGCCGCCGCCAGGCAGGCCCGGCAGAGCTGGCGTCGAGCGGCTCGCGCGGCTGATGGACGCGGCGCAGGGCTTCATGGAAGCTCAGTTCCGGTGCGCCGGCCTGCCATTCCGGCAGATCGGCGGTGTGGGCGAGGGCGGCCTCGACCGCACGGCGGACATGGCCGTGACCGAGCCCCTCGACCAGCGGATAGAGCGGCTCGATGGAGGGCAGCTTGGCGAGGCCGGCCGCATCGACCACCCGGTCGGGGTGAACCATTTGCGGGATACCGTCGTACAGGCTCACGGTACCCGATACCCAGCGCGTCTCGCCGATGGGCAGCAGGCGCTCCATCCAGCTGCGCTCGGCCTTGAAGAAGGCGAGGATGAGATCCCCCGTCTCGTCATGGGCATAGACACGATAGGGCGCCCGCGAGCCGCGCGGGGGCGGCACATGGCGGTCCACATGGACTTCCACCGTCACCACCGTGTCCGGCACCACCTCGCGCAGCGTCGGGCGGGCCCGGCGATCGATGGTGGAGCTTGGCAGATGCAGGAGGAGGTCCAGTATGCGGGCCCCTTCCGCGCGCGCCAGCAGCCGGTTGAACGGCTTGGCGAGCTTCGGGCCGATACCCGGCAGGCCGGTGATCGGAGCAAAATAGGAGTTGAGGATGTCGGGCCGCATGATCGCGGGAAGGTGGACGAAGCGGGTGTGCGGCGCAATCCGCCAGTTCCCCATTAAGCCACCTATTCCGTCACGGCCTTGACCGCCTTTTCGCAAGGTCTACCTGACAGCAGCCGCGCGGCGCGCTAAAGACACCGCCTTCCGCGGCCACGTGCCATTGGAGCATCGTGCAGACATGACCGGAACCACCCGTTCGAGCGCCGGGCTCGATGCCCGCCGTCGTCGTATCCTCTACCGCTCCTGGCATCGCGGCACCCGCGAGATGGACCTTCTGATGGGCCGTTTCGCCGATGCCATGATCGGCGAGATGAGCGAGGAGGAGGTCGCCGCCTTCGAGGAGCTGATCGAGGTCGAGGATCCCGATCTGTTCGGCTGGATCAACAGCGGCGTGCCGGACCCGGCCTTTGACACCCCGATCTTTCACCGCTTCCGGCAGTTTCATCTGTCGGGTGAGGGCATTCCCAACCTATGAAGACCCCGTTCGGCTCTCCGCTCGCCACCATCTCCTCCCGCCTCGCGCCGGGCCGCACGCTCTCCCTGGCGAACGTGCCCACCGGCATGGAGGGGCTCGTCGTCGCCGACCTTGCCCGCGCCCTCGCCGCGCAGGACAAGGCGCCGTGGCCGACCCTGCTGGTCATCTGCCGCGATACGGAGCGTATGGCGGAACTGGAGCGCGCGCTCGACTTCTTCGCGCCCGGCGTCGAGGTGCTGCCGTTCCCTGCCTGGGACTGCCTGCCCTATGACCGCGCCTCGCCCAACGGGCCGGTGGTCGCACGGCGCATGACGACGCTGGCCCGCCTCGCGCGGGTGAAGGGGCGTGAGGCCGGCACTATCGTGCTCACCACGGTCAACGCAGCCCTGCAGCGCGTGCCCAGCCGCGCGCTGGTGGCCACGCAGTCCTTCTCGGCGGCGCCGGGCAACGCGCTCGCCCTCGACGAGGTGACCGGCTGGGCGGAGGTGAACGGCTTCCAGCGGACCTCCACAGTACGCGATACCGGCGAATATGCGGTGCGCGGCGGCATCATCGACCTGTTCCCGCCGGGTCTGCCGGCGCCGGTGCGGCTCGACTTCTTCGGCGACACGCTGGAATCGATCCGCTCTTTCGATCCCGAGACGCAGCGCACGGCCATGCAGCTGCGCTCGCTCGACCTCGTGCCGATGAGCGAGTTGCAGCTCACCACCGAGACGATGCGGCGTTTCCGCATGGCCTATGTCGCCCGCTTCGGCGCGGCGCAACGCGGCGACCTGCTGTATGAGGCGGTCAGCGAAGGCCGCCGCTATGCCGGCATGGAACATTGGCTGCCGCTGTTCCATGACGGGCTGGACACGCTGTTCGACTATTGCCCCGACGCCCCCATCGTCATGGAAGCGCAGGGCGGCGAGGCGGCGGCGTCCCGGCTCGACCAGATCGCCGATTATTACGATGCCCGCCGCCACGGCATGGAGCACAGCACCGGCGCGCCCTACAAGCCGCTGCCGCCGGACGCGCTTTACCTCACCGCCAAGGAATGGGAGCAGCGCAACGCTGTCGCCGCCAAGGTGGCACTCTCCGCCTTCGCGCTGCCGCCCTCCAAGGATGTGCTCGATCTTGATGGGCATCCGGCGCGCTCCTTCGCGCCCGAACGCGCCGACCCCGAAGCGCAGCTTTTCGATGCCGCCGTCACCTATCTGCGCGCGCAGGCGAAAACCAAGCGCACCATTCTCGCGGCGTGGTCGGACGGCTCGCGCGACCGCCTGTCCACGGTGCTGGCCGATCACGGCCTCAAGGGCACGCAGACGGTCGGCACCCGCGATGCCGCCGAGGCCCTGCCCAAGGGCACGATCGGTCTTGCCGTGCTCGGCATCGAGAACGGGTTTGAGACCGACCATCTGGTGGTCATCGGCGAGCAGGACATTCTCGGCGACCGTCTGGTGCGCCCCAAGCGCAAGGCGCGTCGCGCGCAGGACATCATCGCCGAGCTGACCTCGCTGACGGCGGGCGATCTGGTCGTCCATGTCGACCACGGCATTGGCCGCTTCATCGGGCTGAAGACCATCGAGGCGATGGGCGCGCCCCATGACTGCCTCGAAATCCACTATGCGGAAGGCTCCAAGCTGTTCCTGCCGGTGGAAAATCTCGAACTCCTCTCGCGCTACGGCTCCGAGGACACCGAGGCCCAGCTCGATCGGCTGGGTGGCGGCGGCTGGCAGGCGCGCAAGGCGCGGATGAAGAGCCGCATCCGAGAGATGGCGGCCGAGCTGATCAAGATCGCGGCGCAGCGCCAGCTCCACGAGGCGCCCCGCCTTGTCCCGGCGGCCGGCATCTATGACGAGTTCCGCGCCCGCTTCCCCTATGAAGAGACCGAGGATCAGGAAGCCGCCATCGACGCGGTGTTCGACGATCTCGGCTCCGGCCACCCGATGGACCGGCTGGTGTGTGGCGATGTCGGCTTCGGCAAGACCGAGGTGGCGCTGCGCGCCGCCTTCGCGGTGGCGCTGAACGGAAAGCAGGTCGCCGTCGTCGTGCCGACCACGCTGCTGGCGCGCCAGCATTTCAAGACCTTCTCGCAGAGGTTCAAGGGGCTGCCAGTCGTGGTGCGGCAGGCCTCGCGCCTCGTCACCGGCAAGGAGATGAGCGAGACCAAGAAGGGCCTCGCCGACGGCACGGTCGACATTGTGGTCGGTACCCATGCGCTGCTGGGCAAGGCGATCTCGTTCCGTGATCTCGGCCTCGTCATCATCGACGAGGAGCAGCATTTCGGCGTCGCCCATAAGGAGAAGATGAAGCAGCTGCGCGCCGAGGTGCATATGCTGACCCTCACCGCGACGCCCATTCCGCGTACCCTGCAACTCGCCATGACCGGCGTGCGCGAGCTTTCCATCATCGCCTCGCCGCCGGTGGACCGCCTCGCGGTGCGCAGCTTCGTCACCCCGTTCGATCCGCTGATCGTGCGCGAGGCGCTGCTGCGCGAACGCTATCGCGGCGGCCAGAGCTTCTATGTCTGCCCGCGCATCGAGGACCTCGGCGAGGTGAAGGACTTCCTCGACAAGCAGGTACCCGAGGTGAAGGTGGCGGTCGCCCATGGTCAGATGGCGGCGACGCAGCTCGAAGAGATCATGTCCGCCTTCTATGACGGGCAGTTCGACGTGCTGCTCTCGACCACCATCGTCGAGTCCGGCCTCGACATACCCACCGCCAACACGCTGATCATCCACCGTGCCGACATGTTCGGGCTTGCCCAGCTCTACCAGTTGCGCGGACGAGTCGGGCGCTCGAAGACGCGCGCCTACGCCATCTTCACCCTGCCAACCGAGAAGGCGCTCACCACGCAGGCGGAGCGGCGGCTCAAGGTGCTGCAATCGCTGGACACGCTGGGGGCCGGCTTCCAGCTGGCCAGCCACGACCTGGACATTCGCGGCGCCGGCAACCTCCTGGGCGACGAGCAGTCCGGCCATATCAAGGAGGTCGGCTACGAGCTCTATCAGGAGATGCTGGAGGAGGCGATCGCCAACCTCAAGGCCGGCATCACCGCGCCGACCGCCGACAAATGGTCGCCGCAGATCTCCATCGGCACCCCGGTTCTCATCCCCGAGGACTATGTGGCGGATCTGCATGTCCGTCTCACCCTCTACCGGCGGCTTGCCGACATGGAGACGGATGGGGAGATCGAGGCGATGGGGGCGGAACTGGTCGACCGCTTCGGCACGCTGCCCGAGGAAGTGGAGCAACTGCTCAAGCTCGTCAGCATCAAGGCGTTCTGCCGCCGGGCGAATGTGGAGAAGGTCGATGCCGGCCCGCGCGGGGCGGTGCTCACCTTCCGCGACGGGCGTTTCCCGAACCCGGCCGGCTTCATCACCTATGTCGGCAAGCCGCATGTGGTGGCGAAGATGCGCCCGGACGGCAAGGTGGTGTTCTCGGAGGACTGGCCGAACGCCAATGCGCGCCTGAAGGGCACGGCGGGCATTCTCAAGGAACTGGCGAAGATCGCCGAGCAGGGAGCGCGGGCGGCCTGAGACCGCCCATGCTTTTCCTCAATCGATCAGAACGGCGTGCCCGAGATCGGGCCGTCATAGGCGCCGTCGCTGTCGGGCATCACGTCGGCGTCGACATCCGAGCCGGGGCCGGACATATCCGGCGAATTGCCGCCGGCCTGGTTCATGTAATCCTGGCTATGGTCGGAGCCGGGCTTGTCCGGCAGCGGGCCATAGTCGAGATAGTTCGGGTTGTTGAGCGGCGGAATCTTGATTTCCATGCCGCCCGAACCACCCGGCTGCGGCTGGGGATGCACGGTGATCGACGACTGGGCGCTTGCGGGCAGCGCGCCCAAGGCAAGCCAACCGATCACCAGACAAGCGGCGTAACGCATTGAGACAACTCCGAGAAAACAGCAGCGTCGCCGTGGGCGACGGAACTGCCAAAGGCAGCGCCGTCCGGTTCTCCATGGCAACACGCCCCTAAGGAACCTTTTCCGTCGGGCCTGTCCAGAGCTTGTTTGGTTCAACGTCAACGAAACCGTGAGGCGTGCCGGGCAGGTTCAGCTTCCCGGTTCGCGCCACCAGCTCTCCGCCAGCGTGCCGCTCAGCGCCACGCGCTCGGGCCGGTGGATCTGCCGCCAGCGCGCCGCCCACTGGCCGGGCGTGTAGAACAGCGGTACCGAGAAGCGCGCCGAGATCAGCACCCGATCCAGCGCGCGGACCGCCGACACGAAATCCGCCCGCTCGCGCGCGGCCAGCAGCGCCTCGATCATGGCATCGGCGGCCGGACTCTTGAGACCCATGAAATTGCGCGTGCCGGGCACATCGGCCGCTGCCGAGCCGAAATAGAAGGCCTGTTCATTGCCGGGCGAGAGCGACTGGTCCCAGATATACGGCACCATGTCGTAATCATAGGTCTGCTTGCGGCTCTCGAACTGCACATTGTCGACGAGCCGGATGTTCAGCGTCACGCCCGCGCGCCGCAGCATGTTCTGATAGGCGAGGGCGAGGCGCTCCTGATCCTTGGTGCCGACGACGAGTTCCGGCGCGAAGGCGCGTCCATCCGCGCCAGTGAGCTTGCCGCCCTTCAGCTCCCAGCCGGCGGCGGCGAACAGATCCAGCGCCGTCTTCAGCCGGGTGCGGTCGCGCCCCGAGCCGTCCGACGCCGGCGGCTGCCAGGTGCCGTCCATCACCTCCGGCAGGACCGCATCGGGGAAGGGGGCGAGCAACTCCCGCTCGCGCGCTCCCGCGGAGCGATCGCGCGCCGACAGCTCCGAGCCGTCATAGAAGCTGCCATTACGCCGGTAGAGGCCGAAATAGAGGTTGGCGTTCACCCATTCGAAGTCGAACAGCTCGACCATGGCCTGCCGCACGCGGGCATCGGCGAAGATCGGCCGGCGCATGTTGAAGATCAGGGCCGAATAGGGTTTCGGCATCCCGGTCTCGATCTCCTCCTGCACGATGCGTCCGTCGCGCACCGCGGGAATGGCGTAGCCGGTCTTCCAGCGTCCGGGATCGGTCTCGAAGCGGATGTCGTAGAGCCCGCGCTTGAACGCCTCGAACTGGCTGTTAACGTCGCGATAGAAATCGTAGCGCAGCGTATCGACATTGTGGTTGCCGCGATTGACCGGTAGGTCGCGGCCCCAATAATCCGGGTTACGCGTCAGGATCACTGTCTCGCCAGGCCGTACTTCGCTCAGCTTGTAAGGTCCGCTGCCCAGTGGCGGCGTGAAACTGGTCTGGTCGAACGTCGCCTCGTCCACGGCGTGGCGCGCCATCACCGGCATCAGCGCCATGATGAGCGGCAGTTCGCGGTCCACCCCGGCAAAGGTGAAACGGATGGCGAGCGGACCCGTCACCTCGGCCTTCGCCACCTTGCCGTAATAGCTGCGGTGATTGGGCCGGCCCTTGGTACGCAGCAGGTTGAAGGAGAACAGCACGTCCTGTGCCGTAACCGGCGTGCCGTCGGAGAAGCGCGCCCTCGGGTCGACCTCGAAGGCGACATAGCTGCGGGCCTCGTCGGTCTCCACGCTGCGGGCCAGCAGGCCGTAGCAGGTGAAGGCCTCGTCCGGCGAGCGGGCCATCAGGCTCTCGACGAGGTTCCAGCGGATGAAGGGCGGGGCCGTGCCACGGACGATGAAGGGGTTCAGGCTGTCAAAGCTGCCGACCGTGCCCTGGGTGAGCCGGCCACCCTTGGGTGCCTCGGGATTGACGCTCGCATAATGGGAGAAACCATCGGGATAAGCGGGCTCGCCATGCATGGCGATGCCGTGTCGGGCCACGGGCTGCCCCTGCGCCACCACCGTGACAGGCCGGAGAAGCGGCATCAGGATGCCGCCGCCAGCAATTACGGCATTGCGTATGAAGGCGCGGCGGGCGATATCGGTCACGCTTCCGCTTCCCTGGTCACAGATTCGACTCGCGCATACACGAGAATGTCTAGCACGATCGAAGAGATTCAACTTCCACCGGGTCACTCTGTCGCCTCAATTGGGCTTGAGACAGCCCTCGTTCCCGAGATGGCGCAGAGGCGTCCGACATCCGCTCCTGATTGCGGGCCGAACGACAGGAATTCGATATGATCAACCGCTCGACTCTCGCGCGCCATGTCGCCGGCGCCGTTATGGTGCTGTCGCTGACCGGCACCGCCTTCGCGCAGACGCAGCCCGCCAAGCCCGCCCAGAAGCCGGCCGCCAACGGCCAGCAGCAGGCGGCCCCCGCTCAGGCCCAGCAGGCTCCGCAGCAGGCCCAGATCCCGGCGCTGCCTATTCCGTGGGTGAAGCGTTGCGGCGAGGAGCCCTCGATCAAGAAAGAGGTCTGCAACATGGAGCAGACCATCATCACCGATACCGGGCAGTTCCTGGTGCGCTTTGGCATCTTCGAGGTGAAGGATGATCCGAAGAAGGCCTTCGTCGTGGCCTTCCCGACCGGCCTGCTGCTGCGCAACGGCTTCCGGGTTGCGCTCGCCAATGAGCAGCCGATCCTCGGCACCTTCATCATGTGCGACCAGCAGGTCTGCCGCGGCGACATCCAGATCGATCAGGCCTTCATCGACCGCATGAAGAAGGCTCCGGGCCTGACGCTGCAGGTCGCCAACTCTGTCGGCCGCGTCATCTCCTACCCGATCGGCCTCGGCGAGTTCGCCAAGGTCTATGACGGCCCGCAGACCGACCCGAAGGCGTTCGAGGAGCAGGTCAAGAAGATCCAGGACCAGGTCAAGGCCCGTCAGGAAGCACTGAAGGCGGAAGCCGATGCGCGCGAGCAGCAGACCAAGGCCGGTCTGGAAAAGCTCGGCGCCGAGAAGCTGAAAAGCGGCCAGCCCGCGCAGTAATGCCGCAGGGCCTCTCCTGAGACAGCAACGCCCGGCTCGCGCCGGGCGTTTTCGTTTTCAACGACGGCAGGCTCGCGACCTATTGCAGCCTTTCGCTGCGCACGCGCCATCCGCCATCACCATCGG
Source organism: Ancylobacter radicis (assembly GCF_018449475.1). Classification (GTDB taxonomy): domain Bacteria; phylum Pseudomonadota; class Alphaproteobacteria; order Rhizobiales; family Xanthobacteraceae; genus Ancylobacter; species Ancylobacter radicis. The sequence continues at coordinate 342,395 of NZ_JAHCQH010000014.1, read as the reverse complement.
CCGCCAGCATCTCGCGCACCTGAGGGTGCCGCACCGGCTCGCCGGTCGTGTCCAGCTCCAGATTCTGCTCGGAGACATAGGCGACGTATTCGGTCTCCGAATTCTCCGCCAGCAGGTGATAAAAGGGCTGGTCCTTGGTCGAGGGGCGGATGTTCTCGGGGATCGAATCCCACCATTCATCGGTGTTGGAGAATTCGGGGTCGACGTCGAAGACGACGCCGCGGAAGGGATAATGCCGGTGCCGGACAATCTGTCCGATCCGATACTTGGCATTGCGCTCCTTCATCATCCGCCCGTCCTATCTCGCAGCAGCCAAAGCCGTTGCGTCATCTGCCATGCCGGATCCGGCGGCGGAGGGGCGATGCAACACGCATGCCCGCTCGCCTTTCCGCGTGTCCGTCCGCGCCACCAAAAGACCGATTGACCGCCCTCCGGGGAGCCGATAGCCAACGCCAATGGCCGAGGTCCTAGCGTTAGCACTTCCGTTTTTCGGCGTCATCTTCCTGGGGCTGGGATGCGGCCGGCTCGCGCGCATCCCGGAAAGCGGCCTTGCCTGGCTCAGCTTCTTCATCATCTATGTCGCGCTGCCGGCACTGTTTTTCTCGCTGGTGGCGCGCACGCCGTTCCGTGAACTGACCAATGGAACGTTCATCGCCGCCACCACGCTGTCGACGGCCGCCTGCTTTGCCCTGTCGCTGACGGTAGGGCTGTGGCTACGCCGTGGCAATCTACCCGAGGCGACCATTGCCGCTATCCTCGGCTCCTACTCCAATGTCGGTTACATGGGGCCGGGCCTGACGCTCGGCGCGCTCGGCTTGGGCGCTTCTGTGCCGACGGCGCTGATCTTCGTCTTCGACAGCCTGTTCTTCTTCACCATCGTGCCGATCATGATGGCGATCGGCGGGCGCGACCAGCGGCGCCTTTCCGCGACGCTGCTGCTGGTGCTGCGCCGCGTGGTGACGCACCCTTTCAACGTCGCCACCTTTCTCGGCGTCTTCGCCGCCTATATCGAGTTCCAGCCGCCGGCCGCCATCGAGAAGACACTGGAATTCCTGCGCAACGCTGCCGCGCCCTGCGCTCTGTTCACCCTCGGCGTCTCGGTCGCGCTGCGGCCGATGGAACGGATGCAGGGCGAGGTGCCGGTGCTGCTGCTCATCAAGCTGGTGGTGCACCCCGCGCTGGTGTGGCTGGTACTGACCACGATCGGCGGGTTCGAGCCGGTGTGGATCGCAACGGCCGTGCTGATGGCCAGCCTGCCGCCGGCCCTCAACGCCTTCATCATGGCCAAGCAGTACGAGACCTATGTGCAGGGCGCTTCCGGTGGCGTGCTGATCGGCACGGTGGTGTCGGTACTCACCGTGACGCTGATGCTCTACGCCCTGCAGCACGACATGCTGCCGCACGGCCTGAACTGATCGCTCAGACGGCCTCGCCGGTGAGCAGCCGGGGCACGTCCCGCGTCGGCCCGACACCCTCGCGCATTACCGCCCTGCGCAGCAGCGGCGAACGGCCGAGCAGCCACAGACCGAGCCCCCGCACCCCCGCCACCGGGAGGAAGCCGGTCAGCAGCGAGCGGTTGACGAGGTCCACGGCGGCGGTGCGGCTCTCCACATCGGCCCGGCGGCGGCGCTCATAAGGATCGGTCACACCGACGCCGCCAATATCCTCTCCCGCGCGCCAAGCCACGAGCACCAGTTCGGCGAGCGTCGCCGCGTCGCGAATGCCGAGATTGAGCCCCTGCGCGCCAATAGGGGGAATGATATGAGCCGCCTCGCCAATAAGAGCGATGCGCCCCTTCGCAAAGCGCGTCGCAGTGCGTGCGCTCAGGGGAAAGCTGCCACGGGGCGAATCGAGCCGCATCGGTCCGAGGATCGAGTGCGCCTTGCGCTCCATGCGGCGTGAAAACGCGCCATCATCCAGCGCCATCAGTTCCTCCGCCTCGCGTGGCGACACCACGCAGACGATGCTGCTGCGGCGGCCGGGCAGGGGGACCAGCGTGAGCGGGCCGGTTTCGGTATGGAACTCGGTCGATATGTCGCCATGCGGACGTTCATGGGCGAGCGTCGCCGTCACCGCCACCTGCGGGTATTCGCGGGTGCGGATGTCGATCCCCGCAGCCCGGCGGCAAGGCGAGTTGCGTCCGTCGGCAGCCGCGACCAGCGCGGCCTGCACGGTCTCGCCAGTGTCCAGAGACAGTTCGACATGGTCGCCATGATCGACCGCCTGTGTCACGCTGGCCTCAACGCGCCGGATCCGGCCCTGCTCGGCGACCACGGCGTCGAGCGCCGCGAGAAGCGCCTCGTTCTCGACATTCCAGGCAAAGCCTTCCAGCCCAAGCTCGCTGGAGCGGAAATCCACCTGCGGCGCGCGCAGCAGCCGCTTTGTGCCGTCGATGATCCGCATAATGCGCAGCGGCGCCGCATTGGGCTTCAGAAGGGTCCAGACGCCAAGAGCCTCCAGCGCCTTGACCGAGCCGTCCATCAGCGCCGTCGTGCGCGGATCGGGCGCCCGTGCCGGAGCCACCAGCGTGACGTCGATGCCATCGGCGGCGAGGGCGAGGGCGGTGATCAGGCCGCTCGCCCCACCACCCGCAACCGCGACGCGGCGTTCGGTTTCCGTTCCGGCTGTCATCTCGGCCTCCAAATGCACGGTATGGCGGGGGCTGTAAGCTCACGCCGGAGTGTGGGATAAGCAGGGCAACATCGCCTGACAATGCGTACGAATGCGCGCAAATGTTATATGCCGGCGGAGAGCTATTGGATCGACCCTGCTACGGCGGGTCGCAGGAGGAGAAGCAGTGGCGATTTCGTCCAAGTCGCTTGCTGGCAAGCTGATGGCAGAGCGTCCCAAGCGTCAGCAGACGCTCGCATTCGCCGTGCATCTGTTCACCGCCTCCGGCGCGGTCTGCGGCCTGCTCGCGCTCATCGCCGCCGTGGAGGGCCACTGGGCGCTGATGTTCACGTGGCTCGGCATCGCCCTTTTCGTCGATGGCATCGACGGCACCATGGCGCGCCGTGCGCGGGTCTGGGAAGTGCTGCCGCGCTGGTCGGGCGAGACGCTCGACCTCGTGGTTGACTACCTGACCTATGTGCTGGTCCCCGCCTTCGCGGTCGCCATGGGCGGGCTGATGCCGACCTGGATGGCGGTGCCGGCGAGCGCGGCGATCCTGCTGACCAGCGCGCTCTATTTCGCCGACACGCAGATGAAGACCGACGACCTGTATTTCCAGGGCTTCCCGGCCGTCTGGAACCTCGTCGTGTTCTATTTCTTCCTCGTGCCGATGAACTCCTGGCTGATCGCCGCCATCATTCTGGGCTTGTCGGTCGCGACCTTCCTGCCGATCAAGTTCGTCCATCCCTTCCGTGTCCTGCGCCTGCGCCTTTTCACCATCGGCCTGCTGGCGCTCTGGGCGGTGCTGGCCATGGTCGCCGTGGTCGAGGACCTGCAACCGTCGGGCTGGGTCATTGGCGGTTTATGCCTGTGCGCCCTGTATTTCCTCCTGTTCGGGCTGATCCCGTTCCGCCGACGCGGTGGCGAGGCCCCGTCCGGCGATATCTGAGACCCGCACGAAAGCTTAGGAGTTGGCCATGGCGTGGGCGGTACGTGTTCATGAAGTCGGGGGCCCCGAGGTCCTGCGCTATGAGGAGATTACCCTCGGCAGCCCCGGTCCCGGCGAGGTCCGGCTCCGCCATACCGCCATCGGCCTCAACTTCATCGACACCTATTTCCGCAGTGGGCTTTACCCCGCCCCACAGGGCATGCCCTTCATTCCCGGCAATGAGGCGGCGGGTGTTATCGTCGAGGTCGGCGAGGGCGTCACCGAGTTCAAGGTCGGCGATCGCGTCGCCTATGGCTCATCGCTGGGCGCCTATTGCTCCGAGCGCATCATGCCGGCGGCGCCATTGGTGAAGCTTCCCTCCTCCATCCCCGACGAAACCGCCGCGGCAATGATGCTCAAGGGCATGACCGCCCGCTATCTGCTGCGCCAGACATACCCCGTGAAGGGCGGCGAGACCGTGCTTGTTCAGGCCGCGGCCGGCGGCGTCGGGCTCATCCTGTGCCAATGGGCGACGCATCTCGGCGCCACGGTGATCGGCACCGCCGGCTCGGCAGAGAAGGCCGAGCTCGCCCGCGCCAATGGTGCCGCCTATGTCATCAACTACCGCGAGGAGGATTTCGTCGCTCGCGTCAAGGAGATCACCGAGGGCGCGCTGTGCGACGTCGTCTATGACGGCGTGGGGCAAGCGACCTATCCGGCCTCGCTCGACTGCCTACGCCCGCGCGGCATGTTCGTCAGCTTCGGCAATGCCTCCGGCGCGATCCAAAATTTCAGCCTGCTGGCCCTGTCGCAGAAGGGCTCGCTCTACGCGACACGGCCGACGCTGTTCACGCATGTCGCCACGCGGGAGGCGCTGCTGGCCAATGCCGCCGACCTGTTCGAGGTGGTTGGTTCCGGTGTGGTGAAGATCGCGGTCGATCAACGCTACAAGCTCGCCGACGTCGCCGAGGCGCATCGCGATCTGGAAGGGCGGCGCACCACGGGGTCGACGGTTCTGCTTCCCTGAGGCATCCATCGCTGGCGCAAAAGGCATCAGAAATCGGACCGGACGGACCAGACTTTAGGCTTGCTCCGTCCTAGCGTCATGCGATGCTGCCGAATACAACCTCCGCATTCGGTCGAGCATGAATCGCCAGTTGCAGCCAAAGCTTAGCTGCCCCTCCGGCCCCGGTGTCGGGGGGCCTTCGCATGGCTGAAACGGATGGCTCGCGTGCATCGGCGGCGCTGCTCGAAGCGGTCGGGCTGACCAAGCGTTTTGGCGCGCTGGTCGCCAATGACCATGTCAGCCTCGCCATCCGCCCCGGAGAAACCCACGCACTGCTGGGCGAGAATGGCGCCGGCAAATCGACGCTGGTGAAGATGCTGTGCGGTCTGCTCCAGCCCGATTCGGGCGATCTGCTGCATGACGGGCAGCCGGTCGTGTTTCCTGATCCGGCCAGTTCGCGCGCCAAGGGAATCAGCGTCGTCTTCCAGCACTTCGCCCTGTTCGACGCGCTCACCGTGGTGGAGAACGTCGCGCTCGGCCTGCCGGGCTATGAGCCCCTGCCGGCCCTGGCCGCGCGGATCGAGGCCTGCGTGCATCGCTATGGACTCGCCGTCGAACCGTATCGACGGGTGGGGGAGTTGTCGGTCGGCGAGCGCCAGCGGGTGGAGATTGTGCGCTGCCTGCTCGGCGAACCGCGCGTGCTGATTCTCGACGAGCCGACCTCCGTGCTCACGCCGGACGAATCGGAAAGCCTGTTCCGCACCGTCGATCTGCTGACCGGCGAGGGCCGGGCGGTGCTGTTCATCAGCCACAAGCTCGACGAGGTTCGGCGCCTGTGCCATCGCGCCACGGTGCTGCGCGGCGGCAAGTTCATCGCCGAGGTTGATCCGGCGCAGGAAAGCTCGGCAAGCCTCGCTCGCCTCATGGTCGGCGCCGATGTGCCGCGCACGCCGCGCCTCGTGACGCATGAGCTTGGCGAGCCCCGCCTGCTGATACGCAATCTCAGCATTCCCGGCGATGGATCACGCGGCTCGGCATTGCATGACATAACGCTCGAAATCCGCGCCGGCGAGATCGTCGGCGTCGCCGGCGTCGCCGGCAACGGTCAGACCGCATTGTTCGAGGCGCTGTCCGGTGAGCGGCCCTGCGCCGATGCGGAAGCGGTCGTGATCGACAAGACGCCGGCGGGAGCACTGGATCCGACGGCGCGCCGCGCGCTCGGCGCCGGCTTCGTGCCGGAGGAGCGTCTTGGCCATGCCGCCGCCCCCGATATGCGGCTGTCCGACAATGTGCTGCTGACCACCCATGGCGACGGCGCGATCGTGCGCCAGGGCGTGGTGCGGCGTCCCGTGCTGTTCGCCTGTTTCCAGGAGATCGTGAAACGCTTCGACGTGCGCTTCGGCGGCAAGGATCCGAAGGCGCGCCGGCTCTCCGGCGGCAATCTGCAGAAATTCGTCATCGGCCGCGAGGTGCTGCGCGAGCCGGTACTGCTTGTCGTCGACCAGCCGACCTGGGGCGTGGACGCCGCCGCCGCCGCCTTCATCCGCACAACGCTGCGCGCCAAGGCGGCGGAGGGCTGCGCCGTGCTGGTCATCAGCCAGGATCTCGACGAATTGCTGGAATTCACCGACCGCATCGCCGTGATGAGCGAGGGCCGGCTGACCGCACCGGTGCCCGTGGCCGAAACCTCCCGCGAGGCGATCGGCCTCGCCATGGGTGGCGCGCATGGGCATGACCATGGCGGGGAGGGCACCCATGCCGCTTAGGATCGAACGGCAGGAGCATATTTCCGGGCTCCGCCTCACATTGGTGCCGCTGATCGCCATCGCCTTCACCATTATCGTCGGCACGGTGATGTTCGTCGCGCTGGGCCACGACCCGATTCGCGCCTTCGGCATCTATTTCATCGAGCCGCTGACCGATACGTGGACGCTTCAGGAACTGGTGGTGAAGGCCTGCCCGCTGATGCTGATCGGCACCGGGCTTGCCTTCTGCTACCGCGCCAATCGCTGGAACATCGGTGCCGAGGGCCAGTATGTCGCCGGCGCCGTGCTTGGTTCCTGGCTGGCACTGGCGACTCATGGCACGGATGCCGGCCCTTGGGTGCTGCCGGCCATGCTGGCGCTGGGGGTGATCGGCGGCGCGCTATGGGGCCTTATCCCGGCCTTTCTGCGCGTGCGCTTCGGCGCAAGCGAGATTCTGACTTCGCTGATGCTGGTCTATGTCGCCCAGCTCGGCCTCGATTATCTGGTGCGCGGCCCGTGGCGCGACCCGCAGGGCTTCAATTTCCCGCAGAGCGTGACCTTTGACGACGTGGCGCTGATGCCCCTGCTTCTGGGGGAAGGGCGGCTGCATGGCGGCATTCTCATCGCGCTGGTGGTGATCGCGGCCGCGACCTTCGTGCTCGGACGCACGCTGGTCGGCTATTCCATCGAGCTGGCCGGTTCCGCCCCCCGCGCCGCCGCCTTCGCCGGCTTCGACGAGCGGCGGGTGACCTATGGCGTTTTCGCCGTCTCCGGCGGTCTGGCGGGCCTCGCCGGCATGATCGAGGTGACCGGCACGATCGGCCAGATGCAGCCAAGCATCTCGCCCGGCTATGGCTTTACCGCGATCATCGCCGCCATGCTCGGCCGGCTGCACCCGGTGCTTATTCTCGTGTCGAGCCTCGTGCTCGCCCTGACCTATATCGGCGGCGAGGCGGCGCAGATCACCATGCGCCTTCCCTTCGACGTCACGCGCGTGTTCCAGGGCACGCTGCTGATCGCCATTCTCGCGGCGGATGTTCTGGTGCGCTACCGGGTGCGGCGCGTGGAAGAGGTCGGCCATGCTTGATGCGGCCATTCTCGGCGCGGTGCTCGCCAGTATCGTTGCCGCGGCGACCACGCTGCTGCTTGCCTCGCTCGGCGAACTGGTGGCCGAGCGCGCCGGCACGCTCAATCTCGGCGTCGAGGGCATGATGGTGGTGGGCGCGGCCGTGGGCTACGCCACCGCCTATGGCACCGGCAGCCTCATCCTTGGCGCGATCGCCGCCGTGCTGGCCGGCGTGATGCTCTCGCTGGTCTTCGCCGTGCTCGCCGTGTGGCTCGCCACCAATCAGGTCGCCTCCGGTCTTGCCACCACGATCCTGGGACTCGGCATTGCCGGGCTGATCGGCTCCCCCTTCGTCGGCACGCGGCTTGATGGCGCGCCGGAGCTGCGCATCGCCGGCCTGACCGATCTTCCGGTCATCGGCGAGATGCTGTTCGGGCAGGATGCGTTCGTCTATCTGTCGCTGCTGCTGCTCGCAGGCGTCGCCTATGGGTTGTCCCGCACGCGGGCTGGCCTGGTGCTGCGCGCGGTGGGCGAGAACCCCGTGGCGGCCCATGCGCTGGGTCATCCGGTGCGGGGCATCCGCACGCTGGCCGTCATGTTCGGCGGCGCCTGTGCGGGGCTCGCCGGGGCGCATCTGTCGCTGGCCTACACGCCCTTCTGGGCCAGCGACATGACGGCCGGGCGTGGCTGGATCGCGCTGGCACTCGTGGTCTTTTCCGCCTGGAAACCACTCTGGCTGCTGGCTGGTGCCTATCTCTTCGGTGCGGTATCGATCTTGCAGCTTCATGTGCAGGGCTTCGGCCTCGGCGTGCCCTCACAACTGCTTTCTGCGCTGCCTTACATCGCGACGGTGGTGGCGCTGGTCGCCATCTCGGCGCTGAAGCGCGGACAGGGTGCCCCGGCGGGGCTGGGCGTGCCCTTCGTGCCGGATCGCTGAGCTTTCCTTCCGGGCCGTGGCGACGGCCCCCGGTATCGCGGCCGCGGTCGCGCGACGCCGGTCGGTATATCGACCGCGACTCAATGGGTACGGAGACGTTCATGCGCAAGATTCTCTCCATGGCGGTCGCCATCGCCGCGGGCTTCACGCTCGCCGGCGCCGGCACGCCGGCTTCAGCCGCCGAAAAGCTCAAGATCGGCTTCGTCTATATCGGCCCGGTCGGCGATTTTGGCTGGACCTACCAGCATGACCAGGGCCGCAAGGCGGTCGAGAAGGAGTTCGGCGACAAGGTTGAGACGACCTATGTCGAGAACGTGCCGGAAGGTCCCGACGCCGAACGCGTCATCGAGCAGCTGGTGCGCGCCGGCAACAAGCTGATCTTCACGACCTCCTTCGGCTATATGGAGCCGACGCTGAAGGTGGCGAAGCGCTATCCGAAGGTCTTCTTCGAGCACGCCACCGGCTACAAGCGCGCCGCCAACGTCTCGACCTACAACTCGAAGTTCCACGAAGGCCGCTACATTCTTGGCCAGATCGCGGCCAAGACCTCGAAGACCGGCACGGTCGGCTACATCGCCTCGTTCCCGATCCCGGAAGTCATCTCCGGCATCAACGCGCTGATGCTCGGCGCGCAGTCGGTCAACCCCGACATGAAGGTCAAGATCGTCTGGGTGAACTCCTGGTTCGATCCGGCCAAGGAGGCCGACGCGGCGAAGGCGCTGATCGACCAGGGCGCGGATGTGATCTCCCAGCACACCGACAGCCCGGCCGCCATGCAGGCCGCCGAGGCGCGCGGCGTGAAGGCGTTCGGCCAAGCCTCGGACATGATCAATTTCGGACCGAAGGCGCAGCTCACCTCGATCATCGACAATTGGGCGCCCTATTATATCGAGCGCACCAAGGCGGTGCTCGACGGCACCTGGAAGTCAACGGACACCTGGAGCGGCATGAAGGATGGGGAGGTCGTCATGGCGCCCTACACCAACATGCCTGATGACGTGAAGGCGATGGCGGAGAAGACCGAAGCCGCCATCAAGGACGGCTCGCTCCACCCCTTCAAGGGCCCGATCACCAACCAGAAGGGGGAGCTTGTGGTGAAGGAGGGCGCGGCGCTCTCCGACAAGGATATCCTCTCGATGAACTGGTACGTGAAGGGCATCGACGACAAGATTCCCGGCCAGTGAGGCGGACAGTCAGGCCAGTCTGAACGAAGGTGCGGCGGCGGTCCCTGCCGCCGCACATTGCCAAAGCGGCACCCATATGCGATGCGCTGACGAGGCTGGGCCGGCTGGCGGATTCACCGCGGCATCCAGCGGAGGCGCCGAACCGACATCATGAACGTGCCGCTGGATATTGCTGCGCTGGGTGCGCGCGCCGCCGCCATGATCGAGGAACTGGCTGCCATCTCCGCGACGCCGGATGGCCTGACGCGCTTTTTCCTCACCCCCGAACATCGCCGCGCCGCCGATCTTGTCGCCGGCTGGATGCGCGAGGCGGACCTCGGCGTGAGCGAGGATGCGCTCGGCACAGTACGCGGCCACTGGCACCCGGCCGGGCCTGACGCGCCCCGCCTGCTCATCGGCTCCCACATCGACACCGTCGCCAATGCCGGCAAATATGACGGCACGCTTGGCGTGATCCTCTGCATCATCGCGCTCGACGAAATCCGCAAGGCCGGGCTCACCAAGCCCTTCGGCGTCGACATTCTGGCGTTTGGCGACGAGGAGGGGACGCGCTTTCCCACCACGCTCTCGGCCTCCGCCGCCGTGGCCGGTATTTTCGCGCCCGCCAGCCTCGTCACGCGCGACGCGGAGGGCATCAGCTATGGCGAGGCGCTTATCGCCTATGGCAAGAACCCGGACGACATCCCCGCGGCGGCCTACGACCCGAACAAGGTCATCGCCTATATCGAGGCGCATATCGAGCAGGGCCCGGTGCTGGAGGCGGAAGGCGAGCCGCTCGGCGTCGTCACCGCCATCGCCGGCGCCTCGCGCCTGTCGGTGACGGTCACGGGCGAGGCCGGTCATGCCGGCACCGTACCGATGTCCATGCGCCGCGACGCGCTGCTCGGCGCGGCGGAAATGGCGCTGGCGGCCGAGCGTATCGCCAAGGCGGATGCCCATGGCATGGTCGCCACGGTGGGGCGTGTCCATGTCGAACCCGGCTCGGTGAACGTCATCCCCTCCCGCGTGGTGTTCACCGTCGATCTGCGCTCGGGGTCCGATCTGTCGCGTCGCGAGGCGCTGGAGCGTTTCGAGCGCGAGGCGCACCGCATCGCCGATCTGCGCCATCTCGGCGTGGTCATTTCCGCCTTTCACGAGGTGGCGACCGTTCCGTGCTTCCGCGATCTTCAGCTGCGCCTGCGCAATGCCATTGCCGATCTCGGCCATCGCGCGCCGACCATGCCCTCCGGCGCGGGGCATGACGGACAGGCCATGTCCAAGCTCTGCCCGATCGGCATGTTGTTCGTGCGTTGCCGGGGCGGGATAAGCCACAATCCGGCCGAATATGCCGCGCCGCAGGACATGGGGCTTGCGGCGGCCGCGCTGGTGCGCTTCATCGAGCGGTTCCAGCTTCCCCAACTCAGCGAAGCCACAGGCGGAGTAGAGACGTGACCATCCCCGGCGACGACACGGCGTCCCTCGCGCGCGAGGTCGAGTTCCTCAAGGCGCTGGTGCGGGTGCCGAGCGACAATCCGCCCGGCGATTGCGCCCCCCATGCGGAAGTCGCCGGCCAGTTGCTGGAGGAGTTGGGCTTCACCGTCGAGCGTCATCCGGTGCCCGAGCCCTTCGTCAAGACCTATGGCATGAAGTCTGTGGTCAATCTCGTGGTCCGCGAGCGGTTCGGCAGCGGGCAGGGCCCGGTGATCGCGCTCAATTCCCATGGCGACGTGGTGCCGCCCGGCGAGGGCTGGACCTATGATCCCTATGGCGCCGAGGAGCGTGGCGGCGCCATCTATGGCCGCGGCGCCGCGGTGTCGAAATCCGATTTTGCCACCTACAGCTTCGCGCTGCTGGCGCTGAAGCAGCGCCCGGAAGGTCTCGACGGCACGGTCGAGCTGCACTTCACCTATGACGAGGAAGCCGGTGGCTTTGTCGGGCCGAAATGGTTGATCGAGCATGAGCTGACCCGGCCGGACTACGCCATCTCCGCCGGCTTCTCCTATGCCGTGGTGATCGCGCATAATGGCTGCCTGCACCTCGAAATCGTCGTGCGCGGCAAGCAGGCCCATGCCGCCATGCCGGAAACCGGCGCCGACGCGCTGGAAGCGGCGAACGTCATCCTCACGGCCATCTATGGCGAGCGCCGCCGGCTTTCCGGCATCACCAGCGCCACGCCCGGCATCGGCTCGCCCAAGATCACGGTCGGCCTCATCTCCGGCGGCATCAACACCAATGTGGTGCCGGACCGCATCGTCATGCGCGTCGATCGCCGCCTGACGCCGGAAGAGGACGGCCTCGCGGTCGAAGCCGAGCTGACACAGCTGATCGAGCAGGCGGTGGCGGGGCGTGCGGGCATCGAGATCGAATGCCGCCGCATCATTCTGGCCGAGCCGCTGCGCACCCTGCCGGGCACTGAACGGCTGGTCGAGATCGTGCAGAAGCACGCCACTGCTGTGCTCGGCGAGACGCCGCCGGCGACCGCCGTACCGCTCTACACCGACGCCCGCCACTACACGGCGGCGGGCATTCCAACCATTCTCTATGGCGCGGGTCCGCGCTCCATCCTTGAGGCCAATGCCCATGCGGCGGATGAGCATGTCCGCATCAGCGACCTCAAGGCCGCAACAGCGGTGATCGAGGCCACGCTGCGCGATCTGCTGGCGGCCAAGTAGCGGCGGGGGAGCTGCGGCCATGAACTGGATGCAGCTCATCGTCGGCGAGTACTGGGTGCTCGTCGGGTTGTTCGCGCTGGTGCCGCTGCTGACCGGCGCTCTGGTCTACTGGGTGGCGGTGCTGCCGCGCTTTGTCCGATGGTTCGAGCCCAAGGACCTCGCGACGTCCTATCTCGGGGCGCTCACGCTGCCCTTCGCGCTGTTCCTCGCCTTCATGATGAGCGACATCTGGCAGCGCGAGACCAAATTCGCCCTGACCGTGCTTCAGGAAGTGCAGCGCCTCGATTCGCTGCTCGATGTCGCCCGCATCTGCGGCGCGCCGTGTCAGGCCGTGGACGACGCGGTCGGCGCCTATGCGCGCTCGCTCTCGCAGAATGAGTGGGACGAGGGCTGGACCCACCCGCAGGCCGCCGTGTCCGCGCGCTTTGAGACCTTGGTCGCGGCGATTACCGAGGTGGAGCGGCGCGCCGATGTGGCCGGTCATCTGCGCGCGGCCATGCTGACGGGGCAGGGCGAATTGCGGCGCCTGCGCACCGACCGCTATTTCATCCTGCATGTCGATCTGGCGCCGCATCGCTGGGCCGTCGTGCTGCTGCTCGGCGTGCTCTCGCAGATCGGGCTCGCCGCGCTGCATGTCGGCAAGCGCCCGCAGCTCATCATCGGCCTCGCGACCTTCTCCATCGCCTTCGCCGTCACGCTCGCCTACACCGTCGCCCTGGCATGGCCGACGGTGGACGAGAACATCATCCCGCGGGAAGAACTGACGCGCGTGCTGGCGCCCTGAGAGCGCCAGCCGTGCAGGGCGACCAGAAGCCGGGCGATCAGAAGCCGACCGCCGTGCCGTGCAGGTCGTAGGCGTCGGCGCGCTCGATCTTCACCGTGGTGATCTCGCCGACCCGCAGCGGGCGGCGCGAGGCGACATGCACCACGCCGTCGATCTCCGGCGCATCCGCCTTGGAGCGGCCGATCGCCACTGTCGGACCGACCGAATCGATGATGACCTGCTGGCGGGTGCCGACCTTGCGCTTGAGGCGCCGGGCGGAGACACGCTGCTGCACTTCCATGAAGCGCTTCCAGCGTTCTTCCTTGACCTCTTCGGGGATGGCCATGCCCAGCGCATTGGCCGGCGCACCATCCACCGGCTCATATTTGAAGCAGCCGACCCGGTCGAGTTCGGCCTCCTCAAGGAAGTCGATCAGTTCCTGGAATTCCGCCTCGGTCTCGCCGGGGAAGCCGACGATGAAGGTCGAGCGCAGGGTCAGCTCAGGGCAGGCGGCGCGCCAGGCCTGCACGCGGGCCAGCGTCTTCTCCTGCGCCGCCGGGCGCTTCATGCGCTTCAGAACGGTCGGGGAGGCGTGCTGGAAGGGGATGTCGAGATAGGGAAGGATCACCCCGTCCGACATCAGGCCTATGACCTCGTCGACGTGCGGATAGGGATACACATAGTGCATCCGCACCCAGGCACCGAGCGTGCCGAGTTCGCGCGCCAGATCGAGGAAGCGGGTGCGGACCTGACGATCCTTCCACTGGCTCTCCGCATAGCGAAGATCGACACCGTAGGCGGAGGTGTCCTGCGAGATGACCAGCAGTTCCTTCACCCCGGCGGTGACGAGGCGTTCGGCCTCGCGCAGCACATCGGCCGCCGGGCGGCTGACCAGATCGCCGCGCAGTTTCGGGATGATGCAGAAGGTGCAGCGATTGTTGCAACCTTCTGAAATCTTTAGGTAAGCGTAGTGACGTGGGGTGAGCTTGATGCCCTGCGGCGGCACGAGATCCAGAAACGGATCATGCTGCGGCGGCACGGCTTCATGGACGGCCGCCAGCACGCTCTCATATTGCTGCGGACCGGTGACCGCGAGCACGCCCGGATGCACGGCGCGGATCTGCTCCGGCTCGGCGCCCATGCACCCGGTGACGATGACCTTGCCATTCTCGCGCAGTGCGTCGCCGATCGCGGCGAGGCTCTCCGCCTTGGCGCTGTCGAGAAAGCCGCAGGTGTTGACGATCACGAGGTCCGCGCCCTCGTGATGGCGCGACAGCTCATACCCTTCCGAGCGCAGGCTTGTGACAATGCGCTCGCTGTCCACGAGCGCCTTGGGGCACCCCAGCGAAACGAAGGAGATACGCGGCGCCTCGCCGCGCGCGGCGGAGGCGTCGGATGACGCGATGTCGGCCATGCCTGTCGGAACCCGGACGTAAGAGGATCGCGAGGCGTTAAGCCAGCCGCTGCCATCCGTCAACTCCGCTGCGCGCACGGCGGGGCTGCGCGAGGGGCAGGCGGAGGAGTCAGGCCGCCTTTTCGTGGGTGTCGAGCGAGATCACGCTCTCGAACAGCTCGACCTCGGGATGGCCGATATAGAGCGGCTTGTTGCCGCCGGCATTGCGGTGCGCCATGCGGAAGGCTTCCGAGCGCGTCCAGGCCTCGAAATCCTCGCGCGAGCCCCAGATCGTGTGCGAGGCGTACAGCGTGTGGTCGTCCTTGGACGGGCCGCGCATCAGATTGAAGGCGACGAAGCCCGGAACGGTGTGCAGCTGGCTGTCGCGTTCACGCCAGACGGTCTCGAAATCGGCTTCCGATCCGTGCTTCACCTTGAAGCGGTTCATGGCAAGAAACATGGTGGCTCTCCTGAATATCCCGGCCGGAGGAACCTAGCCGATGCGACCGGGCGGGTCGATCAGGTGCCGTAAAAAAGGGGCGGCGCTGCGCCGCCCCTGCCGACTTCCGGGGAGAGGCCGGAACCCGATTACTTCAACTTGCCGAGATCGATGCCGAGCGTGATGGCGCCGATCGCCATGTCCTTGTCGGAGATCGTCACGCTCACCTGGGCGATCTTCTTGCCGTCCTCCTCCTCGACCTTGTCGACGAAGATGGTGCCGGGGCCGGCGGCATAGGTCTTCTGCCACTTGGCCTCATCGGCCTGCCACATGTCCGACGTGCCGTCTGTCTGGGCGACGTTGAGCCCGCGATCATCCATCACGAACGCCTCGGTGATGACGCCGCCGGAGGCCTCCTTCTTCGTCACCAGGAACGCCGCCGCCGGCGTCTTCATGGTCGAATCGCGGAGCGCCTGATCCTTGTCCTTCCAGGCCTTGTCGAGCGCGTCGATGTCGCTCTGCATCAGGCGCGCATGCTTCTTGTTGGACTCGATGACCGCCGCGACGATGACGGGGTCGCTCAGCCAGGGCTGCACATTCTTCTGCACATAGGCGGTGACGGCCGGGGCGTGGGCCATTGCGTCCTGCGCCTGGGCAGGGGCGGCAAACATCAGGCCAGCCGCGGCCGCCGCGGCGAGAGTCATGCGAAATTTCATTGGCGTTTCCTCCTTGAGTGCGGTCTTGTGCCGCTGGACGCAGCGTAACATGATGTATCCGCAAGAAGGCAATATGCATTCGATGCTGCATGGCAGCATATGGGCTCTCATTTATTAAAAGATATGTACGCTTAATACTTTCAGCGCATTTCCGACGGTTGGATGGTGCCGTCGCTCATCATGCATGTATGCGTGGCGTTGATAGATGATACCCTGCCAATTCATCGAAGCAGGATGCCCGCGAGAGCAAGAAAAGGCGCGCATCTCATCTTCTGCCAACCGGCTCCATCACCTCCCAGCCGCAGAACTGGCATCGCCTATGCTCTGGAATGCCAAATCCAAGGTACGATGTGCCATATTCTTCATGTCTAACATCAGCATCGCTCACCAAAAGGTGTTCGGCTCAGCGCGTGGACGGGCCTAGAATGGCCATGTTCACCGCTACATTCCTTGACTGTGTCATTGTTGCGCTACGTTGTGCTCCGACACTCGCGAAAGAGGCGGACCTACCGGCCAGGTCGCGCCCCCGATATCAGGGCCGTTCACACAGGGAGGACGCACGCATGTCGAACCAAGCCAAGGACTTCCATCCATCGCCTCTGCTCGTACGTGTCGGCCAGGAGGAATTGGAGATTCGGTCGCTCGAATGCGCGATCCATCTCATCCGGTCCCTGCGTCATGACCGGCTTGGCCGGTTCGCGGAAATGCTGCTCACACAGATGGAAGCGGCCGAGTTGCCGCGCCAGAAGCAGGATGCCTGGATTGCCTTCGAAACATGGTCGGCGGCCTGTGGGCTGCAACCGCATCCCTCGGATTGGCGCCACGCGGCCTGATATCCCACGCCGGAGTGCCCGTGCGAGTGCCCTTGCGGCAGGGGCGGATCTGTATTTTTCCGCCGTCCCTGCCTTGAAATCGCCGCCCAACGCCAGCATTTCTCGCGCCCATGATCTGTCGAGAAATGATCCGGCGAGAAGTGACCCGGAACGCCGGAATTTTTGAGGCGCCCCGATCCGGTGCGCTCTCGCGTGTTCGATCAAGCATGGCCGCCAACCTCGTCGCGGCGGGGCTTCTTGGGGTGAGCCTGCTCGGAGCATTACCCGCATCCGCCCAGATGGCCGGCCCCGTTGAGGGCGCCTCCGAACAGCCCGCCCCCGCACAGCCGTCACCCCCGCTCGTGCTGCTGCTCGACGGTCTCGGCGTCTATGTGGAGAGCAACCGTATCGGCGTTTCGGCGCTGGCGCGTCCGCTGCAACAGCAAGGCTTCCGTACCCGCACCGACTCTCATCTGATGACCCGATCGCAGGACATCGTGCCGGATATCATTATCGGGCATTCCATGGGGGGAGACATGGCTTTGCGGTATGGGCGCAAGCTGGTGGCGGCCGGCAAGCCGGCGCCGCTGATCATCACCATCGATGCCGCGCCCGCCCCGCCATCCTGCCCGGTGCCGCGTTGCACCAATATTCACGGCCCCGGCTTCGCCGATGTGAGGGGCGCGGTGAACATCGACGCCTGGAGTTCGGGCGCCCGCTTCGTCAATCATGCGCAATTGCCGACCGCCCCGGCGGTTCAGCAGATTATCCTCAACCAGACACAGGCCTTTCTGAGCGCGCGGCGCGCGGCGCGCGCCACGACACGGCTCGCACCGCCGGCCGGGCCGGAGACGTCAGGGCAGGGATCCCCGGCTGAGGGGCCGTCCGAGGCGACCGCCACCACCGGCGCGGGCGCGCGCATCTGGACGGTTCCGGGCTGGACGCTGCCAACCCCTACGCCGTGACGATATCGCCCCTACCGATCATCTGACTGCAAATAGGCGCCATTGCCGCTTGCCAAACCGGGTGAGTTTGGGAACAAGGACGCCCAAGGCAACGCGGCGAGTTATGCCGAGCGTCAAAGAGCCTGTATGCCGCGTGGTCTCTCCCGCGTGGATGCGGGAAGGGTGGCCGAGTGGTTTAAGGCAGCGGTCTTGAAAACCGCCGTGGGTGCAAGCCCACCGTGGGTTCGAATCCCACCCCTTCCGCCATTTCAGCCCCAAACCCCGCGCCGTTCATCCCGGAAAGCGGGAGCGGAAATCCTCGGCGGTCGCATAAGAGTGTTGCGTGCCGCGGCGGGTGATCGAATCGGCCGCGTATTTTGCGGCTTCGCCGAGCGCGGCGAACACGGGCAGGCCCTGCGTGTGGAAATGCGCGAAAGCGCCGATGAAGGCGTCGCCCGCCCCGGTGGTGTCGACCGGCGCGACCTTTACCGGCGCGACATGCTTCACCTCGCTAGCCGTCACCAGCAGCGCGCCCCGACCGCCCATGGTGACGATCACCGTGCCGATGCCGCGCGCGGTCAGCGTTTTCGCGGCCACTTCCACCTGCGCCTCGGTGTCGACGGGCAGGCCGGTCAAAGTGGCGAGTTCGGTCTCGTTCGGCGTGAGGAAGGCGAGATCGGCGAGGCGGGACACATCAAGGTCCGGCAAAGCGGGCGCCGGCACCAGCAGGGTTGGCACGCCCCATTCCCTGGCGCGGCGCACCGTGTGGTAGACGGTCTCGACGGGGATTTCGAGCTGCATCAGGATCAGCGCGCAGCCCTTGAGCAGATCGGCGGCGGCATCGACATCTTCGGGCGCGAGCTGGGCGTTGGCGCCCTTGACGATGAGGATCGAGTTCTCGCCCGAAGGCTCGACGAAGATCGGCGCGACGCCCGACGGCGCGCCGGGCGTGCGGATGACATGGGTCGTGTCGATGCCATTGCGCTGGAAATTGGCGAGGGTGGCGTCGGCGAAAGTGTCCTCGCCCACCCGCGTCACCATCACCACCGGCGAGCCGAGCCGCGCGGCGGCGATCGCCTGATTGGCGCCCTTGCCGCCATGGCCCATCTCGAAGCTCGGCGCCTCAACGGTTTCGCCGCGCAGCGGCATGTGGTCGACATAGGTGATGAGGTCCATCATGTTGGACCCGACGACGGCGATCTTGGACATCTCACTCTCCCGTTCCGCCCCTTGCCGGGACGGCCTTGTTGCGTTCAGCCGCCGCGCGTTTCCGCGAGCGCCGCGCATTCGCCCGCATCGAGATGGCCCAGCTCGACGCTGTAGCGCGCCGTCGCGCCGGCCGGCAGGCGGATGACATTGCCCTTGGCCTTCTCGGCGGTGTAGCCCTCCGGCTCGCAGGTCGAGGGCAGGGCGAAGGCGCAGACCGACTGGTCATGCCCGGCCAGGACCCAGCGCACCGTCTTGGGAAAATCCGCCGGGCGGTAGCGCGCGAGGAAGGCGTCGCCCGCCGGCCGGCGCAGTAGTAGCGTGGTCGCGCCCGCGGCATCGGTGGCGAGGTTGCGCAGATAGAACACCTGCTCGGGATCGAAGCCATCCGCCCGGCGAATGACGCGGCTGGCGGACGGGTCGGCGGCCAGCGCCTCGATGCGGGCGAGATAGGCGGGATTGGGCGTGACATGGGCCGGCACGGCCCGGCGCACCACGGTATGGGCGGCGTCGAACGGGGCCTGCTGAATGA
This sequence comes from Ancylobacter radicis, assembly GCF_018449475.1. Taxonomy (GTDB): domain Bacteria; phylum Pseudomonadota; class Alphaproteobacteria; order Rhizobiales; family Xanthobacteraceae; genus Ancylobacter; species Ancylobacter radicis. Next base: position 323,463 of record NZ_JAHCQH010000014.1, on the reverse strand, counting down.
TCTCACCGCCCTCGACGAAGGCGTAGTTCACATGCGCCATGTACATCAGGTCCATGGCGTCGCCGGCGGAGAGGTTGGTCACCTCCATCGCCATGTCGAAGCGGGCGTCGGAGGCGTGCAGCGTCACGCTCGGGCGCGCCTCGTAATGGGCGCCGAAGCCCATGGCGTAGTCGTAAGCGCCGAACAGCCGCATCCACGGGCCGCGCGCATCGATTCCCACCTCGATGCCGGCTGAGTCCATCGGCGCGCAGGGCATTTCGCCATGGGCGGGGTGGCTGTCGGTGGGGCCGGGCACGCCGTTGCGCAGGAGGCCGGAATGGAAGGCGAAGCAGCCATAGGTCTCGGCGATGGTGCGCACATTGCGCGGCGCCTTGAACATGCTCGCCATGGTGAGGTCGACGCCGTCAAAGGCGGCGGACCAGATCATCTGGCCGAGAAAGGGCAGCACCACGAGGGCGCCGCGCGCATTGGCCAGCCGCACCGCCTCGACGCCGGTCTTGTAGCGGAACAGGTGGGCGGTCAGCCCCTCATGCTCGACGGCGAGGGTTTCCACCTCGCCAAAGGCGCGGCGATCGAGATGAAAGCGGGTCATGCGCGGTTCCTGAAAGCGTTCAGCACCATGACGAGCAGCAGGAAGCCGCCCCAGATGAAGTCGATCAGATGGTTGGAGAAGCGCATCATCTGGAAGCCCGAGGCCAGCAGCATCAGCGCGATCACCGCGATGGAGACGCCGAGCACCGTGCCCCTGCCGCCGGCCGGGTTGGTGCCGCCGAGCACGCAGATCAGCACCGCCTGCAGCAGGTAGGAAGTGCCGTAATCCGACTTCGCCGCATTGGTGCGGCCCGACAGCATGATGCCGGCGAGCGCCGCGAGCGTGCCGCTCAGCATGTAAGAATAGAGCACCATGCGGTCGCTTTTCAGCCCCGCGAACACCGCCGCCCGTGGATTGGTGCCGATCAGGAACAGGTTGAGGCCGAAGGAGGTGCGCGTGAGCAGCACCGCGATCACCATGGCCACCGCGACGAAGATCAGCAGCGGCACGGCGATGCCGAACAGCTTGCCATTGCCGATCAGCCCCCAATAGGCGGGGAAGCCGACAATGGCCGGCCCACCGGTCAGCACCATGCACAGGCCGGTGAACACCTGGCCGGTGCCGAGCGTGGCGAGGATCGGCGTGATCTTCGCCCGCGTGATCAGCAGCCCGTTGAGCGCCCCGGCGACCAGCCCGACGCCCAGCGCCAGCATCACGCCGGCGGCGACGCGGGCGATCTCCCCGGCCATGCCGGCGGCGGGATCGCCGGGCAGGAGCTTGGTGAAGAACACGCCGGCGAGGATGCCCGCGAGATTGGCGATGCCGATTACCGACAGGTCGATGCCGCCGGTGAGCATGGCCAGCATCATCGCAATGGCGACGATGCCGAGCTCGGGGAAGATGAAGCTGATCGACTCGAAATTGTAGTAGCGCAGGAACTTGGTGGGCTCGAGCCAGCTCATCACCGCGAAGATCACCACGGTGATGAGAATGAGCTGGAGGATGTTGTTGTCGCGGTTGATGACGCGCGAGAGGTCGAACTGCTTGTTCATGGTCTCCGTCCCCCTCACGCCAGCGTCTTGCGGTCGCGCCAGGCGGTGAGCGCGGTCGCCACCACGATGACGCAGCCGATCACCACGCCCTGCCAGGTATTGTCGATGCGCATGATGATCAGGCTGTTCTTGATCAGCACCAGCAGGAACACGCCGAGCAGGGTGCCAAGTACCGAGCCGCGCCCGCCGAAGATCGAGGCGCCGCCGAGCACCACGGCGGCGATCACGTCCAGCTCATAGCCGACGAAGTCGCGGGGATTGGCGAGCCAGATCATCGAGGCGTGCAGCAGCCCGGCAAAGCCCGCCAGCGCGCCGGCGAGGCCATAGGCGACATAGACGGTGCGCCGCGTGTTGAAGCCGACACGCTTGGCCGATTCCGCGTCGTCGCCATAAGCGAAGATCGAGCGCCCGGTCATGGTGCGGGTGAGGAGCAGCCAGACCAGCACCGCCAGGCCGAGATAGACGAACACCATGACCGAGAGCTTCGCCCCGCCGATCTCCAGGCTGGAGCGGCCGAAGGCGATCAGCGCCGGCGGCATCCGGTCGATATTGACGATCGAGGTGCCGACCAGCCCGAGCAGCAGGCCGCGCACCACCGAGGCCGAGCCCAGCGTGACGATCAGCGGGATCATGCGGAAGGTGTGGATGAAGAAGGCGTTGGCCAGCCCGCACAGCAGGCCGATCAGCGTCGCGCCGATGAACGGCAGCAGCACGCCCTCATGGCCATAGGCGTTCATCGCCAGCACGGTGAGATACATCGCCGCCGCCGCGAAGGCGGGAAACGACACGTCGATGCCGCCAGAGACCATCACGATCAGGACGCTCAGCGCCATGATGCCGATGATGACGTTGGCGCGCAGCAGATTGAACAAATTGTCAGCCTGCCAGAAGGCGGGATTGATCAGCCCGATCACGATCATGATCGCGAGGACGATGAGAAAGACCGCCGTCTCGGAGCGGCGCATCAGCTTGGCGAGGTGATTCATCAGCGCAGCGTCTTCAAGCGGGTGTGGATGTCGTCCTCCTCAAGGCCGCGCGGGTCGAGATCGTCGACGATCGCCCCGCGATGCATGAGGAGGATGCGGTTGCAGTTGTGCAGCAGCTCCGGCACGTCGTCGGAAATCATCAGCACCGCCAGACCATCGGTCACCGCGAGATCGCGGATGCGGCGGTGGATCTCGGCCTTGGAGCCGACATCGACGCCGACGGTCGGCCCATTGAGGATCAGCACGCGCGGGCCGGTGAGCAGCCAGCGGCCAATGATGACGCGCTGCTGGTTGCCGCCGGAGAGCTTGCCGACCTGCTTGTCGACATCGGTGGTGGCGATGCGCATGTCGTCCACCGTGCGCTCGGCCAGCGTCGTCACCGCCTCGTCGGAGAGGAACGGCCCGCGCGTTGCCCGGTCAATGGCGCTTGCCACCACATTGCGGGCGATGGACTGGCTCATGAACAGGCCTTCGGAGAGCCGGTCCTCCGGGACATAGGCGATGCCGGCCTCGACCGCCTCGGGCACGCTCGTGAGCGCGAGCGCCCGACCGTCGAGGAAGATCGCGCCGCGATGGTCCGGCTCCATGCCGAACAAAGCGAGCGCGAGCTCCGTGCGGCCGGAACCCAGCAGACCGGAAAGGCCGACGATCTCGCCGGCGCGCAGCTCGAGCGAGACGTCGCGCACGGCATCCCCGACGCTCAGCCCCTCGACGCGCAGGCGCGGCTCGGCGGCAGCGTCGCCCGTCCAGACATAACGTTCATGGCCGAGATCCTGCCCGGTCATGGCGCGCGTGATGCGGGCCTCGGTGAAATCGGCGGTCGGACCTTCCTCGACCTTGCGACCGTTGCGGAAGACGCAGATGCGGTCGGAAATTTCCAGCATCTCGCGCATCTTGTGGCTGACGAACAGCACCGCGATGCCCTTCGCCTGGATCTCGCGCACCAGCGCGAACAGCCGGTCGACCTCGCGCCCGGTGAGCGCCGTGGTCGGCTCGTCCATGATGAGAAGGCGCGTCTCGCTCATCAGCGCACGGGCGATGGCGACGATCTGACGGTCGGCGGTTGAAAGCTCGCCGACGCGCGCATCAAGGTCGATGGTTACATCGAGCCGCGCCAGCGCCTCGGCACCGAGCCGGCGGCATTCGGCGGGGGCGATGAAGCGACGCCCCTCGCTCAGCAGCCGGCCCATGGCGAGGTTCTCGGCCACGGTGAGGCTCGGGAACAGCGAGAAATCCTGGTAGATCACCTGAATGCCGGCGGCGATGGCCGCGCGCGGCGAAAAACCGGAAACCGGGACGCCGTCGATCAGCAGCGTGCCCTCGTCAAAATCATAGACGCCCGAGACGATCTTGATCAGCGTCGACTTGCCCGAGCCGTTCTCGCCGGCAAGGCACAGGATTTCCGCCGGCTCGATGCGGAAATCGACGCCGTCGAGCGCCTTCATGCCGGGAAAGCGTTTGGTGACGCCGCGCAGTTCGATCAGTGGTTCGGCCATGATACGCGCTCTGGAAGGGACAGGGACGGCCGGGACACATCCCGGCCGTTCGCGCAGGAGCTCGAAGCTCCCTGGATAGCTCAAATTCAGCCGACATGCCGGGGGCGGGGCGACCCTCGCCACCCCGCCCCGGACAGTCGCGTCAGAACTTGTACTGGTCCATGTTGTCCTTGGTCACGCCAACCCAGCCCTGACCATAAAGCAGGTTCGGCGCAGCGCCCGCCGGGGTGGTGAGCTTCTCATAGCCCTTCAGGCCGAGATTGAGGCCGGCCTTGATCTCGTCCTTCTTGCCGGAGAGCGCCATCACGGCCAGCTCGTTCATGGCATAGCCGGCAACCGCCGGATCCCAGAACTGGATGTACTGGATGTCGCCGTCCTGGAGATACTTGCCGGCGACGGAGGGCAGGCCGGTGCCGGAGAAGAACACCTTGCCCTTGAGCCCGCGCTCGGCGATCAGCCGGCCGGCGCCCGCCGAGGTCGGCATCGGGCCGCCGATGATGCCGTTCACGTCCGGGTAGGTCGTGAGGGCTTCGGAGAGGCGGTTATAGTCGGTGTTGGCGTCGTCATAGGTTTCGAGGCGCTGGGTGGCCAGCGACATCTCCGGGAAGTGCTTCTTCTGGTACTCGATGGCGCCGTCGATCCACTCGTTCTGCGACTGCGAGGTCAGGCTGCCGACGGTGGCGAGGTACTTGCCCTTGCCGCCGGTGTACTTGCCGAGCACTTCCATGAGCTGGGCGCCATAGGCCTTGTTGTCGAAGGCCTCCAGAATGTAGTCGGCATTCTTCAGGTTCGAGGCTTCGTGCGCGATCACCACGATGCCCCGGTCGCGCGCCTTCTTCAGCACCGGCTCCACGGCTTCCACCGAGAAGGGCACGATGCAGATAGCGTCGACGCCCTGAGCGATCAGGTTCTCGATCAGCTGCACCTGCGCGGCGGCGTCCGCCTGGCTCGGACCGACCTGCCAGACATCCATGCCCGTATCGGCGCCGAACTGCTTCACCCCGTCGCCCATGCGGTCGAACCAGGCGATGCCGTCGACCTTCACCACGGTGGCGATGGAGAACTTCTTGCCGGTGGCGGCGGCGGTGATGTCCTTGCGCACCTGGCTGGTGTCGACCACGCCATCGGCGAGGGCGGGCAGCGCCAGCAGCGACAGACCGGTAGCGAGGGTCAGTAGGGTCTTTCTCATGGATGTCCTCCCAGACATTTGTTGGTCTTGAGATTGCGTTGATGTCGCAATGGTTGCGGGATCAGTAGCCGGCCGCGGCCGGGGCGGCTCCTCCCACGATGGCGATGCTGGCGCTGGCGCCGATGCGGGTGGCGCCCGCGTCGATCATCGCCCAGGCGGTCGCGGCATCGCGTACGCCGCCGGAGGCCTTGACCCCCATCTCGGAACCCACCACCCGGCGCATCAGCGCGATGTCGGCCACCGTGGCGCCGCCGGTCGAAAAGCCGGTGGAGGTCTTCACGAAATCGGCGCCGATCTCCCTGGAGAGGCGGCAGGCAGCTTCCTTCTGGGCATCGGTCAGCAGGCAGGTTTCAAGGATGACCTTGAGCACCGTGCCGCGTGTGGTTGCGCGCACCGCGGAGAGGTCCGCCCGGCAGCGTGCCAGGTCACCCTCGACCAGCGCGCCGATGTCCAAGACCATGTCGATTTCCTGCGCCCCCGAGGCGATGGCAAGCGAGGCTTCGGCGGCCTTGGCGGCGGCGCCGCCCGCGCCGAGGGGGAAGCCGATCACCACGCAGGTCTTCACCGGGCTGCCCGCGAGGCGGCCGGAGACGAAGCCGGCATGAACCGCATTCACGCAGACCGAGGCGAAGCCATAGGTGCGGGCCTCGTCACAATAGCGCGCCACCTCGGCCCGCGAGGCCTCGGCCTTGAGGATCGTATGGTCGATGAACCCCGCCAGCGCGCGCGGATCGCGCAGCGACGCGTGTGTGTTTTCAGGCATTGAAAGTCTCGATCTGGCGTGTTTTGTTATGATTATCACAAATTTTGTTGCGAACATTTCACGCACATCTTGACGAGTCAAGGCCGGGCGTCGATGGAAAGGTGGGGGACGGGGAGTGCTGTGAAAAAGTCCGAACGCATCCGACGACTGGACGAGCGGCTGCGGGCCGCTGGCGTGCTGCATCTGCGCGAGGCGGCCGAGCATCTCGATGTCTCGGAGATGACGGTGCGCCGCGACCTCGCGACCTCGCCTGAGCTGTTCAGCTATTTCGGCGGCTACATCCTGCCGGCCGGAAGTGAACGCGCGTCCGGCTACCGGCTCGACGTCGAACTGGACGCCCATGCCGAGGCGAAGGAACTCGCCGGCCGCGCAGCGGCAGGGCTGGTCGAGCGGGACGACACCATCTTCATCGATTGCGGCACCACCACGCCGTGGATGATCGACCATCTGCCGATCACCGGGCGGCTCACCGTCATCACCTATGCGATGAACATCGCCGCCCGCGTGGCAAGCCGGCCCAATACCAGCCTCATCCTGCTGGGCGGGCTGTTCCACGCCTCCTCACAGACCTTTTCCGGCGAGGAGGCGCTGCGCAGTCTGGAGCGTCTTGGCATCAGCAAGGCGTTCATTTCCGCCGGCGGCGTCCACGCCCAGCACGGCGTCACCTGCTCGAACTTCCACGAGGTGCCGATCAAGCAGGCGGTGCTGGCGCGGGCTGGAATCGCCTATCTGGTGGTCGATTCCAGCAAGCTGGACAAGATCAAACCGGCCTATTTCGCCCGCCGCGAGCAGTTCGCCCGCCTCATCACCGACGCTGACGCGCCCTGAGCGGCGGCCTCAGCCCGCCCGCACTAGCGACAGCACCGCTTCAGCCGCCCGGGCCACGCCCGGCTCGGCCTTCATATCAGCGGAGATGGCGGCAAGGCGGTCGCGAAGCGCGCGATCTTCAAGAAGCGTTTCGATCACGCCGCGCAATGCGTCCGGCGACCAGTCGGAACGGTGCATGTGGCGGCCCGTGCCGGTGTCCTGCGCGCGACGCGCATTGTCGTGGCCGTCCCAGCAATAGGGCATGACCAGCGAGGGCACGCCGTGGAACAGCGCCTCGCAGAAGGAATTATTGCCGCCATGGTGGATGAACAGCGCGGATTGCGCGACCACGGAGGGCTGGGGAAACCAGCTGCCGAGCGACACATTGTCGGGCACCTGGCGGTACTCGTCCATGAAGCCCCCGACATTCACATAAAAGCGCGCGGGCAGCGTGGCGAACACCTCGATCATCCGCTTGATCTGGTCGGTGTCGATCGCGCCGAGACTGCCGAAGCTCATATAGACGAGCGGTCCTTCATTGGCGGGCAGGGGCGGGGGATCGAACGGCACTTCCTCGCGCACGCAGCCTTCCAGGAACACGAAACGGTCCGCCGGTAGAGGCTGCATGCGCGGATAGCGCACGGCGGAGGGGGCGAGCAGCAGGTTGAGCCCCTCCGAGCACTCCAGGAACTCGCCCGCCGGCAGCGGACGCAGCCCCCGCGCGCGGCGGAAGGCGTTGTAGCGGTTATGCGCGGGCTTCAGCGTCGCGCTCGCGGCCTTCTCCCAGCGGGCGCGGCCCGCGACATCCTCCGGCGCGAGGCCGGACAGATAGGGCGGCACGCAGGGGTCCGGTATCTCGGTCTCGGCGCAGGAGACCACCCGCACCCAGGGCCGGCCCGAGCGCAGGATGGCGGGGAACATGATGACATTGTCGAGCAGGATCGCGTCCGGCTGGATCTGCGCCAGCAGCGCCTCCAGCGAGTCCTCGACCGATATCACCGTGTCGATGATCGCCTCCCAGGTCGGGGCGACATAGGCCTCGAGCTGCGCCTGCGGCGACAGGTCGAAATGGGCGAGATGCGTGGTGACGAAGTTCTGCCAGTAGGTCTCCCCGCGCCCCGGCACCGCCGCCGGCTCCGGCTGGAGGTGATACTCGCGGAAGCCATACTCCGCGAAGACGCCGGTAAAGCCGGGATGGCAGATGAACACCGCCTCCGCGCCGCGCGCCGCCAGCTCGCGGGCGATGCCGACGCAGTTGAGCGCCGCGCCGAAGCTGGCCTCGGGGAACAGGGCGATGACCGGAGGGCGGTTCACGAGGCGATTCCTTTGATGCGCGCGCCCGCCTGCTGGGGCCCGCGCAGAAGCGGCGACATGCCCCGCCCGGCGGTTTCCGGCCGGCGAATCCCGGAGCGCCGCAGATGCAGCACCATCTGGTCGGCGGCAAGCTCCAACTGGTTGCGCTCCAGGCTGTCGAGAATATCGAGATGCTCCTCCATCGCCTGACGCTGGCGGAAGGGCGGCGGGGCTTCCTTCTGCGCCATGCGACGCAGACGGTGATGCGCCAGCAGCGTTCCCTGAACGAAGCGATTGGCCGAACCTTCCGCGATCATGATGTGGAAATCATTGTCGAGCCGCTGGAATCCCGCGGCGGTGAGCCGGGCATCGGGCAGGTCCTGAAAGGCGCGCATCTGGGTGCGCAGGGTGCTGGCGCGGGTCGGGTCGAGCGTGAAGCCCGGCGTGAGAATGGCCTGCGGCTCCAGGGTGAGGCGGAAGGCGAAGCTCTCGGCAATGGCGCGCGGCGTGTCGAGCAGGGGCTGGAAGGCCCAGGCGCTACCGGGAAGCTGCGAGACGACGCCGTCGCGTGACAGTATTTTTAGCGCATTGAGTACTTCAACACGGGTGGTCGTGTAGCGACGCGCAAGGGCGCTGACGGACTGAACATCGGCGATGCGCCGGGCGGCACGGTCCGCGAGAATGCGGGTGAAAAGCTCCTGTTCGAGAGTCTCGACGGCCACGTTTGTGTCAACCAGCCCATCCTGCGCGCCGCGCGCCAGAAAGTAGCCCTCTTCTTCCTTTCGGATCAGTATATTGTTTTTTTCCAATATCTTGAACGCAGCTCTTATCGGCGTGCGCGAGACCCCGCAGGCCTCGGCGATGGATTGTTCCGGCATATGATCGCCAGCCTTCATCGCACGGTCGATCACCAGCGCGACGATCTGCTGCGCCAGCGCGACATGGTTGTTGCGTGCCGCACGGCGCCGCCCGACCATCGAAGTCTCCTCCCGAGCCGTTCTTGGGCGGGGCTCTCCCGCTAAGAACCGTGAATACAGTTTGACGTATTTTTCCGCTTATCCGTACTCTCATGGCCAGCGGTCATCAAGAACCGCTCCTTCCGACAGCCACCGCATCCGGTGGGGAACAACAGGAGTCTGCCATGGTGGGTGTTTCCTGCCGCATGGCGGCTGTCGCGGGCATGGCTCTCAGCCTGACCGCGTTCGCCGCCAGCGCCGATCCGCTCGTGATCTCGAATTGGGACGGCTATCTCGCCCCCGACGCGCTCAAGACCTTCAACGCGGCCAGCGGCAACAGCGCCGAGCTGGTGCTGCACGCGACGAACGAAGAAATCATGGGCAAGCTCATCGCCGCCAAGGGCAAGGGCTATGACGTGGTCTTCGTCTCCTCGCCCTTCGCCGAGGTGCTGCACAATCTCGGCCTCGCCGAGACGCTCGATCACAGCAAGATCCCCAACCTCGCCAATCTCTACCCGGAGGCGACGGGTCTCGCCCATGACAAGGGCAACACCTTCTCGGTGCCCTATACCTGGGGCACGACGGGGCTGTGCTACCGCTCGGACCTGACCGGCGAGCCGACGTCCTGGAACAACCTCCTGAAGCCGACCGACGCCCTCAAGGGCAAGACCACCATGCTGGCGACCGACCGCTGGCTGCTGGCCGCCGGCTTCCTGGCGCAGGGCTATTCGGTCAACGAGACCGACAAGACCAAGCTGCAGCAGACCCGCGACCTGCTGATCGCCGCCAAGAAGACGCTGCTCGCCTATGACGACACGACCTTCTATTCGAAGCTTGTCTCCGGCGAGGCGCAGCTCGTGCAGGCCTGGGATGGCTGGTGCAATTACGGCATCACCGAGAACCCGCAGATCAAATATGTGATCCCGAAGGAAGGCTCGGACCTCTGGGTCGATACCATGGTGATCCTGAAATCCTCCGAGCATAAGGACGCGGCCTACGCCTTCATCAACTACATGCTCGACGGCAAGAACCACCGCTGGGCGGCGGAGAACATTCTCTACAAGGTGCCCAACAAGGCGGCGATGGAAGGGCTCGATCCGGCCCTGCTGCAGAAGTACCCGAACATGACGATGACGCCGGCCGAGCTTCTCACGCATGAGCAGCTTCGCGATGTCGGCGCGGCGCAGCGCGATTATTCGCGCACCGTGTCCGAGATCATGGCGGCGAACTGAACCACGCGCAGGACCATGCCGCTCCCGCTCATGCGGGGGCGGCCCCCCGCCGGCCCCGCCGCCTTCGCGCGCGCTGGACCGCCTGACGGTGCCGTATCTTCATGCAAGACCGCAAAACCCTCATCCTGATCGCGCCGGCCTTCGCGTGGCTCACCGCCTTCATGGTGGTGCCCTGCCTGCTGATCCTCGCGCTCGCCTTCTTCCGGCGCGGCATCTATGGCGGCATCGACTATGAGTTCACGTTTGAGAATTTCGGCATGGTGTTCGATCCGCTCTATGCGCGGATCTTCCTGAAATCGGCCTGGATCGCCGGCCTCGCCGCCCTCATCGCTTCGGTCGTCGGCTATGCCGCCGCCTATGCCATTGCGAGCATGCCGCGCCATCGGCAGCCGGCGCTGCTGTTCTTCGCCATCCTGCCGTTCTGGTCGAACTATCTCGTGCGCACCTATGCGTGGATCGTGCTGCTGAACCGCGAGGGGCTGATCGTCGGCATTGCCCGCGCGCTCGGCTTCGACGGCGAGCTGCCGCAGATGCTCTATACCGAAGGGGCCGTCGTCCTCGGCCTCGTCTACAATTACCTGCCCTTCGTCATCCTCGCCGCCTATGCCCCGCTCTCGCGTCTCAACCCCGAGATCGCGGAGGCTTCGCGCGATCTCGGGGCGGGAGGCTGGACGACGTTCCGCCGCGTGATCCTGCCGATCACCCTGCCGGGCGTGGCGACCGGCTTCATTTTCGTCTTCGTGCTGTCGATCGGCAATTTCGTCACCCCGGCGCTGCTCGGCGGCGGCCAGTTCCAGATGATCGGCAATCTGGTCTACGCCCAGTTCCTGACAGCGAATGACTGGCCCTTCGGCTCGGCCCTGTCGATGGTGCTGATCGCCGTCATGCTGGTGCTGCTGACGCTCCAGACCTACGCCAATGAACACGCCTCCACCGGGCGTCAGTCCACGGAGCGGGCCGATGGCTGATCGCCGCACCTTCCGCCTGATGCTGCTGATCCTCGGGCTGGTCTTCGCCTTTCTCTACATCCCGATCTCGGTGCTGGTCGGCCTGTCCTTCAACGCCGGCGGCATGCCGACCGCCTGGACCGGCTTCTCGCTGAAATGGTACGGCGCGCTGTTTGCCAATCAGGACATTCTGCGCGCGGCCGGCAACACGCTGATCGTCGGGCTGGTCTCGGCCGCCATCTCGACCGTGCTCGGCACGCTGCTCGCCATCGGCGTGGAGATCCGGCGCCGCAAGGGCTCCGTCTTGGAGACGCTGATTTTCGCCCCGATGGTCATTCCCGACATCGTGCTGGCGATCGCGCTACTGAGCTTCTTCTCGCTGCTCGACGTGCGTCTCGGCCTGCACACGGTGATCATGGCGCATGTGGTGTTCAACCTCGCCTATGTCTGCGCCGTCGTGCGGGCGCGGCTGAAATCCTTCGACTGGTCGATCGTCGAGGCTTCCACCGATCTTGGTGCCTCGACACTGACGACGCTGCGCCGCGTGGTGCTGCCGGTGCTGGCGCCGGCGATCATCGCCGGTGGGCTGCTGGCCTTCACCCTGTCAGTCGACGAATTCATCATCGCCTTCTTCACGGCCGGGGCCCAGCGCGCCTCGATCACCCTGCCGATGCAGATCTACGGCATGATCCGCTTCGGCGTGACGCCCGAGATCAATGTGCTGGCGACGCTGGTGATCGGCTTTTCGCTGGTCACCCTCGCTTTGTCGCAGCGCCTTAACCGCGGAGGCCTGCCGGGCCAATGACCACCTTGCTTTCCCTTCGTCATGTCGAGAAGCACTTCGGCCATGTGCGGGCCGTCAATGGCGTGTCGCTCGACATCCGCCAGAATGAGTTCTTCGCCCTGCTCGGCGCCTCCGGCAGCGGCAAGACCACGCTGCTGCGCATGCTCGCCGGCTTCGAGGCGCTGAGCGGCGGGCAGATCCTGCTGAACGGCAAGGACATCTCCCACGTGCCGCCGAACCACCGGCCGGTGAACCTGATGTTCCAGTCCTATGCGCTGTTCCCGCATATGAGCGTGGCGCAGAACATCGCCTATGGGCTGGAGATGGAGAAGCTGCCGCGCACGGAGATCCGTCAGCGCGTGGACGAGATCCTCGCCACCATCCAGCTCTCGGCGCTGGCGAGCCGCAAGCCCGAGCAGCTTTCCGGCGGCCAGCGCCAGCGCGTCGCGCTTGCCCGCGCGCTGGTGAAGCGCCCGCAGCTCCTGCTGCTCGACGAACCGCTCGGGGCGCTCGACAAGAAGCTGCGCGGCGAGATGCAGCTGGAGCTGAAGCGTATCCAGCACCAGTTCGGCATCACCTTCATCATCGTCACCCATGATCAGGAGGAGGCGCTGGTGATGGCCGACCGCATCGCCATCCTCCAGCATGGCGAACTGCTGCAATGCGCCCCGCCGCGCGAGGTCTATGAGCACCCGGCCAACCGCTTCGCCGCCGAGTTCATCGGGGTGATGAACGTCATCCCGGTCGCGCGCGACGGGGCCAAACTCACAGCGGCGGAGGGCAGCCTGATCCGCGCCGACATTCCCGACGGGATGGGCGGCGATCTCGTCGCCGCCGTACGGCCCGAGCGGCTGCGGCTCGATGCCCATGCCTGCGAGAACCGGCTCTCCGGCCGCATCCTCGCCACCGCCTATCACGGCCTCGATCTGCAGGTGCATATCGAGACGCCGGCCATGCCGAAGCCGCTGATCTGCCGGGTGACGGCGGACGCGGCCGAGGCCCGCAGCTTCCGAACCGGCGATGTGCTCAGCCTCGGCTGGAGCCGTGCCGACACCCGCATCTTCGCCGCCTGACGCCGTCCCCGCGAACGACACCACCGGCGCCCGCCAAGAGGCGCTTCCAGAGAGGTTAAACGATGGAACAGAAGACCTTCGCCTTCTTCCCCGAAGCGGCCTTCGGTCCGGCCCTCAACTCCGTCGGCATCGCCCAGGCGGTCACGGCGCTCGGCCACAAGGCGGTGTTCCTGTCCGATCCCGGCTTCGTGTCGGTCTATGAGGGCTATGGCTTCGAGGCTCACCCCGTCGCGCTCTCCGAGCCCATGCCGCCCGAGCAGATGGCGAAGTTCTGGGAGGACTTCATCAACGGCCATATCCCGAACTTCTCGAAGAAGCCGATCGACCAGCTCGACAATTATGTGCGGGAGTGCTGGGAGGCCATCGTCTCCAGCGCCACATGGGCGCAGAAGGATCTGCCGGGCGTGCTCGCGCGCATCAAGCCGGATGTGATCGCGGTCGACAACGTCATCCTGTTCCCGGCCATCAAGCAGTCCGGCGTGCCGTGGGTGCGCATTATCTCCTGCTCGGAAAACGAGATCGAGGACGAGGCGATCCCGCCGCATCTTTCCGGCATGGGCGAGAACGACCATGAAGGCCACGCCGCCTTCCGGGCGAAGTTCAACGAGGTCATCAAGCCGATCCACGACCAGTTCAACGCCTTCCTCGCCGAGAATGGGGAGGCGGCCTATCCGCTCGGCCAGTTCTTCGAGGCCTCGCCCTATCTCAACCTGCTGCTCTATCCCGAGCAGGCCAAGTACAAGCGGGCGGTGCCGCTCGACCCGGCGCGCTTCCAGTATCTGGAAGGCTGCGTGCGCAAGGACGAGCCCTACACGGTGCCGACCTTCGCCAGGAATAATGACGGCCCGCTGCTCTACATCTCCTTCGGCTCGCTCGGTTCGGGCGACACCGAGCTGCTGAAGCGCCTGATCGCGCTGGTCGGCAAGTCCCGCTACCGCGCGCTAGTCAATGTCGGCGACTACATGGCGAGCTACACGGACGTGCCGGAGAATGTGGCGCTGGCGAGCTGGTTCCCGCAGCCCTCGGTGATCCCGCAGGTCGATGCCGTCATCCATCACGGCGGCAACAACTCGTTCACCGAGTGCCTCTATTTCGGCAAGCCGGCGATCATCATGCCCTATGTCTGGGACGGCCATGACAACGCCATGCGCGTCGAGGAGACCGGCCACGGCTTCCGCTCCGAGCGCTATGACTGGACCGACGCGGAGCTGATCGCCAAGATCGAGGCCTGCCTCACCGATCCGGCCATCAAGGCCAAGCTCGCCACCACTTCCGCCCATATGCAGAGCTGCGAGGGCCCGAAGAAGGCCGCGCGCCTGCTCACCGCGCTGGTGTGATCGCCATGACCGACCTGAAAAGCTCCGCGCCGCACATCCACGGCGCCACGACCTATGACGACCTCGTGGACTGGGGCGCGCAGCCCGATTCCATCGAGGGCGCCTCGCACTCCACCGGCCGCCTGCTGTTCAAGGGGCCGGGCAACTCGCCGGAGACCGGCATCTGGGTCTGCACCCCCGGCCGCTGGAAAATCTCCGTGCCGCGCGACGAGTTCTGCCACTTCGTGTCGGGCCGCGCGCGCTACACCGCCGTCACCGGCGAGGTCACCGAGGTCGAGGCGGGCACCTGCGTCGTCTTCCCCGGCGGCTATGAGGGCGAGGCCGAGGTGATCGAAACCATCCGCAACATCTACATGCTGGCGTGAGTGAAACGAATGACCGCTACCCCCCTGATGAAGAAGCCGCTTTCCGTCACCGACGTGGTGGACTGGGGCATCATTCCCACCATGATCGAGGGCCAGTCCCACGTCTCCGGTCAGGTGATCCACAAGGGCCCGAACGGCCAGTCCGAATGCGGCCTGTGGATCTGCACGCCGGGCAAGTGGGAATGCCACGTCACCTCCGACGAGTTCTGTCACTTCCTGGAAGGGCGCTGCACCTATGTGCATGAGAGCGGTGAGGTGATCGAGATCACCCCGGACACCGCCGCCTTTTTCCCGAAGGACTGGAAGGGCGTCTGCACGGTCCATGAGACCATCAAGAAGGTCTACATGATCCGATGAGCGTGGCCGTCCCCCTCAGCACAACGTCCGGCCCGGCCGTGCGGCTCGATCCCCCCGGCGTGACCTTTCTGGCCCGCCATGGTCAGGCCGGCGTGCCGCTCATGGCGCTGCCGGGCGATGCTTCGGCGCGCCGCTACTACCGGCTGCCGCAGGCCGGGCTGCTGCTGATGGAGGACCGCACCGACCCGGAGGGCTTCGCCTCCTATATCCGCGTCGCCCGGCACCTGAACGGGCTCGGCCTGTCGGCGCCGCGCGTCGAGGCGGCGGACCCGGTGCATTGCCTCGCGCTGATCGAGGACTGGGGCGACGCCACCTATGCGCGCCGCCTCAGGGCCGGGCGGTCGGAGGCGGAGCTTTACGCGCTGGCCATCGACGCGCTGGCGCATCTGCATCAATCGCCCGAGGGGGCGGCGGTCTCGCAGCCCTTTTATGATCGCGATGTCTGGCTCACCGAACTCACCGTGTTCTGCGACTGGTTCGCCCCGGCGCTGGCGCCGGAGCTGGATCGCGCCGCCTTCACCCGCCGCTTCCTTGAGCTGTGGGACACCGCGCTCGCCCCGCTCTATGGCCGGCAGGAGGCGCTAGTGCTGCGCGACTTCCATGTCGACAACCTGATGGAGCTGGACGGGCGCGAGGGCGTCGCCCGCTGCGGTCTGCTCGACTTTCAGGACGCCGTGCGCGGCCCCCGCGAATATGACCTCGTCTCGCTGCTGCAGGATGCCCGGCGCGACCTCGCCCCCGGTCTCGAAGCCGCGATGCTGGACCGCTACATCGGCGCGCTCGCGGGCGATGAGGCCGAGGCGCGGGCGATCCGCGCGCGTTATCACCTGATGGGCGCGCAGCGCCATGCCCGCATCGTCGGCGTCTTCGTGCGGCTCTGCCAGCGCGACGGCAAGGCGCATTACCTCACCTGGCTGCCGCGCGTGCTCGGTCAGCTCGACGCGGCGCTCGCTGCCGCCAATCTCACATCCATCGCCGATTTCCTCGCGGAAGCACTGCCGGACTGGCGCGCGCGCGGCGAGGCGCTGGCGTCCCGGCTGGCCGCTACCCGAGCGCCGGCATGAAGGAACATCGCATGGCCTATCCCTCCACCGCCGACCTTTCCCCCGCCGATCTCGCCGCCCCGCGCTATTATCTCAGCCCCGGCCTGCACCCCTCCGCTGGCATCACCCATGCGGTGATCGACCCGGCGACGCTGGAGGAGGTCGGCCGCCGCGTCGAGGTGACCGGCGAGGAGATCGCGGCGGTTCTGGCGCGCGTCAACGCGGCGCAGAAGCTGTGGAACCGCACCGACGCCAAGAGCCGCGCCAAAGCGCTGCACGCGCTCGCCAATCGCATCGAGACGGCGGATTTCACCGACAGCGCGATCCTGATGAGCCGGGAGATGGGCAAGCCCTATCCCGAGGCCATTGGCGAACTCGCCAATGTCGCGCCGATCTTCCGCTATTACGCGGAGATGGCGCGCGACGACGCCGGCAAGATCGCCGGCACGACGCAGATCGGCTCGACGCAATATGCGCGCTACGAGGCGCTGGGCGTCTCCGTGCATATCATGCCGTTCAACTTCCCGATCCTGCTGATGTGCTGGACCGTCGCGGCCTCGCTCGCCGCCGGCAATGGCTGCATCGTCAAGCCGGCCGAGGCGACCACGCTGTGCACGCTGGAGTTCATGAAGGTGTTCGACGGCCTGCCGGAGGGCCTCGTCGCCTGCCTGCCGGGCGGGGCGGAGGTCGGCAAGGCGCTGGTGGACAGTGACCGCACCCATGCCGTTGCCTTCACCGGATCGGTGGCGGGCGGACGCGCGGTCGCCATGGCGGCGGCGGCGAAGATGAAGCCGGCGGTGATCGAGGCCGGGGGCTCCGACCCGATGATCATCGCCGCTTCGGCCCCCATCGACGTGGCGGCGGCGGGAGCCGTCACCGGTGCCTTCCACATGTCCGGCCAGGTCTGCACCTCGACCGAGCGCATCTACGCCGTCGATGCCATCCATGATGCCTTTGTCGAAGCGTTTGTGCGCGAGACCAGGCGCCTGCGCATCGGCAATGGGCTGGAAAAGAACGAACTCGGCCCGCTGGTCTCAAAGGCCGCGCGGGACAAGGTGATGCGCCTCGTCGCCGACGCCGTCGCCAAGGGCGCCAAAATCGAGTGCGGCGGGCGCATTCCCGAGGGGCTGGAGACCGGCTGGTTCTACGAGCCGACCATTCTCACCCGCTGCACGCCGGAGATGGAGATCCTGCGCGAGGAGGCGTTCGGTCCGGTCGTCGCGGTCTGCCGCGTGGCGGATTTTGACGCCGCCATCACCGCCGCCAACGACAGCCCGTTCGGGCTCGGCGCGTCGATCTTCACCACGTCGCTGGAAGAAGCCATCGAGGCGTCCGAGCGACTGGAAGCCGGCATGGTCTGGGTCAACAACCCGATGATCGACAATGACGCGCTGCCCTTCGGCGGCTGGAAGGCCTCGGGCATGGGCCGCGAACTCGGCCGGCAGGGGCTCGACGCCTTCCGCCGCTCCAAGATGGTGGTGATGGACCACAAGCCGCAAATTCACGACTGGTGGTATCCCTACCCGGACGAGTGGTTCCTCGACCGGTCGGGTGCCGGCGGCCGCAAACACGTCTGAAACGAGCAGGTCTGAAGAGGGCGAGCCCGATGCACACAACGCGCCTTTACATTGACGGAGCCTTCGCCCCTCCGGTGGCGGGCGGCAGCTTCCCGGCCATCGACCCGGCGAGCGAACAGCCCTTCGCCCATGTCGCCGCCGGGCAGGCCGAGGATATCGACCGCGCGGTGCGTGCGGCGCGCCGTGCTTTTGACGCGGGCGTGTGGTCGGGCCTCACCGGTGCCCAGCGCGGCGCGTTTCTGCGCAAAGTGGCCGAGGGCCTGCGCACGCGCCTCGCCGAGATCGCCGCCATTGAGGTGCGCGACAATGGCAAGCCGCTGCCGGAAGCCGAGTGGGATGTCGGCGATGCCGCCTTCACCTTCGACTATTACGCCGGCCTTGCCGAGGCCGAGGACAGCCGCGCGGACGAGGAGGTCGATGTCGGCGACGCCCGCTTCCGCGCCAGCATCACCCGCGAGCCGTTGGGCGTCGTCGGCGCCATCACGCCGTGGAACTACCCGCTGCTGATGGCGGTGTGGAAGGTGGCGCCGGCGCTCGCAGCCGGTTGCACCATCGTGCTGAAACCCTCCGAACTCTGCTCGCTGTCCTGCGAGACGCTGGCCGAGATCATCCACGATGCCGGCATCCCGGCGGGCGTGTTCAACCTCGTCACCGGCACCGGCCCGGAGGCCGGCCAGCCGCTCGCCGACCACCCGCTCTGCGACAAGCTGGCCTTCACCGGCTCGGTGGCGACCGGGCGCAAGGTGATGATGGCGGCGGCTTCCGGCATCCGCACCGTGGCGCTGGAGCTCGGCGGCAAGTCGCCCTTCCTCGTCTTCGCCGATTGCGATGTCGAGAAGGCGGTCGAGTGGATCCTGTTCGGCATCTTCTGGAACAAGGGCGAGGTGTGCTCGGCGACCTCCCGCGTGCTGGTCGAGCGCAGCCTCTATCCCCGCCTGCTGGCGCGGTTGAAGGAGGCGGCGGAGGCCATCGCCATCGGGTCGGGCGATGCGCCGGGCGTGAAGCTTGGGCCCATCGTCTCCAAGGGGCAGTACGACAAGATCCTCGCCGCCATCGCCAGCGGCAGGGCGTCGGGCGCGCGGCTGGTCTCCGGCGGGGAGCGGCCGGAGGGGGTGGCGCAGGGCTATTTCCTCCAGCCCACCATCTTCGCCGACGTGCCTGTTGATGCCGGCATCTGGCGGGAGGAGATCTTCGGCCCCGTGGTCTGCGTGAACCCGTTCGACACGGAGGAGCAGGCGCTGGCGCTGGCCAATGACAGCGCCTATGGCCTCGCCGCCGCCGTCATGTCGGATGATCTCGACCGCTGCGAGCGCGTCGCCCGCAAGCTGCGCGCTGGCATCGTCTGGGTGAACTGCTCGCAGCCGACCTTCGCCCAGCTTCCCTGGGGCGGCTTCAAGACCTCCGGCATCGGCCGCGAACTCGGCCGGGCGGGCTATGACGCCTATTTCGAGACCAAGCAGATCACCCGTTTCGACCCGTCCGAAGTGTGGGGCTGGTACCTGCCGGGGCCGGCATGACCGCGACGCCCCCCATCGCTGCGGTCGTGCTCGCCGCCGGCAAGGGCAGCCGCATGGGCTCGCCTTTGCACAAGGTGCTGCATCCGCTGAAAGGCCGGCCGATGCTGGCGCATCTTCTCGACAGCCTCGCGCAGATCGCGGCTGAGAAGGTCGTGCTGGTGGTCGGTGCCGGGCGCGAGCAGATCGAGGAAGCCTTTCCCGCTCTGCCCAAGGCGATCCAGCGTGAGCAGCTTGGCACTGCCCATGCGGTGCAGGCGGCGGAGGGCGAGCTGGCCGGTTTCTCTGGCACCGTGCTGATCCTCTATGGCGACGTGCCGCTCATCACGCTCGACACCATGCGCGCGCTCTGCGCGGCGGTGAGCGGTGACGTGGCGCTCGCCGTGCTCGGCTTCCGCCCCACGGATACCCGCGCCTATGGGCGGCTGGTGACGGCGGCGGATGGCAGCCTCCTGCGCATTGTCGAGCACAGCGACGCCAGCGAGACGGAGCGTGCCATCGGCTTCTGCAATTCCGGCGTCATGGCGGTGCGCGGCGATCGGCTGTTCCCGTGGCTCGCCCGCGTCGGCTGCGCCAATGCCAAGGGCGAGTACTACCTCACCGACATCGTCGCGCTTGCCCGCGCCGACGGCTACCGCGTCGCCACCGTCGAGGCGGGCGAGCTGGAAGTGACCGGCGTGAACTCGCGCGAGGAACTGGCGGCACTGGAAGAGAAGCTGGCGGAGGCGGTCGCGTGATGGAGCTGTTGCCCACCCTCAAACACGCCGCGTTGCGCCCCTACTGGTTCGACACCTTGCCCGCCGAGCCCGCGCGGCCCCCGCTCGCCAGCGACACACGGGCCGATCTCGCCATCATCGGCGGCGGCTTCACCGGGCTGTGGACCGCGCTGAAGGCGCGCGAGCGCGACCCGCAGGCGCGCATCGTGCTGGTGGAAGCGGGCCGAACCGGCAACGCCGCCTCCGGCCGTAATGGCGGCTTCTGCGCGCCGTCCATCTCCCATGGCCTTGGCAATGCGCTGCGCCGCTGGCCGCGCGAGGTCGAAACGCTGATCCGCCTCGGCCGGGAGAATCTCGACGCCTATGCCGCCGATGTCGCCCGCTATGATCTCGATATCGAGTTCGAGCGGCCGGGCAAGCTGATGCTGGCCGAGACGCCCTGGCAGATCGAGGGGATGCAGGCGCTCGCCGCCAGTCACCGCCGCTTCGGCATTGAGAGCCACCCGCTCACCGGGGCCGCGCTGGCGGAAAAGCTCGACAGCCCGGTCTATGGCGCCGGCCTGTTCGAGCCGAATTACGCGCAGGTGAACCCGGCTAAGACCGTGGCGGAGCTGCGCCGTGTCGCCCTCACTCAAGGCATTGAGCTCTATGAGGACACGCCGGTGACGGCGCTGCGCGAGAGCGCGACCGGCATCGAGCTGGTGACGCCGGGCGGCGTGATAAAGGCGGGCAGGGCGGTGCTCGCCACCAATGCCGCGCCGCCGCTGCTGCGCCGGCTGCGCCCGAGCGTCATCCCGATCTTCGACTATGCCATCATGACGCGCCCGCTGAGCGCGGACGAACTCGCCGCCATCGGCTGGACCGGGCGGCATTCGCTCGCCGACAGCGGCAACCAGTTCCACTACATCCGCAAGAGCGCCGATAACCGCATCCTCTGGGGCGGCTATGACGCGGTGTATCATTTCGGCTCGCGGCGCGATCCTGCGCTGCTCGACCGGGCCGAGACCTATAACAAGCTCGCCACCCATTTCGCCCGCGCGCTGCCGCCGCTCGCCGGTGTGAACTTCACCCATGCCTGGGGCGGCATCATCGACACCTCGGCGCGCACCACCTTCTTCGCCGGGCTCGCGGCGGGCGGGCGGCTCGCTTATGCGATGGGCTTCACCGGGCAGGGCGTCTCGGCCAGCCGCTTCGCCGCGCTGACCATGCTTGACCTGCTCGACGGCGTGGAGACCGAGCGCACCCGCCTCGCCATGGCGCGCACGCGCCCCTTTCCCTTCCCGCCCGAGCCGCTGCGCTGGCTCGGCGTGCGCCTTGCCCAGATCGGGCTGGCGCAGGAGGACCGGGACGGGCGCCGTTCGCGCTTCAACCGCCTGCTCGACGCCATGGGCGTCGGCTTCGATTCCTGAGAAAGAACCGCAGAGAGAACCGCATGTCCCTCCGCCCGACATCGCCCAGCAACGTCATCGCCTTCGACCCGGACATGGTGCCTGTCCGCGACATCGTCACCGACGATCCGGCGGTGGTCGATGTGCCCTTCGTCGCGCAGAGCCGGCGCCATTTCACCAATGCGGAGAAGGGCGCGCTCTCCGGCATCTGGGAAGCCCCTCCCCATTGCGAGCGGGTGGACTGCGACTATGACGAGATGTGCCATCTGCTGGAGGGCCGCGTGCGCCTGACCGACGCGCAGGGCCATGCCCGCGAATTCGGCCCCGGAGAGAGCTTCGTGGTGGCGCGCGGCTTCAAGGGCACGTGGGAAAACCTCACCTTCGTGCGCAAGGTCTTCTTCATCCTGAGCTGATGGCCGGGCCGGACCCGGCCGCCGTCACAGCGTGGCGCGAGCGGCGGGGCCTTCCTCGAAGAACGATTAAATTGCTGTAATCATTGGTATTTCAACTCCATTCCGCTCGGGCACAGGCTTGTATCGTCGGGATGACTTTGCGAGAATGCGACATCAAGGATAATCGCCGTCCCGGCGTCGGTGCGGCGGGCCCTGGAGGTGTCGACGTTTGGCCTCTGATTTTCACCTCGAACGCCCCGACCTGCTGACGCGCGACGATATCGGTATGGGCGAGAGGCTCGACCCTACCCGGGCGCCCGCCAGCCGGGAATTTGACCTGCCGGGGGTGCGTGGCGGGATGGGGCCGACCGCGCCCCGAACTCAGGTGGACGCAGACTTCCTGCTGGCCACACTGGACTGGATCGAGAGCGACACCTCCGCTCCCCGCACGGTGGAAGTGGCGGCGGAGCGGGTGGGAATGAGCCCGTTCCACTTTCATCGCCGGTTCGCCGAACTCATGGGCGAGACTTTCGGCGCCTATGTGCGCCGTACCCGGCTGGCCCATGCGGCGTCTCTCATCTGCCGGTCGTCGACCTCGATCATCGAGGCCTCGCTGCGCAGCGGCTATGCCAGTCAGGCGGCCTTCACGCGCGCCTTTGCCCGGCAGTTCGCCATGGCGCCCAACCGTCTTCGGGCGCGAGCCCAGGCGGAGGCGCCGAAGCCCGGACGCCTGCATGTCGATCTGGTCGAACAGGCCGCGCCGGTGCGGCAGGGCGCCCTGCCGCTCATCGGCATGCGCTTTCACGGGCCGATGTCGCAGATACCGTTCCACTGGCAGCGTTTTGCCGAGGCGCTTCAGGCGGCAGGCCTGCCGCTGGAGGCGATGACCGCTGTCGGCATCCTCTATGACGATCCCGGCTTCACCGCGCCCGGCCAGATCCGCTACGACTGCACGGTGGTGGATACGCACACGACTTTCCCTCCGCTCCGGGCACCGCTGCGCCGCCTGTCGACGCGCGAGGCCACGTTCGTGCGGCTGAATGTGGACGGGCCGTACCATCTCATTCCCGAAGCGGTCTTCGGCGTGTGCGCCCTGTGGCTGCCGCGCAACCGGCGGGCACTCGGGGAAGCCCCCGCCTATGAAATGTACCGGGCGCCACCGTGGAGCGCGAACGGGCGCTTTCAGGTCAGCCTGCTGGTGCCCTGCACCCCGTGACCGCCCTGTTGCCGGCGCGCATCAGCGCGGGTTGATCGCGGCGCAATAGCAAGCACGATCAAACGGGCCCCTCCTCAAGCTGTTAGGCGGAACGCTGAAACCGGCTGTCGCTCGAACGCGGATGGATGGGTCTTGATGTCCAATAATGAGAGGGCGTGCCGCGCCCGCGCGCCCCACTCGGCCGGACGTTTCGTCCTGGCGGCCACCGTCTCCCTGCCGGCGCTGTGCCTCGGTGCCGGGCTCGCCCCGGCGCAGGACCTGTCCGTCACCGGGACCGTACAGATCGACCAGGGCGCGATGCCCGCTTACGACAACACCTCTATCGGTCTGGGTGGCCTTGCCGGCACGCTTATTGTCACCGATCCGGGCACGACCCTGTCGAACAGCGCGGCCGTGGTGGTGGGCGACAGCGATGCCGGTACGCTGGACATTCTGGCCGGCGCCGCCGTCTCCGGCAGCAGCGGCACGGTGGGGAGCGGGGCGACGGGCGCGGCGACCATTTCCGGCGCCGGATCCGCCTGGAACACCTCCGGCGACCTCACTTTGGCGTTCAATGCCGATGGCAGCATTACGGTGGAACAGGGCGGGCTCCTCACCTCCGACAGCGCGATTCTGGGCGCGGCGAGTTCGAGCGCCGTCGGCGCGGTGACGGTCACCGGCGCCGGATCACAATGGGTCAATGCCGGCGCGCTGGCCATCGGACAGCTTGGCGGCGGGCAGTTGACGATCACCGATGGCGGCGTCGTCACGACCGGCGACACCGTGGTGGCCGGCCTGCTGGCACCCAGCGGCACGGTGCTGGTCAGCGGCTCCGGTTCGGCATTCCAGGTGGACGGGACGCTCGCCATCGGCACCAACGGCACCGTTTCGGTGCTCGACGGGGCGGTGATGACCTCCGGCCAGACCAATATCGGCGACGGCGTAAGCGCTGGGACCGGCAGCATCACCATCGACGGGACTGGCTCGCGATGGGAGGCGAGCGGGGCCATCACTGTCGGCGCGCTGGGGGATGGCTCTCTGGTCGTCTCCGATGGCGGCGTGGTCACCTCCACCAGCGCGCTGATCGGCGATGCCAATAGCGACGGACAGGCGGCCGTTCTGGGCGCCGGTTCGCAATGGATCATCACCGGCGACCTGACGGTGGCCACGGGCGGCGGGACCGGCACCCTTGTCATCGCCGACGGCGCGGTGGTGTCCAATGCCAATGCGGTGGTGGGCGATGAATTCTCCCCCGCTCTGGTGGAGGTCGGCGGGGCTGGCGCGCGTTGGGACAGCAGCGGCGATGTGTTCGTCCGCACCGCCGGCGCCGTGTCCGTCTATGATGGCGGAACGGCGACGAGTTCGGACCTGCTGATCGGCTACGACCTCACAACCCCGGCCGAGGTGGAGGTCACGGGGACCGGTTCGAGCTGGACGGCCTCGGATGCGGTGGTGGTGGGCTATCTCGGCTATGGCTCGCTGACGATCGCCGATGGCGGCACGGTGCGCTCCGGGGATGCCGTCCTCGGCTCTCTCTACGGCACGATCGGCGTGGTCTACGTCACCGGCGCAGGCTCCAGTTGGAACGCCGACGGCGTGCTCT
The DNA here is from genome assembly GCF_018449475.1 of Ancylobacter radicis. GTDB lineage: Bacteria > Pseudomonadota > Alphaproteobacteria > Rhizobiales > Xanthobacteraceae > Ancylobacter > Ancylobacter radicis. The sequence goes on along the minus strand of NZ_JAHCQH010000014.1, from coordinate 298,866 downwards.
ATGTCGGCGATGGCGGCGACGGCGATCTGGGCATCGCCGATGGCGCGTCGGTCAGCGCCGATGTCGCCGTGGTGGCCTATGAGGCCGGCAGCACCGGCGACGTCGAGATCGGCGCCGGGGCCTCGCTGGTGGTCGCCAACGAGTTGTATGTCGGCTTTGGCGGCCGGGGCGAGGTGCTGGTCGATGCGGGGGGCACGCTCGTCAGCGGCGCCGCCACGGTCGGCACCGGTCCGGGCTCGCAGGGTTATGTCAGCGTGTTCGGTGCCGGCGCAAGCTGGACCGTGAACGGCGAGTTGTCGGTCGCCAGCGAAGGCGGGCAGGGCACGTTGCAGGTGGCGAATGGCGGTTACGTCGCGGCCTCCTTCGTCAACGCGCTCGGCGGCACGGCCGAGATCGAGGTGACCGGCGACGGATCGCGGCTGGACGCGGGCAGCGGGCTGCTGCTGGGCGGCGTCACCCCGACCCGATTGACCCTGTCCGCTGGCGGCACCCTCACGGCCGATCTGGTGTCCGTCGGTACCGTCGATGATGAGGGCAATGCCGGCATCTCCGCCGAGATCGTCATCGGCAGCGCGGCGGGTGACGCGGCAACGGCGCCGGGCATGCTGGAGAGCGGAGCGGTGGCGGTGCAGGCCGGCGCCAGTGCCGTTCTGGTGCTGAACCATACGGCGAGCGACTATCTGTTCATGGCCGATCTTTCCGGGGAACTGACGGTCGATGCCTATGCCGGCGTCACCGAACTATCGGGCTTCAATACCTATTCCGGCGGGACCAACATCTATGGCGGCACGCTGATCGGCTCCGCCACCAGCTTCGGCAGCGGCTGGATCGTCAATGAGGGCGCGCTGGTGATCGACCAGTCGGAGACCGGCACGCTCGCCAACGGGCTCAGCGGCAGCGGCACGCTGGTCAAGACCGGCAGCGGCACGCTGGTCTATGCCGGCGACGGCACGGCCTTCACCGGCACCACCACCGTCGCCTCGGGCACGCTTTCGCTGGCGGGAACGCTGGGCGGATGGGTCGTGGTGGAAGATGGCGCCGTGCTGGCCGGCAATGGCGGCGTCGGGGCGCTGGCGCTGGAGTCCGGTGCTACGGTCGCGCCGGGCAATTCCGTGGGTACGGTGAGCGTCGCCGGCGATTTCACCCAGGCGGCGGGCGCGCTCTATGCGGTGGAAGTGAGCGGCGGCACCGCCGACCTCATCGCGGTCGGGGGCACCGCCACGCTGGCCGATGGCGCCCTCATCAGCATTACCGGCCTCGGCGGCGTCACGGCCATCGGCACGCGCTTCACCGTGCTGACCGCCGATGGCGGAATCACCGGGAGCTACACGCTGGTGGGCGACAACTCGATCTCGGCCTTCTATGCGGTGGAGGCGTCGGCGGACGGATCGGGCGTGTATCTCGACGTGTATCAGGACCGCGCCTTTACCGCCGCCGCCGTGACACCGAACCAGATAGCCGTCGCCGTGGCGCTCGACGGCCTGCCGACCGGGAGCTACCTGCACGATGCTGTCGGCTCGCAAATGACCGATTCCGACGCGCGCATCGCCTTCAACCAATTGTCCGGCGATCTCTATCCCAGCCTCCAGAACGCCGCCCTGGAAGACAGCCGCTTCGTGCGCGATGCCGTTCTGACGCGACTTCAGCAGGCCGATCAGGGCGCGCGCGCGGACGGCGTCATCGCCTCGACGGCCGGCGAGACGGGAGCGACCCTGTGGGGACAGGCCTACGGATCATGGGGAACGTTCGAGGGCACGTCGAACGCCGCCGGCTTCGACCGCACGATCGGCGGCTTTCTGGTCGGCATGGATCGCCCGGCGGGCGAGACGTTCCGCTGGGGTGGCTTCGTCGGCTTCGGCCAGAGCAGCGAAACCGCCTCGGGCGCCTCCGCCGACAGCGATGATCTTCACGTCGGCCTCTATGGCAGCGGCCAGTTCGGTGCGCTCGGGGTGCGGCTCGGCGCGGCCTACACCCACCAGTCGGTCGATACGACGCGGCAGGTCTCGTTCCCCGGCTTTTCCGAACGGCTGGAGGGTGACTATGACGGTCACACGGCACAGATCTTCGCCGAAGCCGGCTGGCGCCTCACGCTGGACCAGACGGCGCTCGGTTCGGCGGTATTGGAGCCCTTCGCCGGGCTGGCCTATGTCGATGCCTCCAGCGGCAGCTTTGCGGAAAGCGGAGGGGAGGCGGCGCTGACCGGCGCTGGCTACGACGCCGGGGTGACCTTCACCACGCTGGGCCTGCGCGCCGCCATCGAGGTGCCGTTCGGCTCCCGGCTGGGCCAACTGACCGGCATGGCCGGCTGGCGCCACGCCTTCGGCGACACGGACCAGGCCATGTCGATGAGCCTTGAGGGCAGCGCGCCGTTCTCGATCACCGGCGTCCCGGTGACGGAAGACGCGCTTGTGCTCGAAGGTGGTCTTTCCGTCGAGCTCTCGCCGGCCGCCCGTCTGGCCGTGTCCTATTCCGGTGCGTTTGGCGGCGGCCTGTCTGACAACGGGTTCAATGCCAGCCTTCGTCTGCGCTTCTGAGGCCCGGCCTGCCGGCACGCGCGGCAAGATGGGGCGTATACGACAAAAGCAGAGGCGGTCGCGGATCGACAAGGCCGGCGGACTCGCCCATGCTGGCGCTTTGATGTGGCAGGAGGGCGAATTCATGAAGTTCAGCAAGGGATCGAAACTGACCGCGGCGCTCGCCGGCCTCGCGCTCATGACCGGCCTCGCCATGGCCCAGCAGCCGGCCTTCTTCCGCATCGGAACCGGCGGCACGGCGGGCACCTACTATCCGGTGGGCGGCCTGATCGCCAACGCCATCTCCGCCAATGGCGACAAGGGCGTGCCGGGGCTGGTGGCAACCGCCGTCGCCTCCAATGGCTCGGTCGCCAACGTCAACGCGATTCAGTCCGGCTCGCTCGAATCGGGCTTTTCGCAGTCGGACGTCGCCTATTGGGCCTATACCGGCACCGGCCTTTATGAGGGCAAGCCGAAGGTCGAGGATCTGCGCATCATCGCAACCCTCTACCCGGAAACCATCCATCTCGTGGCGGCCAAGAGCGCCAACATCAAGTCGGTCAAGGATCTCAAGGGCAAGCGCGTGGCTCTCGACGAGCCGGGCTCCGGCACGCTGGTCGACGCGCGCATCGTGCTCGCCGCCTATGGTCTGACCGAGAAGGACATCACGCCGGAATATCTCAAGCCCGGCCCCGCCGGCGACCGGCTGCGCGACGGGGCGCTCGATGCGTTCTTCTTCGTCGGCGGCTATCCGACCGGCGCCATTTCCGAACTCGCCTCGTCCTCGGGCATCGAACTCGTGCCGATTACCGGGCCCGAGGTGGACCAGCTCCTGGCCAAGTACCAGTTCTTCGCCAAGGACAAGGTGCCGGCGGATACCTATAAGGGCGTCGGCGCGACCGAGACCATTTCGGTCAATGCGCAGTGGCTGACCAGCACCAAGCAGCCCGACCAGCTCGTCTACGACATCGTCAAGGTGCTGTGGAACGACGCCTCGCGCGCCTCGCTCGACGCCGGTCACGCCAAGGGCAAGCTGATCACGCTTCCGAACGCCACCAAGGGCCTCGGCATCCCGCTGCATCCGGGTGCGGAACGCTTCTACAAGGAAGCGGGCGTGCTGAAGTAACGCGCGTCCAGCGTCGCCCACATGGCTGTTCGTGACGAACCATCCGCCCCCACCGGCGCCAATCCGGGCCTCGAACTCGACGAGGCACGGATTCGCGAGCTGGAGGAGGTCTATGACCCCGAAATCCGCTTCCGGCCGCTCGCGCCGGGAGTGGGCTATCTGGTCGGCGGCCTGCTGATCGCGCTGTCGCTGTTTCACTATTACACGGCCGGTTTCGGCCTCCTGCAGGAGACGATGCACCGGGGCATTCATTTGTCCTTCGTGCTCGGCCTCGTCTTCCTGGTGTTCCCGTTCTCGAAACGGGGCTATGCGCAGCCGGCGCAATCGGGCTGGCTGCGCCCCTTCGGCATCGCCCTGCCGGACTGGCTGCTGGCCGCCACGGCGGTCGTCGCGGTGATGCATATTCCGCTCATCCCGCTCGACGATCTCGCCTTCCGCGTCGGCAACCCGACGACGCTCGATGTCGTGCTGGGCGGCCTGCTCATCGTCGCGCTGCTGGAAGCCACGCGGCGCTCGCTCGGCGTGCCCCTGCCGATCATCGCCCTCGTCTTCATGGCCTATGCGATATGGGGGCCCTACATGCCGGGGATATTGGTGCATCCGGGCGCCAGCTTCCCGCAGCTCGTGGACCATCTTTATCTCACCACGCAGGGGATTTACGGCGTCGCCCTCGGCGTCGTGGCGACCTACGTCTTCCACTTCGTGCTGTTCGGCGTGTTCGCCACCCGGATCGGGCTGGGCCAGCTCTTTCTCGACTGCGCGGCGTGGATCGCGGGGCGCTATGCCGGCGGGCCGGCCAAGGTGTCGATCTTCGGTTCGGCGCTGTTCGGCATGATTTCCGGCTCGTCGGTCGCCAATACGGTGACGGTCGGTTCGCTCACCATCCCGGCGATGATCCGCCTCGGTTACAAGCGCCACTTCGCCGCGGCGGTCGAGGCGACGGCCTCCACGGGCGGGCAGATCACGCCGCCGATCATGGGCGCCGCCGCGTTCCTGATGATCGAGTTCCTCAACCTGCCCTATACGACGATCATCCTGGCGGCCATCGTCCCCGCCTTCATGCATTTCTTCGGCGTCTTCATCCAGGTGCATTTCGAGGCGAAGCGGAACGGCCTCCGGGGCCTCGAACCGCACGAAATGCCGGATGTGAAGGCGGCCCTGAAGCGCGACTGGCCGACCGCCATCCCGCTGGTGGTGCTGATCACGCTGCTGATGATGGGCTATACGCCCTATCTCGCCGCCTTCTGGGGCATCACCCTGTGCGTCGCGGTCGGCCTGCTGAACCCGCGCAACCGCATGAGCCTGACCGACATCGCCGAGGGGTTGCGCGACGGCGCCAAATACGCCCTCGCGGTCGGTGCGGCGGCGGCGACCGTCGGCATCGTGGTCGGCGTGGTCACGCTCACCGGTGTGGGTTTCAAGGTCTCCTTCATCGTGACCTCCACCGCCACCGCCATGGCGGCCTGGGCGACCGACATCCTGCCGGTGATGCTCGCCGCGCCGCAGACGCTGACGCTGCTGTTCACGCTGATCATGACCGGCATTGTCTGCATCCTCATGGGCTGCGGCATTCCCACCACCGCCAACTACATCATCATGGCGACCATCGCTGCCCCGGCGCTCGGCCTCCTGGGGGTAGAGCCGATCGTCGCCCATTTCTTCGTGTTCTATTACGGCGTGCTGGCGGACATCACGCCGCCGGTGGCCCTCGCCGCCTATGCGGCGGCCGGCATGGCGAATGCCGATCCGTTCCGAACCGGCAACACCGCGTTCCGGCTGGGCCTCGGCAAGGTGCTAGTGCCCTTCGTCTTCGTGTTCTCCCCCTCGCTGCTGCTGGTGACGAAGGGGTTCAACTGGCCCGATTTCGTTCTCGCCTTCACCGGCTGCGTCATCGGCATCACCTGCCTTGGTGCCGGTATCTCCGGCTGGATGCTGGCGGGGCTGCGCGGCTGGGAACGGATGGTGCTGATCAGTGCGGCCCTGCTTCTGGTGGCGCCCGAATTCTACTCGACCCTGCTCGGTCTGGCCCTGATCGCGCCGGTACTGGTGCTGCAATGGCTCAGGCGACCCTCCAGGGTGCAAGGACTGGCCTGATCTGGAGAGCGGCGCGCCGGGCATCTCGGCCGCGCGCCGCACCTCCTATCGCTCGCTCTCATAGGCCGCGCGCTCGATGCCGTAGCGGGCGAGCTTGTCGTAGAAGGTCTTGCGGGGAATGCCGAGCGCCTCGATGGTCGCACGCACGTCGCCGCCATGGCGCTCCAGCGCCTCGCGGATGAGGTTTGCCTCGATGGCGCCGAGCCGCTCCGGCAGGCTCTGGCCGGGCCGTCCGGTGGCGGCGCCGACCGGCGGGGCGGCCTCGTCGAGCCCCAGCGCCACCCGCTCGGCAAAATGCACGAGTTCGCGCACATTGCCGGCCCAGTCATTCTCGACCAGATGGCGCTCGACGGCGCGGCCGAGCTTGGGCGGCGGCCGTCCATATTTGCGCGCGGCGCGGGCGACGAAATGGGCGAACAGCAGCGGCACGTCGCGCCGGCGCTCGCGCAGGGGCGGAATGCGCATCGTCACCACATTGAGCCGGTAGAACAGGTCGGCGCGGAAATCGCCGCGTGCGGCCGGGTCGGCAAGGTCGGTCTTGGTGGCCGCTACCACGCGCAGATCGAGCGGGCGCAGCTCGTTGGAGCCGAGCGGGGCGATCTCGCGGGCCTCCAGCACGCGCAGCAGCTTCACCTGCGCGCTCACCGGCATGCTCTCCAGCTCGTCGAGGAACAGCGTGCCGCCGCTGGAATGTTCGATCCGGCCGATCCGCTTCTTCTGCGCGCCGGTGAAGGCGCCGGCCTCATAGCCGAACAGCTCGCTTTCGATCACGCTCTCCGGCAGCGCCCCGCAATTGAGCGCGACGAAGGGCCGGCCGCGACGGCGCCCCAGCCGGTGCAGCAGACTGGCCACCACCTCCTTGCCAGTGCCGGTCTCGCCCAGCACCAGCACGTCGACATCAATATCGGCGAGATCGCGGATCATCTGGCGCAGCCGCACGATGGAGGGCGTCTCGCCGATCAGCGCGCTCTCGCTCTCGTCGCCGGCCGCCAGGACGCGCAACCGGCGATTCTCCATGACGAGGCTGCGCTTCTCCAGCGCCCGCCGCACGGTCTCGGCAAGCCGCTCGCCGGCATAGGGCTTGGCGATGAAGTCGTAGGCGCCTTCGGTCATCGCCTCCACCGCCATGGCGATGTCGGCATGGCCGGAGATGATCACCACGGGAATATCGGCGTCGAGCGCCCGGATATGGCGGAACAGCTCGATCCCGTTCATGCCGGGCATCCGCACATCGGTGACCACGACGCCGCCGAAATCGGGCCGCAGATGCTCCAGCAGCTCCATCGCCGAGGCGAACGGGGCGGCGCGCAACCCTGCAAGTTGCAGCGCCTGCACATTGGCGTCGCGCAGGTCTTCATCGTCATCGACAAAGGCAATGTCGACGGCTGAGAGGTCGATCAGACTCATCAGGGCGCCCTCCGCAGCGCGATGGTGAAGACGCAGCCCTCGCCCGGCCGGCAGGCGGCGGTCAGCGTGCCGCCGAACCGGCTCACAATGTCCTGGCAGATCACCAGCCCCAGCCCGAGGCCCTTGGCCTTGGAGGAGCGGAACGGGGTGAACAGATCGGCCACCTGCTGCTCGCTCAGGCCCGGCCCGCGATCGGCGACGGTGATGATCACCAATTCCTCCTCGGCCCGCACGCCCAGCACCAGCGGCGGGGCGGTAGGGTCGGCCGGCGGAACCAAAGCCAGCGCCTCGATGGCGTTGCGCATGAGATTGACCAGCACCTGCTCCAGCTCCACCCGCCGGCCCATGACCCTGAGATCCGGCGGTACGGCAGTGAGCACCGGGCGGATGCCGGATTGGCGCAGCGGCGCGTCAAGGATCATCAGCGCGCCGGCAATGGCGTCGGAGAGCGGGGTCGGCTCGACCACGCCATCGCCGCGCCGGGCGAAGCCGCGCAGCGTCTCGGTGATCGCGCCGATCCGCTCGGTAAGGCCCACCACCCGGCCGAGCGCGCCCTCCGCCCCGGCGGGTTCGCCCCGCTTGAGGAAGGCGCGGGCATTCTCGGCATAGGTGCGCATGGCCGCGAGCGGCTGGTTGATCTCATGGGCGACACCGGCCGTGACCTGACCGAGCGTGGCGAGGCGGTTCGCCTTGGCGAGTTCCTCGCGGGCATCGGAGAGCCGCTCCTGCGCGCGGGCACGCTCGGCGATCTCCTCGGTCAGGCGCGCATTGGCGCCGGCCAGTTCCGCGGTACGCGCAACCACCCGCTGTTCCAGCTCGGCCTTGATCTGCGCATCCGCCAGAAGGCGCGCCTGCGCCCGGCGCCGCCGGCGCATCAGCTCCGCCGCGAGGCCGAGGCCGGGCATCAGCAGCAGCGCGGCGATGAGCTGGAGCCGGGCCTGTTCGCTGCGTATGGCGCGATCGACCGGCAGCAGCACGTCGAGTGACCAGCCGGTGGTCGGCACGGCGATGCGGGCATCGACGAAACGGCCCGCGACCTCCCCCGCCCGCAGCAATTCGCCCGCCCGCGTGAAGGGGAGCGGCACCAGCGGCGCGGCACCGAACTGGAGCGAGTGGCGGATATCGGCAATCGCGGCGGGGGAGAGGGCGTGCTCGACATGAAAGCGCCAGGCCTCCACCGTGCTCAGCAGCACCACGCCGCGCGCATCCGCGACATAGATCTGGCCGCCCAGCGCCTTCCAGTCGGCCTCGACCCGGTCGAACTGGACCTTGACGACGACAACGCCGAGCGGCCCCTGCGGACCGTCGACGCGGCTGGAAATGTAGAGCCCCGGCTGGTTGCTCACCGTGCCGAGCGCGAATTGCTCGGCGGTCCCCTGCGCCATCGCCGTCAGATAATAGTCGCGGAACGAATAGTCGCTGCCGACGAAGCTGGCCGGCTCGTCCCAGTTGGAGGCGGCGATGGCGACGCCGCGCCGGTCCAGCAGATAGATCACCGAGGCGCGGGTCTCGCCGGCGATGGCGTCGAACTTGGTGTCGATCGCGTGCGGGTCGCCCCCGTCCAGCGCCCGCCGCACATCCGGGTCGCGGGCGAGGATGAGCGGCACCGCGCGCTGCTTCTCCAGCTCGCCGCGCAGCACCGCGATAGCCAGCGTCGCCGCGTTCTCCGCCGCCGCCCGCTCGCTGGCGACCGCCCGGCTGCGCCCGATATCGGCGGCCGCGACGAAAGCGGCGACAGAGAGCGCCAGCGCCACCGCGGCAAACGCCAGCCACGGCCAGAACGGGGCAGGGGATGGAAGGCGCTGAACGGCGCGTTCAGGCGTGGGCGGCGGGACCAAACTCATGCCCCATCTTGCGCGACTTCCCGCACATCGCAAGAGGGAGCCGTGCGGTTTTTCGCACGATCTGTCATCCAAAAAGATCGGAACTCACTTCTAACCCTCTGTCTTGTCGTCTCTTTTCGGAGGTCACATCGGCTGGCACGCGCGTTGCTGAAGGGAGCCGCTATTTCGCCAAGATCAACAACAAGCCACGACCCCTCGGAGGAAACCATGGCGCCCATCATGCAGCCGGCGACGGCGATCCCTGCCGGCACGACGCCCGCCCGGCCCAAGAAATTCTATCAGCAGCTCTATTTCCAGGTGCTGTTCGCCATCGCGCTCGGCATGACCATCGGTCATTTCTGGCCGGAGACCGGCGCGGCGCTGAAGCCGCTGGGCGACGCCTTCATCAAGCTGGTGAAGATGATCATCGCCCCGGTGATCTTCCTCACCGTCGCCACCGGCATCGCCGGCATGAGCGACATGCAGAAGGTCGGGCGCGTCGCCGGAAAGGCGATGCTGTATTTCCTGTGCTTCTCGACGCTGGCGCTGATCGTCGGCCTTATCATCGGCAATGTCATCCAGCCGGGCACGGGCCTGCACATCGACCCGAACTCGCTCGACGCCAAGGCGGTGCAGACCTATGCCGCCAAGGCCCATGACGCGAGCATTGTCGGCTTCCTGCAGAACATCATTCCCGACACCGTGGTCGGCGCCTTCGCCTCCGGCGACATCCTGCAGGTGCTGTTCTTCTCGGTGCTGTTCGGCACGGCATTGGCCATGGTCGGCGAGCGCGGCAAGCCGGTCACCGACTTTCTGCAGAACCTAACCGCGCCGATCTTCAAGCTGGTCGCCATCCTGATGAAGGCGGCTCCCATCGGCGCCTTCGGGGCGATGGCCTTCACCATCGGCAAATACGGCATCGGCTCGGTAGCGAACCTCGCCATGCTGATTGCCACCTTCTACCTCACCGCGGCGGTGTTCATCCTCGGCGTGCTCGGCGCGGTGTGCCGCTATAACGGCTTCTCGATCCTCGCGCTGATCCGCTACATCAAGGAAGAAATCCTGCTGGTGATCGGCACCTCTTCGTCGGAGGCGGCGCTGCCGAGCCTGATGGAGAAGATGGAAGCCGCCGGCTGCAAGCGTTCGGTGGTCGGCCTCGTGGTGCCGACCGGCTATTCCTTCAATCTCGACGGCACCAACATCTACATGACGCTGGCGGCGCTGTTCATCGCCCAGGCGATGGACATCCATCTCTCGTTGCAGGAACAGGTGCTGCTGCTGCTGGTGGCGATGCTCTCCTCCAAGGGCGCGGCCGGCATCACCGGCGCCGGCTTCATCACGCTGGCCGCGACGCTGTCGGTGGTGCCCACCGTGCCGGTGGCCGGTCTCGCGCTGATCCTCGGCATCGACCGTTTCATGTCGGAATGCCGCGCCGTCACCAATTTCATCGGCAACGCGGTCGCTACCGTCGTCGTCGCCCGCTGGGAAGGCGAGTTCGACGCCGCGCAGTTCAAGGCGGCTCTCGCCGGCAAGCTGCCGGAGGATGTGTCCGACCTCGCCGCCGAGGATGACCGCATCGCCCGCCCGCACCCGGCTCCGGCGGAATAGGCGTACCTGCATCCCCTGTAAAACGGCCCGGTCTCTCGCGAGGCCGGGCCGTTTTGCTGTGGGGCGGGCGCCGTTGGGTCAGCCGGCCCTGTCGCCAGAGCATTTTCGAGCGAAGTGGATTCCGGTTCGCGTGAAGAAAATGCGTCAGAACAATAAGCTAGAGCTTTCTCGGTGAACCGGAGTTCACCGAGAAAGCTCCAGGCTACGCGCCGCCCACATCCCGGCGAGCATAGCCGGGACGAAGATCAGCGTGCCGGTCGCGCCGAGGCCCAGCGCGGTGAAGGCCGGGCCGGGGCAGAAGCCGCCGAGCCCCCAGCCGATGCCGAACAGCGCCGGCCCGACGATCAACCTGGCGTCGATGTCGCTGCGCGTCGGAAGCTGGAAGCGCGGTGCCAGCAGCGGCGCGGGGCGGGACAGCGCCAGCCGGAAGCCGATGAACGCGACCAGCACCGCGCCGCCCATGACAAAGGCCAGCGAGGGGTCGAACGTGCCGGCAAGGTCGAGGAAGTTCAGCACCTTGGCCGGGTTGCTCATGCCGGAAATGACAAGCCCGACGCCGAAGATGAGGCCGATGCCGAGATTGACGAGAATCGAGGTCAGCGCGCGCATCTCAGCCTCCGATCACATGACGGGTGACGAAAACGGTGAGGAAGCCCGCCGCCATGAACACCGCGGTCGCCACCATCGAGCGTTTCGAGAGCCGGGCGAGACCGCACACGCCATGGCCGGAGGTGCAGCCCGAGCCCCAGACCGAGCCGAAGCCGACCAGAAGGCCCGCGACACCCATCAGCAGCGGCTGCGCGGAGACGGTCTGCACCACTTCCTGTCCGGTCGCCATCGCGACCAGAAAGGGCGCGGCGACGAGCCCGGCGATGAAGGCGAGGCGACCCGGCAGCAGGCCGTCGCGCCAGGGCGGGAAGAGGCGGCTGGCAATGCCGCTAATGCCGGCGATGCGCCCTTCCAGCGCCAGCATCAGCACGGCGGAAAGGCCGATGAGGAGCCCTCCGGCAAAGGAGGTCAACGGGGTGAAGGCGGTCATGTCTGTTCCTTGCCGTCCGTTCCCGACGGTGCGCAGAAAAGCCCGTGCATGGTGGTGATGAAGGTTTTCACGCGCGGGTCGGCGAGTGCGTAGAACACCTGCTTGCCCTCCTTGCGCCCGACGATGAGCCCGGCGGCGCGCAGTTCGGCAAGCTGCTGCGACAGGCCAGGCTGGCGAATGCCGAGCAGGTCTTCCATTTCGCGCACCGAACGCTCTCCTTCCAGCAGGGCGCAGGCGAGCAGCAGACGGTCGGGATTGGCGAGCTTCTTGAGAAAGGCGCTGGCCTCGTTCACCCGCGCCTTCATGTCGGCGGCCTCGGCGGAGAGCCCGTCGGTCATCGCGTCCATTCGCTTCACTCCCAGGCGGCGCCCTTGAGCAGGTCGAGCGGGATCTTGAGATAGCGTGTCCCGTTCGATTCCGGCGCCGGCAGCCGCCCGCCATTGGTGTTGATCTGCAGTGAATGCAGGATCAGCTTCGGCATGGGAAGGGTCCGGTCACGCGCCTCGCGCAGCGCGACGAAGGCGGCCTCGTCCTCGCCATGGCTCAGATGGATATTCTCCGCCTTCTGCGCGCCGACGGTCGATTCCCACAAAGGCGGACGCCCGCCGGGCTGGTAGTCATGGCCGGTGAACAGGCGGGTCTCGTCCGGCAGGGCGAGAATGTCCTGGATCGAGCGCCACAGCACGCGGGCGCTGCCGCCGGGAAAATCCGCCCGCGCCGTGCCGCTGTCGGGCATGAACAGCGTGTCATGCACGAAGGCGGCGTCGCCGATGACATAGGTCACGGAAGCCAGCGTGTGGCCGGGCGAGAACATCACCCGCGCCTCGATGCTGCCGACCTTGAAGCTGTCGCCATGGGCAAACAGCCGGTCCCATTGCGAGCCGTCGGCCGGGAAATCGGGCCAGTTGTAATGGCCCTTCCACAGCGCCTGAACATCCTTCACCCGCTCGCCGATGGCGGTCGGCGCGCCGGTCTTCTGCTTCAGGTAGCTGGCGGCGGAAAAATGGTCGGCATGGGGATGGGTGTCGAGGATCCACTCGACCGTGTAGCCGCGCGTCTCGATGAAGGCGAGCAGGCGGTCGGCGTTGATGGTGGCGGTCTGGCCGGACTTCTCGTCGAAGTCATGGACCGGATCGACAATCGCGCAGAGCTTCGTCGCCGGGTCGGCGACGACATACTGGATCGACCAGGTGCGGGGATCGAAGAATCCCGTCACCTCGGGTCTCCCCACCTCAAGCTGGCCGCTCATGGCACGGCTCCTCAGCGGCGCGCGAGCGGGCAGGTCGAGAGACCGAACACGCTGTAGAGCGGGCAATTGCCGATCATCGCGGTCAGCAGCGGCACGAGGCCGATCAGGCCGAGCCAGCGCAGATTGCCCTCGAGGACGAGGATGAGCGACAGCAGGCCGAGGCCGATCACGACGCGCACGGCGCGGTCGAGGCTTCCAAGATTTCGTGTCATGTCAGGGCATCCCAGCAACATGGCAGGTCCGTTCCTGCCGCATTCAGGGATATCATTATTGCATAAAAATGCAATCAACAAAACGATATGCAAAAACCCTCACGACATTCCGTAAAACCGCCGCGCGTCGCATTTCCGGCCTTCAACGGGGATCGGCCGGCCATGCGCGCCGAGCCCGCGCGCGCCACGGCGCAGGCTCCCGGCCGCGACACGAAACGCGATCGGCTTTTGCGGACAGACTCTACGGCGCCATGATCTGCGGCGTGCCGCAATTGGGCGGCGCGCAATCCGGCAGCTTCATCGCCGCCGCCGGGTCCTGCGGCGGCGCAACGGGCAGGGGGACCAGCTCACCGGTCTGCGGAGCCGGTTCGTCGCTCACGGGGTCGAGGCCGTCCGGGGCCGGGGCCGCGAAGGAATCCGGGCTGGTGGGCGGGGGAAGGGGCGGCAGGGCGTCGGACTGGGCCAGAGCCGGGCTCCCGGCCAGCAGCACGACGCTCAGGGCGAGCCATTTGATCGGCCATCTCACGACACGTTCCTCCCACGCATGCGTTGAAGTGTAGCGCACCGGGCGGGTTTGGAAATGCCCGGCCCGCCGATTTCGCCGCTCGACCCCTCTCATACCTCGCCCCTCTCACGGCAGGGTCACGCCTGCCTTCCGGCGCCCCTCGCGCCACCGTCATTTTGGCGTGTCCCTGGAACCAATTGCGGCGGCGGCGGTTCTTCGCGGAAGGTACCTTGCTGCCAGCCTCCGGGGGCGGGTATGCGTGCCATGGAGGGCGGGGATTCGATGAGCAGGCCGACGCCATCTCACGCTGTTGACGTTGTGTCCGCCCTCGATATCTCGGATGCCCCGCTCGGGCCGAGCCGGAACTGGCCGCCGCTTCTGGCGCGCCTTTTCGATGTGATGCTCTGTTCGCCGGTGCAGATCGTGCTGTTCTGGGGGCCGGACTATCTCGCCCTGTACAATGACGCCTATGCGCCCACCATCGGCAGCAAGCATCCTCATGCTTTCGGCCGGCCGGCATCGGAGGGGTGGTCGGAACTCTGGGACGATCTGCGGCCGCTGCTCGATCAGGTGCGCCTCACCGGCGAGCCGGTCTATGCGCGGGACCGGCCGTTCTTCATCGAGCGCCACGGCTATCTCGAAGAGGTGAATTTCGACATCGCCTATTCGGCGGTGCGGGAGGTCGACGGCAGCATCGCCGGCGTGCTCTGCATCGTCAGCGAGACCACCGAGCGGATGCGCGCGGAGCGCCAGCTAAGGGCCAACGAGGCCCGGCTGAGCTTCCTCGACAGCCTCAGCCGGGAAACCGTCCTGAGCGCGGACGCCAATGCCATCATGGACACCTCCACCCGCATGCTGGGCCAGCGGCTCGGTGGGGTAAGCTGCTCCTATGCCGATGTCGAACCCGATGGCGACACGATCACGGTCCGTGGCGAATGGACCGGGCCGGGGGCGCACAGCGTCATCGGGCAATACCGGCTCAGCCAGTTCGGCGAGACGGTCGCCCGCACCTTGCGGGCCGGCCAGCCGCTCACCCTGAATCATGTCCGCGAGGAACTGCCGCGCGAGCTTTCGGCCCTGTTCACGGAACTGGGCATCGTTGCCACCGCGTCGATCCCGCTGGTCAAGGATGGCCGCCTCACCGCGCTGATGTCGGTCAACTACGCGGCGCCGCATCGCTGGACGCCGGACGAGCTCGCTCTGCTGAGCGAGGTCGCCGAGCGCAGCTGGGCCCATATCGAGCGCGTGCGCGCCGAGGAGCGGGCGCGCGCGGAGGCGGAGCGGGCGCGGCTCGCCATCACCGCCGCCGCCATCGGCACCTGGGACTATCAGCCCGCCCTCGACCTTCTGAAATGGGACGCGCGCTGCAAGGAACTGTTCGGCCTGCCGCCGGACGCCGAGGTGAGCTATGCCGGCTCCTTCCTTGCCGGGCTGCATCCCGAGGACCGGGAGCGAGCCGCCGCCGCGGTGGAAAATGCCCTGTCCACCGGGGCCGATTACAACATCGAATTCCGCACCATCGGCCTTCGGGACGGCAAGCAACGCTGGCTCGCCGCCACCGGCAGCCGCCTGCAGATCGACGACCACCCGCTGCGCTTCATGGGCACGGTGATCGACATCACCCAGCGCAAGCGCACCGAGGCGGAGCTGCAGGCCCTCAACGCCACGCTGGAGCGCCGCGTGATGGAGGAGGTCGAGGAACGCTCCAAGGCCGAAGACCGGCTGCGCCAGGCCCAGAAGATGGAGGCCGTCGGCCAGCTTACCGGCGGCATCGCGCATGATTTCAACAACATGCTCGCCGTCATCATCAGCGGGCTCAACCTCACCCAGCGCAAGCTGGACAAGGGCGACACCGATGTCGGCCGTTTCGTCGAGGCGGCGCTGGAAGGCGCCCAGCGCGCCGCGACGCTGACCCAGCGCCTGCTCGCCTTCTCGCGCCAGCAGCCGCTCTCGCCCAAGCCCGTCGAGGTCGGACGCCTCGTCACCGGCATGAGCGACCTGCTGATCCGCACGCTGGGCGAGACCATCCGGGTGGAGACGGTGATCGGCGCCGGCCTGTGGCAGGTCCGCGTCGACCCGGCGCAACTGGAGAGCGCCATCCTCAACCTCGCGGTCAATGCCCGCGACGCCATGCCCGAGGGCGGCACGCTCACCGTCGAGACCGCCAATGTCGATGTCGACGATCTCCACGCCCGCGATTCAGGCATTGCGGTCGGGCACTATGTGCTGATCGCCGTCACCGATACCGGCACGGGCATGGACGAGGCGACCATCAGCCGGGCCTTCGACCCGTTCTTCACCACCAAGCCGGTGGGCAAGGGGACGGGCCTCGGCCTCAGCCAGGTCTATGGCTTCGTGCGCCAGTCCGGCGGCCATGTGCGGATCTATTCCGAGTTAGACCTCGGCACCACGGTCAAGATCTACCTGCCCCGCCTTCAGGGGCCGATGCCGGCGGAGCCGCCGCGCGAGCCGCGGGATGTGGCGCGGCGCGGCACGGCCGCGGAGACGGTGCTGGTGGTCGAGGATGACGCCCGCGTGCGCGCCCTGTCGTCCGAGGTGCTGCGCGATCTCGGCTACACCGTGGTCGAGGCCGCCGGCCCGCTGGAGGCCCTGCGGTTCATCGAGGCCGGCCCGTGCCCGGCGCTGCTGTTCACCGATGTGGTGATGCCGGGCATGTCCGGGCGCCAGTTGGTGGATGAGGTGCGGCGCCTCCATCCCGCGCTCAAGGTGCTCTACACCACCGGCTATACGCGCGACGCCATCGTCCATAACGGCACCCTCGACGCCGGCACGCATCTCCTGCCCAAGCCATTCAATGTCGAGGCGCTCGCCGCCAAGGTGCGCGCGATTCTCGACGAATAGCGCGCCCCGCCGGCGGATGGCTCAGTTGGCGCGCCGCGCCGCGCCGGCATAGGGCGAGGCGGAGAGGTACTGGATCGAGGAGCGCACCAGTTCCGGCAGGCTGGAGGCGCCGAGCTTCACCTTGAGCTGCGAGCAGGTATTGGCCACCGTCTTGTAGCTGATGCCCAGTTCGTCGGCGATGAGGGTGTAGTCCTTGCCCTCGGCGAGCAGCGCCAGCGTCTGCAATTCGCGCGGGGTGATGTCGGCCAGCGGCGCCTCGCGGCGCGTGCCGAGCAGCGCGATCTGCATGGCGAGGTCGTGGCTCATATAGGGCTGGCCGCGCCGCACCTTCTCGAACGCCTCCAGCAGCGCGCCGGAGGAGGTATCCTTGAGCACATAGCCGGTCGCGCCCGCCTCCAGCGCGCGGCTGACGATCACCGGATCGCCATGCATGGAGAAGACGAGGATCGGCGTGCGCGGGTTCTGCGCGCGCAGCCGCTGCACCAGCAGCAGCCCGCTCAGCCCGTTGCCGTGCAGCGCCAGATCGATGATGACCACGTCCGGTTTCTCGCGCCGGAACAGCCGGTAGCCGCTCAGCACCGTGCTCGCCTCCAGCACCCGGTCGACGCCGGCATCCTCCAGCAGCCGCCGGCAGCCCTGCAGCACGATGGGATGGTCGTCGATCACCAGAACGCTCGTCATGTCGCCTCAGCCCTCGCTTCATCCTGCACCGTGCCCATGCGGACCGGCACCGTCATTTCCACCCGCGTGCCGCGGGGCGACGCCGGCCCGATGCGCCAATGGCCGCCCAGCGCGCTCAGGCGCTCGCCCATGCCGATCAGGCCGAAGCCGGGCGCGGCGTCCGGCGCCATGCCGATGCCGTCGTCCTCGATCGACAGCACCAGCGCCCGGCCCTCCGGCGCCGCCTCATCGCCGACCGCGCGCAGGCGGACATTGATCTGCTCGGCATCGCCATGGCGTAGCGCATTGGTCACCGCCTCCTGGATGCAGCGATAGACGGTCAGTTCGACACTGTCGGCATAGCGTTCCTCCAGCCCCTCGACCGACAGCCGCAGCCGCCGCCCCGGCGAATGGCGCTCGAAATCGGCGATCAGCCCGGCGATCACCGTCGCCAGCGGCACATGGCCGAGCGCCATCGGCCGGATCTTGCGCAGCAGCCGGCGATTGAGGTGCTGCACGCGGTCGAGAATCTCCGCCATCGTCGCCGTGCGCTCGCCGATCCGGCCGGCCAGTTCCGGCTCGGCCCGCGCGGACAGGCGGTGCACCGATTCCAGATTGGCCCGCAGCCCGAACAGGCAGGGGCCGAGTTCGTCATGCAGATCCGCCGCGATCTGGCGGCGCTCGTCATCCTGCACCGTGATGATGCGCTCATTGAGCCGCTCATTATCGTCGCGCGCCTGTTTCAGCGCCGCGCCCAGCGCGTTGAAGCGGGTGGCGATGAGCGCGAGTTCGCGCACCTGCGGCACCGGCACGCGGTGGCCGAAACGACCTTCGCACAGCTCATCCAGCCCTCCGGCGAGAGCTTGCAGCGGCGCCAGCAGGCGCCCGAGAACGAGATAGAGCGCGCCGAGCACGACGATGTTGACGACCAGCATCAGCAGGGCGAGGGCGGAACTGTCGTGCCAGACCTCGGCGATCTCGTCCGCCGCCTCGCCGACCACGCGGACATGACCGACCACCTGTCCGCCCTCGACCACCGGCATGTCGCGCCCCTCCGGCGCGACCCGCACCAGCGCGGCGAACCATTCCGGCACCTCGCCCCCGTCCTCGTCGTCATCCGCCTCGCCCGCGCCGGGGGCGACGTCGATCACGCGGCCCTGCGCGTCCTCGATCCGGATGCGCACATGCCGCAGCCCGCTCACATGCAGCGGCAATTGCTGGAGCGAGGCCGCGCCGCCCGCCTGACCGGCCAGCCGCTCCAGCGTCTCGTCGACGAAACGCTCGGCAATGGCGAGCGACGAGGAAATCTCCACTTCCGTGGCGCGGCGTGCGTTGACGATGGTGACCGCCATCGCCGCCAGCGCGGCGCACAGATTGATGGCCACCACCGCGGCCATCACCTGCCAGCGCAGCGAGCGCCGGTTCCCCATCCCGTGCGCCACGCCACGGAAGGCCGGATCGGGCAGGAAGGCGCTCACGGGCGAGGCTCCGCGGGCGTCATTGGGGAGGGCGCTACGGGGGGGCGCGGGTCTGCCGGCGCCACCACCTCCGCGCGCGGTGTCTCGGCACCGAGCGCGGCCAGCGCGTCGGCGCGCGACAGGCCCTGTTTGCGCAAATTGTAATAATGCTGGCACAGATCGCTGAAGCCGCGCCGCGATCCCTTGGGCGCGAAGGGCATGAACTCGTCGAGGATCTGCCGCGTGCTCTCGGGCATGCCGATTTCGGCCAGCATGGCTTCGAGCTGCGTCGCGCGGTTGGCGATCATCCGGTCGGTCTCGCCGAAACGCTGGTCCGCTTCGCGCAGCAGGGTCTGCCAGCCGGCGACCGCCGGCGCATCGGCGGGAAGGTCGCTGCCGGCCTCGCGCGAGGCCAGCCAGCGCGCCGGGTCGGTCGGGTCGGTCGGCTCCAGCCAGCCGCGCTTGGCCAGCGCGTCGCTCACGGACGCGGCCACGCGCTCACGGCTCTCCGGCTCGCTGTCGCCCGGGCAACCGGCGAGAGCGAGGGCCAGAGTGGCCGCGAGCAGGGCGCGGGCCATGAGGGGCGTGTGCGCAGTCATCTATACTTATAATCTTCTTATCAGCATGTCCTCACCCCGATGCCGTCGCAGCATCCCGACCATTTTTACCATTCCCGCAACAGCGCACGGTAAAGCGGCCGGCAACCGGCGAACCAGCATCAAGGCCCTGGCATCACATCACTTTGCAGGCCGCGCGGCAAGCCTTCCGCGCTGTTTCATGGAAAGCTCGGGAGGATCGGGGAAAAGTTCCCGTCCAGATTTTCCAAACTGCCTAAAGACACGACTTCAGTTCAAGAAAACAATGATCCTGCAAATCACTTAAATATAAACATAACATAAGAAATTCTGCCTACCTTCCAACAACACCCATGAACAACGCCAAAACCACGGGTGTGGTGGTCAGAAAAGCACGAAATCCACACCGTCCCGGCCTGCCGGGAAGGATGGGGAGCGGCCTGGGAATAGGAAACGCGAGGAAGTTCAAATGAGCCGACTGCACTCTTCGGTGTCCGCGCTCACCGTCGCCGCCGCACTGGCGGCCACGGTATGCCTTGGCGCAAGCGCGCCGGCGCTGGCCAATGACAAGCTCGTCGAGCTGTCAAAGAGCACCGATAACTGGCCGATGACCGGCAAGAATTACGACGCCAACAATTACAGCGAGGCGAACCAGATCACCAAGGAGAACGTCAAGCAGCTCAAGGCTGCCTGGTCCTTCTCCACCGGCGTCCTCAGCGGCCATGAAGGCACCCCGCTGGTGGTCGACGGCGTGATGTACATTCACTCGCCGTTCCCCAACACGACCTTCGCCGTCTCGCTCGACGAGCCCGGCAAGATCCTCTGGCAGCACAAGCCGAAGCAGAACCCGACCGCCCGCGCGGTGGCCTGCTGCGACGTCGTCAACCGCGGCCTCGCCTACTGGCCGGGCAATGGCAAAGTCGGCCCGCTCATCATCAAGACCCAGCTCGACGGCAATGTGGTCGCGCTGAAGGCCGACACCGGCGAGGAATACTGGAAGCTCGAGAACTCCGACATCAAGGTCGGCTCGACGCTCACCATCGCCCCCTATGTGGTCAAGGACACGGTGCTGATCGGCTCCTCGGGCGCCGAACTCGGCGTGCGCGGCTATGTCACCGCCTATGACATCGCCACCGGCCAGCAGAAGTACCGCGCCTACGCCACCGGCCCGGACGAGGAAGTCCGCCTCGCCGACGACTTCAACAGCGCCAATCCGCATTACGGCCAGAAGGGCCTCGGCAAGGCGACCTGGGAAGGCGAGGCGTGGAAGATCGGCGGCGGCACCAACTGGGGCTGGTACGCCTACGACCCGGACACCAACCTGTTCTATTACGGCTCGGGCAACCCGGCGCCGTGGAACGAGACCATGCGTCCGGGCGACAACAAGTGGACGATGACCATCTGGGGCCGCGACGCGGACACCGGCATGGCCAAGTTCGGCTACCAGAAGACCCCGCATGACGAGTGGGACTATGCCGGCGTCAACGTCATGATGCTCTCCGAGCAGCAGGACAAGACCGGCAAGATGCGCAAGCTGCTGACCCACCCGGACCGCAACGGCATCGTCTACACGCTCGACCGCACCAATGGCGACCTCGTCTCGGCCGACAAGATCGACGACACGGTCAACTGGGTGAAGCAGGTCGACCTGAAGACCGGCCTGCCGCAGCGCGACCCGGAATTCGGCACGCGCATGGACCACAAGGGGCGCGACATCTGCCCCTCGGCCATGGGCTACCACAACCAGGGCCACGACAGCTACGACCCGCAGCGCAAGTCCTTCTTCATGGGCATCAACCACATCTGCATGGATTGGGAGCCCTTCATGCTGCCCTACCGTGCGGGTCAGTTCTTCGTCGGCGCGACGCTGAACATGTATCCCGGCCCGAAGGGTGACCGGCAGACCTATGAGGGCCTGGGCCAGGTCAAGGCCTATGACGCCATCAACAACAAGTACAAGTGGGAAGTGATGGAGCGTTTCGCGGCCTGGGGCGGCACGCTCGCCACCGGCGGCGGCGTGATGTTCTACGGAACGCTGGACGGCTTCATCAAGGCCCGCGACAGCGACACCGGCGAGCTGCTCTGGAAGTTCAAGCTGCCCTCCGGCGTCATCGGCCACCCGATGACCTATACCCATAACGGCACCCAGTACGTCGCCATCTATTACGGCGTCGGCGGCTGGCCGGGTGTCGGCCTGGTGTTCGACCTGAACGACCCGACCGCCGGCCTCGGCTCGGTGGGCGCCTTCAAGCAGCTCCAGCACTACACCCAGATGGGTGGCGGCGTGATGGTGTTCTCGCTCGACGGCAAGGGCCCCTATGACAACCCGGCGCTCGGCGAATACTCGACCGAGATCATCCGCAACGGCGGCTGATCGCCTCCGGCACGGCCGCCCGCGCTCTGAAGGCGCGGGCGGTTCCCGCTTCGGTACACACCGCGCGGTTGTCTCCCGTCCCAAGAATATCGCCCGCGCGGCCCATGCGCCGCCGGCTCCGGTCCCGGAGGATCATCCCATGTCGAAGCCTGACGCTCGTCGCCGGCAAATGATTAGCCGGCTTAGTCTCATCGCCGCCAGCGTCGCCGTCACCAGCCTCGCCGGCGTCGCCCTGTCCGGCGCCGCCACGGTCGAACCGCGGCCGGCCACCCCGGCGGGGGCCAAGGAACTGCACATCTGCGCCTCCAATATCGAGGCCCCGTTCTCGGAGAAGGACAATACCGGCTTCGAGGACCGCATCGCCCGCGTGCTGGCCGAAACCATGGGCCGCAAGCCGGTCTTCGTGCGGACCGATCAGGCCGGCATCTATCTGGTGCGCGACCAGCTCGACAAGAAGAACTGCGACGTCGTGATGGGCGTCGATGTCGGCGACGAGCGCGTGCTCGCCTCCAAGCCCTATTACCGCACCGGCTATGTGCTGGTGACCAAGGCCGACCGCAACATCACCGCGACCGCCTGGGACGACCAGCAGATCAAGGACCAGAGCCGCTTCGCGGTGCGCTTCTACTCGCCGGCCGAGACCATGCTCAAGCGCATCGGCCGCTTCGAGGACAACGCCGCCTACATGTATTCGCTGGTCAACTTCAAGTCGCGCCGCAACCAGTGGACCCAGGTGCCGGGCGATCGCATCGTCACCGAGGTCGCCAGCGGCGAGGCCGATGTCGGCATCGCCTTCGCCCCCGAAGTGGCCCGCTACGTCAAGCAGTCGCCCACGGCGCTGCGCATGACGGTCATCTCCAACGATCTCGACCGCCCGAACGATACGCCGATCCCCATGCACTACGATCAGGCGATCGGCGTGCGCAAGGCTGACACGGCGCTGATCGGCGAGATCAACGCGGCGCTGGAGATGGCCCGTCCGCAGATCGAGGCCATCCTCGTCGAGGAAGGCATTCCGCTGCTCAAGCCGAATAGCTGAGCCCGTCCCAGCCGGCCCGGCCCGCCCCCAGGGGCGGCCGGGGGCCATCGATACTTACCGTGAAAAGGTCCGATGCGAACGACACATCTTCTGAAGACGGCAGCGGCACTTGTCACCGTCGGCACCCTGGTCTGGGGGGCCCACGCCGCCATCATGTTGAGCAACACGGTCACCGGCGCTCCTCTCGATCTTTCCGAAGCCCCGGAGGAGGGCCGTGACACCGAGGCGGTCAAGACGTTCCTCGCAACCGGCACGAACATCTACAACGAGAAGGCGGTCTGCCTGCCCAAGGCGCACGAGCTGTTCCTGTCCATGTGTTCGGGCTGCCACGGCCATTATGCCGAGGGCAAGATCGGGCCGGGGCTCAATGACAGCTACTGGACCTACCCGAAGAACGAGACCGATCAGGGATTGTTCGAGACCATCTTCGGCGGCGCGCAGGGCCAGATGGGCCCGATGTACGGCGCGCTGAACATGAACGAGATGCTCCTCGTCATGGCGTGGATCCGCCATGTCTACAAGGAGGATCCGCAGGGCGCTGTCTGGCTCACGCCGGAGCAGCGCAGCAAGTTCAAGCCCTTCAACGAGAACGCTTCGCACATCGAGCCAGCCGAGGAGCTGCTGCCGGCGTGCGGCGGACCGGCGGGATAACGCCGGCTTACAACGGTGGAAACGACCAGGAGACGGAACATGAGCATCATCGACCGGAAAGTGAAGTTCTCGTGCATCATCGCCGGCGCCGGCGCCTTCGGCCTCGCCATGGTGGTGGGCGCCGCCGCCTATGACGGCACCAACTGCAAGGCGCCGGGCAATTGCTGGGAGCCGAAGCCCGGCTATCCCGCGCAGGTGGCGGGATCGAAATATGATCCCAAGCACAACCCTGCGGAGCTGAACAAGCAGCAGCAGTCCATCCAGGGGATGGAGCAGCGCAACGCCCAGCGCGTGAAGTATTTCGAGCAGACCGGCAAGTTCGTCTACGACGTGACGAAGATCCCCAGCGCGAACTGACCGCCCTGCCGACAATCGCCTTCAAGAACCCACCAGTGGGCAGACAGCTTTCTCCGTCTGCCCCTCGATCCTCCGGGCATACCGTCCGGTTTGTGGGTAACTGGCGCGGCCAACGTCGTCCGGGTTCGCCCGGCGCGTGGGCCGCGCCCTTTTCCGGGCCGGCAGGACCTGCCGGGCCCGGCTCTCCCCGAAAGGCAGCCTGATGCGCGTCGTTCGCGAAACCGATTCCGTGCTGGCGGACTGGCGCGGTCATGCGCAGCGTTTCGAGCGCGAGGTGGCCAAGGTGGTTCTCGGGCAGGATCGCGTGATCCGCCTCATCACCATCGCCACCTTCGCGCGCGGCCATGTGCTGCTGGAGGGCGATGTCGGCGTCGGCAAGACCACGCTGCTGCGCGCCGTCGCCCGCGCCATTGGCGGCGCCTTCGAGCGCATCGAGGGCACGATCGACCTGATGCCGGCCGATCTCATCTATCACGCCCATCTCGGCGAGGATGGCCGCCCGCGCATCGACCCCGGCCCGCTGCTGCGCCAGGGCGAGGATCTCTCCGTCTTCTTCTTCAACGAGATCAACCGCGCCCGCCCGCAGGTGCATTCGCTGATGCTGCGGCTGATGGCGGAACGCTCGGTCTCCGCCTTCAACCGCGAATACCGCTTTCCCCATGTCCAGGTGTTCGCCGACCGCAACAAGGTGGAGCGCGAGGAAACCTTCGAACTGCCGGCGGCGGCCCGCGACCGCTTCCTCATGGAGGTGCAGGTCGGCATGCCCGCCGACGACGCCTCCCGGCGCCAGCTGGTGTTCGATCCGCGCTTCCACAATGTCGATACGCTGCTGACCGAGGTGGAGACCGGCGTGCTCGACCCGGACGCGCTGGAGACGGTGGCGCGCGCCATCCAGTCCGGCGTGCGCTCCAGCGAGGCGCTGGAGGCCTATACGCTGGCTCTGTGGGACGCGGTGCGCCGGCCCGAGGCGCTCGGCATCGAGATTGACGGCGTCGATATCCGCCGGCTGGTGCAGGGCGGGGCGAGCCCGCGCGGCATGAGCTACCTGCTGCGCGCCGCCCGCGTGCGCGCCTGGCTGGAAGGGCGCGACATCGTCGTGCCGGAGGATCTGCGCGCCGTCTTCCCCGAAGTGATGGCGCACCGCATCTTCATCGACCCGGTCTATGAGCTGCGCCGCGAGCGCGTGGTCGGCGATCTCATCGCCGGCGTGTTCGAACGGGTGCCGGCACCGTGAAGGTCGGCGACGACAGCCTCTCGCCCCAGCCCATCGCCTACCGCTTGCGCTGGCGGCCCGAGGGCATCATCCCCGGCGCCCATCCCGGACGGGGCGAGGGGGCGGAGGGCGAGTTCCGTCGTCATGTCGACCTGCTGCGCCATCCCGATCCCCGCCGCATCGATCTGCGCGTCTCGCTGCGCGATCCGCATGGCCAGCTTCATGTGCGCCAGTTCTCGCCGCGCCGGGCGGTGCCGGTCGCCGCGCTGGTCGACCTGTCCGGCTCGATGCGCTTCGGCGAGGCGGTGGCGGGGAGGGTGGCCGAGTTCGCCGCGCTGATCGCGCTCTCGGCGGTGCGCGCCGGTGACAGCTTCGCCCTGTTCGGCTGCGACGCCCATCTGCGCGCGGATGCCTTTCTGCCGTTCAGCCGTCGCCGGGGCCTCGACGACGAGGTGCGCCGGCGGCTCACCGGCCTGCGCCCGCAGGGGGCGGGCAGCGCCGGGCTGATCGAAGCCGCCGGCAGCCTGCCCGGCCGTCGCGCGCTGGTGTTCCTGGTCTCGGATTTCCTGATGCCGGAGGCGGAGCGCGAGGCCCTGCTCGATGCGCTCTGGCGCCATGACGTGGTGCCGGTAGTGGTAAGCGACGCCACGCTGGAGGAGGGCCTGCCGCGCTGGGGCTTCATCGAGATGGGCGATCTGGAGAGCGGGGCGGCCCGCCTTGTCTTCATGCGCCCGCGCCTGCGCGCCCGCTGGCGCGCCGCCGCCGCCGCCAGCCGCCGGGCCCTCGACGAGGCGTTCGTCCGGCGCGGCCTGCGTCCCTTCCATCTGCGCGACCGGCTCGACACCGAGGCGCTCACCCGCCGGCTGATGGAGGGATAGATGGGGATACCCCGCCGCGCCCGCCCTCAATTGTCCGCGCTGCTGCTCGCCCTGCTGGCCGCGCCATGCGTGGTGCCGGGCGTCGCACCCGGTGTGGCGCAGGCGCAGCTGCGCTCGGTCGAGCTCTACGCCCCGCGCCCCTTCGGCTATCTCATCGGCGACACGATCGGCCATACGGTGGAGATCGCGCTCGACGCCCCCTTCACCCTCGACCCCGCCTCGCTGCCGCAGCCCCGCAGCGTCGATTACTGGCTCGACCTGCGCGAGGTCCGGCTCGACGATCAGGGCGTGAGCGAGGGGGTGCATCGCTACCGGCTGGATCTCGTCTATCAGAGCTTCTACGCCGCGCTGGAGCCCAAGCGCCTCGACATCCCCGCCTTCACACTGTCGGCCCGCGACGGCGACCACCGCGTGTCCGTTGCGGTGCCCGCCTGGTCCTTCCTCATGTCGCCGCTGCGCGAGATCGTCTCGACCGGGCAGGGGGCGGTGATGGCGCTGCGCCCCGACATCGTCCCGCGCCCGATCCCGACGCGCGGCACCACCCTCGCGCTCGCCGCCAGTGCCGGCGTGGCGCTGGCCGGTCTGCTGGTCATCGCCTGGCAGATGGGGTGGGGACCGTTCGGCCGCCGCCGCGCCCGCCCCTTCGCCCGTGCCGCCCGTCAGGTGCGGGCCGCGATCGGCGCGATGCGACACGGATCGGTCTCATCGGCCCCATCGTCCACCTCACTGCACCGACACGCCGGTTACAAACAGGCGCTCCAGACCCTGCACCGCGCCTTTGACGCGACGGCGGGGAGGGGCGTTTTCGCCGAGGATCTGGCGGGCTTTTTCGCCGATCATGCCTCCTTTAGCGCCGCCGAGACCGAGATCCGGCACCTGTTCGAGGCCTCCCGCCGCGCCTTCTTCGGGGGCGATGTGCTTGGCGCAGAAGCGGTTTTTCCTCCCGCCGAGCTTGCCGCCCTGGCCGGGCGCCTGCGCGCCATCGAGCGGGGATCGGCATGAACGCGTGGTATCATGAAGCCTCCGTCATGACCCGCAGCTGGGGCGTCGATCATCCCCTGGTGCTCGCGCTGGGCCTGCTCGCGCTGCTGCCCCTGTTCGCTAACGTCTTCATACGTAACGGAATTCCTGCCATCGCCGCCTTCCCGCCGGACCCGCTTTCGCGCGTTCTGGGGGGCGGCCTGCGCCTCGTCAGCGCGCTCGCCATCCTCGCCCTCGTCGCCGGCCTCGCCGGCCTGCACCGGCGCGCGCAGACGGTATTAAGGGAGGGGACGGGCGCTCATCTCGTCCTGCTGCTCGACCGATCCTCCAGCATGGACAACAGCTTCGCCGACCGCGCGCCCAGCGGCGACGAACAGTCAAAATCGAGCGCGGCCAAGCACTTGCTGGGGGAGTTCGTGGCCGGCCGGCCGCATGACCGGATCGGCGTCGCCGCTTTTTCGACATCGCCGATGCCGGTGTTGCCGCTCACCGACCACCACGACGTCGTGCAGGCCGCCATCGCCGCCATCGACCGCCCCGGCCTCGCCTTCACCGATGTCGGCCGGGGCCTCGCCCTTGCCCTGTCAAGCTTTGCCGACGATACGGCGGAAGCCTCGCGCGCCGTGCTGCTGGTCTCCGACGGCGCCGCACTGATCGACCGCCGGGTGCAGGACGCCCTGCGCGACGCGGTAACGCGCACGCCAGTACATTTATACTGGCTGTTCCTGCGCTCACGCGGCGCCAAGAGCATTTTCGACGTGCCGCCACCGGGCGAGGACACCCCGCAGGCCAATCCCGAGCGCCATCTTCACCTGTTTCTTCAAAGCTTTGGCGTGCCCTACCGGGCGTTCGAGGCGACCAGCCCGCAGGCGGTGGCCCAAGCCATCGCCGAGATCAACCGGCAGGAGACACGCCCGCTCACCTATAGCGAGCGCATTCCGCGGCACGACGTCGCGCGCCCCGCCTTCGCCGTGGCGGCGCTCTGCATCTTCCTGATTTTGCTGGCGAAACTCGCTGAGCGCCCGCTGCGGCGGACGGGTTTCGCCCGCGAGGCCACCCGTCCGCCGCAGGCGGCGCCGGTGATCGCGCGCGACGGGCAGAGGAGGGCGGCATGAGAACCGGACGTCTCACCCTCATCAGCGGTATTTTATTACTTCTTCTCGGCCTCGGGGCGACGGGCTATTTCGGTGGGCGCCTGCTGTTGGACAAGCGCGACAATGGCTTCATCGCGGCGCTGGTGGCCGGGCAGGACATCGCCACCAGCGCCGACGACCCGGCCCCGGTGATCTTCGCCCGCCTGTTCTTCCTCGCCACCCGCGACCGGCTGGAGGAAGCGCAGCCGCTGGCCAATCAGCTCGCCCATGGCGAGGATCCGCGCCTTGCCGCTATGGCGCTGTACACGATCGGCAATGCCCGACTGCGGCTGGCCATCGACCACCTCGGCGTCAACCGCATCGACCCGGCGACGCCGCTGGTCCGCCTCGCCAAGCAAAACTACCGCCAAGCCCTTGTGATACAACCGGATTTCTGGGACGCTAAATATAATCTCGACATCGCCATGCGGCTGGTGCGCGACTTCCCGCAGGTCGAACTCTCCGGCGAGGAGATACCTCCCGAAGCCGCCAAGCGCCTGTGGACCGATCTTCCCGGCCTCCCAAGGGGCCTGCCATGACGCTTCTGGCTCGCCTCCTGCGCGACTGGCGCCTGACCCTCACCGCCGGTGCCCTGCTGGCCACACTCGCCGCCCTCGCCGCGCCGCAGATTGTCCAGCAACGCGAGGCGCGCGACCTGCTGCTGGTGGTCGACGTCACCGGCAGCATGAATGTGCGCGACATGGACGGCCGCTCGCGGCTTGCGGCCGCCAAGGAGGCCGCACAGGCGCTTCTCGCCGCGCTGCCCTGCCAGTCGCGCCTCGGTCTGGGCATCTTCACGGAGCGGCGGACCTTCCTCCTCTTCGAGCCGGCGGAGGTATGCGAGAACTTCGCCGCCATTGATGGCGCCATTGATGGGCTGGATTGGCGCATGGCCTGGGAAGGCGACAGCTATGTCGCGCGCGGGGTGCATTCCGCCCTCGCCATCGCGAGCTCGCTCGATGCCGATCTGGTTTTCATGACCGATGGCCACGAGGCCCCGCCGCTCGCCGCCGGTACTATGCCACCATTCGATGGGGAACCCGGTCGGACCGAAGGTGTTTTGGTAGGGATTGGCGGAACCGAGCCTGTGCCCATTCCCAAATATAACGAGGATGGCCGCGAGACCGGCTTCTATGCCGAGTCGGATGTGCCGCAGGAAAACCGCATGGGCCCGCCGCCGGAAGATGCGCCCACGCGCGCCGGCTGGAACCCGCGCAACGCGCCCTGGGGCGACGAGGTGGCCGGCGGAACCGAGCATCTCAGTTCGATGAAAGCCGAGCATCTGCAGTCCCTTGCAAGCCAGACCGGACTGGCTTTCGTGCCCTTGGAGGGTCCGATCGCGCTCAGCACTGCCGTCACGCAGAACACCCGTCCGCGTCTGGTCGAGGTGGCGGTCGACACCGCCCCCCTGCCTGCCGCCGCCGCGCTTGGCCTGCTCTCCATCCTCTTCGCCGCCGCCGCACTCACCTCGCGGCGGCCGGAACGCCTGCCCGCCTGATGAAGGAAGCCCCTATGCTGCACCGCCCTGGCCTCGCCCGATTTGCCCTTCCCCGCTTTGCCCTTGCCCGATTTGCTCTTGCCCCGGTTACCCTCGCGCTCATCCTCATGGGCCTCGCGCCGCTCTCTGCGCATGGACCAACCCCGCAAAAAGCCGACGAGACCATCATGATCTCGGCTCCGCCCGAGGCGGTGTGGAAGATATTGGCCGATTTCGGCGGCATCGCCGGCTGGCATCCGCTGGTGAAGAAGGCCACAGCGACCGGGAACGAGGCCGGCGCCGAGCGCGTCCTGACGCTGGAGAAAGGCGAGGTAAAGGAGGGACTTGATGAGGCAGACGCGGGCGCCATGCGCCTGGCCTACCGGCTTTCCCAGGAGAACATCGAGGCCCTTCCGGTCAGCTTCTACACCGCGACGATCGAGGTGAAGCCGGCGGCCGGCGGCAGCGAGGTGGCCTGGAGCGCGCGATTTTACCGTGGCGACACCAGCAATTTCCCGCCGGATGAGCTGAATGACGAGGCGGCTGTGGCGGCCATGACCGATTTCGTCAAGCAGGGCCTCGAAGGGTTGAAAGCGAAGGCCGGCGGGCAATGAAAGCCACGGCGGCGGCGCTTCTGACGGCTCTCATCGGGGCGGGGCCGTCTCCGGCCGCGGCGCGCGAGCTGGTGGCCGTCGTCTCGCAGCAGGCCGGGCAGTTGTCGATCGTCGATCCCGCCGTGCCGGCCGTCGTCGCCAGCGTCGCCCTCGCCGCCGTACCGGCCGGCATCGCCGTCAGCGCCGATGGCCGGACTGCCTTCATCACCCATCCCGACCTCGGCGCCCTGTCGCGGGTCGATCTCGCCACCACATCGGTGTCATTGCACCTCAAGGTCGGTGCCGAGCCCTTCGGCATCGCGATCGCGCCGGACGGTGTGTCCGTTCTCGTGACAGACTGGAGCGCGGATGCGCTGATCCATCTCGATGGCGCCACCGGTCGCGAGATCGCCCGCGTCGCGGTGGGGCGCTCGCCGGCCGGGCTGGTGGTGGATGCCCGCACATCGCGCGCCTATGTGGCGGACCGCGAGAGCGACACAGTCAGCGTGATCGACCTCGCCCGCATGGAGCGGATCAGCGTCATCCCGGTCGGGCGGGCGCCATTCGTCCTCGCACTTTCGCCAGACGGCCGGCGGCTCTACGTCGCCAATGTCCGCAGCAACGATCTGTCGGTCATCGACATTGAAACCGTGCGCGAGATCGCCCGGCCGCGCATCGGTCTTATGCCCTATGGCGTCGCGGTGACGGCGGATGGCAGGCAGGTCATCGTCACCAACCAGCAGAGCGGCAAGCTTGCCTGGCTCGACGCGGTGAGCCTGCGCGTACGGGCAGAGACCCGCATCGGCGAATATCCCGAGGGCGTTCTGACCCTGTCCGATGGCCGCGTCGTCGCGACCAACTGGGCCGATGACGAGCTGTGCATCACCATCCCGGAACCGGGCGCCCCGTGCCGGTGGCGCGTTCCCCTGCCGGCAGGACCACGCATGATGGAAAGCTTCACCGCAGGCAACAATATTCCCTAACGTCAGTCATCCGGGTGACACGACCACACCCTACCGAGGGCGCATCCTGTCACCTGGGGAGATACTGGGATGCGCAGCCTGCTCGCGGCCCTCGCCGCTACCACCTGCCTGATTTCTGCAGCCGATGCTGCCACGGTCTATCCGCTTGACCGCGCAACGATTCTCGTCGCCTCGCCGTTCGACATGAAAGTCGAGTTCGACGGCGTCGTGAAGCCGCAGGACGTCACCGTCACGATCAATGGCGAGCCCGCCGAAAAGGTGCTCGGCAAGGCGGTCGAGTTCGTCGAAAAGGAAAAAGGCGTCGAGGCTTCCGCGGTGATCATCCGCGCCGGCTCCATCGCCAAACCCGGCACTTACAAGGTCGAAGCCAAGGCCGGTAACGACACCAAGACCGTGAACTGGGAAGTGTTCGCCACCCCGGCCACCGCCAAGGCGAAGAACGTGATCTTCTTCCTGGCCGATGGCCTCTCGGTCGCCCACCGCACCGGCGCCCGCCTGATGTCGAAGGGCATGACCGAAGGCAAGGCCAATGGCCGCCTGACTCTCGACGACATTCCGCCGGTGGCATTCATCGGCACCTCGGCGACGAATGCGGTGGCTACCGATAGCGCCAACACCATGTCGGCCTACATGACCGGTCACAAGACGGCGGTCAACGCGATCGGCGTCTATGCCGACCGCACCAAGGACAGCCTCGACGACCCCCGCGTCGAGACCATCGCCGAGGCACTGCGCCGGACCACCAAAAAATCCATCGGCATCGTCTCCAACACCGAGATCGAGGACGCGACCCCCGCGGCCGTGGTGGCCCACACCCGCTTGCGCGCCGACAAGGCCGACATTGTCGGCATGATCTTCGAGGTCAAGCCGGACGTGATCCTCGGCGGTGGCTCGGCTTATTTCCTGCCCAAGACCACGCCCGGCTCAAAGCGTAAGGATGAGAAGGACTATATCGCGATGTTCCGCGATGCAGGCTACTCCCTCGCGACCGACAAGACCGAACTCGCTGCCACCGCCGGCACCAACACCGGCAAGATCCTCGGCCTGTTCAACACCGGCAATCTGGACACCACGCTCGACCGCGAATTCCTCAAGAAGGGCACGGTGGCCAAGTTCCCCAACCAGCCCGGCCTCGTCGACATGACCAAGGCCGCGCTCGGCCAGCTCTCCAAGAACCCGGAAGGCTTCTTCCTGATGGTTGAGGGCGGCAATGTCGACAAGATGTCCCACCCGATGGATTGGGATCGCGCCCTGGTCGACACTATCGAATTCGACAAGGCCGTCGGCCTCGCCGTCGAGTTCGCCAAGACCCATCCGGACACGCTGATCGTGGTGACCGGCGACCACACGCACGGGGTTTCCATCATCGGCACCATCGATGACGACAAGCCCGGCACCGAGATGCGCGAGAAGGTCGGCGTTTACGCCAGCGCCGGCTTCCCGAACTACACTGACGAGAATGCCGACGGCTATCCCGACCGGGTCGACGTCTCCCGCCGCCTAGCCGTCTTCTCCAGCAACTTCCCTGACTATTACGAGACCTTCCGCCCGAAGCTGGACGGCCCCTTCGAGCCGGCCGTGCAGAACGAGAAGAAGGAATACGTGGCGAACGAAGCCTATAAGGGTGTTCCCGGCGCCGTGCTGCGCGTCGGCAACCTCCCGCGCAACGCCGACACCGCCGTTCACGCCGTCGATGACGTCGTGCTTCAGGCCGTAGGCCCCGGCTCGGAAGGCTTCCGCGGCTATATGGAGCAGAGCGACGTCTACCGCGTGCTGGTCGACGCTTTCGCGCTGTCTCCGGCCCAGAACTGAGCCGATCCGCTACCGTCAAGCTCCGGTCCGGCGTACGCGCCGGGCCGGAAAAGCCTGCGAGGAGTTCCTCATGTCCGACCTGCCGTTCAACCGCCGCACAGTGCTCGGCCTTCTAGGAACGGCGATCGGTGCCGTCAGCACTCCGGCACGGGCCGCGTCTTCCGCCAGCCTCGATTTCGATGAGCTGTACGGCAAGGTCAGCGTGCTTGGCCTCTCCTTCTCCGACAAGGTGAAGGCACTCGCCGGCAAGGATGTGAGGATGCGCGGCTATATGGCCCCTCCGCTCAAGGCCGAAGCCGATTTCTTCGTGCTCACGGAAATCCCGATGTCGATCTGCCCGTTCTGCTCCTCGGACGCGGACTGGCCGGACAACATCGTCGTGGTGCGGCTTCGTTCCGCCCAAACCTTTGAACAGGCCAACGCGCTCATCGAGGTCCGCGGCACGCTCGAGGTCGGTTCGTGGACCGATCCAGCGACCGGCTTCGTCAGCCTTCTGCGCATTGTAGGCGCTGATTTCCATGCCATCTGAGGCGGTTCCCGCGCTGGTACTCGCAGACGTCGAGCTCCGCTTTCCCGGCCTCGAGCAGCCCGCGCTCGCCCTTGCGTCCTTGACCATCGCCCCAGGCGAAACGGTTGCCCTGGTTGGTCCTTCGGGATGCGGCAAAACCAGCCTGATCAACATTCTGACCGGGCTGGAAGTGCCGCAACGGGGATCCGTGGACTGGTCGGGCACGGACATCACCCGCCTGTCGCAGGGCGCGCGCGACCGCTGGCGGGCGCGCCATATCGGGTTGGTGATGCAGGAATTTCACCTGTTTCCCGGCCTTTCGGCGCTTGAAAATGTCCTGCTGCCGCAGCGCCTCGCCCATTTTCGATTGACTGATGGTGCCAAACCCGAGGCCGAGCGCCTGCTGCGCCGCGTCGGCATCGACAGGCTCGATCAGCCCGTCGAGACGATGTCGCGCGGGCAGATGCAGCGCGTGGCGGTGGCGCGCGCGCTGGCCGCACGGCCGGGCGTGATCGTCGCCGACGAGCCGACTGCGAGCCTGGATGCGGACGCGGGGGAGAGCGTGGCCGCCCTTCTTCTCGAACTCACCCACGAGGCCGGCGCGACGCTGATTGTCGCCACTCACGATCCTCACCTCGTGCCGCGCCTCCACCGGTTGCTGCGCCTCGAGTCCGGGCGGCTGAAGGACTAGGACGATGCTGCGTTTCATCGCCGCCGATCTGCGCCGTCACTGGATCGGCGCTCTCGCCATCATGCTGATCGTCGCATTGGCGACAGCCCTCGGCGTGCTCGTCACCCTGCAAGAGCGGGCACTGCGGCTGGGCAGCGCCCGCTCCGCCAACGCCTTCGATCTGGTGGTCGGCGCTCCCGGAAGCGAAACGCAGCTTGTGCTTTCTTCGGTATTTCTGCAGCCCGCGCCCCTGCCGCTGATGCCGGGTTCGGTTCTCGCTGGCCTCATTGCCGATCCCCGCGTTGCCTGGGCGGCGCCTGTCGGCTTCGGTGATTTTGTCGAAAACTATCCGATTGTCGGCACCACCCCGGCTCTCGTTGGCGGCATTGCCTCGATGGGGCAGGGGCGGGGTTTTGCCCGGTTGGGCGAGGCCGTCATTGGCGCCGCCACGGACCTGCGGATCGGCGATCATTTCCATCCCCAGCATGGCCGCGTTGGCGAACCCACCGGTGTCCACACCGAGATCACCTACGAGGTCGTGGGCCGCCTTGCCGCGACCGGCACCCCGTGGGATCGCGCAGTGCTCGTGCCGATCGAGACCGTCTGGCTGGCGCATGATCACGATCATGGGGGACACGACCGGGCCGCTGGTGAAGAGGATGCTCACGCGCAAGACGGTCACGATGCCGACCATGATCACGATCAAAGTGCGGATCACGCGGTTCCGGCTGCCGGCGCCAGTTCACCGCCCGGCAACCCGTTTCTGCCCGGAACCACTCGCCCGGATCAGTCGGGCAGCGTCCTCGACACCCCGCTCTCCGACCAGACGGTGGCGGATCCACATGCCCCCGGCGTCCCCGCAATCGTGGTCAAGCCGCGCAGCATTGCCGATGCCTACAAGCTCCGGCAGCAATATCGCAGCGATCACACAGTCGCTGTGTTTCCTGGCGAAGTGCTCACCCGTCTCTATTCCACCCTTGGCGATGTGCGGCTCATCCTTACGCTGATCGCGGGTGGCGCGCAGGCTCTGGTCGGCTTCGCCATCCTCCTTGTCGTCAGCGTCCATGTCGTGCAGCGGCGCCGGCAGATCGGGGCGCTGCGCGCGCTTGGCGCCCCACGCCCGGCGGTGTTCGCCATCGTGTGGGGCGAAGTGCTGCTGATCGCCGGCTCCGGTCTGGTTGCCGGCTTCGCGCTCGGCTATGCGGGGGCTCGGCTGCTGTCGATAGTCGTCACCGAGGCCAGTGGCATGATGATGCCGGTCGGGTTCACCGCCGCCGATCTGGCCCGCCTCGGCGCGCTGCTGGCACTGACAGCTCTCGCCTCGGCGCTGCCCGCGCTGTTTGCCTATCGCCAATCGCCCGCGGCGGCGCTGCGTGGCTAGGCAGGACGCCGACGCCGCCTGTCAAGGCACAAGGTATTGGAATCGCGACGCTTACCCTTCCTTTACCATAATGTAATGTGCGCCCCATTTTCGCCTCAGTCCAAACGCCTCTTGGCAGACAGATATGGGATCGACGGCTAGACTGCCGGCGAACTCGGGTGAGGTGCGGTCGCCCTTTGCTGCATCATTTCGGTGCGACGAGGGTAGGGCGCTCACAAAGCGGTCGGGGTGAATGGGGACGAATCCAGCTCTTACGCGCGCAACCGAAAATTCGGTGCGCCTGCGTGTCGCCGGTATCGGTCGGATTGTCGCCCTGTGCGGCGTCGGCCTCCTCGTCGCCAATTGCAGTGGCTCACAGAAGCTCTCCAGCAAGATCGATCCGAAATACGGGGTCTCCGCCAGCCCGCGCGTGGTCGCGATGGGCCAGCCGGTGCCGAAGGGTGGCGGCGCCTATCGCGTCGGCAAGCCCTATGTCGTTGCCGGCAAGACCTATGTTCCGCAGGAACCCGCGAGCTACAACGCCGAAGGTCTGGCTTCCTGGTATGGCGACGACTTCCATGGCCGGCTGACGGCCAATGGCGAAGTGTTCGACATGCATTCGATCGCGGCCGCGCATCCCACGCTGCCCATGCCGTCCTATGTCCGCATCACCAACAAGGACAATGGCCGGTCGATGGTGGTCCGCGTGAACGACCGCGGCCCCTATCATGGCAATCGTGTGATCGACGTCTCACAGCGTGCGGCTGATCTTCTCGGCTTCAAGAGCCGCGGTACCGCACGCGTGAAGGTCGAATATGTCGGCCGCGCTCCTCTTGAGGGATCCGACGACATCCAACTCGCCGCGACGTTGCGCCAGAATGGTTCGGCTCCCGCTCCCAACGTGATGCTCGCTTCGGCGGCTCCGGTACCGATGCGCATGGGCTCGGCCACGGTCGCGGCGAATGTGCCGCTCCCGCCGGCACGTCCGTTCGATCTCGGCGACGCCCCCGACCAGCAGGTTGCGGAAGCTCTTGAGGAAGCACCCGTGATTGCGCCGGTGCGCGTCGCCAGCAAGCCGCAACCGCGCGCGGGCCTTGTCGCCGCGCAGACGGCACCGAGCCGCGCGGCGCCGACCTTTGCCGCGCCTCCGGCACCGCGCCATGTTCAGGTAGCCGCCGCCCAGCCGGCGCCGGTTCGTACTGCTCCCGTCCGGACGGCACCCGCCATCGATCCTCTGGTTGCCGAGGCGGATCAGGCGCCGACGGGCTGGATTGTCGGCGCCCAGCCGGCAATGGGCTATGCAGCCTCCGGCGTCACAACGCCGGTTGGAACGGGTCGCGGTCTCTACTGAGGCCAGAGGAAGCGCTACCTGCATTGCTGGACGTGCCGCTGGCTGCTAACTCTGCCCAACATGGGAGAGGAACGAGCATGGCACCCGCACTAAAGATGCGCCCAAGGATCGGTTTCCTCACCCCGCTGCGCGGCCTTCTGATGTGCGGGCTCCTGTTCGCGCTGTTCAGCCCCGCAATCGCCCAACAGGCGCCGACGATTGCTTCCCCGCAGGCCATCCTCGTCGATTTCGACAGCGGCACCGTGCTCTATGAGCGTGCCGCGGACACGCAGAATTATCCGGCAAGCCTTGCCAAGCTCATGACCATGGCGGTCGTCTTCCGGGAGGTGGCCGAGGGGCGACTCTCGCCCGACAAGGAAATCAAGGTCAGCGAGTATGCCTGGCGCCGCGGTGGCGCTCCGTCCGGCGGGGCGACCATGTTCGCGGCCTTGAACAGCTCGATCAAGGTGAGCGACCTGATGCGGGGCGCCATCATTCCCTCCGGCAACGACGCGGCGATCATTCTCGCGGAAGGTATCGCGGGCAATGAACTCGCCTTTTCGGTGCGGATGAACGAAGAAGCCAAGCGCCTCGGGCTCACCTCTTCGAGCTTCCACAACGCGAATGGCCTTTCCGACCCCGATCAGAAGACGACCGCCCGCGACCTGGCACGTCTGGCGGCCCATATCATCCGCGAGTACCCGGACCTGTATCGAATCTACAGCGAGCCGGACTTCACCTGGAGCAAGATTCGCCAGAACAATCGCAATCCGCTGCTGGGCATGAGCCTCGGCGCGGACGGTTTCATGACGGGCTATCTGAAAGAATCCGGCTTCAATCTCGTTGGATCCGCCACCCAGGACGGGCAGCGCCTGATCGTCGTCATCATGGGCGCCAAGACCGAAAAGGAGAGGGCGGAAGACGCGAGAAAGCTGCTGGAGTGGGGTTTCCGATCCTTCGAGTCCCGGCTGCTGTTCGGTCAGGGAGACAGCGTCGGCGAGGCGACCCTCTATGGCGGCGTACAGGGCGCCGTGCCGCTGGTCGGAAGCGGCGCGATCAAGGTGCTGGTGCCGCGCAACGGCGACGAGCGCATTGCCGCGCGAATCCGTTACGAAGGGCCAATCCCCGCCCCGGTGGAGAAAGGGGCGCAGATCGCCCGGCTGGAGGTCTCGCGCGGCGATCAGATTGCGCTTGAGGTACCGCTTTATGCCGCCGACAGCGTGGAGGCCGGGCCCTTGTGGCGGCGCGCGCTCGACGGCGCCTATGAACTCGTAGTCGGGTTGTTGCGGCAGGGCTATGAGGAAGTCATGCGCAAGGTAAAGCTGACCAGCTGACATGCCGATGCGCTCACCCGACGCACCTGACACGCCACCATCGCGGTCTCAAAAAAGCCGGCGCGGATGCTTCATCACGTTTGAAGGCGGGGAGGGCGCCGGCAAGTCGACGCAGGTGCACAGACTTGCCGATCGTCTGAGGCAGTTGGGCATCGCTGTGGTCGTGACACGGGAACCGGGCGGTTCGCCGGGGGCCGAGGCCATCCGTCATGTGCTGCTTGCCGGCGCCGCCAAGCCGCTAGGCGCGCTGGCGGAGACCGCGTTGTTCGCGGCGGCTCGGGCGGATCATCTGGAGGCCACCATCCGCCCGGCGCTGGCGCGCGGAGCCTGGGTTATTTCGGACCGTTTCGCGGACTCGACCCGCGCTTATCAGGGCGCCAGCGGGCGGGTCGATGCCGAATTGATCGAGTCACTGGAGCGCCTCACGGTCGGTGAGACGCGGCCGAACCTGACCTTCATTCTGGACATTCCCGCCGAGCAAGGCCTCGCCCGCGCCGCCGCCCGTTCCGGCCCCGGGGCAGATCGCTTCGAAAGCGAAGACATCTCCTTTCATCGCACGCTGCGTGACGGGTTTCTTGCCATTGCCGCGCGAGAGCCCGAACGCTGCGTCGTCGTCGATGCCCGCGAGGATCCGAGCAGCGTGTCGGAGACAGTCTGGAGTGTCGTCGAGCAGCGACTAAGCCCTGTGAAGCCGCGACGACGGAGTACACCCTCATGAGCGATGCGGTCCTTGAAGCCGACCGCTTCGGCACAGCGCCGACGCCACGCGACACCCACAACCTGGTCGGTCATATCGAGGCTCAGGCCATGGTCCGGGAGGCATGGGACGCTGGGCGCCTGCCCCACGCGCTGCTGATTGGCGGGCCTGAGGGCATCGGCAAGGCAACCTTCGCCTATCAGGTCGCGCGCTTCGTGCTCTCCAATGGCGCCGCGCCTGCGCACGCGCTAGCGATTGATCCCGCACATTCTGTCGCGCGGCAGGTCGCTGCGCTATCGCATCCCGATCTGCTGGTCCTGCGGCGCACGCCGAACGATGCCGGCAAGCTGCCGACGATGATTCCGGCCGAGACCGTGCGAAAGGTCAGGAGCTTCTTCGGTTCAACGCCCGCGCTCGGAGGCTGGCGGGTCTGCGTGGTCGATACGCTGGACGAGATGAACGCGCAGGGCGCCAATGCGCTGCTGAAGACACTGGAGGAACCGCCGTCGCGCTCCCTCTTCCTGCTGGTGAGCCACGCGCCCGGACGGCTTCTGCCGACCATCCGCTCGCGTTGTCGCATGGTGCACCTGCGCTCGCTTCCCACGGAAGAGGTCATCGCCTGCCTTGAGATATTGAGCCAGTCCATGGAACTTGATCGATCCCGCTTCGAGGAAGCCGCGATGGCGGCGGGTGGAAGCGTGCGCGAAGCATTGGCCTTGCTCTCCGGCGACGGGCTGGCGGTGCGCAAGGCGACGGCGGAACTCCTGGATGCCCTCCCCGCCGTCGACCCCAAGGCACTGCACGCGCTCGGTGAGCGGCTGCAGGGCGACCGGGGAGGGGCTTTCGAGAACTTTGTCGGTACGGTGGAAGGCTGGATCTCCGATCATGCCACAGGCCGCCGCCAGCGCCCCAGCCTGCGCCTTGCACGGCTGCCGGAGGTGTGGGAGAAGGTTCGCCGCGCCGCGGTCGACGCCGATACCTATAATCTCGACCGCAAAACACTCGTCTTCCGGATTTTCGCGACGCTCGACGAGGCCGTGCGCCCCTGAGCGCGCCGCAGCCGGTTTTGCCGCAGGAAGTGACCGCGTGAAACCTGCCTTCTACATCACCACGGCCATCGACTATCCCAATGGCGTGCCGCATATCGGCCACGCCTATGAGAAGATCGCCGCCGATGCCCTGGCGCGCTTCAAGAAGCTCGACGGCTATGAGGTATTCTTCCTCACCGGCACGGATGAGCACGGCCTGAAGATGGCCCAGACCGCCGAGAAGCAGGGACTGACGCCTCTCGAATGGGCGACGAAAAACTCCACGCGCTTCAAGCAGATGGATGCCCTGCTGGGCGTCGAATATGACCGCTTCATCCGCACCACGGATCAGGATCACGTCGTCTCCTCGCAGGCGATCTGGCAGCGCATGGTCGAGGCCGGCGATATCTATCTGGATGCCTATTCCGGCTGGTACTCCGTGCGCGACGAGGCCTACTACGCCGAGGAAGAGACCACGGTGAATGCCGATGGCGTCCGCCTCGGGCCGCAGGGCACGCCCGTGGAATGGACCGAGGAAAAGAGCTATTTCTTCCGCCTCTCGGCCTATCAGGATCGCCTGCTCGCCTATTACGAGACCCATCCCGACTTCATCCGCCCGGAGAGCCGGCGCAATGAGGTGGTGAGTTTCGTCAAGGGCGGCCTGCAGGATCTGTCGATCAGCCGCACGACCTTCTCCTGGGGCATCCCGGTCCCCGGTGACGAAGAACATGTGATGTATGTGTGGGTCGACGCGCTGACCAACTACATCACCGGCGTCGGCTATCCCGACCTGGCGAGCGAGAGCTTCAAGCGCTTCTGGCCGGCGAACCTGCACATTATCGGCAAGGACATCATCCGCTTCCACGCGGTGTACTGGCCCGCCTTCCTGCTCTCCGCCGGCCTGGAGCCGCCGAAGACCGTGTTCGCGCACGGCTTCATCCATAATCGCGGGGAGAAGATGTCGAAATCGGTCGGCAACGTCATCGACCCGTTCGACCTCGCCAATGCCTATGGCGTCGACGCGCTGCGCTATTTCCTGCTGCGCGAAATCCCATTCGGGCAGGACGGCTCCTACAGCCATGAGGCCATCGTCGCGCGCACCAATGCCGATCTCGCCAACGACCTCGGCAATCTCGCGCAGCGTTCGCTGTCGATGATCGCCAAAAACCTCGGCGGCACGCTGCCGGCATCGGGCACCCCAGCGCCGGATGATGCCGCGATCCTGGCCATGGCCGACGCCATGGCTTCCAAGGTGCGCGAGGCGATGGAAATCCAGCAGATCCATCAGGCACTCGGCGCGATCTGGTCGGTCGTCGCCGAAGCCAACCGCTATTTTGCCGGTGCGGCGCCCTGGGAACTGCGCAAGACCGATCCCGAGCGATTCGGCACCGTTCTGTGGACCACAGCCGAGGTGGTACGGCAGGTGGCGATGCTCGCCCAGCCCTTCATCCCCGCCAGCGCCTCCAAGCTGCTGGACCTGCTCGCCGTGCCGGCCGAGGCGCGGACATTCGACCGGCTGGGCGAGGCCGGTCGGCTCGTGGGTGGAACCGCTCTCCCTCCGCCAGTCGGCGTTTTCCCGCGCTATGTCGAGCCCGAGGCGCCGACGGCATCATGATCGTCGACAGCCACTGCCATCTCGACTTCCCGGACTTCGCGGCGGAACTCGACGACGTGGTGGCGCGCGCCCGCGCCGCCGGAGTCGGCCGCATGGTGACGATCGGCACGCGCGTCCGCCGCTCGGCGCAGGTGCAGGCCATCGCCGAGCGTTTCGAGGACGTGTTCTGTTCGGTCGGGACGCATCCGCACAATGCGGCCGAAGAGGCCGATGTGTCCCTGGACGAGTTGCTGCGCGCGGCGGACCATCCCAAGGTGGTCGCCATTGGCGAGGCGGGCCTCGACTATCATTACGACACCGCGCCCCGCGACGCTCAGGCAGCGAGCTTTCGCCTGCACATCGAGGCCGCGCGCCGCACCGGCCTGCCGCTGGTCATCCACGCACGGAGCGCGGATGAGGATGTGGCGACCATTCTCGAAGAGGAAAGCGGGAAGGGCGCCTTCGGCTTCGTCCTGCACTGCTTCACGGCAGGACCCGACCTCGCCCATCGTGCCGTCGCGCTCGGCGGCTATGTATCTTTCTCGGGGATCCTGACCTTCAAGACTGGGATGCCCTTGAGGGAGATCGCCGCCGAACTGCCCGCCGACCGCCTTCTCGTCGAAACCGACGCGCCCTATCTCGCGCCCAATCCCTGGCGCGGAAAGCGCAACGAGCCTTCCTATGTGGTCGAGACGGCCCGTATACTCGCCGAGGCGCGGGGGCTGTCGGTCGATGAGATCGCCACGCTCACCACGCAGAACTTCTTCCGCCTGTTCGCTAGGGCGCACTAGAGCGAGCGACGCTGACGCATGGCTTTGACCTTCACCATCCTCGGCTGCGGCTCGTCGGGCGGAGTGCCGCGAGTGGGGCAGGGGTGGGGTGCATGCGACCCCAATGAACCACGCAACCGGCGGCGCCGCTGTTCCATGCTGGTGGAGCGGTTCGCGGAAGGCGTCGCCTCCCCGACCCGCGTCCTTATCGACACCTCGCCGGATCTGCGCGAGCAGTTGCTCGACGCCGACGTCGACCATCTGGACGGCATTCTCATCACCCATGAGCATGCCGACCACACCCACGGCATCGACGATGTACGTCCGCTGACCATCCAGCACCGGCGGCGGATGGATCTGTGGTTGGATGCGGAAACCTCGGCCATCATGCATCAGCGTTTCGGTTACTGCTTCGAGACGCCGCCGGGCAGCGATTACCCGCCGATCCTCAACGAACACCGGTACGGGCACGGCGATACGATCCACGTCGACGGCCCCGGCGGCCCGATCGAAGCGACAGCCTTCCGCCAGTTCCACGGCAACATCATCTCCTTCGGCTTTCGTATCGGCGGGCTAGCTTATTCCAGCGACCTGCACGACCTGCCGGATGAGAGCCTGCCGTTCCTGGAGAACCTCGACCTGTGGATCGTAGACGCGCTGCGGCCGCGGCCGCATCCCACGCATTTCTCGCTGGGCGAGGCGCTGGAATGGATAGCCCGGGTCAAGCCAGGGCGCGCGGTGCTGACCAACATGCACACCGATCTGGACTACCGGACGCTCATGAGCGAACTGCCAGAAGGCGTGATCGCGGCTCACGATGGACTGAAAATCACGCTCTGACAGGTGGTTACGACCATTATTGAACACGTTCACCCGGCCACCATACTGTTTTGTTTTCCATAATATGTCTTCTGCGAGTCACTGATCGATGGAAATGACGCCTTCCCGCGACATTCGTCGCCTCCTTGAGATCATGGTGGCGCTGCGGACACCGGGCACGGGCTGTCCGTGGGATCTAGAGCAGAGCTTCGCCACCATCGCCCCCTACACGATCGAAGAAGCCTACGAGGTCGCAGATGCGATCGCGCGCGGCGACACCGATGATCTGTGCGACGAACTGGGCGACCTTCTTCTTCAGGTCGTGTTTCATGCCCGTATCGCCGAGGAAGAAGGCGCCTTCGATTTCGGCGACGTCGTCGGGGCCATCACGGCCAAGATGATCCGTCGGCATCCCCATGTCTTCGGGGCGGCCGGCACCCGCGATGTCGGCGCCGTGAATGCCGCGTGGGACGCGATCAAGGCCGAGGAGAAAGTCACACGGGCCGAACGGCGGCGCCTGCGGGGCGAAGCGGCGGAGCCGGATCAGCCGCGTCTTCTGGCAAGCGTTCCGGTGGCGACACCCGCCCTCACCCGCGCCGTTAAGCTCCAGGCCAAAGCGGCCACGGTCGGCTTCGATTGGCCGGATACCCGGATGGTGCTCGACAAGATCCGTGAGGAAATCGACGAGGTCGAAGTCGAGATCGCGGCCGGCGACCGTGAGGCGGCCGCAGCGGGCGAGGTCGGCGATCTTCTGTTTGCCCTCGCCAATCTGGCGCGGCATCTGGGGGTCGATCCCGAGGCCGCTCTGAGAGGCACCAACCAGAAATTCGTCAGCCGCTTCTCCTTCATCGAGGACAGGCTGGCAGAAGCCGGCCGCACGCCCACTGAGGCAAGTCTCGATGAGATGGAGGCGCTGTGGCAGGAGGCCAAGGGGAGGGCGACGCCCCCTGCCCCCGACAAGACCCCCACAACCTGACGCGTATTATCCGCGCCGGCTGGCGGGAAGCCGCCGGCCCCCGAAGCGGCGCTCGATATGTTCTGCACGGTCGGGCGGCACGCGGACCGCCAGATGCAGATGGCCCTCTTCGTCCTGCCGCCGC
This sequence comes from Ancylobacter radicis, assembly GCF_018449475.1. Taxonomy (GTDB): domain Bacteria; phylum Pseudomonadota; class Alphaproteobacteria; order Rhizobiales; family Xanthobacteraceae; genus Ancylobacter; species Ancylobacter radicis. Next base: position 255,035 of record NZ_JAHCQH010000014.1, on the reverse strand, counting down.
TCCATCACCTCGGTGTGCCGGTACAGCCAGCTGAGCCCCTCGCCATCGGACGCTTCAAGGTCGACCTTGAGACTGACCCGGTCACGGGCGAGACGCCTTGAAATCGCAAGGAGAAGCCCTTCAACGCCCTCCCCTGTCAGCGCCGACACGGGAACCGGCCGCTCATCGCCTTCACGGCGCTCTACGGTGTTGAACAGGCTGGTCCGATCGTCTTCGCTGAGCCGGTCGATCTTGTTCCAGACTTCGATCACCCGCTGATGGTCCTGAGGGTCGATATCCAGATCACCCAGCACGCCCTCGACGTCAGAAGCCTGCGCCTGCGCATCCTCATGCGACATGTCGCGCACATGCAGAATGACATCCGCCTCGATCACCTCTTCCAGAGTTGCGCGGAAGGCGGCGACGAGTTGGGTCGGCAGCTCGGAAATGAACCCCACCGTATCGGACAGGATGATCCGCTCACCGCTCGGGAGCTGGACCGCCCGCAAGGTAGGGTCCAGCGTGGCAAACAACAGATCCTGCGCCATCACCTCCGCCTGGGTGAGCCGGTTGAACAGGGTCGACTTGCCGGCATTGGTGTAGCCGACCAGTGCCACCACCGGGTAAGGCACCTTCTTGCGGCTGGCGCGATGCAGCGCACGGGTGCGCTTCACCTGCTCCAGTTCGCGCTCGATCTTGACGATGCGCTCGCCGATGAGGCGACGGTCGGCTTCGATCTGCGTCTCGCCCGGTCCACCGAGAAAGCCGAAACCACCGCGCTGCCGCTCCAGATGGGTCCACGAGCGAACCAGCCGGCTGCGCTGATAATTCAGATGCGCCAGCTCGACCTGCAACACACCCTCCTTGGTACGGGCGCGCTGCCCGAATATCTCCAAGATAAGAGCTGTCCGGTCGATGACCTTGGCGGAAAACGCTTTTTCGAGATTGCGCTGCTGCACCGGACTGAGCGGCGCGTCGACGAACACAAGGCCGGCATCCTCGGCCGCGACGATGCCGGCAATCTCCTCGACCTTGCCGGAGCCGAGATAGGTAGCGGGGCGGATTTGTCCAAGTCCGATGGGCAGCGCGGCCACGACATCGAGATCAATGGCAAGCGCCAGCCCCACCGCCTCGTCGACGCGGGCTTCGAGCGAGCGGCGGGGCACCGCATCCGCTTCGGCGCGGCGCGTGAGGAAGGGAACCAGCACCACGACCTTGGTGGTATCGCCCCGCGGGCCGCCCGACTCCGGTCCCGCCGAGCGAGCTTCCGAAGCCTGACGCGTACCCTTCAGTTCCAACTCAGCCCTTCTCCGCCGTCTCGTCCGGCTCGAAGAGCTGGACAGGGTGACCCGGCATGATGGTCGAGATGGCGTGCTTGTAGACAAGCTGGGAATGACCATCCCGGCGCAGCAGCACGCAGAAATTGTCGAACCAGGTCACGACGCCCTGCAGCTTGACGCCGTTGACGAGGAAGATCGTGAGGGGGGTCTTGTTCTTGCGGACGTGGTTGAGAAAGGTGTCCTGGAGGTTCTGTGAACGTTCCGCGGCCATGGTTTTTTTGATCCGTTTGTTTGTTGTTGCTCGTCGTGTCGGCGCGGCCATCTTCGGAGGAGAACGCCCCCGTCCGGGGAGCCTTCGCTAGGAAGATGTGCGTGACAAGCATGGCACACCATGCCTATCGCGCAAGATGCTTTCGTCTGGCAAGCGGTTAAGCAGCATTAATCTGCGATTTCCGCATGGTGATGGAAGTTCTCGCGCAGCGCGCGTGTCACCGGACCCGGTATCCCATCACCAATGACCTGCCCGTCGATTCGCACCACGGGCATGGCGAAATTGGTCGCCGAGGTGACGAAGGCCTCCCTTGCCGCCAACGCCTCGACCACGGTGAAGGGACGTTCCTCGACGCGGATCTGCAGTTTCTCCGCGACATCCATCATCACGGTGCGTGTAATTCCGCGCAGGATGCCGCTCTCGGCGGGGCGGGTGACCAGCTTGCCGTCGCGGGTGACGATCCAGGCGTTGGTCGAGCCACCTTCCGTTACCCTACCCTCCGCATCCACGAACCAGGCTTCGCGTGCGCCCGCTTCCTTCGCCGCCTGCTTGGCGAGAACGTTGGGCAGCAGCCCGACGGTCTTGATGTCCACCCGCTCCCAGCGGTTCTCTGGCACGGTGATGACGGCCATGCCCTGAAGGGCCAGTGCGTCCCCCTTGGCGGGGTCGACATGGCGGGCCGTCACCACGATGGACGGAGGCGTGCCCGGCGCGGGGAAATAATGATCGCGCGGCGCGACGCCCCGCGTCACCTGCAGATAGACGAACCCGTCGCGAACCCGGTTCCGGCGGATCGTCTCCCGCAGCACGATGCCGAGCGCCTTCAGCGGCATCGGCATGGCCATGCGCATCTCGCGCAGGGACCGCTCCAGCCGTTCCATGTGGCGCCGCTCGTCGATCATCCGCCCGGCGCGCACCTCGCACACCTCATAGACCCCGTCGGCGAACTGGTAGCCGCGATCCTCGATGTGCACATAGGCCTGACCGTGCGGCACATATTGTCCGTTCACATAAGCGATGCGCGACATGACTCACCCATAGATCGACGGCGGCATCAACGCCGCCAGAAAGCAAAGTTGGCGAGACCAAGGACGAGAAGAATCTCCAACCGCCCCATGGTCATGGCAATAATCAATATCACCTGCGCGTAGACCGGCAGACCGGTCCAGACCGGCCAGACGCTGCTGGTCTCCCAGCCCGCCCCGTAGATAGGTCCGACATTCCACAGCGCAGAGAGCGCGGCCATGAAGGACGCCTCAAAACTGGGCATCGCCGGTGCCAGCGTAATGGTGAGAACGGCAACGCTGGTGCAGGCAACACCAAACATGATCCAGATGGCCTTCATCATCTGAAGCGTGATGTGCTGCTGCCCGAGCCGCCGCGGCCGGACCGCGTGCGGATGAATCAGGCGCTCCAGTTCGAGATAACCCTGCAGGCCCATAATACCCGCACGGTACAATTTGATGCCCCCGGCCGTGGAGAAGCTCGCTCCGCCGACGAAAACCACCGCCGCAACCAGGACGATCGGCAGGCTGGCGAAGGCGCCGCCATGCGGCTCGACCCCGGTCGTTGTCACGAGTGACACGGCCGTGAAGAGACCATCCTCCAGCGCCAGCGGCAGGAAGAGAGGGCTCGCGGCACTGTTATAGTCGATGGCGGCCGCGATGATGCCCAGCACCACCACGAGCATGAGCAACGCAATGTTCTCCTGCTGCCCCAAAGCGAGATTGAAACGCCGGGTGAGCAACAGGCGCTGCCAGAGAATGCTGGTCGCACCGACGAGCATGAAGACCATGAAGATGAGCTTGACGATGGAATGCCCATGCGCGGCCATGCCGTCTTCATCCGGCAGCAATCCACCCGTCGACAGGGCTGCGCCAGCAAGGCCGAGCGCGTCGAACATGCGCTCCCCGGCGGCGAACAGCAGGAAGGTGCAGATTACCGTCGCGCCGAGATAGATCGGCAGCACGACCCGCAACGCATCCTCCAGTGCCGACGTCTCGCTTGCCCCGAGCAGGGTCGCGCGGGCGCTACGGTCCGGCAAGCCCCCAATACCCGCAGGCCCGAGCACGGCAACAAAGCCGATCAGGGTAAGAAGACCACCGCCCCATTGCAGCGTCAGCAACCACGCCAATGTAGCCCGCGGGACGCCGTCAATATCGTGGATCTGCACGGGACCCGTCGTGGTGAAGGCAGAAGCCGCCTCCAGCCAGGCGCCCATAGGACCAAGCGAGGTGGTCGCGGCGACAGGCAGCGCCGCCAAGAGTGGAACCCCGCCCCAGAGAATGACCAGCAAGGCAAAGGCGGACCGCCGGTCGAGCCTCGCCGGGCGGTTGCGGACAGCCAGAAACACGGCTCCGGCCCCGAAGATCGTCAGCAGCGCCGTCGCAAGAAAGACGTCGGCACCGCTCTCATTGCGAAACAGCGCCACCAGGGCAGCCACCAGCATGAAGCCGGCCATGACAGCCGCAGCGAAGGCGCTGTGACGAGCGACGGCGGTCATCGGCGGCTCTCAGAAGAATTCGAGGCTGACGCGGAACAACTGCTCCACGCGCTTCACCCGCTCGGCGAGCGCGAACATCACGACCCGATCGCGGGCCTGAATGATGGTATCGCCACGCGGGAGGATCACCCGCCCGGCGCGGACGACGGCACCGATACGCATGCCATCGAACAGGTCGAGCTGCTTCAGCGGCTTGCCGACCAGCGGGGACGTCTCCAGCGCCTCGGCCTCGATCACCTCCCCTGCCCCATTGAGCAGGGAGTGGACGCCGCGAATACGGCCCTTACGGACATGCTGGAGAATCTTCGAGACGGTGATCTGACGCGGATTCACATAGGCGTCGATACCCAGCCCGCGGGCAAAGGCGGGATAGTTCGGATCATTGAGCAGCGAGAGCATGCGCTTCGCCCCCAGTTCCTTGGACAGAAGACAGGAGAGGATGTTCACCCGGTCGTCATTGGTCACGGCGATGACCGTGTCCGCGTCGCCGACGCTCGCTTCCTCAAGAATGGCGCGGTCGAGCGCGCTGCCACGCAGGACGACGCAGCGGGTGAGTTCCTGCGCGATGACCTCCGATCGAGCGGCGTTATCCTCGATGATCTTGATGCGGGCGCGCGGATTGCGCAGTTCAAGTTCGCGAGCGACGTAGAGCCCGATATTGCCGCCGCCAGCGACCACGATGCGCTGTGCCGGCGGTTCGTCATGGCCGAAAATGGAGAGGGTGCGCGTCACCTGGTCGCTCTGCGCGACGAAATAGGCGATATCGCCGGCAAGCAGAGCATCCGTGCTGTGCGGCACGAACACCTTGCCGCGGCGGTTCACCGCGACCACCACCGCCTGCAGATCCGGGAATAGATCCGTAAGCTGGCGCAACGGCGTATCGAGGACCGGGCAGTCATCAAGACAGCGCACGCCCACTACGACGACGTTGCCTTCGGCGAAGCTTACCGTATCGACGGCGCCGGGCAGCGAGAGGCGCCGCAGCACCATCTCGCCGACTTCGATTTCCGGCGAAATCACCACGTCGATCGGCAGATGATCGCGGGAGAACAGGTCGCGCCAGTGTCCCTGAAGGTAGGTCTGCGCTCTCACCCGCGCGATCTTGGTCGGCACATCGAACAGCGCGTGCCCTACCTGGCACGCGATCATGTTCACCTCGTCATGCAGTGTGACGGCAATGAGCATGTCTGCCGCATCAAGGCCAGCGCGCGCGAGCACATCGGGATGCGATCCGTGCCCGACGAAGCCGCGCACATCGAGCGAATCGGTCACAGCCTGAATAAGGCGAGGCGACGTATCGATGATCGAAACGTCGTTCTGTTCGGCGGCGAGCCGTTCCGCGATGCCGAAGCCGACCTGGCCCGCGCCGCAAATGACGACCTTCATGAACCCCTCGCTCGAACCTCCCACGCCGCCCCTGCGACGCGGGGCTGCGTTACCGATTCACTCTATAGCAGGTTCGGCGCGAGGCCACAGATCAGCGAGTTGAGGTACCGGCCGGTTCAGCCAATCCCCAGGGCCTTGAGCTTGCGGTGGAGGGCCGAACGCTCCATGCCGACAAACTCGGCCGTGCGTGAGATGTTGCCGCCAAAGCGGCTGATCTGGGCGATCAGATATTCGCGCTCGAACACCTCGCGGGCATCCCGAAGCGGCAGACCCATCAGATGCTCCCCACCGCTGCCATTCGGCAGGCTCGGCACCAGCGAGCCGACATCCGGCGGCAGCATGTCAGCAGTGACCGGCACATCGACATCGCCGGACGCAAGGATCAGCAGCCGTTCGATATTGTTGCGGAGCTGGCGCACATTGCCCGGCCAGTCATGCGACTGGAGCACCGCGAGTGCATCATCGGCGATGCGTCGACGCGGCAGGCCGGTTGCCTGCGATATCTGGTCCAGGAAGAACTCGACCAGTTCCGGCACATCGTCGCGCCGCTCGGCCAGCGGGGGGACACGGATCGGCACCACGCCGAGGCGATGATAGAGATCCTCGCGGAAGCGCCCCTCCGCGATCTCCTTCTCCAGATTCCGGCCGGTGGAGGAAATGATCCGCACATCCACCGCGACACGCGTAGCACCGCCGACGCGCAGGAAGTTCTGATCGACCAGAACCCGGAGAATGCGGTTCTGCGTCTCACGCGGCATATCGGCGATCTCGTCGATGAACAGCGTGCCGCCATGCGCCTCCTCCAACGCCCCGGTCTGGCGCCCCTGCCCGTCCGCCGTCTCCACGCCGAACAGCTCGACTTCCATGCGTTCCGGGGTGATCGCGGCGGCGTTGATGACGACGAAGGGACCGTTCGCCCGGCCGGAGGCGGCATGAATCATCCGTGCCGCGAGTTCCTTGCCCGACCCGGACGGGCCGACAATCATGATGCGGCTATTGGTCGGAGCCACACGCTCAATGGCCTGACGCAGCTGGTTGATGACCGATGAGTGGCCCACAAGCTGCTGGGCGACCGAGGCGCGCTGCTTGAGGTCCCGCACCTCGCGCTTGAGCCGCAGCGTCTCCAGCGCCCGCTCCGCCACCAGAATCAGTCGATCCGAGTTGAACGGCTTCTCGATGAAGTCGTAGGCGCCCTGCCGGATCGCGGCGACGGCCGTCTCGATGGTGCCGTGGCCGGAGATCATCACGACCGGCAATTCCGGGTGGTTCTTCTTGATGATTTCCAGAAGCTGGAGCCCGTCGAGCTTGCTGCGCTCGATCCAGATATCGAGGAAGATCAGATGCGGACGACGCGCCTCGATGGCCGCGAGTGCCTCGTCGCTGTCTTTCGCGGTGCGGGCGCTATAGCCTTCATCCTCGAGAATACCGGCTACCAGACCTCGAATATCGGCCTCGTCGTCGACGATCAGAATATCGGTCGCCATGAGTCCGTTCTCCTTCAGCCAGCGTGTTCACTGGTGGGGGATGTCTCACCCGCACCATTATTGTTGAGCGAGGCGGAACCGCCATCGCGGGAGAAGGTGAGCCTGATCCAGGCCCCCCTTCCGCTCGGAGCATCCAGCAGCTCGATGCCGCCGCCGTGCTCCTCCATGATCTTTCCGACAATGGCGAGGCCGAGGCCGGTGCCCTTCTCGCGTGTCGTTACATAGGGCTCGAGCAACCGCGCGCGGTTCTCGGACGGCAATCCCTTACCGTTATCAATGACGTCGATGATGATGCGGCGCTCATCCGCGCTGAGATCGACCCTGATGCGGGGCGGCTCGGTGCGCTCGTCCGGCGGCACCGCGGCCAGCGCCTCCGTGGCGTTCTTCACGATATTGGTCAGCGCCTGCGAGATCAGCCGCCGGTCGAACCGGGCCACCACGGGCGCGTCCGGCACGTCGAACTCGATGGCAATATCGGGATTGCCGACCCGCATCAGGAACACGACCTGCCGCGCCGTCTCCGCCACGTCCTGCGCCTCGGCGACCGGCTTCGGCATGCGGGCGAAGGACGAGAACTCGTCCACCATGCGTCCGATGTCACCAACCTGCCGGATGATGGTCTCAGTGCACTGATCGAACACCTCACGATCCTCACCGATCACCTTGCCATAGCGCCGCCGCAGCCGCTCCGCGGAGAGTTGGATGGGGGTCAGAGGGTTCTTGATCTCATGCGCAATGCGCCGCGCCACGTCCGCCCAGGCGGAGGAACGCTGGGCCAGCACCAGTTCGGTGATGTCGTCCAGCGTCACCACCCAACCATGCTCGGCCTCACGCGACTGTTCGGTCGTGACACGCACCGCAATCACCCGATCCCGACCATTGCGGGTGAGCGTGATGTTGGCCTGCACGCTGCGCTGCTCGGCCGCCTGCATCGCTTCCGCCAGCAAGGGGCCCATTTCGGGCAGCACGGCCCCGAGTTCCTGGCCCAGCACCTCGGCCTCGGTCACGCCAAGCAGCTTCTCTGCCGGACGGTTGAGGATGGAAATGCGGCCGGTGGAATCGAGGCCAATCACGCCCGCGCCGACGCCAGAGAGCACCGCTTCGGTAAAACGCCGCCGGCTGTCGATCTGGTCGCGGGCATGGACGAGGTCGTCGCGCTGCGTGCGCAACTCCTGCGTCATCTTGTTGAAGGTCTCGGCGAGGCTGGAGAGATCGCCCTCCCCGCGGTGCACAGGCACCTGCACATAGAGATTGCCCGCCGCCACCAGATCGGCGGCGCCGATCAGCCGACGGATCGGCGCCACGAGGCGATTGGCGAAGTGGATGCCGAGCCAGACCGCGCACAATAGGACGGTCAGCGAAATGACCGCATAGAGCAATGCGAAAGCGACCTGCACGCCGAAACGCTGCTGCTCCAGAAGGCGGTAATCGGCAACCGCCGCCTGGGTCTCCTTGAGATACTGAATGACGCGAGGATCCACCGGGCGGGCGACATAAAGAAACAGGTCGCCAAAGTCCTTCAACGGTATGACCGCGCCGACGAAATCGGCATCGTTCGGCAGATAGATGAGGGGCTGCTCCTCGGTGGCGTCCTGCACTGCGAGGTTGGATGGCACCACAAATTCGCGCCCCACCCGGATGGGCGCGCGCTCGACAATGGCAAGATCGCGCTGGATCACCATCGCCGCTGGAAGACCGCGCACCACGGCCTGCGCCGTCATTGCCTGACGGAACCGGCTGCGGTCCTGATCCCACAGAGGCCGGATGCGCTGGAGATCGCGGGCCATGCCCATAATGTCGCCGCGGATCGAATAGGCATGCTCGCGCACATAGGTCTGCGCGACGGACACGGCATTATCGACAATGGCGCGGGTGCGCACCGAGAACCAGCGGTCGAGGCCGCGATCCAGCGTAATGCTGGCCAGCAGCGCCACCAGCAACGCCGGTACCACAGCGACGATGCCGAACAGGCCCACAACCCGCACATGCAAGCGCGCCGCCGCCCTGCCCCGCCGCCGCGCCTTCACGACGCGCCAGACCTCACGGCCGATGATGCCGACCAGCACCAGCGACATCACGCCGTTCAGGCACAGCACGATGATGACGACCTCTTGCGAGGGCACCAGCGGGGTTATACCGATGAGGATGATGAAGCTCGTGAGAGCCGTAATCAGCGCCAGCAGGACCAGAAGCGGCGGCAGGCCCCACAGCGAAAAGCGGAAGCCCATCCCGCCGAAGTCGGGAGCTTCCTGCCGCTCACTGTCGCGGCGGTCGCTTTCTCGTATCGAGGCGTCGTTCATTCATCACCCTGCCGGCGGGCGGGATTCGGCCGGCTCAAGTGATGCAGTGAGACGACACTGGTGCAAAAATGTGACAGAGAAGGGCACTCCCGCGATTTATTCGCGGAAGTCGCACCATTTTACCGGCTCGTGCGGATTATCTGGATGTCGAGATCCCGGATCTTCTTGCGCAGCGTGTTGCGGTTGAGGCCGAGCAGTTCCGCCGCCTTGATCTGATTGCCTCGCGTGGCCGCCAGGGCCGCCGAGAGCAACGGATACTCCACATCCTTCAGAATGCGGTGATAGAGACCGGGTGGCGGCAAATTCTCGCCGAATCCGCCGAAGTAGGTATTAAGATGCCTCTCAACTGAAGCCGACAGCGTCTCGTCCTGCCCGGACTCTTCCGGCGACGCGGTCGAGATAGGGGTGGAGAGTTCTGCCTCGATGATCGAGCCGGTGATGATCTCCTGCGGGTAGAGCGCGGAGAGGCGGCGAATCAGGTTTTCCAGCTCGCGCACATTGCCCGGCCAGCGATAACGCTTCAGCCGGTCCAGCGCCGCCGCATCGATCTGCTTGCGCGGCAGGCCTTCACGCTCCGCCTGAAGGAAGAAGTGGCGGGCAAGATCCGGCACGTCCTCGGCGCGCTCGCGCAGCGGCGGCAGACGCAGCGGCACGACATTCAGCCGGAAGAACAGATCCTCGCGGAACAGGCCCTGCTGGATCAGAATCCGCAGATCCTTGTTGGTCGCGGCGACGATACGGACATCGGTCTTGATGGCCGTGCGTCCGCCCACGGTGGTGTATTCGCCCTGCTGAAGCACGCGAAGCAGCCGGGTCTGCGCCTCCATCGGCATGTCGCCGATCTCGTCGAGGAACAGCGTGCCGCCTTCGGCCTGCTCGAAGCGGCCGGCCGAGCGCGAATTGGCGCCGGTGAAGGCGCCCTTCTCATGGCCGAACAGCTCGGATTCGATCAGGTCGCGTGGAATGGCGGCCATGTTGATGGCCACGAACGGCCCGTTGCGGCGCTTGCCATAATCGTGCAACGCGCGGGCCACCAGTTCCTTGCCGGTGCCGCTCTCGCCCGCGATCATGACGGTGAGGTCCGTCTGCATCAGGCGCGCCAGCACGCGGTAGATATCCTGCATGGCGGGCGAGCGGCCGACCAGCGGGATGTTGTCCACCTCGTCGCCGCCGGCCCGCAGGGCGGCCTCGGGCTTCTTCGGCTCGGACAGGGCACGGCCGACGATGGCAATAAGCTCCTTCAGATCGAAGGGCTTGGGCAGATACTCATAGGCACCCTTCTCGGAGGCGCGGATCGCCGTCATGAAGGTGTTCTGCGCGCTCATGACGATGACCGGCAGGTCGGGGCGCACCTTCTTGATCCTCGGCAGCAGATCGAAGGCGTTCTCATCCGGCATCACCACATCGGTAATGACGAGATCGCCGTCGCCCTGGCTCACCCAGCGCCAGAGCGTGGCAGCGTTTCCGCAGGAGCGCACCTCATAGCCCGCCCGAGACAGCGCCTGATTGAGAACGGTGCGGATGGCGGCGTCGTCATCGGCAACCAGGATACTTCCCGTGGGCATTAGCGTTCTCAACTGTTCTCGCTACCGCGGCTGGCGCGGTACATGGGCATGAGGACACGGAAGGTGGTACGGCGCGGCTGGCTGTCGCACTCGATGATACCGCCATGGTCGCCGACGATCTTCGCCACCAGAGCAAGGCCCAGCCCGGTGCCGGTCGGCTTGGTGGTGACGAAGGGATCGAACAGGTGAGGCATCAGGTCTTCCGGTACTCCGGGACCGTTGTCCTTCACGCAGAATTCCAGCGGCAGGCTCACCCGCGCCGGTGCGCCCGGCACCATGAGGCGCACGCCGGGACGGAACGCCGTGGTGAGTTGAATCTCACCATCTGATGATTCGCCAATGGCTTCGGCAGCGTTCTTCACGAGATTCAGGAACACCTGCACAAGCTGGTCACGGTTGGCGAATACCGGCGGCAGCGAGGGATCATACTCCTCGACGAAGCGGATGTGCCGCGCGAAACCCGAGCTGGCCAGCGTGCGCACATGCTCCAGCACCGCGTGGATGTTGACCGGCTCGCGCTCGATGGGGCGCTCGTCGGAGAACACCTCCATCCGGTCGACCAGCTTGACGATCCGGTCGGCCTCATCGGTGATCAGCCGGGTGAGCGACCTGTCGTCATCGCTGGCCGACAATTCAAGCAGTTGCGCCGCGCCGCGAATGCCGGACAGCGGATTCTTGATCTCATGGGCGAGCATGGCGGCCAGCGCCGTCACCGAGCGGGCGGCGCCGCGATGGGTGAGCTGGCGGTCCATCTTGTCGGCAATGGTCCGCTCCTGGAGCATGATGACCACCTGCCCGGCAACCTCCGACAAGGGCGCGACATGGATGTCGACGATGCGCTCGCCGCCATTGCGTGGCGTGCCGAGATCAACGCGGTATTCATTAACCGCCGCCCCTCGGGCGCGCACCTGATCGACCAGCGATAGGATCGGGCTTCCGAACGGCACGAAGTCTTGCAGCCGATGCCGGACGAGCACCGCCAGCGAGGCCTCGAAGAAGGCCTCGGCCGCGACATTGGCGTCCACCAGCCGCCCATCCTCCGCCACCGTGATCACCGGATGCGGCAAGGCATTGACCACGGCTTCCGCATTGATACGGGCCGCAGGCGTGGAGGCTTGGTCCGAAGGCGCCAACGTCATGCCGCGTGTCTCCAGGCGAGGTCGTCATAGGCATCGCGAATGCCGGCGGCGACATGAGCCGGCTCATCCAATGTCAGCAGGCGCTGGCGCCAGAGGCGAGCGGTTTCGGGCGGGCGACCGGCGCTGTGCGCGGCGGCCGCGAGCGCCCAGCCGATATGCTTGCGCGCGCAGCGCAGGCCAAGCTCCCGGCCATAATGGGCGAGCCAGCCATCATACAGTTCCAGCAGAACGTCGCGCTGCTCGGCCAGCGCCGGATCGGCCGGCACGTGGCCAGTGGCGAGACGGGCTGCGACCTGGCCAGGAAACCAGGGGCGGCCCTGCGCGCCGCGCCCGACCATCAGGCCGGTGGCGCCGGAGGCCGCCAGCATGGCGGGGGCGTCCTCGGCATCCACCAGATCCCCATTGGCCAGAACGGGAATCGAAACCGCCTCGGAAATCGCCCGGATGGCACTCCAGTCCGCGCGGCCGGTGTAGAACTGGCAGCGCGTGCGGCCGTGAATGGTGATGAGCTGAACGCCGATCGCCTCGGCGCGGCGGGCAAGCTCCGGGGCCACGGTTGCGGTATCATCCCACCCAAGACGGGTTTTAAGTGTCACCGGCACCTTCACGGCGGACACCACGGCCTCGATGATGCGGGTGGCGAGATCGAGGTCGCGCAGCAGCGCCGAACCTGCGAGACCGGTGGTCACGCGCTTGGCCGGACAGCCCATATTGATGTCGATGATCGCCGCGCCCGCGCCTTCGGCGATCCGCGCGGCATGGGCCATGGAGCCCGGCTGGTTGCCGGCAAGCTGCACGGCGTGAATCGCGACGCCCTCGCCTTCCGCCCGCAGCACGGTCTCCTCGTGACCGCGCGCCAGCGCATCGGATGCCACCATTTCCGACACGACCAGACCCGCGCCATAGCGCAGCGCCATGCGCCGCAGCGGGGCATCGGTAATGCCGGCCATGGGCGCCAGCACCACGCGATTCGGCACCGAAACCGGCCCGATCGGTAATTTGGTATTGGCGGAGACGGAAAGGGTCAAACCTTGATCACTCGATGCACAGGAAATGAGCCCGGCTGGCTATGCCTACATAATAGCCATGCCGCGCCTGCCATCAACCCTTCCGAGTGACTTATGTCAAATGATTTGCAAACCCTCTGCGCTTTTGCGCTAAACGGACGGCGAGGGCAAGCGGGGCTGATGACGGTGAGATCAGCCAATGAGGTGGTGACGGCGGCGATGCGCACGGACGTGATCGTGGTGGCGGCAGGGCGCGGCCAAAGAGCGGGCGAGGGATTGCCCAAGCAGTTCCGCACCATTGGCGGGCAGACCGTGCTGCGCCAGACATTGCAACGCTTTGCCGGCCATCCCGGGATCCGCCATATCCTCCCCGTCATCCACCCGGACCACGCCGCACTGTGCGCCGAATCGATGCGGGACGTCAGAGGTATAAAAACACCGGTGACGGGCGGCGAGACCCGGCAGGCGTCGGTCCGGGCGGGCCTTGAGGCCCTCGCAGGCGACCCGCCGGACCTCGTGCTGATCCATGATGCCGCCCGCCCCTTTGTCAGCGACCGGCTCATCGCGGAGGCCATCGCGGCCGCGCGCGACCATGGGGCGGCCATTCCCGCCCTCAAACTGGTCGACACGATCAAGGCGCTGGGCGCCGATGACAGCCTCTCCACCGGCCCGGATCGCGACCGCCTGCGCAGCGTGCAGACCCCGCAAGCCTTTCGTTACGCGTTGATTTTGCACGCCCATCGGGCCGCGCCCGTCGACACGCTGACCGATGACGCGGCGGTGGCCGAGGCCGCCGGGCACCGCGTCTTTGCCTTTGCCGGCGATCCCGCGAATATCAAACTGACCACCCAAGAGGATTTCGTGACCGCCGAACGACGCGCCGCCGCCGACCTCCTCGATGTCCGCACCGCCACCGGCTTTGACGTCCATGCCTTTGGCGAGGGCGATCATGTCGTGCTTGGAGGTGTAAAAATACCTTTCACGCAGGGGCTTGCCGGCCATTCGGATGCTGACGTGGTGCTTCACGCCCTTACCGACGCACTTCTGGGAACGGTCGCAAGTGCCGATATTGGCTCGCATTTTCCGCCTTCTGATCCACAATGGAAAGGCGCCTCGTCCGACCGTTTTCTGGCCCATGCGGCGGCTCTGGTGCGGCAGGCGGGCGGGTTGATCACCCATCTCGACGCGACGGTAATATGTGAAGCGCCGAAGATCGGCCCGCATCGCGACGCCATGCGCCAGGCTATTGCGGAGATTGTGGAAATCTCTCCGGCGCGGGTTTCCGTCAAGGCCACGACCAGCGAGCGGCTGGGGTTCACCGGGCGCGGCGAAGGCATCGCGGCGCTGGCGGCGGCGACGGTGCGGCTGCCCTGGCTCGACTAGCAGGTGAGTGCAGTGAGGTGAACAGTCAGGCCAATGAGGATCACGCCATGACCGATCAGGATCACGTCGACGCCGTCATCCTACAGGCGATCCGCGTGCTCGACCTGTGCCGCGCGCGCGGCCTCACCGTCGCGACCGCCGAATCCTGCACCGGGGGCCTCGTCGCCGGCGCCCTGACCGAGATCGCCGGTTCCTCCGATGTGGTCGACCGGGGCTATGTCACCTATTCGAACACGGCCAAGCAGCAGATGCTCGGCGTCTCCCCCGCCTCGCTCAAGGCCCATGGCGCGGTGAGTGCGCAGACGGCGCGGGAGATGGTGAGCGGTCTGCTGCGCGTCGCCGGCACCTCGCTTGGCGTGTCGATCACCGGCATTGCCGGGCCCGGCGGCGGTTCGGCTTCAAAGCCGGTCGGCCTCGTCCATTTCGCCGCCGCCAGCGCCAGCGGGCGGATGGTCGAGCGGCGGGAGGTGTTCGCGGGTGAGGACCGCTCCGGGGTGCGCCGGCTCTCCGTGCTGACGGCGCTGGCGATGCTGGCCGAGCTGGCGGCTCAGGAACCTGTCACGCCCTGACGGCCATAAACCGCATCGGCCCGCTTTTCGAAGGCATCGGCGAAGCGGCGGAACGCGGCGTCGAACATCGCGCCCATCAGCAGGCCGAGGGTGCGCGAGCGGAACTCATAGGAAATGTAGAACTCCACCTCGCAGGCGTGCTCGCCGTCCGGCTTGAAGCTCCAGCGATTCTCCAGCCGGCTGAACGGCCCGTCGAGATATTCCACCACGATGACGAGGCGCGGCCGGTCCAGCGTGACGCGGCTGGTGAAGCTCTCGCGGAACACCTTGTAGGCGACGGTCATGTCGGCGACGAGGATGTCGACGCCCTCCCCGCTGGCCACCCGGCGCCGCACCGACAGGCTCTCGCACAGCGGCACGAATTCCGGGTAGCGATCCACATCCGCCACCAGATCGAACATGTGCGTGGCGGAATGGGCGACGCGCCGCTTGTTGCGGAAGGACGGCATGGCTCAGGCGGTCGCCATATGCGCCACGCCGGGGCGCGCGGTGGCGACGGCGTCGGTCCCGAGCTTGGCGGCGCGGGCGGCGCGCAGCCGGGCGAAATCCTCGCCGGCATGGTGGGAGGAGCGCGTCAGCGGGCTCGACGAGACCATCAGAAAACCCTTGGCATAGGCGATGGTCTCGTAGGACTTGAAGTCCTCCGGCGTGATGAAGGCCATGACCGGGTGGTGCTTGCGGGTCGGCTGGAGATACTGGCCGATGGTCATGAAGTCGATCTCCGCCGAGCGCAGATCGTCCATCAGCTGGAGCACCTCGTTACGCACCTCACCCAGCCCGACCATGATGCCGGACTTGGTGAAGATGGTCGGGTCCAGTTCCTTCACCCGCTGCAGCAGGCGCAGCGAGTGGAAGTAGCGCGCGCCGGGCCGCACCTTCAGATAGAGCGAGGGCACGCATTCCAGATTGTGGTTGAACACGTCCGGCCGAGCCGCCACCACCACTTCCAGCGCCCCGTCCTTGCGCAGGAAATCGGGGGTGAGGATTTCGATGGTGGTCTTCGGGCTGGTGGCGCGAATGGCGCGAATGGTGCGGGCGAAATGCTCGGCGCCGCCATCGGCGAGATCGTCGCGGTCCACCGAGGTGATGACGACGTGCTCAAGGCCGAGACGGGCGACGGCATCCGCCACCTTTTGCGGCTCGTCCTGATCGAGCGGGCCGGGCATGCCGGTGCGCACATTGCAGAAGGCACAGGCGCGCGTGCAGGTGTCGCCCATGATCATGAAGGTGGCGTGCTTCTTCTGCCAGCACTCGCCGATATTCGGGCAACTCGCCTCCTCGCACACGGTCACGAGGCCATTGGCGCGGACAATGTCCGCCGTTTCCTGCCATCCGGGCGTGCCGGGGGCGCGGACACGAATCCAGTCCGGCTTCTTGAGGATCGGCGTCTCGGCGCGCTTCACCTTTTCCGGGTGACGCGGCTTTTCGAGGGCTCGGTTCAGCGTATTGAGGACGACGACCATGGGCGACCTTCCGGGCGATGGCGCGCCAAGGGCGCCATCCCTTCATTCCTAGTCGAGCGCGCGGCTGGCGTCGACCGATAGGGACGCAGAACGCCCCTGCGTCAGCGCCGCAACAGGCCCAGCAGAAACAGCAGAACGACCGCGCCCACCGAGGAAACGATCAGGCTACCGATCCAGCCGGCCTGCACATTGATGTTCAGCGTGGAGAACAGAACCGCGCCGAGCAGCGAACCGACCAGCCCGACGATGAGATTGACGAACAGCCCGTGGCTGCGCCCCAACGCCTTCTCCGCGATCCAGCCGGCGAAGATGCCGATGATGATCGCGCCGAAAATACCGACACCCGTCATGTTACCTCCTGCGATACAGCGCCGAATGTGGCGTTGCGTCTGTTCCAAGGCAAGATCAGGCGGGTGACGGGAGCGTGACTGTCAGTCAGCCACGCCCTGCCGCCGGCACATCACATGTGGATGGCGCGCCCGAACGCGGCCAGCACGCTTTCATGCATGGTCTCGGACACGGTCGGGTGCGGGAACACCGCGTTGATCAGTTCTTCCTCGGTGGTCTCGAGATTCATCGCCAGAACGAAGCCCTGAATCATCTCGGTGACTTCCGCGCCGACCAGATGCGCGCCGAGCAGGCGACCGGTCTTGGCGTCGAAGATGGTCTTGACCATTCCCTCGGATTCGCCGAGCGCCACGGCCTTGCCATTGCCGATGAAGGGAAAGCGGCCGACCTTGATCTCGAAGCCGGCTTCCTTCGCCCGCTTCTCGGTGAGGCCGACGGAGGCGATCTGCGGCATGCAATAGGTGCAGCCGGGGATCATCAGCTTGTCCATCGGATGGGCATGCTTGCCGGCGATGGCTTCCGCCGCGATCACGCCCTCATGCTCGGCCTTGTGGGCCAGCATGGGCGGGCCGGCGACATCGCCAATGGCCCAGAGGCCGGGAATGTTGGTGCGGCACAGGCCGTCCACCACCACGCAGCCACGGTCGGTCTTCACGCCGAGCGCCTCAAGGCCGAGATTCTCGATGTTGCCGACCACGCCGACAGCGGAAATCAGCCGGTCGGCGGTGATCGTCTGGCTCTTGCCGTCCGCCGTCTCGACGGTGGCGGTGACGCTGTCCGCGCCCTTCACCACCTTGGAGACCTTGGCGCCGGTGAGGATCTTGATGCCCTGCTTCTCGAAACGCTTGCGGGCGTGCTCGGCGATCTCCTCATCCTCGACCGGGAGGATCTGCGGCAGGAGTTCGACAATGGTCACGTCCGAACCCATCGCCTTGTAGAAGGAGGCGAATTCGACGCCGATGGCGCCCGAGCCCATGATCAGCAGCGACTTCGGCACGCTGGCCGGGGCCAGCGCCTCGAAATAGGTCCAGATCAGCTTCTTGTCCGGCTCGATGCCGGGCAGCGCGCGCGGGCGGGCGCCGGTGGCAATGACGATGTTCTTCGCCGTGTACTCGCCCGCCGCCAGCGCGCCCTTGGGCGCGGGTTCAGCGGAGGGGGCGACCGTGACCTTGCCGGGGGCGGTCAGCGTCGCCTGCCCCCAGATCACGTCGACCTTGTTCTTCTTCAAGAGGAAGCCGACGCCATTGCTCATCTGGGCGGCGATGCCGCGCGAACGCTTCACCACGCCGGCAATGTCGACGCCGAACTTCTCGGCGACGAGGCCGTAATCCTTGGCGTGCTCGATATAGTGGAAGATCTCGGCCGAGCGCAGCAGCGCCTTGGCCGGGATGCAGCCCCAGTTCGGGCAGATGCCGCCGACATATTGCCGCTCGATGACGCCGACCTTGAGGCCGAGCTGGGCGGCGCGGATGGCCCCGACATAGCCGCCGGGGCCCGAGCCGATGAACAGAACGTCGTAGGTGTTCGCCATGATCGTTCCTCAGACCAGCATCGACATCGGCTTCTCGATGATCGCCTTGAAGGCGCTGAGAAGCTGGGCGCCCATGGCGCCGTCCATGACGCGATGATCGCAGGAGATGGTGACGGTCATCACGGTGGCAACCGCCAGCTCGCCCTTCTTCACCACGGCGCGCTGCTCGCTCGCGCCGACCGCGAGAATGGTCGCGTGCGGCGGGTTGATGATGGCGGTGAAGTTCTTCATCCCGAACATGCCGAGATTGGAGATCGCCGAGGAGCCGCCCTGATACTCGTTAGGCGCCAGCTTCTTGTTGCGGGCGCGGCCGGCGAGATCGCGGGTCTCGTTGGAGATCGCCGACAGGGTCTTGGTCTCGGCCTTGCGGATGATCGGGGTGAGCAGCCCCTTGCCGCCGTCGATCGCCACGGCAACGCCGATGTCGGAGTGCTTCAGCTTGAGGTAGCGATCGCCGCCCCACACCATGTTGGCATCCGGCACCTGCTGGAAGGCGAGCGCATAGGCCTTGATGACGAAGTCGTTGACCGAGAGCTTGTAGGACGGCTTGCCGTCCTTCTCGGGCGCGGCCTTGTTCAGTTCCTCGCGCAGCTTCAGCAGCGCGTCCATGTCGCAATCCACCGTGAGGTAGAAGGTCGGCACCGCCTGGCGGGCCTCGGTCATGCGCTGGGCGATGACGCGGCGCATCCCGTCGAGCGGGATCTCCTCATAGGTGCCCGGCTCGTAATAGGCCTTGGCCTGTTCGAGGATCGCGGCGTTGGACGGCGCGGCGGGTGCCACCGGCGCCGCAGCGGGAGCGGCGGCGGACGGGGCCGGAGCGGACGACGTCGCGGGCTTGGCGGCGCCGGGCGTGGCGGTGGCGACATCGGCGGCGACGATGCGTCCGCGCGGGCCGGAACCCTTCACAGAGGCGAGGTCGACGCCCTTCTCCTTGGCCAGACGGCGGGCCAGCGGCGAGGCGAACACGCGCTCGCCCGAAGCGGCGGGAGCGGGCGCCGCAGGAGCGGCGGCCACGGGCGCGGGAGCCGCAGCCGGTTCGGCCGCCTTCGGGGCCTCAGCCTTCGGAGTTTCCGCCTTGGGGGCTTCGACCTTGGGCGCGGCGCCACCGGCGGCGATGGCCTTCGCATCCTCGCCCTCGGTGGCGAGCACGGCGATGAGCTGGTTCACCGGCACGTCCTGCGTGCCTTCCGGCACCAGGATCTTGGCCAGCACGCCCTCGTCGATCGCCTCGACTTCCATCGTGGCCTTGTCGGTCTCGATTTCGGCGATCACGTCACCGGGCGCGACCTTGTCGCCTTCCTTCTTCAGCCATTTGGCGAGGTTGCCCTTCTCCATGGTCGGAGACAGGGCCGGCATCAGGATGTCGATGGGCATGGCGAACTCCGGCCTCAGCGATAGGTGACCGCGCGGGCGGCGTCGATGACGTCCTGCACCGTGGGGAGCGCAAGCTTTTCGAGGTTGGCGGCGTAGGGCATCGGCACGTCCTTGCCGGTGACGCGCAGCACGGGGGCGTCGAGATAGTCGAACGCCTTTTCCATGAGCTGGGCGACGATCTCGGCGCCGACGCCGGACTGGTGCCAGCCCTCCTCCACCGTGACGCAGCGGCCGGTCTTCTTCACCGAGGCGAGGATGGTGTCGACATCCATCGGGCGGATGGTGCGCAGGTCGATGACTTCCGCCTCGATGCCGAGCTTGGAGAGTTCCTCGGCCGCCTTCAGCGCGTAGTTCATGCCGATGGACCAGGCCACCAGCGTGACGTCCTTGCCGGCGCGGGCGACCTTCGCCTTGCCGATCGGCACCACGAAATCGTCGAGCTTCGGCACCGGCGAGGAGTGGCCGTACAGAATCTCGTTCTCAAGGAAGATGATCGGGTTGGGATCGCGGATCGCCGCCTTGAGCAGGCCCTTGGCATCGGCCGCCGTATAGGGGGCGATGACCTTGAGGCCGGGGATGTGGCTGTACCAGGCGGTGTAGTCCTGGCTGTGCTGGGCGGCGACGCGGGCGGCGGCGCCGTTCGGCCCACGGAACACGATCGAGCAGCCGATCTGGCCGCCGGACATGTAATGCGTCTTGGCGGCGGAGTTGATGATCTGGTCGATCGCCTGCATGGCGAAGTTGAAGGTCATGAACTCGACGATCGGCTTCAGCCCGGCCATCGCCGCGCCGACGCCGACGCCGGCAAAGCCGTGCTCGGTGATCGGCGTATCGATGACGCGCTTGGGCCCGAATTCCTGGAGCAGGCCCTGCGTGATCTTGTAGGCGCCCTGATATTCGGCGACTTCCTCGCCCATGACGAAGACGTCGCCGTCGCGGCGCATCTCCTCGGCCATGGCGTCGCGCAGCGCCTCGCGCATGGTCTGGTTGACCATCTCGGTGCCCTCCGGCACGTCCGGCTCGGGGACCGCCTCGGGCTGGGGCGGGTTGGCGACCGCCGAAGTGACGATGGCCGGCGCGGCCGGCGCGGCGCTGGCGACCGGCGAGGGCTCCAGCGGGGCGGCGGCGACGGGCGGCGCGGATTCGGCGGCCTGCGGCGACGCGGTGCCGATGGCGCTCGCATCCTCGCCATCGGCCAGGATCACGGCGATGGGGGTGTTGACCGCGACATCCTGCGTGCCCTCGGGCACCAGGATCTTGCCGAGGGTGCCCTCGTCAATCGCCTCGACCTCCATCGTGGCCTTGTCGGTCTCGATCTCGGCGATGACGTCGCCGGACTTGACCGCATCGCCCTCTTTCTTGAGCCACTTGGCCAGATTTCCCTTCTCCATGGTCGGAGACAGGGCAGGCATCAGAATTTCGGTCGGCATGGCGGCGTTCCCCAAAAAGAACGTGAGGCGAGATCGCGCGTCACTGCGGCGGTACGGGCAGAACGAACGTCAGGTTGCTGTAGACGGCCATCGAGGAGATGGCCACGAGTAGGGCAAGGAAGAAGGCGACCATCATCTTGTTCAGACGGGTCGCGTTTTCAGGCGAGGCATCGGCCAGACGGCGGGCGCCGAAGGGCCAGAACACCGCCCCGGCATAGGCCAGGACGCCGGCCCGGCGGGCGGTGGCGAGGCTGACCGCGAGCCGGGCGGCGAACACCCAGAGCACGACAGCTGAGGCGCTGCCGGCAATGAGCATGACCCAGAACAGTTCGGCCAGCATCAGCGCGCCGCCGCTCAGCGCAGGATGTCGGTGTAGAGCTCGGACGGATCCGGCTCGGGATCGTGGCTGGCGAAGTCCGCCGCGGCGTTCATCACGTCGCGGATTTCGGCGTCGATCGCCTTCAGCTCGTCCTCGGTGGCCCACTTCTTGTCCAGAAGACGGGCGCGCACCTGCTCGATCGGGTCGTGCTCGGTGCGCATCTTCTGCACCTCCTCCTTGGACCGGTACTTCGCCGGGTCCGACATGGAGTGGCCGCGATAGCGGTAGGTGAGCATTTCGAGGATGTAGGGACCCTTGCCGGAGCGGGCAAACTCGACCGCGCGCTCGCCGGCGGCCTGCACGGCCCGCACATCCATGCCGTCGACCTGTTCGCCGGGGATGTTGAAGGAGGTGCCGCGCTTGGAGAAATCGGTCTGGGCGGAGGCGCGGTTCACCGCAGTGCCCATGGCGTAATGATTGTTTTCGATCACGTAGACGACCGGCAGCTTCCACAGCTCCGCCATGTTGAAGCTCTCATAGACCTGGCCCTGATTGGCGGCGCCGTCGCCGAAATAGGCCAGGGTGACATTGCCATTGTCACGGTAGTGATTGGCGAAGGCGAGGCCGGTACCGAGCGAGACCTGAGCGCCGACGATGCCATGCCCGCCGAAGAAGCCCTTCTCGATGCTGAACATGTGCATCGAGCCGCCCTTGCCCTTGGAATAACCGCCACGGCGGCCGGTCAGCTCGGCCATCACGCCCTTGGGGTCCATGCCGCAGGCCAGCATGTGGCCATGGTCGCGGTAGCCGGTGATGACCTGATCGCCCTGCTTGAGCGCAGCCTGCATGCCGACAACGACGGCTTCCTGGCCGATATAGAGATGGCAGAAGCCACCGATCAGGCCCATGCCATAGAGCTGGCCGGCTTTTTCCTCGAAGCGGCGGATCTCAAGCATCCGGCGATACGCTTCGATCTCATCTGCCTTGGAGAATTCGAGCACCGCGGACGCCTTCTCAACGCGGCGTCCCGAGGTCCTCGGGGCGGCGGGGGCTTTTCCAACGGTCGTGCTGGCGGCCGACTTCTTCGCGGCAGTTACCATGGCGCATCCTCAGCTCGCGACGTGTTCGACGAGCTTCATATCGCAGCTTTCGTTACGGCGCTACGCTCAGAACGCAATGCTGCAACGCACAACATGTTGTACGCGCAATGGTTTCTCACATTTAACTGAATATGAGTTAATCAGATGATTTAACTCACATTCAGTTAAGTTGTTGCGATTGCGGGGTTTCCCCTTTGAACGCCTCTGGCATGCCGTATACCGCCTGCGACTCCGCAAAAAAGAGGCGATGCGCCGACTAGTTGGCCGCGACGCCGGTATCGCTTGCGGGGACCGCGGCCCGCTGCGGACGCAGCAGGACGAGGTCCTTGGGGTGAACGAGGTTGAGCAGCGAGCGCGCCTCCTCGTCCAGCATGTCCGCGTCGATGCGGCTGGGCGACAGCAGGAGGACCTTCGCCTCCAGCGCCTCACGCTGCGCGCGCATCTTGTCGCGCTCGGCCGTCAGCTCGGCGTGCTGATGCTCGAAGGAGCGGCGGGCCAGCAGGCCATATTGGCCATTATAGCCCTGGAAGGCGAAATAGCCGATGAGCGCCGCCGCTCCGAGATGGAGGGTGACGGTCTGGAGAATCGAGCGCCAGCGGGTGCGTATGATCATGAGGCGACCCTAGCCGCGAGCGGTTGAGGCTCCGTTAACTGTGTCGGCGATGGTGGGGGATGGCGCGGGGAATGGGGACGACGATGCGCGCGACATCCATCGTCATCCTGAGGTGCCCGGCACCGCCGGGCCTCGAAGGACGCAGAACGCTGCCGCCCAACGGACTGAGAGGAAGGACGCCGCCTGCGTGCTTCGAGGCTGGCCGTGGGCCAGCACCTCAGCATGACGGGACGTGGAGCGAACGGGGGCGCGCCAAAACGGCAATGGCCGGGCTTGGGGGCCCGGCCATTGGTACGTTCACAATAGAGCGTGAAGGCTGGATCCCCGGGTCAAGCCCGGGGATGAGGAGCATCTCAAGCGGGAGCTTGAGGTCCCCTGCCCGCCTCAGCCGAGCGACTTGATCGCCGCGCGGCCGGCATAGATCGCCTGCGGGCCGAGTTCCTGCTCGATGCGCAGGAGCTGGTTGTACTTGGCGGTGCGGTCCGAACGGGCGAGCGAGCCGGTCTTGATCTGCCCGCAATTGGTGGCCACCGCGAGATCGGCGATGGTCGAGTCCTCGGTCTCGCCCGAGCGGTGCGACATGACGGCGGTGTAGCCGGCCTTGTGGGCCATCTCGACCGCGTTCAGCGTCTCGGTGAGCGAGCCGATCTGGTTGACCTTGACCAGGATCGAGTTGCCGACGCCCTGCTTGATGCCGGCTTCCAGCCGCGTGACATTGGTCACGAACAGATCGTCGCCGACCAGCTGGCACTTGGAGCCGATGGTCTCGGTGAGCAGCTTCCAGCCCGCCCAGTCGTCCTCGGCCATGCCGTCCTCGACGCTGACGATCGGATAGCGGGCGACGAGATCGGCGAGGTACTTCACCTGTGCCTCGATATCGCGCACCGCGCCCTCGCCCTCATAATCGTACTTGCCGTTCTTGAAGAACTCGGTCGAGGCGCAGTCGAGGCCGATATAGACGTCCTCGCCCGGCTTGTAGCCGGCGGTCTCGATGGCCTTCATCACGAAGGCAAGCGCCGCATCCGCCGACGGCAGGTTCGGGGCGAAGCCGCCCTCGTCGCCGACATTGGTGTTGTGGCCGGCGTCCTTGAGCGCCTTCTTCAGCGTGTGGAAGATTTCCGCGCCGGTGCGCAGGGCTTCCTCGAAGCTCGGCGCGCCCGCCGGCAGGATCATGAATTCCTGGAAGTCGATCGGGTTGTCGGCATGGGCGCCGCCATTGATGATGTTCATCATCGGCACCGGCAGCACGCGCGCATTGACGCCGCCGACATAGCGGTACAGCGGCAGCTCGCGGGCATTGGCGGCCGCCTTGGCGACGGCCAGCGACACGCCGAGAATGGCGTTGGCGCCGAGGCGGGCCTTGTTCGGGGTGCCGTCCAGCTCGATCAGAATCTGGTCGATAGCCGGCTGTTCCTCGGCATCCATGCCGCCGATGGCGTCGAAGATCTCGCCATTCACGGCGTCAACCGCCTTGGTCACGCCCTTGCCGAGATAACGACCCTTGTCGCCGTCACGCAGCTCGACGGCCTCATGCGCGCCGGTCGAGGCGCCCGAGGGAACCGCGGCGCGGCCACGCGAGCCGTCTTCCAGCACGACATCGACCTCGACGGTCGGGTTGCCGCGGCTGT
Source organism: Ancylobacter radicis (assembly GCF_018449475.1). GTDB lineage: Bacteria > Pseudomonadota > Alphaproteobacteria > Rhizobiales > Xanthobacteraceae > Ancylobacter > Ancylobacter radicis. Next base: position 230,363 of record NZ_JAHCQH010000014.1, on the reverse strand, counting down.
CCAGAATTTCACGCCCGATGATGTCGACGATGGCGGTCATGCGGTCTCTCCCCAGTCCTTGCGCGCCCAGACGGCACGCCCTCACCTGTCGGGCGCTTCTACCCGCTCCACATGACATGCGAAAGGGGTGCCGGTTTTGACAGCGGCCGCGTTGTCTTCCCGGAGGCTCCGGCTATTCCACCGTTACCGATTTGGCGAGGTTGCGCGGCTGGTCGACATCCGTGCCCATCTGCACCGCCGTGTGATAGGCGAGAAGCTGCACCGGGATGGCGTAGACCAGCGGCGCGATCAGCGGGTCCATGTCCGGCAGCACCAGCGTCGCCTCGGTCTCGAAGCCAGCGGCGCGACGGCCGGTCTCGTCGGTCAGCAGGATGATTCGGCCCCCGCGCGCGGCGACCTCCTGCATGTTCGACATGGTCTTCTCGAACACCGGATCATGCGGGGCGATGACGACGACCGGCATCTTCTCGTCGATCAGCGCGATCGGCCCGTGCTTCAGCTCGCCGGCGGCATAGCCCTCGGCATGGATGTAGGAGATTTCCTTGAGCTTCAGAGCGCCTTCCAGCGCCAGCGGGTAGCTGGTGCCCCGGCCGAGATAGAGCACATCCTGCGCCTTGGCGAAGGTGCGGGCGATCTGCTCGATCTGCGGGCCGAGCTTCAGCGCCTCGTTCATCAGGCGCGGCACTTCGACGAGGGCGTGCACCAGCCGGCGCTCCTCATCCGTCGAAATGGTGCCGCGCTCACGTCCCGCCAGCACGGCCAGCGCCGCCAGCGTGGCCAGCTGGCAGGTGAAGGCCTTGGTCGAGGCGACGCCGATCTCCGGGCCAGCCAGCGTCGGCACCACCACATCGGCCTCGCGGGCGATGGTCGAGGTCGGCACATTGACCACCGCCAGCACGTGCTGGCCGCACGCCTTGGCGTAACGCAGGGAGGCGAGCGTGTCGGCGGTCTCGCCGGACTGGGAGATGACGATCATCAGCCCGCCGGGCGCGAGCGGCGCCTCGCGGTAGCGGAACTCCGAGGCGACGTCGATCTCGACGGGGATGCGGGCGATGCGCTCGATCCAGTATTTCGCGACCAGACCCGCATAATAGGCGGTGCCACAGGCGGCGATCGAGACACGGTCGAGCGTGGCGATGTCGAAGGGCAGCTTGCCCGGCAGTTGCACCGTCTCGGCGGCGAGGTCGAGATAATGCGCCAGCGTGTGCGAGACCACTTCCGGCTGCTCGTGCATCTCCTTGGCCATGAAGTGGCGGAAATTGCCCTTCTCCACCAGAAAGGCCGAGGCCGAGGTCTTCTGCACCGGGCGGGATACCACCTTGTTGCCGGCGTCGTGGATCACCACGCCCTGCTTGTTCAGCACCGCCCAGTCGCCATCCTCCAGATAGGAGATGGTGTCGGTGAACGGGGCGAGCGCGATGGCGTCGGAACCCAGATACATCTCGCCCTTGCCGAAGCCGATGGCGAGCGGGCTGCCCTTGCGGGCGCCGATCATCAGATCGTCCTCGCCGTCGAACAGGAAGCCGAGCGCGAAGGCGCCGGTGAGGCGGGGCAGGATGGCGGCCACCGCATCCACGGGACCCGCGCCCTTGCGCATCTCGCACGTCACCAGATGGGCGACGACCTCGGTGTCGGTCTCGCTCTCGAAATTGGCGCCCTCGGCGATCAGTTCGTCGCGCAGCTCGCGGTAATTCTCGATGATGCCGTTATGGACCACCGCGACCTGGGCGGTGGCGTGCGGGTGGGCATTGGCGACGCTCGGCTTGCCATGGGTCGCCCAGCGCGTATGGCCGATGCCGCTATGGCCGGCGAGCGGGCTCTGCGTCAGCGCCGTTTCGAGATTGCGCAGCTTGCCCTCGGCGCGGCAGCGCACGAGGTGGCTCGATTCCAGCGTGGCAATGCCGGCAGAATCATAGCCGCGATATTCCAGACGCTTGAGCGATTCCATCAGCCGGTCGGCGACCGGCGCCGTTCCGACAATGCCGATAATTCCACACATGGGCGGGACGTTCTCCGCGAAAGGCAACAGCTTGAGGCTTCGGGTTTAACCGCCCGTCACCGTGATACCGAAATCACTTACGGTGTCGCTTCGTATCGCCGGAAGGCACGGCGCCGGCTCACTTCTTCGGGGCGAGACCGGCCGACAGCCGCTCGCGCAGCCGCACCGCCCAGCCCGGCTTGTTGACCTGCCGCGCCCGGCCGATGGCCAGCGCATCCTCCGGCACATTCTCGGTGATGACCGAGCCCGTGCCGACATAGGCGCCGTCGCCCACGCTCACCGGCGCGACCAGCAGCGTGTTGGTACCGATGAAGGCATTGGCGCCGATGGTGGTGCGGTGCTTGCGGAAGCCGTCATAATTGCAGGTGATGGTGCCCGCGCCGACATTGGTGTTCGCGCCGACGCTGGCATCCCCGACATAGGACAGGTGATTGACCTTCACGCCCGGCGCGAGGTCGGCGGCCTTGATCTCCACGAAATTGCCGACATGCACCCCCTGCCCCAGCACCGCGCCGGGGCGCAGCCGGGCGAACGGGCCGACAATGGCGCCCGCGCCGACATGGGCACCCTCGACATGGCTGAAGGCGCGGATGGTGGCGCCGTCCTCAACGGTGACGCCCGGCCCGAACACGACATTGGGCTCGATCACCACATCGCGGCCGATCACCGTATCGGCGCTGAGGAAAACCGTCTCGGGCGCGACCAGCGTGGCTCCACCTTCCAGTGCCCGCGCGCGCAGCCGAACTTGGAGAATCGATTCCGCCTCAGCCAGTTGCGCCCGACTGTTCACACCGGCGACCTCTTCGACGGCCACCTCGACGACAGCGGCGGAACGGCCCAGCGCGCGGGCGATCTCCACCGCGTCGGTGAGGTAGAATTCCTTCTTGGCGTTGGCGTCGGACACCCGGTCGAGCAGATCGAGCACCACGCGCCCGTCAAACGCCATCAGCCCGGCATTGCACAGGGTGATCTGCCGCTCTGCCTCGCTCGCCTCCTTCTCCTCGCGAATGGCGAGGAGTTCGCCCTTGTCGGTCACCAGCCGCCCATAACCGAACGGGTCCGCCGGGCGGAATCCGAGCACAGCCACGGCCGCGCCCTCGGCAAGGGGCGCGCGCAGGGCGGCGATAGTCTCGGGACGGACCAGCGGCGTGTCGCCATACATGACGACGACATCGTCGACGCCCTCCGCCAGCGCCTGCCGCGCCGCCAGCACGGCATGGGCGGTGCCCCGGCGCTCGGCCTGAACGAAAGTGGCGGCCTGCGGCGCCGCCTGACGCACCTGCGCCGCCACCGCGTCATGGTCCGGCCCGATCACCACGGCGAGCCGGCTGGCGCCCGCGTGCAGCGCCGCGTCGAGCACATGGGCCAGCATCGGCCGGTTCGCCACAGCGTGCAGCACCTTCGGCTTGGTGGAGCGCATGCGGGTGCCCTCCCCGGCGGCAAGGACGATGACGAGCAGGCTGCGCATCCGCGTGGATCTCCTGGACTGAAGAGGGCCGCTGTTTAGCGCACCATGGCGCGCCCCGGTAGCCGTCCCCATCGGGACGAATTGATCGTTGCCGCCCGCCATGCGATGGAATCCCCGTTCGAGGAGGACCGATCGTGGCTTACCGCAACTTCCTGCCCAGCTCCCGCGCCGCCAATGTCATCATTGCCCTGGGCGCCTTCGCGCTCGGCTGGGCGATCTATATGCGCTACGCGCTGGTGGAACAGTCGGCCATCGGCCTCGCCTGCCGGGGCATGGAGACCATGACCTGCGAAACCCGCGAGATGGTCATCACGCTCTATGGCTATTCGGTCTTCGGCATCGCCGCGATCAGCCTCGCGGTGATCCAGTTCATCCGCCCGTCGCTGCTGGTCTTCACCCTTGCCCTGATGGCCACGTCGATCGGCGTCGTGATGTACAACAACAACCTCTCGGCGCTGGCCGCCGGGCTGCTGCTCATCTCGTTCGCCCGGCCGTGGCGAGGCGCCACAGCGTGAGCGCGAGGGCGAGAACCAGCCCGCCGGTCCACAGCGCCTGCCAGTTGGCGACGGTCTCGTTGATCGGGATGTAGAGGCCGCTGCCGAACAGGATGGCCGCCGCCAGCATTTCCGCCTGCCGGCCGTTCTCCTGCCGGGGCGCCGGCGCCACCAGCGCATAGAAGGCGAAGGCGGCGACGATCGGGGTCAGGCCGGCGAACTGGAAATCCTTGTAGCGCGGGTCGAACACCAGCCCGAAGGCGATCTGCACCACCAGCACCAGCGAGGCGGCAAGCAGGAAGGCGACCAGCTTTTCCAGCCGCGACGTGCCGGGCACGGAGGACGGGTTTAGCGCCACCGCCAGCGTGACGAGGCGGGTGCGTGCGCCAATGGCGGCGGCGCAGGCGAGCGGGGCGGCGAGCGCCAGAACCAGCATGGCGATGGCGCGGACCCAGCCGCCGACCGCGAGGCTCTCCACCGGCACGGTGACGACGAGGCGCGGATAAAGCAGGCCGCCGAAGAAGGCGATGCCGGCCACCGCGAACCAGTGACGCGGGTGCGGCGGCGCGACCCCGGCGGCGCGCCGGCCCTGAAGCGCCGCGCCGAACACCGCGAAAGCGAAGATCACCCCGCCCAGCGCCTGCGCGATCCAGTTCGGGTGATCCGACACCGCCTGTCCCCAGGCGAATTTGAAATCGCGCGTATAGGCGTCGAGGAAGCCCCAATGGCCGCCGACCGTGCCCTCGGAAGCGCGCTTCCACGGCTGGTCGAACGCTTCGATGACATTGAGCCGGTAGTTCTTCGCCTTGGCCAGCGCCAGCAGTTCTTGAATGACGCGGGCCTGATTGGAGGGCGAGGGCAGCGCGCCCTCGCGCATCCGCCCCTCGCTCGGCCAGCCGGTCTCGCCGATGAGGATCTCCTTGCCGGCGAAGATCTGCCCGACATGCTCGCGGATCTCGCCGAGATGGGCGACGGATTCCTCGGCCGCGACCGGCAGGTCCTCCCAGAAGGGCAGGATGTGGACGGTGACGAAATCGACCGAGTTGGCGAGGTCGCGGTTGCGTTCCCAGAACTCCCACACATCGGCATAGGTGACCTGCACCTGCGCCGGCACCTTGGCGCGCACTTCCTTGATCATCGCCGCGAGGTCGATGGCTGTCTGCTCGCCGCGCAGCAGCACTTCATTGCCGACGATGACCGCCTTGATGACGTCCGGGTTCTGCTGCGCCGCCTTCACCGCCTCGTCGATCTCGATCCGGTTGTCGGCCGGGTTGCGGCCGATCCAGATGCCCTGAAGCACGGTGAGCCCGTGCTTGCGGGCGAGTTCCGGCACCACGTCGAGGCCCATCTCGGTGGAATAGGTGCGCACGCAGTGGGTGATCTTGGCGAGGCGCTCGAAATCGTCGTCGATCTGCTCGGGCGGGATCACCAGCCCCGTCATGAAGGGCGACTGGCCCGGCCGGAACGGCGCGTAGGAGACGCAGGGCAGCTTCTCGCCGGCGGCCAGCGGCGAGGACGGCGCCGGCACCGGGTGCCCCAGCCAGGCCCAGATGGCGACGATCGCCGCACCGACGGCGAGCGCAAGGGCGATGGGAAGACGCATGGGAAATCTCCGGCGGGCGGATGGGCAAGCTGCGGCAGGCGGGTAGCGGGGCTTTGTAGCTTTCGCAAGAGGCGGGGAAAAGTCGCCCGTTAAGCCTATTCGTCACGTGGTTCGTCACATGGGTGGCGCTGTGTCGTCATGCTGACAAATTCCACGTCTTCACCTACTGTCCGTCGGCTCCCGCAGTCTCTCGTTTACGGTGTGACACTTTCCGCCATGTTGTGCTCAGTTCGTACCCTTGCCGCCGCCCTTGTTGGCGGCGTTATCCTGACGGCCGCCCTTCATGGCGGAGCACTGGCGCAGAGCAGCGCGCCCGAGCCGAAGCCGGCCGAACAGAAGTCGCCGGAGGATCAGGCCAAGGAAGAGGCCCAGCGCCGCTCGGTCGAGGAATATGCCGAGGCGGCCAAGCTTCCCGGCAATGCCGGCCTGCCCGAATGCGTGTGGAGCGGCCGGCGCATCACCATGCTGCTGTGGCGCGACGACATCGACACGGCGCGCCGCCATATGGACCTCTATGAGCGGTTCGGCTGCCCGACCGAGCACCTCAAGATTGCGTTCCGCTGCCTGGTGCGGCAGGGCAATATCGATCCCAAGTCGCCCGAGCGCCTCTCCGAGCGCGTGCATTCCTGCTGGGTCAATCCCGACGCGCCGGCGCCCGCCCCGGCGGCTCCGGCCGCCCCTGCCGCAGCGCAATAAAATCATGGCGCAGCCCCGGCTGCGACATGGCGCCGCCATAGAGCGGAACAATTATACGACGCGATGCGTTGCAGTGGCGCTCTGACACAAAGGGAGGCGAATCAGCCTCCCGCAGTGCCACGACGAATGTGCTGCAACCGCGTTAAATTTGGACTATATATCGCCGGTATCTCACTCCATCCGTGGGTTGTCTCATGCGTCCCGCTGTTCGTGTCGCTGCCGCTGCGCTTGCGGTAGTCACGTCCGTGCATGCTTTTGTATGGTTGGCCATGCGCGAGGAGGTATCCGCCCCCTCCGTCGCGGATCGATTCCAGAGCATGTCCTTCGCGCCTTATGGCCGCGATGCGAACCCCGATAAGGGCGAGCCGACGACGGAGGCGCAGGTTCGCGCCGACGTCGACGCGGTGGCGCCCTATACCAAGGCGGTGCGTACCTACGCCTCGACCGGCGGGCTTGAACTGGTGGCCAAGATCGCCGCCGAGGACGGGCTGAAGGCCACCGTCGGCGCATGGATCGACACCGACGAGAAGCGCAACGCCCGCGAGATCGCCAACGCGCTCGACGCGGCGCGCAAGAACCCGAACGTGGTCGGCATTGTGGTCGGCAACGAGTCGATCCTGCGCGCGGAAAAGACCCCCGAAGAACTGATCGAGATCATCCGCAAGGTAAAGAGCCAGACCAGCGTTCCGGTCACCACCGGCGAGACCTGGGACGTGTGGCTCGATCACCCGGAACTCGTCTCGGCGGTGGACTATATCGCCGCGCATATCCTGCCCTATTGGGAAGGCGTTCCGGCCGATCAGGTCGTCGAGCGTTCGATCGGCATCTATGAGCGGCTGCGCGCCGCCTATCCCGGCAAGCGCATCGTCGTTGCCGAGTTCGGCTGGCCCAGCGCCGGCTATAATCGCGACGGCGCCGTGCCCGGCGAGCTGGAGCAGGCGCAGATCATCCGCGGCTTCGCCTCGCGGGCCGACGCGCTCGGCATCGAATATAATCTGATCGAGGCGTTCGACGCGCCGTGGAAAAGCTTCGAGGGCAGCGTCGGCCAGTACTGGGGCGTGCTCGACGCCAATCGCGAGCTGAAATTCCCGCTCTCCGGCCCGCTGGTCCCGGCGACCTACACCGCGACGGCGGCGATCGCGCTGCTGCTCGGCATCGCCTTCTCGATCCCCGTCTTCCGCATGGGCCGGCTGACCTTCACCCAGGCGAGCGTCATGACCGGCGCCGCCGCGCTGGTCGGCGCCTGGCTCGCCACTGTGATCGACCACTGGCTGACGCATTATGTCGTCGGCGGCAACAAGGTGACCTTCGTCATCAGCATCGTGCTGCTGGTGCCGCTGGTCATCGTCATGCTGTACCGGGTCGAGGAACTCGCGACCATTGCATTTGGCCGCACCCCGCGCCGCCTGCTGCGCGACGCGCCGACCGCCCTGCCGGCCCGCACGCCCAAGGTCTCCATCCATATTCCGGCCTATAAAGAGCCGCCGGAGATGCTGAAGGAGACGCTGGACAGCGTGGCGCGGCTCGACTGGCCGAACTTCGAATGCCTGGTCATCATCAACAACACGCCGGACCCGGCCTTCTGGGAGCCGATCGAGGCCTATTGCCGCGAGCTCGGCGACCGTTTCAAGTTCATCAACCTGCCCAAGGTCGAGGGCTTCAAGGCCGGCGCGCTGCGTGTCGCCATGCAGCAGACCGCGCCGGACGCCGAGATCATCGGCGTGATCGACGCCGACTATGTCGTGGCGCCGAACTGGCTGCGCGACCTGGTGCCGACCTTCGAGGACCCGACCGTCGGCATCGTGCAGGCGCCGCAGGACCACCGCGACGCCGATCGCAGCCTCATGCACGAGGCGATGAACACCGAATATGCCGGCTTCTTCGACATCGGCATGGTCCAGCGCAACGAGCATGACGCCATCGTCGTGCACGGCACCATGTGCCTGATCCGCCGCGCCGCCATGGTCGAGGCCGGCGACTGGTCGAGCGACACGATCTGCGAGGATACCGATCTCGGCCTGTGCATCGTCGAGCGCGGCTGGAAAAGCCACTACACCAACACCCGCTATGGCTGGGGCCTGCTGCCGGACGATTTCGCCTCGTTCAAGAAGCAGCGCCACCGCTGGGCCTATGGCGGCATGCAGATCATCAAGAAGCACTGGGCCCGCATGCTGCCCAATGGCGGCACGCGCCTCACCACCTCGCAGCGCCGCGAATTCACCATCGGCTGGGTGAGCTGGCTCGGCTCGGAGAGCATCGGCGCGCTGGTGGCGATCCTCTCGCTGCTGTTCGTGCCCTTCGTGCTCGGCCTCGGCATCGCCGTGCCGCAGCGCATCCTCACCGTGCCGATCCTGTTCTGCTTCGGCATCTATGTGCTGCACTTCATCGCCCTGTACCGGCTGCGCGTCGCCACCACGCCGCTGCGCATGGTCGGCGCCGCCATCGCCGCCATGGCGGTGCAGTTCACCGTCGCCAAGGCGGTCTATGACGGGTTCCGCTACAAGGACCTCGCCTTCGCCCGCACCGCCAAGGGAAGCTGGCTGGCCGATGCGGCCCGCGCCTTCCCGGCGCTGCCGGAAGCGGTGATCGGCGGCGGGCTGATGCTGTCCGCCATCGGCCTGCGCATGACCAACTGGCACGCGGTGCTGGAGATCGACCTGTTCGCCTTCGCGCTGGCGGTGCAGAGCCTGCCCTTCCTCGCCGCCGCCATCATCGGCTGGCTGGAAGGCTCTACGCTCAACGCCTTCGCCACCTGGGCGAGCCTGCGCAGCCGCGCCCTGGCGCTGCTGCCCGGCCGCACGGTTGCCGAGAGCCGCGCCCTGCCGGAGAACGCCAGTTCCTGATCCCTGATGCTGTTCGCCAGAACTTGATTCTGTGAGCGAACAGCCTCACGGGCGACATGAAAAAAGCCCCGGAAGTGATTCCGGGGCTTTTGTTTTCAAGTAGACCGCTCGGCCTGATCGGATCAGCCGACCTGCTCGAACAGCAGTGTCGCGCCGAGGCCCGCGCCCGGCCCGATCACGATCAGCCCCTCGATCTCCTCCGCCGACATGCGGGACGAGGAGACCCGCTTGCGGGTCTTGTCGATATCCGCCACGCCGAACCGCAGGGCGGCAATGCGCATCCCCTCATCCGTGGGCGGGGCGATGGCGAAGCGTTCGGTGAACAGGGCCGGGCTCATCAGGTCCACATCGCCGCGCGGGGTCTTGGCGATGTACCAGCCATCCACCGCCCGGCGCAGCGGCGCGCCGATGAAGGTTTCCAGAAAGGCCAGATGCGGCTCGGGCTCGGGCGCCACCAGGACGACGCCGGCGACCCCGGCGCTGCCATTCATGTGCCGCTGGAGATCCGGTGCCCAGAAATTCTCCGGCTTGCGCTGAAGGCAGGTGAAGAAGCCGGCATGGGACGAGGCGGGATCGCGGGCAAAGGCAAGGCTGAAGGAGACCTCGACATCGGAACCGTCCGGCCGCTTGCCCTCGCGGGAGAAGTCGAACAGCTCGAACCCGCCAAAGCCGGCGGCATCGAACTCGGCCTTTTCCGCCGCCGGGTCGTTGCCCTCCAGCACCAGCATGGAGAGCCCCTGCCCGACCGACGCCAGGAAATCGCGGTTGAAGCCGCCGAACGAAAAAATGCCGTCGGCCGAGTCCGGGATGGAATCGGGCTCGGCGACTTCCAGAATCTCGATGAAGAAGCCGGGAAGCTGGATCAGCCGGTTATGCGTGCCCCAGGGATGGCGGTTGCGCGCCCCCACGGTGAATCCGAGCATGTCGTAGAATTCGCCGGCAGCTTCGAGATCGCGAACGACGTGGACGACATGATCAAGGCCACGGATCACCGGCACACTCCTTCTCAGCATCGCGGGCACCGCTGCGGCGCCAGGGACCACCCTACCCGCTCGGGCACGGATGGCCTGCCCATGACAGCACGTGGGTCCGACGCGATCCACAGCCGAATGCCGCCGGGGGGTGATTACCCCGGCGGGTGCGACTAATTCGGAACAGATGACGCAGCAGCAACCGCGATCAGAACAGCCGGCTTTGTACCGCCGCCGCGCCGATGAAGGAGGCGAATAGCGGGTGCGGCTCGAAGGGGCGCGACTTCAGCTCCGGGTGGAACTGCACACCGACGAACCAGGGATGGTCCGGGTACTCGATGATCTCCGGCAGCAGCCCGTCCGGCGACATGCCCGAGAAGCGCATGCCGCAGGCCTCCAGCCGCTCGCGATAGGCGAGGTTCACCTCGTAGCGGTGGCGGTGGCGCTCGGAGATGGTGCTGGCGCCATAGATGTCCGCGACGCGGCTGCCCTCGGCAAGCGCGGCGGGATAGGCGCCGAGGCGCATCGTGCCGCCGAGATCGCCATTGATGCCACGGCGCTCCAGCTCATTGCCACGCAGCCATTCGGTGAGCAGGCCGACGACGGGCTCGTCGGTCGGGCCGAACTCGGTCGAGTTGGCATGGCCGACGCCGGCGAGATTGCGGGTCGCCTCGATCACCGCCATCTGCATGCCGAAGCAGATGCCGAGATAGGGCACGCGCCGCTCGCGGGCGAATTGCGCCGCACGAATCTTGCCCTCGGCGCCACGCTGGCCGAAGCCGCCCGGCACGAGGATGCCGTGGACATGTTCGAGGAACGGCGAGGGGTCCTCGCGCTCGAAGATCTCGCTCTCGATCCAGTCGAAATTCACCCGGACATTATTGGCGAGGCCGCCATGGGTGAGCGCCTCGATGAGGGACTTGTAGGCGTCCTTCATGCCCGTGTACTTGCCGACGATGGCGATCGTCACCGCCCCTTCCGGGTTGCGGATGCCGGCCTCGACCTTCTTCCAGCGGGACAGATCGGGCTCGGGCGCCGGCTCGATGCCGAAGGCGGCCAGCACTTCCGTGTCCAGCCCCGCCTCGTGATAGGCGGAGGGCACGGCATAGATGCTGTCGGCGTCGCGCGCCTCGATCACGGCGCTCTCGCGCACATTGCAGAACAGGCCGAGCTTGCGGCGCTCCTCGCGCGGAATCTCGCGGTCGGTGCGGCACAGCAGGATGTCCGGCGCGATGCCGATGGAGCGCAGCTCCTTCACCGAATGCTGGGTCGGCTTGGTCTTGAGCTCACCGGCCGAGGGGATGAAGGGCAGCAGCGTCAGATGCACATAGATGCAGTGCTTGCGCGGCAGCTCGTGGCCGATCTGGCGGATCGCCTCCAGGAACGGCATCGCCTCGATGTCGCCGACCGTGCCGCCGATTTCCACCAGCACGAAATCGTAGCCCTCATTGCCGGTCAGGACGAAGTCCTTGATGGCGTTGGTGACGTGGGGAATGACCTGGATGGTCGCGCCCAGATAGTCACCGCGCCGCTCCTTGGCGAGGATGTCCTGATAGATGCGGCCGGTGGTGATGTTGTCGGCCCGCGAGGCCGGACGACCGGTGAACCGCTCGTAATGGCCGAGGTCGAGATCGGTCTCGGCCCCGTCGTCGGTGACGAAGACTTCGCCGTGCTGATACGGGCTCATCGTGCCCGGATCGACGTTCAGATAGGGGTCGAGCTTGCGCAGCCGGGTCTTGTAACCACGGGCCTGCAGCAATGCACCGAGAGCGGCGGAAGCGAGGCCCTTGCCGAGCGAGGACACGACGCCGCCGGTGATGAAGATGTAGCGCGCCATGGAATTCGGTTTCTAGCTGCAAAAACGCGATTCGACGAGAGCTCGTTTCACGAACGAACTCCCGCCTGCGGGAAAGTGACCGTCAGCCGCCCCCATGGAAGCCCATGGGAAGCGGCCAGCGGCGATCACTGCGACTGCGGAACCTGCGGCACCGCGGGAGCGGCCGGCGCCGACGGGGCGGGCTGGGCGCCCTGAAGCTGATCGAGCACCGAGCCGCCCGGCACGGGCGCGCCCGGAGCCGTGGTCGCCGGCGCGTTGAAGATGGTGGTCGGGCCGCGACCCCAGCCGGCCAGAACGGTCAGGCTGAGGCTGGTGACGAAGAACAGGCCCGCGAGAATCGCCGTGGCGCGGGTGAGCACGTTGGCGGTGCCGCGCGCGCTGAAGAAACCGCCGCCGCCACCACCGCCGCCGCCAATGCCGAGCCCACCGCCTTCGGAACGCTGGATCAGCACCACGCCGATCAGGGCGAGCACCACCATGAGATGGATGACGATGAGTACCGTTTGCATCTGACGCCTTCAAAAATCCTGCGGCGGCGGGACCTGCAAAGAGGCCCGCCGCGAATGTTGGCGCGTTCCTACACGATTGCGCCCGGCGTTTCCAGCCATGCGCGTGCCGTGCGGGACAACGTGTTCACGCTTACAGATAAGCGCGCGCGATTGGGAGAAAAGTATCCGCCGTCAGACTGGCCCCGCCGACCAGCGCGCCATCCACATCGGCGACGCCCAGAATCTCGCGCGCATTGTCCGGCTTGACCGAGCCGCCATAGAGCAGGCGCATCCCCGCCCCTTCCGCGCCGAACCGCGCGAGCAGCACGGCGCGCATGTCGCCATGCATCTGCGCGATATCGGCAAGGGTGGGGGTGAGGCCGGTGCCGATGGCCCAGACCGGCTCATAGGCAATGACGGTGTTCGCCGCCGTGGCGCCGGCGGGCAGCGAGCCGGCGAGCTGGCCGCGCACCACGTCGAGCGCCGCGCCCGCCTCGCGTTCAGTGCGGGTCTCGCCGACGCAGATCACCGCGAGCAGCCCGGCCCGCCAGGCGGCCTCGGCCTTGGCGTGCACCATGGCGTCGCTCTCATGATGGTCGGCGCGGCGCTCCGAGTGCCCGACAATGACGGCGCTGGCGCCGGTATCGGCGATCATCTCGGCGGAAATATCCCCGGTGTGGGCCCCGCTCGCCTTGGCATGGCAATCCTGCGCGCCGATGCCGACATGCGAGCCGAGCGCAACCACCGCGAGGGTGGAGAGCAGCGTGGCGGGCGGGCAGATCATCAGGTCGGCCTTGGCGCGGAGCCCGGCGTCATAGCCTTCCGCGATCCGCGCGAATTCCGCGACCGTCGCCTTCAGCCCGTTCATCTTCCAGTTACCCGCCACCAATGGACGACGCATCGACATGACCCTTCCCGCTCGCTAGAACGCCCGTACCGCTGACCCCGCGTTAACAGACCGAACCGGCGCCCGCAAATGACGGGATGTGCGACATTGCAGCGTACCGGACCCATCCCTATGATGCGCGCCTTTCGCGTGCCGGGCCTGTCGCCCGCCTGACGCCCAACGAGTCGATCAATGCTTGATACGCTGCGCAAAAGCGCCTCTGGAATAGTCGCCAAAATTCTGATGGTTCTCCTCATCCTCAGCTTTGCTGTGTGGGGCATCGCCGATGTGTTCCGCGGCTTCGGCGGCCAGACGCTGGCGACGATCGGCTCGACCGAGATCACCGTCCCGGAATTCCGTCAGGTCTATCAGGAGCGCCTCCAGCAGATCAGCCAGCAGCTCAAGCGCGGCCTGACGCCGGAGATGGCGCGCGCCTTTGGCATTCCCGACCAGGTGCTGAACGAGCGCCTGGCCGAGGCCGCGCTCGACGACCGGGCCAAATCGCTCGGTCTGGCGCTGTCGGATGAGGAGATCGCCCGCCGCGTGCAGCAGAACCCGGCCTTCTTCGGCCCCTCCGGTGCCTTCGATCCCGGCTATTTCGCCAATCTGCTGCGGCAGAACAACTACACCGAGGCGCGCTTCGTCGATGCCGAGCGCCGGCTGGCGCTGCGCCAGCAGATCATCCAGTCGCTGGGTGGAGGCGTCACGGTCCCGACCGTGCTTAAGGACGCGCTGGTGCGCTTCGACAAGGAGGAGCGTTCGGTCAATTACGCCCTGCTGCGCGCCGCCAACATCACGCCGCCGGCCGACCCGACCGACGAGGAACTGCGCAGCTTCTTCGACGCCCGCAAGGTCGCCTTCCGCGCGCCCGAGTTCCGCACCGTCGATGTTCTGACCCTGAACCCGCAGGCGCTCGCCGCCGGCGAGCAGGTCAGCGAGGCCGAGGTCGAGGCCGCCTACAACAACAACCTGACCCGCTTCGGCACGCCGGAAAAGCGCGTGGTGCAGCAGATCGTGTTCCCCAATGCGGATGAGGCCAAGGCCGCGGCCGACCGCATCGCCGCCGGCACGCCCTTTGCCGACTTCGTCGCCGAGCGCAAGCTGACCCCGGCCGATGTCGATCTCGGCGATGTGACGAAAACCGACATCTTCGACAAGGCCGTGGCCGATGCCGCCTTCGCCCTGCCGGCGGATGGCACCAGCGGCGTGGTGACCGGCCGTTTCGGCCCGGTGATCGTGCATGTCGGCGCCATCACCCCCGCCACCATCAAACCGCTGGCCGAGGTTGCCCCCGAGATTCGCACCCAGCTCCAGCTTGAGGCGGCGCAGCGCGCCATGCTGGCCAAATACGACCAGGTCGAGGATGAGCGGGCCAGCGGCGCCAAGCTGGCGGAGATCGCGTCCAGGGTCGGGCTGAGCGTGCAGACCCTCAACACCAACATTCAGGGCCAGACGCCGGACGGCACCTCGATCGGCGACCTGCCGGGCCGTGCCGATGTGCTGCGCGGCGCCTTCGCCAGCGAGGTCGGGGCCGAGAACGACCCGGTCCAGCTGCCGCAGAATGGCGGCTATGTCTGGTACGAGGTTCAGTCCGTCACCGCCCCGCGCGACCGCACTTTCGAGGAAGCGCGCGCGCAGGTGCTCGACCGCTGGAAGCAGGACCAGGCCGCGCAGGCGCTCGACCAGAAGGTCGAGGAACTGAAGGCCAAGATCGCTGCCGGCCAGGCCTTCGACGCGGCCATGACCGAGGCCGGGCTCGAAATGCGCGCCGCCAACGGCCTGCGCCGTGGCCGCGCCGCCGATGGCGTGCCGCAGGAAATCCTCGAAGCCGTGTTCGACACCGACCAGGGCAAGGTCGGCAGCGCCAGCGCCGAGGGGGGCGAGAGCCGCATCCTGTTCGTGGTGCTCAACGTGACCACGCCCAGCGGCGGCGATCTCGACGCCAAGGTGCTGGCCGATGTGCGCCAGAGCATCGAGAACGACCTCATGACCGAATATCTCGTCCAGTTGCAGACCGATCTCGACGCGCGCATCAACCGTGCCGCGCTCGACCAGATCGTCGGCACCGACGCGGTGAACTGACGAGACCCGTATCATGAGCCTGACACCCGACGTCGCGGACTTCGCCGCCGCCTATGAGCGCGGCGAAGCCCAGGTGGTGACGACCACGCTGATCGCCGATCTGGAAACCCCGGTCTCGGCCTTCCTGAAGATCGCCGGCGAGCGGGCGAACAGCTTCCTGCTGGAATCGGTGGAAGGCGGCGCCACGCGCGGGCGCTATTCCATGATCGGCATCGACCCGGACGTGATCTGGCGCTGCCATGGCGATCGCGCCGAGATCAACCGGCAGGCCGCGCACGCGCCCGACGCCTTCGAGCCCTGCCCGGACAAGCCGCTCGCGGCGCTGCGCAAGCTGGTCGAGGAATCGCGCATCCACCTGCCCGACGGCGCCCCGCCCATGGCGGCCGGCGTGTTCGGCTATCTCGGCTACGACATGGTGCGCCAGATGGAGCGCCTGCCGGACGCCAAGGCGGATATTTTCGGCGTGCCGGATGCGATCTTCATCCGCCCGACCGTGATGGTTGTGTTCGATGCGGTGCGCGACGAGATCACCGTGGTGACGCCGGTGCGGCCCCGCCCCGGCCTCGCCGCCGCCGTCGCCTATGAGGAGGCGAGCGCCCGGCTGGAGCGCGTCGTCGCCGCGCTCGACAGCGCGCTGCCCAATGTGCCGCCGGAGGATATCTTCCATCAGGCGGTGGAGCCGGTGTCGAACACCACGCCGGAAGCCTACCGCGCCATGGTGGAGCGGGCGAAGGAGTACATCCGCGCCGGTGACATCTTCCAGGTGGTGCTGTCGCAGCGATTCGACGCCCCGTTCACCCTGCCGCCCTTCTCGCTCTACCGCGCGCTGCGGCGGATCAACCCGGCGCCCTTCCTGGTCTATTTCAATTTCGGCGGCTTCTCGCTGGTGTGCTCCAGCCCGGAAATCCTCGTCCGGCTGCGCGACAACACCGTCACCATCCGCCCCATCGCCGGCACCCGCCGCCGGGGCGCGACGCCGCATGAGGACAAGGCGCTGGAAGACGAGCTGCTGGCCGATCCCAAGGAGCGGGCCGAGCATCTGATGCTGCTCGATCTCGGCCGCAACGATGTCGGCCGGGTCGCCAAGATCGGCTCGGTGCAGGTGACCGATAGCTTCTTCATCGAACGCTACAGCCAGGTCATGCACATCGTCTCCAATGTCGAGGGCGAGCTGGACCCGCGCCGCGACGCGCTCGACGCGCTGGCCGCCGGCTTCCCCGCCGGTACCGTCTCCGGCGCGCCCAAAGTGCGGGCGATGGAGATCATCGACGAGCTGGAGCGCGACAAGCGCGGCATCTATGCCGGCGCCATCGGCTATTTCGGCGCCGATGGCGAGATGGACACCTGCATCGTGCTGCGCACCGCCGTGGTGAAGGATGGCAGGATGCATGTGCAGGCCGGCGCCGGCATCGTCTATGACTCGGTGCCGGAGAGCGAGTTGCAGGAATGCGTCAACAAGGCCAAGGCTCTGTTCCGTGCCGGTGAGGAAGCGGTACGCTTCGCCGCGCGCTCGGGACGCGGGCAATGAGGACCGGGACGATGGAACAGGCGCGGCATCGGCGATGGCGGGGCGGGCGATAGAGAGTTCGCCGGCCGGCGCGGCTTGACCCCGCGCCGGATCAGACCCTAGACCTTTGCAGCCGGCACGGGCCGGCGGATGGACGCGCGATGATCCTTCTTGTCGACAATTACGACAGCTTCACCTGGAACCTCGTCCACTATCTCGGCGGCCTAGGCGCCGAGGTGGAGGTGCGCCGCAATGACACGCTCACCGTCGACGAGGCGCTGGCGATGAAGCCCGAGGCCATCGTCATCTCGCCCGGCCCGGCCACCCCGGACGATGCGGGCATCTGCTGCGATCTCATCGCGCGCGCGGCGCAGGAGGGCGTGCCGGTGTTCGGCGTCTGCCTCGGCCATCAGGCGATCGGCCAGGTGTTCGGCGGCGAGGTGATCCGCGCCCCGCTGCCGATCCATGGCAAGCTCGCCGACGTCCAGCACAAGGGCGAGACGGTGTTTCGCGGCATCAACGGCCCGTTCAAGGCAACCCGCTACCACTCGCTGGTAGTCAAGCGCGAGACCCTGCCGCCGGCGCTAGGCATCACTGCCGAGACCGATGACGGGCTGATCATGGGCCTCTCGCACAAGGAACTGCCGGTGCACGGGGTGCAGTTCCACCCCGAGAGCATCGCCTCCGAGCACGGCCAGACCATTCTCAAGAACTTCCTCGACCTGGCCCGCGCGTGGAACGCCGGCCGGTCGCGGGCAGCCTGACGCGCGCTCCGGGGGGACGATGGAAAATCTCAAGGCCATCATCGGCAAGATCGCCACCGGCGCGACGCTGACGCGGGCGGAAGCGGCCTTCGCCTTCGACATCATGATGTCGGGCGAGGCGACGCCCTCGCAGATCGGCGCGGTGCTCATGGGCCTGCGCGTGCGGGGGGAGGATGTCGAGGAGATCGCCGGAGCGGTGACGACGATGCGCGCCAAGATGCTGCGCGTCGACGCGCCTGCTGACGCGGTAGACGTAGTCGGCACCGGCGGCGACGCCTCCGGCTCCTACAACATCTCGACCTGCGCCTCCTTCATCGTCGCCGGCGCGGGCGTGCCGGTGGCCAAGCACGGCAATCGCGCGCTGTCCTCAAAGTCCGGCGCGGCCGATGTGCTGATGGCGCTGGGGGTCAAGATCGACCTCACCCCGGCGCAGATCTCCCGCTGCATCAAGGAGGCCGGCATCGGCTTCATGTTCGCCCCGTCCCATCACCCGGCGATGAAGCATGTCGGGCCGACGCGGGTGGAGATGGGCACGCGCACCATCTTCAACCTGCTGGGGCCGCTGTCGAACCCGGCCGGCGTCACCCGCCAGATGGTCGGCGTGTTCGCGCGCGGCTGGGTGGAGCCGATCGCCGAGGTGCTGCGCACGCTGGGCTCGGCCCGCGCCTGGGTCGTCCATGGCTCGGACGGGCTCGACGAGATCACCACCACCGGCCCGACCACGGTGGCGGAGCTGAAGGACGGCACGATCCGCAGCTTCGAGATCGCGCCGGAGGAATTCGGCCTCACCCGCGCGACGCCCGAATCGCTGAAAGGTGGCGACGGCACGGCCAATGCCGTGGCGCTGCGCGCCGTGCTGGCGGGCGAGAAGAGCGCCTATGCGGATGTGGCCCTGTTCAACGCGGCGGCGGCCCTCATCGTCGCCGGCAAGGCCGATGCCATCGGGCCCGCGCTGGAGATCGCCCGTGCCAGCCTCACGGGCGGCCATGCCGAGGCGGCGCTGGAGCGTCTGGTGGCGGTCTCCGCCACGGCGGCGGAGTAGGCGCCATGGCGGATATTCTGGAGAAGATCGGCGCCTATAAGCGCGAGGAGATCGCCGCCGCCAAGCTGGCCCGCCCGCTCGCTGGCCTGCGCGCGCACGCCGAGGCGCAGGCACCGACGCGCGGGTTTCTGCGCGCCATCGAGGCGAAGCTCGCCGCCGGCCAGACCGCGCTGATCGCCGAGATCAAGAAGGCCAGCCCCTCCAAGGGCCTGATCCGGCCGGATTTCGACCCCCCGGCTCTCGCCAGCGCCTATGAAGCGGGCGGGGCGGCGTGCCTCTCCGTGCTAACCGACACCCCCTCCTTTCAGGGCGCGCCGGAATTCCTCACCGCCGCCCGCGCCGCCTGTTCGCTGCCGGCGCTCCGCAAGGATTTCCTCTACGACACCTATCAGGTGTTCGAGGCGCGGGCCTGGGGCGCCGACTGCATCCTCGTCATCATGGCCTCGGTCGACGACGCGCTCGCCCGCGATCTGATCGACACCGCGCACGGCCTCGGCATGGATGCGCTGGTCGAGGTGCATGACGATGCCGAGCTCGACCGCGCGCTGACCCTGCCGGCGCGGCTCATTGGCATCAACAACCGCAATCTGCGCAATTTCGAGGTGACGCTCGCCACCTCCGAGCGGCTCGCCCCGCGCATTCCGGCCGACCGGGTGATCGTCGGCGAGAGCGGCATCTTTACACCCGAGGACGTCGCCCGCCTCGCCAAGGTGCGCATCGGTACCATCCTCGTCGGCGAGAGTCTGATGCGGCAGACCGACGTGGCGGCGGCAACGCGCGCCCTGCTCGCGCCCACCATGCAGGCGGCGGGCTGATGAGCGAGCGCCCCAGCCTCACCCATCTCGACGCCACCGGCGCCGCCAACATGGTCGATGTCGCCGACAAGGCTGTCACTGACCGTGTGGCGGTGGCGGAAGGCGAGGTGCGGATGGAAGCGGCGACGCTCGATCTCATCCTCTCCGGCAACGCCAAAAAGGGCGATGTGATCGGCACGGCGCGGCTCGCCGGCATCATGGCGGCCAAGCGCACCCATGAGTTGATCCCGCTCTGCCACGCCCTGCTGCTCTCGAAAGTTGCGGTCGAGATCGAACCGGATGCCACCCTGCCGGGTTTGCGGGTGCGGGCCACCGTGCGCACCAGCGGCCAGACCGGGGTGGAGATGGAGGCGCTGACCGCCGTCTCCGTCGCCTGCCTCACCGTCTATGACATGGCCAAGGCGGTGGATCGCGGGATGCGGATCGAGGCGATCCGGCTCCTGGAGAAGTCCGGCGGCCGCTCCGGCCATTGGCAGGCCGGCTGATACAACCCGTTGAGAGGGGATATGCCATGGCGCTGATGCCGGTCGACGAGGCGCTGACGCGCCTGCTCGCTTCCGCCGCTCCCCTGCCCACCGAGCGCGTGCCGCTCATGGACGCCGCCGGCCGCGTGCTGGCCGAGCCCGTTGTTTCCCGCCGCACCACGCCCGGCGCCGATGTCTCCGCCATGGATGGCTATGCGGTGCGGGCCGTCGACGCGGCAAGCCTTCCCGCTACGCTGACCGTGATCGGCGAATCGGCCGCCGGCCGCCCCTTTGAGGGGGACATGCTGGCGGGCACGGCGGTGCGCATCTTCACCGGCGCGGTGATGCCCGCCGGGGCGGATGCCGTGGTGATCCAGGAGGATACGCTGCGCGAGGGCGATCTCGTGGCCATCCGCGAGGCGGCGACGCCCGGACGCCATATTCGCCGCGCGGGCGGCGATTTCGCCAGCGGCGAGGTGCTGCTCTCACCCGGCCACAGGCTCCGCGCCCGCGATCTGGCGTTGGCCGCCTCGGCGGATGTCGCTGACCTCACGGTCTATCGGCGCCCGCGCGTGGGCTTGCTCTCCACCGGCGATGAGTTGGTACGGCCGGGCGCGGGGGCCGGGTCGCATCAGGTGATCCTGTCCAACATCTATTCGGTCGGCGCGCTGGCCCGCGCGGCAGGGGCCGAGGTGACGGATTTCGGCATTCTGCCCGATGACATGGCGGCGACTCAGGCGGGCGTGAGTTCGGCGCTCGCCGCCGGTTTCGACGTGCTGGTGACCACGGGCGGCGCCTCGGTCGGCGACCATGATCTGGTCGCGCCGGCGCTCATCTCCCAGGGCGTCGAACTTGCCGTGCACAAGGTGGCGCTGCGGCCCGGCAAGCCGCTGATGTTCGGCACCTACGCGCACGGGGCATCCATCAGCCACGTTCTCGGCCTGCCCGGCAACCCGGTCTCGGCCCATGTCTGCGCTCTGCTCTATCTCGTGCCGCTGCTCAGGGCCTTGCAGGGCGTTGAGGTGCCGCCGCGCGTGCCGCTAAAGCCCGCCCGGCTGGCGGTGGATGTGAAGGCCAACGAGATGCGCATGGATTTCCAGCGCGCACAGATCGTCGGCGAGCAGGATGGCCTGCCGCTGGTGCGCCCCCTGCCGGTGCAGGACAGTTCCATGCTCTCGGTGCTGGCACGGGCCGACGTGCTGCTGGTACGCCAGCCCCATGCGCCCGCCGCGTCCGCGGGCGAGACCTGCGAGATTCTGCCGCTTGAGGATTGACCCGGCCGGCCGCAGGCGGTGATGTGGCGCCAGCAGGGGGCGAGCTTATGGATATCAATCTTCCCGACGTGAAGGCCGAAGTGGAAGCCGTCTTTGCGCGCTATGAGCGCGCGCTGGTGAGCAACGACGTCACCGAACTCGACGCACTGTTCTGGAACGACCCGACCACGATCCGCTATGGCAATAGCGAGAATATCTATGGCATCGAGGGCATCCGCGCCTTCCGCGCCGCCCGCTCGCCGCAGGGTCTGGAACGGACATTGGAGCGCACCGTCATCACCACCTTCGGGCGCGACATGGCGGTCGCCTCGACCCTGTTCCGCCGCCCGGTCATGCCCGGCCGCATCGGCCGGCAGATGCAGACCTGGATGCGCACGCCCGAAGGCTGGAAGGTGGTCGCCGCCCATGTCAGCATCATCGCCGATCCCGACGAATGATCGACGCTGGCCACGGCGACGGACCGGATTCTGCATGCTAGCCTACGGGTTGCCGCGACTCCCGCGTTGGCGGCACGCATGCCCATGATCATCTGACACCATGCCCCTCGCTGTGATGTCCCCGAGAACCGGCCCCACCGCCGAGGCCCGCAAGCGAGTGACCCGCGCCGAGGAACTGCGCCTCCAGATCGCCGACGAGATCACCCGTGGGCGGCTGCCGCCGGGAACCACGCTGGACGAAACCGCCCTCGCCGCCCGCTTCGGCGTTTCCCGCACGCCGGTGCGCGAGGCGCTGCGCGAACTGGCGGCCTCGGGGCTGGTCGATACGAGGCCGCATCGCGGCGCCGTCGTCGCCCGCCCCAGCCTGGAGCGGCTTCAGGACATGTTCGACGTGATGGCCGAGCTGGAGGCGCTCTGCGCCGGCCTTGCCGCGCTCGCCATGACCCCGGCGGAACGCCGCCAGCTTGACCTGCTGCACACCCAGATGGGCGAGATGATGCGCGCCGGCGACTTCGCCGCCTATCGCGAGGCGAACGAGCAGTTCCACACCTCGATCTATGCCGGCAGCCACAACGACTATCTGGTGGAAATCACGCTGGGCACCCGGCGGCGTCTGTCGCCGTTCCGGCGCGCCCAGTTTCATGCGCTGGGCCGTCTCGCCCTGTCGCATCGCGAGCATGATCAGGTGGTCACGGCGATCCTGCGCGGCCAGCGGGACGCCGCCTCCGCCGCCATGCGCAGCCATATCGGCATCGTTCATGGCGCGTATGAACAATACGCACAAACTATTTGAAATCAGATGCTTATCGGCTTTACCTGAGGCAGGGCCTCACGCGCCCGCCGGCATGTCGGCGCTGCGCCGCGCGGCCTCATCCGCGAGAAATTCCCGCCAGCCGCCAAAGGCCGTGATGTCGCGCGCCAGCGGTGCGGCACACGCTTCCATGGCGAAGCCCTTCACCTGCGAGCCATCCTCCAGCAGCACCGTGGCGATGCCGAGCGGCGCGGGAATGCCGGCCACCAGCCGGCCAAAGGCTTCTTGCGGCAGCGCCCAGATCTCGCAGGCGATCGCCGCCCCCGATCCCGGCGTGCCGCGCAGCAGGCCGGGACGGCGCACCCGCCCTTCCGGCAGCAGGAACAGCCGGTAATCCGCGCTGGTGCGGGAGGCGCGCACGAACACGCCTCCGGCCTCCAGCAGATCGCCATTGAGCGGCAGGCCCGAGAGGTGCGCGCCGAACAGGGCGATCTCGATATGCCCCGGCGCCGGCGCGGGAGCCGTCGCGCGTGCGGGCGGCAGCGCGGCGCCGGTGGCACCGAGCGTCAGCCCGGTAGCGCGGTGGAAAGCAGCCCCGAGCGACGCCAGATGCGCGTCGCGCCCGGCCGGAGCCAGCAGGGTGACGCCGGCGGGGGCACCATCAGGGCGGATCTCCGCCGGGACGGCCAGGCCGCACATGTCGAGCAGGTTCACGAAATTGGTGTAGACGCCTAGATGGCTGTTGCAGCGCACCGGCTCGGCCAGCATCTGCTCGACCGTGTAGACGGTCGGCATGGTCGGCACCATCAGCGCGTCGATCCCGGCGAGCGCGGCGTGGGCCTGCGCCTTCAGCTCCGCCAGACGGTACTGGCCACGAAACGCATCGACCGCGCTGAAGCCGCGCCCCTGCTCGATGATCGACCGCACCACCGGATGGAACGCATCCGGCCGCGATTCCAGGAACGAGCCGACCGCGGCATAACGCTCCGCGACCCACGGACCCTCATAGAGCAGGCGCGCGGTCTCGAAAAACGGGGTCATGTCGAGTTCGACAAGGCGCGCGCCGAGGCTTGCCATCCTCTCCGTGGCGCGGTGGAAGGCCGCATCCGCCTGCCGGTCACCGAAGCTCAACCGGTCCTGCGCCCGCGGCACGGCAATGCGCGGGCTGGGCGGGAAGCCGGCGAGCGCGCCGAGCGCAAGCGCGCGCGAATAGGGATCGTCCGCATCCGGCCCCGCCATCACACTGGTGGCCAGCAGCGCATCCTCGACCGTGAGCGCGAAGACCGATACGCAATCCAGCGAGCGGCAGGCGGGAACCACGCCGCGCGTCGACACGAGGCCGAGGCTGGGCTTGAGGCCGACAATGTTGTTGAGCCCCGCCGGCACACGCCCGGAGCCCGCCGTATCGGTGCCGAGCGCCAGCGGCACCAGCCCGGCGGCGACCGCGACAGCCGAGCCGGAACTCGACCCGCCCGGCACGAGGTCGCCCCGCACCGCATTGCGCGGCGTGCCATAGGGCGAGCGCGTGCCGTTCAGCCCGGTCGCGAACTGGTCGAGATTGGTCTTGCCGATGAGGATCGCCCCGGCCCGGCGCAGCCGCGCCACGGCGGCGGCATCGCGTGTCGCGGGATAGGCATAATCGGGGCAGGCGCAGGTGGTCGGCAGGCCGGCGACGTCGATATTGTCCTTTACTGCGAAGGGCACGCCATAGAGCGGCATCTGCTGGGGATCGGCACCCTCCAGCTTTTTCAGTTGAGCGGCGATGCCCGCTTCATCCACCAGCGCCGTGAACACCGCCGAATCATCATGAGCGGCGATCAGAGCCCGCGCCCGCGCGACGGTGTCAGCCGGGCGCTTTTTGCCGGAACGGTGATCGGCGAGGATGTCGGCGATGGATCCGATCAAACGGCATTCCTTTCACAGGCGCACATGCCATCATGCATAGGCATTAGGCACAACAAAAGACATTGCATACAAATAGCCGATCAAATCCGACCGCGCCAGCCTTCCGCCCAAGCGCATCGTTTACCCATTGTGGAACACACAAAGAACGGATAGTGTTTGTTCGTGATTTGTTTCGGTTGCAGGCCCGGTAAGGGTCGGCCCGCATGAGACGGACCGGGATTGATGCTCACCCGCAAACAGCACGAACTGCTGCTCTTTATCGATGATCGCCTGAAAAGGGACGGTGTCCCTCCCTCCTTCGAGGAAATGAAGGAGGCGCTGGACCTGCGGTCCAAATCCGGCATCCACCGCCTGATCACGGCGCTGGAGGAGCGCGGCTTCATCCGCCGCCTGCCCAACCGGGCACGCGCTCTCGAAGTGCTGCGCATGCCCGAGGATGCGCAGCCCCGCCCGGCGCGCGGCGGCTTCGCCCCGAATGTGATCGAGGGCAGCCTCAACCGGCAGAAAGTGCCCTCCGCCTTGGTGGACGAGGATAATCGCCGCCCGGTGGCCATTCCGCTGGTCGGCCGCATCGCGGCGGGTTCGCCCATCGCGGCGATCCAGTCGCGCGACAACACGATCAGCATGCCGCCGGAAATGCTCTCGGGCGGCGAACATTTCGCGCTCGAAGTGCGCGGCGACTCGATGATCGAGGCCGGCATTCTGGATGGCGATCTCGCGCTGATCCGCAAATCCGACACCGCCAATACCGGCGACATCGTCGTCGCGCTGATCGACGACGAGGAAGCCACGCTCAAGCGCCTGCGCCGCAAGGGCGCCTCGATCGCGCTTGAAGCGGCCAATCCCGCCTATGAGACCCGCATCTTCGGGCCGGATCGCGTGCAGATTCAGGGCCGTCTGGTGGCGCTGTTCCGGCGCTATTGAGCCTCTGTGCTGTCCGACACGGCGCCGGCCCGCGCGGCGTCGACGATATGACTAGGCGGCGAAACGCTGCCGGCCCGGCCTGCGGGTAAAGCGGCTGCGGTCGGCTCGGCGGATATCTGGCGTGCCGGTGGCAGCCAGGGGCGCGAGCCCTCCGCCGGGCGCGCTTCGACAACGCGCCAGAGAGCGCCGTAAGAGTTGCGGGTGATCACGGGGGTGGCGTTGGGTTCGAGCGCGGGCTGTGCGTCTCCACCATCGCCGATATTAAGTCCCCGCCCCAATGGGATGAGCGGCAGGCCGGCGCGTTCGGTGTCGGCGGGTGCGGGGTCCGCGCGGTTGGCCTGCTGATGTTCGGCCCCCGGACTCTCGGTTTCCGCACCTTCGGCCTCCATTTGCGGCCCATGCGGGACCAGCCCATGCGCGACCAGGGCCTCCTGTGCCGGTCCCACGCGGGAGCCGCTCGGTGGTGGAGCGTCGGCGGACCGCCCCGTCGCTCGCTCCTCCCGAAACACCGCCAGCGCCGAGGTCCGCCGTGCCGGATCGATGCGCAGCACGCGCGCGGCGCAGTCGGAAGGCGGGGCGGCGGTGGTGACGAGCAGGGCGGCGCGCCGGCAATCCTCCTCCAGCGAGTCGCGATGGCGCGACAGCGCGATCACCTCGCCCTGCGGCGTGCGCAGCGTGCAGCCCAGTGGGTCGCAGCGTGCCGCCTGCGTGAGCGCCGCATCGTCAAGGCGGGCGCGATCGCCCTCGGCGCTCAGCCATTGCTCGACCACGAAGCGCCCCGCGAGACCGCGATCACGGTCCCCCATGACGGCAAGACGCCCATCGGCCTGACGCACCGCCACGGTGCGCCCTTCGCGGTCGACCAGCAGATCGGGTCGTGAGGCCGTGGGGGCGAGAAGGATCCCGGCGAGAGCGAGCACGGGCGCGACGATCACCAGCCCGCTGCGCAGCAGGCAGAGCGCGGCGAGCGCCAGCGCGAAGCAGATCAGGCTCGCCAGCGGTAGGGCCGCGAGGGCGCGATCAGCGCCGGGCACCTCGGCGACGGCGCGGGAAATCGCCACCATCAATTCGATGCCCCAGCCCATGAGGCGCCAGGCGGGGTCATCCCAGCCGAAGGGAATGAGCAGCGCGCCGGCAAGGCCCGCCGGCATCACAACGAAGGACACCACCGGCATGGCCGCGAGATTGGCCAGCAGGCTCAGCGGGGCGAGGCGCTGGAAGTGATAGGCGGCAAAAGGCGCGGTCGCGAGCCCCGCCGCCAGCGAGGTCAGCACCAGCGCGGCGAGGTAGACCATGGGCGCATGGAGCCAGCGTCGCCCCCCGCCGGGTGCGAGCGCCGGCACCCACCCGCCCCACCGTCCATAGGCGGCGACCAGCGCCAGCGTGGCGGCAAAGGACATCTGCGCGCCGGGATCGAGCACCGCCCAGGGCGTCAGCGCCAGCACGGTGAAGGCGGCGAGAGCGAGCGTGCGCAGCGTCAGCGCCGGCCGTCCGAGGATGATTCCGGCCAGCACGATCAGCGTCATCACATAGGCGCGCTGCGTCGCCACCTCGGCGCCTGACAAAGCGAGATAGAAGGTGGCGGCGAGCACGGCGGGAAGCGCCGCCCAGTTCTTGATGGGAAAGCGCAGCGCGAGATCGGGCGAGAGCGCCAGCAGGGCCCGCACGAGGAAGAACATGCCGGTCGCCACCAGCGCCATGTGCAGGCCGGAAATCGAGAGCACATGCGAGAGGCCGGAGATGCGCATGCTCTCCTCGATCGCCTCCGGCACGCCGTCGCGCAGCCCCGTCACCAGCGCGACAGCGATAGCCGCCTCCCCGGCCTTCGTGTCCGCTTGCCCGCCCGGCGCGGCCGGGGGCAGAAGGCTGGCCCGGATCCGCGTGGCGATGGCCGCCCGCGCCTGCGCCAGCCAGGCGCTCAACGCCAGCCCCGGCGGCGCCTGAGCGGAAGTCGGGGCGGACGCAGCACGGCCGAGCGCAAAGCCGGTAGCGCCGATGCCCTCGAACCAGGCGAGCCGGCCGAAATCAAACCCGCCCGGATAAGCCGGCCCCGGCGGCGGCGCCAGACTCGCCCGCACCCGCACATGCTCACCCACCTTGGGCGGTGTCCGGCTGGCGAGCGTCACCCGCGCCCGCTCCGGCGCGGTGATGCCGGGCCGGCCGAAGGAGGTCAGATAAAGGGTAATGCGGCTGCCACGGCTGCGCTGCTCCGCCATCTCGACGAAGCCGGTGATCTCTACCCCTTCCGCCGCCTCGGCCAGCACGGGATGGGCGATGCGCTACACCTGCAGGCTCGCGACAGCAAAGCCGGCCGCGATCGCCGCCAGAAGGACAAGACTATGGAAGGCCAGAGGCCGCTCGCGCGCGAGCATCGCAAGGCCGGCCAGCACAAGGGCGGGCAGCAGGCCGGCATAGGGCAGCGGCTCCTGCGGCGCGCCGAAATAGAGCGCGATGCCGGTGGCAAAGGCGATCGGCAGGAAGAGGAAGAAGCGCCGGTCCTCGACTTCCCGCGCCAGCGCCCCGGCCAGCCCGCCCGCCAGCCCGCCGAGCGCCTCGCCGGACCAGCCAATGCCGCGCAGGCCCGCGCGCCGTGGCACGGCAATAGCGACGGCACGCGCGCGGGCGCCGCGGCGCGGCACGTCGCCGTCATCCATCTGCCGCCCCGCACGGGGCTCGTCTGCGCCCTGCACGCCCTGCCCCGCCGCGTTGCGGCACCGACCCGTTGGCATGGCAGCCCCGGGGCCGGCGCCATTTCCCACGCCGGGGAGCTATGGTACACGCACCCTCCGCATCCGCCATGCTTTGCCGTCGTCCGATACGGGCGACGTGAGACGGAAGAGACATGTCCGAGACCGTCATTACCCGCTTCGCCCCCTCGCCTACCGGCTTCCTGCACATTGGCGGCGCCCGCACCGCGCTGTTCAACTGGCTCTATGCCCGTGCCAAGGGCGGCACCATGCTGCTGCGCATCGAGGACACGGACCGCCAGCGTTCCACGCCGGAGGCGATCGACGCGATCATTGACGGGCTGAAATGGCTCGGCATCGACTGGTCGGGCGACGTGATCTACCAGTTCGCCCGCGCCGAACGTCACCGCGAGGCGGTGGAGCAGATGATCGCCGCCGGCCGCGCCTACCCTTGCTTCGCCACCCAGCAGGAGCTGGAGGAGATGCGCGAGACCGCCCGCAAGGAAGGTCGCCCGCCGCGCTATGACGGGCGCTGGCGCGACCGCCCGGCCTCGGATTACCCGACCGACCGCAAGCCGGTGTTTCGCCTGAAGGCGCCGACCGAGGGCGAGACGGTGATCGACGATCTCGTGCAGGGCCGCGTGGTCATTCCCAACAAGGATCTCGACGACCTCGTCCTGCTGCGCTCGGACGGCACGCCGACCTACATGCTCTCGGTCGTGGTGGACGATCACGACATGGGCGTCACCCACATCATCCGCGGCGACGACCATCTGACCAATGCCGCGCGGCAGACGCAGATCTACCTCGCCCTTGGCTGGCATGTGCCGAAGATGGCGCATATCCCGCTCATTCACGGGCCGGATGGCGCCAAGCTCTCCAAGCGCCACGGCGCGCTCGGCGTCGATGCCTATCGCGCCATGGGCTACCTGCCCGCCGCGCTGCGCAACTATCTGGTGCGGCTCGGCTGGAGCCATGGCGACCAGGAAATCTTCTCCACGCAGGAAATGAGCGAGCTGTTCGATCTCGACCGCGTCGGCCGCTCGGCGGCGCGCTTCGATTTCGCCAAGCTCGAAAGCATCAACGGCCTCTATATGCGGCAGACGCCCGACGAGGAGCTGATGGCGGCGCTCGACGCGCTGCTGCCGCATCTGCCTGATGGCGCCGCGATCGCCGCCGCACTGACCCCCGAGCGCCGGGCGCAGCTCATCGCCGCCATGCCGGGCCTCAAGGAGCGTGCCAAGACGCTGGTCGAGCTGATCGACAGCGCCGGCTATATCTGGAAGTCGCGCCCCTTCGCGCTGGAAGACAAGGCCAAGGCCCTTCTGACCCCGGACGCGCGGCAGCTTCTCGTCGCCGCCGCCGAGGCGCTTCAGGGCGTCGAGGACTGGAGCGCGGCCAGCACCGAGGCGGCCATGCGCGAGGTGGCGGAGGCGAAGGCGGTCAAGCTCGGGGCGCTGGCCCAGCCGCTGCGCGCCGCCATGACCGGACGAACCACCTCGCCCGGCATTTTCGACGTGCTGGCGGTTCTCGGCAAGGCCGAGACGCTGGCGCGCCTCGGCGACCAGACGGGTGTTTCCGCCGGCGTCTGAGACGGCATCGGGGCAGCCCCTGAGGCGACCCCGCAGGCTTGCTCCAGCCGCCATCCGGCGGCTGGTCTGACGCGCCTGCGAGATAAGTAAAACCCTGTATAGCAACGATTCCCGACGCCGCGCATTACGTCCTTCGCTGCGCTTGCGAGCAGGGGGCGAACCGGTTACGACTCCTGCACAGGCTGCGGCATGGCCTTACCCGCCCGCTTGCCCCCGCCATCCAGCCAACGGCCGAAAGCGCGACGCGGCACCGGCATATCGTGCACCGTTCCTTCGGTTTCAAATGCTTAGGGAGACCAGCATGGACGCCATCAACGGCACTTCGGCCAAAACCGCCAAACTCACCATTGGCGAGACAAGCTGGGACCTCCCCGTGCTGAGTGGCACGATCGGGCCGGATGTCGTCGATATCGGCAAGCTCTACGGCCAGACCGGCATGTTCACCTACGATCCGGGCTTCACCTCGACCGCCTCCTGTGAAAGCCAGATCACCTATATCGACGGCGACGAGGGCATTCTTCTTTACCGCGGCTATCCGATCGAGCAGCTGGCCGAGAGCGGCGACTTCCTCGAGACGTGCTACCTGCTCCTTTATGGGGAGCTGCCGACCGCCGCCCAGAAGGCGGATTTCGACTACCGCGTCACGCGCCACACCATGGTGCATGAGCAGATGAGCCGCTTCTTCCACGGCTTCCGTCGCGACGCGCACCCGATGGCGGTGCTGGTGGCCTCGGTCGGCGCGATGTCGGCCTTCTATCACGACTCCACCGACATTTCGGACCCGCAGCAGCGGATGATCGCCTCGATCCGCATGATCGCGAAGATGCCGACGCTGGCCGCCATGGCCTACAAATATTCGATCGGCCAGCCCTTCGTGTACCCGAAGAACGAGCTCGACTACGCCTCGAACTTCCTGCGCATGTGCTTCTCGGTACCCTGCGAGGAATACAAGGCGAACCCGGTGCTCTCCCGCGCCATCGACAAGATCTTCATCCTGCACGCCGACCACGAGCAGAATGCCTCGACCTCGACGGTTCGCCTCGCCGGTTCCTCCGGCGCCAACCCCTTCGCCTGCATCGCCGCCGGCATCGCCTGCCTGTGGGGCCCGGCCCATGGCGGCGCCAACGAGGCGGCGCTGAAGATGCTCGGCGAGATCGGCTCGGTCGACCGCATCCCCGAATATATCAAGCGCGCCAAGGACAAGAACGATCCGTTCCGCCTGATGGGCTTCGGCCATCGCGTCTACAAGAATTACGACCCGCGCGCCAAGATCATGCAGAAGACCTGCCATGAAGTTCTCGGCGAGCTTGGCATCAAGGACGATCCGCTGCTCGACATCGCCGTTGAGCTGGAGCGCATCGCGCTGCAGGACGAATATTTCGTCGAGCGCAAGCTCTACCCGAACATCGATTTCTACTCGGGCATCACGCTGCGCGCGCTTGGCTTCCCGACCTCCATGTTCACCGTGCTGTTCGCCCTCGCCCGTACCGTGGGCTGGATCGGCCAGTGGAAAGAGATGATCGAGGATCCGGGCCAGCGCATCGGCCGCCCGCGCCAGCTCTATACCGGCGCCGCCCAGCGCGACTACGTGCCGATCGCCCGCCGCAAGTGAGCGGCGCGCCCGCCAGCCGACCCCGCATGGGAGTGGCTGGCGGCACGGATCGACATCAGATGATCAGGCCCCGTCTTCCATCCGGAAGACGGGGTTTTTCATGAGCGGGAGACGCGCGGCGCGCGTGCGAGCACATCCAGCACGGCCCGTGCCGCACGCTGGCCGGGAGGCGCGCCATCGGCGCCCATCACCTGATCGAGCCGCGCGAAGGCCGCGAGCTGGGCGGCACGTTCCGGCCCTCCCTCGATCAGCCGCGCCAGTTGCTCGGCCATGGCGGGCGGGTCGATGTGCCATTGCAGATATTCCGGCACCGCCTTCTCGTTGAGGATGAGGTTCGGCAGGATGGCCGTCGTCACCTTCAGCAGATAGGGCGCGATGTGGCCCTCCAGCCATGGCACCTTATAGGCCGCAACCGTCGGAATGCCGGCCAGCGCGAGTTCCAGCGTCACCGTGCCCGATGCGGCGAGCGCGGCCCGCGCCATCCGGAAGGCCGCGTATTTCCTGGCCTCATCGACGACGATGCGGGGCCGCACCTTCCAGCCCGCCACCATGGCCTGCGCTTCTGTGAGGCGGCTCGACAGTGTCGGCAGGACGAACTCGGTATGCGGCAGGCGCTGCTGCAAACGCTCCAGCACCTCGCCAAAGGCACCACCCAGCCGGGCGAGCTCCGAGCGGCGGCTACCGGGCAGCACAAGCACGACGGGCGGAAAGGCGGCGCGGCGGGCCGATTCCAGCGCATCCGGCCGCAGATCCCCCAGCATCGCCATCAGCGGATGGCCGACATAGGTGGTCGGCGGACCGCCCAGTTCCGCCATGACCTGCGGCTCGAAGGGCAGGACGGCGAGCACGCGGTCAATATCCGGGGCCATCGCGCGGGCCCGGCCGGGACGCCAGACCCAGACGGTCGGCGCCACATATTTCACGATCGGCAGGTGGGGCAGCTTCCGGCGCACGCGGCGGGCCACGCGATGGGTAAAATCGGGCGCGTCGACCAGCACCAGAACGTCCGGCGGCGCGGCGACGATCGCGTCGACCGTCTCGCTCATCCGTCGCAGGATGCGCGGCAGGCCGGCAATGACCTGCGCGAAGCCCATGGCGGTGATGTCTTCCATGGGAAAGAACGAGGCTAGCCCCGCCGCCTGCATGCGACTGCCGCCGACCCCCCGGAAACGCACCGTGGGAACCATCTCGGCCAGGGCGGCCATGAGACCGGCGCCGAGCACATCGCCCGATTCCTCTCCAGCCACCAGAAAGACGTCCAGCGGTGGAAGCGTCGCACCCGTACCGGGAACAGCCGTCACGATGCTCTCCCGCGCGGCGCGAGACCATGGATGAACAGCCCGGCCTCATCGGCCTTGCGGACGATCTCGGCGAGATCAGCGACGATGACGCCGCCGGCCTCCACCGCGATGCCGGCGAGGCCGGCGCGCGCGGCCCCCTCCGCCGTGCGCACGCCCAGCGAGGGCATATCGAGCCGACGGTCCTGCCCGGCCTTGGGTAGCTTCACGAGAACACCACAGCGCGGCGCCCGGCGTATCCGCCCATTGGCGCGCAGTTCGGCGACGCGGGCCAGCATCAGGTCCGTGCCTTCCGCCGCCTCCATGGCCACGACATGGCGGTTCATCACCACTAGCCCCTGCCCGATATCGAGCGGGCCGGTGATCTCGAGAACCTGACGGCCGACCTCGATATCCTCAAGCTCCTCGCGCGTCGCCGCCACGGCGCCGAGCTGGCCGGCCGGCATGAGAATTTCCGGTGCCACCTCATGAGCGCCGAGCAGGCGGAATCCCGCGTCCTCGAAAATGCGGCCGAGGCCGGAAAGCAGATGATCATCCCCGCCGCGCATGATGCTGACCACGCGCGGCAGCAGCATCAGCGTCGTCCAGTCAAGGCGGATGTCACGAAGGCGGGGGCGCAGCACATTGCCGATGAACACGACATCCCGGCAGCCAAGCCGGCGCATCTCGCTGGTGAGCCGCCCGAAGCGGCCGATCGCGATCCACACATGCGGCCAGGCCTCGACCTCCGCGCCGGCAAAGCCGCGCACCGGGAACAGCACCACCTCGCGCCCCGCCCGCCGCGCGGCCTGCGCGACCGCTAGCGGAAAGGCGCCCCCACCGCAGATGATGGCGAGGGGACCTGAGGCGTGAGCGTGCCTAGACGCCTGCGGGCTCGACGACATGGTCGGCCGCATCGATGGGAACGGTCAGCCGACGCTTGCCGACGCTGCGCACGAAGTCGACGATCAGCATGACATGGGCATTATCGGCAAAACGCTCGGCCACGCGAGAGGCGCGCTCGGCAAGCGTGCCCATGCCATAGAACAGTTCGCGATAAGCCGTCTGCAGTTCACGCCGCTGAACCAGCGACAGGCCGCGACGCTTCAGCCCGGTATAGTTGAGCGAGCGCAGGCCCGGATGGCCCTCCATCATCAGCCCGAAGGGGATGATGTCGAAATGCACGCCGCACATGCCCCCGACCATCGCGCCTTCGCCGATGCGGGTGAACTGGTGCACGGCCGCGAGCCCGCCGATGAACACATTGTCGCCGACCGTGACATGGCCGGCGATCGTGGCATTGTTGGCGAAGATCACGCGATTGCCGATGATGCAGTCATGCGCCACATGGCTGGCGGTCATGAACATGCAGCCTTCGCCGACCACCGTTTCCATGTGGCCGCCGGCGGTGCCGAGATTCATCGTCACATGTTCGCGGATGATGCAGTTGCGGCCGATCAGCAGCCGGCTCGGCTCGCCCTTGTAATGATAGGACTGCGGCGGGAAGCCTAGCGCGGCGAAGGGATAGACGACGCTATCGTCGCCGATCGTGGTATGGCCGGCAATCGCCACATGCGAGATGAGCTTCACCCCGGCCCCGAGCACGACATTGGCACCCACGGTGCAGAACGGCCCGATCTCGACCCCTTCACCGAGGACGGCACCGTCCTCGACCCGCGCGGTGGGATCGATCTTCACGGAAGAAACGCTCATTACTTCTGTGCCTCTCGGGCGATCATCGCCCCTACATCGGCCTCGGCGACGAGCTGGCCGTCGACCTTCGCCTCGCCGCGAAACCACCACATGTTGCGGCGCTTGGATATCTGCGTCATGTGGTATTCGAGCACATCGCCCGGCACGACGGGTTTGCGGAATTTCGCCTTGTCGATGGTCATGAAATAGACCAGCGAGGGCGCGCCATCGTCGGGCCGGCCCAGCAGGCAGATCGTGCCCGCGGTCTGCGCCATGCCTTCGAGGATCAGCACGCCGGGCATCACCGGATTGTCCGGAAAATGGCCCTGGAAATGCGGCTCATTGGCGGAGACGTTCTTGATGCCGATGGCGCTCTTGTCGCCATCGATGTTGATGATCTTGTCGACCATCAGAAACGGGTAGCGATGCGGCAGCGCCGCAAGGATGCGCAGGATATCGGCGGAGCCGAGCGCAGCCGCTTTGGTGTCGGTCTGAACGTCCATTCTCTTACTGCCCTTCCTGACGCCCGGTCGCGGGGCGCTCACCGCGCGCCAGGCGCTGAACGGCCATGACCTCGCGGAACCACTCCCGCATCGGCTTGGCCGGGGACCCTCCCCACTCCACGCCGGGCGGCACGTCGTCCTTCACATTGCTCGTGGCGGCGATACGCGCGCCGTCGCCGATCGTCACATGGCCGATGACGCCGACCTGCCCGCCCAGCATCACGAAATCCCCCAGCGTCGCGCTGCCGGCAATCCCGGTCTGTGACACCACGATGCAATGGCGGCCGATGACCACGTTGTGGGCGATCTGCACCAGATTGTCGATCTTGCTGCCCTCGCCGATCACCGTGTCGCGCAGGCCGCCGCGATCGATTGCGGTTCCCGCGCCGATCTCCACATCGTCCTGAAGGATCACCCGCTTGATCTGCGGCACCTTGGCATGCCCCTTGGCGCCGCCGAGATAGCCGAAGCCGTCCTGACCGATGCGGGCGCCGGGGTGGACGATCACGCGATCACCCAATAGCGTGTGCTGAATGCTCGCTCCAGCCCCGATCGAGCAGTTTCGTCCGATCCGCACGCCGGGTCCGATCACCGCGCCCGCGGCCACAACCGTGCCGCTGCCGATCTCGGCACCGGGGCCGACGACCGCGCCGGGATCAACCGTCACATCAGCTTCCAGCCGGGCTTGCGGGTGCACCATGGCGCTGGCGGCGACACCCGTCGCGCCAAAGGCCGAGCCGGGACGCAGCGTCGCGGCATGGAGTTGCCGGGCGATGGCGACAAAGGCGGGATAGGGCTTGGCCACGACAAGGGCGACGGTCGAAGCCGGCACATGCGCGGCGAAACGGGAGGAGACCAGACAGGCGCCCGCGCGCGTGGCCTGCAATTCGCCCACGTGGCGCGGGCCATCCATGAAGGCGATATCGCCGGGCCCGGCCTCGTCAAGAGAGGCAACACCGGACATCAGGCGCTCGCCATCGACGCCTTCGGGCAAGACAGCGCCGACAGCGGCCGCGATATCGGCCAGCCGGACGGGTGTCGGGGCGGGATGGAAAACGGGATCGCTCATGCTGTGTGCCGTGCCGACCGGCCCCTCAAACGCACCGACGGCCCGGAAAACCGGGCCGTCGCGCAGATTGCCTTCAGATCAGACTATCAGAAGCGGGTGCCGCCGCTGAAGCGGAACGACTGGGTCTGGTCGTAATCTTCCTTGGTCAGCGCCCAGGCGTAGTCGAAGCGCAGCGGACCGAAGGGCGACTTCCAGATCAGGCTCACGCCGACCGAGGAGCGGACCGAGTCGCTGTCGGCGACGCAGACATTGTTGTAGCCCTTCGTCGTCGAGCCTTCGATCGCGGAACAGTCGACCAGATTGTCTTCCCAGCCCGCGATGTTGGTGAAGGTCGTGTCGCCCTGATAATCCCACAGCGAACCGGCATCCGCGAACACCGCCGCCTTCAGACCCAGCTCCTTGGGCAGGAAGGTAAGGGGGAACTGCATTTCGGCAGAGGTACCCCAATAGAGCGTGCCGCCGAGCGCATCGGGATCGGAACCGTCGAGACCCGAGGCCAAGTCGCGCGGGCCAATGCCGTTCGACTGGAAGCCGCGCACCAGATCCGGCCCCTTGAAGAAGTTGTCCAGAATGCGCAGGTCCTCGCCGCCCCACGACGTCACGTTACCCGCCTGACCGCGCAGCATGAGCACGAAGTCGCCGAACACCGGGAAGTAGAAGCGCGAGTCGAAGGTCGAACGGATGTAGTTCACATCGCCGCCAAGGCCGGCGAAATCCTGCTTGAACTCCAACAGGTAGCCATTGGTCGGCTCAATGTTGCTGTCCAGCATGTTGTAGGTGAGCGTGTAGCCGACCGCCGAGGTGATCGCCGGATCGTTGTTCACCTCGAGCAACGCCCAGGAGATGTCGCCGTAATCCGCGTAATCTTCCTCGTCGATCGAGATTTCCTTCTGGTACAGGCTGTAGCGCACACCGAAGGTCAGCTCGTCGGTCAGCGGCAGGGCGACGCGCAGCGTGCCGCCCGCCATCGTCGTGTCGTACGGGCTGTACGAGGTCGACGAGGTTTCCTTCCAGTACAGGTCGAAACCGGCCGCGACGCGGTAGTCGAGGAAATAGGGCTCGGTGAAGTTGAAATCGATGCCCTGCGTGTTCTCGCCGAGCGTACCGGCGAGGCGGACATACTGACCACGACCCAGGAAGTTCTTTTCCGACACCGCGACTTCACCGATGAAGCCGTCCGAGGTCGAATAGCCGCCCGAGATGGAGAACTCACCCGTGGGCTGATCCTCGACCTGAACCACGAGGATCACGCGATCCGGCGCGGTGCCGGGCTCGGTGGTGATCTTCACGTCCTTGAAGTAGCCGAGATTGCGCAGGCGACGCTCGGCGCGGTCGATCAGCACGCGATTATAGGCATCGCCCTCAGCCAGATCGAATTCACGGCGAATGACCCAGTCGCGGGTCCGGGTGTTTCCGCGGATCTCGATGCGCTCGATATAGACGCGCGGACCTTCCTCGACAGCGAACACCA
Organism: Ancylobacter radicis; assembly: GCF_018449475.1. Taxonomy (GTDB): domain Bacteria; phylum Pseudomonadota; class Alphaproteobacteria; order Rhizobiales; family Xanthobacteraceae; genus Ancylobacter; species Ancylobacter radicis. The sequence continues at coordinate 193,210 of NZ_JAHCQH010000014.1, read as the reverse complement.
GCGAGATGGTACGGTTCTGCATGTCGCGATCGCCGCGCGGACGGACCTGGGCGAAGGCATAGCCGCTCTTCGACACTTCGATGGTCGCGTTCTCGACCGACTTCTCGACCAGCTCGGCGTTATAGATCTGCCCCTTCTGCACGCGCAGCGCGGAGCGGATGCGGGCCGGATCGACGTCCTTGATGTTGGACACGACATCGACCGTGCCGACGCGGTACTGCGGACCCTCATCCATGACATAGGTCAGGACGAAGCCATCGCGCTGGCGATCCAGATCGGCGGTCACCGAGACGATACGGAAATCCGCATAGCCGTGCCGCAGATAAAAGCGGCGCAGCAGTTCCTGGTCGGAATTGATGCGGTCGACGTCATAGACGTCGGTGTTCTTCAGCCAGGACAGCCAGTTGGTCTCGGTCGTGGTCACTTCCTCCTTGAGCTTGTACTCGGAGAAAGCCTTGTTGCCGACGAACTTGATCTCGGCGACGCCGAGCTTGTCGCCCTCGGTGATCTCGAACACGAGATCGACACGACCCTGGCCACGCTCGATGATCTTGGGGGTGACCTTGACGTCATAGCGACCCGAACGGCGATACAGCTCGATGATGCGCTGCGTGTCAGCCTGAACGGTGGTCTTGGAGAACGGCGCGCGCGCCTTGGACTGAACCTCGCTGGCGAGCTGCTCGTCCTTGATCTTGCGGTTGCCTTCGAAGGCCACGCGGTTGACCACCTGGTTCTCGCTGACGCGGACCACGAGGCGATTGCCGCTGCGGCTGATGTTCACGTCGGAAAACAGACCCGTCGCATAAAGCGCCTTGAGGCCCTCGTCGATCTTGGCGGGCGTGAGCGACTCGCCGGGCTTGGTGGCGAAGTAGGAACGGATCGTCTCCGCATCCACACGCTGATTGCCCTCGACAATAATTGAGCTTGCGGTCTGCGCCACCGCAGCCACAGGCGCGACGATCGTTCCGGCAACCCCTGCGACAGCCATCAGTGCGACGACACTGGCGACCGACGCCATCTTACTCACGAACCGGAAACTACCAGCCATTTGGTGCGCAACCTTACCGTTGTTCTGACGTCGTACCGTCCGCGGCCGCAGACAGTACGATCTTCACCCTGCGACCCCGCTTGTACAGACTTTTGGCAAGCCTGCAAACCGAGCCAGTCCCACGCCCACGCCTTTTCCGAACGGCGTGGCCCGGGGGCAACGCCGCAGCGGAAGCAGCTTAAGACTTTGAAATAGTGAGAATATCGTTCCAAGTCGCAAAGATCATCAACATCAACACCAGAGCCAGCCCGATGCGGAATCCGACCTCCTGCGCCCGGTCACTGAGCGGCCGGCCGCGCAGCGCCTCGATGGCGTAGAAGAGCAGATGCCCTCCATCGAGCAACGGTACGGGAAAGAGGTTAAGAAGACCGATCGAAACCGAGAGAACCGCGGCGAGCTGCAGCAGGGCAGCCACTCCGAAGGTCGCAACCTGACCGGAAACCTGCGCAATGCGGATCGGCCCACCCAGCTGGTCGGCTGATTCCCGCCCCGTCACGACCCCGCCGAGGTAGCTGAAGGTGCGGTCGACAATGAACCAGACCTCCTGGGTGGCCATCCCGACCGCGGCAACCGGGCCGAATCGTTCGGTCTTGACCTCGCCATTGCCGGTCGAGCGGGCGATGCCCAGCACACCGATGCGGTGCACATTGCCAAAGCTGTCGGTGATCTCGCGACGGTCCGGCGTGGCGGTGAGACTCAGACGCTGGCCGCCGCGCTCGATCTCGATGACCAGCGGCTGCTCGGCGCTGGCGCTGACGATGCGCTGCATGTCGCCAAAGGTCTCGATCTTGGCACCGTCGATCGAGAGGATCAGGTCGCCCGGCTGAAAGCCCGCACGCTCGGCGGCGCTGCCGGCCTGCACCGTATCGACCTGCGGCACCGTGACCTGACGCCCGACCGTCATGAACAGGCCGGCGAAAATGACGATGGCGAGAATGAAGTTGGCGATGGGACCGGCAGCCACGATGGCGGCGCGGGCGCCGACCGATTTGTGGAAGAAGCTTTCGCGGCGGTCGGTATCGCTCATGCCGGCGAGGGTTTCCCGGTCCGGCGTCGAGGCCGCGTTGTCGTCGCCGAGGAACTTCACATAGCCGCCGAGCGGTATGGCGGACAGGCGCCAGCGCGTGCCGTGACGATCATTGAAGCCGGCGATTTCCGGTCCGAAGCCGATGGAAAAGGCCACCACCCGCACGCCGGCGCGCCGCGCCACCCAGAAATGCCCGAGTTCATGGAAGAAGACGACGATCGTCAGCACGAAGAGGAAAGGGATGACATAGCCCAGGAGCCAGCTCGCGGTGCCGCCCATCGAGGCGAGAAATTCCATGATTCGATTCCCAAAAACGGCACAGGGTGGAGGGCGCCGTGTCTTTCACGAGGATGGTTGAAGGCGAAGTTGGGCGAAAGTCCGTCCTGAACCGCACGGATGCGCGATTCGTCGCGTTTGACCCTCACCAGACCAGCAGACCGAGCGCCGGCGCGGAGGGATCGCGGAGCAGGCCGAGCGCGAGCGCGAAGGCACCGGCCGTGATGAATCCGTCGAGCCGATCCATCAGCCCGCCATGTCCGGGTATGAGGGCGCTCGAATCCTTCACCCCGAAGCGCCGCTTCATGGAGGATTCGAACAGGTCGCCCGCCTGGCTCATCGCACTCACGGCAAAGGCCGCCGGCGCCGCGAGCAGCGCCGATGACAGGCCGCCCAAATAAAGGGCGAGCATACCGGCGAGCATCCCGAACACAGCGCCCCCTATGGCACCCGACCATGTCTTGTTGGGGCTGATCTGCGGCCAAAGCTTCGGCCCGCCGATCAGCCGACCGCAGAAATAGGCGGCGATATCCGTGCTCCAGACGACGGCGAACAGCCAGACCAAGGCAAGAAGCCCGATTCCCGGCTCCTCCCGCAGCATCAGGGCCGGAAGCGCCGCCGCCGCGGCATAGAGCACGCCGAAGGGAGACCACACCCGCAGCCGCCGGCCGCCCCGCGCGATCAACGCGACCGCCACCATGCCGAGGATGACCAGCGCCGATGCGGCGGAGAGCGGACGAATGGTGAGCATGAGGGCCGCCCCGATCAGGCAGAGCCCGCCGACGATCAGCAACGCCCGCTTGGGCTTGGCACCGATGACGGTTAGCCACTCCCACAGGATCAGCACCGCGCTGAGCACGACCAGCCCGACAAACGGCCAGCCACCCCAAACGCACAGCGCCAGCACGACGGGGGCAAGCACCAATGCCGAAAAGAGCCTGGGACGGAAATCGGCGCCGATCTGCAACGCCTCAGTATCCTCTGGGCTCGATACCGCCGAAGCGCCGCTCGCGCCGCGTGAACTCGCCGAGCGCGCGCTCAAGCCAGCCACGGTCGAAATCGGGCCACAGCACGGGCAGAAACACCAGCTCGGCATAAGCGGCCTGCCAGAGCAGGAAATTGGACAACCTCTGCTCACCACTGGTGCGGATGACAAGATCCAGCGGCGGCAGGCCAGCCGTATCGAGTTCGCCGGCCAGAGCATCGGCGGTGATGTCCTCGGGCCGCAAGGTTCCGGCCGCCACCTTCACGGCGAGGCTGCGCGCGGCGCGGGCGATCTCGTTGCGGGCGCCATAATTGAAGGCAACGGTGAGGCAAAGGCCGGTATTGGCCTGTGTCACCGCCTGCGCCTCGTCGAGCAGCGCCTGCACCTCGGAGTCGCCCGGATGACCCTCGCCAATGATCCGCACGCGGACATTGTTGGCGTGGAGATCACGCAGGTCGGAACGGATGAACCGCTTGAGCAGGCCCATCAACTCGCTGATCTCGGCCATGGGCCGCGACCAGTTCTCGCTGGAGAAACTGTAGAGGGTGATCGCCTCAAGGCCGATCTCGCGAGCGGCCGTCACCGTGCGCCGGACCGCCTCGACACCGCGACGGTGCCCCTCGAAGCGGGGCATGCCATGCGCCTTCGCCCAGCGGCCATTGCCATCCATGATGATGGCGACGTGACGCGGCAAGGCCCCGCCGCCACCGGCAACGTCAGCCTCGTCCGCAGCACGAGGGGTTCCGATCGACAGTCCGAATTTGGCGATATTCACGGAGCCCCCTCCTCGGGCGCGGATGACGCGCGACCGTTAGATGGCGAGGATTTCCTTTTCCTTCGCCGAAAGAACCTGATCGATCTCGGTGATCGACTGGTCGGTCGCCTTCTGCACCTGATCGGCAAGGCGATCGAGATCGTCCGAGCTCATCAGCCCATCCTTCTCCGCCTTCTTGAGCGCATCAAGGCCGTCACGACGGACATGGCGAACCGACACGCGCGTGGCCTCGGCATATTTATGGGCGACCTTGACCAGTTCCTGGCGGCGCTCCTGCGTCAGCTCGGGGATGCGCACGCGCAGCACCTGGCCTTCGGTCTGCGGATTGAGGCCGAGGTTGGAATCGCGGATCGCCTTTTCGACGGCCGCCACCATCCCGCGGTCCCACACCTGCACGGAGAGCATGCGCGGCTCGGGAACATTGACCGATGCCACCTGATTGAGCGGCATATGGCTGCCATAGGCATCGACCTGGATCGGCTCCAGCAGGCTCGCGGAGGCGCGCCCGGTGCGCAGCCCGCCCAGATCCTGCTTGAGGACGCCAATGGCCCCCTGCATACGACGCTTCAGATCGGCAATATCAGTCGGATCAGTGCTCATGCGGACCTCTTTTACTCATATGCCAGGCACCGAGGCCCGACGAGGGGGCGCCGGAACCGGTGCCGCAAACGGGTCGGCGGCTATATCGAATGGATCGGCGCGCGTGGCAAGTGATTACGATCCAGCCTTCGATGAAGGGCAAGCAATTACGGTGCTACGGTGGTCGAACGGCCCTCGCCGCGCAACGCCGCCGCAATTGCGCCCGGCTCCCGGATCGAAAACACGATGATCGGTAGCTTCGCCTCGCGGGCCAGCGCGAAGGCAGCGGCGTCCATCACCTTGAGATCCTTCGCCAGCGCCTCGTCATGCGTCAACCGCTCATAGCGGATGGCGGACGGGTCGCGCTTGGGATCGGCGGTATAGACGCCGTCCACATTGGTCGCCTTCATCACCGCGTGGCATTCAAGCTCGGCGGCGCGCAGCACGGCGCCGGTATCGGTGGTGAAATAGGGGTTGCCGGTACCGCCGGCGAGCAGCACCACGCGCCCGCGATCGAGATGGCGGGAGGCGGTCTGGCGGGCATAGGGCTCGCAGATGGTCGGCATGGGAATGGCGGAGAGCGTGCGCGCCGGGCAGCCGGCCTGTTCGACAGCCTTCTCAAGGGCGAGCGCGTTCATCACCGTGGCGAGCATGCCCATATGGTCGGCGGTGGCGCGGTCGAGCCCCTGGCCGGCCACGCTGGCCCCGCGCAGGATGTTGCCGCCGCCGACGACAACGGCGATCTGCGCTCCCGTGCGGTGCGCCTCGACCAGATCGGCGGCGATGCTCTCGATTGTCGGCCAGTGGAGGCCGAATGCCTCGCTGCCCATCAAGGCCTCACCGGACACCTTCACCAATACACGCCCATAGGCGAGTTCGCTGGTTTCAGCGGAAGCGGACATGAGGCACCTCGGCAAGCGCGCGATTCGGGAGGGCGCGGACATTAAAACACGCCGGGCAGCCCGCGGGCGGCCCGGCGTGTGTTTATCAACGACAGAGTCGATCAGACGCCGGCAGCGGCGGCGACTTCGGCGGCGAAGTCGCTTTCCTGCTTCTCGACACCCTCGCCGAGACCGAAGCGGACAAAGCCGACCAGCTTGATCGGCGCGCCGACCTTGCCTTCGCTTTCCTTGACCGCCTGGGCCACCGTCTTGGACGGGTCATGGATGAACGCCTGCTCGACCAGCGTGACTTCCTTGAAGAAAGTCTTCAGGCCGCTCTCGACGATCTTCTCGACCACATTGTCCGGCTTGCCGGAGGCCTTGGCCTTCTCGGCGAGCACACCCTTTTCACGGGCAATAACGTCGGCGTCGATACCGGCGGCATCAAGCGCCTGCGGGCTGGCGGCGGCGACATGCATGGCGATCTGACGGCCGAGAGCCGCGAGTTCGTCCTGATTGCCGGTCGACTCAAGCGCGACGAGCACGCCGATCTTGCCGAGGCCCTCGCCCACCGAACCGTGGACATAGGAGCCGATCACGCCGGAGCTGACTTCGACCGCCGCGGCGCGGCGCAGGTTCATGTTCTCGCCGATGGTGGCGATCGTGGTGGAGATAACCTCCTCCACCTTGCCGCCGGTCGGGAAGTCGCTGGCCTTGATGGCCTCGACATCGGCGCCAGCGCCGAGCGCTACCTTGGCGATACCGGAAACGAGCTGCTGGAACTGCTCGTTGCGCGCGACGAAATCGGTCTCGGAATTCACCTCGACCACAACGCCCTTGGTGCCGGATACGGCAACGCCGATCAGACCCTCGGCGGCGACGCGGCCAGCCTTCTTGGCGGCCTTGGCCAGGCCCTTCTTGCGCAGCCAGTCGATGGCGGCTTCGATGTCGCCGTCCACTTCGTTGAGCGCGCCCTTGCAATCCATCATGCCGGCGCCGGTCTTGTCGCGCAGCTCCTTCACCATGCCCGCGGTGATGTTGGCCATGTTCGATCCCTCACGATCTCAACTGTCATTCGACGACACGGCCGGCCGAGGGTCCCCGGGCCGGCCGTGCGATTCAATGCTTGGCGTCCGATAGTGACGCCTTCGCGAAGGCGAGTGTCACTCGACCTCGGCGGTCAGTTCCTTCGCCTGCGCAACCCAGCCGTCCACGCGGCCGGGCAGGCCGACTTCTTCGCCCAGACGATGGGCGTCGTCGGCATTGAGCCCGGCGATCTGCGAGTAATGGAAGATGCCGAGGTCGGTCAGCTTCTTCTCGATGACCGGGGAAACGCCGGTCAGCTTCTTCAGGTCGTCGGCAATGCCGCGCGGGCCCGAGAGCGGCTCAAGACTGGTCCACACGGTCTCGACCGGCAGGTCCTCGACGAGCGGGGCCTCGGAGGCACCGATGTCGATGCCGAAGTCACCCTGGGCGCGGCCAATGCCGTCAATGGCGGCGCGGGCGATCAGGTCGCAATAGAGGTTGATCGCGCGACCGGCGTCGTCATTGCCGGGAACCGGGAAGGCAATGCCGTCCGGGTCGCAATTGGTGTCGAGGATCGCGGCAACCGGGATGCCCAGACGGCGCGCTTCGGCAACCGCAAGGTCTTCCTTGTTGGTGTCGATCACGAAGAGAAGGTCGGGAATGCCGCCCATGTCGCGGATACCGCCGAGGGCGCGATCCAGCTTTTCCTTCTCGCGCTGGAGCGTCAGGCGCTCCTTCTTGGTGTAGCCGACGCCCTCGCCGGCATTGAGCAGCTCTTCGAGCTTCTTCAGGCGGGCGATGGAGTGGGAAATGGTCTTCCAGTTGGTCAGCATGCCGCCGAGCCAGCGGGAGTTCACATAGTACTGGGCCGAACGCTTGGCCGCATCGGCCACGGAATCGGCCGCCTGACGCTTGGTGCCGACGAACAGCACGCGGCCGCCACGGGCCACGGTGTCGGACACGGCCTGAAGCGCGCGGTGCAGCGCCGGCACGGTCTGGGCCAGGTCGATGATGTGGATGTTGTTACGGGTGCCGAAGATGAAGGGGGCCATCTTCGGGTTCCAGCGGTGCGACTGGTGACCGAAGTGAACGCCAGCTTCGAGCAGCTGCCGCATGGTGAAATCAGGAATCGCCATCGTATTCTCTCGTCCGGTTGAGCCTCCGCGGGCATGGCCGCGCCGAACCATTCGGCGACGGCACCGGAGCGACTGGTGCGTCCTGTCCATCAGAAATAGGACAGGGAGCCCGGCCGCGAACCCGCGTGCGGAATGGCGCGGCCTATACGCGAAAGCGCCCATACGTGCAAGTCGGAAGGGCTAGGAAGCGATAACCGGCGGCAGATACGATGCCATATTCACGACGACTGGAGCGTCTTCGAAGCTTTGCCCCACTACCAACCAATCGCAACGATGAACAATAAATTGGAATTGACGATACCTCTCCGGATCAAGCGTGACACAGAGCAATCTCGCGTTCGGAAGTCGTACAACAGAGTGCTTAGTGTAATAACCTTCCGCAGTGACATGCCATCCCTCAACAGGGACACAGCCGGGCACCACACGCGAGTATCTCCGCGCGTTCTGGTGACAGCACGCCTCTTCTGGAACGAACCCTCGCAATTCGGATGTTGATGCAACCTGCACCAACTCCATGCCATCGTCGCTTTCAGCTTGAAAGAGGCACTCTGCGAGACGGGACCACATCCTAATATCCTCTCAGGCCGCCTCCACATCGACCACGCCCGGCACCGCCTTCAGCGCACCGGCAATCTGCGGCGAGAGGTTGAAACGGCCCGGCAGCTTCACCTCGACCTCGGTCTCGCCCCGCTCGCCGACCAGCAGCACCAGCGCCACCTCGCCATCGCCGCGTCCATTGCCGGCCAGCGAATTGAGGCGCGAGGCAACGCTGTCCAGCGGCTCGGGCGAGCGCAGGAAGATACGCATGCTCTTCTGCATCCGGGCCGTGGCCTCATCCAGCGGCTCGGCGGTCTGGATGCGGGCCCGCACATCCTCGCCCTGAAGCTCGGCCGAGACCTGCAGCAGCAGCGCCCTCCCCGGCTCCAGCAACTCACGGTACTGGTTGAGCGCCTCGGAGAACAGCACCGCCTCAAACTGGCCGGACGGATCGGAGAGGCCGACAATGCCCATCTTGCTGCCGCTCTTGGTGCGCCGCTCCTGTCGACTCACCACCGTGGCGGCCAATCGGCCAAAGCCATGGCCGGCGCGGACGGAACGCTGGAAGTCCATCCACCGTTGCACGCGCAGCTTCTCCAGTGCCTTGGCGTAATCGTCGAGCGGGTGGCCGGTAAGGAAGAAGCCGATGGCATCATATTCCTTCTGCAGCCGCTCGGCCGGCAGCCAGGGCGCGACGTTCGGGATCGGCAGTTCGGTCGCCTGCGCCGGGCCGCCAAACATGTTGCCCTGACCGGACGCCGCCTCCGCGCCGACCGAAGCGGCATGGGCCAGCACCGGATCGACCGCCACGGCCACGCGGGCGCGGTTCCTCTCCAGCGCGTCGAAGGCCCCGGCATTGACCAGGCTCTCCATCGTCCGCTTGTTCAAGGCCTTGGCGTTGATGCGCGCGGCGAAGTCCGAGAGACTGGCGAAGGGCCGTTCCGCCCGCGCCTCGACAATGGCGTCCACGGCGTGAACGCCCACGCCCTTGATGGCGGCGAGCGCGTAGAGGATCTTGCCGTCCTTCACCGCGAATTCGCGGCCGGAATGGTTCACCGAAGGCGGCATCACCTCGATGCCCAGACGCTGCGCCTCCTGGCGGAATTCCGCGAGCTTGTCGGTGTTGCCCATGTCGAGCGTCATGGAGGCGGCGAGGAACTCGGTCGGGTAGTTCGCCTTCATATAGGCGGTCTGGTAGGCGACCAGCGCATAGGCCGCCGCGTGGCTCTTGTTGAAGCCGTAGTCAGCGAATTTCGCCAGCAGATCAAAGATTTCCGACGCCTTGGCCTTGGGCACGCCGCGCTCGGTGGCGCCATCGACGAAGCGTTCGCGCTGCTTGTCCATCTCTGCGCGGATCTTCTTGCCCATGGCGCGGCGCAAAAGATCCGCTTCGCCGAGCGAATAGCCCGACAGCGTCTGCGCGATCTGCATCACCTGTTCCTGGTAGATGATGACGCCGTAGGTCTCCTTGAGGCTCGCCTCCAGCGCGGGATGGGCATAGGCGGCCTTCTCCTGACCGTTCTTCACCGCGCAATAGACCGGGATATTGGCCATCGGGCCCGGACGATACAGCGCCACAAGGGCGATGATGTCCTCCAGCCGGTCCGGCTTCATGTCGACCAGCGCGCGCCGCATGCCCGCGCTTTCCACCTGGAACACGCCGACCGTCTCGCCCCGCGTCAGCATGGCGTAACTCTTTGGATCGTCGAGCGGAATGGTGGTGAGATCGAGGGTAATTCCGCGCTGCGCCACCAGCCGCACGGCGGTCTGGAGCACGGTGAGCGTCTTGAGGCCGAGGAAGTCGAACTTCACCAGACCGGCCTGCTCGACCCATTTCATGTTGTACTGGGTGACCGGCATGTCCGAGCGCGGGTCTCGGTAGAGCGGCACGAGCTGGGCGAGCGGCCGGTCGCCGATCACGATGCCGGCGGCATGGGTCGAGGCGTGGCGGTTGAGGCCTTCCAGCCGGGTGGCGATGTCGAAGGCGCGCTTGACCACCGGATTGGCATCGGCTTCCGCCTGAAGCCGCGCCTCGTCATTGATCGCCTGCTTCAGCGTGACAGGATTGGCCGGGTTCTGCGGCACCAGCTTGCAGAGCTTGTCGACCTGGCCATAGGGCATTTCGAGCACGCGCCCGACATCGCGCAGCACGCCGCGGGCCTGCAGCGTACCGAAGGTGATGATCTGCGCAACCTGATCGCGGCCATACCGCTGCTGGACGTATCTTATTACTTCGTCACGTCTTTCCTGGCAGAAGTCGATGTCGAAGTCGGGCATCGACACGCGCTCGGGATTGAGGAATCGCTCGAACAGCAGGCCGAAGCGGAGGGGGTCGAGGTCGGTGATGGTGAGGGAGTATGCGACCAGCGAGCCGGCGCCCGAACCACGGCCGGGGCCGACCGGAATGCCCTGCGCCTTGGCCCATTTGATGAAGTCCGACACGATGAGGAAGTAGCCGGGGAACTTCATCTTCTCGATGATGGACAGCTCGAAGGCGAGCCGGTCCTCATAGTCCTTCACCGTCAGACCGGGCGCGGGACCATGCACGCCGAGCCGCTGGCGCAGCCCCTCCTCGGCCTGCAGCCGCAGTTCCTCCGCCTCGTCGCGGTCGAGCGTGAAGCGCGGCAGGATCGGCTTCACCGTGCGCGGCCGATAGGCGCAACGCTGGGCGATTTCTACCGTATTCGCAAGGGCTTCCGGCAGATCCGCAAACAGCTCCATCATCTCCGCACGGGTGCGGAAACGGTGATCCGGCGTCAATTGCCGGCGGTCGCCTTCCGCGACGAGGCGGCCTTCGGCGATGCAGATCAGCGCGTCATGGGCCTCGTAATCGTCCTGCGCGCCGAAGAAAGGCTCGTTGGTGGCGACCAGCGGGAGGTCGAGGCGGTAGGCGAGGTCGATCAGCGTGGGCTCGACGCGGCGCTCCTCCGCCACGCCATGGCGCTGGATTTCGACATAGAGGCGATCGCCGAAAAGGGCCGAAAGAGCCTCCAGCCGCTGCTCGGCGAGGTCGTTGCTGCCGGCGGCGATGGCGCGGTCGATCGGGCCAGTGGGGCCGCCAGTCAGTGCAATCAGGCCAGTATGAGCGGCGTCAAGCCAGTCCAGCTTGATATGCGGCGCGCCGTCCGACGAGGTCTCCAGAAAGGAGCGCGATACCAGCTCCATCAGATTGTTCCACCCCTCCTGCGAGGCGGCCAGCAGCACGATGCGCGGGCGCTCGGAGGCGACTGGGCCGCGCGGGGCGGGTCCGGGGAGGTCGATCGCCAGCGAGCAGCCGATGATCGGCTGGATGCCGGAGCCGGACATCTTCTCGGAGAATTCCAGTGCCGCGAAAAGATTGCCGGTGTCGGTCAGGGCGATGGCCGGCTGGTGGTCCTTCTTGGCGAGATCCGCCAACTTGCCGACGCTGAGCGCGCCTTCGAGCAGGGAGAAGGAGGAGTGCACATGCAGATGGACGAATCCGACATCACTCGCGGTTCCGGCCATGCTGATCTCCTGCGATTCGCGGTTCGGGATAGCATGGTGGGCAAGGCCGGGCGCCGCGTCCACCATCGCAAGCGGGTGGTCCCCGCTGTCCTCAGCCCCCTATGAGGCTCAGACGCCGGCGAACACGCCGGCCCAGATGCCGATCATGGCGACGAACAGTCCGACGGATGCGAGCGCGGCGACTTCCTGGAAAAGGATGCGGATCATGTCGACCTCCTGAAGAACAGAATGAGAACATGACTCCCGCAATCCCCATTATCAAGCCATGTTCTTCTTTCGTTCGCGCCGGTGGTTAACGAGCCGGTAACGGATACGCGCCATGTCGCGCGAATCGGAAGCCGCCGATGTGGCGTCACGGATGGCGGCACGGATGAAAGACTGGGAACGCGCCAGAAGGGGCTCAGGCGAGGCGCGGCGGCCATACGGTGTCGAGGCGCACAACAAGTTCCCCGTCCGCATGCACGGCGATGACGGCCTCGCAGCGGCCCCGCCGCCCGCCCATCACCGCGTGGAACATAGCGGTCTCGGCCGGCAGGATATGGCCGACCCGCGCGCCATCGACCAGAACCCAGATGCCGCGCAATTCGCCCGTGCGGGCCATGTCCGGCACCAGTTCGGCGGTGCAGTCATGGCCATCGGTATCGGGATGACCGGCGATGCGGCCGAGCACCGGCTGATGATCGGACGTGCCGGCGATGGTGTAGTCGAAACTGCCGTCGCCCTCGAGCGGCACCCCGGCGGCCGATGGCGCGACACGCTCGCCCATCCAGCGCAGGACGATGATGAGAAGCACCGCCGCCGCCACGCCGAGGGCCAGGAGCGATATATGGTCGAGATCGGCGATCAATTGCGGCATCGGTCCGACTCGTGGCGGGTGGGATAGGAGCGTCCGTACCGGATCGTAGGGGTATCGCAGCCGGCTTCAAGTCGGGAAAACAGCGCAATAGCCGCGCCAAGTGCGATCGGGCGACTCAAACGCCGGCAGGTCGAACGCCCCTGCCCCGCCCCGATGCGGGCCCCGTTTCAGCCGAGTTCGACGACCAGACCTTCATCAAGGGTGACGCGCCGGTGCATCCGGTCCGCCAGGGCCAGATTGTGGGTGGCGATGATGGCAGCGAGGCCGGTCGCCTCCACCAGCTGCGACAACGCGTGGAACACGTGGTCGGCGGTGTGCGGGTCGAGATTGCCGGTCGGCTCGTCGGCCAGCAGCAGGCGCGGCGCATTGGCGACCGCGCGGGCGATGGCGACGCGCTGCTGCTCGCCGCCGGAAAGCTCGGCCGGGCGGTGCTTCAACCGCTTGCCGAGGCCGAGATAGCCGAGCAGTTCCTCCGCCCGGCGCGCGGCTTCCTTCTTGCCGAGGCCGCGGATCATCTGAGGCAGCATGACGTTTTCCAGCGCCGAGAACTCCGGCAGCAAATGATGGAACTGGTAGACGAAGCCGATATCGGTGCGGCGGATGCGGGTGCGCGCCTGATCGGGCAGGCCCGCCGTGGCGACGCCGCCAATATAGACCTCGCCGGCGTCCTGATGTTCCAGCAGGCCGGAAATGTGCAGCAGCGTCGACTTGCCGGTGCCGGACGGCGCCACCAGCGCCACCGACTGGCCGGGCATGACGACGAAGTCGGCGCCGCGCAGGATGTCGAGCTGACCGTCGCCCTGCGTATAGGATTGCTGCACGCCGTCGAGCCGCAGCGCGGCTTCCATGGGACCGGGCATCGCCGCGCCTCCTACTCGTAGCGCAACGCTTCCACCGGATCGAGGCGCGCGGCGCGCCAGGACGGGTAGAGCGGTGCGAGGAAGGACAGCACCAGCGCCATGATGACGACGGTGGTGGTCTCACCGGCATTCATCTCGGCCGGCAGGCGGCTGAGATAATAAAGCTCGGGCGAGAACAGCTCGGTGGCGGTGATCCAGGAGATGAACTGGCGGATTTCCTCGACATTGAGGCACACGACCAGCCCGAGCACGAAGCCGGCCAGCGTGCCGACCACGCCGATGGCGGCGCCGGTGACGAGGAAGATGCGCATGATAGAGCCTCGCGAGGCGCCCATGGTGCGCAGGATGCCGATGTCGCGCCCCTTATCCTTCACCAGCATGTTGAGGCCGGAAATGATGTTGAAGGCCGCCACCACCACGATCAGCGTGAGGATCAGGAACATCACATTGCGCTCGACCTGAAGCGCGTTGAAAAAGGTGGCGTTTCGCTGGCGCCAGTCGACGATATAGACCGGCCGCTCGGCGGCGGCGTGCACGGCGGCGCGGAAATGGTCCATGTTGTCGGGATTGTCGGTGTAGACCTCGATCGCCGTCACATCGCCGTTCTTGTTGAAATAGGCCTGGCTCTCGGGCAACGGCATGAAGACGAAGGCGCTGTCATATTCCGACATGCCGATCTCGAATACCGCCGCGATCTTGTAGACCTTGATGCGCGGGGTGGTGCCCATCGGCGTCACCGCGCCGCGCGGCGCGACCAGAGTGAGATTGTCCCCGGCCTGCAAGGAGAGCTGGTCGGCGAGGCGCTTGCCGATGGCGATGCCGCTCCCGTCGTCAAAGCCTTCGAGCGTGCCCTGCTTGATATTGGCGCCGATCGCCGGCAGCGCCCGCAGATTTGTCTCGGAGATGCCGCGCACCAGCACGCCGCCGGCATTGAAGGCCGAGGAGGCGAGCGCCTGCCCTTCCACCAGCGGCACGGCGAGCGTGATGCCCGGCACCCCGGCGATGCGCTTGGCGACCGCGTCATAGTCGGTGAGCGGGCTGTCGAGCGGCTGCACCAGAAGATGGCCGTTCAGCCCGAGAATTTTCGACAGAAGTTCGGTACGGAAGCCGTTCATCACCGCCATGACGATGATGAGCGTCGCCACGCCCAGCATGATGCCGAGGAAGGAGAAGCCGGCAATGACCGAGATGAAGCCTTCCTTGCGGCGCGCCCGCAAATAGCGCAGCGAGAGCATCCATTCGAACGCGCTGAAGGGGCGCGTGCCGTTGGGCTCTCCCGGCTCGGCCGCGACCGAGGCTTTCACCTTGGCGGCCTTTGCCTTCGCGGCCTTGTCCGGGCGCGACGCTGCGTTCATCCGAGGATCCGTTGCAGTGCCGCCGCGACGGTGAGCGTCTCGCGCGAGCCATCGGCCCGGCGCTTCAGCTCCACCGTGCCGGCGGCCAGCCCCTTGGGCCCGACGATGATCTGCCAGGGCAGGCCGATAAGGTCGGCGGTGGCGAATTTGGAACCTGGCCGCTCGTCCGTGTCGTCATAGAGCACGTCGACATTGCGGGCCATCAGTTCGGCATAAATGGTGTCGCAGGCGGCATCCGTCGCCGCGTCGCCGGCCTTGAGGTTCAGCAGGCCGACACGGAAGGGCGCGATCGCCTCCGGCCAGATGATGCCGTTCTCGTCATGCGAGGCTTCGATGATCGCCGCAGCGAGGCGCGAGGGACCGATGCCATAGGAGCCCATATGAACGGGGCGCTCGACGCCGTCCGGTCCGGTCACCTTGGCGCCCATCGGCTCCGAATATTTGGTGCCGAAATAGAAGATATGCCCCACTTCGATACCCCGGGCGGACAGGCGCTGACCGTCGGGAATCGCGGTGAACGCCTCTTCCTCATGCTTCTCTTCCGTGGCCGCATAAAGGCTGGTCCAGCGGTTCACGATGTCCTGAAGCGCGCCGGCATCGTCGAAATCGACGTCGGAGCCGGGCGTCGCCATCTCCAGATAGTCGGAATGGCAGAACACCTGGCTCTCGCCGGTGGAGGCGAGGATGATGAATTCATGGCTGTGATTGCCGCCGATCGGGCCGGTATCGGCCACCATCGGGATCGCCTTCAGCCCGAGCCGCGCGAAGGTGCGCAAATACGCAACGAACATGCGGTTGTAGGAGGTGACGGCGCTCTCGAAATCGAGGTCGACCGAATAGGCGTCCTTCATCAGGAATTCGCGCGAGCGCATGACGCCGAAGCGCGGGCGCACCTCGTCGCGGAACTTCCACTGGATGTGGTAGAGGTTCAGCGGCAGGTCCTTGTAGGACTTCACATAGGCGCGGACGATCTCGGTGAGCATTTCCTCATTGGTCGGGCCGTAGAGCATCTCGCGCTCGTGCCGGTCCTTGATGCGGAGCATCTCCTTGCCGTAATCGTCATAGCGCCCGCTTTCGCGCCAGAGGTCCGCCGACTGGATGGTCGGCATCATGATCTCGATCGCCCCGGCGCGGTTCTGCTCCTCGCGCACGACGTTGCAGATCTTGTCCAGCACGCGCTTGCCGAGCGGCAGCCAGGCATAGATGCCCGCGCTCTCCTGCCGGATCATGCCGGCGCGCAGCATGAGGCGGTGCGAGACGATTTCCGCTTCCTTCGGCACTTCGCGGAGGATGGGAAGGAAGTAGCGGGAGAGGCGCATCGGCAAACTCACGATTCGGCCGGATCGAGGCCCATCAATAATGGCGGACAGAAACCGGATCGGTCAGCAAAATACAAGCCCTCGCGCGCGGCAGCGCCTTGCGGCCCGGCGGCGGGCGCCGGCGAGGCAAGGGACCGGGGTGGTTGCCAAGTAATGGCAACGTTTCCTATTGCATTGCACCATCGATCTTTTGCGACGCAAGGATGACAAGCTGTGCTTTGTTGATCTATGGTGCCGGCCTCTAGAAAGAGGTCCGCCAGCCGCCGCTGTAAGCGCGATGCCGGTCCAGGTCTCGGGAGGAATGACGGCAAAGAAAGCCCCCTGGCAGATGTCGAAACGACACGGAATCGGGCGCGGGCGTTCAGAACAAAGAGGGCGGGATCTCTGATCCCGCCTCTTTTTTTGCCTCAGGTCCCGTTTGTGCCGTTTGCCGCCTAGCCGGGCTGGTAGAGCTTCACCGGCATGGGAAACATGTCGAGCCGCAGACGGCCCGTTTCCACCGACCATGCGAACAGGCCGACGATCACCCCCGCGACAACGCTGGTGATCACCATCTTGCGGATCAGCAGCGGGCGCTGCGGCGCGCCGGGCTCGGTGCCGTCGTCAATGACAGCGTCCTCGTGCTGCGAGCGCACGCCCCAGGGCAGCACGGTGAAGATCACCGTCCACCAGACGATGAAATAGATCGCGATATAGGTGCCGACGCCCATGACCCGCCCTCACGCCTGTTCGAGTTCGACCAGCGTCCCGAGGAAATCCTTGGGATGCAGGAACAGCACCGGCTTGCCATGGGCGCCGATGCGCGGCTCGCCGGTGCCCAGCACCCGCGCGCCGGCCGCGGTCAGCCGGTCGCGCGCGGCGAGG
This sequence comes from Ancylobacter radicis, assembly GCF_018449475.1. GTDB lineage: Bacteria > Pseudomonadota > Alphaproteobacteria > Rhizobiales > Xanthobacteraceae > Ancylobacter > Ancylobacter radicis. The sequence goes on along the minus strand of NZ_JAHCQH010000014.1, from coordinate 176,200 downwards.
ATGTCGTCCACCTCATAGCAGAGGTGATGGATGCCGCCCTCGGGATTGCGCTCGAGGAATTTCGCGATCGGCGAGCCCTCCCCCAACGCGCCGAGCAACTCGACCTTGGTGTTGGGCAGCATCACGAAGACGGTGTTCACCCCATGCTCGGGCTGGGGGACGATGGCCGACACCTCGGCGCCGAGCGTGTCGCGATAAGTCGCGATGGCGGCGGCGAGGTCCGGCACGGCAAGGGCGACGTGGTTCAGGCGGCCGATCATGCAAAGGCTCCCGGCATAGGCTCGCGGGATCAGTCCCGCCTATGCCCCGCCCGCCCTGGCGCGCGGGGCACCGCTTCTACGTCAGCCGTTCATACCGTGATCACCAGCACATGGCAGAGCGGCTTCTTGCCCCACGCCTGATTGACCGAATTGCGCACCGCGCGGGTGAGCGTTTCGGCAACCGCGTCGGGATCGCGCCGGCGCGCCTTGGGCAGGCCGTCGAGGCAGTCGAGGATCGCGTCCTCGATCACCTCGTCGAGCAGCTTGCCGCCGACGCCGTGCTCCGGCAGGCCGGACAGGTCGATCATCGGATCGCCCACCACCTCGCCCTTGGCGGTCATGGCGACCGCCACCGAGACGAGGCCGGCGAAGGACAGGCGGCGGCGCTCGGCGACGGCGGCATCGGCCGCCTTGATGAGCACATGGCCGTCCTTGTAGAGCCGGCCGAAGGGGATTTCCTCGATCACCTCGGCGCTCAGCGAGGGATCGGCGCTGATCAGGCGCACCACGTCGCCATCGACGAGGCGCACCACCTCGCGCACGCCCATGCCGCGCGCCAGTTCCGCATGCTCGGACAGATGCAGCGGTTCGCCATGCACGGGCACGGAGACCTGCGGGCGCAGCCACTTGTACATCTGCTCCAGTTCGCCCCGGCGCGGATGGCCGGAGACATGCACCAGCGCGTCACGGTCGGTCAGCACCTTTACGCCCTGAAGAATCAGCGAGTTGATGATGCGGTTCACCGCCCGCTCATTGCCGGGAATGGTGCGCGAGGACAGGATGACGTGATCGCCGGGCGACAGCGCGATCTCGGGATGATCGTCATCGGCGATGCGGGCCAGCGCGGCGCGAGGTTCGCCCTGGCTACCCGTGAGGATGGCCACCACCTTGTCGCGCGGCAGGAAGCCATAGGCATCGGCCGAGCGGAAGGCGGGAAGCCCGTCCAGCAGGCGCTGCTCGCGGGCGACGCCGATGACGCGCTCCATCGCGCGGCCGACCAGCACCACCTCACGCCCGTTGCGGATCGCCGCCTCGGCGATGGAGCGGATGCGCGCGACATTCGAGGCGAAGGTCGTCACCGCGACGCGGGCCGGCGCCTTGGCGATCAATTCGGCGAGAACATGCTGCACGTCGGTCTCGGAGGGCGAGATGCCCTCGCGGATGGCGTTGGTCGAATCGCAGATGATCGCCCGCACGCCCTCATCGCCCAGCGCCATGAACCGCGCGGGATCGGTGACATTGCCGACCACCGGGGTGGGGTCGATCTTCCAGTCGCCGGTATGCACCACGAGGCCGAGCGAGGTGCGAATGGCCAGCGAGTGGCTGTCGGGGATGGAATGGGCGACCGGCACGAATTCCACGTTGAACGGGCCGATCTGCGCCCGCCCGCCGCTCGGGATGACATGGAACGGGATCTTCGGCGCGCCGGGCTCGTTCAGCCGGCGGGCTTCCGCCAGCGCGTGGGTGAAGGGCGTGGTGTAGACCGGGCAGGCCAGACGCGGCCACAGATCGACCAGGGCGCCCACATGGTCTTCATGGCCATGGGTCAGCACGAGACCGACGAGATTGCCCTGCTCGCGCTCGCGCTCCAGGAAGGTGACGTCCGGCATGATGATGTCGATGCCCGGCACATCCGGCGAGGCGAAGGAAATGCCGAGATCGACCGCCAGCCATTTGCGCCGCTGGCGGGGGCCGAACCCATACAGGCCCAGATTCATGCCGATCTCGCCCACGCCGCCCAGCGGCGCGAACACCAGCTCCTCCGTCGATTTGTTCACTCAGTTGCCTTTCAAGCCTGCAGGCCGGGCGCGGGAAACACGTCTCCGGCATTGATCGTCTCGCGTGCGCCATCGGCGCGTCGCAGAACCATAGCACCGGAAACATCCAGTGCCTCGAAGATGCCATGCGTCTCGCGCTCGCCGAGACGAACGGTCACGGCCCGCCCGACGCCCGGCGCACGGCGCAGCCACGCCTCGCGCGTCGCTTCAAAACCGCGTCCGCCGTCCCATTGCGCCAGCCGCGCCCGCATCGCCGCGTCCAGCGCGGCAAGCAGGCTCACCGGATCGGTGGGAAAGCCGGACGCACCGAGATCGGTGGTCGGATAGGGCGCGTCCAGCGGATGGTGGGCGCAGTTGACCCCGAAGCCGATCACCGCCGCATTGCGCGCATCCGGCAGGACCGTACCCTCGATGAGAATGCCCGCGAGCTTGGAACCGTCGATCTGCACGTCATTCGGCCATTTCAGGCCGATGCGCAAGGGATCGATGCCGGTAACGTCCCGCACCGCGTCGTGCAGCGCCAGCGAGGCGACGAAGCACAGCTCCGGCAGCCGCGCCGACGGCGCCGGCTGCACCAGCAGCAGCGAGGCATAGAGATTGCCCGGCTCGGACGACCAGACCCGCCCGCGCCGGCCCCTGCCCTGCGTCTGGCGGCAGGCCACGAACCAGCAAGGCGCCGGCCCGGTTGCCCGGGCCAGCGCCTCCGCATTGGTGGAGCCGATCTCGTCGAAACGAACGACAGGCGTTGCGCCCGATGATGGCGCGCCCGAAGACCCTGCCATCCTCAGAAAAGCGCCCGCGCCGCCACACCCGCCGCCGCCAGCAGGGGCGCCGGATAGACGAACAGCAACAGGGTGAACAGGCCGGAGACGGCCAGCACGGCGCGCAGCTCGCCCGGCATGGGCTCGAAGGCCGCCGCCGGCTCGTCGAAATACATCACCTTGACGATGCGCAGATAATAGAACGCGCCGACCACGCTGGAGAGCACGCCGATCACCGCGAGGGCGTAGAGCCCGGACTCGATGGCGGCGAGGAAGACATAGTACTTGGCGAGGAAGCCGGCGAGCGGCGGGATGCCGGCGAGCGAGAACATCAGCGCCGCCAGCATGAAGGCCTTGATCGGGCTGGTGCGGGCGAGGCCGGCCAGCTCGTCATAATTCTCCACCATGCCGTCCTTGCGGCGCATCGACAGGATGCAGGCGAAGGTGCCGAGCGTCATCGCCATATAGACGGTCATGTAGACCAGTACGCCGCGCACGCCCTGCTCCGTGCCGGCGGCGAGGCCGACCAGCGCGTAGCCCATATGGCCGATCGAGGAATAGGCCATCAGGCGCTTGAGGTTGCGCTGGCCGATCGCCGCGAAGGAGCCGAGCGCCATGGAGGCGATCGAGACGAAGACGATGATCTGCTGCCACTGGTGCACGACATGCGGCAGGGCTTCCATGGTGAAGCGCACGAACACCGCCATGGCGGCGACCTTCGGGGCGGCCGCGAAGAAGGCCGTGACCGGCGCCGGGGCGCCCTCATAGACGTCCGGCGTCCACATGTGGAACGGCACCGCCGACACCTTGAAGCAGAGGCCGGCGAAGACGAACACGATGCCGAAGACGAGGCCGAGCGAGGGCTCGCGCGCCGCATTGGCGATCTGGGCGAAGTTCACCGAGCCGGTGAAGCCGTAGATCAGCGAGGCGCCGTACAGCAGCATGCCCGAGGAGAGCGCGCCGAGGACGAAGTATTTGAGGCCGGCTTCGGTGGAGCGCACCGAATCCCGGTTGTTCGCGGCGATGACATAGAGCGCCAGGCTCATCAGTTCGAGCCCCATATAGAGCGCGATCAGGTCACCCGCCGAGATCAGCATCATCATGCCGAGCGTCGAGAGCAGGACCAGGATGGCGAACTCGAAGCGGCTCTGCTTCTCGATCTTCAGCCAGTCCACCGACATGGCGAGCGTGGCGCCGGCGCCGATCAGCGCCAGCACCTTCAGGAAGCGCGAATAGGCGTCCACCTGGAAGCTGCCATTGAACAGCACCGCCTCGGACGGGCCGAGGACGACGAGGACCAGCGCGGCGAAGATCGCGGCCAGCGCGAAGCCGTTGACCATGTCGGTCGACTTCGGCCCGACGATCGCGCCGAACAGGATCAGCGCGATGGCGGAGACGGCCAGCAGCAATTCGGGCAGCGCGGGGCCGAGCGCGGCAAGGGAGAAGGTCATTGGCGGGGCTCCGCGGTCATCAGGTCACGTTTCAAGGCAGCACCAGGCTCGCGGCCTTGATCGCGTCGGCTGCCATGTCGGCACGCGCGACAATCGCGCCTACCGCCACATTGCAGGCGTCGAGGATCGGCTGCGGCCACACGCCGAACAGGATGGTGAAGAACAGCAGCGGGACGAGCGACACCATCTCGCGGCCGTTGAGATCGAGGATGCCCTTCAGGCTGTCCTTCTCCAGCGGCCCGAAGATCACCCGGCGGTACAGCCAGAGCGCATAGGCCGCGGAGAGGATGACGCCGGTGGTGGCGAACAGGGCGACCCAGCTATTGCGGCCGAAGGCGGCGAGCAGAGTGAGGAATTCACCGATGAAGCCCGACGTGCCCGGCAGGCCGACATTGGCCATGGTGAAGATCATGAACACCGTGGCGTAGATCGGCATGCGGTGCACGAGCCCGCCATAGGCGGCGATCTCGCGGGTGTGCATCCGGTCATAGACCACGCCGACGCACAGGAACAGCGCGCCCGAGACGAAGCCGTGGCTGACCATCTGGAACACCGCGCCCTGGATGCCTTCCTGGGTCAGGGTGAAGATGCCCATCGTCACATAGCCCATATGGGCGATGGAGGAGTAGGCGATCAGCTTCTTGATGTCTTCCTGCACCAGCGCGACCAGCGAGGTGTAGATGATCGCGATCACCGAGAGGGTGAAGACGAAGGGCGCGAAATAGGCCGACGCCTCCGGGAACATCGGCAGGCTGAAGCGCAGGAAGCCGTAGCCGCCCATCTTCAGCAGGATGCCCGCCAGAATCACCGAGCCGGCGGTCGGCGCCTCGACATGGGCGTCGGGCAGCCAGGTATGGACCGGCCACATCGGCATCTTCACCGCGAAGGAGGCGAAGAAGGCGAGCCAGAGCCAGGTCTGCATCCCCGCCGGGAAATCGAACTTCAGCAGCGCGGCGATGTCGGTCGTGCCGGCCTGCCAGTACATGGCCATGATGGCGAGCATCATGAGCACGGAGCCGGCCAGCGTGTAGAGGAAGAACTTGAACGTCGCGTAGATGCGCCGCTTGCCGCCCCAGATGCCGATGATGAGGAACATCGGGATCAGGCCGCCTTCGAAGAAGATGTAGAACTGCAGCAGGTCCAGCGACGAGAAGGTGCCGATCATCAGCGTCTCGAGCAGCAGGAAGCAGATCATGTACTCCTTGACGCGGACCTTGATCGACTCCCAGCTCGCCAGGATGCACATCGGCATCAGGAGCGTGGTCAGCAGCACGAAGGGCAGCGAGATGCCGTCCACACCCATGCGGTAATTGGCGATCTCGCCAAGCCAGGGCGTGTTCTCGACGAACTGGAACTCGGTGCCGCCGACATCGAAGCCGACCAGCAGCAGCAGCGAGATGACGAAGGTCACCAGCGTCGCCCAGAGCGCGACCCAGCGCGTGTTGCGCTGGGCGATCTCGTCATCGCCGCGGATCATCAGGACGATCAGCAGCGCGCCGACCAGCGGCAGGAAGGTGACGACCGAAAGGATGGGCCAGTCGTACATCAGTGCGCCCCGCCGAACATGAACCAGGTGATGAGGGCCGCGACGCCGACGAGCATCACGAAGGCGTAGTGGTAGAGATAGCCGGTCTGCAGCCGGACCACCCGGTTGGTGACGTCGATCACGCGGGCGGAGACGCCGTTCGGGCCGTAGCCGTCAATGACCCGCACGTCGCCCTGCTTCCACAGGAACTTGCCGATCCAGAGCGTCGGGCGGACGAACAGGAAGTCATAGAGTTCGTCGAAGTACCATTTGTTGAGCAGGAAGCGGTAGCCGACGTCGTTCTGCTTGGCGATCGCCTTCGGCACCGACGGGTTGGCGACATACATCCAGTACGCAACCACGAAGCCGAGCGCCATCATCACCGTGGGCGACCACTTGGCCCAGGCCGGGATGTGGTGGATCTCCTCGAGGATCTTGTTGTCCGAGGCCATGAAGATCGACTCGCGGAAGAAGTGATCCACGTCGTGCCCGACAAAGTACGGGTAGAGGATCATGCCGGCGAACAGCGCGCCGAGCGACAGAACGCCCAGCGGGATCAGCATGGTCAGCGGCGATTCATGCGCGTGCTCGTAATGATGATGATCGTGCGGCTTGCCATGGAAGGTCATGAACATCTGCCGCCAGGTGTAGAACGAGGTGAGCAGCGCCGCGCCAACCGTCAGCGTGAAGGCATAGGTCGAGATCGGGCTGTGGCTCATGAACGCGGTCTCGATGATCGCGTCCTTGGAGAAATAGCCGGCCGTGAAGGGGAAACCCGTCAGCGCCAGGCCACCGATCAGCATGGTGACATAGGTGAACGGGATCTTCCGCCACAGGCCGCCCATGTGCCGCATGTCCTGCTCATGGTGCATCGCGTGGATGACCGAGCCGGCACCGAGGAACAGCAGCGCCTTGAAGAAGCCGTGCGTCAGCAGGTGGAACACGCCGACCGAATAGGCGCCGGCGCCGAGCGCGGTGAACATGTAGCCGAGCTGCGAGCAGGTCGAATAGGCGATGACGCGCTTGATGTCGTTCTGCACGCAGCCGACCGTCGCCGCGAAGAAGGCGGTGGAGGCGCCGACGAACATCACCACGTTGAGCGCGGTGGTCGACAGCTCGAACAGCGGCGAGAGGCGCGCGACCATGAAGACGCCGGCCGTCACCATGGTGGCGGCGTGAATGAGCGCCGAGACCGGGGTCGGGCCTTCCATCGCGTCCGGCAGCCAGGTGTGCAGGCCGAGCTGGGCCGACTTGCCCATGGCGCCGATGAACAGCAGCAGGCAGATCACCGTCGGCGCGTGCCACTCATGGCCGAGGAACAGGATGTTCTTGTCCATCAGCGTCGGGGCGGCGGCGAACACCTGCTCGAAAGCGACCGAGCCGGTCATCAGATAGACCGCGAAGATGCCGAGCGCGAAGCCGAAATCGCCGACGCGGTTGACGATGAAGGCCTTCATCGCGGCCGCGCAGGCGGACGGCTTGTCGTACCAGAAGCCGATCAGCAGATAGGAAGCCAGCCCCACGCCTTCCCAGCCGAAGAACAGCTGGACCAGGTTGTCGCTGGTCACCAGCATCAGCATGGCGAAGGTGAACAGCGAGAGATAGGCGAAGAAGCGCGGACGGCTCGGGTCCTCGTGCATATACCCCATGGAATAGAGGTGCACGAGCGAGGACACGGTGGTCACGAGAATGAGCATGACCGCGGTCAGCGTGTCGACGCGGATCGCCCAGTTCACATGAAGATCGCCCGAGGCCATCCAGGTGAACAGCACCACCGTGCCGTCATGGCCGCCAAAGGCGACCTGAAAGAACACGATCCAGGAGAAGAAGGCGGAGGCGAACAGCAGGCCGGTGGTGATCAGCTCGGACGCCCGGGCGCCGAGCATCCGCCCGAACAGACCCGCGATCAGGAACCCGACGAGGGGGAGGAAGACAATCGCCTGAAACATGATGGCTCCCTCAGCCCTTCATCGTGTTGATGTCCTCGACGGCGATCGAACCGCGGTTGCGGTAGAACACCACGAGGATGGCGAGGCCGATGGCGGCCTCGGCGGCGGCGACCGTCAGCACGAACAGCGCGAAGATCTGGCCGGTGATATTGCCGAGGAAGACCGAGAAGGCGACGAGGTTGATGTTTACCGCCAGCAGGATCAGCTCGACCGACATCAGGATGACGATGACGTTCTTCCGGTTGAGGAAGATGCCGAGCGTGCCGAGCGTGAACAGGATCGCCGCCACGGTAAGATAGTGCCCAAGACCGATCGCCATGGCTCAGAGCCCCTTGCCGGAGGGCACCTTGACGACGTCCATCGCCGTCGCCTTGGTGCGTGCGTTCTGGACCGGGATGCTCTGGCGCTTGACGTTCTCCTTGTGGCGGAGCGTCAGCACGATGGCGCCGATCATGGCGACGAGCAGGATGAGACCGGCCGCCTGGAAGAAATAGACATACTCGGTATAGAGCACGCGGCCGATCTGCACCGTGTTCGGCACGTCGCTCACCACGGTGGCGACCGCGCCGGTCACGCCCTCGCCGAAACTCCAGGAGCCGAACACCAGCACCAGCTCGGCGAGGAAGACGAGGCCGACCAGCACGCCGACCGGCAGATATTGCAGGAAGCCCTGACGCAGCTCCACGAAATCGACGTCGAGCATCATGACGACGAACAGGAACAGCACCGCGACCGCGCCGACATAGACGACGACCAGCAGCATCGCGAGGAATTCCGCGCCGATCAGGATGAACAGGCCGGAGGCGTTGACGAAGGTCAGGATCAGGAACAGCACCGAATGAACGGGGTTCCGCGACGCGATGACCATGAAGGCCGAGGCGACCGCCACCCCGGCGAAAAGATAGAAGAACAGCGCGGCGAGGCTCATGCCCGGCACCCCCCAGTCATCCCGGCCCGCTGGTCGCGTTGCGCGCCGGCAGCCTTGGCGGCTTGTCTCGTTATGGTCTTCACGTCGTCCATCCCCTGCGCGGTCAGCGATACGGCGCGTCGAGCGCCATGTTGCGCGCAATCTCGCGCTCCCAGCGGTCGCCATTCGCGAGCAGCTTGGCCTTGTCGTAGTAGAGTTCTTCGCGCGTTTCGGTGGCGAACTCGAAGTTCGGTCCCTCGACGATCGCATCGACCGGGCAGGCCTCCTGGCAGAAGCCGCAATAGATGCACTTCACCATGTCGATGTCGTAACGGGTGGTGCGGCGCGTGCCGTCATTGCGGCGCGGGCCGGCCTCGATGGTGATGGCCTGCGCCGGGCAGATCGCCTCGCACAGCTTGCAGGCGATGCACCGCTCCTCACCGTTGGGATAGCGGCGCAGCGCGTGCTCGCCGCGGAAGCGCGGGCTCACTGGCCCCTTCTCGAAGGGGTAGTTCAGCGTCGCCTTCGGCTTGAAGAAATAGCGCATCGCCAGGAAGAACGCCGAGACAAACTCGGTGAGCAGCAGCTGGCGGGCCGCCAGATCCAATCTCATGTCGCTCTCCTCACTCGGCCATGGCCGCGGCGAGCCCAAAGCCCACCAGCGGCATCGAAACGGCGAATACCCGGATCACCGTCTTCCACCATGAAATGACACCCTCAAGCTGATCCTGGTTCAGCTTGCGGGCTTCCTTGGAACCGCGGATCGACGTTTCGACGATCCCCGGCAGAATGAACCATTCGAGCGCGCCGAAGGCGGCACCCACTAGCGCCCCCGCCCAACCGACGGCGGAGGCTTCCATCAGGGCTGCGAGAACCCCGTCATCCATCTCAGCCCCCGCCGGGCGCGAGGCCCGTGAAGTGCAGCACGCTGGCGACCACGACGACCATCACCAGCGAGATCGGCAGGAACACCTTCCAGCCGAGGCGCATCAGCTGGTCGTAGCGATAGCGCGGCACCATCGCCTTCACCATGGCAAACATGAAGAAGACCAGCAGGACCTTGAGCAGGAACCAGATGATGCCCGGCACCCAGGTGAAGGGCGCGACCGGCACCGGCGGCAGCCAGCCGCCCATGAACAGGATGGTGGTCAGCGCGCACATGGTCATGATCGCCACGTACTCGCCGAGCATGAACATCATGTACGGGGTCGAGCCGTATTCGACCATGAAGCCGGCGACCAGCTCGGATTCCGCTTCGCCCAGATCGAAGGGCGGGCGGTTCGTCTCGGCCAGCGCCGAGATGAAGAAGATCACGAACATCGGGAACAGCGGCAGCCAGTACCAGCCGAGAATGCCGTAAGGCGTGTTCTGGGCCTCGACGATGGCCGACAGGTTCAGCGACCCCGCGCACATCAGCACGGTGACGAGGACGAAGCCGATGGAGACCTCGTAGGACACCATCTGCGCCGCCGCGCGCAGCGCCGACAGGAAGGGATACTTCGAGTTGGAGGCCCAGCCGCCCATGATCACGCCATACACGCCGAGCGACGAGATGGCGAAGATGAACAGCACGCCGACATTGATGTCCGCGACCACCCAGCCGGCGTCGATCGGCACCACGGCCCAGGCGGCGAGCGCCAGCAGGCAGGTGACGAAGGGCGCGAGCAGGAACACGCCCTTGTTCGACCCATCCGGGATCACCGGCTCTTTCAGCACGAATTTGAGCAGGTCGGCGAAGGACTGGAACAGGCCGAAGGGCCCGACCACGTTGGGGCCGCGGCGCAATTGCACCGCCGCCCAGATCTTGCGATCGGCCAGCAGCACATAGGCGACCACGATCAGCAGGCCGACCAGCAGCGCAAGGCTCTGGGCGGTGATGATGAGGACCTGAAGAAGCGTATCGAGCCAGTTGGTGTCGGTCATGCTCTCCCCCTCACTCAGCCGCCGCCGCGAGGCGGCTTGAGGCGAGCGCGGAACATTCGGCCATCACGGCGGAGGCGCGGGCGATGGGGTTTGTCAGATAGAACTCGGTCACCGCCGCGCGGAACGGGGCGCGCTCCGGCGTGCCGCCGGCACCCGCCAGCGCGATGACGCCCGCCGCATCGGCCGGCTCGACATGGTCGATGCGGGCGAGATGGGGATGAGCGGCATAGAGCGCGGCGCGCAGCTGCGCGAGCGTATCGAACGGCAGGCGCTGGCCGAGCACATCGGACAGCGCGCGCAGCACCGCCCAGTCCTCGCGCGCCTCGCCCGGCGGGAAGGCCGCGCGGTTGGCGAGCTGGACCCGGCCTTCCGTGTTAACATAGGTGCCGGACTTCTCGGTATAGGCCGCGCCCGGCAGGATGACGTCGGCGCGGTGGGCGCCGCGATCGCCATGGGTGCCGAGATAGACCACGAAGGCCCCCGGGGCGATGTCGATCTCGTCGGCGCCAAGGGCGAACAGCACGTCCACCCCGCCCGGATTGGTCATGGCGACGGCATCAAGGCCGTTCGCGCCCGGCACGCAGCCGACATCCAGCGCGCCGACGCGCGCGGCGGCGGTGTGCAGCACGGCGAAGCCGTTCCAGCCATCCTTCACCGCGCCCACCGAAACGGCGAGCCGGGCGGCGAGAGCGAGGATCGCCGCCCCGTCGGCGCGGGCGAGAGCCCCCTGCCCGATCAGGATCAGCGGGCGCTGCGCACCCTTCAGCGTCGCGGCGAAGGTGCCCTCGCCGACGAGGTCGGTCAGCGTGTCCGGGCCGGCGCCGAGATACTCATAGGGATAGGTCAGGTCTACATGCTCGCCGACGAGGCCGATCGGGAAATTGCCGGCCAGCCAACGCTTGCGGATGCGGGCATTGAGCACGCTCGCCTCGCGGCGCGGGTCCGAGCCGATGATCAGCAGCGCGTCCGCCTGTTCGATGCCGGCGATGGTCGGGTTGAAGACATAGCTCGCGCGGCCGAGCGCCGGGTCGAGCTTCACACCGTCCTGGCGACAGTCGATATTGGCCGAGCCCATGCTCGCCAGCAGGCTCTTGAGCGCGAAGGCTTCCTCGACCGTGGCGAGATCGCCGACCAGACCGCCGATGCGGTTGCCCGCCACGCCCTTCACCTTGGCGGCGATGGCAGCAAACGCCTCCGGCCAGCTCGCCGCCTTCAGCTTGCCGCCGACGCGGACATAAGGCCGGTCGAGGCGCTGGGTCTTCAGGCCGTCCCAGATGTAACGGGTCTTGTCGGAGATCCACTCCTCGTTCACGTCCTCATTCAGACGCGGGAGGACGCGCATCACCTCGCGGCCGCGCGTGTCGACGCGGATGTTGGAGCCGACCGCATCCATCACGTCGACGGATTCGGTCTTCACCAGTTCCCACGGGCGGGCGTGATAGGCATAGGGACGCTGCGTCAGCGCGCCGACCGGGCAGAGATCGGCGACGTTGCCCTGAAGCTCCGACGACATCGCCGCTTCGAGATAGGTGGTGATCTCCATGTCCTCGCCGCGGCCGATGGCGCCGAGCTCGGAAACGCCGGCGACTTCTGTGGTGAAGCGCACGCAGCGGGTGCACTGGATGCACCGGGTCATGGAGGTCTTGATCAGCGGGCCGATATATTTGTCCTCGACCGCGCGCTTGTTCTCGGCATAGCGGGAGGTGTCCACGCCATAGGCCATGGCCTGGTCCTGCAGATCGCACTCGCCGCCCTGATCGCAGATCGGGCAATCCAGCGGGTGGTTGATGAGCAGGAACTCCATCACCCCTTCGCGGGCCTTCTTCACCATCGGGCTCTTGGTGAGCACGACGGGCGGCTCACCATTCGGGCCGGGGCGCAGGTCGCGCACATTCATCGCGCAGCTCGCCTGCGGCTTGGGCGGACCGCCCTTCACCTCAACGAGACACATGCGGCAATTGCCGGCGATGGACAGCCGCTCATGGAAGCAGAAGCGCGGAATCTCCGCGCCCGCCGCCTCGCACGCCTGAAGCAGCGTGTACTCGGCGGGAACCTCGACCTCGATGTCGTCGACGATGATCTTGGCCATGTTGCTCTCTACTCCGCCGCGACCGGAACGGGGACCGGGTCGGAATGCGGGTTCGCCGCGTACTGGTCGATCCGCTTCTCGATCTCCGGGCGGAAATGCCGGATGAGGCCCTGGATCGGCCACGCCGCCGCGTCGCCCAGCGCGCAGATGGTGTGGCCCTCGACCTGCGTCGTGACCTGAAGCAGGAGGTCGATCTCGCGTTTCTGCGCGCGGCCGGCCACCATGCGGTCCATCACCCGCCACATCCAGCCCGTGCCCTCGCGGCAGGGCGTGCACTGGCCGCAGCTCTCATGCCGGAAGAAATAGGAGATGCGGGCGATCGCCTTGATGACGTCGGTCGACTTGTCCATCACCAGCACGCCGGCGGTGCCGAGGCTCGACTTCACGGCGCGGCAGCCGTCGAAATCCATGATCAGATCGGCGCACTGATCGGCCGGGATGATCGGGCAGGAGGCGCCGCCGGGGATGATGGCCAGCAGATTGTCCCAGCCGCCACGCACGCCGCCGCCATGCTTCTCGATCAGTTCCTTGAACGGAATGCCCATCGCGTCCTCGACGACGCAGGGCGTGTTCACATGGCCGGAGATGCCATAGAGCTTGGTGCCGACATTGTTCGGCCGGCCGATGGCCGAGAACCAGGCGGCGCCCCGGCGCAGGATGGTCGGGGCAACGGCAATACTCTCGACATTGTTGACCGTGGTCGGGCAGCCATAGAGGCCGACATTGGCCGGGAATGGCGGCTTGAGGCGCGGCTGGCCCTTCTTGCCTTCCAGGCTCTCGATCAGCGCGGTCTCTTCGCCGCAGATATAGGCGCCGGCGCCATGGTGGACATAGATGTCGAAGTCCCAGCCATGCACGTTGTTCTTGCCGATGAGGCGCGCCTCATAAGCCTGATCGACCGCCGCCTGAAGGTTCTCGCGCTCATGGATGAACTCGCCGCGCACATAGATGTAGGCGGTGTGCGCGCCCATGGCGAAGCCGGCGATCAGGCAGCCCTCGACCAGATGATGCGGGTCGTGGCGCAGGATCTCGCGATCCTTGCAGGTGCCCGGCTCCGACTCGTCGGCATTGACGACGAGGTAGTGCGGGCGCCCGTCATTGTTCTTGGGCATGAACGACCATTTGAGGCCGGTCGGGAAGCCGGCGCCGCCGCGCCCGCGCAGGCCCGAGGCCTTCATATGCTCGATGATCCAGTCGCGGCCGGCCTCAAGGATGGTCTTGGTGCCATCCCAGGAGCCACGCTTCAGCGCGCCCTGAAGGCCCCAGTCGTGCTGGCCGTAAATATTGGTGAAGATGCGATCCTTGTCGGCAAGCATGGTTCGCTCCTCAGTCAGCCTTGCCGCCGGGAGGCGGGGCCACTGGCTTGGAAGGCTTCTCGCTGTCGGCATTGCCGGCGGCCACGACGGCCTTGGCCGGCGGCGCGGCGGCAGGCGCAGGGTCGGACTTCGGCGGTGCCGGAGGGGCGGCAGCGGCCGCCGCGGGTGCGGGAGCCGCGGCAGGCGCCTCGCCATTGGCGCGGGCGGCGATCGCCTCGCGGGCAAGCGCAAGACCGGCACCCTTGCCGACCATCGAGCCGTCATACAGTTCGGCCGAGGTCAGCGTCGCCTGCCCGGTCACCGGAGCGGAGAAATGACGCCCGTTCTGCGGGCCGGTCGCCGGCTTCTCGCCGCGCTCGAACGCATCGAGAATCTTGTCCAGATCCTCGGGCGTCAGGTCCTCATAGACGTCCTTCCACACCTGGATCATCGGCGCGTTGGTGCAGGTGCCCGCGCATTCGACCTCTTCCCAGGAGAAGTCGCCATTTTCCGACAGGTGGAACGGCTCGGCATGGATGCGCTTCTTGCAGACCTTCATCAGGTCCTCGGCGCCCTTGAGCATGCAGGGCGTGGTGCCGCAGACCTGGATGTGGGCCTTGCGGCCGACCGGCTGGAGCTGGAACTGGGTATAGAAGGTCGCGATCTCATAGACGCGGATCGGCGCCATGCCGAGCATGTCGCCGACATAGCGCATCGCCGGCTCGGAGACCCAGCCGCCGGCCTGCTCCTGCGCGCGCATGAGCAGCGGAATGACCGCGCTGGCCTGCCGGCCGGCCGGAAATTTCGCGATGGCCTTCTCCGCCCAAGCGAGATTCTCGTCCGTGAACGCGAAGCTCTCGGGCTGGACCTCTTTTGGCGCAAGCCTACGGACAGACATGCCGTACCCTTCCGATCGGAACGCTCACCCTGCCGGGCTCAGCGATCCACTTCACCGAACACGATGTCGAGCGATCCGAGGATCGCCGACACGTCCGCAAGCATGTAGCCGCGGCACAGGAAATCCATCGCCGACAGATGCGCGAAACCGGGTGCGCGAATCTTGCAGCGATAGGGCTTGTTGGTACCGTCGGCGACCAGATAGACGCCGAACTCGCCCTTCGGCGCTTCCACAGCGGCATAGACATCGCCGGCCGGGACGTGGAAGCCTTCCGTATAGAGCTTGAAGTGATGGATCAGCGACTCCATCGACCGCTTCATCTCGCCACGCTTGGGCGGGACGATCTTGTTGTCGACGGCCGAAACGGCACCCGTTTCCTTCAGCAGGCGCTCGCAGCACTGGCGCATGATATAGGCGGACTGCCGCATCTCTTCCATGCGGATGCAGTAGCGATCGTAATTGTCGCAGTTCTTGCCGATCGGAATGTCGAATTCCAATTCGTCGTAACACTCATAAGGCTGCGACTTGCGCAGATCCCAGGCCGCGCCCGAGCCACGCACCATCACGCCGGAGAATCCCCAGGCGAAGGCGTCCTCCAGCGACACGATGCCGATATCGACATTGCGCTGCTTGAAGATGCGGTTGTCGGTCAGCAGCCCTTCGAGGTCGTCGCAGACCTTCAGGAACGGATCGATCCAGGCGATGATGTCCTCGACCAGCTTGCGCGGCAGGTCCTGATGGACCCCGCCGGGCCGGAAATAGGCGGCGTGCATGCGCGAGCCGGAGGCGCGCTCATAGAACACCATGAGCTTCTCGCGCTCCTCGAAGCCCCACAGCGGCGGCGTGAGCGCGCCGCAATCCATGGCCTGCGTGGTCACGTTGAGCATGTGGGAGAGGATGCGGCCGATCTCGGAATAGAGCACCCGGATAAGCTGCCCACGCTTGGGCACCTCGATGCCGAGCAGGCGCTCGACGGCCAGGCAGTAGGCATGCTCCTGATTCATCGGCGCGACATAGTCGAGCCGGTCGAAATAGGGCAGCGCCTGAAGATAGGTCTTGGTCTCGATCAGCTTCTCGGTGCCGCGATGCAGCAGACCGATATGCGGGTCGACACGCTCGACGATCTCGCCGTCCAGCTCCAGCACAAGACGCAAAACGCCATGCGCTGCAGGATGTTGCGGACCGAAGTTGATCTGGAAGTTACGGACGTTCGGATCGACCTTGGCGGGTGCGTTCATCTGTGTGCCCTCACCTCAGCCCGCCTTCGGGCCGCTGGCCTTCTCATCGCCGGGAAGCACATAGTCGGGCCCCTCCCACGGCGACAGGAAGTCGAAGTTGCGGAACTCCTGGGCGAGCTTCACGGGCTCGTAGACGACGCGCTTGCGCTCGTCGTCATAACGCACCTCGACGAAGCCCGTGGTCGGGAAGTCCTTGCGAAGCGGGTAGCCGTCAAAGCCGTAATCGGTCAGCAGGCGGCGCAGCTCCGGGTGGCCGGAGAACAGGATGCCATACATGTCGTAGGCTTCGCGCTCGAACCAGAAGGCACCCGCGAAGACCGGGGTGGCGGACGGCACGGGCGTGGTCTCGTCGGTCTCCACCTTCACCCGGATGCGGGCGTTCAGGGTCGGCGATAGCAGATGATAGACGACGTCGAAACGCTTCTCGCGCTTGGGATAGTCGACGCCGCAAATGTCGATGAAGCTGACGAAGCGGCAGGACGGATCGTCGCGCAGGAAGGTCAGGACCTTGATGACATCGGTGGCGGGCACGAGAAGGGTGAGCTCGCCGAAGGCAATGACCGAATCCTGCACGGCATTCGGCAACGCTTCCGTCACATACGTGCCCAGCTCTTTCAGCGTCTCGTCCATGTCTTTCCCGTAATCGTCGCCGCCGGTGACCGGCCTATTGTTGAGACAGACCTTGGCAGGAAGGCCGGCGCCGCAGCGTCGGCCGGATGGTCAACGCTCGATGGTGCCGGTACGACGGATCTTCTTCTGCAGCAGCAGCACACCGTAAAGTAGGGCTTCCGCGGTGGGCGGGCAGCCCGGAATGTAGATATCGACCGGTACGACGCGATCGCAGCCGCGGACCACCGAGTAGGAATAATGGTAGTAGCCGCCGCCATTGGCGCAGGAGCCCATGGAGATGACGTAGCGCGGCTCGGGCATCTGGTCGTAGACCTTGCGTAGCGCCGGGGCCATCTTGTTGGTCAGCGTGCCCGCGACGATCATCACGTCCGACTGACGCGGCGAGGCGCGGGGCGCGAAGCCGAACCGCTCCACATCGTAGCGCGGCATCGAGGTCTGCATCATCTCGACCGCGCAGCAGGCGAGACCGAAGGTCATCCACATCAGCGAGCCGGTACGCGCCCAGTTGATGAGATCGTCCGTCGCGGTGACGATGAAGCCCTTGTCGGCCAGCTCCGCATTCACATCGAGGAAGAACGGATCATTGGCGCCGACCGGACGGCCGGTATTGGGGTCGATGATGCCCTTGGCCGCCGGAGCGACGAGCGGGCTATTCGCGCTCAATCCCATTCGAGCGCTCCCTTCTTCCACTCATAGACAAAACCGACGGTCAGCACGCCGAGGAAAATCATCATCGACCAGAAACCGAAATTGCCCAGTTCCCCGAAGGTGATGGCCCAGGGAAACAGGAAGGCGACTTCAAGGTCGAAGATGATGAAGAGGATCGACACGAGATAGAAGCGAACGTCGAACTTCATGCGCGCATCGTCGAACGCATTGAAGCCGCATTCGTAAGCCGACATCTTTTCCGGATCGGGGCGGCTGAAGGCCACCAGGAACGGCGCCACAAGGAGCGCCAGACCGATCACTGCTGACACGCCAATGAAAATGACGACGGGCAGATAATCCTGCAGCAAGCTGCTCATGGACGACACCCTCCCCGGTCAGCATACGTCATCGGACGCACCATCGCAGTTGCGAAATATTCAAAGCACGGGGCAGGCTTATCGCACCGCCCTAGGCGAGGCAAGGGCAACGATGCGCCTTCTTCGTCGGCTGGTATACAGAATTCACAACTTGCGGGCGAGCCGCCGCCAGGTAACGGTTTAGCGACTGGAAAAGCCAAGGAATTTGAGGCCCCGTAGGCATTTGGGCCATCAGCGTCGCGCGATCGACCGGCACGGGGCACTCACGCAACGCGTCGTCCCGCCGCACTGACGTAGGGGCTGACAGGCTTTGCTCCGGGCAGCAATGAGAGCGGCCGCCCCTCGTCACGATGCAAGGCTCGCGCAAGCCTGGCGGGCGGGGATGCGCGAGCCTGTTTGTGATCGTCAGGCTTGAGGCGCGTTGAGAATATCTTCCGCATCGATGCGTAAGGGTGCCCCTGCCCCGCCGGCACGGCCGATCTTTCGCAATGCGGCAGCTTCAATACGCGGGCGGTGCTGCTCAAAGCGGGCCAGCCGGTCGGACGAGCTGTCGGCGGGTCCGCCCTCCAGCCTCTCCAGCGCCTCCCAGCTTACCCAACATTCGATGAGATCGTGATCACCGCGGAAATGGAAGCGGATCGCCCGGCTCTCCGGCAGGTCGTCCGGGGGCATGGCGGAGTGCGGCTTGGCGGCGTCAAGCTGGCCGGACGTCGGCGGGGAATGCGGATCGGTCATGATGGCTCCTGTTTTCAGGCTGATGTTTCGAGCAATCGTCGAGGGGTTAACGGCCCAGCGGACGAGAAGTTCGTAAACAGCCTGATTCCGTCGGCGCCGCTGCCGGGGTTCGCGCCACGTCACGGCGCCGCCGCGTGCACCCTGTCGAGGGGCGCGCGACGCCATAAGATGTCCCGCCGACAGGGTATGCCGCCTTCATACCCGCACGCGGGCGCTGCCAGATGTTGGATGAAGCGCCGGGGAACGGAACGGGGCGCCGATCATTGACCCTTCATACCCATGGAGGCTCACATGATCATTGCAGACCAGCACAAGCCGCACCCGGCCAAACCCGGCGACACGCGCGAGACCAAGGCCGACACCGAGAAGGCCGCCGCCGGCAAGGTGTCGAATGACAAGGCCCGCAGCGCGATGCCCCATGCCGGAGAGACCATCGGCGAGGAAAGCAACCCGCCGGCCGATAAGCACGACAAGTAAAGGTCACAGGCCCGTGGCATGGCGCGCCACGGGCCGCATTGGCCAATCTCGGGCGACCGCCAAACGGCAGCAATCCGCCGGGCGACCTTTAATATCTTAGTGCTGACTAGATAGTAGTTGGGGAAACGACGCCCATCCATGATGGAATGGCGGGAGTGACGGGGCTCGAACCCGCGACCTCCGGCGTGACAGGCCGATGGAATCGGAATGACTTCAGAAGTGCGTGACACTTTTTGATGCCAGAACTGGCCAGTGATTCGCAAAAAGTGTCACTCGGTCTAAGGATCGATCAGGTGAAGCCAGCCGGCCGCGCCGCCCTAGCCAAGGAGAAGGGTGATGAGTGAACTTCTACCCTGCCCGTTCTGCGGCGGGCAACCTGAGGTATTAGATGATCGCGTGATATTTTTTGTGCGATGCGATCAATGCAAGCCGTTTTCAACCGTCATCTATGGAGAAAGCGTTAGGCACCTGGATCACGAGGGAACGGAGGCCGATTTTGAGGCCGTTGATTGGGATTCCCTCAAGCAGTCTGCCATTGACGCTTGGAATCGCCGCGCCCCTCACCCCTCCCCTCCTGACAAGGAGGGGTGAGGGATGGAACCGGCGGTGCATTTCGTCGGCTTCCGAGGCGACGAATACATGTCGGCCGTTCGCGTGTTCGGGCGCCCCGATTTCATCCATCGCAGATGGGACCAGCGAGCGCGGCGCGAGATAGCCAATTGCGACACGCTGGTGTTTGCCGTGGGCACCGCGGACGACGAACCGAGCCGCTATAATGGCAACGATCTGGACGAGCCGGCGTACCGGTGAAACGAGAGGGGTAGAGGATGGACAAGGAACCGACAGCCGCCGAACTGTTCGCCCGGCTTGAACACCAGTTGCGCTACCAGTCCGAGAGAATGGGCTCTGAGCCGGACGGAGATGTTCGCAGAGCGGCTATACAGGATGTGGCTGACGCCATTTACGCGGTGCTGAACCCGCCGCGCGAAATGTCGGTCTATGGCAACGTTTTCGTCAACGATGGGAAGGGCGTATTTTTCGACACAGCGGAGATGCTCAAGCGTCATGAGCCGCCGTCGGGGGAATAAGCCACAGAACGAAAAGCCCCGCCCTCCCGAAGGAGAGGCGGGGCAAGGTTTGGGGAGGAAATCCGGCGCGCACCGGGGAGGCGCGCACCACAATGCCGGGATAGGTCCCGGCCGCCATCCGCGCGGTCGCGCGAATTTAATTACACAAGAAAACTCTTGCGCACTCTATTTGTCGTGTGTATATTAATTCACATGGATAGCGGCGCTGCGGCGCGAACGGGAGAGACGAAAATGGCCTTCCACATCGAGCACAAGTCTTCCCCCTTCGGTTCCGACAGCTACGAGACCGTTGCTGACGCTATTGCCGCCTTCACCGCCCCCGCTTGGGCCGGCGCCGCGCCGACCGAAATCACGATGACCAGCGACACTACGTTCCAGTCCCGCGGTCTGCACTACGTCGTTGTGTCGGGTGAAAACCCCCGCGCCGCGCGGCAGGAAGCTCGCGCCAAAGCCTCCGCTCCGGCGCGCCGCTCCGCCATCGACGCTCAGGGCAAGTACCGCGGGAGCGCCTGGCTGTCCCGCGAGATGGACCGCGCCGATAGCGATTACTGAGGGCGCCATGAAAATCCTGCAGTACGACGAAACCGAAAGCGGGCCTCGTATCCGCAAGACGCTGGTCGACAAGCACAATATAGAGGCGACGCTTGTCACAGCCGATATAGAGGGGACGCGCACCGCCAAGTGGACGCAACCTAAAATCGACCTCTACAGCTACACGCGCCCGTCAAATGGCCAGCATCTCTGGTTGATTGAGGCCGAGATATTTTTCCCCCCGGACGTTGTGCTTTACCGAGGGTGGGTGCTGGACGCACGGCCGAGCGACGAGCAGGTCCGGGACATCGTCGCCCGAGATAAAACGGTTGGCGAAATATGAGCGATACCACAAGCGCGGATCACGACAGGCAAAGGCACCGCGACGGGGTCTTTTTCGAGGACTGGTCGGAATGGCGCTCGCTCGGGGGATGGCCGCAATATACGCGGCATCCTGTCGGCCAGCGGCCCACCAACATGCCGGCCTATTATTGCCGGCTTGAAGAGTCATCCACGCTCATCGGTGGCCCCGCTTTTGAGGTCAGCATCCCTCTGGATATCCGGTGCCACCACATCCTCAAGTCGGTTAAGGGTGCGGTCATGATACCGAGACGCCGGGGCAGCAAAGCCGTCGACATCTGGCTTGTGCCAGCCGATCAATGGCCTGAGATGCGCGCGGCCCTGCCTCTGATCAAGCAAATCATATCCGGGATGTGTGCCCAACGATGAGCGAAACCTTAAAACGCCCTCGTGGCCGCCCTCCCGTCGATGACGATGCCAAGGCCGTTAGAGTCAACATTTCCCTGCCGCCCGCAGCGCTCGCCGTCATCGACGCGCGTGTCGGCCCGGGCGGTCGATCGCAGGAAATCACTCGCCTGATCATGGCGAGCGTCAATATGCATCCAGCCTAAACGTCCGCGATCTACTTCAGGAAGCCATCCGGCCACTCGCCCTCATAGGGATCGGCCTTCCGGCGCCGCACCTCGCGCAGGATGAGCCGGGCGCGCTCCTCCCATTGCTCGGGCGTGCCGATGCCGGACCAGCCGGGGCCGGACAGCATTAGCCGGTCAAGGGGCGCGTGATAGGCGGCCCGGAAGCCCTCGCGATCGGCGGTCATGGGCGGTGCACGGGTTGCCGCTTGGCGTTGTTTTCGACGACGCGGTCGAGCCGCTCGTTGATCCGGTCAACCGACTTGAGAACCCCTCCCACAGCGCCGAGGATTTCGTCGCGCACCTGCTGCACGTCATCCTTGCTTACGTAGCTGCGGGCCGCCTCCAGCTTGAATTCGCCAAGTTGGCTCTGCACCAGCGCGGCTGTCGAATGCGCCGCGTTGGCGCGGGTGTTCGCTTCGTCGGACACCGTTTTCATGGCCTTGTCGATCTTCCCCTCGATCCGCCACCACACCCCGGCGACGGCGCCCATGATGGCCAGAAAAAAGAGGACCATTTCTCCCGTCACAGCTCCGGTCATCAGCGCGCCCCCTCATATCCAGCCTTCATATCGCCGTACCAGGCGCGGCCCTGCTCCAGCCGGCCATTGGCGAGCGTGAGCGCGGTATAGGTCCGCGCCAGCGCGACGCGGGCATCCATGCCGGCCGCGATCTTGGGCGGCGCGACAGGGGCGAGCCAGTCCGGCGCGGCGGGGAGCACCACGGGCGACGGCTTAGGGCTTGCCGCCGAGCAGGCCGCGAATGTCATCAGAGCGGAGAGCACAGCGGCTATCCGCAGGGCGCGCGGCAAGTTCGGCCTCATAGGCGTCGATCCTGTGCTGATTGGCTTCGAGGGTTTCGTCAAGGATCGCGGCCCGGCGCGAGGCGTCGGCGGCGGCTTCGGTGACGGCGGTCAGGTCGCGATTGGTGTCGGCGAGTTGCTGCCGCAGCGAATCGGCCTCACACGCCGCCTGCGCCCCGGCATAGCCGCCGAGATAGCAGGCATAGCCGATCATCCCGGCGGCAAGGATCTGCACCACGCGGCCATAGGGGGCTAGTGGGAACAGGCCGTATAGCACCCCCGCGATGCCGGCGAGCAGCAGGCCGGAAGCCGTGAGGCTATTCGCCCATGCCGGAAACAGGTCGAGCAGGGCACCCATCATTCGAGCCCCGTCACGCAAAGCTCGCCCTCGCCGATGCGCGTGGCGTCGCCCATCTCGCGGCGGCGCTGGAGGCCGATCAGCACCTTGCCGCCGGCGCGGTTGAACGCCGTCGCCGCCTCGCAGCTCGCCCGGTACTGTCCGGCCCGCCCAAGGCGCGCGGCCGTCGACCGGCACGTCGCCGCCACGCCGACATTGTAGCCGAGCGATGTCATCATCGCCTGCCACGCGATCGGGCGCGCCTCGAAGCCGGCGATGCACCGGGTGAGCGGCTGATAGAAATCCCTCACCAGCCGCGTGATCAGGCGCCTGTCGCAGCCCGCCGGTGTCTCCACCATGCCCGGCCGCACATTGTCCGTGTCGCCGTCGCAGATCGTCCAGACGGGGGGCTTTGCAAGGCGGTCGTGATAGGCCCGCAGTTCGCGCCCCTCCCACGGCTGCACCAGCGTTTCCATGGCGAGCGCGACGGGCGCCGGCACCTTGCCCCCGCCGGGAAGCAGGACATAGCCTCCGATGCTCGCGGCGACGACAGCAGCAATCGCCGCCCCCGCCCGCTTGGTTGGGCGCAGTTTACTGATCGGCATCTCGGCCTCCGCTGATCGATCGTTGGGGGATGAGCCGCATCAGCGCGGCGAGGATGGCGACGGACAGCGTCACCCAGGGCAGCCACCCCTCGGGGATGGGCAGAGCAAAGCCGATGAGCGGCAGCGCGGCGTCGAGCCCCTGGATCACCGCGATGAGCGCGATGCACCAGACGCTCCAGGCGCGCAGCAGCACCGCCCGCCAATGAGGGACGAGGCGCATGGGTAGGCTCCGATTGTGGGAGTGGTGGGCGGGCGATTACGGGCTGGCGTCCGCGACTGTCAGCAAGACAGTGCTGCCGGAGGCGGTACCTGCGACGACATCGGCTTCGACAACCTGCGCCTCAATGATCTGCCGAGCGCCCGTCCCCGCATTAGGGTAACGCTCGCGGTCATAGGTGATTTGGATCGTGCCCGTGGCGGTGAAGGTCACATCTGGGTAGGAGATGTTAGAACGGGTGTCGAAGGTGTAGTAATAGGGCCAAGTCGCACCCTCATCGTCAGAAAGAGCGACGCGCATGTTCGTGCGGCTGGCCGAATTGTTGAACACCTTGACCAGGCGACCAGATGGAGAGCGCATCAGCGCGGCGCGGCTGTTGCACGTGGTGAAGGCGGTGAAGTCCTGCGCCGAACCCCAAGAGGATAGATCACCCACCGCCGACACCGCGTATTGATCGCCTAGTGTGGTCCGCCAATGGGCGAGACAAGTTCCGTCATCCAGTTCGACGTAGGCCGCCTCGCCGAACGTGTCGTTGCGGCCGACAGGCAGAACGCCGATCTGCGTCAGGGCGAGAGTGTCATAGTCGATCTGGTAGATATATTTGCCCGGCGTCAGACCCGGCCGCGTCGGTAGGATGGCGCTCGGCCATATTTCGACGCCCATGTAATGGCCGCCGTCGAAGTCGAAGGGCTTGTGAGCCTCGCCATCAGCAAGCCGGCCTGTGAGCGCCACGGTCGGGGCGGCAGATGATAGATCGGTGATCCGCGCCGCCCAAATGCCGGTGTAGCCGTCGTGGACGCAGCCGCTCCCGCCCATCGAGAAGAAGCACACCAACTCGCCATCCGGCCGAAGCCAGAAATGCGGAACATGGGTGTGCTGCCAATAGCGGTTGGGCGGGCGAATATGCGCAAACACCGTCGACACCGTGTCGCCGTCATCGCGATAGGCGAGCACGACATAGGCGCCCGGCCCCTCGCCAGAGGGATGCGTGAGGGTGTCCATGTCCTGCCAGCCGTAAAAAGTGCGGGTGCCGACGCGGCAGATCGCCGGGATCATGCGGGAGGCGCGGTAGACCCGTCCCCCATCCTCGGGGTCAACATCCGTCTCGACGATGGGCGCGGCGAGCGCCTTGCGGGTGGTTGACACGACGATTTCATCATCGGTACGCAGGCGCTTGGTCAGGCGGCAGTCGTCCCAATAGGCGGAGCTGCGGCGGGCGTTGTCGGGCGAACCGCCAAGGCGGATTGTCGTCCACGCGGTCGGTTCCGTGACGACGCCCTCATAGACCTTGCGGCCATTGATAAACAGAGCGAGGCTGCTGGTTTCATCATCGTAGCGAACCGCCGCGCGGACTGACCTATAGGGGCGATACGAGCCGTAATCGCAATCGGCGCTGGTCTCAATATAGAGCAGCGACGTGGTGCCGCCCTCATTGTACTCAAGCCCAAGGTAATTCTCGTCGTCCGGCAGGATCGTGATGTGGTGGTCGTATGTCTCATCACTCCAAGAGAACAGCCGAGCCAGATTTTTCGTGCTGGTGTTTTGCTCCGACAGCCACGTGGCTTCGAACTCGATATCCCAGCTTCCGGCGGGTAGCGGCTCCGCCTTCGTCATCTCGGTTGAAGCCTTGGTGCCAGCGAATGGGGCGCTAACGTAGGTTAGCTCCTCGACCTGCACCCTCTGGATATAGCCGCGCTCCTCAGTGCCGTCGTGAGCTTCAGACCGAGGCGATCCGGCAGAAGTCACCAAGGTCAGGAAATCATTGCCGGCCCCTGTGCCGGTCGCCTCCATCGTTGCCCAGCAATAATACTGACCGCCAGCAACCGGCATCATGCCGATCTTTTTCAGGGCCGACCCGGAAGACCCGACATACCCAAGCTCAACGTCAAAATTACCCCAAGCGTTCAGGCCAAATCGAGACGATGACGCATTCAACTGAAAGTATTTCGCGGTATCCTGGTCGAGGATAAACGATATGCTTTTAGTATCACCGGTCGTCCAATTGACAGACTGCGACTGGATACCGTGCTCGCCTGACGCTGTGTCTTCGACAATATACTGCCCCGCGACACCGTCAGGGCCGGCAGGTCCGCCCGTCGCTATGCTCGCGTTGACCTTGGTCCAATTAGCCTGCGTGAAGTCGGTCGGGTTGTCGTAATAATTGGCCGACGCCCCCTCGACCATCAGCCCCAGATCAGTGATCGCCTTGCGTCCGGTTGGGAAGCTCCGCAGATAGCCGTCATAGGTCCAGCCCGTGGTGACGGAATCGCGCGAGAACGCCCAGCCGTCAAACCAGCGGCGCGTCGCAACAGCGCCCCGCGCCGCCGCTGTGCCGAGCGGAATCCCAACGGTCGTAGTCATGCCTGCGTCGCCCCCGCGATCTTCCAGATGAGGTGATCGCCGGCCGCGTTCAGCACGGCGTGAGCTACGGCGATGCCCTTTTCGAGCCCCGCCGTGTGATCGTCGGGATGCTCCAGCGACGCGCCGGACGCGGGCGAGAACGTGCAGTACCGATCCGAAGCGCAGTTCACCGTGAAGCCATAGCCGGCCATGGTGATGTCATCAGGCAGCGTGATCGTCGTTTCACCGGAGGATGACAGCAGCAGCATCTTACCTGCGTGCGTGGCGGGCACGAAGGTCACGGACGACGCCACGCTCACGGTCGCGGTCTTGGCCGTAACGAAAGCGCTCAGCAGCGAGCCGGAGGCGACGCCGCCCCAACCAGATCCGGTCTTCGGCCCCCAGGTCGCGAGGGTCAGCTCGTCGATGTAGATATCACCCACGGCGCCGGCTTCGGATGATGGCGTTCCGGCGCCTTTAAGCACCGACGCCCCGGTGATACCCTGAGGCCCGGCTACATAGACGGTCGCCTCGGCGGCATCGAAGAACTCACCTTCCCCACCAACCTTGATGACGCCCGCCGCCAGCTTACGCTCGGTCTCGTTTTCGTTGACGAGGAACACGTCGCAGGTGGTGTTGAGCCCCAGCGGCAGGCCCGCGACGAAGTCCTTGGTGTAGGACAGGACAAACCCGTCTTCATCATCTGTCTTCGCCAGCGTCTCATCCGCCGTCGAAAGCGTGATGCGCATCTTGTTCTTGGGTTGGATGACAAGCTCCAACCCCTTACCCGTGGTGTCGAGCCCATCGAAACGCACCGTGCGCGGCGGGTCGTCCGTGCTGCGATAGAGCGTGATCGTGAAATCGGTCATGTCGGAATCCCAGGCATGAAAAAAGCCGCCCGAAGGCGGCTTGATTGACGTTGATGTTGATCGGTTCAGGCGGGCTGTGCCGCCTTTCGTTTTGGTCTCACGAGCAGCGCCCTTGCGGCGGATATGGCCGGCAGTTCGACGTATCGATACATGATGTCTGCGAGCATAAGCCCGACCACGACAGCCCCGACGAGCCCGCCGGTCGATGGAGGCACGCCAAGGATCACGCCGTTGAAAGCCTGGAGCGCAATGATCTGCACCAGATAGAACGAGTATGACCGCCGGCCGATGGCGGCGAGCGGCGCGGATCCGAACAGTTGTTGTACCGGGTTATTGCCGAGCAGTGCCACCAGAAGCCCGGCGATCAGCGCCCCGTAAACGATGTTCATTCGCCCATCGCCAAGGAGTGCCTTTAAGTCGAGCGACCACACATGGAAGGCCACCACTCCCGCAAGTAACGCGACCGACGCCAGAGGCGAGGAAAGATGCTCAAGCCGCCTCCGCAGCCCCTCGTGCTGCATGGCAATCGCCAGCCCCGCCCCGATCAACAGGACTGAATAGTGGCTCGCTTGGAAAATCCTGACGTTCCAATTGATTACAAAGACGGCGACCGCAAGAGCCCACGCTACAGCTAGCCCACGCCACGACAACGGCAGAAGGAACACCAGCGGCCAGACGAGATAGAATTTCCACTCTATCCCGAGCGTCCAACTCGGCATGAAGTTTGTCGGCGGAGCAAACTCGTTGGTGAAGGTCAGGAAGAACGGCAGAGCTTCGCGCACCGCGGGCCAGAATGGCTCATAGATATAAGCTTGGAGCACAACGATGCACAAAACGACCGAGTATGCCGGTAGAATGCGCGCGGCGCGGCGAAGGTAGAACGCCCCCATTGCAACCGTGCCGCTCGCTTCCCTTTCCTGAAGCAGCATCCCGGTTATCAGGAACCCGCTCAGAACAAAGAATGCTTGAACCCCGAGCCACCCCGAATATGGCGCCCATGCCGGCCCGCCGAAATGCACCCCGTAGACCATAATAGCCGAAACGGCGCGCAGCCCGTCTAGCGCCGCATACCTGTTGTTGTCCTGCTTCCCACTCATCCCGGCACCTCCCGAGCTAATAGCTAGCACGAGAGGCGCCGCATGTATCAGTTGATGCGCTCGACAATCAGGTAGTCACAGGTCACGGCATCGGCCGCGTTTGCCACCTGCCCCGTTACCTGCACAAGAGCCGCACTGGAGGTGTTGATGGTCTTGGTAGCGCGCTGATTGTCGACGACCGCGTTGCCGAAGAAAGCCCGCCCGCTGACGATCTGGCTGTTATAGCCTCGGTTGATGATCAGCGCCTCAATATGCCAGTTTCCAGCCTGCCCAGATGTGGCCGCCACAGTCATAAACCCGGCAAAGCCCCCGAACTGGAGCCGCGCATATTTATTTCCAGCGCTTCCGGTAATGGACCCGCCCGCCGTGACACGAATCCCTCCCCGTTCGCGCATGGAACTTGCCGGGACCGAGTAACTCTTGATGGCGGTTTCCGATGTGGCCGATGTCGTGGCCGCGAGATATCCGTCAAGCGACTGATCGAGCCAGGCGCTGTTGTTCTTGATAACGTCGCGCCCGTCCGCGTTCGGTGCGGCGCCTGCGTCCGCGTAAATGTCGGCTGTTGCGATGC
The DNA here is from genome assembly GCF_018449475.1 of Ancylobacter radicis. Taxonomy (GTDB): domain Bacteria; phylum Pseudomonadota; class Alphaproteobacteria; order Rhizobiales; family Xanthobacteraceae; genus Ancylobacter; species Ancylobacter radicis. Next base: position 147,874 of record NZ_JAHCQH010000014.1, on the reverse strand, counting down.
CGGCAAAGCTGTTGTCGCTCACATTCAGCCGAGAGAACACCCGGCTCGGCAGGTCGTTGGAATTGAGATAGATGCCATATCGACACAGGCCACGCTCGTCATAGGCGACGTTGCCAGTGATGGTGATCTGGTCGCCGATTGACCCCGATGTTGCGTTGTAGACCGAGCTGCTCAGGGTCGCGATAATGGCGGACCCGTTCGAAACGTCCTCAACGTTGCAAGCCCGGACGATATTGTCCGCCACCAATATCTTATTGGCGATACCCACCGCTATGCCGTGGGTGCCTGCGTTGACCACCGTGTTATCCGAAACGGCGGTGTCGTGCGTCAGAATTTCAAAGCCACACGCGGACATGTCGACGATGTAAGTGCCGTTCACCGTGTTGTTGGTGAACTGGTTATGGCGTACCTCGACGCCGCCATTACCGGTCGGGTCGACACCCTCGGAATAGAAGGCGCTTTCACCGATAAAGGTGCAGGTATTTCCAGACACTATGCTTTCATCGGAGAACAGGAACACCGCCGACCAGCGGCAATCGTGGAAATAGTTGTTCTGGATCTTGACATATCGGCTGCCCAAGCCGGCCCAAATTGCAGGGACCGCGTTGCGGGGCGTAGCGCCGTCGACAAGCTGCCCGATGTCGTGAAGGCGATTATTCCTGACGCGCGGACGCAGGCAGTTCACCAGCGCAATACCGGTGCCCATGAAATTGTGGAGCGTGCAGCCCTTGATGACCACATCATCGCAACCAGCGAGATAAACGGCCTGCGGTGCCGTGCCGTGGTCGCCTACCGGGTCAGAGCCGTTTCCCGTTAGCGTGAGATTGATAAGCTGCAGTCGATCGGCGCCGCCCGAGGACGCGAACACGTGATCCGGGGCATAAGTGCTTGTCGCAGCGACAATGGCAGCGCCTGGCTTGCCCCGGATTTCCAGATCCGATGCGCTGACTGTCAGCCGGTCGCTGTTCTTGTAGATGCCGTCCACGATCAGCAGACGCTTGCCGACAGGGAGGGCTTCGGCCGCCGCAATCGCGTCCTCAAGCACCGTGTGGTTGTCCGTCACGCCGGTGGGATCGGCGCCCGGCATGAGCGACACATAGATGGCGTGCGTCTCGGACGCGGCTACGGCGAGGTCGCGCGCGGCTTCGGCCTCATCCCGCGCCTCACCCGCATCGACATAAGCCTGGACCGCCTCGTCACGGAGGGCCTCAAGCTCAACCGTCACATCGCCGGTGTCGCCTTTCGGACCAGGCAAGCCGGAGGATTTCCAGACGTCGATAAACTCGATGTCCGTCGTGGTCCCCGCGCCGCCGAAAGTCTGCACATAAGGGCGCCAATACCGCGCATTGGACGGGGCGGTGTAGTCCGCATCCATGTCGCGCGAGACGGTCGCCGTGACGACGCGAACGCCGGTCGCCGGCAAGATGTTGTATTCATCGACGGTCGTGGTGGAGATCAGCGACTTGTCGGCGGCGAGCCACGCGATGCCATAGCGGACGGTGTCGCCCACCGGATCGGCCGGCATCGCGTCCCGGCTGGCGCCCCAGCGGGCAGCATAGACGGCTTGGTTGCGCAGGCGCCGCGTGGCGCGCTGCGTCACAATGCCGGAGCCGATCAGACGGTAGGACTTGCCCTCAAGATTGGTGACCAGCGAGCCGCTCGAGGCGATGGCCTTGGACGCAGCCTCTCCCGCCAGCACGCTTGTGCTGCTCAGCATGGACTCGGTAAAAAACGACAGCGCGTCGCCGGGGGATTCCTCCGCATAAATCAGGAGGTCCGCCTTGCTATCAACAAGGTTCGCCTTGGCAAACGCGGCATTGATCTTGGCGCGCACGACTGCGCCGCTATCGCCATCGGCAATATCGGGAATGGTCATCTTGGGCCCTCAGATTGTCAGGAGGTCGGAGGCCCTAGCGGGCTTCGACGAAGGTGAGCGACAGCGTGCCGAACTTGCCAAGATCGAGGTCCATATCGCCCTCGGTCACGTCCTTAAGGTCAGCAAGGCAAACAAGGTCTTCGAATGTCACAGCCGCGCCGGATGATGCGGCGGCGCGAAGGGGCGGCAGGAAAGATACGGTGACATTTCCGCCGTCGTCCCAATCAAGTTCATCGTCCCAAGCTGCGTCATCCGACAGGATCACGCCGGGGATGGTTTCGGATGCCGCTCCGTCCGTCACGCGGTTGATCCGGTACAGGCGCTGACCGATCGAGAAATGCAGGCCAGGCTCGACTTCCGCCGTTGGGCTGGCGAGGGTCAGAGACGTAGCGCCCGCCGAAACCGCGCCAGCAATGGTGGCCGCCGGCACATCACCGTCTAGCCCCATCGCGCGCTGCATATCGTAGATCTTGAGGACGATGCTTTCGCCAGAGCGAAGCCGATCCATCATCGCGGATGCGGCCAGAACCTTGGCGCGGGTGTGAACGGGGATACGGTAACGGAACTCCCACCGGCCAGCACCGGAATAGACCCGCTGCTCAACGCCACTCGTGGTACGCGTGCCGGAGGTGACGGAGCCCCGAAGATCAGGACGCCCAATCATCTGCGGGACAAGAGCCGGCGGCCATGCGTCAATGGTCATATAACCACAATCCCTGTCAGCACCGCCCAATCCGAGACATAGCCACGATCCGATACGCGCCGGCACTGGAACTCATAGGTTCCGGCCGATGGCACGGTGAAAGACCCCGTTCCCGCCGACGCGGTAGCCGCTACCCAAACGCCGGCCGCGACGCGCCACTGCGCTTCGGTGGTGTAGGCATCTTCGCCCGATATCGTGTCCCAAGTGACCGTCACCGTCAGCGTCGACACGCTGGAGCCGAGCCCCTCCGGCTCAGGCACGGTGAAGTCCTGCGGATTAGTCGCGGTCTCTCCCATTTCCTGCATTTCCGCGCCGGGCATTGACCACGTCCCGGCGGCATAGGAGCGAACCCCTATCGACACGCTCATGTCGGACAGATCGAGGGCGGGGGGAGAGGTAATCTCGAAAATCTCGCCGTCTATCCCAAGCTCCGAAATCGTCAGTCGAACGACCGGCTCGCCGTAGCAACGAAGGCCCTGAAGCGTGGTCTTGATCGTCCCCGACCAATCCGCGCGGCGCTGCTTCAGCGTGGCATAGGCGATGCGCTGCGCCTGATAGGGGGATGGGCAATAGGCCAGCGGCAAGTCGTCAACGTCCGCCTGCGCCCCGTAGAATGAGGCCCCGGAATAGACCGCCGGGACTTCCTGCTCCTCCCAAGAAGCGTACTGCCACGTGATGCGGGCGCGGATGCCATCGACCCGGTCGAGCGCATCGGGGAAGCGGTCAAGCTGAACGTCACGGATGTGCTCGTCTGTAATATCCGTGGCCGAATTGGGCGTGCGATCCTTGCCGACAAAGACCGCCAGTTTGCCGTTTGGCTGCTCTAGAAGCGTCGCGCCGGCAGAGGCTAGAAAGTTAGCCAGCGTGGAAGCTCGGGTGTCCGAGGTGGTGTAGCGCCCCCACGCGAGATAGCGGGGCTCCGTGCCGGTGGTGGTGGCTACGCTGGCGTCGCAGTCGTCGCAGGCCGCCTCAAAGGAATCAAGGTCAAGGTCATCCGGGGACAGGCCCCATCCGTCTCGATCAAGGCACCAGCGCAGGAAGCACCGCGCCCAATTGTCGGAATAGGTCCACGTGCTCTGGTCTTCCAGATCATGCGCGGGGTTACGCGGGTCCGGCACCATCGCGCCCTTGATAACAAAGGTCGGGTTAGGCGCGCCGTTGGGGTAACGCTGGCTCCAGTTGTCTTTGTTGCCCTGAGCGTAGGAGGCGCAGAATGCCGCCATGCCACGAAGGCGGCGCGTTGAGCCCCATTCCGCGATTTCCGCCGCAAGCGGAATGGCGACCTGGTCATCCGCGCCGTGCGTCATCTGGAGATAGGCAAAGCTGTCCCACGGATGGGCCGGCGTGCTGTTGCTAACGACGCCCGTGTTTACCGTCGCAGCGTCGCAGGCATAGTCATCAAGATAAAAGACTTCTAGCTGCTCGATCTTGGTGCACGTGATGATGCGCACCGTGACAAGGCGGTGATCCGGCGAAAAGAACCACGCTATACAACCGCCACTGCGCACGCGCCCAAAATCTATGAAGCGAGCCGGGAGTGGCTGCTTGATCGTGATCTTATTCTGTTGCGTGTTTTTCGGCTTATTGAGCAGCCCCAGCGCGGCATTAAGGCCGACCGACGCGCCCACTGTGACGACGGCAGAAAGAACCTGCGCCAGCGCCAACGTGCCCGTCGTAATGCCCGCATAGGCGCCGGAAATAATAAGCGCGCCGCCGCCGATGCTGCCCGCGCCAAGTCCCGCGAACCCGGAGGCAATGAGCGCAGTTGTGAATGCAGCCATCAGACAGCCCGGATGAAAGCGTTTTCAGCGTGGGTATACCCGCGCCGGCTGGTCAGAAAGCGGTTGAGCGCATCGGGCGAAACGCTATCGATGGTGGATAGCACCACATGCTTGCATCCGGTCGCGGCGCCAAATGCCTCCAACCGGCCGATCATGTCGAAGACGCGGCGCGACCCACGCGCGGAAGGCTCAATCCACCATGCGATTTCGCGGGCCTGCAATTCGACGGTGAACGGCGCTTTGTAGGCGATGGCCACCAACCCACCGACAAGCCGCCGGTCACACTCTGCGACGACGACAAGCCCTGCTGGCGATACGATGAGACCGGACACCAGTGCCGCCGCGCCGGCCTCGTCATAAGAATAGCCTTCCGGCATAGCGGCCATAAGGAAGTCGCGCCCGTGAGCGACCAGAGCTGCCACGTCGCCAAGCGTCGCGTCGCGGACGATCATTTCGGCCATACCACCGTCGCCTCGCGCATATTGGGGATGTAGTCGCAGCCGCCGTCGCCAGGAAAACGCGTCCTCTGCTCCACAGAAGAAAGGTAGAGATTCGTGGCGCGACCACGCGCGACCAGAGAGCCCTCAGCGCGGCAAGTGACGCTTCGGGGCTGGTCGCCAGCGCCAGAGAACGAAAAGCCCGTCATGCGCCCCCTACGAAGCTGCACGGGGCTATCGAGCGGCTGCCAGTCTTCATCGAAGAACTGGAGATAGATCGCGATGGCGCGCCCGATGGCGTCGCTTTCCGACGCTCTTACGCGTGCAAGAAAAGTCGGGTCGACGCCGGAAAGACCAACGCTGAACGGCTCGGCGGAGCCATCGGCGGATGGCGTGCCCGGGTCAAGCGTAACGAAAGCCGGGCCGACGCCATCCCAGGCATGGCCGCCGCTGGTCAGGGGGTAGATGTCGTTCCACACACGGCGCGGGCCGGACAGGAAATCGAAATAGACGAGGAAGTTATAGCGGACCTTACTGCCCGCCACTTGCGCCGCTATGGCGGATGACAAATCCAGCATGTCAGCCCTTGCGGCGGTTGTGGTCGGTCACGGCTCGCACGGCGAGGCCGGGCACCTGACTAAGGGCTATGGCAGCGCCGGCAGCGGCGGCTTCGCGGGCAGCCGTGTCCGTCTGCTTCTTCACGTATGCCTGCAGGCTGCCCTGATCATCGACACTCACGCCGATATCGATCCGACCATTCACAGCGCCGGGGTTCGAGCGTGCCGCGCTGGCTACATTGTTCGGGATGCTGGTCGGAATGCGCGGCCCCACGAAGCCGCCGGAAGCATAGCCCTTGAGCCCTCGGCGCATCGCATCGAGGGCGCGCGGCCCGCCAGCGGCCTTCACGGACGCCTGATCGAAAACGTACTCGCCTTTATGAACGACGCCTGCGGGTCGGTGCTTACCCCCATCGCCTGTATAGCCGCCGGCATCAAACCCGAGCAGACCGCCAAGCGCGCTGAAAATTCCTCCCCCCGACGACGCTCCACCGAACAGAGCGTCAAGAGCGACGTCTTGCAGCCTATCAACGACACGCTCCAAGGCGTTTGCCAGTATCTCCGCCTCACTGGCCCCGGCTCGAAGATCGGACGCTATGCCGCCCACCGCATCACGCCCCGTATCGTTCAGGTTTCCAAAGGATTCCTGCGCCCGGTAGAGGGCCTCCGACTGCTGCCCATAGGCATCGGCGACTTCGCGGATAGCGGCGATCTGTTCGGGCGCCAACTGGATGCTGGCGAGGTCGGCCTCACCCTTTCGCCGGGCCTCCTCACGGAGATCCGCGAGGGCCTGCTGCTCCAGCTGGATGGCAACGCGCCGGGACTCCTGCGCGGCCATCCCCTGCCCCAGCATGGTCTGTTCTTCGGCAAGCGCGGCGATGCGGTCCCGGACAGCCTGCACATCCTGGTCAAACCGGCTGTCGGCAGTCGCCCGCTGGAGTTTGGGTGCCTTACCTTCTGTCGATCGGGCAGCGTCGCGGGCAACACGCGTGCCCGCAAGATCGTTTACCTGCTTGTCGGAGAGAGTTACCCCCGCCGCTGCCGCTTCCTTTCTAACCTCGGCTATCTCCTTTTCGAGCGCCAACTCCTGCTTGGTTAGATTAGCTCGCGCCGTTGCATCCGCGAGAAACTGCTGACCGGCCGCGGCCATCCTGTCATAGGACACCATGGAGGCATTCTCAGCTTCCCGGAAAGATGGAGCGGCCACACCCGCCAATTGTTCCTTCAGAATCTTCGTGGCCGAGATGGCATTGCCCAGCTGCTCAAGCAGAGGCGCCAATTGATCAGCCAGCCGCTGAAAATTGGGGTTGTCGTTAGCGAGCGCGTAGAGCCGCTCCGAGACATCCTTGGCGCTGATTGTCCCGTCCTTCAAACCATCCCGAAGATCGGAGATGCTCTCGATTTGTTCTTCGGTGATCAGCCGGCGCGGCGCATTATCGATGATCTCAGAAAACAACTGCACGGCCGCCGTCTTCGCTTCCCCGATCTTTTCAACGCCCTGGTCAACGCCGGCTGCAAGTTGATTAGCGAGCTTGTTCCCTATCGACTGGGAGGCGCCATCAATAGCCGGCGCGACGTCATTGGCGGCTTCTTCGACCTTCTTGAGAGCCGCCGCATAGGTTGTGGCTCCAGAACTCGCGCGCTCGGATGACTGGCTGAACAATGCCAGCGCACCGACCACAGTGCCGCCGATGATCAGCCCCAACGGACCTGCAGCAGCGGAAAGCCCCCCGATGGCGGTTGCAAGGCCGCCCACCGTCGCCGCCGCGCGCAATGCCGTCACAAACCGAAGCACCACGGTGGTCGCGAAACCAAGCGAGGTAATCATGCCGGCGATTGACCGCCCCACCAAGGCGCCAGCGATCACAGCCGCCACCTTCAACACCACGTCTGCCGTGGTGTCGAAATTGTCGGCAAGCGTGTTGAGGCCGCCAACCAGCCGCTGCGAGGCACCGAGACTGCTGTCGGTCTCGCCGATGTATTTCGTCAGGGCGTTGTTAACCTTCGTGAGACCCTGATCGATGGTCTGCGTCGCATCAGCAGCCATCTTCTGTACGCTGGGCAGACCCTTCAGGAACGCCTGAAAGAACTGCTGCCCAGAGACCTTTCCGTCATTGACGAGTTGCTTCAGCTTGTTCACCGATCCGCCGGCTTCATCCAACCCATTCGCCACAGCGATAAGGATGGGGCGCGCGCCCTCATTGACCGAGTTGAATTCCTCTGCCTGCACGCGGGCCGACCCCAGCAGCTGGCCGAGCTGCGTCAGGGCGCCAGAGGCCTGCCCGGCCGATGTTCCCGCGACGCGAAGCGATACAGCGACGCCGTCGGAGAACTTCAGGAGATCATCCTGGCTGGCACCTAGATTGTCGGAAGCCTGAGCCGCCTTGCCGAACAGATCGGCAAGGGCACCGATGGGCGTGGCGTTGTCCTGCGCAGACTGGAACAGTCGATCCAGCACTGCCACCTGCTCGTCGCCGACGACACCGGCGACGGCAAGGCTGTTCTTGGCAGTGGTCCAAGCGTCGGCATACTGCAGGACCTCCCGAACGCCCAAGGCCGCGCCAATGCCCGCCAGCGGCGTGAGGATACTGCTCCCCATGGCCTGGCCGATGATGTCCAGCCGCCTGTTCGTTTTCTGCCAGGTTCCCTCGATATCCCGCGCGGTCCGGTTCATGATCCCGACCGCGCGCTTCATCCCATTCTCGTAGCCCTTCAGATCAGCCGACAGCTGAGCCACGAGCTTTTCAAGGTCGACGGCCATGCAGCACCAGCCCTGTTGTGGTATCGAAGCGCGGTCGGCCGGTTGCAGGCAGGAACCCGCCCGGGAGCAGAGGAGGTCTGGACGTGAAAGCCGCTCTCTACGTGCTGGTCGGCGTCACGTGCTTGGCGGCACTGGGCTTCATGGCTGCCCAGCTGCTGCGGCAGCACCGGGCTGATACTGCCGCTGAAGAACGGGCCCGCGCGGTCAGGCAGGCAGTTCTTGCCTACGACGAGCAGATGAGATGCGAGGGCGTTTTGAGCCGGGCGCGGAGCTTTTCGGTCGGAAGCAGCGGAGAGATCGCAGCCATCGAATCCCAGCTCAAAAGCTGCGGCCTCTCACTTTCGGATGTCCGACGCTGACCCGATCCCAAGCCAGGCCGCGAGCTCATCCTTGTCAGCCTCGCTGAGGCGTTCCTCGCGCTTCGGATCATGCGCCTCGGCATAACCTTCAAGCGCCGCCATCAACTGCCACATGGACATGGCGTTGATGTCCTGTGGCGTGAAACCTAGGACGGCTCCGGTTCCGTAGAGGGCGGCGAACCTGAACTTTCCGTTCGGGAGGTCGTCGAGACGCTCCCCTGATCCGCCGCCTTGGCTTTTCCCAGCATTTCATCCGAGACGCCGAAACACGCCGCAGACAGGATAGCCTCAGCCAGAAGGAGGGTTTCCATGGGTGGGCGAGCCTCGACATAGTCGCGCGTCAGCTTCATGGCCTTCGCCGGGTCAAGCCCTCCCCCGATCAGGCCAAACCGGATCACCGACGAGATGTCCTCAACCCGCCACATGCCGGCCTGCAGCCGGTTGAGAACCACAAACGGCCCGGCATCGCAGGCCTCTTGCAGGCGCGCCAGCTCGCCCCACCCCAGGCGGAAGCTGTTCAGCCCACCTGCCCAGTCCAGTTCAACGCGTGCGTCGCGGGCCATCAGGGCAACGTACTCGCGCGGGTAAGGCCGCCATCGGCAGACATCTCGATGGAAGCCGTCACGCGCCCACCCTGCTCGCCGGTGATATTGAAGGTGTTGAGGTGAGCCCGGCCGGTATAGGTGAGCGTGCCGGTCGAGAACTCGATCTCGATCTTCACCGGGATGGACACATCGCTGTCGTAAGCGGCTTCCCAGGTCGGCACCGATCCAGCCGCGAGCAGGCCCTCGCCGCCGACCGTCCAATCCTTCGACACGACATCGCGGATGATATCCGCGGCGGCATCGGGGTCATCGCAGTCCGGGATGACCTGCTCCGACAGGTTCTTGGTCCGATTGAATGACTTGCTGGTGAAGCCGCAGGGCGCGGCATAGGCGATGGGATCGGAGTCATCGCCGAGCAGCACACGAAACTTGCCGAAGGTAGTGGTCACAGGCTTTGCCATGGAGGCCTCCAATAGAGAAAGGCCCGCAAGCGGGCCGCGACGGTGGCAGGATGAGAGAGGTTCAAGCCCGCTCGATGATCGCTTCGAACGTCACCACGGCATGGCTGATGATCGCCCCGCGATCGCGGAACACGCGGGTTTGCCGATGCCGGAACAGCGCCATGGCATGGACGGTGAGATCGAGGTCAGCGTCGAGAGCCTGCTCAACCGCTTCGGCGACCTTCGTCACCTCGACGAATCCCGGATCTTCCGACCAGCAATCGATCTGGAACGTGATGTTGTCGGCGAAAATGCAGTCCGCGTCGTCTGAAATGCCTTCCGTGGGGCCCATCGAGACATAGGGCATCTTGGTGTCAGCAGGCACGCGGTCGAAGACGCGCTTCCCGACCAGCGCCGACAAAGCGCCATCGCCCTGCAGCCGGCCGACGATAGCGCCCTGAAGCTCAAGTCTCGGACCGATCATCAGGAGCGCGCCACTGTTTTCGCCGCGTCGCGCAACGCCTTGCGGATGCGCCGCATGCCCGGCTTGCGGTTGGCCCGGTAAGCCGGGAAGAAGAACGGCTGCGCGGTCGTACCGGGATGCTCTGTTCCCGCGAAGAGGCCACCGTTCACATGCGGCGCCGTGCCGAACTCAACCCAGCGCACGTAATAGGCTTCGTTGTTTCCGGCATAGACGGTGATGGTCAGGTCCTTGCCGAGGCTGGACCGCGCCACCTTGCCAAGGGTTAGCGAGCCGCGCGGCGGGGAGCCCCACGTCCAGCCGATGCTTTCCCGGAGGGCACCGCTGTCCGCCGGGCAGAGGCTGCGTGCCATCGCGACGATGTCGTTGGCGACGTTCTCCATTGCCAGCCGGATTTGCTCGCGCGCCACCTTCGGCAGCCGGTCGAGCTTTCGCTGTAGCTTCGCCAGCCCGAGGATTTTTGCGGCGCGAGCCATCTATTCGCCCTTCGCCTTGCCCGCTTCGGTCGGCCGGCGCGTGAGCGCCCCGGCGCCAGCGGTTTCAGCTGCCTCGGCACATGCTCTGGACACGAGGTAAGCTCGGCCGGCCATATACGCCAAGGTGAGTGACGGGCGCGGCTTGAAGTCAAAATCGCGGTTGAATCGGACCCACGGCATCAGCTGGGCACTCCGCTGCGCACATCCAGATAGACCCACTGAGGATCCGTGACGGCGTCGACATGGATCACCGCGTACTCGGTCCCCGCGCGCAGATCCCGCACCCGCCATTCCGTCGTAATGCCTCGCGTGAGGCTATCGGAGCGGACGTAGAGGCCCAGGAGGTTCTGGCCCTCGAGGCGAGCGGCGATCACGGCTTCCGTGCCGCCCCGGCGCCGCATGACGACGTGCCGGCGGAACTGCTCGATCCAGTCGGCCACGGTGTTGCCGTAGCCGTCCGGCTGCTCCCGCCGGCATTCGAAGACCAGGCGATGGCGACTGAGCTCGCCAGCGCCCGGCGCGCCGGAAATCACAGGGTGACGCCCGGTGTGTTGACGTTGACGGCCAGCACGGTCGAGCTCTTCGCCACACCGATGAAACTGACATCCTCACCCGAAGCGAGATCGGCGAAGACACAGATGCCGCCGGGCGTATCGCTCAGATAGTAGGAGGTGCCAGCGGTCAGCACCGAGCCCAGGGTGAGATCGCCGAATTTGTGGATCGTCACCGGCTGGTTGAGCGCCGCGCCGTTCAGGGCGATGCCCCGCGTTACTTTCGCTTCGGCCGTCGCCGAATTGCTGTCGGCGAGCATCCACTTCTTGGTGGCGGATGCCTTGTAGACCGCTTTCCCGGCGACGATAGCCTCACCGGCGAGGCCGTGCTCTTGCACGGAATTGCTGCCCGCGACGACATTCGCCGCGGTGATGCTGAGATCGGCCATAGGAGAGGATCCTTGATAAGCCGCCGTCAGACGACGGGCATGACATAGGGGGCGAGCTGGTCGCTCACCGTGAACGGCACTTCATGCAAGGGCTTGTCGGTCACCGGCTCTCGGACCGCGTACCACTGGGCTACAAGGCCGAGCACAGCCTCCTGCACGGGCGCCGGCAGGCCTTCTGGATAACCGGCCGTGTAGCGAACGCGCACGGTGTCGTAGCCGCCTCGCCGCGTCGCGGGCCAACCCTGACCATCCTTGCGGTAGAGGCCGCGATCCTGCTTGAGCCCACAGACGCTCGTGTTGAGCGTGGTCTCGACGCCATCAGGATCGTCATAGGTCACGGACACGAGATTGATGAATGGCGGATAGGGCAGCCACAGCAGCGGCCGGCATCCGAACCCGTCGAAGCTCGCCTCCAGCGTCTGCTCGCGGATGCATCGCCCAAGGCGACCGAAGGGGCCATCGATCATCGCAAGAGCGACATTGACGAGGGACGTCAGGTAGGCGTCGTCATCATCGTGCTCAACGATGATCTTGGCCTTGGCCTCGACCAGCAGGTCGACGGCTTCCGGCGGGGTGATGATGACGACCGACATGTGGATCAGCCCTTCGGCGCCTGCTCGGCGAGATAGGCTTCGATGACGACCTCGGCCGCGGCGAGGTCAGCGGGATCTTCGCCACTGATCGAGCGAGCGAGCTTCTTCTTGGTGGCGTGGTGGAGATTCTTCCAGTCGCTGGGGATCGTCACCGGCTCCAACGGCTGGCCGACACCGCCAATAGCGGCCACCGGTGCGGTCGAGACCGATTCACCGTTGGTGGTGGTCACGGGCGCTACCATGGCCTGCGGGTCGCTGGGGATCGTCACCAATTGAGGCGTGGGCGCGTCTTCGCCTGCTGCGACCAGATAGCCCTCGGCCCGCAGATCTTCAAACTGGTCGGAACGCACCACATCATCGGTGCCTTCCACCAGGTCGCGCAGGCGAATGCCGTCGTCAGATACGGGCACGCTGCGCAGAACGGTCACCTTCACCATGTCCATGATGTTCGTCTCCGAGGGGATGGATGCGGGCGGTCAGCACGACCGCCCGCGTGGGCGGCGCGTTACGCCGGCGGGTTCGCCGTCGGCGCACTGCGGGGATGGCCGAGAAGGGCGATGGCAGAAAGGGGCGCGTTGCCGGTGTTGCCGCTCGGGGTCACCGTCAGGCGCACATAGCGTTTGCCGCCCTTGTAGCCGATCTTCCGGGCAGCGCCGTCAGCCGCGAAGGTGAAGCCGGCGAGAGCCTCGGTGCCGATGAGGTCCTTGTCATCGACGGCCGCCGCATCCGACAGATTGGACGCGGCGCCCTCTTCCACCAGCACGGCGAAGGTCGCATCGGCATCCGCCAGCGTCCCGGTCGCAATGATGAAGGTCAGGGAATCGTAGCCCGCCACGTCGACGATCGAGCCGACCTGCGCGGTGTTGTCGGTCGCGGCTGCGGCCGGCGGGGCAATCACCACCTTGGGGGTGATGTTGTTCATGAGATCGCGCATGATGGCGCCTCCAGAATGATGGGATGGGGTCCGAAACGGCAGGAGGGGCCGCTAGAGCCCCTCCCCTGTCAGTCAGGCGCGGATCAGCTCGCCGAGCACTTCAGCTTGCGAATGGCCTCCGCCAGCACGACCTGGCCGCCGACGCGGCGGCGGAAGATGAAGCGGATCGCACCGCTGGTCGCCTGGGTGTAGGGATCGCGCAGCATCTCCATGGCGATGCGGTCGACCATCGTGTAGCCGCGCCGGAAATCGCCATAGGCGATGGGGTAGGCGCCGGCTCCCTCGCTCGGCATGTCGGGGAACTCGACATAGGGATCGCCGTCGATGGTGTTGGGGCGGCCCTGCGCGATGCCCGGCATCCAGATGTAGCCCTTGTCTGCATCCTTGAGCTTGCGGACCGAACCCATCGTGGTGCGGTTCATGATCCAGGTTGCGTTCCGGGCATAGGCAGTCTTCAGCCCGTACTTGAGGCTGAGAAGGCCATTGGCCTGACCATCGGCGTCGGCGATGGTCGCCGCCGAACCGGAGATGCTCTCGCCGATGCCAACCTTGACGAGAATACCCTCCATCTCGCCGACACCGGTGCCGGACACGAACTCCGCGCCCTCCTTGACCGCGAACTGCTCGGCCGCTTCCTCGCGGATCTCGGCTTCCATGTCGAAGGCGCTGTCCTCGAGCATCTGATTGGTGATGTCGATGAGAGCCCACACCTCCGGCGCCTGGATTTCTTCCAGACCATAAGAGAGGCCGGTGGTCTCGGTCTTGGTAGCGGTTTCGTGAGCCCGCCGGGCGGCGAACTGGCCGGTGCGCGTCGGGAGCTGGATCGACTTCGCCGCCGTGTTGCGGATACGCGCCAGAGCGCGGGCCGGGCTCAGCTCGGTGACGCCCTTGATGATCTCACGGACATACTCCACCGGGGCAAGGTAGCCGCCGGCAGTATCGGTGCCGACGTTCAGGACTTTTGCCTCCGCCGTGATGTCGGCAAGAACTTTCTGTTCGTCCCGCGAAAGGTTTGCGACGCCGAGGGCGTGAGCGTTCACGACCGCATGAGCCCAGTTGTTGGCCACCGACTTCCAGCCATCGGCACCGGCGGGATCGACGCGGATGTTCTTCGGCAGCCGCGCCAGCATCACTTCGATGCGGTCGGACGCTTCCTTGGCGGCCTTCGCCTGCTCGGCGGCCGTGGTGAGCTTCTGGTTCAGCCCTTCGAAGGAGGCCAACGTACCTTCGATCTTGCCGAGCTTATCGGTGGTCAGCGGGTCGGCCACGCCCTTTTTCTCGAGCTCGGCGAGCCGCTGATCATTGGTCTTCTTGAACTCCTCGAAGGCTACCATCAGGGGCGTCACCGCCGACTTCACCTCGTCGGACAGGCCCGCCGCCGCGGCGGAGGCGATGATCATGTGGTTGACGTCGATGCCGGAGGCCGCCGCATGCGCGACATGCAGCGAGATGGTCATCACGTCGGTGAGGGAGATGGCGGCGACGAGCGCAAGCGCGCCCAGCACCGCCAAGATGCCGAACTTCTTCATGTGAACCTCGTATGGTGGGGTGGGCTTAGAGCCCGCGGATGCGTTTGGCGGCGTTCGAAATGAACGCAGCGAGGGCCTCTCCGTCCTCATCCCGAGGTTCCGGTCGTGCCTTGAAACCACCTGCGGCAATCGCCTTGGCGGCCGAATGCGAGAAGTCGCCTACATCCCGCAGGAACTCCTCGAAATCACGGATCGTCTTGATCTGGTCGGACCAGCTATCAATCTGCTCATCGACAGATTTGGCGCTGTAGACGCGGGCCAGAACGTTGGACGGGTCATCTACCAGCGACACCTCGCGCAGGGATACCGACTTGATGTAGCGAAGCGGCTCGCCGGCCCGGCCGGAACCCTTGCGAGAGCCGGACGGCGGCACGCGATACCCGATCGACAGTCCCTTCAGCGCGCCCTCGCGCATCTGGGCATAGGTCCACTTGCCCTGGTCGGTATCGAGCCCGACCAGCCGGCCCTTCACATGCAGCCCGCTGGCGTCTTCCGACATCGCCTCCCACACGCCAACCGGATCCGTCCGATTGCCGGTGACGGCGCCGTGCATCTTGTACATCGGGGGCAGGCCGCGCCCGGCGCGCTCACGATCCAGAAGCGACTTCGCGAAAGCGCCAGGCTCGATCACATCGCCATGGGAATCGATGTTGCCGAACACAGCGCCATAGCCCTCGAAAGAGCCCGCCGGCGCATCGTCGGCAGCGAACTTGATCTCGAAGGGCACGCCGACGACGTTCAATTCCATGATGCCCTCCTCAGGCGGAGATTTCTTCAAACCGCTCAGGGCCAAACACCAGCTTGCCTTGGTACGGTTCAACGGCCGAGAGGTCGACGCTGCGGGCGTCGTAGGTGATCGTGATGTGTGGCTGATAGCCGGGCCAATCGTGCACGGCGCCGGCCTCGACAATCTGTTCGTGACGCCATTCCAGTTCAGCAGACGAGAACTTCAGCGCGATAGCGGCGCCCTTGGCCGTGTTCATCGCTTCCACGACGCGCGGCCCGCCGGGCGGGATGACCAACTCGCCTATGTCGTTCGGATTCCAACTGCGCCCGATCGACATCCAGTCGATCTCGCTGCGGCTGTGAATCAGAGTGACGTGCAGGTCTCCTGCTCCGAGTGTCTCGCTGAAACCCTGCGCCTTGGCCCAACGCAAAAGCTCTGCGCCATTCTTGAGCGGTCGGCTGACATAGAGCGTGCGCGGGGTACTGGACTTCGCCTCGGAGGCCGGGTTCGCAGGATCCTGCGACGTCGCATTGACCGGCGCCATCGTCGCCGGCTGCCAGACCTGATCCATGTCGGGATCGTCGTCGGGGTTCCAGCCGTCGTCCTCACGGATTTCGTTCGGCTTGAGCCAGCCGGGACTGGAGTTTGTGCCCAGCGCGGCCTTGTAATACTCGGTGCGGTCCTTCAGGGAGCCCCGCAGAAGTTCGCTCGTGTCGATCCGGCAGCGATAGCCTGCGCGCCGCTCATCCTCGGTCAGCAGCTGGGCATTCACGGCGCCGGTCAGACGCCGAATCCACGGCTGCAGCGTGTACCGGACATGGGCCTCAAGAAACGCATCGGCGCTGGCGAAGGTCGGCGACTGGTCGCCGGCATGGCCCAGCATGATGGGGAACACGCCGAGGAACCGCGCGATCTCCTCGATCTGATGCTTCCGGGTCGCCAGATGCTCGGCATCCACGCCGCTCATCCGGATCTGCTCCCACTTGAGACCAGCAGGCAGAACCGCCGTCTTCGAGGAGTTTTCGGTCCCCGTATAGGTCTTCTCCCACTGCTCTCGGAGAAGCTCGATCTGCGTCTTGTCGAGGCTCTTTTCCGACGACAACACACCGCTCGGGCGCGCGCCGTTCTTGTGCAGGCGAGAATGGGTCTCTTCGGTCGCCTGCGCCAGGCCGATGGCCTCGCGACCGATCAGCGACGGATCAAGCCCCTTGTGAACGCGCCAGCTGGGCCCGCGCAAATGGAAGACCTCGGTAGCCCCGAGGGTCGCGAATTGGCCAGTTTCGAAGGTGCAGTCGTAGACGGTCTCCCCGAGGTAGGGATTGGTGTCGATCGTCACATGCTCCGGCCGGAACGGCAGGAGCTCCCGCATCTGCCCGTTGACCATCACGCGATAGGAGACCGAATTTCCGGTCGCCACCGCATGCATGACGATGGTGCCGAAGAAGGTCGGCGCGTCCTGCACGCCGCTCGGGCGGTACAGCAGCATGTCGTAGAGCGGGTGATCGATGGCGGGCTCCGCCCCGCGCCCTCCTGGAAGCGACCGATAGATCTCGACGGGCAGCTGCGCCACACCATCAGCGATAACCAGCACGCCACGATAGAACGGCGACTGGGACAAGGCCGAGTTAATCGAGACGTCCGCACCCGACTTGGTGGGGACACCCCAGCCGCCGTTGATGGCAGCCCACATCTCCTCCGAGAAGTCGACCGACTTCGTCTCCTGAGTGTCCCCGAACAGCCGGCGGAAGAAACCAGCCATGCTCAGGACCTCGCGCCCAGAATGGCAGCGCCCATCAGCAGGAGACCTCCCACGATGAACGCCGAGGGCGGGTGGATCAGAGCGCAGCCGACGACGACCGACACCGCCCCGACAATGCCGAGGGCATCAAACAGTCTGTCCATCGCTGGCCTCAGATGATGTGGATTTCCAGCGAAGCCGGCTGCACGCTCAGACCGCTTTCCGCCGCGCCTGCGGCCATCGCGATCGTGACCATGCCGTCGATGCGCCCGCGCGACCGCTTTTTGTCGAAGGCCCGATTCTTCATGCCGTCCGAGATCACATGCGCATTGGCGGCGCAGGAGTAGGTGACCGGCGAACTGTCTATCGTGATCGTCTGCTCGAGGATCCGGTCCTCTAGACGCTCGATGGAGCGCGGCATGCACAGCCGCTCGATGGGTTTCCCCTGATCATCGATCTGCTTGTAAAAGAACACCTTGGTGCCCTGCCCGTGCGGCATGAGCATCAGCCCGTTGCCCATCTCCGATTCCGGCCCCTCATACAGCCAGACAGGAAGACCGACTTCTTCGCAGGCTTTCATGAAGTCGCCGATGCCGGCCGGGTCGAATACCAGGGCTTGCACGTCGTGCTCGGCAAGGATCTCGGCGACCTGCTGCGCGACAAAAGACTTGTCGATCACCGCGCCGGGCACAGCGGTCAGGAAACCCTGCTCCACCCATCGGTCATAGGGCGCCTGATCGGCCTTGGCCCGATCTTCGAGGCCATCCTTCGTCGTCCAGTACCAGGTCTTGGCGAAGAGCCGTCCGTCCTTCTCCCAAACGGCAGTCAGGGCGGTCAGGTCATTCTTTTGCGAGAGGTCCAGCGAAAGCCAGCACCGGCAGCCCTTGAAGGCGCCCGGATCGACCTCGCCTTGAACGGCGCTCCATGCCTCCTCAGCGATCCAGAATTCGGTGACACCGATCGGGATGCCGAAATAGAGGCGCTTCAGGGACAGCGCCGTCGAGAGCAGCGATTTGGCGGTCTTCACCTGGCCGCGGATGTTCTCGATCGGGAACGTTACGCCGAGCGCCGGCAGCGCCTTGGGCCAACAGCTTTCGTTGTCGAACACCGTCTCCCGGTCGGCCTTATCGACCCGGGCAACGAAGGCGAAGGCCTCATCGTCGTCGATCTCGCCCAAGGCTACCTTCTGGTAGAACTCCGAATATTCCGTACCGACGATCTGGGTTGATGACGGAGTGTTCGTCCCGAGCAGCATCAGCGCGTCGCCAGGCATCTTGTAGAGCGCAGCCTTCCAGAGCTCGATCGACGTGTTGCTCTTGAACTCATGGATTTCGTCGGCTGCGACGAACGTCGGCTTCGGGCCCGAAATCGCCTCGCCATTGGCAAGCGACTGGAAGATCGCTTCACTTTCGACGAACTCAAGCTTCCAGGCGTTGTCGCCTTCGCCACGCACCACGACGTGCCCGTTGTTGACCAAGGTGTCTTCTTCGTCGCCGCCCGGGATTGGAGCCCGACACATCGCCACCGCATCCTTGAACAGAACGTTGGCCGTGTTCTTGTCCTGGCCGATGGCGAAGGCCTTAGCCCGCCTCACCCCGTAGAATCCGCTCATGTACAGCCCAATGGCCGCCATGAAGGGCGATTTCCCTTGCCCCTTGCCCGTCTCTAGCCATCCCGTGCGGAACCGCATCCGCCCGCTGTCACGGCGCCAACCGAAGAGCGAACCTGCACAAAAGGTGTGCCATTGAAGCAGGTTGAAAGGCTGCCCCTCTCTAGCTCCTTCGGTCAAAGTGAGCATGGCGGGGAAGAACCCTAACGTATGGGCCGCCTTCTCAGGGCGCCAGTGCAACCCTCGAGCGGGCCCGTCCCTTATGTCGCGGAGATGCCGCTCCGCAGCGTGTCGCACCAGCTCGCCGGAGACGATCCGCCCATCGACGACGTCCCGCGCCCACTTCGTCGTGGGATCACTTGGAAAGGGAGCCGAGGTAGCTGTCCGCGGCGCGCGGGGCTTTCTTGCCATGTGGCACCTTCCCAGCCTTGTTCCGACGGACGGGAGCGATGCCGAGCTCGGCCTCAAGCACGCGGATGTGCTCGTCGGCCTGGCGCATGATCGTCCAGTACGGGCTGACCTGCGGCACCTTCGTGCGACGGGCCTTTAGGATGGTGCCGTGCTCGGCGATCTGCCGGGAGGCACGACGATACTCGACATAGAACTCGACCAGCCGCTGCATCGCATGGCCGTTGACCATAGCGAGCGTGCCGGCGTCTTTCATCTCGCGCTCGATCAAACCCCACCGCTCATGCGCCTCGGCGATGTCGAGCTCATCCGTGAACTGGGATGTCCAGTCCGGCTCCGGTGGAATGCCGTCGCCCCCTTCGAGAGAGGTAAGTTTCACCTGCACCCCCTATGGGGGTGGTCGAAACCCCCCTTCCAAAAATCACTCTCGATGCGAACGCTGGATGGACGCCGGTCCTGCCTGAAAAGGCTTCAGACATTTTACCCCCCCGCCCCCTCCCATGGACCAAAAATTCAGGGTCGGAGTTGGCCATGAACTCGCGAAATAACGAGTGACTGGTTATCCCTCTGCCAACCCAACATGGGATCAGGCGGGGCTTCGCCGGTTCCAAGGGTGTGTCGGATCAAGAGGGCGGCCGTCGATAGCAGAGCCGAGCACGACACCGTTCCGTTCTTCGCGCTGCTTCGCGCTCGAATGGTGCGTCACGCACATCGGCTCCCAATTGGACGGATCCCAGAACAGCTTGCGAGCCGCCGTCATTTCCTCAGCTGTACGCGCCTGCCCCATTCGGTGCGGCGTCTTGTGGTCGACCAGTACGGCAGCGACTTGAAGCCCAGCCTGCGCACACCGGGCGCAGTGGGGATGGGCTGCGAGGAAAGTGGAGCGCGCCTTCTCCCAACGGGAGTCATAACCACGCCGCCGTGCGCTGATGCGTCCATCAGCAGCCACAAAATACCTCGCATTCGTACTGAGAATGGTATTAATTCGTTGCTTTAGCGTACTGTGTACGCTACAACATTCTTACCGGGTCGCTGTGTCCCGGCAACGGAAGGGGGTGAGACGCAATGAAGTTCCGGAGGTTCCGGTTCGAGATCAAGTTCCTCGGCTGCACACTGAGACTTGATATCGAATTCTAAAGAACCGGGGTCGGGCGAAAGCCCGGCCCCACCGGAGCGAATAGCGTCTCACCCCTTCAATGGAGAAGATATCATGAGCCCCGATGACTTCAAGGCTTGGCGCGAGGCAATGGGCATGTCCCAGACGGCGGCGGCGAAGGCCCTAGGCATCTCCAAGGGAAGCATCGAGCTTTACGAGGCCGGCAAGCGGCGTGATGACGGGAGGCCCGTTATCATCCCCCTTACCGTGGCGCTCGCCTGCTCCGCGCTATACCACCGGCTGGGGCCGTGGCCTTATGCTCTATAGGTCCGACGCAGGGCCGCGCCTACCAGCTGCGGTCGACCGAAGGGCCAACCGTCCGGTCGCGCTCTTGCCAATCCCGGAAGTGCCACTTGTCTTCCGGCTCGGCGGTCACCTTCACCGGGACCACACGACAGCCCGCGCGCAGCCAAAAGTCTTTGGCACATTCGGCGTCGGCCGCCGCCTTGGTGTCGTAAATCTCGGTGGTGAAGATGCCGTTGCAATCGTTCCAGATCGCCCATGCGTTAGCCGGCATCTTCGCTCTCCGATGTCTTAAGACCGGGCCGCGCCTACAGACGATCTGAATGGGTATTGGCTTGCAAGCCGCAGGGCCCCTGATCGCGCGGTCTCTTGGGCCCTTTTCGAGCGGCCGAAGCTGCCCCGGTCATGGCAAACAAAAAAACGCCCGCGAGCGATAGCCCCGGGCGCATTTCGTTCCGATCATGAATTTCATGCACATTAGGGCTGATTTGCGCCGTCCTGTCCAGCCCCATACCAACATGTCATCGCAGAATGATGTTGATCTCCTTCTCCTCATGATCCCACGTCGCCGTGTCGTCCCGGTGGGAGCGGATCGGCCGCTCTTCCGTCGGGTCGGTCAGGCGCCACAGCCGCGCGAGTTGAGAGAGACCCAAGCGAAGCGCCTCAAGGTCGGCATCGCTCTCCACGCCGCGATCGTGCAAAATGGTGTTCTCCATCACCGTGAATGCCGGCCGCGCCATATCGCCCAGCTTGCGGATCGTGATCATCGCCTTGCGGTGATGCCCGAGCACCCGGTCGCGCCGCTCCTCTTCCGATTCCGGCCGCTCGGCTGCGCCAACCTCGCCGGCCACATCTTCCTTCCCCACCGGCTCCGCCACCATCCTGGCCATGGCCGAACAGGTCGACATGGGCGTCGCCATCACGCGGTGGAAATCATGCACCAGCTGCATCCAGCGTTCGCCCGCCCAATATTGCGCTTCCGTCAGCCGGCCGGCGAGGCAGAGCCGGCCAATCTCGCTTTCGGCGCGCTGATCAGCCCGGCGCGTTTCCCCGAGCCAGGCCCGGTGCGGCTGCTGTAGCGCGACGGAGCGCACGTCCCTGTGGCCCCGCTTGGCGCGCTCGGTCTTCGAGCGGGAAAGCTGGCCCGAGGCCGTCCGCTTCCCCATCTTCCGCTTCCGACCTTTAGCCACGCTGATCTCCCACCATTTCCTCGCCTGCCGCCTGCTGCCGTCTGTCCGGCCCTTCACGCGTTGGCGGCCATTCCGACGGGAGAAACCTTCCCGTCGCTGCCTTCGGCCGGCCGGCGATGGGCCTGGCCGGATAGAGGATCGCCCGAAGCGGGTAGCCGGCCTCGTCGGCCACGGCCTCCCAGGCTCTCCAAGCCGGTGTGTTGATCTCCACCAGCACGCCGCCCGAGAAATTCGGCGAGAGGGCTGCTCGCAGAGCCGCCACGGCGGGGCTGTCAGGCGCCCTCGGCACCGTGCTGGTCTGGAAGTTCTCGAAAAGCCGCCGGGACAGGTAGGTGCTGGGATCGGCCAGCTTTCGCCGCTCTGCCTTGCACGCCGTCCGGTAGGGCGCCACGGAGGAGATTGCGGCCACCCTCTGCGCCTCGGAGAGCTTTGCCCAATGGCGCAATGGCGTGGTCAGGCTGGCCGTCGGTGGGGGAGCGTATTCCCGGATGAACTTCTGGTACTGCGGGTCGTCCTTTCCCAGCTTCTCGGATTCTTCACCAACCGCCCCCTTGGGGGCTATGGGGGTATTTGTTCTCTTTTCCGTATTTGGTTCTTCTATATGCACAGCCTGAAAAGCCGCGCGCGGCAAAGCCGGTTGTGGGTGGTGTTTAAGTGCGGGATGAGCCACAACCGGATTTTCAGGCTGTGGCTCGCTCGGCTGGTCGGCCTCAGACACGCTATCGCTTGTGTCGGCAGGCTCGTCGTACACCACATAGTCGATGCCGTTGAACGCCCGGGTAACGGGATCACGCGTCCGTTCTCGTTTTATCCACCCGGCATCAACCAGCTCGGCGACCACCCGCTGGGTCTTGTCGCGACCGATGCGGAAGCGCTCGGAGAGGTGTGAAAGCTCCACGTTCCAGTCGGCCGGCCGGGAGCGCAGATAGCACAACACGCCCATCGCCTCGGCGGACAGGCGGTCATCGTCCAACACGGTGTTAGGGAGCACTGTGAAGTTGCGGTTGTAGCGGCGGCGGATGATCACGACTGCCGCCCCGCTTCAATTATTTCGCATTCTATGAAGGCACCACAGCGCACCCGGCCGGTGAAGCCGCACTCACGGCACCCGTGGCCCTTCGTCGTCTCCATGTCGTAGGAGGTGTATTCGGGCGCCTCAAAGCAGCCCGTGCATGGCTGTGACCAGTGCACCAGCTCGGTGAGCGAGCCATCGATGATGGCATAGGAGCGGCGACGGTCGACGCGGCGGCCCGCCAAGGCGTCGGCTTGCTCCCACGACGCCGGCGCCTCGTGGTAATGGATGCGCCCGGCATCGTCGATTGTGTAGCCGTGCCGGATGATGATGCTCCCGCTCATGCTGCGGCACTCCCTTGGAGATACCGCTCGGCCAGCGCCCGTATGCGGCTGCCGTCCGAAATAACCGGGACGACGCTCTTGCCCGGGTCGACGATGCCCTGTGCCTGGCTGGCCTTGAGGCCGAGCATGCTGACAATCAGGGGATCGGAACCGCCGTTGGCATGGAGGAAGATCGCGGTGACCTGATCTTCCTGACCGGGACGGTCGAGCCGCCCTATGACCTGTTCGTGGACCTTAGGCGACCAGTCGAGCTCGCCGAACACCACATGGCTGCACCGGCGCTGCAAGCCATCCAGCCCTGCGCCTGAGCGCAGAGAGATCATCATCAGGTTGGTGTCGCCGTTGATGAACGCGGCCTTGGCGCGATCCTTCTGCGCAGGCGTCTCGGTTCCGGTGTAGAGGACCGGGTTGAACGACCCGAGCTCTTGGCCCCAGATGTCGTAAACCTCCCGATGCCAGCCGGCGAGAAGGACAGGATGGCCCGCCTCCAGAAGCAGCCGCACATAGGCCGCCACCGCCTTGGCCTTTGAGAGCCCGGTGACCATGCGCGCCATGATGTCGAGCTCGCGCGCCGCTTGCCCTCGTTCGGAGAAGGACCCGCTGATGACCGTGCCCGCCAGCATACGCATCAGCGAGAGGGAATCGGCCTCAACCTCAAGGTCATAGTCGACCTCGATGGGCAGCGTATTCACGTTGCCCCCGGCACGCTCCCGCCGCAGCACGAGCTGGATTTCGCGCAGGTAGGTTCCTAGCGCGTCAGGATCCTTGACGATGGCCTTCCCGGTGCCGTGGCTGCACCACTCGCGGTCGAAGTCCTCGAATGTCCCCAGCGCGCCGGGCTCGATCGCCTCGACGACATGGAACATCTCGGTTCCGTAGTTGTAGACGGGCGTCGCCGTCAGGCCGATGCGCACCTTGGCGTTCGCCGTGAAGACCTCGGCCGCATGCCCCTTGGCCGTGGTCGGGCCGGTGCGCAGCTCCTGGACCTCGTCATAGACGACAGCCTTGAACTTCCCTTGGGCGGCGACATCGACCCATCCGGCGATGTTGGAATAGGCGAAGATGTAGAGGTCCGCCACCGGCAGTTCATACGGCGCGGTGCTCTTGATGATGTGGGAGCGGAGCGTCGTAAACTTTTCGACGTACTCCTTCTGCCACTGGGTACGTAGATGGGGCTGCACCACGATGGCGGCCGGCAGGTTCAGGCCGTCCGTCAGTGCACCTAGCGCCGTGACCGTCTTGCCGAGGCCGACATCGTCCAGGAGGAGCAGTCGGTCGAGCTTGCGGATCACTTCCACCGCTTCGGCCTGATAGCGATACATCTCTCGGCCCGGACGGAAACCGACATTGGACGGCGGCTGCCAGTCGGGAACGAAAATCGCCTCGACCTCACTACGCTGGCGCGTGAACGCCTCACTGCCCATGGCCAAGCGTCGGCGATCGTCCTCCCGCATCTCCATGGGGTAGCGATGCAGGAACCACTCCAGATCCGTCGCGATGCTCACCGAATCGGGAAAGGTGAAGGGCCCCGCGCTCCATTTCGGAACGGCCGGGAACATCGCCTTGAGCTTGATGGCGACATGCGGGTCGAGGCCGCTCATCACCCAGCGGCTGCCGTCATGGTGAAGGGTGCCGTACATCTTCACAGCCACGCCCTCCCGAGGTTGAGCACGGCGGTCGGCTTGCCTTCCATATCCTCGGGAAAGCCCATGGCGACATTGGTAATCAGCAGGAGACCTTCGACGGCCTCATGCGCCGCGTACCGCTTGCACTGGCGATAGATCGCCCGGCGCTGGCCCTTGATCTTCACCTCGACCGCGATCCCGTCGACCATGAAGTCGACGACGTCACCGGGACCTAGAACGTGCTCGCGCGTGAATGCCCGCCCACCGCCGTCAAGATGCTCCTGCATCGCGGCCTGCAGCTTCTTCTCGTCATTGAGCGGGAAGCGAACCATGCCGAAGAACTGCTTCAGCTCCGCCAGTTTCTGGGTGGCACCGGTCACGCCTCGCCCTCCCCGCTCGCCAGCAGGTCCAGCACCGTGCCGATGGGAGTAAGCGGCCTGCCCTCTTCATCGCGTGAAAGGCCATGCCGCAGCACGTCAGGGGCCGCCCCATGCTGCAGAGCGATGGAAGTGACCACCGCGGCGTCGCGGGCGTTCAGTTCGACGTCAGTGCCCGCCTTCGGCCCGCAGATGAACACCTCTCCCAGCCGGCCGTCGTCGTAGAAGCCAAGGGAGGCCGTATAGGTCACGCCGCGCGCCTCGAAATCGAAGCTCTCACAGGCGCGGCGGGTGGGGAGAAGCTCGCGCGTCACAGGCCGCACCCCGCTTCACAGACCATGAGCATGCCCTGGCCGGCTTCTTCGTCGGTGCGGAGGTCGACCTCATCGAGCGGCTTGAGAGAGCGGTGGACGAACAGGGCACCGGTGGAGGTTCCGCGTTCATTGCGGATGAAGCCGCCGCGGATCAGGGCGTCGATCTGGACAGCTGCCTGAAAGGCCTCGGGATCCGCTTCGCGCAGGCGCCGCCACTCGCCGTTCGTCCGATAGGGACAGAACATGCACGCGCTCTTGGGGGGGACAGGATAATCGCGTCGCCGCAGCCATTCTTCACAGTCGCCGCGCGACATCCGCGCTTCGAGCAATGGGTAGCGATTGACGATCCACGCCTCAAACGAGGGACCGGCGCGCACAACTTCATCTGTGCTGATGCCGATCCACATTTCAACAGAAGCGGCGGGGATGCGTTGGCGGGGTTTGAAGCCTAACCGGCTGCGAACCTCCCGGTTGATAGGGTCAATCTTGTAATGCCCGGTGCATTGCCGGCGAATAGGGGCGGCGGCGCCATCGCGGCCCACGGCGAAGAAGGGAGCCGTGGGCGATCGACCACCGGGGCCCGACGAGCTCCCGGCAATCTGCTCGCGCATATCGTGGATGATATTTCCCGCCGTGACGATGATGATCGGCAGGTGCTGGACCTGCGGCAGCGACAGCCATTTCACATGTTCATAGACCGCCACCGGCTCCGCGCCGGTATCGGCAAAGATCACGAGGTCCGGCGCTGGAAGTTCGCCATGGGCAACCATGAGAAGCAGCGTCGTGGACTGGATGCCCGCGCCGAGCGACAGCACGCGCAGCTTCGCCCCCTCGACAGGACCCCACGACCAGCCGCCGCGACGGACGCGCGGTGCTTTGGGAGACGGCGGAGGAGTAAGTGTGAAATCAGTCACGCCGGCACTCCGTCGAACTTTGCAACCTCATTGCCCCAGACAGCCCAGCCGGGCCGGCTCTCCCGCGAGAACACCGACACGCGCCGCGCTTCCGGCCACGCGGCCTCGCAGCGGGCGTAGAACTCATCCGGCTTGCGGGAGTGCTCGCGCGCCAGCCCGTCGAGAGAATCAGCCTCGAGCGTCTCAACGAGGTTCGGGAAGCCCGCACCTTTCCAGCGTGAACCGGGAAGCCGGGCAATGATGTAGGGCTCGTGCACCGAGCGGGCGGAATAGCCCGTGCCCCAGCGCAGCTTGCCGCTGGCCGTGCGCTTCGCCCAGCCGCCGCCGGTGACCGGCTGCAAGCCCCAGCCGCGGATCACCTCGACATGGGCGCCCGTCGCCACCAACGGCCAGGTGCACCACATGATGCACACGCCGCCCGGCGCCAACAAATTGCCCACCGGCAGGGCCGCGATGTCGGCCAGCGACATGGTGATGTACTGCGCCTGTGCCGACTTCTCGGCCCCCTTGGCCGAATACAGGTCGAAGTTCCAGGGCGGGTCGATCTCGGCGAGGTCGTAGCCGAACATGGCGAGCGGAGAAAACGGCCAGTTCATCGCCGCTCCTCGCTGGTGATAGTGGCTTTCAGGGCGCTCAACTGACCGGCGAGGTCGTCATCGCGCGCCTGAAGCCCCTCGATCTTGCGCACGGCGTGCAGAACTGTGGTGTGGTCGCGCCCACCAAAGCGCCGGCCGATTTCCGGGAGGGAATGCAGCGTGAGCGTCTTCGCCAGATACATCGCGATCTGCCGCGGCTTCACCACATTGGCGGTCCGGCGCTGGGAGAGGATGTCATCCCGCGACACATGGAAATGGTGCGCGACGGCGCGCTGCACCTCATCGATCCTCACCCGTCGCGGGGTGTTGTTTTGCAGGTTGTCGTGCAGCACCCGCTCGGCTTCTTCCAGCGTCAGGGGGCATCCCAGCTGCGCATGAGCAAACAGCCGGTTGACCGCCGCTTCAATGTCCCGGCCGCTGCGACCACAACGCTGGGCAACCAGCTCGACAATGGCGCCCTCTATCGCGAAAGCAGGATCCTGCACCTTGAGAGCGTCAACCCTCGCCGCGAGGATGTCGCGCGCGAGAGCCGCATCGAACACGTCGATTTCGGCCACCAGCCCGCCGCCAAGGCGCGAGAGCGTCCGGCTGTCAAAGCCTTCGAGGTCGGCGGGGGGCCTGTCCGCGCTGATAACGACCTGCCGGCCGAACTCCATCAGCGCCGTGAGCAGATAGCTGAAATCAGCCAATACGAGCTTGCCGCGCACCTCCTGCACATCATCGACCAGAAGCAGGTCCACCTCACGCAAGGCCCGGCGGAATTGGTTGGTGGAGCCGTCTTTCAACGACGCCAGATAGCCGTGCACGAAACGCCCCCCGGTGAGATGCAGGACGCGCTGCCCGCCGGCCGCATTGGCGATCGCCTGCAACAGCCGGCTCTTGCCCAGGCCAGGACGGCCATGGATGAACAGCGGGTTGAACACCGGCGCCCGATAGGAATTGGCCACCTGCTGCGCAGCCGCGAACGCAAGTCGATTGGAATCACCCACACAGCAGGTCGCGAATGTCCATGCCGGGTCCACCGGGCTGCCCAGCGCCGCGGCCTCGATCGGCAATGTCTGGGCAACGGGCTCAGCCGCGCGCGGAAGCGAGGGCGCGACCGGAGAGGCAACGTGAACCACTGGCGCATCCGCACGCCGCTCAACCATCGCCGACCGGACGACGATCTGCACCTCGGCATCCGGCGCCACCGTGCTCCAAAGCTCCGTCAGGCGGTCCAGATAGTGCTGGGTGATCCATGCCCGGAGGAACCGGGTTGGCACGGACAGCCGCACGATGCGGCCATGGACGGAATGGAACCGCAGGCGAGGGAACCAGCTCTCATAGATGTCCGCGCCGACAAGAGCTTTCAGTTGCTCGCGTAGACCGGTCCATGCGCTCTCGTCAATCATCACACGGCACCTCAATGCTGGAGAAAGGCCACGCGGCGGCGGCTCTGCCAGCACAGCGCGCAGGTGGAACAGGAATCGGTCTTGCCGACCTGCTGCGGGCACAGCACCGCATTGGCCGGGACCTGTCGGGGATGCTCGACAGTGACGGTCGAGCACTCATCGATCGGCGCGTTGGAAAAGCGGATGGCGAAGCGGGACCACTGCGCCAGCACCAGGTGCACCAGCGCCGCGGCAATCGGATCATTCCGGCCATCAATGCGCGCGGTGAAGCCAAACACATGCAGCGCAGGGAACCGGGCGAGGAACGATGCCCACAGGTCGACATACCCGACCGAATAGAAGTCCCCGAGCACATGAAGGCGCACAGCAAAGCCCGCCGGGTGGCGGGACTGAAGGATGGCCAGCTCGTGGCCCAGCCGATCTTCAAGCCCCTGCCCCACCCTTACTCGCTTGGCGAGGTGCATGGCGTTGCCGTAGCAGGAGCGCCAATGCCGGCAGCTATCGGGACATGTCGCCCGCTCCTCGAGGGTGAGCGTGTAGACCGGGAAGCCGGCCCATCTCCCCTTCTGAATCCTGCTGCCGATCTTCCAGTGGTTCGCGCCGGAGACCAGAACGTTCAGCAGGCCATCAACCGGCACAACCGTCGCCGGGTAGATGGTGCGCGCCTCGGTCAAGGCGGGGTGATCCACCGGTGGCATGGTGGCCGGGCGCTCGGTCGCGATCTTCGGCTCAAAGCGCGCACGGGCACCTCGCGGCTGCCGCTTGCGGACAAGGCCGTGCTTCTGGCGCAGCTGGTAGACACGCTGCTTGGAGAGGCCGAACCTCTCGGCGATCTCCGCATCCTTCATCTGCGCCGCCACGGCCGCGCGCAGTTCGGCTTCCGTCAGCTTGGGCTGGCGCCCGCGCGGAAACGCCAGCACGTCACCCGATCGGTCCAGAGGGTTCAGCAGGTTGGGGAGAACGCGGCCAGTCATGCGGAACGCCCCTCCGGCATCGGCCGCTCGAGCCAGCGCACGCGCGGCAGAGAGATGCGGCTGCCGTCACCGCGCTCCTTGACGATGGTCCCCTCGCCTTCCGAAATCTCCGGGCGGCGGGCGCGGTCAATGGGGCGGCCATGGATGGCGCGACGCGCCTTCACCTGCGCGGCGCGCTTGGCGGCATAGGTCGGGTCGAGCAGCCGGGACACGCGGTCACGCGAAACGCCGAGAACCCGGGCGATCCTGCCGACCGGGTCCCCTGAGGCGTGCATCGCCAAGGCCTGTGCGCGCCAGTCCATCGGGCGTCAGCTCAGCATGCCCAATGCCTGCATGTAGAGGTCCACGATGGCCTCATGCTCGGCGCGCTGGTCGGCGTCCTGCCGGCGCAGCTTCAGGATCTCCTTCAGCGCATTCACGTCGAAGCCGGTGCCCTTGGCCTCGGCGAAGACATCCTTGATGTCCTCGGCGACGGTCTTCTTCTCCTCCTCAAGACGCTCGATGCGCTCGATGAAGGATTGGAGTTGCTCCTTGGCGAAGCCGGCGGCGGCATCGGACAGCGGCTGGTCGTTGGGAATGTCGTTCGCGTCGGACATGGTTGGTTTCCGGTTGTGAGGATTAGTCGGCGAAGAGGTCCGCCACCGGCTTGGCCGGCTTCTCGGCGGGCTTGTGCGGCTTCAGCTCCGTCGCCAGCAGGGCGGCGGTCAGCTTCACCAGGTCGCGCGCCACATCGGCGCGCACGCCATGCGCCTGCTTCAGGCGCTCGTACTCG
This sequence comes from Ancylobacter radicis, assembly GCF_018449475.1. Classification (GTDB taxonomy): domain Bacteria; phylum Pseudomonadota; class Alphaproteobacteria; order Rhizobiales; family Xanthobacteraceae; genus Ancylobacter; species Ancylobacter radicis. The sequence goes on along the minus strand of NZ_JAHCQH010000014.1, from coordinate 118,072 downwards.
GCGATCATGTCCCTCCGCTGCTTCGCCAGCTTCCGCCGACGCACCTCGGTCGGCGGGGGAACAGGATCAGCCGTGCGGCGGTAGAGCCGAGGCATGGTCGCCTACCGGACCAGGCGCACGCCCGCCTTCTTGGCGGCGCACGTCTGACGGAGTTCGCCGGCGACCTGCACCATCTCGGCGGTCTTGCGGTCGATCACCTCGGCTTCGGTGGGAGTCACCACGCCATCGGCCTTGGCGGCGATCACTTCCTTGGTCAGCTCAACCAGCTTGCCCATCAGCTTGTTATGGCCGCTCGCGATGCTGCTCGTGCAGTCGGGCGAAGGGTCGCTGTCCGCCAACGTGCGCCCGTTCAGTTCCGCCATCACCTGGGTGACGAACGGCATCTCGCAGTCGGCCTCGAGCGACAGCACGGCCGTGATCGGGATCACGTCATTGTCCTTCGGGCTGTACCAGCGCTGAATGGTCGAGCTGCTCACGCGGGCCATGTCGGCGGCGCGCTCCACCCCGCCGCAGGCCTTCACAAGATCACGCGTCGCCGCCTTGATCCGGTGGAACCAGACATCGGAAACAGCACGCTCGCTCATGTCATCCTCGCAAAAGTCAAGAGTTCTCACGCGGGAAAACGACGTGCGTTTTCCCGGAGGGGGAAAGGTCAGTCAGGTGCGATAGTCTTCCCGTCAGATCACGGCGGAGGCCGGGTCAACGGGAAACGGCACTGTCCAAGTCCAACAGAACGCCACAGCTTGAGGAGAGCCCAGATGAGCCCTATCGAAACCGCCTTGCTCGGCGAGCATGCCGCGCAGTCGGCCGTGCTGGTAATGACGTTGCAGCTTTTCGCGCAGGCCTGCGTCCCAGCCGAGCAGCGCGACGATGTGCTCAGAAAGCTGGAAGAAGCCGGGTATGAGGCCGTTCGCATGCTGCCGATACCGGGCATCAGCGCAACCGATCTTACGGTCGTGCGAGAGCATGCGATGATCCGTGTAAGCGACATCATTTCGGCCGTCTCTCAATCAATCCGAAATGCTGGCGATGCCCAGGCTTGAGCGCATCAACAGCCCCGCGCACCGCGTCGGCGTCCGGCCGGGCGCGCTTCACGATCTGGGCAGCAATCTGCTGCAAGAGGGGGGGGAGAGATGGGAGGGTAGCCGTCATGCGGCGTCTCCCTGTGCGGTGTCGCAAGCAGCAAGAGCGTCTTGCGCCTCTTGGCGCTCAGCCTCGGCAAGCGCAAGCGAAAGGATGAAGTCGACCAGCACGGCTGACGAGCGAGATTTGTGCGGGCTGCGGCCGTCTTTCTCAACGGCCGTCAGCTCAACCCATCCACCCCCATCCAATAATGTGCGCCGCTCAACCAAGGTAAGCGGCCCAATGAAATGTCTGCGCATCAGCGCGCGGATCAGGCTCGCCTGGCTCATGCCGGCTCCCCTACCGCGCTGAAATTGTTCGCCCAGTCATCACGACGCTCCTGGTCGCTGGCGCGAGGCAGCAACGCCTCCGCCGTGAGCGGCAAGCGGTTTTCACGAGCATAGGCCAGCAGCGCGTTGTGATGGCGCTGGGGGATCGTGCCACCCGTACCGCCCTTTTCCCGCGGCTGCTGCCAGCGGTAGGGAGCGGTGTAGGCGGTGCCGGTGATCTTGCTGACGACCTTTTCGCCGCCAAGCAGTTCGATGACAGAGCTAGCAGGTTCCATAGCCTCGAACTTCTGATTTTCCGAAATTTCTGTCAAGTGCGATTTCGGAAATTCGCAATAGCCTTCCTTTCTGTTTTCCAGAAAATAGCGACATGAGCATTGACCTCGACTGGATCGTTGCCGGCCTCGCCAAGCCGGGCAAAACCAAGGGCGGCCTTGCGGCGGCCCTTGGGCGAAGCGCGTCAGCGGTCACAGCGATGCTGGCAGGCCAGCGGCAACTGAAGGCGCGGGAGATCCCGGTCATCGCGGCCTATCTTGAGGTCGATCCACCTGGTGCTCAGGGCGACCTGATCAAGGTGCCTTCTCAGAGCCTGGTGCCGGTGAGGGTACAGGGGGCGGTCGAAGCGGGATCGTGGCGCGAGGTCGACGCGTTCGACGACGTCCAGGATGAGATGACCTATGACACGCGGGATTTGGAATTCCCGCACGCCCGCCTCATGGCGAATGATATTGCCGGCGATTCCATGAACGACCTCAAGCCCCGCCCCATCCTGCCGGGCGACCGGGTCATCAGCGTCGTCTTCGAAGATCTGCGGGGGCGCGTGCCACTACGCGACGGCATGGTGCTGATCATCGAACAGCGCACGGCTGGCGGGGACATGCGCGAACGGTCAATCAAGCAGCTGGAGCTTTTCGAGGACCACTACGAGTTCCACCCGCGCTCAACGAATGCGAAGCACAAGCCGATCGTCGTCGACCGGGACTTCACGGCCGACGACGGGCGGACGGTAGAGGTGATCGGCCTTGTCCGGAAAGTGATGAACACCATTCCGATATCGTGAGAGCCCAAACGAACGGCGGCGGCCTACCGCAGCCTCTAATGGCTCTGGCGGTGGGCCCTCACCTCGTCCTCGATCTGGGTCACAAGAGCGTCAAGCTCCCCTTCCTCGAACACTTCTGGTCCATTCGGGGCCCTCTCAAGAATTGCAATGGCAGTTCGATAAGCATCATGCAGAGAGGGGTCACTCGGCGCGCCTACGATGAAGTGCGGCTTGAAGTCTTCCGCCCGGCCGTCGGCGACGACAGCTGATAGGTGCCCCAACCATTCACGGGCCTTACTCTTTATGCCGTCGGCATCCACCAGATCGAAGGACAGCGGCTCATAGACGTGCCATTTGCCATTCTTCCAAGCGTGCTTGAAGAAAATGGCATCCAGACCACCTTGAATCGACTTCTCTTGGAGGCATTGGGCGAGATCGCGCTCCTCCAGCCTCTGACGAACAGGTCGCCAAACGTCCTCATCCGTCTTCCGATCACGAGCATGCGTGTCATAGCGGGCGACAAATCGTTCGAAGATGCGGTCTAGGGTAGCGTCGAGATCCTTCGTCACCCCCGTTCCGCAGTCCGACCACTGCAGGGAGCTGCTGTCCAAAGGTAGGGCCCGCCGAGCTATGTCACCAGCATTCACCAAGCTGCTGAACATGCCGGCATCCTGCTCGCGCTTCGCAATCTGCTGCAACGCTCGGCGGGTCGAGGCCATGGCCGACATGAACGCAGCTCTGTCCAGGTCGGGGAAAACCCCCTTTAGGCGCCCCATCGTTCGGCGCACTTTGAAACGGACCTGGCCACCCGAGGGGGCGAAAACGACAACCCCGACATTTACGAACTCGCCCGTCAGTACGTCATGGACGTAGCGAAGCAGCGTGTAGCTATATGGCAACTTGTCTGTCATGCCAGCACCCGCCTGACTTCCTCGAGAACCGCATCGATGTTGTCGCGCGCGCCCTTTATCAGTTCAATGGAGGCCGCAACAGACTCCTTCGCATCGTGCCACTCTGCGGGGATGGCAGCCTCATAGTCCGCGATCTGCGCGTCAGACAAGCGCCCCCACGCATCGCGGATGCCCTCAAAATCAATCTCTCTCCGCCGAAGGCCATCGCGGAAAATATGATTCCCGTTGTGTTCCAACGTTCTGAGGCTCCCAGGCTGCCACGGCGGCCGCCAGCCGATCACCAACTGGTGTGAAAAAGCGAGTTCGTGATCGAAGATCCTCACCTGATCTCCGCGCACCAGGCAATTCGGGTTCTCCGTTCGCCTATCTGGGTTCTGGATAACGGCGTCAAAAACAAAGATGCCCGCAGCCACAGGCAGCATTATGTCGGTGATCCAGCTTCCCGGCCCCCATATGCCGAACTGACCGACCAGCGTCCGCGATCCAAATGCCACAGGCGAACTGCGTAAAATGGCGGACTGGCGAGCCTCATCCTGAATAGTCAGGGCCCACTCCCTGTCCACATCGATCAGAAATGGCTCGGGCACGGGAAGCCCTAGGTCGCCTGCTAGGCAGGCGCCCAGCACTTCGCGCGCCAAGTTTATATTCCCTTGGTCGCATCCCGCGGAAAACTTTGCTACAACTTCAATTCGTTCATCGTCATCTGCTTCACAAGTTACAAACGACGGCTTTGTTCGCCCATTCTTAGCTGCTAGATCGAACTGAACAGGAATAATCCGTCTTAGCACGCCCCGGCCCTTCGCTACTAATTCCCCAGCGAAAGGTAACAACAGGTTGCCAAGAGTCGAGTCTTGAGGCGGCCACGTCTGAAACTATGTAGCCTCCAGCACCCCGTCCGGCACCTCCCCATAGCTGGCGATCAGCACCGGCGCATCGGCATCATCGGATTCCGGGTCGACCTCGCGGGAGAACGCGATAGCGCCCTTCTTGATCAGGCTCATGCGCCTCGCCACACGGTCGGCATCCTCGGCCGTCCGCACCTCCATCGCCTGGCCCGGCTTTAGCGCGCCGCGCTTGCCAGCCTCAAAGGGCTGCACCACGAAGAACGTCTTCTTCGGCATCTCTGTCTCCTGTCGTTGATGGCTGCCGCTACGTCTGTGCCAGATCAGGCACCCGCAGCTTTGCCACGGCCGCGATCACGCCAATGGGGCTCTCGCAAACCCCGCAGATGAAGTTCTGGCGCCGCAGAAATGCACTCTCCAGCAGTTCCTCGATGTCGGTCGGGGCATCGTCTGCCCGCGGCACGTCGAGGATCCTCTTGCACTCCGTGACACACTGCTCGCAGCGCAGATGAAGGCGGAACCGCGCGGCGACGACGCCACTTCCGTTGGACTGCATGACCAGACACCCTGACTAGAATGTTCTTGTTCTGTTCTTATCGTGAGGCGAGGTAGCCCTATTGTCGAGTCGAATCGGTTAACAGTCACAAATTTCTGTTTTTCCGAATTTCATGTGTTGACACGTTTCTGATTTTCCGAAATGCTTCATCCCATCAGCGCTCCTGCTGATGCGCCCGGCGGGTCTCCTGCCCCCCCCCAGCCCCCAAGGCCTGCCGGGCGCGCCAATTCTGATGGAGCTTGCCATGGCCCTTCCCAACGGCGTCCCGCCCCGCCCGTGCCGCTCTCCCGAGATCAAGGAAGCTGCGGTCGATGACATCCTGAAGGATGTGATGGAATGGCTGAAGGCGGACCAGGCAGAGGCCGAAGGCGTCCGCAAGCTGCTGATCCTTTGCGCAGATGATGATGCCTACCGGTTTGCCCGCAATCTCGAGTCCCGGTTCTGGGACGCGGATGCCGACCTGGTCGAAATCCTCAGCGGCTATGACGAATACAGCGCCACCCGCGCGGCTGTTATCAAATGGGTCGCGGCTTACGGCATCACCGTGCCCTTCTCGGCCGGCGATGTGGTCACCTATCAGTGCGCCGAGGGCGAGAAGACCGGCCGCATCGTCGATGTCTATCCCGGGACGGCGCAGATCATCATCCAGCCGCTGAAGCCCGAAGAAGCCATCGAACACCACTTCGGCGACAAGGGCGGTTGGGTCATCGCGTTTGAGCGTGCGCGCCTGGCGACCGAGCCGGCCCTCGCCTCCTGAAACTCTGGCCGCTGCGTACTGCGCGCCCGGCCGGGTCGCTCCTCCCCAATCCCAAGTCGACCCGGCCGTCTTCTCTTTCGAGGCCCGTTCCATGTCCATCGACGAGATCCTGCGAGCACTGGACGTGCAGATTGGCTCCCGCCTTCGTCAGGCGCGGACAGCCGCAAAGCTGAGCCAGCGCAAGCTCGGCGCCTGTGCTGGCCTGACCAAAGATCAGGTCCGTCGCTACGAGCTGGGCGAGAACCGCCTCTCCGCCGGCGTGATGATGGTCTTCGCCGAGGTCCTGGGCGTCTCAACCGACTGGATGCTTACCGGGAAGATGCCCTCCCCCGCGATCGTCGACGTCCACGCCCAGCGCGCGGCCGCCATCATTCAGCAGATGCCCCCGGGAGCCCCTCGCATTGGCGCGGTCCGCGCCGTCGAGAGCGTGTCCCGAGCCTTCATCTAGGAGCGCACCATGTCGTCCACCACGTCCCTAGCCGCGCCCGCCCTGTGTCACGCCGTGGTCAAACGGTCCGTCGTCATCGCCGGGCACAAGACCAGCGTGTCGCTGGAAGACGAATTCTGGGCCGCGCTCAAGAGCATCGCCACTGCCGAGAAGCGGACGGTCTCCGACCTGGTCGCCCAGATCGACAACATGCGGGCCAACGCCAATCTCTCCTCGGCGCTCCGCCTTCATGTGCTGCGGCACCTGCAGAACGGAGGTGCCCGGTGAACACCGCCCTCAATCTCGCGCCGGCCTCGCTCGCCGATACGCATGAATATCAGGTGGCTGGCGAACTCGATGCCCTGGCCGACACCTATGCGCGGCTGATCAAGCCGCAGGAGGACAACCTCGAGAAGCTGCGCGCTCTCGTGGCTCGCTTGCGCAACGAGGCAAACGCCTTCCGGCGCCGCGGCTTTGATCACCATGCGCCTCCCTCGGAGGCGTCCCATGTCGGCTAGGTCGAAGAAAGGCCGTGTGGCCCGGCGCAATCGCTGGCTGCGCGCGGAAGCCACCCGCGAAGTGCTGGTGGAACGCTTCCCTCGCACCTTCATGCCCAAGGGCGAACGAAAGATCCCGCTCAAGGTAGGCATCTATCAGGACTTGCGCATCGCCGCGCCCGATCTATCGGCCCGCAAGATGGCCGATGCGCTGCACGATTACACCACGGGCCGCACCTATCTGCGCGCCCTCGTCGCCGGCGCCCACCGCATCGACCTCGATGGATGGCCCGAAGGTGTCGTCACTACCGAGGAAGCCGTGATCGCCGCGCAGACCCTGCGCGACATCGACGCCCGCAACTCCCCGAGGGAGGCTCCCCATGCTGCAAGCGTTGCTTGAGGAATCCGCCGCCCTTGGCGCGCTCGGGCTGTTCCTGGCCGCCGTCGGCGTCTGGTCCGGTGTGTTCACGGGGGCGCTGTGATGTCCCTCTCCTCCGCGGTCTGGACGCTGCTGATCTGGCTGGCCGTCGGCGCCACCTTCTTCGTTCTCGGCTTCGTCTGTGGCCGGCGCTCATGCGCACAGGACGATTTCCCCGATCCCCACGCCGCCCCCTACGGCGATCACCCCGGAAAGGTGCCCCATGCGTAAGGCGCTTCTGGCCCTCGCGTGCCTCTCCTCCCTGCCGGCGGCCGCCCATCAGGCGCCCGGTGGTTGGTCCTATGACATGGCCTGCTGCTCCGGCCAGGACTGCCGGCCGGTCGAGCCCGGCGAGGTCACGGCCTCGCCCAATGGCTACGAAGTCGCGCCCACCGGGGAGGTGGTGCCGTTCAACTCACCGAAGGTCCGGCCGTCAGGCGATGGCGCCATGCATCGCTGCATGCATGGCGGTGTCACCACGGCGCCGACCATCTGCATCTATGTGCCGGGAGGGGTGTGACATGTCGAACACCGACACCCTCGCCCTCGCGCTGCTCGTGCTGGTCGTTGCCATGGCCGTCACCGCGATCGGCCTGGCCGCTTACGACGCGCGAGCCAATCGCCGGGCGCGGCTCCAGACCTCCCGCTATTTCGAGGCCGTGAGCCGGGAATCGACGGCGCTGATCCAGATCATCGACGGCATCGATCGCGGCGAGCGGCCGGATGTCCTGCGGGCCATCGCCATGGACGCGGTCTACCCGTACCGCTTCCCCCTCGACGGCGAGCGGCAGGACAACACTCTGCACCAGTTTGCGACGCGGGAGGCCTGAGCCATGGCCACCGCACGCGTCAAGCTCACCCTCGATGTCGAGGTCAACGATACCTGGGGCCCCGAGCACACCCTCGAGCAGGTCACGACGCAGGCGGCGGAGAGCGCCGTCTGCTCGATCCGCAAGGGCATCGGCTTTCGCTTCACCCTCATTGGTGAGCCGCAGGTCACCTGCGTCATCGTCGACGGCAAGAGGCCCAAGTGATGGAAACGCCCCTGGTGAAGGCCATGGCGATCACCCTCGCCCAATCCTCGGTCGACCTGACCAACGATCGCGACACGGCGCTGCTGTTGCTGGGCGCCGGCTATGACGAGCGCGAGGTCGCCAACCATCGGCACGAAGCCGTGGCCCTCGCCGCCAATGCGCGCAATGTCGAAGCCCTGTGCGCCGGACGGCACGAGGCTCGTCATGGCTGAAGTTACGGAACGGACCTGCGTCATCTGCGGGGCAAATATTGGGCATAGAGCCAAGAGGTCTATAGTCTGTGGCGACCCGTGCGCGCGGAAACGCCAGCAAGAAAGCGTTTTACGATATAGGTCAAGAAACAAAGCAGCGCATCAGGAGCGGGACAGAATTTATAAGAGACGTACTAGTGGCGTCATCAAGGCAAATAAGAAGTGCCAAATATGCGGTAATAGCCTTGCTGACTGCCATGGTTTGGCAGTGACATGCAGTGAAACTTGCAAATCTGAATATAAATTACATAAAAAACATGAATACGCGGATCGCCGCCGGCAACTTGAGCGAAACCGCTATTCTATACGCAAGACTGATCCCGAGTATCTCGCGTATCGTCGCTCTATACAGAAAAGGCGGCGTGATCGCGACCCAGAGGCGCACAGGCAGCGCAAGCGCAATAATTATGCAGCAAATCGCGCCAGAATTCTGCTGCTCCAGAAGATCAAGCGCGATGCGAACCTAGAGACGCATCGTAAGCGGAGCCGCGACCGCACATCGGCCAGATCTGCCGCCATCAAGATTCTTCAGGAACTGGAAGCCCAAGGACTGGAGGCGCTGCTGTGACCAAGCCCCTTTTCGACGTGTTCCGCTCGACGATGCTGGAGACGGCCGAAGGCTCGCGCAAGGAAGCGCAAGACGCCTTCGTCGCCCACATGAAGACCGATCCCGCCTATTTCGACATGCTCGCCATCGACTATTTCGAGCGCATGGCGGCGACGTGGACCGTTCGCACCGAGACGCCGGCAACTGCCGCCTTCGTCCGCACCGGCCCGGCACAGGACAAGATCGAGCGCATGAGCGGCCCACGCACTGCGCCGGCAGCCGCTCTTGTCCGCCGCACCCGCGAGGAATCGGCCGCGCGCACCGCCGCCGCCTATGAGCGGATGAAGGCCGACCTTCGCGCTGTGGTGCTGCTCAACCTCGTCCTGCCGAACGGCAAGGCCCTGCGTGATGCCACGGGCGCCGAATGCGCGCAGGCCGGCGGGTTCTTCGAAGCGGTCGGCCGGGCGATCAAACCGCAACAGGTCGTCGACCGCCACCTCACCGAGGCCGACCTGCAAAATATCCGGGCGCGCTTCTACCAGAACAACGAGGCCGCGTGATGCTTGTAGGTAAGACGCCTCTCCACAGGCTCAGGGACCGGCTGGCGATGGACAGCTTCATCCCGGCCAACGATCCGGATGCGGTTGCCGTGTTCGGCGTCGCTGGGGCCCGCGATGCCGAGATTGCGACCACACGCATCGGCCCCAAAGGGTACAGAGCGGCGGTGCGGCTCATAAGGCCTGCACTCTCTGGGTGGGTTCTCTCGTCCGGAGAAACGGCGGCGGGTGGCTATGCTCACTTGACGCAGTCTCCGTTGTCTTCCAAAGCGCCCGACGAAAGCTCGGCAAGCGGCTACGCCTCCTCTCGCGGCGAAGCCATTGTCCTCGCCTGTTTGAACGCGCTTGTTGCGCTTGCGGAGGCGGGCGTCTGGTCATGCGCAGGCCAATCCGCCCCGCTGCAAAAACCGGCTGCTGAGAGTGGCAAGGGGACAGCGTTCATCAAGATTGCCGAAGGCCTAGAAGACGCCACCCGCATGGCACGCGAAGGCAACGCCGCCATCCCCTCGGCACCTTATGTCGATCTTGCCGCTCTTTCCCGCCAACTGGCCGAATCGGTTCGCTCCTATGCCGAGCGCCTCGGCAGCGCCCATCCCCGTGGAACGACGCCGGACGACAAGTCCAGCCAGAGAAGTGCGGCTGTGATGGCGGGGATGATCAAAGACCACCCCGAGATCACCACGGACGAAGCTGCAGTCCTCTATGGCGACCTTCTGCGCCATCTTCCTGCGCTTGATGTTTCTCGGGTGTTTGAGGACTACCCATGCCGGATCGAACGAATTGTCTGTGGCGTTAAAGCATTTGGGCTTCCTCTCAACGAGAACGATCTGGCCGACCTCTTGATAGTCGCCGCCTCCCTTCGGATCTGGAAGATGGAGGCGCCCCATGGCTGATGCCGTCACCCTTCGCCACTTCCGCGACATCGTTGCCGCCGGCGGCTACATCGGCGGCGCGGACGCTGTCGCTATCGAAGCCTTCGGCGATCACGTCATGCTGGCCCAGAACGCCACACTCGGCCGCGAGGGCGTCGATGCCGCCGTCGCGTTCAAGGAAGCCATGCTTCCGGGCTGGTACTGGCGCTGTGGCCGTACCACCCTTTTTGACGGTTGGGCCTTCATCAATCGGCTCGATGCCAATCACTGCGATCGGCTCGACGAAGCCGGCGGGCAAGCCCCGACGCCCGGCAAGGCGCTGGTGGTTGCCGTGCTGAACGCCCTCATCTCCCTGGCGGAGGCCCGCCATGGATAAGCCCTTCATCTTCGTCGCGGGGCTGGGTCGCTGCGGGACCACCATGGTCATGACCATGCTTGACCGTGGCGGCTTCCCGGTTGGTGATGTGCCGCCGGCCTATGAGGACCGCACACCCCTTCGGCCCGGCAAGGTGATGATGGCAGACCTTGAGCCCTTCCGGGGCGTTGCGATCAAATGGATCGACCCGACGCTTGCGAAGCTGCCGCCGTTGATGCGCGCCCGCACGATCTGGCTTGAGCGCGATCCGATCGAGCAAGCCCGCTCACAGTTCAAGCTGCTCGGGCTAAAGGCCACCCGTGCCCAGGTCCGTGCCTTGGCATCGGGCATACGCTCGGACACGGTCAAGGCACGCCAGATCGTGGACCGGCTTGGTCCCGTCCTGCCGATGACCTTCGAGCGGATCCTTGCCGCTCCCATCATCGAAGCGGCGCGCATCCGGGACTTCCTCGGCCACCTCGACATCGGCAAGGCCTCGGCCGCCGTCATCCGCCGGCACACAGCCTGCGCCCCCGACCTCATCATCGAAGCCCGTCTCATGCGGAAGGCGCTCAATGGCTGACGTCCTCACCAAGCTCATCGCCTGGGTCAAACGCCCCTCGCCCATGGAACAGGACATGGCTGCGTTCCGCGAGCGGGAAAAGATGGACCCGACCCGCTGCGAGAACTGCCTCTATTGGCAGCGGCACTCCAATTTCGGCGCGTGCCGCCGATACCCGCCACATGGCTCCACCTGGCCGCAGGTGTTCCCGTCGAGCTGGTGCGGAGAGCATCGTCGCTCGGGAGCCAACCATGGCTGACCGCACCGGCATCACCTACATCGCCAAGGGCGCCGACATCTCTCCGTGCGGGCGCTACCGCTACCGCCTGTGGCGCGAGTGGCGCCTGCACCCTCTTCCGGCTCAGTGGGATATGTGGGCCGAAGACGACGGCACGCCGGTCGTCGATGGCGCGGGCCAGCAGATCGGGGAGCCGAAGGCCTGCATCTTCATCATGCTCAACCCGTCGACGGCCGATGGGAATGATGATGACCCGACCATCCGTCGCTGCGTCGGCTTCGCCCGCGCATGGGGATATGACCGGCTGGAGGTAATCAACCTGTTCGCCCATCGGGCGACCGATCCTCAGGCCCTGCTCGCCCTCACGCACAATGATGATCCCGTCGGCCCCCGGAATCGGGAGGCATTCGATGCTGTGCTGTTCGGCGGGCATCCGGTTGGCACGATCATCTGCGCATGGGGCGCGCACGGCGCCCATCTCGGCCAGGACGAGACGGCGCTGGGTTGGCTCGGAGCGCGGGCGAGGCATGCCCTCGGCCTCACGAAGGACGGACACCCCCGCCACCCCCTCTATGTCGCAGGCGACGCCGCGCCGAGCCTCTTCCGCCCGCACATTGGAGTGTATGCGCATGGCTGACCGCACCGGCATCGAATGGACGCGAGGGCCGGACGGCTCTCCAGGTGCGACGTGGAATCCGGTCGTCGGGTGCAGCCTCGTCTCGCCCGGCTGCACCAATTGCTATGCGATGGGCATGGCGGCGCGGATCGAGCGGATGCAGCCCGGCTCGCATTATGCCGGCACGACGCAGGGCTCGAAAGCTGGCGCCGTGTGGAGCGGCAAGGTCGCGCTCGCGCCCGAGCACATCCTGACCCAGCCGCTGCGCTGGCGCCGCCCGCGCCGGATCTTCGTCAACTCCATGAGCGACCTGTTCCATGAGAGCATCCCCGACGAATGGATCGACATCGCCTTCGCCGTCATGGCGCTCTCGCCGCAGCACACCTACCAGGTGCTGACCAAGCGCAGCGGCCGGATGCGGGAGTATTTTGCCGAGACGTGGCAACCCGCGCCTGCGCGGTCGATCCACTTGGGTGGCGACAAGACCATCGACATCCCCGCCGAAAAGCGGCCAAGCGACCGCTGGGACCGGATCAATCTGGCCATCGACGACGTGACCATGAACCCCTTGTTCGATCACGAGCGGTTCTGGACTCCAGAGGGCTCTCTGATTGGGCGCCCAGCATGGCCGCGCCGGCCCCTCCCGAATGTCTGGCTCGGCGTGTCGACGGAGGATCAGCGCCGCGCCGATGAGCGGGTGCCGGATCTGCTCGCCACCCCCGCCGCCATCCGCTTCGTCTCTGCCGAGCCGCTGCTCGGTGCGATCAGGTTCGACCGGATCGCCCATGGAGACGAAAGCGAGATCGACGCTCTCCGGGGGCTTATCGTCCATACACCGCAGCACATGGCGGTTTGCCCCACTGATCTGGGTAGCAAACTCAACCTCGTCATAGCGGGCGGTGAGAGCGGCCCGAACGCCCGAGTTTGGGAAGGGTTCTACGCCGCCGCCCGATCAATACGGGACCAGTGCAGGACAGCTGGCACCGCCTTTTTCATGAAGCAGACCCAAGGCAGGCTGAAGTCCAGCATGCCGGCAATCCCTGACGATCTCATGATCAGGGAGATGCCCCATGCGCGGTAAGCACGGGCATCATGTGACGGCCTCGCGCCAACATCGTTGGAAGCCCGGAAGCCGGGTCGGCTCGACAGGGCATGTGAAGGTCCGCGTAGGCCGTAGCCATCCGCTCGCTGACCCAAATGGATGGGCCTACGAGCACCTTGTCGTCTGGTGCGCCGCCGGGCGGCCACGGCCGGGCCGTGGTGAAGTTTTGCACCACCTCAATGAGGATAAGACCGACAACCGTATCGAGAACCTGCACCTCATGACGAAGTCGGAGCACAACGCGCTCCACCTGCGGAATCGGCCTCGCTGCCCGGAAACCGGCCGGCTGCTCGACGGTGTCGAGCACAATGCCCTGCCCGAGGTGCGGTCATGACCGCCCTCGGGGGAGTGCTGACCATCGTCGTCATTTGGGCGATGTGGGCCCCGCGCGAGGTCGGCGACTACCTCGCCAAGGTGGTCGACAGCTATCAGACCAACCGCGCCGCCCTGCGCGCCAAGCGGGAGCCGAAGCCATGAGCGCAGCGACCTCGGCGGCCGCGATGGACGACTTCCGCAACCGGCTCAGGATCATGCTCGGCATCGACATGCATGAGCTTGAAGCAGCCGGCGTCATTCTGCATGGCGACCGCAATGCATGGGTCATCTTTAGCCAAGATCCATTTCGCTTTTTCATTCGCGCCAATGACGCCACCGCCGAGAAGATCTGGTCGGTGATAGAGCGCCGCGCAGCAAGGCTGCCTCCCCATGGCTGACCGCCCCATCCTGTTCAGTGCACCGATGGTGCGCGCCCTCCTAGCCGGCACGAAGACGCAGACGCGGCGGCTCAATGGCGTCCCCGCAATAGAGCAGACCTCCACTGGCTGGTGGCACGTTAAGGGGCGGGCCGGCGGAACGCTCTGCCGTGACGAGGCCGATGTCGGTGAACTCGCAAAGGACTATCTGCCGATCCAGCCCGGCGACCGTCTCTGGGTCCGGGAGAGCTATTTCCAGCGCGGCCGTTGGGAGCCGGTTCACGGCGCGGTCACCCGCAAGGGCGGTCGACAGAAGTGGCGCTTCGTTCCCGACGATGACGTGATCCAGTTCGAAGCCCCGCCGATCTACCGGAAAGGGCGCCACCCGGACGATTTGGCCACGCCCGCATGGCACAAGCGCCTCGGTCGATTCATGCCCCGTGCCGCCTCCCGCCTGACGCTGATCGTCACCGACGTGCGGGTGCAGCGCGTGCGGGACATCACCCTCGGCGACATCTGCGCCGAGGGGCTGGCATCAAGCATCTACGACTTCAAGCCTGTTCAGCGCGGCTTCGACGCGTGGCTTGAGCTCTGGGACAGCATCAACGGCGCCGGCTCCTGGGACGCCAACCCGTGGGTCGCCGCCTACACATTCGTCGTCCATCAGCAGAACATCGACGCGATGGAGAAGGCAGCATGAACGCGCCCTCCTCTTATCGTCAGTTCCTCGAATCCAAGATGAAGGTGGCGCCGGCCAACGGGATCTCGGTGCCGCTCGATCAGATCAACCCCGATCTGAAGCCCTTCACCCGGGCCATCGTCCAGTGGGCCGCCGCCGGAGGTTGCCGCGCGATCTTCGCCAGCTTCGGCCTGCACAAGACATCGACGCAGATCGAGCTCTGCCGCTTGCTTAAGGCTCGGGTCGGCGGGCGGGCCCTGATCGTGCTGCCGCTCGGCGTGCGGCAGGAGTTCTTCCGCGACGCCCGTGAGCGATTCCACGGGGAGTTTGCCGTCTCGCTTCGCTTCATCCGCTCGGCGGATCAACCCTTGCCGACCATCACGACCGGCGGCGCGGCGGCAAGCGAGCACCCCGGCTGCGCGCGGCCGATGCTGGTGGAGCCCTTCATCCTGTCGCAGGCCTCGGGCGGCGCCCCGCGCTCGGTCGATGAGCCGATGCCGACCCAGACAACCGGCGGCGCCGGCGGCGCCCATGCGCTGGTCATGTCCTATTACGGCGCCTCGGTGGTCGCGGGCTCGCAGGATGAACCTCTGCCGACCGTCACCACGAAGGACCGTTTCGGGCTGGTCGTGCCGGTCACCCAATCGGGCGGCGGCGCCACGGCGCGCGATGTCGCGCAGCCGATTCCGACGCTCACTACGGCCAAGGGCGGCGAGCGCGAGGGGCAGGCCCCGCGCGTGCACGACCTCGCCGAGCCGGCGCCGACCATCTGCGCCAGCGGCCGGGTGAACCTCGTCTCGGGCGAGGTGGACGGGCGCCGCTACGACATCCTGTTCCGCATGCTGGAGCCACACGAACTCGCCGCCGCCATGGGCTTCAACACCGATGAGTACACCTATGAATTCGCCGGCACGAAGACCGAGCAGATCAAGCAGATCGGCAATGCCGTGAGCGTGGCGAAGATGAAGGCCTGCGTCGGCGCGATCATGGCCGACGAGGCCCCGCGCCGGCGGGCAAAGCCGGCCGAGTTTCGGGAGGCGGCGGAATGACGACGGGCCCCTGCCGCGTCCAGATCAAACGGTCCGCCACCGGTGAGACCATCATCCCGAAACGTGCCATCAGGGTGGACAAGGCGAGCCCATGGTGGCCGCCTTTCGACATCTCGCACCCCTATATCGGCTTGCTTCGATCCCTTTACCTCGATGATCGGAAGCACAAGTCGTGGATGCTGGCGCACATGTACCGCCGGTGGATCACTGGCGAGTTGGTCAACGATGTCAGCTGGTACTTCATGGTGCCGGTCGAGGTCCGCCGCCAACTCTATGTCCCTCCCGGCATCGTGGAGATCAAGACGAAGCTGGCCGGGCGAGATCTGGCCGACTGGCCACCTATCGGCTGGCCGTGCATCGGCGACGTGCTGCTGTCTCTCGCCAACCAAGCCCCCGACGGAACGCCCTACCCCACGCCCTCCGACGATTTCATCCCGGTACGTCGCCCTCGCTCGGATCGCCGCGGCGGCGCGGCCCTCAGCCTCTATGCGGGACGGTGATCATGGGCTTTCGCATTGATACGGGAATCCGCCCGGCCCTGAAGAAGGACAAGTCCAGCAAGCAGAGCCGGCCTGCCAACCTCCGGGCTCGACTCGAGGATCCGGCGCACCTTGCCCTGATCCGGCAACTGCCGTGCATCATCGGCGGGCTCAACCCGTCTGGCGAGGCCGCCCACATCCGTTATGCCAACGCACAGTTCCACAAACCGATCACCGGCATCGGGATCAAGCCTGACGACAAATGGACGGTGCCGCTGAGCCCCTGGTTCCATACCCAGAGCCGAGGCGCGCAGCACCAGCATGGCGAGGAGGGCTGGTGGATCGATCACAATATCGACCCGCTGGTGGTCGCCTCCCGCCTTTATGCCGCGTCAGTTGGCCTGAGAGAGGCCCAGACGGCCGAACACGAGGCCGTGGCTGTCCTGACAGGCATAGTCCACTTCTGCCGCAGGGAGGCCGGCCTGTGATCCGAGCGCCGTCTGTTCGATATAGCGTCGATCCCCGCGACGTGCCCGCCGAGAAAGCCGCGCGTCGCCTGCACCTCACCATGGCCGATTTCGAGCGGAAGCTGACGGAACTCCACGCGCGGGGCTTCCCGCGGCCGGATCCGACTACAGGCATGTATGACCTGAAGGCAATCGACGCCTGGATGGACAGCCGGTCCGGCTTGACGGGGCCGCAGCCGGCGCGCGACTCTCGCGATGTTGCGCTCAGCCGCATCGCCAATCTGTGAGCGCGCCGTGGGGTCCGATAAGATCCGCTATCTGGTGTTTGTGCAGGGCAGATGGCGCTGGCGTCCCACCGCGACCATGAAGCGCTACGGCTTCCGGCTGGTGACATTCGGGCGAGAGCTCACGGACGCTGACCGGCTGCGGGCGCTGACCCTGAACGCAGACTGGGATCGAGCGCGACGCGGAGCCGAGCCGATCGGGTCAACGGCACGATACCCGGCCGGCAGCATAGGTGACGGTTTCTCTCGTGCGTTGGCCCTTCGCGCGCAAGAGCGGAAGGCGAAGAACATTGCCTGGACGGCCGAGCGTGCAAGCCGTGACGATTGGAATCGCGCATGGAGATGGGTCGGACCTGTCTTTGGCGACATTGATCCGAGGACCGTTCAGCCTGAGGAAATGCAAGCCTTCCGGGCACGGATCGCCGAGAAGGTATCGGAGAGCGAGGCTTTCCGAACGATCAAGGTGTGGCGAGCGCTTTGGAAGAAGATGGCGGTGATGGGCTATTGCGAGCTCAACCGAGATCCCTCGCTGGCGACGGCAAACACGGCCCCGGCGCCGCGTTCGGCTGTCTGGACGGATCATGAGGTGAAGCTGCTGGTGCAGCGCGCTTGGCGCCGAGGCTACAGAGGCCTTGCGGTCTGCATCGCTGTCGCGTGGGACAGCCAGCTCTCTCCGGTCGATGTGCGCACGCTCACGCCAGCGCAGCGCCGCCGCGATGTTGGAGGCGGATATTTCGCGCTGGAGAGAGCCAAGACCGGTCAATCTGCAGCTGGCACCCTTACGCGCTGGTCCGAAGCTCTGCTCGACGCCTATCTCGCAAGCCTCGGATTCGAGGTGCTCGACAACGCCGCCATCTTCCGCACCCGCCATATCGAGCCCACCGAAAAGGGCGGCCGTCGATACCGGCCAGTGCCCTACAGCAAAGACAAGCTGGGCAAGGACTTCCGCGCGATCAGGGACGAGGTGTTCGGCGCCGAGGAATCGCGGCAGCTGGCCGACATGCGGCGATCCGGCACTGTCGAGGCCTTCGCCGGAGGGGCAAGCGCCGGCAGCGTCTCGTCCAAAATGGCAAACACCCTCGCCGCTTCGACCCGGCTGCAAAAGACGTACAACCCTGTCCACGTCGCAACTGTGCGGCAGGTGGATGAGGCGCGAGAGGTCGGACGAGCGCGCATCCGTGAACAAACCGGCACGGAAAGTGTCACGGCGCCGGTCGGATCAGTGTCACGTCTTTCGGGGAAATCGTCGCAAGTCTTTGAAAAGACTGGCGGGAGTGACGGGGCTCGAACCCGCGACCTCCGGCGTGACAGGCCGGCGCTCTAACCAACTGAGCTACACCCCCAACGACCGGCCGGGTGTTGGCCTCGCGTCGAGTGGGGCGGGTGTTAAGGCAGGCCCCGCCGGGTGTCAAGCAGGGCCGCATTCATCCACAGGGCAATATGCGCAGAACCTCCGCCCTTCTGTCGGCGTCGGATGTGCCTACCCCGGCAATTGGGGGCGACGCTTGCTGAAGGCGCTATCGGCCAGCGCCATTCCGGCGATCAGCAACGGCACGGAGAGAAAGGTCCCCGCCGGTCCCCACAGCCAGGTCCAGAGCGCCATGGAAAGGAACACGGCGAAGGGGTTGAGCGCGACCCGACGCCCGATGATGAACGGCGTCAAGAACTGCCCTTCCACACTGGTGATGGTGAGAAAGGCCGCCGCCGGCAGCAGGCCATGCACGATCGTGGGGAAGGTGACGATCCCGGCCATGGCCAGGATGAGCGTCATTACCGCGGGCCCGACATAGGGAATGTAATTGAGCATGCAGGCCAGAGCCCCCCAGAGGGGCGGATTGGGCAGGCCGATGGCCCATGTCGTGAGACCCGTGGCGATGCCGAGGCCGATATTGATGAAGGTCGCCGTAACCAGATAGGCGCCGAGCCGCTGCTCGATCTCGCGAAACACGCGCAGGGCGGCAAGGCGCGTGGTCCGCAGGCCCATGGCCTGCACCACACGTCGTTTGATCTGAATCCGGCCCGCCAGAAAGAACAGCAAGGATCCGACGAAAAGGATGAACTGGCCGATGACCGGCGTCACCAGGCCGAGCGCGCTCTCCAGCATGCGCGAATCGGCAATGGCAACCTTCATCGGCGGCGCGGCGACCCTGCCCATGGATTCGATCGATTCGACGAAAGAGGCGATGCTGCGCAGCATCGGCTGCAAGCTGGCGAATCTTTGCTGGAGAATGCCGCCGATCTCGGGCGCCCGCGCGGTCCACTCGGCCAAGGGCGCGGCGAGCATGACGGCAAGGCCATAAATGCCCGCAACCAGCATGGCCACGATGAGAATCGAGGCGAGTGGCGTGGGGATGCCGCGTCGCGCTATCGCTTCGATCGCCGGCCCGATGACGCTGCCGATGATGACGGCCGCCACGATGGGCACCAGAACCGGCCGCGCGACCGCCATGGTGACACCGAGAGCAACGACGGCGGTGGTGATGATGGCGACCTGCGTCGCGCGGCGCCACAGACGCTCGCTCCGCTCAAGGACGGCCGGCGTGCCGACGACCGCGACCGGCACCACGCCGGCCTCTTCATTGCCCCGCAACATCCGCATAATTCCTTGGCCCCGCCTGACGGCACAGTGCCGCCAGCGTGAAACGTGCGGCGGCACCGCCGGTTCCGTGCAGCAAGCCGCGTGGCTCAAAGCGGCGTGGCTCAACGCCGCGTGGCCAGATGCTCGTACGGTGTGTCGATACCCAAGCGTGTGGCGTGGACAATTTTGGCGTTTCAGGCATTCTGCACCGCACAAAGGGTCGGGGGGCCCGCCTGTGGATGTGCGGCATGTGCGCGTATTCTCCCCGCGAGGAGATTTCTTGATGCTTAGTCCTGCTTCTATCGTTCCCGTGATCCTGGCGGGCGGTTCGGGGACGCGACTTTGGCCGGTATCGCGAGATAGCCTGCCGAAGCAGTTCCAGTCGCTGCACGGCACAAACACGCTGTACCAGGATACGTTGAAGCGGGTTTCCGACCGCTCGCTGTTCAGCGCGCCGATCGTGCTGACCCATGAGGACTTCCGCTTCTTCGCCCGCCGTCAGGCGCAGGATATCGGCATCGACACCACCGTCGTGCTGGAGCCCACGCGCCGCGATTCGGGCCCGGCGCTGCTCGCCGCCGCCATGGTCGCCCAGCGCCTCGCCGGCGAGGGCTGTCTGGTCCTGGCGCTCGCCGCCGACCATGTGGTGCTGGACGAGGCGCTGTTCGTCGACGCCTGCCGTGCGGCCGGACGCGCCGCGAGCGATGGGCACATCGTCACCTTCGGCATCACCCCGACCGAGCCGAGCACGGCCTATGGCTATATCCGCCCCGGCAGCGCCGCCGGCACGTCCGAGGCCCGCAAGGTCGACGCCTTCGTCGAGAAGCCGGACACGGTGACCGCCGCGCGTTATCTCGCGGAAGGCTACCTCTGGAACTCCGGCAATTTCCTGTTCCCGGCCAGCCTGCTGATCGAGGAGGCCGAGCGTTTCGAGCCGGCCATCGTCGCGGCGGTGCGCGAGGCGGTTGAGCTCTCGGTCGAGGATCTCGGCTTCATCCGGCTCGACGCCAAGGCGTTCGCCGACTCGCCGGCCAAATCCATCGACTATGCGGTGATGGAAAAGACGACCCGCGCCGCCGTCGTGGAGGGCAAGTTCCGCTGGTCCGACATCGGCAGCTGGGATGCGCTGCGCGCGCTGGAGCCGGGCGATGCGGCCGGCAACGTGACGCACGGACCGGTGACGCTGCTCGATTCGACCAACAACTACATCCACACCGACGGCCCTCTGGTGGCGACGGTGGGTGTCGACAACCTCGCCGTGGTGGCCACGGAAGACGCGGTGCTGGTGATGCCCGCGTCGCGCTCGCAGGACGTCAAGGCGCTTGTCGCCAAGCTCAAGAGCGACCGCCACAACGCAGCCAGCGAACATCTGAAGGCGCACCGTCCCTGGGGCACCTACCAGACCATCTGCCGCGGCGAACGCTTCCATGTGAAGAAGATCGTGGTCGAGCCGGGCGGGCGGCTGTCGCTGCAGAAGCACTATCACCGCGCCGAACACTGGATCGTGGTGAAGGGCACCGCCGAGGTCACGCTGGACGGCCGGGTGTTCGAGGTGCGCGAGAACGAATCGACCTATCTGCCGCTCGGCGGCGTGCATCGCCTCGCCAACCCCGGCAAGATCCCGCTCGAACTGATCGAGGTCCAGACTGGTTCCTATCTCGGCGAGGACGATATCGTCCGCCTCGAAGACGTCTATAACCGCAGCTGAGGCGGCCCGGCCGGCGGCACGTCCGCTGGCCCCCTCCATTGCATCGACGGGCAAGGGCGCTTATTCAGCCCTGCCGTGGCGTCGAGCCGCCGGCACAGACCGGCGGCATTGCCGGCCGCGCGATGAAGGGAGTATCGCTGTGGGCATGGCCCAGACGGAGACAACCCCCGCCATTCCGACGTCCCTGCGGGACGAAACGCTGCGCGATAGCGTCCGGCGTACCCTTGTGATCGAGGCGACGGGCCTTGCCGCCCTGGTCGATGCCATTGATGGCGCGCTCGGCGATGGCATGGAACGAGCCATCCGCACCATCGAGGCCGCGCGCGGCCGCGTCATCGTCACCGGCATGGGCAAGAGCGGGCATATCGGCCGCAAGCTCGCCGCGACGCTCGCCTCCACCGGCACGCCCTCCCTGTTCATGCACGCCGCCGAGGCGAGCCATGGCGATCTCGGCATGGTCACCCCGGACGACGTGCTGCTCGCCCTCTCCTGGTCCGGCGAGACGGCCGAGCTGAGCGACATCGTGCATTATGCGCGCCGCTTCGCAGTGCCGCTGATCGCCATCACCTGCAACGCCGAGAGCACGCTCGGGCGCGCCGCCGATGTCGTGCTGGCGCTTCCCAAGGTCGAGGAAGCCTGCCCGAACGGGCTCGCGCCCACCACCTCCACCCTGCTCCAGCTCGCCGCGGGCGACGCGCTGGCCGTCACGCTGCTGGAACGGCGCGGCTTCTCGGCGTCCGATTTCCGTGTCTTCCACCCCGGCGGCAAGCTCGGCGCGCGCCTGCTGAAGGTCGCCGACCTCATGCATGGCGAAGACAGCGTGCCGCTCGTCACGCTGGGCACGCCGATGAGCGCCGCGCTGATCGAAATCACCGGCAAGCGCTTCGGCTGCTGCGGCGTTGTCGACGTCAATGGCCGCCTCGTCGGCATCGTGACCGACGGCGACCTGCGCCGCCACATGAGCGGCGACCTGCTGAGCCATCCGGTCGAGACGGTGATGACGGCATCCCCGCTCACCGTCGCGCCGGATGAACTGGCCAGCGCCGCGCTGGGCCGCATGAGCCGCACGCAGATCACCGTGCTCTTCGCGGTGCGCGAGGGCGTGCCCGTCGGCATCCTGCACATTCACGATCTCCTGCGCGCCGGCGTCATCTGACCCCGCCCGCCCTTCCGCGAGGACTTCCCATGAGCGGCGTTTCCGCCAATGCCATCGTCACCCTCGGCGAGGTGCGCTTCGGCAATGATCTGCCGATCGCGCTGATCGCCGGCCCGTGCCAGATGGAGAGCCGCGAGCACGCGCTCGAATGCGCCGCCGCCATCAAGGAGATAGCCACGCGCCGCGGCATCGGCGTGGTGTTCAAGACCTCCTTCGACAAGGCCAACCGCACCTCGATCAAGGGCGCGCGCGGCATCGGGATGAAGGCGGCGCTGCCGATTTTCGCGGAGATTCGCGAACGCTACGGTATGCCGGTGCTGACCGACGTGCATGATGACGACCAGTGCGCGCCGCTGGCTGAGGTGGTCGACGTGCTGCAGATCCCCGCCTTCCTGTGCCGCCAGACCGACCTGCTGATCGCCGCCGCCGCGACCGGCAAGGTGGTCAATGTGAAGAAGGGCCAGTTCCTCGCCCCTTGGGACATGAAGAACGTCGTCGCCAAGCTCACCGAGAGCGGCAACCCGAACGTGCTGGTGACCGAGCGCGGCGCCTCCTTCGGCTACAACACGCTGGTCACCGACATGCGCTCGCTGCCGATCATGGCCGAGCAGACCGGCGCCCCGGTGATCTTCGACGCCACCCATTCGGTGCAGCAGCCGGGCGGACAGGGCACCTCCTCCGGCGGCCAGCGCGAATTCGTGCCGGTGCTGGCGCGGGCGGCGGTGGCGGTCGGCGTCGCCGGCCTGTTCATCGAGACTCACCCGGACCCGGACAAGGCGCCCTCCGACGGGCCGAACATGGTGCCGCTGAACCAGTTCGAGGCACTCATCGCCCGCCTTCAGGCGTTTGACGCCGTGGCGAAGGCACCGGGCGCCTGATGGCGCCTGCGGACCGGTTGCTCCCCCGCTCCCCTGCCCTGCCGCGATGGATCGAAACGCTGGCGCGCCTTAGCGCGCTCGCGTGCCTTATCGCGCTGCCGCTGCTCTCGCTGCTGCCGGCCGACGTGGTCGAACGCACGAGCGCCGGCAAGAATCTCGAACACGCCATCGCCTATGCCGGCACGGGCCTCCTGCTGACGCTCGGCATCGCCTCGCCGCGTCACAGGCTGATCGCTACGCTGCTGCTGATCGCGCTCGCGGGTGCATTGGAAACCGCGCAGGGCTTTACCCCCACGCGCAACGCGGAACTGGCGCAATTCGCCGCTGGAGCCGTTGGCGCCGCATTGGGGCTCATCGCCGGCTCGCTCGCCCGGCGCCTGCTGGCCGTGCGCTGAAGCCCCGGCCAGAGACGAAAACGCCGCGGCAGCCCGAAAGCTCCGCGGCGTTTGTCATGCGACAGGCGAAAGGCCCGATGCGTCAGAGGCTCTGATTGTAGGCGCCGACTTCCGGGTGGGTGCGCAGCACGCCGTCCACCAGCTTGAACATGTCGTACATACGGGCCTCGGAGACCGGGCTCTCGACGACGACGACCAGTTCCGGCTTGTTCGAGGAGGCGCGCACCAGACCCCAGGAACCGTCCTCCGCCGTCACGCGCACGCCGTTCACGGTGACGATGTCACGGATCGCCTGGCCGTCGATCTTCCCGCCGCTGGCGGCCAGATCCTCGAAGTGCTTCACCACGGCGGCGACGACGCCGTACTTCTTCTCATCGGCGCAATGCGGCGACATGGTCGGCGACGACCAGGTCTTGGGCAGCGCGTCCTTGAGTTCGGACAGCTTCTTGCCGGGGTTGCGGTCGAGCATGTCGAGAATGGCGATGGCCGAGACCAGGCCGTCATCATAGCCGCGCCCGATCGGCTTGTTGAAGAAGTAGTGGCCCGACTTCTCGAAGCCGACCAGCGCGCCACTCTCATTGACGCGGCGCTTCATATAGGAATGGCCGGTCTTCCAGTAGTCGGTCTTGGCGCCATTGGCGATCAGCACCGGATCGGTGACGAACAGGCCGGTGGACTTCACATCCACCACGAACTGCGCTTCCGGGTAAATGGCCGAGAGGTCGCGGGCGAGCATCACGCCGACCTTGTCGGCAAAGATCTCCTCGCCATGGTCGTCGACCACGCCGCAGCGGTCGCCATCGCCGTCGAAGCCGAGGCCGACATCGGCACCGGAGGCGAGCACCGCATCGCGCATGGCGTGCAGCATCTCCATGTCTTCCGGGTTCGGGTTGTATTTCGGGAAGCTGTGGTCCAGCTCGGTATCGAGCGGCACCACCTCGACGCCCAGCGCCTCCAGGATGCGCGGCGCGAAGGCGCCCGCCGTGCCATTGCCGCAGGCGACCACGGCCTTGATCTTGTTCTTCAGCTTGGGACGATCCGTGAGGTCCTTGATATAGACCTCCGGGAAATTCTCGACATAGACGTAGCTGCCGCCCTCGCGCGGCGTGCCGGCGCCGCTGAGCACGATTTCCTTGAGCCGGCTCATCTCGTCCGGACCGAAGGTCATGGGACGGTTGACGCCCATCTTCACGCCGGTCCAGCCATTGTCATTATGCGAGGCGGTCACCATCGCGACGCAGGGAATGTCGAGCGCGAACTGCGCGAAATAGGCCATCGGCGACAAGGCCAGGCCGATGTCGTGCACCTTGATGCCGGCGGCCATCAGGCCGAGGGTCAGCGCCTGCTTGATCGAGGAGGAGTAGCCACGGAAATCATGCCCGGTGACGATCTCCGGGCGAATGCCCAGCTCATGAATCAGCGTCCCGAGGCCGAGGCCGAGCGCCTGCACGCCCATGAGATTGATTTCGCTGCCAAACAGCCAGCGCGCGTCATATTCGCGAAAGCCCGTCGGCTTGACGAGCGGGACGGTCTCATAGGCGTAGGTGTTCGGCTGGATCGAAGCCTGGGGCAGCGGGAACATCGGCACTCCTGTCTCAGAGGTGGAAAAGGTGCGGTTCGAACACATGCTCGCTAGCATGATTCATGCCCACCCACGTCGGGCCATAGCGGAATCAGAAAGCCCGGCGCAGGGCGCCTGCCCCTCTCCACAGGCGCCAGATACGTATTATAGGCGGCATTGCCGGCACTTCGATGAAGGGGTCATGCGTTTGCGACATGCGCTTCAGGTCGCCCGGCACGAGCACGAGCGGCAGGAAGGCCGGCAACAGCACCGGATTGGCACCGGAGAGGCTCGCCAGCGCCCGCTCATAATGTTCGAGCGCAAGGTTGCGCATATCCGCCAGCGCCGCCCGCAGGCCAGGACTGACCCGACCGGAGACGGCATCGTCCCGGCTCAGCCCATGCGCGGCGAGGATGTCGAGCGGCACATAGCACTGGCCACGCCGCGCATGGATCGGAAATGACCGCAGCAGGCCCGTCACCGCATAGGCGACGCCGGCATGGCCCGCCGCATCGGCGAGGCGCCGATCCGCCGCGCCGGTGAGGATGATGCCGGCGAGCTGGATCAGCGCGGAGGAGGTTTCCCCGGCATAGCCTTCCAGATCATTCACCGACGGCATCGGGTCGTCATAGAGATCGAAGATGCGGGCATCGAGCAGCGCGAAGAAGGTTTCGCGCGGAAGACGGTGACGCTCGACCGCCTCAAGCAGCGCGTCCGCGACGGGGTTCGCGCGGACATCGCCCCGCGCCTCGCCAATCAGGGCGTCGCTCCACCATTGCAGGCGTACCTCGCCCGCCATCGGGTTGCTGATCGCCTCGCGCACACGGGCGATCTCGATGTTGAAGGCGTGCAGGGCAAACAGTGCGCCGCGCAGATCGGCCGGCGCGTACAGGTCGGCGATATAGCGATCCCGGTCGAAACCGCGCACCAGCGCCATGCAGTAATCCGTATTGGCCTCGCCCATCGTCCCGCCGCCACCGCTCAGGGCAGCGCGAGGAGCGCCGCCGCTACCGGCCGCCCCTCGGCCAGCAGCACATTATAGGTGGAGGCCGCCCCGCGTGTCGGCATGGCATCGACGCCAATGCCGGCGTCCCGCAGCTGCCAGCGCAGCGCCTCCGGCACCGCCCAGGGATCGAGACCCGTTCCGATCAGCAGAAGTTCGATCACGCCGGCCTGCTCGAAAACCAGCCGCAGGGACGCGGCGTCGATGTCGGCCGGCGCGCCCGGCGCCCAGGCATGGATGCCGGACGGCAGCGCCAGGATCGAGCCGGCGGAGGCCATGCCGGCGAAGTGGAAGGCACCCCGCCCATAGCCGTCGATCGGCACCTGTCGCGGCAGATGGGCGTCGGGACTCGCCATGATCGACCTCCATCTGCCACGCCCTGACCATCAAGGCGTGGGGAAGACGCCTCAGGGAGCGAGGCGTTCCGCCTTCGAATTCGCCGCGTTCTGCGCGTCCTTCTCGGCCTTCTCCGCCAGCGCGCGGGTCGAGACGCCCAGATAGATCAGCAGCGGCGAGGCGATGAAGATCGAGGTGTAGGTGCCGACCAGCACCACGCCGAACATCATGGTGATGGAGAAGCTGTGGATCGCCCGCCCGCCGAACAGCACCAGAGCCAGCAGCGCCAGCGTCACCGTGACGTGGGTGATGACCGAGCGCGACAGGGTCGAGTTGATCGACTGGTTGAGCAGTTCGTCCGTCGGCATCTTCTTGTAGCGCCGCAGCATTTCACGGATGCGGTCATAGATGACGATGGTGTCGTTCAACGAGTAGCCGAGAATGGTCAGCAGCGCGGCGACGCTGGTCAGATCGAAATCGATCTGGAAGATCGCCATGAAGCCGATGGTCAGCACGATGTCGTGGAAATTAGCGATCGAGGCGCCCAGCGCGAACTGCCACTCGAAGCGGAACCACAGATAGATCAGGATGCAGAACACCGCGAGCATGAGCCCGACGATGCCGTAGCTCAGCAGTTCCTGCGAGACGCGGGGCCCGACCACCTCGACGCGGCGATACTCGACGCCCTCGCCGAGCGCGGCGCGCACCTTGCCGACCACGGCCTGCTGCGCCTGTTCGCCGCCCGGCTGCTGGGCGACGCGGATCAGCACCTCGCCCTCGCTGCCGATCTCCTGGATCTGCACCTCGCCGAGATCGAGCGATTCAAGACGCGAGCGCACATCGGCAATGTTCAGCGTGGCGTTCGGGTAGCGCACTTCGAGCAGCGTGCCGCCCTTGAAGTCGATGCCGAAATTCAGCCCGACCGTCATGAACGCCACCAGCGCGACGATCGACAGGATCGCCGAGATCGGGAAGCTGATGCGCCGGAAGCGCATGAAGTCGAAATTGGTATCGTCAGGGACGATGCGGAGCAGACGCATGGCTTTCGACTTTCTCAGATCGGCACGCGCTGGGGACGGCGCCAGCGCACCCACATCGCCACCATCAGGCGGGTCAGCGTGAAAGCCGTGAACACGGTGGTCATGATGCCGATGCCGAAGGTGATGGCGAAGCCACGCACCGGGCCCGAGCCGATGTAGAACAGCACCGCCGCCGCGATGAAGGTGGTGATGTTCGAATCGAGGATGGTCGCCAAGGCGCGGGTGAAGCCGGCGTCGATGGCCGAGATGGCCGAACGACCGGCGCGCGCCTCCTCACGGATGCGCTCGTAGATCAGCACGTTCGAATCGACGGCGATGCCGACGGTGAGCACCACGCCGGCGATGCCCGGCAGAGTCAGGGTAGCCCCTAGCATGGCCAGCACGCCGAAGATCATTCCGACATTGATCGCCACGGCAATCACCGCGATGACGCCGAACAGCCCGTAAGTGGCGACCATGAACAGGGCCACGGCGCCCGCGCCAACCAGCGAGGCGATGATGCCCGCGCGGATCGAATCGGCGCCAAGACCCGGACCGACGGTCCGCTCCTCCACCACCTGAAGCGGCACGGGCAGAGCGCCCGCGCGCAGCAGGATGGAGAGGTCGTTGGCCTGCTGGACGCTGAAATTGCCGCTGATCTGGCCCGAGCCGCCAAGGATCGGCTCGCGGATGACCGGCGCCGAAATCACCTTGTTGTCGAGGATGATGGCGAAGGGCCGGCCGACATTGGCCTGCGTCGCCTCGGCGAAGCGCCGCGCGCCATTGGTATTGAAGCGGAAGGTGACGACCGGCTCGCGGGTGGTGGGATCGAAGCTCGGCTGCGCGTCGACGAGGTCTTCGCCGGCCACCAGCACGCGCTGCTCGATCAGATAGGGCACCGGCGGCTGGTCTTCCGAATAGAGCACATCCGTGCCCGCCGGCGGGCGGCCCTGCAACGCCTGCTGCGCGCTCATCGTGGTGTCGACGAGGCGGAAGGTGAGCTGGGCGGTCTGGCCAAGCAGCGCCTTCAGACGCGAGGGGTCCTGCAGGCCCGGCACCTGGACCTGGATCCGGTCCGAGCCCTGCCGCTGGATCGAAGGCTCGGTGGTGCCGAGCTGATCGATACGCTTGCGGATGATCTCGATGGACTGCGACACCGCCTGGATGGTGCGGGACTGGATGCCCGCGGCCGTCGGGGTGAGGGTGATGACATCGCCGGAGCGCGACACGTCGGTGTCGAGCTGGCCGGTGCTGGCCAGCGCGCCACCGAGCGGCATGGCGAGCGTGCGCAGCTGGGTGAGCGCGGCATCCGCGTCCTGCCCCTCGCGCACCCGCACCTGCACGCTGTCGCCCTGGATGGCGAGGCCGCTATAGCCGACCTTGGCGTCACGCAGCACGCGGCGCGCATCGTCGCGCAAATGTTCGAGCCGCGCCTTGCGCAGATCGCCGGCTTCCACCTGAAGGACGATGTAGGAACCGCCCTGCAGGTCGAGGCCAAGCACGATCTTGCGCTGGAGGACGCTCGGCAGGCTGTCATAGGTCGCCGGCGGCAGCACGCTCGGCAGGATCATCAGACAGATGATCCCCGAGAATACTGCGATCGCCAGTGCCTTCCACTTCGAGAAATAGAGCATGTCAGTCTTTCCGGCCGCCCCTTAAGGCGCCCGCAAGAGGTAAGCGTCAGGCCGCGCCGTCTTCCTTGGCCGGCTCGCCCTTGGCACGCACGTCGGAGATCATGCCGCGCAGCTGGCGGATCTTCACGCCTTCGGCGAGCTGCAGCTCGATCTCGGTGTCGTCCACCACGCGGGCAACCTTGCCGATCAGGCCACCGGAGGTGACCACCGTGTCGCCGCGACGGATGTTCTTCACCAGTTCCTGATGCGCCTTCACCTTCTTCTGCTGCGGGCGCAGGATCAGGAAATACATGATCACGAAGATGAGCACGAAGGGCAGCAGCGACATCAGCATATCGCTGGCGCCACCAGGCAGGGCGCCCTGAGCATAGGCGGGAGTGATGAACATGTCGGTTCCTTGTCCGTCGATCAGAGGCGGGCGAAAGGCCCGGCGGAAGCGGCGCGGACTATACTGACGCGCCTGCCGATTGCAAACGGCGCTCACGCACCGATGGGTCACGGATCGGACAGCGTCCACCGGGATCGGCATGCTCGAACGGCGCTTGTCGTTCTGCCGGGCGCTGGCTATTCCCGGACGGACAAGGAGTCCGCCATGACGCATTCACGCGAAGATCTCTCCCAGGCCATGCAGGGCCCCGATCTCGGTGCCCTTCTCGCGCGCATCGCCGATGCGCTGGAGCGTCTGGCGCCGCCGCAGGCGGCCCGCGCCGATTTCATCGCCGCCGACGCCTTTGTCTGGCACGCCGACGGGCAATATCTGGAGCCCGTGCCGCGCGTGAGCCGGGTCGAGATGGACCTGCTCAAGGGAATCGACCGCACGCGCGACCAGCTCCTCGACAACACGCTGCGCTTCGCGCGCGGCCTGCCGGCCAATAACGCGCTGCTGTGGGGCGCGCGGGGCATGGGCAAGAGCTCGCTGGTGAAGGCCGCCCATGCCAGCGTCAACACGGCGATGGCGGCGGAGGGCAAGCCGCCGCTGAAGCTGGTCGAGATCCATCGCGAGGATATCGAAACGCTGCCGGCGCTGATGGGACTGATGCGGCCGGCGCCGTTCCGATTCGTCGTGTTCTGCGACGACCTCTCCTTCGACGCCGACGACACCTCCTACAAATCGCTCAAGGCGGTGCTGGAGGGCGGCATCGAGGGGCGCCCGGACAATGTGATCTTCTACGCCACCTCGAACCGGCGGCACCTGCTGGCGCGGGAGATGGTGGAGAACGAGCGATCAACCGCCATCAATCCCGGCGAGGCGGTCGAGGAGAAGGTCTCGCTGTCGGACCGCTTCGGCCTGTGGCTCGGTTTCCACAAATGCAGCCAGGACGATTATCTCGCCATGGTCGTGGCCTATGCGGCCCATTTCGCCATCCCGCTCGACACTGACACGATGCGGCGCGAGGCGCTGGAATGGTCGACCACGCGCGGCGCCCGCTCGGGGCGGACCGCCTGGCAATATGTTCAAGATGTCGCGGGGCGGCTGGGCGTGTCCTTGTCCGAACCGCCGGCCGCCCCGCGCTGACCGGCGCCGAGGTCCAAACGTCACGCCGGGTGGGGATCGGCGGAGCGCAGGGCTCCGCCGGATCGGTGTCCCGGCTCAGAGGCCCGCGAGATACTGGGAGGGATCGACGGGCTGCGAGCCCTTGCGAATCTCGAAATGGACCTGGGGCGAGGTGACGTTGCCGGTCTGGCCGGCCTTGGCGATCACCTGACCGCGCCGGACCGCCTCGCCCTTCTTCACGTCGATCTCGCTATTATGCGCGTAGGCGGTCACATAGCCGTCGGCGTGCTTGATGAGCACGAGATTGCCGTAGCCCTTGAGTTCGCTGCCGGCATAGGCGACCACGCCATCCTCGGCGGCCTTGACCGCCGTGCCTTCCGGCACCGAGACGTTGATACCCTCATTCTGCTGGCCGCCCGGCTTGGGGCCGAAGCTCGAAATCACCCGGCCGCGCACCGGCCAGCGGAACTGCGGGCCGGACGCGGTGCGAATCTCGTCCGGCGTCTCCGAGGGCTTCACCGCGGCGATGGTCTGCGGCTTCTCGGTCGTGGCCGCCGGAGCGGGCGCCGTGGCAACCGTGGCGGGCTTGGCAGCGGCCGGCGCGGGGGCGGCAGCTACGGGCGCCGCGACCGGCGGAGCGGCGGCGACAACCGGGGCGGTGACGGGCTTGGGAGCACTGGCAACGGGATTGCCGGCGGCGCCCGCGCCCGGAATCACCAGCGTGCGGCCGATCTGCACCTGCGCGTTCATGTCGAGGCCATTGGCCGTGGCCAGCGTGCCGCGCGGCAGGCCGTAATTACGGGCGATCGAGCTGAGCGTCTCGCCCGGCCGCACCACATGGCTACCGCCGCCGGCAGCCGCCATCTGCGGCGCGCGGGGCGCTGCCGGGGTCGCGGCACGGGAGGGCTGAGGCGCGAGCGGCTGGGGCTGCGAGCCATACAGCGGCTGCGTCGCCGGCACGGGAGCGGCGGCGGGATAGGAGGTCGACGGAGCGGCGCTGACGGGATAATTCGGGCTGGCGCTGGCAAGCTGCTGCGGCGCGCCATAGGGGCTGGCGGCGGGCGTGCCGTAAGGAGCGGGATAAGCGGGGTATCCCGGCGCGCTCAGCGGGGCAGCGGCGACCTGCCCGCCGGCCGCCTGACCACCCATCGGCGCGCGCTGCACCGCACCGGTAGGCGCCGCCGCGACCGAGCCCGTGTAGCTCGGAGCCGCACTGGCACCGGAGAAGGGGCTGGCATTGGGGTCGTTGAAGCGACCGGCGTCCGAGCTGCATGCCGCCGCCGTCCCGCCCAAAAGAGCGACAACGGAAAGACGCATCAGTGACCTGCTACCGGACGCCGACAGGAGATTACGCATCGCACCACACCCGAACGCTAGAATACGGTTCGGATTAAAGACCGATATAGGTAAACGTGGGCTTAAGTCGGCGCGGCTCCGGCAATCTTCGCGGCGTTTTCGCGGCAGACTATCACAGCACCGCCGCGATGCCCGGCAGCATCGGCACGAAGCGGACGGGACCCAGTTCGCGCCGCTCCAGCCCGGTGGCGCCACGGGCGAAACGCACCAGCATCTGCGTCTCATGCGCCGGCCCCACGGGGGCGACGAGGATGCCGTCCGGGCCAAGCTGCTCGAACAGCTCCGCCGGCACCTCCTCGACGGCCGCGGAGAGCAGGATACGGTCATAGGGCGCACGGGCCCCATAGCCGTGCCGCCCGTCGGCGATCACCACCTCGACATTGGCGAGGCCGAGCGCGTCGAGCCGGCGCGCGGCGGCATCGGCCAGCGTGCGGAACCGCTCCACGGTCACCACCTCGCGCACGACATGGCCGAGAATGGCGGCGGCATAGCCGCTGCCGGTGCCGATCTCCAGCACCCGGTGAGCGGGAGCGAGGTCGAGCGCCTGCGCCATCAGCGCCACCACGGCGGGCTGGCTGATGGTCTGGCCGCAATCGATCGGCAGCGCCTGATCGGCCCAGGCGAGCGGGCGGAAGGCGGGCTCGATGAACCGCTCGCGCGGCACCCGCTCCAGCGCGCTCATCACCGCGCGGTCGCGTATGCCGCGCTGGCGCAGCGCCAGCAGCAATTGCGCGCGCTCCAGCGCGTCATCGGGTTCGGTCATCGCGCGTCGGCTCCCGCCCCCTGCCCGCTCATGTCAGCGGGCGAAAAGCTGGGCGAGCTGCGTCATCATCGGCTCGTCGGTCATGTCGAAGCGCAGCGGCGTCACCGAGATGAAGCCCTCATCCAGCGCGTGAAGGTCGGAGCCGTTCACCGTCTCGAAGATGCGCTTCTCGAAGGCGATCCAGTAATAGGGATTGCCGCGCCCGTCGGCCCGCTGGTCGATGCGCAGCAGGTCTTGATTGCGCCGGCCCTGCGCGGTCACCGCGACGCCCCGCACCTCGCCCACCGGACGGTTGGGGAAGTTCACATTGATGACGACGCCCGGCGGGATGCCCTGCGCGAGCAAAGTGCGGATCACCTGCGGCCCGAAATGCTCGGCCACCGTATAAGGCGGTGCCTGGCGGGTCTCGAAGCCATAGGCCTGCGACAGGGCGACGGAGGGGATGCCGAGCACCGTGCCCTCCATGGCGCCCGCCACCGTGCCGGAATAGCCGACATCCTCGGCGACGTTCTGGCCGCGATTGACGCCGGAGAGCACGAGGTCGGGCTTGTGGTCCTTGAGGATGTGCCGGACCGCCATGATGACGCAGTCGGTCGGCGTGCCCTTCACGGCGAAACGCTTTTCCTCCACCTGCCGCAGCCGCAGCGGGTCGGACAGCGAGAGCGAATGCGACACGCCCGACTGGTCGGTCTCCGGCGCGACGATCCACACATCGTCCGAGAGCGCCCGCGCAATATTGGCGCAGGCCTCCAGCCCCGGCGCGTGGATGCCGTCATCGTTCGTCACCAGAATGCGCATCGGTCCTCCAACTCCTCTCAACGTCATGGCCGGGCATGTCCCGGTCCTCCACGTCTTTCACGGGCACCTCGGATCAGAAGGCGTGGATCCCCGGGCCGAGCCCGGGGATGACGGCCTTCTAGCGGGTCCGCCTCACCCGTCGATCCGCGTCAGCCCGCCCATATAGGGCACCAGCACGTCCGGCACCGTCACCGAGCCGTCCTCGTTCTGGTAGGTCTCGAGGATCGCCACCAGCGCACGCCCGACCGCGACGCCCGAGCCGTTGAGCGTGTGGACATAGCGCGGCGCCTTGGCGTCCTTCGCCCGGTAGCGCGCATTCATCCGGCGGGCCTGGAAGTCGGTGCAGGTCGAGACCGAGGAAATCTCGCGATAGGCGTTCTGGCCGGGCAGCCACACCTCGATGTCGAAGGTGCGCGCCGAGGCGAAGCCCATGTCGCCGGTGCAGAGCGTCACCACGCGGTGCGGCAGATCGAGCTTCTTCAGCACGTTCTGCGCGCAGGCGAGCATGCGCTCCTGCTCGTCCAGCGAGGTCTCGGGCGTGCAGATGGT
Organism: Ancylobacter radicis; assembly: GCF_018449475.1. Classification (GTDB taxonomy): domain Bacteria; phylum Pseudomonadota; class Alphaproteobacteria; order Rhizobiales; family Xanthobacteraceae; genus Ancylobacter; species Ancylobacter radicis. The sequence goes on along the minus strand of NZ_JAHCQH010000014.1, from coordinate 84,203 downwards.
GACCATCTCCACCTTGTTGAACTGGTGCTGGCGGATCATGCCGCGCGTATCGCGCCCCGCCGAACCGGCCTCGGCGCGGAAGCAGGGCGTCAGCGCGGTAAGGCGCATCGGCAGTTCTTCCTCGGAGAGGATGGACTGCGCGACGAGATTGGTCAGCGGCACTTCGGAAGTGGGGATGAGCCAGAGGTTGTTATAAGCGTAGAGGCGAGCCAATTCACTGAGTTTGCCCGCTTCTGCCTCGAGCTTCGCTATTTCTTCATCGGACAAATGGCGGACCGTGGAGAACTGATCGTCCCTGAACTTCGGCAACTGCGCGGTGCCGAACATCGCCTCGTCCTTCACCAGCACCGGCGGCGCGACCTCGGTGAGTCCGTGCTCGTCGACATGGGTGTTGATGAAGAACTGGCCGATGGCGCGCTCCAGCCGGGCAAGCTGGCTCTTGAGCACCACGAAGCGCGCGCCGGAGAGCTTGGCGGCGGCCTCGAAATCCATCTGGCCGAGCGCCTCGCCGATCTCGAAATGCTGCTTCGGCGTGAAGGCGTAAGTGCGCGGGGCACCGACGCGGTCGATCTCGACATTGTCGTGCTCGTCGGCGCCCTCCGGCACCACATCGAGCGGCGCGTTCGGGATGGCGGCGAGCTGGGTGTGAAGCTCCGCCTCGGCCGCCTTCACATCCTCTTCCAGCGCGGGAATATCGGTCTTCAGCGCGCCGACCTCGGCCATCAGCGCGTCGGCCTTGGCGTTGTCGCCGGCCTTCTTGGCGGCGCCGATCTCCTTGGAGGCGGCGTTGCGGCGGGCCTGAAGCTCCTCCAGCTTGACGATGCCGGCGCGGCGGCGCTCGTCGAGCGCGATCAGCCCGTCCACCAGCGCCTGCGCCTCACTCTCAGCCGTGCCACGGCGGGTGAGCGCGCGGACGAGCCCCTGAGGCTCCTCGCGGATCCATTTGATGTCGTGCATGGACGTCTCGCTTTCGCGTCTGATCGGCCCTGTGGCCCGTGCCGCAGGGGACTACCCAATGACGGCGCCGCCGACAAGAGCAGCGATCAATTGGGCGGAGATCGCACGGGCACGGATCAAACGCGACGCGCGGGACGCCCCTTACGCCACCGAGCCCTCGGTCGCCGCTTCGCGCGCGGCGCGCCGCTTCTCGATCATCCGCACCAGCACCACCGAGACCTCGTAGAGCAGCAGCGTCGGGATGGCGAGGCCGAGCTGGCTCACCACATCCGGCGGCGTCAGCACCGCCGCGACCACGAACACGCCGACAATCGCGTAGCGGCGGAACTTCTTGAGCTGGTCGGAGGAGACGACGCCGATCTGCGCCAGCAGCGTCAGGATCACCGGCAGCTGGAAACAGATTCCGAAGGCGAAGATCAACGTCATGATGAGCGAGAGATATTCGCTCACCTGCGGCAGCATGGAGATTTCCGGCGTATCGGGACCGGCCATCTGCTGCATGGAGAGGAAGTAGGTCATCGCCATCGGCATGGCGACGAAATAGACGAAGGCCGCGCCGATCAGGAAGCACACCGGCGTCGCCACCAAATAGGGGCGGAAGGCGTTCTTCTCGTGATTATAGAGGCCCGGCGCGACGAACATGTAGATCTGCGTCGCCACCACCGGGAAGGAGATGAACGCCGCGCCGAACATGCCGAGCTTGATCTGGGTGAACAGGAATTCCTGCGGCGCCGTGTAGATCAGCTTCACATGCTCGGTTCCCCCGGCCGCGAACTCATAGGGCCAGAGCAGGATATTGTAGATGAACTTGCCCAGCATGAAGCAGGCGAAGAAGGCAATGAAGAAGGCGATCAGCGACTTGATGAGCCGCGAGCGCAGCTCGATCAGGTGCTCGATGAGCGGGGCCTTGGAGGCGTCGATATCGTCCTGGCTCATGCGCCCGGCCCTTCATTGCCGGTAGTGCCGCCCGGCGCCTTCGCGGCACGGGACCGGGCGGAGGGAGAAGCCGGCGCCTTGGCCCGAACGCGCGGCTTGGCGGCAGGTTTGGCGGCGGATTCGGCAGCAGTTGGAGCGGTCGCGTCGAGATCGGCGACGGCTTGCGTCACCTCGGTCTCCGCGGCCGGCTTGCGGCGCGGCGCGCGCTTGGCCGGCGCGGCAGCCTCAGACGGCGCAGAGGCGGCAGAGCGCCGGGCCTTCGGCGCCTCGCTCGACGCGGGAGCCGAGGACGTGGCAGCGGGTGCCGGCGATGCCGCCGTTGCAGGCGCGGCCGAAGCAGAAGGCGCGGCGGCGGAAGTCGCGGCCGGTGCCGGCGAAGGCGTATCCAGCTTCGCGGTGGCGGCGCGGACCTCGTCCTCGATGGTCTCGAAGGCGTTGCTCTCCAGCTCCGTCGGCTCGGGCAGCAGCGCCTCGATCTCGCCCGCCGGCAGATCCTTGCGCTCGACCGGTGTCGAGGTCGCCTTCATCTCGGCGTCGAGATCCTGGAGCGGATTGGTCGGAAAGGCATTGGCGAGCGTCGAGCGCGCATTATCGGCCAGACCCGACAGATCGCTGCGCAGACCGCTGACGCTGTCCTTCAGGTCGGACAGCTCCGCCTCGCGCAGCGCCTCGTTGAACTGTCCCTGGAAATCGCCGGCCATGCGCCGCAGCTTGCCGATGCCCTGCCCCACCTTGCGCAGCACGGTCGGCAACTCTTTGGGGCCGATCACGACCAGCGCCACGACGCCGATCACCAGAAGTTCGGACCAGCCGATATCAAGCATAGGTTATGACGGGCCGCGCGAGGCGGCCCTCCCCGATCAAGAAGCCCGTAGAAACGGAATCAGCCGACCTTGGTCCGCTCGGCTTCCACGGTGGACTGGTGATCGAGCGAGCGCACCGGCTCGGACGGCTTGTCGGACTTGTCGTCGTCGTCCGCCATGCCCTTCTTGAACGCCTTGATGCCCTTGGCCGCATCCCCCATCAGCTCGGACAGCTTGCCGCGACCGAAGAGGAGGAGCACGACGACCAGCACGATGATCCAATGCCAGATGCTCAGCGAACCCATTTTACAACTCCCTGTCCGAGGCGCGGCCGGCCCCTAGCGGCGGCGCATCGCGATTGTGAGCGGACACTAGGGCCCGGTTGCGGCGAAGACAAGGACTTCAGCCGGGTCTATGTGCACGCCTACGTCATGACCACGCTGCAATCCCGCAACCGGCCGGCGACGGGCGACCAAAGGCATGTCCAGGCCCTCCACGGCGATCTCATAGAGATCAAGTTCCCCAAGGAAACGGTGGGCGGTAACCCGGCCCCGCACGCCCGATCCCGGCGCGCGAAGCTCCACCCCCTGCGGGCGGATGGCAACCGTCGCCTGGGCTCCCTCGGCGAGGCCGGGAGCGGGATATTCGCCGAGCGCCGTCCGCACCCGACCATCCCTGACGATACCGTCCACCTCGTTGATCTCGCTGAAGAAACGGGCGACGGCGAGGTCGGTCGGGCGGCGGTACAGCTCCTCCGGCGTGCCGATCTGGACGATCTCGCCACGACGCATCAGGGCGATGCGGTCGCCCAGCCGCATGGCTTCTTCCGGATCGTGGGTGACGATGATGCAGGTGGCCCGCGCCTCGCGCAGCACGCCCAGCGTCTGCGCCCGCACACTGCCGCGCAGGCGACTGTCGAGCCCTGAAAACGGTTCGTCCATAAGGAGAATGCCGGGGCGCGGCACGAGCGCGCGGGCGAGCGCCACGCGCTGCTGTTCGCCGCCCGAAAGCGCATGGGGATAATTCTGCGCCTGACCTTCCAGCCGCACCCGCGTCAGCGCCCGCAGCGCCTCCGCCCGCGCCTGCGCGGCGCTCAGCGCACGCAGCCCGAACGCGACGTTCTGCTCATTGGTGAGATGGGGAAACAGCGCATAATCCTGAAAGACGAGGCCGATGCTGCGCTTTTCCGGCGGCACGAAGACACCCGGCCCCGCCACCACCTTGGTGTCGAGCAGGATGCGCCCGGAACTGGGGGCCTCGATCCCGGCGATGAGACGCAGCAGCGTGGTCTTGCCGCAGCCGGACTGGCCGAGCAGGCACAGAATCTCCCCGGGCTCGACGGTGAGCGAGATGCCCCTCACCGATTCCGCCTCCCCATAGGCGTGGCGCACCTGATCCAGCGTCAGCCGGTTGGCAAGCGAGACCGGGGTACGAACCGCCATCTGGGACATGCGCGCCTTTCCTGTGCGAGGACGATCCCGGTCAGGCCTCGTCCTCGCCCTCCGCCTCCGGCTCGGGAGCGAAGGAGAGATCGAACTCCGGCTCGAGCGGATCCTCGTCATCCTTCAGCCCGGCATCGTCGCTGGGCAAGGGCACGGTTAAGCCGGCGGAGACGCGCGCGTCAATGAGCCCGGTGCCGCGCAACTCGTCGAGACCGGGCAGGTCCTGGATGGTGTCGAGGCCGAAATGCACGAGGAAGGTCTCCGTCGTGCCATAGGTCACCGGCCGCCCGGGGCTGCGTCGACGCCCGCGCATGCGCACCCAGCCGGCGGCGAGCAGCACGTCCAGCGTCCCCTTATTGGTGGAGACGCCGCGGATTTCCTCGATCTCCGCCCGCGTCACCGGCTGGTGGTAGGCGATGATGGCGAGCGTCTCCAGCCCGGCGCGGGAGAGCCGGCGCGGCTCGGGCTTGTCGCGGGCGAGCAGGAAGCCGAGGTCGGGGGCGGTGCGCAGCATCCATTTGCCGGCGACGCGCACGAGGTTGACCCCGCGCGGCGCGTAATCGGCGGCGAGCTCAGTCAGCAGCGACCGCAGGTCGGACCCCTCTGGCAGCCGGGCGGCAAGCGTTGCCTCGTCGAGCGGCTCGCCGGCGGCGAACAGCATGGCCTCAAGCAGACGCAGGCCGAACGCCCTCTCCGGCAGGGTGGCCTCGTGATCGGGCTGCGGCGCGCGCGCCGCTTCCGCGCTCATGCCCCCTCCCCGCCGGTCGAGCGGGATCGAATCCAGATGGGGGCGAAAGCCCCATCCTGCTGCACGTCGATCAAGCCTTCGCGCACCATTTCCAGGCTGGCCGAGAAGCTGGAAGCAAGCGCGGTCGCGCGCATCTTGGGATCGGCCATCCAGCCGAGAAGGAAGCCGTCGAGCCGCGCCCATTCGCCGCCGAGCGCAAGGCGTCCGATCAGCCGCTCCAGCCGCTCGCGCGCCTCGGCGAGGGAAATGACGCTGCGAGGGGTAAAGCGCACCTGCGAGAGCGCCATCTTCTGGCGCTGCGCGCCATAGGCGGCCAGCAGATCAAACAGCGTCGCCTCATAGATCTGGGCGCCGCCACTGCTCAGCGGCTCCGGCGCGCCACGAGGAAACACCTCATGGTCGATCCGGTCGCGCGTGGCGAGATGAGCGGCAGCGGCGCGAATCTGTTCCAGCCGGCGCAGGCGCTCGGTGAGGTCCGCCGCCAGATCGGCGGCACTCGGGCCCTCCTCGCGCGGCGGTTCCGGCAGCAGAAGACGCGATTTGAGATAGGCCAGCCAGGCCGCCATCACCAGATAATCGGCCGCCAGTTCAAGCCGGATGCGCCGGGCCTCGTCGACGAAGGTGAGATATTGCTCGGCCAGCTCCAGAATGGAGATGCGCGCGAGATCCACCTTCTGGGTGCGGGCGAGCGCCAGCAGCAGATCGAGCGGCCCCTCGAAGCCGTCCACATCGACGACGAGCGCAACCTCACCCGTCGGACGGGTGTCATCGGCATCGAAATCGAGCTGTTTCTGCTCCATGAAAGACCGCGGCTGGCGTTAGGACGCCGCGATCATATCCGAAAATCGAGCGCGCGCCTGCGTCGGCTCGCGGGCGGAGGGTATCTTGATCCGCTCCAGCGCCGCGGCACAACGCCGGGCCGCCTCGCCCGCCAGAAGCGGCGAAGCGGACGCGACCTCGCGCATCTCGTCAAGCCGGCCATTGCAATGCAGCGCAAGATCGCAGCCGGCGGCGAAGGAGGCTTCCGCGCGGCTTGCCAGCGTGCCGGCGAGTGCCCCCATGGAGAGGTCGTCGCTCATCAGCGCGCCGTCGAAGCCGATGAAACCGCGAATGACCTCGTCGATCACCCGCTTCGAGGTGGTCGCCGGCGTATCCGCATCGATGGCGGCATAAACGACATGAGCGGTCATGCCGAGCGGCAGGTCGGCCAGCAGCCGGAAGGCCTCGAAATCGGTGGCTTCCAGCTCGGCCCGCGCGGTCTCGACCACCGGGAGGCTCTCATGGCTGTCCGCGCGGGCGCGGCCATGGCCGGGAATGTGCTTGAGCACCGGCAGCACGCCGCCATCCATCAGCCCCGCGGCGGCGGCGCGGGCGAGCGGGGCGACGCGCTCGGGCGTCTCGCCATAGGCGCGGTCGCCGATGATGCCATGGCCTTCCGGCAGGCGCAGATCGGCGCAGGGCACACAGTCGACATTGATTCCGAGCGCCGCCAGATCATCGGCCATCAGCCGCGCGCCGAGCCGGGCCGCTTCCGCGCCTCGCGCCTCGCCTGCCGCGTCGGTCAGGCGGGCGAAGACATCCGCCGGCGGATAGACCGGCCAATGCGGCGGGCCGAGCCGCTGCACGCGCCCACCCTCCTGGTCGATCAGCACCGGCGCATCGGGACGCCCGACGATCGCGCGGAAGGCGCCCACCAGCGCGGCCACCTGCTCCGGGGTCTCCACGTTGCGGCGGAAGAGGATGAGACCCCAGGGATTGGTCTCGCGGAGGAAGGCGTCCTCCTCCGCGGTGAGATGCGTGCCGGCGCAGCCGGTAATGAAGGCGCGCGGCGCGGAACGGGCGGTCATGGATGCGTCTGCTTCGGTTCAGAGGTCAGTTGCGCTGGACCATGCAGTCGCCACCCTGCGAGCGCAGAGCCTGGCAGAGCGCGTTGGCATCGTCGCGATTGGCAAAGGAGCCGACCTGCGCCCGGTAATAGATGCCCCGGTCACCGAGATCGGCGCGGCGCACGGCCATTGATTGGCCGCCCAGCACGCCCGGATATTTCGCCTGCATGGAGCGCCAGGTCGCCTGCGCCTCCGCCTCGGAGCGTACCGAGGCGATCTGCACGACATAGGCGCCCGCCGCTGCCGGAGCGGAAGCGGCCGGAGCGGGGGCCGCGGCCACGCGTGCGGGGGTGTTCGGCGCATTGGGCACGATAGAGGGCGTCGCGGCGAGCGGCGTCGGGCTGGTCGAGACCGGCGCGCCCGAGCCGCTGCTGAGCGGAATCGGCGCCGACGCGGTCGGCTGGGCACCGGACTGCACCGAGGCGGAACCGGCAGGCACGGGACTGGCGGGCGCGTCCTCGACAATGCTGCCATCGGCCCGCACGGTGAGCGTGCGCACCCGCTTGGGCTCGGTGGCATTGGCGGAGGACGAGGCGCTCGGGCTCGGCGCGGGCTGGATGACACGCGGCTGCGGCTGGGCCGCCTGGCTCATATCGACCGGCTGCTCCTCGCTGGAGACGACGCGCTCATTGCCTGTCGGGGTGCTGCCGCCGACGCGGTCATAGATCAGCTTCTGGCCGTCGCTGCCCTGCTCCTGTGCCGGCTGGGCCGGCACGATCTTGTTCGGGCCCTGCTCGGCATGGATCACCGGCGCGTCGCCGGAGGTGGTCACCGTCCCGCGCGAGCCGGACATGACGACATAGCCGATGGCCACGCCGGTAACCGTCACGGCCAGGAGAGCGGCGACCATCATCAGTTTGCGGCGGTTGGGACGCGGTGCCTCCTCGCCGTCGAGTTCGTAATTCTGCTCGACGAACTCGTCCTCATCATAGGGCTCCTCCGCACTGGCCGAACGCCCATAATCATAGGCGTCGTCCCCGGCGGGGATTTCCCGTGCGGTGGCCGGAGACGGAGCCGCGCCAGATGAAGCAGCGCCACGCGCCATCCAGGCCGGCGGTGGCTCCGTCTCGGTGCGCGGGGTGGCCCGGCTGGCGGCACGCGGTTCGCTCCGAACCGGCTCGTCGGCCAGATCGAAGGGTTCCGACAGCGCGCGCGAGACAGCATCCGCCGCACTGTCTTCCACGGCACGGTCGAACGAGCGCGGCGCGGGCGCGCGCGGCGCGCTGGCATAGGGATCGATGCGCGCATCCGTCGGACGCGGCGCCGGGGCGCGCTCGGGCCGCACCATGGCACGGTTGAGATCGCGCGCCGTCTCCTCCAGCGAGGACCGGGCGGACGGCGCCGGGCGGCGCTGCGTCTCGGCGAACACATCCGCGGCGAGCGCGGCGAAAGAGGTTGGCGGCGCCGGACGCGCCGGCGCAGGAGAAGCGGCGCTCGGGCTCGGCGGCGCGGAGGGACGGGTCGACGCCGGACGGGGCGGCAGGGGCGCGCGCGCGGCAGAAGCGGCCGATGCCGGGGCCGGAGCCGCCGGGCGCGGAGCGGGACGCGCGGACTGGGTCTGACGCAGCAGATCCGCGAATTCGTCTTCCTGACCCATCAGGCGAGCGAGTTCGGCAAGCGGGTCCTCGGCCGGGCTTCCCTGCCGATTACGCGTCGTGTCGTTGGCCATGTTCACCGAACCTGTTCGCTGCGTCTCGCTACACACCCGCCGGACGGCGGCACATCGGCGGCGGCAGGTCGGATGTTACACCCAGACGCCTCAGGACGAAGCGCGCGCTACGCGACTCGCTCACCGCATTTCTTTTGGAGCATCGACTCCAAGAATCGAAAGTCCTGAAGCGATGATCAGCGCGACCGCATGCACAAGGGCCAGCCGCGCGTAGGTCAAGTTTCGATCATCTTCGATAATGAAGCGTAAATGTGGCCGATCTTTTCCGCGACTCCACTGTCCATGCAGCGCGCTGGCAAGATCGTAGAGGTAAAAGGCAACACGGTGCGGCTCGCGCGCGCCGGCCGCCTGCTCGATCAGGCGGGGATAGGCGGCGATCAGCTTGACGAGGCCGATTTCCCCTTCGTCATCAAGGCGCGCAAGATCGGCCGCGGCAAAGGCCGCCGGGTCCTGCGGCATGTCGGGGAACGCCTCCTGCGCATTGCGCAGGATCGAGGACGCCCGCGCATGGGCGTATTGCACATAGAACACTGGATTATCGCGCGACTGCTCGATCACCTTGGCGAGATCGAAGTCGAGCACCGCGTCGTTCTTGCGGTACAGCATCATGAAGCGCACGGGATCGACACCGACCTCGTCGACCACGTCACGCAGCGTGACGAAGGTGCCGGAACGCTTCGACATCTTGACCGGCTCGCCATTGCGCAGCAGGCGCACGAGCTGGCAGATTTCGACGTCGAGGCTCCCCTCGCCCGCCGTGGCCGCCTTCACCGCCGCCTGCATGCGCTTGATGTAGCCGCCATGATCGGCGCCCCAGACGTCGATCATCTGCTTGAAGCCGCGATCGAACTTGTCCTTGTGATAGGCGATGTCGGCGGCGAAGTAGGTATAGGTGCCATCCGACTTGACAAGCGGGCGGTCGATCTCGTCACCGAACCCGGTGGCGCGGAACAGCGTCTGCTCGCGGTCTTCCCAGTCCTCCACCGGAGCGCCCTTGGGCGGGGGAAGGCTACCCTGATAGACCAGATCACGGGCCCGCATATCGTCGAGCAGGCGGTCGATGATCGAGGCGTTGCCACCGCTCCGGGCATGCAGCGTGCGCTCGGAAAAATAAGTGTCGAAGCGAATGTTGAGGGCCGCCAGATCGGTGCGGATCATCCCCATCATCGCGTCGATGGCCACGGCGCGCACCAGCGGCAGCCAGTCGGCCTCGGGCTTGTCCAGCAGCGTGTTGGCGTATTTGACCACCAGCGCCTTGCCGACCGGCACGAGATAATCGCCCGGATAAAGCCCCTCGGGAATGGTGATGGCCTCGCCCAGCACCTCGCGGTAGCGCAGATAGGCGGAGCGGGCCAGCACATCGACCTGCGCGCCGGCATCGTTGATGTAATATTCGCGCGTCACGTCATAGCCGGCGAAGGCCAGAAGATTGGCCAGCGCGTCGCCGAACACCGCGCCGCGGCAATGGCCGACATGCATCGGGCCGGTCGGATTGGCCGAGACATATTCGACATTCACTTTTGCCGCCGTACCGAGCGCCGAGCGGCCGAAATCGGCGCCGGAGGCCAGCGTCGCGGCCAGCACGCGCGGCCAATAGGCGAGGTCCAGCGCAATGTTGATAAAGCCGGGACCGGCCACATCGACGCGGGCGACGCCAGCGACGGCGCCCAGCTTTTCGGCCAGCTTGTCCGCAAGATCGCGCGGCTTCATCCGCGCGTCCTTCGCCAGCACCATCGCCGCATTGGTGGCAAGGTCGCCATGGCTAGCGTCGCGCGGCGGCTCGACCACGACGCGCGCGACATCGAGCCCGTCGGGCAGCACGCCCTCCGTGCCGAGCTGACGCACGGCGTCACGGACATGGTCGGCGAAGATGGCGAACAGGTTCATCGCAGGACGCTCTCGGCTCGGCGCGTCGGCCCGCAGGGCCGGAAGGGACGGCCGCTGCCGCTACCGCAGTTCCGGAACGCTGTCAAAGAGCCGGGCGTGCTCGGCCAGCGCATAGCGGTCGGTTTGCCCCGCGATGAAGTCGGCGATTCGCCGCGCCCGTGCCGCCTCGGTCCGGTTGGCGACGCTGGCGCGCCACTCCTCGGGCAGGGCGGCCGTGTCCTCCATGTAGCGGTGGAAGAGATCGCGCACCACCTCGCCCGCCGCGTTCATCTCCTGCATGACGCGCGGGTGGCGGTACATGCGCGGAAACAGGAACGCCTTGATCGCCCGTTCGGCCTCGGCGAGAGCCGCCGAAAAGCCCACCAGCGCGCCGTTCAGCCGGCGCACCTCATCCGCGCTGGCCGGCGCGGCGAGGGTGGCTCGGCGGCGCGTCTCGGCGACCACGTCCTCGATCAGCGCGGTGATCATCCGGCGGCCGATCTCATGGGTGAAGCGCGCCCGATCCATGGCCGGAAAGGCGCGGCGGATATCGGCGATGATGTCGCCGACCAACGGCAGGCCGGAAAATTCATCGAGGTCGAACAGGCCGGCGCGCAAGCCGTCATCGAGATCGTGCACGTCATAGGCGATGTCGTCGGAAATGGCGGCGACCTGCGCTTCGGCGGAAGCCCAGCTCCACAGCCACAGATCCTGCCTCTCGGCGTGAACCTCGATCGCGTGCGGCAACGGCCCTTCCAGCGGGCCGTTGTGCTTCACGATTCCCTCATGGGTCTCCCAGGAGAGGTTCAGGCCATCGAACAGCGGGTAGCGATTCTCCAGCCGCGTGACCACGCGCAGTGACTGGGCGTTGTGATCGAAGCCGCCATAGGCCGCCATGCAGACGTCCAGCACCCGCTCGCCGGCATGGGCAAAGGGCGGATGGCCAAGGTCGTGCGACAGCGCCAGCGCCTCGGCGAGATCCTCGTCGAGCCCGAGCGCGCGAGCGAGCGAGCGCGCCACCTGCACCACTTCCAGCGTGTGGGTCAGGCGGGTTCGGTAATGGTCGCCTTCATGATAGGAAAAGACCTGCGTCTTGTAGGCGAGCCGGCGAAAGGCCGAGGAATGGATGATCCGGTCCGCGTCGCGGCGGAACGCGCTGCGCCCGCCGCCTTCCGATTCGGGATGGATGCGGCCGCGACTTTCCTCCGCAAAGGAGGCCCACGCCACGCGCGGCTGTGCTCCGGCCACCGCCATGCGCGTATCTCCCCTGCGTCCAGCCCCTTTGACTCGGGGGCGGCAGCACTTAACTATTCAGCCAAGTCATATTCAACCCGAAGGCCGTGAGATGAGCGCAAGCCCCCTGATGCCGGAAGCTTCTCCCGAGCCCGCCCCCCTTTCCGCCCCGAGCCTCGGCGTCACGGCCAGTGCCGCGCGACGCATCGGCGAGATCCTGAAGGGCGAGGCGGACGACGCCATGCTGCGCGTGAGCGTGGAGGGCGGCGGCTGCTCCGGCTTCCAGTACAAGTTCGACGTGACGCGCGAGCGCGAGGCGGACGACATACTGATCGCGCAGGGCGACGCCCGCGTGGTCATCGACCCCGTCTCGCTCGACTACATGTCGGGTTCCCAGCTCGACTTTGTCGATGACCTGATCGGCGCCTCCTTCCGCATCAGCAATCCGCACGCCACCTCCTCCTGCGGCTGCGGCACCAGCTTCGCCCTGTGATGCGTCCGGTCGGCGTGCTCTGCGCCATTCCGCAGGAACTTGCTTATCTGGCCGATAATCTGACCGCCGCCACCCTCTCCGAGGCGGCGGGGATGCGCTTTCATGCCGGCCGGCTCGACGGCCAGCCGGTGGTGCTGGCGCGGGCCGGCATGGGCAAGGTCAACGCCGCCATCGCCGCGACGCTGCTGATCGAGCGTTTCGGCTGCCGGCTCGTCATGTTTTCCGGCATTGCCGGCGGCCTCGACCCGGCGCTGGCGATTGGCGATGTGGTGATCGCGGACCACGTGATCCAGCACGATGCCGGCTATACGTCGGAACAGGGCTTCACCGTCTATCAGGCGGGATACCTGCCCTTCTTCAGCGCATATGAAGGGCTCGGGCACAGCGCGGATGAGGCGCTGATGGCACGCGTGCGCGCCGTCCTGGCCGACATGGCGCTCTCGCCGCTCTCCGCCGGCGATCCCGACCGTCCGCCGCGCCTGCATTTCGGGCGGGTGCTGACCGGCGATCAGTTCGTCAACAGCGAGAGCCTACGCCGGCGCCTGTACGAGGAGCTGGGCGGGCTGGCGGTGGAAATGGAAGGCGCCGCCATGGCGCAGGCCTGCGCCGCCTTTGGCGTGCCGTGGCTGGTTATCCGCGCCCTGTCGGATCTTGCCGGCAATGAATCGCATTTCGATTTCCGCCAGTTCGTCGACGAGGTGGCGCTGTCCTCGGCGCTGATCGTGCGCCGGCTGCTGCCGGTGCTGTAAGCTCGCGCTCCGATTCACCTTATTTCCGCAGGCTCCCGATGCGCATCGCCACCTGGAACGTCAATTCCGTCCGCCTGCGGCTGGACAATACGCTGGCCTGGCTGAAGGAACGCCAGCCCGACATTGTCTGTCTTCAGGAGATCAAGTGCCAGGACGAGCAGTTTCCGCGCGAGGCCTTCGAGGCGGCCGGCTACAATGTCGCGGTGCACGGCCAGAAGGGGTTCAACGGCGTCGCCGTGCTCTCCCGCCTGCCCTTCGACGAGGTGACGACCGGCCTTCCGGGAGACGATGAGGACGTGCAGTCCCGTTTCATCGAGGTGGTCGTCTCGGCGCCCGAAGGCGCGGTGCGGGTTTGCGGAATCTATCTGCCCAATGGCAATCCGGTCGGGACGGAGAAATATCCCTACAAGCTCGGCTGGATGGCCCGGCTGAAGGACCATGTCGCCGCGCGCCTCACCCTTGAGGAGCCGCTTGTCGTGTGCGGCGACTACAATGTCATCCCCGAAGCCGAGGACGCGGCCAACCCGCAGGCCTGGGTGAATGACGCGCTGTTTCTGCCGCAGACCCGCGCCGCCTTCCGCGAACTGCTCAATCTCGGCCTGACCAACGCGCTGCGCGCCTCGACCGACGAGGCGGGTCTCTACAGCTTCTGGGATTATCAGGCCGGCGCCTGGCAGCGGAACAACGGTATCCTGATCGACCATCTCCTGCTTTCGCCGCAGGCGGCCGACCGGCTGAAGGCGGTGGGCATCGACAAGCATGTGCGCGGCTGGGAGAAGCCCTCCGACCATGTGCCGGTCTGGGCGGATCTGGCCGTCGGCGTGTAGGAGCCGCGCGCCGATAGCGTCATCCCGGACGTCGGCAGGCCGAGCCGGGACGTTGCCGGGATGGAGAGCGATGCCGCCTCAGCGGCTGGTCTTCATATATTGTTCGAGATAGACCAGCGCCATGGCCCGCTCGTCCGAGCTCGCCGTGGTGAACGCTTCCTCATAGAGGTCGACCACCCATTTGTCCTCGGGGCCCGCCGCCGCATCGCGGGCCAGCGTCAGCCACATCAGGCCGCGCGCGCCCTGCCGGGGAATGCCGTCATCCCCCCGGAACAGCAGGCCGCCCAGCGCCGCCTGCGCCTGATACTGCCCCTTGTGAGCGGCAAGGCCGAGCCAGCGCGCGGCAAAGCGCGGATCACGGTCGACCCCGTCGCCGTCGATATAGAGCCGGGCGAGGTGATACTGCGCGTCGGGATCGCCGAAATAGGAGGCCGCATAGGCGAACATGTCCCGCGCGCGGGTGGCGTCGCGACGCACCTTGTTGGGGATGCCGACCAGATAATAGCCGCCGAGCGCGACGAACGCGTCAGCCACGAAACGCGCCTGCGGGGCCGACGGATTGTCGTCGGCATGCATGTTGGCGATCTGGGTGAAATACTCGAACGCCTTGATGTCGTTGCGCTCGACGCCCTCGCCCTCGGCATACATGCGCCCGAGCTTCCACTGCGCGCCGGCATGGCCCTGATCGGCGGCGTAGCGCAGGGAATCGATGCCCTTCTCCATGTCGCCCGAGCGCAGCGCCTGCGCCCCGAAGCGCACGACTTCCTCAAGCGGGCGGACGCCGGCGCCGGGCGTCACACCTTTCGGCAGCGCCGGCGCGGCCGAGGCCGTGTCGGGAGAGCCATCAAAAGCGCGCGCGGGCGCGGGCGCAAGCGCCATCAGGGCGCCGGCCAGCACAAGGCCCCCAAGGGCGAAAAGGGATGGGCGCTCAGATATCTGCATAGCACGATGTCTCTGCCGCGCCGCCGGGATGGGTGACCGCCCCGTCACGGGCGGGGCCCACGGCCTGCGCGAACTTCCAGATGGCCCCCGAGCCGACGGGCGACGGACGGGGCTTCCACTGCGCCTTGCGGGCGGTGAGTTCCTCGTCCGAGAGCGCCACGTCCAGCGTGCCCTCGATAGCGTCGATGGTGATGATGTCGCCGTCGCGGATCAGCCCGATCGGCCCGCCGACCGCCGCCTCCGGCCCGACATGGCCGATGCAGAAGCCGCGCGTGGCGCCGGAGAAACGACCATCGGTGATCAGCGCCACCTTGTCGCCGGCGCCCTGACCATAGAGCGCGGCGGTGGTGGACAGCATTTCCCGCATGCCGGGACCGCCCTTCGGCCCCTCATAGCGGATAACCAGCACGTCGCCATCCTGATAGGCGCGCTGGGTCACCGCCTCGAAACAGGCTTCCTCGCCGTCGAAGCAGCGGGCCGGGCCGGAAAACTTCAGGTTCTTGAGGCCCGCCACCTTCACGATGGCGCCGTCGGTGGCGAGGTTGCCCTTGAGGCCGACCACGCCGCCGGTGACGGTGATGGGATCATTGGCGGGGCGCACCACGTCCTGATGCGGGTTCCATTTCACCGAGGCGAGGTTCTCGGCAATGGTGCGGCCGGTCACGGTCAGGCAGTCGCCATGCAGGAAGCCATGCTCCAGCAGGGTCTTCATCAGCAGCGGAATGCCGCCCGCCTCGAACATGTCCTTGGCGACATAACGCCCGCCGGGCTTGAGATCGGCGATGTAGGGCGTGCGCTTGAAGATCTCGGCGACGTCGAACAGGTCGAACTTGATGCCGGCCTCATGCGCCATGGCCGGCAGATGCAGAGCGGCATTGGTCGAACCGCCCGAGGCGGCGACCACGGTCGCGGCATTCTCCAGCGCCTTCAGCGTGACGATGTCGCGCGGGCGGATGTTGCGGGCGATGAGATCCATGATCTGCTCGCCCGCCGCCATGCAGAACCGGTCGCGGATTTCATACGGCGCCGGCGCACCGGCCGAATAGGGCAGCGCGAGGCCGATCGCCTCGGACACGGTCGCCATGGTGTTGGCGGTGAATTGGGCGCCGCAGGCCCCGGCCGAGGGACAGGCGACCTGCTCCAGTTCGTCGAGATCATCGTCGGACATCAGCCCGACCGAGTGCTTGCCGACGGCCTCGAACATGTCCTGCACGGTCACCGGCTGGCCACGGAAGGAGCCCGGCAGGATGGAACCGCCATAGATGAAGATCGACGGCACGTTGAGGCGCAGCATCGCCATCATCATGCCCGGCAGCGACTTGTCGCAGCCGGCGAGGCCGACCAGCGCGTCATAGGCATGGCCGCGAATGGTGAGCTCGACACTGTCGGCGATCACCTCGCGCGAGGCCAGCGAGGCCTTCATGCCCTCATGGCCCATGGCGATGCCGTCGGTGACGGTGATGGTGCAGAATTCGCGCGGCGTGCCGGCGGCAGCAGACACGCCCTTCTTCACCGCCTGCGCCTGGCGCATCAGCGAGATGTTGCAGGGCGCCGCCTCGTTCCAGCAGGAGGCCACGCCGACCAGCGGCTGGTGAATCTGCTCGCGGGTCAGGCCCATCGCGTAGAGATAGGACCGGTGCGGAGCGCGGGACGGGCCCTCCGTCACATGCCGGCTCGGCAGGTTCCGCTTGTCGATGATGGTCCTGACGTCCATTTTCTTATGCGCATCCCGGCAGACGAGGGCTTATCGGACACTACTCTCCCCCGTCTATCCGTCGGATTTCGTGCCGGTTTGTGGCGGCTTCACGGCATCGGCGGCTTCGGTTCCGGTTATGGTTGCGAATGCGTGACACTGTTGCCGTCGCGACACGTCTTTAGAACCGTCCCGGCCCGCGACCGGGTGCGCCGTGAACTTCGAAAATCTCGTTTAATACACGGAAAAATAAGGGATATATCCAGATGCGCCGTTTCTGGTTCGCCGCCGCCCTGCTCAGCCTGTCCGGCCTCGCCCCTACCGTCGCGCTCGCGCAGGATTGTACCGACGCGACCCAGATGGGGCTCGATGAATGTGCCGGCGCCGCGTACAAAAAGGCGGATGCGGAACTCAATGCCGTCTATGGCAAGATCGTCGCCCGCATCGGACCGGACGCGGCCACCAGGGCGGGCCTCGTCAAGGCGCAAAAGGCGTGGATCGCCTTCCGCGACGCCGAGTGCGCGTTTCGCGCCTCGGGGACCGTGGGCGGCAGCCTCTATCCGATGGCCCTCGCATTGTGTCTGGCAGAGATGACAACGCAGCGGGTCGCCGGGCTTGCCCCCCTGCTTGCCTGCCGGGAAGGCGACACATCCTGTCCGGTGCCGCCCGCCAACTAAACGCCCGCGCCCTCAATCGGCGGCGCTTCGGGTCCAGGTGGCCGAGACGATGTTCGGCATGTGGCGGATGCGCATGATGATCGCGTCCAGCTCGGCAATGCGAACCGAGGTATTCACCAGCGTGGCGCGGAGTTCGACCATTCCGTCGGGCCGGTCCTGCGGCTCTATGACGTCGATCGGGAAATGCGCGGCCTCCAGGAGGGCTGCCAGCTTGCCTTGCAATTCGCTGGCGGCGTCGGCGCGCACCACGGCACTGACGCCATAGGTGGCCTCTGTCGCCTCCTCCGAGCGCGGTGCCCGCTCCAGCACCGTCACCAGCGGCCGCAGCATCGTATTGCCGGCCAGCACGAACAAGGTGAGCAGGATCGCCTGTGCGACCAGGTCCGCGCCGGCACAGGCGCCGACCGCCGCCGAGCACCACAGCGTCGCCGCCGTGTTGAGGCCGCGAATATTCGCGCCCTCCTTCATGATCACGCCGGCGCCGAGAAAGCCGATGCCGGAGACCACATAGGCGACCACACGCACCGCCCCTTCTGGCCCGCTCAGATGCATCGCCATGTCGACGAACTGGCAGGCGCCGATGGCGACCAGCACATTGGTGCGCAGCCCGGCGGTGCGCTGGCGGTATTGCCGCTCGGCGCCGATCACCGTGCCGAGCGCGAAGGCCACCGCAAGGCTGATGAAGGTCGAGAGAAAATCTCCCGCCTCGAAACTCTCGATGAACGGCATGAGCCCCCCGGCGCGCCCGATAGTGGTGATGGCAGGGCGCGCGCAGCCGCCGCCCTGCCCCGGTTTCAGGCCACCCGACCGAGACGCGCCAGCGCCTCGCGGATCTTCGCCGCGCGGGCCTCGGCGGCATCGCGCCGCTCGCGCTGCTCCTCGATCACCTCTTCCTTGGCGCGGGCGAGGAAATCGCGGTTGTTCAGCTTGGCGTCGACCTTGGCGATGTCATCGCTGGCCTTGCCAAGCTCCTTGGTGAGGCGCGCGGCCTCCGCATCCAGATCGATGACGCCGGCCAGCGGCAGCGCCGCCGTCTCGCCGCGCACCACAATCTGCACGGCGCCGGCCGGCGCCTCCGCCTCGAAACTGATGGCGGAGACGCGCGCCAGACGCATCAGCACGTCGCTCCAGATGCCGACGCGCCGGCGCACCTCGTCGCCCGCGCCGACCAGCACGAGCGGAAGCTGCGCCCCGGCGGGAACGTTCATCTCGGCCCGCACCGAGCGGATTTCCGTCACCAGGTCGATCAGCCAGCCGATCTCGGCCTCCGCCTCCGGCGCCTCAAGATTGCTCAGCACCGACCACGGCGCGAGCGCCAGCAGCCCCTCGCGCGGCGCCCCGCCCTCGGCCGTGCGGGTCCACAGCTCCTCCGTGAGGAAGGGCATGAAGGGGTGCAGCAGCTTGAGGATTTCGTCGAGCACGAAGGCGGCGGTGGCGCGGGTCTCGGCCTTCCAGCCCTCGTCCGCGCCCATGAAGACGGGCTTGGCGAGTTCCAGATACCAGTCGCAATAGATGTTCCACACGAAGCGGTAGGCCGCGCCCGCCGCCTCGTTGAACCGGTAGGCACTGACGGCGGCGGTGATCTCCTCGCCCGCCTTCTGCGTCTCGCCGAGAATCCAGCGGTTCAGCGTGGTGGAGACCTTGGCGGGGTCGAAGGCCGGGTCACGCCCGCAGCCATTCATCTCGGCAAAGCGCGCCGCGTTCCAGAGCTTGGTCGCGAAGTTGCGATAGCCCTCGACACGGGAGGTGGCGAGCTTGATGTCGCGCCCCTGCGCCGCCATCGCCGCCAGCGTGAAGCGCAGCGCGTCCGCACCGTACTGGTTGATGAGGTCGAGCGGGTCGATGACGTTGCCCTTGGACTTCGACATCTTGGCGCCCTTCTCGTCGCGGACGAGGGCGTGGATGTAGACGTCCTTGAACGGGATCTCGCCGTCCATGAAGTGCAGGCCCATCATCATCATCCGGGCGACCCAGAAGAAGATGATGTCGAAGCCGGTGATCAGCACCGAGGTCGGGTAATAGCGCGCCACCTCGGCCGTCTCGTCCGGCCAGCCGAGCGTCGAGAAGGGCCAGAGAGCGGAGGAGAACCAGGTGTCGAGCACGTCCTCGTCACGGGTGATGAGCGCGGCCCGCTTCTCCGGGTTGTCGGCCAGTTCGCGCGCCTCGACATCGGTGATGATGCCCGCCTGCACGCAATGGGCGAGCGCGGCGGCGACCGCCTCCTCTTCCGTCTCCTCGACGAAGACCGTGCCGTCCGGCCCGTACCAGGCCGGAATCTGGTGGCCCCACCAGAGCTGGCGCGAGACGCACCAGGGCTGGATGTTCTCCAGCCACTCGAAATAGGTCTTCTCCCAGTTCTTCGGGATGAAGCTCGTGCGCCCCTCGCGCACCGCCTTGAGCGCCGGCTGCGCCAGCGTGTGGGCGTCGACATACCACTGGTCGGTCAGCCAGGGCTCGATGACGACATTGGAACGGTCGCCATGCGGCACCATGTGGAGGTGCGGCTCGATCTTGTCGACGAGACCGCGCTCCTCCATCAGCGCGACGACCGCCTTGCGCGCCGCCTCGCGGCTCTGGCCGTCGAGGCCGAGCACGATGTCGAGTTCTCCACCCGCCAGCGCCCCGGCGAGGAACTCCTCATTGCCGGCGAGCGTCAGCCGCGCCTCGGAATCGAGGATGTTGATCATCGCCAGCGAATGGCGGCGGCCGACCTCGAAATCGTTGAAGTCATGCGCCGGGGTGATCTTGACCGCGCCGGTGCCCTTGGTCGGATCGGAATACTCGTCCGGCACGATGGGAATCAGCCGGCCGACCAGCGGCAGGCGCACCTTGGCGCCGGCGGCGACGAGGCCGATATAGCGGGGATCCTCGGGATGCACGGCGACCGCCGTGTCGCCCAGCATCGTCTCCGGGCGCGTGGTGGCGACGACGATGTAGTCGCGGGTCTCGAACTCGGTCGGCTGGCCGTCCTCATCGAAGGCGACCGGGTGGTCATAGGTCACGCCGTCGGCCAAGGGGTAGCGGAAGTGCCAGAGATGGCCCTTCACCTCGACCTGAATCACCTCAAGGTCGGAAATGGCCGACTGGAACTTGGGGTCCCAGTTCACCAGCCGCTTGTCCTTGTAGATCAGCCCCTGCTTGTAGAGGCGGACGAACACCTTGAGGACGGCGCGCGACAACCCCTCATCCATGGTGAAGCGTTCGCGCGACCAGTCGCAGGACGCGCCGAGCTTCTTCAGCTGGTTGATGATGGTGCCGCCGGACTCGTCCTTCCACGTCCAGACACGCTCGACGAAGGCCTCGCGGCCCATCTCGCGGCGGCCGGGAAGCTGGCGCTCGGCAAGCTGGCGCTCGACCACCATCTGCGTGGCGATGCCGGCATGGTCGGTGCCGACCTGCCACAGCACGTCCTTGCCGCGCATCCGCTCGAAGCGGCAGAGAATGTCCTGCAGCGTGTTGTTGAGCGCGTGCCCCATATGGAGCGAGCCGGTCACGTTCGGCGGCGGGATGACGATGCAGTAGGGCTCGGCGCCTACACGATCCGCCCGTCCGGCCTTGAACGCCTCGCCATCCACCCAGCTCTGGTAGATGCGGTCTTCGACTGCGGCGGGATCGAACCTGTTTTCGAGCATTTTGGCTCCGGCACCTCGTTTCGATGGGTGCGAGAGAAAGCGGAGCCGGGCCGCCAAGTCAACACAGGACGGCCAAGTCACTCAGATGGCGGGCCCGGTGGGCCGGTTCGGACCCACCTAGCCTGAGGGGATCACTGCCCCTGGCGGGACACGCGCTCGATCTCCGCCCGCACCAGCCGCTCGACCAGGGCCGGCAGGTTCTCGTCGAGCCATTCCTTCAGCATCGGCCGGATCGCCTCGGTGACGAGATCGTCCACCGTGCGCGAATTGGACGCCACGGTCCGCGCCAGCGTGCCGAAGGCGGTGGAAACGGCGGTCGTGGTCGAGCCGGACACAAGCCGCTGCGGCGCAGCATCGGCCGCAGGCGCGGGCGTGGACATGTGCGCAGGCTCGGTGGGGCGCGCCGAGGGGAGGAAGCGCGGTTCGGCGCGGGGCTCGGGGCGACGCTCATCCACCAGTTCGGAGGCGGCGGAGCGCGAAACGGGGGCAGGCTTCGCTTGCATGTCGGCGTTCTCCGGAACGGACGGGATTTCGTGTGGGCGGGAGACCTCCATCGTTGCGGCCTCCTGCCGTGGCGTCTCGGCGGGCGGCGCCACGAAGGCAGCCGGCGGAACATCGGCGACGAATTCCTCCGGCGCCGGCTCTGCGTCCATCATCGGCCGAGTCTCGTCCGAATCGGCGGTAGCGGCTTCCAGCACGGCATCGTTCGACATGATCGCCAGTTCGGCCTGCACCGCCTGCTCGACCAGATCGAGATCGAGCAGCGCCGCCGCCAGACGTTCGTCCTGATCGACCACTTCCACCGCGACGGGCGCCGCGGCAACCGCGCGCACCGCAGCCGTGGCCGCCGCCTGCCGGGCAAGCGAGGGGCGCGGCGCCGGGGCGGATAGCGGCTCGGGCCGAGCGGAGCGGAGCGGAGGCGCGGCCTCCTCGGCCAGTGCCGCAGAGCCGGCCGGGCGGCGGCGGGCCGCGAAAGGATCGGTGGAGGGGGTCCGCCCGAGCGGGGCGTAGCTCGAATAGGCGGGACGGGACGCCTCGGCGCGTGGGGTCTCGGCGCGCGGGGTCTCTACACGCAAGGACTCGGCGCGCGCTGCATTCATGCCGCCGCGCGAGACGAAGGGAGGCAGATCGGGAGCGGTTCGCTGATCCTCAGGAGCCGGGGCAACGTCGTCGAAGGCCTCGGCTTCCGTCAGCGAAAGCGCGGAACCTGCCGCATCAGCCCCGAGTCGGCTGGAAGCCGGATGCTCGTCGCCGACGGCGCGCATCGGCACGGCGGACGACGATGCGTCACGCGAGCCGCTCGCCACTTCGTCCGAGATGATGCGCCGGATGGAGGCGAGAATCTCTTCCATGGATGGCTCGCTCGCCCTCGCGCTCGCTGACATGCGCTGGATCCCGATCTTTGACACAACTGGCGCGGGAGCGAGGGCGTGCGACCGGCACGAATCACTCGTTAACGCTTCATGAATATGGCACCGCATCAAGCGGCGCGCCACGCACGACAGGGTTGTCTCTGTGGATGAAAAAACGGGCCGGCATGAGCCGGCCCGCGCGAAAAATCAGATGAGATAGCGGCGCTGGCCGCCGGCTCGGGCTGGTCAGCCCTGGCTCACTGGCCGCCGGGCGTGCGCACGCCGATCCAGGCATCGCGCACCTGATTGTAGTGCACCTGCGGGTTATAGGTCGCGACCTTCAGCCCCAGCCGGGTCGAATTCAACTGGCCGGTGGCGGAAAGCACGGCATAGGAGGCGACAACGCGGTCCCGCTGGGCGATGACCAGATTGGCGCGGGCGTCGAACAGCGCCGTCTGCGCGTTCAGCACATCGAGCGTGGTGCGCTGGCCGACACGCCATTCCTCGCGAACGCCGCGCAGCGCGATCTCATTGGCGGCGACGGAGGCCTGCGCCGATTCGATGGCCGCCTTGGCCGCTTCGAGATTGCCCCAGTACTGGACCACGTTGGCGCGGACCTGCTCCCGGTTCACATCCACCTCGATGCGGTACTGGCCGAGCGTCTCCTTGCTCTGCCGGATGGTCGCGAACTCGCTGCCACCCTGGTAGATCGGCACGGAGAGGTTGAGCGTGGCCGAAGCGGCGGTCTGCCGCTCGGTGTATTGCGCGCTGTTATAGTCGGACGACGCGGAGCCGTTCAGGGTCAGCGTCGGCGACAGGGCGGCTTCGGCGACCTTAACATTGGCCACCGCCGCATCCACGGCAAACTCGGCCGACTTTACCGCCGGATGGTTGCTGAGCCCGGAACTCACAGCCGCCGGCAGCGTCTTGGGCAGCATGCCGTCGATCGGGCGGCCCGGCGACAGCTTGGTCGGACGCAGGCCGATCACCTGATAGAACACGGCGTTGGAGGCGTTCAGGTTGGAGTCGGCGAGCGCGAGCTGGCTCTGTGCGTCGGCCACGCTGGCCTCCGCCTGGGCGACGTCGGTCCGGGTGATCTCGCCCACGGCGAATCGATCGCGGGCGGCCCGCAACTCCTCGCGCAGGGCCTCAAGGTTCTGCTTCTGCAGTTCCACCAGCGCGGCGTTCTGAAGCACGTTCATATAGGCGGTGGCGGCATCGAGCAGCACGAGTTGCTCGGTATTGCGCAGCAATTCGCGCTGACCTTTCACCTGCGACTCGGCGCTGCGCACGGAGTTCGCGGTCCTCAGGCCGTTATAGATGGTCTGGCTGATGGTCACGCCGACGCCGGTCGGCGTCGTGCGGGTGTTGCTGATGGCATTGTTGCCCTGCAGCAGCGCATAGCCGGAATCGACACGCGTCTCCGCCCATTGCGCGCCAGCATAGGCACTGCCGAAGACCTGCGGCCGATAGCCGGCCAGGGCGATCGGCACATATTCGTCAGTGGCACGCGTGGCGGCACGCTGGGAATTAAGCGTGGGATTATTCTTGTAGGCGGCAGCGAGAGCCTGTTCGAGGGTCTGCGCGTGCGCCGAAAGCGAGGAAGCACTGAAAAAAGCGACCGCCGCAAACGCGACGATCCTGCCCCCGGTAGCAGACAGCCACATGGTCCAAACCCCTGCGAACTCATTACTTGTTCGGAGCCGCCTACAATAGGGCGGCTCTCTGATTCACGTCTGACGCCTATGCAGGATAGGTGCTGGGCGGGGGGCTGTGAACCGTCCCCACCGCGCCGCCGGACGATTTAATCGGACGCGCGGCAGATCAGCCACAGCCTGTCCGCAAACCCTTAGAACACAAAACCCGGACGCGCCTCGAAACCGGGAAGCGTCGGCACGCCGGCATCGAACACGATGCGCGAGCCGATTCCGCCGGGCGTATTGGTGAACACGGTGGCCCGTCCGGCCCGGCCGCGGCCGATCACGGCCACCAGCCGGCCGCCCGGCTTGAGCTGGCTGAACAGCACGGGCGGCACATCATCAACCGAGCCGTTGATGAAAATCACGTCATAGGGGGCTTCAGCCGCCCAGCCCGCCGTCATCGGCCCCTGCACATAGGCCGCGTTGAGCAGGCCGAGATCGACCAGCACGCTCGAACCCTGCGCAGCGAGTTCGGCATCTTCCTCAAGCGACACCACCTGCCCGGCGAGCTTGGCCAGCACGGCCGTGGAATAGCCGGTGGCGGCGCCGATATCGAGCACCAGCGCATCCGGGCCGATCTCGGCGGCCTGCAGCAGCTTGGCCAGCACCATCGGCTCCATCAGGCAGCGCGCGGGGCTGCCTTCCTTCACCACCAGATCATCGTCGATATAGGCAAAGTTCTGGAGACCGGCCGGAACGAAACGCTCGCGCGGTGTCTCCATCATGGCGGCGACGATGCGCAGGTCGGTCACGTCGTTGGCGCGCACCTGCGCGTCCACCATGGCACGACGCATCTCAGCGAAATCGATCATGTCGAGACAACCTTCGGAAACGGGCCCGGCCCCCCAGGGAGGCTCAGGCGGTAACGTCGCAGCAGAATTGCGGCACACGCGGACGCAATGCAAGCCTCGTTGCAGGATTCCCTCGTCGCCGGTTTCCCTTGTCGCGGCGCCCGTCCCGCACAGCCCGGATCGTCACCCTGGCGTCATGTCGCCGGGGATGGAACCGATGAGGTCCGTTGCCGATCCCTAACGGCTCTGTTATGAGGCGCCCGGTCCTTCGGTCGGGAGACATCCCGCGCACCGATCGGCCACGTGGCGGAGTGGTTACGCAGCGGACTGCAAATCCGCGTACGGGGGTTCGATTCCCTCCGTGGCCTCCAGTTCACGCGCGCGCCGCCGGGATTGCCGCAACGCACCCGGCGGCGCGTGTCGCGCATGCTACACTCGTAGCTTGCCGGTGCCTGCGCGGGGGCCGCAGGTTTGACAACGCCAGCCGATCGTCGTTGATGAGGCCGCCGCCGCGCGCGGCCCGCGACCGCGCCTCGGGCGGAGCCTGTCGGCACCGCAATGGCCCTCTGCAAAGGAATTGCCTGATGGTGCCTGCCAAGCTGGCCAACACCTTCCGCAACATGGTCTCGCCGGAGACGCGGGACACGGTGAAGCGGCTGTTCATGACCGATGGACGCCGCCACTGGAAGGGCTACGCCATCTCCTTCGTCTTCATGGGTCTGATGGCCGGCTCCACCTCGGGGCTCGCCTATCTCATGGGCACAGTGATCAACCGTATCTTCGTCGAGCAGAACTCGGCGGCGATCTGGATTCTCTCCGCTTCCGTGCTGGCGCTCAGCATCATCAAGGGCTTCGCGTCATACGGGCAGTCCGTCACGCTCGCCCGCGTCGGCAACCGCATCGTCGCCGACAATCAGAAGCGGGTGCTCGACCGACTCTTCTCGCAGGATGTGCGCTTCTTCAGCGGCAGCCACACCGCCGAAATCATGCTGCGCTTCACCACGGGTGCGCAGGGCGCGCGCAATGTCCTGAATCTCATCATCACCAGCCTCGGCCGCGATCTTCTCTCGGTCATCGGCCTGACGGCGGTCATGATCATCCAGGATCCCTTCATGGCGCTGATCGGCCTCATCGTCATGCCGATCGCCGTCGGTGGCGTGCGCGGCCTGATCCGCAAGGTGCAGAAGATCTTCTCGCGGGAATTCCACGCCGCCTCGCAGATCATGACCGAGTCGATCGAAGCGTTTCAGGGCATCCGCACGGTGAAGTCCTTCACCATGGAGGACGACCTGCGCACCAAGATTTATGACCGCGTCGACCGCATGGAAAAGGCGTCCAACCGGATGATCCGGGCGCAGTCGCAGTCGGGCCCGCTGATGGAGGCCCTTGGCGGCGTCGCGATCGGCCTGGTCGTCATGTATGCCGGCTGGGGCGTGCTGCACGCGGGACGGACCCCGGGCGAGTTCTTCTCCGTCATCACCGCCCTTCTGCTCAGCTATGAGCCGGCCAAGCGCCTCGCGCGGCTCAACATCGACCTCACCACGCACCTCATCGGCGCGCGCATGCTGTTCGACATCCTCGACCGTCCCGCTGTCGAGACCGACCAGCCCGGCACGCCGGCGCTGAACATCGAGAAGGGCGAAATCGCCTTCGACGACGTCCATTTCGGCTATCGCGAGGATGAGCCGGTGCTGCGCGGGCTGAGCTTCATCGCCGAGGCCGGCAAGACGACGGCGCTGGTCGGCCCCTCGGGCGGCGGCAAGAGCACCATCATGAGCCTCATCGAGCGGTTCTACGAGGTCGATTCGGGAACCATCCAGATCGACGGGCAGGACATACGCGGCGTCACCTACCGGTCGCTGCGCGAGGCCGTCGGCTTCGTCAGCCAGGATGTGTTCCTGTTCTCCGGCACGATCCGCGAGAATATCGCGACCGGACGTCCCGGAGCCTCCGACGAGGACATCATGGAAGCCGCCCGTGCCGCCAATGCGCACAACTTCATCATGGGCTTCAATGACGGCTATGACAGCCGCGTCGGCGAACATGGCGCCCAGCTCTCCGGCGGCCAGCGCCAGCGCATCGCCATTGCCCGCGCCTTCCTCAAGAACGCGCCCATCCTGCTGCTGGACGAGGCCACAGCCGCGCTCGACAGCGAATCGGAGGCCGAGGTCCAGAAGGCGCTGCGCCTGCTGGAACAGAACCGCACCACCATCGTCATCGCCCACCGGCTGCAGACTGTCGTGAACGCCGATCGCATCTGCGTCATCGACAGCGGCCGGGTGGTCGAAAGTGGCCGCCACGAAGAGCTGGTGGCCAAGCGCGGGCGCTATTTCAACTTCCACCAGCTGCAGTTTTCCGGGCAGGAAGAACGCCTCAGCGCGTGAGAATATCCACAGGCAACGCGGTTGCGACTTCACAAACCGGAATCGCGTTGCTATATGGCCGGCCTCCGAGGCGCTCAGGCGCGTCTCTGTTCCCTGATAGCTCAGTTGGTAGAGCGTTCGACTGTTAATCGAATGGTCGCAGGTTCGAGTCCTGCTCAGGGAGCCACTCTTTCTCATCCCCACATTGTCCGGCTTATGCCCCCGCGCCGTTTCATCGAGGCGGCGTGGACCCTTGTCGCGACCCTCGGCATCCGGCGGCCTGTCGTCACCGTGATGTCCGCCGGCACCTACCACAGCACACGAAACTGAACCCGGTGTCCGAGACGGGATGGCGGCGTCTCGCGCCCGCCTCAGCCGCGCCGCGCGCTTGCGGGCGTGGCGGCTTGACGCCATAGTCGCGCCACGGATTCCCGGCCTCGACGCGCGCCGTTCCGGCACCGCCCGCGCGGGGCCGGCGCCCCTCGTTTCGCGGACGGGACGCTCCCTCTCTTTCGAGCTCCCGAATGCCGCGCAAGCCACAGAACATCCTCTACGCCGCCGACGAGAAGCCCCCCGTCACCACGCTGCTGATTCTCGGCGTCCAGCACGCGACGCTGTCGCTGCTGTTCATCGTCTATCCGCTGGTGGCGGCCACCGAGGCAGGCCTGTCCTTCGATGCCACCCAGACGCTGATCACCAGCTGCATCATCTTCATGGGCGTGGCGACGCTGCTGGAATGCTGGCCGCGCACCGGGTCGGGGCTGCTGCTCGTGCAGATCCCGAACATGGCGCATCTGCCGCTGGCGATGCAGTCCTATGCGGCGGGCGGCCCGGCGGTCTATGTGACGATGAGCCTGATCGCGGCGCTCACGCAGCTCTCGCTCACCCGCTTCATGAACGCGATGCGCACGCTGTTCCCGCCGGAAATCTGCGGCGTGGCGGTCACCATGCTGGGCGTGGCGCTGGCCGAGCCCTCGCTGCGCCGCATGTTCGGCCTCGGCGAGGAAGCAGGCTCGCTGGCGGATGGACGCTATATTCTGGTGAGCTTCACCGCACTCGCGGTGATCGTGCTTCTGGCCATTTTCTCGCGCGGCCTGCTGCGGCTGTTCGCGGTGGCGATCGGCGCCGCCGTCGGCTGGTTCCTCGCCATCTATACCGGCGTCGCGATCGCGCCGGACGAGGCGACGTACTCCACCCTGCCCTATATCGACCTGCCGAGCCTGGGCTGGCCCGGCCTCGGCTTTTCCTGGGCCATCCTCCCGGCGGCGATCCTGACCGGAGTGATCTCGGCGGTGGACATGCTGGGTACCGTCGTCTCCATGCAGCGCATGGACGATGCCGACTGGCGCCGGGCCGACATGAATCAGGCGGCCCGCGCCATCCGCGCCAATACGGTGAGCGACATGGGCACGGCGGTGACCGGGGGCTTTGCCAGCGCCTCCTCCTCCGCCGCCATCGGCGTCGCCTTTGCCACTGGCTCGACCTCCTGGCGCATCGGCATCGTCTCGGGCGTGGTCATGCTGCTCGCGGCCTTCTCGCCCAAGCTGATCGCCTCGCTGACCGTGATTCCGGCGCCGGTGATCGGCGCCATCCTGCTCTACAGCGCCGCCTTCCTGATCGTCGCCGGCATGGAGCTGATCCTGTCCCGCCGCCTGTCCGACCGGCGCATCTTCACCGTCGGCTTCGCCGTGCTGGCGGGCCTTGCCGTCGCGGTGCTCCCGGAACTGGTCCACCAGTCGCCGGAATGGGCCCAGCCGATCCTTGAATCGCCGCTCTCGGTCTCCACGGCGGTCGCCGTGATCCTCAACCTCGTGTTCCAGATCGGCATCCGCCAGACCGCCTCCGTCCCGGTGACGGCGGAGGACAACCCCTTCACAACCGCGATGGAGTTCCTGGAGCGGCAGGGCGATCTGTGGGGCGCGCGGCGCGATGTCATCGCCGCCGCGATCCCGGTGGTGGCCGAGGCGGTGGAAACGCTCATCGACACGGGCGTGGCCGACGGCGCGCTGGAGATGGAGGCGCGTTTCGACGAGACCAATTTCGATGTCTCGCTGCTCTACACGGGCGAGGCGATCGAGATACCCACGCTGCGCCCCTCCCCCGAGGACCTGCTCGGCGACGCAAAGGCGGTCGCGCGTTTCGTCGGCTACATGCTGAGCAAGCGGGCGGACAAGCTGGTGCTGGGCAAGCGCGGCGAGCGGCAGGCGCTGACCCTGCGTTTCGAGCATTGATCAGAGGTTTCTAAATACCACTCAGGCTTGCGCAGCCTGGTTCTTTGTGGCTAGCTCAATCGCCGGACGCGGCGCCCCATGGCGCTGCCCGCTGGTGACCGGACGGGATTATCACGCCTATGCAGATCGATCGCTTCATCGAGCAGGATGTCATCATCACCACCGTGAAGGGGCGGCTCGACAGCAGTTCCTCGCACAAGCTGGATGATTTTCTGGCCGAGATCCCGGCCGGCAACAACGCGATCCTGCTGGATTTCGCCGAGCTCACCTATATCAGCTCGGCCGGCCTGCGCGTCGTGCTGAAGGCGACCAAGCTCGCCCGCAGCCATGGCGTGGCGCTCGCCATTTGCAGCCTCGTCCCGCAGGTGCACGAGGTGTTCGACGTCAGCGGCTTCACCACGCTGATTCCGATTCACCCGGACCGCGGCGCGGCCCTCGCTTCCTTCGCGTGAGCCATCTTCCCTAACGGAAGAATCAGGGCAGGCAGGCAATGATCATCCGGGAGATCGACCTTCGCTTGCCGAACCAGCTCTCGCAGATGGAGAAGCTGGTCGCCGCGCTGGAGTTTTTCACCGAGACCTGCGCGATCCCGCCCAAGCCGGCCTACCGGCTGACCCTGGCCGTCGACGAGTTCGTCAACAACGCCGTCGATTACGGCTATGGCGACGGGCGGCCCGGCGAGATCGGCGTTCATGTGCGCCATTTGGGCGACGCGCTGGAGCTTACCCTGACCGATGACGGCGACCCGTTCGATCCGTTCAACGCTCCGCCCCCGGACCTGACCGGCTCACTGGAGGAGCGGCGCATCGGCGGGCTGGGGGTGCATCTGGTGCGCACGATGGCCGACAGCTTCGCCTATAAGCGCGAGGACGGCCGCAACGTGGTGTCGCTGCGCCTCGCTCTGGGTGAGGCACCGGCGTCGTCCGCGCCGGCCTGAGCCGCCCCCAGCCGCGCAAGGTGGCAACCGCGCTCAGCTCGCGTCGATCGAGCGATGCGCCTGGGTGAAGTCGTTCACCAGCCGCCGCGCCGTCCACACGATCCGCTCGAACAGCATGGTCATGCGGAACAGCGCGTTCTGCGCCGCCGGGGCGATTTCGTATTGGGCGGACAGGCGCTGGCGCAGTTCTTCCATCAGATGGTCGCGGTGGCCGAGCAGGCCCAGAACCAGCGACGCATCCTCCGTGCCGAGACTCTCGCCATGGTCGGCGACGGCGTACAGGATGGCATGCAGCGCCTCGATCAGACGCTGCGCGGTGTCGATGCCCTGCGCCTCGCGCGCGGCCTCGGCGAACTCCGCCAGGGCCTCATGCAGGGCGCCGACATCGCTTGCCCCCTCATCGATCAGCAGCGCGCTCGCCACCTGCTCGCGGGTCAGCGCGCCATCCAGCAGCGTGGCGAGATACGCCTTTATGGTGCCGGCGAGCGACTGGCCGGCAATTTTGAGCGTCGCCGCCGGCGGCGTCGAAGTGTCGGCATCGTCGCGCACATGATCGAGCATCAGCGGCAGGCGCGCGGTCAGCCGGGCCAGTTCGCGCAGCGACAGGTCGAGCGCGGTCGCCGGATCGGCGGACGCGGCGCGCAGCAGGAAGACGGGCTGGGCCAGCGTCTCCGCCGGATTGGCCGGCAGCAGGTGCAGGAGCAGGCGCCGGGTCGGCAGCTCGACCAGATTGGTGATGAAGGCCCCGCCGATCTGCGTCAGCAGGAAGACGATGGCGACCTGCGCCCCGGCCTCTTCCCCGGCCATTCCCAATATCCCGCTCACATGATCGGGATATTGGGACGCGCCGAGGCAAAGCAGGGCCAGCAGCACCGAGCCGGCGATCTTCTGCACCGCCTGCAGCGCGAAGACGATCCGGCCGGAGGTCGCCTCGCCGGGAATCATCAGCATGTTGTTAAAGGAGCTGGCGAAATTCGCGCCGGCCAGCAGCGGCAGCGCCGCCGAGATGTCCAGCAGCCCGCCGCTGACCGCCGCCACCGCGATCGCCGCCGCCACCGAGGAGGATTGCGCGGCAAAGGCAAAGGCGGCTCCGATCCCGGCCAGGAGCCACGGATTGCCGAGGGCGATCGCCCATAGCGGATTGCCCATCAGGCTTTCGCGCATCGGCCCCACCGCGATGGAGACCAGATGCATGCCGAACAGCAGCAGCGCGCCGCCGAGCGCCGCTTCCAGCGCGTTGCGCATGCGGTCGCCGCGCGCCAGCTTGAAATAGGTCGCGAAGCCGACCAGGCCGATCACGATCGCCGCCGGCGTCGCCGTGTCGATGGCCACGATCAGCGGCAGCAGCGCGGTGCCGACATTGGCCCAGGTCGGCGCCATCAGCGCGG
Organism: Ancylobacter radicis; assembly: GCF_018449475.1. Lineage (GTDB taxonomy): Bacteria > Pseudomonadota > Alphaproteobacteria > Rhizobiales > Xanthobacteraceae > Ancylobacter > Ancylobacter radicis. Next base: position 52,888 of record NZ_JAHCQH010000014.1, on the reverse strand, counting down.
GGCCGTCAGGCAGCACGCCGCCGCGCACGAAGGAGACGATGATCCAGGAGACGGCGGTGGAGCTCTGCGTCACCATGCCGGCGATCATGCCGCTGATCGCCGAACTCGCCGACCCCTTGAGCGCATGAGCGAAGGCGGCACGCGCCCGGCGCCCGATCAGGGGCACCAGATTGGCCGAGAGGCCGCGCACGCCGATGAAGAACAGGCCGAGCCCGCTCAGCAGAAAGCCGATCGGTCCCATGCCTCAGGCTCCGCCCCGCGGCCGCGCGCCGGTCCGATCCATGGCGTTCATCCGCCGAGCCCGAGCAGCGCGTTGATCTTGCCCATCAGCCGCGGCAACTCCACCGGCTTGGTGTCGAAGTCGTCGCATCCGGCCGCCAGCGCCTCCTCGCGGTCCTGCGCCATGGCATGGGCGGTGAGCGCGATGACGGGAATGGCGGCGGTCGCCGGGTCGGCCTTGACCCGCCGCGTCGCCTCCCAGCCATCGAGGATCGGCAGGCTCATATCCATCAAAATGAGGTCCGGCTGCTGGGCGAGGGCCAGGTCGACCCCCTCCTGCCCGTTGACCGCGACCACGACCTCGAAGCCGTTGCGCGCGAGGCGCCGGCTCAGCATGTCGCGATTCATCTCATTGTCTTCGACCAGCAAAATCTTCGGCATGTCCCCTCCTCACCCGTTCCGGTGGCTGGCGATGCTCGCCAGCGCCGAGCCGAGCGTGCCGATGGGCTGGGCGCTCTTGTTGAGAATGAGCAGCGTGTTGCGGGCGAGGAACTCACGTTCCTCGCTGGTCAGTTCCTTGGCGGTGAGCACCACGATCGGCAGATCGGCAAAGCGGGCATCGGTCCGCACACGGGTCAGGAACTCGAAGCCGTCCATCTCCGGCATCATCAGGTCGAGCAGCACCAGCGCCGGCAGGTGATGGGCATCGAGCCACTCAATGGCGGCCTTGCCATTGGCGGCCTCCGCCACATGCAGGCCGACATCCTCGATGGTCGAGCGCACCATGGCGCGCACATGCGGATCGTCGTCGATCACGAGGACCAGCCCCTCCTCCGCACCCGGCGCGAATTTATGGATCAGGGCGATCAGCCGCTGCCGGTCGATCGGCTTGGTCATGTATTCGGAGGCACCGAGCGAATAGCCAAGGTTCCGGTCGTCGACGATGGTGAGCATGATGACCGGAATATGCTCCAGCGCCGGCTCGGATTTCATGATGCCGAGCACCGACCAGCCGTCGATCTTCGGCATCATCACATCGAGCGTCACGATGTCCGGCGGCTCGCGGCGCATGATGTTCAGCGCCTCGATGCCGTCGCGCGCATGGCGCAGCACATAGCCTTCCTTGCCGAGCGTCGCCGCCAGCACCTCATGCACCGCCGGGTCGTCATCGACCACTAGCACGGTGATGGCGCCGGGCTCCGCCGGCGCGCCGGGATCGGCGATCTCGGGCGCCGCCACGCTATCCAACGCGGCCTTGGTCTCGGCCGGCAATTCGATGGTAAAGGTGGAGCCGATGCCCGGCTCGCTCCTCACGCTGATAGTGCCGCCGAGCATGGCGGCGAAATGCTTGGTGATGGTGAGCCCGAGCCCGGTGCCGCCGAAATTGCGGGTGGTCGAGCTGTCGGCCTGGGTGAAGGCCTGGAACAGCCGCCCCATCTGCTCCTCGCTCATGCCGATGCCGCTATCGGACACCTCGAAGCGCACCACCTCGCCGGCCGCGCTCTGGTCGCGGACGAGGCGCAGCACCACTTCGCCATTCTTGGTGAATTTGGCGGCGTTGCTGAGCAGGTTGATCAGGCTCTGCTTGAGCTTGGTCACATCGGTGCGCAGCGAGCCGATGTCGATCGGGCTGTCGATGACGAAGCGGTTCTCGTTCTTCGCCATCATCGGGCTGACGATGGTCTTCACCTCCTCCACCATGCGGGAGAGGAAGACCTGTTCCAGATAGACATCCATCCGCCCGGCCTCGATCTTCGACAGGTCGAGAATGTCGTTGATCAGCCCGAGCAGGTGCTTGCCAGCGGCCTGGATCTTGTCGAGGTCGGCCACCATGGCGGTGTTGCCCTCATCGGCGGCATCCTCGGAGAGGATCTCGCTGTAGCCAATGATGGCGTTGAGCGGGGTGCGCAGCTCATGGCTCATATTGGCGAGGAAGGCGGACTTCACGCGGCTGGCCGATTCCGCGGCCTCCTTGGCCTCGCGCAGCTGGTGCTCCATGCGCACGCGGTCGCTGATGTCGACGAAGGTGGCGATGATCGCCGGCGCGCCGCGGAACTCCAGATGCTCATGCGAGACGATGGTGAAGATCGGCGTGCCGTCGGCGCGGGGCAGGCTGAATTCCTGCCGCTCGGTGGAGGGGCTGAGCAGAATGTCGATCAGCCGCGCGGTCTGTTCGGTGTCGCCCACCAGCGCGGCGATCGGCCGGTCGATGATGGTGGCGGCATCGCGCCCGATGAGGCGGCCGAAACAGCCATTGGTATGGCGCACCACATGGGTCTTGATGTCCATGATGACGAGGCCGACCGGCGCGGCCGCGTCGATGGCCCGCAACTGTTCCTCATCCTCGCGCAGCTTCATCTCGGCGAGCTTGCGCTCGGTGATGTCGGTATAGATGGCGATGAAGCCGCCGCCCGGCACCGGGTCGCGCCGCACTTCGAGATAGGTGCCGTCCGGGCGCACGCGCTCGAAGGAATGGGGATGGTCGAGCTGCTTGATGCGCTGGGCCAGCGCCACCTCGATATCGACCTCGCCGAACTCGCCGCGCGCGCCGAGATAGCGAATGTAGTCGGCGAAAGTGTGCTCGGAGGTCAGGAACTCGTCGGGCATGTCGAGATATTCGCGGAACAGCTTGTTCCACGTCACCAGACGGTGCTCGCCATCATACATGGCGACGCCCTGGGACATGTTCTCCAGCGTCGCCCGCAGCAGGGTCGCCTCGCGCCCGTCCAGTCCCTCGTCGGCCAGCGTACCGCCGGCGGCGTTCTCCGTGGGCTTGTCCATGTGTCCCTCCCCTCGCGCCGTGTTCTTAAGGCTTGTCCGTGTCCGGCATCAGCGTCAGCAGGATCGCCGCCATGTCGTCAAAGGCCGGCAGCCCCTCCTCGAAGGCGCGCACATCGCGGACCAGACGGTGCAGCGGGCTCGCCTTCTCCGCACCGAGTGCGGCGAACAGGGCGCTCAGCCGCTCCTCGCCATACAATGTCTCGCCGGCATTCTGCGCTTCGGTGAAGCCGTCCGTCACCACCAGCAACCGGTCGCCCGGCGCCAGCGTGGCGCTGGCCGAGCGGTAGGGGAATTCTTCCATGATGCCGAGCGCCGGACCGCCAAATCCGTTCAGCCGGGTCACCTCGCCATCCGCGCCGCGCAGGAAGGGCGCGACATGGCCGGCGCGGACATAGGCAAGCTGGCCGCTTGGCGCGTGCAGCACCGCCAGCAGGAAGGTCACGAACATGCAGCCGGCATTGCCACGGGCGAGCGCGTCATTGACCATGGAGACCGCCCGCGCGGGATCGCCAAACAGCGCCGGCGCATCCGGCCGCGACGCCAGCGAGCGGCACATGGCGTGGGTGCGGGCCATCATCAGCGCGGCGGCCGCGCCCTTGTCGGACACGTCGCCGATCACCAGGACCATAAGATCCTCGCCGACCGTGAAATAGTCGACCAGATCGCCGCCCACTTCCTTGGCCGGCTCCAGCAGCGCGTCGATGGCAATGGCGCGGCCGGCCACCTCGCCCTCGAAGGGCGGCGGCACGAGGGCGAGCTGGAGCGTGCGCGCCTCGTTCAGCTCAAGCTGCTTGCGGCGCAGCTCGTCGCGGGTGCGGTCGCGCAGAGCCTTCTTCTCCAGCGTGGTCATCACCCGCGCGCGCAGCAGCGTCGGGTTGAACGGCTTGAAGATGAAATCATCCGCGCCCAGCTCGATGCAGCGCACCACCGGGTCGATCTCGTTGAGCGCGGAGACGACGATCACCGGCAGATCATGGATGGTGCCGTCCGCGCGCAACGCATCCAGCACGCCGAAACCGTCCAGCTCCGGCATCATGATGTCGAGCAGCACGAGGTCATAGGGCGTCTTGGCGATGGCGGCGAGCGCCTCATGGCCGTTCGCCGCCTCGTCGATGCGGCTGAAGCCGTAGCGTTTGAGCCGGCGGATCAGCAGGTCGCGGTTCTCGGCGACGTCATCAACCACCAGAATCGCCGCGTTCGGGTCTGCCATTGGCCCGCCTGTCCCCGCTCCATGAAGCCGCGCGGAATATCCACGCAAAGCACGGACTTAGCAACGCCCGAAGCCGCCTCACGCTGGGTCAGGGACGGGCCTCTCCACGTCACAATAGCGTCCCGCGGACGCAGCGGCATGGCAATAGGGCGCGCGGCTGCCTAGATAGGACGGGAGACGAGGTGGATCCGATGCAAAGATTTTTGGGCGCCCGCGTGGCTATCATCCTCGCCGTGCTGCTGGTGTCGAGCCTGCCTGCCGCCGCCCAGACATCGACCAGCCAGGGAAACCGCTACATGCCGCAGCGCCCGGACTCGGTGAAGCCGAACAGCCAGAACCTGATGCAGGGCCCGTCCTATTGGACCCCTCAGCAGCGCCGGCTCAATGTGCCCGGCGCCACCGCCAATCCCAGCCTGCGCCGCGACACCGGGCCCTATCCGCCCCCGCCCTTGCCGACCGCGCCGCCGCCGAAGAAACCGGCGAGCTGACGCGGGAGGGAGGGGGCTGAGGGAGATGATCAGAAGGCCCGGTTGATGGACACCGTGAACGCCTGGGTCGTCGTCGCCCCGGAGAAGGTGCCGCTCAATATGCCGGTATCCTCGAAGCCGCCGCGGGCCGAAGTGGAGAATGGCCCCGCATAGGACAGGCTGACGGTTTCCGTCATCGCATAGCTGTAGCTGAAATCGACGAACCAGTTCGCGGTGAGGAAGTAGGTGGCGCCGACGATGATCTCGCCGCCCCACGCCCAGTCGGAGGCCGAATAGCTGTCTGATCGTCCGGTGATGTCGTAGTGCACGCCATTGATGTCGGCGAGACCGACGACATCGTTGAACGTGTAGTTCACCCGCGACAAGGTCGGCCCGGCGCCCAGATACAGGAACCCCCAATCGAAGGAGCGGCCGATAAACGGCACCAGCCCGAACTGGTTGTCGATGCTGGTGCTGTAGGAGCGGGCGACGACATTGCCGGTGAAGGTCGATGGCGAGGCGCCGGTGAACGCCCCGACCTGCGGCACGACCACAGGCTGGATCTGCGCGTCGCCGCCGACGTAATTATAGGTGAACTTGGCGCCCCACAGCCAATTGGTACCGGCAATATGCTGGAAATAGCCCAGTTGCGCCGCCCCGGCGAGATCGTTCGAGGTGTCGAAGCCGGGGCTCATCGGCCCGCCGGCCCAGCCGGATCCCACCTCCACCCCATTCTGGTAGATCGTGGAAACACCCTGCGCATAGAGGGTCTGGTCGGTGAAACGGGTGGAGTTGATACTGCCGCCGGCGCCGATGAAGAACGCGCTGTCGGGCACAAGCGAGGTGACGGTGACGGGCGCTGCGGGGGCCTTGTTGACCACCTGCGCCTGCGTGATCGTACCCGTGGCGGCGAGTCCAGCCACCGCACAGAATAAGCTGACGGTCTTCATGACGTTCCTCCTGCGGCCCGATGGGCCAATGCCGAAAAGAACGACCGTCTCCGGGCCGCGACGGAGAATGAAACATCGCGACAGGCCGGGGACGATGATGACCGCCCCCAATAATCACCAAGAATCAGCGTGACCTGTATCCGAACGACGCTACAGACGCGCCCCCGGCTTCACAACCGCACCGGCCCTTGCGGATGAAGGCGCCCGCACCGCGCCAATAAAAAGCCCGGAGATCGCGCTCCGGGCTTTCAAGGTCTGACGGCGCAGGGCGGAGCGGTTTGCCGCTCAGTCGCGCAGCAGGTCCGGCGGGCTCGCCTCCGCCACCAGCGAGGCCAGCGCCTCGTCCAGCGTCATCGCGGTCTGGTTCGGCGAGCCGAGGCGGCGGATCGAGACGGTGCGCTCGGCGGCCTCCTTGCGGCCGACCACCACCAGCGCCGGCACCTTAGCCAGCGAGTGCTCGCGCACCTTGTAGTTGATCTTCTCGTTGCGCAGGTCGAGCTCGACGCGCAGGCCGCGCTTCTTCGCCAGCGCGACGATCTCGCGGGCGTAGTCGTCGCCCTCGGAGGTGATGGTCGCCACCACCGCCTGCACCGGCGCCAGCCAGAGCGGGAAATGCCCGGCATGGTGCTCGATCAGGATGCCGGTGAAACGCTCCATCGAGCCGCAAATGGCGCGGTGGATCATTACCGGCGTCTTCTTGGTGCCGTCGGCATCGACATAGAAGGCGCCGAAGCGTTCCGGCAGGTTGAAATCGACCTGCGTCGTGCCGCACTGCCATTCGCGCCCGATCGCGTCGCGCAGCGTGTACTCGAATTTCGGGCCGTAGAAGGCGCCCTCGCCCGGCAGGATGCCGGTCTTGATCTTGCCGCCGGACTCCGCCTCGATCTGGGTCAGCACCCGGCCCATCACATCCTCGGCGTGATCCCACACCGCGTCCGAGCCGACGCGCTTCTCGGGGCGCGTGGAGAGCTTCACGACGATCTCCTCGAAGCCGAAATCGGCATAGGTGGAGAGGATCAGCTCGTTGATCTTCAGGCACTCCGCCGCCATCTGCTCCTCGGTGCAGAAGATGTGGGCGTCGTCCTGGGTGAAACCGCGCACGCGCATCAGGCCGTGCAGCGCGCCCGACGGCTCGTAGCGATGCACCGCGCCGAATTCGGCGAGGCGCATCGGCAGGTCGCGATAGGACTTCAGGCCGTGCTTGAAGATCTGTACATGGCCGGGGCAGTTCATGGGTTTGAGCGCATAGACGCGATCATTGTCCTCGGTGTCGCCGGCCGGCTGCACCTTGAACATGTTGTCCTTGTACCAGCCCCAATGGCCGGAGGTCTCCCACAGCGACTTGTCGAGCACCTGCGGGGCGTTGACCTCGGCATAGTCGGCGGCAAGGCGCCGGCGCATATAGGCGACGAGGTTCTGGAACAGGTTCCAGCCCTTGGGGTGCCAGAACACGACGCCCGGCCCCTCCTCCTGGAAGTGGAACAGGTCCATCTCCCGCCCGAGCCGGCGATGGTCGCGCTTCTCGGCTTCCTCCAGCTGGAGGATATAGGCGTCGAGCTCTTCGCGATTGCGCCAGGCGGTGGCATAGATGCGGGTCAGCATCTGGTTGTTGCTGTCGCCGCGCCAATAGGCCCCGGCCACCTTCATCAGCTTGAAAGCGTCGCCCACCTTGCCGACGCTCGGCATGTGCGGGCCGCGGCACAGGTCGAACCAGGTGCCCTGCTTGTAGATCTTGATCGACTGGTCGGCCGGGATCGCGTCCACCAGCTCGACCTTGAACGCCTCGCCCTTCTCGGCGAAGACGCGCTTGGTCGTCTCGCGGTCCCACTCCTCCTTGGTGAAGGGCGCGTCGCGGGCGATGATCTCGCGCATCTTCTTCTCGATCGCGCCGAAATCCTCCGGGGTGAAGGGCTCGTTGCGGAAGAAGTCGTAATAGAAGCCGTTCTCGATCACCGGGCCGATGGTCACCTGGGTGCCCGGCCACAGCGCCTGCACGGCTTCCGCCAGCACATGGGCGGCGTCGTGGCGGATCAGTTCCAGCGCCTCGGGGCTCTCGCGGGTGACGATCTCGAATTTCGCGTCTGATGTGATGGGGTCGGACAGGTCGCTCAGCACGCCGTCGAGCTTCATCGCCAGCGACTTCTTGGCCAGCGACTTGGCGATGGAGGCGGCGACCTCGGTGCCGGTGGTGCCGGAGGCATAGGCTCGGACGGCGCCATCGGGAAAGGTGAGGTGCACAGTTGCCGGCCCGCCGGCAACGTTCTGGCTCGCGAGATTATCAGACATCGGATTTTCTCCCGCCCACTCCTGCGAACCACGCAGGTAGGCTTGTTGGTCAGGTGTCGCGCGGGCCCTCTTGCTTTTCGGGCGTGCGCGCGTAGCGCCACGGCATATACCACGCGGCTTTCGCGGGCAATTCGGCCGGCACGCACTCGAAGCCCGACCCGCCCCACGGGTTGCAGCGGCAGACCCGCCCGGCCGCCATCCAGCCGCCGACCCAGGCGCCATGCCGGTCGATCGCCTCCTCGGCAAATTCCGAGCAGGTCGGCAGATAGCGGCATTGCCGGCCCATGAAGGCGGAGAAGGTATAGCGGTAGAGGAGGATGGGCAGCCGCAGCGCGAGGCGCGGCAGGCGGGAAATGACGCCGCGCGCGCTCTTATTCATCGACACGCACCCCTAACGAGGAACCGCCGGGACTCCCGCGCGTTGCCGACGCACAAGCGGTCAGAAGGTTCATTTCATGCGGAAGACGGCGTCCTTCACTCTCGCGGCGATTCTGGTAGCCGCCCTTGCCTTTCCCGCTCTCGCCCAGGAGCCTCCAGCCGCGCACAACCCGCCGGCCGCCGTTGCGCCCCACCCGGCGCCGGCCGCTCCGCCCGGCCCCGACGGCGGCACGCAGCCCGATCCCGCGGCGGCCAATCAGCCCGATGTCGATCCCGACATGCAGCGCGTCGCCGCCTGCAAGGCCGACGCCCTGGCCAAGCTGAAGCAGCGTTCCCCCTCGATCGAGGACATCTATATCGAGATCGACGGCCTCACCATCGCGCAGGCCGAATCCAAGCTCGGCGACACGAAGGTCAAGGGCATCATCATGGGCGAGGCCTATATCCAACGCGATCGCTCCGACACCGCCAACCGCTTCCTCTGCCTCACCGGCGAGAATGACGAGGTGCTGTTCACCTTCTTCACCGAACGCTGAGGCGGACACCTCTCGTCGTCCCGAAGAGAGAACGTCATCCCGGCCGGAGGCGTAGCCGCAGAGCCGGGATCGCTCGCCGTTCTGCCCACGATCCCGGATCGGCCTGCGGCCGTCCGGGATGACGACATTGGGAGCCACCGTCGCCCCTACTCCGCCGCGGTCGCCTTCGCCTCGATCTTTTCGAGCGCGTCGACCACGGCGTCGAAGGTCAGCAGGGTCGAGGCATGGCGCGCCTTGTAGTCGCGCACCGGCTCCAGCACGGCGAGTTCGGCCCAGCGCCCTTCCGGGGCGGGACCGTTCTCCTTCAGCATCCGCCGCACCGCCTCGCGCACGGCGCGCAGCTCGGCCGGGGTCGAGCCGACCGCCAGCGCCCCCATCACCGAGGACGACGCCTGGCCGAGCGCGCAGGCCCGCACATCATGGGCGAAATCCGTCACCACTCCGTCCTTGATAGCGAGATCCACCGTCACGGTGGAGCCGCAAAGTCGGGAATGCGCGGTTGCCGTCGCATCCGGCGCCGCCAGCCGCCCGAGGCGTGGTATATCGGCTGCCAGTTCAAGGATGCGGCGATTATAGACCTCGTTCAGCATGCTTGTCCGTCCATCGCGTCGCGTGCCGCGGCTGCGTTGCAGGCCACCCTTGCCACCCTATATAGGATCGGGTGGCTGTGAGCGAAAGCAACCGCCCGCGAAAGCAACCGGATGTCGCTTCCGGCACCCTCGCGAGGCCGCTAAGATCATGGTACTGCGCTGATCCGCGATTGGTGATGGCACGTATGTCGACAGTTACCGGTGACACCTCGGCGCCCGGTCGTAAATGCGCCGTCGAACGGAGTTCGTCATGGATGCCGTGCTGAAGTCGCTGATGCGCAGCGCGCAGAACGAGAGCGCCGCCGCCGAGCAGCGCCGTCCCAGCCGCGAGGAAGCGGAAGCGGCGGTGCGCACGCTCATCGCCTGGGCGGGCGACGACCCGACCCGCGAAGGGCTGCTCGATACCCCCAAGCGCGTGGTGCGCGCCTATGAGGAACTCTACAGCGGCTACCGCGCGGATTCCGACGCCATCCTCGACCGCACCTTCGGCGAGATCGGCAATTTCGACGACATGGTTCTGGTGCGCGACATCGAATTCCACTCGCATTGCGAGCACCACATGGTGCCCTTCATCGGCAAGGCGCATGTCGCCTATTTCCCAGTCGAGCGCGTGGTCGGCCTGTCGAAGATCGCCCGCATCGTCGATCTGTTCGCCCGCCGCCTGCAGACGCAGGAGCACCTCACCTCGCAGATCATCACCGCCATGGACGAGGCGCTGAAGCCGCGCGGCGTTGCCATACTGATCGAGGCCGAGCACATGTGCATGGCTATGCGCGGCGTGCGCAAGCAGGGCGCCTCCACCGTCACCACCCAGTTCACCGGCATCTTCCGCGACGACCCGCAGGAGCAGGTGCGCTTCATGAGCCTCTTGCGGGGCATGCGTGGCTGAGACCGTTTCCCCGGCCTTCGCGGCCCCCGGCAGCAAGGCCGAGATCGAGGAAGGCGAGCGCCTGTCGCCGAAATTCGACGCGGACGGGCTGATCACGGCGGTGGCCGTCGATGCCGATGACGGCACCGTGCTCATGGTCGCACACATGAATGCACAGGCGCTGGCCCTCACCATCGAGACCGGCGAGGCGCATTATTTCAGCCGCTCGCGCGGCAGGCTGTGGAAGAAGGGCGAGGAGAGCGGCCATCTCCAGAAGCTGGTCGAGCTGCGCGTCGATTGCGATCAGGACGCGGTGGTGATGCGCGTGCGGATGGGCGGCACCGGCGCGGCCTGCCATACCGGGCACCGCTCCTGCTTCTTCCGTTCCGTGCCGCTCGGCACCGCGCCGACCCCGGAGCTGACGCTCACCGTCAATGACGGGGGCAAGCTGTTCGACCCCGCGCAGGTCTATGGCACGCCGAAGAAGACCGACACGCCGCGCTTCTGATCTCCGTGCCGGACATCGTCACGCTCCCGGCTCTCGGCCGGGAGCGCCGTTCGGTCAGGTGGACATGATGTATTCGCGCATGGCGTGGCTCTCGCGCTCCATCTCCGCCAGGCGATGCTTCACCACGTCACCGATCGAGATGATGCCGAGCAGCTTGCCGCCCTGCACCACCGGCAGATGGCGGAAGCGGCCGGCGGTCATGTGCTCCATCACCTGATGCACGGTCTCGTTGCCGTCGGCGGTCACGACCTTGGAGGTCATCACCGTCGAGACGGCATCGTCGAGCCGTCCCGGACCGTCGAGGCCGATCACCCGCACGCAGTCGCGCTCGGAGAGGATGCCGACCACCCGGCGCTCGGCATCGGTCACCACGATCGCGCCGATGCGCTTGTCGGCCAGCGCCTCCACCGCCTCGCGCAAGGTCGCGTCGGGGCCGATGGTCTGCACGTCGTAACCCTTCTCGTCCAGAATCGAACGCACCGTCATGGCATGCCTCCTTCCCACATCGGCAACCGGTCGGCTCGCCCGCCGGTCGCTCGTTAGAGCCGCGCTTGAGCGTGGCCTGAGCCGGAAATGATCGACCCTAACGCTGCGGGAGGCAAGAGGCTTGCTGGAGGCGGGGAAATCAGCCCCGATAACGCCCGGAGAGCCTGGGCTCGTCGGGGTAATGGCGCACCGGATCGAATAGCGGGAACATCAAAAGGCCGACCAGGAAGCCGCCAATATGCGCTTCCCAGGCGATGCTGCCATCGGTGAGCCCGGCCGGGCCGAGAAGGCCGAAGCCGATATTGATGAGGAACCACACGCCGACGAAGCCGATCACCCGCCGGTCCCGCAGCACCACGGTGAGCGGCGGGGCGGGATAGCGCACCGAGGCGCTCATCATGTCCGGCTGCCAGCGCACATGGCCTTCGGAAGCGAACATGAAGCGGATCGCCGCCGCCATGCAGCCCGACACCGCCGCCGAGGCGCCGATCATCGGCACCAGCTCGCCCTCATGTGTCACAAGGTGCAGCCCCGCCCCCGCCGCCACCGTGACGACGAAGAACGCCAGGAAGCGCAGCGTGCCGAAGCGGCGCGCCACCGGGCTGCCGAAGGCCAGCATCCACAGCAGGTTCAGCCCGACATGGCTCCAGCCGCCATGCAGGAAGGCATAGGTGACGAAGGTCCACACATCCGCGCCCGTTCCGCCCGGCAGCACGCCCTCGGCGAGGATCGAAGGATCGAACCGCGCCGGGATGAAGGCGAACAGAGCGAGGATCTCGATGCCCGTATCCGGGTCGACCCAGTCGCGCACGAGCTGGATGGCCAGCATCACCGCCGCCAGGACGGTGATCACCGTCGGCACGTTGAGGATGGGCTGGCGGCGTTGGGTGGCAATCTGGGATGGGTCAAGCACGCCGATGACATAGGCGCCGCCACGCGGCCCGGCAAGCGCCCGCAGCGCGCGCCTGATCAAAGAATCGAGCGCGCCGGAGCGCGATCCGGTCAGATTGAATCAATCTGATCGGTCAATCGCCCTCCAACTCCAAGATAGAGAACGCGTTGTCCGACGCGCTTGTCGCGCAAGCGCGTCGGCGCGTGCTCTAGCGGCGCCGGGTTGCGGCCGGCTTAATTCGCGTGATGAACAGCCTGCCAATATCAATGGTTAATGGCAAGAGAAACAGGTGTTAACGACCTCTATCCAAGGTAGTCGTGAATCTTCGACGTCGCTTAGACGAGAATAAAAACATCGCTGTCATGATGTCTTCCATAGACAGGAATGAGGTACGCGATGAACAAGAGGCTCGAACGAGCCCGTCTCGCGGCGGCGGCAGCGGTCGTGATAGCGGCGATAGCGGGCGTGTGGGGCACCTCCCCGGCGCAGGCGAGCGAGCGGGTCGGCGATGTGCATCTGGCGATGCGCAGCGCCCCCGGCTCGAACATGATGACCGGCGCCAACACCGCCACGCCGATCGGCTATGCCCGCTTCTGCGCGGAGCAGCCCGCCGATTGCGGCAATGGCAATGGGCGCGGCGGCAAGGTGGCGCTGACCGAGGCGAATTTCGCCCAGCTGCGCCGCATCAATGACGAGGTGAACGCCGCCATCCAGCCGCTCACCGACATCGAGCACTATGGCGAGATCGAGCACTGGACCTACCCGCAGGACGGCTATGGCGACTGCGAGGATTATGTCCTGCTCAAGCGCCGCCGGCTGATCGAGGCCGGCTGGCCGGCCGAGACGCTGCTCATCACCGTGGTGCGCGACCATCAGGGCGACGGCCATTCGGTGCTCACCGTGGTCAGCGACCGGGGCGATCTGGTGCTGGACAATCAGGAAGCCGCCATCCTGCTCTGGCACGAAACCGGCTATCGCTTCGTCAAGCGGCAGGCGCAGGGCTTCCCGGACCGCTGGGTCTCGCTGGGCGACGTGCTGGCGCCCGCCACGGTCGGCCAGAACTGAGGCGAGCGGCGCGGGTGGTCAACCGGCCCGCGCCGGCCCCTGCCACTCCTTGCGCAGCAGCGCGTATTGCAGCGTGTTCTCGAAAACCGGTCGGCCGTGCTCATCCTCGCGGAAGGAGATGAACTCCCGGAACAGCCCCTCCGCGCGCATGCCGAGCCTTTCGCACAGGCGCCGCGAGGGGGTGTTGTCCTCCTCGACATAGGCATAGAGACGCCGCGCCTGCTTGGCTGTGAACAGATGATCGAACAGCGCCCGCGCGGCCTCGGTGGCCAAGCCCGCCCCACCGACATCCGCGTTGAAGTTCCAGCCGACGGCATAGGTGTCGGGCGGCTCCGGCATGGCGAACACATCGCCGATCACCCGGCCGGTTGCGGCGAGGCAGACGGCAATGGTCTCGTCGCTGCCGGCGCGCTTGGCCGCCTCGGCCTCGGCGGCCGCCAGATCGTCCAGCTTGAGGGAGAGATAGCAGCTGGCCCCCGGCTCCCGCAGATAGGCCAGCAGGTCCGGGCCATCCTCGGGCCAGAAGTTCCGCAGGACCAGCCGTTCGGTTCGGATCGCGTCCATGCGGGATCTCCGGCGGCGACGGGCGAGCGTGCCCGCACGCCAGGCTGGACAGGAAAATTGGGCGAAGCGGGGGCCGTCCCCGTTAGTCGACCCGCGCCAGACCTTCGGCAAAGCGCCGCCAGTTGCGCACATAATGCGCCGCCGTGCCGTGAATGCGCGCGGCCATGGCCTCGTCGAGGGTGCGGATTGCCTTGGCGGGCGCCCCGACGATCAGCGAATTGTCGGGAAATTCCTTGCCCTCGGTCACCAGCGCGCCGGCGCCGACCAGACAATTGCGCCCGATCCGGGCGCCGTTGAGCAGGGTGGCGCCCATGCCGATCAGGCTGTTCGGCCCGATGGTGCAGCCATGCAGCGTCGCTTTGTGGCCGATCGTGCAGTCCGCGCCGATGGTCATCGGGAAGCCGGGGTCGGTGTGGAGCAGGCACAGCTCCTGAATGTTCACCCGGTCGCCGATGGTGATGCGTTCATTGTCGCCGCGGATGACCGAGCCGAACCACAGGCTCGCCTCGTCTCCAAGCGCCACATTGCCGATCAGCTCGGCCGTCGGAGCAATCCAGTAACGGCCGGGCGCCGGAAGATCCGGCACCACCCCGTCCAGCGCATAGACCGGCATCAGCGTGTGTCCCCGGTCTCAGTCCTCGAGGTCGGTGTCGAGGATCGCCATCTGGAAGTTATAGGAGAGTTCGCCGTCTTCCTTGTCCTCGAACAGGACGCCGATGAACTCGTCACCCATATAGACTTCAGCCGAGTCCTTCTTCTTCGGACGCCCGACGACGCGGATCTGGGTGTTGCTGAACAGGCGCCGCATATAGGTCTGGACGCGCTCGAAATCTTTCTTTTCCAAAATCCGTGCTCCGCGATGGGTGGGTTGGGCGGCAGGCTTGCCATGCCGGGCGCCGGGGCGCAACCCGGCGCGGAGCCGATCCGCAGCTTCCTGCAAGCCGCTTCCGACGCTACTTCCGCTACGTCGCTTCCGATACGTCGTTTGCGTACCGCGTTTGCGTGCCGCCCCGCCGGAAGGGTCAGATCGCCTCGCCGGAGGAGGGATCGAGGATCTGGTTCATGGTGCGCGAGGGCTCGGCACAGCCCGCTTCCCCGACTACGCGGGCCGGCACGCCGGCCACCGTGGTCTTGGCCGGCACGGGCTTGAGCACCACCGAGCCGGCGGCGATGCGGGCGCAATGGCCCACCTCGATATTGCCGAGCACCTTGGCGCCGGCGCCGATCAGCACGCCGCGGCGGATTTTCGGGTGGCGGTCGCCATGTTCCTTGCCGGTCCCGCCGAGCGTCACGCCCTGAAGGATCGACACATTGTCCTCGATCACCGCCGTCTCGCCGACCACGATCCCGGTGGCATGGTCGAAGAAGATGCCGCGCCCGAACGGGGCCGCCGGGTTGATGTCGACCTGAAACACCACCGAGGCCCGGCTCTGCAGATAGAGCGCGAAATCCTTGCGCCCGCTTTTCAGCAGCCAGTGCGCCAGACGGTGGGTCTGGATGGCGTGGAAACCCTTGTAATAGAGCAGCGGCTCGATGGCCCGCTCGGTCGCCGGGTCGCGGTCGCAGACGGCGAGAATATCGGCGCGGATGGCAACGCCGAGACCGGGATCATCGGCCACCGCGTCATCGAACGCCTGACGGATCAGTTCGCCCGGCACATCCGCATGATCGAGCCGCTGCGAGATGCGGTGCGCCACCGCCCGCTCCAGCGAGTGATGGTAGAGAACGGTGGAGAACACGAAGCTGGCCAGGGCCGGCTCGCGGGCGGTGATCTCCTCGGCCTCGGCGCGGATCCGCGACCAGACAGGGTCGACCTTGTCCAGCGTCCGGCCATGCAACTCCACGCGGTGAAGTGAGTTCTGCGCCATTGGCTTCTTCCCTCGGCGCCGCCCGTGTCCGGGGCGCCGGCTCCCTGATTTTGGCCTGTTTTAGCACAGGTGGGTCGGCGAGCCTACGCTGTCCAGAGGCGGTCGCGCGGACGCCTCAGCCATGCTCGGCCAGAAAGGCCAGCACCGCCTCCTTATAGGCCTTGTCGCCCACCGCGCGCATGTGATCGCGGCCGGGAATGTCGACCGCCCGCGCGTCGGGGATCAGCGCGGCCAGCGGCGCCCCGGCGCCGGAGACCTCGTCGCGCGTGCCGATGGCGATCAGCGTGGGGACACTGATCCGCCCCACCTCCTCGCGGGTCAACGTGCGACGCGAGCCATAGATGCAGGCGGCGAGCGCCTGCCGGTCGCTGCCGGTCTGCTCGGCAAAGGCGCGGAAGGTGCGCCCGACCGGGTCGGTCACCTCATCGAGGCTCGGCGCCAGCAGCGCCTCGGCCACCGTCACCGGCAGCCCCGCCCCTTCCACCAGATGAATGCCGATGCCGCCCAGAATGAGCGCGCGCACACGCTCGGGTGCGGAAAGGGCGAGGCACGCACCGATACGCCCGCCCATCGAATAGCCCATCACATCCGCGCGCGGGATGGCGAGATGGTCGAGCAGCGCCAGCGCATCCCCGGCCATCACCGCCGGGTCATAGGCCGCGCTTTCATAGACCTTGCCGGAAGCGCCATGGCCGCGATTGTCGAACGCGATCACCCGCCTTCCGGCACCCGTGAGAGCCGCCACCCAACCGGGCCCGACCCAGTTGATTTCCTTGGTCGAGGCGAAGCCATGAATGAGCAGGATCGGCTCGCCCTGCCCCTCGTCGAGATAGGCGAAGTCGACACCGTCATGATGGAAAGTCGGCATGGGTCGTGGGCTCCGTCGCGGGGAGCGCGCAACCTAGTGAGTGGGGCAAGGCCCGACAAGCACCCGCCACGCAAGCACCCGCCACGCAAGCACCCGCCACACACGCCCCGCCCGCGCGCCGCTCACGCCGGCAGAAACCCCGAACGGCGCCTCCACAGCGGGCGAACCATTGCCACCCCCATCGCATTGAAGGAGGCGACGAGGCCGATCACGTTGATGAGGGCGGCGATGGTCCAGAAGGCGAGCTTGGCCAGTGCTTCGGTCACGAACAGCGCCCCGCGCCCGAGCAGCTTGACGATGGCCAGCGTCTTCCCGCCCTTGACGTCGGCAAGCCGGGCGAGGCGCGCGGCCCCGGCGGCATCGTCGACATGGGTGAGACCGGCAAAGGCGGCGCGCGTGCCCGCCTTGGTCGAGGCACGCCCCAGATCGGCCACCGCGCCCACCGCCTGCACCCGGCGCCCGCTACGGGCCGCATCGACCAGATGGCCAGCGAAACGCCCGCCGAGGGCCCCGACGCGGCGCGCGCCCTTCACCACGCTGAGGCCGGCGCGCAGGGTGAGTGGCGCCCCGAACGCGGCATAGGTTGCACCCGTGGCGACGATACCCACGCCGGCCAGTGCAACCATGAATTCGTCCACCGGCTCGCCCCGCGCCCAGTGGATCGCCTGCCGGCCGAGGTCGCGCACATCGCCCCAGACCGTTAGATCGCCCGCGACAGAGCCGGCCAGACTGGCCTCATCGTCCACCTCACCGGTCACGAAACCATGGCCGAAATTGCCCGCCCCGCGCGCCGCCTGGGCCCCCGCATTATTGGCCAGCAGCACCCGCGCGCGGGTCTCGACAGGTATTTTAACACCCCTCGCATCGGCGAGATCGAGGAAGCTCTGCGCCATCTCGCCATCATCGACCGCCAGCGCCGCCGCGATCTCGCTCTCGGCGCGGGCTGCGTCCAGCACACCGGCGAGCTGGAGATCAGCGATGCGCGCGGAATCATCCCCGGCGGCGATCAGCCCATAGGCCAGCCGCCCGGCGGGCAGCACCCAATGGGCGGCCCCGGCAAAGGCGAGCAGGAAAGCGGCGGCGGCAAGGAAACGGCGCATCACATGGATATGGGGCGGCACGCGCGGGATTGCCGCATGGTCATCGCCCAGCAATGTGGCGAAGGCAGGGAGTGCTTGATCCACAAGGGTTTATCATATCGTGGCGGCGAGGCGGGCATCACGCGCGCTTCCCCCTTGGACCGGGCGCCGGCAGCGGCTATGTTCCGCCCGACCTCATCACGAGAGCGGATGTCTATCATGGCGGGCCACGTCGTTCCCCACTTCCACAATTCGGCGGGCGTGCCGAGCATCTCCATCGGCGCCAAGGAATTCATGTGCGTCGGTGCCCACCCGCCCTATGACCACCCCCATGTGTTCCTCGACATGGGCTCGGATGTCGAGATCATCTGCCCCTATTGCTCGACCCTCTACAAATACGACCACCATCTGCACGGCACCGAATCGACCCCGCCGGGCGCCCTCTACGAGACGCCGGCCGCGGCCTGACGCCGTCTAATGGGACCTGCATGACGTGGCGCCTCGCAGCATCGTCGTCGCCGGCGCCGGCATAGGCGGCCTCACCGCCGCCCTCGCCCTGGCAAAGGCCGGTTTCCGCGTCACCGTGCTGGAACGCGCCGGCGCGATCGAGGAGGTCGGGGCGGGCGTCCAGCTCGCCGCCAATGCCACGCGATGCCTGCAATCGCTCGGCGTCTATGAGCGCGTGCGCGCCCGCGCCGTGGTCCCGACCGGCTTTGCCGTGATCGACGGACGCAGCGGGCGCACGCTCACCAGCGCCCCGATGGGCGCGGCGGCGGAAGCCCGCTTCGACGGGCCATTCCTCGTCATCCACCGCGCCGATCTTCAACAGGCGCTGGCGGAGGCCGCCCGTGAACATCCCGCCATCGAGATCCGCCTCGGACGCCGCATTGACGGCTTCACCGCGCTGCCCAATGGCATTGCCGTGCAGGCCGAGCATGGCGACGACAGTGAATCGGTCCATGCCTGCGCGCTGGTCGGCGCCGACGGGCTGCGCTCGTCCGTGCGTGGGCGGCTGCATCCCGGCGTCGCCCCCTCCTTCCGCCATCGCGCCGCCTGGCGCGCCACCATCCCCGCCGCCGCCCTGCCGGCGCGGCTTTCCGACCCGGTAACGCGGCTCTGGCTCGGGCCCGGCGCGCATCTCGTGTCCTATCCGGTGAAGGCCGGCGCGGCGATCAATCTGGTCGCCATCACGCCGGATGAACGCCAGACCCATGGCTGGGGCGTGCCCGCCGCGCCACAGGAGCTGCTCGCCCATTACCGCGGCTGGTGCGATGACGCGCACACGCTGCTTACCGCGCCGCCGGGCTGGCTGCGCTGGGCGCTGTTCGATCTCGATCCGCTCGCCGTCTGGGGCGCCGGCCCGGTGACGCTGCTGGGCGACGCCGCCCATGCCATGTGCCCCTTCCTCGCGCAGGGCGCGGCGCAGGCGATCGAGGACGCGGTGGTGCTGGCCGCCTGCCTCAAGACGGGCACCGACATTCCCGCGAGCCTGCGCCGCTACGAGGCGCTGCGCCGGCCGCGCACCGCGCGGGTGCAGAGCGCCGCGCGCGGCATGGACCGGATCTATCACCTCAGTGGCCCGGCGCGGATCGCCCGCGATCTGGTGATGCGCGCCCGCTCCGGCAAGGCGGTGCTGGAGCGTTACCGCTGGATCTATGGCTGGCGGCCGTGACGGCGGGTGAGATCGCGCTTTCTCATGACACCCATGAAAACATCTCGTTTCCCGATCTGACGGCGCGTCACTAGGGTCGCCCCCGCCTGAAGGAGACCCGCCCATGCCCGCCGCGCCCCCATCCCTCGCCGCCCCCACGCGCACTTTCCTGCCCTTGCCGCTGCTGGTCGCGGTGTTCTGCGTGCTGTGGTCCTCGGCTTTTGCCGGCGCGAAGATGGCGCTGGCCGACTGCCCGCCGCTCACCCTTCTGGCCACCCGCCTCGTCCTCGCCGGTATCATCATGCTGGCGCTGGCCTGGCTGGTGGATGGGCGCCCGAAAATGCGCCGGCGCGACGTGGCGGCGCTGATCTTCATCGGCCTGCTCAACAATGCGGTCTATCTCGGGCTGAACTGGACCGCACTGACCTTCACCTCCTCGGCCTATACTGCCGTGCTCACCAGCTGCCTGCCGCTGGTGGTGGCGCTGTTCGCCGGGCCGGTGCTGGGCGAGCGGATGACCGGGCTGAAATGGGCGGGCATCGCGCTCGGCCTTGTCGGCGTCGTCATCGTGCTGCGCTCCCGCCTTGCCGGCGCGCATGAGACGCTGACCGGCACGATGCTCATCGCCTGCGGCATGCTCGCCCTCTCCGCCGGCACGCTGGCGTTCAAATATTTCGCGCCGCGCGGCGGCGTATGGACCGGCAATGCCATTCAGTGCCTGTCCGGCGGGCTCATTTTGGTGCCCATCGCACTGGCGACCGAAAGCCTCGGTGATATCCGCTTCACCGCCAACCTGTTCGGCGGCCTTGCCTTTCTGGTCGTCGCCGTGTCGATCGGCGGCTATGGGCTGTGGTTCTATCTGCTCACCCGCTCCAGCGCGACGGCGGCCTCCAGCCTGCACTTCCTCATGCCGCCGCTCGGCCTGCTGTTCGGCTGGCTGCTGCTGAATGAGGCCGTGCCGCCGCTCGATTTCCTCGGCATCGCCCCCATCGCGCTGGGCATCTGGCTGGTGACGCGGCCAGCCCGCGCCACTGCCGAGCCGGCCACAACACAGCCGGCCTCCACCTAGGCGGCGACAGCCGCCGCCTGCAGCGCCTTGACCAGCGTGTAGGAGCGTTTCTTGGCGGCGAGATCGGGAATGGGCGTGGTGATCATCAGCTCATCCGCCTGGGTGGTATCAAGATAACGCTGCAAGCCTTCCGCCACCCGGTCCGGGCCACCCACCAGCACTTTCTCGCGATTGCGGCGGATGAAGACACGGTCCGCCTCGCTATAGGGAAAGGCGGCGGCCGCCTCGGCGCTCGGGATCGGCCGGTAATCGCCCCGCGCGCGGCGCAGATGGGCGAGATCGACGCTGCCGGCCAGCCATTCGGCCTCCTCATCGGTCGGCGCGCACACCACCGACAGCGCAAGGATGGCATGCGGCGCCGCCAACCGCTCCGAAGGCTGGAAACCGGCACGGTAGCTCAGCATGGCGTCGAGCACGTCATGCTGGGCGAAGTGATGGGCGAAGGCGAAGCCCACCCCGATCTGCGCCGCCAGGCGCGCGCTGTAGCCGGACGAGCCGAGCAGCCAGATCGGCGGCAGGCGCACATCGACCGGCATGACCTGAATGGTGCGGTAGGGATGATCGGCCGGCCATTGGCCGGTGTCCCACAGCATCAGTTCCTTCAGCCGGTCGAGGAAATCGTCGCCCGGATCGATATCCTGCCGCCGGCGCAGCGCGTGGGAGGTGATCTGGTCAGTGCCCGGCGCCCGGCCGAGGCCGAGATCGACCCGGTCGGGATAGAGCGCCTCCAGCACCTTGAAACGCTCGGCCACCATCAGCGGGGCGTGGTTGGGCAGCATCACACCGCCCGAGCCGACGCGGATGCGCGAGGTCGCGGCGAGGATCTGCCCGGCCATCACATCCGGCGCGCCGGAGGCGACGGATGGCAGATTGTGATGTTCGGCGACCCAGAACCGATCATAGCCGAGCGTATCGACATGGCGGGCCAGATCGAGCGTGCCGTGCAGCGCCTGCGGCCCCGTGCCGCCTTCGGCGACAAAGGAGAGGTCGAGTACGGAGAGGGGGATATCGGAGAGCTGGGACATCTCCCTCACTTAGGCGCGCCCGGACGGCGCGCAAGGCGTGACCCAAGGTCAGCGCCCGTGAACGCATGCCTCAGCCGATGCTCATCAGACTGGCATTGCCGCCCGCCGCCGCCGTGTTGGTGCTGATCGAACGTTCCAGCATCAGCAGGTCGAGCGGATAGCACTCGCCGCGTGCCAGAGCATCGGGATCGAGCCCATGCACCAGAACGATCGGGCCCTCGCGCGTGGCGACGAGCTGGTTCAGCCGCGCCAATGCGTCACCATCTCCCTCGAACAGCACGGCATCAAAATCTACCCCCTCGATGGTCTCGACGATGATGAACCGATCCTCGATCCCCGCCGGCAGGGCGGGCATGGAGCTGCCCTGCAGCAGCACCTTGTTGCCGGTGGCGAGGGCGCTGGCGATCTGCACATCGAGCCCCCGTTCGGTCGCGGCGAGGCACAGCACGGTGCCGCGCGGCGCCAGCTCATAGAGGTTGCGCTCGCCCACAGGCCCCGCCAGCTCGACAGCGGCGCCGCAGGGGGAGGCGGCGAGCACGACGCCGCAATGCTCGCGCGTCGCGGGCTCGTTCACGAAGTCGGTCCAGAGCCGCGCCGCCTCGGGGGCATAGCCGGACAGCGCGGGCATGGCCGGGCGCGTCGCCAGCAATCGGCCGAGATAAAGCGGTCCGCCGGCCTTCGGTCCTGTGCCGGAAAGCCCATGCCCGCCAAAGGGCTGGACGCCGACGACGGCGCCGATGATGTTGCGGTTCACATAGAGATTGCCGGCCTCGATGCGGCGGCTGACATGGGCGATGGTCTCGTCAATGCGGGTGTGCAGGCCGAAGGTCAGCCCATAGCCGGTGGCGTTGATATCCGCGATCAGCCGGTCGAGTTCGTCGCGGCGGTAGCGCACCACATGCAGCACCGGGCCGAACACTTCGCGCGTGAGCGCGGCGATGCTGTCGATCTCGATGAGGGTGGGCGGCACAAAGCTGCCCTGCCCGGTCGCCTCGGAAAGCGCGGTCTGCTCGACGCGGTGACCTGCCTTGCGCATCCGTTCGACATGGGCCTCGATCATCGCCTTGGCCTCAGGGGTGATGACCGGCCCGATATCGGTCGCCAGATGCACGGGATTGCCGACCACGAGTTCCCGCAGGGCGCCGCGCAGCATCTCCAGAACCCGATCGGCGACGTCCTCCTGAAGGCAGAGGACGCGCAGCGCCGAGCAGCGTTGGCCGGCGGAATCGAAGGCGGAGGCCAGCACATCCGCCACCACCTGCTCGGCCAGCGCCGAGGAATCGACGATCATCGCGTTCTGCCCGCCGGTCTCGGCGATCAGCGGAATGGTGCGACCCTCCGGGCTCAGCCGCTCGGCAAGCTGGCGCTGGATCAGCCGCGCCACATCGGTCGAGCCGGTGAACATCACGCCGCGCGTGCGCGCATCCCCGACCAGCGCCGCGCCAATGTCCCCCGCGCCCGGTACAAGCTGCACCGCACCCGCCGGCACCCCGGCCTCGCGCAGGATCTCGACGGCGGCGGCGGCAATGAGCGGCGTTTCCTCGGCGGGCTTGGCCACCACCGCATTGCCGGCGGCCAGCGCGGCGGCCACCTGCCCTGTGAAGATGGCGAGCGGGAAATTCCACGGGCTGATGCAGACCACCGGGCCGAGCGGGCGATGGGTTTCGGCGGCGAAACGCTCGCGCACCTCGGCGCCATAATAGCGCAGAAAATCAACGGCTTCGCGCACTTCACCAATAGCATTGGCGAAGGATTTTCCGGCCTCCCGCACAATGAGACCGATCAGCGCCGGCAGCCGCGCCTCCATGATCTCGGCCGCGCGCATCAGGCAGGCGGCACGCTCGGCCGGCGGGGTCGACTGCCAGATCGGGGCGCTGGCCTGCGCGATCTCCATGGCGCGGCTCGCCAGGGCAGGCGTCGCCTCCTCGACCGTGCCCACCTCATCGCGCCGATCCGCAGGGTTGGTGACGGCGTGCGCGATACCGGCAGCCGGCCCGTCGCCCAGCAGCGGCACCGCCCGCGCCGGGGCGGCACTACCGGCCAGCAGCGCGGCGGCGAGCGAGGCGAGGCGCTGCTCATTGGACAGGTCCAGCCCCGCCGAATTGCGGCGTGCCGGCCCGAACAGATCGACGGGGGCGGCGATGCGCGGATGCGGCGCGCCAAGCGGCTCGATCCGCCGGGCGCCCTCGACCGGGCTCTCGGTCAGTTCCTCGACCGGCACGCTCTCATCGGCGATGCGATTGACGAAAGAGGAGTTGGCGCCGTTCTCCAGCAGCCGGCGCACCAGATAGGCGAGCAGCGTCTCATGCGTGCCGACGGGAGCATAGACGCGGCACGGCCGGCCCAGCTTCTCGCGGCCCACCACTTCCTCGTAAAGCGGCTCGCCCATGCCGTGAAGACACTGAAATTCATATTGTCCGGCATAGTAGTTAGCGCCCGCCATTTCCATCACGGTGGAGAGCGTCTGGGCGTTGTGGGTGGCAAATTGCGGGAACACCGCGTCGGGTGCCGCCAGCAGCTTGCGGGCGCAGGCGAGATAGGAAATGTCGGTGTGGATCTTGCGCGTATAGACCGGAAAGCCTTCCAGCCCGTCCATTTGCGCGCGCTTGATCTCGCTGTCCCAATAGGCGCCCTTCACCAGCCGCACCATGATGCGGTGGTTCGAGCGGCGCGCGAGGTCGATCAGGTAATCGATCACATAAGGGCAGCGCTTCTGATACGCCTGAACGACAAAACCGATGCCGTTCCAGCCACTTAAGCCTTCATCGAAACACAGTGCCTCCAGCAGGTCGAGCGAGATTTCAAGCCGGTCGGCTTCCTCTGCGTCGATATTGAGGCCGATGTCATAGTGCCGCGCGAGCTTCGCCAACGTTTTAACACGCGGCAGTAACTCGCTGATAACGCGCCCATATTGCGCGCGGCTGTAGCGCGGATGCAGGGCCGACAGCTTGATCGAGATGCCCGGCCCCTCATAGATGCCGCGCCCGGCCGAGGCCTTGCCGATGGCATGGATCGCCTGCTCGTAATCGGCGAGGTAACGCTGCGCATCGGCCTCGGTGGTGGCCGCCTCGCCCAGCATGTCGAAGGAATAGCGGAAGCCCTTCGCCTCCATGCGGCGGGAATTGGCCAGCGCCTCGGAGATGGTCTGGCCGGTGACAAACTGCTCGCCCATCATCCGCATGGCGACATCGACGCCCTTGCGGATGACGGGTTCACCGCCGCGACCGATGAGTTTGGTGAGAGCGCCAGTCAGGCCAATCTCACTCGACGTGGTGGTCAGCTTGCCGGTGAGCACCAGCCCCCAGGTCGCCGCATTGACGAACAGCGAGGGGCTATGTCCGAGATGGGACTGCCAGTCGCCGCGGCCGATCTTATCGCGGATCAGCGCGTCCCGCGTCGCCCGGTCGGGAATGCGCAGCAGCGCCTCGGCCAGGCACATGAGCGCGACGCCCTCCTGGCTGGAGAGCGAATATTCGTGGATCAACCCTTCCACCGGGCCCTTCTGACCCTTCGCCCTGAGCGCCTCGACCAGTCCCTGCGCGCGGGCCCTTGCCGCCTCGGCGCGCGGGGCCGGCAGATCGGCCGCGCCGATCAGCAGCGGCACCGCCTCGGTCTCGGGCATCCGGTAGGCATTGGTGATCCGCGCCCGCAGCACACCCTGCGGCCGGATCGAGCGCGCGAAGGGCAGGAACGGGCTCTCGACCCCCTCAAGAGATACCCCCGCCTCCGCGTCGCCGCCCCCTTCCTCCGCCTGGGGCGGAAGACCGAGTTCCACCCGACCGACCGCGTGCATGATCGCCTGTTTCACAAGGGCATGAGGCGTGCATCCCTGCCGCTCCGCCGCCGCCTTCAACCGGGCCCGAAGCTCCTCGTCGATCTTCACGCCCATGGTTGTGGCAGACATGGCCCGGCTCTCCTCGCGTCAAAATGAATGGCCAAGAGCATACAGGTGCAACCCGGCAAGCACAAGGTTGCACCTATCGGTCAAAAGCTCCCGAATGCCTGGGCATTCGACCGCCCGACCGGGGCAACATCCGGCACCATCGGGTCCAGATTACCATGGGGCAGCATTCATCCACGAGTTGACGTACCATGCCACCACACCCGCCGGCCATTCCGCCCTGGAATGGAACAATGCGGGGCATGGGAGGCATTCATGTCAGGAGCGCCGAGCAGTATCTGGTCCACCCGCATCACCCAGACCACGGGCGGCCCGGCCGCCACTTTCATCCGCCAGGTCAATCTGGGAACGCCCCTGCCCTTTGCGGTGAAGGGCATCTGCTATTCCCCCTGCCCGATCGGCAGTTCCGACAATTTCGCGGCGATCGGTGACTTCTTCTGGGATTCCTATCCCGGCACCACCAGCTGGCAGGGCACCTGGTCGCAGGATCTGCCGATGCTCCAGGCGCTGGGCATCAATGTGATCCGCGTCTATTCGATGATCGCCTACCAAAACACCAATCCGCTCAGCAGCCAGATTTACACCCACACCAATTTCCTCGACGCCTGCGAGGCGGCCGGGCTCTATGTACTGGTCGGCCTGCCCCTGCCGATCCAGCTTTTCTGCCTCGGCCAGACACCGGACCCGGACGCCAGCTGGTGGAAGAACAATATCATCGCCACGGTGAGCCAGATGGCGGACCACCCGGCGGTGATGGGTTTCACCGTGGCCAATGAGGTCGATAATGGTGCGGTCGATACCTATGGCCCCACCGCCAATGCGCAGTACTGGTGGGGGCAGGTGCAGGCCATCGCCGCTTTGGTGAAGCAACTCGCCCCCACCAAGCTGGTCGGCATCGCCAATCACGACGACCCCGGCATCTGCCAGAACTGCCAGAGCTACATGGCCCAATGCCCGGACATCGATTTCTGGGGCGTGAACAGCTACCAGCCGCAGACGCTGGCCCCGGTATTCGGCGGCACCACCTCCTACCCGACCGGCTATGCCACGCTCACTGGCGCGGCGCTGAAGCCGGTGCTGCTCAGCGAATATGGTTTCCCCGCGACCAGCCGACCCGACGCGCTCGACCCGACCGGCATCTATTCCGACGCCACCACCGAAGGGCGCACCGCTACCGTGGTCGCGACCATGATCCCGCAGGCCTATCAGCAGGCGGTCTGCGCCGGGGTCTGCTACTTTGAGTTCTGCGATGAATGGTGGAACCAGTCGTCCTACTCCATCGCTCCCAATGCCAGCTGCCCGGACGCGACGGCGCCGGATATCCCAGCGGGCAGCGACGGTGGCGGCCCCTTCGCCATGCCAAACATCTACACTTGGTATGGTGGCCCCATCGCCTGCGGCTTCCCCAATTACTACTGGGATCAGGATGGCTTCGGCCTCTACAGCGTCGCGGTCGGCACGGGGCGCGATCCAGCCAATCCCTGGGACAACAGCACCAGCGCCCCCGCCTTGCCGCTCGACCAACGCAGCCCGCGCCAGGCAGTGATCACCGCGCTGATGGCGGGCTGGCCACGCTGATCCAGTACAGCCCCAGCCGGCTACCGCCGGCCGGGGCCGCGCTCTATTCTGTGCCAACGCGGCACCCGCGCGAATCGCCCATCCTCCCCGCGCCCCGGCCGGAGCGATGCCGGACGTTGCGGGGCGGTCAGCAAGCGTGATGGGTGGGAACAGCGACAAGCCGAATGAACAACAATATCCTAGTCACCGGCGGCGCCGGCTATATCGGCTCCCACGCTTGCAAGGCGCTTCAGCGCGCCGGCTACACTCCGATCACTTTCGACAATCTCGAGACCGGCTGGGCCGAGGTCGTCAAATTCGGCCCCTTTGAAAAGGGCGACCTGCGCGACCGCGCCCGGCTCGATGACGTGTTCGATCGGTGGAAACCAAAGGCGGTTATGCATTTCGCCGCGCTCAGCCAGGTCGGCGAAGCGGTGCGCGATCCCGGCAAATATTGGAGTGCGAATATCGGCGGGGCTGTCACCCTACTTCAGGCCATGGCCGACCATAGCTGCCGCGACATCGTCTTCTCCTCAACCTGTGCCACCTATGGCGATCAGGACGGCGTGCTGCTTGATGAGGCGACGCCACAGCGCCCGATCAACGCCTATGGTGCGTCCAAGCGCGCCATTGAGGACATGATCAGCGATTTCGGCGCCACCTATGGCCTGAACAGTGTGATTTTCCGCTATTTCAACGTCGCCGGCGCCGACCCAGAGGGAGAGATCGGCGAGTTCCATACCCCCGAAACCCATCTCATCCCCATCCTGCTCGACGTGGCGAGCGGCGAGCGCGACAAGGTCACCATTTTCGGTACCGATTACCCCACGCCCGACGGCACCTGCATCCGCGACTATGTCCATGTGAGCGATCTCGTCGACGCCCATGTGGCGGGGGTGCACTGGCTGGAGGCCGGCAAAGGCAACCGCGTGTTCTGCCTCGGCAGCAGCCGGGGCTTCTCGGTTCGCGAGGTGATCGCCGAGGCGCAGGAGGTAACCGCCAGCCAGATCCGCACGGAGATCGGGCCACGGCGGGGCGGCGATGCCGCGCGGCTGGTATCCGGCAGCGTGGCCGCTGCGCGCGATCTCGGCTGGCAGCCGGCGCGCTCCACGCTCTCCCAGATGATCGAGGACGCCTGGCGCGTGCATCAGACACTCCAGCACCCCGGCAAGCGGGCGAGCTGACGGCGCTCAACTCCAGTCAGGGCGCTGGCTGAGAGCTTCCCGATGCCGGCCAGACCTTGCCGTCTGCCTTCGCATCCGGCAGCTTCTGACCGTTGAGCCGATTGCCGGCGACGCGGCAGTCGGTGGCGCAGGCATCCTCCCCGCGGAGCACGAACACATAATCCGGCTCGACGGAGACGAAGTTGTTATCCTCGATAATGACGTTGCCCATATCGACGCCGCTGACGGTCACGCCGCCGACGCGGCTGCCGACAATGAGATTGTCGCGGATCGTTACCCCATAGATCCCGGATGTTTCCGAACGCTCGGCACCCTCATCGGCATACAGATCGATGGCCCCTTGCGGCGTGTAGCCGGGCGTATGCAGAGGCCGGGTGCGGGTCTGCGTGTTCACCAGCGTGTTGCGCTCGACGAGAATGTTGCGCACGCCGTAGGTGCCATAGACCCGCTCCTGAGCAATCCGGATCGAGGCACCGGCCGCCACGCCCTCAATGACATTGCCGGTGATTGTCACATCACGACCGCCAATCACGGTGATGCCCCGTCCCCAGCGATTGCCGACGCCTACATTGTCCGTGACGAGCACGTCCTGCACGAGGCGCTTACCATTGTCGTAGGAAACCACCGCAATCAGGTCGTCACCGGAATTCTCCACGACATTGCGCGCGATCAGGCCTCCCCGGCTGCCCTGCGTGACGTGGATGCCATCTGCCTTGGTATCGCGCACGAGATTGTCCGTGATGCGAAAGTGACGGGCGCCGACGGCGGCGATGCCCGCCGCGCCGGAATCAACGACCTTCGCCGCAGCGACGCCATTGCCCTCTCCGCTGAGGACGAGCCGCACCATGGTCAGTTTTTGGCCACGCTGTCGGCTGACGCCTGATAGTTGCGCACCGTAAATGGCGCTATGGGCGCCGGAAACATTGATGAGTTGCGCGAGCGGATCAGTCGCGTGGATTTCCGCCTCCGGCCCATAGATCAGAATATTCGGCCTGTTCACCGGAGCCACGCGGTCTTGAAGATACCGATGCTTGCCAAGGACGACCACAGCGCCAGTCGGATGCGCCTCCTGGATCGCCTTGATCGCAGCGGAGAAATCGCGTCCGGCCTCGGGATCATAGACGTCGTCAAGCCTGACCATCTCCGTCGGAATCGCGTCAAGGCTCCGCTCGAATGCCGTGGCGAGTTGACCGCGGATGCACGCGAAGTCGTTCGAGGGGCAAGGCGCCATGTCCGCGGCAGAGGCCTGGGGCACGAGCGCAAGCAACAACAGGACAACGCCCACCAGCTTCTTCATACCTGCCCCCCTCGCCTACCCTGCCAGACCGCCCCGTCGCGGCGACGGGACAAATCCTTGCCCATCCTCCCCAGTCACAGGGGCCGAAAATAAGGCGCGGCCCGGTTCAGGAAACAGGCGGCTGGTCCGGGCGGAGAGGCGGCGCGCGGCGCTTGGGAAGTATGGACGAGAACCTGAACTTCATGATCGGCCGCTCGATCACATAGTGGATGACCGCGCCCGGGAGCACGCCGGCAGCAAAGCCAAGGACAAGCGTCACGCCGTCCCACAAGGGCTGGGATACATCAAGGCCGAGCTTGGCAGCGGCGAAGCGCACGGCCCCCAAACCGAAGGCGTGGAACAGATAGATCGAATAGGAGGCGTCCGCGAGATAGAGCATCACCCTGTTGGTGAAGATCTTATGGCGCTCCTCGACCCACAGCAGCGTCGCCATCGCCAGGGCGGCCAGCAGTCCGACATTGATCGCGCGGTTGAACTCGCCCATCGCGATGGATACCCCCTGGCAGACGGCGTTCACCGCCAGCAGCCCAAGAAGGAGGTGACCAAGATAGGCGCGCTTCTCTGTCATCACATAACCGATGAGCGCCCCCCAGATGAATTCGAGTGACAGACTACCGGTCACCGTACGGCCGATGGCGCTGGTGGGGTGAACAAGATGACCGAGTGTCACGAGTGTCAGGATGATGAGGCTAACAGAAAGAACACGATAGCGATGCGATATGACCAGCGACAGTGCGAAGATGCAGTAGAAGATCATCTCATAATTGAGTGTCCAGCCCTGGATGAGCACCGGCCAAATCTGGTGCGATACAACAGGGTGATAATGCGGGATGAAAAGAAGCGACATCACGAGAGTTGGGATGTCGAGCACCGTCGATTTGAAGGCATTGGGTAGAATCAGAAGCCCCAGCACGACGCAGAAGGTTGCGATCCAATACATTGGCACGACGCGTTTCAGACGCTTACCAAAGAACTTCAGCGGCTCCGCCTCGCGCCGCTGCGTGGTTACAACCATTATGAAGCCACTGATAACAAAGAATAGATCGACACCATACTCACCAAGTAAAAATATGCCGACGTTTGTCTTTGTGTTCATGACGGTTGCCTCGTGATACAGGACAACCGCAAGGGCCGCGATAGCTCTTAAATATTGGACGGAATTGAACATTCAATTATCTCTATTCCAATGAGCCGGCGTAACTGAAAAATTCATGATCTGAGCGATGGTCAGGTAGACCCGCTCCCGGCAATCTCTGGTGGCAGTCAAGCATCAGGCTGGACGCGTCCCCATCACGCCTGCGCCCACCACCTCATCATACAGCGCCGCAAGTTCCTTGTTCATGCGCTCGCTGCGGTACTTCGCCTCGAAATCCGCCCGCGCCTGCCGGCCCATGCGGCGCAGCGCGGGGCGGTCGATACCGCGCATCGCGCGGGCGAAGAAGCCCGGCTCGTCTATATTCATCATCACACCGTTGAGGCCGTCCTTCACCAGGAAGGGGAAGGGTCCGCGATGGCTGGTGATCAGCGCCTTGCCGGAGCGCAGTGCCTCCAGCGCGGCAAGCGGCAGCCCCTCCCAGCGCGAGGGCATAATCAGCGCATCGCTGGCATCCAGCAGGGCCGGCAGGCTGTCACGGTCGACCCAGCCAAGAAAGCTCACGCGCGGATCGTCCTGTCCGGGCGTGCCATGACTGCGGCTGACCACACTGGAGCCAGCGACACGCAGTTGAAAATCGACGTCCGGGGCACGGTCGAATTCAGCACTCAGGAGATCAAAGCCTTTCTGCGGGTCCGTACGGCCGATGAACAGAAGCTGGAGCGGCCCCCCGGCCACCTCACTCGGTTCCACCAGAGCGGGCGGCTCGGCAAGGTCAGCGATGCCGGAGACGATCAGCGTACAGCGTCTGCCGCCAATGCCCCAACGACGCAGAAACACCTCCTCATGAGGCGAAATATTGATAATGCGGGTTGTTACATAAGACAGCATGTATTCGATGCAGCCGAAAAAGACCCGTGCCCGCGAAGGACGATCCGGGTCCACCGCCCATCCATGGGCGCAGTAGAGGATCGGCGCCCGCGTGCCACCGGTAACCTTCAGCAGTCGGCCGACAAGACCGGCAAAGGTGCCATGCAGATGCACCAGATTTGGCTGGAAGTCGCGGCATGCGTTTCGCAGCGTGATGAAAAGGCGGGTGAGATCGCGCGGTGAGCGGCCCTCACGTGCGTAAGTATAGGCTGGAAGGCCGCCAATCTCGGTGAGCGCCTGCTTCTGGCCTTCGGGAACCACGACGGCGATATTGCCCGCGCCATATATGGCACGCTGATACGGAATGATCTCGTTGAGATAGCTCGCGGGCCCGCCGGGCAGGCTCTCGCAGACATGCAGGACACGCAGCCCCTGACGCGTCTCAGCGTTTTTAATCGTCGTTTGTCGCGCCATATCAAGCATTCTGCACCTCCTTGAGACTCGCCAGAATGCCGAGGGCGGACTGGGTCCAGGAATAGCGTGTCGCCTGTTCGTGGCCGGCCGCCACCAAGGCTTGCCGCTTGACCGGATCACGGACAATCTCAGCGACCGCCTCTACCCATGCGTCATCGGCATGCGGATCGAGCAGCACGGCGGATTCACCCAGAACTTCCGGCAGCGCCGTGCGATTTGAAGCCACCACTGGACAGCCGAGCATCATTGCCTCCAGAGGCGGAATGCCGAAGCCTTCGAACAGCGAGGGGAACAGGAAACAGGCGGCCCTGCTGTAAAGATCTGCAAGCTGCTCATCATTGACACGGCCAAGCCACACGAGGCCCGTCCCGCTCTCCGGCTCGGCAGAGCCGCCGGAGAAAACGCTGGCATTGGTGCCGCCGACCACACGGACGCAAATGCCCAACTCCGCAAGACGCGGTGCGATCCGGCGGACCAGCGCGAAGTTCTTGTTGCGGGACTGGCTGCCGAGCGCGAGCACGAAGGGAGCCTCCTCCGCACCGCCCGCCGCCGTCGCCGTATCGGCGGAGCGTAATATATGCTCGCCGCTATTGCCGACGATCCGATCGGCAGAGCGATGAGCCGCGCGAAAGCGCAGGAGTTCGCTCTCCGAAAACCGTGAAATGGTGATCCAGCGCGCACTGCGTCGGATCGAGAGCGGCAGCATCACCTTGTAGAAGGCCCGAAACGGCAGGGAGAAATTGTCCGGAATCAGCCACACATGAGCATCGTGGACCACGGTGACGGAACGCCCATTCAGCAGGGGGGTGAAGTTGCAAAGATTGAGCAGCAGCCCCTTGCGCGCCAGAAACGGGAGAAACAGTTGCTCCCATGCATGTCCATGCCCCCGCCCGCCAAACTCCTGCCGGATGCCCTCCAGAAAATCGATGGGCGCACCACCTTTCGGCCGTAGGATGCGGAAATCGAAGCCCCGCGTATCAGGATGGCCGGACGTGACGAGACCATCGAGCGCGCGCATGATCTCCCAGCCATAGCGCTCAACGCCGGTGATCGGTCGATCAAGGAACCGGCCATTTATCGACACGAGCATCAGTTGGACATCTCACAAGACGGGACGGCGAAGAGGTATCTAGTAAGGTGTCGCGCAGCAGTGGAATCCTGTGCAGCGCGTCTCCGCACGTGGATGCACGTCGAGCCGCGAACGCACAATCCCATATCCAGATGACGACAACCCTTCATCGCCTGATTCATGCGGCGCAAGGCTAGCGGTTTGCCAGCCCTGCCCCCTCAGGCGCTGAGCCGGCGTCCCGCCGAGCGATCGAGTTCTGCCAGAATCATGCCAGCCACATCGTCCCAAGAGAGCACCGGCGCGCCTTCGATCTTGCGGCCACGCTTCTCGTGAAGGAGCAGCATGAGCGCCCGGCCGATACTCTCACGGTCGCCGGGTGTGTAGGTGATGACGCCCTCATAACTCCAGCGGATGGTGTTGGGAACAAAGGCTGGCAACCCGCAATAACGGTACTGGATCATCTTCAGGCTTGAATCGGCCATGTAGGCCGTCGACGCGCTCACGCGGTAAGCAGCGAGGCCGGCGTCAGCGAATTTCAGATAGGGAATGATCTCGGCGAAAGGCCGTTCGCCATAATAAATCACGTTCGGGCTGGTGACGGCTGACACCGATCCGCCGAAACAATGCAGGATTACGTTGCCTTCAAGCGCGCCGGCGAACAGGTCGAAGGACGCCGCATCGTGAAGCGTGTTGCCGACCGAAACGATATTGATCGTCCCGTCCTTGTAGGGCGACTGACGGCACGCGTCGAAGACGCTTTTGTCCAGCCCGTGCGGGGCGACGAGGCAGCGCGCTCCAGCCGGCAACAGAGACTGCATCAGCGGACTTGGTATGCGCGTCACATCGGCATTCAGCGCCAGGCGTTGCTCGAGCTGCGTCAGCAGAGGGTGGGCCCCGATGCAGGCCATGATGTCCGCGGCATTGAACACCAAGGGCGCGTGTGGATTGAGCGCCCGCACCGCGTCGGCAAAGAGCAGCGAGACCCCGCTGTCGATAATCAGGATATCCGCATCAATGACAGCCTGCCGGGCCGGCGCGGCAATGCGGCAGCCGCTCATCTGGATAATCCGGCCCCAGAGCTCGTTCAGCGGCTTCTTGCGCAGGTTGATGATCTCCAGCGCCTGTTCCGTCAGGATGGCCGACACCCCCCCATAGGATCGCCACTGATTGACGCCAACGGTCGCGCGAATGGTCCGGTACGCCTTGTTGCGCACGCGATGGAGTGGCCCACGACCGACTGAGACAAAGCTGACCGCGTAGCCGCGCCGGGCATAGGCATCGGCCAGGAAGTGTATGCTCGCCTTCCTGCCGAGCCCCGAATAAACGTGGGTCGATACGATGGTTAGCTTGGGCATGAACAATCCTGTAGGCGCAGGAGAAGAGCGCGTCTCGGGACCGGCGGTCCCACACTTTTATGCGGAGACATGCAGGATGGGGACCAGGCAAGTGCCAGACAGGCTGCGTGGCTCGACCAATGGCCCCGTCGCGCCTGTCATGAAAGTCAAAAATCAGGCGTCGCGCTGGACCGCGAGGCCTCCACCGAAACGTTGTGGGGAAGCATGTATGGCGGGCCTCCCGGGCCGATTCAGATAATAGGCAATCAACACGGCGAACATGAAAATCGGAAAAAGCCGCGCACCGCCAAAATAGAAGATACGGACAAAATCGCTCACCCCCAGCAGAAGGCAGGGATAGAGAACGACCCCATAGGGGTTGCGCTTCGCGAACGACGCATAGGCGCCTCCAACGAACATGCCAAAGGCAAAATTGAGCAGCGTACCGAAGAAAAACCCAAACTCGTTCACCGCCACGAACATGCCGCCGGGATTATTGAACTCCAACGTTCCGTAAAGCGTTAAATACAAGCCCCAATTGTCGGCAACATCACCAAAAATTTTATTTCCAATAATGGGAAATTTATAAAGCCAAGCAAACGCCTGGCTCCAGGTTAATTCTATATTTAGAGCATGGACACCAGCACCATTATTTACTGATGTCGAAAAATACCCGATAAAACGCTCAATCATGAAGTCGTAAAACGAATTATAAAAATTCTGATAGTACTGCCAACTCCGAAAATATTCGGCGATAGAGAAAAATACGAAAACGAAAACTACACCGATGAATGGAATGAGCAGACGCAGCAGCGAGGGGCGCCAATAGAAACTCAGCGGCAGAACGGCAATGGCCGCGAGAACCTCAAGCAGCGCGAGGCGCTCGGAGGCAAAAATCGACCGCGCCAGTGTCAGAAGGAAAATTGCAAGGGCGAACACCAGAATGTCGAACGGAATCGGTTTTCGGGTGAAGAATGACCGCCCCGCCAGCAGCGCGAAGAAAACGTAACCAATCTGAATAAAAGACGTAATTCCCGGAATGCGCCCCAGAGCCTCATGCAATTGAGCCGAAGCGCCACGGGTGCCGGCAAGCATCGCCGCGATGAGGTCCATGCGGGTCAGCAGCGAGCCGAGGAACAGCGCATAGGCCAAAATCGAAAGATAGCCACAGACGCGCAACATCCGAAAATATCGCACGCTCAGGGTATCAGTGAATCCATCCACCAATGGGCCACTTCGCCCGGACGCGAAGCCGACATAGCTTCCGAATCCGCAGCCCAGCGCGAAGACAACAATGCTGAAAAGACCGATGAGAACGGCCTCTCGATCGACGAAGTCGATCGGCTGCCCGACATTGTAAGAGACGGTCGCGTTGTAATAGCAGGCCGCCAGATAGATCGGCAGGACGATGAAAAGCAGCATCCCCCAAGGTGATGTCCACCAGGGCAGGGGCCATCTGCGCCGAGCCGCGCCCTGTGGGCGGGCAGGTACCGGCCGACCGACCCCGCGACCATAGATGCTTGTGTCGATTGAACTCATCGATCCCGATTCGTCTCATGGCGGCCCGGCCTGCGATGACAAAGATACCGCATCGCCCACCCAGCCGAAAGCCGACACCTACCCCGGCACAGCGCAACACAAGCGGGAAGCTTGATCCAATCAGCCGCAGGTGGCTGGTGCGGGCGGCCGGGCTCGAACCGGCACTCTGTGAAGAAACGGATTTTAAGTCCGTCGCGTCTACCAGTTTCGCCACGCCCGCTCCGGCCCACGCTGGCGGGGCCGTGTGTTCCATGCCGTGCCGTGCGCCGCAAGGGCACGTGCCCCTGCAAGCCTAAAACACCCCGCCGATGAAGCCCGTGTCGTCGACGAAGATGTTTTCCGCCGCCGGATGTGAGGGCAAGCCGGGCATGGTCATTACCTCGCCGGCCAGCGCCACCACGAAGCCGGCGCCGGCGGAAAGGCGGACCTCGCGGATCGGCAGGACGAAGCCCTCCGGCGTGCCGCGCCGGCTGGGATCGGCGGAGAAGCTGTACGGCGTCTTGGCCATGCACACCGGCAGGCCGCCATAGCCCATGGCCTCGAACTCGCCGAGCTTTTTCAACGCGCCCGGTTCGATGGCGACCGAGCCGGCGCGGTAGATGCGCGTGGCGATGGTCTCGATCTTTCCGGCAAGCGAAAGATCGTTGTCATAGAGCGTCTGGAAATGAGAGGTGCCGTCCGCGAGGCGAACAACCTCCTCGGCCAGCGCGACGGCGCCGGCCGACCCCTCGGCCCAGTGCGCGCACAGATGCACGCTCGCGCCGACCGCCGCGCAGGCGGCCTCAATGGCGGCGATCTCAGCGGACGTGTCGCTGGTGAAGCGGTTGATGGCAACCACTGCCGGCAAGCCGAACGCCTTCATGTTCTCGATATGGCGCACGAGATTGCCGGTGCCGCGCGCGACGGCTTCCACATTCTCCGGCCCGAGATCCTTCTGGGCGACGCCGCCATGCATCTTCAACGCACGCACGGTCGCGACGATCACCACCGCGCGCGGGGTAAGCCCGGCCTGGCGGCACTTGATGTCGAGGAACTTCTCGGCACCGAGGTCGGCACCGAAGCCGGCCTCCGTCACCACATAATCGGCAAGGCCCAGCGCGGCACGGGTGGCTATCACCGAATTGCAGCCATGGGCGATGTTGGCGAAGGGCCCGCCATGAACGAGGGCGGGCGTGCCCTCCAGCGTCTGCACGAGATTGGGCTGGAAGGCGTCGCGCAGCAGCGCGGTCATCGCACCGGTCACCTTGAGGTGGGCGGCCGTGATCGGCTGGCGGGCGCGGTTCTGCGCCACCACCATGCGCCCAAGCCGCTCCTCAAGATCCTCTAGCGAGCGGGCGAGGCAGAAGATCGCCATCACCTCGGAGGCGACGGTGATATCGAAGCCATCCTCGCGGGGAAAGCCATTGCCCGGCCCGCCAAGACCGACGATGACGCTGCGCAGCGCCCGGTCGTTGAGATCGACCACGCGCCGCCAGTTGATGCGGCGGGCGTCGATGTCGAGGGCATTGCCCCAATAGATGTGATTGTCGATCGCCGCCGCCAGCAGGTTATGCGCGGCGGTGATGGCGTGGAAGTCACCGGTGAAATGCAGGTTGATGTCCTGCATCGGCACGATCTGGGCGTGACCGCCGCCGGTCGCGCCTCCCTTGGAACCGAACACAGGGCCCAGACTCGGCTCGCGCAGCGCAATGGCGACGCTCTTGCCGATGCGGGAAAGGGCATCGCCGAGGCCGATCGTGGTGGTGGTCTTGCCCTCGCCAGCCGGGGTCGGGTTGATCGCCGTCACCAGGATCAGCCGGCCATCCGCCTTCGCCGCGGCCTGCCCGGCAAAGCCGAGGTCGATCTTCGCCTTGTACGGCCCGTAGCGGTAGAGCGCCTCGAGTGGCACGCCGAGCCGGCCGCTGATCTCCTCGATCGGGCGCGGCTCGATGCCGGCGGCAATGGCGGCATCGCTGTTGGGGTCGATCGTGCGCACGGCGGTGTTCATCGTGGTTCCCGTTGAGAAGAGGCGGTCAGGTGGCGCGTGTGCGCTCCGCCAGAATGGCGACGAGCAGCATGCCGCCGAGGACCGACAGATGCTCCATGACGAAATAGAATTCGATCTGCGCCATCGGACCTTCCATGGTCCAGAAATGATGCGCGATCGGAATGGTGAGGGCGGTGAAGACGGCCAGCGCCCCGGCGCCAAGCCAGGTCGCACGGTTGGCAAGGATGAGCAGGCCGCCGCCGAGCTGGGTGATGATGGTGAGCGCCGCAAACAGCCAGGGCGGATTCAGGCCGAAATGGGCCATCTCGGCCTGGGCGCCGGTGAAATCGGCAAGCTTGGAGACGGCGCTGCCGAGAAACATGAACACCAGCAGGAGACGAGCGATGAAAGCGGTGACGGAAGCCCGCAGGATGGTGGAAATGATCGCCGGAGTCATCGGTAGCTTTCCTTAAGGGGAGTGCCGCGCTGATCGGCATAGCCCAAGCGCGGCACTCTGGCGATCCTTACCGCGATGCCGTCACTGCCGGCTCTCGCCTTCGCCCTCGGCACTGTCGCCCTCCTCGTCGCCGTCCGCCTCTTCCCGCTCGCGGGTGGCCTTGGCTTCGGCGATGAAATCGGCGGCGTACTTCTTGGCGTCGCGCACGGCCTCGCCCAGTTCACGGGCATAGCGATCAAGGTCGAGCCGCAGCCCGCCGACCGAGGGCTTCTCGGTCTCGGCGGCGTAGGCCACCATGCGCAGCGACAGCCCAAGATCGGAGACGAGGTCGGCGATGAAGCCGTCGCTCAGATCGTGCTCGTCGGCATAGGTCAGAAGCTGCTCATAGAGCGCGGCGCGATGCGTCTCGAACGCCGCGTCATAGGCCTCGTCGCTCTCGTCGCCCTGGTTGATCTCGTCTGGCCCGGCCATGCGCGTCTCCTTGCGGTCTCAGGCAACGCCGTCGCGGATCGGCGGCTGGAAGCTGAGACCCATATCCCACGGAAAATAAATCCAGGTGTCCTGGCTCACTTCCGTGATGAAGGTGTCGATGATCGGCCGTCCCGCCGGCTTTGCATAGACGGTGGCAAAATGCGCCCTGGGCAGCATCTCGCGCACCACCTTGGCGGTGGAGCCGGTATCAACCAGATCGTCGATGACGAGGAGCCCCTGCCCGCCCGGCCCTGCCGCGGCGGTGACGATGTCGGCGATGGGCTTGATGACCTCGGTTTCGCCCTGGTTCTTGTAGTCGTGGTAGCTGGCGATGCAGACCGTCTCGATCAGCCGGATCCCCAGTTCGCGCGCCACGATGGCAGCCGGCACCAGCCCGCCGCGCGTGATGCAGACGATGCCGACGAACGGCCCCGCCCCGGCCAGACGCCAGGCGAGCGCGCGCGCATCGCGATGGAACTGGTCCCAGGAAACGGGAAAGGCCTTGTTCTGGCGGTCGTCGGACATCGAGGCATTGATCCCGGCTGCGTGTGCAATTGGCAGAGCATTAGCTGGAGCGTCGCGGCTTCTCCAGTAGCACCGGGCAGAATTCCCCGGCTTAGGCTCCCACAGTGCCGCGCGCCGCGTGGACTTCGGCGACCATCATCCGCACGGCGGCGACGGCGGCGGCAAGGCGTGCCGGGTCGCGCGAGCGCAGCACGAGGTTGGTGTTGGGCCGACCATCCTCGCCCATGAAGGGATAGCTGCCGATGCTCACATCCGTATGGATCTCGGCCACGGCCTTGAGCGGCCCGCCAATATCGCCTTCCTTGGCATTGGCGGTCACCGTCTCGGAGAGCATGCGCACGCCGGTCCTGAGCTTGGGCGCCACCTCGTCGAGCATGGCTTGCATGATGGTCGGCACGCCGGCCATGACGATGACATTGCCGATCCAGAAGCCCGGCGCCTTGGAGACCGGGTTCGCCACCAGTTCGGCGCCGGCGGGAATGCGCGCCATGCGCAGCCGCGCCTCGTTGAGATCGGCCTCGGCTATGCGCTCCAGCAGCATCGCCCGCGCTCGCGGATCGACATCGATCGAGACATCGAAGGCCTTGGCCACAGCGTCGGCGGTGATGTCGTCATGCGTCGGCCCGATGCCGCCGGTGGTGAAGACATAGGTGTAGCGGGTCCGCAGGGCGTTGAGCGCGGCGACGATCTCGTCCTCGATATCGGGAACGACACGCACCTCGGCGAGGTCGATACCGACAGCGGTGAGATACTCGGCGATATAGCCGATGTTGCGGTCCTTGGTGCGCCCCGAGAGGATCTCGTCGCCGATCACCAGCAGCCCCGCCGTCACCGCTTCAGCTTGCCCGACCATTCGATTCTACTCCCGCTTTCCGCAAAGGCGCCTAGAAACGCCGCAAATGAACGCAGCACCCGCCCCGAAAGGCGGCGCACCGCCCGCAATTTAGGCATTCAGCACATTCTACGGCGATATTCGCCGTCCGGTTTGTTCCGCCTCTTTCGCTGGCACGACGTTTGTAGCTAACTTCCAGAAGTTGGGGAGTGAATTTGCACCTATGAGCGTCGCTTTCGACGAGATGACAAATGCGGACGGCTCGATCCGTGCCGCCTACACCACCCTCGCACGCTGGCTGAAGGATGTTCCGCCTGACGTGCTCGATTACCGACGCAAGGAGGCCGAGTTCATCTTCCGGCGCATCGGCATCACGTTCGCCGTCTATGGCGACAGCGATGCGCAGGAAAGGCTGATCCCGTTCGACATCATCCCGCGCATCCTCACCAATGGTGAATGGGGCCGGCTCTCCAAGGGGCTGGAACAGCGCACCAAGGCGCTGAACCTCTACATCAAGGATGTCTATTCCAAGCGGGACATCCTGCGGGCCGGCATCGTGCCGGAGGATCTCGTCTATCAGAACCCCGTCTTCCGCCCGGAAATGAACGGTCAGAAGGTCCCGCACGACCTCTATGTCCACATTGCCGGCATCGACGTGGTGCGCGTGGACTCCGAGACCTTCTACGTGCTGGAAGACAATGCGCGCACCCCCTCGGGCGTCTCCTATATGCTGGAGAACCGCGAGATCATGATGCGGCTGTTCCCGGAGCTGTTCGCGGAGAACCGCGTCGCCCCGGTCGAGAACTACACGGACGAACTGCTCGCCACGCTCAAATCGCTCGCCCCGACCACGGCAACCAGCGATCCCGTGGTCGTGGTGCTGACGCCCGGCATCTTCAATTCGGCCTATTACGAGCACTCCTTCCTCGCCGACAAGCTGGGCGTGGAACTGGTGGAAGGGCGCGATCTCTTCGTGCGCAACGACGTGGTCTATATGCGCACCACCGAGGGCCCGCGCCGGGTGGACGTGATCTATCGTCGCCTTGACGACGATTTTCTCGATCCCCTCGCCTTCCGGCCGGACAGCTCGCTCGGCGTGCCCGGCCTGATGAGCGCCTACAACGCCGGCAATGTCACGCTGACCAACGCGGTTGGCACCGGCGTCGCCGACGACAAGGCGGTCTACAGCTACATGCCGGAGATCATCCGCTTCTATCTCGGCGAGGAGCCGCTGCTGAAGAACGTGCCAACCTGGCGCTGCCGCGAGGCCGATCATCTCAGCTATGTGCTCGACCATCTGAACGAGCTGGTGGTGAAGGAAGTCCACGGCTCCGGCGGGTATGGGATGCTCATCGGCCCGCGCGCGGACAAGGCGCAGATCGAGCTGTTCCGCGCCAAGCTGAAGCAGGACCCGACCAATTTCATCGCCCAGCCGACGCTGGCGCTGTCCACCTGCCCGACCTTCGTGGAGGAAGGCATCGCCCCGCGCCATGTCGATCTGCGACCCTTCGTGCTCACCGGCTCGGACCGCACCCGCATCGTGCCGGGCGGCCTCACCCGCGTGGCGCTGCAAGAGGGCTCGCTGGTGGTGAATTCGAGCCAGGGCGGTGGAACCAAGGATACCTGGGTGCTGGAGGAGAGTTGAGGGGCTGCGGTCGGATCGTCATCCCGGAAAGCCGCAGGCCGATCCGGGATCGTCTGCAGAATTGGTGAACGATCCCGGCTCTTCGCTTCGGTGCGACCGGGATGATGCAGGGTGGGAGCGCAGAGACAGATGTCGATCGAAACCTGGCTGGCCTTTGTCGCCGCCTCCGCCGTCCTTCTGGTCATTCCCGGCCCGACCATCCTGCTTGTCGTGTCCTATGCGCTTGGTCAGGGCCGCAAGGTGGCGCTTCCCGTGGCCACCGGCGTCGCGCTCGGCGACTTCACCGCCATGACGCTGTCCATGCTCGGCCTCGGCGCGCTGCTTGCCACCTCTGCGGCGCTGTTCACCGTGCTGAAATGGGTCGGCGCGCTCTACCTCATCTGGCTCGGCATCAAGCTCTGGCGCGCCGGCTCCACCCCGCTGGTGAGCGAAGCAACAAGTGCGGGATCGCCTACCGGTATGCTGCTGCACGCCTGGATCGTCACCGCGCTCAACCCCAAGAGCATCACCTTCTTCGTTGCCTTCCTGCCGCAGTTCCTCGATCCCGCCGGGGACTTCCTCACCCAGATGGCGATCTTCGAGACCACCTTCCTCGTGCTCGCCGCCACCAATGCCTTCGGCTACGCGCTGATCGCGGGCCGGCTGCGCGGCGCCATCGGCACGCCGCGCATCGTCGCCGCCATCAATCGGATCGGCGGCACTCTCCTGATCGGGGCGGGCGTTGCGACGCTCGCCTGGCGTAACGCGAAATAGAACGCGGGTTCCCATGCTCTCTCGCACTGCAGACAATCTCTACTGGCTCGCCCGCTACATGGAGCGCGCGGATTGCCTCGCCCGCATCCTCGACGTGACGCAGCGCCTGGCCCAGCTTCCGGCGGCCTATGGCGGCTCGACCAATGAGTGGCGCTCCGCGCTGCTCACCGCCGGCTGCGCCGAGCTGTTCAAGCAGGTCCATGGCGACGACGCGACCGAGCAGAACGTCATCTCCTTTCTCGCCTTCGCGCCGGAGAACCCCTCCTCCATCCGCAACTGCTTCGAGATCGCCCGCACCAATGCGCGTTCGGTGCGTACCGCGCTCACCATCGAGATGTGGGAGACGATCAACTCGGCCTGGCTGGAGCTGAAGCGTTACTCGACCAAGAGCATGACGCGCGAGGAACTCGCCCGCTTCCTGTCCTTCGTCAAGGAAACCTCACTGCGCTTCGACGGCGCGGCCTACCGCACCATGCTGCGCAACGACGCCTTCTGGTTCTCGCGTGTCGGCATGTATGTCGAGCGCGCCGACAACACGGCCCGCATCCTCGACGTCAAATATCACGTGCTGCTGCCGGACTCCGAGCATGTCGGCGGGCCGCTCGACTATTTCCAGTGGACCTCGATCCTGCGTTCGGTGTCGGCGCTGACCTCCTTCCACTGGGTCTATCGCGAGAGCGTGAAGCCCTGGCTGGTGGCGGATCTCTTGATCCTCAACGCGCAGATGCCACGCTCGCTGACCAGTTGCTATCAGAACATCACGCGCTATCTCGACGATATTGCCGCCTATTATGGCCGGCAGGGCTCGGCCCAGCGCCTTGCCCGCTCCACCCTCACCCGGCTGGGCAATAGCCGGATCGACGACGTCTTCCAGACCGGACTACACGAGT
Organism: Ancylobacter radicis; assembly: GCF_018449475.1. Lineage (GTDB taxonomy): Bacteria > Pseudomonadota > Alphaproteobacteria > Rhizobiales > Xanthobacteraceae > Ancylobacter > Ancylobacter radicis. The sequence goes on along the minus strand of NZ_JAHCQH010000014.1, from coordinate 9,671 downwards.
ACATCGACGATTTCGTCGTCGAGAATAACCGTCTCGGCAGCACCGTTGCCGAACAATATCTGCTCTGAACCCGAACTGATCGGACCCTTGAGGCCGCGCCTGCGTCATGCGTATCCATGTGAACCACACCACCCTCTACACCTATGATCCGCCAGCCAATGGCGCGATCCAGACGCTGCGCCTCACGCCCCGCAACCATGACGGGCAATATGTCGTGTCCTGGCGGATCGACGTGTCCGAGAGCTGCCGGCTGCGCGCCCATGAGGACGCCTTCGGCAACCTGACCCACACCTTCGCCGTCGAAGGGCCGATCGCGCAGCTCCGCGTCATTGTGGACGGCGAGGTGGAGACGCAGGACACGGCCGGCGTGGTGCGCGGCGTCAAGGAGCGGTTCCCGCCCTCCCTGTTCATGCGCGAGACCGATCTCACCGCCCCGGACCCGACGCTTCGCGGCTTCTGCGAGGAGGCGGTGATCGGGGTCGGCGACCGCATCGAGAAGCTGCACGCGCTGATGGAGGCGATCGCCGGGGTGATGACCTTCGATCCCGAGCCGACGCAGGTGACGACCACCGCCAAGCAGTCCTTCGCGCTGAAGCGCGGCGTCTGCCAGGACTATGCCCACATCTTCATTGCCGGGGCGCGCCATCTCGGCATACCCGCGCGCTATGCCAGTGGCTACATCGTCAGCGACGGGCAGGCCCCGTCGCAAGGCCAGGGACAGGGACAAAGCCAGAGCCAGAGCCAAAAGCCCCTGCAGGGCGCCAGCCTGCAAGCCGGCCATGGCTGGGCGGAAGCCCATATCGAGGGCCTTGGCTGGGTCGGCTTCGACCCCACCAACCGCCAGTGCCCGACGGAAGCCTATGTGCGCCTCGCCGTCGGTCTTGATTACCTCGGCGCCGCGCCGGTCCGCGGCAACCGTTATGGCGGCGGCGAGGAGAACCTCTCCGTCGCCCTCAATGTCGACCAGTCGAGCCGGCAAATTCAGGGCTGAGGTTGCCGGCCGCGAAAGCGCCCCGCTATAAGGGCGCGGGTGGATAGCCGCGTCCCGCGGGGATGCGACCAGGGGGAAGTGCCTTCCATGACCTATTGCTGCGGTCTTCTGGTGCGTGACGGGCTCGTCATGATCGCCGATACCCGGACCAATGCCGGGCTCGACAACATCTCGACCTTCCGCAAACTCCACGTTTTCGAGGAGCCGGGCCGCCATGTCATGGCGCTCGCCACGGCCGGCAACCTCTCGATCTCGCAGGCGGTCATCAGCACGCTGATGGAGGGGCTGGACAACCCCGAGACCGGCAAGAAGGACACGCTGACCGGGGCCAGCAGCATGTTCCGCGCGACCCAACTGGTCGGCCGCGCCATCCGCCATGTCCATCGCCTCTATGGCGAGGGGCTGAAGCAGTCGGACATCCGCTTCGATGTCTCGTTCCTGTTTGGCGGTCAGGTGAATGGCGGCCGACTGCGGCTGTTCATGATCTACGCCGCCGGCAATTTCATCGAATGCAGCAGCGACACGCCCTTCCTGCAGATCGGCGAGCACAAATATGGCAAGCCGGTGCTGGACCGTTCCATTACCTTCGACACCGATCTCTACGACGCGCTGAAATCCGGCCTGATCTCAATGGATTCGACCATGCGGTCAAACCTCGGCGTCGGTATGCCGATCGACATTCTCGTCGCGCGTCGCGATGGCGGTGAGTCCGAGCTGAATTATCGCATCGAGCCGGGCGAGCCCTATTTCCATGATCTGCGCGAGCGGTGGTCGGCGGCGCTGCGGGCCGCCCACACGTCGATCCCCCGCCCGCCCTATGGACGCACGCGCTAGGTTATATTGGAGTACAGCGCAGTCTCGTTCGCATGGAGATTGTGTTCAAACGATAGGATTGAGCCCTTCGCTGCGCTGGATGGCAGCAAAAGAGCTTAATCACCTTTTCTGGTCATATCGATCAGAAGACTTTCCCCACGCCATGACAAGCGCGAAGGGCCGCGCATCTGAGATGTGCGACCCTCGCTTCGCGCCTGACTTGTCAGACGCAGAGTTCGTCTCTTCTTGTCAGAAGAGAAAATAAAGCAGGATGATAAGCGGAATCGGAATACCGATGAGCCACATCAGAATGGCGGGCATGACCGTTCTCCTCTCTCAGTGATTTCTTGCGGCGCTTGTCTTTTCACCGCGCTCGACTGTCTGTCGCCCTGATAACGCCATGGGCTGACAGGAGTTCCCGGAAGGTAGCATCGTCATCTTGCCGCCAGTGAGCCGCTGGTTCATCGTCACCGTCTGGGGAGGAAAAACAACATGACACCATCGCGCATCGCTCTCGTCACCGGCGCAGGCACCGGTATCGGCAAGGCCGCCGCCCTCGCCCTCGCGGCGGATGGCTTCGACGTCGTGCTCACCGGCCGCCGCGCCGAACCGCTCCAGGCGGTGGCCGAAGAGATCGGCGCCAGGGCTCACGTGGTGACATCGGATGTGGCGGACGCCGCCTCGGTCGCCGCACTGTTCGACGAGATCGCACGCCGCTTCGGTCGGCTGGACGTGCTGTTCAACAATGCCGGCGGCTGGTCGCCGGGGATGCCGATCGAGGACATCCCTCTGGAAGATTGGCAGCGCGTGGTGAATGTGAACCTCACCGGCGTGTTCCTGTGCACGCAGGCCGCCATAAGGCTGATGAAGACGCAAAGCCCCAAGGGTGGGCGCATCATCAATAATGGCTCGATCTCGGCGCATGCCCCGCGCCCGTTCACCGGCCCCTATACGGCGACCAAGCATGCCGTCACCGGCCTGACCAAGCAGGTGGCGCTGGAAGGGCGGGCCCATAACATCGCCTGCGGGCAGATCGACATCGGCAATGCCGATACCGACATGGCGGTGAAGATGAAGACCGGCATCCTGCAGGCCAACGGCCAGATCATGGTCGAGCCGACCTTCGACCCCGTCCACGCCGGCCGCGCCGTCGCCTACATGGCCAGCCTGCCGCTCGACGCGAATGTGCTGACCATGACCATCATGGCCACCAACGCCCCCTTCGTCGGTCGAGGCTGACACCGCCCGTCGAAACCCGCGCCGTGTAAGGACGGAGCGGGTTTCGCATTGACTTGCATGCTCGCTATGGTTGTATAGACGGCGTCTCGATGCCACTTTGACGATGCGACAGGACCCTGCCGACCTACGCGGCGGGCGCCCGCCGCCGTGCCGTGGCGGATCGGGGCCGGCAGCCCGACCGCCCTGGGTCAATCGATATGGGAGGCATCCATGGTCGACTTCACCATCGTCAACCCGACCAAGAATCCGTTCAAGACCGGCACCAACATCAACCAGCCCTGCATCATCGGCATCATCGCGCCGTTCAACCCCACCATCGGAAATGGCACGGTGGTCACCTTCACCCCCTCCGTTCTCATGGCGAAGGGCAACTACAATGCCTGGGTCGGGTCGGGAACGTTCAACATTTCGGTTACCCCGTCTGGCGCGAACTTCCTCGCCTCCTTCCAGCTCACCGGCACCTTCGCGGCGCAATCGCAGAGCTTCACGGCAACGGCGACCCAGACCGGCAGCAACGCCTTCCAGTTGGTCAGTCTCGACAAGTCGCTGTCGCTCACGGTCAGTCAGGACAATGGCGGCTGGGGCACGGACGGCAAGATCGACGTCAAGCCGAGTTGGGCGGCGGTGACGCTCTACATCGACTCCAATGTCTCGGCGACGTCTGATCAGGAGGCGGAAACAGCAGAAGCCTGACGCCCGCCGCACACCCCGGACGGCGCGCCGGGTCGAGCCGCTCTGCGCGCTGGTGGTCAGATGACGGCCAGCGCGCCCTGAAAGAGCAGCCAGCTTAACAGACCCATCACGCCGAGGCTGATGAGGCTGGCGACGAGGCCGGCGGCGATGAAGGCCCCGTCCCGCTCGACGAGGCCGAGGCCGAGAATGCACAGGGCGATGCCCGGCGGCAGATTGCCGAAGATCGGGATCGGCAGCATCAGCAGCAGGCCGAGCACAACCACCACCCCGCCCAGCACAAGACGCGCGGCGGCGCTGGAGAAATAGGCCAGCCGCGGGCGCGAATAGCCCTCGAAGCGGCGGATCCATTTCAGCGCGCCGTGGACGATCTTCTCCAGCAGCGTGCGCGATAAGGTGCGGGCGGCGAGCCAGCGCGGCAGCCACAGCTCGTCGCGCCCGACCAGCATCTGTGCCCCGACGAGGCACAGCAGCACGCCACAGATCACCGGAATGCCAGGCGGCATGGGCAGGCAGTTGGGCAGGCCGAGCAGCAGGATGGACAGGCCGAAGGCGCGGTTGCGCAGCGCGTGAACGATCTCGCCCACGCCGATCCGTTCCGCCGAATGGGCGGTCACGAGGGCGGAGAGCAACTCCGAGGTGCGGGGCGAGCGGTGATCCACGGCGGGCGGCCCGGTGCCTTCATTCATGCCTTGGGACACCACCACGGCACCCGTTTGCGCCGTCCTCATAGCACGGCGAAAGCGGCAAGGAGAGGGCACCCGTGCCAAATCCCCCGGCCGTGCCGCTCGCCGCGCTCTCGCGACCGACCCGGCGCATCTATATCAGCCGACCGAAAGACTTCGATTTTGCCGCATGGATATGGCCGAGCCCGGCCGCGCTCCCGGGCCACGCCCGCCCGCCTGAACCTCAAGACCACCCCATCCTGTCCGGCAGACGTCGGCCCGCCTCGCCCCAGCAAACCGTTCAACTTCCTCGCCCGGTAAGCGGCGGCGGCCCCGGCGGGCGGGGTGTCTCAGTGCAACTGGAACATCCCGCTGACACTGCGCAGCTCCGCCGGCTTGATGAGCCGCGAATGCGCCACCGTCACCGAGTGCAGCGGCCCCTCAAGCTCGCGCTTCCAGAAATCGAGGAAGCGGTTCAGCTCGGGAAAATGGGGATAGAGGTCGTAATGCTGCCAGAGATAGCTCTGCAGCAGCGCCGGATGGTCCGGCATGCGGTAGAGTATCTCGGCCGTGGTGAGCCCGTAACCGGCGATCTGCCGGACGAAATCCGCGGATGCTTCACGCCTGCCGGGCGACGCCGCTTCATGATGGACCATGCGGGACCTCCTTTCGCTGACGACTCCATTGTGAGCGCATGACGCTTGCGTGAACAAGTCCAAAAAAGACATTTGATGTTCAATATCAAGGCGTTGGCAGCATATATGTCGGAGTGCTGACACGCGCGCGGCGGCGCCCCTGGCACTCACTTCGCTCGACTGCTAGTTTTTTCGCCTCGAACCCTTGCGCCCCTCCCCCCCGCCCCCTAGATGTCCTCGCGGCAGCGTGATCGGAGCCGTCATCGGCCGGCGCGCTGCCGTGACACCAGATGATCGTTCAAGCTTTTCTGGAGAGAACCGATGAAGTTCCGTCCCCTGCATGACCGTGTCGTGGTCAAGCGCGTCGATGCGGAAACCAAGACCGCGGGCGGCATCATCATTCCCGACACCGCCAAGGAAAAGCCCTCGCAGGGCGAAGTGGTCGCGGTGGGTCCGGGTGCCCGCGACGAAGCCGGCAAGCTCGTCCCGCTCGACGTCAAGGCCGGTGACCGCGTGCTGTTCGGCAAGTGGTCCGGCACCGAGGTCAAGATCGACGGCGTCGACTACCTGATCATGAAGGAATCCGACGTCCTCGGCGTGATCGACGACAGCGCCTCCGCCAAGAAGGCGGCGTGACGCCTTCTCGCCCGACGCAAGTCGCAACGCCTCACCGGAGTTAAAAGACATGTCTGCCAAGGAAGTTAAGTTTGCGGGCGACGCGCGCGATAAGATGCTGCGCGGCGTCGACATCCTCGCCAATGCCGTCAAGGTCACCCTCGGCCCCAAGGGCCGCAATGTGGTGATCGAAAAGTCCTTCGGCGCGCCGCGCATCACCAAGGACGGCGTCACCGTCGCCAAGGAGATCGAGCTCGAGGATCGTTTCGAGAACATGGGCGCGCAGATGGTGCGCGAAGTGGCCTCGAAGTCGAACGACCTCGCCGGCGACGGCACCACCACCGCCACCGTTCTGGCCCAGGCCATCGTCCGCGAGGGCGCCAAGTCCGTCGCCGCCGGCATGAACCCGATGGACCTCAAGCGCGGCATCGACCTCGCCGTCGAGGCAATCGTCGCCGACCTCAAGAAGAACGCCAAGAAGGTCACCTCGAACGAGGAGATCGCCCAAGTCGGCACCATTTCCGCCAATGGCGATTCGGACATCGGCAAGTTCCTCGCCGAAGCCATGCAGAAGGTCGGCAATGAGGGCGTGATCACCGTCGAGGAAGCCAAGACCGCCGAGACCGAGCTCGACGTGGTCGAAGGCATGCAGTTCGACCGTGGCTATCTCTCCCCCTACTTCATCACCAACGCCGAGAAGATGCGCGTGGAATTCGAGGATCCCTACATCCTCATCCACGAGAAGAAGCTCTCGGGCCTGCAGGAGCTGCTCCCGGTTCTCGAAGCCGTGGTGCAGACCTCCAAGCCGCTGCTGATCATCGCCGAGGACATCGAAGGCGAGGCTCTGGCCACGCTCGTCGTCAACAAGCTGCGCGGCGGCCTCAAGGTCGCGGCCGTCAAGGCTCCCGGCTTCGGTGATCGCCGCAAGGCCATGCTGCAGGACATCGCCGTCCTGACCGGCGGCACCGCCATCTCCGACGATCTCGGCATCAAGCTCGACACCGTGACGCTCGCCATGCTCGGCCGCGCCAAGAAGGTCGTGATCGAGAAGGAGAACACCACGATCGTCGACGGCTATGGTGCCAAGGGCGACATCGAGGGCCGCATCGCGCAGATCAAGGCGCAGATCGAGGAGACCTCCTCGGACTATGACCGCGAGAAGCTCCAGGAGCGTCTGGCCAAGCTCGCCGGCGGCGTCGCGGTGATCCGCGTCGGCGGCGCGACCGAGGTCGAGGTCAAGGAGAAGAAGGACCGCGTGGACGACGCGCTGCACGCCACCCGCGCGGCCGTTGAAGAAGGCATCCTGCCGGGCGGCGGCGTCGCCCTGCTGCGCGCGATCAAGTCGCTCGATGCCGTCGTGACCGCAAATCCCGACCAGAAGACCGGCGTCGACATCGTCCGCAAGGCGATCCAGGCCCCGGCCCGTCAGATCGCCAGCAATGCCGGCGAGGACGGCTCGCTGATCGTCGGCCGCATCCTGGAGAAGGACAGCTACGCCTACGGCTTCAATGCCCAGACCGGCGAGTATGTCGACATGTACAAGGCGGGCGTCATCGACCCGGCCAAGGTGCTGCGCTCGGCGATCCAGAACGCGGCCTCCGTGGCCTCGCTGCTGATCACCACCGAAGCCATGATCGCCGACCTGCCCAAGAAGGGCGGCGCCGCGGCCCCGGCCATGCCGGGCGGCGGCATGGGCGGCATGGACTTCTGAGGACAGTCCCCGAGGCCGCCCGGCAAGACGCAAGAACGAAGTCGGCCAAGGCCGACTTCTCGGGCGGCGGCATGGGCGGCATGGATTTCTGAGAACGTCCTTCGGACCTCTCAAGCTTCAAAGGCGCGGCGAAAGCCGCGCCTTTTTGTTGCGCATCAGGGCGCGAGGGCTCATGCCGCCTCGCGGCCCTCCCCGGCGGCGCTGTCGAGCACGGTGTCGAGATCGTGCTGGTGCATACGCTCCAGATCGACGCCGGTCGTCTCCACCCGGAACATCCAGGTCACGGTGGCGCCGATGAGGGCGGTGCCGGCCAGCCCGATCAGCAGCGCCGTGGTGCCGAGATCGGCGAGCAGGATCGGAAACAGGAAAGCGGTCAGCACCGCGCCGATCTTGCCGACCGCGGCGGCAAATCCCGCGCCCTTGCCGCGCACGGCGGTGGGGAAGACCTCGCCGGCGAGCAGGTAGGTCTGCGCGTTCGGGCCCATATTGGTCATGAAATTGAACAGCATGAAGCCGGCAAAGATCAGCAGCGTGCGAGTCGGATCCGCGTAATAGCTCGACAGCGCCGCCAGCATCAGCCCAGCCGCGCAGCCGACAAAGCCGAGTATCTGCAAGGGGATGCGCCCGACCCGATCGGCCAGCATCACCGCCGCCACGACGCCGGCGATCAGCAGCGTGTCGATCAGCGCCGCGCCTTCCGCCGCCAGAACCTGCCCGGCAACAATATCGGTGACGTCGTGGCTCACCGCCGCGCCGTGACCAAAGGCTGCGGCGAGAATGGTCGGGGTGAACAGACCGATGCCATAGGTGCTCAGATCCTGCATGAACCAGGGCACCGAGGCGAGGATGGTAGCGCGCCGGTTGCGCTTGCCGAACAGGTCGCGCCAGCGCGAGCCGGCACGGCCCTGCGCGCCCTCCCCGGTGGGACAGGGCTTCAGCGCCACATGGTGCGGATAGGTCGGGTGGCGATGCAGCAGCCGCGCTGTCTCGCGCGCCGCGTCGCTCGCCCGCCCGCGGGCGAACAGCCAGGGCGCCGATTCCGTGACGTAGAACCGCGCCACCGTGACCAGCGCCGCCGGCAGGATCACCGCCGCATACATCAGCCGCCACGCGGTGACGCTCGGATCATTGACCAGCACCACGTAACCCACGGCGGTCCCGGCCAGCGCGCCGAGCGCCTGAAAGCCGAAGGCGGCCAGAACCAGCCGGCCGCGATTGGCGCTGGGAATGCTCTCCGAGATGATCAAATGGGCGGTCGGGTAATCGCAGCCCAGCGCCACGCCGACACCGAACAGGAACACGGCGAGCCAGAGATAGGTCGGGCTGACCGAGAGCAGGACGAGAAAGATCATGAAGATGACCATCTCGACCACGAACATGAATTTGCGCCCGAACGTGTCGGACAACCCGCCCAGCGCCAATGCGCCGACCAGAATGCCGGCCAGGCTCGCCGCGCCGATGACGCCATGCTCGGTGGCCCCCAGCCCGAACTCGGCGGAGATCAGCGGCAGCGCCACGCCGGTCATGAACACGACCATGCCCTCGAAGAACTTGCCGAAGGCGGCCAGCCACCAGATGCGCCACTGCATGGCGGTCATCGGCACGCGCCCGACCGTGGTACCGTCGGCCCAGACCGGCGTCTCGTCGATATAGTCCTGAACCGAGCGCCCCTTATTCCCGCCAGCCATGCCCATTCCCCTGAGATTCCATCCGGTTCCCTTGAGCCACGGATGTGAAGCCACGATGACCCGCCCCGTCCCGCGCGTCGAGCCAAAGCCACACGCGGTGCCCGGTCAGCGCGGCGGCTCCCTCATAGAACCACCGCGCCCGGTCCGCGCGGCGGCTCCCTCATGGAACCACGTCATCCCCGGGCTTGACCCGGGGATCCACGACTTGAAGCCGGGTGCACGGGCGGGAAGACGGGGATGGCCGGATCAAGTCCGGCCATGACGGCGTGAGGGGATGGAGCGTGCCAGTGTGCTTCGAGGCCCGGCTGCCGCCGGGCACCTCAGCATGACGACGCGTCGTCATGTCAAAGAGCGCCGTCATCCTGAGGTGCGAGCGCAGCGAGCCTCGAAGGATGGAGTCCCGGCGCACCCGGCCCCAAGAGCGCCGCCCTCACGCCCACACCAAAAGCCCCGCGCCGCCTCGCGGCCGGGGTTCTGCGCCATTTCCCATCCGCCCAATGAAGGGCGCGCGGGGCACCGGGGCGGACGCCACCGGCGGCCGCCTGCACCTTTGTTTTAAAAGGTGGTGCAAGCCTTCACTCAGCCAACCGACACGCCGTCCCCGGCGCCCCGCACGCGGTGTTT
>NZ_JAHCQH010000013.1 GCF_018449475.1 Ancylobacter radicis | reverse complement strand
TGAACCGCCCCGACTTCACCGGAGGCCATTTGGTTTAAGTCACGCCGCCATTTTCTGCTCACCGAGCATGACGTAGTAGCGCTCCTCGGCTTCGGCCGGCGGGATGTTACCGATAGGCTCCAGCAGCCGGCGATGGTTGAACCAGTCAACCCAGGTCAGCGTGGCGAACTCGACGGCCTCGAAGGATCGCCAAGGCCCCCGACGATGGATGACCTCGGCCTTGTAGAGGCCATTGATCGTCTCGGCGAGGGCGTTGTCATAGCTGTCACCGACACTGCCGACAGAGGGCTCGATGCCGGCCTCAGCCAGCCGTTCGGTGTAGCGAATGCTCACATATTGCGAACCGCGGTCGCTATGGTGCACCAGGCCGCCGCGATGGGCGGGCCGTCGCTCGTAAAGGGCCTGCTCCAACGCATCCAGCACAAAGCTGGCATGCGCGGTCCGGCTCACCCGCCAGCCGACGATGCGGCGAGCATAAGCGTCGATCACAAAGGCGACGTAGACGAAGCCCGCCCAGGTGCTGACATAGGTGAAGTCCGAGAGCCAGAGCCGGTTAGGCGCCGGCGCATGGAACACCCGGTTCACACGGTCGAGCGGGCACGGTGCCGACTTGTCCGAGATGGTCGTGCGGACCGGCTTGCCGCGGATCACACCGGCCAAGCCCATGCCCTGCATCAGCCGTTCGACGGTGCAGCGCGCCACATCGAACCCCTCGCGCATCATCTGTCGCCAGACCTTGCGCGCTCCATAGACCTCAAAGTTCTCGGCGAACACGCGCTCGATCTCGGGCCGCAAGGCCGCGTCCCGTAGCGCCCGTGCCGAGCACTTCGACGGATCAAGCCGCCGGGCGACATGGGCATGATAGGTCGATGGGGCGATCGGCAGCACCTTGCAGATCGGCTCGACCCCATACGCACCGCGATGATCATCGATGAACGCGATCATGTCTTCGACCGGCGGTCGAGCTCCTCTCACCCGACAGGCGAATGCCTGCATTCGCCGATAGGGGCCATGGCGAAATAAGCGGATGCCTTGCGCAGGATCTCGTTCGCCTGCCGCAGCTCGCGGTTCTCGCGCTCAAGGGCCTTCAGCTTCGCCGACATATCCGTCGGCACGCCGGCCCGCTTACCGGCATCGACCTCGGCCTTCTTCAGCCACTCATTCAGTGAGTGCGCCGAGCAGCCGATCTTCGCCGCAATCGACACGATCGCCTGCCAGCGCGAAGGGTGTTCAGCCTCGTGATCCAGCACCATCCGCACCGCCCGGGCACGCACTTCAGGCGAGAACTTGTTCGTCGTCTTGCTCGTCATAGCCCCATCCTCTCAGGAGTTGGGGCCTCCGGCAAAGCCGGGGCGGTTCA
>NZ_JAHCQH010000012.1 GCF_018449475.1 Ancylobacter radicis | reverse complement strand
TCGGCCGCGTCATCGACAAGCTGGCGGACATGTCGATCAATACGCTTTTCGACAGCAAGACGGGCGCTCTGGGCTCGCTCATCACCTCGGCATTCAGCGGTACGCCCAAGTTCGCCGAAGGCGGCTACACGGGCGCGGGCGGCAAGTACCAGCCGGCAGGCGTGGTTCATCGTGGTGAGTATGTGTTTGATCAGCAGTCGGTGCGCGCCGCTGGCGGGCCTGCCGTACTGGACGGGATGCGGGCGGGCCTCAAGGGTTATGCTTCCGGCGGGGCGGTTTCCATGCCGTCGCCCTCGGCGCTGCTTTCGTCGGTGCAGCGTCCCGTCGCAAATGGCACTGCCCCGCCGCGCGTGACCGTCAACAATTACAACGCTCCGGCCGGCTATCAGGGGGACGCGAAGGTTTCGACCGGCGCCGATGGCTCGATGCAGGTTGATGTGCTTTGGCGGCAGCTTGAAGACCGGATGGCGCAGAGCGTCACCAAGCGCGGCAATCTTGGCCGCGCCATGGAGGCGCGCTATGGGCTTAACCCAACGCGCGGACAGGGGCGCTGAGGGGTATCGTCATCGACTATGGCGGTGGCACTACCGACAAATGATGGCGCCTACTCTACGCGAAGAGGATTCCATTGAATGGGTAATGAGGTTCGGGCTCTCGGCCAACTGGTTGAATTGAGGGCCATGGTGGACCGGCGCGTGATGATCATGATGATCCGCGCCCTGTTGGTCGATGCCTCACAGGAAAAGCTGGACGTCGTGGCGTCGTTTATCGATCTGCTACGCTCCCAATTCGAGAGTGTTGTAGAGACATCTAGCGATGAGCGAACCAAAACCCAGGCCCGCGTGGCGCTAATGCACTTCGAAGAATGGGCTATGGGCCTTGAGCAAATGCTCCACGAGATACGGCGGTAAGCAAAGTCGACGCCTAGCAATTCTGATCAAATCTAAGTCCTTAAGAAACATCGAGATCGTGACAATCGAGCCCGGTTCGATATGTCACCTTATCACTTAACGCACTTGATCTCGGTCCGTATACGGTTGTACCACTCTGGGGCGGAGTGGGAGATTGGCATGAAGTTCGATATAGCGGCAAAAATAGTGGAGCAAAGTCAAAAGGCGTGGGTCGTCCACGCTGGAAAAGCGCAGCGTCACTATGATATTTTCCGTGATAACGAACTAGTTTTTCTTGAGGTTCCTTATATTCAATTGAATAACAGCCGATTAAGGACAGGAGCTGGCATACGCAGAGCAATACGTCAATCAATTGATCTTAGACGTTACAATGAAACGACAGGGATATCTGAGCCGACCCGTCAGTTTGAAGATTATGCCTCAGGATCATTCTCTGAGAAATCGCTGCAAGCCTTGGTTGGTAGTATCAATCGTATATACAGCCAAGCAAAGGTGGGCGATATCGTCATTGTGCCGGGTCGTGAGGCCGTTGATGGTATCACGCAGCCAGTAGTGCGATTTGGTGAGATTGCTGCGCCATTTTCCGATGAAGACATTTTTGAGTCGGGGGAGGGTTCGATAGCCAAAGTGCCGTTTAGGCGCGTGCGTTGGTTGAATACTGTACCTCGAAAACAGCTTACGGTTCGTTTGGAAAGACGAATCGGGAAGCCGCCAGCTGTACGTCAAATAACCATTGACCGAGACGCGGAAGAACTCTTGGGTTTGGTATACGAGTCTTATATTTTTCATGGAAACTCGAATAGCGTTATATTTGCCGATAGGTACGATGGAAGTGATTTTGTTGTACTAAATCGCTCTAGCGAGATAATTGCATTTTTGGTTTCTGCGCATGCAAAATTATCACTCGGGCGCGATCATAATTTTAGGGTTTCTGATTTAGAAGAATTTACCGAAAGGCACTTTTCTGATGCAAGTATAAGTAATATTGAGGTTGATTTCGCATCGCCTGGATATTGGAGAATAATTGGTGCGAGTGTATCGTTGGGTGCATTCGTTGCTCTTGGTGTGGCAGTACTTACTAGTGGTATGTCTGTGGCTGATATGCAGGGCGGTATTGAGGTTATGAATTCAGTATCGCCTGATGGAACGGCGGCGGATCTTCAGGAGTCTATGAATATTCTTTTGCAATCTATTGATAGCATTCAACTTGAGAAGGTGGCGGAGCAGGCTGCGAGGGCGCGTGACACAATCGGCCTTCAGAGTCCTACAAGGGTGGTCCCTTGAGATGATGCAGCGCTTACGGAGTTCGGCGGCTCATCTGTTGGCTGTGCTTGCCGGCCACAGTATGCCGGTGTGGCTGTCGCTTGTTCTGGTGATGGGTGGCGCTGTGGCGACCTATTATATCGCGCCGCTAATCAATGCTCAGTTTGAGATACAGGTGGCGCGTCGAGAGTTTCTTGTAGCAAATTTGACTCAATTTTCGGTCGACACCAAAGAACTCATTGAGTCTGTTGGTGAGTTGATAAATGAGAACGATCAAAATAAACGTGAAAAAATACTCCAAAATGTCAATATTTCGCTTACAAAATTGCAATTTTCATCTGCGCAAATCGCTAGAATTATACCCAAGGAATCGGGATTGATAGTCGCATTTCAGCGACATTTGCTTAAACTTCAGGAGTCGTTATCTATTCAGGATAGAAATAAACAAAATTTAGAAATAAAAGATAGTGTAAAAAATATTGTTCCTCAGTCTATCATAATATATGATCTTATGCTCGATAGGGCGGGTCTTTCAAGACTTTAACGAATTATTTAATTACATTTTTGTTATTGTTGAAATTCGGAATATCTAAAAATACTTTAAAATGAGCTCATCTCCAAACATGTCAAATGCTTGTGCGGGTGAGTCGAAACATTTGCTGCAATAGTGGGCCTTGATCGTGGCTTCGTTGATCGATACGTATCCTGTGTGGCCGCAGTCTACACATTCGAGCCTAACAGTATCAATACCAGCGGCGCGAGCTCTAGAAGCGTCCTCTTCACTCACGGTCGCAGGTAGCGTTCGGCCATTGATTTTTAACATCATGTAGATCGTTACCCTTGACTGATCTTCCGTAATAACAACTTCGGATTCTCGCATTCTCGGCGATTCATGTGGGGAACTTGCCCTCTCTCTTACCAAGGGGGCGTTCCAGATCCGGCGTCCAGTCTTTCCTTAACCGGACCCCTGGCCCCTCGCCATTCTCTGCGACGAAAATGACGCCAGCGGCTTCAAGGGCGCTCTGGATTGCCGATAGAGCATCAGGAGAGACTGCCCGCCGCGCCTTCTCAAAATCGACCACAGTGGACAATCCAAGCCCCGCAGCTTCAGCGAGGCGAGGTTGCGTCCATTCAATAAGAGCGCGGGCCGCTCTGCATTGCCCTGGCGTCATGATCAACATTTTCTGTTGACGACGGATGTCGTGCAACTTATCAACATAAACTGTTGATTGATTTCGTACCACAGGAGAACGCGCATGGGCACCCATGTTTGCGAACGGGAAAGTCATGTCCCCAGCCGGCGCGAGGCGCTGCGCCTTGGCGCGGCGCTTGTGACCGTGCCGACGGGCGTTCTAGCGCTGGCGGCGCCTTCGCCGGGCCTTGCGGCGCCGGCACCCGCCGACCCGCTGCATCGCGCCCATGCCGCGTGGCTGGCCTTCGCCGCCGCCATGGACGAGTTGGCTGCGCCGGGCGATGGATGGATGCTGCAGGGTGCTGGTGCGCGCCGTGCAGCGCATGGGCGCCCGGCCGAGGCGTGGGTCTATGCCAGCCGTCTGACCTATGAGTGGCAGGCCGATCCGCGCTTTCGGCGTGGTGGTTTCCTCGGTGAGCGCGCCGAGCCCATCGACCTTTGGCGCATGGTGGCAATCCGGCCGGAGGGGCGGACATGAGCGCTCCAGTCGAGAGTCGGCGCGGGGCGCTTCGCGCGGTGGCCGTTGCCGCCCTTGCGGTTGCCATCCCGACGACCGTCAACATTGGCGCGGCCAATGGGGCATCCGGCGGAACCGATCCCATCGTCCCGCTGATACACGGATGGCTGAGAGATGTGCGGCTCATGTACGACATGACTGTCAGCGGCGAGGATATAGACGCGGCCTGCGACCGCTACGAAGCCGCCGAAGACGCGCTGATGGCCCTGACGCCTTGCAGCCGGGAAGGGGCTCTCGCGGTGCTCGAGATGATCCTCGAGAACAACCGGAGGATTGAGGCGGGCGTGATGGGCGTCGATCCGGATCTGCTGACGCACCTGATCGGCGGAGTGGCTGCCGTTCTGCGCGCCCCGCACATTCCGGAGCTCCGGACATGAACGCGCACACCCGCGAATTCGTGATGGTGGAGCGCCTGGCCCTGCGCCAGCGGGTTGAGCGCGCTATCGAGTCGCTGATTTTCATGCTCGATCAGCTTGATGGGGACCCGGATCTAGAGGCCGACGATTTCCCCGAGGATGACGACCCTGCCGAGGACGATGATCCCGCAGGGGGCGGGGAGCACGATTAGGTAGCAAAGCTGTCCGCATGTGCTGCCATGGACGACGCGCTATTCATCTGTGCGTGTCCTCTTGAAAAACTCCAGAGGATGGACTACCTCTTGAAAATCACAGGAGGTTTCCATGCAGATTGTTCCCAAACTCACCACTGTCGCCGCATGCCGCGTGGCCCGTCTCGATCGCGACCGCTTCAATGAGCATGTTGCGGCGGGACGTTTCGGCTGCGCTCCGGCGACTGTTCCTGGGCGTGCTCGCCTCTTCGACCCGGACGACATGATTGCGCTGTGGCTGTTCCGCGAACTGATGGATGACGGCTTCGATGCCGTGCACGCCGGTCGGATCGCGTGCAGCGTGGCTGAATGTGCGCGGCTCAACCCGGAAGCGCGGTCGATTTCGTATGTGCAGGACTACTTCCAGCCCGTTAGGGGACGAGCTTTTCCGTCCGATGAAGTGCCGGCGGCATCTGCTTGGGACACTGTCAAATTCAGTGGAACCGACATCCGCAAAGTCACGACATTCCGCATCGGAAAGATGCGGGAGATGATCGCGCACTATACCGAAGAGGAGCGCGCAATCATTGGTGAGCGCGACGGCGATTGAGCAACGGAATGCCCAACGAATCTTCGCTCATTCGCGGCGCTAAGGCTATCGCGCACGAGCTCGGATGCTCGCGGCGAACAGTCACCAAAATGGTGGCCGAGGGCAAGCTCCCGGCCAAGCATGGTTTCTCCGGCGGCCGAACTTCGCCGCTGATCATCGAGCGCAAGGCGCTTCTTAGCTTGAGAGGCGGAGAGAAGGACTAGCCCATGACCGGACGACGCTCCGCCCTCGTGACCAAGGCGACGGTGCAGAAGGCCGTGAAGGGCATCCTCGCGGCCGGTATTACCGAGGATCGTATCGTGCGCGTTGTCGTCACCCCGGAGGGGGTCTCCGTCGTTCTGGGTGACCCTGAACCGTCTTCGTCTTCCCGGAATGAGTGGGATGAGGTGTTGCGCCGATGAAGCGGCGAAAGGTGCCTAAGGGCTGCTCAGAATTTCAGGTTCGTGGCCGGTGGTATGTTCGGTTCAGAAGGACCGGACAGGAGACGCATTACTTCAAGGCGAGGCCGTGGACGCCTGAGTTCATGGCCGAATATCAAGCATGCCTCGACAAGAAGGCCGCGCCGAAAATCGAGCCAGGGGCGCGCCGTACCAAGCCGGGGACAATCGGCGACCTGATCGCGCGCTACTACCGCTCCCCGGAATTCCTGGGTCTTGCCGACAGCACGAAACGCAACTATCGGCGCCAACTGGACGGCTTCAAGGCCGACCATGGCGACAAGCGTGTTGCGATGCTCGAGCGTCAGCATATCCGCGCAATCATCGGTGCCATGGATGCCACCCCGGAGGCGGCAAACGGGCTGCTCGATCGCATCAAGACGCTGATGGCGATGGCGCTCGACGAGGGGATGCGGAGGGATAACCCGACCATTGGCCTTCGGGGCTTCAAGGTTCGGACGGAAGGGCATCACACATGGAGCGAGGGCGAGATCGCGGCCTTTGAGAAGCGGCACCCCATCGGCACGCGTGCGCGCCTCGCCATGGCGCTCATGCTTTACACGGGCCAAAGGCGTTCGGACGCCATCACCATGGGTTGGCAGCACGTCGTAGAAGGCCGCATCCGCGTGCGTCAGCAGAAGACAGGCGCCGTGCTTGAGATCCCGATCCATGAGGATCTAGCCGCCGTTCTGGCCAGCCTTCCGCGCGACAACCTCACCTTTCTCATGACCGAGCAGGGGCGTCCCTTCACGGCGGCCGGGTTTGGCAATGCATTTCGCGCTTATTGCGACGAGGCGGGCCTAAAGCACTGCTCGGCTCATGGCCTGCGAAAAGCGGCCGCCCGCCGGCTGGCTGAAGCCGGATCCTCGAATCAACAGATCAAGGCAGTCACCGGCCATCGTACCGAGGCGGAAGTGTCCCGCTACACCAAGGCCGCCGAGCAACGGACCCTTGCCGATCAGGTCGTGCAGCATCTTGGCCGGCGCAAAACAGGAACAAATTTGGCTAACACAGCCGAGGCTGTTAGCCAAAATGAGGAAAAAGATGATGAAAAATCAATCGACTAAGGGGGCGGGTGGCCTCCCGGAAGGGAATCGAACCCCTGACCCCAGGTTTAGGAAACCTGTGCTCTATCCTGCTGAGCTACCGGGAGAGACCGCGCGTAGATGACCCGAAACGGCGGGGGCAATCAAGAGGCGGGTGGTGTCGGCCGAGGCGGCGCCTGTGCGCAAAGCTGCCTATGGGAAAGGGCGCGGCTGCGCTATGATGGAGGCGGAGCGCCGCGGTGAAGCATCGGATCGCCATCATCTCTCTCGGCCTGAGCGCCGCCCGAGCCTGCCGGCCGGTGCCATGGCGCTGGCGCGGGTGTGCTTTCTCGCAGCGGCCGCGCGGGCGCGCCGGGCCGGGGCTCCTCTCCCTCGCCGCCCTGTTCGCCCTTGTTTGCGCGCCCTTTGCGCCCGCTTCCGCGCAGGCGCAGGACTGCCCATCGCCTGAGGGGCCGGCGCTGCGCCTCGCTGCCATCGATTCCTTCGGCGATCTCGTGCTCGATGACGGGCGCGTGCTGCGCCTGGCCGGTCTTGCCGTGCCGGCGGACGGGACGGGGCAGGGCGAGAGCGCCTGGCGTGCCGCCCTCGCGCCGCTGGCCGGTCAAAATCTGCGGGCCGCGCTTCTGACCGAGCGGCCGGACCGCCATGGCCGGCTCGCCGCCTTCATCGCCACGGACCCGCCCGCTCTTTCCGAGGCCAGCCTCAATGAGCGGCTGGTGGCGCAGGGGCTCGCCGTCGTGCGTCCCGAGCCGGGCCTTGGCGCCTGCCTTGCGGCGCTGCTGGCGGCGGAGGTGTCTCCGCGCCGCGCCCGCCGCGGGTTATGGGCCAGCCTGCCGCTGCCGGCATGGGAGGTGGCGGCGCTGTCGGCCCGCACGGGGCGCTTCACATTGCTGGCAGGGCGCGTGCTTTCGGTTGGAAAGGGACGCGCGGTGGATTACCTCAATTTCGGCCGGGTTTGGCGTAAAGACACCACGCTCAGGCTGGAGAGAACCGGGCGCGCCGCGCTGGAACAGGCGGGCATGGCGCCTTCCGTGCTGGCCGGCCAGAACGTGCTGGCGCGCGGTGTGGTCCACGAGGCGGGCGGCCCGGCCATCACGGTCGAGAGCGCCGCGCAGCTCGTGCGGCTCGACGTGGCAGATGATGCGTCAGGTGACGGGGAACGGGACGGGAGACGGACGGGGACGTGGTGAGGGCGCCGCAGGACAAGGGGCTGACGGTGGCGGGGGGCGTGTCGCGCGCCGGCCGCGCGCTGGCGCTTGCCGGTCTGTTCGCGCTCGGCCTGCTGCTCGCGGGTTGCGCGGGGCTGGAGCCCGCCCGGCAGGCGGAGCTTGCCCAGCCGCAGGCGGCGCCGTCGGTCGAAGACACGATGACGCCGGCCCAGCGCAAGGAGCATGAGCGTCTCGTCGCCTCCTATGGCGGCGCCTATAATGACCCCAAGCTGCAGGCCGAGGTGCAGCACATCGTCACAAGGCTGGTGGCCGCCTCCGAGCGGCCGGACCAGAAATACCGCGTCACCATTCTCAACTCGCCGGCCATCAACGCTTTCGCCCTGCCCAATGGCTCGCTCTATGTGACGCGCGGCCTGCTCGCGCTCGCCTCCGACAATGCCGAGATCGCCTCCGTCCTGGCCCATGAGATGGCCCATGTCATCGCCAATCACGCGGCGACCCGCGAGGACCAGATGAAGCAGGCGGTGCTGGTCTCCCGCGTCATCTCCGATGTGGTGAACGACCCCGATCTGGGCGCGCTGGCGCTGGCCCGCAGCCGCATGTCGCTGGCCAGCTTCTCGCGGGCGCAGGAACTGGAGGCGGACGCCATCGGGGTCGGCATCAGCGCGCGGGCGGGCTTCGACCCTTACGGCGCCGAACGTTTCCTCACTACCATGGGCAAGCAGTCCTCGCTGAAGACCGCCTCGACCATGGGCCAGACCGGGGCGGGCGAGCCGGCCGATTTCCTCGCCAGCCATCCGGCCACGCCCGAGCGCATTTCCATCGTCATGGCCAATGCTCGCGAATATGCCTCGCCGGCCAAGCCGGGCGAGCGCGACCGGGGCGAATATCTCGCCGCCATTGACGGGCTGGTCTATGGCGACGACCCCAAGGAAGGCTTCATACGCGGCCGCCGCTTCTTCCACCCCAAGCTCGGCTTCACCTTCAGCGCGCCGGAAGGCTTCGCGCTGGAGAACACTTCGCAGGCGGTGCTCGGCGCTTCCGCCTCGGGGCGCGAGGCGCTGCGGCTCGATGCGGTGCGCGTGCCGGGCGACCAGTCGCTGGCGCAATATCTGTCATCCGGCTGGATCGAGGGCGTCGAGGTTTCCTCTGTGGAGAGTCTCGTGCTGAACGGCTTCCCGGCGGCGACCGCCGTGGCGCGCGGCGAACAATGGTCGTTCCGCATGTTCGCGATCCGCTTCGGCAGCGATGTCTACCGGCTGATCTTCGCCGCCCGCGAACTCACCCCGGCGCTCGACCAGTCCTTCCGCCAGGCGGCGGAGACCTTCCGGCGGGTCTCCATCGAGGAGGCGGAGAATGTGAAGCCGCTGCGCATCCGCATCGTCACCGCCGGCATCACCGACACGCCGGAAAAACTGGCGGCGCGGATGGACACGCAGGACAAGGGGCTGGAACGCTTCCTCATCCTCAACGGGCTGGATCGCGGCGCCAAGCTCGCCTATGGCGAGAAATACAAGATCGTCGCCGAATAGCGCGGACGAGGCCCGCGCGCTCAGCCGAAGGCGCCGCGCGGCACGCCCTCGCCCTGGGTGAGCGCGATGCGCAGCTTTTCGATGGCGCGGCTCTCGATCTGCCGCACCCGTTCCTTGGAAATGCCGAGCCGGGCGCCGAGCGTCTCTAGTGTTTCGCTTTCCTCGCTGAGCCGGCGCGCCTTGATGATGCGGATCTCCCGCTCGTTGAGCGCGGTGAGCGCCCGGCGCAGCCAGCGCCGGCGCCGCTCGCCGTCGATTTCCAGCGACGCCTGCTCATCGGGCAGCGGGTCGCTGGCGATCAGCTGGTCCATGCGTTGCGCGCCGTTCTCGTCGTCGGAGGCGAGCGGGGCGTTGAGCGACAGATCGGGAATGTTCAGCCGCGCATCCATCCGCGCCACCTCGACCGGGTTGACCCCGAGATTGCGGGCAATGGACTGGTGTATTTCCTCGCGGGTGGTGGTGCCCTCGGTGCGCTCCAGCCTGGCCCGCATGCGCCGCAGGTTGAAGAACAGCGCCTTCTGGCCGGAGGAGGTGCCGCCGCGCACGATCGACCAGTTGCGCAGCACATAGTCCTGAATCGCGGCGCGGATCCACCAGGTCGCATAGGTCGAGAAGCGCACCTCATGGGAGGTCTCGAAGCGCGCCGCCGCCTCCATCAGGCCGATATGGCCCTCCTGCACCAGGTCCGACATGGGCAGGCCGTAATTGCGGAAGCGCCGGGCGATGGCGATGGCGAGGCGCATATGGGCGCGGATCAGGGCGTGCAGCGCCTGCTCGTCGCGCTGTTCGCTCCAGCGGCGGGCAAGCTCATATTCCTGCTCGCGGCCGAGCAACGGCGCCTTCATCGCTTCGCGCGCCAACCGGCTGTGGCGCTCGCCCGGATCGCTCATGCGCGTCTCCCACGGCTCGTGACGCTCGGCCTGTCCCGCACGGGGCACGACCAACCGCAAGCCAACGCCGGAAAGGGGCGGATGGTTCCGGGCGACGTGGCGACATGGGCGGGCCGCTCAGGCCGCGTCGGCGCGGTATGGCGTGATCTTGTCGAGCGTGGCGGCGAGCTGGCGCGTCTGCGTTTCCACTTCATAGCTCTGCTGGAGGTTCAGCCAGAAACCGGCGCTGGTGCCGAAGAAGCGCGCCAGACGCAGGGCCGTGTCGGTGGAGATGCCGATTTCCTCCCGCACGATCCGCTCGATGCGGGTGCGTGGCAGGTCGAGCGCGCGCGCGAGTTGGCCGGCGCTCATGTTCAGCGGGACGAGATATTCTTCCCGGAGGAACTCACCGGGGTGCAGCGGTCGCGCGAAGCTCACGGGCATATCGGTCTCCTCATCATGGCCTCCTCAGTGATAATCGACGATCTCGACGTCTTCCGCGCCCAGCTCCGTCCAGCGGAAGCAGATTCGCCATTGGTCGTTGATGCGGATCGAATGCTGGCCCTGCCGATCCCCCTTCAATGCTTCGAGCCGGTTGCCCGGCGGGGAGCGCAAATCGTCAAGCCCGATGGCCGCGTCCACAGCTCGCGGCCGGCGCTCCGCCTGCCGCAGCAGATCGGCGGGAAAGCCCGTGGGCGCCCGTCCCGCGAGAACATGCTCGACATGCTTGCCTCGCGTGGAAAGGATCATTGTGTCCTTCGGACGGGTCGCCGCGCACGCTCAACGGCACAAATAACGTATCACTAAATGATACAGGCGGCAATCTGAACACGGCCCCCTCGGACGCGCTGCCCTATGGCGCCCTGCGTCCCACACCCCGTCATGCCCGGCCATGTGCCGGGCATCCACGCCTTGGCCGGGTGCGCGCTTCGGGCAGGCCATGGATGGCCGGGATTGGATGGCCGGCCTCACCATGCGCCGCGCACGGTGGATGCCATCCGTCGGGGTCCCCAACGAAAAAGCCCGGCGCGAGGCCGGGCTTTTCCTGAAATGTCGAGAGGCGTCCGATCAGGCGGCGGCTTCCTCGGCGTCGTCCTCGGTGGCTTCGACCTCGGCCTCGGCTTCCGCCTCGACCTCGCCCTTGCCGAGACGGCGCGGACCCTTGAGCAGGTTCTGCTCGATCTGCTTGATCGCCTCGGTCTCGGTCAGGTTCTCCACCGCGGCGAGTTCGCGGGCCATGCGGTCGAGCGCGGCCTCGTAGAGCTGACGCTCGGAATAGGACTGCTCGGGCTGGGCGTCGGAGCGGTACAGGTCGCGCACCACTTCGGAGATGGCGATCAGGTCGCCGGAATTGATCTTGGCTTCATATTCCTGCGCGCGGCGGCTCCACATGGTGCGCTTCACGCGGGCGCGGCCCTTGAGGGTCTCCAGCGCCTTCTTCATGACGACCGCGTCCGAGAGCTTGCGCATGCCGACGGTGGCGATCTTCGGCACGGGCACGCGCAGCGTCATCTTGTCCTTTTCGAATTGAATGACGAAAAGCTCAAGCTTGAAGCCCGCGACTTCCTGTTCCTCGATCGCCGTGATGCGCCCGACGCCATGGGACGGATAGACGATATGCTCGCCCGTCTTGAAACCCTGGCGGATATTGTTGGACGGCTTCTTCGTCGTCGACGTCATGCTGTGCCTGCTCCTGGGTCCCGGTTCTTCGGCGCCGCGTCGCCTTCGACGCGCCTCGCCCCCCTCGCGGCTGCCCGCGAGGTCAAGAAACACCCCGGCTGCGGCGGATGCCGCAACCGTACTTCAGCCGTCGACGGAAAATTCAGGGAGCCCCGACGCGCGACCGCGCGCTGGGCGAAAACCCGACATCAATTCCGGGAAGATCGCTCCGGGTCGGGAGCGCTGCATAAAAGCAAATCCAATCGACTGCACGAGCAGCCTTATAACACAAATCCGGTGGAAATCAAAATACTGCCGCAATGCAGCGCGCATGCGGATTCGCTTGCGACACGGCTGGCCGCGGCGGCGAATCGGCACGTCACAGGGCGGGGCGGGCTTCCCTGAACGGAAGGTGCCCGGCGCTCGTTCAGTCCTGCTTACCCGGTTCGGGTGAGAGATACTGTAGCTTGTCGGCTACACCATCCCATTCTTTCGCGTCCGGCAGCGGGTCCTTGCGATCGGTGATGTTCGGCCAGACCTTGGCGTAGTCGGCATTCAGCGTGAGCCATTTCTCAAGACCCGGCTCGGTATCCGGCTTGATCGCCTCGGCCGGGCATTCCGGCTCGCACACGCCGCAGTCGATGCACTCGTCCGGGTGGATGACGAGGAAGTTCTCGCCCTCATAGAAACAGTCGACGGGACACACCGAGACGCAGTCGGTGTACTTGCACTTGATGCAATTGTCCGTGACGACGTAGGTCATTCATCCGGTCTCCGTGCAGGGCTTGTGGTTTGGCCCGCGGCACTCCCCTAGCGCACCCTCTTGGGGGGCGCAAGGAAGCTGTTCGAAGCGTTAAAAAACACCGCGCCGCCGTGAAAACCCGCGCCCGGCCGCGCCAGCGCCCCGGCGCGACCTCCCGTGGCGTCAGGGCCGGGTCTGCCCGGTCCCGCGCACGCGGTACTTGAACGAGGTCAGCTGCTCGGCGCCAACCGGCCCGCGCGCGTGCATCCGCCCCGTCGCGATGCCGATCTCGCCGCCGAATCCGAACTCGCCGCCATCGGCGAACTGGGTCGAGGCGTTGTGCACGACGATGGCCGAATCGACCTCGGCGAGAAAACGCTCGGCGGCCTGCGCATCCTCGGTGAGGATTGCGTCCGTGTGATGGGAGCCATGCGTCTCGATATGGTCGATGGCGGCATCGAGCCCGTCCACCAGCTTCACCGCGATCACCGCATCGAGATATTCGGTGCGCCAGTCCTCCTCGCTCGCCGGGGTGACGCGCGGATCGACCGCCTGCGTCGCGGCGTCGCCGCGCACCGCGCAGCCGGCATCGAGCAGCATGGTGACCAGCGGGGCGAGCAGCCGCTCGCGCGCGGCCGCATCGACCAGCAGCGTCTCGGCCGCGCCGCATACGCTGGTGCGCCGCAGCTTGGCGTTCTTCACGATGGCGAGGGCCTTCTCGGCATCGGCGGCCTTGTCGACATAGACGTGAACGATGCCTTCCAGATGCGCGAAGACCGGCACGCGGGCCTCGGCCTGCACGCGGGCCACCAGGCTCTTGCCGCCGCGCGGCACGATCAC
Source organism: Ancylobacter radicis (assembly GCF_018449475.1). GTDB lineage: Bacteria > Pseudomonadota > Alphaproteobacteria > Rhizobiales > Xanthobacteraceae > Ancylobacter > Ancylobacter radicis. Next base: position 215,541 of record NZ_JAHCQH010000012.1, on the reverse strand, counting down.
GTCGAGCGTGCCGTCGAGCCCGCCCAGCATGGCGCCGACCGCTGCGCGGTCGCGGGTCGGCACGAGCTGGATCGCGTCGGCGGGCAGGCCGGCGGCGGTGATGCCCTTGACCATCGCCGCATGGATGGCGCGGCTGGAATTGAAGCTGTCCGAGCCGCCGCGCAGGATCACCGCATTACCGGCCTTGAGGCACAGGCTGCCGGCGTCGGCCGTCACATTGGGGCGGCTCTCATAGATCACGCCGATCACGCCGAGCGGGGTGCGCACGCGCTCCAGCCGCAGCCCGTTCGGCCGCTCCCAGCTTTCCGTCACCTTGCCCACGGGATCGGGCAGTTCGGCGATCTCGGCCACCGCCGCCGCCACGCCGTCGAGCCGGGCCGGGGTGAGCGCCAGCCGGTCGATCACCGCCTCGCTGATGCCGGCGGCGCGGGCGGCGGTCACATCCGCTTCATTGGCGGCGAGGATCTCGGGCGCGCGGGCGCGGATCGCCGCGGCGGCTCCCAGAAGCGCGGCGCGCTTGGTGTCGGCCGGGGCGAGCGCCAGCGCGCGGGCGGCGGCGCGGGCGCGCCGGCCCATCGCCAGCATCACGTCCATCACGTTCTCGCCAGCGATGCTCTCGCCAGCCACGTTCCCGCACGGCTCCGGCCGCGCACCCGCCGGCACCGGCGCCGATGCGGGCGCATCGGTCGCGGCGGGGAAGGGGGCGAAGGCGGCGGACGAGCCGGCGGACATGGTGATCACCCGTATAGATCCCGCGCGGGCGGGAGCGGCAAAAGGGTTGCCTGTGTAACACGGCCGCGCCGCCCGCCCAAACAGTCCATCGCGCGCGACGTGTTTCGCGGGGGATCGTTTCTGGCGACGCTGTGCTAACGTTGCGAAAATTGTCGGAATATTGCTCCAATGATCGCCGGTGCCCCTCGCGGCCTCCGCGCGGGGCCTTGCCCGGTGCCGCGTCGCCGGTTGTCCGTGTGTCTGTTGTTCCTCGGCGCGCTCGCGCCGCGTCTGGAAGGTTGCTGAATGTTTCGGTTTCGCGATGTCTTCCGCAAGACGCCGGCCCGCCTCGTGCCACCCCTTGCTCTCGCACCGGACCGCGCGGCGTGGGATGCCTTCCTGGCCTCGCCCCCCGGTCAGGCGATCTTTCTTCTGGAACGCGAGCTTCTGCGCCAGCACGCGCGGGACAGCGAATGGACGCTGGAGGGGTATTCCCGTCCCGCCCGCCAGACGGTGGCCTTTGCCGTGGACCAGCTCTGGGGCGGGCGCGAGGAGAACGGCGTCCTTCTGCCGAACCTGCGCGAGCGGCTGGTCTGTCCGGTCACCCAGTTGAACAACCGGCAGCGTCTGATGGCGTCGCTGATCGAGGAGGCGGTCGAGCAGGGGCGCGCTCCCAAGACGCTCTATTTCATGGAGGAGGTGACGCCGATCTTCGCCTGGTCGCAGGCCAATCTGCGCAATGTCGCCGCGATCCATGGCAGCGAGTATCTCGGCCCCGACTACCCGTCCGGCACGGTGATCAACGGCCTGCATCACGAAGACATCCATGCGCTGAGCTTCGCCAGCGACATGTTCGACCTCATCGTCAGCAACGAGGTGTTCGAGCACATCCCCTCGCCACCCGCGGCCTTCCGCGAGTGCCATCGCGTCCTCAAGCGCGACGGCGAGATGATCATGACCACGCCCTTCTTCCCCACCCGCGACGCCAGCATCCGCCGCGCCGATATCGGGCCGGAGGGCATCGTCCATCTGCTCCCGCCGATGTTTCACGGCAACCCGGTCTCGGAGGAGGGGTCGCTGGTGTTCTATGATTTCGGCTGGGACATTCTCGACATGGCCCGCGAGGCGGGTTTTTCCCGCAGCGTGGTGGAAATCCATCACGCCCCGGAATTCGGCCACCTCACGGTGCAACCGGTGTTCCGCTTCCGCAAATAGCGGACGCCGCCGCCGGCGCCCGCTTCCCCTTCGGCGCATCTGCCGCGTCCGCGTCCCTTGCCATTTGGCCCGCGGTATCCGATGTGACGTGCAGCCGTTCGCTGAGTGGGAGACCGGGCGCCTTGCTGCGTGCCTTCGACATCGCCTGGGATGCCTTCTGGCGCTTCGTCGAGGACGATGGCTGGGCGATCGCGAGTCATATCGCGCTGTCGGCGCTGATGTCGCTGTTTCCGTTCCTGATTTTCGTCACCGCGCTGGCGGCGTTCTTCGATTTCAAGAATCTCGCCGACGAGACCGTGCAATTGCTGCTGGAGGCCTGGCCCTCGGCGGTCGCCGCGCCGATCGGCCGCGAGATCCAGAACGTGCTGACCCAGGTGCGCACCGATGTGCTGACCATCGGTGTGGTGCTGGCGATCTATTTCTCGTCGAACGGCATCGAGAGCCTGCGCATCGGCCTCAACCGCGCCTATGGCGTGCGCGAGCAGCGCAGCTGGTACTGGCTGCGCCTCGAATCGATCGGCTATGTGGTGGTCGGCGCGGCCGGCCTGCTCGCTTTGTCCTTCCTCGTCGTGCTCGGCCCGGTACTGTGGTTGACCGCCGTGCGCTGGGTGCCGGCGCTGACGCCGTTCGGCTGGGTGATCACGTTTCTGCGCTATGCCGCGACCTCCGGCATCCTGATCGTCGCGCTGGTGGTGGCGCATATGTGGCTGCCGGCCGGCAAGCGGAGCCTTGCCGATGTCGCGCCGGGCATTCTCGTCACGCTGGGCCTGTGGCTGGCGGCGGGCGCCGCCTTCGGCCGCTATCTCGCGGAATTCGCCAATAACTACGTCACCACCTATGCCGGCCTCGCCTCGGTGATGATCGCGCTGGTGTTCCTCTACACCACCGCCTCGATCTTCGTGTATGGCGGCGAACTGAACGCCGCCATCCGCCGCGCCCGGGAGGGCCGACTCTAATTGGGCCGGCTCTGATCGGGCCTCCCGCGCCTCGGGAACCGAAGCCTTCTCCCCTCGCTTGACCTTGCTCAAGGCGCGCGGCGTCCGGTCGTGCGCCGAATGGTCCGGTAGAGTTCAAGGAGGCGTGCCATGAGCACCAGCTATGACAAGATCAGGATCGAGGCCGGCGCATGGGTTGTGGTCTGCGACGGGCGAAAGGCGCTGATCCTGTGCAACAAGGGCGATGCCCCCTTCCCCAATCTGCGCACCCATGAGGTGCATGAGCAGGACAACCCGCCGACCCGCGAGCAGGGCACGGATACGCCCGGCCGCGTCCACCAGTCCTCCGGCACGGCCCGTTCCTCGGTCGAGGTGACCGACTGGCAGGATGAGGGCGAGCGCGATTTCCTGCGGGTGGTGGCGCAGCGCCTCGACAAGGCGGTGACCGCCGGCGAGGTGAGCGCGCTGATCATCGTCGCGGCGCCGCGCGCGCTGGGCATGATCCGGCCGTTCTATTCCCGCGCGGTGACGGACGCGCTCGCCGGCGAGGTCGACCGCGACATGGTCAAACTGCCGGTCTACGAGATCGAGAAGCATCTGGCCGCCTGAGCCGGGACGCTCCGACGCCAAACCGCACCCCATGCCGGTGCCGCCGCGCGCGGCGGCGCCGGCCGGGCGGTGGGGATTTCCCCACCCCACTCATCCCATCGCGGGCATCGCGCGTAAGAAGGCGCTAAGCTTGAGAAGGCGCTAAGCTGGCGCCGGGGCGCGGGAATCAGCGCCGGGCGAAACAGCGCGAGGGGTGCAATCGATGAAGACCCTGTCCTTCTTCCGCCTGGTGGTGGCGGTGGGCCTGTGCCTTGGCGTCGGCGCGCTCGGCTCGCTGGTCACCACGCCGCAGATCCCCACCTGGTATGCCGGCCTCGTCAAGCCGTCCTGGAACCCGCCCAACTGGGCCTTCCCGATCGCCTGGACCACGCTCTATGTGCTGATGGCGGTGGCGCTGTGGCGGCTGTGGCAGCTTCACGCGCCTTCGCCGGAGCGGCGCCGAGCCATTGTCCTGTGGGGCCTGCAACTGGCGCTGAACGCGCTGTGGTCGCCGGTGTTCTTCGGCATGGAGGCGCCCGGCGCGGCGCTTGTCGTGGTCGTCGCGCTGTGGCTGGCCATCGCCGCCTCCATCTGGGCGGCCGCGCGCATCGACCGCATCGCCGCCTGGCTGCTGGCCCCGTACATCGCCTGGGTGACCTATGCGACGACGCTCAACGCGGCCATCGTGGCGCTGAACTGACCGCCGGCGCGCCGGACATCTTGACCCTCTATCCCGGCCCCTCGATCCCGGCGACCCGGAGACGCCCCATGGACCTTCTGTTCATCGCCAAGTTCCTCATCCTGCCGGTCGCGCTGGGCGCGGTGGCGGTGGTGCTGATCCTCGGTCTCGCCAACATGGCGCGCGGCGGCTCGCCGCAACGTTCGCAGAAACTGATGCAGTGGCGCGTGCTGCTGCAGGCGGTCGCCCTGTGCTTCGTGCTGGCGACCATCCTCCTCATGAGCCAGAGCTAAGGGAGACCGGCGCCATGGTCGTTCTCAACCGCATCTACACCCGCACCGGCGATGACGGCACCACCGCGCTCGGCACCGGCGAGCGCCGGCCGAAATATGATCTGCGGGTGACCGCCTATGGCACGGTGGACGAGACCAATGCGACGCTTGGCGTGGTCCGCCTGCACACCGGCCCGGACAGCGCCTTTGCCGATTTCGACGCCGTGCTCGCCCGCATCCAGAACGATCTGTTCGACCTCGGTGCCGATCTCGCCACCCCCGATGATGGGGTGGACCGCGGCTGGGAGGCGCTGCGCATCGTCGGTTCGCAGGTCGACAGGCTGGAGCGCGATATCGACCTGCTGAACGCGCCGCTGAAACCCCTGCGCTCCTTCGTGCTGCCGGCCGGCACGCCCGCCGCGGCCCATCTTCATGTCGCCCGCACCGTCTGCCGGCGCGCCGAGCGGCTCGTGGTCGAGCTCTCGCAGATGCCCGGCGAGATCGTCTCGGAAGCGGCGGTGCGCTATCTCAACCGGCTCTCGGACCTGCTGTTTGTCATGAGCCGCGCTGCCAATGACCGGGCCAGCGGCGACGTGCTCTGGGTGCCGGCGGCCGGCCGGGAGGGGTGAGGGGGCGATGACCGGGACGCCGCGTCTGTTCGGGGCGACCTACAGCGTCTATGTGCGGATCGCGCGGCTGGCGCTGGCCGAAAAGGGCGTGGCTCATGAACTCGTGCCGGTCGACCCCTTCGCTCCCGGCGGACCGTCGCCCGATTATCTCCGGCGCCAGCCCTTCGGGCGCATTCCGGCCTTCGAGCATGAGGATTTCCGGCTCTATGAGACCGGCGCCATTACCCGCTATGTCGACGAGGCCTTTGCCGGCCCCCCGCTCCAGCCGGCGGGGCCGCGCGAGCGGGCGCGGTGCAACCAGATCATCGGCCTTGCCGATGCCTATGCCTATCGCGCCCTGGTCTGGGGGGTCTATGTCGAGCAGGTCGAGAAGCCGGCGCGCGGCGAGAGCACCAACGACGCCGCGCTGGCGACGGCCGTCGCGCAGGCGTCCACCTGCCTCGCCGCCCTTACCGATCTGATGGGCGAGGGGCCATGGCTCGCCGGCCCGCATCTGTCGCTGGCCGATCTTCATCTCGCGCCGATGGTCGCCTATTTCCGCCTCGCCCCGCAGGGGGCGGCGATGATGGACCGGTTTCCCGCTCTCGCCGCGTGGTGGTCGCGCATGGCCGCGCGCCCATCCATGGCGCTCACCCGCTTCGACGCCGAGCCGGTCCCCGCGTCCTGATGGCGTTAAAGATGGCGTCGAAGTGATGGCCTCCCGCGCCGCAACGCGGCATTGTGGTTCCGCGCTTCCGCCCGCCCATCCCGCGAATCATCGCCCGAGCCGCCACCCCACGCCATGCTGCTGCCGATCAATGACGACAACCCGCTGGAAGGCATCACCCACGCCTATGTCACCTGGGCGCTGATCGCCGCCAATGTCGTCGTCTTCCTGCTGGTGCAGCACGGCTACCGGCCGGAGATCGACATCGCCAGCGCCTTCGGTTACGGCGCCATTCCCGCCGTCGTCACCCATGCCGCCGTGCTGCCGGACGAGTATGTCCGCCTGCCGCCGGAGCTGACGCTGGTCTCCTACATGTTCCTGCATGGCGGCTGGCTGCACCTCATCGGCAACATGGCCTTCCTCTGGGTGTTCGGCGACAATGTGGAGGACGCGCTCGGCCATGCCCGCTTCCTCGCCTTCTATCTGCTGTGCGGCATCGCCGGGGGGCTCGCCCATGCGCTCGCCGTGCCGGCCTCTCCGGCGCCGCTGATCGGCGCCTCGGCGGGGGTGTCGGGGCTGGTCGGCGCCTATCTCATGCTGCACCCGAATGTGCGGATCTGGGTGCTGGTGTTCCTGCGCATTCCGCTGCGCATTCCCGCCATCTGGCCGCTCGGCGCGTGGATCGGCTTCCAGCTCTGGAACCTCGTCACCTCGGGCGACGAGGAGACCGCCTGGTGGGCGCATATGGGCGGGCTGCTGGCCGGCGCCGTGCTCATCATCGTCATGCGCCGCAAGGGTGTCCCGCTCTGGGTGCTGACCCGCAACGGCACGCCGGACGGGCGCCCGCCGGTCTAGGCTCGAGCGCGGCCCGGCGCGCCCTTTCTCCACGTTGACACGCCTCTGGCGGGTCCATAGTTTCGCCCGGCTTTCCGCGGGCTGATGCCGCGCCGGGTCGATTCCCCTTTACCTCCCGGTCCCGCTGCGTCGCCTTCCCCCAATGCGGCTGCCGGTGGCGGGGTATGTCCCGCCGGGCGGGAGATATGTGATGAAGATCCTTGTGCCCGTGAAGCGGGTGGTCGACTACAACGTCAAGATCCGCGTCAAGGCGGACGGCACCGGGGTCGAACTCGCCAACATCAAGATGTCGATGAACCCGTTCGACGAGATCGCCGTCGAGGAGGCGCTGCGCCTCAAGGAAGCCGGCAAGGCGACCGAGGTGATCGCCGTCTCGATCGGCCCGGTGAAGACCGACGAGACCATCCGCACCGCGCTCGCCATGGGCGCCGATCGCGGCATCTGGGTGAAGACCGAGGAGGCCGGCATCGAGCCGCTGGCGGTCGCCAAGATCCTCAAGGCCATCGTCGCGGAGGAGGCCCCCGGCCTCGTCATTCTCGGCAAGCAGGCGATCGACGACGATTGCAACCAGACCGGCCAGATGCTCGCCGCCTTGCTCGGCTGGGCGCAGGCGACCTTCGCCTCGAAGGTCGCGCTCGGTGACGGCACGGTGGAGGTGACCCGCGAGATCGACGGCGGCCTCCAGACGCTGAGCCTCGACCTGCCGGCGGTGCTGACCACCGATCTGCGGCTCAACGAGCCGCGCTATGCCAGCCTGCCCAACATCATGAAGGCGAAGAAGAAGCCGATCACCGAGCGCGGCGCGGCGGAATGGGGCGTTGACCTCACCCCGCGCCTTCAGGTGCTCGCCACTACCGAGCCGACCGGCCGCACCGCCGGCATCAAGGTCTCCTCGGCCGCCGAACTCGTCGGCCATCTCAAGACGGCGGGAGTGCTCTGACCATGGCCGCGACCCTTCTTCTGGCCGAGCATGACGATGCCAGCCTCAACCCCGTCACCGCCCGCGCCTTGACCGCCGCGCTGGCGCTCGGCGCGCCTGTCCATGTGCTGGTGGTCGGCGCCGGCTGCGCCGCTGCCGCCGAGGCCGCCGCCAAGCTCGACGGCGTGGCCGAGGTGCTGGTCGCCGACGCGCCTTCTTACGCCCACCGCCTCGCCGAGCCGGTGAGCGCGCTGCTGGTGGCGCTCGCCGGGGATTACGGCGCGGTGATCGCCCCCTCCACCGCCTTCGGCAAGAGCGTGCTGCCGCGCTTTGCCGCGCTGATCGACGTGATGCAGGTCTCCGACGTCATCGCCGTCATCAGCCCCGACACGTTCGACCGGCCGATCTATGCCGGCAACGCGATCCAGCGCGTGCGCGCCACGGACGCGACCAAGGTGCTGAGCATCCGCACCGCGTCCTTCGCCCCGGCGGGCGAGGGCGGCGCCGCGCCCATCCGCGCCGTCGCTTTGGCCGAGACCGCCGCGCCGGCCCGCTTCCTCGGTGAGGAAGTCGCCCACAGCGCCCGGCCGGAACTCACGGCGGCCCGCGCCATCGTCTCCGGCGGGCGCGCGGTCGGTTCGGCGGAGAATTTCCACGCCCTGATCGAGCCGCTGGCGGACAGCCTCAGCGCGGCGGTCGGCGCCTCGCGCGCGGCGGTCGATGCCGGCTATGCGCCCAATGACTGGCAGGTCGGCCAGACCGGCAAGGTGGTGGCGCCCGAGCTTTATGTCGCGGTCGGCATTTCCGGCGCCATCCAGCATCTCGCCGGCATGAAGGATTCGAAGGTCATCGTCGCCATCAACAAGGACGAGGACGCGCCGATCTTCCAGGTGGCGGATTACGGGCTGGTGGGCGACCTGTTCCAGATCGTGCCGGAGCTCACCGCCGAAATAGCTAAGGCAAAAGCCTGACGGGCCACTATACTGGATCCAAAGGGCAGGGCGGACAGGACGGATCATGGCTTTCGAGATCAAGCGCATCGGCATCATCGGCGCGGGGCAGATGGGCAACGGCATCGCGCATGTCTGCGCGCTGGCCGGCTATGACGTCGTGCTGAACGACCTCGAAAGCGACCGCATCAAGTCGAGCCTCGCCACCATCAATGGCAACATGGCCCGTCAGGTCTCCAAGGGCCTGTATTCCGACGAGGACCGCCAGTCCGCGCTCGGCCGCATCCACGGCACCGATCAGACGGCGGACCTTTCCGAGGTCGACCTCGTCATCGAGGCCGCCGTGGAAAAAGAGGAGATCAAGCGCAAGATCTTCTCCTCGGTCTGCCCCTATCTGAAGCCCGAGGCGATCCTCGCCACCAACACCTCGTCCATCTCCATCACCCGGCTCGCCGCCTCGACCGACCGGCCGGAGCGTTTCATCGGCATTCACTTCATGAATCCGGTGCCGCTGATGCAGCTGGTCGAGCTGGTGCGCGGCATCGCCACCGAGGACGAGACCTTCGAACTGTCGAAGACCTTCGTTACCCGGCTCGGCAAGACCTATGCGGTGGCGGAGGATTTCCCCGCCTTCATGGTCAACCGCATCCTGCTGCCGATGATCAACGAGGCGATCTACACGCTCTATGAGGGCGTGGGCTCGGTCGACGCCATCGACACCGCCATGCGCCTCGGGGCCAACCACCCGATGGGCCCGCTCCAGCTCGCCGATTTCATCGGGCTGGATACGTGCCTGTCGATCATGCAGGTGCTGCATGAGGGTCTGGCGGACTCGAAGTACCGCCCGTGCCCGCTGCTGGTGAAATATGTCGAAGCCGGCTGGCTGGGCCGCAAGACCCAGCGCGGCTTCTACGACTACCGCGGCGAAAAGCCGGTGCCGACCCGTTAGAGGCGGGGCACGCCGGCACGCTGAGACGGTATGTCGGGGGCCGTTCGGGGCCTGACCGATGACGCCGCCGCCCTCGCACCGTACCCCTCGCGCCGTCATGGCCGGGCTTGACCCGGCCATCCACGTCTTTCCGACGGATGGACGTTGCCTTGTCACGCGCCGCTGTCGGCCCGCAAGGCATGGATGCCCGGGCTGATCCCCGGATCAAGTCCGGGGACGGGCATGACGTGGCGACAGACGGCGAGCGATCCCGGATCGACCTTCGGCCGTCCGGGATGACGGTGGTGGCTGACGGCGCCGGCTGACGGAACGCGCTTTCACCCCTCGCGCCGTCATGGCCGGGCTTGACCCGGCCATCCACGTCTTTCCGACGGATGGACGTTGCCTTGTCACGCGCCGCTGTCGGCCCGCAAGGCATAGATGCCCGGGTCAAGCCCGGGCATGACGTGGTGTGGGGCGGATCTGCCGCGCGTGGCTAAGACCTTGCCATCCCCCGCACCCAGCGCCACGGGCGCCCGTCAATCGCCGCCAGCCCCAGCGCGATGATGGCGAAGCCGGCGAATTCGCGGGGTTCCAGCGCCTCGCCGAGCACCAGAGCGCCGAGCAGGATCGCGCTCACCGGCACCAGGAAGGTGACCAGCGAGATGTTGGTCGCCCCGTTCCGCGCGAGGATGCGGAAATACAGGATGTAGGCGATGCCGGTGGAGAGCACGCCGAGCCCGGCCAGCGCGCCGGCCACCTTGAGCGAGGGCACCGGCAGCTGCCAGGGCGCATCCAGCACGGCGATGACCGGCAGCAGGATCAGGCTGGAGAAGGCGAGCTGCGTCATCGCCACGGCGAGCGGCGGCAAGGCGCGGAAGCGGCGGCCATAGACGCTGGCGAAGCCGTAGGAGATGGTCGCGCCGATGGCGGCGAGCTGGGCGGCGAGGTTGTGCCCGCCGAGCTGGCCGAGCAGCGCCGGGCCCATCATCACCGCCACCCCGGCAAAGCCGAGGCTGACGCCCACCAGCTTGCCGGCGGTGAATTTCTCGTCCCGCGTGAAGGCCTGCGCCACCAGCACGGTAAACAGCGGCGTCGCGGCGTTGAGGATCGAGGACAGGCCGCTGGGAATATGCTGCTGCGACCAGGCGATCAGCCCGAACGGGATGATGTTGGCGATCACCGCCAGCACCGCGAAATCGAACAGCAGCCGCCGCGTCAGCGGCAGCCGCACCCCGGCGAGCCGGGCGATGACATAGAGCGCCCCGGCGCCGATGGTCACCCGCGCGAACACCATGGTGAGCGGCGGGATCTCGGCGATGGCGATCTTGCCGAAGAAGAAGGAGCCGCCCCAGATCAGCGAGAGCAGGATCAGCGCGCCCCAGTCGCCGCCGGCCATCGGCAGCGGGCCGGCGGGAGCCGGGCGAGGGGCCGCGAGCCCGTCAGTGGGGGCGGGCTCGGGACGGGACATCGGGCAGGCTCCTGCAACGCGCGGGCGCCGGGCGCCCTCTGACGACGCGCGCTCCTACTCCATCGCCCGGCCCCGCGCCACCCGGATTCGCCGGGTCGGTGCGGGGGTATGGCGTCCGGTTAAGGGGCGGCGGGCTGGGCGGCAGCGGGCGGCGCGGCGGGTGTCTCGCCCAGCGCGGCGCGGATCAGCGCCAGCGCGTCCGCCCCCGCCCATTCCGCCGGGCCGGCGATATGGCCGATCTCGCAGCCATCCGCGTCGATCAGCATGGTGGTCGGCAGGCCGAAGCCGCGCCCGACCGCGCGCAGTTCCTGAAAGGCCTTCGCCTTGGGATCGGTGTAGAGCGCGAGACGCTTGATGCCGGTCTCCTCCATGAAGCGTTTCGGCTTCTCGGTATCGCGCGTGTCGATATTGATGGCGACCACGCTGAAGCCGGGAGTGCCGGTATTTCCCAGCGTGGCCTGGAGCTCGTCGAGCGCCGGCATCTCCTCCCGGCAGGGCACGCACCAGGTCGCCCAGATGTTGACCAGCTTCAGCCCGGAGCCGCCGACCTCCTTGAGCGTCAGCGGCGTGCCGTCCGGGCCGAGAAAGGCGAGGTCGGGAATGCGGGTCGGCTTCAGGGTCGGGGCGAAGGCGGCGAGCTCCCCCTTGGCGAGGTCGGCGAGGCGCCGCCCGGTCTCGCTCGCGGCGCGGCAGGCGCTGGCGTCGCCGGACGCACTGGCCTGATCGTCCGCCTGACTGGCCTCACCGGTCGCCCCATTGCCAGCGTTTTCGCCCGCCGACAGGGGCACGCTCGCAACGACGTTGCGCGGATCGCCCCCAATCCCGTATACGCCTGCCAGCCCGGCCGCGGCGCCGAGCCCAAGGGCGGCCGCCACGATCAGGGCAAAGCGGCCCTTCGGGCGCGCCGCAGCCGTCATTTTCCGGCCCGTCGCCGTCTCGGGTCGTTCGGTCATGACCGTCCTCGCGGAGAAAAGGTGAGCATGAGCAACAAGATGTGGGGCGGCCGCTTCGAGACGGGGCCGGACGCGATCATGGAGGAAATAAACGTCTCCATCGGTTTCGACCAGCGCCTCTATGCGCAGGACATTGCCGGCTCGAAGGCCCATGCCTCGATGCTGGCGGCCAAAGGCATCATCGACAAGGCAGATGCCGAAAAGATCGCGGCGGGTCTAGACACGATCCTGTCAGAGATCGAGGGCGGCCAGTTCACCTTCCAGCGGGCGCTGGAGGACATCCATATGAATGTGGAGTCCCGCCTCGCCCAGCTCATCGGCGCATCCGCCGGCCGCCTGCACACCGCGCGCTCCCGCAACGACCAGGTGGCGACCGATTTCCGGCTCTATGTGCGCGACACGCTGGACACCCTCGATGCGCAGATTCGTGATCTGCAGAAGGCACTTACCGAAAAGGCGTTGCACTATTCCGGCACCGTGATGCCGGGCTTCACGCATTTGCAGACCGCCCAGCCGGTGACCTTCGGCCACCATCTGATGGCCTATGTCGAGATGCTCGGGCGCGACCGCGGCCGGCTGCGCGATGCCCGCGCGCGGCTCAACGAATGCCCGCTCGGCGCCGCCGCGCTGGCCGGCACGTCGTTTCCGATCGATCGTTTCGCGACCGCAACGGCCCTTGGATTCGACCGGCCCACGGCCAATTCGCTGGATTCGGTCTCGGACCGCGACTTCGTGCTGGAGACGCTGGCGGCGGCCTCGATCTGCGCCATGCACCTCTCCCGCTTCGCCGAGGAGATCGTGATCTGGACCTCGCCGCTGGTTGGCCTGATCAAGCTGTCGGACCGCTTCACCACCGGCTCGTCCATCATGCCGCAGAAGCGCAACCCCGACGCGGCGGAGCTGGTGCGCGCCAAGATCGGGCGAATCGCGGGTGCTTTCAATGGCTTGCTGATGGTGATGAAGGGTCTCGCGCTGGCCTATGCCAAGGACATGCAGGAGGACAAGGAAGGCGCGTTCGATGCCTTCTCGACCCTCTCGCTGATGATCGCGGCAACCGCCGGCATGGTCCGCGACATGGTGCCGAACGAGAAGAAGATGAAGGAGGCGGCGGGCCAGGGCTATTCCACCGCCACGGATCTCGCCGACTGGCTGGTCCGCGTGCTCGGCCTGCCGTTCCGCGAGGCGCATCACGTCACCGGCCGGATCGTCGGCTTGGCGAGCGACCGGGAAATCCCCCTGCACAAGCTGAAACTTGAGGAAATGCAGGGTGTTGAGCCGCGCATCACCAAGGAGGTGTTCGGCGTGCTCTCGGTCTCCAAGTCGGTGGCGAGCCGCGTTTCCTATGGCGGTACGGCGCCGAAGAATGTGCGGGCGCAGGCCAAGCGTTGGCTCAAGCAACTGGCCAAGGAAGGCTGAACCTGATGGCTGACGAGGGCATCCCGACCGGGACCACGCCGCTGCGCAAGATGCACCCGGCGCTGAAATTCGCGCTGGAGATGGGCCCGCTGGTGGTCTTCTTCGTCGCCAATGGCCGCGCCGGCATCTATGTCGCCACCGGCGCCTTCATGGTCGCGACCTTCGCGGCGCTGCTGGTCATGTGGATCATCGCCCGCAAGATTGCGGTGATGCCGCTGGTCTCGGCCGCGGTGGTGCTGGTGTTCGGCACGCTGACGCTCTGGCTGCAGGACGATCACTTCATCAAGATGAAGCCGACCATCGTGAACGCACTGTTCGGCGGTCTTCTGCTCGGCGGCCTCGCCCTGCGCAAACCGCTGCTGCCCTATGTGCTCGGTGATGTCTTCACCCTGACGGATGAGGGCTGGCACAAGCTGACCATACGCTGGGGCGTGTTCTTCCTGGTCATGGCGGTGCTGAACGAGGTGGTCTGGCGGTCGGTCTCGACCGACAGCTGGGTCGCCTTCAAGACCTTCGGCTATCTGCCGTTGACGCTGGTCTTCGCGATGGCGCAGGTGCCGCTGATGACGCGCCACGCGGTCGAGCCCGACACGCCCGCCGGCAAGTAAGGTGCGCGATGGGCGGGGCATTACCCCGCCCGCGCCATCTGGTGCTCAGGGGCAGGGATTGCCGCGAAGCTGGTGCACGGCGTCGACCTTGGCTTCCAGTTCCGCCGTGAACGGCACGTTGATCGCGTCGATGTCGGCGACCAGCTGCTCCATCGTGGTCGCGCCGATGATGACCGAGGCCATGAAGTCGCGCGACAGGCAGAAGGCGATGGCGAGCTGGGCCGGGTCGATCCCTGCCTCGCGGGCAATCGCCAGATAATCCTCGATCGCCTCTTCCGCGCCCGGCGTCTGGTAGCGTTGCCCCCGGTTGAACAACGTCGTGCGGGCGCCGGCGGGGCGGGCACCGTTCTGGTACTTGCCGGTGAGATAGCCCTGTCCGAGCGGGGAATAGGCCAGCAGCCCGATATCCTCGCGCAGGCTGATCTCGGCAAGCGCCGTCTCATAGGTGCGGTTGAGCAGGTTGTAGGCGTTCTGGATCGAGGCGACACGCGGCCCGCCGGTGCGTTCGGCTTCCATGAGGAAGCTCATCGTGCCCCAGGCGCTGTCGTTGGAGAGGCCTACATGGCGGATCTTGCCCTCCTTCACCAACTCATCAAAGGCGGCCAGCGTCTCGGCGATCGGGGTTTCCTCGCCGGGCGTGGCGGCCCAGCGGGTGGGATTGGCACCCCATTGCATCGGGCGGCCCGGCCAGTGCAGCTGGTAGAGATCGATATAGTCGGTCTGCAGCCGGGTCAGGCTGCCCTCGACCGCTTCGCGGATCTGGCTGCGGGTCGGGCGGCCGGGTGAGCCATCCTTGCGGAACCAGGTCATCTCGCTGAGGCCGATCACCTTGGAGGCGAGGATGATCTTGTCGCGGTTGCCGCGCGCCTTGAACCAGCTGCCGATGATGCGCTCGGTCGAGCCCTGCGTGTCCGGCTTGGGCGGGATCGAGTAAAGCTCGGCGGTATCGAAGAAATTGATGCCGCGGTCGAGGGCGTAATCCATCTGCGCGTGGCCTTCGGCCTCGGTGTTCTGCTCACCATAGGTCATGGTGCCCAGGCAAATGGCGCTGACCTCGAGGCCGGTGCGGCCGAGCGGGCGGTACTGCATGGCAATGTCCGGGATTCATCAGGATAGGGGTAGGCGATGATAGGAGCCCCATTCCGACGGTACAAGCTGCCGCAGCGTCCGCTTCAGGACGCCACCTGCCATCCGGTAACCGTGTCGATCCCCCAGAAGCGGGCGGCCTCCGGCGGCAGTCGCTGAAGGGCTTGCGCGAATGCCGCCTCGTCAACATGGCGCCGCAGCGCCGCGCCGATCTGCACCACCGCCCGCTCGGTGGCGAGGTTGTGATGCGGGCGCAGGGACTTGACGTCCCGTAGCACCTCCTCCGGCGCCCAACAGACGGGGGCCGCCTCTTCTGGCCGCCAGTTCTCGATGAACAGCGCACCTAACAACGGTGGCAAGGCGGCGGCAAAGGCGAGCACCTCCTCCGGGGTGAGGCGCCGGCGGAAGGCCCGGAACACGGCGTCGACCACCGTATAGGCCTGATGCCGGCTCGACAGATGCGCTTCATCGGCCACATCCGCGAGGAAGGCATCG
The DNA here is from genome assembly GCF_018449475.1 of Ancylobacter radicis. Lineage (GTDB taxonomy): Bacteria > Pseudomonadota > Alphaproteobacteria > Rhizobiales > Xanthobacteraceae > Ancylobacter > Ancylobacter radicis. The sequence continues at coordinate 200,185 of NZ_JAHCQH010000012.1, read as the reverse complement.
AGATCCTGGCTGGCGCGGCGATAGGCCATCGGCACCGTCATGGGGCGCGGCTCTCCTTGATGCCGGCGAGGAAGGTTTCCACCGCTGGCAGGATACGCTCGACAATCACATCGACGCCCGCCGTCGTCGGGTGCACGCCGTCCGGCTGGTTCAGCTTGCCCTGTCCGGCCACGCCGTCGAGGAAGAACGGATAGAGCGGCACGCCGTATTTCGCCGCGAGGCGCGGATAGATGGCGTTGAAGCGGACGCCATAATCGCCACCGAGATTGGGCGGGGCGACCATGCCGGCGAGCAGCGCGGGGATGCCGCGCTCCTTCAGCCGGGCGAGCATGGCGTCGAGCGATTTCTCGGTGATGGCCGGATCGAGGCCGCGCAGCGCGTCATTGGCCCCGAGTTCGAGGATCACGCCCTGCGTCCCATCGGGGATCGACCAGTCGAGCCGAGCAAGGCCGGCGGTCGTGGTGTCGCCGGAGACGCCGGCATTTTCAATCACCACATCGTGACCCCTGGCCGTCAGGGCCGCCTGAAGTTTGGCAGGAAAAGCCTGGTTGGCGGGGAGGCCGAGACCTGCCGTCAGGCTGTCTCCAAAGGCGACGAGGCGGACGGGTTCGGCGTGGGCCCGGCTCATATTCGTCATCAATCCCGCGAGAGCGAACAGCACTAAGCCGAGGTGAAACGTCCACCGGCTCTTTCGTGACGTAAACAGGGCGCCATATGCTGCGGAACCTACCGCACCGCAGCGCGCCAGACCGGCCCGCTTCCCGCCGAACAACGCCCAGGACCACATGCAGCCGAACTCCCAATCCATGCCCGCCATCCGCCTCGACAAGGTCGAACTCTCCCTCGGTTCCGGCGCGGCGCGCGTTCATATCCTCAAGGGTGTGTCGCTTAATATAGGGCAGGGTGAGGCGGTCGGCCTCGTAGGGCCGTCGGGATCGGGCAAATCGAGCCTGCTGATGGTGCTGGCTGGACTCGAGCAGGCCAATTCCGGCGCGGTGACGGTGGCCGGCGAGGAACTGACCCGGCTCGACGAGGACGCGCTGGCGCGCTTTCGTGGCCGCAATGTTGGCATCGTGTTTCAGGCCTTCCACCTCATCCCGACCATGACGGCGATCGAGAATGTCGCCGTGCCGCTGGAGCTTGCCGGCCGGGCCGACGCCTTCGAGCGGGCGGCGGCGGAGTTGACGGCGGTCGGGCTTGGTCACCGCCTCGACCATTATCCCTCCCAGCTTTCCGGCGGCGAGCAGCAGCGCGTCGCGGTCGCCCGTGCGCTGGCGCCCGAGCCGCGCATCCTCGTCGCCGATGAGCCGACCGGCAATCTCGACGAGACGACGGGCCGGCAGATCATGGACCTGCTGTTCGCCGCGCAGTCGCGTCGCGCCGCCACTCTGGTGATCGTGACCCACGATCTGAACCTCGCGCGCCGTTGCGACCGCACCATCCATCTGCGCTCCGGCCAGATCGAGCGGGAAAGCCTTGCCGGTGCAGCCATGACGGCTGAGGTTCCGGCATGAGCATGGCCGCTACCTCTTCCCGTGCCGAGGCCGCGCGGCCCGGCGGTCTGGGCCTGCGCGCCCGTTCCTCGCTCGCCCTGCGCTTTGCCCTGCGCGAACTGCGCGGCGGCATTCGCGGCTTCGGCGTTTTCCTGGCGTGCCTCGCGCTTGGTGTGGCGGCGATTGCCGGTGTCGGTTCCTTCTCCCGCGCGCTGACCGATGGGCTTTCGCGCGAGGGCACGACGCTGCTGGGTGGCGACGCGGCCTTCTCTCTGGTCCAGCGCGAGGCGACGCCGGACGAACTGGCGCTCATCACCGCCGGCGGCCGTGTCTCCACTGTCGCCACGCTGCGCGCCATGGCGCGGGCGGGCAGCGGCGATACGCTGAACGCCACCCTAGTCGAGGCCAAGGCGGTGGACGGCACCTACCCCATGGTCGGCGCCATGGCGCTGGAGCCGGCCCAGCCGATCGACCGCGCGCTGGCGCCGGCCGATGGTATGTTCGGCGCGGTGGCCGACCCGGCGCTCGTCGAGCGCCTCGGCCTCAAGATCGGCGATGCGTTCGCGCTCGGCGAGGCGAAGCTGGTGCTGCGCGGGCTGATCGAGCGGGAGCCGGACGCACTCTCCACCGGCATCGGCTTCGGGCCCCGGCTCATGGTGTCGCTCGACGCGCTGCGCGCCTCGCAACTGCTCCAGCCCGGCAGCCTCGTGCGCTGGCATTACCGGGTGCAGATGAGCGACCCGTCTGCGCTTACCTCCTTCGTCGACAACGTGCAGAAGGGCGCGCCGCAAGCGGGCTTCGAGGCCCGCACCCGCGATGCGGCCGCGCCCCGGCTGGAAAACAATGTCCGCCGCTTCACCGAATATCTGACCCTCGTCGGCCTGACCGCCCTGCTGGTCGGCGGCGTCGGCGTCGCCAATGCGGTGAAAAGCCATCTCGACGCCAAGCGCGGCGTCATCGCCACCTTCAAGAGCCTGGGCGCGCCGGGCGGCACGGTGTTCACCATCTATCTGGTGGAAGTCGGCCTCATCGCCGCCATCGGCATCGCCATCGGGCTGGTCGTCGGCTCGGCGCTGCCCTTCGCGGTGAACGCGGCTTTCGGCCATTTGCTTCCCATCGCCATCGTGCCGAGCCTGCAACCCGCCGCCCTGGTGCTGGCGGTGGCCTATGGCGCGCTGATCGCGCTCGCCTTCGCGCTGTGGCCGCTCGGGCTCTCCCATGATGTGCCGGTCTCCGCCCTGTTCCGCGACGAGGTGGAAGCGGGCGGTCGACGGCCGCGGCGGATCTATGCGGTGATGACGGTGCTGGCCATTGCCGCGCTGGCCATTCTTGCCGTGCTCGCCTCCGAGGAGCGGCGCATTGCGATCTATTACCTGATCGCGGCCGCCAGCGTGCTGGTGACCTTGCGCCTCGTCGGGTTCGGGATCATGGCGTTGGCCCGCCGGCTGCCGCGCCCGCGCCTGACCGAGGCCCGGCTGGCGCTCGCCAATATCCACCGGCCGGCCGCGCTGACCCCGACCATCGTGCTCTCGCTCGGGCTTGGCCTGACGCTTCTGGTGACACTCTCGCTGATCGACCGCAGCCTGACGCGCGAACTCACCTCGCGCCTGCCGGAGCAGGCGCCGAGCTTCTTCTTCCTGGACATCCAGAACACCGAGACCGACCGTTTCGCGGCCTTTCTCAAGCAGCAGGCGCCCACCGGCGCGGTGGAGATCGTCCCCATGCTGCGCGGGCGCCTGATCACGCTGGGTGACAGGCCGGCGGAGAGCATCACCCCGCCGCCGGAATTTGCCTGGGTGCTGTCCTCCGATCGCGGCATCACCTATGCCGACGCGGTGCCCGAAGGTTCGTCGCTGGTGGAAGGCGAATGGTGGCCCGCCGGTTATGCTGGGCCGCCGCTCGTCTCCTTCGAAAAGGAGATCGCCGACGCCTTCGGGCTGAAGATCGGCGACAGCGTGACGGTGAACGTGCTGGGCCGCCCGATCACCGCCCGCATCGCCAATCTCCGGCAGGTGGAATGGGAACGGCTCGCCATCAACTTCGTCATGGTGTTCTCGCCCAACACCTTCCGTGGCGCGCCGCATACTTCGCTCGCCACCCTTGCGCTGCCGGGCGGGGGCGATGCGGCCGTGGAGCGCGTCGTCTCGCGCGCCGCCGCGCGGGACTTTCCCGCCGTGACGGCGGTGCGGGTCAAGGAGGCGCTGACCCAGATCGGCGAGATCGTCGCTAATCTGCTGATGGCGATCCGGGGCGCCAGCCTCGTCACGCTGGTGGCGAGCGTGCTGGTGCTGGCCGGCGCGCTGGCGGCCGGACAGCATCACCGGGTCTATGACGCCGTCATCCTCAAGACGCTCGGCGCCACCCGCGCCCGGCTGGTTCTGGCCTATGCGCTGGAATATGCGGCGCTCGGCCTTGTGACGGCCGCCGTTGCCGTCGGCGCCGGCACGATCGCCGCCTATGTCGTCGTCACCCAGGTGATGAAGGTCGGCTTTGCCTGGTCGGCCGGCGCGGCGCTCGGGGCGGCGGCGGTTGCGCTGGTGCTGACGGTGGGCTTCGGCCTGATCGGCACCTGGCGGGCGCTCGGGCAGAAGCCGGCGCGCATCCTGCGCAATCTGTAGCAAGGCTTCGCCGTGCGGGCGCGCTAAGCCTGTCGCAAACTTAACTTGCGGCAGGCCGGGGCGGACCTCATATTCCTGCTGAACAATCCCGCCGGTTGCGACGCTGGCGGTCATGCACGGGAGAGGATCCGACTATGTCCGACTATAACCGCAACGTCTCCGTGCCGCGCTTCGGGGCGACCGCGGCGCGGACGCAGGCCGAGATCGACCAGGGCCTGCGCTCCTACATGCTGCGCGTCTACAATTACATGACGCTCGGCCTCGCCATCACCGGCGCGGCGGCGCTGGGCATCTACATGTTCGCCGTCTCCGACGTGCCGACCGCTGCCGCCATCGCGCCCAATCTCTATCTCACCGATCTCGGCGTCGCGCTGTTTCTTAGCCCGCTGCGCTGGGTGGTGATCTTCGCCCCGCTGGCCGCCATTCTGTTCCTGAACTTCCGGGTCGACCGCATGAGCGTCGGCGCGGCGCAGGGCGTGTTCTGGCTTTATGCGGCGCTGGTCGGCGTGTCGCTGTCGTCGATCTTCCTCGTCTATACCCATGATAGCATCGTGCGGGTGTTCTTCATCACCGCGGCCGCCTTCGGTGCGCTGAGCCTTTATGGCTACTCCACCTCGCGCAGCCTGTCGGCGATGGGCTCCTTCCTGGTGATGGGCCTGTTCGGCCTGATCATTGCCATGGTGGTGAACATCTTCCTCGCCTCCTCCATGCTGCAGTTCGTCATCTCGGTGGCCGGCGTGCTGATCTTCTCGGGCCTCACCGCCTGGGACACGCAGCGCATCAAGGAAATGTATTTCGCGGGTGACGACGACGTGGTGGCCGGCCGCAAGGCGATCATGGGCGCGCTCACCCTCTATCTCGACTTCATCAACCTCTTCATCATGCTGCTCCAGCTGTTCGGCAACCGGAACAGCAACTGATCGCGCCAGTGGTCCTGAACGCAAAAGCCCCGGCGTGAGCCGGGGCTTTTTTGTGGGCCCGTCAGGATCGCGGCAAGCCAGCGGTCACCAGCGCAGATTGTCTTCCAGCCAGTAGTTCACCTCGCGGAACCCCATGCCGCGATAAGGCTTGCGCAGCAGGACGACGTAGAGGCTGTCCTTGTCTTGGGTAAATGCCCTTAGCCGGTAGAAAAGCACCTCATCGGTCTCCTCGGTGGAGACGGCGTAGGTGGTGGGGCCGAGCTGGGTCCACGACATTTGCTTGATGGCCTCCACCATCGCCAAATTGTGCGCGGGAGCGGCGAGTTCGAAGGTGACGAGGAAGACGGCCATGCGGACACCCGGCTGATAATCTCTTCGGCAAATTACGATGCACGTGACATGCCAGATTACCCGCCCGGATTACCGCTGCCGAGCGGCGCCGCGTGGCCGGGCTCGTGCTCCGGTGGCGTGTGTGGAAACCTTTGTGATCACAAGGGGGAATTGTTCGTCCCGCGCGCTGGCGCTAGATAGCCTTCACCCGGCATTGTCATGAGGACGGTGGCCGGAACCGGAGGGCAAGACCCATGAACTGGGCGGACTTCAAGCGCGAGGCCAACTTCATCGATGGCGCGTGGGTGCCGGCCGATAGCGGCGCCACGATCGACGTCACCAACCCGGCGACGGGCGAGGTGATCGGTACGGTCCCGGATGCCGGCACGGTGGAGACGAAGCGCGCCATCGCCGCGGCTGACCAGGCGTTCGAGAGCTTCTCGCGAACCACGGCGGACGAGCGCGCCAAGATGCTGCGCAAGCTCCACGCCGCCATCATGGACAATCAGCGCGCGTTGGCCGAACTGCTGACTATCGAGCAGGGCAAGCCGCTTGCCGAGTCCATGGGCGAGGTCGGCATGTCCGCCGCCTATATCCTCTGGTTCTCCGAGGAAGCCCGCCGGGTCTATGGCGACACCATTCCCTCGCCCTGGGGCGAGCGGCGCATCCTCGTCACCAAGCAGCCGGTTGGCGTGGTTGCGGCGATCACCCCGTGGAACTTCCCGTCCTCGATGCTGGCGCGCAAGATCGGGCCGGCGCTGGCGACCGGCTGCACCTCGGTCGTCAAGCCTGCCACCCAGACGCCCTATTCGGCGCTCGCCTGGGGCGTGCTGGCCGAGAAGGTCGGCTATCCGGCGGGTGTCGTGAACATTCTCACCGGCTCGGCCTCGCAGATCGGCGGCGAGATGACCACGAACCCGACCGTGCGCAAGATCACCTTCACCGGCTCGACCCCGGTCGGCAAGATCCTGATGAAGCAGGCCGCCGACACGGTGAAGCGGGTGTCGATGGAACTGGGCGGCAACGCGCCCTTCCTCATCTTCGACGATGCCGATCTCAACAAGGCGGTAGAGGGCGCCATCGCCTCCAAATACCGTAATTCCGGCCAGACCTGCGTCTGCGCCAACCGCTTCTATGCCCAGGCCGGCATCTATGATGCCTTTGTCGAGAAGTTCGCTGCCGCCTCCGCCAAGCTCAAGGTCGGTTCCGGTCTTGAGGAGGGCGTGGTGCAGGGGCCGCTGATCGATGACAAGGCGGTGGCCAAGACCGAGGGCTTCGTCGCCGACGCGCTGGCCAAGGGCGGCAAGGTCGTCACCGGTGGCGGACGCCATGAACGCGGTGGCCAGTTCTTCCAGCCGACCGTGATCGCCAATGCCTCGAATGAGATGAACTTCGCCCGCGAAGAGATTTTCGGCCCCGTCGCGCCGGTGTTCCGCTTCGAGACCGAGGAAGAGGCGGTCCGCCTCGCCAACGACACCGAATTCGGCCTCGCCTGCTATTTCTACACCCGCGATCTCGGCCGCGCGTTCCGGGTCTCCGAGGCGCTGCGCTACGGGCAGGTCGGCATCAACGCCGGTGTCATCACCACGGAAGTGGCACCCTTCGGCGGCGTGAAGGAATCCGGCATCGGCCGCGAGGGTTCCAAATATGGCATCGAGGAATATCTCGACATGAAATATGTCTGCCTGAGCTTCTGACCCTCTCTTAAATGCAAAAGGGCGCGCCAGAAGCGCGCCCTTTTCGTTTGTCCCCGCCTTAATCCGCCATCAGAGACGGCAGCCCCGTCGAGAGCCACGGCACGGCCGTGAGCAGGATGAGGAACGCCACCATGCCGAAGAAGAACGGCATGTTGGCGCGGAATACATGCACCACGTCCTCGCGTGCGATCTTGGCGGAGACCAGGATCGCGATGGCGACCGGCGGGGTGATCTGGCCGATCACCACCGTCACCACGATCAGCACGCCGAAATGGACGAGGTCCACCTGCATCGCGATCAGCGAAGGCAGCAGGATCGGCATGATCATCGGAATGAGCGGGTCGAGCACCATGCCGGCGATCAGGGCGAGCAGCAGCAGAACCAGAAGCTTCAGCGTCGGCGCTTCGAAGGGGAACAGCAGCTGCAACCCGTCCGCCAGCGCGACCGGGACCTTGGCCTGTGACAGCGCCCAGCCGAGCGCTGTGGAGAAGCCGACGACGATCAGCACCTCGCCGGTCATGATCACCCCGTCCACCGTGACCTTGCGCAGCTCCGTCCAGCTGATCGAGCGGTAGACGAATTTGGACAGGATGAACGCATAGGCGAGGGCGAAGGCGCCGGCCTCGCTCGGCGTGCAGACACCCGAGAGCAGGCTGATGAGGATGAAGGCCGGCAGGCCGAGCGGCAGGATGGCCCGCTTGCCGGTGCGCAGCACCTCGCGCGGCAGGAACGGTCCGGCGGTGCCCCAGCCATGCTTGCGGGCGAGCCATGAGATGACGCCCATCATCATGCCGCCCATCAGCAGGCCCGGCACCACGCCGGCGAGGAACAGGGCGCCGAGCGAGGTTCCCGTCACCGCCGAATAGAGGATCATCGGCGAGGAGGGCGGGATCAGCACGCCGATTCCCGAGGAGGTCGCCGTCACCGCGGCCGCGAAGGGGCCGGGATAGCCGTTCTTCTTGAGGTGCGGGATGGTGACGGAGCCGGTGCCGGCGAGATCGGCCACCGAGGTGCCGATCATGCCGCCGAACAAGATGGAAGTGAGCACGTCGACATGGGCGAGGCCGCCGCGCATCCAGCCGACCAGCGCCACCGCGAAGTCGAACAGCCGCTTGGCGATGCCGCCATTGTTCATGATGCCGCCGGCCAGAATGAACAGCGGCAGGGTGACGAGGATGTAGTCGGCCACCCCGGTAAGCGTCTGCTGCGGCAAGGCGAGCACCCAGCCGCCGCTGATCCACAGGAACATCAGCACGGCGGCGATGAGCGCGAGGATGATCGGAAAGCCGATCACCACCAGCGCGCAGAGCAGGGCGAGCGAGCCGCCGGCGAGGGCCAGCATCATGGCGTCACCTCGCGGGCGAGCCGGTCGGGATCCTGCGGCATGATCGTTCGGTAGAGAAAGGCCATCGCCATTCCCAGCGCGGCGGCGAGCAACCCGCCGGACAGCCAGGATTTGGGAATGTCGAGCAGCGGGGTCGTGTCCCGCCCGAACACGCCCATGTAGCGCCACGCATACCAGGCGACGATCAGCATCATCAGGGCGCTGACGAAGCTGATCGCGCGCCCCAGCGTGCGGGCCTGCCTCGGCCGCAGCCGGCTGGTGAGAATCTCGCAGCCAACCAGCGCGCCGCGCCCGGCGGCGAGCGTCACGCCGATCGCGGCGATCCAGACCAGCAGGATGGAGACCACTTCCTCGGTCCAGGGCAGCGGGCTCGCGAAGAAATAGCGGCCGGTCGCATTGGCGAGAACGAGCAAAGCGAGCCCCGCCATCAGCACCACGCCGGCCGTCTCGACGAGCCAGGAGAGGAGGGCGAGCGCCGGTATGCGTCCTGTCCGCTCGGACAGTGCGAGGTGCGCACGGGGGAGGTTGAAGGTCATGGGCCCGTCTCCTGCGGGGCGAGGCGGCGCTCGAACAGCCGGCCATAGCCGGGGCGGGCGCCGTTGATGTCCGCCACTTCCAGGCAATGCCAGAACGAGGCCTGCACCGCCGAGATCACCGGCTTGCCGAGCGCGGTCTCCAGCGCCTCGATCACGCCACAGGAGCGGAAATTGGTGCAGGAGATGAAGATGGCGGCCGCCTCCGGGTGGTCGCAGGCGACCACATGGTCGAACACCTTCTCCAGCGGCACCTCGGCCAGCGCCCAATCCTCGTCAATGCCGAGATTGCCGCTGTTGAGAACCGGATGGCCGTTCGATTCGAGGAAGTTGATCGCCCGCTGGTGGATGGCGTCGACATAGGGTGTCGCCAGCGCCACCGGCCCGGCCTTCACCGCGGCGAGTGCCGCGAGCGAGGCAGTGGAGGCGGTAGTCGCCTTCACCCCCGGCGCCCAGCCCTCCATCCGTCCGATCAGCGCCTTGTCATAGGCGGTGCCATAGACGAAGGAGGCGCTGGTGCCGCCAAAGCACAGCACGTCGATCGGCGCGGACCCGACGAGCCGGGCGGATTGCTCCAGCTCCGGCGCGTTCATCATCTGGTCGATGCCTTCGAGCGTCACCTTCGGCAGGCGCACGCGCGTGGTGTGAACCGACAGGCCCGGCGCCGCCATGGCCGCCCATTCGGCGTCCATGACGATGCTGGAGGCGATGTAGATGAGGCCCAGCCGACCGAGCGTTCCGTAGCCGTCGTAACGGAAGCCCGCGCTGGCCTCGGCACCTGTGGGAACGCTCATTTCAGCGACGCCTCGAGCTTGGTCATGAGGTCCGGGCCGACGACCTTGGCGATCTCGCCCTTCACCGGCTCGGCGGCCTTGCGGAAGGCGGCAAGGTCCGGCGTCGTCACGGTCACGCCCTTGGCCTTGAACTCGTCGACGAGGCGCGCGTCGCTGTCGTCGGAGACCTTGCGGGTCGCGGCGGCGCCGGCCTTGGCGGCCTCCTTCACCTTGGCCTTGAGCTCGGGCGAGAGAGCGTCATAGGCCGCCCCGTTCATGGCGAGGGTGATCGGCGTGTACACGTGGTTGGTGAGCGCGATGTATTTCTGCACCTCGAAGAAGGAGAAGTCCTTGATCACCGAGAGCGGATTTTCCTGCCCGTCCAGCGCGCCCTGCTTGAGCGCCATATAGACCTCGCCGAGCGGCATGGGGGTCGGGGCGGCGCCGAGCGTCTTGAAGGCGAGGATGCGCGTCGGGCTGCCGGGGGTGCGGATTTTCAGGCCCTTGAGGTCGGCCGGCGTGTTGATCTGCTTGTTGGTGGTCGAGATGGTGCGGAAGCCGAGTTCCCCGAAGGCCAGCACTTCCAGCCCCGCCTTCTTGCGCAGGGATTCCGCCAGCAGCGCGCCGAATGCGCCGTCAAAGGCCGCGCGGGCGCTGGCCTTGTCGGCGAACAGGAAGGGCGTGTCGAGCACGGAGAAGCCCTTGTCGAGCGTCACCACGTCCGAGCCCATCGGCACGACCTGCACTTCACCGGCACGGATCAGTTCCATCAGCGCCGTCTCGTCGCCCAGCGCGCCGCCCTCGAAGAACTCGATGGTGACGTCGCTGCCGGCGGACTTGGCCAGCGCATCGCGGAAATTGGCGAGCATGATGTTCAGCGGATCGCCGCTATTGGTTTCGACCGCGAGCCGCATCTTGGTCTGCGCGAGGACCGGCGAGGCGAGGGCACTGAGGCCGAGCGCCGCTGCAACCGCGCCGATGGCGACGCGCCGCGAGAGAGAGGTGAGTGCAGGCATGTTCCCCATCCTTGCTGATGTGACGCTGAGAAAAGACAGAGCATCCTTTGCAGATGCCGTGCCAGATCAGGTTTTCAGATGCAGATGGGTTACGTAGAACTCCGTATGCTCATTCTGAAAGCAGGTAATAAGAGCAATCGCCGTTCAAATAATCAGATTAAATTACTTATTTTTATCAACTAGATCATAAATATTTATACAATTAATAGGCATACATAGCCGATACGCCGGTTTTATTGTCTTAGATCATCGCCGACAAATGATTACTTTAGATAATCCTCAACATCGTAAAATCCTATCCCGTGCCGCTGTGGAATCGGATCAGGCAATGCGCCCGCGCGGGCGCAACGGTCCCGGCGGCCTCGCGCTGCCGGTGGTCAGGCAGGATGACGGCAGGGAGGGCTACTTGCCCTTGGCGCGGTTGCGGGCGTCCTCGACGACGCCGACGAAACCCGCATAATCGAGTGCCGCCGCGACCTTGAAGGGGCCAACCAGATAGACCGGCGTTCCCGGCAATTCGAGCGCCTCGGCCTGCTCATTGTTGCGCTTCAGCAGCGCGCCGATGGCCTCGCCATGGGTGCGAAGGTCGGCGGAGAGGCGCTTGCGGTCGATCCCGGCCTTCTGCAGCGTTTCGGCGATGCGGTCGCTCTGCCCGCGCAGCGGCGTGTTCATCAGCGTCGCGTGGGCGAGTTCGTAGCGGCCCTGATACTTGGCCGCCAAAGCGAGCTGCGCCGCCACCACCGAGCTTTCCGAAAGGATCGGCCAGTCCTTGTAGACGAGGCGGACATTGCCGTCCTCGCGCAGCAGCTTGGCCAAGGCCGGGGCGGCCTTGCGGCAATACCCGCAATTATAGTCGAAAAAGGCGACGATGGTGACGTCGCCCTTGGGGTTGCCGCCGGTCGGCGCTTCCGGGTCGAACAGCAGCGCGTCCACATCCAGCGTCTTCGCGGTGAGCACGCCGGAGGTGACGAAGGGCGCAGCAAACAGCGCGCCGATCGAGGCGATGGCCCCGGAACGCAGGACCTGGCGGCGGTGCAATGGCCGGGACGGCATGACGGCTCCCTGGATTCCCCGATCTTCAGCGGTCGGCGCGCACGCGTATGCCGTCGAGGATGATGCGTTGTATGTTGCGTGCAGCCTCTTCCGCAAAGGCCTCGTCGTCCAGCCCCGTATCGAGCAGTGCATCGATCTGGGACGCGAAATCCGCATAATGCTGGGTGGTCGCCCAGATGGCGAAGATCAGGTGATGCGGGTCCACGGGGGCGAGCCGCCCGGCCGCCGTCCAGGCGCGGATCACCTCGGCCTTGGCCTCCACCAGCTGCTTCAGCGAGGTTTCGAGTTCACGGCGCAGCAGCGGCGCGCCCTGCACGATCTCGAAACAGAACAGCCGCGAGGCTTCGGGATGGGTGCGCGAGAACAGGATCTTGCGGCGGATATACTCGCCGATCCCGGCCACCGGGTCGCTGTCGAGATCGAGGCTGCGCAGCGGATCGAGCCACTGGTCGAGCAGCCGGCTCAGGACCGCGACATAGACCTCATCCTTCGAGCCGAAATAATAGAACAGATTGGTCTTGGACACGGCCGCCAGCTCGGCGATCTGCTCCACGCTGGTGCCGTGCAGGCCGTGGCGCGAGAACAGCGCCAGCGCGGCATCGAGAATGGCCGTGCGCTTGGCCTCGATCCGTTTGCGCCGGCGCGGGGTGCGCGGCTCGGCCGAGCGGGAGCTCTTGCGGGCGGGCCGTGGGCGCCCGGTAAGGCTCTCCTGAGCCGCATCCGCCTCGTCTGCCGGGAGCTCGTTTCCGGCGGCGGTGCTGGAGGCGCGCTCCGATATTGTGGGGCGTGCCACCCTGTCTGCCTCCCGAAGCGTCATGCCTGCAAACCGTCCACGTCGGGGGCGGCTCGTCTGACATGACACGGAAGTCGTCGGCGTCGCAATATGCGGGCAAGCCTTCACCTCGATTCGACCGCCGGATGTCCTATGCCCGCCTGCTATGACCGCGTCGCCCGCACCCTGCACTGGACCATGGCCGCGCTCATTCTCGTTCAGTTCGCCACCGGCTGGGGATGGGGCTATTTCGAGCGTGGAACGGATCCGCGCTTCTATCTGTTCCGCACCCATCTGATCGCCGGCTATGCCGTGCTGGCGCTGGCGCTGCTGCGAATCGGCTGGCGGCTTACCCATCGCGCGCCGCCGCTGCCCGTCGGCATGCCGCGCTGGCAGCACATGGCCGCCCATGCCACCCATGGCCTGCTCTATCTGGCGATCCTGATCCAGCCGGTGCTCGGCGCGTTGACCACCACGGCCTATGGCAAGAGCCTGGGCACCGGGCGCATCCATGTCGCGCTGGCCTATGTCATCGCGGGCCTCGTTCTCGTGCATGTGGGCGCCGCGCTCTGGCACCATTTCCTGCGCCGCGACGGGTTGCTGCTGCGGATGCTGCCGCCGTCCCGGAGCCTGCCATGAGCAATCCCGCGCGTTTCACGCACACGCCCTGGCGGGCCGTTCTGGCGGCACTGCTGCTGCTGTCCACACCCGCCTTCACCGAGCCGATGCCGATCGAGGTGCGCGCGACGCCGATCCCGGTCGAGCGTTTCGAGCCGGGCGGGGCGCGGCGCTTCGGCCCGCTGGAGTTTCGCGGCGGGCTGGTGCTCTCGTCACCGTCGCCCGATTTCGGCGGGATTTCCGGCCTGGTGATGCAGCCGGACGGCGCGGGTTTTCTGGCCGTCACCGACAAGGGCATGTGGCTTACGGGGCGCATTGAGGCCGAGGCGGATCGCCCGACCGGCATCAGCGGCGCGCGGATGGCGCCGATGCTGGCCGGCAAGGGGCGGACGCTGGAGCGCGAGGGGCGCGGCGACGTGGAATCGCTGGCGCGCACGCCCTCCGGCTATGTCGTCGGCATCGAGCGGCGGCAGGAGGTCTGGAGCTTTCCGGCGGCGAACACGCTGGAGGCGCCTGGCGCGCGGCTGATCTCCGACCCGGAACTGTCCCGGCTCGGCAGCAATGAGGGCCCCGAGGTCGTGCTGGCGCCGCCGGCGGGCACCGGCAGCGCGATTATCGTCATTGCCGAGCAGAGCCCGGACGATCCGGCGGTGCTGCCGGGCTTCCTGTTCGATCCGCTGGCCAAGCCCCACCGGATCGGGCGCTTTTCCATCACCCGCATTGACGGCTTTTCCGCCACCGATGCGGCGATCTCCGATGACGGGCAGGTCTATCTGCTGGAGCGCCGCTATGATCCGCTGCGCGGGGTCGCCATGCGGATGCGGCGTTTTCCGCTGGCCGATATCCGCGACGGGGCGGTCATTGAGGGGCAGACGCTGATCGAGGTCAATCGCGCGGCTGCCATCGACAACATGGAAGCCATCGGCCTCCACCGCAACGCGGCGGGCGAACTCGTCATCACGCTGATGTCGGACGACAATTTCTCGCCGGTCCAGCGCACGGTGTTGTTGCGTTTCGCGGTCGTCGAATGAGATGGAGAGAGACGGTGCGGCGGCTCAGCGGGCGAGCGGGCCGGTGGCCGGCGCGCCGTTCCAGGGCTTCAGCCAGCCCATCAGCGCGCCATAGGGGATGAGCGCCAGCAGCGCGCAGCCAACCTTGACCAGGAAATCGAAGAAGCCGAGGCCAACCCAGAGCGGGACGGTGATGCCGGTCGCGGCATAGGTCACCGGGAAGGACATGTCGGCATCGCCGGCAAAGGCCAGCGAGAAGAACAGCACCGTGTCGAGCGCCGAGCCGAGCAGGCTGCCGGCCAGCGGGGCGTGCCACCAGCTCAGGCGGCGCAGGCGGTTGAACACGCCGATGTCGAGGAGCTGACCGACCAGGAAAGCCGAGCCGGACGCCAGCGCGATGCGCGGCGTCGCCAGCCAGATCGACAGAACGACCGCCAGCGCGAAACCGGCATAGACCACCTGCCGCGTCACGGCAGGGCCGAAGCGGCGGTTGGTCAGGTCGTTGACGAGAAAGGCCAGCGGGTATGTGAAGGCACCCCAGGTGAGCACTTCGGCAAGGCCGAAATACTCAACCGGATGCTGGACCAGCACATTCGAGGCCGCCACCACCGCCATCATGGCGACGACGGGAATGGCGAGGCTTACGCCCGAGACCTCGGTGCCGGCAATCTTCATCGCAATCAGGCGGCCGCGGCGGCGGCGGCGACCGAGGCCTTGGCCACGGCGCGCTTCAGATCGGCAGCCTTCGGCGACAGCTCGTCAATCGAGGCCTTCGCGAGGAAGGCGTCGAGGCCGCCACGGTGATCGACGGTCTTGAGAGCGTTGGCACTCACGCGCAGCTTCACCGACCGCTTCAGCACGTCGCTGGTGAGCGTGACATTCACCAGGTTCGGCAGAAACCGGCGACGGGTCTTGCGGTTAGAGTGGCTCACGAGATTGCCGGTCAGAACCGCCTTCCCGGTAAGTTCGCACCGACGGGACATCGTGGACTTCCTTAAGTTCGCAGCCGCTGCGCCGCAGGCTTATGACAACAGCCTGACGATCCCGCATACGGCATCGGTGAATTAGAGGTGCGCTCCTATAAGGAAGCCCCCCGGCCCCGTCAAGGCCGCCGCCGCGCATTGCTCCGGCCCGTGCCGCGTTCGTGAGGAGCGGAGTCACAGTTCCGCCGCCATCGGAATCTGGGATAGATGACGTTTCGGTGCAATCGGAAATGATTCGCCGCGTGGTTCGGGATCAGCGTCTTCATGCATCGCTATTGCCTCTCGGCGCTCCTTGCGCTCGCCGGTTCCGGCGTTGCGGCAACCTCCGCTGTCGCGGATGGGCGGCTTGAGGCGCGCTACACGCTTTCGCTGGCGGGCCTCGAACTCGGCCGCGCCGCGCTGCTGCTGGAAATCGATGACCGCTCCTACACGGCCTCGGGCAGCGCGCGCCTGACCGGCGTGGCGCAGGCTGTTTCCGCCGGCAAGGGCACGGCTGGCGCGCGCGGCGCGATTTCCCGCGGGGCGCTTCAGCCGAAGGCATTCGCCATGGAGGCGGAGACCGAACGCAAGGCGGAAGGTATCCGCCTCGTCATGAGCAACGACACCGTTACCGAAATGCGGGTCGAGCCGCCGGTCTCCAACGCGCCTGACCGCGTGCCGGTGACGGAGAAGGACAAGAAGAACATTCTCGATCCGATGTCGGCGGCGCTCATCCTGGTGCCGGGCGGCGAGGAGCCGCTGTCGGCCAAGGCATGCGAGCGCGTGCTGTCCATCTTCGACGGGCGCCAACGCTATGATCTCCAGCTCTCCTTCGAGCGGATGGAGAATGTGGCGGCGGACAAGGGTTATTCCGGTCCGACCGTGGTCTGCCGCATCGCCTATCGCCCGGTGGCCGGTCACCGGCCCAGTCGGAGCGGCGTCAAATACATGATGAACAACAAGGAAATGTTCGTCTGGCTAGCGCCGATCGCCGGCACCCGCATGCTGGTGCCGTTCCGCGCGGCGGTGAACACGGCGCTCGGCGTCGCGCAGATCGAGGCCGAGAGCTTCGTCAGCGAGCCCATGGTCGACAAGGGCGCCAAGCCGACGCGGGCGCAGGTGCCGTGAGCGGGATGCATCGGCAGATCGGCTGATCCGCGCGATTGACCGGCTCATCGTCGCCGCTCGCCCGCCCCTCGCCATTGTGATTTCCGCGACGCAAGGTCGGTCGCGCTTGGCCGGAGCCTTGTGCTACAAGGTCCGACTTGCCGGCTCGACGGACAGAAATGCCAATGAATATCGCCGCCCCGCCGGGTTACGTCGCCTCCCGCACCCAGGCACTTGCGCCCTCGCTGCGTGCGCGGGGCGTCACCGCCGTGCTCGGCCCGACCAATACGGGCAAGACCAGCCTCGCCATCGACCGCATGCTGGGCCATTCCTCCGGCCTGATCGGTCTGCCGCTGCGCCTGCTGGCCCGCGAGGTCTATCAGCGCCTCGTCGAGCGCGCGGGTGAAAGCCAGGTCGCGCTGATCACCGGCGAGGAGCGCATCAAGCCGGCCAATCCGCGCTACTGGGTCTCCACCGTCGAGGCCATGCCGCGCGATCTCGACGTCGCCTTCGTGGCGCTGGACGAGATTCAGATCTCCGCCGATCTCGATCGCGGCCACATTTTCACCGACCGGATGCTGAACCGGCGCGGCCGGGAGGAGACGCTGCTGCTCGGCGCCGCCACCATGCGCCCGCTGGTCGAGAAGCTGCTGCCGGGCGTGAGCATACTGGTGCGCCCGCGCCTCTCGCAGCTCACCTTTGCCGGCGAGAAGAAGATCACCCGCCTGCCGCGCCGCTCGGCCATCGTCGCCTTCTCGGCGGATGAGGTCTACGCCATCGCCGAGCTGATCCGCCGCCAGCGCGGCGGGGCGGCGGTGGTGCTCGGTGCGCTGTCCCCGCGCACCCGCAACGCGCAGGTCGAGCTCTACCAGAATGGCGATGTCGATTATCTCGTCGCCACCGACGCGATCGGCATGGGGCTCAACCTCGATGTCGATCACGTCGCCTTCGCCGGCAATGTGAAATATGACGGCTGGCAGTTCCGCCGGCTCAATCCCGGCGAGATCGCCCAGATCGCCGGCCGCGCCGGGCGCGCCCAGCGCGACGGCACCTTCGGCACCACCGGCCGCTGCGAGCCGTTCGATGCCGAACTGGTGGAGCGGTTGGAGGCCCATGCCTTCGAGCCGCACCGCGTTTTGCAATGGCGCAACAGCGCGCTCGATTTCAGCTCCATCGAGGCTTTGCACCGCTCGCTGAGCGTCGTGCCGCGCGAGGAGGGGCTGACCCGCGCGCCGACCGCCGAGGATGTGCTGGTGCTCGAGGCGATGGCGCGCGATCCCGCCATTCGCCGCCACGCGCAGGGCGCGAACGCGGTCGAACGGCTGTGGGAGGCCTGCCAGTTGCCGGACTACCGGAAGGTATCTCCGGCCTCCCATTCCGACCTCGTCTCGACCGTCTATGACGATCTGATGCGCCTCGGACGCATCTCGACGGACTGGTTCGCGAAACAAGTGGCCTTGGCGGACCGGACGGAAGGTGACATAGACACGCTGTCGGGGCGCATTGCGCAGGTTCGTACCTGGACCTTCGCAGCAAACCGGCCGGACTGGCTCGACGACCCGGACCATTGGCGGGGTGTCACACGGCGTGTGGAAGATAGGCTTTCCGATGCGCTTCACGAACGGTTGGCCCACCGTTTCGTGGATCGACGGACCAGCGTGCTGATGCGGCGCCTGCGAGAGAATGCGATGCTCGAAACTGAAATCACCAAGACCGGCGACGTCATTGTGGAAGGCCACGTGATCGGCCATCTGCTCGGCTTCCAGTTCGCTGCCGATGCGTCGGCCGGCGGGCCCGAGGCGAAAGCCCTGCGCGCGACCGCCCAGAAGGCGCTGTCCGGCGAGATCGAGGCGCGCGCCGCCAAGCTCGCGGAAGCGGCGGACGATGCCTTCGTGCTCTCCGCCGATGGCACGCTGCGCTGGATCGGCGATCCGGTTGCCAAGCTGATCCCCGGCGAGGAGGTGCTGACCCCGCGCCTCAAAATCATTGCCGATGAGCATCTGACCGGCCCCGCGCGCGACGCGGTGCAGGCGCGCCTCGATTTGTGGCTCAAGTCGCATATCGAGAAGCTGCTCGGCCCGCTGCTGGCGCTTGGCAAGGCCGAGGACATCACCGGCATCGGCCGTGGCATCGCCTTCCAGCTCGTCGAGTCGCTCGGCGTGCTGGAGCGCCACAAGGTCGCCGAGGAAATGAAGAGCCTCGCGCAGGAGGCCCGCGCAGTGCTGCGTGGCCATGGCGTGCGCTTCGGCGCCCATCACATCTACCTGCCCGCCCTGCTGAAGCCCGCGCCGCGCGCGCTGGCCGCCCAGCTCTGGGCGCTCAAGCATGGTGGCCTGCAGCAGAAGGGGCTCGACGAGCTCCCGCACCTCGCCGCTTCGGGCCGCACCTCGATCCCGGTCGACCCGGAGATCCAGAAGGGCCTCTATCGCGCCGTCGGCTTCCGCGTGGCCGGCGAGCGGGCGGTGCGCGTCGATATTCTCGAACGCCTCGCCGATCTGATCCGTCCGGCGCTCGCCTGGCGGCCCGGCGTGTCCGGCGAGAAGCCGGCCGGCGCCTATGATGGTTCCGGCTTCCTGGCCACCGTCGCCATGACCTCGCTGGCCGGCTGCGCGGGCGAGGATTTCGCCTCCATCCTGCGCTCGCTCGGCTACCGCATGGAGCGCCGCCCGGCCCCGGTCGAGGTGGACGCGCCTGCCGTCGTGCCGGCTGCCGAAGCGACTCCCGCCGAAGTGCCTGCCGCCGAATCGCCGGCCGACGTGCCGGCCGATGCCGCGACGTCCGACCCCGTCGCCGCGCCGGAACTGCCGCTGGGCAGCGATGTCGCCTTCGATCATACGGTCGAGCCGGCGCTGGAGCCCGAGGCGGTTGCCGAACAGCTGGCCGAGCAAAAGGCCGCGACCGATGCGCCCCCGGTCGAGCCGCCCTCGGCTGAGGCCGTTGCCGCGGTGAGCGGGGAGGTCTTCACCGATCCGGTCTTCGACCAGACGGTCGAGCCCGCGCTGGAAAGCGTCGTCGACGTATCCGAAGCCGCGCCTGCCGACGCGCCCGTGGCGGCTGCCGCGGAGCCGGTCGAGCCGGCAATGATCGAGATCTGGCGTCCGGGCCGTCCGCCCGGGCAGAACCGTCCGGCCCATCGCAAGGGCGGGCAGGGTCGCTCCGCCCCGCGTGCGGAAGGTCAGGCCGGTGCCGCGCCGGCCGGAGAGACCCCGGCCCGCGAGCCGCGTCCCGAGGGTGAGCGCGGGCGCCGTCCGTTCCGCGACGAGCGCCGCACCGAGGGCCATGATCGCCGTCCCGAGGGCGGGGAGGGCGAGCGTCCCGCGCGTCCGCCGCGCCGCGACGAGGCCCCGCGCAGCGAGGGCCCCCGCAAGGAGGGCCGTCGCGACGACCGGCGCGAGGGCAATCGGTCCGCCCGTCCGCAGGGCGAGCGGTTCAGCTCGGGTCCGCGTCAGGACACCCGTTCCGATGCCCGCCCGGATACGCGTCACGAGCCGCGTCGCGACAAGCCGGTCGATCCCGATTCGCCCTTCGCCAAGCTTCTTGCGCTGAAGGAGCGCATGGAGGCGGAGAAGAATGGCGGCTGATCCAGCCACCGCCCGCCGCTGAGCGGAGGGCGGTGCTATCGGCACGGAGCCAGCAACCCGGGATGTCCGGCACGATGCGCGCGGCGCGGCCGACCGGCGCATTCCCCCGCTCGCGCCCGGCCTGCGGGTCGGCCTCTATGGCGGGAGCTTCAACCCGCCCCATGCCGCCCATCGCGCGGTGAGCCTGCTGGCGCTGAAGCGCCTGCGGCTTGATCGCGTCTGGTGGCTGGTCACGCCCGGCAACCCGCTCAAGGACAATCACGCCCTGCCGCCGCTCGCCGCGCGGCTCGACCGGGCGCTGGCGATGGCGCGCCATCCCGCGCTGGTGCCCACCGGGCTGGAGGCGGGGCTCGGCACGCGCTTCACCTATGACACCGTGGCGACGCTGGTGCGGCGCTATCCACAGGTCCATTTTGTCTGGCTGATGGGGGCGGACAACCTCGCTTCCTTCCATCGCTGGCAGCGTTGGAAGGATCTTGCCGCGCTGCTGCCGATCGCCGTCATCGACCGGGCGGGCTGCTCGCTCAACGCCACCGCCACGCCGGCCGCTATTGCGCTGGGCCGCTGGCGGATCGACGAGGCGGATGCCGGTTCCCTGGCCGATCGGCCGGCGCCGTCCTGGGTATTCCTGCACGGTCTGAAGTCGCCGCTTTCCTCCACCTTGCTGCGCCAGCGCGGCGTCTCCTGAGGGGAAAACGGGGCACCAATATCGCGGCGGTTGAAAATTGACCGCTTTATGCCTTATCTTAAGGCGGCATTAACGGCGCGGAAGTCCGCGTCGTGTTCGTTGCCGAAATGACGAGAGGATCCGGACCCCTGTCCATCATGGCGCTCTCAGCAGCCGCCTCCAGCCCGGCGACTGCACCTGTCTCCGACGCGCGTTTCGACGCCGAGGAGATACTGGCCCTTGCCTTGGCCCGTCTTGAAGACGACAAGGCCGAGGATATCGTTTCGATCGAATTGCGCGGCAAGACGACCATCGCCGATTACATGGTGGTGGCCTCCGGCCGTTCGCAGCGCCATGTCGGCGCGATCGCGGAACATCTTGTCGAGGCGCTCAAGGAGCGCGGCGTCAAGGGTGTCCGCATCGAAGGCATGCCGACCTGCGACTGGGTGCTGATCGACGCGAGCGATATCATCGTCCATGTCTTCCAGCCGGAAGTACGCGGCTTCTACAACATCGAGAAGATGTGGTCGGCCGCCCTGCCGGGCGGTGCAGGCCAGATGCCGCGCGACTGAGCCCGCGCGCGTGCGGTTGGTGATCATTGCCGTGGGCCGGCTCAAGGCCGGACCCGAGCGTGAGCTTTGCGCGCGCTATATCGACCGGACCTCGAAGGGCGGGCGCGCGCTCGGCCTGACGGGACCCGATGTTCTGGAGATCGCTGAAAGCCCGGCCCGCCGCGCGGAAGACCGCATGGCGGAGGAGGGGGCGGGCATCCTCGCCGGCCTTGCCACCGAGACGGCGGTGTTCGGCCTCGATCCACGTGGCGTCGAGATGTCCAGTGAGCAGCTCGCCGCCGACATCGCCGCGCTGCGTGATCGCGGGGTGCGTGCGCTGTCCTTCCTCATTGGCGGGGCGGATGGCCTGAGCGAGGCGGCGCGGGGGCGGGCCGATCGGCTCATCGCTTTCGGACGTGCGACGTTTCCACATCAGCTTGTTCGCGTCATGATGGCCGAACAGCTCTACCGCGCCACCACCATCCTCGCCGGCCATCCCTATCACAAGGCCTGAGCGGGAGAGGCGCGGACGGTAACGCCACCTTAACCACGCGCACGTTCCCTCACCCGATGCCCGAGCGCCGCCGAATCGTCTCTCCGCCCCCTGCCGCACCCTTCTGGTCCGGGCGGGTGGCGCGCGGCTGGCTGCTGGCCGCCGCCTTGTCGGTGGCGCTGCCGCCGCAGGTCCTGCCCCAGTCGTCCGACAGCACGGCGGCCGATCCGCGCCAGCGGATGCAGCAGCTCGACACCGATATGGAGGGCAGCGCCGCCGAGCAGGAACGCCTCGCCGGCGAGATCGCCGCGATCAAGGGCGACCGTGCCAAGCTCAATTCGGCCCTGCTCGACACCGTGATCAAGGTGCGCGAGGTCGAAGCTTCGCTCGATGCGAGCGAGCAGCGGCTCATCCAGCTGGGTCGTGAGGCGGCCGACATCCGCGATTCACTGGATGCCCGCCGCGACACGCTGGCCGAGGTGCTCGGCGGTCTCGCCCGGCTCGGCCAGCACCCGCCGCCCGCGCTGCTGGTGCGCCCCGACGACGCGCTGCAGTCCGTGCGCTCGGCCATCCTGCTCGGCGCGGTGCTGCCGGAATTGAAGGCGGAGACCGAATTGCTGGCGAGCGAACTGGCGGCGCAGGAGCGCGTGCGCCAGGAAACCGCCCGCGAGCGGGACGCTCTCGCAGAATTGAAAGGCTCGTTGGCGGAGGAGCGGCGGCGCACCGCCGCCCTGATCGACGAGCGGCAGAAATCGCTGGAGGCGGGCGAGGCCGCCTTGCTCTCGGAGCAGCAGCGGGCCGCCGCGCTTGCGGCCGAGGCCGGCAATGTGCGCGAGCTGGTCGAGCGCGTGGAGAAGGAAGTGACCGCCGCACGCAAGGCGGCGGAGGCCGCCAAGGCCTCGCCAGGCGAGGCGGATCAAGGCCCCGCGGCCAAGCTGGCGGCGTTGCAGAACCCGGCGCGCCTGTCGCCGGGCATCCCGTTCGACGAGGCAAAGGGCCTGCTGCCGCTGCCGGCGGGCGGGGCGCTGCTGAAGGCATTCGGCGCCGAGGATGGCTATGGCGGGCAGGAGAAGGGCGTGTCCTTCGGCACCCGCACCGAGGCCCAGGTATCGGCTCCGGCCGATGGCTGGGTGGTCTATGCTGGGCCTTTCCGCTCCTATGGCCAACTCTTGATCATCAATGCCGGCGGCGGATACCATATTCTTTTGGCGGGAATGGATAAGATAACGGTAGGCTTGGGACAGTTCGTCCTTTCTGGCGAACCGGTGGCGGTGATGGGTCAAGGACCGCAACTTGTGTCCTCGGTCGGCCTTGGAACCGCCCAACCCATTCTCTATGTCGAGTTCCGTAAAGATGGGAACTCGATCGATCCAGCGCCCTGGTGGGCGGCGAGCGAGAGCGAAAAGGCACGCGGATGATGCGTAAGACGTCAGTTTTTCTGTTTGGCGCGGCGGTCGGCGCGCTGGTGGCCGTGGGCGCATCGCAGCCGCGGTTCCTGCTCTCCCCGACGCAGGCGATGGCCGCGGCCTCCGACACCTACCGGCAGCTCAACCTGTTCGGTGACGTGTTCGAGCGCGTGCGCGCCGACTATGTCGAGAAGCCCGAGGATTCGAAGCTCGTCGAGGCGGCCATCAACGGCATGCTCTCCTCGCTCGATCCGCACTCCACCTATATGGACGCGAAGGAATTTCGCGACATGCAGGTGCAGACGCGCGGCCAGTTCGGCGGCCTCGGCATCGAGGTCACCATGGAAGACGGCCTCGTGAAGGTCGTCACTCCGATCGACGACACGCCGGCCGCCAAGGCGGGCGTTCAGGCGGGCGATCTCATCGTCAAGCTCGACGACGAGGACGTGAAGGGCATGACGCTGCAGCAGGCGGTCGACAAGATGCGCGGCGCGGTGGCTACCCCGATCAAGCTCACCGTCATCCGCAAGGGGCAGGACAAGCCGCTTGAGCTGACGCTGACCCGCGACATCATCAACATCAAGTCGGTGCGTTCGCGCGTCGAGGATGGCGATATCGGCTATATCCGCATCACCTCCTTCAGCGAGTCGACCGGCGACAGCCTCAAGAAGGCGATCGAGGACCTGACCAAGCAGATCGGCGAGGACAAGCTCAAGGGCTTCATTCTCGACCTGCGCAACAATCCGGGCGGCCTGCTCGACCAGGCGATCGACGTCTCCGACGCCTTCCTCGACCGTGGCGAGATCGTCTCCACCCGTGGCCGCAATGCCGACGAGACCGAGCGGCGCAATGCCCGTCCGGGCGACCTCGCCAAGGGCAAGCCGGTGATCGTGCTGGTGAATGGCGGCTCCGCCTCGGCTTCCGAGATCGTTGCCGGCGCGCTGCAGGACCACAAGCGGGCGACCATCCTCGGCTCGCTCTCCTTCGGCAAGGGCTCGGTGCAGACCGTCATCCCGGTCTCGGGCAATGCCGCGATCAAGCTGACCACGGCGCGCTACTACACGCCGTCGGGCCGCTCGATCCAGGCCAAGGGCATCTCGCCGGATATCGAGCTGGTCCAGGACGTCCCGCAGGACGTCAAGGAGAAGGCCGAGGCCGCCGGTGTCGAGACCACCCGCGGCGAGGCCTCGCTCAAGGGTCATCTGAAGAACGGTGAGGACGAGAAGACCGGTTCGCCGGCCTATGTCCCGCCGGACCCGAAGGACGACACCCAGCTCAAGCTGGCGATCGACCTGATCCAGGGCGTGCAGAAGAACGCCGCCTATCCGGCCGACCCCAAGGCGGCGGTGCCGAACTGAGGTTCGTGTTGAGTTTCCCGCCGCGTTGACCCGCCCGGCGCTTTGGCGCCGGGATGTGGCCCTGAAGCAACAACCCCGCTCTTTCGCAAGAGCGGGGTTTTGTTTTTGCGGGTGCCGCCGCGCGCGCTCCTTTTTGCCGCGATCCCGCCAAGGTCCGGGCCGACAAGATTCCCATGCGTATCGAACCGTTTCGGCCTTCGCGCCGCCCCCTGCTGGATGACGGACTGATCGACGAGGCCCCGCTCGGCCGGGATGCCGGGCGCGACAGCGCCCGCAACGCCGCCGCCGTGGCGATTGTCGGCCTCGCCTGCGTGGCGGTGATCGCGGTGGGCGTCGGCTGCTATGCCTGGAACGGGCATGAGCCGGTGTGGTCCTTCGGCGATGGCCGGCTCGATCTCGGCGGCTTCGAGGCGACCGGTGTCGCGGTTGACGCGCCGATGCTGCGGCCGAGCCTGTCCAATGCCCTCGGTGGCGGGGCGCAGGGGCCGAATGCCGGCATCACCGTCTACGATGCCGCGACCGGCCGCCATGAGGTGCTGGGCGCCAGCGAACTCGACACGGCGGACGCGGCCCGCGCGGCCGGCACCGACATGGATGCGCCGCTCACCCGCTGAGCGTTTACCTAACCGCAAGGCAGATGCCGGCGCTGTCTTACGGGCGAACGGTCAGTGCGCCTATGATGGGGCGCCTTCCGCGCGCCTCCAGCCACGGCCCAGCCTCATGATCCCCTTCGACCAGCTTCCCTACCGTCCCTGCGTCGGCATCGTCCTCGTCAACCCGGCGGGGCTGGTCTTTCTCGGCCAGCGCACCGGCGGGGCCGAGCATGTGGACGCCCACCATTCCTGGCAGATGCCGCAGGGCGGCATCGATGAGGGGGAGGAGCCCCTGGAAGCCGCGCTGCGCGAACTTTACGAGGAGACCAATGTGTCCTCGGTTGAGCCGCTGGGCGAGGCGCCGGAGTGGTTCGCCTATGACCTTCCCGAGCCGATCGCCCGCGAGGCCTGGAAGGGGCGCTATCGCGGCCAGACGCAGAAATGGGTCGCCTTCCGCTTCACCGGCGAGGATGGCGAGATCGACATCCACCGTCCCGGCGGCGGCAAGCACAAGCCGGAATTCATCAACTGGCGCTGGGAGCGGCTGGAGCGCACGCCCCGGCTGATCATCCCCTTCAAGCAGCCGGTCTATGAGCGCGTGGTCAGCACCTTCCAGCCGCTGATCGGCCGCGACTGATCCGTCCCGCGCCATGCGGCGTATCGGTCAGGGGATGCGAACGAACGTTCGTTCTTGACTCTTGACGCTACGTTGCCCTAGATGCGAACGAACGTTCGCTCTCAAATCGGATGCTGTCGATGCCCGCCGCTCCCGCCCGCCTGCCGGCCCCGTCGGGCCGCCCTCCCGGCGATCGACCGGCCCCTTCCAAGGTGGCGGCGCCCCGCCGGCCGGAACCGCGCCGCCGTGTGCTGGACGCGGCTATCGCCTGCTTCACCCGCTCCGGCTTCCACGGCACCTCGATGCAGCAGATCTGTGCCGAGGCCGGCATGAGCCCGGGTGGGCTCTACCGCTATTTCCCCTCCAAGGAATCCATCATCCTCGCCATCATCGAGGAGGAACAGGCCGCTCGCACCACCCTGATCGAGGTGCTTGAGACGGCCCCCAGCTTTGTCGAGGGGATCGCCCGCATGGGCGCGGCGCTGTTCTCCCGCGAGGCTCCGGCGGTGTGCATCGCGCTCGGCCCTGAGATCTATGCCGAAACCGCCCGCAATCCCGCGCTCAAGCCGACCTTCGACGCGGTCGAGGCCGAGATGAACGACGCGATCCTGCGCTGCTTTCACGCGGCGCAGGCCAAAGGCGAGGTCGATCCCGGCCTCGATGGCGACATGGTGATGCTGCTGCTGGGGGCGATTGGCGATGGCCTCATCCTGCGCAGCCGCTTCGATCCCGACATGCCGCTCGACCGTATGATGCCCGAGATTGCCGAACTGATCGGCCGGATGCTCGCGCCGCGCGCGCCGACGCCCGCCACGGATGAGATTCCATGACCGCCAAGACCCCTTCCTTCCCCGGGCGCGTCGCCCTCGCCCTCACCATGACCGCCGTCGTGGTGGGCATCGCCGGCTATGCCTTCCGCGACCGCATCGCGGCGGGCCTTAGCTTTGGCGAGCCGGCGCAGGCCGAGGTCGCGGCGCCCGCGCCCGCCAAGGTCAAGGGCATTTCCATCTCGGTCGTCCCTGCCGCGCGGCGCGAGGTAGTGGAGACGCTGCCGGTCACCGGAACGCTGGTGGCGCGCGAGGAGATCATGGTCGGGCCGGAGATTGACGCTCTGCGGATCGAGGAAATCCTCGTCGAGGAGGGCGACCGGGTCGCGCAGGGCCAGGTTCTCGCCCGCCTCTCCCGCGACATGCTGGTCACGCTGCTGGCGCAGAACACCGCCAATGCCGCCCGTGCCCGCGCCGCCATCGCCCAGCAGAAGGCGCAGCTCGAACAGGCCGTCGCCCAGCGCACCGAGGCCGATGCGGCGGTGGAGCGCGCCCGTACCCTGATCAAGACCGGCGCCACCTCGCAGGAGGTGCTGGACCAGCGCGAGCGCGCGGCCAAGGTCGCGGCGGCGCAGGTCACGGCCGCCGAGGAATCGGTAATCGCCGCCGAGGCCGACGTCGCCCAGATCGCCGCCAATCGCGACGAGTTGGAGGTGCGGCTGGCCCGCACCGACATCAAGGCGCCGCAGGCGGGCATCGTCTCGTCGCGCTCCGCCCGCATCGGCTCCATCGTGCTGTCGGCCAATAGCGAGCCGCTTTTCCGCATCGTGAAGGACGGCGCCATCGACCTTGATGCCGAAGTGCCGGAATCCGCTTTGCCGCGCATCGCCGTCGATCTCCCGGTGGCGGTGACGCCGGCCGGCTTCGACGCGCCGATACAGGGCCGGGTGCGCCTCGTCGGCGCCAAGGTGGACACCGCCACGCGCCTCGCCCGCGTCGCCGTGGCACTGCCGGACGACAAGCGGCTGCGCCCGGGTGCCTATGCGCGCGGCGTCATCGAACTGGCCCGCCGCCAGGGCCTCGCCTTGCCGCAATCGGCGATCCAGTTCGGCGCGGAGGGCGCGACCATCCTCGTCATCGAGGATGATACGGTGCGCCTGCGCAAGGTGAAGACCGGCCTCAAGGGCGACGGCTATGTCGAGATCATCGAGGGCGTGAGCGAGGGCGAGCAGGTGGTCGCCCGCGCCGGTGGGTTCCTGCGCGAGGGCGACACCGTCACGCCGGTACCGCTGCCGGATCCCGCGAAGGGCAATTCCTGATGGCGCTCAACGTCTCCGCCTGGGCGATCCGCAAGCCGGTCCCCTCCATCGTCCTGTTCGTGGTGCTGACCGCGATCGGCCTGTTCACCTTCGACCGGCTGCCGATCACGCGCATGCCGAATATCGACGTGCCGATCGTCTCCGTCGTCGTCACCCAGCCCGGCGCCGCGCCGAGCGAGCTGGAAAGCCAGGTGACGAAACGGGTCGAGACAGCGGTGGCCGGCGTGCAGGGGGTGAAGCACATCACCTCGTCGATCACCGAAGGCACCTCCATCACCACGGTCGAGTTCCAGCTGGAAACGCAGGTCGACCGCGCCGTGAACGATGTGCGCGACGCGGTCACCAATATCCGCTCGGAACTGCCGCAGGACATTGAGGAGCCGCTGATCCAGCGCATCGATGTCGAAGGCATGGCCATCGTCACCTATGCCGCCTCCGCGCCGTCGATGACGCCGGAGGAACTCTCCTGGTTCGTCGACGACACGGTGATCCGTGCCCTTCAGGGCGTGCGCGGCGTGGCGCAGGTCAAGCGCGAGGGCGGCGTCGAACGCGAAATCCGCATCTCGCTCGACCCGGACCGGCTCGCCGCCCTCGGCGTCACCGCGGCCGACGTCAACCGGCAGCTCGCCGCGACCAATGTCGATCTGGCCGGCGGCCGGGGTGAAATCGGCACGCAGGAACAGTCCGTGCGCACGCTGGGCGGGGCGACCACCGTCGCCGAACTGGCGCAGACCCGCATCGCCCTGCCGGCCAGCGGAGGCGGGGCCTCGCGCCATGTGCGCCTCGCCGACCTCGGCACGGTGACCGATGGCGCCGCCGAGCCGCGCATCTTCGCCCGTCTCGACGGCAAGCCGGTGGTCGCCTTCGGCATCTACCGCGCCAAGGGCTTTTCCGATGTCGTGGTGGCCGAGAACGTGGCGGAGGACCTTCGCAAGCTCGAGGCCGCGCACCCGGAAGTCGAGATCACCCTGATCGATTCGACGGTGAAGTACACCGAGGCGGATTATGATTCCGCCATGCACACGCTGATCGAGGGCGCGATCCTCGCGATCATCGTGGTCATGCTGTTCCTGCGCGACTGGCGCGCCACCATCATCTCGGCGCTCGCCATCCCGCTCTCCATCCTGCCGACCTTCTGGGTGATGGACCTGCTCGGCTTCTCGCTGAACGGGGTGAGCCTGCTCGCCGTCACGCTGGTGACGGGCATCCTGGTCGACGACGCGATTGTCGAGATTGAGAACATCGTACGCCATATGCGGATGGGCAAATCCGCCTATCGCGCGGCCATCGAGGCGGCGGACGAGATCGGTCTCGCCGTGGTGGCGACCACGCTGACCATCGTCGCGGTGTTCCTGCCCGTCAGCTTCATGGGCGGCATTGCCGGCCAGTATTTCCGCCAGTTCGGCATCACCGTCGCGGTCGCCGTGCTGTTCTCGCTCTTGGTGGCGCGCCTGCTCACGCCGATGCTGGCCGCCTATTTCATGCGCGACCATGGCCACCGCGAGACGCCGGACAGCGCGCTGATGCGCGTCTATGTCCGCCTGCTGCACACCTCGATCCGCCATCGCTTCCTCACCGTCGCGGGCGGCATCCTGCTGTTCATCGGCTCGATGTACCTCTCCACCCTGTTGCCGTCGGGCTTCATCCCGAATTCCGACGTGTCGCGCTCGGTGCTCTCCGTCGAGCTGCCGCCGGGGGCGACGCTGGCCGCCACCCGTCAGGTGGTCGACGAGATCTCCGACGAGATGAAGGCGCAGCCGGAAGTCGGTAGCGTGTTCGCCACCGCCGGTTCGGGCGAGACCAGCGGGCCCGCCAACGGTGCCGGCGAGGTGCGCAAGGCGACGATCATCGTCAACCTCGTGCCGCGGGCCGACCGCGCGGCGACGCAGAAGGAATTCGAGACCCGGATGCAGGCGGAGATCGCCCGCATCCCGGATCTGCGCTTCAGCTTCGGCTCCTCCGGCGGGGCCGGGCCGGGCCAGCGCGAGTTCACCCTGATCCTGTCGGGATCGAATGGCGAGGCGGTGGAGCAGGCGGCACTGGAACTGGAGCGCGAGATCCGCGCCGATGTGAAGGGGCTGAGCAATGTCGTCACCACCGCCGCGCTGGACCGGCCGGAGCTGCGCGTCGTGCCCAAGCTGGCCGAGGCCGCCGAGCTTGGCGTGTCGGTCGCCGACATCGCCGAGACGGTGCGCATCGCCACCATTGGCGACGTGTCGCAGAACCTCGCCAAATTCTCCGCCGGCGACCGCCAGGTGCCGATCCGGGTGCAGCTCGACGAGGCGGCGCGGGCGGATATCTCGACTTTCGAGACGCTGAAGGTGCGCACCGCGGCCGGCGCCTCGGTGCCGCTCGCGGCGGTGGCCGACATCTCCTTCGGCACCGGGCCGACCGCCCTCAACCGCTATGATCGCGCCCGCCGCGTCGCCATCGAGGGCGATCTGGCCGGCAACACCCAGCTTGGCGAGGCGCTGGCCGAGGTCTATGCCCTGCCCGCCGCGCGGAACCTGCCGCCGGGCGTGGTGCTCCGGGAAACCGGCGACGCCGAGATCATGGCCGAGGTGTTCGGCGGCTTCGCCACCGCCATGGGAGCCGGCGTGCTGATGGTGCTGGCGGTGCTGGTGCTGCTGTTCGCCAATGTGTTCCAGCCGGTGACCATCCTGATCGCCCTTCCGCTCTCGGTGGGCGGGGCCTTCATCGCGCTGCTCATCACCGGCAATGCGATGACGCTGCCGGTGGTGATCGGCTTCCTGATGCTGATGGGCATCGTCACCAAGAACACCATCCTGCTGGTCGATTTCGCCATCGAGGCCATCCATTCCGGCACCGACCGGACGACGGCGCTCATCGAGGCCGGCCGCAAGCGCGCCCAGCCGATCGTCATGACCACCATCGCCATGGTGGCGGGCATGGTGCCGTCGGCGCTGGGGTTGGGGGAGGGCGGCGATTTCCGCTCGCCCATGGCGATCGCGGTGATTGGCGGGCTGCTCGCCTCGACCGCGCTGTCGCTGGTCTTCGTGCCGGCGGTGTTCACGCTGATGGACGATCTCGGCCACTTCTTCGGCCGGGTGTTCGGGCGCTTCGTCGGCGCGCGGGACGAGCCGGACGAGACCGCCACCCCGGCCGCCCTGCCGACGGTGCATGTGATGCCGCAGCCCGTCATGCCGCAGCCGGCGACACCGCGCCCGCCGCATCCCAATCCGCCGATCGCGGCGGAGTAGGGCCGCTACTGGAGCGAGTTGTCGCCGTCGCCGCCGGCGGTGCGGGCCATCGCCATCTGGGTGACGGCGATCAGCATCTCGGCGCGCGCGCCGAGCGTCGGCGCCTCCAGCAGCGCCTGTTTCTCGCGCGGGCCAAAGGGCGACATCATGGCGAGCGCATTGACCAGCGCCTCGTTCGGCGCGTCCTTGATGCTCTCCCAGTCGGCTTCCAGCTGGTTGGCGTCGAGATAGTCGGCGAGCGTGCGCAGCAGCGCCCCGCGATTCACCGCGTCGCCGCCCGCGCCCGGCTTGAAGTCGTCGGCGAAGGGCGCGAAATCCACCTCGCCCTGGCGGAACAGCGTGTCCGCCTCGATCTCCGCCAGCAGGCGGAAACGGGCGACGCCGGAGAGGTTGAGGATGTAGCGCCCGTCGCCGCTCTCGGCGATCTCGGTGATGCGCCCGACGCAGCCGACCCCGGCCAGCGCCGCCCCGCCGGCCATGGGCCGGCCGGTCGGGTCGAAGGCCGGCTGGATCATGCCGATCAGCCGGCTGCCGGCCAGCGCCGCGTCGACCATCGCCACATAGCGCGGCTCGAACACGTTGAGCGGCAACTGACAGCGCGGCAGCAGCAGCGCCCCTTCCAGCGGAAACAGCGGAATGGTGCGCGGCAGCTCGGAAGGGCCGCCATAGGGCTTGTTGATCGCCATCAAGGCTCCTTCGAGCGGGTGAGAAAGGCTCAGGCGAACAGGATGGAGGACAGGCGGCGCCGCCCGGTGAGGGTGTGCTCGTCGGTCGGCCCCCAGGCTTCGAAGAACTGCACGAGCTGCTTGCGCGCGCCGTCCTCGTTCCAAGTGCGGTCCTTGCGCACGATGGCGAGCAGATGGTCGGCCGCCTCCTCGCGCTTGCCATGGGCGTTGAGCGCCAGAGCCAGATCGAACCGCGCCTGATGGTCGAGCGGGTTGGCGGCGACCTTGGCCTCCAGGTCGCGCACATCGCCGAGTTCGGCGGCGGCTTCCTCAAGCTCGATGGCGGCCCGCACGGCGGTCAGCGCCGGGTCATTGGCGATCGCCTCGGGCGCCAGTGCCAGCGTCGCCTTGGCGGCGGCGAGGTCGCCGGCGGTCATCTGGGCGCGGGCGAGACCTGCCAGCGCCTTCACATGGCCCGGCTCCTCGGCGAGCACGGAGGCGAACACTTCCGCCGCGCCGACAAGGTCGCCCTCGGCCAGCAGGGCCTCGCCGGTCGCCACCACTTCGGCGATGTCGCCGGCGGCATCCTCGCCACCGGCCGCCGCGACAAGGCGGTCGATCAGCGCCTGGATCTGGGTTTCCGGCTGCGCGCCCATGAAGCCGTCGACCGGCTGGCCGTTGACGAAGGCATAGACGGTCGGCAGGGACTGGATGCCGAGCTGCTGGGCCACGGACGGGTGCTCGTCAGTGTTCATCTTGGCGAGGCGCACCTTGCCCTTGGCCGCGCGCACCACTTTTTCGATGATCGGCGTGAGCTGGCGGCAGGGCCCGCACCAGGGGGCCCAGAAATCCACCAGCACCGGGCGCTGGCGCGATTCCTCGACCACGTCCTTCATGAAGCTCCGGGTGGTGACGTCGATCACGACATCATCGCCGGCCGGCGTCGTCCCGTTCGGGGGGGTGGCGGGCTGGTTCAGCAACATGGGTGTCGTCCCCTCGCAATCCTCGTCGCGCCCGCCTCTCGCGTGCGCCGCTCTAACATGGTTGGCCGGTGCGTGAATGCAACCGCTTCGGCACGGCACGATCAGCCCGGCGTAGCCTCGCCCCCGGCCTCGCCGCCCGCCTCATCTTTCGTCTCTTCCGCCCGGCGCGGCACGGCCAGGATGATCGGCTCATGGCCGGTGGCGCGCAGGAAGCGGATCAGGTCGTCGCGGGCAATGGTGGTGGTCGCCGTGTTCACCAGCGGGTGGCAGTTGATGACCTCATACGCCATCAGCCCGGCATCGAGCACGACGGTGACGCGGCCCTGCGTGTCGTTGACCGGGCCGAAGGCGGTGACGGCGCCCGGCTTTACGCCCAGCACCTCCTCCAGAAGCTCGGCGCTACCGAAGGAGAGCCGGCTCGCCGCGCCCAGCGGGACATGCAGGCTCTTGAGGTCGACGCGGGCCTCCTCCTCGACCACGACAAGGAAGAGATTGCCCTTCTTGTCCTTGAGAAAGAGGTTCTTGGTATGCCCGCCGGCGATCTCGCCGCGCAGCGCCTGCGAATCCTCCACCGTGAACAGCGGCGGGTGTTCCACCGTGCGGGTGGCGATCCCCAGCTCGGTGAAGCGGTCGAACAAATCCTGCGAGGTCAGAGCTGTCGGCATGGGCGGTCCGCCGTGTGAACGTGCCCCGCTTCTAGTGCCGCCGGCCCCTGTGCCGCAAGAGTGGCGCACGCGAGCGGCGCACGAGAACCGCGCAGGAGGGCGGCACGGATTGCATGGCTCACGCGCGCTCTCCCGGTTGACAGGAAAGGGGTGCCGCTCCCACATCGGGGAACCGGAATTCAGGGTAGGCATCATGCGGCCAGTCATCGGCGTGATCAGCGACGTGAAAACGATCAATGGTCAGAACACTCACGGCGTTACCGAGAAATACATCTATGCCGTCGCGCGCGGCGCGCAGGCCATGCCGGTGCTGATCCCCGGCACCATTTCGGCGGTCGATGCCGCGATGGCGCCGGAGCGCGTGGTGATCGAGGAGATTCTCGATCTCGTCGACGGCATTTTCCTGCCCGGCAGCCCGTCCAATGTCGGCCCGCAGCATTATGGCGACCTGCCGCATGATCCGCCGCTGCCGGCCGATCCGCACCGCGACGATATCTCGCTGCCGCTGATCAAGGCGGCGCTGGAACGCGGCGTGCCGCTGTTCGGCGTCTGCCGGGGCTTTCAGGAGATGAATGTCGCGCTGGGCGGCACACTGTTCCAGAAGCTCTACCAGCAGCCCGGCCGGTTCGACCATCGCGAGGATTCGAGCCTCGACCTCGATGGCCAATACGCGCCCGCCCATGACGTGGCGCTGGCGCCGGGCGGCCTGCTGGCCAGCCTGGCCGGCGCGGATCGCTGGCGGGTCAACTCGCTGCACGGTCAGGGCGTGGCCCAGCTCGCCCCCGCCGTCGAGATCGAGGCACAGGCCGAGGACGGCACGATCGAGGCCTTCCGCGTGCCGAACACGCCGGGCTTCAACATCGCCATCCAGTGGCACCCGGAATGGCGCTTCTGGGAAGACAAACTCTCCTCCGGCGTCTTCACCGCCTTCGGCACGGCCGCCCGGCTCTATGGCGAGGCGCGCCGCGGCGCGCCGAAGCTCAAGGCGGCGGTCTGAGCGATCTTACGACGGTTCCTACCGTCATGGCCGGGCTTGGCCCGGCCATCCACGTCTTGGGCCGCTTCCGCAACGAATTCATGGATGCCCGGGCCAAGCCCGGGCATGACGGCACGACTGTAGCCCCTAGCCCAGCCTGGCCCTCAGATGGCCGATGCCGTCGCGAATGTCGGCCTCGATGGCGCGGCGCAGGGCCGCCTCGTCCCGGGCTTCCAGCGCCGCCAGCGCCTCGGCATGGCGGTCGACCGGGTAATGGGTCTCAAGGTCTTCCAGCGCCATGCGCATGAACGGGCCGATCTGAAGCCAGACCGATTCGATCAGCGGCAGCAGCACATTGTCCGGCCGCCCCCCATACAGCGCGCCATGGAAGGCGAGGTTGGTCTCGATCATCGCCTCGGTGTCGTTCGCCTCCACCGCCGCGTCCGAATCGCGGTTGAGCGCGTGGAGCCGGCGGATGAAGCCGCGATCCGCCAGCGGCAGGGCGCGCGAGGCCGCCTCGCATTCCAGCAGCGTGCGCGCGGCCATCAATTCCTCGAAGCGCCGGGCGGTCATTTCCGGCACGCGCGCCCGGCGGTTGTCGAGCAGCACCAGTGCGCGCTCGGCCACCAGCCGGCGCAGCGCCTCGCGCACCGGCATGGCGGAGACGCCCAGCGCCTCGGCAAGGCCGCGTATCGTTACCGCCTGTCCGGGCGGGAAGCGCCCGCTCATCACCGAGCGGCGAAGGCGGCGGAACACCCATTGCTGGACCGTCTCGCCATGCAGGCGCGGCTCATAGACGAGATCGAGCTGGGACGTGTCCATTGGCGGGGTTCTCTGGGGAGGCAAGATGCGGCGGCTGACGTGAGAATGTCAGCCGGCTGCGCTATATAGCGCAAAATCCCGGTGTCGCGCCGGGCCCTCGTCTGCTTCAGGAGATGCCGCCATGGCCGAGACCACACCGTCCCCCCGTTCCGGCTACGAGCTCGATCCCAAGCTGCTGGAAATCCTCGTCTGCCCGGTAACCAAGGCGACGCTGGAATATGACCGCGCGGCCCATGAGCTGATCTCGCGCCCGGCGCGCCTCGCCTATCCAATCCGCGACGGCATTCCCATCATGCTGGCGGACGAGGCCCGCCAACTCTCCGAGGAAGAGGCCGAGCGGCGCTGAGGCGTTACAACGCCTCGCCGCGCAGCAGGCGCGGGGCCGCCCCGACAATGCCGGCGGCGTCGCGGATGAAGAAGTCCTTCAGCCGCGGCAGGCGCTCCACCAGGCCGAGTCCGACATCGCGCATCAGCCGGGCGACATCGTTGCGCTGGCCGAACAGCCGGTTCAGCCCATCCGTCGCCGCGCCCATGGTCAGCGTGTCGAAGCGGCGCCAACGCTGGTAACGCTCCAGCACGTCGACGCTGCCCATGTCGAGGCCGAGCCGGGCGGCGTCGGTCATCGCCTCGGCGAGTGCGGCGACATCGCGCAGGCCCATATTGATGCCCTGCCCGGCGATCGGGTGGATGGTGTGGGCGGCATCGCCCACCAGAGCGAGGCGCTCGCCGATGAAGCGGCGCGCCATCTGGAAGCCGAGCGGGAACGCCTTCGGCTCGTCCAGAATCTCCAGCGCGCCCCATTCCAGGCCGAAGCGGCGCTCCAACTCGTCGAGCAGCAGGATGCGCGGCAGCCTCAGCAGGCTCTGCGCCGTCTCCGTTGCCTCGGTCCAGACGACGGAGGAGCGGTTGCCGGTCAGCGGCAGGATGGCGAACGGCCCGGCGGGCAGGAAATGCTCGATCGCCTTGCCCTCATGCGGGCGCTCATGGCCGACCGTCATGACGATGGCCGACTGGTGATAGGACCAGCCGACGACGCCGATGCCGGCCATCGCCCGCAGCTTCGAGCGCCCGCCATCGCAGGCCGCGAGCAGCGCCGCGCGGGTCGCCGTGCCGTCGGAGAGGGTGATCTGGGTGGCCGCAGTGCGGGGCGTGAAGGAGGCGACGCCGGCCGGCAGAAGTTCGATGCCGCGGTCGCGGGCCAGCTCGGTCATCGCGTCCTGAAGCACCGCGTTCGGCACCATATGGGCGAAGGGCTCGCCCGGCGCGACCTCGCCGTCGAAGGACAGGAACACCGGCCGTGCCGCGTCGGAGAGCTTGGAATCGGTGATCTCCATGGCGAGCATGGGCTGCGCCTCGCCCGCCACGCGCTCCCACACGCCGAGCGTCTCGAACAGCCGCCGCGCCCCGGCGGCGAAGGCGGAGGCGCGCATGTCCGCGCTCTTGACCTGTGCGCGGGCGAATACCGGATCGGCGACCGCCAGACGCGCCGTCTCGCCCAGCCCCTGGCGCAGCGCGAGCGCCAGCGTCAGCCCGGCGAGCCCGCCGCCGGCGATGACCGCGCCGTGAGATGTGGTGTGATCCATCGCTCATGCCTCCTTGATCGGGCCGTTCTGGCCCCGCTGCCGGCCTCTCTCAATACGTGGGAGTGCGCAGGCGGGACGACGACCCGCCTGCGGCGGATTGTGTCCGCCCCATCCTATGCCTTAGCTACGGGCAGGGGACAATGAGCCGGGAGCCGGAGCGACCATGAGTGACGCCGCAGCATCGCGCCCGCCGGGATCGAGCACCGCCGAACTGGTCGACCTGCTCGATCTTGAACCGCTCGAGGTGAATCTGTTCCGCGGCCGGAATCCGCCGGAATCCTGGCCATTCCGCACCCGTGTCTTCGGCGGGCAGGTGCTGGCGCAGGCGCTGGTGGCCGCGCAGCGCACGGTCGACATCGCCGCCCATTCGCTGCACGCCTATTTCCTGCTGGCCGGCGATCCCGCCGCCCCCATCCTCTACGAGGTCGAGCGGGTGCGCGACGGGCGCTCCTTCGCCACACGGCGCACGGTGGCGATCCAGCACGGGCGGCCGATCTTCATCATGTCGGTCTCCTTCCACCGCGAGGAACCCGGCCTCGACCACCAGCTCGACCTCGAAGGCCCGGTGCCCGCGCCGCAGGATGTGCCGGGTATCCATGATCTCGCCGACAGCGTGCTGGCGGGGTTGCCGGAGCCGGTGCGGAACTATTGGCTGCGCCCGCGTCCGATCGAGCTGAAGCCGATCGGCCTCGGCGAGCGCCATGCCGTGCCCCGGCGCAGGGTCTGGTTCCGCGCCGCCCAGGCGCTGCCGGACGATCCGGCGCTGCATCGTGCCGTGCTGGCCTACGCCACCGACATGACGCTGCTCGAGGCGACCACCGTGGTGCATGGCACCAGCGTGCTGGGTAGCCGCATCCAGGCCGCCAGCCTCGATCATGCGCTGTGGCTGCACCGCCCGTTCCGCGCCGATGGCTGGCTGCTCTATGTCCAGGACAGCCCCAGCGCCTCCGGGGCACGCGGCCTTGCCCG
Source organism: Ancylobacter radicis (assembly GCF_018449475.1). GTDB lineage: Bacteria > Pseudomonadota > Alphaproteobacteria > Rhizobiales > Xanthobacteraceae > Ancylobacter > Ancylobacter radicis. Next base: position 162,703 of record NZ_JAHCQH010000012.1, on the reverse strand, counting down.
CGGCCTCATCTACGATCAGGCCGGCCGGCTCGTCGCCTCGGTGGCACAGGAAGGCCTGATCCGGCCCGTGGGTGAAGCCATTTGAGGCATTTGCCTAAAAATTAGATAGTGTGTGTCGAATTTTGGGCGGTGCCTAACAGCCGGAATCGTGGCCGATCAAGAATTGTGCAGGGTTGGAGCCGCGAGCGGAGGACGAATCCGGGCGGTCAGCCCCCTCATATCGCGTGAATCGGGGGCGCGAGGCGCATGAAAGGCTTGTTCCGTCACGGTTGGCACGCGAATTGATTCCTATCATCCCGGCTTGACCGAAAGGGTGGGAGTAAACCCGCCTGGCCGAGTACGACATCAAACGCCAGGAGCCCGATGTGCAGGGTTCTAGGCCAAGCGGGGACAGGAACCATGAAGATCGTCATGGCTATCATCAAGCCTTTCAAGCTTGAGGAAGTCCGGGATGCGCTCACTGGGATCGGTGTGCACGGACTGACCGTCACGGAGGTCAAGGGATATGGCCGCCAGAAGGGCCACACCGAGATTTACCGTGGCGCGGAATATGCGGTGAGCTTTCTGCCGAAGCTCAAGATCGAGGTCGCCGTGGCCTCGGAGAACGTGACCAAGGTCATCGACGCCATCACCACCTCGGCGAAGACCGGCCAGATCGGCGACGGAAAGATCTTCGTCTACGCGATCGACCAGGCCGTTCGCATCCGCACCGGCGAGACCGACGCCGACGCGCTCTGAGCCAGCGCCATTGATCCCGACTTTTCCGATTGCGACGGAGCATTGAACCCATGACGATGAAGAATTGGATACGCGCGGGTCTTCCCGCGCTGGCGGTGACGGCGCTGGCATCAGCCGCCGCGTTCGCCCAGGATGCGGCGGTTGCCGCGGCGCCGGCGGCGCCGGCGATCAACAAGGCCGACACCACCTGGATGCTGCTGAGCACCATCCTCGTGCTGATGATGGCCGTCCCCGGCCTCGCTCTGTTCTATGGCGGCCTCGTCCGCGCCAAGAACTTCCTGTCGGTGATCGCGCAGGTCTTCTATTCGGTCTGCATCGTCACGATCATCTGGTTTGTCTACGGCTACAGCCTGGCCTTCACCGGCGGCTCGTCCTTCATTGGCGGCTTCTCCAAGCTGTTCCTCAACGGCGTGACTCTGGAATCGCTGGGCGCCACCTTCTCGGTGGGCGTGGCCATTCCCGAGCTGGTGTTCGTGGTCTTCCAGCTGACCTTCGCCGCCATCACCCCGGCCCTGATCATCGGCGCCTTCGCCGAGCGCATCAAGTTCTCGGCCATCGTGCTGTTCATCCCGCTCTGGGTGACGTTCATCTATTTTCCGATGGCCCACATGGTGTGGTACTGGGCCGGCCCGGACGCGGTTGACGCCGCTGCCAAGGCTCTTGCCGCTGCTACCGATCCGGCTGCCAAGGAGGCCGCTCAGGCCGCTCTTGATGCCATCCTCGCCGACACCGGCCTGATCTTCTCCTTCGGCGCCATCGACTTCGCCGGCGGCACTGTGGTTCACATCAATGCCGGTATTGCCGGCCTCGTCGGCGCGCTCATCATTGGCAAGCGCACCGGCTACGGCAAGGAACTGATGCCGCCCCACTCGCTGCCCTTCGCGCTGGTCGGCACCGCCCTGCTGTGGGTTGGCTGGTTCGGCTTCAACGCCGGCTCCAACCTCGAAGCGGCGCCGCTCACCGTCCTCGCCGTGCTCAACACCTTCGTGGCCCCGGCCGCGGCGGCTCTGGGCTGGGCGCTGGTCGAGTGGCTCGCCAAGGGCAAGCCCAGCCTGCTCGGCCTGGCCTCGGGTGTCGTCGCCGGTCTGGTGGCGGTCACGCCGGCGGCGGGCTTCGCCGGCCCCGGCGGCTCCATCGTCCTCGGCTTCGTCACCGGCATCGTCTGCTTCTTCTTCTGCACCACGGTGAAGAACGCGTTCGGCTATGACGACAGCCTCGACGTGTTCGGCGTCCATGGCGTGGGCGGCATTGTCGGCGCCATCGGCACCGGCATCCTGGTCAGCCCGTCCCTCGGCGGCACCGGCATCTATGACTACGTCGCCGGCGCGGTTGCGCCCTACGACATGGCCACCCAGGTCATGGCGCAGATCAAGGGCGTGCTGGTCACGGTGGTGTGGTCGGGCGTCGGCTCCGCGATCCTGTTCTGGATCGTCAACATCATCGTCGGCCTGCGTCCGTCGGTGGAGAAGGAGCGCGAGGGTCTCGACATCGTCGATCACGGCGAGCGCGCCTATCACAGCTGATTTCGGCGCCGGCGCCTCGCGCGCCGGCCCGTCCCGCTGCTGCCGCTGTCGCGGCCTGCCCCGGCGCTTCGCGCCGGGGTTTTTCATTTCAGCCTCCCGCTGGCGCCCCGCGCCGGGGTTTCCGTTTCAGCCCCTGCGGGCGCCCCGCACCGGGATTTTCCATTCCAGTCTCTGGGGCCTCGCGCTGGGGCTTTCGTGTCCGTTTCTGCCGGAGCCGGGCGCCGTGGTTTCGTTCACGTCCGGCGCGGGCGTCCCGCACCGGTTTTCTTGCGCCCCATCTGGCGTCGGGGCGTACATGGTTAAGAACGCCTTTACCGCGCGCGCTCTATCCTGCCGGCGAGAGCCCGCATTTCCGCGGGGCCTGCCGAGACCTTTTCGTGACCGATCCCCTGCGCAGCGGCGATGCCCGACATTCCTCCGCCCCGGCCCTCGATGCCGGCCCGGCGGCGCGCTCGCCTTTCATCCGCCTCAACGAATTGCTCGCCGGCCTCACCCCCGGCAAGGCCCCGCTCAGCCTCGCGGTGGGCGAGCCGCGCCACGCCATGCCCGATTTCGTCGGCACCGTGCTTGCCGCCCATCTCGACGGTTTCGGCCGCTACCCCGCCGGCAAGGGCCTGCCGGAGTTTCGCCGCGCGAGCGCCGACTGGTTCGCCCGCCGCTACAGCCTGCCGCGCCCGCTCGATGCCGAGCGCGAGGTGCTGGTGCTCAATGGCTCGCGCGAGGGGCTGTTCTTCGCCGCCCTGATGGCACGCCGGCTGCTGTCGCCGCACAAGCAGGGGCAGCTCAATGGTGCGACTCCGGCCGTGCTGCTGCCCAATCCGTTCTACGCCGCCTATGGTGCGGGCGCCGAGGCCGCCGGCTGCGAGAGCGTGCCGCTGCCGCTGCCTCCCGGAGGCGGCTGGCTGCCCGATCTCGATTCGCTGGACCGCGCGCTGCTCGAACGGGCGGTCGCTGTCTATCTGGCCTCGCCGGCCAACCCGCAGGGCACCATCGCCCCGCGCGCCTATCTGGAGCGGCTGGTCGCGCTGTGCCGCTTCCATGAGGTGATGATCTTCGCCGACGAATGCTATTCGGAGATCTGGCTCGGCGATGCGCCGCCGACCGGCATTCTCGAAGTGGCCGGGCCGGACTATGCCGGCGTCGTCGCCTTCAATTCGCTCTCCAAGCGGTCCAGCCTGCCGGGCCTGCGCCTCGGCTTCTGCGCCGGTGACGGCCGCTTCATGGAAGCCTTCGGCGAGTTCCGCAACGTGGCCGCGCCTCAGGTGCCCGAGCCCCTGCAGATGGTCGGCATCGCCGCGCTGGCGGACGAGGCGCATGTGGTCGCCAGCCGCGACCTCTACCGGGCGAAGTTCGATCTGGCGGACCGGCTGCTGGCCGGGCGTTTCGGCTATCAGCGGCCCGATGGCGGCTTCTTCCTCTGGCTCGACGTGGCCAGCGTCGGCGGCGGCGAGGAAGCCTGCCGCCGGCTGTGGCTGCGCGAGGGGCTGCGCACCGTGCCCGGCGCCTATCTGTGCCGCGCCGAGGCGGACGGGCGCAATCCCGGCGAGACTTATCTGCGAATCGCGCTTGTTCAGGATCTGGCCACGACCGAGGCGGCGCTGCAGCGTCTCCTCGTCGGGCTGGGCTGACAGGGCCATAGGGGCGGGCAACCAGCATGGGCCGGACACAGACGACGATGCGGGCGCCGCGCCTCGAACCGGAGGCGCCGCGCGCCGGCCGCGCCCCGCGCAAGGGGGCCGCTCCCGCGCTGCCGCCGACGCCCCGTGGCCCGGCCCGCCGCCGGCAGAAGGTGGGCGGTTTCCTTCCCGAGGAGGTGAGGGGCGCCCTCGGGCGCCGCGCCGAGGAACTGATCGGTCTCACCCTCCTCATTGGCGCGATCGTCCTCCTCACTGCACTCAGCAGCTGGTCGGCGGATGACCCGAGTCTCAGCCGTTCCAGCGCCGCCGCGCCGGCCAATCTGCTGGGTTTGCCCGGTGCCATGGTGGCCGATCTGGTCATCCAGCTGTTCGGCCTCGCCGCCCTCGCCTTCGTGCTGCCGATCGGCGTCTGGGGCTGGCTGACGCTCACCCATCGCCGGCCTAACCGTATGCGCCCACGTCTGTTTTCCTGGGTTGCGGGTCTTGTCTTCGCCAGCGGTTTTGCCGCCTGCCTGCCGCGTTTCGGCGCCTGGCCGCTGCCCATCGGGCTCGGCGGCGTGCTGGGCGAGGGGGTGCTCGCCATTCCCGACGCGCTGCGCTCCAGCTGGCTCGGCAGCTTCGACTATGCGGTGGTCGGCGCGCTCTGCCTGTTCGGCATGGTCCTCACCCTGCCGATCGCCCTCGGCATGGGTCTTCGCTCCACCCAAGTCACTGACGAATATGGCGAAACAACCGACATCGAGGATGACGAACCGAGCCGGTTCGCCTTTCTTCTCGGCATGGCGACGCATGGCCTGCTGACGCTGAAGGCGCGTTTTTCCGGCAGCGGCCGCCGCCGCGCCCTGCGTGAGCGCCCGCGCCGCAGCCTCATGGCGCGCCTCCTCAACCTCGGCGCAGAGGAAGAGACGGATCACTACCGGCCGGGCGCGCGGCTGGAGCCCAATTTCGAGGGGCATGGCGACCTTTCCGTCCTCGATACGGCGGGATTCGCCAGCGAAGATGGGGACTTGGCCGAGGATGAGCCCTTCGAGCCCGCCCCCGCGCCGCCGCCCCGCACCGCCGCCCCGAGCCGGCGTCCGCCGCTCCGCTCCATCAAGGGCGGGCGCGCGGCACTGGAGGAACAGCGGCGCCGCTACATGCTGCCCGGCCTCGATCTCCTCTCGCCGCCCCCGCCGCGTGGTGGGCCGGCCCTGTCGCGCGAGGCGCTGGACCAGAACGCCCGCGATCTCGAAGGCGTGCTCGACGATTTCGGCGTGCGCGGCGCCATCGTCAATGCGCGCCCCGGCCCGGTCGTGACGCTGTATGAACTGGAGCCGGCGCCGGGCATCAAGTCGAGCCGCGTCATCGGTCTCGCCGACGACATCGCCCGCTCGATGAGCGCGATCTCGGCCCGTGTCGCCGTCATTCCCGGCAAGAACGCCATTGGCATCGAACTGCCGAACCCCAAGCGGGACAAGGTGTTGCTGCGCGAAATCCTCGCCGCCAAGGATTTCGGCGAGGCCGCGCACAAGCTCGCCATCGCGCTCGGCAAGACCATTGGCGGCGAGCCGGTGATCGTCGATCTCGCGCGCATGCCGCATCTGCTGGTCGCCGGCACCACGGGTTCGGGCAAGTCGGTCGCCATCAACACGATGATCCTCTCCCTGCTCTACCGCCACCGGCCGGAGCAGTGCCGGCTGATCATGATCGACCCGAAAATGCTGGAACTCTCCGTCTATGACGGCATCCCGCATCTGCTCACCCCTGTCGTCACCGATCCCAAGAAGGCGGTGGTCGCCCTCAAATGGGCGGTGCGCGAGATGGAGGAGCGGTACAAGAAGATGTCGAAGGTCGGCGTGCGCAACATTGACGGCTTCAACGCCCGCGTGGCGGAAGCTATCGCCAAGGGCGAACAGATCGTGCGCACGGTCCAGACCGGCTTCGACCGCGAGACCGGCGAGGCGATCTATGAGCGTGAGGAAATGGACCTCTCGCCCATTCCCTACATCGTCATCGTCGTCGACGAGATGGCGGACCTGATGATGGTCGCCGGCAAGGATATCGAAGGCGCCATCCAGCGCCTCGCCCAGATGGCCCGCGCCGCCGGCCTCCACCTCATCATGGCCACCCAGCGCCCGAGCGTCGACGTCATCACCGGCACCATCAAGGCGAACTTCCCGACCCGGATTTCCTTCCAGGTGACCTCGAAAATCGACAGCCGCACCATTCTCGGCGAGATGGGCGCTGAACAGCTGCTCGGCCAGGGCGACATGCTCTACATGGCCGGCGGCGGGCGCATCTCCCGCGTCCACGGCCCGTTCGTGTCCGACCAGGAGGTCGAGCGCGTCGTCGAGCACCTGAAGGCGCAGGGCGCGCCGGATTACCTTGATGCGGTCACCGCCGATCTCGACGAGGATGGCGGCGACGGTGGCGCCGTGTTCGACAAGGGCGGCATGGGCGAGGAAGGCGGCGACGTCTATTCGCAGGCGGTGGCGGTGGTGATGCGCGACAAGAAGTGCTCCACCTCCTACATCCAGCGCCGCCTCCAGATCGGCTACAACCGCGCCGCATCGCTGGTCGAGCGGATGGAGCGCGAGGGGCTGGTCGGACCGGCCAATCACGCCGGCAAGCGCGACATCCTGATCGAGCCGGGTGAGGGCGACGGTTATTGACGCCGCGTCGATTGATCGGGGCGTTCATTGACCCCGCGTACCCAAGGCGTCGCCACGCCGCGGGCCATAGGATCGCCACAGCGGGACGCTACCCCTGTGGCCAAATCGTCAACCGCACGTCGCGTGCCGCGCGACCGCAGCGAGGCATCATGCGCCATCTACACTGTCTTCGCGTCGCCTCTACCCTCGTCATCGCCTCCGTTGTCGCGCTGAGTGCCGGCATGGCGCTGGCGCAGGTGCCGGCACCGCCCTTTGCCCCGCCGAAGAAGCCGGCCGCCGCATCGACGCCGACCACGGCGCCGGCGGCCGATCCCAATATCCAGATGGCGGCGACATCGGGCCAGCAGGCGGCAGCCGTCACGGTCCAGCGCATCAACGATTATTTCAACAGCTTCAAGGTGATGAGCGGCAATTTCGTCCAGGTGGACCCGGATGGGACCCGGCGGGAGGGCGAGTTCTACATTCTCAAGCCGGGCCGTGTTCTGTTCGAATATGCTCCGCCGAGCCCGATCGAACTGGTGGCTGACGGCCGCTCGGTTGCCGTGCGCGACAAGCGGCTGAAGACGCAGGACATCACCCCCCTCTCGGCAACGCCGCTGCGCTTCCTGCTCGCCGAGAATTTCGATCTCGCGCGCAACGCCAACGTCACCGGCGTCTATCAGGACGACGTCTTCGCCACGGTGGTGATCGAGGAGAAGCAGCCCATGGTCGGTACCTACCGGCTGATGATCATGTTCGACGCCAAGACCATGCAGCTCAAGCAGTGGACCGTCACGGATCCGCAGGGCTACGACACGACGGTCGCGGTATCGAACCTGAACACCAGCGAGCGGCCGGACCCGATGCTGTTCGTCATCAACCGCGATTGAGATTTCCTCTCCCCAGGCGGGCTGCAATACGCGACACGATGCTCTAGGGTCGCGCGCGCTTTATCCAAGGACGTCCCGCCCGTGCCGCTGACCATCGCCACCTGGAACATCAATTCGGTGCGCCTGCGCATCGAACTCGTCGGCAAGCTCGCTGCCGAGCATCAGCCCGACGTCATCTGCCTGCAGGAGACGAAGACGCCCGATGATCGCTTCCCGCTGAAGGATGCGGCGCGATTCGGCTATCCGCATGCGGCGATTCATGGCCAGAAGGGCTATCACGGCGTCGCCATCCTCTCGAAGCGCCCCTTCGAATCGGTGAGCCGGCAGGGCTTCTGCGACATGGGCGATGCGCGCCACATTTCCGTGGTGCTGGGCCGCGAGGCCGGGCTTTCGGCGCCGCTCACCATCCATAACTTCTACATCCCGGCGGGCGGGGATGTTCCCGACCCGGACGTGAACGAGAAGTTCCGGCACAAGCTCGCCTTTCTCGACGAGGCGACGGTCTGGGAGGCCCTTCACCCGCAGGCGCCCGCCGCGCGCTCCGTGCTGGTGGGCGATCTCAACATCGCCCCGCTGGAAGCAGATGTGTGGAGCCACAAGCAGCTTCTCGATGTGGTCAGCCACACGCCGGTCGAGGTCGAGAAACTCGCCCGCCTGCAGTCCGCCGGCCGCTGGGTCGACGTGATGCGCAACTTCGTCCCGCCGCAGGAGAAGCTGTTCACCTGGTGGAGCTACCGCGCCGCCGATTGGGCGGCCTCCAATCGTGGGCGTCGGCTCGACCATGTATGGGCCACGCCGGCTCTCGCGCCGACTGCGCAAGCCATGACCGTCGTGCGCGAGGCGCGTAGCTGGGAACGGCCCTCCGACCATGTGCCGGTGGTCGTCACCTTCGATGTGTGAGGGCGCGCGCGTCTCCTCTCGCCTTTCGCGGCACTGCGTTATAGGTTGCGCCGGAGCTTTGCTGTCGATGCTGTCCGCCCCGCCCGCCGATCCGAGGTCGCCCTTGTCCCGTCCGTCGCGCCGTCCCCTCCGCCTTGCCGCCTTCGCCGTCCTGATGGGCGGAATCCTGGCGCTTGCGGGCTGCGGCGTGAGAGGCCCGCTGGAGCCGCCGCCGGACACGCCGCTCGGCCAGCCCGGCCCGGATGGCAAGATGCCGAAGGATACGGGCCCGGTGAAACCCGACAAGCCCTTCATCCTCGATCCGCTGCTCTGAGCCGCGCCTCGCGCCGAACAGGCGCTCCACCCCGCGTTCCGGGCCACCACGATGCATCATTTCGCCTATCGCGACGGCGTCCTCCATGCCGAGGATGTGAACCTCCTCGACATGGCGCGCGAGGTTGGCACGCCCGTCTATGTCTATTCGACGGCAACGCTGGAGCGGCATCACCGCGTCTTCACCGAGGCCTTCGCCGATACGCGCACCACGTTGTGCTACGCGCTCAAGGCCAATTCCAACCAGGCGGTGATCCGCACCTTCGCCAAGCTCGGTGCGGGCGCCGACATCGTCTCGGGCGGTGAACTCAAGCGCGCGCTGGCGGCGGGCATCGCCCCGCACAAGATCGTCTTCTCCGGCGTCGGCAAGACCCGCGAGGAAATGGCGGCGGCGCTGGACGCCGGCATCATGTGTTTCAATGTGGAGAGCGAGCCGGAACTGCTCACCCTCTCCGAGGTCGCGGTCAGTCACGGGGTTGCCGCGCCGATTTCGATCCGGGTCAATCCCGATGTCGACGCCAAGACCCACGCCAAGATCTCGACCGGCAAGTCGGAGAACAAGTTCGGCATTCCGGTCTCGCGCGCCCGTGCGGTCTATGCCTATGCGAGCGCCCTGCCGGGCCTGCGCATCACCGGCGTCGACATGCATATCGGCAGCCAGATCACCGATCTCGAACCCTTCGACAACGCGACCGCGCTGCTGGCGGATCTCGCCCGCGACCTGATGGCCGATGGCCATCGTCTGACCCATCTCGATCTCGGCGGCGGGCTTGGCGTGCCCTATGTCGCGGGAGAGGCGGAACCGCCGCTGCCCTCGGCTTATGCGGCGCTGGTGAAGCGGCACACGCATAATCTCGGCCTCGGCCTGGTTTTCGAGGTTGGCCGGATGCTGGTCGCCAATGCCGGCATCCTGGTCACGCGGGTCGTTTATGTGAAGGAAGGCGCGGGCAAGCATTTCGTCATCGTCGATGCGGCGATGAACGACTTGATCCGTCCGACGCTCTACGACGCCCATCACGAAATTTTGCCCATCCGCGAAGCCGTGGCCGATGGTGCCCGGATGGTGGCGGATGTGGTTGGTCCGGTCTGTGAAACCGGCGATTTCCTGGCGCTCGGGCGGCGTCTGCCGGAGCTGCGGGCGGGCGATCTCGTCGCGGTGATGACGGCGGGCGCCTATGGCGCCGTGCAGGCCTCGACCTACAACACCCGCGCCCTGGTGCCGGAAGTGCTGGTGAAAGGCGGGGAATTCGCCCTGGTGCGGCCCCGTGTCGAGGTCGACCAGCTCATCGCACTTGACCGCGTGCCGGCCTGGCTCGCCTGAAGCCACGGCGTCCCGCGCCATAATAGCGACGCCTCCCGGGCTCACGATCTGATGATCCCTTGGGCCCGCCCGTTTCCGCGGCAGGGCTGGCGTGTGCTGGACCCCATGCTAAGGTGACGCTTGGGCTGGTGTGGGGCGCAGGCGTCGGAGGTTCGATCGCGTGACGGCGACACCGGAAGGACAGTCGGAGAGCGCAGGGGCTTCGCGCCCTGGCATTGCGCGCGACTCCAGCAGTGCGCAGCTCGCCACGCGACGTATGGAGGCCGCTCTCCAACGCGCCTGGGCCGCCCTGATGTGGGAGCGCGTCTGGCCCGCTCTGGTCGCTCTCGGGGCGGCGATTGGTCTGTTTCTCATCGTCTCCTGGCTCGGCCTGTGGCTGGCGCTGCCGCCTTATGGGCGGATCATCGGCCTTGCCCTGTTCGCTGCGCTTCTCGTCGTGGCCTTGATCCCGGCGCTGCGCATCCGTCCGCCCAATGCCGGCGAGGCGCTGTCGCGGCTCGACCGTGCGAGCCGGCTGCCGCATCGGCCGGTGACGGCGCTGTCCGATCATATCGCCACGCGGCCGGACGATCCGGTGGCCGCGGCGCTGTGGCGGGCGCATATTGCGCGCATGACGGCTCAGCTTGGCAGCCTCAAGGTGGGCCTGCCGTCGCCGCGCGTCGCCGCGCTCGACACCAAGGCCTTCCGCGCGCTGGTCCTGCTTGGCGTCATCGCCACCTTCTTCATGGCCCCCGGCGATCACCTGCGCCGCATCGGCGCCGCCTTCGACTGGGCGGTGTTGACCCCGCCGGCGCCCTACCGGATCGACGCCTGGGTCACGCCGCCCGGCTATACTGGTCGCCCGCCGGTCATGCTGCCGGGGCTTCGCTCTCAGGAAGCGGCGCAGGCTGGCTCTTCCGACCGGACGAACGAACAGGCACCGCAGGATTTTGCCGCGACGGCGCTGACGGTGCCGGTCGGATCGGAACTCGTCGTGCGGATCATCGGCCTCAAGGAGGTACCGCTGGCGGTCGAGGGCGGGCTCGCGCCGCCGCCCCCGCCTGAGGCCACCGAGTCGGCAGCGTCGCCCGCTCCGGCGACGGCCTCGGCCCCGCGCCCGCAGGGTACCGCCGAAGGCCCCCCCGGCGATGAGCGTCGTTTCGTGATCGCGTCGGACGGCTCGGCCCGCATCGAGGGGCCGGATGGGCGGACCATCGCCTGGCATTTCCGCGCGCAGCCGGACCAGCCGCCGACCATCGAGCTGACCAAGGAGCCGCAGGCGTCCGGCCGCACCGCACTGGCACTGAACTACAAGGCGCAGGACGATTACGGCATCGTCGGTGCCGAGGCGACTTTCACGGCGGCGCCGGGCATCGCCCCGCTGCATGGGCTGAAGAACGCGCCGCCGAAACCCGCCGCGCGGCCGCTGGTCAAGGCGCCGAACTTTCCGCTGCCGCTGAGCGGTGGGCGCGGCAAGGTAGTGACCGGACAGACCGTCAAGGATCTCACCGAGAGCCCGTGGGGCGGCACCCGCGTCAACATGGTGCTGACCGTGCGCGACGAGGCCGGGCAGGTCGGCCAGTCGGCCCCGCGCAGCTTCGTCCTGCCGGCCCGCGCCTTCTCCAATCCGCTGGCCCGCGCGTTGATCGAGCAGCGGCGCGTGCTGGCGCTCGACGCCAATGAGCGCATGCGCGTGCAAGCTGCGCTTGATGCGCTGGCCATCGCGCCCGAGCGATTCACGCCCGATCCTTCGCATTATATGGGCCTGCGCACCGCCTATTGGCGGCTGGCCAATGCCCGCAGCGACGAGGATCTGCGCGGTGTCGTCGACTATCTCTGGGAAGTGGCCGTCCGCATTGAGGATGGCGACCTGTCCGATGTCGAGAAGCAGCTTCGCGACGCCCAGCAGGCGCTGCAGAACGCGCTGGAAAATGGCGCCAGCGACGAGGAAATCCAACGCCTGACGCAGGAATTGCGCGAGGCGATGGAGAAATTCATGCAGGCGCTGGCCGAGGAGGCGCAGCGCAACGCCGATCGCGGCGACAGCAACCAGCCGATGGACCCGAACACCCGCACGGTCCGCCCGCAGGATCTGCAGAAGATGCTCGACCGCATCGAGGACATGGCGCGCAACGGCGCCCGCGACGCGGCGCGGCAGATGCTGAGCGAATTACAGAACATGCTCAACGGGTTGCAGGCGGGCCGCCAGCAGCAGCGCCGCCAGCAGGGCCAGAGCCAGATGTCGCAATCGCTCGACCAGCTCGGCGACATGATCCGCCGCCAGCAGCAATTGCGCGACCGCACCTTCCGCGAGGGGCGGCAGGAAGGTCAGCAGGGTCAGCAAGGCCAACAGGGCGAGGGCGGCGAGCAGGAGCAGTCCTTCAACGACCTGCGCCAGAACCAGGAGCAGCTGCGCGACCAGCTTCGCCAGCTGCGCGAGCGGATGCAGCAGGCCCAGCGTGGGCGGCAGCAGGGCGAGCAAGGCCAGCAGGGCGAGCAAGGTCAGGAGGGGCAGCAAGGTCAAAAAGGCCAGCAGGGTCAAGGCGGTACGCCGGGCGACGGCGGGCTTGGCGAGGCCGAGCAGGCGATGCGGGAGGCCGAGGAGGCGCTGCGCCAGGGCGACGGGACCGGCGCGGTCGACGCCCAGAGCGAGGCCCTTCAGGCGCTGCGCCGCGGCGCCCAGCAGATGGCCGAGGCGATGCAGCAGCAGGAGGGTGGTCCCGGTGGCGAGCAGCCGGGCGGGCCGTCCGGGCTGCAGGCCGAGCGCACCGATCCGCTCGGGCGGCCGATGCGCTCGCGCGATTATGGTGACGATACAACGGTTAAGGTGCCGGACGAGATGGACATGCAGCGCGCCCGCCGCGTGCTGGAGGAACTGCGCCGCCGCTTCGGCGAGCCCGATCGGCCGCGCCTCGAACTCGATTATCTCGAACGCCTGCTGCGCGATTTCTGACCGCGCGGGCCTCGCCCAAAATGGGCGATTTCGGCGTGACCGATGAGTGCAGTGAGGCGAACAGTCAGGCCGATGGGGCCGAGACGCGTGGCCGATCGGTGCGGATCGTCCCAAACGCCCCGCCCCCACGATGCGGGGGAGGGAAGGGGACGGCACTGACTCGTCCGCGTTGGCTCGATGCTTCGTCCCTGACCGCCCGCGCCACGCACGGAAGACGTGGATGGCCGGGCTGATCCCCGGATCACGTCCGGGGACGGCCATGACGCTGTATGAGCGGTAACGTCGGCAGCAGGGCCAGCAGCGACGTGGTGCCTGTCCCCTCCGGGCCCTGCCCCCCTAGCGCCACGCAGGGAAGACGTGGATGGCCGGGTCAAGCCCGGCCATGACGGTGTTTGAGCGGCCAACGTCGGCAGCAGGACCGCCAGCGACGTGGCGCCTGTTTCCCCCTGGGCCCGGCTGCCCGTCACCCACGCCCTCTCAAATCCCCGCGTCGTCGGTGAGGGGTTCCGTCTTGTGGAACACGCCGGTCTCCGTCAGCAGCGCCCCGACCCTGCACGCCCGAGCTTGCACGTCCAGCCCGCCCGCTCAACCGGCACGCGAGCGGCGCGCGGTCGACACACCCGACAGACCCAAGCCGCTCCCCGCGCGTCACCCCTCGGCGTCGGGGATGTAGCCGATGAAGGGCAATTGCCGGTAGGCGTGCGACACGTCCATGCCATAGCCCACGACGAAATAATCCGGGCATTTGAAGCCGACGAAATCGGCGTCGATCTGCACCGCGCGCTTGTGCGGCTTTTCCAGGAGCACGCAGACCATCACCCGGTTGGCGCCGCGCGCGGCCAGAAGATCCTTGGCGAAGGCGAGGGTGCGGCCGGATTCGAGGATGTCGTCCACCAGCAGCACGTCGCGCCCGCGCACCTCGGTCTCGATGTCCCTGAGCACGGTGACATGGCCGGAGGACACCCGCGCGTCGCGGTAGCTCGACAGGGTGATGAACTCGACCTCCGGTGCCAGCCCGGCATGATGCATGGCGCGGATCAGATCGGCGGCGAACACGAAGCTGCCCTTCAGCACGGCGATGACGACCAGCTTCTGCGGCCGGGCGGCGACGATTTCGTCCACCAGTTCGCTGTTGCGGACCGCGATCGCCTCCGCGTCATACAGCACTTCCACATGCGGCAGCAGGGTCTGGGAAAGGTTCATATCGCTCTCGGCGCCCGTGGCGCCGGTCTCCGTCGGCTTGGTCATGCGGTCCTCGTTGCGGCGGCGCTTGCGGCCGCCCTTTTCCTTCGCCCAAGATGAACGCGCGGGACCATCGCGTCCAGTTGTCCCCGACCGGGCTGCCATCGGGTACCGGCGCTCGGCGTTTTGGCGCATGGACCCGCGCTCTATGCTAGGAGTGCTCAGGCGAGAATCATCCGCCCCGGGCGGAGCGTCGAGGGAAAGAACTGTTGGTCCGATTCGAGAATGTCGGCCTGCGCTACGGCATGGGGCCGGAAGTGCTGCGGGACGTCACCTTCGGCATACCGCCGCATTCGTTCCAGTTCCTCACCGGGCCTTCCGGCGCCGGCAAGACGACGCTGCTGCGCCTGCTGTTTCTCTCGCTGCGGCCGACGCGCGGGCTGATCAACATCTTCGGCCGTGATGCGGCGAAACTCGGGCCCGATGAAACCGCGGCGCTGCGCCAGCGCATCGGCATCGTGTTCCAGGATTTCCGCTTGCTCGACCATCTCACCACCTATGAGAACGTCGCCCTGCCGCTGCGCGTGCAGGAAAAGGAAGAGGCGAGCTACCGGGCCGAGGTGCGCGAACTGCTGCAATGGGTCGGGCTCGGCGAGCGCATGCATGTGCTGCCGCCCGTGCTCTCCGGCGGCGAGAAGCAGCGCGCCGCCATCGCCCGCGCGCTGATCAGCCGGCCGGAAATCCTGCTGGCCGACGAGCCGACCGGCAATGTCGATCCCGGCCTTGCCCGCCGGCTGATGCGGCTGTTTCTCGAACTGCACAAGACCGGCACCTCGGTGCTGATCGCCACCCACGACATCGGGCTGATGGACCAGTTTGACGCCCGCCGGCTCGTCATCAATCAGGGGCGGCTGACGGTCTATGACTGAGACCCCCGCGCGCCACCCCTTCTCGCTGTTCTCTCGCCTGCGCGGGCACCACGCCGCTGCGGGCGAGGAGGGGCATGAGCAGCGTCAGGGCCGCCCGCAGCCCCGCTCCATCGTGCCGAGCGCGACCATCACCGGCAGCGCGCTGGTCGCGGTGGTCGCCATCATGACCTTTCTCGCCGGGCTGACCATCGGCAGCGTGGCGGCGGTGCGGACCGTGGCGGCCGACTGGACCTCGCAGATCGCCCGCGAGACGACCATCCAGATCAAGCCGGGGGACGGGCTCGACGTGGCCGCCGCGCTCGACAAGGCGGTGGCGGTGGCGCGGGCGACGCCGGGCGTCGCGGACGCGCAGGCGCTCGGCAATGCGGAGACGGCGGCGCTGCTCGAACCCTGGCTCGGCTCGGGGCTCGACATTGCCAGCCTGCCGGTGCCGCGCCTCGTCATCGTCAAGCTGGCGCCCGAGGCCGGCGCCCAGACCCTGCTGGCGCTGCGCGCGGGGCTGGCGGCGCAGGTGCCGTCCGCCAGTTTCGACGATCACCGGCAATGGTCCGACCGGCTGCTCACCACGGCCCGGCTGGTGGTGCTGATCGGCCTCGCCGTGCTCGCTTTGGTCGGCGCGGCGACAGTGCTCTCCGTCGTCTTTGCCACGCGCGCGGCGGTGGATGCGGCCCGTGCCATCGTCGAGGTGCTGCATTTCGTCGGCGCCCGCGACGCCTTCATCGCGGCCGAATTCCAGCAGCATTTCCTCTGGGTGGGACTCAAGGGTGGGCTGATCGGCGGCGGCGCGGCGATGGCGCTGTTCTTTTTCAGCGCCACCCTGCCGGGTTGGCTCGGCCTCACCTCGCGGGCGGATACGCTGATCGGCGCCATCGCCCTCGATGGGCGCGGTTATGGCGGTATTCTCGGCGTGTCGGTGCTGGTCGCGCTGGTAACGGCGATCACCTCGCGCCTCACCGTCTATCGCACCCTGCGCCGCATCAGCTAGGCTTGTTCACGTGTCGACCCTCGCCATGCCAGATCCCGCACCCGGCCCCCAGCGCCGCCGCTCGATGCCGCCTCTGCTGCGCGTCGGCTTGTTCTGCGCCGTGGCGGTGATCGTGCTGGTGTTGACCGGTTTCGCGATCTTCCTGTTCTCGCTGGAGCGGGGGCCGTCGGCGACCCTGCCCACGGCCGACGGCATCGTCGTGCTCACCGGCGGCGCCGACCGCATCACCGACGCGACGATCCTGCTGACCGAGCGGCGCGGCAAGAGGCTGCTGATCACCGGCGTGCATCCCGACACCACGCTGACCGAGATCAGCCGCACCGTGCCGGCAACCCGCGAGGCGCTGGAATGCTGCGTCGAACTCGGCCGCTCGGCGCTCAACACCCGCGGCAACGCGATCGAGACGGCGGTGTGGGCGCGCGCCAATGATTTCCGCTCGCTCATTGTCGTCACCTCCGCCTGGCACATGCCGCGGGCCCTGGTGGAACTGCGGCGGGCCATGCCGGACATCGCGCTGCTGCCCTATCCGGTGGTGGCGCGCGGGCCGCGCGAGGCCAACTGGTGGGGCGCGCTCGCCACTATCCGGCTGTTCTTCGTCGAATATCTGAAATTCCTCGCCGCCTATGTCGGCATCGGTCCCTGGCCGGCCGTCACCTCGGAAATCGGCACCATGCCGGACGGTCCCACACCCTGACGTGATCACGTAACGGGAACATTCCGGCCTCCTTGCGGATTCAGGCTGCAAGGCGTGTTGACGCCGTGGCTGGATGTTCTAGATTTGTTCTCATGATCACACGCGATCCGAAGCACAGCGATTCGCTTACCGATGACGGCCCGCTCAGCGCCGCAGACGCGCTGCTGGCCCGCCGTTTCCGTCTGTGGCGCGGGCCCGATGGCCGGCGTCAGGTCTATTCGGTCTATGGCGTCGACGACGCGCCGGACTATCCCGATGCGGTCGCCATGGCGGTGCGCACCGAGGGCGGGCGCCGCGTGGCGATGTGGAGCGGCCCGGCCGGGGCCCGTGCCCGCGCCGCCGCCTATGCCATGGGCGCGCAGGAAATCCATCTGCGCATCCTGCTCGATACCGACAGCGGCTCGCTCGCGCCCATGTAAGGCGGTTGCCGGGCGGCCGCGCCGGGCCCCTAAAGCCGCTCGACCAGCCAGCGCAGTTCGCGATCCTCGATGCCGAGTTCGGCGAGGTGGCCGGCGGTGGCGGTGACGTAATCAATGTTCGGCCCGCCGACCCCATGGCCCTGCCGGATCAGGTGCAGCCTTTCCTCGCGCGCGAGCGCGCCGGCATATTGCGCATGGCCGCGATCGACCAGGAAGGTGACCGCGCGCACCGCCCGCTGGCTGCCATCCCGCAGCCAGACCCGGCGCACCCCTTCGCGGTAGATGTTGGTCACCTGCTCGCGCTCGCGCAGATAGGCCAGCGTGTGCTCCGCCCGCTCGGGGGCGATGCGGAAGGCGATGCCGATGCAGGCCCCGCCCTGATCGAGACCGAGCACGAGGCCGGGCTTTTCCGGCGTGCCACGCCAATGCACCGATTTCACGCAGAAGGAGCGATGCGCGCCGATCAGCTTTCCCGGCACCCGCTCCTCAAAGGCGAAGCCCGGATTCCACATCAGCGAGCCATAGCCGAAGACCCAGAGTTCGTCGGCGGGGGAGGAGGCACTCATGTCGGCAAACCGTCAGGAGGGAAAGGCGGCGGGCAAGGAGGTGGCGGGCGGGGATAAAGCCGTCGCTCGCGGCGAGACTATGACGTAAGAGGGGGCATGAACGTAAGAGGTTGCGGTGAGCCCGGCGATCCGCCACACCCGCGCCGCACGCGCGGACCAGCTTGACGCGATGCCCACGAGGAATTCCCGATGAGCCTTCCCGATGCACCGGAGCCCGCCTCTGCACCGTCCCCGGCGCGGCGTCCCCGCCCGTGGCTCATGCTGGGCCTGTTCGCGTTCATCGTGATCGGCGGGCTCGGCTGGACCGGCGCGTGGTTCTACGCCTCCGGCCGGGTGATGGCCGAGATCGATGGCTGGATGGCGGCGGAAGCCACCAAGGGGCGGAACTGGAGCTGCGCCGACCGCCAGTTCGGCGGCTTTCCCTTCCGCTTCGAGCTGATCTGCACCGCGCCGACCGTCACCTTCACCGACCCGGTCGGGGGCAGCGCCCGCGCGGCCCGCGCGCATGCGGTGGCGCAGGTGTGGAATCCGCGTCACATCATCGCCGAGTTCGACGGGCCGGGCGTGATCTCGACCCCCGCCAATGGCGGGGACGTGATCGCCAACTGGACGCTGCTGCAGGTCAGCGGCGTCGGTCGCGGGGGCGAGCTGGACCGTCTGTCGCTCGCCGCCAATGATTATGCGCTGGCGCAGGGCGGCACGACCTATTTCACCGCCCGCCACGCCGAGATGCATGTCCGCCACACGCCCGGCGCCGATGCCGCGACGGTGGACATCGCCGCCGGGGTGAAGGGGGCGACGGGGCTGACGGCGGGGGCCGGCACGGCGCCGATCGACGGCGATCTGGAAATGACCGCGACGCAGGTGCCGGACTGGCGGGCGGTGATGCTGCCGGTCGCGCGGCTGGAAGCCTGGCAGGCCGCCGGCGGGCGGGTGAAGCTGCTGGAAGCGCGGCTGAGCGGCGGCGGCGGATCGATGAACGCCACCGGCGAGATCGGCCTCGACGCGCAGCGCCGCCCAATCGGCACCATCAACCTCGCCATGAGCAATGCGCCGGCGCTGATGGGCGCGCTCTCGGCCGCCGGCCTGATGCCGCCCTTCATGGTGAACCTCGCCCCGGCGCTGTCGGTGGTCGGCATGCCCGGCACGCTTGACGGCGCGCCGGCCAGCACCTTCCCCTTCACCTTCCGCGACGGGCGGATCTTTTTGGGCATGCTGCCGCTCGGCAAGGTCGGCCCGGTCTACTGACCGCGCCGGCACTTTCCGTTCAAAGGCCTACACCGCGAAGATGCTGGCGCCGGTATCGGCCGTGCCGACGGCGGCGCGGAACGCGGCGAACAGTTCGCGCCCGACGCCGACATGCGAGGCGGCAAGATTGGCCGGCACCGGGGCGCGCTCGGCCCAGGCTTCCGCGTCCACCAGTACGGTCAGCGTGCCCGCCACCGCGTCGAGGCGGATCATGTCACCATTGCGGATCAGGGCGATCGGCCCGCCATCGGCGGCCTCGGGGGTGACATGGATGGCCGCCGGCACCTTGCCGGAGGCGCCGGACAGGCGGCCATCCGTGACCAGCGCGACCTTGTTGCCGCGATCCTGAAGAACGCCGAGCGGCGGCATCAGCTTGTGCAGTTCGGGCATGCCATTGGCCTTGGGACCCTGATAGCGCACCACGGCGACGAAATCGCCGGTCAGCGACCCCGCCTTGAACGCGGCCTGAAGCTCCTCCTGGCTGTGGAACACCCGTGCCGGCGCCTCGATGATGTGGCGCTCCGGCGCGATGGCCGAGGTCTTGATCACCGCCTTGCCGAGATCGCCCGCCAGCAGCCGCAGCCCGCCGGTGGCCTGGAACGGCGCGGTGGCGCCGCGCAGCACCGTCTCGTCGCCGCTCACCGATGTGCCGTCGCGCCAGTCGAGCGCGCCCTCAGAGGTGAGCACCGGCTCGCGCGTATAGACGCCGAGGTCGCCGCCCCACACGGTCTCGACGTCCCGGTGCAGAAGACCCTCGCCGAGCAGCGAGCGGATGACGAAAGCCATGCCGCCGGCGGCATGGAAGTGGTTCACATCCGCCTTGCCGTTCGGGTAGACGCGGCAGAGCAGCGGGACGACCTCGGCGAGATCGGAAAAATCGTCCCAGGTCAGCTTGATGCCGGCCGCCGCCGCCATGGCGACGACGTGCAGCGTGTGGTTGGTCGAGCCGCCGGTGGCGTGCAGGCCGACCACGCCATTGACGAACACCTTCTCGTCCAGCATCCGGCCGACCGGCGTGTAGTCATTGCCGAGCGCGGTGATCGCCATGGCGCGTTCGGCCGCCGCGGTGGTCAGCGCCTCGCGCAGCGGCGTGTTCGGGTTGACGAAGGAGGCGCCGGGCAGATGCAGGCCCATGATCTCCATCATCATCTGGTTGGTGTTGGCGGTGCCGTAGAAGGTGCAGGTGCCCGGCCCGTGATAGGACTGCGCCTCGGCTTCCAGCAGCGCATCGCGCCCGATCTTGCCTTCGGCAAAGAGCTGGCGGATCTTCGCCTTCTCGTCATTGGGCAGGCCCGAGGTCATCGGCCCGGCCGGGATGAACACCGCCGGCAGATGGCCGAAGGAGAGCGCGCCGATGACGAGGCCCGGCACGATCTTGTCGCAGATGCCGAGGAACACCGCCGCGTCGAAGGTCTGATGCGACAGCGCCACCGCCGTCGCCAGCGCGATCACGTCGCGCGAGAACAGCGACAATTCCATGCCGGCCTCGCCCTGGGTAATGCCGTCGCACATCGCCGGCACCCCGCCGGCGACCTGCGCCACACCACCGGCGGCGCGGGCGGCGGCACGGATCAGTTCGGGATAGTTCTCATAGGGCTGGTGGGCCGAGAGCATGTCGTTATAGGCGGTGACGATGGCGAGGTTGGCGCCGGCGCCCTCGCGCAGCATCGCCTTGTCGGAGGGGCCGCAGGCGGCGAAGCCGTGGGCCTGGTTGGCGCAGCCGAGCTTGGCGCGGCCGGGGCCGCGCTCGGCGGCGGCGGCGATGCGATCCAGATAGCGCGCGCGGGCGTCGTGGGACCGCTTGGCAATGCGTTCCGTGACCTCGCCGATACGGGCATTCACGCTGGACGGGATGGCATCGGCCATGCGGCTCTCCTCAGGTGGTCAACGGCCGGACGACGCCGGCTGTGTCTTCTAGAGCGTGTTCGGTGAACTCCGATTCACCGAACACGCTCTAGGTTACTGTTCTGACGCATTTTCCTCACGCGGACCGGAATCCACTTCGCTGGAAAATGCTCTTGCGGGGGTGCGGGTGACGGACGGTCACGGGCACCAGAAAATGTCGAGCGGCCGCTTGGCGCGCAGAACGGCACGGATCGGCATGTCGGTAGCCGGTCCATCTTCCATCGCCTGTGCCAGCACCGGGCGCTTCGCTTCGCCCTCGATGTGCAGCGCCAGCGAATCGGCGGCCAGCAGAACCGGCAAAGTGAGGGTGATGCGCGGCTCGCCGGCATTGGGGGCGTTCATGGCAATGAGGCCGAGCGTCCCGTCGGGGTCGATCGCTTCTTCCAGATGATCGCCGCCCGGAAAGAAGGAGGCGGTATGTCCGTCATCGCCCATGCCGAGCACGGCGCAGGCGAGCGGCCAGGGGAGATCCTCCAGCGCCTCATTGACGGCGAACAGCCCGGCTTCCGGGCTTGGCGCGTCATTGGCGAGCGGCACGAATTTGGCGGCGGCGGCCTTGTTCCGAATCAGGTGCTGCCGGACGAGGCGGGCATTGGACCGTTCGGAGGTCTCGCGCACCCAACGCTCATCCACCAGCGTGACGGCGATCTTGTCCCAGGGCAGGTCGCGGGTGGACAGCTCCTCGAAGAAGCGGGTGGGGGTGCGCCCGCCGGAGACGGCGAGGCTCGCCATCCCGTCGCGGGCCACGCGCGCGGCAAGGGCCGCCGCCACATGGTCCGCCAGCGCCCGCGCCACATCGGCGCTGTCCTTGAGTTCATGCATGTCCGGCACGCTTACGCTCCCTCACCCTGCCGCCGGCCGTGGCCGGCGTGTCCTGTTCGTCGTCCTGCGACGTCACGGCTGTCAGTCTACCCGTTCGGCGCCCGGCGCGCCTTACACGAGCGCATGACGCGCCGTCTTTAAGCTAGTGGCGCCTCAGGCGCCGTCTTCCAACCAATAGGCGCCGTCAGGCGCCGTCTTCGAGCCAATAGGCGCCGTCAGGCGCCGTCTTCCAGCCACGTGCGGCCGTCGCGCTCGATGAGGGCAATGGCCGATGAAGGACCCCAGGTGCCGGCGGTGTAGGGACGCGGCGCCTCTTTGGAGTTGCGCCAGGCCTCCAGAATCGGATCGACCCATTTCCACGCCGCCTCGACCTCGTCGCGGCGCATGAACAGGGTCTGGTTGCCGCGCACGACATCGAGGATGAGGCGTTCATAGGCGTCCGGGTTGCGGACCTTGAACGCCTTGGCGAAGCTCATGTCGAGCGGCACATGGGTGAGGCGGATGCCGCCCGGACCCGGGTCCTTGATCATCAGCCAGAGCTTCACGCCCTCATCCGGCTGGAGGCGGATGACCAGTCGGTTGGATTCCACCGGCCCGGCGCTCTCGTCGAACACCGAATGCGGCACCGGGCGGAAACCGATGACGATTTCCGACACGCGCGAGGCGAGGCGCTTGCCGGTGCGCAGATAGAACGGCACGCCGGCCCAGCGCCAATTCTCGACCTCGGCCTTCACGGCCACGAAGGTCTCGGTCTGGCTCTTGCCGGATTCCAGTTCGTCGAGATAGCCGGGCACGGCGCCGCCGGCCGAGGCCCCGGCGCGGTACTGGCCGCGCACGGTGAGCGCCGCCATATTGTTCTCGCCGATCGGCTTCAGCGCGCGCAGCACCTTCAGCTTCTCGTCGCGCACGGCGTCGGCGCCGAGCGAGGAGGGCGGTTCCATCGCCACCAGACAGACGAGCTGGAGGATGTGGTTCTGCACCATGTCGCGCATGGCGCCGGCCGTATCGTAATAGCCGGCGCGCTCCTCGACGCCGAGCGCCTCGGCGACGGTGATCTGCACATGGTCGATATGGGCGTTGTTCCACAGCGGCTCGAACAGCGCATTGGCGAAGCGCAGCGCCATCAGGTTCTGCACCGTCTCTTTGCCGAGATAGTGGTCGATGCGGTAGACGCGATCTTCCGGGAAGATGCGCCCGACCTGCTCGTTCAGCGCCAGCGCCGACTTCAGGTCCTTGCCGATCGGCTTCTCGATGACGACGCGGCCCTTCTCGGACAAGCCGTATTTGCCGAGCCGCTCGCAGATCGGTCCGAACAGATGCGGCGCGGTGGCGAGATAATAGACCGGGATCATGTCCCCGGCCGCCCCGACGCGGGCGGCAAGCTCAGCCCAGCCGGGATCGGCGTCGGCATCCGCCGCCACATAGGACAGGCGGTGCAGGAAGCGTTCGACCTCCGGTTCCTTCAGCTCGGCGGCGGGAATGTGATCGATCAGCGCCTTATGGGCAAAGGCGCGGAATTCCTCATCGCTCATGGTCCGGCGCGAGACGCCGATGATGAGCGCCTCGTCCGGGATCTGGCCGTCCGCATCGCGGTGGAAGAGGGCGGGAATCAGCTTGCGGCGGGAGAGATCGCCGGTGGCTCCGAACACCGTCAGGACGAAGGGTGGAACCGGGATCAGGCGACTGGTCATGAACGATCTCTCCAGATGGCGCGGCAAACGGCGGTCGGGCGGCGAGCGTGTCGGATGCGGCAAGGCAGGCCTCGCCGTTCCGGCGGTAGTGCGGTTACGGCCGGACTGTCTGCGTAGCAAAAACGAGACCGAGCCGCGACGCCCCACCGGTAGCAGGGCTGCACGCTAGCCGCGCCGCGCGACGGGGGGATGATCGCGGAGGGCGGCGAGGCGTTCAACCCGACCCACGGCCGGCATCCATTCCATGATGCGCTGCAATATTATGGCCCAAAAATGACCCTGACGCGATGAAGCCAGGTCGCGCAGCAAAGCCCACAGTATTCGCGAGGGGAGCTGTCTTGCTGTGCCGGGATGCCGGGCCGCGGCTGCCCCAGAGGGATGGCGTGAGCCGGGCGCGATGTTCCGCAGGGGCGGCGGAGATGGAAAGGCGTTTTCGTACAATGGTTTGTTTAATAAGGTATGCGTCCGCACTTTATAAAAAATAAGGCATTCCACATTTGGTATGCCAAATACAAAATTCCTATAATACGTAATACAAACTGACCTTGCGTCGCACCATTGAACTTTAGAATTAGGGCTTGGCTTTGTTCTAATCTTGGTACAACTTATTACACAGAGTATCCGGCAGAGAGACGAAACAACCACCCTGCCGGTTATCGAGGGACCGCGCGGTTCTTCCGCAGCGACGCCCCAAAAAAAGACCGACTTAAGATCGGTTGAACGCCAAAACCCTTTTGGGAAGGAAAACGCCAAATGAAACATTTCCAAGCTCTTGGCCTGGGCGCAATTACCGCGCTCGGCATGACCGCCCTGTCGATGCTGCCCGCGTCGGCTGCCTGGCAGCCGACCAAGCCCGTTGAATTCATCGTTCCCGCTGGTACGGGCGGCGGCGCCGACCAGATGGCGCGCACGCTCCAGGGCATCATTGCCAAGCACAGCCTGATGTCGACCCAGCTGGTCGTCATCAACAAGTCGGGCGGCGCCGGCGGCGAGGGCTTCCTCGACGTCAAGAGCAACAAGGGCAACCCGCACAAGATCGTCATCTCGCTGTCGAACCTGTTCACCACCCCGCTGGCGACCGGCATTCCCTTCAACTGGAAGGATCTGACCCCCGTCGCGATGCTGGCGCTCGACGAATTCGTGCTGTGGGTGAACGCCCAGTCGCCCTACAAGACGGCGCAGGAATATGAGGCCGCGATCAAGGCCGCGCCGGACGGCACCTTCAAGATGGGCGGCACCGGCTCCAAGCAGGAAGACCAGATCATCACCGTCGCCGTCGAGAAGGCGCTCGGCAAGAAGATGACCTACATCCCCTATAAGGGCGGTGGCGAGGTCGCGGTCCAGCTGGTCGGCGGTCACATCAATTCGAGCGTGAACAACCCGATCGAGGCCGTCTCCCAGTGGCGCGGCGACAAGCTGCGTCCGCTCTGCGTGTTCGATTCCAAGCCGCTTCCCTACACCGACAAGATCCTCGGCGATCAGTCCTGGTCCTCGGTGCCGACCTGCATCTCGGCGGGTCTGAACGTCGAATATCTCATGCTGCGCGGCGTCTTCATGCCCCCGGGCGTGACCGACGAGCAGGTCGCCTATTTCGTCGACCTGTTCAAGAAGGTCCGCGAGACCCCCGAATGGAAGCAGCTCATGAAGGACGGCGCCTTCAACCCGACCTTCATGTCGGGCGACGAGTTCAAGACCTGGCTCGACGGCGCCGAGAAGACCCATAAGGGCCTGATGCAGGAAGCCGGCTTCATCGCCGGTAACTGATGCAATTCTCTCCGGACCGGTTTAGCCGGTCCGGCTGAGGGAGGCGGTCCGCGAGGGCGGCCCTTGCCGAGTGCCGCGAGAGGGAGCCGGGCCTTGCCCCGCCCTTCTCGCGAGGCACCGGACGCAGCAGCAACCAACATTAAAACAAGCTGGCGTCGAACATGCCGCTGGCGGGGTCTTCCCGCCGGACGCTTCTTTTGCGCGGATTTTTCGGAGACATCAGATGGAACAGGCTCACCATGGGGCGGGCGGGGGAGGCCCCAAGCAGCGCAGCGTCGAAATCGGCACCGCTCTGCTGACCCTGCTGTTCGGCCTCATCGTTCTTTACGGAAGCTACATCGTCGGCTTCGGCTGGGGGGCGGATGGCCCGCAGGCCGGCTTCTTTCCCTTCTATGTCGGGCTCATCATCTGTGTGTGCAGCCTGATCAATTTCGTGCATGGCATGCGCGAGGATCCCCAGCCGCTGTTCGCTGAATGGAGCCAGCTCGGCCAGGTCCTCCGGGTCCTCATCCCGGCCTGCATCTATGTCGCCCTGGTGCCGTTCCTCGGCATTTACTTCCCCTCTGTCGCGCTGATCCTCGGCTTCATGATGTGGATCGGCAAATACAAGCTGCCGCTGTCGCTCGCCGTGGCGGTCGGTGTGCCTGTCTTCTTCTACATGACGCTCGAGCGCTGGTTCCTGATCCCGCTCCCCAAGGGGCCGATCGAGGCGATGCTCGGACTCTGACCAACGACAGATAAGGCGGAAACGGCGACAGCCGCCTGCCAGGGAAAGCGCCCATGCTCGAGAATTTCACCTATCTTTATCACGGGTTCGGTATTGCATCCGACCCCTTCAACATCCTGCTGATGGCCATCGGCATCCTGCTCGGTGTCATCATCGGCGTGCTGCCGGGCCTCGGCGGCGCCAATGGCGTCGCCATCCTGCTGCCGCTCACCTTCTCCATGTCGCCCACCTCGGCGATCATCCTGCTGACCTGCATCTACTGGGGCGCCCTGTTCGGCGGCGCCATCACCTCGGTGCTGTTCAACATTCCCGGCGAACCATGGTCGGTGGCGACAACCTTCGACGGGCATCCAATGGCCCGATCGGGGCGGGCGGGTGAGGCGCTGACGGCGGCCTTCACCTCGTCCTTCATCGGCGCCTTCTTCGCGGTCGTGATGATCACCCTGATCGCGCCGCTGGTCGCCCAGTTCGCCCTGCAATTCGGTCCAGCCGAGAAATTCGCGGTCTACTTCCTCGCCTTTGCCTCCTTCGTGGGCATGAGCAAGGAGCCGCCGGCCAAGACCATCGTGTCGATGATGATCGGCTTTGCCCTCGCGGCGGTCGGCCTCGACATGGTCACCGGCCAGCTGCGTCTGACCTTCGGCGTCACGGAACTGCTCAACGGCTTCGACTTCCTCATCGCGGTCATTGGTCTCTTCGGCATCGGCGAAATTCTGCTGACGATGGAAGAAGGGCTCGAATTCCGCGGCAAGGCGGCGAAGATCGACCCCAAGGTCGTGTGGAAGACCTGGAAGACGCTGCCCAAGTACTGGGCCACGTCGCTGCGCTCCATCGTCATCGGCTGCTGGATGGGCATCACGCCCGCCGGTGCCACCCCGGCCTCCTTCATGGCCTATGGCATCGCCAAGCGCGTGTCGAAGAACGGCAAGAACTTCGGCAATGGCGAGATCGAGGGCGTCGTGGCTCCCGAGACCGCCGCGCACGCCGCCGGTACCGCCGCCATGCTGCCCATGCTGGCGCTGGGTGTTCCCGGTTCGCCGACCGCCGCGGTTCTGCTCGGCGGCCTGCTGATCTGGGGTCTGCAGCCCGGTCCGATGCTGTTCGTCGAGCAGGCTGAGTTCGTGTGGGGCCTCATCGCCTCCATGTATCTCGGCAACATCGTCGGCCTCATCCTCGTGCTGACCACGGTGCCGCTGTTCGCCTCGATCCTGCGTATCCCCTTCTCGATCATCGCCCCGGTGATCCTGGTGATCTGCGCGATCGGTGCCTACACGGTGAACAACAACGTGTTCGACGTGCTGATGATGATGGTGTTCGGTGTCCTCGGCTACCTGCTGAAGAAGACCAACTACCCGCTGGCGCCGCTGGTGCTCGCGATCGTCCTCGGCGACAGCGCGGAAGAAGCCTTCCGTCAGTCCCTGCTCGGCTCGGCCGGCTCGATCTCGGTGTTCTGGTCGAACCCGCTCGTCTCGTCCATCATGGGTCTCGGCCTTCTGGCCGGCCTGTGGCCGCTGATCGGCATGCTCTTCAACAAGCTGCGGGCGTCGCCCCAGCCGGCCTGAGCCAGCCCTGCGAATAGCCCGCCGCGCGCTCGTCGCGCGGCGGGTTTTAAGCCGAGAGGGCTGTCCTTGTGGCCGCTCTGACGGCGCCCAGGCGAAGGGCGGGGTCAATCGCCCTTCCGCCGAATCCCTCGCCCCCGGAGAGGGAGATCGGGCAACCAGCGACCGCCAGCCAGAC
The DNA here is from genome assembly GCF_018449475.1 of Ancylobacter radicis. Lineage (GTDB taxonomy): Bacteria > Pseudomonadota > Alphaproteobacteria > Rhizobiales > Xanthobacteraceae > Ancylobacter > Ancylobacter radicis. Next base: position 135,151 of record NZ_JAHCQH010000012.1, on the reverse strand, counting down.
CCGTCTCCCGAGCAAGGCCATAGAAGCTTGCCGGAGGCAGGAGGCGGATCGAGAGATCGGGGGTTCGGGAGGCAACGCCAATGTTCTGTGCCGATATCAGGCTTCGTCTTCACATCCGATCGACCGGCACCCTGCCGGCGGCGGAAACCGGGATGGAAGCCGCATGATGAGCATCGAAAGCACTATTCGCCGGGTGAACGGCGGGGCTCAGAAGCTCTCCGTGGCACCGCTGGAAGACACGTCGACCTTCAAGAATCGCGCCTACACGGCGCTCAAGGAAGTCATCGTCTCTCTCAATATTTACGACCAGACGCAGGAGGTTCGCCTCGACGAGCGCCAGCTCGCCCAGAGTCTGGGCGTCAGCCGCACGCCCGTGCGGGAGGCGATGGCTCAGCTCGAGCGCGAGGGCTTCGTCCATTCGGTGCCGCGCCGCGGCATCTATGTGGTGCGCAAGACCAAGCGCGAGGTGATCGAGATGATCCAGGTTTGGGCGGCGCTGGAAAGCCTCGCCGCCCGGCTCATCACCCAGCACGCCACCGATGACGAAATCGGCCGGCTGCGGGAAATGTTCGCCTCCTTCGACGACGGCACGCTGCACGCCAAGCTGGACGAATATTCCGAGCTCAACATCCAGTTCCACCAGACCATCATCGCCATGGGCGGCAACGGCATTCTGGTCAATCTGGCCGAGAACCTGTTCACCCATATGCGCATGATCCGCCGCAAGACGATCGGCGAGGAGGACCGGGCGGACCGCTCGATCCAGGACCACCTCGCCATCATCCAGGCGCTGGAGGCCCGCGACACCGATCTCGCCGAGGTGCTGGTGCGCAACCACGCTCTCGGCCTCGCGGATCATGTCGCGCGCTTTGCCGACTATCTGGAATAGGCGCCGTCCCACACGGCACCACCGCGCTTCCTCTCCCCGGCGGGTTCCTCGGACCCCGCCGGTTTTTTTGTTGGGAGGTCCGTCATTGGGGCATCCCGGACCTACCGGTCACACCGTCATCCCCGGGCTTGGCCCGGGGATCCGCGTCTTGGCCCTGGGCGCCTCGCGTGCCCGTCGCCCGTCGCCCGTTGCGCGGCGATGGGGCGGGATTGCGAAGCTCTCGGGGGAAGCGTTGCGCGGGCCCGGCGATTGCGTTACGCACAATCACCTATGGCTATCGCAGCCGTTCGTTCCCCCTGATCCCTCACGAGAGCCCACGGCATGCTGCGCAGCCTGACCGATTTCATCGCCGAGATCGCCGGCGGCACGCGCGAGGCGGCCTTCGCCGAGAACGACTACCGGCTCGCCGCCGCGGCCCTTCTGGTCCATGTCGTGACCATTGACGGGGTGATCGGCGCCGAGGAGATGGCCAAGCTGCGGCGCATTCTCGAAGCCCATTTCAGCCTCGGCAAGGATGACGCCGAGCGTCTTCTGGAAGCCGCGATCGCGCGCGATGCCGAGGCGGTCGACCTTTACGCCTTCACCAGCGTGCTCAACCGGGCGATGGATGACGAGGGCCGCAAGCGCGTCGTCGCCCTGATGTTCGAGGTGGCCTATGCCGATGGCGGGCTGACCGAATTCGAGGACAATCTGGTCTGGCGCGCCGCCGAGCTGCTCAACGTCTCCTCGCGCGACCGGGTGCAGCTGCGAAAGCAGGTTCGCGACAGCTTCGAGGTCGATCGTTAAGCGGAGACAGGTGCGTTGAGCGCGGCCCGGCGGCTTGCTTGATTGGCAGGTCCAACTGGCGCCATCCTTGCCTGACATGAGTCGTGCGCGGCCAGCCCGGCCCGCCTGATGCCGACGCCTGGAGAAAATGCCGCTACCCGTGCTGATCGTGCTTCATCAGGAGCATTCCTCGCCCGGCCGCATCGGACGCCTGCTGACCGAGCGCGGCCATCGGCTGGATATTCGCCGCCCCTGCCTCGGCGAGAGGCTGCCGGCGACGCTGGCCGAGCATGCCGGCGCCATCATCTTCGGCGGCCCGCAGAGCGCGAATGACTGCCATGATTATGTGCGCTCGGAGATCGACTGGATCGGCGTCCCGCTCCGGGAGGGTAAGCCCTATCTCGGCATCTGCCTTGGCGCCCAGATGCTGGCGCGCCATCTCGGCGCCTCGGTCTCGCGCCATCCCGAGGGGCTGGTCGAGATCGGCTATTACCCGATCCGCGCCACCGCCGCCGGCGCGGCCCTGCTCGGCGGGGACAGCGACACGCCATGGCCCGACCATGTCTATCACTGGCACAATGAAGGCTTCGAGCTGCCTGATGGCGCGCAGCTTCTGGCCGAGGGCGAGGCCTTTCCCCATCAGGCCTTCGGCTATGGCGCGCGGGCGCTCGGCATCCAGTTCCACCCGGAGGTGACGCATCACATGATGTGCCGCTGGACGGTGACGGGGGCCGACAGTTTCGACCTGCCCGGCGCCCGCCCGCGCCGCGCCCATTTCATTGACCGGCTCCAGCATGACGGACGCATCCGCCTGTGGCTCGACGCCTTCCTCGACCGCTGGCTGGCCAGCGACCAGCCGCTCGCGGCCGAGTGAGCCGGAAGGCTGGCGCATGTTCGAGCGACGTGGATTCCGGTTCGCGTGAAGAAAATGCGTCGGAACAAAAGCTCTAGCGCGCCTTGAGCTCCCGGAAGAACCCGTCGAGCTGCCGCCCGATCGGTTCCCATTCATGCGCGGACAGATCCGGCTCGCCGGCGCGGCCCGGCCGCTTGAGCCAGGCGATGAAGCGGGCGACCGCGCCCGCATCGAACTCGCCCTCATAAAGATGGAGCCAGTCCTCGCCGACCTGCTGTTGCAGCTCGATCAGGCTGCCGAGGCGCGGCGCCAGCACCGGCCGGGCACGCGACAGGGCGAAGATCGCCGAGCCGCTGTTGAGAATGTCGCGATAGGGCAGGATGACCGCATCGGAGTCGTCCACCTGCCGCTCCAGCGCCTCATCCGACAGCAGGCCGATCGACAGATGCACATTCGCCGCCTGGCCGGCGAGATCGCGCAGGCGCTGGGCGAAATGCCCATCCGGGCAATTGCCGCCCACCTTCAGCGTCACCGCCTGCTCGGGCATGGCGCGCACGATCTCGATCAGCGTGTCGGCGGATTTATAGGCGCGCAACTGGCCGATATAGGCGAGGCGCACCGGATCGGCGGGCGCGCGGGGCGGGGTGATCGGTGCGATCGCCCGTCCCTTATAGTGGCCGTGACAGACCACGGTGGAGGGTTTCGACGCCAACTCGGGCCAGCGTTGATAGAGCAGCGCGCGCGAGGTCTCGGACAGGAAGACCAGCCCGTCGATCGCCGCGAACAGCGCCCGGCGCCCGGTGGTGAAACCGGGCTTCTCCTTGTCGTGCGGCTCGATATTGTGCACCACCCAGACGAGGCGGGCGCCGAGCAGCCATTTGAACAGAAGAAACAGGAAGGCGCGGGCGGTCGCCTTGGCCGAGCGGACGAAAAAATACTCGTCCGGCCAGTGCAGAACGATCACATCGGCGCCGAACGGGTAGAAGCGGAAGCCGCCAATGCTGTCATGAACCGTGTTGCCCTGCGCCGCCAGCGCCTCCGCGAACATGATGGTGAAGGGGTTCTGGCTGTTCCAACCGGGCCGCACGCAGATGTTCAGCGCGCGGCGCGCGGGGGCCAGCTCCGGCGTCGCGGCGGCCTCGGGGCGGGCGCTGATAGGGGAGGTGGCCTGGTTCATCGGCGGCGGTCCGGCGGTTCGGCTTCGGGGAGGCGCGGGTTCGCGCCCGATTCGCTCAGGCCGTCACCGGCTGGTCGGCGGGCGGCGCCTCGTCGGCTGCTGTGATATTGGCCAGTTCGCGGAACTCCGGGCAGGTGGCGATCAGTTCGTCATAGGTGCCGACCGCGGCGACCCGCCCGGCCTTGACGAAGAAGATGCGGTCGCAGTTGCGCACCGTGCTCAGCCGGTGGGCGATCATCACCAGCGTGCGGCCGCTCTTGGCCTCCTCGATCGCCGCCATCAGGCGCCGCTCGGTGGCGTTGTCGAGCGCGGCGGTGGCCTCGTCGAGGACCAGCACCTCGGGCGCGTAATACAGCGCGCGGGCGATGCCGATGCGCTGGCGCTGGCCGCCGGACAGGCGCACGCCGCGCTCCCCGACATTGGCGCCCAGCCCTTCCGGCAGGGTGCGGACATAGTCGGCGAGCTGCGCCGCCTCCAGCGCCCGCCACACCGCCGCGTCGTCGATCTCGTCCTCGGGAACGCCGAGCGCGACATTGCGGCGGACCGAGGCGTCGGTGAGATAGATGGCCTGCGGAATATAGCCGATGAGCCGCTGCCATGCCGGCAGGTTCTCGCGGATGGAGCGCCCGCCTATGGTGATGTCACCACCGCTGCACTCCATGAAGCCGAGCATCACGTCGACCGCCGTGGTCTTGCCGGAGCCGGTGGGGCCGACAAAGGCGACCGAGCTGCCGGCCGGGATGGTGAGCGAGAGCTGGTGCAGCGCGTCGTGATCCTGGCCGGGATAGCGGTAGGTCACATCCTTGAAGACGATGTCGCCCATGGGCAGGGCGGGGCCCGTTACCGAGGTGTCGGGGTCGGGAGTGTCGGCGGTGATGCCGAGGGCCCGGTACTCCTTCACCAGATTGGTCACGGCCGACAGGTTCGCACGCATCGTGCCGAGCGAGATGGCCAACTGGTTCAGCGTCGGCAGCATGCGCACGGCGACCGCGCCGAGCATGGCGAGGGTCGGAACGACGAGATCGGGCGAGCGCCCCTGCATCAGCATCACGAAGACGAGCAGGATCAGGGCGGTCAGGCCCACGGTCTCGAAGACCGGCTTGGACAGGCCCTGATTGAAACGCATGGTGCGCTGGGCGGCCTCGCGCACATCCGCATGGCGGGCGAAATCCCGGCGAATGTCCGCCTCAAGTCCCCGCAGGCGCGTGTGCTTGAAGGAGCCGAGGCCCTCGTTCAGCGTCTGGGTCAGGCGCCGGTTGCGCTCGCTGAACTCGGTGCCGACCCGGTGCAGCTTGTCCCGGTGCATCCGCACGAAGACAAAGCAGGCCCCGCCGGCCGTGACGCCGAGCATGAGTGCCATGAAGGGATCGGACACGACCACCAGCAGGGTCAGTGCCACAAGGATGAACAGCGCCTGTGCCGCACCGATCAGGGGCTGGACAAAATTGCCGATCATCCGCGCCGTTTCACCCATGACGAGATGGATGAAATGGGCGGTGTTGCGGGTGAGGTGGAAAAGGTACGGCGCGTGCAGATAGGCGGTGAACAGGCGCAGCGACAGGTCGCCGCCGACCGCCGCCATGAACCGGGCCTGTACTTTCAACACGACGAGGTTGAAGGCTCCCCGCACCAGGAAGATAACAATGACGCCGACACCGCCGGCATAGAGCAGGGTCAGAACGTCGTGAATGCCGATCCAGTCCAGCCAGGCGCGAACCTGTGGCATGGCCATGACCTCGGCGGATTGGCTCATCAGCAGCACATAGGCGGGCACGGCGCCGACGGCGATGAATTCCAGCACGCTCAAAGCAAGCTGCAACCCCATCAGCACAATGAATTGCCGCCGGCGATGTCGCGGCAGAAGGCTCCAGAAGTCGGATAGGCCGTCGATCTTCATCTATCCTCACAGCCCCTTGGGGCGTTGCATGCCGGCAACCAAGCGCCTCTTGAGACATCTCGCAAAAGCGGAAAGCGGGCGACTGATATATCCTGACCAGTAAGACCGAAGGAGCCACGCCACGGTCAACATGGCGGCTGTCAGTTCCGCGCTGGACATGGCGTTGGGCGACACGGCAAATATTGCTGCAACGCACATGGCGAAGGCCACACCACGTATAGGGCCTTGCGCGACAAGGAGCTTGTTGCCCCCGGAACGATACACCGCATAGGTCATCCACATGGCGACCGATTGCGCGAGCAGGAGCGCCGCGCCCACCAAAAGGCTGGGCAGAACAAAAAGAAAAGGAAACAGCTTGGCGGCCTGGAGCAACGGATAGACAAAGATACGCCGACGCTCTGGCAGCCGATTATAGACGTAGAAGGCAAGGCGCGTGCCCAGGAGCGTGACCAGCCAGAAAGTGGCCAGCCAGCCGAAGCGAATGGGGTCGAACACGTCACCGGTGACGTGGAGGCTGGCGAGGAGGCTCCCCACAAGGCCGAGCGGCACTGCCCAGCTCCATGCGTGGCGCGCCAGCGGAAAATGGCGAAAACGTCCGGCTTGCGGTGTCAGTGTCGGCTTTTCCTCGCGCGTAGCGGCGCTCTGATCGTTTTCATAATAACCGATCTCATAGACGGCCAGCATAGAGACATAGAGCGCAAGCAACGCACCCAACCAGAGCCACGGAGAACCGGAAAAGGGCAGGGTGGCGAGTGCGAGTATTGGCAGTTCGACCGTGAATATCTGCCGCATCACATGGCTGGCCGGGTACTTGGCGAGGGTTGTGTAACGCATCGGCAGGTACAGGGATTCCTCCGCCGCGCTTTTCTCCCCCACCGGCTCGACCAGCAGGGGAATCTTCACGCGATCCAGCAGATCGCGGTCATCTTCCGAATCGGTCACCAGCGCGGCGGTGGCGATGACGCGCGGCGGAAACAGCCCGTCGACAAGGCGCGCCTTGCCCTGCCGCAGCAGGCCGAAAAGGCTCGGGTGCAGCCGGAACGGCACGCAGGCGCGCCGGCAGCTTTCCCAGTGCGAGCCCTTCAGCAGGGGTTCGATCAGCATGTCGAAGCCGAAGGAGACGATGACGGTGCGCTCGGCCGGCACGACTTTGAGCGCCTCTGCCAGCTCATGCGTGCCGCGCGTGGCGAACAGTGCCGGTGCATTGCGGCGCCAGCGGACGAGGTTCCACGGCATCAGCAGCGTTACGGCGACGACCGCGGCATAGTCGCGGAAGCGGAACCAGTGCGTGCCGAAGACTTTTTGCCAGGGCAGCACGCCGCGCACCAGCGCAAGGATGAGGCTGACCAGCACGGCCGGCCGGGCCTGCCGCAGATATTCCTCGGTCGTGTTGCCGGCGAACAGCGTGTGATCGAAATCGAGGAAGACGGTCCGCGCGGAAGGGGTGGCGAGGGCGGCATAGACGTCTTCTGGAGAGACAGGATCTGGGCGAAGCTCCGCGCTCTCCGCCTCTGCCGCTCCGGGTTGTTCGCCTGGCGGTGTGTCCTTCGCCTTTTCGGTTGTGCCAAGGCAGCTTTCCAGAAGCTCCACGGCCTGCTCAATCCCGCGCAGTCCCTCGATCGGTGCGGGATGGGATATGACATATGAACTTAAAATATAGCCTGAGAGGGCGTCAAATCGTGCCCGGCGTCGGGCAAGATCATCAGCATCAGCCGTGAGCGCACTCTCGATGACCCCTCGCAGGTCATCAGGCTTCTCGATCTCGAAGAAAATGCCTTTCCCGTGATAGGCGTCGCGAACCAGATGAACCACTGGCTTGCCGAGCCCCACCGCCATGTTGGTCAGCGAGCCGCCCATCGAGACAACGACATCGGCGCTCTTCAGCAGAGTGGCGGGCGGCCCTTCGACGATGGTGACATTGCCGGGATAACCCTGCTCATCCACCAGATGCAGCGCGTTCGGGTGGATCTTCAGCAGCACATCCATGTCGGGACGGGCTTCGGCAACGGCGCGCGCGGCGTCGAAGGATGTCAGGAAACCCGGCAGCAGGGCTTTGCGGTCGGGATGGTCGGTCGGATGAATGCCGACGGTCATGTCGTCGGTGGTCAGAAACACGATTCGCTTGCGGCCTGAGGGCGAGGGCGCCGTACTTGCGCCTTCTTGCCGATAGCGATCAAGCTCATTCAGCGTGACTGCTTCGAAGAAGTTGGCTGAAAGCCGCTGGTGTGCTTTTGCGCTTTGTTCGTCGGGAATAATTTCGGAGTAGGCGAGTCGGCTAAGTATCGATTCGGCGAAATATCCGTGAGGATCAAGATGCCATGTGTTCGGTAGCGGAGAGCGTTCGATGGTCGCCGTGGGAATCCCACGCTCCCGACACAGGTCATAGGCGACGCCGACCCGCACCTCATAGGGGTTCCAGGCAACAAACAGGTCAGGTTGTACGCTTGCAAGCACGTGCTCGCTCACCGCGCGCACCACATCATAAAGCTGAGGAGCCGCCGAGGACGGGAAGCCCTGCCGGGTCAGCACCTCCAGGCGTGAAATCCATTTCGCGCTCTGGGTGTCGCGCGTCGATGACGGGGCGAACTGAAAGTGGCGGCCCCATTCGCGAATGGCGTAGGGCATCGGCAGGCAAATAGATTCAAACCCGGCCAGCGGAGCCGGGGACCAGAGCCGTACATCGTGCCCCTTCTCTTGTAGAGACGATATCAGCTCGGAGAAGAATGCGCCGGTCCGGGCAGTAGGATGGAGTAGTGTGGATAGAAGTATCGTTGCCATCGGCTCGATTTTAATCCTTGTGACCCGTCATGCCAGACCGATCTCACCGTTTCATGATCATGAACAGCGCGTCGCTGGTGACCGCGGCCTCTCGTGCCGCCCGCCACGTCGTCTCGAGCCACCAGCGATCCGTCCCCTCGAAGAGATCGGGATTGGCGCCCTGCGGCTTGTTGAAGTGAATCCAGTGGAAGTAGTTGAAGATGCCGTAGCGCTGATAGCCATGGACGCCGACGTGGCGGAAATCGCCGGCGCGGCGGGCGACGTTCTCCAGCGTGTGACGCGAGAAATAGGAGATGTGCTCGGCCATGAAGGATCGCTCGCGGAAGCTGGGCGACAGGGCCTGCAGATCATCGTCGACATTGGGCACCTCGACACAGATCACCCCGTCCTCGCGGATGAGGCGCGCGGTGTTGCGGAGCAGGTCGACAGGGTCGGTCAGGTGCTCCAGCACATGCCAGAGGGTCACGATGTCGAAGGCGCCGGCATGACGCGCGGCAAAATCCTCATCCACGATCTCGACCAGGAATTCCGGCACCGGCGTTCCGTCGCCAGCGTCCTTCAGATAACCCTTTCCCATTTCCACGCGTGACGAGCTTGGCTCGACAACCGTCACGTCGATGCCGGGTACCGCCCGCATCAATTCCGCGCCGAAGAAGCCGTAGCCGCCGCCAATGTCGAGCACCCGCAGCGGCCGGTCGTCGCGGCGCAGGGCGATGCCATGCTGGGCGAAACGCTGCACGCGGCGGCGGGCTTCGATCCAGCTATGTTCCACCAGAACGTTCATCGGCGTGCCGTACATCCGAAGAACGTTGTTCACCTGCCCGTTCTCTTCGTAGAAATCCAGACTGTATTCCGGGGGATTGAGCTGGATGTGGCCGCAGGCGCGGCAACGAACCGCCGTCAACGTGCCGGATGCGTCGCCCTTGATATGGTCAATGACTTCGGTCGGCGAAGCAGAATCATGGCAGATGATGCAGTGAAAATTGGTCACCTGGCGTCCTCTTTGAAAAGAGAGCTATGTCTTGAGTATCAAGGCTTCAGAATATCTCATTGAATAGATCGCAAGGCGTTTATTTACGAGGGAGGTCTCAGAACTCGGGTGTCGGAACCTTGTTCTCGGTGATCCACTCCTCGGTCAGCTTCAGGTCTTCCAGCGAGTGGATGTCGAGGCAGCCATGGGTCTCGTAGGGCAGGATGACCGGGCCCATGCAGTTCCAGGGAAGCTGGCCGTCGGGGGCGAAGATGGCGGAGCGTCCGCGCAGTACCCAGAAGGAATGGTCGAAGAACAGCGCCTTGGGCAGGTCCTGCCGGTTGGCGGAGACCGGCCCCGCCGTTTCCACGAAGGGCACCAGCATGCCGTCGGCGGTCACGCGCTTGGCCCGCATCGGGTGATATTCGGCCTTGTCATGCGAGGGCACGACGGAGGAGGCATGGGGAGTGGCGAGCAGCAATTCGATGCACTCGTCGATCATCTGCGCGGTGATCGTGCCGACATTGGCATGCTGGACGACGACGATGTCGGCCGGGCCGCCATCCGCCTCGATGATCTCCAGCGCGTGGCGTACGGCATCGCAGCTCTGGGCGGTGGCTGACGACAGCGCCTCCGGCCGCACGATCGGCTTGTAGCCCGCCTGGCTGGCCGTGCTCAGTATCTTCTCGTCGTCGCTGCTGACGTAATAGTCGTTCACATAGGTGCTGCGCACGGCAGCCGATGCCGACCAGAGAAGGAGCGGAATGCCGAAGACGGGCAGGATGTTCTTGTCCTTGAGGGAGCTGCCGCCACGGCCGATGATGAGGGAGACAACGCGCATGAGATCGGTCCTGGATCAGCTCGCCTTGCGGCGGTATTTGTGGTGTTCGCTCGAATTGACCTTCTTTTCTTCCTCGCCGACGATCCGCTCGGCTTCGCGGATGTGGTCGACATAGTCCTTGAAGGCCGGCGTGGTGAGGTCGACCGCGACCGCGTCGAAATGCGCCCATTCGGTATTGCCGAGCTTGACGTGCTTCTCGACCATGCGGGCACCCGCCGCCACGGCCAGCGCCGAGCCGAGCCAGCCGAAATCATGGCTCGAATAGGCCGGCACGATGTGCGGGTGGACCTTGGACAGTTCGTGATAGTGCCGGACGATGCCGACGCCGCAATCCTCCAGCGGGGTCGGGTAGGCCGAATTGGCCTGCATCAGGATGAGCTGCTCGCAGGAGGTGAAGGTCTCCAGAACCCAGCGTTCATAGGCATCGTCGGTCATGCCGGTCGAGAGCACGACGCTGCGCGTGTAGTTCTTCGAGACATAATCGAGATAGTCGCGGTGCTCGGAAATGGTCGAGGGCAGCTTGATGATCGGCGGGTCGAATTCCTGGAGGAAGCGGAAGGAGGGTTCGTCCAGCACCGAGACGAACCAGCCGATATTGAGGTCGCGGCACAGCTTGTCGACAAAGGCGAAATCGTCGCGCGAGAGTTCGAGCTGATGCCGATAGTCGGCAAAGGTCTTGCCGAAGGGCGAGACATAGGGCGCGGTGAGCTGCTCGGGCGCGTAGAAGCTGTCGACGTCGCGCTTCTGCAGCTTGATATGGTCGGCGCCCGAGGCCTTGGCCGAGCGGATCATGCGCTCCAGCCGCAGCCGGTCGCCGAAATGATTGGTGGTGAGCTCGGCGACCACCGAGACCTTGCGCGGGTGCCCGTCTTCCGGGGCATCGAGCCGCCGGCCGAACATGTGGTTCAGCTCGGTCGGCGAGAGCACGCTGAACGGCTTGGCGCCGACATGCTTCACCTCCAGCTCGGATCCCTTGAGGATGTAGAGCGCGTTGATGAAGAAGAATTCCTGCATGGTGAAGACCAGCCGGCGGTCCGCCTCGCTGCCGGCGGCGAAGTCGCGCTCGACGCGTTCGCTATAGGTGTGGCCGGCCTCGAAGTTGAAGTCGAAGCCGACCATGTAGATGGTCTGCGGCCGGCCGCGCAGCGCCGCCACCTTGCGCGCGACCTGCAGCGCCGTGATGAACAGGATGTCCTCGATCACCAGCACGCCCGCCTGGAAGCGCTGCATCATCAGATCGGTGGATTCCTGGGTCAGCGGCGTATGCTCGACATGCACGACCTGGCGCAGCGGCGCGGTGAAGTCGGTCGAGGTGAGATAGGCGCGCGAGCGATAGCCGTTCGCGGCGATGCTCGCCTTCGCCCAGTCGGCGTGGAAGATGGAGATGTCGGCCGGGGCGATCTGCTCGGCATCGTTGAGCGCGATCACCATGGCGGAGGAGAAGACCTGCGGGTCGATGAGATCCGCCGAAGGCCCCTTACCCAGGATGAAGATCGTATCGGTGGCGTATGTCGAAGCGATATTTGCGATCAGGTCGGAGATAGTGTCCGCCATAGAGTGCCCCCTCCACGTCGATGTCGCAGCCGTGTTCACGCGCCAGCATGAGACCCGCAAGAATGTCCCAGCTTTTGGCGCCGGCCGGATTTGAGAACCCCGCCAGCGCCCCGCGCGTGACGTTGAACAGATTATAGACCGCGCAGCCCATGATCCGCGCTTCCCCCGCGCGGGCCACTCGTGCCGCCAGTTCATCTGTGATCGACGACGAGAAACCGATGATGCGCGAACGCTGATACTCGATTTTGTCGCCGCTCATCAGGCTGTCGCCGAGCTCCGGCAGCAGCAGCGCGCTACCCGCATGGGCGCCCTCGTGCCAGAGCGAGAGCGAGACGCCCCATTCCTTGAAGCCGGAGCAGAAATTCTCCGTGCCGTCGATCGGGTCGAGCACGGCGGTCCAGGCTGTGGGGCTTTCATCCCCGCCCGGCGCGTAGCTCTCCTCGCAGACGAAGGTGAGGTCCGGCAGATGCGCGCGCAGATAGGCATGTACGTGCTTCTCGACCCGCAGGTCGGCATCCGTCACCGGGCTGCCGTCGTCCTTCCAGGTGATGTTGCGGCGCATGGACAGCAGGGTCGGCAGATCCTGCCGGACCATCTCATACACGCCCGTCAGCAACGCTCGAACGTCGGTCATTCCATTCCACCGCACTGCAACATGGCGAGCTTACACGAAAGCGGATTTTTCACGCGATATGATGTCAGTTTCATACCGTTTTCGACACAAGGAGTGTCGCCAGCGCATCCATCTGCCGCTGGTTCCATGCCTGTGCGGCGGCGAATGCGCTGTCCGCCATGAGCCGGCAGCGATCCGGGTCCGCCAGCAGCGCGACCACCGCTTCGGCGAAGCCGTCGGGGTCATCATCCGGGACGGTGGCGATATAGGCGTCGCGTTCCGGGGCCTCGAAGCCGCGGCTGCCGGTCTGCGTGCTCACGCTGGGCACGCCCGCCGCCATGGCGTCGAGCTGCTTGATGTTGATGCCGGTGCCGAAGATCGTCGGGTTGAGCGAGATCGGGGCGTGGGCGAAGGCGTCCGAGACGTGATTGACCTGTCCGAGCTTGACCACGCCGGGCTGGTCGGGAACCCGCTCGCAGATCGCCCCGGCCACCACGAGGCGGAAATCCGGCCGACGCGCGAGAATGCGCGGCAGGATCGCCTTTTGCAGATGATCGACGGCACTGATGTTGATGTCGTTGCGCGAGCCGACGAACACCGCCGCCGGCGCATCGCTCAGCGTCGCGCGGCGCGACAGGTCGAGAAAATGGCTGATCGTGTGCATCTGCGGCGGCGTGCTGCCCAGATCACGGGAAAAACGCTCGGCCTCGCTCGGCTGGATGGCGATCACCGCATCGGCGCGCCGGAACCCGCGCAGTTCCTGCGCCTTGGGGGTGGAGAACCATTGCGGCGTCCGCCCGACCTTGAGGAATTCGAGGTGCCGGTCGCCGAACGCATCATGCGTGTCGAGAATCTTGAGCGTCGCGGCATCGAAGTTTTCGAGCGCGCGGGACATGAAAACATATTCGCAGATCACCGCATCAAACCGATGCGTATCTTGCAAAAATCTTAGACTGCGATCGTAGCTTGGATAGTAAAATTCATCCAGACGGTAGATGTGTGGGTTGAATATGTTGTATTCACGCCGAGCCCGGCGCCAGCGCGCGCGAATTCTGCTGTGCAGCGTGTCCTTGTCGCTGAGCGAAACGAGATGAAAGCGCCCCCGGCCGAATTCGGGCTCGTTGTCGGCATGGGCTGTTGCGTCGTCCGTATGAATGGGGGCGAGAAACGCGAAATGCAGTTCGTGGCCGAGATCGCGGACGGCCCGCGCCAGCGCGACTACGCGCGCCCGGTTGCCCGCCGTCGGCGGGCACGCCGTTATTGGGGATACCATCAGGATCTTCATCGTGCGCTCGTCCGTCTGGCGGCTGGTCGGCCCGTGCCTGCCCGTTGGCGGGGAGCCAACCTGATAGGGCCGATCGGACCGGCAGGCGCGACGATCGGTTGTTCTTCAGCTTGGTACCTGAGTGGGTCGAAGCTTTCGCACTGTTAGCGGCGAATGGGCTGTTTGGGAACAGAGCAACTGCAGCATGGGTGCAAAAAGAAAGCCCCGGCAGGAGAACCCGCCGGGGCTTTGTAAAACGCGATGCCTGAAGATCAGGCGGCCTTCTTGCGGGTGCGCGGCTTCGGCGCCGGGACGACGGGCTTCTTGCGCTGCTGGCCGAGGCCCATCTTCTTGGCGAGGTTCGAGCGGGCTTCCGCATAGCTCGGCGCCACCATCGGGTAATCATTGGGAAGACCCCACTTCGCCCGGTATTCCTCGGGCGTCATGTTGTACTTCGTCCGCAGATGGCGCTTCAGCGATTTGAACTTCAGGCCATCTTCAAGGCAGATGATATATTCCGGCGTCACGGACTTCTTCACCGGGATCGCGGGCTTCAGCACTTCTTCTACCGCCGCCGGGGCCGGCGTCGAGAGACGAAGCAGAGCGCCATGAACCTTGGCGATGAGATCGGGCAGCTCGGTCGCAGGTACGCTGTTGTTTCCCACAAAGGCGGCAACAACATCGGCCGTAAGGCCGAGATAATCGACCGGCGAAGCTTCCTGTTCGGACATCTATTTCCTCCATCGCGAACGTGATCTGTGTAGCACCGTCTGCATGAAGGTCAACAAGTAATCAAGCCAATATGACGTGAGCATCAAGATAAAAATCGCTTCACCTCAGCCCGTAGAGTCGCGAGCTATTGTGGTTGCGGGCGCGCCTGCTGGTTGTCCTGCATCACTGGTTGGGGGCGAAGACGCGCGGCGCCTTGATTTCAAAGGCTTCGCGCCGGTGTTTGTATGCCAAGCATCAAAAAAACGAATGCAGATTCAAAATATGTCCAAATATGAACTTGTGTATTCGGGCGTGACATTCGCGAATAGGCCTGCCGCCAGAAATGGCGGCGGCAGGCGGCGGGAGATACCGTTCAGGCATATATGTGATCGAAGAAATCGCGCTCCAGCGCGACGGCCCGGCCAAAAAAATACGCCGCTGATTCGCGCCGTGATGCCTCGCTCACCGCGCCAATGCGGTCGAGTTCGCCGCGCAGCCAGGTCACGAAGCTGCGAAAACCGTCATTATTGTGCAGCGTGATCCATTCGGCATGGATGAAGGCGGGCGGGAGCGTGGTGTCCGGCCGGTCGGCCCAGTCGAGATATAGTCCTTCCGCGACCGTGAGCACGGCAAGACAGTTCGCATAGTCGTTGGTCGCCGCGGCCTCCTGCATCAGGGCGAGGAAAGCGGCGGTGGGCGCGCTGAGGACGGGATGGTGCCGCTCGGCCTCGGCAACGCTGAGCGCGTCGAAGGCGCGCAGGAAATAGGTGTTCTCGTCGCTGGTGATCATGGCGGCGAACTGGGCGAAGCGCACGCGCGAATCGAAGCGGTCGGCGGTGGCGATCGCCATGCCGAGCAGGGCGACGAAGCGGTCGATGAACTGGTAGTCCTGCGTCAGATAGCGACGCATCACATCATCCGGCACGGTGCCGGCGAATATTTCCTCTACGAAACGATGCTTGGTAGCCGCTTCCCAATGGCCTGCATTGGCCTGGCGCAGTTCCTCGCTGAAGCTCATCCGGTCCTCCCTGGCTTGCCGGCCCCCGCTCTAGAGTGGGAGCCGGCGCGCGTCGAGAGGCGCCCGGCTCACATCCGCACGGTCTGCCCGCCATCGACGACGAGGATGTGGCCATTGACGAAGGAGGCCTCGTCCGAGGCGAGGAACACCGCCGCCGCGCCGATCTCCGCCGGGCGGCCCCAGCGGCCGACCGGCACGCGCAGGTCGACGAAGGCGGCCAGATCAGGGTTCTGCACCATGGCCTGGTTGGTCTCGGTGGCGAACATGCCGGGCGCGATGGCGTTGGCGGTGATGCCGGCCCGCGCATAGTCCACCGCCAGCGCCCGTGTCAGGCCGTTCAGCCCGGCCTTGGCGGCGCTGTAGACCGCGTCATGGCCATAGATGACGGCGGCGGCGATCGAGGAGATGTTGATGATCCGGCCGTGGCGATGGCGCGCCATCAGCTCGGCGGCGTCCCGCGCGAGCAAAGCGGGGGCAATGAGATCGGCGCCGAGCAGGGCCTGCATCTCGGTCGCGGTGAAGTCCTTCAGCGGGCGCCGGTCGCGCATGCCGACATTGTTGACGAGAATGTCGAGCCGGCCGAAACGCCGGTCGATGTCGGTGATCGCCGCGCTGGCCGCGGCCGTGTCGGCGACATCGAAGGCGGCGGTCTCCACATGCCGGCCTGCCTCAGCCGCGATGGCCTCGGCGGGGCCGCGCAGCCGCGCCTCGTCGCGACCATTGATGATCACCGTGGCGCCTGACAAGGCGAGCGCCCGCGCCATCTCGAAGCCGAGCCCCCGGCCGGCGCCGGTGACGAGGGCGACGCGGCCCTCCAGGGAAAACGGGCGGCGGATATGGGCGGCCTCGGTCATCGGCACGGCTCTCCTCTCAGGGGGGCGCGCGATCTTTCATCGGCACGCGCTCCCGCGACACCCGCTTTCGCTGAGGCATCGCTTTTCTCGCAAGGGCGGATCATGCCTAATGGCGGAAGGCGCGCCGGCGCGCCAGCCTGTTCCCGCTCTGGCATTGCTTTCGCATGGCAGCGGAAGGGCGGAAGAGGGCGTGAGGGAGACGATGATGGCGCTGATCCGAAACAGCTATGGCAAGGGCCGCGTGCGCGTGATGCGCGTGGCGCGCGACAGCGCCTGCCACGAGGTGCGCGAACTGAACGTGCAGGTCATGCTCTCCGGTGCCTTTGATGCCGCCTATACGGAAGGCGACAACAGCTCCGTCATCGCCACCGATTCGGTGAAGAACATCGTCAACTTCCTCGCCCGCGATCATGTCGGGGCGGAGAACGAGGTGTTCGTCGGCATCATCGCCAGCCATTTCCTCGATCGTTACCCGCATGTCGCCGGGGTCGACATCCTTGCCAGCGAGACGAAGTGGAGCCGCATCGGGGTCGATGGCGCGCCGCATGACCACGCCTTCACGCTGGACGGCAATGGCCGCCCCTTCGTCAAGCTCGCGGCAACGCGGGAGAGCCGGACCCTCGCCTCCGGCATCACCGGCTTCACCTTCCTCAAGACCACCGAATCGGGCTGGGAGAATTACTGGTTCGACGAGGCGACGACGCTGAAGCCGACCGCCGACCGGCTGTTCGCGACCGCCATGGATGCCTCCTGGGTGTGGTCCGGGGTGCCCGCTTCCTATGAGAAGGCCAATGCCGCCATTCTCGATGCGGGGCTCAAGGTCTTCGCCACCACCTACAGCCCCGGCGTGCAGAACACGATGTATCTCATGGGCGAGGCCGCGCTCGCCGCCGTGCCGGAGATCGCGGAAATCTCGCTGGCCTGCCCGAACAAGCATTATCTGCCGATCGACCTCTCGCCCTTCGGGCGCGCCTTTGACGGGCAGGTCTTCACGCCGACCGACGAGCCGCACGGGCAGATCGAGTGCACCATCGGGCGCGGTTGAGCGGCGGGGGCGGGATGGACCTCAACGCCGTGACCGCCGTGCTGCGCCCACGCACGCGCAGCGACCTCGCCGCCCTCGGGACGGGAGAGACCGCGACGGCGGTCAGCGCCGGTCTCGCCGGTGGCACCTTTCTCGCCGGTGGCACCTGGCTGTTTTCCGAGCCGCAGCCGGGCGCGCACCGCCTTGTCGATCTCACCGCGCTGGGCTGGACGCCGCTGGCGATCCGCGACGACGTGCTGTCGATCGCCGCGACCTGCACCATCGCCGACCTCAACGCCTTCGAGCCGCCGCCGGACTGGCGCGGCGGCGGGTTGATCCGCGCGTGCTGCCGCGCCTTCCTCGCCTCCTTCAAGGTCTGGAACATGGCGACCGTGGGCGGCAATATCTGCCTTGGCCTGCCGGCCGGGCCGATGATCTCGCTGGTGAGCGCGCTGGAGGGCGAGGCGCTGATCTGGGCGCCGGACGGGACGGAGCGGCGCATGCCGGTCGCTTCCTTCGTGCGCGGGCCGCTCGATGTTGCGCTGGGGCCGGGTGAGGTGCTGCGCGCGGTGGAAATTCCCGTGGCCGCGTTGCGCCGCCGCGCCGCCTTCCGCCGGGCCTCGCTGACCCCGCTCGGGCGCTCGGGCGTGCTGCTGATCGGCACGCGGGGCGCGGCGGGCGATGTGCGCCTCACCATTACCGCCGCGACGCGGCATCCGGTGGTGCTCGCCTTCGACGCGCTCCCCGATGCCGCGGCGCTGGAGCAATATATTACCTCTATGGTGCCGGACGCGCTCTATTATGACGACGTGCATGGCCGCCCCGACTGGCGCCGCCACATGACGCGGCTTTATGCGCGGGAAATCCGCGCGGAACTGGCGGAGGGGGCGGCGTGAATCTCACCGTCAACGGTCAATCCGTCAGCGTCGATCCCCGTCCCGGCCAGTGCCTGCGCACCCTGCTGCGCGAGCTCGGCTGGTTCGGGGTGAAGAAGGGCTGCGATGCCGGCGATTGCGGCGCCTGCACCGTGCATGTCGAGGGGCGGGCGGTACATAGTTGCCTCTTCCCCGCCTTTCGCGCCGAGGGCTGCGCGGTCACGACGGTGGAGGGCCTTGCCGCTCTTGCCGAGGGGCCGGGCCTGCATCCGATGCAGGAGGCCTTCCTCAAGGCGCAGGGTTTTCAGTGCGGCTTCTGCACGGCGGGCATGCTGATGACCGCCGCCGCGCTCGATCAGGGGCAGAAGCGCGATTTGCCGGCGGCGCTGAAAGGTAATCTGTGCCGCTGCACCGGCTACCGCGCCATTGCCGACGCGATCGAGGGCATCGCCTATGCCGCCCCCGATGTGGCGGCGGGCGTAGCGGGGGGCGCGGTCGGGCGCAACGTGCCCGCCCCGGCGGGGCCGGACGTCGTCACCGGCGCGGCGCGCTACACCATGGATGTCGCGCCGGAGGGGGAGCTCGCCGGGCTGCTCTATATGAAGATCCGGCGCGCCGAGGTGCCGCATGCGCGGATTGTGTCGATCGACACCGCCGCCGCCCGCGCCCTGCCGGGCGTCGTCGCCGTGCTGACCCATGAGGACGCGCCGACCCGGCTGTTCTCCACCGCGCGGCATCATCACATGAGCGATGATGTTGATGACACAAGCCTGATCGGCCTGATCGTCCGCCACATCGGTCAGCGAATAGGCGCTGTGGTGGCGCAGAGCGAGGCCATCGCGGAGGCCGCCTGCGCGCTCATCCGGGTGGAGTATGAGATGCTGCCGGCGGTGTTCGATCCCGAGGCGGCAATGGCCGAGGGGGCGCCGGCGATCCATGGCGACAAGGGGGCGGAATCACGCATTTCCAACCCTTTGCGTAACATCGTCGCGCAGATTCACACCGCAACCGGCGACGTCGCGGCCGGCTTTGCCGCCGCCGATATCGTGCATGAGGCGAGCTATAGCAGCCAGAGAGTGCAGCACGCGCATCTGGAAACCCATGGCGCGATCGGCTGGCTGGACGGTGATGGGCGGCTCAACATCCGCAGCTCGACCCAGACCCCGTTCCTCACCCGCGATGCGCTGGCGACGCTTTTCTCCTTGCCTGCCAACAGGATACGGGTTTTCGCGGCGCGTGTCGGCGGTGGTTTCGGCGGCAAGCAGGAAATGCTGGTCGAGGACATCGTGGCCCTGGCCGTGCTGAAGACCGGCCGTCCGGTGAAGCTGGAATATAGCCGCGCCGAGCAGTTCGCCGCCTCCACCAGCCGCCATCCCATGCGCGTGAGGGTGAAGCTGGGGGCGACGCGCGCGGGAAAACTCACCGCGATCCAGCTCGAAATGCTCCTGAATACAGGGGCTTACGGCAATCATGCGGGCGGCGTGCTGTTCCATGGCGCGGGCGAGTGCGTGGCGCTCTATGCCTGCCCGAACAAGAAGGTCGACGGCTACAGCGTCTACACCAACAGCCTGCCGAGCGGCGCCTTTCGCGGCTATGGCCTGAGCCAGACCATCTTCGCCGTCGAATCCGCTCTGGACGAACTGGCGGACAAGCTCGGCATCGACCCCTTCACCCTGCGCCGGCTCAACGTCATCACCCCCGACACGCCGCTGCATGGAGCCGATGCGGGCCATAGCGACGTCGAACTGGGCAGCTATGGCC
Organism: Ancylobacter radicis; assembly: GCF_018449475.1. GTDB lineage: Bacteria > Pseudomonadota > Alphaproteobacteria > Rhizobiales > Xanthobacteraceae > Ancylobacter > Ancylobacter radicis. Next base: position 115,307 of record NZ_JAHCQH010000012.1, on the reverse strand, counting down.
TTGATCAATGCCTTGATTTTGTTGAGACATCCCTGTCCCAGCCCAGCCTCGCGCCGGGGCCGGACTGGCTGGTCGGGCGGGGCATGGCGGCGGCGATGATCGACACCATTCCCCCGCGCGGCCATGTCGGCGAGACCCGCCTGCGCCTGACGCCGGAAGGGCGGTACGATATTGCCACCGGCACCGCGGAATTCGGCAATGGCACCACGACGGTGCACACCCAGATTGCCGCCACCATCCTTGGCGCCGCCATCGCCCAGATCACCATCCGCCAGTCCGACACCGATCATGTGACGCACGACACCGGCGCCTATGGCTCCACTGGTACGGTGGTAGCGGGCGAGGCGACCCGGCGCGCGGCGGAGGCGCTCGCGGCGATGATCCGGGAGGCCGCCGGAGCGCGTCTGTGTGTGGCGCCGGAGGCCTGCCGCATCGAGGGCGACATGGTGCTGGCGGGGGAGCGCCGGATCGCGATCGGCGACCTCGCGCCGCTTGAAAGCCTAGGCCAATCAAATGGTTCGCCCCGCTCCATCGCCTTCAATGTGCAGGGTTTCGAGGTGGCCGTGCACCGCCATTCCGGTGAAGTCCGCATTCTCCGTTCGGTGCATGGGGCGGATGCCGGCACGGTGATCAACCCGATGCAGTGCCGGGGGCAGGTGGAGGGCGGGGTGGCGCAGGCGATCGGGGCGGCGCTGTATGAGGAGCTGCGCATGGATGATGTGGGTGGGGTGAGCAATCCGAGCTTTCGCGGCTACCACATTCCTGCTTTCGCCGATGTGCCGGTGACGGAGGTATCATTTGCCGCCACCCATGACCGTATCGGCCCGCTCGGCGCCAAGTCGATGAGCGAGAGCCCGTTCAACCCGGTGGCGCCGGCGCTGGCCAACGCGATCTTCAACGCCACCGGCGTAAGGCTGCGGCAGACGCCGTTCACGGCGGATAGGCTCTACAAGCTGCTGCCGGACCAGCAGGAGAGCGACATGCGGACGGGCGATCCGTCGCGTGCTGTCGCCGGGACGTGAGGAGGCCGCGTGACCGAAACCCTTTCGCTGCAACAGCTTAACGAGCTGGACGAGGCGGGCTTCATCGCCGCGCTGGATGGCATTTTCGAGCACGCGCCCTGGGTGGCGGCGGGCGCCTATGCCCGGCGTCCGTTCGCGACCGTGACGGCGCTGCATGGCGGCTTGATGCAGGCGGTGATGGAGCGCCCGGAGGAGGAGCGCGTCGCCTTCGTCGCCGCTCATCCCGATCTGGCCGGTAAGGCGGCGCGTGCGGGTGCCATCGCACCGGCGTCGGTCTCCGAACAGGCCGGGCTCGGGCTCGACCGGCTGTCGGACACCGAGTATGAGCGTTTCGAGCGGCTGAACGCGGCCTATCGCGCTCGCTTCGGCTTTCCCTTCGTCATCTGCGTGCGGCGCCAGACCCGCGACGCCATTCTCGACGCCTTCGAGGCGCGGCTGGCCCATGAGCGGGCGCAGGAACTCGCCACCGCGCTCGATGAGATCGGTCATATCACAAGGCTGCGGCTGGTCGAGCGGGTGACCGGCGCGGGTCTGCCGAAGACCACCGGGCGGCTCTCCACCCATGTGCTGGACACCCATAAAGGCGCGCCGGCGCAAGGGGTTAAGGTCGAGCTGTTCGAGGTCGGCGCCTCCGGGCGGGCGCTGTTGGCGCAGGCCGTCACCAATGCGGATGGGCGCACCGCTGCGCCGCTGATCGGCGACGTGCCGCTGCGCATTGGCACCTATGAGATCGTCTTCGCCATCGGCGCCTATTTCGCCGCGCGCGGGCTCGATCTGCCGGAAAAGCCGTTCCTCGGGGAGGTGCCGATCCGCTTTTCCATCAGTGAGCCGGAGGGGCACTACCATGTGCCTCTGGTGGCAACTCCCTGGAGTTACTCGACTTACAGAGGAAGCTAGCGGGGTTTTAGGGCTGCCGTGCCGAGCTTTTTCAGTTGTTCGATCGAGGTGAGGCCCATCAGGCCCAGAGTGAGGCTCACCTCCTCGGTGAGATGGGCGAGGATGCGGGCGACGCCGGCCTCGCCGGCCGCCGCCAGACCATAGACATAGGCGCGGCCGAGCAGCACGCCGGAGGCGCCGAGCGCCAGCGCCTTGATGATATCGGCGCCGCGCCGAATGCCGCCGTCGAACAGTATTTCTATACCTCCATCGACCGCTTCCGCGATGCCCGGCAGGGCGGCTATGGTCGAGGGCGCGCCATCAAGCTGGCGCCCGCCATGGTTGGAGACGACGATGGCATCCGCTCCGGCCGCGCGGGCAAGGCGCGCATCCTCCGGCGACAGGATTCCCTTGAGCACCAGTCGGCCCTTCCAGCGCGCGCGCAGGCGCTCGACATCGGCCCAGGAAAGCCCCATGTCGATCCGCCGGGAGAGGTTACTCGCCTGTTCCAACACGCCTTTTCCAAATTCCGGGCGATGCGCGATGGCGCCCACTTCCGGCATTCCCGCGCGCAGCATGTCGAGGCACCAGCGCGGCCGCGCGAGCAGGCGCAGGCCGAGCGCGGGGGAGATGCGGGTGAGCGCGCGGAAGCCGTTGCGCAGGTCGCGCTCGCGCACCGAGGTGATGGCGGTGTCGACGGTGAGGAACAGCGTCTCGACGCCCGCCTCCTCCGCCTGGGCCAGCAATTCATCGCCGATCGCCCGATCGGACAGCACATAGAGCTGGAACGCCAGCGGGCCGGAGGTGGCGGCGCGCAGCTGACCGATCGAGGCGATGGAGAAGGTCGAGAGGCATAAGGGTACCCCCGCCGCATGGGCCGCGCGGGCCGCCGCGATCTCCCCGTTTCCGGCATAAAGCCCAAGGAATCCAACGGGTCCGAGCATGAAGGGCAGGGGATGAGAGGTGCCCAGATAGTGCGTGGTGAGGTCGCGCGTGGAGATGTCGTTGAGCACGCGCTGCACCAGCGTCCAGCGGGCGAAATCGGCGCGGTTGGCGGCCAGCGTCTCCTCGCCAAAGGCACCGCCATCGACATAATCGAAGAAGATGCGCGGCAGGCGGGCCTTGGCGGCGGCGCGGGCATCCTCGACATTGACAATCATGGGCGGCGTCTCCCGGTAAAATGGCACCCTATAGACGCGAAGGGCGGTCGGGGTCGATGGAATCGAGGAAGCGGGTGACGATATCCTCGCCCTCCACCGGCGCGGAGCCAACCATCACCGCCACGCAAAGCCCTATCAGGGAAGAGATTTCCGTGTGCGAGCGGGCATGGGCGCGCAGATTCATGACGAGAGTGGGGCACAGGAACAGGCCGAGGCGGATCACCTGCCGCCAGTCCTGCGGTAACATGTTGCGATTTTTGAGCTCGGCCAGCAGCGGGCGCCAGACCTCGCGTGCCTTCACGGCCAGCAACTCGGCGCGGATGGGCGAGAGCCGCCAGTCGGTCTCGACGACGATCCGCCCCTCGTCCAGCGCCATCTGCGCGGTGAACCAGTCGCTCGCCAGCCTGGGCTCATAGAGCCAGAACGGGTGGGCGAATATGTTGTGAAAGCTCGCTTTTATTTCCGCGAGCAGGGTCGGCACATGGGCTCCGGCAAAGGCCGGATCGAAGAAGGAGAGGTGGGCTTGCTCGCCCTGCTGGCTGAACCAGACATTGGCGTTGTGCGCATCGCCATGGGCGACCACGCCGCCGGCATCGGCGAGGCGTTCCGGGCGAAGCCGGGCCTCGGCGGCGGTGAAGAGGTCGCCCAGCGTGCTGGCATAGGTGACGCCGTTCACGGTGAAGCGACGGGTGGAAATGTCTTCCCAGTCAAGGGTTTGGCCGGGCAGGGGGAAGCTCTGGCCGACATAGAAGTCGCGGTAGCGCCCGCCGGGGAAGGCGTAGGGGGCGCGGTCGATCAGCCGCTCATGGAACAGCCGGTGGATCGGCTCGGCGCTCGCCTCAGCCGGTGAGATCGGGTGCAGCGTGTCGCGATAGGTGGCGCTAAGGCTTTGAGAAAGCTGGCGTTCCGCCTCCACGGCGAGGGCGCGCAGGGCGGGTTCGTCGGCCAGGTCGAGGGTGCGCAGCACGTCGGAAAAGCGCGGCTCGTCGCGGCGGCGATAGATCAGGATCTGCTCGCCCGGCAGGGTCGACATCAGCACCGGCTGATCGACCGGCAGGCCGGCCTTGGCGAGGATGTCGGCGCGGTAATATTCTCCGGCCATCGCCTCCTCGCCTTCCTCCTGATGGAACTTGAAGAAGAAGGCGCCGTCCTCGGTATTAAAGAAACCGTTCAGCGAGTTGAGGCTGTACTGGTCGAGATTGATCTTCAGCTTCAATGGCTTGACGGCGAACAGGTCGGCCAGCAGGGCAGCCAGCGGTGCCTCCGCCGCCGCCGGATCGCGCAGCGCCAAAGCGCGGATATGGGCGGTGCGGCTTGGGGGCGTGCGATCAGGTGTCATGATACCCCTTGCGGGCGGATAATGGTCTTCAAACCCGTCGCTTCGCCCGCCAGCAGGCGCGCATAGGCGGATGGCACGGCGCCGAGTTCCACCTGCTGATCCACGAGGTCAAGGAGTGCAGTGTGGTGGACGGTCAGTGCAGTGAGTGCAAGGGCGAGCTCGTCGGTGAAGGCGTGGCAGCCGATGAGGCTCACCTCGCGCTCGACCAGCAGATTGGGGTCGATGTCGAGCCGGCCATGGAAGATGCCGACGAGGCCGATCCGCCCGCCGCCCTCAATGCCCCCGAGCAGATGGGCGAGCGCGGCGGTGCTGCCGGTCGCCTCGATGGCGGCCATGGGCAGTGCTCCCTTGAGCGCGGCGCGGATCGCTTGCGGTTCCAGCGGGACGATGGTCGCCCCGGTCACCTCAGCCACGCTTTGGGCGCGGGCGGCGTTGCGGTCGACCACCAGCACCGGGCCGTCATGGTCATGAGTGAGCAGCAGCGCGCAGAGCCCGCCAATGGTGCCGCAGCCGAGCACGAGCACCGGCTCGCCGGGCTGGAGGGCGAGGCGCCGCAGCGTGTGCAGCGCCACCGCCAGCGGCTCGGCCATGGCGGCGACCGCCGGGTCGATGGCGGGGTCGACGGGGAAGAGGAGGCGCGCGGGCAGGTTGACCTGTTCGGCGAAGCCGCCATCGCAGGCCTCGCCGACAAAGCCGAGTTTTTCGCACAGATGATGGCGACCCGCGCGGCAGGCCGGGCACGCCCCGCACCAGAAGCGGGAATCCGCCACCACGCTTTGCCCCACCGTGAGGCCGCTCACCCCCTCGCCCAGCTCCGCGACGATGCCGGTCAGCTCATGGCCGGCGACGGAGGGGGCGCGGGTGATCCATTGCCCGGTGCGGAAATTATGCAGGTCCGAGCCGCAAATGCCGGCCGCCGTCACGGCCAGCCGCACCCAGCCGGGCGCGGGCGTGCCGGGGGCGGGGATGTCTTCCACGCGTAGATCACCGGCGGCATGCAGACGGACGGCTTTCATCGTGTCACTCCGCAGTCCGTCATGGCCGTCCCCGGACGTGATCCGGGGATCATCCCGGTCCTCCACGTCTTCGCGTGCACGGGGCGGGACGGGGCAAGTCGTGGATCCCCGGGCCAAGCCCGGGGATGACGGTCGATCAGGTGGGACACCCCCTTGCCATCCGTCATGCTGAGCCGCGGGGCTCGGCCCCGCGTGTCGAAGCCCGCAGGCGACGGCCATTTGGTGGCCGGTCGGCCGGCGATATCCTTCAAGGCGCGCTGCGCGCGCACCTCAGGATGACGGTGCGCCTGGGAGAGAACGCGGAGCGGCATTCCCTTCCCTACCCCTTCAGCAACTCGTCGCGCAGTTCCGAGACCGCGTTCTCGTGGCTGGAAAAGCCCTCATAGCGGGCGAGGCGGCGGGCGTGGGCGGCGAATTCCGGGTAGGCGCTGCCGGTGACATAGCCGATGGACGACCGCTTGAGGAAATCCGTCACCGAGAGCGGGCCATAGGTACGGGCCCAGCGGCTGGTCGGCAGCACGGCGTTCGGCCCCAGCACGAAATTGGCGATGGTGACGGGCGTGTGCGGGCCCATCAGCACCTCCGCCGCCTCGGTGATGCGGCCGAGATGGGCGAAGGGGTCGGTGGAAAGGATTTCCAGATGCTCGGGGGCATAGGCGTTGATGAAGTCGATGCTCTCCTCGACCGACGAGGTCAGCACGATGCCGCCGCTTTTGCCGGTGAGCACGGCTTTGGAGAACGCGACGCGCTGCTCGCTCATGCGGGCCCAGAGGCCCGGCAGGGCTTTCAGCGCGGCCTCGGCCACCTCGCGCGAATGGGTGACGAGATAGGCGGAGCTGTCCGGCCCATGCTCGGCCTCGATCAGCAGGTCGAGCGCGGCGACCGCGCCATTCACCGTGCCATCGGCGAAGATGATGGCTTCGGACGGCCCGGCGGGCAGGCCGGTGTCGATGATGTCGGACAGAAGCCGCTTGGCCGCCACCAGCCAGGGCGAGCCGGGGCCGACGATCTTGATCGCCTTGCCGACGGTCTGCGTGCCATGGGCGACCGCCGCCACGGCTTGGGCGCCGCCGCATTTATAAACGGTCTCGACGCCGGCGAGGCGGGCGGCGACCAGCGTGGCCGCGTCCACGCCGCCATCCTCGGTCGGGGGCGTGACAATGGCGATGTTCGGCACCTTGGCGACGGTGGCCGGCACGGCGGTCATCATGGTGACGGAGGGAAAGGCTCCCTTGCCGCGCGGCACATAGAGCGCGACGGAGGAAATCGGCGTCCAGCGGTCGCCGGCGAAGGCGCCGGGGCGCACTTCCTTCAGCCACATCGGCTCAGGGGCCTGCTCCTCATGGAAGCTGCGGATGTTGGAAATGCCGAAGCGGATGCTGTCGATCACCTCCGGGGCGACCTTGGTGAAGGCCTCGTCGAACTCCGCCTCGGTCGCCTTGATGCGGTCGGGCGAGAGATTGGCCTTGTCGAAATCGCGGGCGAAGCGGGCCAGCGCCGCGTCGCCTTCGGTCCGCACCGCCTCGATGATCGGGCGGACCTTCTCGATGAAGCCGGAGAGATCGGTTTCCGAGCGCCTCAGCAGGGCGGCGCGGCCTTCCGCGTCCAGATGTGCCAGCTCATGGAGATTGCAGATCGATTCCGACATGGTTCAGGCCCTCAACGTCTCGGTCTGGGTGAATATGTACATACATATCAGCCCGTCTGTGAGACCAAAATTGTCGCGCCGCCTGCCCAATTCGCGGGCGGTGTGGGGTCACACCGAGGCGAGGAAGCCGCCATCGACCGGGAAGCACTGGCCGGTAATGTAGCCGGAGGCATCGCTGGCGAGGAAGATGACGATGCCGGCGAGGTCGTCCAATTCGCCGAAACGGCCGAGCGGGATTTTCGGCAGCATGGCCGCCTGCCAGGCGGGATCGGCGTAGAACACTTCCGTCATCGCCGTGCGGAAATAGCCGGGCGCGATGGCGTTGACGCGGATGCCGAGCGGCGCCCATTCCGTGGCCAGCGCCCGCGTCATGCCGAGCAGGCCGGTCTTGGACGAGCCATAGGGCACGGCGGTGGGGATGCCGACCTCGGAGGTGAGCGAGCACAGATTGACGATGGCGCCCGTTCTGCCGCCGGCGCGCATCGCCTTTGCGGCCGCCTGCGCGCAGAAGAAGGCGCCCTTGAGATTGGTGTCGAGAATGGCGTCCCACAGCGCCTCCTCGACCTCCAGCGCCGGGCAGACCTGCTCCATGCCGGCATTGTTGATGAGGATGTCGAGCCCGCCCAGCGCGGTGGCCGCTGTGTCGATGGTGGCGCGGATGCCGGCGACATCGGTGACGTCGAGGGCGAGGGGGATGGCGCGCCGGCCGAGGGCTTGGATGGCGGCTTGCGTCTCCGCGAGGGAGGCCGTGTCGCGCGCGGTGATCGCCACATCCGCCCCGGCGGAGGCCAGCGCGGTGGCCAGCGCCGCGCCGATACCCCGGCTCGCGCCGGTGACGAGGGCGGTGCGGCCGGTGAGGTCGAAGGCGGGGTGGGTCATGGGTGGTTCACTCGGGTCGGCGTTGTCACGCCGGGACGTCGTGGATGGCCGGATCAAGCCCGGCCATGACGGTGTTCTGTTTCATCGGTCGTCGTCCTCCCAAGCGCCGTCATCCCCGGGCTTGACCCGGGGATCCACGACTTGGGCCGGGCACGTGGTGGAAGGCGTGGAGGACCGGGTCAAGCCCGGCCATGACGGTGTTCTGTTTCATCGGTCGTCGTCCTCCCAAGCGCCATCATCCCCGGGCTTGGCCCGGGGATCCACGACTTGGGCCGGGCACGTGGTGGAAGGCGTGGATGGCCGGATCAAGTCCGGCCATGACGGTGTGAGAGGCGCCCACCGCCCTCAGTGCTCGTCGTCCTTGATCTCGTTCTTCAGCAATTCGAGAATCCGGCGCTTCACGGCGATGAATTCGGGATCCATAACCATGTCCATGGTGCGCGGGCGGGCGATCGGGACGATGATCTCCTCCTTCAGCCGGCCGGGGCGGGCGGTCATCACATAGATGCGGTCGCCGAGCAGGATCGCCTCGTCAATGTCGTGGGTGACGAAGAGGACGGTCTTGCGGTTCTCCTCCCACACCCGCAGCAGCAGCTTCTGCATGGTGTTGCGGGTCTGGCTGTCGAGCGCACCGAAGGGCTCGTCCATCAAGAGGATCTTCGGGTCGTTGGCGAGCGCGCGGGCGATCGCCACGCGCTGCATCATGCCGCCGGAGAGCTGCTTGGGGTAGGCGTCGTGGAAGGCGGCGAGGCCCGTTTCGTTGAGGTAGCGGTTGACGATCGCCTCGCGCTCGGCGGCCGGCATCTTGCGGCGCTTGAGGCCGAATTCGACATTCTCGCGCACGGTGAGCCAGGGAAACAGCGTGTAGGACTGGAACACCATGCCGCGATCCGGGCCGGGGCCGTCGACTTCCTCGTCACCCAGCAGGATCTCGCCGGAGGTCGGCTGGGCGAGGCCGGCGACGAGATAGAGCAGGCTCGACTTGCCGCAGCCGGACGGACCGACGATGACGGCGAACTGGTTGTCCGGCACGTCGATCGAGATGTTGTCGATCGCCACCACGGTCTTGCCGCGGGTCGCATATTCCAGCCGCACATCCTGGATGCGCAGGCGCGGCGTCTCGCCGGCAACAGGGGCGGAGGTCTCGACGGGGGCGGCAGCCCGCAGGATTTCAGCGGCGCTCATGGCGAGGCCCTTTCGTTCTCGGTTGGCCGGGGTGTTCAGTTCGCCCACGGCACGAGGCGCAGGCGGACCAGCCGGAAGATCGTGTCGGTGAACAGGCCGAGCAGGCCGATCACGGCGATGGCGAGGAAGATCACGTCGACCTGAAAGCCGCGCATCGCCTTCATCGAGATGTAGCCGAGGCCCGAGGAGGCGGCGACGAGCTCGGCGACCACGAGATAGGTCCAGGCCCAGCCCATAGTGATGCGCAGCGTATCGACGATGCCGGGCAGCGAGGCCGGGGTGAGCACATGCAGCAGCGCGTCGCGGCGCGACGCGCCGAGCGTGTAGGAGGCGTTGAGCAGGTCCTTGGAGACGCCGCGCGAGACGTCGGCGATCATCACCAGCTGCTGGAAGAAGGTGCCGAAGAAGATGACCATGATGCGCTGCTCGATGCCGATGCCGATCCACAGGATGAACAGCGGCACGAAGGAGGTCACCGGCAAATAGCGGATGAAATTGACCAGCGGTTCGAGGCCGGCCTGCACCACGCGGAAGGTGCCCATCAGCAGGCCGAGCGGCACGGCGAGCAGCGAGGAGATGAGGAAGCCGATGACGACGACCTGAAGGCTGGCCCAGATGTGCTGGGCGAGCGTGCCGTCATCCAGCAGGCGGAAGAAGGCGCCGATCACGGCGGTCGGCGAGGGCAGGAAGATGTCCTGCATGAAGCCGCCATAGGTGGCGAACGACCAGGCGCCGATGACCAGCAGCCAGACCAGCGTCGAGACGAGATAGCGCAGCGCGCCGGGCACCTCCTCCTTCGGGGTGAGGCAGAGGTCGACGACGGAACGCTTGCGGGCCATGGGCTGTCTCGGAACGAAAAGGCAAAAGGGGAGGGAGCGCCCGCTGCCGGGCGCCCCCGCGCGGCTTACTGGAAGGACGGGTCGATGATCTCGGCATAGGTGATCGGCTTCTTGATCTTGCCGAGGTCGGTCCAGATCTCATTGCCGAGGGCGATCACCTCGGTGACCTTGCCGGGCTTGGCGGGCGTGCCGAGGTAATCAATGGTCATCGCCTTGTCGTAGAACTTCACGCCCGAGGCGGCGTCGGCGAAGTCCTTCGGCTCGGAGAGATAGCCGCCGACGCCCTTGGCCATGATGGCATAGGCCTTTTCGGGGTTGGTCTTGATGTAGTCGACCGCCTTCTGCAGCGCGGCGACGAAGCCCTTCACGTCCTGCGGACGGTCCTTGATGACCGAGCAGGAGAATTCCAGCACGTCGACGATGACGCCGGGGGTGGCGGCGCTGTCGGTCAGCACCTTGCCGACATTCTTGGTCTTCACCAGCGTCAGGTTCGGCTCCCAGGTGACGGCTGCGGGCACCTGGCCGGCGATGAAGGCGGCGGCGGCGGCGTCGGCGCTCATGTTGAGCACTTCGACATCCTTGAGCGGCAGGCCCTGCTTCTTCATCAGGTAGGAGAACCAGAACTGCGAGGTCGAGCCCTCGTTCAGCGCCACCGTCTTGCCCTTGAGATCGGCCAGCGAGTTGATCTCCTTGAGCGAGACCATGCCGTCGCCGCCATGGCTCTCGTCGAACAGGGCGACCGCCTTGAAGCAGAAATTGTCCGAGCGGTACTTCAGGATCTCGTCCAGCGTGGTGGCGGTGCCGTCCAGCTTGCCGGCGGCCTGCGCGGCCATCGCCAGCGCGGAATCATCGACCACCTGGAACTCGGCGTCGACGCCGTTTTCCTTGAAGTAGCCGAGCTCCTTGGCGAGGTAGAGCGGGCCGTAGCCGACCCACACCGTGTGGCCGATGGAGATCTTGCCGGCGGCGGCCGGCTGGGCAACCGACGCGGCGAGCACGGCCCCGGTGAAGGCGCCGGCAAGGCACCGGCGGAAGGTGGTGGTCAGCATGGATGGTCTCCCTGTGGATCCGGCACTCGGGGACCCGGCACCTCACCCGAAGGCCGGTGGAACCCGTGATGAAGATCGCTCGGCGCGGGATCGGGAGTGTCTATTCTTAGCACCGCGAAACCGGCCTAGCGGCAAACAGTTAGCTTTCAGGGATGCGGCGCGTGCCAGCCTTTGAAAGCCGAAAAACGCTATGCCGAAACCGCTTCTTAGGCACGCCTATGTTTTGGGCGCCGCGCGCCCTTTCTTGTGTCAGCGGTGGCCCGCTCCGCGCGTCCGGCAGGTAAGCGCGCGGCCCGTGACTCCGGGCCGTTTTGCGCCCGTGCCGGCGCTGGCGCGTCAGCCGCGCGGCTTTGCCGACTGCTCGCAAAGCGAGCGGCGGATCACGCGCCGGCCGCGCGCTCGGTGGGAGCGTGGGTCGCGCCCTGAAGCGCGTGGTAGCGGCGGCTGAAATAGATCAGCCCTTCCGCGCCGTCGCCGCTGGCCAGGCCCACCACCTCGCAGAACAGCACGTCATGCGTGCCGACCTCGACCGTGCGGACGATGCGGCAGTCGAAGGCGGTGAGCGCGCCCACCAGCATCGGCGCCCCGGTCTGCGAGACGCGCCATTCGCCGCCGGCGAAGCGTTCCTCGACCGGTTTGCCGCCGCCGAACAGGTTGGACAGCGTCTCGTGGCCGGAGGCCAGCGTGTTGATGCAGACGACGCCATTGGCATGGACGGCGGCGCTGGCCGAGGAGCCCTTGTTGAGGCAGACCAGCAGCGTCGGCGGCTGGTCGGTGACCGAGCACACCGCCGAGGCGGTGAAGCCGTGCCGCCCACCCGGCCCGTCGGTGGTGACGATGTTCACGGCCGCGCCGAGGCGGGCCATGGCATCGCGATAGTCCTGCCGTGTCACCGCCGGTCCCGCGACGCTGTCGGCGCGCTCCGCGCTCTCGGCCTGCTGGCACTGTCCCATGACGATCTCCCTCGCTGCGAGGATGTTAAGTCGGCTAAAAATAGCGGACGGCCGGGGCCGCCCACCGGGGTCGCGATGCTCAGAACTCGCGCAGATTGTCGCGCAGCAGCTGGTGCTTGTATTCCTTGCGGGTCAGGCCGCGGGCCTGAAGCTCCGGCACCAGCCCGTCGCAGATTTCGGCGATGTAGCGGCGCGAGACGCGCAGCACCGGGGTGGTGATGAGGAAGCCGTCGCCGCCGATCTCGGCCATCGCCTCGCCCATCTTCTCGGCGACCTGGGCGGGGGTGCCGATCAGCTCCATCGAGGAGACGAGACCGCCGCCGCCGGCCGCCGCCAGCTCGCGCAGCGTCTTGCCCGAACCCCACTGCTGGAACTTGTCGAGCGTGCCGGATTCGCCGTTGGTCACCAGCTTCTCGGGCAGCGGCTTGTCGAGATCATATTTGGCGAAGTCGATCTCGGTGATGGCGGAGATCGAGATCAGCACGTCGGTGACGAAATTGTCGGACATGGTGACGTGCTCATAGCGGGCGCGGGCTTCCGCTTCGGTCTCGCCGAGGCTCGGGCAGACGCAGAAGAACACCTTGATGTCGTCGGGGTTGCGGCCCATCGCCTCGGCGCGGGCGCGGATGTCGGCGCGGAACGCCTTCATGCCCTCGACGCCATTGGCCACCGAGACGATGGCGTCGGCATAGCGCGCGGCGAAATCGCGCCCGCGCGGCGAGGCGCCGGCCTGCAGATAGACCGGGCGGCGCTGCGGCGAGGGCACGGTATTGAGCGGGCCGCGCACCTGATAATAGGTGCCCTTGTGGTCGATGGTGTGGACCTTGGAGCCGTCGGCATAGATGCCGTTCTTGCGGTCGAGCACCACGGCGTCCGGCTCCCAGCTGTTGAACAGCTTGTCGCAGACTTCCATGTATTCCTCGGCCATGGCGTAGCGGTCCTCGCGCGGAGGCAGCTTGTCCATGCCGAAATTCTTCGCCATCAGGTCCTCGGCCGAGGTGACGACGTTCCAGCCGAAGCGGCCCTTGGTCAGGCTGTCGATGGTCGAGGACAGGCGTGCCAGCATGAAGGGCGGGTAGGCCATGGTCGACATGGTGGCGACCACGCCGAGATGCTTGGTGGCCATGCCCATGGCCACCGCCAGCGGGGCGGGATCGGCCTTCGGCACCATCATGGCGTGCTTGAGCGAGATGTCGCGCGAGCCGCCATAGGTTTCCGGCACCATCAGCTTGTCCTCGATCATGATCAGATCGAAGCAGGCGCGCTCCATCGCCTGGGCCATCTCGATATAGAACTGCCCGTCCCACGGATTGCCGCCCTGGCCGAACGGCTCGCGCCACTCGTCGGGGGTGAAGTTCATGAACCAGGCGAGGTGGAAGGGCTTGGGGGCGGCATTGGGGGCGGCCGTGTCAGAGGCAGACATCGTTCAGTCCTTCACGAGAAGCCGCGCCGGCGCGGGGGTGCCGGGCGGGATCGCTGATGCGGGAGTAGGGGTGGATGAAACGAGGGTGAGGCGGACCTTCTCGCGCTCGGCCTCGAAGGCGCGCGATTCGCGCATCACCCGGCACTTCGCCTCGAAATCCGAGACGATGGTGGCGCCGAAGCGTTCGGGCGCCTGCGGGTCCTTGCGCGGGCGGTCCACGGCGATGACGCGGGTGCCGAGCAGGAAGGCCTCGGGCAGATCATGCGTGACCATGACGATGGTCATGCGGTTCTCTTCCCACAATTCGCGCACCAGCTCGTGCATGGATTTGCGGGTGCCGGGGTCGAGCGCGCCGAACGGCTCGTCGAGCAGCAGCACCTTCGGCTTCATGATCAGCGCCTGCGCCAAAGCGAGGCGCTGCTGCATGCCGCCGGACAGCTGGGCGGGGTACTTGCCGGCGTGCTCGGCAAGGCCGACGCGGGTGAGCAGCGTCATGGCCCGCGCCTCCAGCGCCCGGCGACGGGCGCCGAAGAACCGGCCGAGGATCGGCGCGCCGGCCCATTGCGGGCCGAGCATCACGTTTTCCAGCACGGTCTTGTGCGGGAACACGGAGTAACGCTGGAACACCACGCCGCGATCGGCGGTCGGCTCGGCGGCGATCGGCTCGCCGTCGATCAGGATTCGTCCGCGCGTGGGCACTTCCTGGGAGAGCAGAAGGCGCAGCAGCGTGGTCTTGCCGACGCCCGAGGGGCCAATGATGACGAGGAATTCGTGATCGTCGAGCGACAGGTTGACCTGTTCGAGCACGATCCGCTCGTCATATTCCTTCCAGACATTGTCGATGAGGATCGTGGTCATTCAGGCCGCCTTGATCCGGTCCCAGGGATAGGCGGCGGCGGCGAGCTTGCGCAGACCGTAATCCATCAGGAAGGCAAGCAGCGTGATCCAGGCGACATAGGGCAGGATCACGTCCATCGCGAGATAGCGGCGCACCAGGAAGATGCGGTAGCCGAGCCCGCCCTCCGCCGTGATCGCCTCGGCGGCGATGACGAACAGCCAGGCCGCGCCGAGCGAGAGGCGCACGGAATCGATGAGGCGCGGCATCACCTGCGGCAGCACCACGCCGGTCACCATCTGCCAGGTCGAGGCGCCCAGCGTCTGCGCCTTGATGATCTGCTCGGCCGGGATGGCGGCGACGCGCAGCATCACGTCGCGGATGATGAAGGGGGCGATGCCGAACACGATCAGCACGATCTTCGAGGCCTCGCCCAGCCCGAACAGGATGAACAGGATCGGCAGCACGGCGAGCGGGGGAATGAGCGAGAAGGCGGCGAAGAACGGCTCGAACATCGCCCTGAGGTAGGGGATGAAGCCGACGGTTATGCCCAGCACCAGCCCGAGCGCGGCGGCGATGCCGAGCCCGACGAACAGCCGCCAGAGCGAGAGCCAGGTGTCCCACCACAGGAGATACTGCTTGGTGGCGATGTCGAGCGTCGTCGCCAGCCGGGCCATCGCGGCATAGAAGGTGGAGAAGGCCGGCATCAGCTTGTCGTTCGGCTCGATGGCGAGCCGAGCATTCGAGGCGAGAAGATAGATCGCGATCACCGCCACGAAGGGCAGGGCGGCCAGGATCACCTTCACGCCGGGGCGGGGCGCGTAATTGATGATGCGACGCATGGTTTGGCCTCTGCTTCCCTCTCCCCGACGGGGAGAGGTGGCCCGCGAAGCGGGTCGGTGAGGGAGCTGCTTGGCTGCGGGGCGGGAGACAAGCCCCTCACCCCACCCCGCTCCCCCTCGGGGAGAGGGAGCTGCGCCCGGCTTTTTGGCGCGCGCTGTTGGCTCCTGTGAGCCCGCTCACAGCTTCCCGTCGACCGCCAGCTTGGTGAAGCTCGGGTTGATGCGCATCTTGATGTTGCCCTTGTCGCCGAGCACGGCGCCGCTGGCGACCTCGATGCCGATCGAGTCGACGCTGGTCGCGCCCTGACCGAACAGGCCCTGCTCGAAGCAGAAGGTGCGGATGCTGTCCCAGATCTTGGCGTTCTCGGCCGCGGTCAGGAAGTCATAGGCTTCCGCCGGGGTGTAGAAGAAGTGCGTGGTGTCGATCTGCGCCTGCAGGCCGCCGGCATCGGTGCCCATGGCGCTGGTCATCACCGCGCGCATTTCCTCGCCCTTGGCGCCGCCGGCCTTGAGGATGCCGAGCGCCTCGTACCAGGCGCCGATCACCGCCTTGGCGAAGTCCGGGTTGTCCTTCAGCACATCGGTCTTGCCGATGAACACGTCCATGATCTCGCCGGGGATCTGCGCGCTGTCGAACAGCTTGGTGGCGCCCTTCACCTTCAGCATGTCCTCGGTGAGCGGCTTCCACGAGACGGCGTGCTTCATCGCATCCTGCGAGATGAAGGCGGCGGCGATCTCGGCGTCGGAGATGTTGATCGCCTTGGCGGCGGTCGGATCGTTGATGCCGGCCTTCTGCAGCGCGCGGTTCAAGAGGTAGTGCGAGACGGAATATTGCAGCAGGTAGACGTCCTGCCCGGCCAGTTCCTTCACGTCCTTGGCGGTCTTGGAGACGATGAGGTCGTTGCCGTCGGAATAGTCGGTGATGAGGAAGACCGAGGTGTCCACCCCGCCGGCGGCCGGCATGGTCAGGCCGTCCATCGAGGCGACGCCGACCGCGTCGATATCGCCGGCGATGAACTGGTTGACGCCGCCGACATAATCATTGGTCTGCAGCAGGTCGACCTCGATGCCGTATTTGTCGGCCCACTTCTTCATGATGCCGGACTGCTTCATATAGGCGAACGGCATGAAGCCGATATAGACGGTGTAGGCGACCTTGAAGCTCTTCTTGGGAGCGGCTTCGGCTGCGTTCTGGGCGGCGCCGACGAGGGAGGCGGCAGTGATTCCGGCAAGAAGAACGGCGGCCCTGACGATGCGCTTCATGGGGGACGGCTCCTGGTCGCTTGAACGGGCGGGACCAGGTTATTAAACGTTGACTTAATACCGGCTGCAAGCCTAACAAATGAGCACGCCTAGCATATGGGCGAGGCAAAAAATTCCGTAGATTTACGGAGGGGACGACATGACCGCCAAGGCCGCCCGCAAGCGCCTTCAACCGACCGAACGGCGGGCGATGATCCTCGACGAAGCCTTGCGGCTGTTCGCGGAGCGCCATTTCTCCACGGTCACGGTGCGCGACATCGCCATGGTCTGCGAGATCAATGTCGGGCTGCTCTACCACTATTTCGACAATAAGGAGGACCTCGTCCGCCGCGCCCTTGCCCATGCCATCGACGAACTGGTGGCGGGCTATGAGGCACGCCGCGTGGCCTCCGCCGATCCGCTGGCGCAAATCCTCGCCTGGGTCGAGACCCATGCCGCGATCACCCCGACCATCACCCGCATGGTCAAGCTGATGGCCGATTACGCGACCTCCGGGATGCGCGACGGCGAACTCGATGCGCTGATCGCCGGCTTCTATTCGCGCGAGAAGATTCTGCTGGAGGATGCGCTGCAGCGCGGCGTGTCGAGCGGCGTCTTTCCCCCGCTCGACACCGCCCGGATGGCGCGGCGCATCGGCCTTGTGCTCGACGGCATCTTCTTCGCCGCGGCGAGCCGGGGCGACGACCGCATCGTCGAGGATGTGCGCGACCTCGCCGATTTCGTGCCGGTCATGCTCGGCGTCGCGCCGGCGGGCATGGGCGTCCGTGCGAATGCGCAAAGTCTTGTAAACGCGCCGATACAGATCACTGAACGGTGATTAGATGATAACCGTCATGATCTCCTAGCTTCCCCGGCAGGAGCGCACATCGGAATCGTCGCCGGCCGGGATGCCCGGCGGTTCCCGTCGGTGCGCCCTCATCCCCGATGGAGAGGGCGACATGAAATTTACACTCAACGGAACCGAGCGGACGATCGAGGCGGATGGCGACATGCCGCTGCTCTGGGCGGTCCGCGACATTGTCGGGCTCACCGGCACCAAATTCGGCTGCGGCGCGGCGCTGTGCGGCGCCTGCACCGTGCATGTGGACGGGGCCCCCGTCCGCTCCTGCCAGACCTCGCTGGCGGATGTCGAAGGCAAGAGCGTCACCACCATCGAGGGCGTGGGCGGCGAGGTCGGCACGGCGGTGGTCGCCGCCTGGCGCAAGCTCGACGTCGTGCAGTGCGGCTACTGCCAGTCCGGCCAGATCATGTCCGCCATCGGCCTGCTCAGCGAGAACCGCAAGCCCACAGATGAAGACATCGACGCCGCGATGGATGGCAATGTGTGCCGCTGCGCCACCTATCAGCGCATCCGGGCCGCCATCCACGACGCCGCCTCCAACCTCGCGTGAGCGCCATGCACCTCATCACACCGGATCACTACCGCCAGATGCTGGCGAGCCTCGCGCCGGCGACGGTTCCTTCCCGTCGCAACTTCATCAAGGGCCTCGCCGCCGCCGGTGGCGCGCTCGTCATCGGCGTGCATTTCCAGGCCGGCAAGGCCTTCGCCGCGACCGCCGCCGGCGGCCCGGCCGCCGCGCCGATGCCCAACGCCTTCGTGCGCATCGCGCCCGACAGCACGGTGACGGTGCTGATCAAGCATCTCGACATGGGCCAGGGCGTCACCACCGGCCTCGCCACCATCGTCGCCGAGGAACTCGACGCCGACTGGAGCCAGATGCGCG
Source organism: Ancylobacter radicis (assembly GCF_018449475.1). Classification (GTDB taxonomy): domain Bacteria; phylum Pseudomonadota; class Alphaproteobacteria; order Rhizobiales; family Xanthobacteraceae; genus Ancylobacter; species Ancylobacter radicis. Next base: position 97,254 of record NZ_JAHCQH010000012.1, on the reverse strand, counting down.
CGGCCTTCGCCCCGGCCAACCCGCAGCTCTACAACAACCTCGCCTTCGGCCCGATCCAGGGCACGGGCGGCTCGACCTCGACCGCCAATAGCTGGGAGCAGCTGCGCAAGGCCGGCGCCGCCGCGCGGCAGATGCTGATCGCCGCCGCCGCTCAAGAATGGGGCGTGCCGGCCTCCAGCATCACCATCGCGAAGGGCGTGCTGACGAGCGGCACCCGTACCGGCTCCTTCGGCGCGTTCGCGGAAGCCGCCGCCAAGCTGCCGGTGCCGGCCGAGGTGACGCTGAAGGACCCCAAGGACTTCACGCTCATCGGCACCAAGCTGCCGCGCCTCGATTCCGCCGCCAAGACCGACGGCACCGCGATCTATGCGCTCGACATCCGCCGGCCGGGCATGCTCACCGCCGTGGTGCGCCGGCCCGACCGCTTCGGCGCGACGCTCAAGAGCTTCGACGCCAGCGCGGCGAAGAAGGTGCCGGGCGTGGTCGAGGTGGTGGCGGTGCCGAGCGGCGTCGCCGTGCTCGCCACCAACACCTGGGCGGCGATGCAGGGCCGCGAGGCGCTCACCGACATCGTCTGGGACGAGAGCGGCGCGGAAATGCGCGGCACGGCCGAGCTGACGGAGGAATACCGCGCTCTTGCCAAAACGCCCGGCAAGCCGGCGGCGCGCCGGGGCGACGCGGTGAAGGGGCTGGCCGGTGCGGCCAAGACCGTTGAGGCCGAGTTCGCCTTCCCCTATCTCGCCCATGCGCCGATGGAGCCGCTCAACTGCGTCATCGAGAAGACGGCGGAGGGTGTGACCATCACCACCGGCTCGCAGTTCCAGACCATCGAGCAGGGCGTGACGGCGTCCATTCTCGGCCTCAAGCCCGAACAGGTGAAAATCGAGACGGTGTGGGCCGGCGGCTCCTTCGGCCGGCGCGCCAACATCCCCGCCGACTACATCGCCGAGGCCGCGACCATCCTCAAGGCGACGGACGGGCGCGCCCCGGTGCATCTCGTCTGGACCCGCGAGGACGACATAAAGGGCGGTTTCTACCGGCCGATGTTCCTGCACACGGTGCGCGCCGGGGTGACCGCCGACGGCAAGATCGCCGGCTGGGAGCAGCGGATCGTCGGCCAGTCCTTCATCATCGACACGCCGTTCGAGGCGTTCATGGTGAAGGAAGGGGTGGACGGCACCTCGGTGGAGGGCGCCTCCGACACCAATTACGCCATCGGCAATTTCGCGGTCGATCTGCACACGCCGAAGGTGAAGGTGCCGACGCTGTGGTGGCGCTCGGTCGGCCACACCCACACCGCCCATGTGGTGGAGGTGATGATCGACGAGCTGGCCCATGCCGCCGGACGCGATCCCGTCGAGTTCCGGCTGGAGCTGCTGACCGACAAGCCGCGCCACACCGCCGTGCTGAAACTCCTCGCCGAGAAGGCGAAGTGGGGGCCGAAGGCCGGGCCGGGCAAGGGGCGCGGCATCGCCCTGCATGAGAGCTTCAACTCGGTGGTCGGCAGCGTCATCGACGTGTCGGTGGTGAACGGCCAGATCAAGGTCGAACGCGTGATCTGCGCGGTCGATTGCGGCATCGCCATCAACCCGGACGTGGTGGCGGCGCAGATCGAGGGCGGCGTCGGCTTCGGCCTCGGCGCGGCGCTGCATGACGAGATCACGCTCGACAAGGGCGTGGTCGAGCAGGCCAATTTCGACACCTATATCCCGCTGCGGATGTCGGAAATGCCCAAGGTCGAGGTGCATATCCTGCCCTCCGCCAACGCCCCCACCGGCATTGGCGAGCCGGGCGTGCCGGGCGTCGCCCCGGCGCTGTCCAACGCCATCTTCGACGCCACCGGCCAGCGGCTGCGTTCGCTGCCGTTCCGGCTCGAAGACTTCAAGGCTTAGGCACGCCTTAGATCGACAGGAGAAGGCCGGCGTGAGCCGGCCTTTTTCATGAGGTCGCCACCGCCCGCATCGCGGCCTTTCAAAGCGAGGCGATGGTTCCCATCGTGTGGACCAGCGCGTCGAACACCACGCGGTGGCGCGCGCTGGCCTTCAGATCTTCATGCATGACGATGGCCACCGGCAGGTCGAGCGCGAAAGCGTCCGGCAGCACGGGCACGAGGTCCGGCTCGCGCCGGGCGATCGCCGCCTGGCAGAAGCCGATGCCGAAGCCGGCGCGGATGGCCGCGAGCTGCGCGAGGTCGCTGTCGCTGCGCAGCGCATAGGCCGCGCGCCCCAGCATCGGATAGCGCGCCATCACCGCGCGGATCGCCGGGGTCTCGCTGTCGAAGCCGATCAGATCGTGGCCGACGAGATCGTCGAGGCTTTCCGGCAGGCCCTTGCGCGCGACATAGGCGCGGTGGGCATGCAGCCCGATGCGCAGCGGCGGCAGGTGCCGGGCGAGCAGCGCCTGCTGCGCCGGCGGGGCCATGCGCACGGCGATGTCGGCGGCGCGCTCCAGCACGTTCTCCACCGCATTGGTCAGTACCAGCTCGATGACGAGACGGGGATGGCTCGCCCGCAAATCCGCCAGTACCGGCGGCAAATGGATGGCGCCGACCACCTCGGAGGCGCTGACCCGTACCGTGCCGCGCACCTCGCCTGTGGCGCCCGAGGCGGCGCGCCGCAGCGCCGCGGCATTGGCGGCCAGCGCGCGGGCATAGGGGCCAAGGTCGATGGCGAGGTCGGTGGGCGCGAGCCCGCGCGGCGAGCGCAGGAAAAGCTGCGCCCCGAGCGCCTGTTCCAGCGCGTCGAGATGGCGGGCGATGGTCGGCTGCGTCAGGCCGAGCCGGCGCGCGGCGCCGGAGAGCGAACGCTCCTTCAGCACGGCGAGGAAGGAGCGGTACAGGTCCCAGCCCGGTTCGTCAGTCATACGTTTATGTATAGCAATGCCACGGATTTCGACAATTCCGTTGCACTCTTTGCAGGCCGATCATCGCGCCATCAACCACGGGAGGTCGCGATGACGACGAAGACGGTTCTGGTGCTGGGGGCGACGGGCGGGATTGGCGGCGCGATGGCGCACACGCTGCTCGCTCGCGGCTGGCAGGTGCGCGCGCTCACCCGCAGCGGCACGCCCGGCCTGAGGGACGGCATCCTCTGGCAGCGCGGCGATGCGCTGGCGGCGGCGGATGTGGCGCGCGCGGCGGAGGGCGCGTCGCTCATCGTCCATGCGGTGAACCCGCCCGGCTATCGCGACTGGGACCGGCTGGTGCTGCCGATGCTGGCCAACACGCTCGCCGCCGCCCGCGCGGGCGGGGCGCGCCTGTTGCTGCCGGGCACGGTGTATAATTACGGCCCGGACGTCTTCGCCCCCGGCGCGCCGCTCATCACTGAGGACGCGCCGCAGGCGCCGCTCACCCGCAAGGGGGCGATCCGCGTGGCGATGGAGCGGGAGCTGGAAGCCGCCGCGGCGCGCGGCGACAGCCCGGTGCTGATCGTGCGCGCCGGCGACTATTTCGGGCCGCAGGCCGCCAATAACTGGTTCGGTCAGGTGCTGGTGAAAGCCGGGACCGCGCCACGTTCGATCCAGTATCCCGGCCGCGCCGGGGTCGGGCACCAATGGGCCTATCTGCCGGATGTCGCGGAGACCATGGCGCGGCTGGTCGAGCGCGACGACCTGCCCGCCTTCGCCCGCTTCCACATGGACGGGCACTGGGACGACGACGGCACGCGGATGATCGGGGCCATCCGCCGGGTGCTTGGCGCGCCGGATCTGCCGGTCAAGGCGTTCCCCTGGACACTGGCCCGCCTTGCCTCGCCGGTGGTGCCGCTGTTCCGGGAGCTGATGGAGATGCGCTATCTCTGGCAAGAGCCGGTGCGGCTGGACAATGGCCGGCTGCGCGCCACGCTGGGGGCGGAGCCGCACACGCCGCTCGACGAAGCGGTGCGGGCGAGCCTGATCGGCCTTGGATGCCTCAGAGCTGCGCCGCAGACCTCAGGCGGGCCGGATCTCCGGCAGGAATTCGGCGCCGCGCCGTGACAGGAACTCGGTGAGCGCGGCGGCGGGCGGGGTCTGGCGCTTGGCGGTGCGCTTGACCACGAACCATTGCCGCACCACCGGCAGCCCCTCGACATCGAGCGTCGCCAGCCGGTGGTCGGCGATTTCGGCGGCGATGGTGTGGGCGGAGAGGAAGGCGAGGCCGAGGCCCGCCATCACCGCCTGCTTGATGGTCTCGTTGGAGCCGATCTCCATGGCGATGCGCGGCTCGATCCCGGCATCCTGAAAGAACCGCTCCATCAGCCCGCGCGTGCCCGAGCCCGGCTCGCGCACCAGAAAGCTCGCGCTGGCCAGCGCCGCGGGGGCGATCCGCCTTCCGAGCAGCGGGTGGTCGGTGGGGGCGATGATGACATGGGGGTGCTCGCCGATCGGGTATTTGTCGACCTCCATGTCGACCGGCGGGCGGCCGGTGATGGCAAGATCGATGGCGTCGCCGCGCAGCGCGGCGATGATCTCCTCGCGATTGCCGACGCTCAGCACCACGTCGATGCCGGGATGCAGCCGGGCGAAGGCGCCGAGCGCGCTGGGCACGAAATATTTCGCGGTGGACACCAGCCCGACCGCCACCCGCCCGGATTTCAGCCCCTTCATCGCGTCGAGCGCGGCGGCGCAATCGGCAATGGCCGCCTCGACGCGGGAGACGGCGGCGAGCACCTCGCGCCCGGCCGCGCTCGGCTGGAACCGGTCGCCCGCGCGGTCGAGCAGCGGCAGGCCGAGATGCTCCTCGAGCAACTGCACCTGCATCGTCACCGCCGGCGGCGTGACGTTCAGCTTGCGGGCCGCGCCGGTAACCGTGCCGGTATCGACGACGGCGGCGAGGGCCCGAAGCTGCTTGAGCGTGGCATTACGCATGCACCATTACGCTTCAGCTAAATTGAAAAGGTATCAAAGAATATTCGAATTTCCTTAGTTCAACAAGTCGGGCAGTGTTGTCAGCAACAAGAGGCGTCCGCCGCTTCGGGTCCCCCACTCGAAGGCTCAACGGAAACGACACGCCAAAGGGCAAAAAGCCCTCACATAACCGGGGAAACGCCAATGACACGCCCGACCTTGGACGATCACCTTTCGGGGTGGTCGCAGACCAATGAGCTGCGCCGCGACGTCGCGGCCGCCATCCGCGCCCTTGCCGGCGCCGGTATCCGGATTTCCGAGCTGCTTGCCGCCGGCCCGCTCGCGGGAGCCCTGGCCACGGTACGCGGCTATCATGAGGACGGCGACAGCCAGAAGGAGCTGGACGTCCTCGCCGACGATCTGGTGCGTGACGCCCTGCGCGCCACCCCGGTCGCGCTCTACGGCTCCGAGGAGGCCGAACAGGCCGAGGCGCTCAGCGCCACCGGCACGCTCGCCGTCGCCGTCGATCCGCTGGATGGTTCGTCCAACATCGACAGCAATATGAGCGTCGGCACGATCTTCTCGATCCTGCCCCATGTCGGGCCTGATTCCCTGCTCCAGCCGGGCTCGGCGCAGCTCGCCGCCGGCTTTCTGGTGTACGGGCCGCAGACCTCGCTGGTGCTGACCGTGGGCGAGGGCACGCAGATCTTCGTGCTGGACCGCGCCAGCGGCGCCTTCGTGCTCGCCGAGGCGGCGGCCGCGGTCGCCCTGGAAACCGCCGAATACGCGGTCAACGGCTCCAATGAGCGGCACTGGGACCACGCCATACGCTGCTATGTGGATGACTGCCGGGCCGGCGCCGATGGCCCGCGCGCCAAGGATTTCAACACCCGCTGGGTCGCCTCCATGGTGGCCGATGTCTACCGCATCCTGGTGCGGGGCGGGGTCTATCTCTATCCGGGCGACGCGCGCCAGGGCTACCACACCGGCCGGCTGCGGCTGGTCTATGAGGCCAACCCGGTCGCCTTCCTGATGCAACAGGCGCATGGCGCGGCCACCGATGGGCGCGTGTCGATCCTCGAACTCCAGCCGACGCATCTGCACCAGCGCGTGCCGCTGGTCTTCGGCTCACGCTGCGAAGTCGAACGCATCGCCCGCTATCACCTGGATTCCGCCGCCATGCCGGAGCGTTCGCCGCTCTTTGGCCGGCGCGGCCTGCTGCGCGCCTGAAGGGGCCGGTACCATGTCGATCCATTACCCGATCATTTCCGTCACCGGTTCGTCAGGCGCCGGGACCACCTCGGTCCGCCGGATCTTCGAGCAGATCTTCCGCCGGGAGAACGTGACCGCCGCCTATATCGAGGGCGACGCCTTCCACCGCTATGACCGCTCCGAGATGAAGCGCGTGATGGCCGAGGAGGCCGGGCGCGGCAACCACCACTACAGCCATTTCGGGCCCGATTCGAACCTGTTCGAGGAACTGGAAGAGACCTTCCGCTCCTATTCCAAGACCGGCACCGGCAAGTCCCGCCACTATGTCCATGACGACAAGGAAGCGGAGGAATATGGCGGCGCGCCCGGCACCTTCACCGCGTGGGAACAGATCCCGACGCCGACCGACCTGCTGTTCTATGAGGGCCTGCACGGCGCGGTGATCAGCGGCAATGTCGATGTCGCCCGTTATGCCGACCTGAAGATCGGCGTCGTGCCGGTGATCAATCTCGAATGGATCCAGAAGATCCACCGCGACCGCTCGCATCGCGGCTATTCCACCGAGGCGGTGACCGACACCATCCTGCGGCGCATGCCGGACTATGTGAATTACATCTGCCCGCAATTCGCGCAGACCGACATCAACTTCCAGCGCGTACCGACGGTCGACACCTCGAACCCGTTCATCGCCCGCTGGATCCCGACGGCCGACGAATCGATCGTCGTCATCCGCTTCAAGAATCCGCGCGGCATCGACTTCCCCTATCTGCTCTCGATGATCGAGGGCTCATGGATGAGCCGTGCCAATTCCATCGTGATCCCCGGCGGCAAGCTCGACATCGCGATGCAGCTCATTCTCACCCCGATGATCCTCAACCTCGTCGAGAAGAAGCGGCGGGCTGCATGAGCCGGGAGGACAGCATGTTGACCAGCAATTCCACCACCAGCCAATCTGCCGACGCCCTCGGCGAGACCCCGCTCAACGATATGGCCAACGCGCTGCGCGCGCTGTCCATGGACGCGGTCGAAAAGGCCAAGTCCGGGCATCCCGGCATGCCCATGGGCATGGCGGATGTGGCGACCGCCCTGTTCAGCCGCTTCATGAAGATCGATCCGAGCCGGCCCGATTGGGCCGATCGCGACCGCTTCGTCCTGTCGGCCGGCCATGGCTCGATGCTGCTTTATTCGATCCATCATCTGCTCGGCTATGCCGATATGGGGATGGACCAGATCCGCAGCTTCCGCCAGCCCGGCGCCATCACCGCCGGCCATCCCGAGCATGGCCACACGCTGGGCGTGGAGACCACCACCGGCCCGCTCGGCCAGGGCCTGACCACGGCGGTCGGCATGGCGCTCGCCGAGCGCATGCTCAATGCCCGCTTCGGCGACGATCTGGTCGATCACCACACCTATGTGATCGCCGGCGATGGCTGCCTGATGGAAGGCATCTCGCAGGAAGCGATCGACCTCGCCGGGCATCTGAAGCTGTCGAAGCTCATCGTGCTGTGGGACGATAACGGCATCTCGATCGACGGGCGGACCTCGCTCTCGACCTCGACCGACCAGCTCGCCCGCTTCGCCGCCGCCGGCTGGGACGCGCTCTCCGTGGACGGCCACGCGCCCCATGCGGTGATCGACGCCCTCGCCGAGGCGCGCGACAGCGACCGGCCGACGCTGATCGCCTGCCGCACCACGATCGGCTTCGGCGCGCCGACCAAGGCGGGAACGGAAGCGGTTCACGGCGCCCCGCTCGGCGCCGCCGAGATCGAGGGCGCCCGCGCCCGGCTCGGCTGGAACTATCCGCCCTTCGAGGTGCCCGATCATGTGCGCGCCGCCTGGGCCGGCATCGCCCAGCGTGGCCGCGCCGCCCGCGAGGCCTGGGAGGGACGGCTCGCCGCCTCGCCCGCGCGCACCGCCTTCACCGTGGCGATGGACGGCGAATTGCCGGCCGATTTCGACGAGAAGCTGGTCGCCTACAAGAAGGAACTGAGCGCGACCGCCCCGAGCGTCGCCAGCCGCAAGGCCTCCGAAATGGTGCTGGGCGTGGTCAATGCCGCGACCGACCTCACCCTCGGCGGCTCGGCCGACCTGACCCACTCGAACCTGACCCACACCAAGGGTCTGGTCCCGGTGACGCCGGGCAACTATGCCGGCCGTTACCTGCATTACGGCATCCGCGAGCACGCCATGGCCGCGGTGATGAACGGTCTCGCCCTGCATCGCGGCTTCATCCCCTATGGCGGCACCTTCATGGTGTTCTCGGACTATGCCCGCGGGGCGATGCGGCTCTCGGCGCTGATGGGCCAGCGTGTGGTCTATGTGCTGACCCACGATTCCATCGGCCTCGGCGAGGACGGGCCGACGCACCAGCCGGTCGAGCATCTCGCCATGCTCCGGGCGACGCCGAACCTCAACGTGTTCCGCCCCGCCGACGCGGTGGAGACGCTGGAGGCCTGGCAGCTCGCGCTCCATGCGGAGGGCACGCCCTCGGTGCTGGCGCTCTCGCGGCAGAACCTGCCGACCTTCCGCACCAAGCATGCGGAGGAGAACCTCACCGGCTACGGCGCCTATGTGGCGAAGAAGCCGAAGCGCCGGCGCGACGTGACGCTGCTGGCCACCGGCTCGGAGGTCGAGATCGCCTTCAAGGCGGCCGAGCTTCTGGAGGCGCGCGGGGTCGATGCCGCCATCGTCTCCATGCCCTGCTGGGAGCTGTTCGAGAAGCAGAGCCCGGATTACCGCCGCGCCGTGCTCGGCACCGCCCCGCGCGTCGGCATCGAGGCCGCCGCCCGGCTCGGCTGGGACCGCTGGATCGGCGAACGCGGCCGCTTCGTCGGCATGACCGGCTTCGGCGCCTCGGCGCCGGCGCCCGCCCTCTACGAGCAGTTCAACATCACACCGGAAGCCGTGGTCGATGCGACCTGCGAGCTTCTGACCTGCGCCTGAGCCGGAGACCGATCATGGCCCGCATCACCCTTCGCCAGCTCCTCGACCATGCGGCCGAGCAGGGCTATGGCGTTCCCGCCTTCAACATCAACAATATGGAGCAGGGCCTCGCCATTCTCGAGGCGGCCCATGCCGTGGACGCGCCGGTCATCATGCAGGCCAGCCGCGGCGCCCGCTCCTACGCCAACGACATCATGCTCGCCCGCATGATCGAGGCGCTGGCCGAGATGTACCCGCATATCCCGATCTGCATGCATCAGGACCACGGGAACAACGAGGCGACCTGCCTCTCGGCGATCCAGCACGGCTTCACCTCGGTAATGATGGACGGCTCGCTGATGGAGGACGCCAAGACCCCGGCGGACTATGAGTACAACGTCGCCATCACCCGCCGCGTGGTCGATGCCGCGCACTGGGTCGGGGCGTCCGTCGAGGGCGAACTCGGCGTGCTCGGCTCGCTGGAGCACGGCGCCGGCGAGCAGGAGGACGGGCATGGCGCCGAGGGCGCGCTCAGCCACGACCAGCTGCTGACCGATCCCGACCAGGCGGTGGACTTCGTCGCCCGCACCAAGGTCGACGCGCTCGCCATCGCCATGGGCACCTCGCACGGCGCCTATAAATTCTCGCGCAAGCCGGACGGCGACATCCTCGCCATGAACATCATCGAGGAGATCCATCGCCGGCTACCGAACGTGCATCTGGTGATGCACGGCTCCTCCTCGGTGCCGCAGGCGTTGCAGGATCTGTTCAACGCCTCGGGCGGCGAGATGCCCCAGACCTGGGGCGTGCCGGTCGAGGAGATCGTGCGCGGCATCCGCCACGGCGTGCGCAAGGTCAATATCGACACCGATTGCCGCCTCGCCATGACCGCGCAGTTCCGCAAGGTGGCGCAGGCCAACAGGTCGGAATTCGACCCGCGCAAATTCCTGAAGCCCGCCATGGACGCGATGCGCGACCTCTGCCGCGAGCGGTTCGAGCAGTTCGGCACGGCGGGCCAGGCCTCCAAGATCAAGGTCCTGCCGCTCGCGGCGATGGCCAAACGCTACGCCTCGGGCGCGCTCGATCCGGTGATCGGCGGGGCCCGCGCGGCGGCGGAATGAACGAGCCCGCGCCCGGCGCGGGATCACGAACCAATACGAGGGAAACGACCGGCGCGCGCCGCATGTCAGGCGCGCCCACGGCAACGCCACAGGAGCGAGATCGATGAACGCGATCGACAAGACGACCACGGCCGAGACCAAGCGCGACCGCTACGCCGCCGGCGTGATGGAATACCGCAAGATGGGCTATTGGGAGCCCGATTACGAGCCGAAGGACACCGACGTCATCGCCCTGTTCCGCGTCACCCCGCAGGACGGCGTCGACCCGATCGAGGCCTCGGCGGCGGTGGCCGGCGAAAGCTCGACCGCGACCTGGACGGTGGTCTGGACCGACCGCCTCACCGCGCACGACAAGTACCGCGCCAAGTGCTACCGGGTCGATCCGGTGCCGAATTCGCCCGGCTCCTATTTCGCCTATATCGCCTATGATCTCGACCTGTTCGAGAACGGCTCGATCGCCAACCTCTCGGCCTCGATCATCGGCAATGTGTTCGGCTTCAAGCCGCTCAAGGCGCTGCGCCTTGAGGACATGCGCCTGCCGGTCGCCTATGTGAAGACCTTCGACGGCCCGGCCACCGGCATCGTCGTGGAGCGCGAGCGGCTCGACAAGTTCGGCCGGCCGCTGCTCGGCGCCACCGTGAAGCCCAAGCTCGGCCTGTCCGGCCGCAATTACGGCCGCGTGGTCTATGAGGCGCTCAAGGGCGGCCTCGACTTCACCAAGGACGACGAGAACATCAACTCGCAGCCCTTCATGCACTGGCGCGACCGTTTCCTCTACTGCATGGAAGCGGTGAACAAGGCGCAGGCGCAGACCGGCGAGATCAAGGGCACCTATCTCAACATCACCGCCGGTACGATGGAGGAGATGTATGAGCGCGCCGAGTTCGCCAAGAGCCTCGGCTCCAACATCGTGATGATCGACCTGATCATCGGCTATACGGCGATCCAGTCCATGGCCAAGTGGGCGCGCCGCAACGACATGATCCTGCATCTGCACCGCGCCGGCCACTCGACCTATACGCGCCAGAAGTCGCACGGCGTCTCCTTCCGCGTCATCACCAAGTGGATGCGCCTGGCCGGTGTCGACCACATCCATGCCGGCACCGTGGTCGGCAAGCTGGAGGGCGACCCCCACACCACCAAGGGCTATTACGACCTGTGCCGCGAGGATTTCGTGCCGCAGAACCTCGCCCACGGCATCTTCTTCGACCAGCCCTGGGCCTCGACCCGCAAGCTGATGCCGGTGGCCTCCGGCGGCATCCATGCGGGCCAGATGCACCAGTTGATCGACCTGCTCGGCGAGGATGTGGTGCTCCAGTTCGGCGGCGGCACGATCGGCCATCCGATGGGCATCCAGGCCGGCGCGCAGGCCAACCGCGTGGCGCTGGAATGTATGATCCTCGCCCGCAATGAGGGCCGCGACATTCTCCATGAGGGCCCGGAAATCCTCAAGGAGGCGGCGCGCCACTGTCTGCCGCTGAAGCAGGCGCTGGAGACCTGGAAGGACGTGACCTTCAACTACTCCTCCACCGACACGCCCGATTTCGTGCCGCAGGCCACCGCGGCGGAGTGACCCCCTCGCGGCGGGTTCGCGCTTCTCTCCGCCGTCATGGCCGGGCTTGTCCCGGCCATCCACGACTTCCCTTTCGGGACGACGACAAGGCGTGGATCCCCGGGCCAAGCCCGGGGATGACGGCAAAGGGGCACTCGCCGCTTCGCGACTTTTCTCCTGGGCTCCTGATCTGCACGGCGCTGCGCGCCGCTTGTCCGGGGCACGACAAACGAGGACACCACCATGCGCATCACCCAGGGAGCCTTCTCCTTCCTGCCGGACCTCACCGACGAGCAGATCGCCAAGCAGGTGCAGTACTGCATCGACAAGGGCTGGGCGGTGAATGTCGAGTTCACCGACGACCCGCATCCCCGCAACACCTATTGGGAGATGTGGGCCATGCCGATGTTCGACGTGAAGGACGCCGCCGGCGTCATGTTCGAGCTGAACGAGTGCCGCAAGACCTATGGCGGCCGGCAGTACATCCGCATCAGCGCCTTCGACGCCACCCATACGTGGGAATCGCTGCGCCTGTCCTTCATCACCGACCGTCCTGCCGACGAGCCCGGCTTCGCGCTGGAGCGTCAGGAAGTCGATGGCCGGGCGATGCGCTACACCACGCGCTCCTATGCGGCGAACCAGCCCGAGGGCTCGCGCTACTGATCCCCTATCGCTGACCCGGCGCGCCCAGCTGCGCCGGGTCAGCCTCCCGATCCGTCGGTCTCCCTCTACTCCCCCGACGGAACTATCGCGGTCGCCTCGGTTTCCTCCCCGACCGCGAGGGACCGATTCCGGAATGCCGCGCCCGGAATCGGTCCCCCTTTCTTTTTGCCGGGCATGCGCCCCCACGCGCCCCCGGCGCGCCGCCGCCCTCCGTCCAAGGAGCCTCCCATGGATGCCGTGATCGACGATCCTGCCGTCACCACTGCCCCCCCGCAGGTGCCCGAGGCCATCGACCTGCGCGCCGAATTCGTCTCCAGCGGCCTCGCCGAGGTTCTCGATGAGCTGGACCGCGATCTGGTCGGCCTCGGCCCGGTGAAAAGCCGGCTGCGCGAAATCGGCGCGCTGCTGCTGGTCGACCGCGCCCGCGCCCGTTTCGGCCTGCAGGCGGTGAGCCCGACGCTGCATATGAGTTTCACCGGCAATCCCGGTACCGGCAAGACCACGGTGGCGCTGCGCATGGCGCAGATCCTCCACCGGCTCGGTTATGTCCGCAAAGGCCATCTCGTCACCGTGACGCGCGACGATCTGGTCGGCCAGTACATCGGCCACACCGCGCCCAAGACCAAGGAAATCCTCAAAAAGGCGATGGGCGGCGTGCTGTTCATCGACGAGGCCTATTACCTCTACCGGCCGGAAAACGAGCGCGATTACGGGCAGGAGGCGATCGAGATCCTCCTGCAGGTGATGGAGAACCAGCGCGACGATCTGGTCGTCATCCTCGCCGGCTATGCCGACCGGATGGAGCGTTTCTTCACCGCCAATCCCGGCTTCCGCTCGCGCGTCGCGCATCACATCGACTTCCCCGACTATTCCGGCGGGGAGCTGGAGGCGATCGGCGGGCGCATTCTCGGCCAGATGAATTACCGGCTCAGCCCTGCCGCGCAGGAGGCGTTCCATCGCTATGTCGAGCTGCGCATGGCGCAGCCGCATTTCGCCAATGGGCGCTCGGTCCGCAACGCGCTCGACCGCGCCCGGCTGCGCCAGGCCAACCGCCTGTTCGCCGGGGACAAGCCGGTGACGGCCGATGATCTCAGCACCCTTGAGGCCGAGGACATTCTGGCCAGCCGGGTGTTTTCCGGCGGCATCGACAGCTACCCGCCGCTGCCGGGGCGGTGACAGGACGAAGCCCCCGTCATGGCCGGGCTTGGCCCGGCCATCCACGTCTTGGCGGGTGGACAACAAGTCGTGGATCCCCGGGCCAAGCCCGGGGATGACGGCGCGCCAAGCGGCCTGCCCGGACCCACCGATCTTTCCTAAGGAGACCCCCATGCCCCTCATCGCCCCCTCCATGCTGGCCTCGGACTTCGCCCGTCTCGGCGAGGAGGTGCGCGACGTGGTGAGCGCCGGTGCCGACTGGATCCATCTCGACGTGATGGACGGGCATTTCGTGCCGAACATCACCTTCGGTCCGGATGTCATCAAGGCGATGCGCCCGCACACCGACAAGGTGTTCGACGTGCATCTGATGATCGAGCCGGTGGAGCCCTATATCGAGGCCTTCGCCAAGGCCGGCGCCGATGTCATCACCGTGCAGGCGGAGGCGACCCGCCATCTCGACCGCTGCCTCCAGCTGATCCGCTCGCTCGGCAAGAAGGCGGGCGTGGCGCTGAACCCGGCGACGCCGGAGAGCACGGTCGCCTATGTGCTCGACAAATGCGACCTCATCTGCGCCATGACGGTCAATCCCGGCTTTGGCGGGCAGAGCTTCATCCCCGACGTGCTGCCCAAGGTGGCGCGGCTGCGGGCGATGATCGGCGAGCGGCCGATCCATCTCGAGATCGACGGCGGGGTGAACCCGCAGACCGGCGCGCAATGCGTCGCGGTCGGCGCCAATGTGCTGGTTGCCGGCTCCGCCGTGTTCAAGGGCGGCGTGGAAGGCTACCGCGCCAATATCAGCGCCATCCGCAGCGCCTGTGCTCAGGTTCGCGCGGCGGCGTAGTTCAGCGGCGTTGCCGGGCTCAGCGCAGCGCGTCCTCGGTCAGGCTGAGGATCAGCACCTGCCGGGCGGCGGCGGGGATGGAGGGCGAGGCGCGCACCTCGATATCGAGCGAGGGCCGCTTCGACTGCACCAGCGTCGCCATCTTGTTCGCCACATCGCCGCTGGACGGGTGATAGGACAGGGTGTTGGAACTCGGCGCGGCGACGCCGGTGTCGGAGACCACGACCTCGAAACCGGCCGCCTTGAGGATATTGGTGAAGGCCTCCACCCGCGCCGCCGGCACGCTGGCGACCGGGGCGAACAGCCGCACCGTGTAGCCGTCGCCGAGCGCGGCGGGCCTGGGCGGCGGTTCGGGCACGACCGGCGCCTCGGCCACAGCGGCCCCGTTCGCCGGGGCTCCCGTCGCCGGCGGGGCGGCGAGAGGTTCGCCTGCCGTGCCGGCCAGCGGCTCGGCGGCGGGGGCTGAAGACTGCGCCGGGGCCGGGGGCTGAACCGGGGGCGCGGCCTGCGGCGCCATCGCGACCGGCGCGGGGGTCGCGGCCGCCGGCGGGGCGTTCTCCGCAAGCGATGCGGTGGCTTCCGCCAGACGGTTCTCCATTCCCACCAGTGCGGTGCGCAGCGTGGCGAGTTCCCCGCGCAGCGCGGCGCTCTGCTGGGCGCTGATGCCGGCCAGCACCACGGCGATCAGCACGAGGATGCCGGCCACCAGCAGCATCGCCCGGTTGGCGCCGGTGCGGGCCGGGGAAGCCTGTTCGGATGGCGCAGCGGACGAGGCGGCGGGGCGGCGCGATTCCAGCTCCAGCCGGCGGCTCTCGATATCGAGCCGGCGCATATCCACCTTGAGCTGCTCGATGCCGAGCCAGCGTTGGAACTCCTGCGGGTCCTGCGGCGGGCCCTTGGCGCGGGCCGCGGCCGGAGCCGACGCCTGAGCCGGTGCTACGGCCGCCGGTTCCGGGGTCTCGGCGGCCGGGCGGGAATCATCCAGCGAGGGTTCGCGCTTGTCCATGCTTCACTCCGAAGGCCACGCCGGCCGATTGTCCGGCGTCCGGCCCTAGCTGTCGAGCCCGACGATGGCGCGGGCAAAATCGCGCGCGGCGAAGGGCTGGAGATCGTCGATCCCCTCGCCGACGCCGATGAGGTGGACCGGCAGCCCGTGCTTGGCGGCGATGGCGACCAGGATGCCGCCCCGCGCCGTGCCGTCGAGCTTGGTCATGACGAGGCCGGTGACGCCGGCCACGCGGCGGAACGCCTCGACCTGCGACAGCGCGTTCTGGCCGACCGTGGCGTCGAGCGTCAACACCACCGCGTGCGGCGCGGCGGGATCCTGCTTCTTGATGACCCGCACGACTTTTTCCAGTTCCGCCATCAACTCGGCGCGGTTCTGCAGGCGCCCGGCGGTGTCGATAATGAGCACGTCCGCCCCGTCGGCGCGCGCCTTGGCGAGGCCGTCAAAGGCGACGCCGGCGGCGTCCGCGCCCGGCTCGCGCGAGACGATGGTGGCGCCGGTGCGGTCGGCCCACACTTTCAACTGCTCGATGGCGGCGGCGCGGAAGGTGTCGCCGGCCGCCAGCACCACCTTCTTGCCCTCGTCGCGCAGCGTCGCGGCCAGCTTGCCGATGGTGGTGGTCTTGCCCGAGCCGTTGACGCCGACCATCAGCAGCACGAAAGGCTTGGTGTCGGTAGTGAAGACCAGCGGGGTGGCGATCGGTTTCAGCACCGCCTCGATCTCGGCGGCGACGAGGCTGCGCACCTCCTCCGGGTCGATATCCTTCTCGTAGCGCCCCTTGCCGACGGCTTCGGCGATGCGGGCGCTGGTCTCCACGCCGAGATCGGCGCGGATCAGGATGTCTTCCAGATCCTCCAGCGTGCCGGCATCCAGCTTGCGCTTGGTGAACAGGTCGGTGATGCCGGTCGACAGGCTGGAGGCGGTGCGGGTGAGGCCCTGCGTCAGCCGCTTCCAGAAGCCGGGGCGGGGGGCGTCATCGGCGGGAATGTCGTTCATGCGGCGAGCAGCCTTGTTCCGTCATGGCCGGCGATGCGCACCATGGCGCGCGTGCCGGGGGCGAGGGGGCGGGCGAGCCGCACCTGGGTGAAGCCGGGCGTGCGGGCGAGGCCGCCGCGCTCGGCCAGCACGTCGCGGGTCGCCCCGATCTCGCCGGCGAGGTGGCGCTGGAGCGCGTCCGCGCCCTTGGCGCGCAGCCGTGCGGCGCGTTCGCGCACGATGTCGCCCGGCACCTGCGGCATCCGCGCGGCGGGCGTGCCGGCGCGGGCGGAATAGGGGAAGACGTGCAGATGCGTCAGCCCGCATGCATCGACCAGATCGAGCGAGGCGCGGAACTGCGTCTCGGTCTCGGTCGGGAAGCCGGCAATGAGATCGGCGCCGAACACCATGTCCGGGCGCAGAAGGCGCATCTCCCGGCAGAAGCGGATGGCGTCGGCGCGCAGATGGCGGCGCTTCATCCGCTTGAGGATCAGGTCGTCGCCGGCCTGAAGCGAGAGGTGCAGATGCGGCATCAGCCGCGCTTCCTCGGCGAAGGCCCGGATCAGGTCGTCATCGGCCTCGATGGAGTCGATGGAGGACAGCCGCAGCCGGGGCAGGTCCGGAATGTGCCGGAGCAGCGCGCGCACCAGAGCCCCGAGGCGCGGCGCGCCGGGCAGGTCCGCGCCATAGGAGGTGAGATCGACGCCGGTCAGCACGACTTCGGCGAAGCCCTGTTCCACCAGACCCCGCACGCGCTCCACCACCGCGCCCATCGGCACGGAGCGGGAATTGCCGCGCCCATAGGGGATGATGCAGAAGGTGCAGCGATGGTCACAGCCGGTCTGCACCTGCACGAAGGCCCGCGTATGGCCGTCCACGGTCTCGGCGGCGGCGTCCAGAAGATGCGGCGCCGTCTCGCGCACCGACATGATGTCGCCGACCAGCGCCTTGGCCTCGGCGCCGATCCCGAAATCCAGCGCGGCGCGGGTCGCGGCCCAGTGCGCCGGGGAGAGCTTTTCCTCATTGCCGAGCACGCGGTCGACTTCCGCCATGGCGGCAAAGCCGGCCGTCTCGGTCTGCGCCGCGCAGCCGGTGACGAGGATGCGCCGGGCGGGGTCCTCGCGCTTCAGCCGGCGGATGGTCTGGCGCGCCTGGCTCACCGCCTCCGCCGTGACGGCGCAGGTGTTGACCACCACGGCGCGTTCCAGCCCGGCGCCGGCGGCGAGCGCCTTGACGGTCGCGGAATCCAGCGCGTTGAGGCGGCAGCCAAAGGTGACGACGTCGACCGTCATGTCCTCGCCTTCGCCCTCACGCCGTGGTCTCGCCCAGCATGGCGGCATCGAGCCGGCCGTCGAATTCGACTTCGGCCGGGCCGGTCATCAGCATGTGGTCGTCGCTCGCGCGCCAGTCGATGACGAGATCGCCGCCCGGCAGGGTGATGGTGACGCGCCGGCCGGTCAGCCCGTTGCGGGCGGCGGCAACGGCGGTGGCGCAGGCCCCCGAGCCGCAGGCGCGGGTGAGGCCGACGCCACGCTCCCACACCTTGAGGCGGATGTGATCGGGCCCCACCAGCTGGGCCACCGAGATATTGGCCCGCTCGGGGAAGATCGGGTGATGTTCCAGTTCCGGGCCGTACTGGGCGAGGTCCACCGCGTCGATGTCCTCGACCCAGAAGATGGCGTGCGGGTTGCCGACATTGACGACGGACGGGCCGCGCAGCACCGGTGCCTCATGCGGGCCGGCCTGAAGCTCGATGGCGCGGGTGTCGTCCACCGGGCCGGCCAGCGGAATGTCGTGCCAGCCGAAGCGCGGCACGCCCATGTCGGCCGTCACCATCGTGCCGGTGACACGGCAGTCGAGCCGGCCGGCGATGCTCTCGAACACCAGATGATCGGCGCCGGTGCGGCCGGCTTCATAGAGCGCGATGCAGCGCGTGCCATTGCCGCAGGCGCCCGATTCCGAGCCGTCGGAATTGATGATGCGCACGAAGGCGCTCGTGCCCTCGCTCGTCGGCGGGTAGAGCGCCATGATCTGGTCGAACGGCACCACGCCGGGCCGGGCGATGGCGCGCGCCTCTTCCGGCGGCACCGCGACCGGCGCGTCGCGCAGATCGAGCACGACGATCTCGTTGCCGAGGCCGTTCATCTTCACGAAGGGGCGGTTTTCGAGCGTTGCCATGGCTGGAACCGGGTGTGCCTGCGTCCATCGTCGGACGCCGTCCTTATATGGCGAAGCGCGCGGAATTGACCAGCGGCAAAGGCTGCGGGCGCGAGTGCGGCGAAACGGCCACGTTTGCGCGAGACCTTGCGCCCGTGCGCATCGCGCCGTCGCGAAGGCGCGGGCGGGATGATAGACAGGAGGCCGCGTCCGCGCTGTCCCCGGTGAGCCGATGATGTTCCTGATCCTGCCCGCCCGCGCCCTGGCGCGCCGGCTTGTCCTTGCGTTCGCCGTGATGCTGGCGCTGCTGCCCGGCGCGGGTTTCCTGCACGCGCAGACGGCGCCGGAGAGCGCCCCGCCGCAGAGCACCGCGCCCCAACCGACCGTGCCTGAGGCGGCCCCGCCCGCCACTCCCGCGCCCGATGCGGCGCCCACCCCCGACGCTGCGCCGCTCGACGAGGACGACATGGTGGCCCCGCCGGTGATCGACCCGAAATCGGTCGACACGCAGCCGCTCGCCCCGGCCGACGATCCGCTGACGCGCCCCGACGGTTTCGGCGACCCGGCGGAGCTGAAGCCGGTGCCGGTGATGATGAAGCAGGCCAAGAGCGGCTGGGACGATGCCTTCGCCAGCATCGTGGCGACGCTCAAGGAGATCGACGCGGAGATGGCGCGGCTGAAGCTGACGCCGCATGGCGCGCCCTTCATTCTCTATACCGGCACCGACGATGCCGGCTTCGAGTTCGAGGCGATGGTGCCCTTCGCGGGCGCAACGACGGAAAAGCCGGGTAACGGGATCGTCTTCTCCGCCTCGCCTGCCGGCCGGGCGCTGCGCTTCACCCATCGCGGCCCCTATGACGCGATGGACCCGACCTATGAGCAGATCGCCAACCTGCTCGACGCCAAGGATCTGGAGGCGCAGGACATCTATATCGAGGAATACCGCTCCGACCCCCGCACCACGGCGCCGGACGATCTGGTGATCGACATCTGGGTGCCGCTGAAGTGAAGGGCAGGAGCCGTCGCTCACAACGTCAAGCCCGGGCATGACGGCGTTCGGGTATGGGCGTGCGCGCCGCCCCGTCCCCATCCTCCCGCACATCCACCCTGCGCGGGCGGCATTCGCCATGCCCGCCGCTTCGTGCTATGAGCCGCGCAAACGGACACCTTCGATAAAGCGATGAATCTGATCGATACCACAGCGGCTCCGGCCGCCGGGGCGCAGAGCCCCGTCGAGACGCCGCGCGCGCCGGGCAAGCCCTCGCTTGTCGGGCTCGACCGCGCTGGCCTTGGCGCCGCGCTGGCCGAGATCGGCATCAGCGAGCGCGAAAGCCGCATGCGCGTCGCCCAGCTCTGGCACTGGATCTATCTGCGCGGCGCCACCTCCTTCGACGACATGACCAATGTCGGCAAGGGTCTGCGGATGAAGCTCGCCGACGCTTTCAGCCTCGACCGGCCGGAGGTGGTGGTCGAGCAGGTGTCGAATGACGGCACCCGCAAATGGCTGCTGCGTCTGCCGCCCGACATTGCCGGCGACAAGCCGCATGATGTCGAGATGGTCTATATCCCCGAGAGCGACCGCGGCACGCTGTGCGTCTCCTCGCAGGTCGGCTGCACGCTCAACTGCTCCTTCTGCCACACCGGCACGCAGCGCCTGGTGCGTAACCTGACGGCGGCCGAGATCATCGCCCAGGTGATGGTGGCGCGCGACCGGCTGGGCGACTATCCCGGCATGGACCGCGCGGTCGGGCCGGGCCTGCCGACCGAAGGCGACCGGCTGGTAACCAACATCGTCTTCATGGGCATGGGCGAGCCGCTCTATGCCTATGACTCGGTGGCCAAGTCGATCGAGGTGCTGGCCGATGGCGAGGGCCTCGGCATCGGCAAGAGACGCATCACCGTCTCCACCTCGGGCGTGGTGCCGGAAATCGAAAAGCTCGGTCGCGAGGTCGGCCCGATGCTCGCCATCTCGCTGCACGCGGTGCGCGACGAGCTGCGCGACGTGCTGGTGCCGATCAACAAGAAGTACCCGCTGAAGGAACTGCTGGAGGCCTGCCGCACCTACCCGCCGGCCTCCAACGCCAAGCGCATCACGTTTGAGTACGTCATGCTCAAGGGCGTGAACGATTCACCGGCCGATGCCAAGGCGCTGGTCAAGCTGCTCGCCGGCATTCCCGCCAAGATCAACCTGATCCCGTTCAACCCGTGGCCCGGCACCAAATATGAGTGCTCGGACTGGGAAACGATCGAGACCTTCTCCGACATCGTGTTCCGCGCCGGCTATTCCAGCCCGGTGCGCACGCCGCGCGGGCGCGACATTCTCGCCGCCTGCGGCCAGCTCAAGAGCGAGACCGAGAAGCTCTCGGCCCGCGAGCGCCTCGCCCTGCGGGCGATGGCGGCCGCGGCGGAATAGGCGGGATCATGGATTCACTGCTGCGCCTTCTGCTGCGTCTGCTCGTCGTGCCCTTCGGGATCGCGGTGGGGATGGTCGCCGCGCTGATCGTCATCATGGTCGGCTACTGGCAGCTCGGCGACCTGCTGGCCGGGGTGCCGGAGGTCGAGTTCTTCGCGCTGGCCGATGCGCTGTCGGCGGCGGCCTTCGTGATGACGGCGGTGGTGCTGGTGATGTGGGCGGTGGCGGCGATCGGCATCCTGTTCGCCGAGGCCTTCGCGGTCCGCTCCTGGATCTTCCACACGCTCAATGGCGCGGTCTCGGCCTGGATCGCGACCCAGATATTCCCGCCCTATCCCGACACGCCCGTGCCGTTTGACGGCATGCTCTATGTGCTCGGCGCGGGGCTGGCCGGCGGGCTCGCCTATTGGGCGGTGGCCGGCTGGAATGCCGGCTTCTGGAAGCCGCTCGGCCGTCCGCTTGCCGCCGTCTCGCCGCATGACGTTTCCGGCTCCGCGCCGCCGCGCATTCCCCCGCACGGCTGAGGCCTGCGGCCAGCCCCGGCGTTGCCGGTACTTGCGCGCGGGCGCGCCATGCCTATAGTCCGCGCGCTTTCAAGCTTATGCCTCTCTCGTGCGGAAACTTTCGACATGGCTGACGTCAAGCGCGTGGTCCTCGCCTATTCCGGCGGTCTCGACACCTCGGTGATCCTGAAATGGCTGCAGACCACCTATGGCTGCGAGGTGGTGACCTTCACCGCCGATCTCGGCCAGGGCGAGGAGCTGGAGCCGGCGCGCAAGAAGGCCGAGATGCTCGGCATCAAGCCCGAGCACATCTTCATCGAGGATGTGCGCGAAGAATTCGTGCGCGACTACGTGTTCCCGATGTTCCGGGCCAACGCGCTCTATGAGGGCCAGTATCTGCTGGGCACCTCCATCGCGCGTCCGCTGATCGCCAAGAAGCAGATCGAGATCGCCCGCAAGGTCGGCGGCGATGCCGTGTCGCACGGTGCCACCGGCAAGGGCAACGACCAGGTGCGCTTCGAGCTGAGCTATTACGCGCTGGAGCCGGAGATCAAGATCATCGCGCCCTGGCGCGAATGGGATCTGCGCTCGCGCGAGCAGCTCATCGCCTTCGCCGAGAGCCACCAGATCCCGATCGCCAAGGACAAGCGCGGCGAAGCGCCGTTCTCGGTCGACGCGAACCTGCTGCACTCCTCCTCCGAGGGCAAGGTGCTGGAAAACCCGGCGCTTGAGGCGCCCGAGATGGTCTATATGCGCACCATCGCGCCCGAGGACGCGCCGGACAAGGCGACCTACATCACCATCGATTTCGAGCAGGGCGATGCGGTCGCCATTGATGGCGAGGCGCTGTCCCCGGCCAGCCTGCTGACCCGCCTCAACGCGCTCGGCAAGGAAAACGGCATCGGCCGGCTCGACCTGGTCGAGAACCGCTTCGTCGGCATGAAATCGCGCGGCGTCTACGAGACCCCCGGCGGCACCATCCTGATCGCCGCCCATCGCGGCATTGAGAGCATCACCCTCGACCGCGGCGCGGCCCATCTCAAGGATGAGCTGATGCCGCGCTATTCGGAGCTGATCTATAACGGCTTCTGGTTCT
This sequence comes from Ancylobacter radicis, assembly GCF_018449475.1. Taxonomy (GTDB): domain Bacteria; phylum Pseudomonadota; class Alphaproteobacteria; order Rhizobiales; family Xanthobacteraceae; genus Ancylobacter; species Ancylobacter radicis. The sequence continues at coordinate 74,814 of NZ_JAHCQH010000012.1, read as the reverse complement.
CGCCCGAGCGCGAGATGCTGCAGGTGCTGATCGACAAGAGCCAGGAGCTGGTCACCGGCCGGGTGCGGCTGAAGCTCTACAAGGGCAATGTCACCGTGGTCGGCCGCGAGAGCCCCTATTCGCTCTACAATCAGGATCTCGTGACGTTCGAGGAAGGCGCGGTCGCCTATGACCACCGCGACGCGGCGGGCTTCATCAAGCTCAACGCCCTGCGCCTGCGCACGCTGGCGAGCCGTGACCGCAAGATCGGCCGCTGAGCGGCTTGATCCCGAAGTGCCCTCATCCCCGGGCGTGACCCGGGGATCCAGCTTTGGGACACCTACCTGCGGGGCCAGCGTGCTTCGAGGCCGGCCTCTGGCCGGCACCTCAGCATGACGCGGATTGTGAAGGCGTGGGGTTGAATGCGCCGTCATCCTGAGGTGCGCGCGTCCGCGCGCCTCGAAGGATGAAGTCTTTCACGCCGACTTCTTGAACACTCCGACCTCGATCTCGTCGCCCGCCGCGCCGATCATGCCGGCGGGGTCATTGGCGAGTTCGAGGTCGTTCTCGTCGATGGCTGTGGGCGCAGCAACCGGCACGCCCGGCTTCAGCAGCCCATGCGCGGCCAGCGCGATCACCGCCATGCCGGGCATCACCACGCTCATCGCCAGCGTCGGCGACGGAAAGAGGCTCGCGGCCGCCGAGCCGGCGAAGCCGCCGCCGATCTGCAGGCAGCCCATCAGCGCCGCCGCCGAGCCGGCAATGGCCGGCGAGCCGGAGAGCGCGGCCGTGGTCGCGCCCGGCATCACCAGCGCCATGCCGCAGGCCCAGACCGCGACCGGCCCCATGACGGTGGCGAAGGACAGCGGCAGCAGCGCCGGCAGCACGGCCATTGCCGCGCCAGCGAGCGCCACCATGGCCAGGCCGATGGGGATCAGCCGGTTGGCGTCCATCCGTTTCATGGCGCGGCCGGCAATGATGGTGCCGCCCATATAGGCGCCGGTCTGGCAGATCATGGCGAGGCCGAACTGGGTCGGCGTGAGGCCGACCGCGTCGATCAGCACGAAGGGCAGGATCGCGCCCAGCGCGTAGATGCCGCCGACCGAGAAGCCGATGGTCAGGCTCGCCCGCATGAAGCCGCTGTCGCGCAGGAGCCGGCTGTAATTGCCGACAATGCGCGCCGGGCGCGCCTGCGCCGGGTCGGGCTTCGGGTTGGTCTCGGGCACGGCGAGCACGATCAGGCCGAGCGCGGCGAGGCCATAGAGCACCATCACGTAGAAGATGGGCTGCCAGCCGAACGCCATGAGGATCGCCCCGCCCAAGGTCGGCGCCACGGCGGGGCCGACCGCCAGCATGGTGCCGATAAGGTTGAGGATGCGCGCCGAGGGCTGGCCGATGAACTGGTCGCGCACGATGGCGCGGGCGATGGCGGGCCCGGCCGCGACGCCGATGCCCTGCAAGACGCGCCCGGCGATCAGCCAGCCGACGCTCGGCGCCGTGGCGGCGATCAGGCTGCCGGCGACATAGAGGGTGAAGAAGCCGATGGCGGCGGGGCGCCGCCCATAGGCGTCGGACAGCGGCCCGCACAGCAGCTGGGCCAAGGCGAAGGCGCCGAAATAGACCGAGAGCGTGAGCTTCATCGTCGAGGCGGTGCTGCCGAAGGCGGTCACCAGCTCCGGCATGGCCGGGGTGTAGAGCGACATGCTCAAGGGGCCGATGACGATGATGAGCGCGCCGATGATGGCGGTGCGCCGCTCGGTCATCACCGGCACGGCGTCGGGGCGGGCGGCGAGGGGCGCGCTCATGCGCTCTCTCCCCGGCCAGGTGCGCACAGATTGGCGCGGATTGCCTCCAGCGCGTGGCGCAGCGCGTCGCGCGCGGGCTGGTCGAGCCCGGTGAGCGCCTCCTCGCGGGCGGTTGAGGCGGCGGCCATGACACGCTCCAGCAAGGGCGAGGCCTCGGGCGTGAGGCGCACGATCTTGGCGCGGCGGTCGCTCGGGTCCGGCTCGCGGGCAATGAAGCCCTGCGCTTCCAGCCGGTCGAGATAGCCGACCATGGTCATGGGCTCGATGCTCATCCGCTCGGCCAGCACGCCCTGGCGCAGGCCCGGATTGATGTTGAGGTGAATGAGCGTGCGCGCCTCGCCCGCGGTGAGGCCGAGCCCCGCCTCATTGAAGGCGTGGTCCATGCGGGCGCGGTAGAGGCGGGCGGCGTCGACGAGGAGAAAGCCGAGAGGAATATCCGTCATGATCAGTCGGACATATAGTAAGGTAAGCTTATGATCAACTGCGACTTTTGGTGTGGGAGGTGTTCGCGTTTGGGCGAGGGCGTCATCCCGGACGGCCAGAGGCCGATCCGGGATCGTGTCCCGTCCTGCGTCGTGCCTCGGCCGAACCTGCCGACGATCCCGGCTCTTCGCTGCGCGGAGCCTGCCCTTGGGCTTGCCAAAGGCAAGACCCGAGGGGCCGGGATGACGCGAGGGGCATGGGGTGCCGTTACCTCCTCCAAACCACGTCATCCCCGGGCTTGACCCGGGGATCCACGACTTTGGGCGCGGGGCGTGAGGGAAGGCGTGGATGGCCGGGTCAAGCCCGGCCATGACGGCGTAAGGGCTGGGTACGCTGCCGTTCCGGCTACCGTACAACTCCATCTCGCCGTGTGACAGGGGGGGCCGGGGAGGGACCCTCCCTGCCGTCCTCAGTCCAGCGGGACCTTGCGATTCTCGCCGAGGTCCGGGCGTTCGCCCGCGAGGCGGGCCGCCATCATCTTCACCGCGATCACGACGGACGATCCCGTGCCGTCCCAATATTCGGCGTCGGACGGCAGGAAGCGCAGCACGCGGATGTTCGGGTCGCCCTTGCCGTCCGGCCAATAGGCGCGGGCGGCCTCGTTCCACAAGTCGTCCAGCTTGGCGCGGTCCTCCAGCACCTCGCATTCGCCGGAGACCGAGAGAAAATCGTTGCTCGACGGCTTGGCGAAGGTGAGCGCGCCCTGCGGGTCGCGGGCGAGTTCGTCATCGGTATGGCCGCGCCGGTCGGTGAGGAACCAGATGCAGCCTTCCTCGCGCGCCGGGAAGGCGTGCATGGGGCGCCCACGCAGGGTGATGCCCTGCTTGGTCACCAGCATGCAGGTGCGAATGTCGGCCATCATCGCCCACACCTTGTCGATCGCCTCATTGGTCGTCGTGTCGCTGTGATCCATGAACATCTCCTGTTTCACGGGGGCAACACGCGGGCGCGGCGGGCGGTTCCGGCGGATGGGCAAAACGCCTCGCGCGGCTTCCCGCTTCGTCATGGCCTTATGGCGCGCGGGCGCTATGGTGGGGCACCGCTAGAGGAGTTGCTGCATGCCCTGGTCGCTTACCGTCGGCTATGTCTATGGCACGGCCGTGCGTATCCACGTCACCTTCCTGCTGTTCCTGATCTGGATCTGGGCGGCCTATTACCAGCAGGGCGGCGTGGGCGCGGCCTGGAACGGCGTCGCCTTCGTCGCGCTGCTGTTCCTGTGCGTGCTGCTGCACGAGTTCGGCCACATCTTCGCGGCCCGGCGCTATGGGGTGAAGACGCCGGAGGTCACGCTCTGGCCGTTCGGCGGCATTGCCCGGCTGGAGCGGATCCCGGAAAAGCCGTCCGAGGAACTGGTGGTGGCGCTCGCCGGCCCGGCGGTCAATGTGGTGATCGCGCTCGGCCTGCTGATCCTGCTCGGCGGCGATGTCGGGATGGAGCACATCGAGCAGATCGAGAACCCGCAATCGAGCCTGCTGGCCAAGCTCGCCGCCGCCAACATCTTCCTCGTCGTGTTCAACCTCATCCCGGCCTTCCCGATGGATGGCGGGCGGGTGCTGCGGGCGCTGCTGGCCATGAAGATGGGCCATGCGCAGGCGACGCAGACGGCGGCCTCGATCGGCCAGGGCCTCGCCATCGGCCTCGGCCTGCTCGGCATTTTCGGCAACCCGATGCTGATCATCATCGCCGTCTTCGTCTTCCTCGCCGCCTCGGGCGAAGCCGGCCAGGTGCAGATGAAGCAGGCGGCGCAGGGCCTGCTGGTGCAGGACGCGATGATCACCCAGTTCGAGACGCTCGGCCCGCAATCCAGCGTCGGGGACGCGGCCGACGCGCTGATCCGCACCACGCAGAAGGAATTCCCCATCGTCGACGGCGCCGGCCATCTGCGCGGCGTGCTCACGCGCGACGCGATGATCCGCGCGCTTCAGGCCAAGGGGCCGGCCTCCTCGGTGCTGGAGGCGATGCAGGCCGACGTGCCGACCGTGCCGATGCGCACCCCGCTCGACCGGGCGCTGAAGCTCATCACCCTCAGCGGCGCGCCGCTGGTCGGCGTGGTCGGGGCGGACGGGCGGCTGGTCGGACTGCTCTCGCCGGAGAATGTCGGCGAGATGATGATGCTGCGCGCGGCCCAGCCGGAGGCGCGCTTCGGGCCGTGGGCGCGAAAGCCGACAGCGTGAGCGGGCCGCCGCTCACGCTTCCCGGACGCCGGTGGTGCGGGTGAAGGCGGGCGGGTCGCTGGCGGGGAAGCTCTCATCCAGCGCCTCATCCACGCTGGCTTCTTCCGAGCTTTCGTTATCCGGCGGGATGACCTCGGTGCCGCCCGGCACGCCGCCATCGGAGGGCGGGACATCGCCGGTGATGCCGCTATGGGCGGGCGGGTCGCTCGCCGGAAAACTGTCCTCGACGGCCTTGTCGACCTCGCGGTCGGTGTAGTCGGTTTCGTCAGGGGCCTTGCGCGGGTCGCCGTTGCGCGGATCGTTCATGTCGGTGCTCCTCCTGTTCCCGACTGAACTGGGTTGCCGGGCCGCCGCTTCAAGCCGGGGCAGGATCATCGCGATGATCTTTGCCGATCTTTTCCGCAAGCGGGAACCCGGACGGGCGCGCGGCGTTTTCCTCAACCGCCGCGCCCCCGCGCGGGCGCGGCCTGTCTCGCGGTCCCCGGATTGCCGACAACCTCCGGCGACCGCCTTGTGACGCGAGGAGGTAGGCTGATGACCCCGGATCAGGATCCCGTTCGTCTGCAATACTGGCCGTCGTCCCGCGCGGTCGACGCGCCCGACGCCTGGCCCGACAGCTATGAATTCGACAGCGTCGAGGACGCGGTGGCCTTCGCCATGACGCAATCGCCGGCCGATCGCGAGGTCGCCTGGCTGCGCACGGGGGAGGGCAACATATTGAAGCTGCCGCAGATTCGCCGCCTGTGGGAACTGCGTTCCGACGCCTGAGCGGACGATTTATCGCCGCTTCGACGCCGTACCGGCCGCGCGGCGTTGATATTGCGGGCGTTCTGGGTATAGTGCGCCGCAAAATTCTGGCGCGGGTCCGAACAGCCTTCGGGCCCGCTTTTTGGTGTTATTCATGAAGCTGCGCAACATCGCCATCATCGCCCACGTCGACCACGGCAAGACCACGCTGGTGGACGAGCTGCTCAAGCAGTCCGGCTCCTATCGTGAGAACCAGCGCGTCGCCGAGCGTGTGATGGATTCGAACGACCTCGAAAAGGAGCGCGGCATCACCATCCTCGCCAAGGCCACCTCGGTGGTCTGGAAGGATACCCGGATCAACATCGTCGACACGCCCGGCCACGCCGATTTCGGCGGCGAGGTGGAGCGCATCCTGAACATGGTCGACGGCGCCATCGTGCTGGTCGACGCCGCCGAGGGCCCGATGCCGCAGACCAAGTTCGTGGTCGGCAAGGCGCTCAAGGTCGGCCTCCGCCCGATCGTCGCGATCAACAAGGTCGACCGCTCAGACGCCCGCTCGCAGGAAGTCATCAACGAGGTCTTCGACCTGTTCGCCGCGCTCGACGCCAGCGACGAGCAGCTCGACTTCCCGATCCTCTACGGGTCGGGCCGCAATGGCTGGATGAACACCTCCGCCGACGGCTCGCAGGACGAGGGCATGGGCCCGCTGTTCGACCTCGTGCTCAAGCATGTTCCCGAGCCCACCGTCGATGACGGCCCGTTCCGCATGATCGGCACGCTGCTGGAAGCCAACCCCTTCCTCGGCCGCATGATCACCGGGCGCATCACCTCCGGCTCGATCAAGCCGAACCAGTCGATCAAGGTTCTGGCGCAGGACGGCTCGCTGGTCGAGCAGGGCCGCGTCTCCAAGATCCTCGCCTTCCGCGGCATCGAGCGCCAGCCGATCGAAGAGGGCGTGCAGGGCGACATCATCGCCATTGCCGGCCTCTCCAAGGGCACCGTCGCCGACACGTTCTGCGACCTCTCGGTCGAAGCCCCGCTCAAGGCGCAGCCGATTGACCCGCCGACCGTCACCATGTCCTTCATCGTCAACGATTCGCCGCTGGCCGGCACCGAGGGCGACAAGGTCACCAGCCGCGTCATCCGCGACCGCCTGCTGCGCGAGGCCGAAGGCAATGTCGCGCTGAAGATCGAGGAATCCAGCGACAAGGACTCGTTCTTCGTGTCCGGCCGCGGTGAACTCCAGCTCGCCGTGCTGATCGAGACCATGCGCCGCGAAGGCTTCGAGATCGCCGTCTCGCGTCCGCGCGTCGTGTTCAGCAAGGACGAGGCGACCGGCGATATCCTTGAGCCGATCGAGGAAGTGCTGATCGACGTCGACGAGGAATATTCCGGCGTCGTCGTGCAGAAGATGTCCGAGCGCCGGGCCGAGATGGTGGAAATGAAGCCCTCGGGCGGCAGCCGCCAGCGCCTCGTGTTCTACGCCCCGACCCGTGGCCTGATCGGCTATCAGGGTGAGCTGATGACCGACACGCGCGGCACGGCGATCATGAACCGCCTGTTCCATGCCTATCAGCCGCACCGGGGCGAAATCCCCGGCCGCCGCAACGGCGTGCTGATCTCCAACGAGGCCGGCGAGGCCGTGGCCTATGCGCTGTGGAACCTCGAAGATCGCGGCCCGATGATGATCGAGCCGGGCTGGAAGGTCTATCAGGGCATGATCATCGGCGAGCACAACCGCGAGAACGATCTCGAGGTGAACGTGCTCAAGGGCAAGAAGCTCACCAACATCCGCACCACCTCGAAGGATGAGGCCGTGCGCCTTACCCCGCCGATCCGCATGACGCTGGAGCGTTCGCTGGCCTGGATTCAGGACGACGAGCTGGTCGAGGTGACGCCGAAGTCGATCCGCATCCGCAAGCGTTTCCTCGATCCGAACGAGCGCAAGCGCGAGGAGCGCCGCAAGGAATCCGAGGGCGTCTGACACGCCCCTGCAAATCCCCTTCCCCCGCGCCTTGCGTGGGGGAAGGGTTTTCGCGTGGCGCCCGCGCCATGCTTTGAGAGCCAGACGTGGCGCCCGCGCCACGCCTTTCGAAGCCAGAAGTGGCGCCCGCGCCACGCTCACGCAAATGCTTCGTGCATTCGTCCATCAAGCCTCTTGATCCGGTCGAGCGGTTTTGCTCCCATCAGGGCAATGAGCACGCTTCTTGTCGAGACGCGCCGGGCTCGCCCGGCTGATGCCGCGAACGTCGCCGAAATCCATGATTCGGCTTGGCGCGCGACCTATCGCGGCCTGATCCCCGGCGCCGAACTCGAAAAGATGATCCAGCGCCGTGGTCCCGGCTGGTGGGAGACGGCGCTGCGCCGTGGCTCCCGCGTGCTGGTGCTGACCTTCGGCGACGCGGTCGCCGGCTATGCCAATCTCGGGCGCAACCGCGCGCGCGGCCTGCCCTATGAGGGCGAGATCTACGAGCTTTATCTGCGGCCGGAATATCAGGGCCTCGGCTTCGGCCGGCGGCTGTTCGAGGATGCGCGCAAGGAACTCGCCGGCGCGGGCTTTGACGGCCTCGCCGTCTGGGCGCTGGCGGAGAACGAGCCGGCGCTCGGCTTCTACCGCGCGCTCGGCGGCATGGGCGTCGCCCGCTCCTCCGAGACCTTCGGCGGCCGCGCGCTGGAAAAGCTGGCCTTCGGCTGGAACGGCTGAGCCTTCATTTCCTCGCCTTACGACGGGCCTTATGGCAGCCCGCCACTGACATCGTCCCGGCGGCAGCGTCGCGAACGCGGTACGCCATCCCCATGCGCCGTTATCCCGACCGCCGCTCACGTCATCCCATACGCCGTCATGGCCGGGCTTGACCCGGCCATCCACGCCTTCCCACGCGCACTCGGCCAAGACGTGGATCCCCGGGCCAGGCCCGGGGATGACGGTGTTCTCGAATGAGGCTTTGCGGGGTCGGGTCGCCGCTACCGCGCCCCCTCAGCCGCCCACCATCGCCTCAAATCGCGCCGCGAGGGCTGCCGGCTCCCCCTTTAGCCGGAAGGTCTTGAGCCGTGCGGTGGCGCCGGAAACCAGTTCCACGCTGGAGGGCGCGACACCGGCCGCCTTGGCCAGCAGCCGGGCGATGGCGGCGTTGGCCTTGCCATCCTCCGGCGCGACCGACACGCGCAGCTTCAGCGCCCGGCGCCCGTCGGCGAGATCGACCAGCCCGTCTATCGCGTCGCGCCCGCCGCGCGGGGTGGCGCGCACGGTCACGGTGAGCCCGTCCGCCGCCGGCGTCCAGGCGTGCGGCGCTTCCCCGCTCACGGGCGTCCCCGGCCGTTCAGACGAACAGTTCAAAGACCAGGTTGCGGATGAAATACAGGCCGATGATCAGCACCACCGGCGAAATGTCGATGCCGCCGAGATTGGGCAGGATGCGGCGCAGCGGCGCCAGCACCGGCTCGGTCACGCGCCAGAGGAACTCGCCAATGCTGCGCACGATCGGGTTATGCGCGTTGACGACATTGAACGCCACCAGCCAGGACAGGATGGCCGAGGCGATGAGAATCCAGACGTAGAGGGTGATGATCGTGTCGAAAAGCCAGAGAAGCGAGTACATCGCGAGCCTCGAAGCGGGGCGCAGGGGCGGGAGTGTCGCAAGATGCTTAAAGGCGCGGCCGCCCGGCGGCAACCCCGTCGATTGACGCGGGCATCCGCGGCGCGCCGCGGGCTATGTCATTACCTGAGGAGCGCGCGCGGGCGGCTTTTCAACAGGCTGCCCCGAGGCTTTCGCGCTTGTGCGCGATAGCGGCGCGGGCGCCTTGACAGCGGGGCGGCGGCAACCGTACAAGGCGCGGCCTGACGCGTGGGGCCGTAGCTCAGTTGGGAGAGCGCTGCAATCGCACTGCAGAGGTCAGGGGTTCAAATCCCCTCGGCTCCACCATCCCACCGTCAGGCAGAACCCCATCCCGATCCGATTATCGACGACGCCCCACGGCGCGCATCCGCGCGTCGTGTCGCCAGCCGCCTGAGGGCAGGTCTCACTGAGGCCGGTCTGATTGAGGGCAGGTCGGGCAGGGTGCAGGATCTGGTGGCAGACTGGCGCTGCCGGCCGCTGGCCTGTGCAGGCCCCCTAAGCCGGCTTACTCGCCGGGGGACGACGGATGGCCCCGGCCGATGCCGGTATATTTGAAGCCGCGGCTGATGAGGTCGACGGGGGGGTAGATGTTGCGCAGGTCGACCACGGTCGGGCTCTTGAGCACGCTTTTCAGCCGGTCGAGATCCAGCGCGCGGAAGGCATCCCATTCGGTGACGATGACCAGGCAATCCGCCCCTTCGGCGCATTCATAGGCGCCGGAGGTGTAGATCACGCTGGGCGGCAGCACCTTGCGGGCCTCGTGCATCCCCTCCGGGTCATAGGCGCGCACGGTGACGCCGCGATCGACCAGCGACTGCACGATGTTGATCGCCGGGCTGTCGCGCATGTCGTCGGTGTTCGGCTTGAAGGTGAGGCCGAGCACGGCGACGGTGGCCCCGCGCGGCGGCACGTCGAGCGCCTCCAGCACCTTGCGGCCCATGGCGGCCTTGCGGGTCTCGTTGACCGTGGTGACGGTCTCGATCAGGCGCACCGGCGAGCCGGCCTCCTGCGCCGTGCGCATCAGCGCCAGCGTGTCTTTGGGGAAGCAGGAGCCGCCATAGCCGGGGCCGGCATGCAGGAACTTCGAGCCGATGCGGCCGTCGAGGCCGATGCCGCGTGCGACTTCCTGGACATTGCCGCCGACCTTCTCGCACAGATCCGCCATCTCGTTGATGAAGGTGATCTTCATCGCCAGGAAGGCGTTGCTGGCATATTTGATCAGCTCCGAGGTGTTGCGCTCGGTGAACAGGATCGGTGCGGCGTTGAGCGAGAGCGGGCGGTAGAGCGCGGCCATCACCTCGCGGGCGCGCGGATCGGTGGTGCCGATCACCACGCGGTCGGGGCGCTTGAAATCCTCGATCGCCGCGCCCTCGCGAAGGAATTCCGGGTTCGAGACCACGGCGATGTCCGCCTCCGGCGCCGCCTCGCGGATGATGTGCTCGAGGTCGGTGCCGGTGCCGACCGGCACGGTCGACTTGGTGACGACGACGGTGAAGCCTTCCGCGACCTGCGCGATCTCGCGCGCGGCGGCGTGGACATAGGACAGGTCGGCATGGCCGTCGCCACGGCGCGAGGGCGTGCCGACGGCGATGAACACCACTTCGGCTTCCTTCACCGCCTGGGTGAGGTCGGTGGCGAAGTCGAGCCGCCCGGCCTCGACATTGCGGCGCACGAGATCGTCGAGCCCCGGCTCATAGATCGGGATCTCCCCGCGGTTCAGCCGCTCGATCTTGCCGACATCCTTGTCGATGCAGGTCACGTGATGGCCGAAGTCCGAAAAGCACGTACCGGAAACAAGGCCGACATAGCCGGTACCGATCATTGCAACGCGCATGAAGTGATCCCATCCCCCAGAAAGCCGAAGCGCCGGCCGCCCCCCGCAGGCGGCATGTCGAGACGCGCTACGGACCTAGCAAATTCGCTGCCGAACGGCGAGGGGTGGCGCGTCTCCCGTTACCATTTCGTGGCGCCGTGCGGCATTTGGGAAAGCGGCGCGCTGCCGGCAAAATGTCGCGTTACGTCAAGGTGGACTGCTGACCTTCCGGCAGAAACAGGCGGTATAAATCGGAAATGAGGATAATCTTGTTTGAACTATTCTTATTTAGACCAATTCAAAAGAAGTCGTTACGAAATGTTTAGTTGACACTTCTGTCGCGTGGGCGGATGACCGCGACGTTCACGCCGCAGCACTGCGAAAATTGTTTCGATGAATTTGCTTCTCCCGCCCCGTGGCCGCGCCAGTGCCCGCCCCGCCTCCGTCCGCCCGGCGCCCGGATGGGGTGCGCGCGCCTGGCTGGCGCTCGCCGTGCTCGCTCTGTGGGCGGGGATGGCCGTGCCGTCGCGGGCCGAGATCGTGCTGACCGATCTGACCGGCCGGCAGGTGACGCTCGCAGCGCCCGCCCATCGCCTGCTGATCGACGATGGCCGCTTCCTCGTCGCGCTCGCCCTGATCCAGCCCGATCCGGTCGGCGTGCTCGCCGCCTGGCCGCGCGACATCAACCGGCTCGGCAAGAGCACCTATGACGCCTATCGCGCGAAATTCCCCGCCATCGACGCCCTCGCCAAGGTGGCGAGTTCGGCCGGGTCGATGTCGGTCGAGCAGGTGGTGGCGGCGCGGCCGGACCTCGCCGTGTTCTCGCTGGGTTCCCAGCCGAGCGGGGAGGAGCGCGCGCGTATCGAGGCCGCCGGCATCCCGGTGGTGGTGATCGACTTCTTCACCCACCCGCTGACCAATACCGAGCCGAGTCTGCGCCTGCTCGGGGCGGCGACCGGCGCGTCCGACAAAGCCGAAGCGTTCCTGGCCTTCCGGCGCGCCCGGTTCGCCGCGGTGACGGACAAGCTGGCCGACCTTCCGCCCACGCAGCGCCCGCGCGTCTTCCTGGAGCCGCATGCCGGCATGACGGCGGATTGCTGCAATTCGCCCGGCCGCGGCAATGTCGGCGAGATCATCGAGAGGGTCGGCGGCGACAATATCGGCGCGGCGGTCATCCCGCGCGCCTTCGGCAAGCTCAACCTCGAATATGTCATCGCCCAGGACCCGCAGGTCTATATCGCCACCGGCGGCAGCCATATGGAAGGCACCGGCGGCCTGCTGATCGGGCCGGAATACACGCCTGAGCGCGCCCGCGAGACGCTGGCCCGCGTCATCGCCCGGCCGGGCTTCGCGGGGCTGGCGGCGGTGCGCGACAAGCGGGTCCACGGCCTGTCGCACCAGATGCTCAATTCCGCGCTCGACCTCTTCACCGTCGAGATTCTCGCCAAGTGGATCCATCCCGAGCGTTTCCGCGACCTCGATGTCGACGCCACCGTCGCCGAGGTCAACGCCCGCTTCCTCGCGGTCCCCGTGGAGGGGCCGAACTGGATCGACCTCGATTGAACCGCGCCGCTCGCCGGGAGCGCCGTGCCGCCAACGACATCCCCAACGGAGTTACGCCATGCCCATCGACGCGACGCCTTCCCGGTCCCATTTGCCGTCCCGTTCGCGCTTCCTGCGCTCCGCCATGCTGTGCGCCACCGCGCTGGTCGCGCTTGGCGGCACGGCGCTGGCGGACCCTGAATTCGTCAAGCAGGTGAAGCCGGGCGCGGGCCTCTACGAGGTCGTGTTCAGCCCGGCGATGGGCCGCGTCTATGTCGCCGCCGCCGGCACGCGCGGGGCGACCGACACCCATGTGCTGGCGCTGGACCCGGCGACGCTGGAAACCAGGGAGGCCATCTCGCTGGGCGACGACCCGATGTTCGGGCTCGGCATCAACAACAAGACCAAGACGCTCTACGGCACCCAGACCCGCGACGGCTCGGTCGGCGTGATCGACCTCGCCACCGGCAAGGTCGTGGCCAAGCTCGCCAGGGGCGAAAAGGCCCATGTGCGCGAGGTCGCGGTCGACGAGGCGGCCAACCGCGCCTATGTCACCGTGCTCGGCATGCGCGACACGCCGAGCGCCATCTGGATCATCGACGGCGCGACCAACACCATCGTCGACACCATCGAGGGCCTGACCGGCGGCATTGCCGGCATCTCGCTGGATGCGAAGAACAACCGCCTGTTCCTCTCGGCCCTGCAGGCCAATGAGGTGGTGGTGCTCGACCTTGCCACCAAGAAGGTGACGAACCGCTACCCGTCGGGCGGCGAGGGCGCGATCAACCTGGTTTATGACGCCAGCGGCGATCAGGTGTTCGTCGCCAATCAGGGCTCGGGCGAACTCGCCGTGCTCGATGCCAAGGATGGCAAGCTGATCAAGAAGATCGCCACCGGCGCCGGCGCGCTGAGCGTCGCGCTCGATGCCAAGCGCAGCATTCTCTATGTCGCGAACCGCACGGCCGGCTTCGTCACGCTGGTCGACAGCAAGACGCTGGAGCCGATCGCCAATGTGGTGACGGGGTCCATGCCGCAGACCATCGCGCTCGATCCCGAAAGCGGCAACGCCTATGTGACGAACAAGCTCAAGAGCGTGCCGCGTCCGCGTCCGCCGGCTCCGCCCGCCGGCGCGCCGGCCGCTGCGGGTGCGCCTCCGGCGGGCAGCCCCACCCCGGTTGCTGCCGCCGCTCCCGCTGGTGCCCCGCCCGCAAATGCGCCTGCAGCTGGCGCGCCTCCCGCCGGGGCCCCTCCGGCTGGCGAGCGGGCCCGGCCGGTGCCGATGGTCGACCCCTTCGGCGACACCGTCACGCTGATCCGGCCCTGATCCGGCGCGCCCGGAGCTGGAATTGCCGAGCAACCTGCCGATGAGTGCGTGCTGATGAGTACCTGTCGATGAGTGCCTGCCCGAGCGGAGCGATGCGCATGCGCGGCATGAGGGACGAGCCTGCCGCGACGTGGCCGGCGCGGCCGGATGCCGCCGCTTCCCTGCCATTCGCTCTCGTCTCGGGGCGCGAGACGCTCATCGGCCGGGGCTGCCTCGGCCGTCTCGATCCCGGCGCGGCGCCTGTGCAGGCGCGCGTGCGGGACTATTTTGCCGCGCGGCCGGACGGGCCGCGTGTGCTGGTCGGCGCGCTGCCCTACGACATGGCTGCGCCCGCCTATCTGTTCCAGCCGGCGGAGCTGACCCGCCTCGCCGGCCGCTCGCCTCTCGCCCAAACCCTCCAGTCGGCCTTTCCGGCGGCGCCCCCGGCGGCCGCGCGGGATACGCTGCCGGCCCCGCACTGGCGGGTCATGGCCGAGCCGACGCTCCCCGCCTACCGCGCCGCCGTCGCGGCCGCGCTGGAGAAAATGGCGGATGGCGAGGATGATCTGCGCAAGATCGTGCTCTCGCGCAGCCTGCGCCTCGCCGCCGACCGGCCGATCGACGCCCGCGCGCTCCTGCGCATCCTCGCCCGCGACGAGAGCGTCACCACCTTCTGCGTGCCGGTATCGGGAGCGGAGGGGGACGGCGCCTTCATCGGCGCGACGCCGGAGCTGCTGATTTCCAAACGGGGCGAGGCGATCCTCTCCCACCCGCTGGCCGGCTCCGCGCGCCGCCATGCCGACCCGGCGCTGGACCGGGCCGCCGCGCAGGCGCTCGCCGTTTCCGAGAAGGACGGGCGCGAACACCGCGCCGTGGTCGAGGCGATTCTCGACCAGCTCGCGCCCTATTGCCTTGAACTCGGCACGCCCGAGGGCACGCAGATCACCTCGACCGCCACTATGTGGCACCTCGGCACCCGCATTGCCGGCCGCCTGCGCGACCCCGCGCTCTCCAGCCTGGAACTTGCGGCGCTGCTGCACCCGACGCCGGCCGTGTGCGGCACGCCGCGCCCGGCGGCGGCGCGGCTCATCGCGGAGCTGGAAGGCTATGATCGCGGCTTCTATGCCGGCGCCGTCGGCCATTGCGACGAGGCCGGGGACGGCGCCTGGCACGTCGCCATTCGCTGCGCGCGGATTGCCGGCGGCGAGGCGCGGCTTTATGCCGGGGCCGGCATCGTGCCGGGCTCCGATCCCATCGCTGAGGGGGAGGAGACTTCCGCCAAATTCGCCGCGCTGCTTCAGGCCTTCGGCATTGACGAGGATGGCCGTCCGCTGGAGGAAAAGGTCCCGTGATCCCGCTGCGACAGGTCTGGCCGCCGGAATGTGCCGCGCGCTACCGCGCCGCCGGCTATTGGCGCGGCGAGACCTTCACCTCGTTCCTGCGCCAGCGCGTGCGGGAGATGCCGGACCACATCGCGGTCGTCGGCGGGGAGGCGCGCTGGACTTTCGTGGAGCTTGAGGCCCGCGCGGAACGCATCGCCCGTGGCCTGCTGGCGCTGGGCTTTCAGCCCGGCGACCGGGTGGTGGTGCAGCTTCCCAACATCCCGGAATTTCTGTCGGTGGTGTTCGGCCTGTTCCGCGCCCGGCTGGTCCCGGTCTACGCGCTCCCCGCCCATCGCCAGATCGAGATCGCCCATTTCGCCCGCACGGCGGAAGCGCGCGGCTATATCGTGGCGCAGAACCATGACGGCTTCGACTATCGGACGCTGGCCCAGCAGGTCACCGCCGAGGTGCCGGCCGTGGAACATGTCGTGGTGGTCGGGGAGGGCGGAGACTTCCCCTCGCTCGACACGCTGCCCTCCGGCGAAGGCGTGGTGCTCCCCGAGGATGCCGACCCCTCGGAGGTCGCCTTCCTGCAGATTTCCGGCGGCTCGACGGGGCTCTCCAAGCTGATCCCGCGCACCCATGACGATTATATCTATTCGTTCCGGGCGAGCGCGGAGATCTGCCAGCTCAGCCCCGACAGCGTCTATCTCGCCGCGCTCCCCGTGGCGCATAATTTCCCCATGAGCTCGCCCGGCGTGTTCGGCGCGCTCTATGCGGGGTCGCGCATCGTGCTGGCGCCCTCGCCGAGCCCGGAAGCCGCGTTCCCGCTGATCGCCCGCGAGCGGGTGACCATCACCGGCCTCGTGCCGCCGCTCGCCCTGCTGTGGCTCCAGGCCGCGCCCACGACGACGCACGATCTGTCCTCGCTTCAGGTGCTGCAGGTCGGCGGGGCGAAGTTCCTGCCGGAATCGGCGCGCCGCGTGCGCCCGGTGCTCGGCTGCACGCTGCAGCAGGTGTTCGGCATGGCTGAAGGGCTGGTGAACTACACCCGCCTCGACGACCCCGACGAGATCATCGTCGAGACGCAGGGCCGGCCGATCAGCGACGCCGACGAGGTGCTGATCCTCGACGATGCGGGCCATCCCGTGCCCGAGGGCGAGGCCGGCAACCTGTTGACGCGCGGGCCCTACACGATCCGCGCCTACCACAATAATGACGGGGCCAATGCCCGCGCCTTCACGCCGGACGGCTATTACCGCACCGGCGACGTGGTGAAGCGCACCCCCGAGGGCTATCTCGTCGTGCAGGGCCGCGCCAGCGACCACATCAACCGCGCCGGCGAGAAGATCTCCGCCGAGGAGATCGAGGACCATCTGCTCGGCCACCCCAGCGTGTTCGACGCGGCGGTGGTGTCGCTGCCGGATGCGTTTTTGGGCGAGCGGTCCTGCGCCTTCATCATCGCGCAAGGCGAGAAGCCCAAGGCCGCCGCGCTGAAGGCATGGATGCGCACGCGCGGCCTCGCCGACTTCAAGGTGCCGGACCAGATCGTCTTCGTCGACGCCTTCGAGACGACCGCCGTCGGCAAGGTCTCGCGCAAGGAGCTGCGGGCGAATCTCCGCCGCCGCTTCCTCGAACAGGAGGCCGCCCGATGAGCGCCAAACCCGGCCTGCCGACGATTCCCCCCTACGATTTGCCGCGCCGCGAGGAACTCCCCACCCCGCGCGGGCCATGGAAGCTGGAGCGCGACCGCGCCGCGCTGCTGATCCACGACATGCAGAACTATTTCCTGCGCGTCTTCGCCCCCGATACTTCCCCGCTCGTGCCGGTGATCGCCCATATCGCCGCGCTGGCTGAGGCGGCGCGAGCGGCGGGCGTGCCGGTGTTCTACACCGCGCAGGAGGGCAATCAGGACCGGCGCGACCGCGGCCTTCAGGCTGACCTCTGGGGCCCCGGCATGAGCGGGGCGCCCGAGCACCAGCCGATCCATGCCGCGCTCGCCCCGCAGCCCGGCGACTTCGTGCTAGTGAAACACCGCTACAGCGCCTTCCAGCGCTCCAATCTGGAGACGCTGATGCGCGCGCGCGGCCGCGACCAGCTCGTCATCTGCGGCGTCTACGCCCATATCGGCTGCACGCTCACCGCCGCCGACGCCTTCATGCGCGACATCGAGCCCTTCCTGGTGGCCGATGCGCTGGCCGATTTCTCCCGCGCCAAGCATGACCTCGCCCTCGCCTATGCGGCGGATGTGTGCGCGGTGCCGCTTATGAGCGCGGATGTTCTGGAGGTGCTGTGATGGCCATCGAGCCCGGCGATATCACCCGCATCGTGGCCCCCGCTGCCCCGATCACCCGCGAGCGGATGCGCGCCGACATCGCCCGCATGCTGCATGAGGACCCCGACGAGATCGGCGGCGATGACAGCCTGATGGATCTCGGCCTCGATTCCATGCGCGCGATGAATCTCGTGCTGACCTGGAGCGAGGGCGGGCTGGAGCTGGAATTTTCCGACTTCGCGGAAACCCCGACGCTGAATGGCTGGTGGGCGCTCATCAGCGCCAAACAGGCCGCGCGGGCCTGATTGCATGACGGGAACCCCTGAGGCCGAGACTTTCCCGCTCGCCGAGGCGCAGGCGGGGCTGTGGTACGCGCAGCGTCTCGACCCGGCCAACCCGCTGTTCCATGCCGGCCAGTATATCGAGCTGACCGGCCCGCTGGACCGCGCGGCCTTCGCCGCCGCGCTGGCGCAGCTGGTCGAGGAGGCTGACGCGCTCTCCCTGCGTATGATCGACGACCCCGCAGGGCCGCGCCAGTGTCTCGATCCGGCGCACCGCCCGGCGCTGGAGCTGATCGACCTTGCCGATGCGCCCGATCCGCTGGCGGCGGCGCTGGCGGATATTGCCCGCGACATGGCGACCCCGCTCGACCCGACCCGCGACCCGCTCGCCGCGCAGCGGCTGTTCGTCCTTGGCCCCAGCAGGCACATCTGGCAGCAGCGCGTCCACCATCTCGCCATTGATGGTTATGGAATCATCCTGCTCACCCAGCGCGTGGCCGAACTGTACAACGCCGCCCGTACCGGGAACGCGCCCGGCAACCCTCTGCCCTCGGTGCGGGTCGCGCTCAATGAGGACGCCGCCTACCGCGCCTCGGAAAAGCGGGCGGCCGATGGCGCCTATTGGCAGGCCCTGTTCGCCGACCGGCCGGAAGTGGCGAGCCTCGCGGCGGGTAATCCGGCGAGCGCCTTCACCTTCCATCGCCGCGCGGTGGAGATCGATCGCGCCGCCTTCGCCCGGCTGCGCGCGCTGGGCGACCGCGTGAACGTGCCATGGCCGGATGTCGTCACCGCGCTCGCCGCCGCCTATGTCCAGCGCCATACGGCGACGCCCGAGGTGGTGGTCGGGGTGCCCTTCATGGCCCGCATGGGCAGCGCGGCGGCGCGCGTGCCGGCCATGCTGATGAATGTGCTGCCGCTGCGCGTCGCGGTGCCGGCCGGCGCGCCGCTGGCGGATTATCTGACGGGGGTCGCCAGGAGCCTCACCCGCGCCCGCCGCCATGGGCGCTACCGCAGCGAGCAGCTGCGCCGCGACCTCAAGCTGATCGGCGGCCAGCGGCGGCTGCACGGCCCGCTCATCAACCTGCTGCCCTTCGACGAGAAACCCCGCTTTGCCGGGCTGGAGAGCCGGCTGGAGGTGCTGAGCACCGGGCCGGTGGAGGACATCACCTTCACCTTCCGCCTGCACGGCACGGACGGGCTGCGGCTTGAGGTCGACGCCAACCCGGACCTCTATGATGCGGGGAGCGTCGAGGCCCATGCGGCGCGCCTCGCGCAGTTCATCGCTGCTGCGAGCGACGCGGATACGCTCGACACGGTGCCGACCGCGACGCCCGAGGAAGCCCATTGGGCGCTGGTGACGCTCAACGCCACCGATCACCCGGTGCCCGACACCACGCTCGCCGCCCTGATCGAGGCGCGGATGCGGGAGACGCCCGACGCTCCCGCCCTGCGCTTCGAGGGCCAGACGCTGGACTATGCGACGCTCGATGCCCGCTCGCGCGCGCTGGCCGAGGCGCTGGCCGAACGGGGCATCGGCCGTGAGGACATCGTCGTGGTGGCGCTGCCGCGCTCGCTGGAACTGGTGATCGCGCTTCTCGCCATCATCCGCGCGGGCGCCGCCTATCTGCCGGTCGATCTCGCCCAGCCGGATGCGCGGCTCGCCCGCATCCTCGCCTCCGCCTCCCCGAAGCTGGTTTTGGCGCGGGAGGGCGATGCGCCGCGCTTTGCCGGCGTTCCCGTGCTCTCGCCCGCCGCCTGGCCGCGCGATCCCACCGGCACCCCTCTGGCGGGCCCCAAGCCCGGTGACGCGGCCTATGTGATCTACACCTCCGGCTCGACCGGCGAGCCGAAGGGCGTCGTCATCGAGCACCGCGCCATCGTCAACCGGCTGGAATGGATGCGGGAGCATTACGCTTTCACGCCCGCCGACATCATCCTGCAGAAGACCCCGGCGACCTTCGACGTGTCGGTGTGGGAATTCTTCCTGCCCTTCCTCACCGGCTGCACGCTGGTCGTCGCCCCGCCGGAGGCGCATCGCGATCCCGTGGCGCTCGCCCGCCTCATCCGCGCCGAGGCCATCACGACAGCGCATTTCGTGCCCTCCATGCTCGCCGCCTTCCTCGCCGAGCCGAGTGCGCAGGGGCTGAGCCTTGCCCGCGTGTTCTGCTCCGGCGAGGAGCTGCCGGCGGATCTGCGCGACCGCTTCCACCGCACGCTCAAGGCCGAGCTGCACAATCTCTACGGGCCGACCGAGGCGGCGGTGGATGTGAGCTACTGGCCCGCCGCGCGCGACGACCGCTCGCTCTCCGTGCCGATCGGCTTTCCGGTGTGGAACACGCGGCTCTATGTGCTGGACGAGCAGGGCCGCCCGCAGCCGCCGAATGTGGCGGGTCATCTCTATCTCGGCGGGGTGCAGCTCGCGCGCTTCTATCTCGGCCGCCCGGACCTCACGGCCGAGCGTTTTGTCGCCGACCCGCACCAGCCGGGCGAACGCATCTACGCGACGGGCGATCTCGCGCTCATCCGCCCGGATGGCGCGGTGGTCTATCTCGGCCGCTCGGATCACCAGATCAAGATTCGCGGCCTGCGCATCGAGCTCGGCGAGATCGAGGCGGCGGTGATGGCCTCCGGCCTTGTGCGGCAGGCCGGCATTGTCGCGCGCGAGGATCGCGGCACCAAGCGCATCGTCGCCTATGTCGTGCCCGAGCCCGGCGCGGACCTCGCCATCCTCAAGGCGCGCGTGGCCGCCAAGGTGCCGGACTATATGGTGCCCGCCGCCTTCGTGGCCCTCGACGCGCTGCCGGTGAACGCCAATGGCAAGCTGGATCGTGGTGCGCTGCCCGCCCCAGATTTCGCGGGAACCGGCCAGCGCGTGCCGGAAACGCCGACCGAGCAGCGCCTCGCCGCTTTGTTCGCCGACCAGCTTCAGCTCGCCACGCCCATCGCGGCGGAAGATGATTTCTTCACGCTGGGCGGGGATTCGCTCGCTGCCGTCGCGCTGCTGCTCAGGGTGCGCGAGGCGTTCGGCCGCGATCCCGGCCTTGGCGCGCTGTTCGCCCAGCCGAGCGTCGAAGGCTTCGCCCGGCTGATCGATGCGGAAGGGCAGGGCGAGGATTCAGGTCTCGACCCGCTGATCACGCTGGTGGCGGGCGATCCCGCTCTGCCGCCGCTGTTCGCCATCCACCCGGCCGGCGGCATTTCCTGGTGCTATGGCCGGCTCGCCCGCGCCTTGGCGCCGCGCCGCACGGTCTACGGCCTTCAGGCGCCCGCTCTGGCGCCGGACGGGGCGGTGCCTTCGAGCCTTGAGGCGCTGGCCGCCGATTATGTCGCGCGCATCCGGGCCATCAGCCCGGAAGGCCCCTATCATCTGCTCGGCTGGTCGGTCGGCGGCATCATCGCGCAGGCCATGGCGGTGCGGCTGCGCGATCTCGGCTGTGAGGTCGGGCTCGTGGTGATGCTCGATTCCTACCCCTGCGACGTCTGGCGCGGCGAACCGGACCCCGGCGAGGACGGCGCGCTCAAGGCGCTGATCGCCATTGCCGGCCACGATCCCGACCGGCTGCCGGCGCTGGCGCTCACCCGCGCCTCCGTGCTCGCCTTCCTGCGCGCCTCTGACAGCCCGCTCGGGCGCCTGCCCGATGCCGCGCTCGACGGCGTGGTGCGGGTGGTCGCCGGCAATAACCGTCTGGTGCGCAGCCATCATCACCGCCGCTATGACGGCACGATCACCCATATCCGCGCCGGGCTCGACCATCAGGGCCGCCACCTCTCCCCCGACCAGTGGCGGGCCTATGCCCGTGAGGTCGCGGTGATCGAGGTGCCGGCGCTGCACGCCCATCTCACCGGGCCGGAGGCGACCGCGCACATCGCCCCCACGCTCGCCCGCCTGCTGGCGGCGGAAGATTTCAAGGAGCCGACATGCGCGACAGCGGTCTGAACGGCAAGCTCGCCCTCGTCACCGGCGCGGCCGGCGGCATCGGCGCGGCGGTGGTGCGCCTTCTCGTGGAGGAGGGCGCCCGCGTCGTCGCCACCGATAGTGACGAGGCGGGGGTGAAGGCGCTCGCCAGCGAGTTCGGCGACGCGGTGACGCCGTTCCGGCTGGATGTGGCCTCGTCAGTGGATGTCACTGCACTGATCGGCCTGATCGTCCACCACATCGGCCCCATCGACCTGCTCGCCAACGTTGCCGGCGTGCTCTCCAACACGGTGGTGACGGAGCTCACCGATGCCGAGTGGGAGCGGGTGCTAAGTATCAATGCAGGCGGGGTTTTTCGCGTCAGCCGGGAGGTCGCGAAGGTCATGCAGGCGAGGAAGCGCGGGGCCATCGTGACGGTATCATCGAACGCCGCCGGCATCCCCCGCCACGCCATGTCGGCCTACGCGGCCTCAAAAGCCGCCGCCACCATGTTCACCCGCTGCCTCGGGCTGGAGCTCGCAAGTCACGGAATTCGCTGCAATATTGTCGCTCCGGGCTCGACCCTGACGCCCATGCAGACCGGCATGTGGGGGGATGAGAACGGCGCCGCGCGGGTCATCGCCGGCACGCCGGAGACCTTCAAGGCCGGCATTCCGCTCGGCAAGCTGGCGACGCCCGAGGAGGTAGCGGAGTCGGTGGTGTTCCTGCTGTCCGACCGCGCCAGCCACATCACCATGACCGATCTCTATGTCGATGGCGGCGCCACGCTGCGCGGCTAAGTGTTTGATCCGACGACTAAAGCGCGCGGTCGACGATGACCTGGAGGAAGCCGCGCGAGCAGGCCTCGACCCGCGCCTCGACCTTGTAGACGCGCGCCAGCGTGGCCGGCGTGATCGCCTGTGCCGGACTACCGTCTGCGGCGATAGCGCCTTGTTCCAGAACGATAATCCGCTGCGCATAGCGCGCCGCCTGGGCGATGTCGTGGAGTACGATGATGACGATGATGCCGCGTTCGCGTGCGAGTTCTTCCACCAGCTGCATCACCCGCAACTGGTGGTGAATGTCGAGCGCACTCGTCGGCTCGTCCAGCAGCAGCACCGAAGGTTCGCGCACGATGGATTGGGCGAGGCTGGCCAACTGGCGCTGGCCGCCGGACAGTTCGTCGAGGCCGCGCATGGCGAGGTCGGAAATGTCAAGCCTTTCCAATGCGTTGAGAGCGCGCAGCCGTGCTTGCGCAGGCGATTTGCTGCCCTCCTCCCCGGACATGAGCGCACTCAGCGTGGCCTCAAGCACGGTCAGCGCCACGCGCTGCGGCAGGGCCTGCGGCATATAGGTGACGTGGCGGGCGTGACCGGCGACGGACAGTGAGGCCAACTCCACATCATCCAGACGGATCGATCCCTTGGCCGGCACCAGTCCGGCGAGGGCCCGCAGCAGCGTGGTCTTGCCGGCGGCGTTGGGGCCGATCAGGGCCGTCACGGAGCCGCCGGAAATCTCTTTTATATCAAGACCTTCGATAATAGGGCGGCGACCGTAGCCGACCGACAGGCCCGTCACATGCAGCGCCATCACAGCCGCTCCCGGCGCGTGAAGATGAGCGCCATGAAGAACGGCACGCCGATCAGCGCGGTGACGATGCCGACCGGGAGGAGGGCGCCGGGGACCAGGGTCTTGGACGCCACGGAGGCCAGCGACATGATGGACGCTCCCGCTAACATACTGGCAGGCAAGAAGAATCGGTGATCTTCGCCGACCAGGATGCGGGCGATGTGGGGGGCGACCAGGCCGATGAAGCCGATGGTCCCGACAAAGGCCACGCAGGTGCCGGCGAGCAGGCTCACCCGGAGCAGCGAGAAGAAGCGCAACCTCTTGACGGATATACCGAAAGACCGCGCGCGATCCTCCCCCAGCCGCAGCGCGGTCATGCGCCAGGAGGCGGCCAGCGAGTACGGTGAGGTGACCAGTGCGACCAGTGCGAGCACGCCGAGCTTGCCCCAGCTGGCGCGCGACAGGCTCCCCATGCTCCAGAACACCAGCTGCTGCAGCGCCTCCTGGCTGGCGACGAACTGGATCAGCGCCACCAGCGCGTTGAAGGTGAACACCAGCGCGATGCCGAACAGCACCAGCGTCTCCACCCCCGTGCCGCGCATCCCGGCGAGCACCTGCAGCAGCAGCACCGAGCCGAAGGCAAAGATGAAGGCGAACAGCGGCAGGTTCCACTCGGCCGGCAGGAGCGGCAGGCTCGCCCCCATCACCAGCGCCAGTGCCGCGCCGAAGGAGGCGGCCGAGGAGACGCCCAGCGTGAACGGGCTGGCCAGCGGGTTGTTGAGAATGGTCTGCATCTCCGCCCCGGCGAGCGCCAGCGCGGCGCCGACCAGTACCGCCATCAGCGCATAGGGCAGGCGGACCTGCCAGATGATGACGCGGGCGGGCCCGTCGAGCGAGGCGGGGTCGAGAATGCCGGCGATGACATCGCCGAGCGGCAGGCGGGAAGGACCGGTGGCGATGTCGAACAGCAGGGCGACGAGCATCAACGCGCCGAGCCCGACGACGATGAGGACGCGCCGGCGCACCAGCCGCGCATAGGCGGCAAGTTCGGTGGCGTGGGGCGAGATGTCGGTCATGCGGTCTCCGGCGCCCCCGCGCACATTCCGCGTCGGACATGAACGGTTCTGCATGAGCCTCCCCAAGGGGTCAAGCTCATGGCAGAGAAAGCAAATTCCTTGGAATCGTTTCAGTCTGGACGCCGCCGGCGGCGCCGCTGCGTCACGTCGGCGGCCGTTCTCCCGGCAGGCCCGCGCACCCCCTTGCGCGCGGCGCCGCATCGGCTAGAGCAGGGGTGCCCGCCGCTTATCCGGGCAGGGAGCCGCCATGCCCGCTTTGACCGTTCCCGATGCCGAGTGGTTCGATCTCGCTCCCGCGCGCGGGGGGGCGGCCTACCGCATTTTCCTCGCCCGCCCGCGCGGCGCGCCGCCGCCCGGCGGCTTTCCGCTGATGCTGATGCTCGACGCCAATGCCGCTTTCGCCACCTTTGTCGAGGTGATGCGGCGCGGCGCCGGCCGGCCGCAGGCGACTGGCATCGAGGACATCGTACTGGTCGGCATCGGCTATCCCGAGGATGAGGACAGGAGCGCGCGCCGCACCGTCGACTATACGGCCGGGCCGAGCGCCGAGATGCGCGCCGACCCTCCCGCCTCGCGCCGCACGACGGGCGGGCGCGATGCCTTTCTCGCCGTCATCAAGGAGGAGGTGCTGCCACGCATCGCCACGATGATTCCGGTCGATACGGCCCGGCGGACGCTGTTCGGCCATTCGCTTGGTGGCTGGTTCACGCTCGATGTGGCGCTGCGCGATCCCACCGCCTTCGCCGCCTATGTGGCGGTCAGCCCGTCCATCTGGTGGGATGAGCCACGGCTCATCGAGGGGCTGGCGCGGGCGCAGGGGCAGCCGCTGCGGCTGTCGCTGATGGTCGGCGAGTGGGAGGAGGCGATGGCGCCCTGGCAGCTTGGTGGGCCGTCGAGCGCGGACATGGCCGCCCGCCGCGCCGCGCGCGGCATGGTGAGCCGTGCGGAAGCCTTCGCGGCGCGCGCCGCCGCGCAACTCGGCCCCTTGGCGCAGGTGGAGTTCACCCTGCTCGCCGGGGAGGACCACGCTTCGGTGCTCCCCCCCGCCATGGCCCGCGCCCTGCGCTTCGCGCAGCGGTGAAGTCAGGGGCGTCAGGGGCGCGTGGCGCACCCTTCTTCTTCCCGGCAAGCCGTGGATGCGCCGCGCCAAAGACGTGGATCCCCGGGTCAAGCCCGGGGATGACGGTGTTCTTGGTGGCGCTCGCCGGACCCGATGTGCGCCCGACGCATTTTCGCCAATCGACGTCGTGGCCGGGCTTGACCCGGCCATCCACGCCTTGCCGCAGGAGCGCCGCGCCCAATCGTGACTTGCAACGGCAGGCGGGGTGGCTAGTTGTACCGCCATCGAACCACGGGATGCCCGCCAATGACTGCCGCCACTTCCGCTCCCGCCTCCTCCGCGTCGCGCTCCGTGCAGATCGCCGCCGGGCTCATCGTCGCGGTGGCGGCGGCCGGCACGCTGGCCGGCGCCTGGTATTTCCAGCTTGTCGTCGGGCTGGCCCCGTGCCCGCTCTGCCTGGAGCAGCGCATTCCCTATTATGTCGGCGTGCCGCTCGCCCTTGTGGCGGTGGCCCTCGCCGCCGCCGGCAAATCGTCCCATGCGCGCATGGCGCTGTCGCTGACCGGCATGCTGATGGCGCTGGCGGCGTGCCTGGCGATCTACCATGCCGGCGTCGAATGGGGGTTCTGGGCGGGGCCGGATGCGTG
Source organism: Ancylobacter radicis (assembly GCF_018449475.1). GTDB lineage: Bacteria > Pseudomonadota > Alphaproteobacteria > Rhizobiales > Xanthobacteraceae > Ancylobacter > Ancylobacter radicis. The sequence continues at coordinate 49,226 of NZ_JAHCQH010000012.1, read as the reverse complement.
CTCGGGCAGCGGCCCGGCGCTGTCCACCGGCAACATGCTGGACAGCCTGCAGAGCGCACGGGTGGTGCGCTGCGACGAGGCGCCGTGGCGGCTGTTCGGGCTCTCGCTGGCCGGCTACAACGCCTTCATCGCCGTGGCGCTGACCCTGGTGGCGCTGCGCGGGGCCGTGACGCGCTGACGGCGCGCGTTCCGCCCGAGGATCGCCTCGGTATCTGCGGCCGGGGCTACGGATCGAGTTCGGTGTCCCAGTAGAGATAGTCCATCCAGCTATCGTGCAGATAGTTCGGCGGGAAGTGCCGGCCGTTCTGGTGCAGATCGAACACCGAGGGCTGGAAGGGGCGCTGGCGGGGAATCATGCTGGCTTCCGCCGGCATCCGGCTGCCCTTGCGCAGATTGCAGGGCGAGCAGGCCGCGACCACATTCTCCCAGGTCGTCTGACCGCCGCGCGAGCGGGGGATGACGTGATCGAAGGTCAGGTCGTCGCGCGCATTGCAGTACTGGCAGGTGAAGCGGTCGCGCAGGAAGACGTTGAACCGGGTGAAGGCCGGCTGGCGCACCGGGTGGATGAACGCCTTGAGCGAGACCACGCTCGGCAGGCGCATCTGGAAGGTCGCGCTGGAGACCTGGCGTTCGTAATATTCGACGATGTTGACCCGATCGAGGAACACCGCCTTGATCGCGTCCTGCCAGGACCAGACCGAGAGGGGGTAATAGCTCAGAGGCCGATAATCGGCGTTGAGCACGAGGGCAGGCCAGGCACCCGGAGACAATGTCGCCGTCAACACTCGCTCCCTGTAAAAGGGCGCCGGCTCGGCGACTCGAGCGCCGTCCGACGCACGGCGATAGTCTATATTTAGCGTGTCAATCTTGTGAAGCGGCGAATGCGGGTGCGCGACATCACGTCGTCGATCAGGGCCCGCAACAGCCGGCGCGGTGCTTCAGCCCCGGAGCACCTCGGCGAGGAAGTCGCCGGCAAGACGCAGGCCCACCGGATCAATGCCGTGGCCGAGGCCGGGCGAGAGATGCGAGCGCAGGCGGATGCCGCGCGCCGACAGGCTCTCCACCGCGCGCGGCAGATAGGACGGGGCGATGGTCTCGTCGCGGTCGCCATGGACCAGCAGCACCGGCGGGCGGCCGGTGATCTCCGTGTCGAAGGCGTCGAGCCCGCGCTCGGTCGGCAGCACATGGATGCCGGAGAAGCCGACAAGCCCGGCAGGGGCTTCCCGGCGGCGCAGGCCGGTATGCAGCGCCATCATGGCGCCCTGGCTGAAGCCGACCAGGGCGAGCCGGTTGCCGGGCAGGCCGAGCCGGGTCAGTTCCGTGTCGAGAAAGGCATCGAGCGTGCGGTGGGCGCTCTGCACCCCGGTCCAGCGTTCGGCATCGTTGCGCTCGACATAGCCGAACCATTGCCGGCCGATGGGAGCGATGGCGAGCGGCTCGGGCGCGTGCGGCGAGACGAAGGCGGCGTCGGGCAGGAGCTGTGACCAGATCTGGCCGAGGTCGATCAGGTCGCGCCCATCCGCGCCATAGCCATGCAGCAAGACGACGAGCGAGGTCGCCGGGCGGCCGGAGCGGGGGGCGAGATGGGGGCCGTCGAGAGGCGTTTCGGGCATGGCTCAGTTCGCATCGTCGAGCGTGCGGCCGGCGCCGGAGGCGACCTTGGGCAAGGCATTGTGGTTGAGCAGCGCGTCGAGGCGCTCGCGCTCATCCTCGAAATTGGCCAGCATCCGGCCGTCCAGCGCCCGCCCGCGCGGCAGGCGAATGCGCATCGGGTCGACGAAGCGCCCGTTCACCAGCACCTCATAATGCAGATGCGCGCCGGTGGAGAGGCCGGAGGAGCCGATATAGCCGATGAGCTGGCCCTGCCGCACGCGCAGCCCCTCGCGGATACCCTTGGCGAAGCCGGACTGGTGCGAATAGGTCGTCACATAGCCGTTGGAGTGCTGGATCTCGATGCGCCTTCCATAGCCGGAGGTCCAGGCGGCTTTCTTGATGACGCCGTTGCCGGCGGCGTAGATCGGCGTGCCGACCCGGTCGGACCAGTCGACGCCGGAATGAAGGCGGCTATAGCCGAGGATCGGGTGGCGGCGCATCCCGAAGCCCGAGCGCAAGATGCCGCCGGAAAGCGGCTTGCGGACGAGGAACTTCTTCGCGCTCTTGCCGGCATCGTCATAGAAGTCGATCAGCCCGTCATCGGGGGTCTGGTAGCGGTAATAGCGCCGCTCCTCGCCGCCGACGGTGAGGCCGGCATACATCACACCGCCGGCGCCGCCCGCCTCGTCCGGCTCGTAGAGCACCTCGAAGGCGTCGCCCGCGCGCACCCGGCGCTGGAAATCGACGTCGAAGGAATAGACCCGGATCATGCTCTCGATCACCGGGCGCGGCACCTCGTGGCGCAGCGCGGTCTCCCAGATGCTCTCATAGAGCGTGATGCCGCCGCGCCCGCCGCCATCGGCGTCGTCCGCGTCCTCCGGGCCGATATCGGCCACCTGCGTGTCGGTGGGGTCCTGCACGGCGAGGAAGCGGCCGGTGTCGGAATAGGCGATGGTGCCCTGGTGGCCATTGTCGTTGAACACCGCGACGCGCAGCGGCACGACCGTGTTATTGGCGCCGGCCTCCAGCAGGACCTTGAGGCGCATGCCTTCGGCGAGCGGGCCCTGCAGCTCGCGCGCGGTGAAGGCGGCGGCGGCGGCGCGGGCCGAGACCTCGGGCACGCCGAGGCCGACCAGGATGGAGACGACGGTGTCGCCCTTCTTGGCGACCACCGCGCGCTCGGTCCAGTCATTGCCGCCGGTGGCGTCGTCGCCGGATTTGTCGATGGAGGAGTAGTTGTCCATCTGGGCGAGGGCGTTCACGGGGTCCGCGGCGCCCGCCGGAGCAAAGCCGAGCGCGCCGCCGAAACTCGCCAGCGCCGGGGCGCGGCTGTCGGTCGGCAGGCTGAACTCGGCGCTCTCGCGCACCTTCATCAGCACGTCTTCCATCGGCAGCTCGGCCGCGAATTTGGTGCTGGGGGGCATGGAGGCGAGGTCGCGCACGACCAGGGTGACGTCGCCGGTCTGCTCGGTCTGCGGCGCTTCCCGGTCGTCGTCGGCGGTGGAATCGGCGATCAGCTTGGCCGGGTTGAAGCGCGGCACGTCGACCGAGGCGGAGGTGACCGACTGGGCGAGGTTCGACTCCACCTTGATGACCGGGCGGACCTTGATGACCTCGCGGTCGCCATCCTTGGTGGTGGTCGACAGGCGCAGCGTCTGCTTGGCGCTGAAGGTCTCGGACAGGATCGACATGCGGTCGCCCTTGCGGGCGACATTGGACGGGCGCTCGCCGGCCGCCAGCGCCCCGCGCAGGGCGGAACGCACGGTCTCGGGTTGCTGCGCGAAACGGTACTCGCCATCGAGCGCGGCATAGACCGCCCCGCCCATCAGCCCGGCGCCACAGATGCCGGTGAGCAGGGTGGCCATGAGCCAGCGTATGGAAATGCGACGGCGGTTGATCGGCTCCTCGGCGTCGCCATCGACACCGAGCGGCGGCTCATCACCCAGATCGAACGCCGCGCCACGCAGGTGGCGCATGCCGTTTGGTCCGCGACGAGTCTCCAACAGGCCAATCCCCCACTTCTGTCCGGCGCCTTGGTCATCACCACGGGGGCGATGTCCGGTGCCTTGTTCGCTCTGGATCATCCGGCGTCCGCCGGGGCGGGCGCATCGATTCGGCGGCTGGCCGGTACCCCGGTCGAGGGCGGCCGGGACGATGCCGTCCGCAGCCCGTGCCGTCAACCCGAGGCGGGAGCGGAACGCCGATTCGATGGCCTGTCCGCCAGGATGGCGATGTAAAGCCCGTGCTCACGGCAAAAGCATGGCGAGCCAAAGCCGGCTCGCTATTGCAGGCTGACCGAACGGGTGTTGGCGGGGCGCTGGCGCAGGGGCGAGGGCGGGGGAAGCGGGACCACGGCGAGCGTGACGGGTGCCGCCATCGTGCCGGCCGGGGCGATGCCCTGCCAAGCGGTGGCGAGCGAATCCGGGTTGTGCAGGATCGGGCGCGCGCCCGCCGTCATGCCGGATGCTGTTGCCGTGGCGGCGGGGGCGGGAGACACAAGCTGGGCGGGGGCGGGCGTGGTCGGGGCGAGCGCCAGTGCCCCGGTGGGAGCGGCCGACGTGACACGCGGGGCGGCGAGCGGGGCGGTGCGGGTCGCGTCCGCGCTGCCGGCGATCAGCAGGGGCTCGGCCGGCGGGCTTGCCGGAGGCAGCGTGAAACGCTGGAAGAAACTCCAGATTTCCTGCGGCGCGTCGAGCCCGCTGCGGCGGGGCCCGAGCAGAACCGCGGCCAGCGCGTCGGCGGCATCGGTCGATTGCGAGGGGGGCTGATGCCCGCCATCGATCTCGTAGAAGGCGACCGCCGCGCCCGGCGCGCAATTCTCCCAGCGCCGGATGCGGGCATGGGGGGCGCTGGTTTCCTGCGGCGCGCCGCAGCTATCGATCCGGGCGAACAGGGCGGCGCTCTCATCCGCGGACATCAGCCGGGCGCCGGGCGTGGGCCGCCCGTACATCGGCACGATGGGATCATAGGTGCCATTCATCAGGAGGATCGGCACCGGGCGCGAGGGGCGGCAGCTCTCATTATAGCCGACCGGCACCGTCATCATCATCGTGGCGAAGGCGGCGAAACGCTCGGCATGGCGGCAGGCCACGAAGGCGGTGAGGAAGCCGCCATTGGAGAAGCCCATGAGATAGGCGCGGCTGGGATCGACCAGGCCTTCCGCCTCAAGCGTGTCCAGCACGTCGACCACGAAACGCCCGTCATCGCGCGGATAGAGGATCGGCATGATGCCGGCGACGGTGGCGCGACCGTCATTCCACAACAGGTTCAGCCCTTTCGGGTAGGCGACGACAAAGCCTTCGCGGTCGGCGACCTTGTCGAGGTCGAGATAGCGCTGCATCACGCTGGCCGGCTGCCAGGCGCCATGCAGGGCGATGACCAGCGGCTTCGGCCCCGGCGGGGCATTCTTCGGCACGTACAGGATGAATTCGCGGGTGAGGCCGCCCGAGACGATGCGCCGCTCGCCGCTGACCGGGGACTGCTGTGCCGAGACCGGTGCCGGCACAAGCACGGACAGCGCCATCAACAATGCGCCAATCAGGAGGCAGGGTTTCGTGAAATGCATAGAAGGCGCGACCTCGACAGGGCGGTCTCTGCGTAGAAGGGATACAGACCGCGCATTTCCGTCAATTAGAAGGCAAAGATGGTTAACAGCCCGTCAGCACCGCGTTCCTGCCATTCTGGAACTGAAACTCCGCCGCCGGCGCGAAAGGGGATGTATGTCATTCCGGGCTTGCGCTAGGCTTCCCATGCTGCAACGCAGCGTGTGTGGCGGGATATTTCAACGATAGACGTCGCCTTTGGAATGATTGCGAATTGCAATCGTTTCAGCTACGCACACCTCACAGCGATCCTTTGGCACCCAAGGATATCGACATGCCAGGAGCGGCCGAGCGGCCCCTTTCTCCGCATCTCCAGATTTACCGCCCGATGCTCACGATGATGATGTCGATCGTGCATCGCGTCACGGGCGTTGCCCTCTATTTCGGTACGGCGCTGCTCGCCCTCTGGCTGGTGGCCGGGGCCACCTCGCCCGAGGCCTTCGATCTCGTGAACGGGATTTATGGCAGCTGGATCGGGTTGATCGTGATGATCGGCTATAGCTGGGCGCTGCTTCACCACGCGATTGGCGGCATCCGCCATTTCGTGTGGGACACGGGCGCCGGATTCGGGCCGGAATGGCGCGAACTGCTTGCGCGCCTCACCATTGGCGGCTCGATCTCCCTGACGGTCCTGCTCTGGATCGTCATCTGGCTGGTGAAAGGCTGAGCGATGAGTTCCTCATCCGGTTCTTCCATGCGCACGCCGCGCCGGCGCGTTGCCGGGCTCGGCTCCGCCCGCTCCGGCACCGGCCATTTCTGGCTGCAGCGCGTTACCGGCATTTCCAACCTGCTGCTGATCCTCATCTGCGTGCCGCTCGTAATCAGCGTGGCAGGTGAAGGTCATGGCGCGCTGGTCGAGCTGCTGCGCAATCCCTTCGCCGCCGTGGCGCTGTCGCTGGCGCTGTTTTCCATCGCCATGCACATGCGGATCGGGATGCAGGTGGTGATCGAGGATTACGTGCATTCCGAGGGGATGAAGGTGCTGGCGCTGATCGCCAACAGCTTCTTCACCATCGCGGTTGGCGGCGTCGGTGTCTTCGCCGTTCTGAAGATCAGTTTCGGAGGCTGAACCCATGGCCGGGACGAACTCCGCCAATGGCGCGGCGAATGGCGCCGCCCACAAGGTGCTCGGGGACTCCTATCCCATCACCGATCACACCTATGACGTGGTCGTGGTCGGCGCCGGCGGCGCGGGTCTGCGCGCGGTCGTCGGCTGCTCGCAGGCGGGGCTGCGCACGGCCTGCGTGACCAAGGTGTTCCCCACCCGCTCGCACACCGTGGCGGCGCAGGGCGGCATCGCCGCCTCGCTCGGCAATATGGGCACGGATGACTGGCGCTACCACATGTACGACACCGTCAAGGGGTCGGACTGGCTGGGCGATCAGGACGCCATCGAATATCTCGTGCGCCACGCGCCGGCCGCCGTCTATGAGCTTGAGCACTGGGGCGTGCCGTTCTCGCGCACGGAAGCGGGCCAGATCTACCAGCGCCCCTTCGGCGGCATGACCATCGACTATGGCAAGAGCCCGGCGCAGCGCACCTGCGCGGCGGCCGACCGGACCGGCCACGCCATCCTGCACACGCTCTACGGCGCGGCGCTGAAGCATTCCGCGGAATTCTTCATCGAGTATTTCGCGCTCGACCTGATCATGGACGATGACGGACGCTGCCGCGGCATGATCGCGCTGAAGATGGACGACGGCACGCTGCACCGCTTCCGCGCGCAGACCGTGATCCTCGCCACCGGCGGCTATGGCCGGGCCTATTTCTCCGCAACTAGCGCCCATACCTGCACCGGCGACGGCAACGCCATGGTGCTGCGCGCCGGCCTGCCTTTGCAGGACATGGAGTTCGTGCAGTTCCACCCGACCGGCATTTACGGCTCGGGCTGCCTGATCACCGAGGGCGCGCGCGGCGAGGGCGGCTATCTCACCAATTCCGAGGGCGAACGCTTCATGGAGCGTTACGCCCCCTCGGCCAAGGACCTGGCTTCGCGCGACGTCGTCTCCCGCTCCATGACCATGGAGATCCGCGAGGGACGCGGCGTCGGCAAGAACAAGGACCACATCTACCTGCACCTCGACCATCTCGACCCGGCGATCCTGCATGAGCGCCTGCCGGGCATTTCCGAGAGCGCGAAGATCTTCGCCGGCGTCGACGTGACCAAGGAGCCGATCCCGGTGCTGCCGACCGTGCATTACAACATGGGCGGCATCCCCACGAACTTCCACGGCGAGGTCGTCACCAAGAAGGACGGCAACCCCGACCATGTGGTGCCCGGCCTGATGGCGGTGGGCGAATGCGCCTGCGTGTCGATCCATGGCGCCAACCGCCTCGGCTCGAACTCGCTGACCGATCTCGTGGTGTTCGGCCGCGCGGCGGCGCTGCGCTGCGCCGATATCCTCACCGCCGGCGACAAGCAGCCCGAGCTGCCGTCGAATTCCGCCGAGCTGGCGCTCTCCCGCCTCGACCATTTCCGCAACGCGTCCGGCGGCACGCCGACCGCCGAGCTGCGGCTGTCGATGCAGAAGGTGATGCAGAACAATTGCGCCGTCTATCGCACCGGCGAGGTGCTGGAAGAGGGTCGCAAGCTGATCGCCGACGTGTTCGCCGGCACGGACGACATCGCCGTCACCGACCGTTCGCTGATCTGGAATTCCGATCTCATCGAGACGCTGGAATATGACAACCTGATCGCGCAGGCCTCGGTGACGATGGAAAGCGCGGCCGCCCGCACGGAGAGCCGCGGCGCCCATGCGCGCGAGGATTATCCCGAGCGCGACGACGCCACATGGATGAAGCACACGCTGGCCTTCGTCGATTTCGAGAAACGCTCCGTGCGCCTCGACGACCGGCCGGTCCACACCTACACGCTGTCGAACGACATCCAGTACATCGAGCCGCGCAAGCGCGTGTACTGAGCCGGGGACGATTTCGCGCCATGGTCCAGCTCACTCTACCGAAGAACTCTCAGCTTACCGAAGGCACGGTGTGGCCCAAGCCTACCGGGGCCAACCGGCTGGCCGAGTACAAGATCTATCGCTGGAACCCGGAAGACGGGAAAAATCCGCATGTCGACACCTATTATGTCGACCGCGACGATTGCGGGCCGATGGTGCTCGACGGGCTGATCTGGATCAAGACCAAGATCGACCCGACGCTGACCTTCCGCCGCTCCTGCCGCGAGGGCATCTGCGGCTCCTGCGCCATGAACATCGACGGCACCAACACGCTGGCCTGCCTCAAGAGCATGGACGACGTGACGGCGTCGGCGGTGAAGGTCTACCCGCTGCCGCACATGCCGGTGGTGAAGGATCTGGTGCCGGACCTCACCCAGTTCTACGCCCAGCACGCCTCGGTCGAGCCCTGGCTGCACACCGAGACGCCCGCGCCCGAGAAGGAATGGAAGCAGGCCCGCGGCGACCGCGAGAAGCTCGACGGGCTGTATGAGTGCATCCTGTGCGCCTGCTGCTCCACCTCCTGCCCGAGCTACTGGTGGAATGGCGACCGCTATCTCGGCCCGGCGGCGCTGCTGCAGGCCTATCGCTGGCTGATCGATTCGCGCGATGAGGCGACCGGCGACCGGCTCGATCACCTCGAGGACCCGTTCCGCCTGTATCGCTGCCACACCATCATGAACTGCGCCAAGGCCTGCCCGAAGGGGCTGAACCCGGCCAAGGCGATCGCCGAGATCAAGAAGATGATGGTGGCGCGCCAGTTCTGACGCGCTACACAGGCGGGCGATGAGCGATGCCCGCCCCGCCTTCCGCTTCGCCCCGAGCCCGAATGGCCTGCTCCATCTCGGCCATGCCCGCTCCGCTTTGCTGAACGACGCGCTGGCGCGCGCCAGCGGCGGGCGCTTCCTGCTGCGTATCGAGGATATCGACCCGACGCGCTGCCGCCCGGACTATGAGGCGGCGATCTATGAGGATCTCGCCTGGCTTGGCCTCGACTGGGAGCGGCCGGTGCGCCGCCAATCCCAGCATATGGAGGCCTACCGCGCCGCGCTGGCGCGGCTCGACGCGCTGGGTCTGGTCTATCCGAGCTTCGAGAGTCGGGCGGATATTCGCCGCGCGGTGGAGGCGCGTCCCGGCTGGCCGGTCGATCCCGATGGCGCGCCGCTGTTTCCCTTCCTCCGCGATGTCATGAGCGACGACGAACGGGAGCATCGCCTCGCCGCCGGCGAGCCCTATGCGCTGCGGCTCGACATGGCGCGGGCGGCCGCGCTGGCCGGCCCGCTGGCGTGGCGGGAGATCGAGGAAACGGCCGGGACGGCGGTGGATAGTCCCGCCGATCCGTGTGCCTGGGGCGATGTGGTGATCGCCCGCAAGGAGGTGCCGACCTCCTATCACCTCGCCGTGGTGGTGGATGACGCGTTGCAGGGCATCACCCATGTGGTGCGCGGGGCGGACCTGAAGGCCGCGACCTCGGTGCACCGCCTGCTTCAGCACCTGCTGGGGCTTCCGGCTCCCCTCTACACCCATCATGCGTTGCTGCTCGACGCGCAGGGGCGCAAGCTCTCCAAATCCATCGGCTCGCAGAGCCTGCGCGACTTGCGGGCCAGCGGCGTGACGCCCGCGCAGGTCCGTGATCTGGCCGGCTGTGCCTGACCGGTCGGCCCTGTCGTCAAACCCTTGTCACCGCCACGCCCTAACGAAAGGCAGCCTTTGGATGACTGGGAGCGACCCCGTGACCACCGCCACCGCCCTCCGCCGTTTCGCCGCCGCCTTGTGCGCCACTGCCTTGTTTGCCGTCGGCCTGACGTCTGTACCGGCCGCCGCCCAGAACCCCATCACCGATATCGAGATCGGCCCGCGTCCCTTCTATCTCGTCGGTGAGATGAAGGACGGCGCGCTCAAGGATCAGCTTGCCCAGTGCAAGGGACCGTTCACGGCGAAGAACTTCTCCATCGCCCATCGCGGCGCGCCGCTGCAATTTCCCGAGCATACCCGCGAGGGCTATATCGCCGCCGCCCGCATGGGTGCCGGCGTGATCGAATGCGACGTTGCCTTCACCAAGGACCGCGAACTGGTGTGCCGCCACGCCCAGTGCGACCTGCACACCACCACCGACATTCTCGCCCGCCCGGAGTTGGCCGCGAAATGCTCGCAGGGCTTCACCCCGGCCGATCCGGCGAGCGGGCGCAAGGCCAGCGCCAAATGCTGCACCAGCGACCTGACGCTGGCGGAGTTCCGCTCGCTGCGGCCGAAAATGGACGGCTCCAATCCGCGCGCCGCGACCGCCGAGGAATATATGGACGGAACGCCGAGCTGGCGCACCGACCTCTATGTCAACCGCGCCACGCTGGTCTCGCACAAGGACTACATCGCGCTGGTGAAGTCGCTCGGGTTGAAGTTCACTCCCGAGCTGAAGACGCCGGAAGTGGCGATGCCGTTTGAAGGCTCCTACACGCAGGAGCATTACGCCCAGCAGATGATCGACGAGTACAAGGCGGCGGGCGTCGATCCGCGCGACGTCTACGCGCAGTCCTTCCGGCTGGAGGATGTCCTCTACTGGCTCAAGGCCGAGCCGGCCTTCGGCGCGCAGGCTGTTTATCTCGACGGCCGGGACGAGAGCGGCGAAGGCTTCGACAATATGAAGCCCGAGACGTGGAAGCCCTCCATGCAGGAACTGGCCGACAAGGGCGTGAAGATCCTCGCCCCGCCGCTGTGGATGCTGGTCACCCATAAGGACGGCAAGATCGTGCCGTCGATCTATGCCGAAGAGGCGAAGAAGGCCAAGCTCGGCCTGATCAGCTGGTCGCTGGAACGCTCGGGCCCGCTCAATACCGGCGGCGGCTATTACTACCAGTCGGTCAAGCCGGTGATCGACCGCGATGGCGACATGCTGAGCCTGCTCGATGTGCTCGCCCGCGACATCGGCGTGATCGGCGTGTTCTCCGACTGGCCGGCGACGACCACTTTCTACGCCAATTGCATGAAGCTGAACTGAGTGGGGCCGATCCTTAGCCGACGCCGAGGATCAGGAACCAGATTGTCACCGTAAACAGGCTGAGCGCGGTCGAGAGCGAGACCGCGCTCGCCGAGGCGGTGACGCCGGCCTTGTAACGCTGGGCCAGCAGATAGGCGTTCACCCCGCTCGGCATGGCCGCGAACACCACCGCCACATCCGCCCAGACCGGCGGCATGGGCAGAAGGCGCGTCAGGCTGTAGACGATGGCCGGGTGCACCACGAGCTTGAGCGTGGTGATGACGATGGCCGGGCCGAGATCGCCCCGGATCGGGTAGCGGTGCAAGGCGAGGCCGAGCGAGACCAGCGCGCAGGGCACGGCGGAGGCGGCCAGCATGTCCAGCGTCTGCTTGAGCAGGCCGGCCGGTGCATAGCCGACGATCTTGGCGATGGCGCCGGCATAGATGCCGAGCAGGATCGGGTTGAAGGCCAGCATCCGCCCGAGCTTGGCCAGGCCCTTGAGCGAGAAGCCAACGCTCGCGCCCTCCGTCAGCACGGTCGCCACCACCATCATGATCGGCAGATGGATGGCGATCAGCAGAAAGAGCGGCACCGCCCCCTCCGGCCCGAAGGCCTGGAGAATGAGCGGCACGCCGACGAAGACGGTGTTGGCCTGGCCTGACGTGAAGCCGTGGATCACCGATTCGGTGTGGTCGCGCCCGAAGAGGCGCTTCGCCGCCAGCATGCCCAGCGCGAAGACGATGAACGCGCCGGTGAAATAGGCGACCCAATAGCCCCAGGGCTGGCCTTCCGCCGGCAGTTGCGCTTCCGCCAGCGTCTTGAAGATGAGCACGGGGACGGCGAGGCCGAAGACATATTCGGACAGCCCCTCGGCCGCCCGCTCGCGCAGATGGCCGGAGAGAGAGGCGACATAGCCGAGCCCGATCAGCCCGAAAACCGGCGCCACGATATAGGCGATGGCACCGAGTTGCACGAGCATGGGGGATCAGGCCGCCGCGACGATGGCGGCGCTCGACACCAGATGCGAGCTGCGCACCGGCACCATCACGTCGATGCGGGCCCAGAGGCGCTCCGCCACCTCGACCGGTGCGACAAAGGCGATTTCCGCGCGCATGTCGCCGAGATTGGCCGGATCGATCTGGCCGCTTTCCGGCGCGTCGAGCCGGATGCGGGTGGGCTGCACGTCGTGGATCGCGAAGGGCTCCAGCAGGCGGAGCATGAGATTGGGATGCGCATCCGCCTCGACGACGAGGCGATGGCGAAGAAGACCGGCGGTCATGGCAGATTCCGTGACGAAGAGGGTAGGGACAGGCGCGTCAGAACTCCCGGCCGATTTAATCGGCCGGGCGACGAATTCGCCGATCCGCGCGCTGGGGCGCCCTCTGGGTTGTCACCGTGAACATCGGGCGAAGCTATTCCGGTCTGGCCGCTCTCGTCAATGGGGCTGCTCAGTTGCCGCATGGCTGAGCCAGGCCGCCAAAGGCGCGATCTTTTCGAGCAGCCGGTAATTGGCCGGATCTTCCGGGCAGCCGCCCGTACCGCATTCCATCACCGTGGACAGTCCATTGACCAGAGTGAGGATGGAGATGACGAAAAGCGCGGTGAAGCCGAACGGGGAAAGACGGCGCCGGCCCCGCCGGACCTGCGGTCCCTGGCGGTCGAACAGCAGGAGGAAGGTGCAGCCGGCAATGATGATGCAGAAGAGGGTCAGCGCCCATGTGTAGAAGTGCATGTCCAGCGCCGGCTCGCCATAGACGCGGGTGGCGGGGGCGAGGTGCAGCAGGGCCTGACGGGCGGAAACGAATCCGCCGATCATCGCTGACAGGAGGGCAATGGCGTAATGGCTCGGGCGTGGGCCGAAGCGCAGATTGAGGCACAATCCCGTCGCCACGCCGATGAAGCCGACGCGCTGCATGATGCACAGCGTACAGGGAAAGTCGCCATGGCTGATCTGATCCACGAAGGCGAGAATGAGCACGAGGCTGACCGACATCACGCCCAGCGCGTTCAGCCCGCGCGACAGCGCAGGTGACAAGCCGAAATGTGCCGCGCGCGGCGGCAATTCGGATTCATCCATAGGCATCATGGGATTAGAGCAGCATCCGCAGGGTGTCGGCGACATGATCGCGGAGCAGCACCAGCAGCAATGCGAAGGAGAGGACCCAGAAGAAGATAGCGGAGCGGCGCCGGCCGCTGCCGATGAGGGCGAGCGAGGTGAACAGTCCAAAGAAGGGCAGACTCATCATTCCACGCGACCTGCTCACCACCTGTGTCCCGAGTGCCGGCACCAAAGCAGCCTTGCCGCACGGTGTCATGACACTTCTGAAGTTTTGGTTAGTCGGCTGAAACATTCCGCCGTGGCCGACCGTTTTCGTGAATTACGCAACGTCATCATGGGGATGTCGGGCGCACGCGGGAACCGGTGTCGCTAGAGAAAGCTCTGCGGGTCGATGTCGATCTCTACCCGAAGGCTCCCGGTGGCGCGCGGGGCGCCGGCCATCCAGGCGCGCACATAGGAGGACAGGTCGAAACCCCGCTCGGCGCGGGCCAGCAGGCGGAAGCGGTGGCGCCCGCGCACCAGCGCCAGCGGGGCCTCCGCCGGGCCGAGCACCCGCACCTCGTCGGTGAAGGGCGAGCAGGCGGCGAGGGCGCGGGCATGGGCATGCGCCGCCGGGGCCTCCGTGCCGGAGACGATCAGGGCGCAGAAGCGGGCGAAGGGCGGCAGATGCGCCTCCTCGCGAATGGCGATCTCGCGGTCATAAAAGGCGTCGCGGTCGCCGGCGACGAGCGCCTGCATCACCGGATGCTCGGGCATGTAGGTTTGCAGGAAGGCGCGGCCCTCCACATTGTGCCGGCCGGCGCGGCCGGCCACCTGGTGCAGGAGCTGGAAGGTGCGCTCCGCCGCGCGCGGGTCGCCATGGCCGAGGCCGACATCGGCGTCGATCACCCCGACCATGGCGAGGCCGGGAAAGTTGTGCCCCTTGGCCACCAGCTGCGTGCCGACGATGACGTCGACCTCGCCATCCTCGATCGCCTTCAGCTCGGCGCGCAGCCGCTCCACCCCGCCGGCGAGATCGGAGGAGAGCACCTGCGTGCGCGCCTGCGGCAGCAGCGCGGCGACTTCCTCATGCAGCCGCTCGACGCCGGGGCCGCAGGGAATGAGCGCGTTCGGCTCATGGCAGTTCGGGCAATCGCTCGGCACCGGCGTCGCATAGCCGCATTGGTGGCATTCGAGCCGGCGGCGGAAGCGGTGCTCGACCAGCCAGGACGAGCAGGAGGGGCAGCGGATGCGGTGGCCGCAGGCGCGGCAGAGCGTCAACGGGGCATAGCCGCGGCGGTTGAGGAACAGCAGCGCCTGCCCGCCCGCCTCGATGGTGCGCTCCATCTCCTGCGCGAGACGCGGCGCGATCCAGCGCCCGCGCGGCGGGCCTTCCTTGCGCAGGTCGATGGGTTCGAGGCGGGGCACCCGCGTGCCGGCGAAGCGTTCCGGCAGATGCAGCCGCGCATAGCGCCCGCGCCGGGCATTGACCTCGGTTTCCAGCGAGGGCGTGGCGGAGACGAGGATGATGGGCGCCGCCTCCAGCCGCGCCCGGACCACCGCCATGTCGCGGGCATGGTAATGGACGCCGTCTTCCTGCTTGTAGGCGCCGTCATGCTCCTCATCGACGATGATGAGGCCGAGATCGGTGAAGGGCAGGAACAGCGCCGAGCGCGCGCCAACCACCACGCTCACCTCGCCCGAGGCGACGCCCTTGAAGATGCGCCCGCGCCGCCTCGAACTCACTGCCGAGTGCCATTCCGCCGGACGCACGCCGAAGCGGCGGGCGAAGCGGTCGAGAAAGGCCTGGGTCAGCGCGATTTCCGGCATCAGGATCAGCGTCTGCCGCCCCTGCCGGATGGTCTCGGCCACCGCCTCGAAATAGGTCTCGGTCTTGCCCGAGCCGGTGACACCGTCGATCAGGTGAGGGGCGAAGGCGCGGGTCTTTACCGCTGCGACCAGCCGGTCCGCCGCTTCGCGCTGGGCGGGAAGCAGTTCCGGCGTGTCGTGATCGGGATCGGGCGTCTCGGCGGCCGGCTCGGGCGGCAGCACGACGGTTTCCAGCACGCCGTCGTCAATCAGCCCGTCGATCACCGAGGGGGAGACCGCCGCCTCGCGCGCCGCTTCCGCCTTGGCGCGGACAAAGCCGTCCGCCAGCGCTTCCAGCACCCGCCCGCGCGCCACGGTGGCGCGCTCCGGCCGCTTGTCGGTGAGGCGCACGCCCGTGCGCTCGCGGCCAAAGCCGGCGCTCTCGTCATGGCGCAGCGCGAGACGCAGCACCATGCCGGGCGGCGTCACCGTGTAGTCGGCGATCCAGCGGAGGAAGGCGATCATCTCCGGCCGGAGTGGGGGCACGTCGTAGCGCCGATGGATCAGCTTGAGCCTGGCGGGGTCGACGGCCGGGGCGTCTTCCCCGCGCGGCCAGACGCAGCCGAGAAGCCGCCGCGTGCCGAGCGGCACGACGACGATGTCGCCGGGCGCGACGTCCATGCCCTGCGGCACGGCATAGGAATAGGCCGAGCCGACCGCCACCGGCAGCAGCACGTCGACCACGCGCTCCTGCGCGGGGAAGAGGGAAGGGGAATCGGGGGCGGCCATGGTCGCCCTTCATAGCGCATCGGGGCGTGGGGAGGGAAAGCGTGCTGCGGGGCAGGCGCGTGTCCCGCCATGATGCTCCGTCATCGTCCGGCCCGGCCTTTCACGATCTGGCGCCACAAGAAGACGTGGATCCCCGGGCCAAGCCCGGGGATGACATTGTGTGGGGGGCATCGGCGGCGATAGCGGAAGCGGATGCCTTCCGTCGCCGCGTCGCCCGAACCGGAGCCGCGCTTGTCCAAGACACCGTCATGGCCGGGCTTGGCCCGGCCATCCACGACTTCCCTGCTGCCCGCGCGCCCGGTCGAGTCGTGGATCCCCGGGTCAAGCCCAGGGATGACGTTGTGTGGGCGCGTGGCCTAGGGGCTTTTGGGAGGGCTCTCGGTCCCTCACGTCGAATTTTAACCGCAGGGGCGCATCATCCTGTGAACGGACAAGCCGGGAATCGGACCATGGCAGCAAGCGACGCGCAGAAGGCCGAACGGGCGGAAAGGGCGCTGCTGGCCGGCGCCGGGCCGGATGTGGCGGCGGCGCTGTCCGGCTGGCTCGGCCGGCTGGCCCATGAACGCCGGCTCTCGCCGAAGACCCGCGAGGCCTATGCCCGTGATGTTGCGACCTTTCTCGGCCTGCTGGCGCAGCATCTTGGCCGCCGGCTGGACCTGCCCGCGCTCGCCGCGCTCGCCCCGCGCGATGTGCGCGCGGTGATCGCCGCCCGCCGCGCGGAGGGCATAGAGCCGCGCACGCAGATGCGCTTTCTGGCGGCTGCCCGCTCCTTCGGCCGGCACATGGAGCGCGAGGGGCTCGGCAAGGTCGGGGCGCTCACCGCCGTGCGCGCGCCGCGCATTCCCCGCACCCTGCCGCGCCCGCTCTCCACCGCCGACGCGCGGGCGGTGGCGGATCCGGCGACCCGTGCCGGCGAGGACCGCGAACCCTGGGTGCTGGAGCGTGACGCGGCGGTGCTGGCGCTGCTCTATGGCTCTGGCCTGCGCATTTCCGAGGCGCTCGGCCTGATGCGGCGCGACATGCCCGAGCCTGGACGGGGCGACCAGATCATCGTTCATGGCAAGGGCAACAAGACCCGCATGGTGCCGGTGCTGCGCCCGGTGCTGGAGATGGTCGACGCCTATGCCCGCGCCTGCCCCTATGAGCTGGAGCCGCAGAAGCATCTGTTTCGCGGCGCCAAGGGCGGACCGCTCTCGCCGCGCATCGTGCAACTGGCCATGGAGCGGATGCGCGGCGGGCTCGGCCTGCCGGACAGCGCGACGCCACACGCCCTGCGCCATTCCTTCGCCACGCATCTGCTGGGGCGCGGGGGCGATCTGCGTTCCATCCAGGAACTGCTCGGCCACGCCTCGCTCTCCACCACGCAGATCTATGCGGCGGTGGATTCGGCGGCGCTGATGGCAGCGTGGAAGGCGGCGCATCCCCGCGCGCGGTAGCGGGGGGCGTCAAAGCTGGATCGGTCAGCTACACGGCTGCGTGACATGACCGAAAATGACGCGGTTTGAGGCACCCGGTTGCCGGTGCCGCTCTTTTCAGCGGGACGCGCTTCGGCGACACTTTCCCCCATCGTGAACCACGACAGGAGAGTGTCTGATGAAGCGTTTCGCCACTGCCCTCTGCGCGCTGGCCTTCACCGCCGCCATTTCCGGCGCGGCGCTGGCCGACTGCCCGGCCCACGCCTCGACCACGACGCAGACCTCCACCCCGGTGAAGGGGTCCTGACCGCCTGAAGCCTTCCAGAAAGAAAAGGCCCGGAGGGAGACCTCCGGGCCTTTTTGTTGGGTCGCGCGATGGCGTCCGAAGAGCTCACATGTGGATGGAACGCTTCTCCACCGCCATCGCCGCTTCCTTCACCGCTTCCGAGCGGGTCGGGTGGGCGTGGCAGGTGCGGGCGAGATCTTCGGAGGAGCCGCCGAATTCCATCAGCACGGCCGCTTCATGGATGAGTTCGCCGGCCTCGGAGCCGATGATGTGGACGCCGAGCACGCGGTCGGTGGTCTCGTCCGCCAGCACCTTCACGAAGCCGTCGGTTTCGTCATTGGCCTTGGCGCGGCCATTGGCGAGGAAGGGGAACTTGCCGACCTTGTAGGCGATGCCGGCATCCTTCAGCTCCTCCTCGGTCTTGCCGACCGAGGCGACTTCCGGGAAGGTGTAGACCACGCCGGGAATGACGTCATAGTTCACATGGCCCGCTTGACCGGCCAGCAACTCGGCGATCGCGACGCCCTCATCCTCGGCCTTGTGCGCCAGCATCGGGCCGGTGATCACGTCGCCAATGGCGAACAGGCCGGGCACGTTGGTGCGGTAATAGTGATCGGTGACGATGCGGCCTCGCTTGTCGGTCTCGACGCCCAGCGCCTCAAGGCCGAGGCCCTGCGTGTAGGGTACGCGGCCGATGGCGACGAGCACCACGTCGGCCTCCAGCGTCTCGGCGGCGCCCCCAGTGGCGGGCTCGACCGACACCTTCAGCGTCGCGCCGGACGTATCGACGCCCGTCACCTTCGAGGAGAGCTTGAAGCCGAAGCCCTGCTTCTGGAGGATGCGCTGGAAGGACTTGGCGACATCCAGGTCCATGCCGGGCAGGATACGGTCGAGATACTCGACCACGGTCACCTCGGCGCCGAGACGGCGCCACACGCTGCCCAGCTCAAGGCCGATGACGCCGGCGCCGACCACGACCAGCTTGCCCGGCACCTTGTCGAGAGCGATGGCGCCGGTCGAGGAGACCACGCGCGTCTCGTCGATCTCGATGCCCGGGAGCCGGGCGACGTCCGAGCCGGTGGCGATGACGATGGCCTTGGTCTCCAGCGACTGCGCCGAACCGTCAGCCATCGCGATGTCCACCTTGCCGGCCGCCGGAATGCTGGCCGTGCCGTGATAGGTGTCGATCTTGTTCTTCTTCATCAGGAAGGCGACACCCTTGGTGTTGCCCTCGACCGCCTGATCCTTGAAGCCGAGCAGGGCGGCGTGATCAAGCTCCGGCGTGCCGACCTTGATGCCCATCTTGGCGAAGCTGTGCGCGGCTTCCTCGAAGCGGTGCGAGGCATGCAGCAGCGCCTTGGAGGGGATGCAGCCAATGTTGAGGCAGGTGCCGCCGAAGGTGGCGCGCTTCTCGACCACCGCGACCTTCAGCCCAAGCTGGGCGGCGCGGATGGCGCACACATAGCCGCCGGGGCCGGTGCCGATGACGACGAGATCGTAGGACATGGACGCAGCTTCCCTGAATTCGAAGGTGGTCAGCCTGCCTTCTGGACGGCGAGGCGAAGGCCGAGCAGCACGAAGGTCGCGCCGGTCACCCGGTTGAACCAGCGGCCGCCGGCCGCGAAGCGTGCCCGCACGGCGGGATTGGTGAAGAACAAGGTGACGCCGGCAAACCAGGCGATGAGCGCGCTCGCCATGCCGATGCCATAGAGGAAGATCACCGGCACCGGTGTCTGCGGGCTCACCATCGCCGAGAACAGCGACAGGAAGAACAGCACCGGCTTGGGGTTGAGCGCATTGGTGAGGAAGCCCATGCCGAAGCAGGCGGGCAGCGAGACGCGCCCCGCCGTGCCCGCATCGGCCGCGAGCGCGCGCTCGTCGAAATTCATCGGCTTCTCGAAGAAGGAGCGGATGCCGAGATAGACGAGATAGGCGACCCCCAGCCACTTGATCAGCGCGAACAGCGCCAGCGACTGGGAGACGATAAGCCCGATGCCAAGGATGGTGTAGGAGATGTGGAACAGCAGCGAGGCGCCGATGCCGAAGCTGGTGACCAGCGCGACCTTGCGGCCATGCACGACGCTCTGGCGCACGACGAGGGCGAAATCCGCCCCCGGCGCGACGATCACCACCGCGAACACGGCCATCAGGGTCGCGAATTCGCTGAAGTAGCTCATTCTCCCCTCCGCCGGAGCCCGGTCCGGATCACAGATCCAGCACGAGGCGGGTCGGATCCTCCAGCGCTTCCTTGACGCGCACGAGGAAGGTGACGGCGCCCTTGCCGTCGACGATGCGGTGATCGTAGCTCAGCGCCAGATACATCATCGGGCGGGCGACGATCTGGCCCTTCACCACGACCGGACGCTCCTCGATGCGGTGCATGCCGAGAATGCCCGACTGCGGCGCGTTGAGGATCGGGGTCGACATCAGCGAGCCATAGATGCCGCCATTGGTGATGGTGAAGGTGCCGCCCTGCATGTCCTCGATGCCGAGCTTGCCATCACGCGCCTTGCGGCCGAGACCGGCAATGGCCTTCTCGATGCCGGCGATGGACAGTTCGTCGGCATTGCGCACCACCGGCACGACGAGGCCCTTATCGGTGCCGACGGCGATGCCGACATGGTAATAGTTCTTGTAGACCAGATCGGTGCCGTCGATCTCGGCATTGACCTCGGGCACGTCCTTGAGGGCCTGGATCACCGCCTTGGTGAAGAAGCCCATGAAGCCCAGCTTCACGCCGTGCTTCTTCTCGAACACGTCCTTGTACTGGGCGCGCAGGCTCATCACCGCCGACATGTCGACATCGTTGAAGGTGGTGAGCATCGCCGCCGTGCTCTGCGCATCCTTCAGCCGCTTGGCGATGGTCTGGCGCAGCTTGGTCATCTTCACGCGCTCTTCGCGCGAGGCGTCGTCCGGCGCGGAGGGCGCACGCACGCTCACCGGCGCGGCCGCGGGGGCCGGCGCTGTGGCGATGGCGCTGATCATGTCGCCCTTGGTCACGCGGCCATCCTTGCCGGAACCGGCGAGCATGGCGGGGTTGAGGCCGCTCTCGGCCGCCAGCTTGGCGACGGCCGGGCCGTTCGAGCCCGCGGGCACGGCGACGGGCGCCGGAGCCGGAGCAACCGCCTTGGGCGCCTCGGCCTTGGGCGCTTCAGCCTTGGCCGGGGCGGGGGCCGAAGCGGGCGCGGCCTTGGCGGTGGCGCCGCCCTCGCCGATGGAGCCGAGCAGGGCGCCGACACCGACGGTCTCGCCATCCTTGGCGACGATCTCGGACAGCACGCCGGCCGCCGGGGCGGGAACCTCGATGGTGACCTTGTCGGTCTCCAACTCGACGATCGGCTCGTCAGCCGCGACCGCCTCTCCCGCCTTCTTGAACCACTTGCCAATGGTCGCCTCGGTGACCGATTCGCCCAGCGTCGGAACGCGGATTTCGGTGGCCATACTCGTTCTTCCTCACCCTTTGCCAGCCTCTGGACCGGCACTCCCTCAGTTCAGTCGGAAAGTCAGCCCAGCGCGTCCGCAAGGAACGCCTTGAGCTGCGCGAGATGCTTGGACATCAGGCCGGTCGCCGTTGCCGCGGACGCCGGACGACCGGTGTAACGCGGACGCGACGAGACCGAGCCAGCCTGCTCCAGCACCCACTCCAGATAAGGCTGCACGAAGGCCCAGGCACCCTGGTTCTTCGGCTCTTCCTGGCACCAGACGATCTCCGCCTGCTTGAAGCGGGAAATCTCCTGCGCCAGCGTCTTCAGCGGAAACGGGAACAGCTGCTCGACGCGCATCAGATAGACGTCGTCAATGCCGCGCCGTTCGCGCTCCTCATAGAGATCGTAATAGACCTTGCCGGTGCACAGCACGACGCGGCGGATCTCGCCATCGGCCTTCAGCTTGACGGCTTCGGCCGGCAGGCCGGTGTGCGAGCGGTCGGCATCGTCCCACAGAACGCGGTGGAAGCTGGTGCCGGCGCCGAACTCGGCGAGCGTGGAGACGGCGCGCTTGTGGCGCAGCAGGCTCTTGGGGGTCATCAGGATCAGCGGCTTGCGGAAGTCGCGCTTCAGCTGACGGCGCAGGATGTGGAAATAGTTGGCCGGCGTCGTGCAGTTGGCGACCTGCATGTTGTCTTCGGCGCACATCTGCAGAAAACGCTCCAGACGCGCGGAGGAGTGCTCCGGTCCCTGACCCTCATAGCCATGCGGCAGCAGGCAGACGAGGCCGGACATGCGCAGCCACTTGCGCTCGCCGGAGGAGAGGAACTGGTCGAAGATGACCTGCGCGCCATTGGCGAAGTCGCCGAACTGGGCTTCCCACATGGTCAGCGCATTGGGCTCGGAGAGCGAGTAGCCATATTCGAAGCCGAGCACGGCCTCTTCCGAGAGCATCGAGTTGATGACCTCGTAGCGCGCCTGATCCTCGCGCAGATGGTTGAACGGCGTGTGGCGCTCCTCGGTCTCCTGGTCGATCAGCACCGAGTGGCGCTGCGAGAAGGTGCCGCGCTCGCAATCCTGGCCGGAGAGGCGCACCGGGTGGCCATCGAGCTGGAGCGAGGTGAAGGCCAGCGCCTCGGCGGTGGACCAGTCGATGCCCGCGCCGTCCTCGAGGATCGCCTTGCGGCGGGCGTCGAGGAAACGCTGGATGGTGCGGTGGAGGTGGAAGCCCTCCGGCACGGTGGTGATCTTATCGCCGATTTCCTTGAGGACATCGAGCGCCACGCCGGTGTTGCCACGGCGCGGATCGTCCTCGGCGGCGGCGGCCTTGAGGCCGGCCCAGCGGCCGTCCAGCCAGTCCGCCTTGTTCGGCTTGTAGGCCTGGCCCGCCTCGTATTCGGTGTCGAGACGCGAGCGCCACTCGGCCTTCATCTTGTCGAACTCGCCGGCCTCGATCACGCCCTCGGCCTCAAGCTTGCGGGCATAGAGCTCAAGCGTGCTCGGGTGCTGCTTGATCGCCTTGTACATCAGCGGCTGGGTGAAGGCGGGCTCGTCGCCTTCATTGTGGCCGAAGCGGCGGTAGCAGAACATGTCGACCACGACCGGCTTGCGGAACCGCTGGCGGAACTCGGTGGCGATCTTGGCCGCGAAGGTGACGGCTTCCGGGTCGTCGCCATTCACATGGAAGATCGGCGCCTCGATCGTCTTCGCCACATCCGACGGATAGGGCGAGGAGCGCGAGAAGCGCGGATAGGTGGTGAAGCCGATCTGGTTGTTGATGATGAAGTGGATCGAACCGCCGGTGCGGTGTCCCTTCAGGCCCGACAGGCCGAGGCATTCGGCGACCACGCCCTGGCCGGCGAAGGCGGCATCGCCATGCAGCAGCAGCGGCATCACCTGGGTGCGTTCGGCGTCGCCCAGCAGGTCCTGCTTGGCGCGGCACTTGCCGAGCACCACCGGGTCGACGATTTCGAGATGCGACGGGTTGGCGGTCAGCGACAGATGCACCTGATTGCCGTCGAACTCACGGTCCGACGAGGCGCCCAGATGGTACTTCACGTCGCCGGAGCCCTCGACCTCGTCGGGAGCCCAGGAGCCGCCCTTGAATTCGTGGAACAGCGCGCGGTGCGGCTTGCCCATCACCTGGGTCAGCACGTTGAGGCGGCCGCGATGGGCCATGCCCAGCACGATTTCCTTCACGCCCAGATTGCCGCCGCGCTTGATGATCTGCTCCAGCGCGGGGATCAGGCTTTCGCTGCCGTCGAGGCCGAAACGCTTGGTGCCGGTGTAGCGGACATCCAGGAACTTCTCGAAGCCCTCGGCCTCGACCAGCTTGTTGAGGATGGCGCGCTTGCCCTCGCGGGTGAAGGTGATCTCCTTGTCGGGACCCTCGATGCGCTCCTGGATCCACGCCTTCTCCTCGGGCGAGGAGATGTGCATGAACTCGACGCCGAGCGTCTCGCAATAGGTGCGCTGGAGGATGGCCACCATCTGGCGGACGGTGGCGAATTCCATGCCGAGAACGTGGTCGATGAAGATCGGCCGGTCGAGATCGGCTTCCTGGAAGCCGTAGGAGGCCGGGTCGAGCTCGGGAGCGGAACGCTCCGGCTCAAGACCCAGCGGGTCCAGCTTGGCGTGGAGATGGCCGCGCATCCGGTAGGCGCGGATCATCATCAGCGCCTTCACGGAATCGCGGGTGGCCTGCTGCACATCGGCGGAGGACAGCTCGACCCCGGCCTTCTGGGCCTTCTCGGCGACCTTGGCCTCGACCTTCTTGCCGACCGCCTTCTCGATCTCGATCCAGTTGCCGTCCATGGCGGAGACAAGCTCGCCATTGGCATGGATCGGCCAGCCCTGCTTCTTCCAGGAGGCGCCACGGGCGCTCTTCTCGACATCGGCCGGGACGTCCCTGAGGCTGGCGAAGAAGGCCTGCCACTGCTCGTCCACGGAAGCGGGGTCCGCCTCGTAACGGGCATACAGGTCCTCGATCCAGGCCGCATTGGCGCCGTAGAGGAAGGAGGTATTCAGGAAAGCTTCGTTCAAGTCCGCGCGCGACATCGTCGGCTCCTGGGGGACCGCTGCGGTCCGGTGGAGGCGCTTTGCTGCCGGAATTGCCGGCCTTCTGGCCAGTCTCACGTCCGGTGCCCCGATGGACCGGGGCGGAAAGCTCTGTTCAGCGTGTATATAGGTCTCGTGTTGACTTCATGAATGCCGCAGCATTGCGGCACCGTCGGTCAAATTTGCAAGCCGGCACGTCGAAGTCATCGGGATCGGGTACTTCCGGCCGTTCGCGGGTCCCCTTTGTCCGCGAAGGACCGTCATTTCCTTCATCCGTCACGTGTGGCGCCGACCGGGAGGCCCGGGCGGCGCGGTTCGCAGGTCGCGGGCTCAGGCGCCGAGCGAGGGAACGATCTTCTTGCACTCGGCGACGAGTTCCTGGACCGAGGCAATGGACTTGTCGAGCATGGCTTGCTCGGAGCTGTCCAACTCGATCTCGACGATCCGCTCCACACCCTTGGCGCCGATGATCACCGGCACACCGAGGTAAAGCCCGTCGATCCCGTACTGGCCGGTCAGGAAGGCGGCGCAGGGCAGCAGGCGCTTCTTGTCGCGCAGATAGGAGGTCGCCATCTCGATGGCCGAGGCGGCCGGGGCGTAGAAGGCCGAGCCGGTCTTCAGCAGGTTGACGATCTCGCCGCCGCCCTTGCGGGTGCGCTCGACGATCGAATCGACCTTCTCCTGGGTGGTCCAGCCCATCTTCACGAGGTCCGGCAGCGGGATGCCGGCGACGCCCGAATAGCGCACCAGCGGAACCATGTCGTCGCCATGGCCGCCGAGCACGAAGGCGGTGACGTCCTCGACCGAGACGTTGAATTCGTCAGCGAGGAAGTAGCGGAAGCGGGCCGAGTCCAGCACGCCGGCCATGCCGACCACCTTCTCGACCGGCAGACCGCAGGCCTTCTGCAGCGCCCACACCATGGCGTCGAGCGGGTTGGTGATGCAGATCACGAAGGCGTTGGGGGCATACTGCTTGATGCCGGCGCCGACCTGACCCATCACCTTCAGGTTGATGTCGAGGAGATCCGAGCGGCTCATGCCCGGCTTGCGCGGCACGCCGGCGGTGACAATCACCACGTCGGCGCCTTCGATGGCCTCATAGCCGTTGGTGCCCACCAGCTTGGCATCGAAGCCGAGCACCGGGGAGGCTTCCGCAATGTCGAGGCCCTTGCCCTGAGGGATACCCTCCGCCACGTCGAACAGGACGACGTCGCCAAGTTCCTTGAGGCCCGCGAGGAGGGCGAGAGTACCGCCGATCTGACCGGCCCCGATCAGTGCAATCTTTGCTCGAGCCATGAGATTTCCTGACTTTCCGAGGGAAGGTGCGGCGCTCCGCCGCGCGCGTTTCCGATAGCCCGTCTCGCCGTCCGGTTCAAGCGACGAGGCCCGTCCTTCCCTCTGGCGAGACTACAACTTTGCTCTCATCTACAGTGTATACGGAATACGAAATGCCTAACGGCGACGTTCCGCCAAGTCTTCCATGAGTTCGATCTGGATCGACTGTATTTCGGTCAGCCGCTCCCATTGTCGGGTGAGCATGTGGTCCATCTTCTCGTGCAGATGGCGTATTTCGAGTTCCGCCTTCAGGTTCACCCGGTAGTCATTCTCCGAGCGGCGGCGGTCTTTTTCCTCCTGCCGCTTCTGGCTCATCATGATGACGGGCGCCTGCAGCGCGGCCACGCAGGAGAGCACGAGATTGAGCAGAATGAACGGGTAGGGGTCGAAGGCGCCCAGCAGCCCGGCGACGTTCAGCGCCATCCAGAAGCCGATGAACACCATGAAGGCGATGATGAAGGTCCAGCTCCCGCCGAAGGTGGCGATGGCGTCGGCCGCCCGCTCGCCGAAGGTGCGGTCGCGGTCGATCTCCGCCTCGACATTCTCCGTCAATATGTCGTTCTGCGTCAGGCTCTCGATGACATCATGGTCGAGCTGGGAGAGGTCGCCGCGCTCGGCCTGGAGTGTCGCCGTGATGTAGGCCGCCCTCTCGCGGGCCATGGCGGCGCGCGAGATGTACGCGTCTGGCGCAATGCCGGGATGCGCTGAGCGAATATGTGCGGCAAGCGAGGGGCGGACCAGATCGAGCCGGATGCCGTCATGATCGGTGATGATCCGCCCGGTCAGGGCGCATTCATGATGGGGAGGTTTGGACTTGGGCTGACTGCGGCTGGTCATGGATGCGCGTCTTGAGTCTCTGACACCGATTGTGGACCTGCCGCGCTGCCGATCAAGAGCGAATGCGCGTCAGGTCTCGACCAGGCCGGTCGTGTCGCCGCTGGCCTGCGAATCGCCGCGCCCGTGCGGGCGGGCGATATAGTCGGACGAGCGCATCTCATGCAGGCGCGAGACGGTGCGGGCCCATTCGAAGGCTTCCGCTCCTTCCGTGCCGAGATAAAGCTCCTCCGGCTCGGCGGCGGCGGAGGCCACGACCTTCACGCCCTTCTCGTAGAACTCGTCGATCAGCGTGATGAAACGCTTGGCCTCGTTGCGGCGGTCCTGGTCGAGCGTCGGAATATGGTCGATCAGCACGGTGTGGAAGCTGCGGGCGAGGCGCAGATAATCGCTGGCGCCGAGCGGCACGCCGCACAGCTCATGGAAGTCGAAGCGCGCCGCGCCGCCACCCGCGCGCGGCACCGGGATGGTTCGCCCGCCGGAGACGATGCTGGTCGGGGCGCCGCCATCGACGCCGGCGACGCGGTGCCAGACCTTTTCCATCTCGCGATCGATGTCGGCCATGGTCTGGTCGGGGCGCGGCACATACCAGGTGCGCACGCCGCCGAGCTTCTCCATCCGGTAATCGGTCGGCGATTCGATCCGCACCACATCCATGTGCTGCTGGATCATGCCGATGAAGGGCAGGAACAGCGCGCGGTTGAGGCCGCCTTCATAGAGGTTCTCGGGCGCCACGTTGGAGGTGGCGACGATGACCACGCCGAGATCGAACAGCTTCTCGAACAGCCGCCCGAGGATCATGGCGTCGGTGATGTCGGTGACGTGGAACTCGTCGAAGCAGAGCAGCCAGGCTTCCTCATAGAGGGCGGCGGCGACCAGGGCGATGGGGTCGGACTCCTTGATCCGGCCCGCTTTCATATCGGCGCGGATCTGGAAGATCCGGGCATGCACATCGGCCATGAATTCGTGAAAATGGGCGCGGCGCTTGCGCTTGCGCACGGCGACGCACTCATAGAACAGGTCGACCAGCATGGTCTTGCCGCGGCCGACGGCGCCATGGATGTAGAGGCCGCGCACCTTCGGGATGGCGTCCTCGCGCCGGGCGAACAGCCAGCCGAGGGCGGAGGATTTGCGGGCGAGGCGCCGCGCGGCGATGCGCTGCTCAAGCTGCGCGAGGGCGGCGACGACCTTGGCCTGGCCGGGATCGGGTGCGATGTCGCCCGAGGCCATGCGCGCGACATAGCGCGCCGCCAACACCGAGCCGCCCGCTTCCGCGGCAATTGTCATGTCGGCCGACCTGTCCGCCATCTTCGGACCACTCCCATCTCGCACTGCACGCCTTAGCTGCCACATGGGGCTGCCGCAAGCATGTGGGGGGCTTTCTGCGACGAAGAGGTAAGACGGACGGGGCCGCCTTGAACCGGTCATCTTCCTGCGTCGAAATGGTTCCATCACGAAAGGGGGAGCCAATGGGGGCCAGCCGAGCGATCCGCTCTCGCGCCGCTACAGCCTTGATGGTGCTGGCGATTGCCGCGCCGCAGGCGGCGCCGGCGCGCGAGCTGCCCTCCTCGGCGGTGATGATCGACGGCGACGACCGGCTGTCGCCGGCAGCGTTCGCCGAGAAAAACGGGCTTTCCCGGCAACAACTGGCATCCCGCTTCGGCGCGACGGGTCTGGTGCGGTGCGGCGGCGCGGTGGGGACCGGGCAACTCGTCGGCGCGGGCAATGTCATCGTGACGGCGGCGCACATGCTCTTTGCGCCCGATGGGCTCTCCCGCGACCGGAAGGCTCTGTGCACCTTCGAGATCGAGACCTCCGGGGGGCGGCAGGTCGTGCCCATCCGGCTGGCCGACACGCTGTGCGGCTCGCGCGAGCCCTATGCCGATCCCGCCATGCGTGACTGGGCGGTGGTTCCCCTGGAGCGCACCGTGCCCGGCGTGCGTCCCTATCCGCTCGGTTCCGCGTTGAAAGTGCCGGGCCGGCTGGTGCTTGTGGCCGCGGCCCGCACCGGCGGCGTCGAGGCCCATTCGCTGCAGCATTGCCGCGCCCGGGTGCAGACCGCCCGCGCGCCGGACGGGCTGCGCGAAGTCGCGATCGACTGCGACGCGGAGGGCGGCACCTCCGGCGCGGCGCTGCTGGACGAGGAGGGGAGCTTTCAGGGCGTCTATGTCGGGTTCCGCTCCGCCCATCCGGGCCAGCCGGGGCCGTTCTCCATGAGCCATTACAATTTCGGCGTCACGGCCGAAGGCGGGTTGCGGCGGGCGATCATGGATGTGGTCAGCCGGCATCAGCCGCTCAGCGCGGCGGCCGACTAGCGTAGCCTTACGCATTGCCGACGCGCGCCTAGTGGCGCAAGCTTGCGTCAGGATGGAATGTGGCTCGTCCAGCGTGCATGAGAGCCATGCAGCGACGCGAGTTGTCTTCTTGTGCAGTGCGCATATGTCTGCTGCGCCGCAATATGACCGAGCGGTCGTCGAGACCCAGACCATGCCCGTGACCGAACTGACCGATCCGCGCTCCGATGCCACGGCCGTCTCTGCCGAGAACGGTGCTGTGCCGGGCCGATTTGCCCGCGCCGTTGAGCTGGACGGCCAGGTCCGCAAGCTGTTGCCTGCCGAGCGTCATCTTCTTGTCGAGCATCTGCTCCGGCTTGATCCGCTCAGCCGCTTCATGCGCTTCGGTGGCGTCGTCTCGGATGCGGCGATCGTGCGCCATGCCAATCGGGTGATCAGCGGCGATGCCTGCGCGCTCGGCTATTTCGTCGAGGGGGAGCTGCGCGCCGTCGCCGAGCTTCACCCGATGCCGCGCGTGAAGGGCAAGCCGTCTTCCGCCGAGGCCGCCTTCAGCGTCGAACGTCCCTGGCAGGGCAAGGGTATCGGTTCCGCGCTGATGCGCCAGCTGGTGCTGTTGGCCCAGAATCGCGACATCGAGGAATTGCAGGTCGTGTTCCTCCCCAATAACGGCCGGATGAAACATCTCGCCGTCAATCATGCGGCCGATTTCTCCGTCGATGATGAAGAAGTCGTCGGTCGCGTAAGGGCTCCGCACCCCACCTTCTTCTCGCGCCTGCGCGAATTCGTCGGCGATGTCGCCGCGGTGTGGTCGGCGGCTTTTGATCTGCAGGAGCGCAGCCTGCCGCCTTCGATGCGTGGAAGCTGACGGCGCGGGATCGTCGAGGCGCCGGTCGCCTTGACTTGGCCCATATCGGGCATGACAGAGTGCTCTCCGGCTCCAATACGCCCGAGATCATGATTCAGCACACAGACGCATTTCTCCGCGCGAGAGCGGTACCATCGGCCCGCTCCGCGCGCTTCGGCTTTGCGCTGCGCGCTTTCACGCGGCGGGCACGGTCAGCTCTCTGCGTCGCCTTGTGCGGACTTCTTCTCACAGCGGGCACGGTGCTTGTGCTGGCGCCGTCTCCCGCTGCGGCACAGACGCAGGCGCTTCCCGAGCAGACGGCGCTTCAGGAGAAGCTGAGCGGTTTTCGCGCCGTCGTGGACGGCGTGGAGGGGGCACTCAGCCGCGAGAGCCTGCGATCGATCGACCTTGATGATCTGCGCAACCGGCTCGATCCGGTACGGACGGACCTGGCCGCCGGAATCGCCCTTCTCGAGCCGCTGTTGGCCGACCTCAACCGGCGCGTCCAGGAGATCGGCCCGAAGCCTGCCGCCGATGCGCCGCCGGAAGATCCGGCCATTGCCAGCGAGCGCGAGACGCTCACGGTGCGCGCGAGCGAACTCGATGCGGTGCTCAAACAGGCCAAGCTACTGAAGGTGCGGGCGGACCAACTTTCCGACCGGATCATCAGCCGGCGGCGGGCCATGTTCACGGACCAGCTTTTCGCCCGCTCCTATTCCGCCCTCGATCCGACGTTATGGCTTTCGGCCGCTGCCGCCATCCCGCAGGAATTGCGTGGCGTGCGCTACCTGCTGGGCGACTGGCAGGCTTATGCCGACGCACGCATGCCCCTCATCGGCCAGATGCTGGTGATGGCGGCCGTCTTTGCCATTATCGGCCTCACCTTCTTCCTGCGAAAAATGTTCGCGCGGCCGCTGCGCCGGCTTGATCTCGGCGCCAGTGGCGAGCACTTGCCGCGTCTCAAAGCCTGCCTCCTCTCCGCGCTGGTCGCGCTGATCAGCACCGTTGCGGCGCCGGCGGCAACCATTGCCGTCATGTCGCTGCTGGGGGCTTTCGACTTGCTGCCCGAACGGGTGGCAGAGGTGGCTCAGGGGGTCATCCTGGCGGTGAGCATCATCGCCATCGGCCATGGCCTGCTGCTTGGCGCGCTCGCGCCAACCGAACCGCGCCGCCGCGTGTTGCCGATTTCCGACGAGATGGCGCGGCTCATCTATACGAACGCCACTCTCGGGCTGTGGATCCTCGGTGTGGCGGCGGCGCTGAACGCGTTTCACCGGGCTCTCGTGGCCCCGGTGCCGCTCACCGTGGCGACCAGCGCCACCATGGCCATCGCTCTGGTTCTTGTGTCCTTGCGCACCATGCGCGGGCTGGTGGATGGCGCGGATGACGAGGCGGCCGCCGAGGGCGGGGCCGGTGCCAAAGCCGGCGAGGCCAATGATGGCGGCACGGCCTCGCCCAACTCGAACGCGCTCCAGTGGATCCGGCTTCCTTTCTGGGTGCTCACCGCGATCATCGTTGCCGCCCTGGTGGGCGGCTATGTGAGCTTCGCCACCTTCCTTGCCTCGCGGGCGCTGGTTGCGGTGGTCATGGCCGGCACCGCCTATCTGATCATCGCCCTGATCAACGCTGTGTTCGTTGACGGCATCGCCTCCGGGCCGCGAGCCCGGCACTTCGCCAAGGCGCTTGGCGTGCGGCCGGCGAGCGTGGAACTGCTCTCGGTCCTCGTCGCGGGCGTGCTGAAGCTGGTGGCGATCATCGTCATTCTCGTGGTGGTGATCGGTACCTTCGGCACCTCGACCGCGGACATTCAGGACCTGCTGAGCCGCGCCACCTTCGGCTTCAGCATCGGCAATTCCACGATCACGATCGGCGACGTGCTGAGCGCGCTGCTTTTCCTTGCCATGGGTATCGTCGTGGCGCGGGCGGTGCAGCGTTGGTTCTCGGTGGCGATCCTGCCAAAGACATCGTTCGATCCGGGATTGCAGAACTCCATTGCCACCATCATCGGCTATGTCGGCTCGATCACCGTCATCGCCATTGCCATGGGGCAACTCGGGCTGAACCTGGAAAACGTGGCGCTGGTCGCCGGTGCGCTTTCCGTCGGTATCGGCTTCGGTCTCCAGTCGATCGTCTCCAACTTTGTCTCCGGGTTGATCCTGCTCGCCGAGCGGCCGATCCGGGTTGGCGACACCATCTCGGTGAAGGGCGAGGAAGGCTATGTGCGGCGCATCAGCGTGCGCGCGACGGAAATCGAAACCTTTGACCGCGCCTCGGTGCTGATCCCCAATTCCGACCTCATTACCGGGCTGGTGAAGAACTTCACCCATGCCAACACGACCGGGCGGGTCATCGTGGGGGTGAATGTCGCCTATGACGCGGATGCCGACGAGGTTCGTGACCTGCTGGTCGGCTGTGCCTGCGATCATCCGCAGGTGCTGCGCAGCCCGCCGCCGCGCGTCTATCTGATCAAGTTTGCCGACAGCTATCTGCAGTTCGAACTGCGCTGCGTGGTGGCGAATGTGGACTATGCGCTTACCGTCAAGAGCGACCTGCACTTTGCCATTCTGGAGCGGATGAAGGCGGCCAAGATCGGCATCCCCTATACGCCCTGGAACATCTATCGCGGCGGCATTCTCGGCTCTCCCGATGCGTCGAGCACCGACTAAAAATAGCGACGGACATCGCGCCCGCCACCTTTTCGTTCTTCCCAGCCCCGAGCCTCCAGCCCCGAGCCTCCATGACCTTCCCCTCGTCGAAGCGCCTCGCCGTCGCCCTGTTCGCCAGCCTGTTGCTGGCGGGCTGCGCGGCCGATCCCACCGCTGTTCCGGTCAATGACACCTTCTATGCCAACATCGCCAAGGGCGGGGCGCTCGATCCGCAAGCGGCGGCCTCGCTGATCAGCGACTATCGCCAGGCGCGTGGCCTGCCGGCGGTCACGATCGACCCGACGCTGATGGCGGTGGCCGAGCGTCAGGCGCGCTCCATGGCGGCGGCCGACCAGCTCTCGCACAATATTGGTGGGCGGGGGCTCACCACCCGGCTGAAGGCGGCGGGCTTCACCGGGCTGAAGGCGGCGGAAAATGTCGGGGCCGGCTATCACACGCTGGCCGAGGCGTTTTCCGGCTGGCGGGATTCGCCCTCGCACAACAAGAACATGCTTCTGGCGGGTGCGACGCGGCTCGGCATCGCCGCCGTGCGGGCGCCGCGTTCCAAATACAGCGTCTATTGGGCGATGGTGATCGCGGTGCCGGACCCGCGGGCCGAGGCTATCCAGGCTCCGGCTGCCCCGGCTCCCGCGCCCTCGTCGGCGCCCGCCGTGGGTTCGACCCAGATCAACCTCAACGGGGCGCCGCTTCCCGCCCAGTAGGGTGGCGTCAGCGCCGCAGCGTGGCCGGCGCCAGCGGGTTGTCGGTCAACGCCTTGCCGTCTGGCTGACCCAGCGCCGGCAACCCCATGAAGGCGTCGAACAGCCGGCGGATGACCGCCGGCTCGACATCGCGCACGATCATGACGAGACGGGTGCGCCGGTCCTCGTCCGGCCAGGCCGGGAGCTGGCTCGGCGGATGCAGCACATGCTGCACGCCGTGGAGCACGAGAGGTCGCTCGGGGTCTTCGGCGAGTTTCACGATGCCCTTGAGGCGTAGCAGCTTCGGGCCGTGCGTGCCGCGCACCAGTTCCAGGAACATGTCGATCGCCGCCGCCGAGACCGGCGCCTCGGTGGCTACGGTGAAGGCGCGGATGCGGTCGTCATGCCGGTTGTGATCGTGCGCATGAGCGCGTCGTTCCGCTTCGGCGGCGGTGATCGCTTCATCGGCCAGCCAGCGGGAAACATCGGGTATCTTGCTGGCGGGGTCATAAAGCCCGGCATCGAGCAGATTGGCAGCGGTCGCCTCGCCGCGCGCGGCATCCAGCACCGGTGCGCCGGGCGCGAGCTGGCGCAGCCGGTCGCGCAACGTGCCGGCCGCCGCCTCGCGCTCGGGCGTGTCGAGCAGATCCGTCTTGGTGAGCACGATCCGGTCGGAAATGGCCGCCTGCCGTACGGATTCGGGGTGTTCGTCCAGCGTCGCCGCGCCGTTCACCGCATCGACGACCGTCACCACCCCGTCGAGGCGAAAGCGCATCACCAGATAGGGATGCATCATCAGCACATGCAGGATGGGTGCGGGATCGGCAAGGCCGGTGGTCTCGATGACCACACGGCGGAACGGCGGGATGGCGCCATTGTCCATCCGGCGCAGGAGCTGTTCCAGCCCCTCCACCAGATCGCCGCGCACGGTGCAGCACAGGCAGCCGGAGGCGAGCAGCACGGTCGCATCGTCGAAATGCTGGACCAGCAGGTGATCGAGCCCGATTTCGCCGAACTCGTTGATGAGCACCGCCGTGTCCGCAAGGTCGGGATCCTGCAGCAAGCGGCTGAGCAGCGTGGTCTTGCCGGCCCCCAGGAAGCCGGTGAGCAGAGTGACCGGGATCGGTTCCGGCGGCTGGCGCGGCGGTTCGCTCATCGGTTCTTCCTTGCCGGGCTGCGCCGTCCGGCAACCCGGAAGGTCTGCGGCCGGCTATTGCGGCGGGGGAACGATCGGGTAGGTAGGCGCCGGGGCGGGATTCGGCAATGGCTTGGCCGCGGGGGCGGCCGCCGGCTTTGCGGCTGAAGGTTTCGCGGCCGCCGGTTTGGCCGGCGCGGGCTTCGCGGCGACTGGCTTGGCCGCGGGCTTCGGTGCGGGAAGCGGGGCGGTGTCGATCACGGCAGTGGTGGGGCCGGACTTCTTCTTGGCCGTGGGCTTGGCGGCCGGCTTTTTCTTTTCCGGCGGCGGGGGATAGGCCGCGGCGAGCGCCTCGGCGCTCGGGAAGGGACCGACGAACACCTCGACCGGCGACATCGAGGGCGGCAGTTTCTGCAGCAGGCTGGCGCCTGTCACATTGTCGCCGAGACTGCCCATGCCGGCGGCGACGAAGCTGGTGGGGGCCGGCCCGCTGTCGTCATCGGCTTCCGAGGCGGTGTTCTTGCGCTTGCCGCCGCATACCTGCGCGCGCATGTCGGTCGGCGGGCCGCCCTCATTGCGCAGCGAGTCCACGGTCGGGGAGACCGCGCCGAAGATCTTCCAGGAGTGCTGGAAGCCCTTTTCCAGCAACAGGGCGGCCTGTTCGGTGCGCTCCTTGCCGGAATTGGTGCCGAGCACCACGGCGATCAGCCGCTTGTCGCCGCGATGGGCGGTGGCGATGAGATTGAAGCCGGAGGCGCAGATGAAGCCGGTCTTCATGCCATCGGCGCCGGGATAGCGGTCGATCAGCTTGTTGTAGCTGCGGATCACCGCATTGCCGAGCTTGATCGCGGGAATGCGGAACAGGTCGGATTGCTCGGGGAACTCGGTGAGGATGGCGCGGGTGAGGATGGCGAGGTCGCGCGCCGTCGTTACCTGGTTCGGGTCGGGCAGGCCGTTCGGGTTGGCGTAATGAGTGCCGTCCATGCCGAGTTCGCGGGCGCTGGCGTTCATCTCGGCGATGAAGGCGGCGTAATTGCCGCCCACGCCTTCCGCCAGAACGACCGCCATGTCGTTGGCGGACTTCACCAGCATCATCTTCAGCGCGTTATCGACCGTGACCTGCGTGCCAACCTTGAAGCCCATCTTCGAGGGCTGCTGCGCGGACGCTGTTTCGGTAACGGAAATGAGTGTTTGCGGGGTAATGCGGCCGGCGCGGATCGCCTTGAAGGTCACATAGGCGGTCATCAGCTTGGTGACGGAGGCCGGATACCACGGCTTGGTGGCGTCCTCGGCCATCAGCACCTTGCCGCTATCCACCTCCACCACCAGCGACGGGGTGGCCTGTGCGGCGGGGGCGAGCGCGGCCGTCAGGACCAGCGCCAGGGTCGCGGCAAGGCAGCCGGGCAAAGAGGGGCGGGCGCGCAGGAAGGAGAGTTTCGTCACGCGTCTAGGTTCCGTTTCCAGCGTTGGACCGGCGGATGAAGGACCGCTCGCGGCATGTCCTGCATAAACCGTTTGGTGCGGCGGATCAAAAGGGGGCCGGTATTTCTGCGATCAGAACGGCGCGAGGCAACACGTCCGCCGGAGTCCGCAGCAAAAATTCAGCAGCAACAACGATGCCATGCTTTGCATGCGGTTGTGGCGACACGACGGCTTCATGGATGGCGTAGTACGCTGAATCCATGAGTGATTCGATTCGCCGCCTGCATGATGCCGTGGTTGCCACGCGCCGGGGACGCAACGCCTCGCCGCGCACCGCCCGGCTGTTCGCGAAGGGGCGGACCTTCATCGCCAAAAAGGTCGCGGAAGAGGCGGTGGAAGTCTCGCTCGATGCGGTGCAGGGCGATACGTCCGGCACGATCCGCGAGAGCGCGGACCTCATCTACAATCTCGTCGTGCTCTGGGTCGAGCTGGGCATCGATCCCGACGATGTCTGGGCGGAGATGGAGCGGCGCGAGCAACTGCTTGGCATGGCTGAGAAAATGCCTAAGCGGGGAGCTGCCAAGCCGGCCCTGCCGGTTGATCTTCTGGCTCTTGGCCTGCATGAAGCGCCCGACATGGGCGGGGCGCCCACGCTCGGGCGGCGCGGCAATACTCGCCGCTGACGGCGGTAAGCCCATCCTTCCCTTCAGGAGCCACCATGCTGCGCCGCCTCTACCAATGGGTGATCAAGCTTGCCGAGCGGCCGTCCGCGCCCTGGGCCCTGGCGGGCGTATCCTTTTCTGAAAGCTCGTTTTTTCCGGTTCCGCCGGATGTCATGCTGGTGCCGATGTGCCTGGCGCGGCCCAAGCTCGCCTGGTTCTATGCCAGCATCTGCACCCTGGCCTCGGTCATTGGCGGGCTGGTCGGCTATGCCATCGGCTCGCTGCTTTATGACTCGGTCGGCCTGTTCCTGATCCAGCTTTACGGCTATGGCGACAAGGTCGATGCCTTCTCGCAGGCGTATCAGCGTTACGGGCACTGGATCATCCTGATCAAGGGACTGACGCCGATCCCCTATAAGGTGGTCACGATCACCTCGGGATTTGCCCATTACAGCCTGTTCTGGTTCTTTGTCCTGTCCGTCATCACGCGCGGTCTGCGCTTCTTCATGGTGGCGGGGCTGCTTTACTGGGTGGGGCCGACCGCCCGTACCTTCATCGAGGAGCGGCTGGGCCTTGTCACCGCCGCGCTGGCGCTGGCC
The DNA here is from genome assembly GCF_018449475.1 of Ancylobacter radicis. GTDB lineage: Bacteria > Pseudomonadota > Alphaproteobacteria > Rhizobiales > Xanthobacteraceae > Ancylobacter > Ancylobacter radicis. The sequence goes on along the minus strand of NZ_JAHCQH010000012.1, from coordinate 12,810 downwards.
ATTGTCGGCGGTTTTCTGGTCTCGCTCTATCTGCTGTGAGCGCCCCGGCGGAGGGTGATTTCCGCCGGAGCGTCGGTGCAGTGAGGTGGACGATCAGGCCGATGAGGCCAATGGGATCGGCTATTTCGCGTAGATCTGGTCGAACACCCCGCCATCGGCGAAATGCGTCTTCTGCGCCTGCCGCCAGCCGCCGAAAATCGGGTCGTCGATGGTCACCAGTTCGGCCTTGGGAAACTGGTCGGCGAAGGCGCGGGCGACCTCCGGGTCGCGCGGCCGGTAGAAATTCTCCGCGGCCAGGGTCTGGCCCTCCTTCGAATAGAGCAGCTTGAGATAGGCGTCGGCGGCGGCGCGGGTGCCGCGGCGATCGACATTCCGGTCGACCACGGCGACCGGGGGCTCGGCGAGGATGGAGAGGGAGGGGACGACGATGTCGAACTTGTCCGCGCCGACCTCCTTCAGGGCGAGGAAGGCCTCGTTCTCCCAGGCCAGCAGCACATCGCCGACGCCGCGATGGGTGAAGGTGACGGTGGCCCCGCGCGCGCCAGTGTCGAGCACGGCGACATGGCTGAACAATTCGCCGATGAACGCCTTGGCCTTTTCCGGCGAGCCATAGGCCTTGAGCGCGAAGGCCCAGGCGGCGAGGTAGTTCCAGCGCGCGCCGCCGGAGGTCTTCGGGTTGGGGGTGATGATCTCGACGCCCGGCTTCACCAGATCCGGCCAGTCCCTGATGGCCTTCGGGTTGCCCTTGCGTACCAGGAAGACGATGGTCGAGGTGTAGGGCGAGGCATTGTCGGGCAGGCGCTTCTGCCAGTCGGCGGCGATCAGGCCCTTATCGGCGATGACGTCGATGTCATAGGCGAGCGCCAGGGTGACGACATCGGCCTCCAGCCCCTCGATCACCGAGCGGGCCTGCTTGCCCGAGCCGCCATGCGAGGCGTTGACGGCGACGTCCTTGCCGGTCTCGGCCTGATATCGCTCAGAGAACAGCTTGTTGAACCGGGCGTAGAATTCGCGCGTCGGGTCATAGGAGACGTTGAGCAGGGTGGCGTCCGCCGCGTGGGCGGTCTGCGGCGCGGCGAGCGGCGCCGCGAGGGCGACGACCAGGGTGGCGATGGCCACGGTTTTCAGACGGAACGACATGGTGAACTCCCCGGCGCGACGCGCCCGCAATGGCATGAGGGAAGGATTTCACGCTAAAATAAAGTGGTCAAACAGATTCTACATAAGAACTGTAATTATGTTCATATATAGACTATTTTGTACTGTAAAATAGGTGGATGCGGTTTCGGCATCTGTCCGCCACGGCACGCCGTCACCCGTCATCCCCGGGCTTGACCCATGGATCCACGACTTCGGCCGGGCGCCCGGGACGGGAAGACATGGATGGCCGGGTTGATCCCCGGATCAAGTCCGGGGACGGCCATGACGGTGTGGGGGGTGGAGGGGGCATTGGGCATATCGGCTCAGGCAACGGCCCCGAAAGAACACCGTCATCCCCGGGCTTGACCCGGGGATCCACGACTTCGCTTCCGCTGGCTCGACGCCTGCAAGCCGTGGATGGCCGGGTCAAGCCCGGCCATGACGGTGTGGGGGATGGGCGGCGCGCCCCAGTCGGGGGGCGTACCGTCATCCCCGTCTTCGGCTCGGTGCACGTGTTCAAGGGGTGAATGACCGGGTCACACCCTCACCCCGTCACCCCCGTCTTCGAGTCGGTCCGCGTGCGGCAAGGTGTGGATGGCCGGGTCACACCCTCGCCCCGTCATCCCCGGGCTTGACCCGGGGATCCACGCTTTCGGCCGGGCGCTCGGAAAGGGAAGACGTGGATGGCCGGGCTGATCCCCGGATCAAGTCCGGGGACGGCCATGACGGTGTGGGGGATGGGTGGCGTGCTGGTTGGAGTCGCGCCGTGATGGCCGGACGTGATCTGGGGCCGCCGGCTGGTTCGGTGCACGTGCGGGAAGGTGTGGATGGCCGGGTCACGCCCTCGCCTCCGTCATCCCCGGGCTTGACCCGGGGATCCACGCTTTCGGCCGGCGCATGGCGCGAAGCAAGACGTGGATGGCCGGGCTGATCCCCGGATCTAGTCCGGGGACGGCCATGACGGTGTGTGGGGCGGGGGCGTCGCAGGTCTGGGCTGCGGCCCGCGATCCGGCCGGGGAGGGCGGCTCAGTTTTCGATCGTGTTCAGCAGGGTGTGGATGCCGCATTCGGTCTTGGCGCGGCCGGCCCAGCGGCCGGCGCGGCCTTCCTCCGCGCTCGCCCGGCTGGTGCAGGGCATGCAGCCGACCGAGGCGAAGCCCTTGGCGACCAGCGGGTGGGCCGGCAGGTTGAAGCGCGCATGGGCGGCGTCCACATCGGCGCGGTCGAGATTGGCCAGCGGGTTGAACTTCAGCCGGGTGCCGTCGCGTTCCACCACGGGGATGGAAGCGCGCAGGCCGCCCTGATAGCGCTTGCGCCCGTTCAGCCAGCCGTCGAACCCCTTGAGGGCGCGGGCGAGCGGCTCGACCTTGCGGATACGGCAGCAGGCATCCGGGTCGGAGAACCAGAGATCGCGCTCGGCATCCATTTCCGCCAGCCGCGCCGCATCCGGCAGCAGGGTGCGCACATCCCTGAGGCCGAGCTGGCGGGTGAGCGTGTCGCGATAGGCCAGCGTTTCCTCGAACAGCCAGCCGGTGTCGAGGAACACCACCGGAATGGACGGGTCGACCTCGGCCATGAAGGCCAGCAGCACCGCCGATTCCGTGCCGAAGGAGGAGACGAGGGCGAGCTTGCCCGGCCCGACCGTGCGCGCGGCCTCACCGATGATCTCGGCCGGGGTGGCGGCTTCCAGCGCGTGATTGAGCGCCGTCAGCCCGGCGTCGGAGACAGGGGCCTCGGACGGCAGGCTGACGAAGAGGCTGTCATCGCTGCGCTGGGCGAGGCTCATTTCGGCACTCCCGCAGGGACGCCGGACACGGTTCGGCCGAGGCGCTGGCGCAGAAGGCTGGGGCGCTCGTCGGGGGTCGCGGGCTGGTAGAACACGGTGTAGCGGTGTACCGCCTCGTCAAAGGCGTCGGCGTCAGCGGCCTTCACCGCATCGACCTGGTCGAAGCCGGAACGTTCCATCAGCAGGAACTGGTCGCGCAGCACATTGCCGATGGCGCGCAGCGGCCCCGTCCAGCCGAGCCGCTCGCGCAGCAGCCGGGCCTGGCTGTAGGCCCGCCCGTCGCGGAAGCTCGGGAAGTTGAGCGCGATCAGCGAGAGCTGGTCGAGATAGGGCGCGATCTCGGCGATCGGCCGGTTGTTCGGCCAGATGATGCCGACAGGCGCCTGCCGGCCCTTCAGCGCGGCTGCCTCCTTCAGGAAGCGGTCGGTGCCGATGAGCACGGGCACGCCCTCGGGCAGCGCGTCCTCGTCGGTCACGCGCACGAAGCGATCCTCGATGATCTGTCCATTCTCAATGAGCGGCATAGACGCGCTCCTTGAAGGGCTCGACACCGAGGCGGGCGACGGTGTCGATGAAAAGCTCCTGCGGTCCCGCCCGCAGCTCCATGTAGGTGTCCACCACGTCCTCGATAAGGTCGGGCACCTGCTCATAGGACACGGCAGGTCCGAGCAGGGTGCCGAGCTGGGCCTTCTCGTCGGCGCGCCCGCCGAGCGTGATCTGGTAGAATTCCTGGCCGTTCTTCTCGACCCCGAGAATGCCGATATGGCCGACATGGTGGTGGCCGCAGGCATTGATGCAGCCGGAAATGTTGACATGCAGCCGGCCGATGCCGCGCGAGCGGTCAAGATCGGCGAAACGCTTGGCGATTTCCTGTGCCACCGGAATGGCCCGGGCATTGGCCAGCGCGCAATAATCGAGGCCCGGGCAGGCGATGATGTCGCTGATATGGTTGACGTTGGGCGTGGCGAGGCCGGCCGCGTCGAGCGCCGCCCACAGCGCCGGCAGATCCTTTTGCGCGACATTGGGCAGGCAGAGATTCTGCTCGTGGCCGACGCGGATCTCGCGGAAGCCGTAGCGGTCGGCGAGGTCGGCGACGACCTCCATCTGGTCGGCCGTGGCATCGCCCGGAGGGGCGCCGACGGGCTTCAGCGAGATGGTGACGATGGCGTGGCCCGGCACCTTGTGGGTGTGCACCGAATTGGCGTGCCAGGTGACGAAACGCTCATCCTTCAGCGCCTCGACCAGTTCCGGCGGGTTGTCGGTAAGCGCGGCGAAATCCGGGTAGAGGAAGCGGCCGCGGATTTCCGCGATCATCTCGTCGGTCATCTTGAGGGCGCCCTCGCGGATCGCCTCCCATTCGGCCTCGACAGCCCTCGAGAACTCTTCCGCGCCGATCTCGTGGACGAGGATCTTGATGCGCGCCTTGTAGATGTTGTCGCGGCGTCCGTACTGATTGTACACGCGCATGATGGCTTCGATGTAGCTGAGCAGGTCGCGCGCCGGCAGGAAGGGGCGCACCAGCTTGCCGACAAACGGCGTGCGGCCGAGACCGCCGCCGACCAGCACCTCGAAGCCGAGCTCGCCCGCCTCGTTGCGGTGCAGCCGCAGGCCGACATCGTGCACCTTGATGGCGGCGCGGTCCTGCGGGGCGGCGGTGATGGCGATCTTGAACTTGCGCGGCAGATAGGTGAATTCGGGGTGCAGCGTCGAGTACTGGCGCAGGATCTCCGCCCAGATGCGCGGATCGTCATATTCGCCGGGCGTGGCGCCGGCCCACTGGTCGGTGGTAACATTGCGAATGCAATTGCCGGAAGTCTGGATGCCGTGGACGCCGACCTCAGCCAGCGCGGCCATCGCCTCGGGCAGTTCGTCCAGCTTGATCCAGTTGAACTGGATGTTCTGCCGGGTGGTGAAATGGCCATAGCCGCGATCATAGCGGCGGGCGACATAGGCCATGCGGCGAAGTTGGTCGGAATTGAGCGTGCCATAGGGAATGGCGATGCGCAGCATATAGGCGTGCAGCTGGAGATAGACGCCGTTCATCAGCCGCAGCGGCTTGAACTCGTCCTCGCTCAGCGCGCCGGACAGCCGCCGGCCCACCTGATCGCGGAATTCCGCGACACGTTCGGCCAGGAAGGCGCGGTCGAATTCGTCATAGACATACATGGTCGGCTTCGCCTTATGCGTCGTGATCGTCAATCAGTGCGGCAGCTCGAAAGTGGGACCGGCGACGCGGATGCGCTCGCGCAGATTGCCCGGCGCCACCGCGCCGTCCGCGCCAAGCAGGACCGGGGCCACATAGGCGCCGACCGCGTCGATGTCGCGCTGCTGGGCGCCGGCGAGCAGGGCGATGGCGGCCTCCGCGCTGGTCACCACCGCCGCGTCGGCCAATTCCGCCGACCAGCCGCCGGCCGCCGTGCGCCACACCACAGCGCCGTCCGTCAGCCGGTTCGCCGTCACCACGACGGGACCGTTGACCTTCAGTTTCTGCTGTTGCGGGGCGGCCATGGGCTTCTAATTTCCTGTTGACGGATGGGTTGGCTCTGCATAACACCAATTTAGAACGTGCAAAAGGTTTAAATGCACGATTTTCACGTGTAATTAGCTCCCGCCCCAGCGGGCAGCGACAATCGGGTTCTCGCCATGTCCACCGCCGACGACCGGCTCGACGAGCTTGAGGCTCAGAGCATCTACATCTTCCGGGAGGCCTTCGCGCGGATGAAGCGCATGGCGCTGCTCTGGTCGCTCGGCAAGGATTCCAACGTGATGATCTGGCTGGCGCGCAAGGCCTTTCTCGGCCATGTGCCGTTTCCGGTGATGCATGTCGACACCGGCAAGAAGTTCCGGGAAATGTACGATTTCCGCGACCATTATGCCGGGGCGTGGGGTCTCGACCTGCGCGTCGAGCCGTGCCCGCCGCTGGAACAGATGGACCCGACTTTGCCGCCCGCCACCCGCTCGGCCGCCCGCAAGACCGAAGGGCTGAAGATGGCGCTGGAGAAGTTCGGCTTCGACGCCGTGGTCGCCGGCATTCGCCGCGACGAGGAGGCGACCCGCGCCAAGGAGCGCGTGTTCTCCCCGCGCGGGCTGGAGGGCGACTGGAACGTGCGCGAGCAGCCCCCCGAGTTCTGGGATCATTTCAACGCCACTCTGCCGGCCGGCGCGCATCTGCGCGTGCACCCGATCCTGCACTGGACCGAGCTGGACATCTGGGCCTACACGCAGCGCGAGAAAATTCCCGTGATCCCGCTGTATTTCTCCAAGGCCGGCAAGCGTTACCGCTCGCTGGGCGACCAGGACATCACCTTCCCGGTGGCGTCGGAGGCGGCGACGATCGAGGACATTCTGATCGAGCTGGCCACCACCAAGGTGCCGGAGCGTTCGGGCCGCGCCATGGACCATGAATCCGAGGATTCCTTCGAGCGACTGCGCGTCGCCGGCTATCTGTGAGGCGGCAACCATGTCAGCAACTGTCACTTCGGCCAATTTCGCCAGCCTCGCCGCCCCCGTCGCCGCCGCCGACCGGCAGCTCGTGCGCATCGTCATCGTCGGCCATGTCGATCACGGCAAGTCGACGCTGATCGGCCGCCTGCTGCACGAGACCGGCGGCATCACCAGCCAGAAGCTGGAGCAGCTCAAGGAAATTTCCGCCCGGCGCGGCATGCCGTTCGAATGGTCGTTCCTGCTCGACAGCCTGCAGGCCGAGCGCGACCAGGGCATCACCATCGACACCAGCCAGATCCGCTTCCAGACGCCTTCGCGCGACATCATCCTGATCGACGCGCCCGGCCATGCGGAATTCCTGCGCAACATGATCACCGGCGCGGCGCAGGCCGATGCCGCCTTCCTGCTGATCGACGCCGCCGAGGGCGTGCGCGACCAGACAAGGCGGCATGGCTATTTGCTGCATCTGCTCGGCGTGAAGCAGGTCGCCGTGGTCGTGAACAAGATGGACCGGGTCGGCTTCGAGGAGGCGACTTTCCGCGCCATCGAGACCGAGATCAGCGCCTATCTCGCCGGACTCGGCGTGCGGGCGAGCGCGGTGATCCCGATTTCCGCCCGCGAGGGCGACGGCGTCTCCGCCCATGGCACCCGCACACCCTGGTATGACGGGCCGACCGTGCTGGAGGCGCTCGACCGCTTCGAGCCGGCCCGCGCGGCCGGCGACCTCGCTTTGCGCATGCCGGTGCAGGCGGTCTACAAATTCGACGACCGGCGCATCGTCGCCGGCCGCATCGAGACCGGCAGCCTCAAGGTCGGCGACGAGGTGGTGTTCCAGCCCTCCGGCAAGAGCGCGGTGGTGAAGACCATCGAAAGCTGGCCGGTGCCGCCCGCCGGGCAGGAACTGACGGCACTCGACGCGGGCGCGGCCGCCGGGCTCACCCTCGACCGCGAGATCTTTGTCGAGCGCGGCGAAATCCTCTCCACCCCGGCCGCGCGCCCGCACGCCACGCGGCGCCTGCGCGTGCGTCTGTTCTGGCTGGCCGAGGAGGCGCTGGAGGTCGGCACGTCGCTGATCGTGCGCCTCGCCACCTCGGAATCACGCGCCACCGTCGCCGTGGTGCATGAGGTGGTCGATCCCGGCCATCTCTCGACCTTCGAATCCCGGCGCATCGGCCGCAACCAGGTGGGCGAGGTGGAGCTGCTGCTCTCGCGCCCCATCGCCGCCGATCCGCACGGGCTCAACCCGCGCACCGGCCGCGTGGCGCTGGAACTCGGCGGACGCATTGCCGGCGGCGGCCTCGTCATCTCCGTGCTCGACGCCGAGGCGGTGCCCGCCACCCCAGCCGCGCGCCACATCACGCCGGTGGCCTCCGCCGTCACCTTCGAGGAACGGGTCGGCCGCTTCGGCCATGATGGCGCGGTGGTGTGGCTCACCGGCCTGTCGGGCTCGGGCAAGTCAACCATCGCCCGGGCGCTGGAGCGCCGCCTGTTCAACCGGGGCGGGCTGGTCACCCTGCTCGACGGCGACACGCTGCGCGCCGGGCTGAACAGCGATCTCGGTTTTTCCGACGCCGACCGGGCCGAGAACAACCGGCGCCTCGCCGAGGTGGCCAGCCTGCTCAGGGGGCTCGGCCATGTGGTGCTGGTGGCGGCGGTCTCGCCGGCGGCGGCGGCGCGGGCGCGGGTGCGCACCATTGTCGGAGAGAGCTTCTTCGAGGTGCACGTCTCCGCCCCGCTCGAACTGTGCGAGGCGCGCGACCCGAAGGGGCTCTACGCCAAGGCACGGGCCGGCGAAATCCGCGGCTTCACCGGCATCGACGCGCCCTATGAGGCGCCGACCGCGCCGGAACTGGTGATCGAGACCGACAAGCTCGACCAGAGCGCGGCGGTCGACCGCATCGAGGCGATGCTGGCCGGGGCGGGCGTGTTCCACCAGCCGGGCGAGCCGGTGGCGGACGACGCGGGGATATAAGGCGCGGGGGAGCGGCCGCCCTCGTCGCAATTCGTTCTGCTCCCACGTCCCCGCTCACACACCGTCATGGCCGGACTTGATCCGGCCATCCACGTCTTCCCTTTCCGAGCGCCTGGCCGAAAGCGTGGATCCCCGGGTCAAGCCCGGGGATGACGTTGTAAATGGGGGGGACGTGCGACTGGGCATGACGGTGCGACTCCGACCGGAGACCCTCTTCCATCCCACACATCGTCATGGCCGGACTTGATCCGGCCATCTACGTCTTCCGTTCCGCCGTGCTCCCGCCCAAGTCGTGGATCCCCGGATCAAGTCCGGGGATGACGTTGTAAATGGGGGAGTCGTGCGACTGGGGACAACGTCCGGTTGGGCACGGGGCGTCCCCTGACAGTACTGCTTCTTCCGCGCGCCTTCCGCCCACACATCGTCATGGCCGGACTTGATCCGGCCATCCACGCCTTCCCGTCCCGAGCGCCCGGCCGAAAGCGTGGATCCCCGGATCAAGTCCGGGGATGACGGCGTGAGGGGTGGCAGGCGCCGTGCGATAAGGCTGCGCGGCATCCTCTACGCGTGTCGGCCCTCTACGCCCAGATCGCTATCGGCAGTCCCAGCGCGTCGCGCTCGGGCGGGGTGGGGAAGCTGGTGGCCGCGCCGCGCGCCAGCCGGCCGGCGGTCCAGGCGGCGGCTGCGGCGTCGATCAGATCATCGGCGCCGACCTTCAGCGCGCGGGCCGTGGCGGCCGACAGGATGGCGGGGGCAAAGCCGGCCGCCTCCAGCAGGGCACGGCGCAGGGCGAGGCCCGGTGCGTGCGGGGCGTTCTTCACCTTTTTGGCGACGTCGAGCGGGACCTGCCCGTTGAGCGCCCAGAAGCTCACTTCCGGGTGGCATTCGAACAGCCGCGCCTGAAGTGCCGGTCGGGCGCGCAGCAGCGTGTCGATCTCGATGATCTTCGGGAAGATGTGAAAGGCCTGCTTGGCGACCGCGCGCGGCGGCGTCGAGGTCGCCCGCGCCACAGCGCAGGCATGGCGGTAGCGCGCTTCCTCCGGGACCGCCGGGTCGACGCTGGCATAGACCGCCGCGCGCGAGGGCATGGAGAAGACGCTGGACTGCCGCCCGCCGAGCAGCGGGCGCACCAGCCGCTCCGGCGCCCGGCCCTTCGCCTCGACCGTCTCCGGCAGGCCGATCGGCATGTCGATGGCCACAAGATCCGGGGCGATCATCTCGGGCGGGGAGGGCGCGTCGAACAGTTCGGCCAATGAGCCGAGGCGGCGGGCACTCGTCGTCCCGTCCGGCGCGACGATCACCGCCACCCAGCCGCCCTTGCAGCCATCCACCCCCGCGACGCGCATCAGCGCCCCCTTTAGATGATGTTCAGTTCCGCATGGGGGCGCCCGGTGGCGATGCGCTCATAGCCGAACACGTCGAGATCGAGAGAGACGGAGCGGCCATGGACGAGCCATTCGGCGATCGCCCGCCCGGCGGCGGGGGCCTGTTGCAGGCCGTGGCCGGAGAAGCCGTTCATGAAGTAGAAGTTGCCGACCTGCGGGTGCGGGCCGATGACGGCGTTGTGGTCGAGCAGGTTCATCTCGTAATGACCGGCCCAGGCGCGCACCAGCTTCAGTTCTTCCATCGCCGGGATGCGGTGGGCGAGCGCGGGCCAGATGCTCTCCTCGAACACCGACCAGTCGACCTCGAAATCATCGCCGGCATCGGGATCCTCGGCCGGCGGGGCGCCGCAGATCTGGAAGCTGCCTTCCGGGCGGATATAGAAGCCTGAGGGATCGACCAGCAGCGGCAGCTTCGGCAGCTCGGTCTTGCAATGGACGACGAAGACGCACCGCTTCTTGCCGATCACCGGCAGCACGATGCCCGCCATGGCGGCGAGCCGCCCGCCCCACGGCCCGGCGGCGTTGACCAGCGCGCCGCAGCCGAGGCGCCGCCCATCGGTCAGCGTCACCCCGGCGATGCGGTCGCCGGCGCGTTCGATGGCGGCGACCTCGGCGGTGATGAAATGCGCGCCCTGCGCCTTGGCGGCTGTGCGCAGGCAGGCGAGCAGCGCATGGGCATCGAACCAGCCCTCGCCGGAGCGGCCATAGGCGCCGGCCGCGAGGTCCTCGACATGGAGCCAGGGGAAGGTGGCATTGAGCGCGGCGGGGTCCAGCAGCGCGATGTCGGCGCCCTCGGCCTGCTGCACCCGGTGGTTGGCTTCCAGAATGGGCCTTCCCGCCTCGCTGGCGAGGATGAGATAGCCGCCCTCATGCCAGGCGAGATCGGTGTCCGGCCCGAAGCGTTCCTTTGCCGTGCGCAGGAAGTCCAGCCCAAACAGCGACATGCGGATATTCTCGGGGATGGAGAATTGCTGGCGCAGCGAGGCCGCCGACAGGGTGGTGGAGGCGCGCGCGAAGCTGGGGTCGCGCTCGATCACCGCCACGCGCCCGGTGAAGGCGGGGTCGAGGGTGAGGAAATAGGCCGCCGCCGCCCCCATGATGGCGCCGCCCGCGATGATGACATCGAAGCTCTCGTCCATGATCCGCCGTTTTTCGATCCGCCGTTTTCCGCTACGTAGTGGTCCGGGCGCGCGAGACCATTGGCAGCGCCCCATGGAGCCGGATAGGCTCGATTTGCCCGATTGCCAATGAGCCGAGCGAATCATGTTTGCGCCGATCCGCCCCCGCCGCAGTGTTCTCTATATGCCCGGCTCCAATGCCCGCGCTCTGGAGAAGGCGCGCGACCTGCCCGCCGACGGGTTCATCATCGATCTTGAGGACGCCGTCGCGCCCGAAGCCAAGCGCGAGGCGCGCGATCAGGTGGTGCAGAGCCTGACCGCCGGCGGCTTCGGCCGGCGCGAGGTGGTGGTGCGGGTCAACGGCACCAACACGCCCTGGTTCGACGCGGACCTTGCCGCCATCGCCCGCGCCGCCGCCGCCGGGGTGGGGATCCATGCCGTGCTGATCCCCAAGGTCGCCGATGCCGAGACGCTGCTGGTGGTCGGCCGCCAGATGGAGGCGCTCGGCGCGCCCTCAGGGCTGCGGCTCTGGGCGATGATCGAGACCCCGCTGGCCGTGCTGCGCGCGCTCGACATCGCGCTCGCCGCCCGCAACCCGGCGACGCGGCTCGCCGTCATGGTGCTGGGCACCAATGATCTCGCCAAGGAGACCGGCGCGCAGCTCCGGCCCGGACGCGCCTCCATGGCGTCCTGGCTGTCGCATTGCGTGCTGGCGGCGCGGGCCGGCGGGGTGGAGGTGCTCGACGGGGTGTGGAACGATTTTACCGACCTGAACGGCTTCGCCCGCGAATGCGCGGAGGCCGCCATCATGGGGTTTGACGGCAAGACGCTGATCCATCCCGGCCAGATCGAGACCTGCAACGCCGCCTTCAGCCCGCCGGACGACGAACTCGCGCAGGCGCGCGCGCTGATCGCCATGTTCGACCGGCCGGAGAATGCCGGCCGGGGCGTGCTGCAGGTCGGCGGGCGGATGTATGAGCGCATGCATGCCGACATCGCCCGCAAGCGCGTGGCGCTGGCCGACGCCATTGCCGCGCGGGGCTGACGCGGGCGGGCGGCGCTCTCCTATTCTGATCACGGCGGCATCAATGGCCGCATCGACCCTTTGAGGACCCTATGAAGCTCTATCGCTACCTCACCGGACCGGACGACGCGGCCTTCTGCAAGCGTGTCAGCGCCGCCCTCAACAAGGGCTGGCAGCTCCATGGCAGCCCGGCCCTGACCTTCGACGCGGTGAAGGGCCGGGTGATCTGCGGCCAGGCCATCGTCAAGGAGGTGGAGGGCGAGTGGTCCGAGGAAGTGGTGCTGTCCGAGCACTAAGTGCCGGCGGGGACGGCGTTGGCGGCGCCCGGCGCGGGAGACGGGCGGGAAACCCCGGCAAATGCCCGTTTGGCAGGCAGTCGATCCGACGCCCTGCACCGATTGGGGCAGGTTTTGACCCCCAAAGCGGGGTTTGCGGGCTCTCCCGGCGGACGAACCGGCTTTTCAGGGGCGCCCGTGCGGGGCGCGGCTTTTCGAGGCTTTTCGAGCGATTTTGATAAGCCTCTGAAAGGTCAGCATTTTTTCCCTTTCTCTGGGCCGCTTATCAACAGTGTCGTGAGCCTGTCATTTTTCTTGGCAGGAGCCGTTGACAGCTTCGGGCAAGCCAGCCTATAAACCGCGCCATCGACGGGGCGCCGCCGACCACCGGCTCCGGCCGCTGCAGCGAGGCGCTCCTGACCTTCCCTTCATCGACGGGGTCGAAAGACCGGCGTCCGCCGGAGGGAAAGGCGTCGACACTTCTAAGGGTGTGAGCCCTTAGGTTGAGGGCTTCGGTTCTCTGCTGGCTTTGAGCTGGCGCGCTGTTTGACAAGTTAAGATGAAGAAAGAGAAACGTGGACGGCGGGGTCCTTGCGGATGTCCGATCCTTCGGGGTTGGATGTCGGATGAGACTTCGGCGGTCTTACGTTCTCGGAACCGCGTTACC
>NZ_JAHCQH010000011.1:2500-5533 GCF_018449475.1 Ancylobacter radicis | reverse complement strand
GCAACGCAGAACGCCGCCCGGCATTTCTGCGCGGGCGGCGTTCTGTTTGTTTTGCGAAGAAGCTTTTGCTGTGTTTTGCAGGCCTGGCAGCGACCTACTCTCCCAGGTCTTAAGACATAGTACCATCGGCGCTGAGGAGTTTAACGGCCGAGTTCGGGATGGGATCGGGTTGAGGCTCCTCGCCATAGCCACCAGGCCGGCGAAACACAGCATTTGCGAAGCAAGGGGCATGAAGCCCTTAAGGTCTTTAGTCGCTTTGATCCTTGATGGATGAGCATCGAGGATGAGAACGATCAAGCCAATCGAACGATTAGTACCGGTAAGCTCAATATGTTGCCATACTTACACACCCGGCCTATCAACGTGGTCGTCTTCCACGGTTCTCAAGGGAATACTCGTTTTGAGGTGGGTTTCCCGCTTAGATGCTTTCAGCGGTTATCCCGACCGTACATAGCTACGCTGCACTGCGGCTGGCGCCACAACAGCTCCACCAGAGGTACGTTCATCCCGGTCCTCTCGTACTAGGGACAAATCCTCTCAATATTCCTACACCCACGGCAGATAGGGACCGAACTGTCTCACGACGTTCTGAACCCAGCTCACGTACCACTTTAATCGGCGAACAGCCGAACCCTTGGGACCTGCTCCAGCCCCAGGATGTGATGAGCCGACATCGAGGTGCCAAACGATGCCGTCGATATGGACTCTTGGGCATCATCAGCCTGTTATCCCCGGCGTACCTTTTATTCGTTGAGCGATGGCCCGTCCACGTGGGACCACCGGATCACTATGGCCGACTTTCGTCTCTGTTCGACTTGTCAGTCTCACAGTCAGGCGGGCTTATGCCATTGCACTCGACGACCGATTTCCGACCGGTCTGAGCCCACCATCGCGCGCCTCCGTTACTCTTTGGGAGGCGACCGCCCCAGTCAAACTGCCCACCATGCAATGTCCCGGACCCGGATGACGGGCCGCGGTTAGACATCCATATCTATAAGGGTGGTATTTCAAGGATGACTCCACGAGAGCTGGCGCCCTCGCTTCAAAGTCTACCACCTATCCTACACATACCGACACGAATGCCAGTGCAAAGTTGCAGTAAAGGTGCACGGGGTCTTTCCGTCTGACCGCAGGAACCCCGCATCTTCACGGGGAATTCAATTTCACTGAGTCTATGCTGGAGACAGCGGGGAAGTCATTACGCCATTCGTGCAGGTCGGAACTTACCCGACAAGGAATTTCGCTACCTTAGGACCGTTATAGTTACGGCCGCCGTTTACCGGGGCTTCGATTCAAAGCTTGCACCTCTCCTCTTAACCTTCCGGCACCGGGCAGGCGTCAGACCCTATACGTCATCTTGCGATTTCGCAGAGCCCTGTGTTTTTGCTAAACAGTTGCCACCCCCTGGTCTGTGCCCCTCCCACCTGGTTGCCCAGATGGAAGGCCTCCTTATCCCGAAGTTACGGAGGTAAATTGCCGAGTTCCTTCAGCATAGTTCTCTCAAGCGCCTTGGTATACTCTACCAGTCCACCTGTGTCGGTTTCGGGTACGGTCTATGTTGTGGGAGCTATTTCCTGGAACCCCTTCGAAGCCAGAACAGAACCAATTCGTCTGACAACACACGGGATTCGTCACTACCCACAGGCTCAGGAATATTCACCTGATTCCCATCGACTACGCCTTTCGGCCTCGCCTTAGGGGCCGGCTAACCCTGCGCAGATTAGCTTTACGCAGGAACCCTTGGACTTTCGGCGACAGTGTCTCTCACACTGTTTGTCGTTACTCATGTCAGCATTCGCACTTCCGATACCTCCAGAGGCCCTCACGGGTCCTCCTTCGCAGGCTTACGGAACGCTCCGCTACCGCTTGCCCGAAGGCAAACCCTAAGCTTCGGCGCGTGGCTTGAGCCCCGTTACATTTTCGGCGCAAGAATCCTAGACCAGTGAGCTGTTACGCTTTCTTTAAAGGATGGCTGCTTCTAAGCCAACCTCCTGGTTGTTTTCGGACTCTCACATCCTTTCACACTTAGCCACGACTTGGGGGCCTTAGCTGTAGGTCAGGGTTGTTTCCCTCTCGACGACGGACGTTAGCACCCGCCGTCTGTCTCCCGCGCAGTACTTCCAGGTATTCGGAGTTTGGTTAGGTTTGGTAAGACGGTAAATCCCCCTAGCCCATCCAGTGCTCTACCCCCTGGAGTATTCACGCGAGGCACTACCTAAATAGTTTTCGCGGAGAACCAGCTATTTCCAAGTTTGATTGGCCTTTCACCCCTAGCCACAAGTCATCCGAGACCTTTTCAACGGGCACCGGTTCGGTCCTCCAGTGCGTGTTACCGCACCTTCAACCTGCTCATGGCTAGATCACTTGGCTTCGGGTCTAATCCGACGAACTGAACGCCCTGTTCAGACTCGCTTTCGCTGCGCCTACACCTACCGGTTTAAGCTTGCTCGCCAGACTAAGTCGCTGACCCATTATACAAAAGGTACGCAGTCACCCAGGACGAACCTTGGGCTCCTACTGTTTGTAGGCATCCGGTTTCAGGAACTGTTTCACTCCCCTTGTCGGGGTGCTTTTCACCTTTCCCTCACGGTACTTGTTCGCTATCGGTCGCTGAGGAGTACTTAGGCTTGGAGGGTGGTCCCCCCATGTTCAGACAGGATTTCACGTGTCCCGCCTTACTCGAGGACGAAGAATTGCATTACGTGTACGGGGCTATCACCCACTAAGGCCCGGCTTTCCTGTCCGGTTCCACTTGTCGCTTCTTCGCCACTGGCCTGGTCCGCGTTCGCTCGCCACTACTAACGGAGTCTCTGTTGATGTCCTTTCCTCCGGGTACTTAGATGTTTCAGTTCCCCGGGTTCGCTTCAAACCCCTATGTATTCAGAGCTTGATACCTTCATATGACAACTGGAATTCCAAAGCCTCATCGCGCCGGATCGCTCCAGCGTGGCAAGACTTCAGAGTCCCAGTCGTCGAAGGTGGGTTTCCCCATTCGGAAATTTACGGATCAAAGCTTGTTCGCAGCTCCCCGTA
>NZ_JAHCQH010000010.1 GCF_018449475.1 Ancylobacter radicis | reverse complement strand
GGTAACGCGGTTCCGAGAACGTAAGACCGCCGAAGTCTCATCCGACATCCAACCCCGAAGGATCGGACATCCGCAAGGACCCCGCCGTCCACGTTTCTCTTTCTTCATCTTAACTTGTCAAACAGCACGCCAGCTCAAAGCCAGCAGAGAACCGAAGCCCTCAATCTAAGGGCTCACACCCTTAGAAGTGTCGACATCTTTTCGCCGGGTGGCTTTCGCCATCCGTTCCAACCGCCATCATCCTTGGGATGCTGCAGAGGAGCGCCAAACTCGCCGGAAGCGGTGGGCGCCGCGTCGATGGGCGCTTTATAGGGGGAGGCCCGGCGGACTGTCAACGGGCATTTTCCGAAATTCTTGTGACAGGGCTCCGCGCCGTCTCGCCCTGGGGATAACCCATCCCGCCACCACCATCAAAACCATTTCAGCACAAGGGTTTGCGGCTGATTTTGAGATTTTGGCGCTCCGAAACCCGCGCCCCAAAGCCCGCCCGGATCGCGAAACCGTCATGGAATCGGGCGGCCCAAGCCCCCCCTTTCCGGGCTCTCCGGGAGCCCCCGCCAAAGCCCTTCGCGGGGCTCCCGCTGGGCCGCGGGGACGCTCAGAACTCGTCCCGCCGGACGCGGAACTGCTCGGCCGAGAGCCGCTCCATCAGCGCCGGCAGGTCGGCGGGATCGCGCAGTTCGACATCGAGCGAGACCGAGCTTTCCTTGGCGCGGCTGGTCGCGGCCAGCCTTTCATGGCGCAATTCGTAGATATTGCCGCCCTGCGCCGCCACCACGGCGGTGAGCCGGGCCAGCGCACCGGGATTGTCCGGCAGCTCGGCGCGGATGCGCACCATCCGCCCGGCCCGCGTGAGATGGCGCTGCAGCACGGCGACCAGCACGCGCGTGTCGATATTGCCGCCGGACAGGATCACCCCGACCTTGCGCCCGCGAAAAAGCTCCGGCCGCGCCAGCATGGCGGCGATGCCGGCCGCGCCGGCGCCCTCGCACAGCGTCTTCTCGATGCCGAGCAACAGCGCGATGGCTTCCTCGATGCAGTCCTCCTCCACCACCGCGATCTCGTCGACGCCGGCACGCACGATGGCGCGGGTGATCTGGCCGGGGTCGAGCACGGCGATGCCCTCCGCCACCGAGGAGCCGGGCGCCGGGTTCCCGTCGAACCACCCGACCGCCCGCGCCATGCCGGGAAAGATCTCCGACTGCACGCCGACAATGCGCATATCCGGCCGCAGCGCCCGCGCCACCACGGTCGCCCCGGCGATCAGCCCGCCGCCGCCGATCGGCACGGCCAGCGTGTCGAGTTCCGGCACCGCGTGCAGCATTTCCAGCGTCGCCGTCCCCTGCCCGGCGATCACCTGCGGATCATCAAAGGGGTGGACGATGGTGAGCCCCTCCTCCCGCGCCAGCCGCGTCATCTCGGCGGCCGCCTCGGCAAAACCCGCGCCGTGCAACACCACGCGGGCGCCGTGCTCGCGCACGCGCTCCACCTTGAGGTTCGGGGTCAGGGTCGGCATGACGATGGTCGCCTCGACGCCGGTGCGCCGGGAATGATAGGCGAGCCCCTGCGCGTGATTGCCGGCGGAGGCCGCGATCACGCCCCGCGCGCGCTCCTCATCGGTGAGCGAGAGCAGCTTGTTCAGCGCGCCGCGCTCCTTGAAGGAGGCGGTGAATTGCAGATTTTCGAATTTCAGCCAGACCTCGGCGCCGAGCTTGCGCGACAGCGTCTGCGAATGCACGAAAGGCGTCTGCGGCACCGCGCCGGCGATCCGCGCGGCGGCCGCTTCCACATCGCTCAAGGTAATATCGACGGTCATGATCCTCATGGCACCGCGTTACGGGTGGACCAGCCTAGCGGCCATGGACCAATGGGCCTAGAGCTTTCCGGGAGAGCTTGCGGTCGTGCTGGGCGGTAGTGCCGCCCGCCGCGCGCGGCACAGAGCCCGGTTCGAAAGCACCGACAATGCCGCTACGGCAGAGGATGTTTTCGGCGCGCAAGGGCGCGGCACGCCAATACTTGAGGCTTTTCTTCAAGGTTACGCCGTAATCTTGGGGACGGTAGGGATCACGCCCCGCCGATCGACAAGGCGCCAAGGAGTACCCCCGTGCTGACCCGTCGCGACCTGCTTCGCACTTCCGCCGCCGCCGCGCTTGCGCCGGCGCTCTCCCTCCCCGCGCTCGCGCAGGACACACGGCCCGGCCTGCTCGGCCCCCGGCAGATCGCCGCCGCCGGCTATATTTACGGCCTGCCTCTGGTGATGAATTACGGGGTGATGTTCGATCAGGTGCTTGATCCGAAATCGGGCCAGTGGAAAGCGCCGTTCAACACCGTCCATAATGAGGCGCGGCTGTTCACCTGGCAGGACAGCTCCATCGTCACGCCGAACAGCGACACGCCCTATTCCCTGGCATGGCTGGATCTGCTGGCCGAGCCGGTGGTGGTCTCCGTGCCGGCGGTTGACCCCACGCGTTATGTCAGCGTGCAGTTCGTCGACGGCAACACCTATAATTACGGCTATGCCGGCAGCCGCACGACCGGTAATGGCGCCGGTCATTACATGGTGGTCGGCCCGCGCTGGTTCGGTCCCACCCCGCCCGGCATTGACCGCGTGTTCCGCTCCTCGACCTTCTTCTCGCTGGTGATCTTCCGCACCCAGCTGTTTGACGCGGCCGACCTCGACAAGGTGAAGACGGTGCAGGCCGGCTATCAGGCGCGCCCGCTCAGCACCTTCCTCGGCACGGGCGAGCCCAAGCCCGCGGAGCATTTCCGCTACCCGGCCTTCTCGAAAGAGCGGTTCGACAAGGAATTCTTCGCCTATCTCGACTTCGCCCTGCGGGCCGCCCCTCCCCGGCCCGAGGAACGCTGGATCCGCGAGCAGCTGAAGCGCATCGGCGTCGGGCCGGGGCGCAGCTTCCGCGTGCATGAGATGCCGGTCGAGGAGCAGGCGGAGATCCTCGCCGGCCTGCAGGAAGGCCAGCAGCGGCTCGAGGAAGCGGTCGCCGCCATCGGCACGGATGTGAATGGCTGGCGCGTCGGCTCGGTATTCGGCGACGCGGAATTCTACCATGGCGACTGGAAGCTGCGCGCCGCCGCCGCCAAGCTCGGCATTTACGGCAATGACGCGGCCGAGGCGGTCTATCCGGCGACCCGCACCGACAAGGACGGCCAGCCGCTCGACGGCGCGAAGCACCGCTACACGCTCACCTTCGCCAAGGACGCCCTGCCACCGGTAAACGCCTTCTGGTCGGTAACGATGTATGACGGCACGACGCAGCTGCTGGTGAAGAACCCGATCGACCGCTACCTCATCAACTCGCCCATGCTGCCCACGCTCAAGACCAACCCGGACGGCTCGGTGACGCTCTACATCCAGAAGGATACCCCCGGCGCGGACAAGGAATCGAACTGGCTCCCGGCGCCGGACGGGCCGATCTATCTGGTCATGCGGCTCTACTGGCCGAAGACCGGCACGCCCTCCATCCTGCCGGCCGGCAAGGGCACCTGGCAGCCGCCGGGCATTGTGCGCGTCGCCTGATTTCTCCATCATCTCAATGAGTTGCAGCGGCGCCGGTGACGGCGCCGTTTGCTTTTGCGGTCCGCGCCACCTCGACGGGGCTTGTCCATCGGGTCGATCCATGAGAAATGATACATTGTATCAATATTCAATTGGAGCGCGCATTGATGTCCGACCAACGCCTTCCGGTAACGGTGCTTTCCGGCTTTCTCGGCGCGGGCAAGACCACCCTGCTCAACCATGTGCTGGCCAATCGCGAGGGGCTGCGGGTCGCGGTCATCGTCAACGACATGTCGGAGGTGAACATCGACGCCGAGCTGGTGCGGGCGGGCGGGGCGAACCTGTCGCACACCGAGGAAAAGCTGGTCGAAATGACCAATGGCTGCATCTGCTGCACCCTGCGCGACGACCTTCTGGCCGAGGTGCGCCGGCTCGCCGGCGAGGGACGCTTCGATTATCTGCTGATCGAATCGACCGGCGTCGCCGAGCCGCTCCCGGTCGCCGCCACCTTCGAATTCCGCGACGAGGACGGTTTCTCGCTCTCCGATATCGCCCGGCTCGACACCATGGTCACGGTGGTCGACGCGGCCAACCTACTCAAGGATTTCGGCTCGCGCGACTTTCTGCGCGACCGCGGCGAGACGGCGGGCGAGGAGGATGAGCGCACGCTGGTCGATCTGCTCACCGACCAGATCGAGTTCGCCGATGTCATCGTGCTCAACAAGGTCTCCGACGTCGCCCCGGCCCGCCGTCATGAGGTGCGCGGCGTGGTGAAGGCGCTGAACCCGGACGCCCTGATCATTGAGGCCGACCACGCCCATGTCCCGCTGAAGGACATACTCGGCACCGGGCGCTTCGATTTCGAGGCCGCGCACCAGCACCCCACCTGGTTCAAGGAGTTGAACGGCTTCAAGGACCATGTGCCGGAGACCGAGGAATACGGCGTCTCCAGCTTCGTCTACCGCGCCCGCCGTCCCTTCCATCCCGAGAAGTTCAACGCCTTCCTGGCGCAGACCTGGCCGGGGCTGGTGCGCGCCAAGGGCCTGTTCTGGCTCGCCACCCGCCCGCGCCGCGTCGGGGAAATGTCGCTGGCCGGCGCCATCTGCCGCACCGGCTCGATCGGCCAGTGGTGGGCGGCGATCCCGACCGAGCATTGGCCGACGCAGCCCGACTGGCGCTCATGGCTGCGCGCGCACTGGACGCCCGGCTATGGCGACCGGCGGCAGGAACTGGTGTTCATCGGCGTCAATCTCGACGAGGCGGCGATCCGCGCGGCACTCGATGAATGCCTGGTCGGCCCGCTCAAGCCGAACCTGTTCGATCCCGTGCCCTACCGCCATCTGCCGGACCCGTTCCCGGCCTGGGAGAGCGTGCCGGCCTGAGACTGACAGACGGTTCAGATCAGCCGCAGCCCGCGCAGGCTGGCATGGCCGTCCTTGCCGACAATGATGTGGTCATGCACCTCGATGCCGAGGGGCTTGGCCACATCGATGATGGTCTTGGTCATCTGGATGTCGGCGCTGGAGGGGGTGGGGTCGCCGCTCGGATGGTTGTGCACGAGGATCACCGCGCTGGCGGCGAGCTCCAGCGCGCGCTTCACCACCTCGCGCGGATAGACCGGCGTGTGGTCCACCGTGCCGCGCTGCTGCACCTCGTCGAGAATGAGCTGGTTGCGCTTGTCGAGAAACAGGATGCGGAACTGCTCCTTGTCGGCAAAGGCCATGGAGGCCCGGCAATGGGCCAGCACCGCGCTCCAGGAGGAGAGCACCGGGCGCGCCCGCACCGCCTCGCGCGTTACCCGCTCGACAGCGGCGCCGACCACCTTGAACTCGGTGATGATGGCCTCGCCCACGCCCTTCACCTCGCGCAGCCGCTCGGGCGAGGCCGCGATCACCTCGGCGAAGGAGCCGAAGCGTTCGATCAGCTTCTTGGCAAGCGGCTTGACGTCGGCGCGCGGCACGGCACGGAACAGCACCAGTTCCAGCAATTCGTAATCGGCCAGCGCCTCGGGCCCCGCCTGACGGAAACGCTCGCGCAGCCTTTCGCGATGGCCGACGAAATGCGGCGCGGCCTCCTCAAGCCCGGAGTCCTTAAGCCCAGAGTCCTTAAGCCCGGAATCCTGAAGCCCGGAATCCTGAAGCCCGGAGTCCTGAAGCCCGGAATCCTGAAGCCCCGGCTCCTGAAGCGCACCCTGCCGCAGCTCGGGATGCGGAAAGCCGTCGACGGCCGGAGCCGTGAAAGCTGCCTCCTCCGGCCTCTTCGCCATGCGGGCTCCGCTGTGCCTCAGCCGTCGCCGAAGATCGGCTTGTGATAGCCCTTGGGCGAGAGCGTGAAGATCTCGCACCCGGTTTCCGTCACCCCCACCGCATGCTCGAACTGGGCGGAGAGCGAGCGGTCGCGCGTCACCGCGGTCCAGCCGTCGGACAGCACCTTCACATGCGGCCGGCCGAGATTGATCATCGGCTCGATGGTGAAGATCATGCCCGGCAGCAGTTCCGCCCCGTCGCCGCGCCGGCCGACATGGACGATGTTCGGCTCGTCATGGAACAGCTGGCCGACGCCATGGCCGCAGAAATCGCGCACCACGCTCATATGCAGCGGCTCGACGAAATCCTGGATCGCCGCGCCGATATCGCCGACATGATTGCCCGGCCGCACCTCGGCGATGCCGCGCATCAGCGATTCATAGGTCACGTCGAGCAGCCGCTCGGCCCGGCGCGGGATTTCCCCCACCGGGAACATGCGGCTCGTATCGCCGTACCAGCCATCGACGATCAGCGTCACGTCGACATTGACGATGTCGCCCTCGCGCAGCGGCTTGTCATTGGGAATGCCGTGGCAGACCACGTGGTTGATCGAGGTGCAGGTGGATTTGCGGTAGCCGCGATACATAAGCGTCGCCGGCAGCGCGCCGTGATCCATGGCGAATTCGAACACGGCGTCGTCGATCGCCTCGGTCGAAATCCCCGGCCGCACCATTTCGTGCACCAGATCGAGCGCCTCGGCGGCCAGCCGTCCGGCCTTGCGCATGCCGGCGAAGCCTTCCGGCCCGTGCAGCTTGATATGGCCGGTCTTGCGCAGCGGCGCGCCGGCGGCTTCCACGTAAGTCATGATCGAGTCCAGTCCTGAGGCTGCCCCGAATGTAAGCGATCCGCGCCCGCACGCAAGAAAAGCCCGCATCACCACCCGTCCCGCCGCGCCGCACGCGCCGGGCCGTGGCACCGGTCAGCCCAGCGCCTTCGCCATATGTACCAGCCGGCGGTCGGGCATCTGCTCCACCCGCTCGATCATATAGCCCTTGCGGCGGTACCACTGGATATTGGCCGAGAGCGGCTCGCCGGTGTAGAGCCGCGCCGTGGTGCGGCCGAGCGCACGGGCCCGCGCCTCGCCGGCGGCGAGCAGCACATTGCCGAGCCCGCTGCCCTGCGCCATCGGCGCGGTGGCGAGGCTGTCGATCAGCAGATCGTCGTCCCGCGCCTGCAGCACCAGAACGCCGTCGAGGCCGGCGGCGCCGTCCACCACCCAGACCTCGCGGCTGCGCATCACCGCGCGATAATCCCACAGCAGCGGCACCGGCTCGACGCCAAGAATGATGCGGTTGCGCGCATAGGCGCCCTGCTGCACCACCTCGATGCCGGCAAGGTCGTCGAGGCTGGCCCGGCGCAGCCGGCGGCCCTCCACCTCCATCGTGTCGGCGTTGAACACCGAGAGCGAGACGCGCTGCGCGCCGGAGGCGTCGAAATTATCCGGCGCCAGCCAGCTCTCGAACGCCACCGCCCGCTGCGGCCATTCCTCTCCGAGAAGGGAGAACCACGCCGTGTCGCGGTTGCGGCCCTTGACGATCATGTGGTGGCGGAAAATTCCCTCGAAGCGGAAGCCGTAGCGCGTCGCCGCCCGCCGCGAGGGGGCGTTGAGCGCGTTGCATTTCCACTCATAACGCCGATAGCCCAGCGTCTCGAAGACGTGGCGGGCCATCAGATACATCGCCTCGGTGCCGCCGGCCGTGCGCATCAGCGCCGGCGTGAAGAGGATGTGGCCGACCTCGATCGAGCGGTTCACCGGGTCGATCCGCAGATAGGTCGCGTGGCCGACCGCGACGCCGCTCGCCTTGTCGATGATCGCGAACATCAGCGGATCGTCGCGCAGCGCCGCCGGCCGGTAATAGGCGTCGAACGCCGCTTGGTCCGCATAGGGGCCATTGGGCAGATAGGCCCAGATCGCCTCCGATCCCGGCCCATGCGTGGCCGGGAAAAGCACGGCGCCATGGATGTCCGCGTCGAACGGCACCAGATCGACATGAACGCCATGAAGAACCGTGCGGGCGGGGCGCTGGGCCGGCGTCGTGTCGACCACCTCACCGAGAGGAATAAGCGCGTCTGCCGGCATGAATCGTCCCTTCCCCCGCGCGTGGCCTGCCCGGTGGCAAGGGCGCGCAACACTTGAACGTGCCCCCAGTCCGTGTGACAGCTTGGCAAAAACCACAAGCGATTTTCTGCCTTCGCGGCAGCGCGCCGGCTTCGACAAAAGTAGCAGAGGACGAGGATGACGCCCGCTGAACGCCTCACCCCCCACGCCGTCGCCGCTTTTTCGCGCATCGGCGAGGAAAACGCCTTCGCCGTGCTCGCCCGCGCCAACGCGCTGGCGGCACAGGGGCGCGACATCATCAATCTCGGCATCGGCCAGCCGGATTTCGCCACGCCCGGCCACATCGTCGAGGCGGCGGTGCAGGCGCTGCGCGACGGCCATCACGGCTACACCCCCTCCACCGGCATCGCCCCGCTGCGCGAGGCGGTCGCCGCCGACATTCATCGCCGCTTCAACGAGGAGATCGACCCCGGCCGCGTCGTCATCGTGCCGGGCGGCAAGGTGACGATGTTCGCCGCCATCCTCATGCTGGGCGAGCCGGGCGCGCAGATCCTCTATCCCGACCCCGGCTTTCCGATCTACCGCTCGATGATCGAATTCACCGGCGCCACCCCCGTGCCGGTGCCGATCCGCGAGGCGAACGGTTTCGCCTTCTCGGCGGAGGAAACGCTCGGTCTGATTACCCCGACTACGCGCCTCATCATCCTCAACTCCCCCGCCAACCCGACCGGCGGCGTCACCCCGAAAGCGGAGATCGACAGGCTGGTGGCGGGGCTGGAACAGCACCCCCATGTCGCCATCCTGTCGGATGAGATCTACGACCAGTTCCTGTTCGACGGGCAGGCGCACACCACCCTGCTCGCCTATCCGCAGATCCGTAACCGTTTGATCCTGCTCAATGGCTGGTCCAAGACCTATGCCATGACCGGCTGGCGGCTCGGCTGGTCCTATTGGCCGGAAGGGCTGTTCGAGCCCATGCGCAAGCTCGCCGTCAACGCCTGGTCCTGCGTCAACGCCCCCGCCCAGTTCGCCGCGCTCGCCGCGCTCACCGGCCCGCAGGATTGCGTCAGCGCCATGCTGGCCGAGTTCGACCGCCGCCGCCACCTGGTGGTGGAAGGGCTGAATGCCCTGCCCGGCATCTCCTGCGCCACGCCCAAGGGCGCCTTCTACGCCTTCCCGAACGTCTCCGGCACGGGCTGGTCCTCCGCCAAGAAGCTGGCCGCCGCCCTGCTCGACGAGGCGGGCGTCGCCACCATTGGCGGACCGGATTTCGGTGTCCATGGCGAGGGTTACATCCGCCTGTCCTACGCCAATTCGGCAGAGAACATCGCCCGCGCGCTGGACCGGATGGGCCAGTTCCTGGCGAAAGCCCGCGCGGCATGAGGGGCGCGCTCCTCATCCTCGCCGCTCTCGCCGCCCTGCCGGCGCGCGCGCAGGAGGCCGAGCCCACCGCCTGCACGCGCGGTGAGGGCCCGCCCCGCGCCTATCTCGACTGCCTGAGCGGCGTGCAAAATCGCAGCGAGGCGCGCCTCACCGCCGCGATCGACCGCACCCGCGCCGCCATCGCCGCCCGTCAGGATCTCCAGCCCGCGCAGCGCGCCCGCTGGACCAACCTGTTCACTGAATCGCAGGAGCGATTCGTTCACTGGCGCAATTTCGAGTGCCAGAGCATCGCCCCCTATGAAGGCGCGGCCGGCGAGAAGACCATTGGCGGCCGGCTGGGCGGCATCGGCGTGATCGAGCAGCGCCTCACCTGCCTCGCCACGCTCAACGATATACGCGCCGCCAATCTGGAAACGCGCTACGGCCTGCCCGCCTTCGTGCCGCCGCCCGCGCCCGTCACCGCCACGCCGCCCGAACCGGCGCCGCCCACTCCCGCCGCCGCCGTGCCCTCCATCATGGCGCCGCCCGCCCCCGAGCCGCCGGCGGACGCCGCGCCTCCCGCCGGGCCCGTGCGCATCATCGGGATTCCGCCCACGCAGCCGTGAGGGGAAGGCGCCTCGCCTGCCCTGCCCGCGCCCTTGACGACCCGCCTGCACGTCTTTTGCATGGGCGCGCCACCGCGCCGGACACTATCCCGTGGCCGGGCACTCTTCTGTGCCGCGCGAGGGCAGAGGGTTTTAGGAGAAGATCATGGACCTCGGACTGAAGGGCCTGCGCGCCGTCGTGACCGGCGGCACCAAAGGCATCGGCCTTGCCATTGCCGAGACGCTGGCCAGCGAAGGCTGCGCGGTCGCGCTGTGCAGCCGCAACGCAGCGGAGGCGGAAGCGACCGCCGCCCGCCTCGCCGAAAAGGGCGTCGCCACCTATGGCGCCGGCGTCGACGTGTCCGACGCGGCCGGTCTCGCCGCCTTCACCGTGGCGGCGGCGGAAAAGCTCGGCGGGCTCGACATCGTCATCGCCAATGTCAGTGCCCTTGCCATCGGCAATGACGAGGAAAGCTGGAAGAAGGGCTTCGACACCGACCTCATGGGCACGGTGCGCCTCGTCAACGCCGCCCTGCCCTGGCTGGAAAAGAGCACGGCCGCCTCGATCGTCGCCATTTCCTCGGTCTCCGGCCGCGAGATCGACTTCGCCGCCGGCCCCTATGGCACCTTCAAGGCCGCGCTGATCCACTACACGCAGGGCCTCGCCTACCAGCTCGCGCCGAAGAAAATCCGCGCCAACACGGTCTCCCCCGGCAACACCTATTTCAAGGGCGGCGTGTGGGAGATGATCGAGAACGGCAACCCCACCCTCTATGCCGAGGCGCTGGCGCTGAACCCGACCGGGCGCATGGCCACGCCGCAGGAAATCGCCAATGGCGTGGTCTTCCTCGCCAGCCCGGCGGCAGGTTTCGTCTATGGCACCAATCTCGTCATCGACGGCGCGCTGACCCGCGGCGTGCAGTTCTGACACCCCGCCCTTCGGGTTCCG
Source organism: Ancylobacter radicis (assembly GCF_018449475.1). Taxonomy (GTDB): domain Bacteria; phylum Pseudomonadota; class Alphaproteobacteria; order Rhizobiales; family Xanthobacteraceae; genus Ancylobacter; species Ancylobacter radicis. Next base: position 22,486 of record NZ_JAHCQH010000010.1, on the reverse strand, counting down.
GCGCCACCGCGCCGGAGCCCGACCTTGCCCTTGCAACCGATTGAGGTGACCCTGCGCGGCGAATCGCACAAGCATCGGGGAGGGCGCCATGGCCCAGACTGGTTCGCCGCAGGTCATTTCCATCGGCGAGGTGATGGCCGAATTCGCGCGTGGCGCGGATGGCCGCTTCGCAGCCGCCTATGGCGGGGACACCTTCAACACGGCGGTCTATCTCGCCCGCGCCGGCATATCGACCGGCTATGCCACCGCTCTGGGGGACGAGGCCTATTCGGAGGCGATCCGCGCCGCCGCCGAGGCGGAGAACATCTCCACCCGGCTGATGATGCGCGTGCCCGGCCGCACCGTCGGCCTCTACGTCATCGACACCGATGCGCGCGGCGAGCGCACCTTCACCTATTGGCGCGACAACTCACCCGCGCGCGACCTGTTCGAGCTGCCGGGCTGGGAAACGGTGGCCGAGGCGCTGATCGAGGCGAATGTCATCTATCTCTCGGGCATCACCCTCTCGCTCTATTCCAATAACGGCCTCGGCCGGCTGCTGGCGACGCTGGAATTTGCCAGGGAGCGCGGCACCCGCATCGTCTTCGACACCAATTTCCGCCCGCGCGCCTGGGGCGGCGACATTGCCCGCGCCCGCGCCGTCTATGCCCAGGCGCTGAAGCGCAGCTCCATCGCCCTGCCGACCTTCGAGGATGAGGTGATGCTGTGGGGCGACGGCTCGCCCGCCGCCACCGCCGAGCGCCTCGCCACCTTCGGCGTGCCGGAGGTCGTGGTGAAGAACGGCGCGGAGGGCGCGCTGGTGTTCGCCGGCGGGTCCTCGCATTTCGTCCCGATCCCCGCCCCGGTCGATCCTGTGGATACCACGGCCGCCGGCGACAGTTTCAACGCCGCCTATCTCGCCGCCCGCCTCAACGGTGCGACGCCGGTGGCGGCGGCGGAAGCCGGCCATGCCCTGGCGGGCCGCGTGATCCGCCATCGCGGCGCCATCATGCCGCGCCCGGCCAACGCCTGAGGGCCACGGCACCGCCGCTGCAACCGCTTCTGCGAACGACTTGCAAACCATTGGCACTGTTGATTTTTCGCCCCTAGGGGACTAAGCGCATCGCCAAGGGCGCCCGGCGCCGGGCAGACCCAGCAGGGACCAGCGGCGCATGGCACATTCCTCGCGGATAGCGATGTTCAATGTCGGGATCAGCATTCTCGTGCTGGCCCTGAAATACGCCGCCTTCCTTTTGACGGGCAGCGTCGCGCTCTATTCGGACGCGCTGGAAAGCATCGTCAACGTCGCCACCTCGATCGCCGCGCTGGTGGCGCTCGGCGTCAGCGCCAAGCCGGCGGATGCCGCCCATCCCTATGGCTATGCCAAGGCCGAGTATTTCTCCGCCGTCATCGTCGGCGTGCTGATCGTGGTGGCGGCGATCTCGATCTTCCGCGAGGTCTATCTCGGCTGGCTCGAACCGCACGCCTTCGACGCCGCGCCGATGGGCCTTGCGGTGAACGCGGCGGCCGGCGTCATCAACGCCATCTGGTGCGCCGTGCTGCTGCGCACCGGCCGACGCGCCCGCTCGCCGGCGCTGATCGCCGACGGCCAGCATCTGCTCACCGATGTCATCTCCTCCGCCGGCGTGCTGATCGGCGTCGTCGTCGCCGCGCTGAGCGGCTGGGAGCGGCTCGATCTGGTGCTCGCCGGGCTGGTGGCGCTGAACATTCTCTGGTCGGGCTGGAAGGTGCTGAAGGAGAGCGTCGGCGGGCTGATGGATCAGGCCGTGCCGGGCGAGACCCTGACCAAGATCCGCCAGGTGATCGCCGCGCAGGCGACCGGCGCCCTCGAGGCGCATGACCTGCGCACCCGGCAGGCCGGCCGCATGATCTTCGTCGATTTCCACCTCGTGGTGCCCGGTGACATGCCGGTCTGCGAGGCGCACGCCATCTGCGACCGCATCGAGGACGCGCTGGAGGCCGAGGTCGCGGACGTGCTGGTCAACATCCATGTCGAACCGGACGAGAAGGCCAAGCAGCAGGGCATCCCCGTGCTGTGAGGCTTGGGGCGCTCAACCGTTCCGTCGGACCGTCATCTCTCGGAACAAGGTCATCCCCGGGCTTGTCCCGGGGATGACGGTCTGCGTTCCATGACGGCGCTGCGGCCAAAAGCTCACCGTCCCGCGCGCAGCGCCGCCAGCAGCTCGGGCGTCGGGTAGGAATCGGCGGGCAGGCCGAGCCGCATCTGCTCGACCTTCACCGCCTGCCGCGTCGCCGCGCCGGTGATGCCGTCGATCCGGCCGACATGGTGGCCGCGCGCATTGAGCAGGCGCTGCAATTCCATCACCTGCGCCTGTCCCAGCACCGGGATCGCCTTGCCCGCCCCGCGATTATAGGCCGGCGCGCCGGCCACGCGCGCGGCGAGATAGGCCGCCGAGGTGGCGTAGACCAGCGAGTTGTTCCACTCGGTGAAGATGTCAAAGTTCGGATAGACGAGGAAGGCCGGGCCGGTGCGGCCCATCGGCAGCAGCACCGAGGCGGGCAGGTTGTCGGCCGGCAGCGGCTGGCCGCCGGCCCGCACCACGCCGAAGCGCGCCCATTGCGCGCGTGGCAGCTTGATCGACAGGTCCGCCTGATCCCAGGGCAGGTTGGCGGGCAGGCGCACCTCCTCCAGCCAGGGCTGGCCGCGCTGCCAGCCGAGCGCCTTGATGTAATTGGCCGCCGAGGCCAGCGCGTCGGGCGCCGAGCGCAGCAGGTCGATATGGCCGTCGCCGTCGAAATCGACGCCGTAATTGAGATAATGGTCGGGCAGGAACTGGAACTGGCCGAGTTCGCCCGCCCAGGGCCCGCGCATGGTCTGCGGGGTGAGATCGCCCCGGTCGATGATCTTCAGCGCCGCCATTAGCTGGGTGCGGAACATCTCCGCCCGCCGGCAGTCCCAGGCGAGGCTGGCGACCGAGCGGATGGTGTTCTTGTCGCCCATGAAGGCGCCGAAATCGGTCTCCAGCCCCCAGAACGCGACCAGCACCGCGCCGGGCACGCCGAATTGCTGCTCGATCCGGTCGAACAGGCCCTGATTTTTCTGGAGCAGCTGACGGCCCTGCTGGATGCGGTAATTGGCGACCATCCGGTCGGAGAATTCGAAGAAACTCTGGCCGAACACCTTCTGGCCGCGATCCGTGCCGACCACCTGCGCGTCATAGGTCACGCCGTTGAGCGCCGCCGCCACGGTGCGCGGCGAGACGCCCTGCGCTACCGCCTGCCGCTTGAAGCCGTCCAGCCACTCATTGAAGCCGGCCCCGGAATTGCCGCAGACGGCGCCCGGCGCGGCGCCCGGCGCGGCGCCCTGCGCGGCCGCACCGGTCACGCCCGCGAGCAGCGACAGGGCGACCAGCGGCCCGGAAAGAGTGGCGGCACGGATGGTCGAACGCCGCGTGGATTTCAGGCTCGGCATGGGCATCCCCGTTCGCGGGCGAAGGTGTTTGCGCGCGAATCGCAGTTTACAGGAAATGCGGCGCGCCAGCCTACCGATGGGGAAAGCGCGTCGGGCGGGTTGACGGAGCCCGCGACTTTGGTCGAGCATGGCTCCGTTCCAAGGGGAGCCCCGCTAGGGGGCTGAGAGAGCGCCGGCCGGGTTCTGCCCGGCAACGCGATGACCCTTCGAACCTGATCCGGGTCATGCCGGCGAAGGGATCGGAACCGAATGGCGCTCCGCCTGTGATCAGGCCCCGCCATCCTTCCCCAACGTCAAAGCCCCGGATCTCCCAACCCATGGTTCAGGAGATCCACAATGCTCAACAAAAACCCCACCGGAAACGCCGGTCCCACCTCCCCCGCCGGTTTCGCGGCGGGCGTCGCCACCGGGCCGATTCCCGGTTCGCGGCGCGTCTATGCCGAATGTCCCGCACACGGCCTGCGCGTACCCTTCCGGGAAATCCTTCTCCACCCCAGCGCCAATGAGCCGAATCTGGCCGTCTATGACGCTTCCGGCCCCTATACCGACGCGGCCGCCAGCATCGACATCAAGGCCGGGCTCGCCCGCCCGCGCGAGGCCTGGGTCCGCGCCCGCCGCGATGTCGAGGACTATGCCGGCCGCGCGGTGAAGCCGGAGGATAATGGCTACGTCTCGCCCGCCAGCCTCGTGACGCCCTTCCCCGTCCGCCACCGCCCGCTGCGGGCCAAGGCCGGGCGGGCGGTCACGCAGATGGCCTATGCGCGGGCCGGCATCATCACCCCCGAGATGGAATATGTCGCCATTCGCGAGAACGGCCTGCGCGAGCGCATGGGCGCGCTGATCCGCGACGGCGAGGATTTCGGCGCCTCGATCCCGGATATCGTCACCCCGGAATTCGTGCGCGACGAGGTGGCGCGCGGGCGCGCCGTCATCCCCGCCAACATCAACCATGGCGAGCTGGAGCCGATGGCGATCGGCCGCAACTTTCTGGTCAAGATCAACGCCAATATCGGCAATTCCGCCGTTACCTCCTCGGTGGCGGACGAGGTCGACAAGATGGTGTGGGCGATCCGCTGGGGTGCCGACACGGTGATGGACCTCTCCACCGGCCGCAACATCCACAATATCCGCGACTGGATCGTGCGCAATTCGCCGGTGCCGATCGGCACGGTGCCGATCTATCAGGCGCTGGAAAAGGTCGGCGGCATTGCCGAAGACCTGACATGGGAGGTGTTCCGCGACACGCTGATCGAGCAGGCCGAGCAGGGCGTGGACTATTTCACCATCCATGCCGGCGTGCGCCTCGCCCATGTGCCGCTCACCGCCAACCGTGTCACCGGCATCGTCTCGCGCGGCGGCTCGATCATGGCGAAGTGGTGCCTCGCCCATCACCGCGAGAGCTTCCTCTATGAACGCTTCGAGGACATCTGCGCGATCATGCGCGAATATGACGTCACCTTCTCGCTGGGCGACGGGCTGCGTCCCGGCTCGATCGCCGACGCCAATGACGCCGCGCAATTCGCCGAGCTGGAGACGCTGGGTGAACTGACCAGGATCGCCTGGCAGCATGATTGCCAGGTCATCATCGAAGGCCCCGGCCATGTGCCGATGCACAAGATCAAGGCCAACATGGACAAGCAATTGGCCATCTGCGGCGAGGCGCCGTTCTACACGCTCGGGCCGCTGACCACCGACATCGCGCCGGGCTATGACCACATCACCTCCGGCATCGGCGCGGCGATGATCGGCTGGTTCGGCACCGCCATGCTCTGCTACGTCACGCCGAAGGAGCATCTCGGCCTGCCCAACCGCGACGACGTGAAGACCGGGGTGATCACCTACAAGATCGCCGCCCACGCCGCCGACCTCGCCAAGGGCCATCCCCTCGCCCGCGCCTGGGACGACGCGCTGTCCCGCGCGCGCTTCGAGTTCCGCTGGCAGGACCAGTTCAACCTCGCCCTCGACCCGGAAACGGCCACAGCCTTCCATGACGAGACCCTGCCCAAGGAGGCGCACAAGGTCGCGCATTTCTGCTCGATGTGCGGGCCGAAATTCTGCTCGATGAAGATCAGCCAGGAGATCAGCGCCGATATGCGCGAAGCTGCCCGGCAGGCCGACATCGCCCGACAGGCGGAAATCGCGCAGCAGCAGGGCATGGACCAGATGGCCGAACGCTTCCGCGCCGGCGGCGGGCAGATCTATCGCGCGGCGGAGTGAGCCAAGGAAAATCCCATGCCCGGCCCCGAGCCGGGCATGGCGCTTCCGCGCTCATTATGTATAGACTTATTTAGCCAACGGAGCGGGGATGCCGATGAACGTCGTGATGCTGATGTACCCGGACATGACCCAGCTCGACCTTACCGGGCCGTTCGAGGTGTTCTCGCGCTTCCCCGAACTGACGCTGCATCTGGCGTGGAAGACGCTTGAGCCGGTGGCCGATATCAGCGGCCTGCGCCTGCTGCCGACCACCACGCTGGAGGCATGCCCACCGGCCGACATCCTGTTTGTGCCTGGCGGGCCCGGCCAGATCGCGCTGATGGACGATGCGCCGGTGCTGGAATTCCTGCGCGCACAGGCCAAGGGCGCCACCTATGTCACTTCGGTCTGCACGGGTTCTCTCGTGCTGGCCGCCGCCGGTCTGCTCACCGGACATCGGGCAACCTGCCATTGGCTGTCGCTCAGCCAGCTCCGGCATTTCGGCGTCGAGCCGGTGAATGAGCGTGTCGTCGTCGATGGCAACCGGGTCACCGGCGGCGGGGTCACCTCCGGCATCGACTTCGCGCTGACGCTGGCGGCCAAACTGTTCGGCGAGGCGCGTGCCAAGCGGGCGCAGCTGTTCATGGAATATGATCCCGCCCCACCCTTTATTGGGGGATCGCCGCGCAGCAGCGAGGCGGCGCTGGTCACCAGCATCAGGCAGGAAACCGCCGCCTTCCAGACGCGGCGTGAGGATGTGGCCCGCCGGGCCGCCGCCGCATTGCCCGCGAGCTGATATCCGCGACAATGCCGCCCCGGCATGCGCCCCGAATCGCCGGCTGACAGCAGGATCGCCCATGTCCCCTCTCCGCCCCGTTCCCGCCGTGCTCGCCCTTGTCGTGCGGGATGGGCAGGTGCTGCTGGTGCGCCGCGCCAACCCGCCCGATCAGGGGCTGTGGGGCTTTCCCGGCGGGCGGATGGAAATGGGCGAGAGCCATCTTGAGGCGGCGTTGCGCGAGCTGAATGAGGAGACCGGCCTGATCGCCGACGAGCCGCGCCTCGTCACCGTGCTGGACTTCATCGAGCATGACGACACCGGTGCCCTCGCCCATCATTTCGCGATGATCGCCGTGCTCTGCCGCTGGCAGGCGGGCGAGGCGGTGGCGGCCGATGATGCGCTGGAGGCCCGCTGGTTCGACCGGGCGGCGATTGCCGGTCTCGGCGGGCAGGCAAGCCTCAAGGTGGCGTTCCTCGCGGAGCTCGCTCTGGCGGAAATCCCGGCGGGCGGGGCCTGAAACGCATGCGGGCTCCCGAAGGAGCCCGCACCGTCGTCTTATAGTGGATCGCAGATCAGGCGTGCGCGGAGGCGCGCGGCGTGCCGGCGGCGGCGTCCGCCGCATTCAGCGCGCCGGAGCGTGCCACATGGGCCTTCAGCACACGCGGCAGGACGGCGATCGCCAGGAAGGCGGCGAACAGGTCCATGCCGGCCACCGTGTAGAGCACGGTCGACCAGGTGCCGGTGGCTTCCATCAGCAGGTTGCCGACCGGCACGAACAGGGCGCCGATGCCCTTGGCGGTGTAGAGCACGCCATAGATCTTGCCGATGTGCTTGGTGCCGAAGGCGTCGCCCGCCAGCGCCGAGAACAGCGAGTAGACTTCGCCCCAGGCGAGGAACACGACGCCGGAGAGGATCAGGAACGCCCACGGATTGTGGCCGAAGGCGCCGAGCGCGATGATGCCGAGACCTTCGAGCGTGAAGGCGATGACCATCGTCTTTTCACGGCCGATATTGTCCGAGATCCAGCCGAACAGCGGACGCGAGATGCCGTTCATGACGCGGTCGAGCATCAGGGCGAGCGGCAGGGCGGCCATGACGAAGAAGTACAGGTCGACCTTGAACTCCTTGACGCCGAGATCCTGCGCGATGACGCCGAGCTGGGCCACCGCCATCATGCCGCCGGTGACGACGCAGATGAACATCAGGAACATCAGCCAGAACAGCCGGGTGCTCATGGCTTCGGTCAGCGTGTAGTCGCGACGGGTCTGGCTGAGCTTGTCGGAGGCCTTGACCTCGCCCTTCTTCGGCGAGCGCAGGAACCACGCGGCGACGAAGGCGAGACCGCCCTGGAGCAGACCGAAGAACAGGAAGGTTTCCTGGAAGCCCGAGGACTCGATCATCGCCGCGATCGGCAGGATGGTGGCGGCCGAGCCGGCGCCATAACCACCGGCGGTGAGGCCGACGGCGAGGCCGCGGCGATCCGGGAACCACTTGAGCGCGTTGTTGATGCAGGTCGCGTAGATCGAGCCCACGCCGATGCCGCCGATGGCTGCGCCGACATAGAAGCCGAACAGGCTGGTGGCCTGCGAGTTGATGACCCAGGCCGCGCCGATGAACAGGGCGCCGAAGGCGACCATCAGGCGCGGGCCGAGCTTGTCGATGAAGTAGCCCTCGATCGGCGCGAGCCAGGTCTGCACGAGGACGAAGATGGTGAACGCGATCTGGATCGACGCGCGTTCCCAGCCGAAGGTCTGCTGGATTTCCGGGACGAACAGCGTCCAAGCGTACTGGATGTTCGCGGTCGCGACCATGCAGACAACGCCGACGACGAGCTGGAGCCAGCGACGGCCTTCGGAGAATTCGGCGCCCGGCCCTGCGGCCGTGGCGGACTGATTATACGTGCTCAAGGGCGATCTCCTCTCCCAAATCAACATTTGCCGCGGATCGGCTTATCGTTGCGGTCACTCGTGCCTTTGCGGCACGGCGCCGATTCTTTTGGCCGCGGGCAGCATGGCGTCCTGCCCCCGGCAGCCGCTGACGCGGCAGGTCGTTCTCACAAGGTTGTTGCCGTTCCCGCCCCTCACCTCACCCCCACCTGCGTGCCGCGCACGGGGTTTGACGCAAGGTTGCGGTTCCGACCCGCTGAACCATGATCTTAATCGACAATATTATGTATGCCAATTGGGTTTTGTTGCATCTCTACAGTTCGGTAAGGAGCCAATAACAGCAAAGACCTATTGGGTCAGCCTTCCTCACTCAACAAAGATGCCAGCCTCTATGATGGATATTACGTTGCGTTGTCGCCCCTGTTCGTCACAGAAACGCCACAGAAACTCTAAGGGAGCTAATCTGTCTGTTGACAGCTCATCAACCTGAACCCGCCGCAAGCCAAGGCGCACGGATGCGAAAGCGGCACGGCGCGGGGAGGAAAATCGTCTTTGGAACGATGCGAAAGATCAGCGAATGAAGGGTGGTAACCGCATCCGACAAACAAAAAGGGCGCGTCCGAGGACGCGCCCTTGAAGGCGAAATGAGAAGGGGCGGACGCCTTACTCGGCGGCGACGACCTTCACGGTGGCGTTGTGCTCGACGGCGCGGCGGCGATGGGCGGCCGAGAGCGGCTTGAGGATGGCCAGCGCCATCACGGCGGCGATGATGTTCAGCGCCGCGGCGGCGACGAACACGGCATGCCAGCTGCCGGTCATGGTGGTGATGATGCTGGTGAACGGCACGATCAGCGCCGCGGTGCCCTTGGCGGTGTAGAGCAGGCCCGCATTGGTGGTCGCGAACTTCGAGCCGAAGGCATCGCCGCACATCGCCGGGAACAGCGAGTAGATCTCGCCCCAGGCGAAGAAGACGAGGCCGGTCAGGATCACGAACAGCACCGGGTTCGAGCCGAACACGGACAGCGCGTAGATGCCGACGCCCTCGATGGCGAAGGCCACGAACATGGTGTTCTCACGGCCGATCTGGTCGGACACCCAGCCGAAGAACGGACGGGTCAGGCCGTTCAGCACGCGGTCGATGGCGGCGGCGAAAGTCAGCGCCGGCAGGGTGATTCCGATCAGGCTCACCGGCACGTCGGCGATCTGGAAGTCCTTGGCGATCGGGCCAAGCTGTGCGGTCGCCATCAGGCCACCGGCGGCCATCATGACGAACATGGCGTACATGACCCAGAACAGCGGCGTGGTCAGCATTTCCTTGGGCGCGAAGTCGCGCGCGGACTGCTTGACGCTGGCGGCGACATTCGCGGCGAGGCGGGCGATCTGTTCCTTCTTCGGGGCGACGAGGAACAGGCCGAGGAACAGGATCACGATGCCCTGGCCGATGCCGAAGTAGAAGAACGCGGCCTCATAGCCCTGATTCTTGATCATGTTCTGGATCGGGATCACGGTCAGCGCCGAGCCCGCGCCGAAGCCGGCGGCGGTGATGCCGGCGGCCAGGCCGCGACGATCCGGGAACCACTTCAGCGAATTGCCCACGCAGGTGCCGTAGACCGCGCCGGCGCCGATGCCGCCAATCGCCGCGCCGACATAAAGCAGCGCCAGCGAATCGGCATAGGAGTTCAGCAGCCAGGCGAGGCCGCACATGAAGCCGCCGAACAGGACGACGACGCGCGGGCCGTACTTGTCGACGAACCAGCCCTCGATCGGCACCAGCCAGGTCTCGGTCACGATGAAGATCGAGAACGCCACCTGGATCGCCGCGCGATCCCAGCCATGACGTTCCTGCATCGGATTCACGAAGAACGTCCAGCCGTACTGCATGTTCGCGATCATGCACATGCAGATCACGCCAAACGCAAGCTGCAGCCAGCGCGTGCTATTCATAGATGACGTTGGGGCAGTAGTCATTTTATCCTCGAACGTTTCCAAGCGTAAGGTGGCGCAAGTTCTAGCTTGTTCTTCTTGTTTTCGTGGCAATCCGGCCGCTGCGGCAAAGGCAAAGGGCAACAGACTGCGGCGAACATACTCGATTTTTTTTATTATGCAAAATTTTGCATACCAGCTCTGCACTTTTTTCGCGTCAACAACTTCCCCAACGGAAAATTACCTAACGTAATACTTGGCCACTGCTTACCAAGCGGAAGACGTTACGGAAGGCGCCGACAGGCGAGGTTCCGCGCTGGCCCACGGCGCGAACCGGGACGGGAAGGCATCGCGGGGAAAGAGGGTGGCGGGGATAAGGGGGGCGGGAAAACACGCCACGCATCCGGGCTCGGGCGAGCCGGGCGTCATCCGGCAATGGGCGGATGGACAATCGGTATATGATATATGATCCTCGGGCATGCCTGCCCTAAGGGCGAGAGAATCGCCCGAGTAAAACAATGCAAAAGGACCGCCGCGCCCCTGCGGGACGTGCGGAACCGCAAAAACAAAAACAACAACGAACGAACTGAGAGGAAGCCCGTGGAAAGCGTCGATCCCAACTCACGCCTGAACATCGCGCCGCTCGCCGCGAATACCAGCCTGCGCACGCTGGCCTATGACGCCATCAAGAAAGCCATCACCGAGATGGATCTCTACGGTCAGGAGACCGAGATCCGCCTCGACGAGCGCCAGCTCTCGCAGGATCTCGGGGTCAGCCGCACGCCGATCCGCGAGGCGCTGACGGTGCTGGAGCAGGAGGGCTTCGTGCGCTCCGTGCCGCGCCGCGGCATCTTCGTGGTGCGCAAGTCCAAGCGCGAGATCATCGACATGATCATCGTCTGGGCGGCGCTGGAAAGCATGGCGGCCCGCCTCGCCACCAGCCGGGCCAGCGACCGCGAGCTCGCCAGCCTGCGCGACATGTTCCACGATTTCGAGGGAGAGGCACCGACCGAGCACATGAACGAGTACTCGGACGCCAATATCCGCTTCCACCAGACCATCATCGGTCTCGGCGGCTGCGAGATGATCGGCGAGATGACCGCCAACCTGTTCATCCATATCCGCGGCATCCGCGCGGTGTCGGTGCGGCAGGAGAATCGCTCCGAGCGTTCGCTCCAGGAACATCGCGCCATCATCGCCGCGCTGGTCGCGCGCGACGCCGACCTTGCCGAGCGCCTGGTGCGCGAACACACGCTGGGCCTTGCCGCCCATGTGGAAAAACACGGCCGCTTCCCGTCCTGAGGGGCGGGACGCATCCAAGGCTCGGGCTCGCGTTTATCCAGAACCCCCAGAACCCCGTCATGGCCGGGCGCCTCCGTGTTCAGGACGCAAGTGTCAGCGTAAGGCGAGCGGCCCCACCCATACACCGTCATGGCCGGGCTTGACCCGGCCATCCACGCCTTGGCCCGCGCGAGGAAGAAGACGTGGATCCCCGGGTCAAGCCCGGGGATGACGTCGTGATAGGAGGGGGACCGCGCCGGGCACCCTCCTTCGAGGCTCGCTGCGCCCGCACCTAACAATGACGGCGCCACCATCCCTTCACCGTCATGGCCGGACTTGACCCGGCCATCCACGTCTTCCCGCCCCCGCGCCCGGCCAAGACGTAGCTCCCCGGGTCAAGCCCGGGATGACGGCGTGAGGGCGGATGGCGCCTCCGGCCGTCCGGGATGACGCGGGAGGACGACACGGTGCCGCCCGTGTCATTGCCCCTCCCTCTCCGCCCCTCTCCTCCACCTCGCGAACTTTTGCATCGGCTCCGGGGCAAACTGTTCACACGCCCTCGCCACGGCTTCCGACCCGTGGTATACTGCATACGCAATTGGGTTGCGGCACCCGAGAACGCCTTGGAAATCAAGGGCCGGTCCCGCGCTAACCCTAGGGAAGAAGGAGCGCCGCGCCCCCGTTCTTCAGGGGGATTCCAATTGACACGTTGGTATTTGGTATGCCAAATTTTCTGAAATCTCCGGCGGAGGATCTCCGCAGAGGTGCGTCTGTGAGCAGCAAGGCAGTTCTGAACAAACGCTGGCAAAGCGGTGATCATGGCCTGGCCATTGAGCGCCTGCCGGCGAAGGAGAGCTTCAAGAGCAAGGCCTATGCCGCTCTCAAGGAAGCCATTACCAACATGAATATCTACGGCTCCAGCGAGCCGGTGCTGCTCGACGAGCGAGACATTTCCGAGCGTCTGGGCGCAAGCCGGACGCCGATCCGCGAGGCGGTCGCGATGCTGGAGCAGGAAGGCCTGCTCCGCGCGGTGCCCCGGCGGGGAATTCTGGTGGTACGCCGTTCCAAGGCCGAGATCATCGAGATGATCGAGGCCTGGGCGGCGCTGGAAAGCATGGCGGCACGCCTCGCCACTCAGCGCGCGAGCGATGAGGCGATCGCCGGTTTGAGGGCCTATTTCAAGGAGTTCGACCTCTCCCGGATCGAACGCGACCGATGTGACGAATATTCCTCCGCGAATATCGACTTCCATCAGGCGCTGATCCGGCTGAGCGGCTCCACAATGCTCGCTGCGATGACGGACAACCTGTTCTTCCATGTCAGGGCCATCCGCCACCGCACGATCTTCGAGATGGACCGGGCGCAGCGTTCGGCGGCCGACCATCAGGAGATCATTCTTGCTCTCGAGGCGCGGGACGCGGACCGCGCCGAGCGTCTGGTGCGAGACCATACGCTACGTCTTGCGCGGCACGTCGAGAGCCATGTCGACCTGGACTGACATAGACTTGAACGGACATTGACTTGGATTAAGGGCGGCAAAACCCGCCGAGGAAGTTTGGGAGGGAATACGGGATGTCTGCAGTTGCACAAGTGATCGACGTAAACACGGCAGTCGAGGCGGAGCAGGAGCTCACCGACGGCTTCCACCTCGTCATCGACGCGCTGAAACTGAACGGTATCGAGACGATCTACGGCGTGCCCGGCATTCCGATCACCGACCTCGGCCGCATGGCCCAGGCCGAGGGCATCCGGGTCGTGTCGTTCCGCCACGAGCAGAACGCCGGCAACGCGGCCGCCATCGCCGGCTTCCTGACGAAGAAGCCGGGCGTGTGCCTCACCGTCTCGGCGCCGGGCTTCCTCAACGGCCTCACCGCCCTGGCGAACGCCACCACCAATTGTTTCCCCATGATCCTCATCTCCGGCTCCTCCGAGCGCGAGATCGTCGACCTCCAGCAGGGCGACTATGAGGAGATGGACCAGCTCGCCATCGCCAAGCCGCTCTGCAAGGCGGCCTTCCGCGTGCTGCACGCCGCCGATATCGGCATCGGCGTCGCCCGCGCCATCCGCGCGGCGGTCTCCGGCCGTCCGGGCGGCGTCTATCTCGACCTGCCGGCCAAGCTGTTCTCGCAGGTCATGGACGCCGAAGCCGGCACCAAGTCGCTGGTCAAGGTGATCGACGCCGCCCCGGCGCAGATCCCCGGTCCCGATGCGGTCAAGCGCGCCCTCGACGTGCTGAAGGGCGCCAAGCGCCCGCTGATCATCCTCGGCAAGGGCGCGGCCTACGCGCAGGCCGACGAGACCATCCGCGAATTCGTCGAGACCTCTGGCATCCCCTTCCTGCCGATGTCGATGGCCAAGGGCCTGCTGCCCGACACCCATCCGCTGTCGGCCGGCGCGGCGCGCTCGACCGTCCTCAAGGACTCCGACGTCGTCCTGCTGGTCGGCGCCCGCCTCAACTGGCTGCTGTCGCACGGCAAGGGCAAGACCTGGGGCGATGCGCCCAAGCAGTTCATCCAGGTCGACATCGAGCCCAAGGAAATGGACTCGAACGTCGAGATCGCCGCCCCGCTGGTGGGTGACATCGGCTCGGTCGTGTCGGCTCTCCTCGACGGCATCAAGTCCGGCTGGACCGCTCCCGCCAAGGAGTGGACCGACGCGATCAATGCCCGCAAGGAAGTCAACATCGCCAAGATGTCCCAGCGCCTGCTGAAGAACTCCACCCCGATGGATTTCCATTCGGCGCTGGGTGCCCTCAAGCAGGTGATCAAGGAGCGTCCCGACGCGATCCTCGTCAATGAGGGCGCCAACACGCTCGATCTCGCCCGCGGCGTCATCGACATGTACCAGCCGCGCAAGCGTCTGGACGTCGGCACCTGGGGCGTGATGGGCATCGGCATGGGCTTCGCCGTCGCCGCCGCCGTCGAGACCGGCAAGCCGGTTCTGGCGGTCGAGGGTGACTCGGCCTTCGGCTTCTCCGGCATGGAGGTGGAGACGATCTGCCGCTACAACCTGCCGGTCTGCATCGTCGTCTTCAACAATAACGGCATCTATCGCGGCCTCGACACCGACCCGACCGGTCGCGATCCGGGCACCACGGTGTTCGTCAAGGACAGCCGTTACGACAAGATGATGGAAGCCTTCGGCGGCGTGGGTGTGAACGCCACCACCCCGGACGAGCTGAAGCGCGCCGTCGACGAAGCGATGGATTCGGGCAAGCCAACCCTCATCAATGCGGTCATCGACCCGGCTGCGGGCAGCGAGAGCGGCAATATCGGCAGCCTCAACCCGCAGAGCGTCGTGAAGAAGAAGTAACATCACCGGAGCGGGCGGAGGCAACTCCGCCCGCTTCATCATCAAACCTAGCCAAGCGGCCACTCAAAAAAACAGAGCCGCGGCAATGCTTCGAGAGGAAATGCCATGGGAAAGGCCCTGGACGGAGTCCGGATCCTAGACTTCACCCACGTTCAGTCCGGCCCCACCTGCACCCAGCTTCTGGCGTGGTTCGGGGCGGATGTCATCAAGGTCGAACGTCCCGGTGAAGGCGACGTGACCCGCGCCCAGCTTCGTGATGTCCCGAATGCGGACAGCCTTTATTTCACGATGCTGAACTCCAACAAGCGGTCCATCACGCTCGACACCAAGAACCCCGAGGGCAAGAAGGTCCTCGAGGAGCTGGTGAAGATCTGCGACGTGATGGTCGAGAATTTCGCCCCCGGCGCGCTCGACCGGATGGGCTTCACCTGGGAACGCATCCAGGAACTGAACCCGCGCATCATCCTCGCCTCGGTCAAGGGTTTCGGCCCCGGCCCGTTCGAAGACTGCAAGGTGTATGAGAACGTCGCCCAGTGCACGGGTGGCTCGGCCTCCACCACCGGCTTCCGCGACGGGCTTCCCCTCGTCACCGCCGCGCAGATCGGCGATTCCGGCACCGGCCTGCACCTCGCCCTCGGCATCGTCACGGCGCTCTACCAGCGCACGCTGACCGGCCGCGGCCAGAAGGTGCTCTGCGCCATGCAGGACGCCGTGCTGAATTTCTGCCGCGTCAAGATGCGCGACCAGCAGCGCCTCGATCGCGGCCCGCTGCGCGAATACAGCCAGTTCGGCGAGGGCATCCCGTTCGGCGACGCGGTGCCGCGCGCCGGCAATGATTCGGGCGGCGGCCAGCCGGGCCGCATCCTGCGCTGCAAGGGCTGGGAGACCGATCCCAACGCCTACATCTATTTCATCACCCAGGCCCCGGTCTGGTCGAAGATCTGCGACGTCATCCACGAGCCCGACTGGAAGACCGACCCGAACTACGCCACCCCGGCCGCACGTCTGCCGCACCTCAACGAGATCTTCACCCGCATCGAATCGTGGACCATGGCCCACACCAAGTTCGAGGCGATGGAGATCCTCAACGAGTACGACATTCCCTGCGGCCCGGTGCTCTCCATGAAGGAGATCGCCGAGGATCGCTCGCTCTACGAGACGGGCACGCTGGTCGAGGTCGATCACCCCACGCGCGGCAAGTATCTGACCGTCGGCAACCCGATCAAGCTGTCGGACAACGACGTCGCGGTCGAGCGTTCGCCGCTGCTGGGCGAGCACACCGAGGAAATCCTCGCGAGCGTGCTGGGCCTCGACGCGGCCGAGATCGAGCGCATCAAGACCTCCGGCGCGGTCGGCGAGAGCGTGCGTCTGGCGGCCGAGTGAGCGCAGGTCTGTGAGATTGGCCGGCGCCTTCCGGGGCGCAAGGCTGTGACATTCGCCGGCGCCCCGCAAGGCGCCGGCGGGCGGACCGCCCTCCCCCTGCGGGTGGGCGGCAAGACAGGCCGCCGGCCGGGCCGCGCCATGCGCGTCCGGGCGGGGGTTTGAAGGCCAGGGTGAGCGAAGAGAAATCTGAACCAGATCCGACGTCGATCACGACCTGGGAGTTGCCTCCTTCTTCCACGGACCAAGTTCCGCGGGTGGGGGGTAGGGAGAAGAAAGGTTCCCATCCAAGAGGGATGGGAATTCTCAATCCGGCGGCAGGGCGAGCCTGCGCACGGACAGTTAACGCTGAAAAGGGAAGTCGACCGAGATGTCTAAGCCGCTCGAAGGTATAAAGATCATCGATTTCACGCACGTCCAGGCGGGTCCCGCCTGCACGCAGCTTCTCGCCTGGTTCGGCGCCGATGTGATCAAGGTTGAGCGTCCCGGCGCGGGCGATGTCACGCGCTCGCAGCTGCGCCACGTCAAGGACGCGGATGCGCTCTATTTCACCATGCTGAACTCCAACAAGCGTTCGCTGACGCTCGACACCAAGACGCCGCAGGGCAAGGAAGTCCTGACCCGCCTCATCAAGGAGTCGGACGTCATGGTCGAGAATTTCGGCCCCGGCGCGCTGGACCGCATGGGCTTCACCTGGGAGTACATCCAGTCGCTCAACCCGGGCATGATCCTCGCCTCGGTCAAGGGCTTCTCGGAAGGCCATGCCTATGAGGACCTGAAGGTCTACGAGAACGTCGCGCAGTGCGCCGGCGGCGCCGCCTCCACCACCGGCTTCTGGGATGGCCCGCCGACCGTATCGGCCGCCGCGCTCGGCGATTCCAACACCGGCATGCATCTGGCCATCGGCATCCTGACCGCGCTCCACCAGAAGGTGAAGACCGGCAAGGGCCAGAAGGTCGCCGTGTCGATGCAGGATTCGGTGCTGAACCTGTGCCGCGTCAAGCTGCGCGACCAGCAGCGCCTCGACGCGCTCGGCTATCTCGAAGAGTACCCGCAGTACCCCCATGGCGAGTTCTCGGACGTCGTTCCGCGCGGCGGCAATGCCGGCGGCGGCGGTCAGCCGGGCTGGGTGCTGAAGTGCAAGGGCTGGGAGACCGACCCGAACGCCTACATCTACTTCACCATTCAGGGCCACGCCTGGGCGCCGATCTGTAAGGCTCTCGGCAAGCCGGAGTGGATCGACGATCCGGCCTACAACACCGCCGAAGCCCGTCAGGACAAGATCTTCGACATCTTCGCCTTCATCGAGTCCTGGCTCGCCGACAAGACGAAGTTCGAGGCCATCGACATCCTGCGCAAGTTCGACATCCCCTGCGCCCCGGTGCTGTCGATGAAGGAAATCGCCAACGACCCGTCGCTGCGCAAGAGCGGCACCGTGGTCGAGGTCGATCACCCCAAGCTCGGCAAGTACCTGACCGTCGGCTCGCCGATCAAGTTCTCGGACGTCGAAGTCGAGGTCACCGCCTCGCCGCTGCTCGGCCAGCACACCAACGAAGTGCTCGCCGACCTCGGCTACTCGCAGGAAGAAATTTCCGCGATGCACGACGCCAAGGCCGTCTGATCAACGGATCGGATGCCTGTTCCGGGCGGCCCCGCGCCGCCCGGTCTTCCGCGCCCCATAGGGGAGGAAACGCGGATAAAGGATCGGCCCTCCCCTCCCGCCTGCGCGGCAATCGCGGCGGAGGGGAAGGGCCTTCGAGCCTCCCGGAGCGGAACGAAGGGTTTTGCCCGACGTTCGGTTCCTCCTAGGCGACTGGTGCCGGCGCTCCCAAGCGCCGGCATTTTTTTATGTCGGCTGTCTCCCGCGCGGGGCGCCTCTCCCCCGCGCCTCGGTGCGGGACCGCTGCCTGTTTTCCGCAGCCCTGCGCTACCGGCGCGCCATGACACAGGCGCAGCCCTTGGCTGGACAGATCGGCCTGATCGTCCGCCTCACTGCACTGACCAGCCGGATCGCCGCGTCAGGCGAAACCGCCGCGCATCTTGCAAAGATGCAATAAAGGCGTGTGGGTCAGAGGCCGGAATAGCGTGTCGTCAGCCGCTGCGCGGCCTCCCGCACCTGCCCGCCGAGATCGGCGATCCGCTCCGGCGGCATCCGCACCGTCGGCGCGGAGATGGAGATCGCGCCCACCGGCTCGCGCCATTCATCGAGCACCGCCGCCGCGACGCAGCGCATGCCGGGCGTATGTTCTTCATCGTCAATGGAAAAACCGCGCTCGGCGATGGTCGCAAGGTCCGCCTGGAGGGCACGCCGGCTCACATGGGTATGCTCGGTATAGCGCGGCAGCTGGTCGCCGCCGAGCCAGGCGCGGCGTGCCTCCGGCGTCATCGCCGAGAGGATCGCCTTGCCGCCGCCCGAGGCGTGGATCGGCAGATAACCGCCGATACGGAAGAAGGCGCGCACCGCCGCATGGCTCTCCACCTGCGCCACGCAGACCAGATGTTCCCCGTCGATCAGGGAAAGATTCACCGTCTCGTTCACCCCGTGCGACAGCTCGCGCAGCAGCACGCGGGCGATTTCCGGCAGCTTGCGGATACGTAAGTAGGCCGAGCCGATACGGAAAAGCCCGACGCCGACGACCCATTGCCCGGTCGAGGCGTCATGCCCCACCAGCCCCCGCCGCTCCAGCGTGGTGAGCAGGCGATGCACCGTCGAGGTCGGCAACTCGGACGCCCGCGCCACCTCGCTCAGCGACAATCCGTCAGATAAAGCAAGGACTTCCAGCAGAGCGATGGCCCGGTCCAGCGACTGAACCTCGCCGCCGGCCTCGCCGGAAGACGGCCGTCCCCTGCGGCGTGTGGTCGAGACGGCATCGGTCATCGCGGCATGAACTCCTCAAGGCGGCGGCGAGCGGCACAGGCGGCTCATCCGGCTTATGCCACCACCCGCGGGCGGGCTCGCCTTAGCATAAAGGCGCATCCGTCGAATTTCTGCAAATCAGAAATATATCCCGTATTGCGGAAATCATGCCGACGTGGCATGTTTTGCCCGATTTCGGAAATTCATTCCGCAGTGCGGAAAGAATCTCGCCGCTCCGCAGCACGGCCATTGCGCCGTCGCCGCGCCCCGCGGCCGCCGAAGCCGGAGATTTTGAACAGTCCACAAGGCCGGCCGGGCACCGCCGGCCCTGCTCTCAAGCGGGGCGATGCCGGTTGGTCGGACGACGCCAGGAGGAAATGCCATGGCCAAGATGCGTGCCATCGACGCTGCGATCCGCGTTCTCGAGAAGGAAGGCGTGACGACCGCCTTCGGTGTTCCCGGTGCGGCGATCAACCCGCTCTATTCCGCCATGCGCGCGCATGGAAAAATCCGCCACATCCTCGCCCGCCATGTCGAGGCAGCCTCGCACATGGCCGAGGGCTACACCCGCGCCAAGGCGGGCAATATCGGCGTGTGCATCGGCACGTCCGGCCCCGCCGGCACCGACATGATCACCGGCCTCTATTCGGCCTCCGCCGATTCGATCCCGATCCTCTGCATCACCGGCCAGGCGCCGCGCGCCCGCCTCTACAAGGAAGACTTCCAGGCCGTCGACATCGAGTCGATCGCCAAGCCGGTCGCCAAATGGGCCGTCATGGTCCGCGAGCCGGCGCTGGTGCCGATGGTGTTCCAGCAGGCCTTCCACGTCATGCGTTCCGGCCGTCCCGGCCCGGTGCTGATCGACCTGCCGATCGACGTCCAGCTCGCCGAGATCGAGTTCGACGAGGACACCTATTCCCCGCTTGAGGTCTACAAGCCCAAGGCGACGCGCAAGCAGGCCGAGAAGGCCATCGCCATGCTGAACGAGTCGGAGCGCCCGCTCATCGTCTCCGGCGGCGGCATCATCAACGCCGACGCCTCGGCCAAGCTCGTTGAATTCGCTGAACTTACCGGCATTCCGGTCATCCCGACCCTGATGGGCTGGGGCACCATTCCCGACGATCACGACCTGATGGCCGGCATGTGCGGCCTTCAGACGTCGCACCGTTATGGCAATGCGAACATGCTGGCCTCGGACTTCGTGTTCGGCATCGGCAACCGCTGGGCCAACCGCCACACCGGCTCGGTCGACGTCTACACCAAGGGCCGCAAGTTCATCCATGTCGACATCGAACCGACCCAGATCGGCCGCGTCTTCGGCCCCGATCTCGGCATCGTCTCGGATGCCGGCGCCGCGCTCGACCTGTTCATCGAGGTCGCCCGCGAATACAAGGCCGCCGGCACGCTGAAGGACCGCTCCGCCTGGGCTGCCGAGTGCCTCGGGCGCAAGCAGACCATGCTGCGCAAGACGCATTTCGACAACGTGCCGCTGAAGCCGCAGCGCGTCTATGAGGAGATGAACGAGGCGTTCGGCCGTCACACCCGCTACGTCTCGACCATCGGTCTCAGCCAGATTGCAGGCGCGCAAATGCTGCACGTCTACGAGCCGCGCAACTGGATCAATTGCGGTCAGGCTGGCCCGCTCGGCTGGACCCTGCCCGCCGCCCTCGGCGTGCGCGCGGCTGACCCGGACGCGGAAATCGTTGCACTTTCAGGTGATTACGACTTCCAGTTCCTCATCGAGGAACTCGCGGTCGGCGCCCAGCACAAGCTGCCTTACATCCATGTCGTCGTGAACAACTCCTATCTCGGCCTGATCCGTCAGGCCCAGCGCGGCTTCAACATGGACTTCGAGGTCTCGCTGGCCTTCGACAACATCAATGCCGAAGAGAATGCCGGCTACGGCGTCGACCATGTCGCGGTGGCCGAGGGCCTCGGCTGCAAGGCGGTGCGCGTCTCCTCGCCCAACGAGTTCAAGGATGCCTTCACCCGCGCCAAGGCGCTGATGAAGGAGCATCAGGTGCCGGTGGTCATGGAGTTCATCCTTGAGCGCGTGACCAACATCGCCATGGGCACCGAGATCGACGCGGTGAACGAGTTCGAAGACGTGCTCGACCTGCCGCCCGCCGGCGTCAAGGAAAACGCCTGAGTCTCGTCGGGGGTGCCCATGGCGCCCCCGAGCCGGCCGGCGACGCCCGTCGGCCTGCCCGATCGGCCTTGCCGCTAGGGCTTCCATCGCGGCGCGCTTTCATGCGAACGACAGGAAGTGCGTCCATCAGGTAAAGGGCATGGTGGCAATCGCTGCCGCCGGCCCTGCGTCTGCCAACTCCTGACCCTGCCTAGGAGCGGTCCATGCCCCGTTTTGCCGCCAATCTCACCATGCTGTTCAACGAGGTGCCGTTCCTCGACCGGTTCGAGAAGGCCGCCGCCGCCGGCTTCACCGGCGTCGAATATCTCTTCCCCTATGACTTCCCGGTCGAGGAACTGGTCGCCAAGCTGAAGGCCAACGGCCTTGCCCAGGTGCTGCACAATCTGCCGGCCGGCAATTGGGGCGCCGGCGAGCGCGGCATTGCAATTCTGCCCGACCGCGTGGACGAATTCCGCGCCGGCGTCGACAAAGCCATCACTTATGCGACGGCGCTTGGCTGCCCGCAGGTCAACATCCTCGCCGGCATCGCCCCGGCCGGGGTCGAGCGCGAGGTGCTGCACAAGACCTTCGTCGAGAACCTCAAGTTCGCCGCGCCGAAGATCAAGGAAGCCGGCCTCAAGCTGCTGATCGAACCGATCAATACGCGCGACATTCCCGGCTTCTTCCTGAACTACACGAAGCAGGCGAAGGCGATCATCGAAGAGGTCGGCTCGGACAACCTCTTCATCCAGTACGACATCTACCATATGCAGATCATGGAGGGCGATCTCGCCCGGACCATCGAGGCGAACCTCGCCCAGATCGCGCATATCCAGCTTGCCGATAATCCGGGCCGTAACGAGCCGGGCACCGGCGAGATCAATTACGAGTTCCTGTTCCGCCACCTCGACGCGATCGGCTATGCGGGTTGGGTCGGGTGCGAATACAAGCCCAAGGGCGACACCGCGGCCGGCCTCGGCTGGATCAAGACCCTTACCGGTGCGTGAGCCGGAGCTCATTGCAAGCTGGTCAATAAAGCATTAGAGGAAAAGAGGAAAAGACGATGGCGAAGGTTGGATTTGTCGGTCTCGGCATCATGGGTGCGCCCATGGCCGGCCACCTCATCGACGCGGGCCACGAGCTCTATCTCTACGACATCAAGCCGGTTCCGGCCGAGCTGACCGGCAAGGGCGGCGTCGCCTGCGCGACCGGCACGGATGTGGCGAAGAACGCCGACATCATCATCACCATGGTGCCGGATACCCCGCATGTGGCGGCGGCGCTGTTCGGTGAGAACGGCGTGGCGGCGGGC
>NZ_JAHCQH010000001.1 GCF_018449475.1 Ancylobacter radicis | reverse complement strand
AGCCGCCTTCGGCGAACTTGGGCGTACCGCTGAATGCCGAGGTGATGAGCGAGCCCAGAGCGCCCGTCTTGCTGTCGAAAAGCGTATTGATCGACATGTCCGCCAGCTTGTCGATGACGCGGCCGAGCGCATTGGTGAGCGCGTCCGCCGCCGATGTGCCGTTGCGGATGTCGGAAATGAAGCCCGACATGGTGTCCCTGCCGAGATCGACCATGTCCTCGGCCTTCTGCCGCACCATATTCTGGCTCTCCTGCAGCTGCGCCGCCGCCACGGACGCATCGGCATAGGCATCCGCCAGCGTTGCAATGTTCTCGCGCAGCTGCGGCGTGATGGTGAGACCCGCCTCCTGTGCCGCCTGCAACAGGTCGAATTCAGCACGCGCCCGCTCGACGGCGGCACCGTAGTCGTCCAGCAGCGGATTGATGCCGGCCTGCGCCGCCGTCTCAGCGTTCAGAGCGGCGGTGCGCTGCTGGATCATCTGCGTCAGCCGCTCATAGTCGTTCTGCCGCTCACGCGATGTCTTGCCCG